>CAVOMQ010000001.1:0-2391133 GCA_963697065.1 uncultured Gemmatimonadales bacterium
AGCGCTCTGTCGTCGCCACGTTCTTGTGCCCAAGAAGCGACCGTACCACCAGCAGAGACTCGCCGCCCGCCGCCGGCACCGAGGCAAAGGAATGGCGAAGATCGTGGAGGCGCAATCCTTTGAGCTTGGCAGCGTGCCGGACCGCGTACCATACTCGCTTGATCTCAATGAGGTGTCCCTTGGCCTTCAAGCCAGGCAACACATAGGGATTGCCTTGGACACGCGGCAGCGAGGCGAGGAGCGCCGCAGCAATTTGCCCGAGAGGGCGTACGCTCTTTCCGGTCTTGGTGTCATCGAGCCGCAGGTAGCCGCGCTCGAAGTCCACCGCATCCCAGCGCAGCGACAGGATTTCATTCTCCCGGCAGCCGGTCAGCGCGAGCAGACGGATTGCAGCCACCGCGAAGGGGTTGGCAGGAATCGGTAGTGTCCGCGCTCTTCGGCCGGTGCTTCCGATTCTCCGGCTTCTTGATCTTGAGTCGAAGCTCCGGTGCGCGCGGAAGACCCTCCCGCTCAGCACGAGCGAGCGCCTCGCCGAGCCGGCCGAACTCCTCCTTCGTGAGGAAGCGTTCACGCCCCTGCTCGGGATAGAACTCGACCCCGTGGGCAGGGTTCTCCTTCGACGGAATCGCGCCCTCGGCAATGGCGTACGCGAAGAAAGTCGAGAGCCGTGCCACGACACGATTGGCAACGTAGGGCGTCTCGTGCAAGGAGCGGTGAAGCCGCCGAATGTCCGCGGGCGTCACGGCTGAAGCTTGCTTCGTCCCAAAGGCGGGAATGATGTGCTTGGTCCAGAGGCGGCGGTATTCCCTTGCAGTACCAGGCTTCCGGCGCCGGTCCACTTCGTCAAGATAGGATGCCGGAGAGCTCCGAGACGCGGATCAAGTGCTTGAGCGCGGCACGTTCGGCAGCCGGACTTGATCCTTGCGCCACCCGGCCGAGCTCGCGGCGGGCCGCGCGGCGGGCCTCCTCGGGCGTCAGGGGGCCATGTTCACCAAGCGAGAAGCGTTTGGCGTATCCCAGGCGCCCGAGACCGGGGATACGATACTGGATGACGTAGGTCTTCTTCCCGGTTGGTGTCACCTTGAGGCCGAAGCCGGCAAGTTCAGCGTCCCACAGGAAGACGTCCCGATCGCCGGCCTGCGTCGCGTCGACGACTCGTTTGGTGATCCGCTGGATTGGCATGAGGTTCCTCTTCAGGCGGTTCCGATAAGGGTCCAGTAATCACCCAGTAATCACCGCAATGGAATCTAGCGGTATTTCCCGGAACCTCAAGGAAGAGCATTCTAGGCTAAGGCATTGGGCTCTACGCTGGTTGCCATCTCGCGGAAACTCAGCGGATCTCGACGCAGCCTGCTTCGGGAGCAGGAGGTCCGGGGTTCAAATCCCCGCGCCCCGATTTGGCAAGAGATCACGATGGGTGATGTTGCAACGAACGCTCCGCGAATACCTCGCGGAGCGTCTTGCTTCTGGTAATCACGCGGCAATCACACGGGAACACGTCGACCTTTCTACTTCTCCGCCATTTTCACGTTGCGCCTGAATCTGACGTCGAGGGCCTCCGTGGTTATCGCTTCTCGAACACCATCCGGGAGAGATCCATCAGCTTTCGCTCGAAGCAGACGGTGTTGGCGCTGACGCCTGAGGCGAAGGCGAGCCGGAAATTGCGACTGAGCACGTACCGCGGCAGGAGCGACAGTTTGAGCAGCGTCTTTCTCCAGCTGGGGGCCGCGAACCGCTTGCGCCACTGGCGAATGGTCTCGATGTAATCGAGCCGGCCGCTGTTCGCCGATATCAGCTGGAAGGAGGGCGCCGCGAGAGCTACGACCTGCTCCGTCCCGTAGGGCAGCCAGGAGCCCGGGAACTGCTTCTGCATCAATCCCAACATGAACTCGTCGGAATCTCGGGGAGCGTTGACGTCCAGGCGATCGACCGGCAGCATGTTATCCCCGAAGACCATCGTCTGCAGGTAGAATCGCCCCTTCGCCGGCAGCAGCGTGGCCACGCGGCGGAACAGATCACCATAGATCTCCTCCTGCTTCCCCGCCCGATAATCTTCGATCGAGCAAAAGTGCTCGAACCCGCCGACGGAGGCGACCGCGTCGAAGCCACCGAAGGCCTCTCGGTCGATGGTCCGGCAGTCCCGGAGGTGGACGTCGAGCCCACGGCTCCGACAGGCCGCCGCTTGGGCAGTGGAGAGGGTCAGCCCCACGCCCAGCGCCCCGACGCTGCGGGCGTGAGTCAGCAGTGGGCCCCAGCCGCAGCTGAGATCGAGCAGCCTCACTCCGGGCCCGATCCCGAGGGACTGAGCGACATACTCGTGCTTCCGGTGCTGCGCTTGCTCCAAGCTGAGCGAGAAATCGCCGTCGTATTTGGCGCAGCTATAGTCGGCGGATTCACCGATGCTGAGCCGGAAGATCTTGTCGATCAGCGAATAGGTAAAATCCGTCTCTGCTTGGCTCGCCATGGGCCCACCCTTTCATTTGCAAGATTGCAGCGCCTGGACCTGCTCAGCAACCACCGGGGCCGACGCGACTCGCCGTTTCAGCGAGCAATGGCCTCATCAAAGACATCCCGGCGAGGCGCTGCTGCCTCGCTCCCCTCCTGCGGGTGACGCGAAGACTAGCGCAAGGACACTGATACCCAAGCTGCGTCCTCTCCAGTCGTTGGAAATGACGCGTCTTCGCGCATGTCATGGGCAAGCAGCCGTTGTCTGTCATCTGCGAATGGCCGAAGAAGTAACCGGGGAACGAGATGCAGCTTCTTTGTGCCGTGAGCCATGAGACCCCGGATGAAGTAGAAACGTCGGACCGCCCAGCCTCGGCAAGTATGTCCCGTTTCCGGTGTCCGTTGCGGGGTCCGTTGGCACCGCGATACGGACTTTCTCAGGACACTCCCGCATTTCAGCGGGATCGGCCAGCTTCGAGGATCGCTTCCGGAGCAGGAGGTCCGGGGTTCAAGTCCCCGCGCCCCGACCAAGTCCTGAGCGACCGCAAGGTCGCGAAGGATCCATTTGAAGAGCAACGAGTTCCGCGATTGCGACGCCACGTTGGCACGCTCGCTACGGCAGATGCACCTGCGCCGTATCCGGCAGCACCCGCACCCAGATGTTGCGGAAGCTGATCGGCGCGCTCGGATCGCCATGCGCCTGCAGCTTGATCGGTTCCGGACCGTGCGGCTTGTACGACGGCTTGCCGATATAGAGCGTGGGCCCGAGCAGCGCCACGTGGTTCTGCACCAGCACGCCGTTCTGGAACGCGGTGACGTATGCCGGCGTGCCGAGCGAGCCGTCAGCATTGAACGTCGGCGCCGTCCAGATCACGTCATACACATTCCACTCCCCGGGCGGCCGCATGGCGTTGACCAGCGGCGGATACTGCTTGTAGATCGCCGCCGCCTGGCCGTTCACGTAGGTGACGTTGTGATACGAGTCCAGGATCTGGATCTCGTAGCCGTCGTCACCGGGGCCGGTGGATGCGAGAAAGAGGCCGCTGTTGCCGCGCCCCTGCCCCGATCCGGTGATCCCCACCGGGACGCGCCATTCCAGGTGAATCTGGTAGTTGGTGAACGACCGCCGGGTCTCGATGTTGGCTGCGTTCTTGTTCACGGTCAGCAAGCCGTCGTGCACCAGCCAGCGCGCCGGCGAGTGATCGTCGGCCGACACCCACGCATCCTCGTCGTGGCCGTCGAAGAGAATGATGGCGTCCGACGGCGCCGCGAGATCGGTGGCGCCCGGCGTGACCACCGGGGGAACCGGCTTCCAGACCTCGGTCTCCTCGGGGCGGGCTCCGGTGTTCTGCGCGCGCGCCGCCGGGGCGACGGCGGAGACCAGGCACAGGGCGGCAAACGGGACCAGGGCGGCAGACGCGTTCATGATCAATGCTCCGGCGGCGTGACATGGGTGCGGGGTCCGTTCATCCTGCATCATCACGCGCCTCTCCGCAACCGGGCAAGCGTCCCCGCCGCACGGCATCCCCCTTCGTCGCGTCGTGAAATGGCGGCCCGGGCCCGCGAGCAGCTCCCTGAAGTCCTGTATACGGCAACTTGGTCCCGCGAGAAGCTCCCTGAAGTCCCGCATACGGCGACTTGATCCGGCGACACGCTGACTGAAGTCCTGTATACGGCAACTTGATCCCTGGAGAAGCTCCCTGAAGTCCCGTATACGGCAACTTGATCCCTGGAGAAGCTCCCTGAAGTCAACGATACGGCAACTTGATCCGGCGATAGCTCCCTGAAGTCCCGTATACGGCAACTTGATCCCTGGAGAAGCTCCCTGAAGTCCCGTATACGGCGACGTTGATCCGGCGATACGCTGACTGAAGTCCTGTATACGGCAACTTGATCCCTCAAAAAGCTCCCTGAAGTCCCGTATACGGCAACTCGATCCCGCGATACGCTCCCTCAAGTCCTGTATACGGCAACTTGATCCCTCGAAAAGCCCCCCGGACCCGCGATTGCCTACCCCCGCAACGCCACCACCGGATCGAGCCGCGCCGCCCGCCGTGCCGGAATCCACCCCGCCGCCGTCGCGGTCACCAGCAGGACCACCGCCGCGAGCGCCAGCACCACCGGGTCCGTCGGCGCCACGTCGAACAGCACCCGCGCCAGCACCCGCGTCGCAAACACCGCGGCAATCAACCCGGCACCCACGCCGGCCAGCGCATCCACCACCGCGCGACGGAGCACGATCCGCTCGACATCCTCCGGGCCTGGCCCCGAGCGCCAGTCGCACCCCGATCTCGCGCGTCCTGAGCGACACCAGGTACGACACCACGCCGTAGATCCCGGTCGCCCCGATCGCCGTCGCCACCACCGCCGCAATCCCCAGCAGCAGCATGGTGAACGTCATCCGCGCGGTGGATTCCGCCAGCAGATCCGACAGCGACACCAGCCGGTAGATCGGCACCGCCGGAGCCGCCCGTTCAATGGCTTCGCGGATGGCGGGGAGCTGCCCGGTCAGGTTCGCGCCACCACGGACCACGAATGCCACATCGTGCGGCGCGTACGGCGTCCCCAGCACCGACGTGGTCAGCAGCGGCAGGTATACCGTTGCCGCCGCCGGCTCCTCGAGCCGTGCCTGGTGCACGCTCCCCACCACGCCGACGATCGTCGACCACTCGTCGATCGGATTCATCCGGATCCGCTTGCCCACCGCACCCTGCACCGTCCAATACTGCTTCGCGAACGCCGCGCTCACGATCACTTCGCGCGGCGCCTTCGACGGATCGCGCGCAACATCGACCGCCGCAAACGTCCGTCCGGCGACGAGCGGAATCCCCATCGCGCTGAAATAGCCGCTGTCGGCAAAGACGATCGGCCGGATCTCGGGAAGCTGGCCCTGCTGTCGCGGATGGTCCTCGACGAGCACGGCGCTGTCCTCCGCCGCCGTCTGACCGAGCGGCACCACGCTGCCGATGCCGACCGAGCGCACGCCGGGCACGGCCCCGATTGCCGCCGACACGTCGAGCAACGTCCGCGCAACAACATTTCCGCCGGGATACGTCGCGGCCGGCAGTTCCATCCGGAACGCCAGCGCGTTCGCCGGCGCAAAGCCGGGGTCGACCGCGCTCAGTTTCTCGAAGCTGCGGATGAACAGCCCCGCCTCCGCCAGCAACACCAGCGCCAGCGCCACCTGCGCCATGACCAGCGCGCGCCGCATCCGCTGCCGACTGGATGATCCCGTCGTGTTGTTGCTCTCGGCGGTGAGCAGCGCCGACACCGAAGTCCCCATGCTGCGCCAAGCCGGTACCACGCTCATCACCAGAGCCGCGACGAACGTGACGCCCGCCGTGAAGGCGATCACCAGCCCATCGATCCGGATCTCGCCCAGGCGCGGAATGTTCGCCGCCGCCGGCGTAACCGCGAGGAGATGCACCGCTTCCGCGGCGGCGACGAGACCGACCACCGCACCGGCCACCGAAAGCACCACCGCTTCGCCGAGATATTCGCCGAGCAAACCGGCGCGCCCCGCGCCGAGGGCGCGACGGACCGCGAACTCGCGCTGGCGCCCTTCGGCGCGCGCCACGAAGAGCCCGGCGACGTTGGCGCACGCGATCAGCAGCAGCAGGGCCACCGCCCCGAGCACGATCCAGAGAATCCGTCCCACGTCACCCACCACCACCTGGCGCAGCGGCTGCACAACTGGCGCCATGTGGGTGGCGGTGATCGCGCCGGCGGTGAGGCGCCCGGGATAGATCACCGGCACCTGCGGCAGCAGCCGTGACAGGTCGGCGGTGGCGGCAGCGAGCGTCACGCCAGGCTTGAGCCGCGCGATGCCGCGATAGTCGAATGCCGCCGAGTTGGTGTGGGCCGGATCGATCACCAGCGGCAGCCACAGCGATGTCACGCCGTCGGGAAACCGGAAGTCGTCGCGGGCGATCCCTACGACTGTCCGATCGACGCCATCAACCAGCACCGTTCTGCCGATGATCCCGGGATCACCGCCGAAGGCCCGCTGCCAGAGCCCGGCGCCGATCACCACCACCGGCGCGGCGCCCGGCTCGCCGTCAGCCGCCGTGAGCCGCCGCCCCCGCATCACGTCCACCTTCAGCACATCGAACAGACTCGGCGTGGCGATCGCGGCCGACACGCGCTCGGGCGTCGCGGCCGCATCGTTGGTCGCAGCAAGATTCACCGACGTGGCGCGATACGCCGCCACGCTGGTGAAAACGTGGTTCTGATCGTGGTAGACGAGATAGGTCGCGTCGGACTGGTCGACGTTCAACACGCCGTTGACCGACAGCGTGTGCGACAGGTCGACGAGTTGTGCGGATTGCGGATAGGGCAACGGCCGGAGCAGCACGCCGTTGACCACGGTGAACACGGCAACGGTCCCGCCGATGCCCAGGGCCAGCGTGACGATGGCGGCGAGGGCAAAGCCGGGAGCTCGGCGCAGGCGGCGGGCGGCGTGGCGGAGCGTGGGAACGAGCGACATGGGGCTCACCCGGGAGCGGAGGACTCGGGGAATCTAAATGAGGTCGTGAGTCATTCGGTGGCGGTCGTGGGTCATGGGTCGTGAGAAGGCGCTTGTCGTTCGTCGTGCGTCATTTGAGGAATTGGTGAGGGGGCGGGCGAGAGGGCCTCGCAGCGACGTTTCGCGGAGCAAGTCCGCCAAGGTCTCACGCAGACTCAGGGGCGGTGATGCGTGAGCGCGGAGCCAGAGGCCCTCTCGCCCGCCCCGTCCGCAAGCAGCTCGCTCCCACCGATCAATCGGTGGTCGACAGGGTCTCTGGCGACGCGCTCCGCGACGGCGCTCCGTACCGCCGTGTCTGTGTTCGCCGTGCCGCGCCGCGAACGTCGCTGCGAGACCCCGTCGACCCCCTCTCTGCACAACGAACGAGTCACGAAGAACGAACAGCGCCCTGCAGCAGATAGTCGACCACGTCGTCCGCCGAGTATTGCGTCCGCCCCGCCAGGAACCCCGCCATCGTCTTCAGATCGTCGCCACTGGTGAGCAGCGGCGGTTCTTCGATACCACCTTCACGCAACTGGGCCAATCCGATGTTGGCCATCAGCGCGTTGCAGAGGCATCGCCGTCCGACGGTCTCCTCTTCCGTGCCGCCTTTGGCGACGAACGGCTCCACCGGTTCGGCGGCACAGCGGTACTCGATCCGGCCGGCGGCATTCCTGCTGGCGACGCGCAGGTAGCCCAGGTCGCAGATGCGGGTGCGCTGCTCCACGTCGGGCGCTCCGGGCCACTGCACCACCTTGAACGGGTATCCCGTCGGCGACGCGAGCGGATCGGTGAAGACGTCCACCTCGCCACGCGCGACGCGCGACAGGACCAGGTCCTTCAGGTCGCGGCGCAGACCGGATTCGTTGCTGTAGGCGAAGAGCGTCCCCACCTGGATTCCCGCTGCTCCGGCGGCCAGCGCAGCGCGCAACCCCTCCGGCGATCCGGCGCCACCGGCCACCCAGAACGGCACGCCGAGTTCGCCGATCTTTGCCAGGTCCACCTCGTCGCGCTCGCCGTACGACGGTTCGCCGCGCCGGTTGAACTGCGGGTCGCCGCGTGGCGGCGCGTTGTGGCCGCCGGCGGTCGGCCCCTCGATGACCAGGCCGTCGATCCCACCGCCGCCCTTCCGCACCAGCATCGTCGCCAGCGAATTGCTGGCAACGATGGCGAGGAACGCCGGCCGGGTGAGCGGCGGCGGCACCGTGTCCCAGAACGCGGCCGGGTCGAGCTCGAGCCGCACCACGTCATCGGATGCGGCACCGACCAGTTCCAACCGCAGCGACGCCGGCTGGTGGTTGGCGAACGCCGTCAGGACGCCGGGAATTTCGCGAGGAATGCCGGCGCCCATCAGGACGACGCCGACGCCGGCCAGCATCGCGCCGTAGAGCGTGGCCAGGTTGGGCCGCTGCACCTTGGTCAGAAGATTGATCCCGACCAGCCCGTCATGTCCTTCCCTGGCGAGATGCACTTCCACGAACGCCGCGAGCATCGTGAGCGCGTGGCGACCGCGGTGCGCCACGTGACGGTACATCGGCAGCAACTCATAGGGCGTGCCCGGTGCCCGGCCCTCGGCGTTGAGGTAGTGGTCGAGCACCGCCTCGACGACACCGGGCATCGGAAAGGCGGACATGGCACGTCGCACGTGACCGCCCGGATCACCGTCCTGCAGCCGCCGCACCAGCACCGAATCGATGGCGGTGCCGGAGACGACGCCGAGCTGCCCACGCCGCGACACGGCGCGGGCCAGGCGCCAGTCGGAGACCCCGATGCCCATCCCGCCCTGGATGATCGGCGGCCACGGTGGAGGCACCGCCGATTCCGCCGGTGACGTCAGAACGCCATCCAGACCAGCAGGTACACGGTGTTGTTGTCCTTCGCGTTGCGCCCGGATCCGTCATAGTTGAGCGACGCACCGTTGAATTTCGTGTACCCGACGTATTGCAACTCGAATCGCGTGTTCTGCCATGGCAACGCCGACAGTTCCGCGATGTAACCCTGGCTGTCGGGGCTGCCGGTTGCACTGCCGTCGACATCGCCGGCCGGATAGCGGGATGCGTCGGCGGTTCCGGTCGTGGCGAAGTAGCCGGCGGTCAGGCCGATCCGCGCCCGGCTGTAGAGCGACGCGTCAAACCGGAGCGTGCGGAGGGTGTTCAACGCATTCGCGGCGGCGCCGGACGCAAGGTCGGCGCTGAGCGATTGGCGCTCGTGCATCCACAGCGCGTGGGCGGTCAGTATGCCGCCGCCGACGCTCCGCTCGTACTGCGCGTCGAAGCCGATGTCCGTGAAGTGATTGTCGAGCCCGGTCACACCCTCGGGATAGAGCGCCGCGTTCATGCCGAGCGTACCGACCATCAGCGTCTGCGCACCGACCGGAATCTGGTAGAAGGCGCGCCAGTAGGGCGCGGCGCCGTGCACGGTGTTGCTGGCGGTGCCGTCGGGAGGGTTTGGACCGCCCTGGAAGGCGCTGCGATAGGCACTGAACTCCCCGTAGAGGCGGTTGCCGAGCAGCGCGTAGGCACCAAGCCCCGCCACCTGCTGGCCGAGCGCACCGTCGAGCAGCACTCCCGCCGCGGGGGCCGGTGCCACGGCCGAGGCGGAGTAGGGGAAGCCCCATGCGGGTACGGTGTTCCAGACGTCCTGCATGGTGGGATTGTTGTTGAGCGTGAAGCCGTACACCAGCGACCGCGAGCCAAGATTGGTGCGGTCGGCATAGCGCACCTCGGCGTTGTCCATCGCAATGCCGCCGTCGGCGGGATCGTAGGTCACCTGCACGAACGTGCCGAGTCGCGGCGTGATCGCGCCGCCAAGGAACAGGCTCAATTGCTGGGGGAACTGCACCGCGCCATTCTGGGTGCCGGGCACGGCCGTGCTGATCTGGGATATCGACGTCTGCACCATCGCCGACAGCGCCGGAATGAGGTCGAGCCGCAGGGTTTCGCGCTTTCCACCCTCGCTGTCGCTGACCACCTGCGAATCCGTCAACGTGTAGCCGTTCATCTTGAACGCCCGGCCGAAGGCGTTGAGCTGCGGGAAGGTGGTGTGACACGCGCTGCAGGGCAGCCCGGTCTCGCGGGAAAAGCTGGGTATGGCGGCATGGACCGCGGCGGCGCCGAAGTCACGTTCATAGTGGCGAACCAGGGTTGCCGCGGAACCGGTCACCGGCCCCGTATGCAACGCGGCAAGGGCCGACAGCGCGGGAAGTCCTGCCCGCAGCAGCATCAACATTGGCATAAGGCCTCCGGGAAAGAATGTGGCATTACGGATGGGGGCGGGTGGCGAGTTCGTGGACGTACGCTGCCACGGCCCGCATTTCGGCGAGGCTCAGCTTGCCCTTGAAGGACTTCATGTCCTCACCCTTCCCCCGGGTCAGGATCGTGACGATCGAGTCCTCGGTGTGATGGGCGATGAAGGCCGAATCGAAGGTTGCCACCTTCGGATACTGCTCCTTGATCATCTTCGGCGGCCGGCCCAGCACGCCGTGACACTTCTTGCAATTGGCCTCGAACAGCGTCTTGCCGTCGGGTGCCTGGGCCGCGGCGCGGTGTACCGCTCCCGCGCCAAGGAGGACCAGGCCGAGGATGGCATACCGCGTCTTCATGGATGCTCCATTCGCTTCACGGGCGGGGGAAACGTGTCCTGGATCTCGGGTTTGGCCGTCGCCCAGTTCTTGCCGCGCAGCGACGACAGGTACTGCGCGATGTCTTCGATCTCCTGGTGCGTCAACTTGGGCGGACCGAACGTGGGCATCTTCGAATCCGGATGGAACCGGCCCGGATCTTCGATGAAGCTGTGCATCCAGGCCGGGGAGTGGCGCAGCCCGACTTCGGTGAGATCGGGCGCATTGGGAATGGCGCCACTGCTGGTGTCGGGCTTCAGGTCGCCCAGGGCATGACACGAGGTGCAGCTGTGCGCCTTGAACAACGTGCGACCGGCCAGCTGCATAGCGTTGAGCGGGGCACCGAGTTCGTTGACCGCGGACGGCGGCGGGGCGCTACGCATGGCCGCCCCGAACAGCAGCGCCACGCCACCGAGCATCACACCGAGGCTCGTCGCCGCGACCGGCCGGTGCCACAACGAGCGCATGCTTCCCCGGTCGAAGAACGGCAGCGCCAGCAGCACCACGACCAGTGCTGCGGGCACGCCCACGGCCACAGCGCTTTCCAGCGAACCGGGAACCAGCTTCAGCAACTGGAAGAACGGCAGGAAATACCATTCCGGGCGCGGGACGTACTGGGTGTCGGTGGGGTCCGCCGGCGCCTCGAGGCCGGCACCGGCGAAGTGGGCCAGCAGCACCAGCACCACCACGACCAGCGCCGCCACGATGATGTCCTTGGCGATGATGTCGGGCCAGAACCGGACGCCGGCGCCCTTGCTCCGGGCATAGCGTTCGCGGTAATAGCCGGGGTATGCAGGGTCGCTGGTGCGGCCGGGCGCGTCGCTGTCCAGTACCGGCGTCCTGGGTGCGATACCCTGCCGGATCACGAGTGCCAGATGGAGCAGCGCAAAGACTCCGAGCAGGATGGGGAACAGCAGCACGTGCAGCGCGTAGAACCGCGTCAGCGTGGCGGCGCCGAGTTGCGTTCCGCCCCGTAGCAGGGTGCTGACCCAGCCGCCGATCAGCGGCGTGGTGCCGGCAATGTTGGTCCCGACCTGCGTGGCCCAGTACGCCTTCTGGTCCCACGGCAGCAGGTAGCCGGTAAATCCGAAACCGAGCACCACGAACAGCAGACCGACGCCGAGCAGCCAGTTGATCTCGCGCGGGTACTTGTAAGCCCCCATGCTGAAGACCCGGATCATGTGGGCACACACCAGCACGATCATCGCCGAGGCACCCCAATGGTGGATGCCCCGGAGGAGCGCGCCGCTGACGACGGTGTGCTCGAGATACCGGACACTGTCGTAGGCGTGATCGGGCGACGGCGCGTAATACATCGCCAGCACCACGCCGGTCACGATCTGGACCACGAACACCGCGAGGGTGGCACTTCCCAGCGTGTGCCACCAGGTCAGCCCGCCCGGCATCTTGCGATCGACAAGCTCCTCGCGGAGCGAGGCCAGGTCGATCCGCTCGTCGAGCCATTGCTTGAGAGCACCCATGGCTAGGCGCTCACTTTCTGCGGCACACCCGGGCGGAAGTTGGTGTAATCGACAAAAACGGCGCTGTCCCGGATCTGGACCGGCAACGTGTCCAGCGGGCGCGGCGGCGGTCCGGCCAGCACCGCTCCCGTCTTCACGTCGAACTGGCCGCGATGGCAGGGGCAGAGAAACGTGTTCGAGGCCTTGTCGTACCCGTAGCTGCACCCCAGGTGGGTGCAATGCGAGTTGTAGGCCTTGAACTTCTCGCCGTCGTCGGTGTAGAGCCACACCGCTTCCTCGACCTGGGCCTCGACCCAGGCGTCGCTCTCGTCCTGTACGAATCCGGCCCGGACCGGCACACCGATATCGATCAGCGCGATGTCCTCGGCCACCTTGATCCAGCTGGAGGGTTTCGCCTTGCCCAACGCGGGCGAGAGAAACGATCGAATGACCGGGATGCCGACCAGAAAAGCGATGACCGCGGATCCGATGCCACTCACCCACCGCAGGAAGCGACGGCGACCAATGGCATGGGCATCCTCGGCGTCCGGCGACGCGTCAGTGGATGCTGCAGGGCTCACGATGGTGTGCTCCAACGCACTGAGAGGATCGGGGGCTATCTAGAACGTTGGAGGTGAGATTGCCGTGACACTTTCATGAAGGAAACTTCATGAAGAGGGCAGACTATTTAATTGTCCGCCGCCCGCTCCAGTGCCGCGATATCGATCTTCACCATGCCGAGCATGGCGTGCATTGCACGCCGCGCCCGCGCTGGATCGGGGTCGGCGATCAGCTGCATCAGCCGGATCGGCGTGACCTGCCAGGAGAGCCCGAAGCGGTCCTTGATCCAGCCGCACTGCACCGGCGTGCCGCCGTCGCTGAATGCCGCCCAGAGATGATCGACCTCGGCCTGATCGGCACAGTTCACCTGGAGCGAGATCGCCTCGGTGAACGGGAATCCGGGACCGCCGTTCATGGCGATGTAGCGCTGGCCCGCCAGCGTGAACTCCACCGTCAGGACCGAACCGGCTGATGCGCCCGGCGTGTCCACGGTCGATGACACCACCTTGTCGATCCGCGAATCGGGAAAGAGCGACACGTAGAAGCGCGCCGCGGCCTCGGCGTCATGATCGAACCAGAGGAAGGTGGTGATTTGTTGAGTAGTCATCGGTCGTTGGTGGTGGGTGTGGGCTGGAGTTCAGGTCAGGGTCGCGGGTCGTGGGTAACGCGCAACGAGGAGGGGCGGGCGAGAGGGCCTCGCAGCGGAGGCAGCGGAGCAGCTCGCCAACGTCTGACCCGATACCGCGAGCGTGGATTGCGGAGAGCGGAGCAATAGGCCCTCTCGCCCGCCCCTCCTGCGGCTCGGGATGACATCACAGACTATCGACGTGCAACACCGTCATCATTCCGCTGCCGAGGTGCTCGGCGATATGACAATGCAACATCCACGCACCGGGATTCGACGCGTCGATCAGCAGGTCGACCGTCTCGCCGACCGGTATGATCACGGTGTCCTTCCAGACCAGGTTCTTTGTCGGCACACCATCTCGGGAGATCACCAGCATCCGCTGGCCGTGCAGATGGATGGGGTGCTGCATCGGATGGAACGAACGGGGATCGTTGAAGATTTCGAGCTTGACCACCGACCCCTGCTTCACGTGCCAGTCGATGTCCATGTTCTCCTTGCCGGTCGCGTCATCGCGGATGATCCACCGCACCTGCTTGGCACTGGAGAGCCAGTTCATCATCGGCATCCCGTCCACCCACTCCACCGGAGCGAAATAGGCGGTGTCGATGGTCATGAACTGCACCGTGGCCAGTGGCAGCCCGGTGGTCTGGATCGTCAGCGTGAACTTCTTGTCCGGCGGCTTGTCGAAATACGGACGGTACTTCTCGATATCGGCCACCACCGCGGCGTTGGTCCGCAGCGTCCTGAATTGGCCGGAGTAGTCTGGTGACGACGGCGTGGCGTCGACCGTCACCAGGCCCATGGTGTCGACTTCGGGGTTGAACTCCCCCATGTAGTGGTTGATCGCCTGCACGGCGTTGACCATCGCAAACGGTCCCCGGATGGTCGAACCGCACATCCACCACGTAGCGCTCCGCCGGCGCGATCACCACGCTGGGCGCCATCTCCTCGTGCTCGAAGCGGCTCACGTCCGACGCCACCACCTTGATCGGTGCACCGCTGAACGAGACGTTGTACGTGCGTGAGCTGGCCGTGTTGGTGAAGAAGAAGCGCACCACGTCACCCAGGTGCACATGGAGCTGGTAATCCGGTTCGCCATTGACCAGCAGCACGTTACCGAGCCGCCCCATCAACACGAAGTCCGGCGCTTCCTTGCCGAACGGGATCAGCGAATCGCCGTTCATCAGCAGGTCGTCGAGCATCAGCACCTGCTGCTGGTTCACCGGACTGTAGTAGTCGGCGTCGGGCGAATTCACCAGCATGTTGCCGAACAGTCCCATCGCCTGCTCGATGTCCTCGCGCACGTGCGGGTGGTACCAGTAGATCCCGGCGTCGGGGAAATGCACATGGTAGACGAAGTCGCCGCCCGGTCGGACCGCGTCCTGCGTCACCCCCGGCACGCCGTCGTTGCGGTTGTCCTGCCTCAGACCGTGCCAGTGCACCGTGGTGGGCAGGTCGATGGCGTTGTGGTACCGCACCACGATGGTGGCGTTCTGTGGCACGCTGATCAGCGGCCCCGGCACTTCGCCGTTGAAACCGTACATGACGAACGTGTGTCCCCTGATCACCCGGCGCACCATCATCGCGGTGAGCCGCAGCGTGTCGCCGTCCCCGAGCTGCACCAGCTCGCTCGGCCTGACCATCGGGAGCGACGCCGGATCGACGCCGGCTCCGGGCAGGAACGGTGTCACGTCGGGGAACAATCCCTTGAGCCCGGGGAGCATCACCATCCCCTTCGGCATCGGGATCGGCATGCTCATCATACCTGTGTCGCCCGCCATCCCCGGCATCGACATGTCCATCGACATCGTGTCACGGGTCGGCGCCGCGGGATGCCCCGGTTGCTGCGCCAGCAGCGAAAACGGCAGCAACAGCAACGTCAGGAGCCGGAGTCGCGCCGCCAGAGTCACCCGCCCCAGGCCATTCCCCGGAACATCGGATGCGACAGGAAGGTCTGCAGCCAGCCGCTCGGAGAGGTTCCGTGCAGTACCGTCGGTCCGGCATGCGATGCCGAGTTGCTGTCGGAAGCAGCCGCAATCACCAGGAGGAACTTGTTCCAGTCGATCTGGCCCAGTGTGACGGTGCCGTTCACGACCGGGCCGAGGCGGCGCCATTGCGTCAGGTCAGGGGTGACGGCCCAGGCGACGAAGGCGTGATACGGTCCGAGTGATTCCGCCGAGGGGAGATTGGACGCGGTGATCTGGACATCGTAGCGCGTGCGGCCGTCAGCGTCGACTGCCACACCGAACGGCGACGCCGCGTAGACCAGCCGGGCATGGCCGGTGGTGTGCGGCGCCGCCGGGGCCGCGAACAACGGCATGTCCCACGGACTCCCCGCCGGCCCGGCCGTGGTGTCCGGCACATTCGCCGCGCCGCCGCCGCCGCCGCCCGCACCGGCCAGCTGCCCCAGCAGCGGCACCGGTGCGAGCAATACGGCGAGCGACCACCACAGAACGCGGCGCACGGCCACTACCTCGACTCGTTACCGGTTGCTCATCCCCGACATGGCGGTGCCGGTGGGCCCGTGTGCGTAGTCCTGCACACTTGAAATGTCGGGCTGGCCGAACGCCTTGCCGTTCCAGCCGTTGAAGCCGTCCATCTTGAACAGCCACAGCCCGGTGCGCATGTCGGAGAGCGCGATCAGTCCATCGTAATTGCGCACGTCGACGCCGAACGCTCCCTGCTCCACGCTCACCGTGCTTTCCCAACCGTTGTTGGGGCTGCCACCGAAACCGTGCAGGTGGGTGCACAGGCAGGTGTAGTAGTAGCCGTCGGTGTGGGGATTGGTCGGGTCCTTGAGGTCGAACACCTGCAGGCCGTCTTCGTACGCCGAGACGAACACATAGGGCCAGCGGACCTCGTGATTGTGTGCCAGGTCGCGCCAGTCGGCCGTCCAGCCGGCGATCGGCGTGTCGAGGTTCTTCGCCTTCCCCGATTGTCCCGCCGAAAGATCCCAGATCCTGAGCGGCGTGTACTCGTACTCGGTCTCCGTCACCGCGTAGTGCCCGTCAGGCGACGGCGTAAAGGTGTGCGAGATGTCGAGCCCGAGCCCGGTGATGGTGAACAGCTGCTTCGGCGACTCGGGGTGGGTGATATCCCACACCGAATAGCCGCCCAGCCCGGCGCCGTAGAACTTGTCCTGGTGGGTGTTGGGGTCGTAGCCGACGTAGAAGTCGTGGTAGCTCCCCGCCCCGATCTGCTGGAACGGCGTGGGATTCGGGATGTCGCCGATGATCCAGCTGCTCTCCGGCGCGCCGCTCACCACCTTGTCGAGATCGTAGATCACCGCCTGCGACTGATTGACGGTCACGATGTACAGCACCCGTCCGTCGGAATGTTTGTAGGCGAAGGAATTGTGGAAACCGCCCGGTGACGCCGGATACCGGATGCGCGCCACTTCCTTCACCTTGGACGCGTCCGGCAGTCCGGTGACGTCGAAGATGATCGCGCCGAGGTCGGTGTCGGGGCTCCCCTGCATGAATTGAAAGGTCTGGGCGAAGTAGTAGCGATTGCCGATCTGGAAATACTTCGGGTCCATCGCCCCGATGCCGCGGTGGAGCTCGGGGTTCTCGATGCTCCAGTCGAAGATCTTCTTCGGATGGCTCGGGTCCTTCACGTCGTAGATCTGGAAGTCGTTGTTGGTGAAACCGGACGCGTAGACGTACGGGCGGCCGGGGTCCTGTTCCATCTCGACGTCGGAGAGCATCCACGCCTGCTTGGGATGCGTCACGACGTGCGCCAGCAGGTGCATGTTCTTGCTGCCGCCGGTCTTCTTGTCGAACGGGCGGAGCGCCATGCCGGGGTCCTGGGCCTGCGCCAGGGAGACGACGGCGCAGGAAAGCGCCAGAACGACGACGGACGTGCGCATCAAGCCTCCATTGGAGTGAGGTCCGGAGTATGGCCACCGTTCCGTTATGGAGCAAGGCGGCGCCCCGCCCTGCGCATTGACACGCCTCCCCGGCCGGTCCATCCTCTGGCGTGCCAACCGACCTGACCAACCCGCCGCCTTCGGGCACCACCGCGCCGGACAACTCCGCTACCGGTGACATCGCCATGCTCCAGGGGCCGCATTCGCGGCTCAAGGAGCTGTGGCTCCTGTTGCGGGCCAACCGCGACTTCATCCGCGGTTTCCGCGGCCTCCACTTCGTCGGACCGTGCGTCACCGTCTTCGGTTCCGCCCGGTTCGGCGAAGGCCACCCGTACTACGAACTCGGCCGGCAGGTGGGCGGACGCCTGGCGCGGATGGGGTTCACCGTCATGACCGGCGGCGGTCCCGGGCTGATGGAAGCCGCCAACCGCGGCGCCCGCGAGGCCGGCGGCCGCTCGGTGGGGTGCAACATCGAACTCCCCCGCGAACAGCAGCCGAATCATTATCTCGACCGCTATGTCACCTGCGAGCACTTCTTTGTCCGCAAGGTCCTGCTGTTCAAGTATTCGTATGCCTTCGTCGCCATGCCGGGCGGCATGGGCACCATGGACGAGTTGTTCGAAGCGCTGGTGCTGATCCAGAACAAGAAGGTGGAACCGTTTCCGGTGGTGATGATCGGCACGGCGTACTGGGATCCGCTGCGGATCTTTCTCGAGCAGATGAAGGCGGCCGGGTCGATCTCGCCCGACGACCTCCGCCTGTTCCTCATTACCGACGATCTCGACGAGATGACGCGGCATCTGCAGGTCAACGCCGTCGAGGCCTTCCATCTCCTTGCCCGCAAGGAACCGACGCCGTCGGCGCTGCTCGGCGAGAGCGGCGTGCAACCGCGGACCGGCTGACGAGGCGCCATGCACGTCACCAATGTGTTGATCGTGATGGTCGTGATCGCCACGGCGGTGGCGATCGTGGCGCGCCGGCTGGCGTTTCCCTACACTGTGGGACTCGTCGTGGCGGGTGTGGCCCTGGGCTCACTCAACGTGCTCCAGGCGCCGCACCTTACCCATGATCTGCTCTTCGGAGTCTTTCTTCCCGGATTGGTCTTCGAGGCGGCGTACCAGATGCCGTACTCGGAGTTCCGCAAGAACAAGCTCGCCATCCTGTCGCTGGCGGTGCCCGGCGTGGCGGCGGGGATCGCGCTCACCGCGGCCCTGCTGGTGGCACTCGCCGGGGCCCTTCTTCCTGACGCCAACTTCGGCTGGCGCAGCGCGCTGGTGTTCGGCGGTGCGGTGGCGGCCACCGATCCGATCGCGGTCGTGGCGCTCCTCCGCACCATGGCCGCGCCGGCGCGGCTCAACCTGCTGCTCGAAGGGGAGAGTCTCCTCAACGACGGCACCGGCATCGTCTTCTTCTCGCTGATCGTCGCGCTCACCGCCGGCGCGGCTATCAGTGTCGGCGGCGTGGTGCTCCAGTTCGTCGAGGTGGTCGGCATCGGACTGATCGTGGGGATCATCTTCGGCTGGATCACGTCGGAGCTGATGCGCCGCATTCACGACCCCATGGTCGAAATCACCCTCACCTTTATCGCCGCCTACGGGTCCTTTGCCGTCGCCGACCAGCTTGGCGGCTCGGGCGTGATCGCCACCGTCGCCGCGGGGATGATCTGCGGCAACTACGGCGAGTCGATCGGCATGTCGCTCAGCACGCGACTCGCGGTCCGCTCGTTCTGGGCGTATGTCGCCTTCCTGCTCAACTCGATCATCTTCCTGCTGATCGGGATGGAAATCCACGTCGGCGCACTGGGCCACGCGTTCCCGCTCATTGGTGCCGCCTATCTCGCCGGCCTGGTGTCGCGCGTGCTGGTGGTGGGCACGGTGGCCGGCGGGTTGAGCTTCACGCGGGAGCGCATCCCGCCGTCCTGGATGCCGGCGATCATCTGGGGCGGATTGCGCGGTGGATTGTCGATGGTGCTGGCACTGAGCCTGCCGGACGACTTTCCGGGCCGCAGTCTGGTGGTCACGATGACGTTCGGGCTGGTGATTCTGTCGATCCTGGTGAACGGCCTCACGATGGCGCCATTGCTGCGCTTCACGAAGGTGGTGGGGGGTGAGTTGGTGCCGAGCAGTGAGGCGGGATTGACGAAGGGCGCGGGGGGGTGACGAACCAGGAGCGCCCATGGCCCATGGCCCATGGCCCAGAGCCCATGGCCCAGAGCCCATGGCCCCGCAGGCGGAACTCGGCCTGTGAAGTGGAAGGTCGTTCGCTATGCAGATGCGTCGTTCGGCAGGTGGGCGGGGGCACGACAGGGCCTCGCAGCACAGCCTGCCCCGAGCGCAGTCGAGGGGTTTCGCGGAGCAAGCAGGCCAAGGTCTGACCCAATACCATGGACGGCGATGCGTGAGCGCGGAGCAAGAGGCCCTGTCGTGCCCCGCCGCCACGGAGCTCGCCGCATGCATCGTTCGACTGGTCTGAGGGGCGGGCGAGAGGGCCTCTGGCTCCGCGCTCCGGATATACTGACCCTGACCCTGCGTCAGACCTTTACGTGCCCCTCCGCGAAACCCCTCGACTGCGCTCGGGGCAGGCTGTGCTGCGAGGCCCTCTCGCCCGCCCCTCCGGCGGAGATGCGACCGGAAACTCCTGGAAGGAACGACCATTGAGATTCCTCGCTTCGCTCGGAATGACAACGACGCTCGGCATGACAACGGCGCTCGGAATGACAGCGCTGCTCGCGATCACCGCCGTGTCACCCGGAATCGCACAAGAGCCGACTCCACGCGTCCACGTCACCGGCGGCGCAATCGTCGGCACCAGCGACAGCGGCGTCGCGAAATTCCTCGGCGTGCCCTACGTGGCGCCGCCGGTGGGCACGAACCGCTGGCGGGCGCCACAACCGGTGGTGCCGTGGAGCGGTGAGCGCGAAGCAACGAACTACACCGCATCTTGTCCACAGGCCCTGCCGATCCGCGGTGTCCCGCCGGGCACGAAGGCGGCGACGATCAGCGAGGACTGTCTCGGCCTCAACGTCTGGGCCCCCGCCGAGCTGTCGGGAAGACATCCGGTGATGGTGTGGATCCACGGCGGTGGCAATGATGAAGGAACGGCGTCGCGGCCATTGTACGATGGCTCGGCCTTCGCGCGCGACGGCATTGTCCTGGTGTCGTTCAACTATCGCGTCGGACTGCTGGGGTTCTTCGCGCACCCGGCGTTGACGCGTGACGCGGGGAGCGAGCCAACCGCTAATTACGGCGTGCTCGACCAGCTCGCGGCGCTCCGGTGGGTGCGGCGGAACATCGCGGCATTCGGCGGCGACACGTCGAACGTCACCGTCTTCGGCGAGTCGGCCGGTGGCGAGGACATCCGCGTGCTGATGGCGTCGCCGCTGGCGCGGGGACTGTTCCAGCGGGCCGTCATCGAGTCGGGCGGCGGTGGGTGGGCGGAGAACGCATCGCTGGCCGATGGGGAATCAGGCGGCGTGAAGGTCGCGGCGGCGATGGGATTGCACGGTGAGGTGACGGCGGCCGAGTTGCGGGCGCTGCCGCTCGACACCGTGCTGGCGGCGCAGCGTGCCGCGATCGTCGATCCGATAGTCGACGGCAGACTTCTCACCGAGTTGCCTCTCGATGCCATCGCAGCGGGACGCGCGGCATCGGTGCCGCTGATCATCGGGACGAACAGCGATGAGGGGTCGCTGCTCGGGGCGGGCATACCGCTATCGCAGGTCTTTCCGGTCATTCCCCCCGGCGCCGCCGACTCGCTGCGGGCGATCTACGGTTCGGTATCCGACAGCGATCAGGGCCTGGCCCGGCTGGCGTTCCGCGACGGCTACTTCGCCGGGCCGTCGCGCTGGATTGCGTTGCACCGGACGGCGCCGACGTACGTCTACCGCTTCGACTACGTCATGACGATCCTGCGGCGGCGGATGACGGGCGTTCCGCACGGATTCGAACTGCCGTTCGTCTTCGAGCAGTGGGACACGCCGTTCGTGTCGGCCGAGGACCGGGCGGTGTCGGTGGTGGTGCATGGGTGCTGGGTGGCGTTCGCGAAGACCGGTGTACCCGGGTGCCGGGTGGCGGCGGGATCGGGGCTGGTGACGTGGCCGAGATATTCGGCGCGGGATCAGCGGTGGATGGTCTTCGGCGATTCGGCGGTGGTGACGGTGGACAGCAGTGCGGCGGTACTGGACCGCCTGCAGCGGGTTCTGCGGCCGGGGAGCTAGTCCGGGAGGGGCAGTTCGACCATATTAGGTGCCCCGCCGTGACGGGGAACGGGTCCGTAGCTCAGCTGGATAGAGCGCTTGCCTCCGGCGCAAGAGGTCGTGGGTTCGAATCCCGCCGGGCCCACTGGTGCCAAGTACTTGTCCCGTCTGCGATTGCACGGCAGATGGGACTTTTCTTTTCACCGATCCAGCAACGGTATCGTGTTGATCAGCACATCTTGGTTGGGAAGTAGCCCCCCCGCCTGCTTGAGCTCGGCCACCGCGGCCCGAGCTGCAATACAGGCCTTGAGCACCGCTCGGCTCTCCAGATCCGCTCGAGGAGGGAGCTCGGGCAGGTTGTTATAAGCCATTGCAGGATCGAATTTTGCCATCTGGCAGCCGCCGCCCTTCGACCGATCTGCTGAACCTGTCGTCCCAATCGACAGGTCGGATAGATATGTCGAAATACGAGCTGTCTTTCGACATACTGACCGGATCGTCCGCCAATCGTCGCGTCACGAACTCGGCTACCGCCTGCGCGGCGACACCTCCTTCTCGAAGAACCCGAAGCGCTCCATGCTCCCCTTGGCGAGATCCGCGAATTCCTCCGGCGTCTCGGCGCGAATCCCGAACGCAGCGGGATCGATCGGCTCCGTCGGGATGAGCCGTCCGCCCGGCGCGAAGAGGGCGCAGTTCCCCGCCCTACTCCTCCCGTAGCGCCGTCATCGGATTCATCCGCGCGGCGCGCCAGGCGGGGGCAGCGCCCGCGAGCAAGGCGACGCCGAGCAGGACGCCGGCGGATCCGATCCAGGTGACCGGGTCGGACGCGGTGAGGCCGAAGAGAAACGACGCCACCAGCCGCGTCGCCGCCAATGCCAGCGCCACCCCGATCACGAGTCCAGTAACGACCACGACGCTCACCTCGCCGATCACCATCCGGATCACCCGCTCGCGCGCAGCACCCAGAGCGATGCGGATGCCGATCTCGTTCCTGCGCCGGGCGACGTTGTACGACATCGTGCCGTACAGTCCGATCAGCGCGAGCAGGAGCGCCAGGCCGCCGAAGAAGGTGGCGAGCGTGGCGAGGAGGCGATCGCGGCTCAGCGAGCGCGCGACCTGGTCGCCCAATGTCGTGAACTCCAGCGACGCCGATGGCGAAACACTTGCCATGACACTCTTGACGCCGGTGATGAGCGTCGCGGGCGGCACATCGCTACGAATCTCGATCGTGAAGTCGGTCAGCGGGCGTCCGGCCTGCGCTGCCGGGCGGTACACCATCCCCCCGGCGCTGTCCCGGAGCGAGCGGAACCTGGAGTCCTCGACGATGCCGATCACCTCGGTCGGCACCCGCCCTTGCAATCTCTTCCCGATCGGATCGGCCAAACCGAACAACTTGCGCGCGACCCCCTCGCTGATCAGCGCTACCGGCAGCGATGTCGTGTTGTCGGCCGGACTCACGTCCCGGCCCCGGAGTACCCGCGTCCCGATCGTGGCGAAGTAGTTCATGCTGATGTGATTGACTCCCGACTGGATGCCGCCCCCAGCAGTCAACGGCGCGCTTTCGGGAGCTACCGTGGTGATCTCGCCGCCATTGCCGAGCGGGGTCATGGTGGAGTACGCAACGGACCGCGCACCGGGCAGCGCACGCAAGCGCTCGAGAATCACTCCTGGAAGTACTGCACTCGTGTCGGCCAGATGTGTATCAACCAGAAGCACGCCGCTGCGGTCGAAGCCGGCGTGCGTGTTCATCAGGTTCCGGAAGGAGTTGAGGAGGAGCCCGGCCGAGGTCAGCAACACGAACGAGAGCGCAACCTGCCCCGCCACGAGCGCCGGGCCGACCTGGCGACGTGAGCGGCCGACCACGCTGCGCCCTTGTGCCTTGAGCGCCGCTTGCGGGTCGGCCTGCGCCGAACGCCATGCCGGCGCCAGTCCGAAGAGCACGCCGCAAGTGACCGCGACGATCATCGTGAAGGCGAGCACCCGACGATCGATCGCGAGATCGAGCCACGAAGCGTCGCCGCTCATGGACAGGAAGCTCATCAGCAGGCGTGTGCCCCGGCTCGCGAACAGCACGCCGAGGGCCGCGCCGAGCATCGAGAGCAGCATCGCCTCGGTGAGCATCAGGCGAATCAGCCGGGCGCGCCCTGCCCCGAGCGCGAGGCGAACGGCCGCCTCATGCTGTCGCACCGTCGCGCGCGCCAGCAGCAGGTTCGCGACGTTGGCGCAGGCGATGAGCAGGACGAGCGCCACGACGACCATCAACACCCGCAGGGCGCCGGCGTACTGCAATCGCAGCTCGGAGAAACCGTTCGCCGCGGGCTCCACCACCAGCGTGCGCTTGAGGTAGCCCGCCTGATCGTCGGCGCGCCACTGCGGTGGCAGTGTCGCCGCAAACACCGCGGGGGCGACTACCGCCAGGCGCGCACCGGTCTGCGCGGCGGTTGCGCCCACTGGTGGCCTGACCACGATGTTCAGCCACCAGAGCGCTCGCTCGTCGAGCCCGGCCGGTATCCCGCCGTTGGTCGGTGCCGCGCAGATCGGCGCAAAGATCTGTGCCTGGCGCCCGACCTCCATGCCGAAGAAGGCACGATCGACGACGCCGACGATGGTGAACGGGTGCGAGTTGACCATCAGCGTCCCGCCGATCGCGTTCCGTGCGCCGCCAAATTCATTCTGCCAGAGGCCCCAGGAAATCACCGCGATGGCGGGACAACCGCGGACGTCATCTTCACTGGTAATCGCGTGCCCGACGATGGCTGGCACGCCGAGAGTGCCGAAGTAATTGCCGCTGACCCACTCCGCGTCGACGGGGCGTACTTCGCCGCCCTGAGCCAGGTCGACCTGACCCTGGCTGTAGGCAAAGGCGCCGGCATATACCTCGGGATGACTGCGCAGCGCTTCCCAGATCGGATTGGTGAAGGTCTCGCCACCGTCTGCCCCCATCGTCACCTTGAGCAGCGTCTCGGGATGCCTCACCGGCAATGACCTGAGCATCACGGCATTGATGAGCGAGAAGATCGCGGTGTTGGCGCCGATACCAAGCGCGAGCGAGAGGACGGCGACGATGGTGAAACCGGGATTGGCGCGGAGCGAGCGCCCGGCCTGGCGGATGTCGGCGAGCAGTGCGTCGAGCCACGCTACGATGTCGCCGTCGCGGGTGCGTTCCTTCATCACGCCACGATTGCCGAAGCGCCGCCGCGCCTCCGCTTCCGCGTCATGACGCGGCATCCCCTCGGCGACCAGATCGTCGGTGCGCTCGCGGAGATGGGTGTCGATCTCGGTGTCCAGCTCGTGCGACAGCGGTCCGGGACGGATCGCATTGACCAGCCGTTGCAGCCATGACATGATGAAGTATCCGGTCAGGCGAGACGGAGGATGCGGTTGACGCCGGCGGTGAGTCGCGACCATTGCTCGCGTTCGACGTCGAGCTGGCGCAGGCCTGCCGGCGTGATGGCGTAGATGCGCGCCGGCCGGTTGCGCTCCGTGTGTCCCCACTTCCCCTTCAGCCAGCCCTGCTGGGTCATCCGGTGCAGCGCCGGATAGACCGAGCCTTCTTCGACACGGAGGAGATCCTTCGAGCCGCGCTGGATCTCCTGCGTCAACGCGTAGCCGTGCATCGGCCCCCGCGCCGAGAGGGTCTGGAGGAGGAGCAGGGCGAGGGTGCCCTGGAGGATGTCGTTTCTGGGCGGCACAGATACTCTCCTAGC
Organism: uncultured Gemmatimonadales bacterium; assembly: GCA_963697065.1. GTDB lineage: Bacteria > Gemmatimonadota > Gemmatimonadetes > Gemmatimonadales > GWC2-71-9 > Palsa-1233. The sequence continues at coordinate 24,988 of CAVOMQ010000001.1, forward strand.
TATGCATAGTTGCTGGAGTGTATCGGGGGCGGCGCTCCGACGCAAGCGCGCGACGTGAGCGCTACCCTCCGCCCCTACGCGCCAGCGCAGCGGCGCCTTGCCGCGGCCCCACCGCTACCTTGCAGCGACCCGCACCCGCAGCTGACCCGGACGCCACGACCGATGAACATCCCCTACCCACCGATCCACCCGGTCCTGATCCGCATCGGCCCGTTGGCGATCCGCTGGTACGGCGTCATGTACCTGGTCGGCTATCTCCTCGGCGCAAGGATCGCCGAACGACGCGGCGAACGCGGCCTGATCCGTCTCTCGAAGTCCGACGTCGGTACGTTCGTCGGCTACCTGCTCGTCGGCATGCTCACCGGCGCGCGGGTGATGTACGCCATTGTCTATCAACCCGGGCACTTTCTCGATCAGCCGCTGGAGTTCTTCGCCATCTGGCACGGCGGCCTGTCGTTCCACGGCGCCGTGATCGGCATGACCGTCGCCGCGGCCCTCTTTGCGCATCGCTTTGCGCTGCCGTTCCTCGCGGTCGGCGACACCCTCGCACTCGCCGGCACGCCGGGACTCTTCTTCGGGAGACTCGGCAATTTCTTCAACGCCGAATTGTACGGACGGCCAACTCACGTGCCGTGGGCGATGATCTTCCCCACCGACCCGCGGCACCTGCCGCGGCATCCGTCGCAATTGTACGAGGCGCTGGGCGAGGGCGTGCTGCTGGCGCTGTTCCTCTTCTGGCTGGAGCGACGCGCCGTGCGACACCACTGGTATCGCCCCGGCGTGCTTTCTGTGGCATTTCTCGTGGGCTACGGGGTGATCCGGTTTCTCATCGAGTTCACCCGACAACCTGACAGTCAGCTCGGCCTGGTGCTCGGACCGTTCAGCGCGGGACAACTTCTCTGCGCCGTGATGATCGTGGCCGGCGCCGCGCTTGCGGTGTTCGTGGCACGGCAACCGCCGATGGTGATTCCGGATCGATCGGGAGAGGAGACGACGGCATGACCCCGCGTCGACGGCGGAATGTGTGGGGCGTGGTACTCGGGCTGGCGTTGGCTGGCGCCGCGTGCAGCCGGCACGGCGGCAGCAATTACACGCTGGTGCGGACGTATCCCCACGACGTGAGAGCATTCACCGAAGGACTGCTGTACAGCGGCGGCGTGCTGTTCGAAAGCACCGGGCTCTACGGCCACTCGCAGCTGCGGCGCGAAGACCTCGCCACCGGCAGCGTCCTGATGGCCGACACGCTGCCCCCGAACCGGTTCGGCGAGGGGCTGGCACTGCTGCACGGCAAACTCTACCAGCTCACCTGGAAGAGCGGCACCGGGTACGTCTACGACGCCCGGACCCTCGCCCGGCTCGATTCGTTCCCCTTCCCCGGCGAGGGATGGGGGCTCACGACCGACAGCACGTCGTTGATCATGAGCAACGGCAGCGCCGACCTGCGCTACATCGACCCCGCGACGTTCGCCACGCAGCGAGTCGTGAATGTCACGGACAACGGGCTTCCGGTCACGCCACTCAACGAACTCGAATATGTTCGCGGCGAGCTGTTCGCGAATGTCTATGAGACCAACCTGATCGTCCGGATCGACCCGGCGACCGGCAAGGTGTTGCAGTGGCTCGATCTCACCGCGCTGGTGCCGCCGGTCGAAGTGGGATCGGCGGGGAACGTGCTCAATGGCATCGCCTTCGATCCCGCGACGGGCGATCTGCTGGTGACGGGCAAGCTCTGGCCCAGGCTGTTCGAGATCCGGGTGCGGGCACCGCAGCGGTCCGCATCCATCGCGTCCCTCGATCGCCGCGACCGCCCGATCGACCGCGCCGTTGGAGCCGGCGGCCCCTTCCGGCCCCGCGTTCGCATCGTATTATTGACCTCCGCAATATTACTGACGCCGAGAGGTCTCGTACCTCGATGAGCAGCCTGGAGTGGGTCCGGAAAGGTCTCGCCGACCGGTACCGACTCGACCGTGAGCTCGGTGCCGGCGGAATGGCCACGGTCTACCTCGCCGAATCGCTCGAGACCCGCCAGCAGGTCGCAATCAAGGTGCTGCGTGAGGACCTGACGATGGTCCTCGGGCGCGCGCGCTTCCTGCGGGAAATCGCCATCCTCAAGACGCTTGACCATCCCCGCGTCCTGCCGGTGCTCGATTCGGGAAGCTTCCCGGCGGAAGGCGACGCTGCGGCGGAAAGTCTCTTCTACGTCATGCCGTACGTCGACGGCGAATCGTTGCGCGAGCTGCTGCGCCGCGAGCCCCAGCTTCCGCTCGACACGGTGCTTTCCCTCGCCAGAGACGTAGCGGACGCGATCGACCATGCCCACAGCAAGGGCATCGTCCATCGTGACATCAAGCCCGAGAACATCCTCCTCTCCGGCGGGCGCGCCGTGGTGGCGGACTTCGGGATCGCCCGCGCGCTCGACAACGCGGGTGGCACCAAGTTGACGGATACCGGCCTCGCCCTCGGCACGGCGGCCTACATGAGTCCCGAGCAGTCGCTCGCGCAAGCCGTCGATGGTCGCACCGATGTCTACGCGCTCGGATCCGTCGTCTTCGAGTCCCTGGTCGGCGACCCGCCGTTCTCGGGACGGACGACCCAGGCGATCATTGCGCGGCGCCTTGCGGAACCGGTGCCGAGCATCCGGGTGGTCCGTGAGAACGTGCCGGCCAACGTCGAACGCGCCGTCCACCGCGCGCTGGCCCGCACCGCGGCGGACCGATTCACGACCGCCGGGGCGTTCGTCGCCGCCATGCTCGCGCCCGACACGACGGCACGGTCGCGTTTCTTCGTCCGGGCGGCAGCGATCGCAGCCGCCGTCATGCTGATCGCTGCGGCCGCGATCTGGTGGCTGCGTCCCGGCTCTCCGGCGGCCGCGGCATCCGTCATCGCCGTGTTGCCGGTATCGACCGCTCCCGCCACCGATACAGCGCTGGTGGTCCTCGGCCAGAATCTGGTCTCGACCATTGCGGCCGACCTGGGGCAGGTGCGCGGCGTCCGCACCGTCGATGTGCGACGCGAGGCCGGAGCGGCCGTCGACTCGGCCGCAATGGGCTTTGCACCGACTGCCCGGGAGATCGGCCGACGCGTCGGCGCCCGCAGCGTCCTCCAGGCGGAAATGCGGGGTGTCGGGACGACCGTGCGCCTCGACGTCCGGCTCCTGGCCGCCGACAGCAGCAATGACACCCTGGCCGTCGCCACCATCACGGCGCCGCGCGATTCGATCTTCGCCCTGACCGACTCGATCGCATTCTCGATCCTGCGGCAGACCTGGCGCCACGGCACGCCGCCCTCGCCCAGTCTCGCCTCGGTCACGACGCACTCGATGGCCGCGCTGAGCGCGTTCCTGACCGGCGAACGCCTGGCCGCCGCCGACCACTGGTCCGACGCGGTGCAGGCGTATGACGCTGCGTTCAAACTCGACACCACATTCTGGCTTGCCGCGTGGCGCCACAACCAGGCGCAGCAGTGGATTCCAGGTGAACCGGATCTCAGCGACGCGTTCCAACGGAAGTACGAGGCGCACGTCGCGACCTTCGGGGAACGCGACCGGCAGCTGATCGCCGGCGAGGCCACGTCGGCGACCGAACCGTATGCGATGCATCTGCAACACTTCGAACGCATTGCCGATGCGGATTCGTCGGACTGGGCGGCGATCTGGCCCTATGCCGACCATCTGGTCCACGGCGGTCCGTTGATCGGCCACCCCGCGACGGAGGCGATGGCGGCCCTGATCCGCACGGTCACGCTGAACCCACGATTGATGAACGGATGGCAGCATCTGCTCAGCGTCAGCGCGATGCTCGACTCTACCTGGGCCCTGAAGGCGGCGCACGCTCTCACCGGACTCGGTGACGATGATCCGACACTGGCGATCACACCGATGGAGATCCGGCTGCTGTTCTCGGCGGAGCCGGCAGCGGCGCGCGCGCTGGTCGACAGCATCGCGGCCAGCGCGAGCGGATCGCCGGCGCCAGCGATGCACATCCAGCCGGCAGTGATACTGGGTCTGCGCGGTTCTCCCGGGGCCGAAGTGGCGCTGATCCGCGAACTGATGCACCGTGACGCCGATGGGAAGTTCCTGCCGCGCTATCGACAGACGATGGCGTGGGCATGGGGTGCGCGCGGCATGTGGGATTCCGCCCTGGCAGCCGTCGATGTGCCGCCGGCCGCGACACGGACTTCGCCCGCGGAGGCGTTCTGCACGGCGGTGGCGGGCACATGGCTCGGCGAACTCGACTCCACGGCCGCGATCGCCCGGCAGGCAGCCGCGGTACGCTATCGCGCGGACACCGCAGCCTCGGCGGCCGAGCGGACTCGATCCATCGCGTGCGAGGCAGTGCTGGCCCTGGTGCGGCACGACCGTGGGGCACTGCGCGACGCTCGCGCGGCGCTCAAGCAGCCCGGCGTGGACTCGTCGCGCTTCGTCGACCGTTCCGTCGCCGCCTTCGATCACCTGCTCGCCGGTGACCGCCGCGCCGCCGGAGATTCCCTCGCCGCTCTCGATCTCGATGCGACCGAAACCGAGCTTCTCGGACCACGCGACGCCTTTGCCCGCTCGGTCGACCACCTGCTCGGGGCACAGCTTCTCCTCGAGCGACACGACACGGCTCGAGCGGTCAAGCTGCTGTGGTGGCACCAGGCGGACATTGTCGGGATGTTCAGCGATCTCGCCGTCACGGAGTGGTTTGCCCCCGCGGCGTATCTGCAGGCCGCGCGGATCGCTGACGAGGAGCACCGCAAGGCGGATGCGATTGCCGGATACCGGCAGTTTCTTCGGCGCCACGACACGGCGACCCCGGCAACGCAGGAATCGATCAACGCGGCACGCAACGCGCTCGCTCGGCTATTCGGAATTGCTGCCACGACGGGCCCGTGATGTGTCGGACCGGTCCCGCCCGTCGCGCGCCCACCATCAGGGAGGATCAGATGCGGGTCGTCCAGAATGTCGCCGGTTCGGTCGCGTTGCTGCTGGTGCTTGCCCTCCCCCACCGCGCCGCCGGTCAGGCGGTGGTGGGCGGCATGGCGGGCCGCATCGTCAACCAGGCCGCGGTTCCGCTGGCGGGAATCTCGGTGGTGGCGAGCGGATCGGCGGTGCAACGCCCGGTCGAAGCGGTCACCAGCGGCAATGGGGTGTTCCTGATGCCCCAGCTTCCACCCGGCATCTACCAGGTTCGCGTGCGAGGGATCGGATACCGCCCGGTTCGGTTCGAGCGGGTGGAGATCGACCTCGGCGGAACCACCGGCCTCGGCACGGTGACCCTCGAGCCGATGCCGGTGCCGCTGGCGGACCTCGTCGTCGTCGAGCCGGTGCTGCCGATCGACCCGACCAGCGCCACCAGCGCGACCAACCTCAAAGCTCGCGACATTGCCGCCTTGCCGATCGCCCGCGACTTCAACTCGTTCGTCGCGCTCGCGCCGCAGGCGATCTACCAGGCGCCGGACATCTCGTATCACTCGGAGGGCATCAACCTGGGTGGCGGGACGATCGCCGACAACGCCTACTACGTGGACGGCCTCAACGTCACGCAGCCCGCCTACGCCACGACGGCGACCAACCTGCCGTACAACTTCATCCAGGAAGTGCAGGTCAAGACGGGCGGGTACGAAGCAGAATATGGCCGAGCGCTGACCGGTATCGTCAACGTCATCACGCCGTCGGGTGGCAACACCTTCCATGCCGACGGCTTTTCGTTCTACAGCGGCGACCGGACCACGTTGCCCGCGCGGTACGGTCTGATCCAGACCAACATCGATCACGCCTCACGGTTCGATGTCGGCGGCGACATCAGCGGCCCGATCGTGCACGACCGCCTCTGGTACTTTCTCGCCTACAATCCGGTATTTGACGACAACACGTCGTACTATCCCGGTCTGCAACCCCAGAACGACCATCAGGTGCAACATCGGTTCGCGGGGAAGTTCACCTGGCAACCGGCGAGCGCCGTTCATGTCGTGGTCTCCACGGTGGGCGATCCGACGTTCCACCACGGGATTGCACCGGTCACCGACTTTGGCTCGCCCACGACGGTCTTAAACCCCGACGCGGTGCTCGCCAGAACGCGCCAGGGCAGCATCGGTGCGTCGGCGCGAGCGGACTGGCAGGTGGGTCGCGCCGTCCTGGTCGAGGCGAACGTATCGCGCACCGATTTCCGTGATGACGTCATTCCGATGACCGCCCTCGGGCTCTCCGCACCGCGTCTTACGGATACCCTCGGCGCATGGTCGGGCGGCTTCGGCGGGACCACCCGGCGCGCCCTCGCCCGCACCCACGTTGGCGCGACGGTCTCGCTTTCGCTCGGCGCGCACAGCCTCAAGGCGGGCGCGGAATACGAGGTGAATTCCCTCCAGGAGGCGATCGATGAAGAGAACGGGTTTCTGATGGAGAACGCCCCCACGTTCTGGGTCTGGGTGCGAAGCGTCAGCACCGGCAAGGTGTCCAATCAGGTCCGAACCGGATACATCGAGGACTCGTGGGCACTCCTGCCTCAGCTGCGCATCAATGCCGGCGTGCGGCTCGAAGGGCAACACCTCATCGGCAGCGACGGCGGCCCCGTTCAGGCAATCAACGGAGAGGTCGCGCCGCGGCTCGGCCTGATCTTCGTGCCCGGACGCCCGGAATCGGGAAAGTTCTTTGCCTCCTTCGGCCGGTTCTACGAGCAGGAACCACTCGACGCCCTGGCGGAGTGGTACGGCAACGGAAGTTTTTCCCTGACCTTCTATCGTCAGGACCCCCGCGTCGATTCCACATCCTTCCGATCCGGTGTTACCCCGGCCGGCGGCGTGGCGCGGGTCCCCGGACTCCATGGCCAGTACTACAACGAGGCGACCCTCGGCTACGAGCGCATCGTCGGTGCCCGCATCAAGCTCGGGGTGCATCTCGTCCATCGGGCCATTGCCTCGGTCATCGAAGACAACCAGCTCGACGACGGCACCATCCGCGTCGGCAACCCCGGAATCGGTCAGTTCGACAGCCTGCCGGCAGCGAGCCATCGGTACGATGCAATGGAGCTGACGCTCCAGGACTTCAGCAACGGCCCGGCGCACCTTCTCGTTTCGTACGTCCTGTCGCGCGACTGGGGCAATTATTCCGGATTGTGGATCGGCGATGGCGAAGCCCCCAACGCCACGAATGCGTTCGACAGCCGCGATAGCCTCTCGCTCAGCGCGGGACTCCTGCCGAGCGATCGGACGCACGCGCTCAAGCTGCAGGGGTCATACCGGTTCCGCTCGGGCCTGACGCTGGGGTCGTTCGGCTACTGGCAAAGCGGTACGCCGCTCAACGACCTGGGATTCACCTTGCATTACGGCCCGGCATTTCTGGAACCGCGTGGCACAGCAGGACGGACACCGGCGGTGTGGGACCTGAATCTCCGCGCCGATCAGCCGATCGGCTCCACCAGGGCGCATCTCATTCTCGACGTGCAGCACATCGGTAACCCGCGTCGCGCCATTGCTATCGAGCAGCTTCAATACAGCGACCGCAATGATGATGGAACGCCGATCGATCCCGTGGTGACCTACGGCCGGGTGCTGGTCTATCAGCTGCCGATGAGCATACGCCTCGGAGTGACCACAACGTGGTGATGCCGTAACAGCGCGATTCTCGGCGACGGAAAGTCTCACCACTCCCCCGCCCGCGCGATTACGTTGAACCTGTGACCGCAGGCGTTCTCCCGGAGTTCCTGGCCCTTCAGCAGGTCCTGGCCGGCCGCTACTCGATCGAGCGCGAGCTGGGTCGCGGCGGCATGGGCATCGTGCTCCTTGCCCGGGACGTGGCGCTCGACCGGCTCGTCGCCATCAAGCTCCTCCCGCCCCATCTCGCGCGGCAACCCGAATTCCGCGAGCGCTTTCTCCGCGAAGCCCGCACCGCCGCCGGATTGTCACACCCCAACATCGTCCCGATCCATCTCGTCGAGCAGGACGGCGAGCTGGTCTTCTTCGTGATGGGATACGTCGACGGCGAAACGCTGCGGGAGCGCGTCGAACACACCGGACCGCTGTCACCACGGCTGGCGATGCAGGTTCTGCAGGAGGTGGCGTGGGCCCTGGCGTACGCCCACCAGCGCGGCGTCATTCACCGCGACATCAAGCCCGACAACATCCTTCTCGAACGGGCGACGGACCGCGCCCTGGTGACCGACTTCGGCATTGCCATCGGAGGGCGCGGCGGAACCGGTACCGCGGGCGAAGTGGTCGGCACCGCCGGCTACATGAGCCCCGAACAGGCACTCGGCGAGACGGTCGACGGCCGCAGCGACCTCTATTCGCTCGGCGGCACGATGTTCTTTGCGGTCACCGGCCGTGCCCCGTTCGAGGCCACCGAATCCCACGCGCTCCTCGCACAGAAGGTCACTCGCGCCGCGCCGCGCGTCGAGGAGGTCCGGTCGGGCCTGCCGGCACGCTTTGCCGACGTGGTCGACCGCTGCTTGCAGAGGGACCCGGCGGAGCGGCCGCAGACCGCCGACGACATCGCGCGGATCGCCGGCGAGATTCGCGGGCGCGACCTCCGCGCACCACCGTTGGTGCGGTCGTTCGTGCGGAACGCGCAGATCACCACCATGGTACTGCTGGCCACGTTCATCGGCGGCCAGGCCTCGCCGATCTACGCCGGCCACGGGTCGTTCTCCATCCAGGGCGCGGGAATCCTCCAGCTGATCCTCATCATCCAGCTCGGCGTGGTCGCGCGCCATCTTCTGCGCGAAGGATATTCCATCGACGACATCCGGACCGCGCTCAAGGCCGAGGCCGAGATCCAGCGGGAAGAAGCGGACGTGATCAAGCAGCGGCGCTGGCTCCGGCGGATCAACACCTTCTGGCTCTCGCTCTGGGCCGGCGGAGTGGGGCGGTGGTTCTTTCGAGTCGCCGGGATCGGGATGGAGAAGCGCAAGCGTGTGTCGATCGCATCGAACGATGCCACCGAGCTTGTCCTGGGACGCTCGGCCCTTGAAGCGTACGAGGCGCTGCCGGAACCGGAGCGAAGTCGGTTGCCGGAGGTGCCGGCCGTGGTCGAGCGACTGGAGCGGGAGGCGAAGGCGTTGCGCGCGCGCGGCGTCACCGGTGAACGCCTGGCCGAGACCGTCGCGGCGCTCGAGAACGTCCGGTTGTCATTACTGAGGCTGCGGATCGGTTCCGGCACGAGAGACGACCTCACCGCCTGGCTCGATCGCGCGAAGGAAATCGGCGCGCAGGTGGACCGGCAGATCGAGGCGGATCACGAGGTCAAGGCGCTGCTCGACCGGTGAGGCCCATCAGCGGCAGTTCGCGCACCCGGCGACGTCCGCCGTGGAGGTGGGACGCCACCCGCGCGGCCAGCCCGTCGACATCGACATCCTCGAAACACCGCACCGTCCGGCAGGTCTTCATCATCTTGTCGAGACAGGTGATGTTCCGGCACCGACTCCCCGCCTGGTAGGACCACGAGGGCGCGTCCTGGTTCGACGGCAGGAACCCGCGCTGCATCGAATCGTAGCCCGACATGCGCGGCACGGTGGCACCGAACCATGACAGCACCGCCGTGCGGTTCCGGAACCGGTGACGGCCGCTCCGCGCGACGCGGCGAGATGCCGCCAGATGCAGCGGACCGGTGTCGGCACTGGCGAACAGGTCGGCGCGGTCGATCACGGCGCCATAGGTGTCCAGCGGCAAGTGCCGCGGCACGATCCGCACCGGCGCGCCAAGCGATGGAGGCAGCGAACGGCGAAGCCGCTCGCCGAAGCCGACCGCCGTGTGCCCCTCGCCCACCAATACCACCGTCCCCCGGGGCGCGTCGCGCACGATCCGCGCCAAGAGCGGCGCCTGGAACTCGAACGGCATCATGCAGTAGATCGAGGCGGCATCGGGGTTGAACATGACGACCGGCGTCGACGCGCCGATCCCCGCCGACTGGACGAATTCGCCGGCCTGCGCAATCGCCTGGTCGGAGTAGCGGGTTTCGACGCCGACGAATTCTTCGCCGCTGACCGGTCGCGCCACCCGGGAGAGCAGCTCGTGAACGAATCGGTATTCCTGCACGCAGATGTGATTGATCGACGCCGGGCGCGAGCAGTTGTTGCGAAGCATCGCCGGGCCGTGGGCAATGATGCTGATGAACGGCTGCGAATCGTCGGCGAAATCGGCGGGCGTGACGAAGGCGTCGAGACTGATGCACAGATCGTAGTGGCCCTTGCGGATGACCCGCCGAACGGCCGCGAGTTCGGAGGCCGGCAGGCTGCGTCCACCGGTGAACAGCGGGAGGATCCGGCTGGCTTCGGGGTTTCCCTCGATCACGGGCGCCGCGGTGCGATTGACCACGAAATCGACGACGGCGTCGGGAAAGAAGTCGCGGATGGCGGTGAGTGCCGATTGGGCCAGGATGGCATCGCCGATATGCCGGTCCGGGATCACCAGGAACCGCCGGAAGTTCTGCACCCGCGCCATGACCGCTGCGCTGCGACGCTCGAACACGGTCGCCAGCACTCCGCTCTTGACGATCGGCTGCAACGACGCGTCCAGCAGCCGTCCCCCGAAGCCGGGCCACCATTCGGTGAGTCGGCTGGTCCCTGCCATGAATAGTCGTCGCATGCGTAAAGCTAGAACGCACCACCTGTCTGCAGCGTGACAGACATCCCGAACGATACGCAGCTGTGACAGCACTGGCACACCGTGCGCGTGCATGCCCCGCCCCGCTATTAATCGGCATGGACTTGCGATCGTATCGGGACGCGAGGTGAACCGGAGCCTGCGGCTGGTGGCGTTTGCGGTCGGCGCGGGATTGCTGGTCGCGCTGATCATCTACAGCGGCCCCGCCCTGCTGTGGCACGCGCTGCGTCGATCGCTCTGGGTGGTCGGACCGCTGATGGTGATCTGGGGCGTCGTCTATGCCTGCAGCGCACGGGCCTGGCAGCTGCTCATCCCGGACCGGCCCCCGGCGTTCACCTTCGTCCGCGCATTCCTGCTCACGATCAGTGGCTCGGCCCTGAATTTCACCACGCCGGCCTTCTCGTTCGGTGGCGAGCCGTTCAAGATGGCCGGCGCCGCCCCGATCCTCGGCGGTCAGCGGGCCCTGGGCTCGGTTGCCTCGTTCCGCCTCTTGCAAGGCCTCGCCCACCTGATCGTCCTGCTCCTTGCCATGATCCCCGCGGCGATCGTCCTGCCACACACGCCGTTGGTGTTCGCGTTACTCGGCACGTCGACGGTGGTGATCGCGGGGGCGGCGCTCTTTCTTTTCTCCTCGCATCGCGCCGGCATCTTCGAACGGGGCGTGACACTGGTCCATCGGCTGCTCCCGTTTCCCGCCCTCGGCCGGGCACTCGAGAAGCACCGGACCCGACTGCAGGAGCTCGATGTCGAAATGTCCGCCGTCCACGGTTCCCCGGGACAATTCGCCCTGGCACTCGCGATGGAATCGGCGGGCCGGATCGCGGGGACGCTGGAGTACGCGGTGATCCTCTACGGCGTCGGCCTCGGCGGCAACCTGTTGCGGGCGTTCGTGGTGGCCAACCTCACCTCCGTGGTCACGCTCGTCCTCTTCTTCGTCCCGTTCGAACTGGGCGCCAAGGAAGGCGGCATCGCCCTGGTGCTTGCGGCGATCGGGCTCGATCCGAAGCTGGGCACGTCGGTCGCACTCCTCAGTCGGGTGCGGGAACTGGGATGGGCGGCCATCGGCATCGCGGCCTCGTTGGCGGTCGGTCCGGTCGAGGCGCCGCAAGCGGCGAGTCCGGAGCGCTGACGGCGCGTTGCTGGCTCCGCCGCGGCGTTCTCCCCCCCGCCGCTCTGCTTACCTCTGCACCGCTTCGCGCCCCTCGCGCACGATGAAATACACCAACGCCAGCGCGGCCACCGGATCGGCCCACCACCACCCGAACGCCGCGCGGAGTCCCAGCCCCAGCAGCAACGTCCCGGCCATCCAGACGCAGACGATGCCGCACATCGCATCACTCCGCAGGGCGCGACTTTCGAGCACCGCCGCCAGGCGCAGTTTCGATCGGATCAGCAGGGGCATCACGATGAGGGTCGCGGCGGCGAGCGCCAGCCCCGCGATCGACCCGGTCGGAAGATTCTGGGTCCAAAGATCGTAGCCCGCCGTGACCGTCACGTAGACGGCGAGCGCAAGGAGGCTCCATCCCACCATGCGCGATGCAGCCCGATCCGCCGGCACCACGTGCCCGGCGTTTTCCCGGCCCTCACGCCACTCGAGGCGCAGCCGCCGAAGCAACGCCGCGGCCGCGACGATCTCGATCACGCTGTCGAGCCCGAAAGCCACGAGCGCGATACTGCCTGCCGTGATCCCGGCAGCCAGACCGACACCGCCTTCGATCACCATCCACCCGATCGTGGACCACTCCACGACCATCGCGGTGCGAACGTCCCCGTGACGGTCCCGGGCTGCCATTGACGCCGTCACGGCTCCCGCGTCCCGCTCGTCCCAGCCGCACCGGGCGACTCGCCGACCGCCTCTGACGCATTACGGTCGGCAAGGAACCCCAGACTGGCCGCGGGCTCCACGATCGGCACCAGCAACACCGGCGCGTTCGTGCGCTTGAGGAGCCGCGTGGCGACACTCGTCGACCAGATCGCCTGCAGCCCCGCGCGCCCATGGGTTGCCGCCACCACGAGGCCGTCGGCGTGCTCGGCCGCGTCGGCGGCCAACTCCGCCACCGGTGCACCGCGGCGGATCTCGGCGACGGTCTCGACGCCCGCGGTCCGGAGGCGCTCACCGAGGTCATCCAGATACGACGCCGCCTGCTCCTGTTGCGCCTCGAGCAGGATGCGGGTGGTGCCCGGCAGCAGGGTTGCCTGCGGCTGTTGCTCCCCCACCACCGTCTCCAGCGTCGGCACCACCATCACCAGGCGGAGGCGCGCGTCGAGCGCCTGCGCCAGCTCGCATGCCAGTGGGAGCGCCGCCTCGGCGCCGGCCGTGCCGTCGAGCGGCACCATGATCGTATCGGGCGCAAAGGGCGCGGGAGCCGGCGACGCCCACGGTGCCCGCACCAGGAGCACCGGACGCCGGCTGAACTGCAACACCCGTTGGGCGATCGACCCCCACAGCCCGCGCCGCAGGTCACTGGCGCCGTGCGTGGTCATCACGATCAGGTCGCTCGCGTCCTCTTCGGCGTGGCTGGCGATGCTCCGGGCGACATTGCCGACCGGCGTCTCGTGCACGTGACGCACGATGGCGCGGTGGTCCGCCGCGAGCCGGTCACCGAGCTGCTTCAGGTACTGCTCCGCGTCCGCGGCGGTGGCCAGATGCGGCTCACCGTGCACGCTCGACGGCGCCCCCTTCTCGATCACATGCAGCAACGTGATGGCGGACCCGCACGCCTCGGCCAGCCGGGTCGCAATCGGCACGGCCGCTTCGGCCAGATGCGAACCGTCCAGCGGAACGAGTATCCGGCGCACACTGGTCACGGCAGCTCCCTTGGCGGCGGCAGGAGGAATCACCCGATGTTCGGCAGCTGTCCGCCAAAGGTCTGGTAGAGCAGCACCACGTTCAGAAAGAGAATAACGACGGCGCAGACGATCGCGAGCGCCGTGATCGCCGGACGGTTGACGAGTTTGCCCATGATGGCGCGGTTGCGGGTGAACATGATCAACGTGATCACCGGAATCGGCAGCGTGAAGCTCAGCACCACCTGGCTGATCACCAGGGTCCGCGTGGGATCCAGTCCGAAATAGATTGCCGCCAGGGCCGGCACCAGCGTCGCGAGGCGCCGCAACCAGATCGGAATCCGGAAATCGACGAAGCCCTGCATCACCACCTGGCCGGCCATCGTGCCCACGTGGGAACTCGACACCCCGGACGCCACGAGCGAGATCGAAAACACCACCGCCGCCAGGCCGCCCAGCAACGGCGTCAACGTCCGATACGCCGTATTGATGTCGGCGACGTCGGCGTGGCCGGTGAAGTGGAACACCCTGGCCGACATGAAGAGCATCGCCATGTTGACGAGACCGGCCAGCCCCATGGCGATTCCCACGTCGATCTTGTTGAAATTGACGATCCGCCGCGCTTCGTCGTCACTTGCCGGCACGATCCGCCCGCGCGTCAGGTCGGAATGCAGGTAGATCACGTGCGGCATGACGGTGGCGCCGATGATGCCCACCGAGAGCAGCACCGCGTCGTTGCCGGGAAGGCTGGGCACCACACTGTGGAAGAGAATCTGGCCCCAGTCGGGCCTGGCCAGGATGGTCTCGATCACGTAGCACAGCGCAATCACACCGGCGCACCCGCCGATGAACACCTCGAGCTGGCGGAAACCGGTGCCCTGCAGGCCGAGAATCAGAAACACGGCCACGCCGGTGATCAGCGCCGACAGGAACAGCGGCAAGCCGGTGAGCAGCGTGATGCCGATGGCGGCACCGAACACCTCGGCCAGGTCGGTCGCCATCGCCGTGATTTCCTGGGTGATCCAGAGGCAATAACTCACCCAGCGCGGAAAGCGCGCACGACAGACTTCCGCGAGATTCTGCCCGGTTGCAATACCGAGCTTGGCGGCGAGGCCCTGGATCAGCATGGCCATCACGTTGGCGAGCAGGATGACCCACAGCAGGGCGTAGCCGTATTCGGCGCCGCCCTGGATGTTGGTGGCGAAGTTGCCGGGATCGATATACGCGATGCAGGCGATGAAGGCCGGCCCGATGAACGGCAGGATGGCCTTCAGCCCGTGCGAGCGCCCTTCGATGGCGTCGCGCGCCGCCAGCTGCACCCGGGGGTGCGGCCGGTCGCGGACGTCGCCCGTCGGATACGTTCGTGCCACCGGCCTCCCTCTCGCGCATGGCCCCGAAGGGGCCGTCCGTTTAATGTTGACCAATAACTAAGTGAGCCCAGACTAAAATTGCAAGGTGGAGGGCAGATGGTTCGATGCCTCCGTCGGATGATCATCGGCGTCGCGCTGGTGTTATTGCGGGACGCCAGCGCCGCCGCGGCGCAAGACGCGGGTTCACCCCACACCGCACAACCGGAGCGGCCCACGGTGGCGACGCATGCGGGCACGGTGGCGCCGGGATGGATCGAGATCGAGTCCGGCGTCGAACGGGATCGGGAACCGGCGACCATCACGTCGCTGAGCACGCCGACGCTGCTCAAGTTCGGTGTGGCGTCGCACGTGCAGTTCGACGTCATGGTCACGACCGTGCAGCCGGCGAGCAACTCCGCGGTCGGATTGGGCGATGCCTCCGTGGCGGTCAAGTGGCGCGTGCTCGACCATGCACCGCTGATCGGGAACTTCGCCGTGCAGCCGGGACTCAAGTTCCCGACCGGCTCGGCCACACGCGGCACCGGCAGCGGCACGACCGACGCCTCGCTCCTCCTGATATCGAGTCACGTCCTCGGCCCGGTGGCGTTGGATATCAATGTCGGGTACACGCACACATCTGCGGCCGGCGACACCGCCAATGCGATGCTGTGGACGGTCTCGACCGGCACCACGATCGACGGACCGTGGACGATCGCCGCCGAGATCTTCGGGCATCCGGGATTCGGCGCGCGCGGATCGGCCGGATTCCTGGCTGGCCCGACGTGGACGGTGCGGTCGTCGATCGTGCTGGACGCGGGTTTCATCGCGACGGTGGCGGGCAGTC
The DNA here is from genome assembly GCA_963697065.1 of uncultured Gemmatimonadales bacterium. GTDB lineage: Bacteria > Gemmatimonadota > Gemmatimonadetes > Gemmatimonadales > GWC2-71-9 > Palsa-1233. Next base: position 40,543 of record CAVOMQ010000001.1, read on the forward strand.
AGCCGTCGGCGCTCTACGCTGGCATCACCTGGAACATCGGACGGCTGTGGTAGCACCGATCCGACGCTCGATCACGCCTTCAGTGCGGTTTCGTCCCGCTACGGGTCCCCGGTTGCCGCTTCCGCCGCATGTTGTACCACCACATCCCGGCGAACAGGGCCACCTGCAGCACCAGTACCATCGGCACGCCGCCGCCCTGGCCGAATACGATCCCGCTGATCGCGAGGCTCGCCGCCGACCAGATCCACGGGCTCATCTGCTCGTAGTCCGCCGCGCGAAAGAACAACACGGCGCACACCAAAGCGACGAATACCGGCACGATCGACGTGACGTTGTCCTTTCACCTGGACGCTGGCGCGCCTGGCCCTCGCGCCAGCGTTACGGCGGGCGACTCCACCAATGATAGTCGCCGCGACTCGCGCCTGCCGCGCGGCCGCGGTATCCTTCCCATCAACCTCCGCACACATCACAGCCCGGGAGACCCCGCCATGCGACTCCCCGCCCTGCTCCTGTTTGTCGCCACCCCTTTCGCCGTGTCGGCACAACGTGCCACGATCCCCGCGCACCCGGCCGCGGGAGATGAGGTCGTGCTCGCATACGGCCTGTCGTATGACGCGCAGTATCCCGACAGCCTGAGGCGGATCGCGCCGCATCACTGTGATCCGTGCTCCGGCGTCATCGCCCAGTGGGCCAACGGTGGCGTGGTCATCAACGGCGATCCGGACTGGGCCGTCCACGCCGTGCCGCAATACGCCCCGGAGACGATCATCGCGGTCGAACGCGACTCGGTATCCGGCGATACGTTCGTCCATCTCGGATTCGGCGACGGCGTCGATGGGACGGTGGTCATGCCGACGCGTGACGTGGCGCAGGTCTGGCCGCTCGTCGCGGTACCGGCTGCCGACGAGGATTCGCTCCGCGCCGTGCAATTCGCGCGGATCGACGCGCTCTGGTTCGGGAGTGCCGCGAGTGGCCTTCCGGCTTCCGCTCGGGAGCGATTCATCGGAGCGCTCTGCAACGGCAGCTCCAGCCGGTGTGGTTCGGTCGGGCACGATGGTCACCAGTACCTTGGCGAATTCGTCGACGACCAGGGCGAATTCGACCAGTTGTACGCCACGCCCCCACGGATCCCGGAGGAACTCGGCGCGAGCATCGCCGACGGGCTGCGGGGTAATGCCGACGTGGCCCGCGGCTTCGTTCCAGGTGGAGGCGAGCCGTTCGGCATGGCATATCGGACCGAGATGATCGATCCGGTCCGCTCCGCCGAGGCGAGACGGATGGTGGTCGACACGCTGGCGGTCTACACGCCGTTCACCGCCCTCGCGGCATTCCACGCCGGCCGGATCGCGAGCCAGCAGCTGGTCGATTCATCCGAGGTCTGGCTCGGCGCGCGACGGCTGCACATCATCCTCGGCAAGCCGTGACGATTCGCGCCGCGGGCGCTGCATTGGGGGCGCTCACGACACTTGTGAGCACCGCGGCAGCCCAGCAGCACCCGATCACCTTCGGACCGCCCACAGCAATTGCGCCCGAGCTTGAGTTCACCCGCCCCGGCGCGGCACTCGGGCCGAACGGTCGCCTGGCAATCTCGCAGTACGGCGACGACGACATCCTGCTGTTCGATCTGGCAAAGCCTGACACCTTCGTGGTAATCGGCCGCAAGGGCGAAGGGCCGGGCGAGTTCGATGGATTGGGTTCGTTTGGCTGGATCGATTTGACCATGTGGGTGCAGGATTACCAGCTCCGCAGGATCAGCACGTTCGATCTCGGCGGAAAGTTCGTAGCCACGCTCACCTACCGATCTCCACCGGGAAGTCGGTGGGCAAACTACAATGGCCCGGAGCTGCTGGCAGACGGTGTGATGCTGTTTGCGCCGTCCCCGTCGGGTGGCGCCGCCGTGATCAGTCCGCAGGACCTCAAGATGCTCTCGCCCGTTCTGTTGATACAGGCCAGTGGCCGAAGCGATACCGTAGCCGAATGGGGAATGGCATCGGCGACGTTGATAGCCAAAGGAGACGGGCCCGGCTTTTCGATGGGGCTACAGCCGTTCTGGTACGGATTTCACTCCGTCTCCTCGGGCGCGAACGGGAGCCGGGTCCTTGCAGTGGTGCAGGACCAACCGGAGGCGGCAGCGGGTTCCGCGGAAGTTCGTGAGCTGTCAGCCACAGGGAAGCTGATATTTCGGCATCCTCTTGCGATCAGACCGATGCTCGTTACCAATGCGGAGTGGGACTCTGTGATCACGGTGTACGCAAAGGACTTTAATGGTGTCTGGGGCACCGCGGATCGCACCCGAGCCGGCGTGCGCCATGCTCTCATCCGCCCCCGCTACCACCCGGTGATCGCCCGCGCCATCCTCGGCCGCGACGCCACCGCGTGGCTTCAGCTCGATGACGTCGAGGGCGGCGTGATCACCTGGCTCGTTCTCTCACCCGACGGCAAGGAACTCGGCCGCGCCGCACTGCCGTCGAACATCACCCTCCTCGACGCCGATGCGACGATGGCCGTCGCCGTCCGCAACGACAGCGACGACGTGCCGCATGTGCTGGTGATGGCGGTGCACGGGATCAACCTGCACTAGCGGTCCACAGCAAGCACCCATTCACCTCGCGGGGCTCTCGGCTCTCGCCTCTTGGCCCTCGGCTCTTCGCCCTACCCCTCCCGCAACGCCTCCACCGGATCGGTCGCCGCCGCACGCCGGGCCGGCAGGTAGCTCGCCAGCAGCGTCACCAGCGCCAGCCCGATCGGGATCACCGCGAACACCAGCGGGTCGAGCGGGCTCACTCCGAAGAGGAAGCTGCGCATCACGCGCGTGCCCGCCGCCGCGAGCACCATCCCGATCACCACGCCGATCAGCACCAGTCGCATCCCGTCGCGCACTACCATCTGCAGCACTCGCGAGCGGTCGGCGCCGAGCGCCATGCGCACGCCGATCTCGCGGGTGCGCTGGCTCACGGTGTACGACACCACGCCGTACAACCCCACTGCCGCAAGCAGCAGGCCGAGCAACCCCATCGCGCCGGTCACCGCGGCAGCGATCCGTTCCGGCAGCAGGACGACGCTGGTGGCGGCGTCGAGCGACAGTACTGCCGGCGTCGGCAGCAGCGGATCGAGGCCACGCACCGCATCGCGGATCGGTGTGACGAGCGACGCCGCGTCGCCGGTGGTGCGCACCATGACATTGGCGTTCCACTCCCAGTCCTGCGCCAGCGGGAGATATGCGAACGGATGCGGTGATTCCCCCAACGACGTGTACTTGGCGTCGCGTGCCACACCGATGACGGTCCACGTCGCGGGTGCGGAGAATGGCCCCTGGTGAGTGAAGATCCGGCCGATCGGATCGGTCCCCGGCCAGTAGGTCTTCGCGAAACTCTCGTTGATGATCGCCACATGCGGCGCGGCGGCGTCATCGGTCACCGCAAAGTCCCGCCCGCGCAGCAGCGGAATCCGCACCACGTTGAAGAACCCCGGCGCCACCGTCGCGATGTCGATGCTCACCATGCCATCCGGACCTTCGGGGTGCGGCGGCACATAGCCCTCGACGCTGAACTCGTCCGACACGGTCGCGCCGGTGAGCGGGAGCGGCGCCGCGAACGACACCGCGGTGACACCCGGCGTCGCCAGCAGCCGCCGTTCCAGCTGGTCGTAGAACGTCGTGGCCCGCGGTTGATCGTACCCCGACGTACTGAGATTGAACGCCGTGGTGGCCACATGGGCGGTGTCGAACCCGGTCGGCATCTGCATGCCCTTGGCCAGGGCACGCATGAACAGCCCTGCCGACATCAGCAGCAGCAGCGAGATCGCCAGCTGGCCGATCACCAATCCGTTCTTGAGTCGCGAGCGGCGCGCGCCGGAGCCGGCGGTGTCGGCGCGGAGCCCGCTGCTGGGATCGGCGCGGGTCGCGTCGAGCGCGGGGGCCAGGCCGAACACCACGCCGGTGACGAGGGCCACCGCGAGCGTGACCAGCAGCACGCGATAATCCGGCGTGAAATCGGCGCTGACCGGGATCGGGATCGGCAGCCGGATGCTGCTCACCAATCGCGTCGACCAGAACGCGATCGCGAAACCGCCGATGGCACCACCGAGGAACAGCAGCACGCTTTCGGTCACCAGCTGGCGCACCACGCGTCCACGGCGTGCGCCCAGTGCCACGCGGACCGCCATCTCACGGCGTCGCGCCGCGCCACGCGCCAGCAGCATGCTGGCCACGTTGACGCTGGCGATCACCAGCACCAGCCCCGCAATCGCGAGCAGGAGCGCCATGAATCCGGTCAGCATCCGCCGCGCTTCCTGCGGCACGCCGGTGAGTGCCGAGACGTCGAACCCGGTGTCCTTGTCGATCACGCCCGTCTGCCCGAGCTGCCTGGCGATCCCCATCGCGTCGCTCTGTGCCTGCACCGCCGTCATCCCCGGCTTGAGGCGCCCGAACAACATCAGCCACGACGCGTGGTAGTTGGTCAGCAGTCCGGTACCGCGGCCGAGCAGATCGGACATGGCGAGCGGCACCCAGGCGTCGGTGCGCACCAACGGCATCACGCCCGCGAACGCCGCCGGCGCGATACCGATGACCGTGTAGGGCGAGCCGTTGACCAGCACGCTCCGCCCGACGATCGATGAATCGCCGCCGAACCGCCGCCGCCAGTAGCCGTCACCGAGGACGATCTCGGCGTGCGCGCCCGGTTCGCGGTCGTCATTGGCCGTGAAGAAGCGCCCCAGCTCCGGGCGGACACCGAGCACCGAGAAATAGCTGCCGGAGACGATGTTGGCGAAGGTCGATGTCCCCTGGCCGCCGTTGCTTACCGTCAATGGCATCACCGACCACGCGGCCACACCGCTCATGGTGCGCGTTCCGTTGGCGAGATCGGCGTACAGCGGATACGACGCCGATTGCGCTGCCCTGCCATCGGGGCCGCCCTCGGCGCGGGAGATATTCACCAGGCGGCCGGGATCGGCCACTCCGGGAATCGGACGCAACAACAGGGCGTTGGCGGCGCTGAAGATCGTTGTCACCGCGCCGCTGCCGAGTGCGATCACGAGGATCGCCACGATCGTGAACGTCGGCGTCTTGCGCAACATCCGCAGCGCGTAGCGGATGTCCTGCAGCACGGTTTCGAACATGGAATCTCCAGTGGCCGGAGCGGGCTCGAGCGGCGGACGGGGCACGAGCAGCGCCGCGGTCCATTCGCGGCACGCCGTGAACCGCTCGGCCGGCGCCGTCGCGATGAGGTCGAGGGCGATGTTGATCCAGAATCGCGCAATGCGGTGGGCGTGCTGCGAGTCGGCAAGCTTCTCGGCGAAGAGCATTTGCATCTCGTCGCCGTACTCGCGGCGGAACGTGGCCGGGTAGGAACGCAGCAACGCCGCATAGATCCGTTCGGCAGTGCTCATGTGGTGCGCACCCGCTGCATCACCTGCCAGGCGGCGCTGCTCTTGAGCACGGCGCGCATCCGGGCGAGTTCCGCGTCCACCACGCGCGCGCCGGCGGGAGTGAGCCGGTAGTAGCGACGCCGGTCGTCGTCCGTTTCACCGGTGCGACGTTTCGACTCGTCGACGAGCCCCGCACCGCGGAGCCGCTTGATGACCCGGTAGAGATTTCCCGGTTCCAGCCGGACCAACCCGTCGGTCTGCTCGGCGATCTGCTGCACCAGGGCGTAGCCGTGCCGCTCTTCGCCGACCAGGGCGAGGAGGAGTTCCAGTTCGACCGGCTTGAGCGGTCGGAGGGCGTCGGGATGGCGTTCTGGTGACACTGGTCCTCGGGTCTGACAGGTTCGAGCATGGGCCGTGAGCCATGAGCCGTGAGCCCCGGGCCGCATTTATGATCGAAACGATCATAGTTCCGAAGTGAGACGTTGACAAGTGGCGGTGCCCGGTCCCATCGCCTAGCGTTCGCGTAGCTCTCCCGAGCGAGGTGCAGTGCAAATCATGATGGCATCATCCCTAACGCGTCGCCTCGCCGCGGCAGCAGTGCTGGCGTCCGCCGCCGCGACAGCGTCGTGCTCGGGTGCGCCGACCACGGCCGGCAATGCGCACACGCAGGCGCCGGCCGGTGCCACGCTGCGGATCATCAACGGCACCTGTTCCGGTGGGCGATGCGACTCGCTGAACGTGCTGGGCTTCCCGACCGACGGACCGCTTACACCCGGCGGGCTCTGGTCGCTGGCTCTCGCCAACAGCAACGCCGCCGAGATCTGCGTGGCATTGCCGGCGTGGGCCAACTTCTATGTGCACAGCCCCACTTCCACCGATACCACCACGTGGACCCAGCAGACGGGGTTGGCGCTCGGCACGTTGAGCGCGCCCGAATTCCGGTTGATGGCGCAGCCGAGTACGTCGGCTTTCGTCCCGGCCGCCGCGGGCGGCTGGGTGGTGACGCTTCCCGGTACGGCCGCGCCCGCGCCGGCGCCGGCGTGCGCGCCGTGAGCCGGGCGGCGTGATCGGACCGTGCGCAGACGATTGACCTGCGCCCTCGGCGCGGCGGTTCTTGCGGGCGTGGCAATCCCTGCCTCGGCGAGCTCCGCTTCTTCGTCCAGGAAGGACTCCTTATCCCCTGGCGGCTCTTCATTCTGCACCAGACGTCTGACACCACCACCGCCCGCGAATTCACGATCTGGCCGCTCTCGACGCTCCAGGTCTCGCCGTCCCCGCAGCATTGCTGGAGAATCCTGACCGGCGCGGCGTGTGACGCCCGAGTGGACACCACTCGCGACTGGCGCGTCCTCTTCTCCGATCTCGATTCTGTGGGCCTGGCGCAGATGGCGGCCGATCCCGCCGTGACCGTGCACTGCCCGACGGATCGCCGCGTTGTCTGTGCAATGAGAGCCGACGGGGAGACGTTCCACCTGGCCTATGCGTCTGCAGATGGCGTCTGGAAATACACTTTTCCCATCAACCCCGATCCCGCACGCCCCGAAACGCGCCGCGATGGCGAGATCGTGCACCTGCTCGACTGCGCGACGCATGGACGGAGCACTGGGCGGTGCGCACGGTAAGCGGCTTTCCAGCCGCACCGTAAGTGGCAGTCACCGTAGTCCGTGTGTCACGTGCCGCAGCGGCGCTGTCGGAAGCCACGCGACGGGTCCTGGCCTGCTGCCGCTCGCCATCCGGGCCGACGAAACGCCGACGAGCCGGAGCCGAGGAGTTCTGCTCCTCGGCTCCGGCCCGTGAATCGAACAATCGAGCCCGTTACGGGTGCGTGACCGTGAGCCCGGTGACGATTCCCTCGGTGTTGTGGGCAAAGCGGATGCCGTAGACGCCGTCGGTGGACTTGAGCTTCCCGGCGGCCAACAGGACGGACTTGGGATACGTCGCCACCACCGTGCCGTTGATGATGCAGGAGACGTTGTCGCCCTTGACCTGCATCGCCACTTCCTGCGTTACCGGCTGACCGGGCGCCGCGGCCTTGTGCACCGCCGCGTTGGCTTCGCCCTCGCGGCCGTTCATCTGGAACGGCGCCGGACCGAACCCGCGCACGATGAACATGCCGGTGCCGTACGCGGCGCAGTAGAGCAGGCTCTGGTGGTCGGTGCCGAGATCGTTGCCGGCGATCATGATGCCGTAGGGATGGGCATGATCGTTGAGGTTCATGAACTTGGGTTCGGTGAATGTCGCCTTCACCGTGTAGTCGCCCTTGGCCACGTTGGCGGGGTTCCAGTACGTGGTGGCGGGGCCGGTGATGACGTGCATCCCGGCGCCTTCTTTGGTGAGCTTGGCGCTGGCCAGCGACTGACCCGAGCGGGCGGCGGAGGCGTCGACGGAGCCGGTCCAGCCGGGGACGAAGACGCCACCGCCGGCGATGGTGCGCGAGGCATCGCCCTGGGCGGAGGCAATGCGCGGGGTGGCGACGACAACGACAGCGAGGGTGGCGTAGACAATCGGGTGCCGCATGGGGTGCTCCGGGTTGGGGGGACGGCGGGAAAAGATAGTGGGGGAAATAGCGGCAAGGCCCATCGGGTGCCCGCTACTCCACACCACCGTTCACCCACACGAGCCGTGCTGCAGTGGTGATCGGCATTCCGGGCACTGCTGGTGCGCTGGCGATCGGGAGCCAGGTGGTCAGGAAGTGGCCCGACGGGGCTTCGATTATCATTTGACAGACCCTTGACCCCGTCCACGCGGACCCGGAAGCCATGTCCCATTCTGTTCTGCCGTCCCGTTGGGGAACCCGCCTGCTGCTGGCGTTCCCCGTCGCCGCCCTCATCGCCGCCGGTCCCGCACCGAAGCGCCATCCGGTCAAACCCGATCCCGTCAAGCCGGATCTGCTGGCCGGCCTGGTCTGGCGCAACATCGGCCCGCTCCGCGCGGGCCGGGTGGCCGCGGTGAGCGGTGCCGTGGGCGAGCCGGGGGTCTTCTATGCCGGCCTTCCCGAGGGTGGCGTCTGGAAGAGCACCAACGCCGGCATCACGTGGGAGCCGATCTTCGATTCGATCACGTCGGCGTCGTCGGTCGGCGCGGTCGAAGTGGCCCCGTCCGACACCAGCATCATCTATGTCGGCATGGGTGACATCATCACCGGCGGCGCCATCGACGAAGGCGACGGGATGTACAAGTCGACCGACGCCGGACACACCTGGCACCACATCGGACTCGACGCCACCAGGCAGATTCCGTCGATCGTGGTCGACCCCGCCAATCCCGACATCGTCCTCGTCGCCGCCCAGGGCAACATCCATCAGAAGTCCGACATGCGCGGCGTCTTCCGCAGCACCGACGGCGGTGCGCACTGGACCCGCACGCTGTTCGTGAGCGACTCGATCGGCGCGGTCAAGATCGCCGCCGCCCACGACAAGCCGAGCGTGATGCTCGCGACCACCGACGTGCACTTCGTCGAGCTGGGCAACCCCAATCGCGGCGCGTTCGGCGGCCCGAGCGGCACGCACCTCTTCAAGTCGACCGACGAAGGGGTGACCTGGCACGAGCTCAGCGGCGGCGGATTGCCCGCGGTCAACGGGCGCACCTCGGTGGCGGTGGCCAACCACACCGACGGCGAACGGATGTTCCTGGTCGACAACCAGGCGCTCTACCGGTCTGATGACGGCGGCACGACGTGGCGGGCGATGGACACGTCGGATGGCCGGATCCACAACGGCCAGGGCGGGTACAACTGCGGCGTGTACATCGACCCCGAGAACCCCGACGTGGTGTATGTCATCAACACGTCGAGCTACGTCTCGCGGGACGGCGGGAACACGTTCACCGGCTTCAAGGGCGCACCCGGCGGCGACGATCCGCAGCAGCTCTGGATCGATCCCACCAACGGCCAGCGCATGCTCCTCGGCATGGACCAGGGTGCCACGGTGACCCTCGACGGCGGCCGCACGTGGAGCCCGTGGTACAACCAGTCCACCGAACAGGTGTATCACATTTCGGTCGACAACTCGTGGCCGTTCTGGGTGTATGCACCGCAGCAGGACGCCGGCGCCATCCGGGTGCGGAGCCGTGGCAATTTCGGCGAGATCACGCCGCTCGACTGGAATCCGGTGGGCGGGATGGAATGGGGCTCGGACGTGGCCGATCCGCTCAATCCGAACATCGTCTATGCCAGCGGGTCGGGGATCGTCAAGATCACCTACCCGAGCGAACAGACGATCAACGTGTCGCCGTCGCTCGACGCCGACCTCCACCTCCGCAACACGTCGACCAACCCGCTGGTGTGGTCGCCCTGGAACCAGCACGAGCTGTATGCCGGCTTCCAGTACCTCATGGCCACCACCGACGGCGGCGTGCACTGGATGAAGCTCTCGCCCGATCTGGGATACCCCAAGGGCGTCACACCACCGCCCGATACCGGAGCGGCAGCCGGGCGCGGCGGGCGAGGCGGACGCGGCGGCCCACCTCCGGGCGGCTCGATCGAGTCGATTGCGCCGTCGACCGCGGCGCGCGGCGTGATCTGGGTGAGCACCAACAACGGCCTGATCAAGGTGACACGTGACGACGGCAAGACCTGGCAGGATGCCAGCATTGCCGGCATCCCCGATTCGAATCGCGCCGACATCGAGGCCATCGACGCCTCGCATACCAACCCGGCCGAAGCGTATGCGGCTGTCGATCTGCACACGGTCGGCGATTACACGCCGCATTTCTACCGGACCAAGGATTATGGCACCTCGTGGACGGAGATCATCAACGGGCTGCCGACCGACGAAGTGAGTGGCAGCTTTGCCCGGGTGATCCGCGCCGACACGAAGAAGGCGGGTCTGGTCTTTGCCGGCACCGAAAGCTCGATGTACGTGTCGTTCGATGACGGCGACCATTGGCAATCGCTGCGGCTCAACCTGCCGACGGTGTCGTTCCGTGACGCCGTGATCAAGGACAACGACCTGGTGGTGGGGACGTACGGCCGCGGCATCTGGATTCTCGACGACATCTCGCCGCTCCGGCAGGTGACGGCGGACATCGCCGCCGAGCCAGTACATCTGTTCGCCCCCGGCGAGGCCACCCGGGTGCGGCGCAACACCGGCCAGGATACGCCGTTCCCGCCGGAAGTACCGCACTCGCTCAACGCCCCGGACGGCGCGCTGCTGTATTACACGCTGGCCAGCAAGCCCGCCGGTGCCGTGACACTCGATATCCTCGACGGCTCCGGCGCCGTGGTGCGCCACATGTCGAACGCGCCGGTGACGGTGCCGAGCGAGTTCGAGCATCCGCCCGAACCCGACTTCTGGCTCGCAGTGCCGCAACCGCTTCCCGCCGAGGCGGGTGGCAACCGGGTCAACTGGAACATCCGCTACGACGATCCGCCGGCGTTCTCGCATTCGTTCGAGATCAACGCCAATCCCGGACTGACCCCGGCGTCACCGGAGGGGCCGCTGGCACTCCCCGGAACGTATACGGCGAAGCTCACGGTGGACGGCAAGAGCTACACGGCACCGGTCGTGGTGCGGAACGATCCGCGTTCACCGGCCACCGCGGCCGATCTGGTGGCGCAGCACGCGCTGCAGATGAAGATCTACAACGGCATCAAGGACGCGTGGAACGGATTCCAGGACGCCGAGGCGATGCGGAACCAGATCGTGGAGATCCACAATCCGCCGGCGGATGCCGAGGCGGCGCTCAAGGCGTTCGGCATGCAGCTCGACAGCGTGGCCGGGAGCAACACCGGCGGGCGTGGCGGACGCGGTGGCGGCGGCTTCGGCCGCGGCGGGCGCGGCGGTGGCGGCCATCCCACGCTGCAGGCGATGGACGGCACGCTGGTGGGGCTGCTCAACGGCCTCGACGGCGGAGACATGGCGCCGACGCCTTCGCAGCTGGCGGGGTTCGGCGGCGCCTGCAAGAATCTGCGGGACGGGCTGACGCGGTGGGAGTCGTTGCTGTCGAAGGATTTCCCGGCGCTCAACGCGACGCTAAGTAAGGACGGGTTGAAGCCGCTCACGGTGCCGCAGCGGTCGGTGACGATTCCGGTCTGCTGAGCAAGTCTGCCGCATGGCAGGAGACGAGGCCGGCATCACATGATGCCGGCCTCGTCATTTCTTGCCGCGCGGAATGTACCGCCGCTACTCGTACCGCAGCGACTGGATCGGATCGAGCCGCGCCGCCCGCTGCGCCGGCCAGAGCCCGAACACCAGGCCGATCAACGCCGAGAACGCGAACGCCACCGCCACCGCCACGGGCGAGATCTCGGTCGCCGCGCCGTATTGCTTGCTCACGAACACCGATGCCGCAAGCCCGGCACCGATCCCCAACACGCCGCCGGTGACGCAGAGCGTCAGCGCTTCCACCAGGAACTGGCTCAGGATGGTGAACTTCGTGGCGCCGAGCGCCTTGCGGATGCCGATCTCCTTGGTGCGCTCGGTGACCGACACCAGCATGATGTTCATGATCCCGATGCCGCCCACCAGCAGCGACACCGCCGCGATGGACAACAGCAGCGTGGCGAACGTCTGTGCCGTCTGCTGCTGCGCCGCCATGAAGTCCATCGGCGAATACATGCGGAAGTCGTCGTCATCGCCCGGCTGGATGTGGTGCAGCCGGCGGATGACGTCCTCGACGTCGACCATCCCTTGCGCCAGCGGGATGCCGTTCCTGACCACCACCGAGATCGAACGGAGGCGGTTGGAGCCGATCACCCGGAATTCCGCGGTGCGCAGCGGGATCAGGATCTGCTCGTCGGGGTTCCACCATCCCTGAGACCCCTTGGATGAGAGGACACCGATCACCTTGAAGGGCACCTGCCGGATCTGGATGGTCTGGCCCACCAGCACTGCCGCGGTGGTGCCCAGCAACCCTGGCACGTCCGAGCCGACCACCGCATAGCGATGGCGCGCGTAATCGTCGGCCCGCGAAAACATCTGGCCCCACGTGACCGTGTAGTTGTGGGCGGCCACGTAGTTGGCGGTGGTTCCGATGATACTGGTGTTGATGTTCTGCCCTTCGTACACCACCTGCTGGTTCCGCTCCTGCTCGGGCACAACGAACGCCAGGGTATGGGCGTCGGCCTGCAGCGTGTCGGCGTCTTCGACATACATCGCCGCCCGGGCCTGCGTGGCGACGTGGCCCTGCATGTGCCCCATCCCGGGATTGACGGAGATCAGGTTGGCGCCGAGGGCGTCGATCCGTGCCTGCACCGCCTTCTGCGCGCCGCTCCCCATCGCCACGACGGTGATGACCGCCCCGACGCCGATGATGACACCCAGCATGGTGAGCGCCGCGCGCATCTTGTTGGCGCGGACGCTGGTGAACGCTTCGCGGATGGTCTCACCGATCAACATCCCGATCTGCTCCCTGCCCGTTCGGTTCCGGAATCACGACCACGGCAGTTCCCATGGCCGTCGACACGGTATCATCGTAACCGCTCCCGGACCGATTGACCACCGGGCTCCGATGCGTAACGGGCCGGTGACCACCGGCCTTCCCGTTCATCTTCCTGTAAGGTTGGCCATAGTAGCTTGGGCGACGCAGGTCATCTTCCTCCAGGAGACGCGATGCTTCGCGCCCGTTCCGCGGCAACCGCCGCTTTCGCCGGCCTGGCGCTGCCGGTACTTCTTGCCGCCACCGTGGCGGCGCAGGCCCCGCACTACCACGTCATCAAGCGCCTCGACCTGGGCCAGACCCGGGCCGATTACCTGCTGGTCGATCCAGTCGGCCGGCGGCTCTACGGCCTCGGCGACAAGGTCGTCGACGTCGACCACGACAGCGTGATCGGTTCGGTCGAGGGGGGCGGCGGCGGCTACGCCGTCGCAACCGAGTTCAACCGCGGCCTGGTCCGGAACGGCACGATCTTCGATCTCAAGACGCTGGCCGTCACGGGACACGTCGACGCCCATGGCGACGGCATCCGGTACGATCCGTTCACCCATCGCGCCTTCACCTGGGAAGGGACCGATGCATGGGTCGTCGACATGAAGACCGGCACGCTGATCACCAAGGGGTCGCTCGGTGACGGCCTCGAGTCAGGGCAGGCCGACGGCCGCGGCAAGCTGTTCCTGAATGTCGAGGACTCCGGCTTCATCCAGCGTGACGACGCCGCGACGCTCAAGATCGAAGCGACGTACCGCATCCCCAACTGCGGGCGGGCGCAGGGGCTGTCGATGGACACCCAGAGCCGCCGGCTGTTCATGGCCTGCGACACCGAGATGGTGGTGGTCAACGCCGACAACGGCGCCGTCGTGGCGCGGATCGGCGTACCGAGCCGGGCCGACATGAACTGCTTCGATCCGGTGGCAAAGCTGGCGTTCAACCCGAACCGCGCCGACAGCACCATGACGGTGGTCCACGAGGATTCGCCGGAGAAGTTCACGGTGGTCGGCAAGGTGCCGACGGGCGGCGCGGCTCGGACCTGCGGGGTCGATTCGAAGACGCACAAGGTGTACGTCTTCTATTACGAGGGAACGTCGCGGGCCAACATGCACATGATCGCGGCAGTGCTGGCACCGTAAGGACCGGCGCCAACCATCCGGCGTGAGCGTGAACGGCGGGGGCTTGCGAGTCCCCGCCGTTATACATAGTATTGCTAGGTATGACAGGCGAAACGCTCAAGGGTCACCTTGACCTGCTCCTTCTGGCCGCCATCGAGCATGGGCCGGCGCATGGCTACGCCATCGCCGAGCGGCTTCGCGCCCGGAGTGATGGCGCGTTCGACCTGGCGGAGGGAACCCTCTACCCCGCCCTGCATCGGCTGCAGCGAGCCGGGCTGGTGTCGAGCGGCTGGACGGACGAGAGCGGACGGCGTCGCCGGGTGTACCGCCTGACGGCGAAAGGCCAGCGCGCATTGGCCGAGCGGCAGATGGAGTGGCGCGACTTCGTGCGAGCGGTACGCGGCGTGCTGGGTGGCGCCGCATGAGCGACGCCCGGATCGACGCCTACCTGGCGGAACTGGCTGCCGCCCTCCGGAGTCGCGGGCTACGGCCCGCCCCGCTGCTCGGTGAAGCGCGCGACCACCTCGACGACGCCGTCGCCGCCGGCGAGCAGGGCGGAATGTCGCACGATGACGCAGTCATGGAAGCGTTGCGGCGTTTCGGCTCCACCAAGAACGTCGCCCGGCAATGGGCGGCAGCACGTGGGGACGCGCTTCATCCGGTACTCCTGGCCACCGCAGCGCTGGTGGGGCTGGCGATTGCGTGGGTCGATTCGCGGCCGCATTGGGACGACACCGGTATTACCGCGTTTTCGATGCTGCTCGCCGCCGGGTTCTTCGCGTTACTCGTCCCCTGGCGTCCGTGGCGCTGGGCGCTTGCGGTCGGGCTCTGGATTCCGCTCTTGCTCTTCGCCCGCACGCCGACGCCGGCGACGGCCGTAGGCGGCCTGGTCATCCTCGGCTTTCCCCTCGCCGGAGCGCTGGCCGGCTCGTGGATCCGGCGGCTGGTGACCGCGGCGTGACGATCTTCGACCTGTTCTTCCTGCTTGCCGCGCTGGTCTCGATCATCACGTTGCTCACGGCGTTGGCGTTCGCCGTGTCGGGACGCGGCACCCGCGCGGTGCGACTGCTGCGGAACTTCGGAATCACCGCCGCCGTGTATCTCGTGATCGGCGTGCTGGTGAGCGGATTGCGGCCGCAGCGGGTGATCGCGCCGGGACAGCCGTGGTGTTTCGACGACTGGTGCCTGGAACTACGCGCCATCGATGCCGCCAACAGCGCGGATACGAGCATCTATACCGCACACCTCACGATCGAAAGCAGGGCGCTCCGCATTTCACAACGCGCCCGGGGTGCCTGGTTGTACCTCGTCGACGACAAGTGGCGCCGCTTTGCGCCGGAATCGGACAGCGCTTCCCGGGCGGTGCCGCTCGACGTGCTGCTCGGTCCGGGCCAATCGGTGACGACCTCGCGCACGTTCCGTGTCCCGGCGGACGCGCATCCGGTGGGGCTTGTCACCGGACACGGCGGGCCGTATTGCGGCGTGATGAATTTCGTGGTAATCGGCGAGGCGGGGTGCCTCTTCCACAAGCCGGCGATGATCCGAGTGCCGTGAAGCGATCGCCGGCGCCGGTTCGGTGTTACGCCGCTCCGATCCGGTGCCGCGAGGCGGGGGCGCGTGCCGGTGTTGTCCGGCTGGCCGAGTCCGGGGAAGCGAGCCTTGCCATTCCGGCCCGCGCCACGCCATTCGCGGGATCGAGCTGGAGGGCCCGCCGGTACCACAGTGCCGCCGACGCCGGCTTGCCGAGCAGCGCCTCGGCCACCCCCAGCGCCGCGTCGGCATCGGTGTTGGCGACACCGGCCGACGTGACCCGCAACAGGTAGGTTTCGGCCAGCTTCGGCTGTCCCGCCACCAGCATCGCGCGACCGGCATAGAAATAGACGCTCAGATTGTCGCCGCTCTCGCGCACCGAGTGCGCCGCCAGCTGCACCGCCTGCGCGGGGCGACCGAGATCCGCATCGGCCAGACTGAGCAGCGCCCAGCTCAGCCCCGAACGATCGTCGCGCTGCACCGCCTTGAGCAGGAGCGGTGCGGCCTGGCCGGCGAATCCTTCTTCGGTGAGCAGACTGCCAAGATCGTCGAGTGCGTCGATACGGGTGGAATCCCGTGAGATGGCCTGGCGAAAGGCGGTGACGGCCTCGGCGGCATGACCGGTGGCCATCGATGCCCGCCCGAGATTGACGAGTTCGCTGGCATCGGCGGCGGCATCGTCGGCCCGTTCGAGATACGGCAGCGCGTGGATCGCGTCGCCCGCGGCAAGGAACAGGGATCCGAGTTCGGAGAGCGCCTGCTGATCCCGTGGCGCAAGGGTGATGACGTGCTCGAGGTCGGTGCGGGCGGCGTCTTCGTCGTGGCGATGATCGGCGGCCGCGGCGAGGTTGAACCAGGCGGTGGCATAAGCGGAATCGAGTGCCACCGCCCGACGGAACAGGGAATCCGCCGGCGTCCAGGCTGGCGGCGCACGGTGGATCAGCACGAATCCGAGGTTGTTCCAGGCCCGGGCATTGGTGGGGAGCTTCGCGATGCTGTCGCGCCAGACCGCTTCAGGCGAGCGATAGAGTTCGCTCCGCACGAAGCTCATCACCGCCAGGAGGGCCACGAGTGTCGCGGCGACGCCCTGCGCCGCGCGAAGCCCGCCGAAACGCCGAACCGCGGCGGCTGAACCAACCACGACGACCACGAGCACCCCGGCCCAGGCGAGATAGACCCGCGATTCGGCAGCGACTTCGGTCGACACCGAAATGATGCTCGACGACGGCGCCAGCAGGAGAAAGAACCACGCCCCACAGAAACCGAGCCAGCGCCACCGCGGACAACTCCATGCCACGATCGTTCCCGCACCGAGAATAGTGAGCAGGACCAGCCCCGGGAGGGCGCGGCCGATCGGGGCCGGCGTCATGCCGTAGTCGAACAGGAGTCCGGTGGGCCAGAAGACGAGACGGAGGTAGCGCGGGACAGCCCACCCCTGCGTGAACAGATACTGATACCATCGAAGCCCGACGTTCCATCCGGCCGACACGTTGCGCGGTCCGGGCGCGATGAGTGCCACCAGCAACGCGATCGTCGCGAAGAGGGCGCCGTAGAATCCGAGGCGGGCACGACGCGCGCGGTCGGACAGCGCCCGCCAGTCGTCGGCGCGGAACGCCAGATCGTACAGCACCACGATGATCGGCGCGCTCACCATCACTTCCTTCGCCCCCATGCCGAGGAGACAGGTGAGCACACCAGCGACGACCCAGCCCGCGCGGGTTCGACCTGACGCTGCATCCCACGACCGGATCGCGCAGTAGAGCGTGCCGATGCAGCAGAGCGAGACGACCAGCTCGGTACGCTGAGCGAGATAATCGACCGCTTCGGTCTGGAGCGGGTGTAGGAGCCAGACGGCGGCGACGAGGAACGCCACGCCACCAGCCGATGTCGACCAGCGGTCCTGCCAACGACCGTGCGCAAGCGTGCGCCGTACGATGCCGAAGAGGAGCAACCCGGAGCAACAGTGCAGCAGCACGTTGAGCACATGGTACGACGCCGTCTTCCATGGCCCGGCGGGGCCGGGACGCTGGTCGACGCCCAGAAGGCGGTTGACGGTGTAGTTCACGGCGAGCGTGAGATTCGACACCGGACGCCCCGCCACCGGGCTCTGGACCGGCGGCCGGAGCGGGATCGAGAGCGGCAAGAGGTGCGTGATCGAGGGGTTCTCGTCGATCACCGCCGGATCGTCGAATATCTCGGGTGCGTGCCAGGCGGGGACGTATGCCGCGGTCGTGACCACGAGCAGCGCCGAGAGTGCCACGAAGGGAGTGGTGCGACGCGAATCTGACGTCGTGGCGGCGGCGGACATCGCGTGGAATCTATCCGGCCCCGGACAACGGCGGCGCCGGGCCCGATGAATGTCACGAGCCAATCAAAGGGTTGCGGCATCACGGATCGCGGGTACCATCAGATGACGGCAAACTGGGCCGACAGACGGCAGGGACAGATGCGCATCATCGGAGGGCAGACGCGAACGGCATTCAAGGGCTGGATGCCGGCGTTCCTTGTATTGGCGATCGCGGCAACGATACCAACGCCGGCGCCGGCGCAGGGCAGCATACTCGATCACGTCCGCAACGCCGGTCGTGATGCCATCACTTCCGCCCGCAAGGCGGTCAGCGACGAAGCGAATCGCGAAGCCAACAGCGCGGTTGCAGACGCCGCGACCTCCGAAGTGGCCGACGGCAGCTTCATCGCGGTGTTGTCGCCATGGGTTGCCAGTGACGGGCATTCCCGGGTCGAGGTTGCGCGATACTCCGGTTCGGCGTTCCTCGTGTCCACATCCGCGGGCCGGCAGATCATCCTGTGCGACACCAAAGGTCTCCCGCCATGGCAGGCATCGTTTGCCATTCTCGACACCGGCTCCGCTGCCACATCGGGTGCGAGATCGGGACAGCCGAACGGTAGCGGCGCGACTGCAACGGCCGGCCGGGGCGCGGCGGGACGGGGAGCGAGCGGCCCGGCTGCAGGAACAGGCGGCGCCGGACACGGATCGACCGGTGCCACGGGTGGCGGACGGGGATCGGGCAGTTCAGCCGGCGGAGGACGCGGTGCGGGTAGCTCGTCAGGCGGTGGTCGCGGTGCGGGCGGCTCGACCGGGCGCGGTGCCGGCGACGGCGGTGGTAGTGCGGATTCGGGCGGAGGAGGTGGTCGTGGCGGCGGGCGCGGCACGGCCGGCGGATCGGGAACGGCGGCACCGTCAGCCACTGCGCAGGAGTATCGCGTGCCATCGCCTCGACTGACGATCACCCTGCCGGCAACCGGGGCCCGGAGCGGCGACCCCAGCCAGGGGGCGCTCAGCATCGCGAGCGTATCGGAGACCGCGATGGTGGGTGGTGCCAGGATCCGCTTTGCGCGTGCGACGATTCCCAGCGTCGCGGGGCCGCAAACAGTGGATCTCGGCGTGGCCTTCAAGGCCCGCGTGCTCCCTGCCGGTGAGACGCCGATCGGCTGTCAGGCGCCGGGTGGGACGGCATCCGCCGCCGGCGGTGGACGAGGCCAGGGTGCGGGCGGACGATCGGGAACGCCACCCGCACCGGAGGCGCCGTCGGCTCGCACGAGTGCGCCGCCTGCGGCCGCGTCCCAGGCACCGCCGAGTTTCGCCGAGGGCGATGTGCTGCACACCAAGATCGACAACGTCAAGTTGCTCGCGTCGGCCAGCGACACCGCGGCAGCAGCGACGACCGTCAATGCCGCCGATGCCCTTGTCTACCTCGGCGAGGAGCAGAACGGTTACCTCCATGTTCAGGGGTCGGGTGGCGAGGGGTGGGTCCGGCGCGCGCTGGTGGTCAAGAAGCCGTAATCACCCTCCGCAGCGGAACCGGCGTCGACCAGCACCGTCGCGATTGTCGACTCCGCGCAACAGCGCGGGCATCGCATCCGCCGTATGCATGCAACAGGACGTGCCGTCGGCGTTCGTAAGCCATTGCTTCACAGTGAGTTATGAGGTGAAATCGCGGCACGGCTCTTGCCTCAATCGTGGCCGGTGTTTCAGTCAGACGGCCATTCAACACGACATTATCACCAAGATCGGATCGGTCTCGAATCGACCGAGAGGGGGAGTGGTATGATGCGTGCCAACCGGATGCTCCTGGCGGCCGGAGTCCTCGTCGCACTCGCAATGCCGACGCGCCGCGCGGCAGCGCAGAACATCATCTGGTTCGAGGATTACGTTTTGGGAACCAGCAGCGTCCAGAGCGGCATGGCGGCGCTGGCCACCGACCTGCCCGGCGCCACGTTCTACGACGCGTCCAGTGCGGCGGACTTCTTCACGACCCTCGATCTGGGCGGATGGGATCTCGCCGTCTTCGCCGAACAGGGCAATAACGTCTCGTCGGGCAACCTGAGCGATATCAGCAACTATCTCGCCAGTGGCGGCAAATGGCTCGGCATGACCTGGGTCACCTCGTCGTTCATGCCGTTGTTGGACGCGGGATTCGTCGAATACAACGATACCCAGATCACCGACAACGGAGCGCCGGATTACAGCGCGATCTGGTCCACGTCACCGATCGACCTGTTCAATCCGGGTTGGGGCGTATTCTCGCAGAGCTACAGCACCGTCGGTGGCGCCGAGTGTGTCGGCGCACTGGGTGCGGGATGCGCGGCCGTCCTTGGTAACGGTGGCAACAGTCTACTGCTCGGCCCGCTGGACGACACGTATGTCGATGCCGGGACCGGCCAGGCCGCGATTGTGAATTCGTCGCTCTTCCTCCTCAATACGTCCGTCACGCCGGAGCCGGGGACGATGGCGCTGCTCGCCACCGGTCTCGTGGGTCTGGCGGGATTGGGGCGGCGGCGACGCAAGGCGAGTTGAACCACGCGGCGCGGGCCCGAGGGACAGCGCCCATCTGACGAACGGTGGCAATCGAGCGGCGGGGTGATATCCCCGCCGCTCGGCATTTCGAGCAGCGGAGCGGCGGCGGGGGGGCGGAACGCGGCGACCGTATCGCGATCGGGACTGCCCGAATCCGCTCGCCCGAAAACCGCACCGTCGCGAAACGAAACGGCTTGGCAAGATCGCCCCACCGACCCCGGCTCGTCGCCGGCGAACATCCCGTTCGCTACCTTACACGTCCCCCCGCACTTCGATCTGCAGCACCGTGCCGCACGGCGTGCAGCCGGCGATTTCCGCTGCCCCGACCGCTGCTTCCCTGAAGGAGTCACCGATGTTCCGACCGTTGGTTCTGTCGCTGGCCGCCGCCGCTCTTGCCGCTCCGCTTGCGGCACAGATGCCGGAAGGGCTGGATTCGACGACGCTCGCCCGCATCCGCGCCGAGGAGATGGATCACTCGCAGCTGATGACCTTCATCCACTACATCGCCGACGATTACGGTCCACGGCCGATCGGCTCGCCGAACCATGTGGCGGCCGCGCGTTGGGCGGTGAAGACGATGACGTCGTTCGGGATGCAGAACGCGCATCTCGAACCGTTCACGTGGAACGGCATCGGCTGGCTGCCGGGCCCGGCGTATGGCTACATGACCGCGCCGGTCAAGGGGAACTTCAAGTTCGAGTCGGCGGTGTGGTCGCCATCGACGAGGGGCGTGCTGCGCGGGAACGTCGTGAGCGTGGTGGGGCCGGAGAATCCGACCCAGGACGAACTCACCGCGTACATGATCTCGATGGCGCTGAAAGTGAAAGGCGGCATCGTGATGGTCGGTCCGCCGCCCGACGCGCCGGTCAATTTCAATCCCCGCCCGATGCGGATCGCCGACAGCGAGCTGGCGGCACGCTACGACTCGGGCGCCACCGGTGGCGGCCGGGGCGGGCGTGGGCCGTTCGGCGGTGGCCGGGGACGTGGCGGACGCGGCAACGCCGAGCCGACGCCTCCGGGGCACCTCTCGCCGCCGGAAGTGACCGCCCAGCTGCAGGCGTTCGTGCGGGACAACGAGCCGGGGCTGCTGCTCGTGGCCCAGGGCCCGGGGCGGATCCCCGGGGTGATCGTGGCGCAGAATCGCGGCGGGCAGATCTACAACGACACCACGCCGCAGCCGCCGACGATCATCATGCGGAACGACGACTACGGCCGGATCTACCGCATCGTCCACGACGGGACGCCGGTGTCGGTGGTCTTCAGCATGACCAACCAGTACTTCCCGACCGATACGTCGTACGTGACGGTGGGCGAGATTCCCGGGTCGGAGCATCCGGAGCAGGTGGTGATGATGGGTGGCCACCTCGATTCGTGGACCAGCGCCACTGGCGCCACCGACAACGGCGTCAACTGCGCCACCATGATGGAAGCGGCGCGGATCATCGAAGCCCTGGGCATCAAGCCCAAGCGCACCATCCGCATCGCGCTCTGGAGCGGTGAGGAACAGGGGCTGCTCGGCTCGTTCGCCTACGTCAAGAATCACTTCGGGTCGGCGGAAGACCCGAAGTCGGAGTTCAAGAACCTCGATGCCTACTGGAACATCGACGACGGCACCGGGCAGGTGCGCGGAGCCTCGATCATGGGCCCGCCTGCGGCCGCGAAGATCGTCGGCAGCTATCTCAACCTGTTCCGCGACTGGGGTGTCTACGGCGCGCTGCCGTCGACCCAACGCGTGGAAGGCGGCAGTGACAACGGAGCCTTTGCCGTCGCCGGGCTGCCGGGAATCGGCGCGCAGCAGGATCCGATCTCGTACAACAGCACCACCTGGCACACCGATCTCGACGATTACGATCAGCTCGTGCCACAGGACGTGGAGCGGAACGCGGCGATCACCGCGGCGTTGATGCTCGGCCTCGCCGATCGTGATGACATGCTGCCGCGCTTCCCGGCGGATTCGATGCCGGCGATTCCGACAGCCGGCGCACGAGGCGGCCGCGGCGGCTTCGGCGGCGCGGCGACCGGCCCGGTGGCGATTCCCCACGTCTTCCTGACCGCCAAGGGTGTGGCGATATCAGGCAAGGATCCGGGGCTCGACCTGACGCCGGGGCGCGGCGAGACAGCGGCGCCAACGGTGGCGGCAGTGACGAAGCCGGCTCACGGAACGCTCGTCCTGCACAGCAACGGCGCGTTCACCTACACGCCGGCCGCGGGATTCGTGGGCAAAGACTCGTTCACGTACAAGATCACGCGAAATGATTCGACGAGCGCGCCGGGAGTGGTGACGGTCGTAGTGCAATAGCAAAGGGCGCAGGGCCGAGAGCTCAGAGCCCAGAAAGTCGAACCCGCCTGCTCGAATCCAGGCGAATCGACCTTCTGGGCTCTGGGCGCTGGGCTTCTGGGCGCTCCTGCTTCTATTTCCCTGCCAGCTCCGTCACCGAGTTCGCCAGCCATCCCACGCGCCCCGGGTCGCTCGACGCCATGGTGTAGCCCTTCACTTCGCCCGCGAGCTTCTTGAGCGCCGCACTCCGGGCCGACCCCGACATCCCCTGCGCGGCGGCCAGTGCGCCGCGGACCGATGAGACCTGCTGGGATGACAACCCGTGCCCGCGCTCGAGCTGGTCGAGGTACGCTCCCGACAGCGCAAAGCTGGCCGGCCAGACGAAGTGCGGCTGGTCCTGCACGTTCAACTGGTCGAGGTGGACGGTCTGTGCCGCGTCGATCTCGTTCTGCGAGATCGCCGCACTGGGCCGGAGCTGGAAGATGTCGAGCCCGCGCCGGATCTCGCTGCCGACGATGAAGCCGTTGTACCAGTACACCGACCAGAAGCCGCCGTCGACCAGCCGCGTGGAATCGTTCGGGCCACGATCGAAGTAGCCGATTTCGGTGGGATGCGCCGGGTTGGTCCAGTCGAAGATCGACAATCCGCCCTGATACCACGCCTGCACCATCACGGTGCGGCCGGGAATCGGAATGAGCGAGCCGTTGTGTGCCACGCAGTTCTCGAACTCGGTCTGCGCCGCCGGCATCTTGTAGTAGCTCTGGAACTTCATCTTGCCGTCGACAATGGTGAAGATGGCATCGGCGCCCCAGTTCTTCGGGTCGGCTGCACGGCAATACGGCGCCGAACCGCCGCCCCATTCATCCGAGAAGAGGATCATCGAGCCGTCGTTGCTGAACGTCGCGGAGTGCCAGAAGGAGAAGTTGGAATCGGCAACGGCGTCGATCCGCTTGGGGTGCGCGGCGTCGTGGATGTCGAGCAACAGACCCATGCCGGCGCACGCGCCACCGGCCAGTCCCATGGTGGGATAGACGGTGATGTCGTGGCACTGGGTGAGCGTACCGCGCGGCACCGTGAACCCGCCGCGGCCCCGTGCGCCGAAGTTGGGAATGGTGATCCCCAGCGCCCGGAGCGAATCTGCCGTCTTGTTGTAGCGGAGCGTATCGGCATGGGTCGACGTCGCGGTCAATTGGCCAAGCGTCGCAAGGGCCGTGGCACGCTGGAAACGCTGGGTGTCAGCGGCGGTCGATGTCGCCGTGAGCGGCACGATCGCGCCCCGTCCACCCCGCCCGCCGCGACGCCCGCGGCCATTGGCGCCGGTGTCAGCCGGCGAGGCGCCGTGGCTGCCGGGGTTGACCAGTTCGCCGGTGCCGCTGGCGAAGATCCGCGGCGAGCTCACGATGGCGGCCTGCTCCGGGTGCGCCAGCGGAATGCGGATCACCTCGATGCGGAAGAGCGCCGTGTTCGGATCGTCCGGATTGGCGACGCACCCCGGCAGTTCGCTGTCGGGACGGACCTGTGCCGTGCCGGAGATGTAGACGAAGACATCGGCCTTGTCACTCGGATCGGTGACCACGGTGTGGGTGTGCGATCCGCGGCAGGTCTGCACGTTGGCGATGTACTTCGGATGCCGGATGTCGGTGATGTCGAAAATGCGGAGTCCGCGGATGCGGTCCTTGCTCACCGTCGCCCGTGGCGCCTGGGCGCCGCAATCGAGCCGGGCGCTGGGCGCTTCGGCGGACACGAACAGCAGGTTGCGGTAGACGGAGACGTCGCTCTGCGAGGCCGGGCAGAGATCGGCGTCGACCAGTGACGGCGCCGCCGGATCGGACACGTCCCAGATCTGGAAGCCGTTGTAGTTCCCCTGGATGACGTACTTGCCGGTGAACGCCAGATCGGAATTGGTGATCCCGTCGAAACTCGGTGGCGGCGGCGTGTGCGACACCATCTGCAGGTTCCAGATCGCTTCGCCCGCGTCCTGGATACCGGCCTTCAGGCCGACCCGCGGATCGGGAGCCGGCGGCATGACGTCGACCACCATCATCGGCGCGGCCGCCGTCGTGACCGGCGTGGAAGTGGTCGTGTGCCCGCAGCCGGTGGCGACGAGTGCCGCGCCGCCGAGCACCGGCAGGAGTGCCGCGAGAAACCACGTCCGGCTACGACCAACGCGTGAGGTCGACATCATAGCGTACCAGGCCCTGGATGAAGTGAAAGAAGGATGTCGCAATGAAAGTGACGGTCAGTCATGCGCCGTGTCGGCGGAAAGCTGATCGAGCATCTGCTGCATCCGGTCGATTTCCACCGTCTGATCCGCCTGCACGTTGGTGGCGAACTTGAACACCGTTTCGTCCTGCGCCGCGCCCGGCGTAGCGAACAGCGTATCGACCATGATCAATGCACCTTCGTGGTGCTGGATCATGTACGTCAGGAACAGGCTGTCGAACGCCCGGCCGCGTGCCGCGTCGAGCTGGTTCATCTGGGCTTCGGTCAGCATGCCCGGCATCGTCATGTACATCTCGTGGCCGTTCATCGTCATCTTCAGACCCTTGGGATCAGCCTGGGGGACGGAGAGGCCCCGTTCGCCGAGCCATTGCTGCATCAGGCCGATCTCCGCCGTCTGGCCCAGTGCGATGCGGGAGCAGACCATCGCGACCGCGGGACTGGCGCCGTGGCTGGGGGCCCAGTTGGCCATCACCACCGCCTGGGCGTGGTGGCCGATCATGCCGGACATGAAGTCGATGTCGGCTTTGGTATAGGGGCGCCGGATGCTGTCCTGGCGTGCCTGCTCGCGGGCGGACGGTTCCTGAGCGCGAACCGCTGAGGGGCGGGCGGCGAGGAACAGGAATACACCGGCTGCCACGCCCGGGGGGACAATCCACCGTCGCAACATGAACCGTGATCTCCGCAAGGATGTGTCGGGCCGGGAACCGGCGCTCACCCCGCCGTGGGGGTCGGCGGAGTCAAAGACGGCAACGATTGTACGCGATGGACACGCGATTGGGAAGCGGCGGGGCACGAGAATCTAGCGCCCGTATACCCCCGTCAGCGTTCCCGACGCGATGGCGTGCGCCTTGATGCGCGCGCCGACCACCACGGGTGTCGCGCCCGCCGGCGCGTCGAGCGATGCGACGTCGAGTGCATAGACCGTGAAGATGTAGCGGTGCGGCTTGTTGCCCTTGGGCGGACAGGGTCCGCCGTAGGCCGCTTGTCCGAAGTCGGTCGGCCCCAGCCTGGCGCCGGTGGGGAGCAGGCGGAGGCCGGGGTTGCCGGAACCGCTGGGGAGATTGGTGACCTGGGGCGCAACGTCGTAGACGATCCAGTGCCACCATCCCTTGCCACCGTTGGGTGCGTCGGGATCGTAGAGCGTGATGGCGAAGCTCTTCGTGCCCGCCGGCGCGCCGCTCCAGCTCAGGCTCGGTGAGACGTTGCCGCCGCCGCACCCGCCCCGATCGTAGACCTGTGCCGCATCGATCGTCTGGCCCGGGGACACTTCGTGGCTGGTGACGGTGATACCCGGCCGCTCACCCGGCCCGTGCGTGTGTCCCACTGCCATCATCGCCGCAAACACCAGCCCGCCGCCGATTGAATCGAACATCTCCCGACTCCCTTCCCCGTCATACTTCGCAACGGAACGACCACCGAGTGCGCGCCTCGCCAGCGCACGTCGTGATTGAGTCTACCTCGGCCGCGGCGACGGAGCGAGTCACCGCCCGGCATCGCATGCCACGACGGATCCGTTCGCAACGAACGACACTCGCCTCAGTCGATCCGGAGCGTCTCCATCGGATCGACCCGGCCGGCCCGCAAGGCCGGAAACCAGCTGGCGGCAACCGCCGTGACGGCCAGCAGCACCGGCACGATCACGAAGGTGAGGGGATCTCTCGGCGCGACGCCATACAAGACCGACGAAAGGAACCGGCAAGCCACCAGGGAGACGGCGAGGCCGGCCCCGATGCCGACGGCGGCGAGGCGCAATCCGTCGCGCACCAGCAGCCACTCGACG
This sequence comes from uncultured Gemmatimonadales bacterium, assembly GCA_963697065.1. Classification (GTDB taxonomy): domain Bacteria; phylum Gemmatimonadota; class Gemmatimonadetes; order Gemmatimonadales; family GWC2-71-9; genus Palsa-1233. The sequence goes on from CAVOMQ010000001.1 coordinate 67,020, forward strand.
CGGCCCGGACCGGCGCCGAGCGCCAGGCGAATGCCGAGTTCCCGGGTGCGGAGCTGCGCGGCGTGGGCCATGACCGCATACACGCCCACCGTGGCGAGCAGCAGGCCCGCCAGCGCAAAGCCGGCAACGAGCGTCAACAGAAAGCGCTGCCGGGCGACGGAGTCACGGCGGACCTGATCCATCGTCACCACGCTGGTGATGGCGATCGTCGGATCGAGATCGTGCAGGGTGCGCCGGATGGCCGGTGTGAACGACTGCGGATCGCCGCCGGTGCGGACCACCAGGCTCATGAACGTCGACGGCGCCTGCTGTTGGGGCGAAAGCGCTTCGATCTGCGGCGTGGTGGCGAGATCGGTCTGGCGTTCGTCGCCCACCACCCCGACGACGGTGCGCCAGACGGAGTTGGAATCGGGGACCTTGTCGAAGGCGATCCGCTGTCCGATGGGATCTTCACCGCGGAAGTAGCTCTGCGCCAGGGCCTGATTGATGATGATGACCTGATCGCCATCGAGAACATCGGCCTGGGTGAAATCCCGGCCCGCGATGATCGGGACGCGCATGGTGCGGAAGTACCCCGGACTCACCGAGCGATGGGCGACGTTGGTGCCGTAGCCGTCCGCCGGCCGCCCGGCCGCCATGAAATCGGAGGTATAGCCCACGCCCCCCGAGAGCGGCAGGGTGGTGGTGAGCGCGGCCGACTGCACGCCGGGAAGCCGCTGCACCGCGGACCGGAATTGCTCGAAGAAGCCGCTGATCCGGGTGGCGTCACTGTATCGCGCGCCAGGAATGTTCAGCGAGACAGCAAGCACGCCATGGGGATCGAACCCCGGTGCCACGTCGAGCAGATCGCTGAACGAGCGTACCAACAGCCCGGCACCGATGGTGAGCAGCAATGCCAGCGCCACTTCGGCGACAACGAGCATGCCCGCTCCCCATCGCACCCCCACGCCGGTCCCGCCGCGAGCGCCACCGTCCTTGAGCACCTCGCCCGGCGCGCGCTGCATTGCCCACCAGCCGGGTGCGACGCTGAAGAGCAATCCACTGGCGGTGGTGATCGCGACGACGTATCCCACCACATCCCAACTGATCCGGAAATGCTCCACCGGCAGGAGACCCGCGGGCTGCAGGAGTTCCAGGGCGCTGGTTCCGGCCACGCCGAGCGCCATGCCGACCAGGCCGCCGCAGAACGAGATGAGGAGGCTTTCGGTGATCGCCTGGCGCAGCAGGCGGCGCCGTCCCGCGCCGAGCGCCAGGCGGAGGGCCGCTTCGCGGCTGCGACCGGCCGCGTGCATCAGCAACAGATTGCCGACGTTGGCACAGGCAATGAGCAGCAGCAACGCGACCGCGCCAAGGAGAACCAGCAGCGCCGGACGGATGCTGCCCGTGAGGAACGGCTGCAACGGCGTCATGCCGGCTCCCATGTACTGATTGGTCGCCGGATAGTCGTGTTCGAGGCGGCCGACGACGACCTGGAACTGCGCGTCCGCATCCCGCAGCGACACGCCCCGCTTCAGTCGTGCCACGGCCCGGAGGTAGTGGGCCCGCCGGAACGACACCGCCGACCGCTGCGCCGGATCCCAGTTGGTGGTGGTAAAGACGTCCGCGGCAAGCCCCGGGAATGTGAAAGCCGCTGGCAATACCCCGACGACCTGATACGGCCTGGCGTTCAGTTCAATGGTGCGGCCGATCACATCGGGGTCGGCGCCGAACTGGTTGCGCCAGAGGCGGTCGCTGAGCACCGCGCCACGCACCCCGGAGGCCCACGTCTCCGCGTCGGTGAAGGTGCGGCCGAGCGCGGGGTGCACGCCAAGCACGGAGAACAAGTTGCCGGTGACGGTGTAACCGGTGAGCACCACCGGATCACCGTCGCCGGTCATCGTGAGGGAATTGACATACGGCATGTACGCGCCAACGTCCTGAAATGCACTGACCTGCGCTTGCCAGTCGAGAACGTTCGCGGGCGCATCGACATTCTGGTACCACCCCTTTTCGGGGTTCTGCTCCCACAGCATCACCAATCGCGCCGGATCGCTGACCGGCAATGGCCGTACGATGACCGCGTTGACGGCAGAGTAGATGGCGGTGTTGGCCCCGATACCAACGGCCAGCGTGATGATGGCGGCGCCGCCAAGTACCGGATTGCGGCGCAGCGTCCGTCCGGCGTAGCGGATGTCGGTGACGAGTTCCTCGAGCCAGCGGGTGCCCCGTCCCTCCCGATGCGCCTCGGTCACCGCGTCGACGGATCCGAACGCCAGCCTTGCCTTGCGCCGCGCTTGCCGGGGCGACATGCCCGCCGCGATGTTCTTCTCGGTCTCGAGCTCGAGATGCAGCGCGATCTGATCGGCCAGATCGCGCTCGACCCGCCGCCGATGGATCAGCGCCGACCAGGCGGACCCGAGACGTCGCCGCATCGTCACGTCACACCGCCTTGAGGAAGGCGTCGATGACCGCGACGTAGCGCCGCCAATGCTCGGTTTCGGCGCCGAGGGCCTTCCGTCCCGACGGCGTCAGCCGATAGAAGCGGGCGCGGCGGTTGTTGTCGGTCGTGCGCCACTCGCCATCGATCCAGCCCTTCAGTTCGAGGCGCTGAAGCGCGGGATAGAGCGAACCCTGATTGACGTCCAGGACACCGCGGGAGATCTGCTGCATCCGCTGCGCGATCCCCCAGCCGTGCATCGGTTCCAGCGCCAGCGTCTTCAGTACCAGCAGGTCGAGCGTGCCGCGGACGACATCGGCGGGGGCGGAATTGGCGGCCATCGGCGCGTCCTTTTGGAATCCGACAGGAACATGCCGCGCCGCCCCCCGGCCGTCAACCCCGCCGCCATTCCGGCCGGCCCCGTGACCCGGCTGTCACATATGGGACAGCTCGCGCGGTTATACTTTGGGAGCACCCCGAGACAAACCGTCCCACCCAACGGCTCCAAGCGGAGCCGATCGGAGCGCTGGTGGACGCTGCTGCGGTTTCGTTCCCGAACCGGGACGCCGAAGCATTCATACGTGAACTGAAGGCGAAAGTCGAAGCCCACTTTGCGGTTGCGGGGCGGACGACGCACGCCAATCGAGCCATGCGGATCAAGACCGCGGTGCTCCTGTTGACCGTTTTCGGGTCATACGCCGTCATCCTCAGCAACCGGTTGCCGCTGTTGGCGATGCTCGGCCTGGCGATCGTCATGGGAATCGGGATCGCCGGGGTCGGATTCGGGGTGGCTCACGACGCCTTGCACGGCGCCTACTCCCCCGACCGCCGCGTCAACATCGCGCTGGGACTGTCATTCGACCTGCTCGGCGCCAGCAGCTATCTCTGGCGGATCACTCACAACTTGATCCATCACACCTACACCAACATCGAGGGCGTCGACGAGGACATCAACTTCGCCCCGTTTCTCCGCTTCTCGCCGCACGGCCGGCGGTACTGGTTTCATCGTTTCCAGCACTGGTATGCGCTGCTGGCCTACAGCATCTCGACGCTGTTCTGGGTGTTCGTGAAGGATTACAAGCAACTGCTGCAGCGCGATCTGGGCCCGTATCACAACAAGCGCCATCCGATGAGCCAGGTGGCGACGTTGCTGCTGACGAAGGCGTTTTATTACACGTGGGCCATCGTGGTACCGCTGCTGGTGCTGCACGTGACGTGGTGGCAGTTCCTGATCGGATTCCTGGCGATGCACCTGACGGCGGGAATCATCCTCGGGGTGGTGTTCCAGCTGGCCCACGTGGTGGAGGGGACTGACTTCCCGCTTCCCGATCCCGAAGGCGCGATGGCCGCCACCTGGGCGGTTCATGAAGTGCTGACGACTTCGAACTTCGCGACCACCAACCGATTGCTGACGTGGTACGTGGGTGGGCTCAATCACCAGATCGAGCACCATCTCTTCCCGAGAGTGTGCAGCGTTCACTATCCGGCCATCCGGCCGCTGGTACAGGAGACGGTGGCGGCCTACCACCTTCCATACCACGAACAACCCACGCTCCGTTCGGCGGTGGCATCGCACCTCCGCACCCTGAAACGGTTCGGAGCACTACCGGCGTCCTGAAGCCGGAGCCGTCGGCAGAGTGAGGCGGCGACACCACACCTGTCGCAACATTCCCCCGCTGATGATCGCCATTTTCCCGACGGGCGACGACCGGAATCCCCGACTGTCGCGCGCACGGCTCTTGCCTATCGTCCAACGTTGGGCGTGCGGCGGCCGGTTCGGGCGCCGTCATCACGGAGACCTGGACGGGGGAACGATGGCTGGCGCATACGGACTTGCACACGACGATGCCGATGGCCGCAGCGAGGGTGACGGCACCGCGGCGCGCTGGGAGTGGCGCATCTTCGGTGAATCGCTCCGCCTTCCCGCTTCCCCGCGGTTGCAGATGCGCGCGGCCGAGGCGTCGACAACCGAGGTGTATCTGCTCTCGACGCGCTCGATCCAGAACGTCAAGCTGCGGCGGGATGCCGTCGACATCAAATGGCTCGACGCCGTCGAAGCGGGCGGGCTGGAGCGGTGGCGCCCCGATGGCCACTTCACCTTTCCACTCGGCCCGGCCCACATCACGCATATCCAGGAAGCGCTGGGCGTGGTCATTCCGCTACGGCTGGGCTATCCGCTCGACCGGGAGCGTTTCATCCAGGCGCTCGGCTCACTCGAGCCGGACGTCACAACGGTGGCGGTCACGAAGGTCCGAACCCGCTTCGCGCTCGCTGGATGTGAGGGAGAGCAGGTGGAGCTGACGGTCAATGCCCGGCGGTTGGCGAGCCTGGCGCTGGAAGACAGAAACTCCGGATACGTGACCACGGCCATCCGGATGATCGGCGCTCCGGATGCGGTCAACCTGAACTATCCGCGCTTCCTCAAGGCGCTGCTCGGCGTTCGCGACCGGCATGACACCACTCCGGCGGCCGAGCCCCTGGAGTTGGCGCGCACGAATGCCGCGTGAGATCGAACACAAGTTTCTCGTTCGATCCGATGCGTGGGATCCCGGCGACGTCAGGCCGATGCACATCGTGCAGGGATACCTGTCGACCGAAGCCGCGCGGGTGGTGCGTATCCGGATGGCCGGCGACGAGGGGTATGTCACCATCAAGGGCTTGAACACCGGCATCGCGCGCCCCGAATTCGAGTACCGCATTCCCGCCGGCGAGGCCCGCGAGATCCTCGATCGCCTCTGTCTCAAGCCGCTGATCGAGAAATACCGCTATCGTATTCCCTGGCACGGCAAGACGTGGGAGGTGGACGTATTCGGGGGCGACAATGCCGGCCTGGTCGTGGCGGAAATCGAACTCGAGGCGATCGACGAGCCGTTCGACCGCCCGCCGTGGCTGGGGGCCGAGGTCTCAGGAGATTCCCGGTACCAGAACGCCAGCCTCGTGGCACACCCCTGGCGGACGTGGCGCCACGATTAGCCTGCCGCGCTAGACCCGCATCCGTTCGAACGCGATCGTCCCGATCCACATCATGACCACCGCCACGCCGAGCATCACGGCAGCGTCGATCGCAACGCCGAAGTGCGACTGTCCCAGCAGGATCTGCCGGAGGGCGTCGACCGAGTAGGTGAGCGGATCGAGGTCGATCAGCGGCCGGAGCCAGCGCGGCAGGTGGTCGAGGGGGAACAAGGCGCCAGACAGGAAGAAGGTCGGGAAGAGAAGAAAGCTCGAGATGAGCTGGAATCCTTCGGGGCTCTCCATCTGCGACCCGATGATGAGTCCCGTGCTCACCAGGGAAATGGTGGTGAGCAGCAATACCGCCGCCGCAAGCAGGAGCGACATCGGGGAGAAGTGCACGCCTTTCAGGATGCCGATGCGCGCCAGTACGATGCCCAGCAGCAGGAGCACCGCCGATTGCACCATGGCATCGGTGGCACCGCCGAGCACCTTGCCGGCGAAGATGCCGGTGCGGGAGATCGGCGCCACGAGGACTTCCTTGAGGAAGTCGATCTTGCGGTCCCAGACGATGTAGACGCCGAAGAAGATCGACGAGAACAGCACCGCCTGGGCGAGAATGCCGGGATAGATGAACGCCTGGTAATTGCCGCCGTTCATCGTGACGGCGGACCCGACGCCCCCGCCGAAGACCACCAGCCAGAGAATCGGATTGACCAGCGAGGCCACGATCCGTGACTTCTCGCGCAGGTAGACTTTCCACTCGCGATACCACACCGCCAGAATGCCGCTGAGTTCGGTGCTCATCGGTAGCGCATGGACCGTTCGGCCCACCCTCCCTCGGCCGCGTCCTCGCGCATTTCGCGGCCGGTGTACTGCATGAAGACGTCTTCCAGAGTCGGCGAGTGAACGGTGACGGACGTCACGGCACCGGCCGCCGCGAGGATGTCGGGGAGATGGGCGCTGGCGTCGGTCACGGTGAGCTGCCACCGCGCGCCATCGTGGGCAACATCCTTGATCCACGGGACAGCGCGGAGCCGCGCCTCATCGGCGGCCGGAGCCAACAGGATCACCTGATCGCCGCCCACCTGCCGCTTGAGATTGTCGGGCGAATCGAAGGCAACGATGCGACCGCCGTCGATGATCGCCACATGATCGCAGAGGCGTTCCGCCTCCTCCATGTAGTGGGTGGTGAGCATCAGACTGATGCCGTGTTCGCGTGCCAGCCGATCAATGTATTTCCAGATGTGGTCGCGCGACTGGGGATCGAGCCCCAGGGTCGGTTCGTCGAGAAAGAGGACCTTGGGCCGGTGCATCAGGCCGCGGGCGATCTCGAGGCGGCGGCGCATGCCCCCCGAGTAGTGCTTGACGAGGTCGTTGCGGCGGGGCGTGAGTTCCACCAGTTCGAGCAACTCGGCGGTACGCTCCTCGCGCAGCGCGGGTGACATGCCATAGAGCATGCCGTGGAGCTTGAGGTTCTCGTACCCGGTGAGGGTGTCGTCGGAACTTGGCTCCTGGAAGACGACACCGATCGAGCGGCGCACACCCGCGGGGTCGGTGATGATGTCGCAGCCATTGATCCGAGCCGTGCCGGACGTCGGCTTGAGCAGCGTGGTGAGCATCAGAATGGTGGTGCTCTTCCCCGCCCCGTTCGGGCCGAGCAACGCGCAGCGCTCGCCCTCGGCCACCGACAGATCGAGGGCGTCGACGGCGAGGATAGTGCCGTACCGCCGGGTGAGCTGGGTCGTTTCGATCATGGGCGGTGGAAAGATGGCGGCAGAGGCACCGCTCGGCATCCGGGGGTCAACGGTGGGTTCGCGGACGGTCGCATCACCCGGCCCCTGGTCTTCCATGGCCGCTCAGCCCCGGGCGCGCGTCCGATGGACCGGAGGGGCGGTGGGTCCGGGAACCTCGACCTCGCCGCGGCCCACCGCGGCGGCGATGTCAAGTGAACTCACGATGCCGTCCAGATGCGATCCGGTCATCACCAGCACGCGATGGATGCCGGCCTTGCTCATGAGGCGGGCCGCCTCCGGCACGGTCTGGTCGGGCCCGAGCGAGAAGACGTTGCGGCTCATCGCTTCGCTCACCTCGTGTTCTTCGAGCACGTCCCATTCGGGTCCACTCACCGATGCGAGGCGTTCGGTCACATCGGCGCCGGCGTCCGACCACATTTCGGAGAAGAACGCGCCCCCGGCGGCGTCGCCCAGTTCGACCTCGTCGGCCGTGGTTTCCTCGTCCCGATCGCCCCATTCCACCTGGTCATCGCGTTCGGTGGGCACGCCACCGATTTCGGCCGCAACGGTAATCAGGTCACCAGTGCTGACAACTCCGACGACATCGTTGCCGGTTACCACCGGCGCGCCGCCCACCTCGCGGGTCGCGAACAACTCCATGGCGTCCCGCAGCGACGTATCCGGCGTCACCGTCAGGACGTCGGTGGTCATGATCTCTCGCAGTGTCAGCATCGGCCCCATCCTCGGTCGCGGTTCTGCCTGAAAAGACGCCCGGGCGGGAGGCAAATGGAGTCGGCGGATTGCCGACGGGATGTAGGGAGATCGGCTCTCGGCGGCCCGGCACCCGCTGTCAGACCGGCGCGCGCGGTGGCGTCAGCCGTGCAATCCACGCGGCAAACGCATCCAGGAAGTGGCGGAGAAACTCCCGGGTGCCGTCGTTCACCAGTCGCCCCGATTCGTCGAAGAGTGAAGCGGCATGGGCGATGTACGCTTCCGGCTGTTGCATGGTGGGGACATTGACGAACACCAGCGATTGCCGCAGGTGATGGTTGGCGCCGAACGCCCCGAGCGCGCCATTGGTGACGCTCACGACCGCGCCGGGCTTGCCGTCCCACGCGTTCGTGGCCCGTGGCCGCGAGCCGATGTCGATGGCATTCTTGAGCACGCCCGGCACCGAGCGGTTGTATTCCGGCGTGGCGAACAGCACAGCGTCGGTGCGGTGGACCGCATCACGAAAGGTGCGCCATGCCGCGGGCGGGTCGGCCTCGTCGTCCTGGTTGTAGTGGGACAATCCTCCAATCGGGACTTCCTCGAGGCGAAGCGACGACGGCGCGATCTCGATCATCGCGTGCACCACCTTGCGGGTGAGCGATCCGGCCCGCAGGCTGCCGATCAGCGTCGCGACGACGTACGGATCAGCCATTGCTCCTCCGGTGGAAGTCCGCGGCGCGAGTCAGCGCGCCCCTGCCAGCCGGGCCAGTTCTTCGGGGGCTCGCCAGAGCCGCATGCCGCCCCGGATGGCGTCGGCGTTGCTGCCGATGCGGGTGCCGTCGGGCAGTTCGGCAATGCGGCGTCGAAAGAAGCGGGCGTTGCCGCCGCCGAGCAGGATCGCGGAGATCTGCATCGCGGCGTGGAGCCGGTCGACCACGTCGACCACGCGGCGCCGCCACTTGTGGGGCCCGAGCCGGAGTCGTCCGGCCTCGCCGACGTATTCCTCGAACGTGCGCCCTTTCCGGTAGGGCAGGTGCGCCAGTTCGAGCGGCTGGAGATGCCCTTCGATGATCAGCGCCGAGCCCAGCCCGGTACCGAGACCGATGAACAACATCCGGCCGCCGCGGTAACCGCCAAGCGCCTGCATCGCCGCGTCGTTGATGAGCCGCACCGGCTTGCCGAATGCGCCGGCGAAATCGAAGTCGACCCAGCCGGTACCAAGGTGCTGCGGTTCGGTGATCGGCCGGCCGTGCTTGACCGGCCCGGGAAAGCCGATCGAGACCACGTCGAACTGCCAGTGCCCGACGGCCTTGCGCATTCCCGCCACCATCTCGGCGGGCGTCATGTCGGGACCGGAGACGAACCTGACCGGCGTGCGATGGCCGGTGGCGAGCATCTTGACGTGCGAGCCGCCGACATCGAGCACCAGCACGCGCTTGCGGGCCGTATCGGTCACGATTCCTCCGAGGCGGGGGTGATGGTGACGCTGAAGTCGCGCCCCTCCCAGTGACCGGCGTCGGGCCAGTAGAACGTGAAGACCACCTGGCCACCCGCCGCGACGTGTTCGACGGCAAGATCGGCGACGTGGACGCCGAGTAGCGGCGGGCCGGTGTCGGTGTCGTGCGACGTCTGCCATCCGTCGGCGCTCCAGTGGACGCGCGCCTCCGCGAGTGTCTCGATGCGGAGCCCCTTCCCCGCCGGGACGGTGCGGACCTTCTGATTGAATCGCCAGATGACGTGCGGCGCCGTGACGCGGTCCTTGAGATAGCGCTGCACCGTTTGCGGCGGCTGGTCGAAGATGGCGCCGTCGCGGAGCGAGCGGATCAGTTTGAGATGCTCGGCATGGGCCCACACGAGCGGCATGGCCGATCCGGACGGCCTCCCGAAGAACAACTCGCGCTCGGGGATATCAGGCGCGTCCCACGTCTGTTCGGGAATGAGTCCGCCGTCGTTGGAAAGATCCTCCAACGTCTCGAGCAACTGCCTGGCCCGATCGACGTGCCCGGCGGCGAGTTCGTAGTGCGCACGTTCACCGGTCAACAATGGCCACGCGCGGCCGATGCCGGTGCCATCGAACGGCGCGCCGTCGGCGTGCTCGCCGTAGAAGTCGCCGTTGTAGCGGTGCCAGACCGGCCCCGCCGGAGTGTCCACTTCGAGCAGGGCGTCGATGATCCGGATGGTGTCGGTCATGCGGGGATCGTCCGCGTGGCGGAGACCGAAACGCACCAGCGCCAGCGCGTCGGGGCTGAGCACGTGATCGGGGCTGGCGTCCGCCGCGAGGGGCTCGGCGTAACCGTCACCGCCGTCGGGTGGCGCAACACGCACGTAGTAACCCCGGCATCCGTGACGCGAGGCCTGGACGCCGTCGCGCGAATACATCCACTGGTCGATGCAGCCGTACCATGCGTCCGCGGTTTCGCGCAGGAAGGCGGCGACAGCCGGGTCGTCGTTGACTTCCGCGCATTCCGCGGCCGCGAGCAGCGCGGCAATCTCGACGGCAACCGTGAACGGCAGATAACCGGGGCTTTCTTCCCAGCGATCCTCCGGACTGACCGGACCGTTGCGCACCAGGTAGCCGGCGGCGGCGCGCACCATGGGCCAGAAGCGGGCGCGGTCGTGCTCATGCAGCGCATTCTCACGCCAGGCCAGATCGACGAGCAGAATCGGCAGGGCGGTCTCGTCCATCTGGATGCCCTGCCAGTACGGCGACCCGTCGAGCCACATGTTCTGCGCCCAGTGGCCGTCCTCCTCCTGCGTGGCCTCGAGGTAGAGGAGAATGTCCCGCGCCTCCTCGCGCGCACCGACGGCGAGCAATCCGCCGGCGGTCTGCACCAGATCGCGCGGCCAGACGAGATGATAGCCGCCGAGATCGTCGTCGCCCTTGTTGAAGCCCCACGGGATGGAGAGCGACGCGATCGTTCCGCCCTGCACATCGCGCGAGGCGTGCACTCGCATCACCATGGTGCTGATCCGGGCACGGTCCGGGCGGTCGTTGAACGGCAGATCGATGGGGAACAGCCCGTCCTGCCAGCTGGACCATTCGTCGACGTATTCCGCCCGGGCCTGCGCGAAACCGTCGTTGAGCGATGCCCGCGCCTGGTGTGCGGCTTCCTCCGGCGTGGTGCCGAAGCCCACGGCGAGCAGGAACTCGTCATGGCCGGCGGCGATGCCGATTTCGGCGGTCAGCGCGACGTTGCCGTTTTCGGCGCGATCATAGCAGGCCCGCAGCCGTCCGTCCTGGCGCAGGTCGGCGAAGCCGTCGGACGCCCCGGCGAACCCGGCCGAACGGTTGCGCCACGGCGCCGACGAGGCCAGCGCCAGCGCCGTGCCGTCACGCTGCGCAAACAGCATCGGCGTGCCCTTGTAGTCGTCGATCCACGCGGTATTGCCGGCGCCACGGTTGCCGATGTGGGGCGCCAGGAGCACGAAGAGCCGGTAGTCCTCGATGGATCCGATCAGCGGCGTGAAGACGGTGCGCTGCAACAACACCGGCCGGCAAGGGTCGGACAACACCTCCTTGACAATCTCGTAGCGACCGTCGCGGCTCACGTTGCGGAGGTGACAGGCGGGCACGCCGACCGCGATGCGATGCACTTCCGATGTCGCATCGCGCTTCTCTTCCGACATCCAGCCGTTGCCGTCGGTGACGACCAGCCCCATGTCGCGGGTGCAGGCGCGATCAATGCGCGGGTAGTAGAGCTCGTTGACGATGCCGTGGCTGATGGTGAACCAGAGCCGGCTGTTGGGTCCGAGCGACGTGCCGACGGCACTCTTGGCGCTGGACGTCCATCGCGGGGTGATGCCGGGCCACCCGGGGGCGTACACGGTCAAACGGCCACCCACGACGTCAACGGAAGCGGGCAGCGGCGGGTGGTGCGGATCGGCATTCGGCGCGGACAGTTCACCTGGCGAAGATCTTCGATGTGACGGTTCCCCTGCAAGGTAAACGGTCGGGCGACCGGGCGAGGAGCGTCGTGCTCGTATCTCTTCGGAGATCGGTCAAGCGAGGCGCGGTCCGGCGGCGATTGCCCGGCCGGCGGCCGTGGCCACGGCGGTGACGAAGCCGGCAAGGTGGTCGACCGGTTGGTCGCGCTCGCCGAAGAACGGATTCATCACCGTGGCCCGCAGTACGGTGAGTCCTTCGTCCGGCCAGCGGTCATCGGCGAGACGCAACCGGGGGAGCAGCGCATCGATGACGCGGTCGTGGCTGGGCCGCATCAGTCGCGTCCGGGTCAGGTAGTACGGCGGATCGGCGCTCGCTGGGCTGAGTGCTTCGTACACCGCCTCGTTGAGCGCATTGGTCGCGGCCACGCTGGATCGGGATGGGTGCGTCACGATCCAGTTGACCAGGTTGAGATCCGGCGGCAGAAACAGCACGGCGCGACACGGTGCCAGCGCGTCGCCGTCGAGCGCCGCGTGCAGCCGCCGGGCGGCGGCGCTGGTGCGGGCCACCAGCAATCCATAGCCGCGCACGTCGAGCGGGATGACGCGGTGCGTGAGCCATACCGCCGCGGCCGCCGCACCCGGCTTGGACCCCTCCAGGATCCAGCGGCCGAGGAAGCGTTCCTGTTCGAGCGGCGCGTCGCGCGACGGGGCAAGATATGGCGGTTCGAGCGCGACCAAGGCGCGAGCGCGGCGGTCGCGCACCATGATCGCGCCCGCCGGATACGGCACGTAGCCGAGTTTGTGGGGATCGACTGTGACCGAATCGGCTTCGGCGAGCGCCTCGATCGACGCAATCCACTCGTTCGACGGCCAGTCGCCGCCGAAGTGCGCCCGGACCGCCGGCGGTGCCAGCCGTTCGCCGGCGGAGCCCCGAGTGACAGCAGCCGCATACCCACCATACGCCGCGTCGGAATGCAGATGGAATGCGACACCGAGTTCGCGTGCGGCCCGCCGCCGCACGTCGAGAATCCGGTCGAGCCGATCCACGGCGCCTTCTTCCGTGGTGCCGCAGACGCTGACGACGGCAAGCACCGGACGTCGGTCGGCGGCACTACGCCGCAGTTCATCCCACAGCGCGTCGGGATCCATGCGGCATGCTGCGTCGACGGGCACCGGCACCATGCACCGGGCCCCGATGCCGAGGGCGCGCACGATCTTCTCCCACGAGTAATGCGCCGTGGCCGCCACCAGCACCACGCCGGCCGGGAGCGCGTCGCCGAAGGCGGCGGCGAGACTCCGGGTGTAATCCTGATACCCGATGGCCGACAGCGAATGAGCGTCGAGCGCCCGCGCGGCATCGTGCGGAGCGACCGCCTCGAACATGAGCCGGTGGGCACGGAGAATGGCGTCGCTGTCGAGATTGAGGAGCGACCAGAGCGGGAGCTGGCGAAGATCGGCGGTCTCGCCGTTCGAGAGGGCAACCGGAAGGTGGATGCCGAGATCGCGGGCGGCAAGCGCGAGTGCCACCGGCAGGTACCGCACGCCCCGGGCGATCCACAATGCCTCGAAGTTGGCGACGGTGCCGCCCGAGGTGAGATGACCCCAACTCCGCGCCGGATCGTAGCCGATCATCGCCGCCAGCTGCGCGGCCGCTTCGAGCTCGAGCCGGGTGGTGACCGGCGAGACTTCGGCGACGACATTGTTGGGGTTGTACAGCATCGCGGCGAAGTAGCCGATCTGTGACGCGATGGTCTGCTCGGCCACCATGTGTCCGGCGTAGCGGCGGCTGAAGAACGGCACGTCGCGCTTCAGCGCGGCGAGGAGGCCGAGAAGCTCCTCGGTCAACCGCGCGGTGGCTTCTTCGTACCCCGGCCGGCGGCGGTCGGCTTCGTGGACCGCGAAACCGTCTTCGGGGTGAAAATTGCGCCGCCAGAAGACGTGGTCGCGCAGCGCCTCGAGCACAAGGCGTTCGACCATCGCGGCGTTCTCCGCGCGTGGCCCCAGAAACCACGCGCGGAGCGCGTCATCCGCCGGTTCACCGGTCATCGCGTGGCGACGACACCGGTCCGGAGCAGCTGGGGCACGATCTGATCGGCGATCTCCTTGTTGACCTGCCGGGACGACGCCGGATTGAGACTCGCAGTCGTCGCACTCCACACCAGCCGTCCCTGGTCGGCTGTCATCCACATGTCGATTTCATAGCGCACCACGCGGTTGACTTCGATGTAGCCGGGCGCGTAGACCCGGTAATAGTACAACGCATAGTGTTGCAGCCAGGGCCCGGCATACCAGGCCGGCCGGAGGGCGACATACCCCGGCACATACGTCGCCTCGGTGGCGGCCGACTCGCGGTGCGCCATCAGTACGCCGTCGAAGCCGCGGCGCCGGACAGCGGTCAACAGCTCGGCGGTGTCGGGATCGGTCTTCGGAAAGAGCTGGTACGAAGGCACCGCGTCGATGCCATGTCGCCGCAGCGCGGCCACGAAGCCGTCCTCCCAGACCCGGCGGGACGCCGCGTCCTTTCGAATGGTCACCACCAGAATCCGCGACAACGGCTGGTGCGGATAATCCGGACTCTTCCAGAGGTTGACGAGTGACGTGCTGGTGCACGCCGAGAGCAGTGCTGCGGCGCCAAGCAGGAGCACCGAGGCGAGGCGGCGTAACGGCCGCGGGCCGGTTCCGACCATGGATCCTCCAACCGCAGTTGCGGTCCGGGTTCAGCGCGCCGTGTATCCGCCGTCGATCACGAATTCCGCGCCGGTGACGAACTTGGCCTCGTCCGACGCGAGGTAGACGATGGCCCACGCGATATCGTCAGCGTCTCCGATGTGTCCCAGCGGGTGCAGGGCGTCGAGCGCCTTGCGGCGCCGCCGCCTCGTTGCCCTGCGACTCGGCAAAGTGTTCCACCATCGGCGTCCAGATGAACCCGGGATGCACCGAATTGACCCGGATCTGGTACGACGCGTACATCATCGCGTCGGTCTTGCTCATCTCCCGGACCGCACCCTTCGAGGCATGGTATGGCGGTACATCGGGCGCGCCGACGATCCCGTAGATCGACGAGAGGTTGATGATGCTGCCGCGTCGCGCCGCCATCATGTACGGCAGAACGTGCTTGGTGCAGAAGAAGACGCCCTTGACGTTCACCGCCATCAGCCGGTCCCATTCGATCTCCGTGATCTCGTGGGTGGGCTTGTTCGACCCGCTGATACCGGCGTTGTTGACCAGCACATCCAGATGCCCGAACGCCTCGAGCACGTCCTCCATCACGCCGCGCACGTCGCTCTCACGGCTCACGTCGAGCCGCCAGAATCCCGCCGAGCCGCCGGCCTTCGTGATCGCCTCGACGACGGCGCGGCCCTCGTTCTCGAGGACGTCCGTCACCGCCACGCGCGCGCCTTCTTCCGCCAGGCGGAGTGCGGTGGCGCGCCCGATGCCGAGCGCCGCTCCGGTCACCAGTGCCGTCTTTCCCTCGAGCCGCTTCATGCCTTCCTCATTCCGATTTCGCCACGCGCCGGCTCACGCCGCCACGCCCGTGGTCCGCTGCCGTTGTTCCGCTTCCGCCACATGGATCGCGGTGCGCATGGCCGCGTCCGGATTGAGCGACAGCGAGCTGATGCCCTGCTCGACGAGCCACGCGGCCATCTCGGGATAGTCGGACGGCGCCTGGCCACAGATGCCGACCGGCTTATCGGTGCTTGCGCCCGACGGCAATCGACGTGCGCCAGCATCCAGCGCACGGCTTCGTTCCGCTCATCGAACAAGTGCGCCACGGTCCCCGAATCGCGATCGATGCCCAGGGTGAGCTGGGTCAGGTCGTTCGAACCGATGGAGAACCCATCGAAGATGCCGAGGAACTGCTCCGCGAGCACGACGTTGGAGGGATCTCGCACATGGCGTAGACCTCCAGCCCCTCGTCACCGCTGCCGCAGCCCATTGGCCGCCATCGCCGCGAGTACCCGCCGTCCTTCGTCGACGGTGCGGCAAAACGGGATCATGACCTTGATGTTGGTGAGCCCGAGATCGCGCCGCACGCGCAGCAGGCGGCGCATTCCAGGGCGAATCCGTCGGCATACCGGGGGTCGTAGTACCGCGACGCGCCGCGGAAGCCGAGCATCGGGTTCTCCTCCGCCGGCTCGAACTCGCCGCCGCCGAGCAGTGACGCGTACTCGTTGGTCTTGAAATCGCTGGTGCGCACGATGACCGGCTTGGGGTAGAATGCCGCGGCGATCCGGCCGACGCCTTCGCTGAAGCGCCGCACGAAGAAGTCCCGGGGATCCTCGCCGCCGAGGCGCGCGGCGATGGCCTGGACGGCAGCTGCGATCCTTGAGCTGCGGGATACCGCGCCAGCGCCATCGGGTGAATACCGATGCTGTTGTTGATGATGAACTCCGTACGCGCGAGCCCGACGCCGGCGTTGGGAATCGCCGACAACGTGAACGCCCGGCTCGGGATCGCCGACGATGAGCATGAATCTGCGTGCGCGTCGCGGGGATCGACGCCGCATCGATCTGGTCGACCGCGAAGGCGAGCGTGCCGGCGTAGACGTGCCCTTCCTCTCCCTCGGCGCAGCAGACGGTCACCTCGTCGCCGTCGCGCAGCGTCGTCGTCGCGCGCTCGGTGCCGACGATGCACGGCAGGCCGAACTCGCGCGAGACGATCGCCGCGTGCGCGGTGCGGCCGCCCTTGCTCGGTGACGATCGCGGCGACGCGCCGCATGACCGGCTCCCAGTCGGGGTCGGTCATCTCGCGCCACGAGCACCTCGCCCGGCTTGCACGGTGCCCAGTTCGCTCGCCGACTCGGACGACGCGGACCCGTCCCGCGCCGATCCGTTCACCTACGGCCTGGCCCGATGAGGATCGGCGCGCCGGGCGCGCCCGGTCAGGCGGTAGACCGCTCGGCGGCCGCGCGTGCGCGTCTTGGCGGAGTGGACGGTTTCGGGGCGCGCCTGCACGATCGACCAGCTCGCCGGTCACGCCGTCGCTTGCGCCCACTCGATGTCCATCGGCTGCGGATGACCGGCAAGCCGGGAGTAGTGGTCCTCGATCAGACAGGCCCATCGCGCCAGCGTCAGCACGTCGTCGTCGGTGAGGGAGAAGCGCGCCCGGTCGGCCGCGGCGATCGGTTCGCTGCGTGTGCCCTTGCGCCCTCGCCATAGACCAGCCGGACTTCCTTCGATCCGAGCCGGCGGGCGATGATCGCCGCGATGCCCGGTGGCGAGCGTGGGCTTGAACACCAGCCATTCGTCTGGCGTGACCACGCCCTGCACCACGAATTCGCCCAGGCCGTACGACGCCGAGACCGTCACCACGTCGCGGAATCCCGATTCCGTGTCGAGCGTGAAGATGATGCCCGGAGCTGGCTTGATCGGAGCGGACCATCGGCATCACGCCGACCGAGAGCGCCACCTTGAGCTGGTCGTAGCCAAGGCGCGCGCGATAACTGATGGCGCGGTCGGTAAAGAGCGACGCGTAGCACTTGTGCACCGCGCGAGCAGGCCTTCGTGACCGCGGACGTTCAGAAACGTCTCGGCGGCGCCGGCGAACGAGGCTTCGGGCAGATCCTCGGCGGTCGCCGACGAGCGGACCGCCAGTTCCGTTTCGCGGCCAAGACGCCCGGCAAGGCCATCGGCGGCAGCGAGGATGTCGCGCTCCAGATCGGCCGGCAGCGGGGTCTCAAGCACGGCGTCTCGTGCGGCCTGGCCGGCACGCTCGAGGACGCCGAGATCTTCGCTATCGAGGCCGGCGAAAAGCTTGGCCAGTCGGCCGCGCAAGTCGTTGACTTCGAGCAATCGCCGGTAGGCATCCGCGGTGGTGGCGAAGCCATCCAGCACGCCGACGCCACGGGGCGCAAGGGCACGATGGAGTTCGCCAAGCGAGGCGTTCTTGCCCCCCACCTGGGGGACGTCTGCCATGCTGATCTGACTGAAGTCGCGAGTGAACACGTCCTACGCTCCATTCTGCAGCGCGGACCCATCGCGCCACGATGAGGTCAATGGTATGAAACGCCTTTCCCGGATCAGTCGGGGTTTGGCTGATCAAGTGTCAGGGATTGGCGGGGATGGCCATCGGAGGAATGCCGCGTGGCGGCCGCTACTCGTGCACCACCTGGCGGGCCGGTTTGTCCTCGCGAATACCGTGGTAGACCGGATGTCGGAGCAGGCCATCGCGAGTCCATTCCGTGAAGCTCACCTCGACGACCATGCTCGGCCGTACCCAGTGGACGTCCTTGCCCGCACCGGCATCCACATCGAGCAACGGCGAGGTGGCGCGTTCGATGGCGCCGAGCCGATCGTGAAGCAACTCCAGCTCGTCATTGCTCATGCCGGTCCCGACCCGCCCGGCGTATCGCCAGCCGCCGGCTTCGTGCACCGCCAGCAGCAGCGCGCCGACGCCGGGGCGCCCGCCCCGGGGCGGCGTGAACCCCACGACGACGAACTCCTGTCGTCGGCTGCATTTCACCTTGAGCCAGGCCGGCCCGCGCCCGCTCTGGTAGGGTGCGTCGATCCGTTTGCAGATGACGCCCTCGAGGTGGCGCCGGCACGCCCTGCGCAGCACCGCCTCGCCGTGCCCGTCGAGTTCCTCGGTCAGCCGGATGGCACCACGGCCCGTGCGGATCAGCTTCCGCAGCGTCGCGCGCCGTTCGGAGAACGGCAGATGCCGAAGGTCCGAACCGTCAAGCATGAGCGCGTCGAACACGAAATACCGGATGGGGTGTCGCGCTCCCTCCTCGAGGTGGCGCTGCAGCAGTTGAAACGAAGAGACGCCGTTCGCGTCGAGCGCCACCACCTCGCCGTCGAGCACCGCACGATGGGAAGCGAGCTCGCGAGCGGCGTGCAGCACGGTGGCGAAGCGGTCACTCCAGTCCTTGTCGCCACGCGTCAACAGACGGGTACGTGGTCCATCGAGAATGCACTCGATGCGGTAGCCATCGTACTTGACTTCGTGCACCCATCCGGGTTCGTCGGGAACCCGGGGGACAAGGCGGGCCAGTTCGGGGGGAATGAAGCCGAGTCGGGTCCGGGAGCGCGGCACGCGCTACTCCTCGGGGAGCAGCCCGAGCTTGAGTGCGAACTGCACGTACTCGGGGCGATGGGTCAAGCCGACCTTTTCCTTGATCCGCTGCTTGTAGGTGTCCACCGTCTTGGGACTGATGTTGAGCCGGCGGCCGATTTCGGACGCGGCGTGCCCCTGAGCCACGAGGCGGAGGACGTCCTGTTCCCGGGGCGTCAGCTGTTCGAAGCGGTCGCGATCACCGGCGTGCTCGGCGCGCTTGCGCAGGCCGCCGGCAAGGACGCGGGCGGCGGCGGGTTGGAGGTAGGTGTCGCCGTGTGCCACCGCACGCACCGCATCGATCAACTCGCGGTCGGCGGCAGTCTTCTGCAGGAAGCCCTGCACGCCGGCTTCGATGAGCGGGATCAGTGCTTCGTCGGGGGAATGCATGGTGAGAATCAGGATCCTGGTGGCGACGCCCGCCGCGATCAGCTGTCGCGCGGCCTGCGCGCCGTCCATCTGGGGCATGGAAAGGTCCATCACCAGCACGTCGGGGCGGAGGCGCTGGGTCATGGCCACGGCGTCGGCTCCGTTGGCCACTTCGCCGATGACGCGAATATCGGGGGCACTGCCCAGAACGGCCTTGAGTCCGGCACGGACCACGGTATGGTCGTCGGCCAATAGCACGTTGATGAAGTCGCCGCTCATCGCTGCGTGTCGCCCGGCAGCGGCGCGGTGGCCACGACGGTGGTGCCGTCGCCGGGAATCGAATCGACGCGCAACTCACCGCCGGCGTGCGCCAGCAACTCGCGCGCACCGAACAACCCGACACCGGTCGATCCCTGTTCCATCTCGGCCACGTCGAACCCCCGTCCGTCGTCCCGGATTTCCAGAACCACCGACTGTCCGTCCCGCCGTAACGTAATGCCAAGGGACCGGGCCATGGCATGGCGGCCGGTGTTGGCCACCGCCTCCGACGCGACGCGGTAGAACGCGCGCACCAACGGGAGCGGCAGCGGCGGCATCATCGGGTCGATGTGGACCGTCGTGGCGAGATCCTCGCGGCGCTCGGCGCGCCGCGCCAGCATATGGAGGGCGGCGGGGAGTCCGAGTTCGCCCAGCAATCCGGGATAGACTGCTTCCGCAATGTCGCCGATCTCGCTCACGATGACGGCGGCAATGTCACGAGCGGCGGTGATGGACTCGGCCACCTTCGGATCGCGGTTGGCGCGCGCCGCGGCGGCCAACTGCAGCAGCAGCGCCGAGAGTTGCTGAGCGGTGGCGTCGCGCAGCTGGCTGGCGATCGTCGCCCGTTCGACTTCACGCACCTCGAGGGTCAACTGGGCCAGGTGCCGGGTGCGGATGCGATCGCGCTCGATCCGGTCGAGGAGCCGATTGAACGTGCGCCGCAACACGCTCGTGTGCCGATCCTCGAGGGCGGATGGTTCCATGCGATGGGAGTAGTCGCCACGGGATACGCGTTCGACGGCTTCCCGGAGCGCGTCGAGCGGCGCAAGCGCCAAACGGACCAGGAGAAAGTTGAGGGCAAGGCTCGCCGCCAGCGCCACCGCGCCGTCGGCGGCGGCACCGGGCCGACCGGTGGCCAGCAGCATCGCAAGCACGGCCACGGCGACGACCAGCGTCGCCCCGACCAGTTTCCAGACCAGCGGTACCGCCAACCACCGCAGCCACCATCGCGATGGCAGTTCTTCGCCTCGTTCCATCACCGCCGGGTTTGACACTCCCCCTCCTCGGGTCTCCTCGACGCAACCTACCGCCGCATGAACGGGCGTCTGTCGGGAACCCGGTCGTCACCACCGCAGTATCCCCGACGGCCCGGTGGGGACTTCCCCGACGGGACCCGAAGTGGACGTCAGGGCGGGACCGGCGCTAGATATCGTCCTGATTCGCCTCACTCATGAGCGGAAATCGGGGCCCGTGCCACAGACCCGCAAGATCACGTTCGGCCTGGGGGTGACGGCCGCGCTGGTGGTTGCACTGGCGGCGGTGGCGTTGGTGAGCGGGGAACGGTTCGTCGGCACCACCACGGCGATCACCGAGGTCCTCTCACGGCGCGCCGCGTTGCTGGCGTTGCGGGTGGCCCTCGAACGTGCCGAGACCGGCGCGCAGGGCGTCGCGCTGGGCGGAGACAGCGCATCGCGATCGCAATTCACGCGCGGCGTCGATTCGCTGCAGGCTGCGGCGCAACGGCTCGACAGCATGATGGCCGGCGAACCGGGGCAATTGGCCCGCCTGGCGATGATCCACGGGCTGCTCGACAGTGAAACGACGGAATTGACGGCCCTGGCCGCAGCACCGGAATCGGATGGCGTGTCGGTTCCGACGGCCACATTCGCACCCAGTGAAGCGTCAGCGCTTGCCATCCGGCGCCAATTGCGGTTGATGGATCAAGAGGAAGAGAATCAATTTGCCAGCCGGCGACGGGACGAAGACCGCGGGCGAATGTGGCTGTTGGGGGTCGTCGCCGCGTTTGCCGTCATCAGCGTCGGGTTCGCCTGGCTGATGCGCCGATCGCTGTTGCGCGACCTCGCCGGCAGGAACCGCGCCGAGACGGCGTTGCGGGCATCAGAAGCGAAGTTTGCCGGCATCCTTAGTATCGCCGCCGATGCCATCGTCACCGTCGACGCCCAGCAACACATCCTCCACTTCAATCGCGGCGCCGAAAAGATGTTCGGCCATGCTGCTGCCGAGATCGTCGGACAACCGCTGGACGTCCTGCTTCCCGACGCACTCGCGGTGGCCCACCGCGCCCACGTTGAGGAGTTCGCCGGCACGCCGATCACGGCGCGCCGGATGGGCGCGCGCCAGGAAGTGACCGGCAAACGGCGTTCCGGCGGGACGTTCCCCGCCGAGGCCTCGATCTCCAAACTGCCGACACCGGGCGGCGTGGTGTTTACCGCCGTCGTGCGCGACATCACCGAGCGGAAGCGCCTGGAGCATCACGAACACGTGCTGGCGCTGGCGGGGGCGCAGCTGGCCGCGACGTTGGACTACGAGGCCACGATCCGGCTCGCTGCCTCGCTCCCGGTGGGAACCATCGGAGCGTGGGCGGCGATCGATGCAATCGAGGGCGCCGACGCCGATGCGCCGCTCCGCCGCGTGGTGAGCCGCCACCGCGACGCCGCCCACGAGCCGGCGCTGCACGCGTTCGGCGTGCGCCAATTGAGCCGTGACGCACCTTCCGAGGTGCTCGATGTGCTGCGCGCCGGACAGGCGCGCTTCGTGGAATCCGTGAGCGACGACTGGCTCGAGGCCCATGCCGAAGACAGCGACGAACTCGAGGTGCTGCGCCGCCTCGAGATCGGCTCGCTGATCATCGTGCCGCTGGCGGTACGCGATCGTCCGTTCGGAGCGCTGACGATCGGGTCGCTCCGGGGCGACCGGCCGTTCGACCGATTCGACCTGGAGCTGGCCCAAGCGTTGGCGGCGGGGGTCGCGATGGCAATCGACAATGCCCGGCTCTATGGTGCCGCGCAGCAGGCGACCCGCGCCCGGGACGAGGTGCTCGCCGCCGTCTCGCACGACCTCCGCAATCCTGTCAGCGCCATCGCGATGATCGCCGAGCGGCTGGTGAGCAATCCGCCGGCGGACGCGGCGGCGCGCCACGAGCTCTACGGCACCATCGCCGAGTCGGCGCAGATGATGTACAAGCTGATGCGCGATCTGCTCGATGTCGCCAGCATCGAAGCGGGCCGGCTGGCGGTGCATACCGCGCCGGAACTGGTGCCGCCGATGATCGAAGCCGCGGTCGCGATGGTGTCCGGCCATCCGCGCCGGGGCGAGGTAACGATCCGGATCGACGCCTCGCGCGACCTCCCCATCGCCGTCGCCGACCGCGAGCGCATCGTGCAGGTGCTGGTCAACCTGCTCGACAACGCCCTCAAGTTCTCGGAACCCGGGAGCACGATCACCATTGACGCGCGCGCCGATACCGAGCACGTGGCGTTTGCGGTTTGCGACCACGGCCCGGGAATTCCGGCCGACGAGCTGCCGCACCTCTTCGAACGGTTCTGGGAAGCCCGCCACAACAGCCTGACCCGCGGGACGGGGCTCGGTCTGGCCATCGCTCAGGGAATCATCAACGCGCACCGCGGCCGTATCTGGGTCGAAACCGAGATCGGCCGCGGCAGCACCTTCCGATTTACGCTTCCGGTGAGCTGACCGCCCCTCCCGACGGAGCGGCGGCACCCCGCCCGGCGCGGTGTGCCGCAAAGCGCAGCAGCAAACCCACGCCTCCCTCGGCATCGAGTGCCACGGCGGCCTCGCCGGAAACAACTTCGACTCCGGCGTCCTGATCGAACGCCTGCTCGATGGCCTGCTCCGCTTCCGCGGGGTGCTGCACCAGGAATCCGGGGGTCACGAACAACTCGCGTCCCTCTCCCATCGCCAGCGCTTCGAGACTCTCCGGTACACCGACCGTGGCCCGCTGGCCCGCGGCGGCGGCATCGACAAGCCGGTGTATCGCTGTCTGGTCGCGGCGGTTGCGCAATGCCGAAGCGGCCCGCGCCACCGCGCGGGTCAATTCGGCATTGGTGTCGATCAGCGTCAGTTCGGGCATCGGAAGTGTCCGTTCCCGGACCGCGGGCGAGAGCTCGCGCAACACCGCGTGCATCGCCTCCGGAATGCCACCCACCAGCAAGCCACCGCCCGGATCGACCAGGTGCATCAACCGCTCGGCGACCTCGCGCGCCAGCAGATCGCGCGCGTGCAACCGGGCGCGATCGGCCAATTCACTGGCGGTCGCCCCCCGGGTACCGGGATGGAAGTGCTGCGACTGAGCGCCCAGATGATCTGCATGTCCGCCATGCAGCACGGCGTGCAGTTTCTCGAGCCGCACCAGCCTCCCGCCGAGATAGCGGTAGATGATCGCTGAACGGCCGTCGAGGACCGCCAGGAGCACCGGCGTGTCCTGCTTGAGCGCCCGGATGTATGGCGCAATCCAGATCCCGGGCTGCCAGCGGACCTCGGTAGGCATCGGCACCGGTATCGCGCCGCTCAGTTGCACGCCGTCGACGGTCGCAAACCCTACCCATCCGGGCGCGCGGATCGCCGCGGCGATCTGATCGAGCTCGGCTTCGAGCAGGGCGCGGCAGCGGTCGAAGGCAACGCATTCGCCCTTCGGCCGATCAGCCAGCGTCTCCGCCAGCTGGTCGAGCACGTCGCGGGCCGCGACCCGCCATTCGAACCGCTGCGCCGGATCGGTGACGGTACCGCCGACGTAGAGACTGAGCACCTGCTGCCGGCGCAGACGCCGGAACAGGTTGACGAACTGGGTCGGGCTCAACAACATCGTTCCTCCTCAGGCCGCTGCTGTCGCCGGCATCGCCGCGACCGGAATCGCATCCGACACCGCGACGGGGTGCTGCCGACGGAACAGCAGGGCACAAGACGAGGTGCGAAGCAGGCTGTCAGCGACGCTGCCGGCGAGCAGCCGCGACGCACCGCGTCCATGGATGGTCATCGCCACGAGGTCGGGCTGATACTGCCGCACCAGCTCGCCGAGCGCCTGCCCGACGTGACCGGCGAGCCGGACGCACGACTCGACGTGTTCAACGCCGCGGGCGCGCAGCGTTTGCACAACGCCGCCCAGATACGCTTCGGCACCGTCGACCAGCTTGGTGGTGGCCGCGACATCCGGCATGGCGGTCGTCGCCAGTTCGGGAACGGCAACACCGATGTCCTGCGGCGCAACGGATTCGACGACCTGGGCGAGAATCACCGCGGTCAACGTGTCGTGCGCCAGCGACACGACGTCATCGAGCACTTCTTCCGCCGCCGCCGATCCATCGAGCGGCACAAGGATCTTCCGGAAGGCAGGACCGGCTTCGCCGATCGCGAGCCGCGGTGTATCGCGCCGCAGCACCATGACCGGCACGCCGGCCTGGCGCACCACCCCGTCAGCGACGCTTCCCAGCCACGCCCTGCCCCAACCGGTGCGGCCGTGGCTGGTCATGACAACGAGGTCGATGCCGCGTGCCGCGATATGGGCCGTCAACACCGGCACCACCGCACCGTCGAGTCGGACGACCTCGACGTCGATGCCGAGATTGCGCGAGAGATTGGCGGCTTCGGGCACCATGCAGGTCGTGCGATACTCTTCGATCTCGGTCTCCCACAGGGCGTCGACGCTGGCCGCGCTCTCCGGGATCAGCGCCGGGAATTCATGTACGACCACCATTTCAAGCGGCGCGCCGGACGCCCGCGCAATCAGCGCGGCGCGCTCGACGGCCTCCTCGGCAAAGGCCGAGGTGTCCAGGGGCACCATCACACGATGAAACATGTCGCTCTCCTCCGGCATACCGGCTCGGGCTCTCTTCAACGCTACCGGCGGGCGGCACCAGCAGCAGTCGGGAATCTGCCGCACCGGTGTGGGGAGATTGCGCGCTCATCCGGGGAGGTTGGCGGACTGACCCGGACCGGCCGGCGGGTCACATTTGGTGCGCTATACGGCGCGGCCCCCAAGGCGTGCCGGGGCCGGACCAACGGGGAGCCGGCGCAGGAGTCAGCGAGGCAGCGTGGCTGCAGGGGGGACGAAGGATGAAGACCGACATTCAGCTTCAGCGTGACGTGCTCGACGAGCTCAAGTGGCAACCGACCACGCAACGCGCCGAGATCGGTGTGGCCGCCCGGGACGGGGTGGTGACGCTGAGCGGGTATGTGGACAGTTATGCCCAGAAGTTCGAAGCGGAGCGCGCCGCCGAACTCGTCAGCGGCGTACAGGCCGTCGCCGATGAAATGAAGGTGCGACTGCCCAACAGTGCGATGCGGAGCGATACGGATATCGCCCACTCCGCCCTGCTGGCGTTGGAGTGGAACGTCCAGGTTCCTGACAAGAACATCACGGTCAAGGTGGAAAACGGCTGGATCACACTGCAGGGCGAGGTCGACTGGCAGTACCAGAAGGCCGCGGCCGAGGGCGCGGTGCGGTACCTGCTCGGCGTCAAGGGTGTCTACAACGGTGTCCTGGTGCGTCAACCCAAGGTGTCTGCGTCGCTCGTCAAGGAGAAGATCGCGGATGCCCTCAAGCGCAGCGCATTGGTGGATTCCGGCCGCGTCGCCGTCGAGGCACTGGATGGCAAGGTGATTCTGCGCGGCACCGTGCGATCCTGGACCGAACGGCAGGACGCCGAACGGGCGGCCTGGGCGTCCCCGGGCGTGTCCGCGGTGGAAGATCATCTCACCGTGGCTGTCTGACGGGCGCCCGGCACCAGGAGACGGTGCGATGCGGTACCGCGACCGCCGCGATGCAGGCCGGCAGCTGGCCGACGCCATCAGGGGGAGTGTCTCCGGATCGGAGTCGGTCGTGCTCGGCCTGCCGCGCGGCGGCGTTCCGGTGGCTTACGAGCTGGCGATTGCGCTCAAGGCGCCGCTGGATGTGTTCGTGGTCCGCAAGCTCGGCGTTCCCGGCCATGAAGAGCTTGCTATGGGGGCGATCGCCAGCGGCAATATTCGCATCCTCAATCGCGACGTGATCGCCGATCTGCGCGTGTCGCCGGACGCGGTGGAACGTGTCACGGCGGCCGAGCGATCGGAGCTGGAACGCCGCGAACGAGCCTACCGTGGCACGAGGCCGGCGCAGCCGGTCGACGGCAAGACCGTCTTCCTGGTCGACGATGGACTGGCCACCGGTGCGACGATGGCGGCCGCGGTCGAAGGGCTGCGGACCCATCATCCGCGCCGCATCGTCGCCGCAGTGCCGGTCGCGTCTCACGAAGCCGTCACAATGATCCAACGACGCGCCGATAGTTGCGTGGCGTTGTTCGTTCCCGATCCGTTCTACGGCGTCGGGACGTGGTACACCGACTTCACGCAGACCAGCGACGAAGAGGTCCGCGCGCTGCTGCAGGCGGCGGCCCGGGAGATCCCGATGTCGTCGCATGCCGGAGCCGCCGGCGGGAGCGGGGCGTCATGACGTCGGTCATCACGCGCGAGACACCCATCGAGGCGGTGCGCCGGCTGGCGCTGCCGCTCGCCGGCGGCCGCGACGATTTCGATCCGTTGCTGGAATCGATCGGCAACACGCCGCTGGTCCTGATCGGCGAAGCGTCTCACGGCACACACGAGTTCTACCGCATTCGTGCCGAGATCACCAAGCGGCTGATCACCGAGGCCGGCTTTACCGCGGTGACGGCCGAAGCCGATTGGCCCGATGCCTATCGGGTCAATCGTTTCGTGCGCGGCGTGGGCGACGACACCGACGCGGCCGATGCGCTGCGGGGCTTCACGCGGTTCCCGCAGTGGATGTGGCGCAACGCCGACGTGCTCGACTTCGTCGGCTGGCTCCGGAGCCACAACGAGGCGCAGCCCGACCCGCAGAGGCAGGTCGGCTTCTACGGGCTCGATCTGTACAGTCTGCACGCGTCGATCGACGCGGTGCTCCGGTACCTTGACACCATCGACCCCGATGCCGCCGCCCGCGCCCGCGCACGCTATGCCTGTTTCGACCGGTTCGGCGGTGACCTGCAGGCGTACGGGTATGCCGCGTCACTGGGATTGCGCCCGTCGTGCGAGACGGAAGTGGTGGCACAACTGGTTGATCTGCGTCAGTCGGCGAATTCCCATCTCCGGCATGACCACCGCGTCACGCCGGACGATGCCTTCTACGCCGAACAGAACGCCCGATTGGTGGCGAATGCCGAGCGGTATTACCGCACCATGTTCGGCAGCCACGTCGCGTCGTGGAACCTGCGCGACCAGCACATGGTGGAGACGCTCGACGCGCTGCGGACCTTTCTCGCCCGATCGGTGCCGGCGCCGAAGGTGGTGGTGTGGGCGCACAACTCCCACCTGGGGGACGCCCGCGCCACCGAACGGAGCCGTGCCGGCGAATACAATGTCGGCCAGCTGGTGCGCCAGGGTCATCCCGGCGACGCCTACCTGGTCGGGTTCAGCACCTATCGCGGCACGGTGACTGCCGCGACCGACTGGGATGAACCGGCGGCCCGGCGCAACGTGCGTCCCGCGCTGCCGGAGAGCTATGAGGCGCTGTTCCACGAAGCCGAGGGCCGGAACTTCCTGATGCTGCTGTCGCACGGCGCGGAATCGGGTGCGTTGCGGCGCCCGCATCTGCAACGGGCCATCGGTGTGGTGTATCGCCCCGACACGGAGCGCCAGAGCCATTACTACCACGCCCGCCTTCCGGACCAGTTCGACGCCATGCTGCACTACGACGTCACCCGCGCGGTCGAGCCGTTGGACCGTACCGGCGAATGGGAGCGGGGCGAGGCGCCAGAAACGTACCCGTCGGCCCTGTAACGCCAGACCAGATCGGATGGATCATGCCGTCGACACTCGCGCATGTACGTGAAAGCCAGATGCTTCTGCCAATCGGCAGTGGCTCGCTGATGGGCGACCTCGGCATCCCCGACGGCGCCGAGGGGATGGTGCTGTTCGCACACGGCAGCGGCAGCAGCCGGACCAGTCCGCGCAACCGGCAGGTGGCGCGGGCGCTGCAGCAGGCGGGGTTGGCGACATTGCTCTTCGACCTGCTGACACCGGCGGAGGACCGTGAAGACCAGCGGACCCGGGCATTTCGCTTCGACATCGAGATGCTCGCGCAGCGACTCGGACTGGTGACGGAGGCCGTGGCACACGGCCTGGCGGGTGTCTCGTACCGGCTGGGGTATTTCGGCGCCAGTACCGGGGCGGCCGCAGCGCTGATCTCCGCCGCGCGGCACCCGGCGCAAGTCCGGGCCGTCGTTTCGCGCGGCGGGCGGCCGGACCTGGCCGGCAGGGCGCTGGCCCAGGTCGAGGCACCGACATTGTTGATCGTCGGCGGGCACGATCCCGACGTACTGGCGCTCAACTACACGGCGCTGCAGGCGCTGCATTGCGAACGGGCTCTCGAAGTGGTGCCGAAGGCGACACACCTCTTCGAAGAACCGGGCACGCTCGATGAAGTCGCACGGCTGGCTACCGGCTGGTTCCTGACCTGGCTGGTGCCGAACGGTGGTCCACGGTGATCGCCTCCGGCGATCGCCTGCTTCACATCGGGCGGCGATCTCCGTCTGGCGTGCGATCGGGCGCTGCCCCCTCGTCTTCATCGGGATAGTCCGAACCGGCCGAGCGACTTTCTGCCCACCCCGCGCTTGCGAGCGGTGAAATGCCCCAACTCTGCCTCATCGTCGAATTCCACCATCCGTACCAACTCCGCCGACCCCGGTATCCCGATCGCGGGCTCGCTGTCGACCCCTTCGATTACGCCGCCACCCGGCAACAGCTGGAACAGCAGGCCCGGAGCCGGATCGCGCCGTTGATCCGGCTGTTCGGGCGGCTGGGGGCGGCGCGCCCCGGACAATTCCGGATCGCGTTGGCCCTCTCCGGAGTGCTGGCGGAACAGCTCGCCTTGTGGGCCCCCGAGGCGCTCGATGGAATCCGCGATCTGGTCGCTGGCAACGTCGTCGAATTGCTGGGCACGACCTACCACCACAGCCTG
Source organism: uncultured Gemmatimonadales bacterium (assembly GCA_963697065.1). Lineage (GTDB taxonomy): Bacteria > Gemmatimonadota > Gemmatimonadetes > Gemmatimonadales > GWC2-71-9 > Palsa-1233. The sequence goes on from CAVOMQ010000001.1 coordinate 96,166, forward strand.
GCGGCGTTTACCGACGCGGACGAATTCGCCGAACAGGTGGCGCTGCACCGCCGTGCACTGCGGCACTGGTTCGACACGTCGCCGCAAGTGTTCGTCAACACCAACGCCGCGTACTGGGATGGCCTGGCGCCGATTCTATCGGGTCTCGGCTTTTCGGCCGCCGTCGTGCCTGACCTCCCGGACATGACCGATCGCCGATCGCCGAATCAGGTGTATCGCGCCGCGACGGTGCCCGCGTTTCGCCTCCTGCCGCGCAACGAGCGCCTGCCTGGCCCCCTGGGCTACGCCTTGGCCGAGGGCCCGTTCGCCGGCGCCGGGGTGGCCGCGCCGGGCGCCGCCATCGCCAACGCCCGGGGGACAATCACCCAACTTGTGCTCGACGAGGGGAGCGTCGCGGACGCCGCCGAGCGCGGCACCGACAGCGCGCTGGCGGCACTCGTTGCGGCCTGCGAGTATCACGGCGTGGCGCTGGCGTTGCCCCGGAACGTGATCGATGCCACACCGCGCGGCACGTTGTGGTATTCCCGTCCCGCCACCACCGCCGCCGCCGCAGATACGCCGGAACATCGCCGGCTGTATGCCACTGGCGCCCGGATCATCGCCCGCGGCAACGAGTCGCTGATCGGCCAGTGGCGACTCCTCACGATGAGCGACCTCTGGGAAGCGCCCGCGGCGGACGGCTTCCAGCGCCTCGCCACGCTCGTCGACGATCTCGAACACCACAGCGCCAATGCGCCGGCCCGCGAGGATACGGGCATCCCCTGGCCGACGCCGACGATCGACCCGAGCTGGCGAGCACACGACATCGGCGCCGGAGCATTCCAGGCATCGGCTTGAACGGCAGTCTGTCGGAAGGAGGGGCACGGTGAGGAGTGATCAGGACATTGCCCGGGACGTGACCGGCGAGCTGTGCTGGCGGCCCAATCTGCGCGGTGCCGACATCGCCGTGTCGGTCGACGGCGGAGTCGTCCGTCTCACCGGATCGGTCGAGAGCTACGCGCAGCGGATCGAGGCGGAGGAAGTCACCGAACAGGTCCACGGCGTCCGCAACGTGTCGAGCGGGTTGGTGGTCCGGTTGCCGCGATGGGCCATGCGGTCGGACAGCGAGATCGCGCACTGGGCGGAGATTGCGCTGCAATGGAACGTCGAGGTGCCGTACACACGGATCGTGGTCCGTGTCGACCGGGGCGACGTCATGCTCGAGGGCGAGGTCGAGTGGCAATACCAGCGCGAAGCCGTGGAGCAGACGCTGCGGCACCTCACCGGCATCCGCGGCATCGTCAACCGGCTCGCGGTGCGCCAGCGAACGGCTTCGCTGGCTGACGTACCGGAAGACATCCGGCGTTCCCTGCGGCGCAGCACCGGTATCGACCCGGACCGCATCACGATCGAAAGCCTCGACGGCAGGGTCATCCTCCGCGGCGTCGTGCCATCGTGCACCGCCCGGCGGGAGGTGGAGCGGGCGGCATGGGCCGCGCCCGGGGTGACCCGGGTCGAAGACGAACTGGCGGTCGCGACGTAACGAACGACTGGTCCGGACCATCGGCGGGTGGTATAGTCGGGTTTCCCCCGGGGGTCCGTGTCATGCCTGACGTCGAGTTCCCGCTTCGTGCCGCCCACGGTCGCCGATCACTCGCGACGACAATCACGGTTCTCGCCGCATTCGTCACCGGGTGTCACCAGGGGCCTCCGCCATACCGGCCCCGTACCCGCGCGATCACCGTCACGACGGTTCCGCTGCTGGTTCGTGAATCCGCCACCGTCTTTCCGTTCCTGAAGGAGGACTTCGCCCCGGGCGGCATTCTGGACGGCAAGGAGGTCTATGGTTTTTCGCCCGCGACGATCGTGGTGGGCGAAGGCGACACGCTGGCGTTGACGATCTACAATCCGGAAGACGACGCGCACACGTTCGTGCTCCCCGATCTTGCGCTGGCGCTGCCGGGCCAGCGGATCACGCGCGCCACGTATGTCGCGCGGCACGCCGGCATCTTCCCGATCGTCTGCAACATCCCGACGCACGCCCCGATGATGTCGGGCCAATTGGTGGTGCTGTCAGGCAGTGCGATGACCGGACCCGATTCGATGGTTGCAACGATGCCCGGCGCCACACCGTGAGCGCCGGCACGCGATGACGTGGCGGTGAAGGCGCGGGGCCTTTCGGCCGACCTGCTTCCGCTCCCGGCTCGATACGGCGCGCGCATCGCTGCCCGGATCCGCCTGGAGCAGGTGCTCACGACGGCCGCCGATCTGGTCAGCCCACCGGGGCGACATCGTGACCCGGAAGCGGTACACCAGTTTCGCGTCGCCGCACGCCGCCTTCGGAATACGCTCCGCGACTTCAAGACCGCGCTCGACGACACCCTCGGCGGCGGGACGCGGCGGCGTCTGGCCGAAATCTCGGATCTGGCCGGCGAAGTCCGCGACTGCGACGTCCAGGCCATCTGGCTCGGGGCGCGGCACCGCGGCCTGGTCGGCCCGGCACGCGAAGCAGCGAGACAGCTCGCGCGCGATCTGGAACGCGATCGAGTCCGCGCGCTGCACCCGCTCCAGTACCAGCTGCTGGAGCGGCTTCCGAAGGTGGCCGCGCGGATTGCCCGCGGCCTGCGACACTACCACCTCGACGGCGACCTCGACGCTCCCGAAACCGAGCCGACCATGCGCTACCTGCTGGGCATCATCATGCTCGATCACTCGGCGAAGGCGCGCGCGGCACTGCATGCCGTTGGTCCGCGCGGCGCCGGGGTGGCGATGCACCATGCCCGCCTCCGGATCAAGCGGCTCCGCGACCTGCTCGGCATCATGACCGTTGCCGTCCCGGCAACCCGGGCACCCCAACGCACCCTGGGACGGCTGCAGAACTCCGCCGGGGTGCTGCACGACCTGCAAGTGCTGCGCCTGCGCACTGCGGCGCACCGGCCGGCGCGGGTCCGCACGGCGGGCGACATCCGCCTGCTGGCGTTCCTCGACGCGCGTATCGAGGTGGCACTGCGCACCACCCGGGGGGACTTCCGGCGACCGGCCACGGAGGCGATGCTCAATACGCTCGACGGGATTGCGCGCGATTTGACCCGGTGATCTCACCGCCGGAACGTTGCAATGGTGCAACCGTGGCCGACCGAGCCGCTGGCACGTCTCCCTATGGCGGCCGGATCGAGAACCCCACCGGCAGCGCTGAGAGAAAGGATGCGCCAGATGCGGATTTCAAGCCGTTTCGTCCTGACCGGAATGATCGCCGTTGCTGCGGCCGCGTGCGTGCCCCCCGGGGCAACCGAGGTGGGCGTCAGCGCCGAGTTCGGATCCGGCGTCGACGTCTACGACTACGACCCGGGGTACTTCGGCGCTTGGCAGACAGACTTTACGTTGTGGAGTCCGACCACGGTCTACGCGCTGAACGGGCACTTCTACCCGTCGCCGGTGCATGGCGCCCGTGCGGTAGCCGTCTATCGCTATCACGACAGCTACTTCCTGCCACCGCGCGACAAGGGGTGGGAGCACAAGGACCAGCGGTACGACTACAAGCATCAGCCCCAGTCGAAGGACTACCAGCACGCCCGCCCGCGGGCCCCGCGACCCGGCAACGGACGCGGTGGCGGTCACTGACGCGACGCGGTATCCAGCGTCCAGCGGGTAACACGACGCCCCGCACCGGAACTCCGGTGCGGGGCGTTCGCTGATCCGGGCCCCCGTTCAGCGGCTACGGCAGGAGCTGCCGGCCGACGTCGTTGGAGCCTCGATGACAGGTGACACAGCTGATCACCGGCGTGCGCGGCCCGCGGCCGAGTTTCGGCATCTCCGTGCTGTTGATCGTTTCGACCATTTGAATCATCATGCGGGCCGTGCGCTTGTTCCCCTTGGAATCATCATCCCATTGGCCGGGGACGTGGCACGAGCCACAGCTGAACGACAGCGCGTTGCCCATCTCGTCCATGGTCTTGAGCAGCGCACCGACGGTGGAGTCCTGGAAGAGCTGCAGATTCTTGAACACGTCCCCGGCCCGCTTGTTCTCGTAGTCGGCGGTCCGCTGCGCCAGCTGGGCGTCGAGTTGGGCAATCACGTCCTTCCGCATCGCCGCGATCGTGTCGCGGCGGGCTGCCCGCTGCTCGGGCGTCAACGGCACGCGGCCGCGGCCGCCGAAGCCCCCTCCCGGCGGGCCATTGGGCGGTCCGTTGGGGGCAACGCCGGGCGCCGCGCCCCGGCCCGGTTCCGCCTGCGGCGGTGGCGCGCCGGTCCGGGCCGCAACCCCGTTGCCCGGTGCCGGACTCGGCGTCGCGGCGGGCGGCGTCTGCGAAGTGGAATGGGCGCACGACAACCCGGCGGCAAGGGCCAGCACGACAGCGATCGGCGGCAGACGGCGCATCAGCTACTCCTGGAAACCGAAGGTCGAGAGCCCGGCGGTTGACCCGGAATCTTCTCGGGTCGCCGGTGGGTGGATAATGGCCGCGCCGGCCACGTTGTCAACGGCGTGACAGATCCGGAGCGGGCGAACCGGTCGTTGCATCAGGAAACCCCGGACCGTAGGAAAACGCCCGGCAACGCGCCGCCACGGTGGCGAGGTCGACTTCCTGGCGCGCCTCGCCCGATTCCATCGCCACCTGCGCGACGGCTTGTGCAACACTCGGCGCCACGCGGAAATCGAGCGCGTTGGGAATGATCAGGTCGGGCTGCAGCTCGGCATCGGGGACCATCTCGGCGATGGCGTGCGCGGCGGCGATCTTCATTTCGTCAGTGATCCGCCGTGCACGGGTATCGAGCGCGCCGCGAAAGATGCCCGGAAATGCGAGCGAATTGTTGACCTGATTGGGGAAATCGCTGCGCCCGGTGGCGCAGACCGCCGCCCCGGCCTGCTTGGCCTGGTCGGGGAAGATCTCCGGTTCGGGATTGGCCAGTGCGAACACGATCGCGTCACGGTTCATCGTGCGAACCATTTCAGGTCGCATCGCGCCGGCCACCGACAAGCCGATGAACAGGTCGCGACCCCGCACCGCGTCTGCCAGGGCTCCCTGCAGGTTGGCGATGTTGGTGATCCGTGCCATTTCCGACTTGATGCGGTTCATCCCCTGTTCGCGGCCGCGGTAGATGATGCCGCGGGTATCACACAGCACCAGGTCGCCCACACCGACGCTGATCAGCAGGCGGGACACCGCAATGGCGCTGGCGCCGGCCCCGTTGACCGCGATGGTCAGGTCCTGCAGGCGGCGTCCGGTGATCTTGCACGCGTTGATGACGCCGGCCAGCACCACGACGGCCGTGCCGTGCTGATCGTCGTGGAAGATGGGAATGCCGGTTTCCCTCTTGAGCCGCTCTTCGATCTCGAAACATCGCGGCGCCGAAATGTCCTCCAGGTTGATACCGCCGAACGTCGGTTCCAGCCGCTTGACGATTTCGACGATCTCGTCCGGGTGCTGCGTGCCGAGACAGATCGGAAACGCTTCGACGCCGCCGAAGGTGTGGAAGAGCAGCGCCTTCCCTTCCATGACCGGCATCGCCGCGCGGGCGCCGATGTTCCCGAGCCCCAGCACCGCGGAGCCGTCGGTGACGATCGCCACCAGGTTCCGCTTGATGGTGTACTCGTAGACCCATTCGGGGTGGCGCGCGATCACCGCCGCGGGCTCGACCGCTCCGGGCGGGAGATAGAACAGGCTGAGGATGTGTTCGTCCGTGATCGGGACCTTGCTGCGGATCTCGAGCACGCCCTGATAGCGGCGGTGCAGATCCACCGACTGATCGGCATAGGACGCCGTCGGCGGGACCGCCGGGGCCGGCACCGGCAACGTCCCGCTGCGCAGGAACGCCCGGGTCCGGTCGGCGATGCCGCCAGGATCACGTTCCACCTTGGCAGCACCGCTGTCGATGGCCTCGCGCGCGACGGCGAAGGCGATCGCCGGCGCCACGCGGTAGTCGAGCACGCTGGGAATGATGTAGTCGGGACACAGCTCGTCGTCGGTGACGCAGCGCGCCAGCGCGTCGGCGGCGGCGAGCAGCATGCCGGGATTGACGGTTCGCGCCCGCACGCCCAGCAGTCCACGGAACAATCCGGGAAAGACCGACGCGATGTCCATCTGGTTGGGATACTGCGATTCGGCGGTCGCCACCACCGCCGCGCCCGCCGCCGTCGCGGCCGCGGGGTCGATCTCCGGCACCGGACCGGCGAAGGCAAAGACGATCGGCGCCGCCGCCATGGTCCGGATCATCTCCGGCGTGACCACGTCGCCGACGGAGAACCCGATGAACACGTCGGCGCCGCGCAGCACGGTGGCCAGGTCGCCGCTCAGCCGGTCAGGATTGGTCTTCTTGGCCAGTTCCCACTTGGCCCAATGCATCGCCTGCGGACGGTAGCGCACCAGCGCGCCGTGGCGGTCGCAGACGACGATGTTGCGGACGCCGAGTTCCAGCAGGATTTCGGCGGTGCCGATCCCTGCCGCACCGGCGCCGTTGATCACCACCTTGAGATCGGCGGGCTGCTTGCCGACGATCTTGAGCGCATTGAGCAACCCCGCCAGCACGCCCACCGCCACCGCCTCGCGATGGTTGTTGACGACCGGGATGTTCATGGCGCGCTGCAACTCTTCACCGATGGTCAGGCAGGCAGGGGCGACGATGTCTTCGAGGCATACGCCGCCGAACGTCGGGCCGAGTTCGATGACGGTCTCGACGATTTCGCTGATGTCGTGGGTGCTGAGGCAGATCGGCAGGGCGTCGACCCCGGCGAACGTCTTGAAGATGACGCTCTTCCCCTCCATCACCGGCAGGATCGCTTCCGGCCCCACCTGGCCCAGCCCGAACGCGGCGGAACCGTCAGAGACGATCGCCACGGTGTTGCCGCGCATGGTGAGCGCGAACGAATCGACCGCGTTGGCCTGGATGTCGAGACACGGCTGGGCCACGCCGGGAGTGTAGACGGTGCTGAGCACGGCACCATCAGTGATCGGCACCTTCGACGCCACGCCGATCAGGCCGGCATACTGTTGCCGGTAGGCCATCGCTTCGCTGAGCGGCGGCTGGTCGTCGGCGGGGAGCGCCGCCGCCGTGGGATGGGTACGATCGAAGCGTGCCGGCACCCGCCTCTTATGGCCCTTCCTGCGCCGCCAGTTCGGCCAGCCGCCTTTTCACCGGCGCGACGACGGGCTGGAGATCCGGATCGGCGTTCTTCCAGAGGTCGACGAAGGCGGTGTAGTGCTGCATCGCCCTGGCGCGGTCGTGCTTCGCGTCGTAAAGCTCGCCGAGACGTTTCTGCACCGCGGCGAGGTCCTTCCAATCGACGCTGAAGCCGGCGTTGAAACCCCGTTCCACCGCCGGCACCGCGAGATATCGCTCCAGGTAGGCGGTAGCGGAATCGGACTGGCCGGCCTGATCGAAGGCGCGCGCCATCGCGAAATCGACGCAGGCGCGGCAATCGACCGGTGCGCCGTCGGGCCCGACGCCGCCGGCCCTGAACTGCTGCAGCGCGTCCGCCGTATTTCCCCGGGCGAGCGCGATCTCCCCCCGCGCCATTGCAAAGTCCGCGCGCGCGTCCGGTGATTTCGCTGACGGATCTTCGGTCAGGGCCTGGTTCAGCATCGCTTCGGCGCGGGCCGGATCCCCGGCGCGGGCGTACAGCTCGATGACCGGGAGATAGGGCCGGTCGCTGGGCGGCGCGGTCGACCATCCAATGCCCTGCGTCATGCTGTCCAGGAGCCGGACCCCATCGGCATTCCGCCCCCGGAAGACAATTTCGAACGTCGCCGGCCAGACCGGAAACATCGGGGCCAGGTGCTGGGCCGCCTGTTCCGACCGCAGGGCGTTGTCGATCGCCGTTCCTTTCGCGAGCCGCCCCTCGATCGCCGCGATCATGCGGCTGATCAACTGCCCGTTGCTCCGGAGCGTGCGGCTTGGTGACCGGCTCATCGCGTCGGTCAGGCTGGCGAGGGAATCGTATTGACCCCGGGCGACGTACACCGCGCCGCGGGCCCCGTCCATCATCAGCGACGAATCCCGATTCCCGGTGGCGCGGCGGAGCGAATCGAGGGCGGTGCCGGCCGCCGCGGTATCGCCGGCCATCGTCAGTACCCACGGGACGCGCGCTACCGTGCCCGGATCGGGCTCGATCGCCGCTTCGCGTCGGAAATAGCGCAACGCACTGTCGCCCTGGTGGCGACTGATGAATATCAGGCCGAGTTGATTCGTGGACGTCGTGTTCGAGCTGTCAGCCGCGTAGGCGCTCTGATACGCCGCGACCGCCTTGCCGCGATCGGCGTTGGCCAGCGACATCTCGTAGTAGTAGCCCAGCGCGAGGTACTTCTCCCGGTCCGGTAGCTTGTCGGCATATCGCGCCGACTTCTCGAGCGCTGAGTCCTGCGCCGCGGTCGAGGCGAGGTCGTTGAAAAGCGCCACCGCCAGCTTCCGCCATGCCAGCGCGAAGGTGGAATCGAGGGCCACCGCCTCACGAGCCGACTGCACCGCGCGGTCGTAGTCGAAGTCGATGTCGTTCGCGACCACGGCGTCGCTGTACTTGCGCAGCGCGTCGAGCGACGTAGTCGTGGCCCGCTCGAGCGGAATCGACTGCTGGACGTGCTTGAGCGATTCGCCCACCCGGCCACGCAGTTTCCGCGTCAACGCATCGACGACGTTGAGCAGATCCTGCGGCCCGCCGGCGGTGGCCTGGTAGGACGCGAGCATGGCCCCGCCATCGACGCCGCTCAGCTGCAGGCTCACCGCGAACCCGTTGCCGAGCGGGGCAATACGGCCGTTGAGCACCGCCCGGGCGTTGGTCCGCTGCGCCACCTCGCGCACCACGCCCTGATCGGCGAGCGGCGTGTCCTTGGAGCGTTCCATCTGCTGCAGCGCGTCGGCGATGTCGGTCTGCGGCACCAGGTGCACCGAGTTCGATTGCGACAGCGCCGCCCGCACCGCCGCGGCCACGATCGGCTCGAGCGAGGAATCCGCCGGCGGCGTGATGAAGTCCGCCAGCACGATCCGGTCGTTGGCGCCGAGCTTGCCCGCCGCCAGCAGCGAGCCCCACGGCCCGATCCCCAGCGCCCGCGTGGTCATGAAACCCGCGACCAGCACCGCGAAGCCGCCCACCGCATAGATCCCTCCGCGCCGGGCGCGGCGCCAGGTGAGGTGCGGGCTGGCCTTGATCGCCATGGTGGCGATGGTGCCCGACGCCCCTCGCGGGGCCAGGGTCCCGCCTGGTGTGAGCGTCGGTGTCGCCGTCGCGACATGCCGGGCCACCCGCTGCACATACGCCGTCACGAACAGCACCGGGAGACCCAGCGCCATCACGATGATCGCACCGGGGAACACCCAATCCGGCAAACCGATCGCAATGATCGCCGCGCGCGCGCAGAGCAGCACCACCGCCGTCGCGATGACGTAGTACAGCAGCGCCTTCCGGAACATCCCCGGCGCCGAGAACGCCAGGTTCGGGGCGCTGGTGGTGGTGACCGCGGCATCGAGTTCGCGCAGGACGTCCGACGCGGCCTGCGGGCGATCCGCCGGATCTTTCGCCATCAGTCGCGTGACCAGTGTCGCCAGGACCGGCGGGGTATCGGGCCGGAGTGCGGCGGGCGACGGCGCCGCTTCGCTCAGGTGCGCCGCCAGCATCTTCTGCGGCGTCCGGTTGGCGTACGGCTGCTGCCCGGTGAGCAGCTCGAACGCCATGCAGCCCAGGGCGTAGAGATCGACGCGGTGATCGAGATTCGGGTCGCCCGCGACCTGCTCGGGCGCCATGTAGGCGGGCGTGCCGAGCGAGGTGCCCAGCTGCGTGAGCGTGGCGCCGCTTCCCTCGGTGCGCGAGGCGCTGATCGCCTTGGCGATACCGAAGTCGGTCACCACCGCGGCGCCACCGGAGAGCAGCACGTTGTCCGGCTTGATGTCGCGATGGACCACGCCCCGGGCGTGGGCATAGGCCAGCGCGCGGGTGACGTCGCGCAGCACGCTCACCACCTCGGTGATCGGCAGCGCGCCCTGATGCAGCCGTGCGCGCAGGGACTCGCCCTCGACGAACGGCATGGTGAAGTAGGGGATGCCGCCGACTTCTCCCGCCACGAGCAGCGGCACGATGTTGGCCTGCTGCAGCGAGGCCGCCAGGCGGATTTCCCGCTCGAACCGCTCGGCGTTGAGTCCCTGCGCCAGATCCGGGCTCAACACCTTGACCACGACGCGCCGCCCGAGTCGCACTTCGTCGGCCACGAACACGCGCGACATCCCGCCGCCGCCAAGCTCGCGTTCCAGCGTGTAGGCCGATCCGAGATGTTGCTGCAGTTGTTGCCGGAGGTCCACGGCCGCTCACGGAATGAAGGAGGGGAACGGGTCGAAACCTAGGACCCGCACCCGTCCGGCGCCAGCGCCGGGGCGGTTCCGGCGCCGTCAACCGGTCAGGATTCCCCCAGCAACCGCCGCACCACTGCCGCGATCGTCAACGGTGCACACCCCTCGGCACGATTGTTGACGACGACGTAGGCCGCCAGCCGCAGGTCGATGGCCGTTTGCACCAGCGCCACCAGGTCGCGGCGCAGTTCAGGGCTCGGGTCCTTGATCCGGTCGTACGGCGCGAACGTCTCGACCGCTTTCGCGTACGTCCGGCCGGGTCGCAGCAGCGCCCGCGCCACCAGAAAATCTGCGGTGACGGCGTCGTGCAGCAGCAGTTGTTCGCCGATCGATGGCATGCGTGTCCAGCTGTTGAACACGTGGGCCACGTGGTGGTTGCGGAGCACGGCGAAGTACTCGGGTGACAGGAACTCCGGATTGCGGATCTCGGTGGCGTAGCGGAACTCCGTGGGCAGCGCCGCCAGGAAGCGGTCCAGCCGCGCGGCGAAATCGGGCGCCGAGAGCTTTGCCGCGCGCGCGACGGGCGTGAACTCGAACACCAGCGGCCCGGTGTGCGAGGCGAAGTGTTCGCGCAGCGGTCCGAGGACGTCGCGGATGAACAATTCGGCATCGAGCCAGTCAGGGTTTGCTTCGCCCCGGTGCTTCGTCTCGCGAGGGCTGGTGAACGTGTGGGTGGTGATACGCTCCCACACTTTGGAGACGCACGGAAACCCCGGCGGCAGCGCGCGGGCATATGCCTCGAGCATCCGCGGCGCCGGCGGCGCATAGAAGAAGGAATCGATGCCCACGGTCCGCATCAGCGGCCAGCGGGCGTACTCCGCCAGCATGTCGGCCCCGGCACCGGTCTCCGGAAAGCGGCGCGAGTAGATCAGCCCTTCCCAGGCCGGGTATGTCCACGACGACGTGCCGAAGCGGATGTCGGGCGGCAGACGTCCGGCCAGGCGGGCGATCTCTTCGCGGGTGGGACGCGGGGCATCCGGAACGTCGGTCATGCCAACACGAACGCCGGTCGACGCGGTGCCCGCAAGCCGGAGCGTCGGGCATGGGGGCGTCTTACTTTCCGGCATGCTGACCGACCCGCCGGCGGACGTCCGTGGCGTCGACCTCGATCGCGAGTCGCGCTGTGCCCACTACCATGGCGCCAACGACATCGTCGCCATCCGCATGCGATGCTGCGGCGCGTACTACGCCTGCTACGAATGTCACGAGGCGCTGGCCGGACACCGGGCGGACCGCTGGCCGCCGGAGGAGTGGCACACCCGCGCGGTGCGCTGCGGGGCCTGCCGGCAGCAGCTGTCGATCCGAGACTATTTCGCCTCCGGGTTTGCGTGTCCGGCCTGCGGCGCCCCGTTCAATCCCGGATGCCGGAACCATTATCCGCTGTACTTCGTAATACCGAACACGTCGTCCGACCCCTCGACTGCGGAGTCCACATGATCGTTTCCATTCTCGCCGCGCTCAGCCTCGTTTCCGGCGCCGGTCCGGTGCATCCGGCGGCCATCGTGGCCCCGGCCGGCCCCGGCGTGGTCGCCGCCGAACGGCGGGACACGGCGGTGTTCGCCGGCGGCTGCTTCTGGGGCATCCAGGCGGTATTCGAACGGATCAAGGGCGTCACCGCCACCACTGCCGGGTTCGCCGGCGGCACGGTGCCCTCACCCAGCTACGATCTGGTCAGTACCGGGACCACCGGACACGCCGAATCGGTCGAGGTGATCTACGACCCGGCGCAGGTGAGTTATCTCACGCTGCTCAAGGTCTTCTTCGCCGTGGGTCTCGATCCCACCGAATTGAACCGGCAGGGGCCGGACCAGGGGACGCAGTATCGCTCGGCGTTGTTCGTGCGGAATGCGGCGCAGCAGGCCGCGGCCAGGTCGTATATCGCGGATCTGACGGCGCAACATGTGTATAGCCGGCCGATCGTGACCGAGGTGACGCCGCTGGGCAAGTTCTACCCCGCCGAAGACTATCACCAGCATTTCTACGACACGCACCCGGACTATGGGTACATCGTGATCAACGACAAGCCGAAGGTGGAGCAGCTCAAGAAGCAGTTCCCGGCGCTGTATCGATCAGTGGGCTGAACCGGCGGCCATCCCGGGGCGGGGCTACCCCTGCCCCGGCGTCCGCCAGCGGCCGCCGATGCGGGCGATCAGCTCGTCGGCGGTCGCCGGTCCCCATGTGCCGGCGGCATAATTGGGGAAATGCTCCGCCGCACGTCCCTCCCAATGGGCCAGCAGCGGGTCGAGAATCTCCCACGCGTTCTCGACTTCGTCGCTGCGGGCAAAGAGCGTCGCTTCACCGGCCATGCAATCGAGCAGCAGCGTTTCGTACGCGTCGTGGGTGTCGGTGCCGAACGCGGCGCGATAGTCGAAGGCCATGTCGACCGAGACCATCCGCATTTCCACGCCCGGCATCTTCACCTCGAATCGCAGTGACATCCCCTCGCTCGGCTGGATGCGCACGGCAAGGACATTGGTTTCGAGTTGCTGCCCGTCGGCCATCGGGAACATCAGGTGCGGCGGCCGGAGAAACTCGATGGCGATCTCGGTGGCGCGCACCGGCATGCGCTTCCCCGACCGCAGGAAGAACGGCACGCCCTGCCAGCGCCAGTTGTCGATCATGAAGCGGATGGCGGCGAACGTCGGGGTGGTCGAGTCGGCGGCGACACCCTCCTCCTCGCGGTAGCCGACCACCGGCTGACCGTCGATGATGCCCGCCCCGTACTGGCCCCGCACCGCCGACGCGTGCACTTCCGCCATGTCGAACGGCCGTACCGCGTGCAGCACCTTGACCTTCTCGTCGCGCAAGGCCTCGGCGCGGAACGCGGTGGGCGGTTCCATCGCGGTGAGCGTCAACAGCTGCATGAGGTGATTCTGGAACATGTCGCGGATCACGCCTTCCCCTTCGTAGTAGCCGGCGCGGTGTTCGATGCCGAGCTCCTCGGCGGCGGTGATCTGGACGTGGTGAATGTGATGCCGGTTCCAGACGGGCTCGAAGATCGAATTGGCGAAGCGCAACACCACCAGATTCTGCACCGTTTCCTTGCCGAGGTAGTGATCGATCCGGAAGATCTGATGCTCCGCCATGGCAGCCCGGGCGATCGTGTTCAACGCCTTGGCGCTGCCAAGATCGTGGCCGAACGGCTTTTCGACGATCACCCGCGCCCACGGCCGCTGGTTGACCTCCACGGTGCGCGGCAGCACGCCGCTCTTCGACAGGTGCTGGATCACCGGCCCATACAGGCTCGGTGGAATGGCGAGGTGAAACAGGTGCCCGGCCACGTTGTGCACCTGGGTATCAAGCGCCACCAGCCGCTGCTGCAGCGCACGATAGGTGGCAGGATCGAGGAGATCGCCGTGGAGGTGACTGAGATGCGACGCGAATGTCTTCCAATGCTGCTCGATGCCGGGGTCGTCGGGAAAGGCCTCACGGACCGCCTGATGCATCGATTCGCGGAATGTCGCGTCGTCGCTCTCGTCACGGTCAACGCCCAGGATGGCGAACTCGTCGGCCAATGCCCCGTCCATGGCGAGATGAAAGAGCGACGGCATCAACTTGCGATGACTCAGATCGCCGCCTGCGCCGAAGATGACGGCAATGCACGGGTCGGCCCGGCGCAGCCCACCCGGCGTCATCCGGTCCGGTTCCTCGATGCGCGCCGGAACGGCGATGGGACCGGTCATGAGGACTTCACCGGATGGCCGCCGAATTCATTCCGCAGCGCGGCGATCACCTTGGCGGAGAATGATTCGTCCTGGCGCGACCGCAGCCGCATCAGGAGCGACAGCGTGATCACCGGAGCCGGCACGTTGAGGTGCACGGCTTCGGACACGGTCCATCGCCCTTCCCCCGAGTCGTCGACGTAACCGCGCAGGTCCGCGAGGTCGCCGCTCCGCGCAAAGGCCTGCTCGGCCAATTCGTTGAGCCAGGAGCGGATCACGCTGCCCTGATTCCAGACCGCGGCGACCTGGCGCAGGTCGATCTTGAATTCGTCTGATGCGTGGAGGATCTCGTAGCCCTCCGCATACGCCTGCAACATCCCGTACTCGATGCCGTTGTGCACCATCTTGACATAGTGTCCCGCGCCCGGCGGACCGACGTGCGCGTAGCCGTTCGCCGGCGCGAGGGTACGGAAGATCGGCTCGCAGTGCGTGAACGCCGCGTCGCTGGCCCCGATCATCTGGCAGTAGCCGACCGTGAGTCCCCAGATGCCGCCGCTGGTGCCGGCGTCGATGAACTCGATGCCCTTCTCGCGAAGCATCGCGGCCCGCCGCAACGAGTCGCGGAAGTTGGAATTGCCGCCATCGATGACGATGTCACCACGGACGAGCAGCCCGCCGAGTGCCACGATGGTCTGTTCGGTCGGGGCCCCCGAGGGAACCATCACCCATACCACCCGGGGTGCTTCGAGCTGGCGGCAGAGTTCGGCGAGGTCCTTCGCGGCCACCGCTCCCTTGCCCACCGCGGCCTGCACCGCGACGGCCGACCGGTCGAACACCACCACCTGATGACCGCCGCCGAGCAGGCGTTCCGTCATGTTGCCGCCCATGCGGCCGAGTCCGATCATCCCCAAGCGCATTTCATCGTCCTTGCTGCGGCAGCGCACCCGCCGCCGCGGTATCGAGAATCCAGGTGCCGCGGCGTGCCAGTTGCGCCGGCCAGCGATCGATATCGACGACGTCGCCGAGCACCTGCGCCGCGATCGCCGCCTTCTCCGCACCGGCGACGAGCACGATCACGTCCCGCGCCGACGCGATGACGGGCGGCGTGATGGTGAGGCGGTGCCGCGGTACCACGGGCCCGGTCACCGCCACGACGCGATGCAGCCGTTCGCCCAGCGCAGGCGAACCGGGAAAGAGCGAGGCGGTGTGGCCGTCGGCCCCGAGCCCCAGGAGGAGGACGTCGAGCTGCTCCGGCAGGACACCGGAGTAGTCCCGAGCGGCCGCGTCGCGATCGACGGCGTCGGCGCGCATACGGTAGACGGCGTCGGCCCCCACCGCGACGTGGTCGAGCAGCGCCTCACGAGCCATGTGGAAGTTGCTGGCGGGATCGTCGGGCGGTACCGCGCGTTCGTCGCCGAAGTAGATACGGAGAGATTCCCAGGGCACCGCACGGACCAGCGGGCTTGCCGCCAACCGGCGGTACACCGGCTCGGGGGTGTGACCGCCGGCCAGCGCGATGCCGCATTCGCCACGCGCCGCGACGGCCATCCCGATCGTGGTCACGATCTGCGCCGCCGCCTCGACGGCGAACCGCTCGGGGGGAACGACGAGCAGGCGGGGTTGGGACAACACGAAATCCGGCTCCGGGCAAGGGCGCGTCCGTGCAAGGTAGATCACTCGCGGCGGCGCGGGAACCGGCGGTTCGGCTTCCGATTTCCGAGGCGCGGGGTGATCTTTTCGACGCTCCCCACCGCTGCCCAAAGGACTCCGTTGGCCGATCTGCTGGCACGCCTGCAACTCGCCCTCGGCGACCGTTACCGCATCGAACGCGAACTGGGCGGCGGCGGTATGAGCCATGTGTTCCGGGCCGAAGAGACCCGCCTGGGACGCATGGTCGTCATCAAGGTGCTGCCGCCGCAGACGGCCGCCACCATCGAGGCGGGCCGCTTCGAGCGCGAGATCCAGGTCGCCGCGTCGCTCCACCATCCGCATATCGTGCAGCTCCTCGCCGCGGGAGACGCCGACGGCCTGCTCTGGTACGCCATGCCGTTCGTCGAAGGCGAATCGCTCTCCGAGCGCCTGGCGCGCGGGCCGCTGCCGTTCAACGACGCGGTTCGCATCACCTGCGAGGTCGCGGACGCGCTCGCCTACGCCCACGGCCACGGCATCGTGCACCGGGACATCAAGCCGCCGAACATCATGCTGTCCGGACGTCACGCCCTGGTGACGGACTTCGGCGTGGCGAAAGCGGTGAGTGCCTCGGCCGAGGTGTCCGGCACGCTGACGTCGGCCGGCATGGCGCTCGGCACGCCGGCGTACATGGCCCCGGAGCAGGCCGTAGCGGACCCCAACGTCGACCGCCGCGCGGACATCTACGCCCTGGGCGTGGTGGCGTACGAGATGTTCACGGGTGCGTCACCGTACGATGCCGCCACACCGCAAGCGCTGCTCGCGGCCCACGTGACGCAACAACCGCATCCGATCCTGGAGCGCCGACCTGACCTGCCGCCCAAAGTGGGCGACATCATCATGCGCTGCCTCGCCAAGTCGCCCGACGACCGCTGGCAGAACGCTGGCGAGCTGGTCGACGCGCTGGAAGGAATGACGACGCCATCGACCGGTACCACCGCGTACGACGCCGTCACCAGCGCGCGCAGCAAGTACCGCCGGTGGCACCCGATCAGGGTGGTCGCAGCACACCTCGGCGTCTCGGCGGTGGTCACCGCCGCGGCGTATGCCCTGACGCGAGTGGCCGCGCTCCCGGACTGGGTGTGGTGGTCGGTGGGCGTGGTGATGCTCGCGGGCCTCCCGGCGATGCTGATCGCCAGCCGCAACGAGCGCCGCCGCGCCCAGGCCACCATGACCGGCATGCACGCGGCGGTGCGCCGCGGCGAGTTCACCGGCCGCCGGGCGGTCATCGGTGGCATGATGGCGCTGGTGGCGGTGCTGCTGGTGGCGAGCGGATTCGTGGCGTCGCGATTGTTCGGCATCGGTCCCGGCGCCACGTTGCTCTCGGCGGGCCGCCTGAATGCCGGTGACGCGTTGGTCCTCGCCGACTTCCACAACAGCAGTGCCGACAGCACGCTGGGCAGTGCCGTGGTCGAAGCGCTGCGGGTCGATCTCGGCGAGTCGCGGTCGATCAATCTGGTCGACGCGACGCAGGTCAGCAGCGTGTTGCGGCTGATGAATCTCCCGGCCGGCACCCGGCTCATCGACACCGTGGCGCGCGAGGTGGCGCAGCGTGCCAACGCCAAGGCGTTCATCTCCGGAGACATCACGCCGCTCGGGAGCGGCTTCGTGCTCACCGCGAGCATGGTCGATGCCGCCACCGGACAGCCCCTGGTGCAGGTGCGGGAAACGGCCGACAACGACAACGGCCTGATCGATGCCGTCAACCGTCTCTCGAAGTCGTTGCGCGAAAGAATCGGCGAATCGCTGCGTTCGATCCGGGGCAGCGAACCGCTGGAACAGGTGACGACGGCGTCGCTGCCGGCGCTGCGCGACTATTCCCGGGCGGTACGGCTCTTCGCCGCGAATGATCTGGCGGGCGCCAGGCAGTTGCTGCTGCAGGCGGTGCAGGCCGACTCGACGTTCGCCATGGCCTGGCGGAAGCTGGCGGCGCTCTACACCAATACCGGCGTGGTCGACCCCGCCGGCGAACGGCTCGCCGCGACCAACGCCTACCGGTTCCGCAATCACCTGACGCCGCTCGAGCGCGACCTCACCGAGGGGACGTACTTCAACAGCGTCACGTTCCAGTACGACTCGTCCGTTGCCGCCTATCGAGCGGCGCTCGAGATCAGCCCGGACGATCCGGTCGCCACCAACAATGCCGCCGTCAGCCTCGAAGCGATGGGACAGCACGCGGAGGCGGAGCAATTACTGCGACAGGGGATGGGCGGAGGCCCCACGGCGGCGCTCTACAGCAACCTCCAGGTCACGCTTGCCGCCGAGGACAAGCGCGCGGCGCTCGACTCGGTCCCGGACGAATGGCTGGCCGCGACCCACGACTCCACGGTCGGGGCGGTGCTCGCTCTCGATGGAAAGACTCTTGCCCGCGACCTCGCCGGTTTCGATTCGACCGCCGCGATCGTGGCGCCCCGCTTGACCGACGCGGCCGGCCGGGCGACTCTCCTCACCGACCAAGGCAGTATGGCGGCCTACCGCGGGCAGCTGGCCCAATCGGCACGACTGGTGGCGCAATCGGCGGCGGCCGTCGGCACCGGCGCGGCGCAGCGGGCCCAGATACTCACCGCCCAGCTGGCCCCGGCGTTGTTCGACGCCGTCCAGCGCGCCGATCCGTCCGCCGCCGCTCGCGATGTCGCGGCGGCGCTGGCAGAGACGCCGCTGGATTCGATCCCGCCACTCGACCGGCCCTATCGGCTCCTGGCGACGATCGCCGGTTGGAGCGGGCGCCCGGCGGATGTCGCCCGGTACCGCAACGCATGGGAAGCAGTCGTGCCGGCGGCGGCCCGGAGCCCGACAACCGTCGCGACGTTCGACGTCTACGGTGCGTTCGCCGAGCACGATTGGCAGAAGGCGCGCGACGTCATCGAGCAGCTCCGGGACAAGTACCACTGCGATCTCTGCATGGAATACGAACTGGCATACGCGTTCGACCAACTCGGTCAGGCCGACTCCGCGGCGACCTACTACGCGGCGCGGATCCACGCCGGCAGTAGCTGGGATCCCATGGATCCGAGTTACTACCCGCTCGCCCTGGTCCGCCTGGGCGAGATTCGCAGCAAAAGGGCGACCGCAAGGCGGCCGCCGCGTATTACAACGACGTTTCTCGATCTCTGGAGGAATGCGGACCCCGACATGCAGCCCAAGGTGCGCGAGGTCAGGCAGCATATGGCCGAAGTGACCGCCGAGACGAGCCACCCCTGATCGTTGGGTACCTCAGCGGCTGGTCAACACGACCCAGGTGACTTCGCCGATCAAGAGCAGCACCGCCATCCCGATCACCCAGAAAAGCACGACATGCCAGAACGTCCGTGGCGGGCGGCGGAGCGGTTTATGGGGTACCAGGACAGGTCGCGGCGATCCGCGTGGCCGGGATCTCGGCCGCGGCGGCTGCTCCGATGGATGAAATTCGAACGTTCTCACGGCACAGGAGACGCCCGACCCGGACGCCGGAAGCACGCCGGGGCGCGGAGAGACTCTCCGCGCCCCGGCGTTACGTGACGATGCCAGCGACGTTTACTGTCCGCCGGCCGTACCCTGCCCGGTTTCCCGCGGCCAGACATTGTCGGCCGTGTCGTTGTCGGGGAAGCGCCCGAACGGGTCGAGCGTCACCTTGGTGATCTTCCTTCCGCCGAAGTCGAGCGCCGCCTTGAATGTCCGACTCCCATCGAACCAGACGCTCACCGGATAGGTGACGAGTGCCGTGTGATCGTCGAGCGCCCGGCTGTTGGTCATCTGGTGAATCGGCGGGCCGCCGGAGGCGAACTCCACCGCCAGCACCACTGGCGAGGGCATGGCACCGTCCTGCCGTACCGTGACCGTGGTCCGCAGCCCGACCGTCGTGACGTTCTGGATCGAGCCGTCGACCGCGTCCGTCGTGAACAACCAGTAATACCAGAACCAGCCGAGGTCCTGGTGCAGTGCGTTGCTCATGTAGAACGCGTAATCCCACGGCGAGGGGTGTTTGAACTTCCATGCCTTGGCATAACCGCTCATGGCGCGCCACACCGCCGAGTCGCCCACGACACCGCCCAGCATCGAGAGCATCTCGGGAGCCCGGCTGTACGCCTGTTCCTGGTACTCCGGGCCACCGTAATTCGCGTCCCACATCAGCGGCGCCAGGCGCTCATTGCCGGAGGTCCTGCCAAAGGCTGCACCACGACTATTGAGCAGATGCGTGCCCCCGGGCGGATCGATCGAATCGTACCGACTTGGCGGCGCGCCGCCGCGGCCGCCGAAACCACCGCGACCCCGACCGGCGGCGGCGAACCGCACTGTCACGCCGGCGGCCTGGAGCGAATCGGCCAGTTTCCTCACCCCGGCGGAATCGGCGGCACTGGCATCGGCGGCCAGCACCAGGCGGCCACCCGGCCGGGCTGCGGCCTGACACATCGTGAGTGCCGCGCCGACCTGACCGGTACAGAACACGCCGGCGGCGCCACGGCCACCGCCGCCACCGCCGCCGCGACCCCGGCCGGTGAGCTCGCGGTAGATGCTATCGTTGTCGGAGAGGATGTTCATGTACTGATTGAACCCCTCGTCCATGAAGCCGTACCAGGTCTCGTTGGTGTTGACCATCATCGGCCACCACTGATGACCGGTTTCGTGATCGGCGGCCCCGGGGTTGGACATGATGAACGTCGGGTACTCCATGCCCAGCTCGGGGCCATCGACGACGGTCATCAACGGGAACGTGAACGGCATCCACAGCTTCGAGTAGAACTGCAGTGCATGCCGCACGATGGGGCCGGCGTTGGCGTACGATTGCATGTGATTCGGCTCAAACATCACGTTGATCGGCACCGTCTTGCCGGTGCCGGGAATCTCGGCGCGGGTGGCCTGCCAGACGAAGCGATCCGAGGTACCCCACGCCACATCAGCCACGCTGTCGGCCACGAAGTGCCACACCAGCCGGCCCCCTTCGCCGGCCGCGGTTGATGACCCGGGGCCGCGCTCGTCGGGCCCGACGATGGTCGTCACCGAGTCGGACTGCATCGCCTGCGCCAGCCGTTGCCGCTCGGTGGCGGTCAGCACCCGATCGGAGTCCTGCAGGATGCCCGTGGCGCCGACGATCCAACCCACCGGCATGTCGAGGTGCACGTCAAAGTGGCCGAGGTTGTTGTAGAACTCGGACAGCCCGGTGTACGGATCGGTGTCCCAGCCACCCTCGCGAAGATCGTCGAACACCGTAACTCGCGGATACCATTGTCCCACCTGGTAGAGCGAATCGCCCCAGCGCCCCATCCGGATGCCCCGCGTCGGCGGGGTGACGAGCGGGACTTCGAAGTTCCACTCGGCCGCGATGGTCGCGGTGCCGTGAGGTTCCACCGGCTTGGAGAGCCGGATGGTCGCCGAGGTCAGATTCGCTCCGCTGATGGTGGTTTCGGCCGGAGGCCCACCGCCGCCACCGCCGAACCCGCGCCCTCCTCCCCGCCCCGGGGGCGGTGCGTTCAGATCGACCGTCTGTCCGTCGACCACCAGCTTGGTGAGCTTCATGCCGTCCGTGATGTCGGGCACCGTTTCCGCCTTGGGCACGTTGGCGGCATAGAGATTCTGATCCAGCCGCATCTGGATCGTGTTCATGGTGTTCGGGCCATCGTTGTGCACCACGATCGTTTCGCTGCCGTAGATCCGCGAATTGGGTGCGTCGAAGCGGGCGTTGATGGAGTAGTCCGGCCAGATCAGCCAGTAGTTCTTTCCGGGCCGGCCGCTCGAGTCGCGAGTGCCAGCGGCAAACGCGCGTTGAATCATGTCGGTCATGGGGATGGTGCGTTGGACCGCGCGGGTAGGACCGGTCGACGTCGGCATCACCGGCCCGCCGCCGCCGCGCCCGCCCTGGGCATATCCCGCCGCAGGCCATGTCGCCAGCGCGCCCGCCACCACCACTCCCGCAAGCCATCGCGTCTTCATTGCTGCTCCTTAGCGTGTGATCGGCCCGGATGGGCCGGACTCCTGAGTCCCCTTGAGAATGCTCCGCATCCTCAGCGCCAATGTCTCGATTTCCTGGAGTCCGCGGCGGATTTCGTCGTCGAACGGCGCATCACTCATCAGCATGAGTTGCGTTTCGGCGAGCACACCGGCCAGCGGATTGGCCAGGTCGTGCCGCAACCGCGCCAGCGGATCGGATTCGGTGTCGGAGCCAGTCATCGTCACTCCTTCCGTTCTAGCCGAGAAACGGCACCGGCACGAACGTCACCACCAGGACCACCAGACAGGCCGCCGCGACCAGCCTGCCGCGACGCCGCACCGGCCGGCCGGCAACCACCACGGGGGGGTGGCTCCACCCGCCGCGGCCGATCACGAACGTAAGCGCCGCCCAGACCCACCAGAGCGGGGCCTGGCGCCCGAGCAGCAGCAGTCCCGCCACCGCCACCAGCGCCACCAACTGCTGGCGGCGACCGATCGCGCCATACGTCACGTGGCCACCGTCGAGCTGCGAGAGCGGCAACAGATTCACCGCCGTGATGAACATGCCGACCCACCCGGCGAACGCCGCCGGCGACAGCACCACCGGCCCGCCGCCGGGAACCAGCCACTCCCGCAAGAGATATGTAATGATGGAATCGCCGAGGAAGAATGGGTGTCCGTCGAACATCAGCACGGTGGGCGAACCGGGAAGGCCGAACGTCGCACGATGCGACAGCAGGTACCCCCAGATCAACACCGCGACCGCCGCGACGAACCCCGCCAGCGGACCGGCGGCGCCGACATCGAGGAGCTGCGGACGGTCGTACACCGGGCTCCGCAACCGGATGAACGCCCCCATCCCGCCGATCGGCGAGAGGTTGGGCGGCACCGGCAGGAAGTAGGGCGGTGAGACGTCGATGGCGTATCGCCGAGCCGCGAAATAATGGCCGAGTTCGTGGATCAGGAGGATGCCGAGGAGCGGCACCGCGAACTCCCATCCGCCGCCGAGCACCCGCCAGCCGCCTTGCGCCACGAACACGAAGAACTCGCCCGCGCCCCGGATCGCCCCGGTAAACCCGGGATGCACCGGAGGCGACAGCTTCCCCGCCAGTACCGCCCCGGCGCCCAGCGTGCAGACCACGGTCAGCCCCAGCAGCGCGCCGTGCCACAACCAGCGCTCGGGGCGCGGCCGCGCGTCGCCGCGCACCAGCACCACTCGCTGGTGGCGGTCGTCGGCCCAGTACCAGCGGCCCGGCCATTCGGCGAGGGCGCGGCCGAGCTCGGGGCTGGGAGCGGCGTGTTCCGGCGCCACCACCCCTTCGACCACCTCGCGGGATCCCGCCAGCGCGGTGGCCCGCCAGGCGAGGAAATACGTCCGGGGGTCATTCACGGCAGGTCTTGACGCAGCAGGGCGTTGCTCGTATCCTCAATCGCTCCACGTTGTTCCGCACGAACCCCACACGTCCATGCCGCGCGCCGCCGCGCGACTTCCATACGCCGGAATCGTCCACCACAACTCAACGACCTCACGCATGATCTCCTCCGCCCGTCGCGCCGATTGAGCGCTGCGCGGAGTCCTTGCCCCGGAGCAATCTGTGGACATCGCCGAACTGAAGCAGAAGTCCATCGCCGAGCTGCACGTGCTGGCGGCGGAACTCAACATCACCAACTACTCGGGCCTCCGCAAGCAGGACCTGATCTTCCGGATCGAGCAGTCACTGCTCGACAAGGACACCGTCATCCGGGGCGAAGGGGTGCTGGAGATCCTGCCCGAGGGCTACGGGTTCCTCCGCTCGCAGGACTGGAACTACCTCTACGGCCCGGATGACATCTACGTCTCGCCCAGCCAGATCAAACGCTTCGATCTGCGCACCGGCGACACCATCATGGGGCAGGTCCGGCCACCGAAGGAAGGCGAGCGCTACCTCGCGCTGCTCAAGGTCGAGAGCGTCAATTTCGAGGAACCGGACAAGACCAAGACGCGGATCGCGTTCGACAACCTCAAGCCGCGCTACCCCGATCAGCGCATCCGGCTGGAACGGAAGAAGGACCCCGACCTGTCGATGCGGGTGGTCGACCTGATGGCGCCGATCGGCAAGGGCCAGCGCGGCCTGATCGTCGCACCCCCGAAGGCGGGCAAGACCATTCTGCTGCAGAAACTGGCGAATGCCATCACCGAGAACCACCCCGAGTGCTACCTCATCGTGCTGCTCATCGACGAGCGGCCCGAAGAAGTCACCGACATGCAGGAGAACGTGCAGGCCGAGGTGATCGCGTCGACGTTCGACGAACCGGCCGACCGGCACGTGCAGGTGGCCGACATGGTGATCGAGAAGGCACGCCGCCTGGTGGAGCATGGCCGGGACGTCGTCATTCTCCTCGATTCCATCACCCGGCTGGCGCGGGCGCACAACGTGGTCGTGCCGCACTCCGGCAAGATCCTCTCCGGCGGCGTGGACGCCAACGCGTTGCAGAAGCCGAAGCGATTCTTCGGCGCCGCGCGCAACATCGAAGGCGGCGGATCGTTGACCATCATCGCGACGGCGTTGATCGACACCGGATCGCGGATGGACGAAGTGATCTTCGAAGAATTCAAGGGGACCGGTAACGCCGAATTGGTGCTCGACCGGCGCCTCGCCGACCGCCGGGTCTACCCCGCCATCGACATCAACAAGTCCGGCACCCGCAAGGAAGAGCTGTTGCTCGACAAGGACGAGCTCAACCGCGTCTATCTGTTGCGCAACTTCCTGGCCGACATGCCGGTGGTCGAGGCGATGGAATTCCTGCTGGAACGGATGAAGCGCACCAAGACCAACAAGGAGTTCTTCGCCACCATGGCGCAGTGACGCGAAGCGTCATCCCGAGCGGAGCGAGGGTTCGGCCCGTGCCAATGTCATGTCGGTGATTCCCCCCACCGGCCGGGTACTGGCGCTCGACTGGGGCACGTCGCGGATCGGCGTCGCCATCAGCGACGAGACGCAGTTCGTCGCCACGCCGCTCGACGTACTGCACCGCCGTAGCGGGCGGCGCTTTCCGATGGGGTCCTTCCTCACCCTGGTCGAAGCGGAACGTCCGGTCGGCCTGGTGGTCGGTCTCCCCCTCGACGATGAGGGGCATGAGGGTGACTCCGCGCGCGCCGCGCGGGAAATGGGCGAGACCTGCGCCGCGCGGAGCGGGCTGCCGCTTGCCTGGATCGACGAGAGCTTCACCACCGCCCGCACCCGCGCTGATCTGATCGCAGCGGGCGAAGCACCCCGCCGTCACCGCATCGAGATCGACGCGCTGGCCGCCGCGACGCTGTTGCAGCAGTGGCTCGACGAACGCCGCCAGCGGCAGGCACGATGAAGCGTGGCACGGTGGCAGCGCTGTTGGCCGTGGCCGGGTGCGGTCCGGGCGGCACCCCGGTGCGGGTCGCCATTCCACCGGGAAGCACCGTGCGCAGCGCCGCGGAATCGCTCGCCGCCCACGGCGTCATCCGCTCCACGCTCTACTTCCGGGTGCGGGCGCGAATGGCCGGCGTCGACCGGAACGTGCGCGCCGGCATCTATCAGTTTGCCCCCCGCGAATCCGATCACGACATCCTGCGCGCCCTGAGCACCGGTGCCGCGATCCGCTTCCGCATCACGCTACCGGAAGACGGCACGCTGTTCGACCTGGCGCATGCCGCGCAAGCCACCCTCGGCATTCCCGTCGACAGCACCCTCGCCGCTGCCCGCGACAGCGCGGTGCGCCGCCAATTCGGGATCACGACACCGACCGTGGAAGGGTGGCTCCGGCCCGACACCTACGATTTCGGTGGATTCGACACCGCCGCCGAGCTCATTGCGCGGCTCCTCGGCGCACGCCACGACAGTTGGGACTCGACCTGGGATACGCGGGCACAGGCGGCGGGACTCGACCGCGCCGGGCTGCTGACGCTGGCCAGCATCGTCGAGGCGGAATCTTCCGACACGGCCGACCAGCCGATCATCGCCGCGGTCTACCGCAACCGGCTCGGAACCGGGATGGCGCTGCAGGCCGACCCCACGGTGGAATACGCCTTTCTCCTCCGCGACGGCGTCCGGAAAGGCGAGCTGTACAACAAGGATTATCAGATCGAGTCGCCGTGGAACACCTATCTCCACGCCGGACTTCCGCCGGGGCCGATCGGCAATCCATCTCGGCGTGCAATCGAAGCCGTGCTGACGCCAGCCCGCGTGCCGTATCTCTACTTTGTCGCCGACGCGCAGGGACACTATGTCTACTCGCGCACCTACGCGCAGCACCTCGCGGCGATCGCGAGGATCCGGCACAAGGAAGCAGCCGTGAGACGGGGGCCGTGAGACCGGGCGCGGCATCATAGTGATCCACGCGCAGTCTTGCCCGGCCTTCCGGGGCCCACGGCTCCCGTCTCACACCCGATTTCCATACCGCCGCGCGGCGGACTCGACGTCGTCCGCCGCGAGTATCCCGCCAGCCACCGCCACCCCGGCGAAACCGGCGGCACGTGCCGACTGAACGTCATCGGGGCGCACTCCACCGATGACGACACAGGGGCGCCCTCCGGCGGCCGCAAGAAACCTCGCCGCGCCTTCCAGACCCAGCGGGATGCCGGCATCGCTCTTGGTGCCGCTGGCCCGTAACGGCCCCACCCCCCAGTAATCCGCCGCGACCCCGCGCGCGATTTCGTCTTCACTCCCCACGGACGCCCCGATGACGAAGCCGGGCGGCGCCACCCGGCGGGCCCGTGCCGGCGCGATGTCGTCGATGCCGAGATGGACCCCGGCCGCACCGGCGATGAGCGCGATGTCGAGTCGATCGTTGATCAGGAGCGGCACGGTGCACGCCGCGATGAGCCGGCGCGCCAGGTCGAGAAGATCACCATCGGCGGCACGCTTGAGGCGCAATTCCAGCGCCGTGACGCCGCCCGCGACGGCGGCACGACAGAGGGCCACGACGTCGCGGCCGGCGACAAGCGCGTCGTCGGTGACCAGAACGAGCCGCAGGGTTGCCGCTAGATTGCCGCGCATGCGGCACCAAATCAGTCCCCACGCGGCGCGTTCCGCCAGCGGCATCCGGCGGCGATGACCGACGACGCCGTGGTCACGCCGCGCGGCGCCCGGCGCTGGGACGCCGGGCACCCGTGGATCTATCGCAGCGACGTCTCCCGGTCACCGGCAGTTGCCGGCATCGTGGCGGTGCGCGATGCCCGTGGCCGCTTTCTCGGCCAGGCGCTCTGCTCACCGCGGTCCGAGATCCGCCTCCGGCTGCTGGAACGCAGCCAGCGCCGGATCGATGGGGCCTGGTGGCGCGAGCAACTGACCCGATGCCGCGCCCTGCGCCGCGGCATCGACGCCAACGCCTGGCGCGCCGTGCACGCCGAGGGCGACGGCCTGCCGGCGCTCGTCGTGGACCGCTACGACCAGTGGCTGGTGGTGCAGCTGCTGTCGGCGGCCCTCGAACCGCATCGTGAGACAATCCTGGCCGCGCTCGGCGATGTGTTCTCGCCCGAGGGGATGCTCCTGCGGCACGATGTCACCGCGCGGCGCCTCGAGGGACTCGACCAGCGGATCGAAGTGGCGGCAGGCACGGTCCCCGAGACGATCGAAGTGCGCGAGGGAACGGTGCGCTGGCTGGCGGCGCCGTGGACCGGACAGAAGACCGGTGCCTTTCTCGACCAGCGCGAGAACCGTGTACTGGCCGGACGCGTCGTGCCCGAGGGCGGCACGGCGCTCGACTGTTTCACGTATCATGGGTCATTCGCGCTGCATCTGGCCCAGCGGGCCCGTGAGGTGACCGCCGTCGATTCGAGCGAAGACGCGCTCGGCCGCGGCGCGGAAAACGCCGCGCTCAACGCCGGTCACCCCATCACGTTTGTCGCCGGCGACGTGTTCGACCTCCTGCCGGTCTGGGAGACCGAGGGGCGGCGGTTCGACGTGGTAGTGGTCGACCCGCCGGCCTTCGCCAAGTCCCGCGCCCACCTCGCCGCCGCGCTTCGCGGCTATTTCGAAATCAATCGCCGGGCGATGCGCCTGGTGGCGCCGGGGGGACGTCTCCTCACCGCCAGCTGCTCGTTTCACGTCAGCCGGACCGACTTTCTCGCCACCCTCACCAGGGCGGCGGCGCGATCCGGCCGGCGCTTCGTCCTCGAGCGCCTGCTGGGACAGAGCGCCGATCACCCCGAGGTGCTCACCATCCCCGAAACCGGCTATCTCAAGGGGGCGCTGCTGCGGGGCGATTGACGCCGCGCCGCCGATTCACGACGTTACCAGCATGCTTTCGGCACAGCAGGTGCTGGTTTCCACGGCCAAACGACGGCCGCTTCGATCGCTGCGCCAGCAGTACGAGCTGTATGTCATGGACCGGATCGAGCACTTCAAGAACTCCATTTCCCGCGGAGAACTGCTCCGGCTCGGCGACGAGGCGCTGGTCGACCTCGGCGGCCCCGACGAAGGTCAGTTCCTTCTCACCGAACTCCTTGCCGCCACCGCGGTCGACGACCTCATCAAGCGCCGCCTCGGTATTCGCGGGTTCGAGAGCTGGCGCAAGTCGTATCCCAAGCTGCGCAATGCGCAGCGCGACCCGACGCATTGGGGACTGGCGGCAAACCACCTGGTGACGGCGCTGGCGCCGCGCATCGAACCGGACGATCCGGTGCTGGTGGTGGGTGCCGGCGCCGAGTCGTGCGCCTATCTCCTTGCCGCACACGATGCCGTCGTGACGTATCTCGACCGCGACCTGGCGGCGGTCGAGCGGGCCGAGAATCGCGTCGCCACCGAAGCGCTGTCGTCGACCTTCGAAGCGATGTGCGTGCAGTTCGGCGACTGGCTCCCGTGTCTGCCCCCGGGGTTCGCGCTGGTGATCGTCGACGCCGGCACCCTGGCTGCCCTCACGCCCGGCGACCGGCGGGTACTGCTCGCCGAATTGCAACAGGTCACCGCGGAGGGGGGCTTGCATGCGCTGGTGCCCGACGCCGAGGGCAGCGGACCGGAAGGATTCGCGGGGCACTACGCCGGCTGGACGCGAGAGACGCCGCCGGCCGCGGGGCGCCGCGGCCGCGGGGCCGCGTCGCGGGGCGCGCTCTTCGTCAAGCCGGTCGAGGCGACGGCGTTCCGTTCGGAGCGCGCATCGCGCGGGTGAGCGAACGTGAGACGGATACCAGCAACACGAAGGGCCGGCTAGCGCCGGCCCTTCGGCATTTCGCTCCGCGGCGAAGGCCGCGAAGCCTGCGAAGCTACTTCCGGGCAGCCTTGCGGCGACGACGGGTCGTCTTCTTCGCTGCCTTCTTGCCGCGCTTCGCGGACTTCCGTGCCTTCTTCCTGGTAGCCATGGAGCCTCCCTGAGAATTGGTGGTTCGCGAGACATCGTCGTACGCGCGATGCTCACGGCGACGACCCACACCCGAAGTGCGGAGTAGCGTCGGCATATACAAGATCAAAAATTTCCCGTGGTGCGCAATACCCCCGAGCGCCCGAACCGGTCAACGGGTCGGTACGACACCCGGCGCCGCCATGCACCGACCGTCGTGGGACAACGCGAGGGCAACCCTGCCGGTGGGACGGCGCCGGCGCCGGCGCGACACCTGATTACACGCGAAGATCCGGTAGCTCTTCATGAACTTGCCGCCGCAAGCCACTGCCCATGCGGCTTTCCGGCTGATGCAACACCACAACACGGCACGGCAACACCGTCACGTCGACCG
Organism: uncultured Gemmatimonadales bacterium; assembly: GCA_963697065.1. Lineage (GTDB taxonomy): Bacteria > Gemmatimonadota > Gemmatimonadetes > Gemmatimonadales > GWC2-71-9 > Palsa-1233. Next base: position 125,410 of record CAVOMQ010000001.1, read on the forward strand.
GTCGCGACGCCGCGCGAGTGGCACGTGACGAGTCGCATCGGGTTGGCCGGTGACGTGTCCGGCGCAGCCGGCGACGGCAAACCGGGTCCGTTGCCGTCGCCCCGTCGCCGGCCCGCGAACGCCCCATTTCCTACTGCCGCCCCTTGCCGGGGACCTTGGGGAGTGTGGACACAACCACCATATTCCGTCGCCTCTTATTCCCGGTGGTTGATGTCATGCGCGCAATCGTGAAGGCTGCTCCCGGCGTCGGCATGCAGGTTGTGGATCGTCCCGTTCCGATGGTCGGCGCGCACGACATTCTGATCAAGGTGCACCACGCCGGCGTCTGCGGTACCGATCTGCACATCTGGGAATGGGACGCGTGGGCCGCCGGCCGACTCCGTCCGCCGCTGATCATCGGTCACGAGTTCGCCGGCGAAGTCGCCGACCTCGGACCGGATGCGCGCGCCGACGGAACGTTCGCGGTGGGCGACCTGGTGACCGCCGAAGGCCACGTGATCTGCGGGCATTGCCTCCCGTGCCGCACCGGCAACGGCCACCTCTGCGTGCGGACGTCGATCATCGGGGTCGACCGCGACGGCGCCTTTGCCGAATACATCGCCATGCCGGCGTCGAACGTGATGCACCTCGACGGCATCCCCACCGACATCGGCGCCATCATGGATCCGATCGGCAACGCGGTGCACACCGCGCTCGAAGGCGGCGCCGCCACTGCCGGGACGGCGCTCGTCATCGGGTGCGGTCCGATCGGTTGCTTCGCCGTGGGCGTGTTGCGCGCCGCCGGTGCGTCGCTGGTGCTGGCGTCCGATTTCAATCCCACCCGCCGCGAGCTGGCACGGGCGATGGGTGCCCACTACGTCCTGGACCCGGCGGCCACGGACGTCGTCTCCCGTACCCGCGAACTCACCGACGGCATCGGTGTCGACCTGGTGTGTGAGATGAGCGGACATCCATCCGGGCACGGCCAGGCGTTCGCCGCCGCGCGTCCCGGCGCCCGCGTCAACCTCCTCGGCACGCCGAGCCGGACCACCGAAGTCGATTTTGCTCGCGACATCATCTTCAAGGGCCTTACGCTGTACGGCGTCACCGGCCGGAAGATGTATTCCACCTGGATCGCGATGACGCGCCTGCTCAAGAGCGGCCAACTCGATCCGCGCCCGGTCGTGACCCACCGGTTCCCCCTGGAGCGGATCGCCGACGCCATCGCCGTCATCAAGGACGGATCGGCCGGCAAGGTCATTCTGGAGATCGCACCATGAGCCCGTCCTCCGCCGACGCCGGTGCGCTGCAGCGCCGGCTCACCGACCAGCTCGCCCGGTTCCGCCACGACGGCGTCTACAAGCAGATGCTCTATCTCGAATCGCCGCAGGCGGCCCGGGTACGCATGGAAGGGCGCGGCGAAGTCATCATCCTCTCCTCCAACAACTATCTCGGCCTCAGCGACGACCCGGCGGTCATGGCGGCCGGCAAGGCCGGGATCGACCGGTTCGGCGCCGGCACCGCGTCGGTGCGCTTCATCTGCGGCACGTTCACGATCCATCGCGACCTCGAGGCGTCGCTCGCCGCCCTGGTCGGCACCGAGGCGAGCACCTCGTTCGTGAGTTGCTGGAACGCGAACGAAGCGCTCCCGGCCACCATCCTCACGGCCAACGACATCATCCTCTCCGATCAGCTGAACCACGCGTCGATCATCGACGCCATGCGACTGGCCAAGGCGATCACCAGGTGCGAGACCGCGGTCTTCGCTCACGGCGACTACGCCGATCTCGATCGGAAGCTGGCGGCCGCGTCCGACAAGGAAGTCAAGCTGGTGGTGAGCGACGGCGTCTTCTCGATGGAAGGATCGATCGTCAACCTCCCGGCACTGCTCGAAGTCTGCCGCAAACACGGCGCGCTGGTGTGGCTGGACGATTCGCACGCCACCGGCGTCCTGGGACCCGGCGGGCGCGGCACGGCAGAGCATTTCGGCCTGATCGGCGAAGTGGACCTGATCACGTCGACCCTCGGGAAGGCGCTGGGGGGGGCCGCCGGTGGATTCGCCGCCGGATCGGCGGCAGTCTGCGACTACCTCATGCAACGCGCCCGTCCGCAACTTTTCACCAATGCCCTGCCGGCCACCGTCGCCGCCTCGGCCCTCGAGGCGGTCCGGATCCTCCGGGCCGAGCCCCGGCGGGTGGCCCAATTGCGGGACAATGCGGCATATTTCAGGGGTCGCCTGGTGGAACTCGGGTTTCGGCCCCTTCCGGGCGATACTCCTATAGTACCGGTGATCCTGGGGGAAACCGCGGCAGCCATCCGGATGAGCGAGCTCCTGCTCGAGCGGGGGGTCTTCGTGACCGGCTTCGGCTTTCCGGTGGTTCCGCAGGGGGAGGCCCGGGTAAGGTGCCAGATTTCGGCTGCGCATACCCGGAACGACCTGGACCAGGCGCTCGACGCCTTTGCCCGGGTGGGACGCGAGTTGAAGCTGATCCAGTGAGCGCGGTCTGTTCCTTGCGGCGCTTGGCGCCACCGCCATATCAGGAGACCTAGCAATGAAGCTCGTGCAACAGCGTGCGGTGTGGGTGGGCGTGGTGCTGGCGGCCGGGGCGGCCGTGCCGGCGTCGGCCCAGCGGAGCGATTCGTTCACCTGGAAGCTCGGGATCGATGCCGGCATCATGACGTTCGAGACCCAGACCCAGCCGACCAAGGTGGTCCCCACCGCCGGCGCCCACATTCTGGTCATGGGTCACCGCGGCGGCCTGATGTTCGGCGTCGATGAAGGAATCGGCTCCAATCAGAACACCATCCCGGCCCAGCTCATTCTCTTCAACGATGTCCGGCGCTACCAGGCGGTTCTGATGGCGTTCCCGATTTCGGGGAAGATCGAACCATACTTCGGTGGCGGCGGCGGCATCATGCAGGTCGTCGGCCCCCGGGTCGATCCGGGCGCCGGGATCACCGATCCGACGGAGACGTCTGCGCTGTTGAGCAACGCGCAGCAGGAAAGCGCCAGTGCGTTTGCCACGTTCGTCGGCGGTATCCAGGGAGTCATCGGCCACACGTCGGTATTCGTCGAGTACCAGGCCACCACGTCGCCGAGCAGTGACAACCTGCTGCGGGGCCCGACCCAGACGTTGCTCGTGGGTGTCCGGCTCAATCTCGGCAGCGCGCGCGAAGGGGTCCGGGCCGGCGGCTACTAGTCGTCCGGTCGGCGCAGCAGAAAACGGAGCGGCCAGTCGACGGCGCGGGAGATTCCGATCCGCGCCGTCACATCGATCTGCCCGGCGAGGGCCTCCTCTCCGGGCAGAAGGCGTAATGGGCCCCGGCGTCCCGCCCGCAGACCATCCTGAGCCGCGGTAATCGCGAATGCCTGCGTCAACTTCCCGGGACCGTTGACCAGATCGCGATCCGCCACCGGGCCGCGCCGGCGGCGCATCTCCGCCAACCCGGAACGTGGGCGCACGGCGCGAATCAGCACCGCCCCGCCGTTGTCACCGCTCGGTGCGGTGACATTGAGGCACCAGTGCAGGCCGTACGATCGGTAGACGTACCAACTGCCATCGGGCCCCCACACGCCGAGATGCAGGCCATGCCGCCGACCGCCCCATGCGTGCGAGGCGGGGTCGTGCACGCCCAGGTACGCTTCGGTTTCGACGATGATGCCGGAAACACGCTCGCCTCCGAGGTCGGAGGCGAGCGTCATGCCCAGCAGCTGCCGGGCCACCGTCACCGCCCGCGGGCTCAGTCGCCGCGCGGCGCGGAACGCTTGCGACGCGATGGTTTCTTCTCCGGTGCAACCGCTTTCGTGTCGGTCTTCTTCCCCGCAGCGGGGGACTCGCCGGCCGGCTCGGCGGGGCGCTTCGACCGCCCACCACGACCGCGGCGGGAACGGGAGCGGCCGCTCCGGGCCGGCTCCGCCGCCGCGGTGCGCGGCGCGGCAACTGTATCATTCGTTACCATAGCTGGCACGGCGGCCGGTTCGGCGGCAACAACAACGGCAGCGGCCGGAGTGGGGGCCGGCACGACGGTGATGACGGCGCCGGTCACGGGGTCGATGACACCGACCATGGGGATGTCCGGCGGCCGGGTGCCGCTGCGGGATCCGCCGCGGAAACGAAGCGCCGTCGCGGGACGGGCCGGCACGGCCTCGGCCGGGCCGGAGGCCCCGTCGCTGGCGGGGCGCAGCTGCATCTGCATCGCCAGGTCCGCCTTGTGCGGCGACACCTCGAACCGGTCCTCGCCGATCAGCCGCACGTCGGCCACCTCGGCGTCGTTCGCCTGACGGAGCAGCCGGCCGAACCGGGCGGGATCGAGCAGCGGATCTTCGGTGCCGTGCAGCGCCGCCAACCGTGCCCGCAGCGTTTCGCCCGGCACCGGTGCCGGCAGTTCGCTCAACGCCCGCCCGATGAGATGGAACGCTTCGGCCAGCGTGAGGCCGGCGGATGACACCGCCTCTTTTTCAGGCCCCGACACTTCCGCGCGGGCCGAGCCGCGACCGCGCCCGCGACCGCCGCGGCGACGCCGGACGGGACGTTCACCGTCGGCCGTCTCGGACGCCGGCGGGGCCGGGGCTGGTGGTACCGGAGCGGCCGGCGCCGTCACCGGTGGAACTTTCGCCGGAGGGACTGATGCCGCCCTGCCGCGACCACCGCGACGCGAACTGCCACGGGCGTGTGGCTCGACCACCGGGACGGCGGCGGGGCCCGCCGGTCCGACCTCGAACTGGCCGTTTTCCTGCTTGACCACCTTGATCAGCCCGCGATTACCGGCCTCGACGACGAACTTGCTGAACCGGTTGTAGCCGGCATTGCGTTCGTCGAAGTTCGGATCGAGCTGCTGCATCACCTGCTTGAGCCGGTCGGAGCGCATCACGTCGGCGTCCGCCGCCATGCGCCGGACTGCCTCGCCCACCAGCTCCCACGGATCGCGCGGCGCGCCGGTGCCCTCGGCTTCGCGGGTCAACCCGGCCAGGTCGCTGTACGAGTAGTACTCGTCGCAGTTCTGGATCAGCAGGTCGCTGGCCGACTCGCGGATGCCCACGCCGATCACGTACTTGCCGTACTCCTTGAGCTTGAGCACCATCGACGAGAAATCGCTGTCGCCCGACAGGAGGATGAAGGTGCCGATCTCCGGCCGGGTAAAGACGAGCTCGATCGCGTCGACCGCCAGCCGGATGTCGGTGGCGTTCTTCTTGTTGGTGCCGAACGCGGGGGCGAAGATGAGGTCGATCGACGATTCCGACAGCGGCACGATGTACTGCGGATAGCGACGCCAATCGGCGTAGGCGCGTTGCACCGCCACCTTGCCGCGGATGATGTCGCTGTCGAGCAGCGTGCGCAGCTCCTTGGCCAGATCGGAGCGCACACCGAGCGTCACGTTGTCGAAATCGATGAGGAGCGCCGCGTTGGGTGCGTGCGGCGTCGGCGTGGGCGCGGGCGCATGCCGCCCGGCCCGAATCGCGGGATAACTGCTCACGACGGTTCCATTTCTGCTGGGCCGTCCCCGGTCTCGACGTCTCCGGCTCCCGGCCCGATGGGCGAAGTCGGCGACATGCGATGATCGAGACGGCGTTGCGCGGCGCGGCGTCCTGGCGCCGTCAGCCGCAAGTCCCGGGAGGCCCCGATGGTCTCCCTGCCGGACGCTAGCAAGCTGGCGGGCCGGAGCGCTTCATTCAAGGGCGCTGGCGTATTTGACCCAACCGGGCCAGGCGCGCTCCCGCCTATCGAGCAGCCGGCCGGCACCCGCTTCGCGCAACAGACCGACAAAGGCTCCGCGGACGATGCCGTGGTCGAGCGGGAGCTGGATGATCTCGCTCCAGGCGGGATTGACTTCCAGCACCACCGGCCCGTCGCGGCTGATGGCAACGTCCCACCCCAGGGATTTCAACGGCAGGAACGCCGGGGCGGCGCAGCGCACTGCGTCGAGGAACCGGGACCAGTCGGGAATCGTGACCCCGGTGATCGCCGTGCCTGAATCCGGATGCCGCTCGAACCATTGCACCCCGCCATAGTCGACCACCGGCCCGATCGTTCCGCTGGCCGGATCGACCCTGCCGGCGAGATTGCCGGCCTGGAAGTTGTCGACGCCGCTCGGGTTGCGGTTGACCTTGACCATCACGGCGTGCACATGCACGGCGCCACCGACGACTGCGGTGGTGACGCGCACAGTGGGCGTGGCCCCGGGGCGCCAGCCCGCCACGACCTGATGTGCCAGCACGCGGCGTTCGACGCGCCAGGGCCGGCGGTCCGCCGACAGGCTCCTCCACACGTCGTCGACGGCGACGTGTTCGCCGCTGGCCATCACCAGTTCCGAACGCGAGGCGGCGACGACGATCCTGATGCCCTGACCGCCATAGCCGTGCTCCGGCTTGATCACCAGCCCGTCGGCCGGCGCATCATCGAGAAAATCGCGGAAGGCCTCCCGGGTGGTGAGCAGCGGGACATCGAGCGGAGTTCCATCCGGCTCGTGACCGATCTCGGCGAGGTGCTCGGGAACGCCAACACCCGTGGCGGCAATCCGTCGGCTGCCTGCCGTCTTGCCCCCGATTCGGTGCTGTCCCGTGATCACCTCGGGATTGCGCAGGAACTCCGACATCCGCCGCTCCCGCAGGGACAGGTATTGCAGGCGCTCGGCCGGCGAACGTTCGCGCCGCCAAAGTCGGTAGAGGTAGTACTCGGCCCGGCTCAGCCCGGTGATCGGGCGCAGCGCGAGCGCCTCGGCGAGCTGGTGGCGCACCGGCACGCCGCTCAGTTCGCGCGCGTGTCGCGATTGGTTCCACGTCTGCCGCAGCATCCGCAGCGGATCGTACATCGCCGGCGCCGCTACCCCGGGTATCCCGCACGAGACCGTGCCCGGGCGGTCCACCCGGGCATCAGCCGTTCACGCCGCGCGAGAATCCCGGCACCACCCGCTTCTTCCAGCAGCTCGATCAGGGCACCGAAGAGAATGCCACGGTCGTGTGGGCGCTGCACCGCGTAGGCGCCCCAGTAGTCGTTGATCTCGAGCACGACCGGTCCGTTATCCGTGAGTGCGACGTCCCAGCCCAGGGCGGACAACGGCGTCAGGCGCGGCATGGCCTCGACGATCGCGTCCCGCGCGGCCGGCCAGCCGGGGAGCGTGAGGCCCGCGACCGTCGCACCCGTATCAGGGTGCTTCTCGAACACGCCGTCGAAGTCGCGCCGCACCGCGGGACCGATGCGTCCGGTCGCCGGATCGACCGGCGCCGCGTAGTTGCCCGCGCTGAAGTTGTCGACCGCCGAACCCCGGCACGGCAGGCGGAGTGTCACAGCATGCATGAACGGCGTGCCGTGAACGAAGAGCGCCAACATCCGCAAGGTCGGTGTCCCGCCGGCACTCATTCGCGCCAGAGCGGGATGCGCCATGACACGGCGCTCGAGCCGCCACATGCGCGCGGGCGGTCGCCGCAATTCTTCCCAGAGCTGGTCGATATCGTGGACCGTTCCCGCCACGTCGACCACCTCCCGACTCCCGGTCCAGGCGATCGAGATGACGCTCCGCCCCTGCATGCCGTCGTCGGGTTTGACGATCAATCCGGCGGGTCCCGCATCTTTCGCAACCGACGCAAGGTCTGCTGCCGACCGGATCGCCGGCGCGCCGCCGCAATCCGGCAGCGGCCCGGCGCCGATCATCCCCAGGCACTCGGGAACGTTCAATCCCGCGCCTCGCAACAGGGCGGCGCCGGCCGTCTTCGAGGCGCACACGGCACGCCACGGCAGCGGATTGAGCCGCGGGTCCGTGATCAGGCGCTCGCGAAGTGATGTGAAGGTCAGGCGGTCCGCCAGCGGGACACCGGCGCGCCACAGACGATAGAGATAGAACTCCGAACGACTCATTCGGGACACGCGGCGAAACAACAGCAATTCCGCCAACTGGGCACCGACCGGGGCATCGTGCTCCCGCCGGGTCCGCCACAATTGGCGCGAACCCTCGATCACTGTCCCCCAGGCGCTACCCATGGTGGGCCAGCTCCGGCTGACGCCCGGCGGATCGTGTGGGCCCGCGCCAGACGGCATCACCGGTTCGTTTCCACCGGCGCTGCAGCACGCCGGCGTCTCCCCGCTCGGCGAGGCCTTCGATCATCGCGTCACGGATCAATCCCCGGTCCTGCGGCACCTGCACGATTTCCTGTGCCCAGGTCACGTTGCCTTCGAGGACGACCGGCGTGCCGTCCGGCATGACGGCGATGTCCCATGCCACCGCGCCGAGAGGAGAGAGCGCCCGCGCGGCTTCGTGCGCCGTCGACACCACCCGCTGCCATCCGGGGACAACGATCCCCGCGATCGCCTCGCCGGTCGCCGGATGCCGGTGCCGCGGCGTCGGGTCCACGTTCGTCACCGCGACACCGACCATTCCGGTGTCGGGATCGACCGGGGCACCAAGGTGTCCCCGGCAGAAGTTGTCGACGGCGATCGGTCTCAATGGAATCTTCAGCGTCGCAGCGTGAGTCACCGCACGGCCGCCGACGATGAGCGTCAGCACGCGAATCGTCGGCGTCGGTCCTGGGCGCAGTTGCGGCATCGCCGGATGCGCCGCGACATGCGCCTCCATCCGCCACGCCGGTCCGGCGCGCCGCACGATGGCATGCCAGAGTTCGACCCAGGAGCGGCCTTCCCGGTCGATACCCATGATACCCGCGCGATCGGCATGGACCGCGAGCACGACATCGTCACCCTGGCCGGCGTCGTCCGGCTTCAGCACCCACCAGTCGCCCCGCTGCGCGGTGGCGAAATCGGCGAGCGCCGCCGGCGAGTCGAGATGCGGCACCCCTGTTTCCGCGGGGTCCGGCACGGGACCGACGGTCGCCAGCAGCCGCGGCACGGCAATGCCCGCCGCCGCCAGCCGCCGGACGCATTCACCTTTCCGGACCACCAGCCAGTGCCACTGCACGTCGTTGAAGCGGCACTCATACGGCCAATGCTCGAGATTCGACGCGAACTCGAGCCGCTGCCGGAGCGACAAGTCGCGCCGCCACAGGCGGTAGCCATAGAATTCGTGACGGCTCATGCCGGTGGTGAGGCGGAGCAGCGCGAGGTCGCGGGCCTGGCGCACCATCGGCACGCCGTGTTCCCGCTTCACCCGCCACGTAAGCGGAACGATTTCGGCGGCCGCCGTGAGGTATCTGCGCACGCGGCCGCGACCGGTTCAGCCGATCAGCGCGCTGGCGTCAGCGACCTGCAGCTGCAGGCGGAACGCGAAACGGGTTCCTTCACCCTGCACCGTTTCGACCGTCAGTTCCGACCCCATCGCCTCGACCAGCTTGCGGCAAATCGAGAGCCCGAGGCCCGAACCGGAGAACGCATAGTCGCCCGGTTGCTGGCGGCGCCGGAACGGTTCGAAAAGCGTCGGCATCGCCGCCGCCGGGATGCCGCGACCGGTGTCGCGGACCGAGCACTCCACCACGTCGCCATCCTGGTCCACCACCTTCACCTCGACAAAGCCGTCCGCGGTGAACTTGAGCGCATTGGTGGTGAGGTTCAGCAGAATGCGATTGAGCGCGCCGGGGTGCCCCATGCGGTGATCGGAAGCGGGGCCCTCGAATCGCAGCTCCAGCCCCTTCTCTTCCGCAATCGGCAGCACGATGTCGCGCACCGATTCGAGCACTTCGCCCACCGAGAACGGCTGCGTGTCGCGTCCCACCAGGCGGTCGCCGCCGCGCACCAGCTCGATGACGTCACTGGCCACGGCGTTGAGCCCGAAGGCGGCGGAGTAGACCAGGCCGAGTTGCCGCTCCTGGAGCGGCGACAGCGGGCCGCTGCGGCCGTGGAGCATCGTTTCGGCGAGGAAGAGAATCGAGGTCAGCGGCGAACGGAGGTCGTGGGCGACCTCGACGATCAGGTCGAGGCCGGTCGGCCCGGTCATCCGGTCCTGGAACCGCTCCGACCAGCGCGCTTCCTGCGACAATGCGACGCGCTCGATCGCCTTGACCAGCGGGACCCATTCCGGCGACCCCTCGTCGCATGCCTCGAGCACTTCGCGCCGCAGCAGCGTGACGATCCGCCGCGTCAACGGCGACGCGATGTCACGGTCCTCGAATTCGGCGCCGTCGGCCGCTTCGAGCACCCGGGCCACCACTTCGGCGATGCCCGCCGCGACTTCGGTCTGCGAGATGGCGTCTTCGGAGAACGAACGCCAGTTCTCGACCAGCCGCTCCGCGGCCTCGTCGAGATGGCGCCTCGCGCCGGTGGTCAGCGCGAGCTTACTGGCCACGTTCGTCGCGCTGCAGGCCGTGTTTTTCCATCAACCGGTACAGCGTCGTGCGATCGATGTTGGCCTGGCGCGCTGCTTTGGACATGTTCCCCGACGCCCGTGCCACCAGGCGGGTGAGATAATCCCGCTCGAACTGCGCCACCACCCGGTCCTTGACGTCGTGGAACGGGCCGTCGAGTTGCGCGGTGGGAAGGCGCTCCGCGCTCGCTTCGGCGTCGTCGTAGAGCGGGATGTCGCTCGGGGCGATCTGCTGATCAGGTTCGGCCAGCACCGCCACGTGCTCGATGACGTTCTGCAATTCGCGCACGTTGCCGCGCCACGGCCGGGTGCGCAGGAATTCGATGCTCTCCTCGGTCCATCGCGGCGCCCGATCCGGCATCTGCCGGTGCCGGTGCCAGAACATCCCCAGGAAGTGATTGGCGAGCAGCGGAATGTCCTCCACCCGCTGGCGCAACGGCGGCAGCACGATCGGCACGACCCGCAGCCGGTAGAACAGATCGCCGCGCAGCACGCCGCGTTCCACCGCTTCCTGCGGGTCGCGGTTGGTGGCGGAAATGAACCGCACGTCGACCGGGTCGCCGGCCGTCTCGGCGCCGACGCGGCGGACCACGCCGTCCTGCACCACGCGCAGCAGCTTGGCCTGCAGCGGCAACGACATCTCGGTCAATTCATCGAGAAAGAGCGTCCCGCCGTTGGCGGTTTCCAGCAGCCCCGGTTTGTCACGGTCGGCACCGGTGAACGCCCCCTTCTTGTGGCCGAACATTTCCGATTCGAGCAGCGGCTCGGGAAGCGCAGCGCAGTTGATCGGCACCAGCGGCTTCTTGGCCCGACGCGAATGGTGATGGATGAACTGCGCGATGATCTCCTTGCCGGTACCGCTCTCGCCGCTGATGAATACCGACGCGTCGGTCGGCGCCACCTTGCGCGCCAGCTCGACCGCCTTCCGGAACAGGGGCGAAATGCCGATCAGCGCGTGCGTGTCCGACTGGGAGTGCTGCCGCATCACCTGCAGCCGCAGGTCCGCGGCTTCGCGCCCCTTCAGGATGGCATGCGACGCCCGCCCGATCAGGACCTGCAGATGGGTGGCCGAGAACGGCTTGGGGAGATAGTCCCACGCCCCCATCCGGAGCGCCTCGATGCTGGAGGTGACACTCGGGTTGCCGGTCATCACCACCACCAGGCAATCCCGGTTCGCTTCGAGCGCGGCGTTGAGGATCTCGAGACCCGGCACCTGCGACATGAACAGATCCACCAGCACCAGATCGAACTGCCGCCGGCGGACCATTTCCAGCGCTTCCTCACCCCGCCCGGCCAGCGTGACACTGTATCCCTCGCCACGGAGGACCGAGGCACAGCTCTCCCGCAGCGTCCGCTCGTCGTCGACGATCAGGATCCGGATCGAGGCCTTGATATCCGCCGGCAGGGACAGCACGTCGCGGCTGGCAGGCGACTCCGGGGAAGCGGCACTCGGACCGGCTCCGGATACGGCAGTCATCAGTGAATTCCTCCAAGGGCGAGCGTGGGATACGCCCACCACCCCATCTGGCGAAAACCGTGCCGTGACTGTGGTACTCGTCCATCGAATGGCGCCTATTATACCGCGGAATCGTTGCCCGTGCAGCGCAGATGTATCATACAGGCCGCAGCAACTGTGGCATCATTGCAACAATCACGACCCATTATTGTCGCCTGGCGGCGGCGGATTGCGGTATCGGCCTTGCAGAGTGGATCCCACAGCATGCAAACCAGAAACCATCGGTCACCCATCGGAACCCCAGGATCTATGACGACGGATCTCGCCCATCTGCCGGGCAACCTCCCCGCGAACCCGCCGGGTTTCGGCGCCACCGCGGCGCCGACTGGTGCCGGTCCCCGTCTGTCGCCCATCGGCCGCTATCTGAGCGCCTTGCGGCGATTCAAGTGGCTCGTGCTGCTCCTTGCGCTGGTCGGCCTCGGGGCCGGGTATCTGGTATCGCGGCTCCGTCCCGCCACGTTCGAGGTGAACTCCTCGCTGGCGCTACCGGATCCGACGACCAATTCCTCCAGCGCGCTGCAGGGGGCACCGCTCTACGCCGCCAATCAGTGGTCGGACCTCATCAAGAAGTACGTGGTGATCCAGGCGGTCGCCGAGCAGCGGAAGCTTTATATCATCGGGCCGACCCACGTCGGCGATCCGCCGCCCCCTCCGGGGCCGTTCGGACCGGCCGCGGTGCTGTTCAACAACTTCGCCCTCGGGCCGCAGGCTTCCCACGGCGACTTCGACTTGAAGATCTCGCGCGATGGAACGACGTACGAGCTCGACAACACCACCACCGGCCTCAAGGAGTCGGGGGTGTTGGGTGACAGCGTCGGCTTCCGCACCTTCGATTTCCTTTGGGTGCCGATCGTCGATCACCGGTGGTTCGGGCAGACCCTGTCGTTCAAGGTGATCACGCCGCGCGAAGCGGCCGACGACGTCCTCAGCCGCCTGCATGTGAGCCTGGACCGGCTGGCGCCGCGGTTCATGGGGCTGACCCTCGATGGACGCGACGGCGAAAGCACAGCCGAGACGCTCAACGACATCATGCAGCGTTTCGTGCAGGTCGAAGGCGATCAGAAGAAGCGACAGCTGACGCTCAATTCCCAGATCCTCGATTCGCAGCTGACGACGGCGAAGCTCCGGCTGCAGGACGACATCCACAAGCTCGAGAAGTTCAAGGTCGCCACCATCACCAAGCCGCGCGAAGAGCTGCCGGTCGCGCCGGGACTGCAGCAGACCACCCCGTCGGCCGAAGCGGCGTACTTCCAGATGAAGAACGAGCTGACCGCCAAACAGCAGGATCGGCGGGATCTCGCCGAAGCCATTACGCAGTCCGACTCGGGCGCACTGGTGGTCGATCTGCTCACCCAGATTCCGACGGTCCAGAAATCACCGGATCTGATGTCGGTAATCAAGGACCTGCAGTCGCACGAGGAAGTGTTGCGGCAGCTGCGCACGCAGTTCACCGACGATTACTACCGCAACAAGACCGAGCTGCAGCTGATCTCGGACGACCGCACCAGGATCATCCCGAGCTACGCGCGGGTGGTGCTGTCGCGGCTCGACACCGACATCGCGACGCTCAATGCGAACATCGCCGCCAGCGGGACCGAACTGGAGCAGATCCCGGGCCGGTCGATCACCGAAGACTCGCTGATGTTCAATCGCGGCACCGACGAAGACATCGTCAAGATGTTGACCGACAAGGCCGCGCAGGCGCGGATGATCGAGGCGACCGCCACGCCCGACGTGAGCGTCCTCGATCCCGCCATCGCCCCGCTCGAACCGAGCAAGAACCGCAAGGTGGTGTTCATCGCCATGGGCGCGATCGGCGGACTGGGCATCGGTTTGGCGCTGGCGCTGCTGTTCGACATCACCGACAAGCGGGTGCGCTACGCCGACCAGATCACCGGCGGCCTCGGCCTGACCATCCTTGGCGTCATCCCGGAAATCCGGCGCGCCAAAGGCGAAACGCCGACGCCGGAAGAAGCGGCCCAGGTCATCGAGGCGTTCCGAACGGTGCGACTCAACCTGGCGCACACCGTGGGTGACGGGCCGGCGGTCATGACCGTGTCGAGTCCGTCGCCCGGTGACGGCAAGTCGCTGGTGGCGTCGAACCTGGCGCTGTCATTCGCCGAGGCCGGCTACAAGACGCTGCTGATCGACGGCGACACCCGCCGCGGCGAACTGCACCGCACGTTCGGCGTGGAGCGCCGCCCCGGCCTGCTCGATCATCTCAGCGGCGAATTGCCGTTCGCCGAGCTGGTGCGCAATACGTCGCACCCCAACCTCCGCATCATCACCGCCGGCAGCCGCAAGCGGAACGCGCCGGAATTGCTGGGCTCGCCGGCGATGCGCGATCTCCTTGCGAATCTCCGCAATTCGTACGAGGTGATCGTGATCGACTCGCCGCCGCTCGGCGCCGGCATCGATCCGTTCGTGCTCGGCACGCTCACCGGCAACCTGATGCTGGTAGTGCGCGCCGGTGCCACCGAACGCGATCTCGCCGAAACCAAGCTGCAGATCGTCGATCAGCTGCCGATCCGCCTCATCGGCGCGGTGCTCAACGACGTCCGTGCCACGATGAATGACTACAAGTACTACTCGTACAGCTACGGGTACGGCGCCGTGGACGAAGACGAGAACACCGGCAAACTCCCAGCGGTACTGGGGCGCGGCACACCGGCGACGGCGCCGGGTGAGGAATAGCGATCGGTGGATTGTTGCCAGGCCGAGGGTCGACGCCAGGTCGAGGGTCGACCCCCGACCTCTCGATTCACGCCGCCAGCGCCGGCACCAGCCGCTCCAGCAGCTGCTCACCGTCGGCAGGGAGCAGCGAGGGGTCTTCCACGGCGACAATGGCAGTGCGGATCGCGTCAATGCCACCCTCGACCGCCTGCGCCAGTTGGTACCGGATGCGCTCGGCCAGGCGATCGGCGCCCTGGGTACCGGTGTCGGGGGCGACAACGGCGAATTCCGCGTCCCCCAGCCGACCGTGCGCGTCAGCCGAGCGGCCGTGCTCGCGGAACGCTGCGGCGAGCTGCTCGAGGTGATTGGCCACGGCGGTCGGAGCGATCGACCACTGCACGCAGGCCATCGCCCGCCCGCCACGGCGCGCCTCGCCCAGGAGTTCGTTGGCCCGCCGCACCAGGCCGATGCGACTGTAGAGTCCGGTGTCGCTGTCGACCAACGCCGCGCGGCGCAGGCGCCGCAACTCCCGATACGAAGCGTTGTATACGCGCAACTTGTGCAACAGCGCCTCGGCGTCGAGCGGCTGGCCGTAGAACTCCCATGCCCCCGCTTCGTACGCGGCCAGCCGTTGGGGCCGACCGGAAGGACCCGCCGTGGTGATGATCACCGGAAGCGCCGGACCGAAGCGAGGATCGGCCCGCAGCCGGCGACAGACCTCGACACCGGAATAATCCGGCAGTTGATGATCGAGGATGACCAGATCGGGATTGACCGCACCGGCAACTTGCAGGGTCTCTCCCGCGGTGTGCGTGCGGAGCACCCGGAAGCCATCGGCCACGAGGATGCTCTCGACAGCGCGAGCGGTCCATTCGTGGTCGTTGGCGATGAGTACCAGCGGGCTGGCCTCCTGGCCGGTCTGCGGTTGAGTCATCGGGGTACAATTCCTCGATTCCGGTAGATCAATGCCAACGTGCCTGTTGCATCGTCACTACAACTGTGGGATGTCACGCCACGTCTCCATCGGATGGAGCCGTTACGACCGGAGAGCGGGCGAACATGGATAAGCGCCTGATACCAAAAGACTTATCTATGATAACGCCTGATCGTGTGCGTCGGAGATCCGGCTTCTCGATCCCTTTTGCCGCAATGTTTCTGCCGCGATTCTGGTTGGCATCGAATCAGCCTCGATCCTGCAACTGACGAAGCCACTATCACGTAGCGGTCGTGCGTCGCTGAGATTCGTCATTCTGTTGCATTTACGCGACAGTGCCGCGCCATCGATGCAACACTCAGAAGCCGGATTTGCTGCATGGATGCAAAAGGACCCGTCTCGGCGCCATTTTCCGCGGAACGGGGAATGAGCACGACTTGTGCTTGTCATAGGGGCGGTATCGTTTCGACCCATTTCAGAGGATCACTGCGTGCGGATTCGGTCCATTCTTGCGGTCGCGATGGTGGTGGGGGTCCTCCGGGTGGGTGCCCAGGATCCTCAGGTGCCACAAGCACCTTCGGCCGCATCCGACCCGGCGAGCATGCTCGCCAACGCCCAGCGGGCCACCGTTACCCGGGCCGAGCTCCGCTCCACGCTCGACACGCTGGAGCAACTGCTCCAGTCTCCGGGGTACAGCCAGGCCCTGCGCGGCGCCAAGCAGGCCGAGGCCGACGCAATCAAGGAACGGCTGGCCGACGGCGACCTGCATACCGGCGACGTGATCGCCATGCAGGTGACCGGCGACAGCGAACTCAACGGCGCCTACCCGGTGACGATCCGGCGCACCATCGTGATCCCGGGTGGCGCGGAGATCTCCGTCAAGGGCGTGCTGCGGTCGGAGCTGCAGGACTATCTGACCGAGCAGCTGAAGCACTACGTCCGCAACCCGGTTGTGCAAGTCGCCTCCGGCATCCGCGTCTGGATGCACGGTGCCATCGGCGCGCCCGGGTTCTACAACGAGTCGGCGACGGCGCTGCTGAGCGACGCCATCCAGCACGACGGCGGCCGTCCGGCCAACGACGCGCGGCTCGAGAAATCGCAGATCCGGCGCGCTGGCCGTGTGGTGGTCGACGGGCCCGAGTTCGCGGCCGCGATCCGCGACGGTGCCACGCTCGATGAGTTGAACGTTGAGGCGGGGGACGAGATCTACGTGGCCTCGAAGCCCGCCGGCGGCACGGCGCTCCGCATTCTCGGCGGCATCAGCGCGGTCGGCATCGATGGTGTGGATCATTACGCGTGTCTTCTAATCTGCCATGAGCTATCCGGTATCCCTCTTCGATGGTTGACGCCCCCGAAACCCGACTGAGCTCCAGGGCAACGCCCGACGCTGCGGCGGAAGCCTCGGCTCGCAGCCACTCGATCGATGCACGACGAACGGCTGATCCGGCTGCTCAACGTCCTTGCCGCGTCGATCGTGCTGCTGGTGTCGCTGCCGCTCTGGCCGCTGATCGCGCTGGCGATCAAGCTGACATCGCGCGGGCCGGTGTTCTATACGCAGACTCGCGTCGGGATGGATGCGCGGCGGCGCCGGTCCGCTGACGAACGGCGACGCCGGCGAGACATCGGCGGCCGCCCCTTCACGATCGTGAAATTCCGCACCATGCGGACCGACGCAGAACATCACGGCCGCGCGGTTTGGGCCACCTCCGGCGACCATCGCGTCACCGTGGTGGGCGGCTTCCTGCGCAGCTGCCGGCTCGACGAGTTGCCACAGTTGTGGAACGTCATTCGCGGCGACATGAACCTGGTGGGCCCGCGCCCCGAGCGTCCCGAGCTGTTCGCCGAACTGCGGGAACAGATCCCGGAATACCCCAAGCGCCAGCGCGTCCGTCCCGGCATTACCGGCCATGCCCAGGTGAACCTGCAGTATGACACCACGGTCGAAGACGTCCGACGCAAGGTGGCGCATGACCTCGAGTACATCGCGCACCGCAGCGTCTGGGAAGACATCAAGATCATGCTCAAGACGATTCCGGTGATGCTGTTCCGGAAGGGCGGATGGTAGCGCAACCGCCTGCCGCGTCGCGCCGGTTCGCCATCCCCGCCTTCGCCACCACGCGCCCGCTGACGGCGTGGCTGCCGGTGGCGTTGGGGGCGCTGGCGTTCATCTGGCTGTTCGTCCACCCCGCCATCGGGCTGTTCGAGGATTGGATAACCGACCCCGGCAACAACGGCTACGGTCTGCTGCTGGCGCCGGTGGCATTCTGGCTGGCCTGGCGCGAAGGACTGTCGGCACGACAGCCGGCCCGACTTCGCGTGGGGCACCTGGCTGCTGGGGTTCTCGATGGTGCTTCGCGCCGTCAGCTCACTCGCCGTGGAGTTCTATTCACTACGCGTGTCGATGTGGCTGGCCCTCGTGGCGCTCATCCTGTTCATCCGCGGCTGGCCGCAGGTGCGCCACTGGTGGCTGCCGCTGACGCTTGCTGTTCATGGCGCTGCCGGTGCCGATCATCTTCACCAATTCGGTCACACCGCCGCTCCAGTCGGTGGCGTCGCACATGGGTGCCGCGTTGATCCGTTGGCGCCACATTCCGGTGCGCACCAGCGGCAACGTGATCGACATCCCCGGGTCGCGGCTGTTCGTGGCCGAAGCGTGTAGCGGCCTGCGATCGGTCACGGCGCTGTTGGCGCTTGCCGTCATGATGGGCGGGATGTACCTCGGCACGGTGCCCGCACGGTTGCTGCTGGTGATCATCTCCATTCCGGTCGCGATCGTCGTCAACGGCATCCGGGTGTTCCTCACCGCCTTCCTGGTCTACTTCGTGAGCCCCGCCCTGGGCCAGGGCTTCATGCACGAGAGCGAAGGGTGGGGGCTCTTCCTGGTGTCGTTTGCGGCGCTGGGCATGACCTGCGCGCTGGTGGGTATGGGAGAACGCGGCTTCCTTCGGTGGCGAGCGGCGCATGCGTGATTGGCATCCGTGGGTGCCGACCGGCATTCTCCTCTGTGCCTGCCTGGTGGACCAGACGCTGGTGACACGGCGATCGACCAGGGTCGAGCTCCGTGCGCCGATCACCACGGTGGCGCCGGCGCTGTTCGGCATCAAGGGCGCTCGACGAACCGATCGACTCCGACGGTGCAGCGGGTCGCCGGCATGGACACGTTCATCAACCGGGACTATCAGCTCCCCGGCGGCCCCGATTTCAACATTTATGTCGGCTATTACGACGAGCAGCACGAAGGCAAGACAATCCACTCGCCGAAGAACTGCCTCCCGTCACAGGGATGGGAACCGGTGCAGTCGGGCACGGTCACGGTCGATGCCGCTTCGGGCCCGGTCGTCGTCAACCGCTACCTGATCGTCCTCGGCAGCGCCTCGTCGGTGGTCTACTACTGGTACCAGGGACGGGGACGAGTCGCGCATAACGAGACGCGGGTGACGTGGGACCTGTTCCGCGACGCCGTACTCCGCGGGCGCACCGAAGAGGCACTGGTCCGCATCGTGGTGCCGGTGGCGAACCAGAATGTCGCCGCGGCCGATTCCCTGGCCGGCCGCATCGCACCGGGGTTGGTAGACGACGTCTACCGAGTCCTGCCGACATTGTAGCCTGACGCCCCGGCCGTGAGCGCACTCCGCCAGCTGTTGCGTCGCACGCTTGCGGCCGGGTTGCCGCGCTCCCGTTTCCTGGTCCGCGGCCCGGCAGTTGAGCGCCGCGGTGGCACTGACGTTCGACGACGGTCCGATCCCGAGATCACCCCCCGCCTGCTCGATCTCCTGGCCCGATTGCACCTCCGCGCCACGTTCTTCGTCATTGGCCGCGAGGCCGAACAGCATCCGGAACTGGTACGGCGCATGGTGCAGGACGGTCATGCCGTGGGGCACCATTCGTGGGCGCACACCGAGCCTTCGGAGACACCTGCTGCCACGCTACTGGACGAAGTACGGCGCTGCGTCGCCTTGCTCCACTCGCTGGGGGTCGCCACCACCGACCGTTTCCGTCCGCCCAAGGGCCAGCTCACCACCGCCAAGCTGGTGCGGCTGCTCGCCGCCGGGCAACGCGTGGTGCTCTGGTCGTCGGACCCGAAGGACTACGCGATGACCACCGCCGCACCGCTGGTGACCTGGGCGGGGAACGCATCGCTCACGGCCGGCGAGGTCGTGCTCATGCATGACGTCAGGCCGTTCTGTCTCGACGCACTTCCGGCGCTCGCCACCCGGATCACGGACGCGGAGCTGCAGGCCGTCTCGCTCGACAGCTGGCTGCCGGCATGACGCGTCGCCGGCGCGTGCTGGTGGTGAGCTACCACTTCCCGCCCGTCGGGGGCGCCGGCGTACAACGCGTCGCGAAGTTCGCGCGCTATCTCCCCGAATTCGGCTGGGACGTGTCGGTGCTGCAGGCGGCCAACCCGTCCGTACCGCTGCGCGACGAATCACTCCTGACCGAACTTCCCGCCGACCTGGTGATCGAACGGGCGCGCACGTGGGAACCGTCGTACGCGGCGAAGGCATCGGGCGCAACACCGAGCCGCGGGGGCAGCAGCGCCGTGCGGCGCGCCGCCCGCCGGGTGGCCCGGCTGCTGCTGCAACCCGACGCGCAGATCCTCTGGTACCCGGCGGCGGTGCGCCACGGCCTCCGCCTGCTGCGACGCCTGCCCCACGACGCGATTCTCGCCACCGCGCCGTCATACACCAATCTGCTCGTGGGACGCCGCCTGGCACTGGCGAGCGGCCTGCCGCTGCTATGCGACTTCCGCGACGAATGGGATCTGAGCCAGGAGTATTGGGAGAACGCCGCCCACGACCGCGCCGCACGCGCCGTGCAGCGGCGAATGCAGCGCGCCGTGCTGCGACAGGCCGCGGCCATCGTGGCCACCACCGCAGCGAGTACGAGCCGTCTCGTGGCGCGAGCCGCCGAAGCCGGTGCCGAGCCGGCGTCACTGACCATCTACAACGGCTGGGACGCGGGCGATTTCGCGGCCGCGACCACGGACCGCGCCGTGCCGCCACGACCGGGAACCTTCCGGCTGGTCTATGCCGGGACGCTGTGGAACCTGACGTCGATCGCCCCGG
Source organism: uncultured Gemmatimonadales bacterium (assembly GCA_963697065.1). Classification (GTDB taxonomy): domain Bacteria; phylum Gemmatimonadota; class Gemmatimonadetes; order Gemmatimonadales; family GWC2-71-9; genus Palsa-1233. The sequence continues at coordinate 145,826 of CAVOMQ010000001.1, forward strand.
TGGCCGACGCGATCGAGCGTCTCGCCGCCTCCGGCACCGCGCCGCTGGCGCGACTCGAACTGCTGGCGCTGGGCCGCAAGACACCGGAACAGCAGCAGCAGCTGGAACGGATCGGCCGTGCCGGTTGTGTGCTGACCGACGTGCCGTACAGCGACCACGCCACCGCGATCGCCACCATGCGCTCGGCGGACGCGTTGTTGCTGCTGCTCAGCGACCTCCCCGGCGTCGAGCGGGTGGTGCCGGCCAAGCTCTTCGAGTATTTCGCCGCCGCCCGTCCGATGCTGGCTGTGACACCGCCGGGAGAGGCGGCGGCACTGGTCGACGCCGTGCAACCGGGCGCACATCACCTTCCCGGCGACACCGCCGGCATCGCGGCATGGTTGTCGCAACACCTTTCGCAACCTGGTCCCGGCAGTTCCGGCGTCGCGCCCGCGGCGGCCATCGCCCGCTACGAGCGGCGGGCGCTCGCCGGCCAGCTGGCGCAGCTCCTCGATCAGGTCACCGCGAGGCCCCGATGATCTTCTTCGAAGACGTGCGATGCAAGGCGGAGTGGTGCTACGGCGATACCCGCGCCCGTACCATCGTCAAGACCCTGTGTACCGACGGCACGTTCGCGATGGCGTGCTACCGGGCGATGCAGTGGTCGCACCGCCACCACCTGGCGCCGCTGGCGATGTTCTGGAACAAGCTCAACGCCGTCTTCGGCCAATGCATCATCGGCCGCGGTGCCGAATTCGGCCCGGGCTTCGTGCTGATCCACTCGCAGGGGATCGTGATCAACGGGACGGTGCGTGGCGGACGCAACATCCGGCTGGAGCATCAGGTGACGATCGGCGCCGAAAAGCGCCAGTCACCGGTGCTGGGCAACAACGTGTTCGTCGGAGCGGGTGCCAGGATCATCGGCAGCGTCACGCTGGGCGACAATGTCCGCGTCGGCGCAAACGCCGTGGTGCTCGACGACGTGCCCGCGGGCGCTACCGTCGGCGGGATCCCCGCGCGGATCCTGCGCTCGCGCGAAACCACCCCCGCCGACGACGGCGGCGGAGCCGCCTAATGCGCGTCCTGCGCGACGATCAGGCCATCGCCCTTCTCACGCTGCCGGCTCGAGGTCGCTGGACGCCCGGTGACCTTGAGCGCCGTGATCCCCGCCCAGGCCCACAACACGATCAGCACCAGCACGACGCCGGTCGTCTTCACCACACTGAGTTCGAACATGCGCTTGTTGGTCTGCGCCACGAGCCGGAGCACCTGCAGGAAGTCGAGGCCGAAGAACGGAAAGACGACCAGGTAGAAGGCCGCCAGCACCATACCGGCGATCCCGGTGCCCCGCACCACCAGCCGGTATCCGCTGATCAGGCCGACGATCATGAGCAGCACCAGGCCGACCGTCACCTGCGGCCCCGCGGCATAGAAGAGCCCGAACGTCTGGAACCGCAGCTGGGGCTGCGACAGGTCGAGCGGCCACCGGCTCACGACTACGTCGGCGAACGGCGACAAGGCGAAGACCACCAGCAGGGCGGTCAGGGCGGGACCCAGCAACTGGGCCCGGGAGGACACGGTCTGTCCTGGGGTCGTCATCGTGATTCCTTGTTCCAGAGAGAAACGTTCCCTCGGTCGGGAAACGCGGCACACTGCCTCGTTTCTTGCTGAGCACAAAGCTATATGCGAATCCTGCACCTGACAGTCTCGACCGCCCGCGGGGGCCGCCGGGACGCCATCCTCAATCTGATCGACCAGCTGCGGCTCCTGGGTGCGGAGTGCGGGCTGGTGTCGCTGCGCGACACGCCCGCGTTGAGCCCCGAGGTGGCCTCGCGGGTCGACTACTCCGCCGGGCTGGCGATTTCGACCCGCCCCCATGTCTGGCAGCTGGCCCGCGTCGCGGGACTCTGCCGCATCCATCGTGCCGACGTGATTCACGCGCACGACGGGGCCAGCCAGCTGGCGGCTTCGCTGGTGCGGGTCCGGCGACCGGCGACCCGCGCCGTGATGACCTTTCACCGCACCAGCTCGGTCGAGACCGTGGGGCTGCGCAACCGTTTCCGTAACGCCGTTTCGCTGCCGTTCATCGACCGCGTGATCACCGGGTCGACCGAGCGTCGCCGGTACTTCCTCCAACACACGCTGCTCGGCGACGATCGGGTGCTCGTCATTCCGTTCGGCGCTGACCGGGGCCGGTTCCACCCCGATGCCGCCACGCGCCAGGCGGTCCGGGCCGAACTCGGCATCGACCAGCACACCGTGGTCGGGCTGGTGGTGGGCCATTTCGGTTGGGAGAAGGGCGTGGACAAGGCGCTCGACGCCGCGAGCCGCGCGCGCCAGCTGGCGCCGGACCAGCCGTGGCACCTCCTGTTGGCGGGGACCGGTCGCCCGAGTGAGGTGACTTTCATCACCGAGCGCGCCCAGCGTGTACTCGGCCCGCACGTCACCCTGCTCGGCTTCCGGACCGATATCGAGCGGATCATGCAGGCATCGGATCTGTTCATCCACGCGGCACGGGCGGAAGCGTTCGGTCTGGTGATCATCCAGGCCATGGCGACGGGTCTTCCGGTGGCGGCGATGGCGGTGGGCGGACTGCTCGACACCGTGCAGGACACGGCGACCGGACACCTGGTCCCGCCGGGCGACACCGAGGCGCTCGCGGCCGCCATCGTCCAGCTGCTGCGCTGCCCGGCCACACGGCAGCGGATGGGCGCCGCGGGAATCGAGCGGGTGGCGGAGTGCTTCGATGCGCGCCGTTCGGCGGATCGCCACCTGCAGTTGTACCGGTCGCTGGTATCGCAGCCCGCCGGCGCCTTCGCCGTCACCGATCAACCTCACACGCGAGTCGAGAGGTAGCCATGCCGGAAGTCGTCACCATCGTCGTCGTGCCGCGCGATCGCTTCAGCAGCGTCGAGGCGTGCGTCCGGTCGATCATCGAGAATACGCCGGAGCCGTTTCGCCTGGTCGTGCTCGACCTTGGTTACTCTCGCCGGACGCAGCGAGCGTTGCGGGGCATCGCCGGCGACATCCCGTTCGAGTGGGTGACGTGCGGGCACACCATCCCGATGGAGGCGTTCCGCCGCTGCGTGCAGGGCATCACCACGCCCTACACCTGCTGGGTCGACAACGACACCTTCGTGACACCGGGGTGGATGACGACGATGCTGCGCAGCGCGAAGGAGGAAGGCCGGCGGGTGATCCTGCCACTCACCTTCGAGCGCGAGGGGCTCGACGTCGATCGCCGCCGGTTGCCGTTGCGGGTGCACATCTCGCACGCCGAACTCCGCCGGGTGAACGTGGGCGGCACCGAATACGTCTTTGACTACAAGCCGTTCCGGCGCGCCGCGAAGGACGAGATGCCGGCCGGCCCGTGGATGGTCGACTTCTTCGAATTGCACACCTTCTTCGCCGAGACCGCGGTGCTGCGCCAGCTCGACTTTCCGTCGATGGTGGTGCGGGAACACGTCGACATCGGCATCCAGCTCCACCGGATGGGCATTCCGATCTGGTGCGAGCCGCGCGCGGAAGTGATCTTCGACAACATCCACAGCCGGCCCACGCTGGCCGACCTCCGCTTCTTCTTCTTCCGCTGGTCCGACCAGCTGATCGACCAGAGCCATGCGCTCTTCGCCAAGCGGTGGGGTTGGCGGTTCTACAACGAGCAGTTCCTGAAGAACTGGGCATACCGGCGGCGGGGCTTTGCCGTGGCGCGGTTCTGTTTCCTGCCCCATCGCGCCGCCGACATCCTGTCGCGGGTGATGGTCAAGCTCTTCCGGCCCCCGATTCCGGCGGCGCTCCGCGCCGATCCGGTCGACGCCTCGGTGCGGGTCTTCGACAGCGCGGAGCAACCGGTCGCGTGACGAGCGATCCATGGACCAGCACCGCCGCGATGCCGGCGCCGAATTTCCGGCGCGGCGCACCACCCACCCGGCATCAGCGCCGCCGCAGCGAGACGGTGCTGGAGCTGTCGCGCGGGCTCGCCGGTGAGGCACTCGATTATGGTTCCGGCTGGGGAGATCTCGCGGCACGCGTGGCGCCGCAGTTCTCGCGGGTGGTGGGCGTCGACGTCGATCCCGCCCGGGTGGAGTTCGCGGCGCGCGAATTCGCGCCGATCGCGTTCACCCGGTGCCGTCCCGACGGTCTCGACTTTGCGGCCCGGACCTTTGACGTGGTGTACTCGATCGTGGTGCTGCACTTCGCGCCGTCGCCCGCCGGCTATCTCGCCGAATGTCACCGGGTCCTGCGCCCGGACGGGACGCTGGTGATCATGATCCAGAATCCCGAATCGATGTGGATGACGGCGCGCCGGCTCAAGGGTCGCAACATCCGCCAGCACTGGGGCGGCACCACGCGTGACGATTTCCGCGCGTTCCTCGCCGCCAACGGTTTTGCCCCCGAGGCCGAGGCGGGATTCTACGATCCGCCGTTCGACCGTGTGCGCACCGCCGGCGACGTGGTGCTCAGTCTGCTCAACGCCGTCGGCCAGGCCACGCATTGGGACCGGCACTGGTCGTACGTCGGCTACCGTTGCCGGCGCGTCGGACCATGATGACTCCGGGCCCGCCGTGGGGCGTGGTGCACTGCGTGTTTTCCGTGGCGATCGGCGGCCAGGAAATGGTGATCCTGTCGCTGGCGAGCCAGGCGGACCGCAGTCGTTTCGCGCCGCGGGTGCTCTGCCTCCATTCCGCCGGCGAGTTGGCGTCACGGTTCGAAGCCGAAGGCGTGCCGGTCGACGTGCTCGAGGCGCCGATCGGCGCCGGGTCGGTGCAGACACTGCGGGCGATGCGCGCCTATCTTCGCCGCCACCGACCCGCCATCCTGCACACGCACAATCCCAGTCCCCACCAGTACGGGGCGCTGTCGCGCGTGGCCACGGGCGTGCCGGTGCTGGTGCATACCAAGCACGGCCGCAACCAGTCGCTCAGCGGCCGCGGCCTGCTGCTGGAGCGGATCGCGAATCGCATGACCGACGTGGTGATCGCCGTCTCGCACGACGCGGCCGAGGTGGCGCACCAGACCGAGGGCGTGCCGTGGCACCGGATCCGCATCATCCACAACGGGGTCGCGGCCGCGACCGCCGCTGGCACGCGGGCCCGCGGCGCCGGGTGGCGCGCCGTCCACGTCGCCCGCCTCAACCAGGTCAAGGACCAGGCGACGTTGTTGCGCGCCGCGCGGCTGGTGCTCGACGCCAACCCGGCGTTCCGGCTCGACATCGTCGGCGACGGCGAGCTGCGGCTCGACCTCGAACACTCGCCGCACAGCTCGGCCTCCAGGACGCCGTCACGTTCCACGGCTATCACCCGACGTGCGGCCGTTCCTCGACGCCGCCGACCTGTTCGTGCTGTCGTCGACCAGCGAAGGGATCGCGATCACGCTGCTCGAAGCGATGGCGGCGTCGCTGCCGGTGGTGGCCACCGATGTCGGCGGCAATCGCGAGGTCGTCACCGGCGACGCCACCGGCATGCTGGTACCGGCGCGCAATCCGATCGCGCTGGCGAACGGCATGATGGCGGTGCTCGTCCGATCCGGTGCGCGCCGCCGGGATGGGGGTGGCGGGACGCGAGCGGGTGCGCGAGCATTTCTCGCTCGACGCGATGGTCCGCGGTTACGAAACGCTCTATAGCGACCTGCTCGGCCACTACACGCCGGACGGCGGGCCGCATGACGCGCCGCTGGGACGTCACCGCGTGGCGCGGGATCATTCGCGGCTTCGAGTCGGGCATCAAACGCCGGCCGGCATTCCGTTACTGGCGGGAGCTCGAAGCCTCGCAGTGGTGGACGGCGGAGCGGCTCGCCGGATTGCAGTTCGAGCGCCTGCGCCAACTGCTGCTGCACGCCCAGTCGACGTGCCCCTGGTACACCGACACCTGGCGCAGCGGTGGACTCGACGCCCGGCAGGTGCACTCGCCCGACGACTTCCGCCGCTGGCCGGTGATCGACCGCGACACGGTCCGCCGGCACCGCATGGCGATGCGGACCACCGCCCCCGGCGTGCGGTTGATCCACAAGTCGACCGGCGGCTCGAGCGGCGTGCCGCTGGCGTTCGATCTCGACCTTGACAGCAACGAGCGCCGCATGGGCGCCTGGCATCGCGGCTACGGCTGGGCCGGCGCCGAGCCGGGCACGCGGCAGTGGTACCTCTGGGGCGCGGCGTCCGGCGTCGACGGCGCCGTGGCGCGAGATGGAAGCTGCACTGGTCTACGAAGCGCTCTACCGCCGCACGGTGGAAAGCTGCTTTCTGCTCAGCGACGAGCACGCTGCGCCACTTCTTCGATTCAATGGCCCGCACCCGTCCCGACGTGATCGTGGCCTACACCGGCGCACTGTACGCATTTGCGCTGATGCTGGAGGCACGGGGGTGGCAGCCGTGGTCGCCGGCCGCGGTGGTGGTCGGGGCCGAGAAGCTGCACGGGTTCCAGCGGGAAGCGATCGAGCGCGTCTTCAAGGCGCCGGTGTTCGAGACCTACGGATCGCGGGAGTTCATGCTGCTGGGCGCCGAATGTCCCGAACACGACGGTCTCCACCTGACGGCCGAGAACCAGCTGATCGAGATCCTCGACGATCACGGCCAGCCGGTGGCCCCGGGGCAGGAAGGCAACGTGGTGGTCACCGACCTGACCAACTTCGGCATGCCGTTCATCCGCTACGCCAACGGCGATCTCGCCATCGCGGAAACCGGCGGGAACTGCCGCTGCGGGCGGGGGTTGGGCCGGCTCCACTCGATCACCGGCCGCCGGCTCGACGTGCTGAGCACCCCGGACGGCCACCGGCTGCCGGGCGAGTTCTTCCCCCACATGTTCAAGGAGCTCCCCGGGGTGCGCCGGTTCCAGGTGGTCCAGGACGTCCCCGAGGCGATTACCGTACGGATCGTGGCCCGGGAGTGGACCCCGGCCGAACGACCGCTGGCTCCGGAACGAGATCGCCGTGGCGGCCGGCCCCGAGCTGGGCGTGACGATCGACGTGGTCGACGACATCCCGCTGACCGCGGCGGGGAAATTGCGTGTGGTGGTGAACAACGTCCCGACTGCTGACCTGGTGAAGGAACCGGAATGACCACGCTCGACGCCGGCCAACCGATCGACATCGTCTCCGCGGTCCGCGAGGCCACGGCGAAGGTCCCGCCGCGCCGGCGCCTCGACGGGTTCTCGCTGCAGGTCGCCTCGGCCGGCGAGCGGGTCATCGCGCCGCTGCTGGGACTGTACCTCGGCTACGCCGTGGTCCGGTTGCCGGAGGTGTTCGCCGCCTTCGACGTGCCCCACCTGCCGCTGATCCTGATGTTGATCTTCCTCGCGATGCTGGCGGTGGCGATCCCCACGAACGCCTGGGAGATGATCTGGGAACGGTCGAAGGCGCTGCGGCTGGTCACTTTCCTGTTACTGCTCGCAATCGGGACGGCTGAATTGGGGGTTTGGCCCAGCGAATCGTTCTGGTTCATCCGCGTCCGTTACTTCATTTGTATTGGGGTGTTTCTCTCCTGTCTCCTCTTCCTGCGCGACCGGCGAACCATGCGTCTCGCCATCGCCATCTATGTGCTCTGTGTGACCGCCGTTTCGATCGATGTCGTCCATACCTACGACCCCAATGCCGTGGTGTACGATGAAGACGGCGTGCCAATCGCTCCGGAAGTGATCGCCGAACGCCCGGAGTTGCGCCGCTTGCAAACCGTTGGCGACGGGCTCGATTCCAATGATTTCGGCGCGATCCTGGCGGTGACGTTCCCATTGGCGATGTGGCTATCAGTCGGTAGCTTCCCACGTCGGGTGTTCTGGAGTGGCGCAGCAGTCTTGATGGTCATGGCGGTTGTGCCGACTCAGTCCCGTGGATCCGAACTTGGTTTCGTCGCCGCGGCTGTAGTTCTGGTCGGCGCTGGTGCACGAGGATGGCGAAGATGGCTCTCGGCCGCGCTGCTGGCGGGTTGCGCCGGCATCTTCGTGATGATGGCCACCGGCATCGGCGCGGCGGGCCGGTTCACGGACTTCTCCAGTAACGACTACAACCTGACCGACGAAGGACGTTGGTTCTTCTGGAAGCAGGGGTTCGTCTGGATGCTGAAGCGGCCGTGGGGATACGGTATTGACAATTACCCCACCTATTTCGGCATGCTGAACGGGAAGGAACGCGCGGCGCACAGCACTTGGGTACAGTACGGCATGGAACTGGGCGTCGCCGGCATCACCCTCTTCGTGATGCTCTGCTGGTGGCTCGATCAAGAATCTGCGCGCCCATCGCAAGCTCGCCGTGGCGCTCACCGGGCGGGTCGCCGGGGCGCGGGAAGAGGCGAATCTGGCAGGTCACATGCTCGCGATGATGGCGGCGGCGCTGATGACGGGGACGTTCCTCTCCAACGCCTACTACCCGTTGATGTACATGGCGCTCGGACTGGCCGGGGCGGTGATCCTCGGTTCGCCACTGCAGGCGGCCGAACCGGCCGCCGTGCCCGCGCCGCCGGCGGCGGCGCCGGGCGGGATGCCGCGCCGGCGCCTGCGCCACTTCCCGGGTGACGCACCGGTCCGGTAAGCGATGCGCCTGCTGCTGGTCACCGCCGTCTACCCCACGCCGCGGCGCCCCAACAAGGGAACGTTCAATCGCGAACTGGTGAGCGGCCTGCGCCAGGCCGGCGACGACGCGCGGGTCGTCGCCCCGGTGCCGTGGACCGACCTCCTCGCCGCCGCCACCGCCCCGCGTGAAGCCGGCGTCACCTACCCGATCTGGTTCCATCCGCCGCGGCTGGGCCACGCCCGGCAGCATCGCTGGATGCGCCGGTCGGTGTTGCCGGCCATCGCCCGCGTCGCCGCCGAATTCCGCCCCGACCTGGTGTTGGGCATACTGGACCCACCCCGACGGCACCGTGGCCCTCGAGGCCGCCCGCCGGCTCCGCGTGCCGGGGGTGCTGCTGGTGGGCGGGAGCGACATCCGGATCCTGACGCGCGATGCGGCGCGGCGCCGCGTGATCGTGGCAACGCTGCAGGCCGCCGACCGGATCCTCGCGGTGGGCGAACCGCTGCGCCAACGGATCATCGGGCTGGGGATCGATCCCGGCCGCGGTCACGGCGGTGGCGCGGGGCGTCGACACGACCCACTTTTTTCCCGGGCCGTCGGCCGAAGCGCGGCAACGACTCGGGTTGCCACCGGATCGGAGCATCGCGCTCTGGGTGGGACGGATGGAGCCGGTCAAGGGCCTCGACGTGCTGCTGGATGCGTGGCAGCAGCTCTGCGACCAGCGACCGGCGCCGCTGCTGCTGCTGGTGGGTGAAGGCGGCGAGCGCGCAGCGCTCGAACGCCGCGCCCGGCCGCTCGGCGACAGCATCCGATTCGTCGGGCCGGTGCCGCACGCGGCGCTGCCGGACTGGTACCGCGCCGCCGACCTGTTCGTGCTGCCGTCGCGCTCCGAGGGGATGCCGAACGCGCTGCTCGAATCGCTGGCGTGCGGCACGCCGTTCGTGGCCAGTGCGGTGGGCAGCGTGCCCGACCTGCTCGAGCCGGCGAGCGTCGCCGTCCCCGCCGGCGACGCGTTCGCCTTGAGCGGCGCGCTCTCGGCCCGGCTGGCGCTGCGGCCGATGAGCGTGCGCGCCCAGCGCGGCGGGTGGTGGCGCGCGAGGTGGCGGTGGCGCGGATCCGCGACGAGCTCGCCGCGGTGCTCGCCGCATCGCGCGGCGCCCAGCCGGTGACGGCATGAAGCTGCCCCGCAACGCCCAGATCTGGCTTCCCGGCTGGCTCGCGGCGCGACGCCGTAACGCCGCGCACCGGTTCATGCCCACGCAGCCGGTGACGGTGTGGCTGATGTTCGCCGACCACTACGAACCGCGGTGGGCGGACGCCGACGACGCCGTGGCCCGGCAGCGCGTGGCGACGTGGCGCAGCGCGTGGCCGCGGGTGGCTGGCGAGATCCGCGACGACTTCGAACGGCCGCCGCGCTGGACGTTCTTCTACCCGGAAGAGCAGTACCGTCCCGAATTGCTCGCAACACTCGCGGAGCTGACCCGTCTCGGCATCGGCGACGTCGAGGTGCACCTGCACCACGACGGCGAGGGAGAGGCGGATTTCGTGCAGCGGATGGAGGGCTTCGTTCAGGTACTCTCGCGTGACCACGATCTGCTGCACCGCGACAACGGCCGCGTCATCTTCGGCTTCATTCACGGCAACTGGGCGCTCGACAACGCCCGGCCCGACGGCCGGTGGTGCGGCCTGAACAACGAGTTGACGCTCCTCGGCCGCCTCGGCTGCTACGCCGATTTCACGCTGCCGGCGGCACCCGATCCGTCGCAGACGCGGCTGGTCAACGCTATCTACTGGGCGGTCGACGATCCCGCGGCGCCGCGCTCGCACGACGATGGCACGCTCGCCACGCCCGGCGCCCGGCCACCTGACGGTGCCCTGCTCTGCATCCAGGGACCGCTGGCGGTGGGCATGCATCCGCGCCGCGCGCCGCTTCCCACACTCGACACCGGAGAATTGGCGGCGAACGCACCACCGTCGCCGGTGCGCGCCCGGCGCTGGCTGGATGCGGCGCCACGCATCGGCAACGACGTCTTCGTCAAGCTCTTCACGCACGGCGCCATCGAGCGCAACGCCGGCCCGTTGCTGGGTGGATACATCGCGCAGACCATCCGCGACGTGCAGACCGAATGCCACCGGCGCCAATGGCGGCTGGCGTTCGCCACCGCGCACGAAACGTGGCGCGCCGTGTTTCGCGCCGCGGGGCTGGCCGCCGATCCGGATGGGGATCTGCCGGCGTGAGTGCCGCGGCGATCGCCATCACCGGCGTCGCCGTCGAGCGACGCCCCGGCGCCACGACGCTGCAGGGCGAGGCCGACGGGCAGCGCCTGTTCTGGCAAATGCCGGAGCGGCCCGAGATCGCCGCGCGCGGCGAGCCGTTCATTGCGGCCCTGCTCGTGTCGGCGATGGCCACCCGGCGCGATCTGGTTCTCCCCGGCGCCGCACCCGTCGACGCGTTCTTCCTCGAGTCGATCCGCGATCTGCAGAACTATCTGGCACGGTGGACGCCGGAACTCGGCGTCGTTGCCGTGCATGCGGAGACGGTCGCTCCACGACGGACGACCAGCGGCCGGCTGGCCGACTACGCCGGCGGAATCGACACCGGCTACACGCTGCTGCGGCGCGCTCCGCTGCTCGACGGCGTGGTCATGGTGGACGACGGCCGGATCCGCACTCCCAATCCCGAGCTCGCCGCACTGATCGAATCGGCGCTCGCCACGGTGGTGGCGGGACGCGGCCTGCCGTTGGTGCCGGTCACCACCAACGCGCCGACCGTGGCCGACGCACTCGCCGACGGCAGGCCGCTTCGCGCTGGCGCGCGCGCCAGCGTGGGCCACGCGCTGGGGGCCGCGGAGTACTGGGTGGCGTCGACGGCCAGCTGGCCGTCGGCGGGATTCGCCCCGGCCGATGCGGTCAGCGACCCGTTGTTCAGTTCGAGCACGACGCAGATCCGGTCGCACGGCGCCGAGGCACGGCGGATCGACAAGCTGCGGGTGCTGAGCACCGCGCGCGATCTGTTCGACGCCGTCCGCGTCTGCCACCAGGGTACCACGTACAACTGCGGCACCTGTCACCAATGCCTTCGCGCCAGGGCGGCGCTGCGGGCACTGGAACTCCGCGCCGAAAGCCTTCCACCCCTCGACGAACCGCGCTTGCTGCGACGGATCGTGATCCGCGGCGACGCCGACCTCGAGCAGTGGCAGGACATCCTCGCCGCCACGGTCCGCACTCGCGACCCCGCGCTCGCACACGAACTCCGCCGCCCGATCGTGGCCTATCTGCAGCGCGCCCGGCTCCGGCAACTCGACCGGATACTGACCGGCGGCCTGGTCACGTGGGCGATCCGGCGGCTACACGCCGCCTCGAAACGGACGCCGGGCGATCACGACGCGCTGCAGCCACGCGGGGCACAGTGAATTCCGGCGCTACCGGTCGTCCACCGCGCCTCGGCGTGATTTCGCTGTTCAACACGCCGGCCGGCCTGTTCCGCTGGTGGGAGGAGTTCCCGCTTCGCATCGGCGCGCTGCTCGAACCGTACGGCATCGATCACGTGCTCGGATACAAGGCGTTTCTCCCCAATGCGATCGTACCGGAGGCCGCCCGGCTCGTCGCGCACGATGAAACCGGCGTTCCTTCGCCACGATGGGTGCGCGAGACACTGGGGCCGATCGTGGACCGATACGATCGCGTCATCATTCACACCCACGAGCACCCGATGCTGCGCGGAGCCATCTGGCGGCTGACGATCGGCCACCGGAATCGCGCCTGGTGGGCGACGCATCACGCCACCCGCCTCTACCGCGGCGGCTCACGCACCGCACTGCGCCGGACGCTGCAGCGCGCCCGGATCCTGATGCCCGACCGGCATTTCGGCTGTTCGGCTTCATCGGCGGCGGCGCTGCGCGGCATGGTCATTCCCGACTCGGTCGGCATGCTCATGAACGGCCGCCTGGGCGACGACGACCTGAACCACTTTCCACCGCGATCGACGATCGACCGGGCGTTGTTCGTGGGCCGCCTGGAGGCGGTCAAGGGAGTGTGGCCGCTGCTCGACGCGGCCGCCACGCTCTGCGCCGCCGATGAGACCTTCCGATTGACGATCGTTGGCATGGGGCCGGAGGAAGAGGCGATGCACCGATGGATTGCGGACCGCGGGCTGCAGCAACGGGTGCGGATGGTGGGCTACCAGGCCGATGTCCGCCCCTTCTACGAGGACGCGGACTTCGTGATCGTGCCCAGCGAACTTCCGCCGCGATGGTCCGAAGGGTTCGGGTTGGTGGCGGTCGAAGCCAAGGGCTGCGCGCTTCCTGTCATCCATTCCCTGAGCGGGGGGTTGCCCGAAACCCAGCGTGAAGGGGTGACCGGCATGGCGATCGACCCGCCGTCGGCTGATCGGATCGTCGCGGCGGTGCAGTCGCTCCGCCGGCACCCCGACCGCTACCACGCGATGCGTGAGGCGATCCGGAGCGAGCGGACGCGGTGGCATCTCGACGTGATGGCACGCGCGTACGCCGCCGAATACACCCGCGCCCTGATCGACGGCGTCGGAATGCGACGCAATCCCGGAAGTGACCGCCCTCCAGTCCTCCGGTAGCGCGCGGGGCCCACGTTCGAAAACAGTGATCGCCGGAACGGACGGGCCGCGCCGGCGATCGCTGTCACTCAACGCGCCGCCGGTTATTGCGGATGGCGCAGTTCCGCCAGCCGCTGCTGCATCCTGGCACTGAGCTGCACGTGCTGGCGATCCACCCAGGCGAGGAAGTCGCCCAGGTCGTACTTGCCGTTGTCGTTGCCGGCTTCGTCGAACACTATCAGCTGATCGCTGGTCATCGCCGACTTGCCGAACAGGGCGTCGATCGCGGCGTTCGGCCCCGGCACGGGAACGTCGACCACCTCGAGCGTGTCGACGAACGTCGCCGTCGCCGCCGGATCCTGCTGCAACCTCACCGTGACGCTGTCGATGTGCGTGCCGACGCTACCCGCCGCCGGGAGCCATTTCCACACCACTGAACTGTTGACCTGACCGGTGGTGGTGACGAGCTGCAGCAGTGTCGTATCGGTGGTCGCGGCCCACGTCGCGGTACTCGAGCTGTCGTCGGCCACGAACGCCGAGTCGAATGCGGGCATCACGATGTTCGACAGCAGCGACGACGTCAGCACCCGCCAGCGGCGGCTGTTCGGGGTGAGGGCGAAGTGGCGCTGGGCCGTCGCCACGCTGTTGACCATCACGGTGTCGTACAGGCGCACCGCGGCCAGCGAGGTTCCCGGCGCGGTGACGGTGATGGTGTCGACGTACGTGCCCGCCGCCAGCAGCGCCGCGTTGCGGCTCCAGGTCAGCGTGCCGCTGCCGGTGCCGCTCGATTGCGTCAGCGTCGTCCATCCGGCGCTCGCCGACGCCTGCCAGCCCGTGTTCGCCGCGTTGTCGCCGGCCAGGGTCACCAGCGCGTCGTCACCGGGCGCGGTGTTTCCCGCGTCGATCGTCGTGACACGCGACTGCGGGCGTCAACGCGATCGAAAGCGGTACCGGCGCGGCGGTGACCGTCATGGTGTCGACCAGCAGCGCCGACAGCACCGCGTCGCCGGCGGTGCTGACGGTTACGGTGTCGACGTACGTGCCGGCGGGCAGCCCCGTCGCGTTGCGGGTCCACGCCACCGTGCCGCTGCCGGTTCCACCGGCCACTGTGACCGACGCCCAGGCTTTCTTGACGCTCGCCGTCCACGACGTGGCGCCGGCGTTGTCGCCCGCCAGCGTCACGCTGGCGTTGTCGCCCGGCGCGGGCGATCCCTGCTGCACCGTGACGTGACGCGACGGCGGCGCCATCGCCAGGGTGAGCGGCACCGGCGCCGCCACGACCTTGAGCGTGTCGATCACCGACGCCGGCGACCCGTTCGCGCCCGACGCGGACACGGTAAGGGTGTCGACATAGGTGCCGACCGCGAGCCCCGACACGTCGCGGTTCCAGGCGAGGACGCCGCTTCCGATGCCACCCGCGTTCGTCAGCGTGGTCCAGCTCTTCTTCTTCGCGGCCGTCCAGGCGGCGGAACTCGAATTGTCGCCCGACAGCGTGACCACCGCGTTGTCACCCGGTGCCACCGTGCCCTGCTGCACCGTGACGCTGCGCGACAACGGTGCCACGGCCAGCGTCAGCGGCACCGGCGCCGCCGTCACTTTGAGGGTGTCGATCACGGTAGCCGGCGACCCCATGGCGCCCGAGGCGGTGACGGTGATCGTGTCAACGTAGGTACCGACGGCGAGCCCCGTTGCGTTGCGGCTCCACGCCACGGTGCCGCTCGCGGTGCCGGTCGACGTGGTCAGCGTGGTCCAGCTCTTCTTCTTCGTGGCCGTCCAGGTGGTGCCGGAGGCACCGCTGCCGCTCAGCGTCACCGCGGCGTTATCGCCCGGCGCGGTGGTGCCCTGCATGACCGACACGCTGCGCGAGCCGGGGGTGACCGCGAGCGTCAACGGGGCCGGCGGTGCCGTGATGGTGAGCGTATCGACAACCCTGGCCGGCGAACCGGTGGCACCGGACGCCGTCACCGTGATCGTGTCGACGTACATGCCCACCGCCAGTCCGGTGGTGCTGCGGCTCCACGCCACGGTGCCGCTGCCGGTGCCGCTCGACGTGGTGAGTGTCGTCCAGCTCTTCTTCTTCGTGGCCGTCCACGCGGTAGTCGACGCGTTGTCGCCCGAGAGGGTGACCACGGCGTTGTCGCCGGGGGCCACGGTGCCCTGCTGCACCGACACGCTGCGCGACGCCGGCGCCACCGCCAGCGTGAGCGGAACCGGCACCGCCGTCACTTTGAGGGTGTCGATCACCGTGGCTGGAGAACCGGTGGCACCGGACGCCGTGACGGTGATGGTGTCGACGTAGGTCCCGACCGCGAGCCCGGTCGCGTTGCGGCTCCAGACCACGGTGCCGCTCCCGGTGCCACTCGACGTGGTCAGCGTGGTCCAGCTCTTCTTCCGGCTCGCCGTCCACGTGGTGCTCGATGCATTGTTGCCGCTGAGCGTCACGGTCGCGTTGTCGCCGGGCGCTGCGCTTCCCTGCTGCACCGACACGTTGCGCGACGACGGACTCACCGCCAGGACCGGTGGCGCGGTCACCTTGAGGGTGTCGATCACCGTGGCCGGCGACCCGGTCGTCCCCGCCGCGGTGACGGTGATGGTGTCGACGTACGTGCCCACCGCAAGGCCCGACGCGTTGCGGCTCCATGCCACGGTGCCGCTGCCGGTGCCGCTCGACGTGGTCAGCGTGGTCCAGCTCTTCTTCTTCGCCGCCGTCCAGTTGATGTTCGACGCGTTGATGCCGGTGAGTGTCACCGCGGCGTTGTCACCGGGCGCGGCGCTTCCCTGTTGCACCGACACGCTGCGCGACGACGGACTCACCGCCAGGACCGGCAGCGCCGTCACGGTGAGCGTGTCGATCACCACCGACGGCGATCCGATCGCACCCGCGGCCGAGACCGTGATGGTGTCGACGTAGGTACCCGCCGAAAGACCCGACGCATTGCGGCTCCACGCCACGGTCCCGCTGCCGGTGCCGCTCGACGTGGTGAGCGTGGTCCAGCTCTTCTTCTTCGTGGCCGTCCATGCGGTACTCGACGCGTTGGTGCCGGAGAGCGTCACCGTCGCGTTGTCGCCCGGCGCCGTCCCGCCCTGTTGCACGGTGGCGGTCCGCGAGGCCGGGGATACCGCCAGCGTCAGCGGCGGGGGCGCGGCCGTGATCTTCAGCGTGTCGATCACCGTCGCCGGCGACCCGGTGGCGCCGGCCGCGGTGACGGTGATGGTGTCGACGTAGGTGCCCACGGCAAGGCCCGAGGCGTTGCGACTCCACGCCACCGTGCCGCTGCCGGTGCCGCTCGACGTGGTCAGCGTGGTCCAGCTCTTCTTCTTGCTCGCCGTCCACGCGGTGGTCGACCCGTTGGTGCCGGTGAGTGTCACCGCGGCGTTGTCGCCGGGCGCCGACGAACCCTGCTGCACCGACACGTTGCGCGACGACGGACTGACGGCCAGGACCGGTGGTGCGGTCACCTTGAGGGTGTCGATCACCGTGGCCGGCGACCCGGTGGCCCCCGCCGCGGTGACGGTGATGGTGTCGACGTAGGTGCCAGCGGCGAGCCCCGATGCGTTGCGGCTCCAGGCTACGGTGCCGCTACCGGTGCCGCTCGACGTGGTGAGCGTGGTCCAGCTCTTCTTCTTGCTCGCCGTCCACGCGGTGGTCGACCCATTGGTGCCGGTGAGTGTCACCGCGGCGTTGTCGCCGGGCGCCGACGAACCCTGCTGCACCGACACGTTGCGCGACGACGGACTGACGGCCAGGACCGGCGGCGCGGCCGCGGTGACCGTGAGGGTATCGATGACGACGGCCGGCGAACCGGTGGCGCCCGATGCCGTGACGGTGATGGTGTCGACGTAGGTGCCCACCGCGAGTCCCGACGCGTTGCGGCTCCAGGCTACGGTGCCGCTCCCGGTGCCGCTCGACGTGGTAAGCGTGGTCCAGCTCTTCTTCTTCGTGGCCGTCCAGCCGGTGCTCGACGCGTTGTCGCCGGAGAGCGTGACCGTGGCGTTGTCTCCCGCCGCCGTGCCGCCCTGTTGCACCGAGGTGCTGCGCGACGCCGGGCTCACCGCCAGGGTGAGCGGCGAACTGCTGCCGTTGAGCGAGTTGTAGGCGCGGACCAACCCGTAGCCGGTGTTGTTGTCGAATCCCGGCGTTTCGAGGTCGAGCGCACCGTCGATCATCTTCTGGCGCAGCTGGTCGAACGTCAGCGACGGGTCGTCGGACAGCAGCAGCGCGGCGACGCCCAGGGCGTGCGGCGAGGCCATCGAGGTGCCCGATTTGTAGCCGTAATTCCCGCCCGGCAGCGTGCTGTAGACGTTGAGCCCGGGCGCCATGACGTCAAGCTGCGGCCCGAAGTCCGACCAGCTTTGCCGCACGTTCGAGTTGTCGACCGCGCCGACGCCGATGGCATAGTCCGACGATCCGGGATAGGTCAGCGCGCCGCTGTTGTTGCCGGCCGCTGCGATGACGTAGGTGCCTTGTGCGGCGGCCGACTGGATCGCGGCGTCGTAGGCGGTGGAGAACGTGCCGCCGATGCTGACGTTGACCAGCCGGATGCCCTGCGTCACTGCCCATTGCAGCCCGTAGATCTGCGACGACGTGTAGGCCAGGCACGAACCGCCGATGTTCTGGAACACCCGCATGGCGTACAGCTGCGCGTGCGGGGCGACGCCGACCACTCCCTCGCCGTCATCCTTGGCGGCGATGGTGCCGGCGATGTGCGTCCCGTGGCCGAGACAGACCGCGACGGTGTCTTCCCATCCGGTACTGGTCAGGTTGATGGCGTTGTAGCCGCCGGCATAGGTCAGGTCGGGATGCGTCGGGTCGCCGCCGGAATCGAGAATCCCGACCTTGACGCCGTCGCCCTTGTTGCCCATCGCCCAGACCTGCGGTGCCGTGACCTGGGTCACGCCCGCCGGCACGGTGTCGCCGGCACGATCATGCTCGGAGTCGTGGCGGCGATAGGCCATCCACTCGTCCGGCGGAGCCGCTTCGCCGAGATCGGTCGGGGCCCAGACGCGGTCCGCCTCGACGGCAGCCACGTTGGGATCGGCCAGCAGTTGCTTCAATTTCGAGGTGTCGGCCTTCGCCACGATCATGCCGGCAAAGGGGATCCGCCGGATTTCCTGCGTGCCGTAATCCGCGTCCATCCGCTCGGAGATCTGGTTCATCTGCTGATCGGAAACCGGTGGCACGCCCTTGGCCATGATGTTGCTGCCGTTGGTGCTCGACCGGAGCGTCACGATCACCCGGCCATTCGCCGCGGCAATCGCCAGGGCGAGCGTATCCTTCCCCTGCGCCGACGCCGACAGCATCGGCACGAGCAGGAGCACAGCGGCGACAGCGAGGCGGCGGGGAAGCGACGACAGCGACAACTCGGCGATCATGATCTGCTGCTCCACAGGCTCGGGACCCCGGGGATTTCCCCGTCGTCGTTCACCGCAAAGGGCGCGGGTGACTTTGGCGATCTCCTAGCGCTGGAGGCTCGGCGGACCTGGCGGGGATCTTTAATCCCGGCGGTAGCCCCGTAGCTCTGCGTCGCGGCCTTTCGACCGGTTTGCTCTGAGCAGCGACCGCCTCGACCGGCGGCGCATAGTTCCTGAGCAAGACGCTTGCCATGACGGAATGCCGTCACCACGGCCATTGCGGCCGATTTTGAACCTTGAAAACGTCAAACAATTGTACAGTTCTCGGCGGGGTGGCGTCATTGATTTGCGCGGAGCGTTTCCGGCGTGCTTTGACGACGGGCGTTGGGCCGGTACCACGGTGGGCGAATTCCAGCCCATGTTGCTGCAAGGCCACACATCGCTGTCGTGTGGGGGCATCAGAACGGCTCCGGGACCGCGCTATCGACTTGTGCAATGTGCCCGGACTGGCATCGATCGATGAACTACAAGCTCTTGAATCGAAAGCGTTTACGACATCAACCCGGGTGACGCTCCAGGGGCACGACCTTCGGCACCATTGCTGGCATGACTGGTGCGCAACGGGGGACCGAGCCGAAGTGCTTCACACCATTCAGAACCATGTCGTTTGGGGGTATTGTCCGATGAAACGTTTCACTCTGAGCCTTCTCGGAGCCGCCGCTGCAGTGGCCATCATGGCGCCGCCGGCGCACGCCGACAAGCCGGACCTGCAGCCGGGCAATTGCAATGGCGGCGCAGTGGTGTTTTCGCTGAATCAGGCGTGCTTCGAGTACGTGGCCAACTCGGGTCTTTCCTCACCCGTACTTCGATGCCACCGGCGAGTTTCTCGACAGCAACGGCGTCTCACCGCTCAACACGCCGTTCTCGATCTTCTGCGTCGACTCCAGCGATGGGTCCACGCCGGGCGTTGGCCAGCAGTACGTCGCCGACGTCACGACCCTCTCGCCGCTCGACGCCGGTGCGTTCGACGGCGCGTATCCGCCGGTGCACAATGGCACCAACGACTGGAAGCTGTACGATCAGGCGGCGTGGATCGTCGACCAGTGGTTCGCGGCCGGAGCACCCGACACGACGAATCAGTCGATCCAGAACTACCAGTTCGCGATCTGGTCGGTCATGGGCGGCTCGTGCTACGGCGGCGACAACTACTGCCTCTCGGGCGGTTATAACTGCACGCTGCTGCAGGCGCCGCAGCCCTCGACGGACCTGCAGCTGCAGGCTGCCGCGGACAACGGCGAGTGGTCGATCATCAGCGACGCCGGCACGACTGCGTCGACTACGAAGACGGAACCGGCGCCGTGCCTGCCAGGAGTTCATCTACTTCAACCCGGGTTCGCCGCCGACCGAACTTCCCGAGCCGGGCACCATGTCGCTGCTCGCGCTGGGTCTCTCGGCCATGGCCGGCGCCGGGCTCCGCCGCCGCAAGCACTAAGGCGATCGCAGTTCTGAATGGTGGCCGAGCGGGCTCCGGGAAACCGGGGCCCGCTTCGGCTTTCGGGGGGCGGGGCCGGGGCTCTCGCCGGGGTGGTGGTCGCAATCGTGGGGTGGATGCGGCGGCCGGTGGCCACCCCTGAATGTTGCGTGGCAACAACAGATCGATGTCGTGCGCCAACAGCAACCCGGCGAGCGGCGCCGGTCCGGCGGGGCGTCTCGCCGCCTGCCGAGCGCTTGGCGGTGCGCCGCAACGCCTTGTCTGGCATTGGGTTGCATCGCATGGTCCGGATTCGCTCCAGGCCAACGGGAAGCCGCGGCGACGGTGGCACGTCTGGTGCGCCAAGGGTGCGAGCCACCGAAGTGTGCCGGATCACCTTGGCCGACAGCTCCGTTTCCGGAGCGGGATTTCCGATGAAGCGCTCTCTCCTTGGATTCGCAGGCGCCACGGCGTTGCTCTTTGCGTTCACGCCGCAGCGCGCGCAGCCTCAGACTCCCTGCGGCGTGGAAACCATCCCCGCCGGCGAGGTCTGCTTCGAGTACGCGGCTGACTCTCCGTTCGCGCACCGTTACTTCGACGCCAGCGGCGAGTTCCTCGGGCCGCCCACCTGGTCGCCGCTCGACTCGCCGTTCAGCATCTTCTGCGTCGACCACAGCGATGGGGCGCCGAGCCCCGGCACTACCTACCTGGCCTACGTGACACCTGTTTCGCCGCTCGATGCCGGAGCGTTCGACGGCAGCTTGCCACCCTACCACAATGGCACGAACGACTGGCAGCTCTACGATCGCGCCGCGTGGATCGTGCAGCAGTGGTTCGCCGCCGGGTCGCCGAGTGCCTCGGTGCAGAGCTACCAGTTCGCGATCTGGTCGGTGATGGACGGGAGTTGCGAGTTCGGGACCAGCGACTGTGGCGGGGCTGGTCAGACCACATTCGACCTGTTCACTGCTGCCGAGGCGCTCAGCGGCAGCGGGCTGCAGACCGCGGTGAGCGCGTACGACTGGTCCGTGATCTCTGACGCCGGCACCGACTGCAACGGTGCGCGGTGCCAGGAGTTCCTGTACACCACCACCAGCCCGGTGCCCGAACCCGGCACCATGTCGCTGCTGGCGCTGGGGCTCTCGGCGATGGCCCGCGTGGGCTTCCGCAAGCGCAAGCGCCAGTAGTCGCGACATTCGCCGCCGACTAGTTTGAAGCGGGCTCCCCGAGGGTGGGGGCCCGCTTCGATTTTCCCGTCCATCGCCACAGGGCTCGCGTGTCCGAAACTGCCGCCGCTCCGGTCGAACCGCACCGATTGATTTCGGTCGTGGTGCCGATGCGGAACGAAGCGTCGACGATCGAGGCGTGCCTCGATTCCCTGCTCGCTTCGCGCCTGCCGGACGGCTACGAACTGGAAGTCCTGGTGCTCGACGGCGCCAGTGACGACGCCTCGCCCGGACTGGTGCAGGCCCGGGCGGCTGCCGACCGGCGGGTCCGGCTGCTCGACAACCCGGGGCGGCTGCAGGCGACTGCGATCAACATCGGCATCGAGGCGGCGCGTGGCGCCTGGCTGCTGCGTGCCGACGCCCACTCGCTCTACGCCGACGACTATGTCGCCGAATGCCTCCGGCTGCTGGAAGAGACCGGCGCGGAAAACGTGGGCGGCGTGCAGCGCGCCACCGGCGACTCGTGGCTGGGCCGCGCCGTCGCGGCGGCGGTCTCGTCGCGGTTCGCCGCCGGCGACGCCAAGTACCGCCATGCCACCGAACCGACCTGGACCGACACCGTCTACCTCGGCGCCTGGCGCATTGCCACGCTGCGGCAGCTCGGCGGGATGCGCCCCGACTGGGCGGTGAACGAAGACTACGAACTCAACGTCCGGATCCGCGCCGCCGGCGGCCGCGTCTATCTCTCGCCCACGATCCGCTCCACCTACTTCGTGCGCGATTCGCTGGCCCGGCTGGCCCGGCAATACGCCCGCTACGGATTCTGGAAGGTGCGCACGCTGCGCGAGCATCCCGGTTCGCTCCGCTGGCGCCAGCTGGTGGCGCCGGCGTTCGTGGTGGCGCTGCTGCTCACCCCGTGGCTGGTGGTCCGGTTCGGTGCGCTGGGCGCCACGGTCGTGGCGGCCTATGTTGTGGCGAATCTGGCGGCGAGCGTCATGACGGCGGCGCGGAACGACTGGGCGGTGCTTCCGGCATTGCCGGTGGTCTTCGCGGTGATCCACTGTGCGTGGGGAGGAGGGTTTCTCGCTGGCCTCGTCTACTGGCCGTTCCGGCGCACGTGACACGCGAGTGTTGCGCTGGATCCGGGCGCTGGCATGGCTCGCCGCTGGCGGGGCCGTCGTCGTCGCCCTCTCCTCCGCCTCGGCGGCGATCAATGGTGGCCCGTCTTCCCCGTTCTCTTCGGCCCGCGTTGGGTGTGGCTGGCCGTACCGGTAGCGGCGCTGCCGTGGCTGGCGGCCCGGCCGCGCCGGGCGATGCCGCCGTTCCTGCTCGCCCTGTTCGCCGTCGTGGTCGGGATCATGGGATTCACCGTAGGTCCGGCGCGCCTTCTGCCGGCGCGGCGCGGGCCGACCGTGCGCATCATGACGTTCAATGCCGCCAGCAAGGGCGCCGTGGTGCGGCGTGCCACCCGGGTGTTCGATTCGCTCGGCGTCACGATCGCGATGCTCGAGGAGTGTCCCTCGCTCGATCGAACGGCCACCGCCCCGCCACCGGGCTGGTCGCTGCACAGCGAAGGCGAGTTGTGCCTCTACACGGTGGATTCGGTGCTCTCGTGGCAGCCGCGGAGCCAGGACGACATCTGGCGGCTGCACGGCAAACTCAGCGCCGCCCGGGCGCGAGTCGTCGTCGACGGTGGCGTGCTCGATATCGGGATGCTGCACCTGAAATCCGCCCGCGATGCCATCGACGACTTCTTCGACCTGTCGACCATTCCCACCCTCGGCCCGGTGGTCGATTCGATCGAGCGGATCCGGAACATCGAGGCGGGGCTGGCGGAGGAGTACTTCGATGGCGCGCCGAAAGGACCGATGGTGGTCGGCGGGCGACTTCAACCTGCCGCCGGAGAGCCGGATCTTCCGGCGCCACTTTTCGGGGAGGTCGGAATGCCTTCGCAAGAGCCGGACTCGGCACCGGCTATTCATGGCATTCACGTTGGCATGGACTGCGGATCGATCACGTGCTCACCCGGGGCGGAGCATCTGCGATCCGGGCCTGGATCGGTCCGGACCTGGGGTCGGACCACATGCCGTTGCTGGCCGACGTGCGGCTGCCGGCTCAGTGAACGAGCAACGCGCGGTACCCGGTGAGATCCTGGAGCGCGTAGGTGCCGCGCGCGGCGGCGGCCACGACCTGCGCCTGGTACTGACCCGCCAGCGAGAGGTCGGCGACATGCACCTGGGCGACGGTGCCGCCGCTGACGGCGCCGGTGACCACGACGTTCGCATTGTTTCCGGAAACCATCGCCGAACCATTGTAGCTGATCACGCGTACGCTATCGAATCCCGGGCCGCTCACGAGGAACTGCACGGCGCCATCGTCGCTGCGCGGCGTGACGAGCTGCACGGTCAGCCAGCCCGAAGTCGGGGTGACGGGATTCGTCGGACTCGGCGTGCTGGACGTGCCGGTCGGTGTCTGCGATCCACAGGCCGCAAGGCCGAACATCACACCGGCGAGAAGAAGACGAGTGCAGCGTGCCATGGTCCTGGTATCCGTCGTCGGAGGGGTCCGGGTGGTCCTGCTCACATGTCGTCTTTCTAGCAAGTGATAGACCATGTATCGGCCGAACTCGACCATTTTCTTTAACTCATTGCAATATAAGTGTTTACAGATGTGTTGCCGACGCGCATCATACAGGATCTGCGATGCAACTGTTTAAATATTTGTCAATCAGACCGGTCGCGGACGAACCGACTACGGCCTTTCCCGGCACCTGCCGCGGCCCGAATTCCTGTCGCAGGACCGGCCCCGCATGCCGGATGAGCCGCGGATCGCCGCGGTGATCCCCGCCTACAACGCGGAGCGGATCGTCGCCGCGGCGATCGAGTCGCTGCAGCGCCAGACGGTCCCTCCGGCGGAAATCATCGTCGTCGACGACGGATCGCAGGACGACACCAGTGCCGTCGCGACTCGAGCGGGAGCCCGGGTCATCCGTCAGGAGAACCGCGGGCCGGCCGCCGCGCGCAACCGCGGGATCGCCGCAACAACCGCGGAGTGGATCGCACTGCTCGACGCCGACGATGTCAGCTATCGGACGCGATCGAACGGCAGCGTGACCTGGACTCGGGAGCCGGAATGGCGGTCATTTCTGCGCGACAGTCTGCCGGGCCGGCGTCCCCCGCCAACGCCGGCTCCGGCGGACTTCGCCGGCCTCTGGGCAGCAATATCATCGGAACATCGACAGTGCTGCTCCGGCGGCGCGCGTGGGACGAGGCCGGCGGCTTCGATGAGTCGCGGGAATTGATCGGCGTCGAGGACTACAATCTCTGGCTCCGACTGGCACACGCGGGTGGAGTTCCGGCTGCTCGACGAGGAACTTGCGGAATATCGGCCGACTTGGACCAGCTCACGTTGCAGACTCAGCGATTCGCCGCCGCCGAACTTGCGAACGTCGACACCTGGCGCAGCGGTTGACGCTGCCGCCGACGCGGTGACGGACAAGGAGTTCGAACTGTACTCGGAGTACGGCCTGGAATTCTTCCATTTCCGCCACTTCGGGTTGGCGCGCAGGAATTCCGCGAAGCCGGCGCCGGCGGGGTCCGCTCGGCCGTGGCCACCGAGTCAGACGGTGGGCGACGATTCTCCCGGTCGCGGCCTCGGCGTCGGCGGGGTGCGGCGGTCTGGTTCGCCGAAATGAAGGTGGCCATCGCGTCGAGCGGCCTCGGTCACATCGCCCGCGGGGTCGAAGCGTGGGCTGACTGATCTGTCCCAGGCGCTCGACGCCCGGAGAATCGACGTCCGGCTCTTCCAGGGCGGCGGTACGCCACCACCCTATGGCGCGGTGCTCGCCAACCTGCCCCGGCAATCGGAGGCGAACACCCGCTGGCGGAAGCGCCTTCCGGACGCGATTGGCGTGGCGCATCGGACTTAGGGCGTCGTACGACGTCGAACAGTCGACATTTGCGTGGTCGCTGCAGCGCGAACTGCGCCGCGGCCGGTTCGACATCCTCCACGTGCAGGACCCGATGGTGGCGTGGCGTATGGAGCAATTGCGCCGGTTGGGACTGCTTCGCACGCGGACGATCCTGGCGCACGGCACCGAGGAGCCGCCGGAGTGGCTGGCGCGGCTGCGATACGTGCAGCATCTCGCCCCGACGCACCTCGAACAGTGCCGCGCCTCGGGCTACTTACCGCCCTACCTGGACGGTCATCGGCAACTTCGTCGACGGCAACCGGTTTCGTCCCGGCGCCGGACCGGAGCTGCGCCGTGAACTCGGCATCGCCGCCGACGCGCCGGTGGTGCTCAGCGTTGCCGCCATCAAGCGCGAGCACAAGCGGATCGACTGGCTGATGGACGCGGTCGCCGCGTACAACGCACTGCACCGCGACCGTCCGGCGGTACTCGTGGCCGCGGGCGCGCGCGAAAGCGAGACCGACGAACATGGTAGCGGCCGCGCGCGCGCAACTCGGCGACACGGTGCGGGTGCTGGTGGGGTTTCCCCGACCGCGGATGGCGGAGCTCTACCGCATCGCGGACGTGTTCGTGCTGGCGTCGCTGTTCGAGATGATGCCGATGGCGCTGCTCGAGGCCGGGGCGTCGGGGTTGCCGTGCGTGGTCCACGACGACGCCACGCTGCGCTGGATGACCGGCGTCGGCGGCATGCCGATCGACATGCGCGACGCGGCGGCGTTGGGCGAGGTACTCCATCGGCTGCTCAGCGACGAGGGCGAGCGGCGGCGGATCGGGCAGGCCGCGCGCCGGCACGCGTTGGCGGAATTCGGAACGGACGTCATCGTCGACCGGATTCTCGATTACTACGCCGCCGTGAACGCCGACCGCCCGTGACCGGCGAGCGGCCGCGCTGGCTGGTGGCGGCGGCCACCGTGTGGCTGCTGGTCATCGCGTGGTCGACACTGCGGTCCGACCCGGCGGCCGCGTTCCGGCTGACGGAAACGTCGTGGCACTGCATCGTCTGCGGCGAAGGCGGCGCCACCGACGTCTTCCTCAACCTGCTGCTTTTTGCGCCGCTGGGCGTGCTGGCGCGCGCCGCCGGCTGGCGCGTCACCCGCACTGTCGTGTGGTGCGCAGTGCTCAGCACCACCATCGAATGCATCCAGGGCACACTACTGGTGGGCCGCGATGCCACGCTCGGCGATGTGCTCGCCAATACCGGCGGCGCGCTCGTCGGTTGGGGCATCGAACCGTGGCTGGCATCGTTCGCCACACCGGCGCCCGCCGTGGCGAAACGCCGCGCCACCTTCTGCCTGGCGCTCGCGGCGCTGGTGTGGCTGGCGAGCGGCTGGTCCCTGCGTCCCTCGCTCGACGGACCGGCGCCGTGGACGGGGCAATTGCTGCACCGCTGGCCCGGGCACGACCGTTTTGCGGGCACGCTCGACAGCAGCGCCATCGACGGCATCCCCATTCCGAACGATCCACTGGCCGGGCTGCCGCCGCACCGCGACACCTTCGATCTCCTCGTCGACGTCACCCGCCGGTCCGCGACCGTGCCAACGCGTCCGGTGTCGATTGTCCGCATCGTCGACTTCAGCCGCGCGGTCCAGATCGGCGTCAGCCAGTCCGGCAACGATGTCGTGCTCGAAACGCGCATGCGGGCCAGCCGCTTCCGCGTGCGCACGCCGGAATGGCGATTCCGCGACGCGATGGCCATTCCGGTCGGCGTGCCTTGGCGCTTCCGCTGGCGGTGGCGCGCCAACCGGGTGGAACTGTGGAGCGGTCCGGTCGATTCCGCCGCCGTCTCCGCCACGTCCCATCCCGTGTCGGTCGCGATGGGTTGGGTGTTGATCCACCCGTTCACCGATCAGATCGGTCCCGGCGCTGCGCTGTGGACGGTGTTGTGGACGGCATGGTGGTTTGCGCTGGTGGGATGGTGCGGCGGCCGCGCCGGGCCGGAATCGGCGTGGTGGTTCGGCATCGCGTCGCTGGCGGTGTTCGCGCTCGCGGCTCTGGTCACCGCCATGACGCCGTCGTGGTATGCCGCGGTCGCGGGCATCGCCGGGTACGGCGCGGCGGCGCTGGTCGCGCGGCGCCGCTGATCAATTGCTGAGGGTAATGTCGGAACCAGTCCGGGGTTTGATGACCCAGGTGCCGTCGCCTACCGGCACCAGCACGCCGCGGAGAGTGATGTGCAGCCCGGGCGCCCAGACACCATGAGCGATATTCAGCAAGGTATCGATCACCACGCCGACTTTGATCGCGGAGTTCGCGGTATCGGCAACCACGAGCTTGAAATCGGGGCTGGCCGTCATCGTGTCGGCGATCACCGCACCGGTCAGCGTCACCAGCGCCGCGTCGAGGCTGCCGTTTTCGGCGTTGATCGCCTGCGTGACGGTCACCGGGACCGGGACCGGGAAATTGGCCAGCCCCAACGTGCCCACCACGCCGGAATCCAGCACCGGTTCGTTCGCCACGGAGTCGGTGATGCCCAGCACGAGCACCGAATCACCGATGTTGTTGAGCCCCCGGACCACCTGCGACCGCGAATGGGTGATGCGCAGATGTCCGGTCGGATCGGTCAGGAACGTGCTGGAATCGTGGAACGCCTCGAACGGTGACTCGATCACACCGCGCACGAACACCCGCTTCCCGGCCGGCATGGACCGCAGCTGGCTGATGGTCACCTCGGGGAAGGTGCCGAGCGTGATGTCGGACGGCAGACGGGGTTTGATGACCCAGCTGCCGCTGCCTGTCGGCACCAGCACGCCGTGAATGCTGACCGGCAGGTCGTGGATCCAGACGCTGTGCGTGATGTGCAGCACCGAGTCGATCACCACGGCGGCCGTGACCGTGGTGTCGTCCGGGTCGGCAACCTTGACCTCGAAGTCCGGACCCACCGCCATGGTATCGACGATCACGACACTGTCCAGCGCGACGAGTGCCGCGTCGAGTTTGCCGCCCTCGGCGTTGACGGCCTGCGAGACGGTCACCGGGACCGCGATCGGAAGGTTGGCGAGACCGAGCGTGCCGATGAGTCCGCTCCCCAGCACCGCCTGGCCCGACGACGAGTCGGTGGTACCGAGCACCAGCACCGAGTCGCCGATGTTGTTGCCGCCGCGGGTGACGCGCGAACGCGAGTGCGTGATGCGCAGGAAACCGGTCGGGTCCGACAGGAAGGTGCTCGAATCGGGGAACGCCTCCAGCGGCGACTCCACCACGCCGCGCACGAATACCCGCTTGCCGGCCGGCATGGTTCGCAGCTGCGCGATGGAAACCTCGGGGAACCCGATGCGGATCAACCGCGCGGTACCGCCGGAGTCCGCCACGATGCGGGTGGAGCCGGTATCACCAGCCACCAGGCCGATCGAGTCGCCGAGGGAACCGGGATCGAGCGCGATCCGGTAGCTGCCCACCGCCAACGTGTCGAAGATCGCGATGCCGGCGGTATCCGTGGAGACCACGGCCAGCGTATCGCGTCCGCCGGCGGCGAACAGCGCCACGCGGATTCCCGCGAACGTGGTGTCGCCGGTGGTGAACGACTGCGATCCGTCGCGGTCGAGGTAGACCCGCGCGGCGATCGTTCCCTGCGGCAGCGCCGGCAGGCCGAGGTTCTCCCCGGCGTTGGTACACGCCGCGGCCACCAATGCCGCGGAGAGCAGCAGCAGTCGTCGCGTCATGGTGTCACCCGCAGGCCGAGCCGGATGAGCCGCGGTTCGCCGCGCCGCGCCAGCAACTGCCCGAAGTGCGTGTTGGCCACCAGCGGCAGGACCAGCCTCCCGGCCGAGTTGACGGTGATGGCGCCGTTCGGATCGACCAGGACGGCGGCGTGATCGTACACGCCGGTGTCGGTACCCACGAGATTGAAGCCGTCGACGGTCACTGCCAGGTGCCCGCCGATGCCCAGTGACGCTTCCGCATCGAGCGACTGCACCCACGGGTCGCGGCAGCTGTTGCGCGCCGCGATCTGGTTGACCTCCGGCGCCAGACAGGCGTTGGCGCTCACCACCGCCGGCATGCCGGAGATGTCTGAACCGACGAACGCGGGATCATTGCCACCCGACCCGTCGCCGTTGACGTCGACCCCCTGCGGGAATCCCGGTGTGAACGGCAGACCCGACCGGTAGCGATAGCGCACCGCCAGCGTGAGCGGCATGGCGCCGCCGGAGGCGTACTGCAGTGTCGCGACCGCGCGGTGCGGAATGTCGAGATCCGACATGCCCACGTCCCACGAAGCGCCGTTGAGTCCGTTCGGGAAGGGTGAAAGCCGGTCGGCCGGGTTCGCGCTGTACGCGCCGGGACGATTGTCCTTGTTGCGCGACCAGGTATAGCTCACGTCGACCGACAGCCCGCGCGCCAGCTGGCGGTCGAGCGAGACGGTCGCCTCGTAATCGTCGTCGTATCCGGTGGAACTCAATCCGTAGACCATGTCGAATTCGCTGAAGCGGCGGTTGGATCCGGCCGCCGGAACGATCAACCCGCCGTACTGCTGCAGCGATCCCCAGACGGAACGTCCGTCGCTGGCGGTGGCCAGCGGCGCTTCGATGCGGTTGAGGTCGGCGCGGCGCA
This sequence comes from uncultured Gemmatimonadales bacterium, assembly GCA_963697065.1. Taxonomy (GTDB): domain Bacteria; phylum Gemmatimonadota; class Gemmatimonadetes; order Gemmatimonadales; family GWC2-71-9; genus Palsa-1233. Next base: position 175,378 of record CAVOMQ010000001.1, read on the forward strand.
GCAGATAGTCGGTGTGAGCGTACAGCCCGCTCAACACCAGCCGCGTGGCCGCGCCAAGCGACTGTTCGATCGAAGCGCTGGTCTTGTAGGTCCGCGGCATGCGGACATTCGGTCCGAAGAGCGTGAGCCGCTGACCGGTGACCGGCGCCGTGCTGGCGCTACCGAGCATCGGCCACGTCAGGTCGCCGGTGAGGCGCCGCACGCTGACTTCGCCGTCATTGCGGGCCGCTTCGGCGAGCGCTGCGTCATCGTAGGCGCCGTCGTCGAGACCGGTGGCGGCGCGGACCATCGTTCGTCCGGTGCCGTCGGCGTCCCACACGAAACCGATGCGCGGCCCGACCACACCCTTCGATTGTTTCGGCACCGTGTTGTTGACGATGCCGGCCACCAGCTCCCACGGCGCATCGGTGGCCACCGCCCCGCTGGGCAGATGCTCGACCAGATAGCGGATGCCGCCGAAGACCTGCAGGCGGGCCGAGGCCTGCCAGGTGTCCTGCCCGTAGAGCACGGCGTCGGTGATGCTCAGCGACTGCGCCGGCTGCGACGCGCTGGCCTGGACGAATGCGCCCTGCCCCGCGCCGAATCCGGTGACGTTGCCGAAGAGGTACGACCCGGTGCTCTCCGGCACCCAGTCGTCGGTGACGTGCCGCAGCAGGAGACTCCCGCCGCCCTTCAATTCGTGGGCGCCGCCTTCGTACGTCACCGTTTCGCTGAGATCGAAAGCCGATTCCTTGAAGTTGCCGGGGAGTGTCGGATCCGTGCCGAGGGCAACGCCGTCACCGACCAGCCCGGTGTACGGCAGACCACCGCCATTCCAGTCACGCTTGGCGGCATATCCGCCGAGCCGCGTTTCGCTGAGAATCGTCTCGCCGCCGACGCTGAGCGTGGCGGCTCCGCTGAAGTCGCTGGCATCGAGGACGGTACCGGCGCCATTGCTCAGGCCGGTGCCGTATTGCGGGTTGTCTTCCTTCCACGACGCGCCACCGGCGCGGAATGAGAGCGACGCCGTCGAACCGAGTCGCCAGTCGATGCGACCCATCCCGCTGCCGCCCTTCCAACGCCGCACCGTCGGCACGGTCCACGGCGTCACGCCGGTTCCGCCATGGGCGAGCGCGTCGGTCCGGATGGCGGCCGCAAGATCAGCCGGTTCGCCGCCGGTACCGGTCGCCGTGAACGGCTCGGCGGTCGGATCGGCCAGCTGTTGATACGTGGCGCTCAGCGTCCAGCCGGCCGTGTCGCCCTTGATCGGACCGCCGGCGGCAAAGCCGGCCTGAATGGAGAACGCCGACGAATCGCCGGGGTTGTCGGCCGACCGACCACCGAGGCGTGCCCCGCTGGCCGTGGCCCACGGTGTGAACGTCGCGCGCGTCGGCGGCGTCGTGGTCACGGCAGACAGCAACGTGCCCAGCGTGCCGCGCCATTCCGCGTCGCGGGCAAAGTCGGTGACCACCAGCTGCTGAATGCCCTGGCGATCGAAGAGCGGAGCGGTCACCGGCTCGGCGGGGGCACCGGGGTGACGCAGCAATGCTTCGGGAAAGCCGTCGACCTCGAGCCGCGCCAACCCGGGCGGCAATCCCGCGCCCGGACCCGCCATTCCGTTGCGACCGTCACCGGCCGGGCCGATCAGCGAGAAATCGCGCACCAGGTCGGTGACGCCGCGGTCGTAAGCAAGTGACGAAAGCCCGGACCCGACGATGGCACGGCCGCCACCACCGCCGCCGGACATGACGGCACTGACCGCTTCGTCCTCGACGCCGGTGATCGGCGGCGGGTGATGGTGCAGCCGTACCGTAACCTGACTGGTACCACCGGCGACGATGGCGATGCCGCGCGCCCGCACCGGCTGGTAGCCGAGTTGCTCGGCGAGGACGGAATACTGGCCCGGCGCCGCCCCGGCCAGGACGATCTGTCCTGCATGATCCGTGGTGAGGACGCGGAACGCGACGCCCTGCCGCTCGATGGTGACCGTGACGTCGGGAAGCGGCGCCCCCCGCTCGTCGACGACCGTGGCGACCAGGCGGCCGATGGTCAGGCTCTGGCCCGCGAGAGGGGCGGCACCCAGCGCCAACCCCACACACGCGAGGACCGATAGGGTCCATGACGTGGCAGGGCGGCGGGGGGAATTCTTCAGCATGGCCCCTTGCTTGGCAGGTTTCGGGCCAGAGTCCCCCGGCCGGGCCGCCGGGTGCATATTCCAACCCCGTGTCACGCCTGACGTTTCGAGGTCGCCTCTTCGTGGCGCTGCTGGTGGTGAGCGCCATCCCCCTGGTGTTGCTGACCACCATGGGGGTCTATACGCTGCGGCACGCCCAGCCGCTGCAGGAGGACTCCGCCATCAGCCGGGTCCAGGTCACCGCGCCGGGGATGTTCAAGCTGCTGGAGACGGTGCCGCTTCCCGATTCCGTACGGGTGGCGGTGGATACCGCCCGCGCCGCCGACAGTGCCCTGATGGTGATCGGTTCCGCCGCCCCCTATCTGCAGCGGCAGGTCTCCCGCCCGGCGGCCGCGGTGATCCTCATCGCGGCGGTCTTGTCGCTGCTGGCCGCGATTCTCCTCGGCAGTTCGCTGGCCCGGCAGTACTCGGCACCACTCGACGAGGTCGTGAACTGGACCTACCGGATCCGCCGGCACGACCCACTCCCGGAACCGACCGAGCACGCCATCCCCGAGTTCGCCGAGCTGCAAGCGGCGCTCCGCGACCTGCAGCACGACCTGGAACAGGCGCGCCTGGCGGAACTGGAGGCGGAGCGGCTGCGCGCCTTCGGCGAAGTGGCCCGGCGCGTGGCGCACGAGATGAAGAACCCGCTCACGCCGATCCGGTTGGCGCTGGCGCAGATGGCGCGCCGGGCGCCGCCCGAATTCCGCGACGAACTCGACGTGATCGCGGTCGAGTCGGCGCGACTGGAATCGATGGCGAGGGAATTTGCCGAACTGGGGCGGCTCCCCGAAGGTGTGGCGGCGCCGGTGGACCTCGGCGAACTGCTCGACGACCTGTTGCGCGGCACCGTCCCCGCCGCGATGACGCGCACGTTTCGCGCGGCGCCGGACGTCGCGACGGTGGTGGGCTATTACGATCCCTTGCGCCGCGCGTTCAGCAACATCCTCCGCAACGCGGTGGAAGCGTGCCACGGCCAGGGCGCCATCGATGTGCAGTTGCGCCAGACCGACGGACGGGTGGAAGTGGCGGTGAGCGACAACGGACCGGGCATCGCACCCGAGCGGCGGGAGATGATCTTCCAGCCGTACTACACCGAAAAGGGCGACGGTACCGGGTTGGGCTTGACGATCGTGCGGCAGACGATCGAGCAGCACGGCGGTACCATCGCCGTGACCGACACGCCCGGCGGCGGCGCCACATTCGTGGTGCGCCTGCCGGCACAAGGGCCGGAGGGGCGGGCGTGACCAGGATCCTCATCGTCGACGACGAAACCAATATCCGCCGCATGGTGGGCGCGCTGCTCAAGCAGGAAGGGTTCGAGGTCAGCGACGCACCGAACGGCAACGCCGGGGTGCTGGCCATTCCGAACGAGCATCCCGACATCATCCTCCTCGACCTGATGATGCCGCCGGGGCCCGACGGGCTGGCCACGCTGGAGCGCATCCGCGCCGGTGACCGCGAGATCCCGGTGATCATGATGAGCGGCAAGGCGCAACTGGCCGACGCGGTGCGTGCCGTGCAGATGGGGGCGTTCCAGTTCCTCGAAAAGCCCCTCGCCCCCGAGTCGCTGCTGGTGGCGGTGCGGTCGGCGGAAACGCTGGTGCGCACCCAGGCGGAGAATCGCGCGCTGCGCGCCGCCCTCGGACCGCGGCCGACGCTGGTGGGTTCGAGCGCCGCCATCGAGCACGTGCGGCAGCTGATCGCGCAGGTGGCGCCGACCGAAGCGCGGGTGCTGATCTTCGGCGAATCGGGCACCGGCAAGGAGCTGGTGGCGAACGCGATTCACCGCGGGTCGCCGCGCATCCGCCGCCCGTTCGTGTCGGTCAACTGCGCCGCCATTCCGCGCGATCTGGTCGAGAGCGAGATGTTCGGCCACGAGCGCGGCGCGTTCACCGGCGCCACCGAACGCCGCATCGGACGGTTCGAACTGGCCGACACCGGCACGCTCTTCCTCGACGAAGTCGGCGACCTCCAGCTCGAGGCGCAGGCCAAACTGCTGCGCGTGCTGGAGAGCGGCGAGATCCAGCGGATCGGCGCCGAACGGAGCCAACGCGTGGATGTGCGGGTGCTGGCGGCCACCAACCGCCGGCTCGAGCTGGCGGTGGCCAACGGCGCGTTCCGCGAAGACCTCTATTTCCGGCTCAACGTGTTTCCGATCGAAGTGCCGCCGCTCCGGGACCGCATCGGCGATCTCCCCGAACTGGTGGAACATCTGGCGGCGCGACTCCGGCCGCGCAATCCGCCGCGCTTCACCGCCGACGCCATCGCGGCGCTGGCGCGACATCCCTGGCCGGGCAACGTCCGGGAGCTGGCCAACATCGTCGAGCGGCTCAGCATCATCGGCGGCGACGAGGTGACCGGCGAACTGGTGCCGCGCATCGTGCACGGTTCGGCGCCGGTGCCGCTGACGCCCGCGGGCGCCGACGGCGCCGCCCAGCCGTTCGTGGACAACGGCCTCGGACTGAGTGAGCGCCTCGACGCGTTCGAACGCGACCTGATCGGCGGAGCGCTGGCCTCGGCCGGCGGCAACATCGCCGAGGCGGCGCGGATGCTCAAGACTGATCGTGGGAACCTGTACCGGCGGATGCGGCGGTTGCGCATGCGCGGAGGAGGAGACGGAGGATGATGGTGCGATCCCCAACGACCCGGCGGCTCGCGCTGGCGCTGACGCTGGTCGCAGCACTTGCCGCCCGCCACGGTGCCGCGGCCCAGGTTCCGGCGCAACCGGTCCCCATCGGCGGACCGCCCGGCGGATCTCCGCACAAGTCCTGCCTCACCGATTCGATCCTGCATGCGGCGGTGGCCAGCTTCAACGGTGCCGCCGCAGCCCGCTTCACGGACGGCACCATCCCGAAGAGCATGACGATCTCGGGGAGTCTTGCCGTCTTCGGCGGATCGCTGCGCATCGACGGCACCGTCAGCGGCGACGTGATCGTCATCAACGGCGACCTGGCGTTGACCCGTTCGGGCCGGGTCGACGGATCGATCACGGTCCTGGGCGGGATTTCGTCCATCGACGACGGCGCCTTCGCGCAGGGACGGCGTTTCGAATGCGACGAACCGGCCCCCGTGATGCGCCTTCCCGACGGCACGGTGGCCCTCCGCCGCCAGACCCGGTCGCTCCTCGGCTTCGCGTCAGGGGCGACGTTCGGTGCCGGACCGGTGCGCGCCGGGCTGCGGATCGGCGCCGGGACGTACAACCGGGTCGAGGGATTGCCGATCGACATCCATCCCGAACTCGACTGGCAGGCCGACCCGGTGTGGAGCGCGGCGTTGCGCGGCACCGGCGAAGTGCGCACCGCCGGCGATCCCACCGGATCACGTTCCGACTTCGGCTGGAATCTCCAACTCGCCGTCACGCGCGCCGGGACCATTCCCGTCACCGCCGGCATCGAAGGTGGCGCCACGGTGGCCCCCACCGCCGATCAACCGTACACGCCGTTGGAATCGGGGCTGTCGGCGCTCATCCTGCGCCGCGACTTCAGCGACTGGTACCAGCGGAAGGGCGGCGGCGTCTTCGCCAGTGCCGCGGTCGAACCGCATCTGACCGTCGACGCATCGTGGCATCTCTATCGCGAAACGACGCTGCACCAGCTGGACGTCTTTTCGCTGGCGCACACCAACGAAGCGTGGCGCCCCAATCCATTGATCGACGACGGCAAGTACCACATCCTCTCGCTCGGCGGCACGTGGGACACGCGGGACCGCAGCACCGGCACCACATCGGGATTCTATGTTCGCGCCGGACTGAGCCACGTCTGGAGCAACGACCTGACGCCGGTTTCCCTGCCGGTCACGATCCGCGCCGCCATGCCGTCGACCGGATATGGCGAAACGGAATTGCAGTTCGACGCGCGGTGGTATCTGCGGCTGGACCCGCTGCAGAGCCTGCACTTCCGCGTGACCGGCAGCGGCTGGCTGTCCGGCGATCCGCTCACGGTGCAGCGCCGTTATGCCGCGGGAGGCGTCGATCTCCTGCCCGGCTACCCGTTCCGCGCCGTCAACTGCGACACCCGGCGCCGTCCCGACCCGGCTGAACCGGCGCTCTGCGACCGCGTCGCCGGGATGCAGGTGGAATTCCGCCGCACGTTGAACACCAACCTCACCACCCGCATCGCCGGCTACAACGTCGGCCTGCGACGGCCGACGCTGGTGCTCTTTGCCGACGCGGCGTCGGCGTGGCTGGCCGGCGACAGCGCCGGCTTCGTCCCGAAGGATCGGATCCAGACCCTCGGGGAATGGCGTTCCGACGGCGGCATCGGCCTCGACGGCGGATGGCTCGGGCTCTATCTCGCCAAGGCGATCGCCGACCCCGGGTCGATCCGCTTCGTACTGCGACTGACACGCCGGTTCTGAGCGGATCGGTGCACCGGTTGCTGCTGTCTCTGGCCGTTCTCACGGCCGGCGTCGCACCCGCGGCGTCGGGGCAGCAGCACGTGCAGCTGGTCGCCAGCCTCGAACCGCGGGTGGGCGGCGACAGCCTCTCGTTCCACCTCACCAACCTGACCTCCGACCCCGACTGGGCCGGCGTGCTGCACGGCGGATTGCCGATCATCCTGCACTGGACCGTCCAGCTCTGGCGGCAGCGGGCGCTGGCGAACGTCCAGGGGCCGAGGGCGGAGTGGACCGACACCATCCGCTACGTCGCCATCACCGACCGCTACGCCCTGACGACGGTCACCGGCGCCGTGCGCCGGGCGGATCTCCGGTTCCCGGCACTCGATTCGCTGCAGGCGTGGATCGAACAGTGGTTCGGATTGGCGTTGACGCCGCCGGGGCCGGGGCAGTGGTACTACGTCGTGGACCTCGACATCTCGACGCTCAACGCCGCCGAGATCAACCGGATGCAGCGCGGCAACAGCCAGGGGTCACCGCTGGGGAGCCTGCTCGACCGTCTCTTGATCAATCAGGGGATGCCAAGCCGGCCGCTGCACGCCCAGACGGCGGCCTTCACCGCCCCGGGCCGGCCGCCGGATCAGTGAGGCCGGATGGCGGCGAGCGCCTCTTCGCCGTAGAACAACCGGATGTACTTCAACTGCGCCGCGGACAGCCGGCGCACCGCCCACGACAGATGGACGAAATGCGGCTCGGACGGCGCGCGCAACAGGTGCATGCCGATCTCTTCCGGGAGCCGGTTGCCCTTGCGGGTGTTGCACGCCGAGCACGCGGTGACGACGTTGGCCCAGTCGTTCGAGCCGCCGCGCGACAGCGGCACCACGTGATCGCGGGTGAGGCATTCGCGCAACCGCAACTGCCCCTGCGTGCGGGCGCAGTATTGACAGGTGTAGGCGTCGCGGGCGAAGAGGAAGGTGTTGGTGACCTGACGGCGGAAGCGGCGGGGGACGTGCACGAAGCGAACCAGGCGGATGATGGCCGGTTTCGGCATCTGCAGCCGGGCACTTCGTATCGGTTCTTCGCCGTCGGCCTCGACGATCTCGGCCTTCCCCTCGATGACCAGGCGCAATGCGCGGCGCGTGGGCACCATGGTCAGGGGCTCGAACGAGGCGTTCAGGGCGAGACACCGCACTTGCGACACTCCGGGATCCGTCGATCGGAAGGTGGATGGATACCCAGGTCAGGCGCGGTCAGCAAGTGTGGCAGCGGGAATCCCCCTGTTCACGTGTCTCATCTCCCGGAGGTGCACGAGGTTAGCTTTCCGCGGTCGTCGCAGCCCGCGAAGCATCCCAAATTCGGGAGGGTGCGTCAACCCCGGACGGAAGCTCCCCGTGGTGAAACCGGGGGCCGGCATGCGGCTGGCCGCCCGGCAATCTGCGACCGGTTGCGCTCGCGCATAGGCGGCGGCAATCTCAGACCGGTCTAGGTTCCAACACGCCAAGGGTGAGGCTGATTGGGGACGCTTTAGCGCATCATCGCGGTAACATTTCAACACACCGCTCCCTGGATGAGTTCCATGAGCCCGCGTTTAGAGGAAGTCGAACCTGCATCGGAGGCCACGGAAGAGGCCCGAGGACCGGCGGACTCGGTGCCCTCGGCCGAAATTTCGCTCGCCGTAATAGTACCGACGTACAACCGCGCCCAACTACTCCGACGCGCACTCCAGAGCCTGGTTGACGCCAGGAAGCCGCGCGGGCTCGCGATCTCCTGTGTTGTCGTCGATAACAACTCGACCGACGACTCGGCGCGAACCGCCATGGAATTCAAGTCCCGATACCCGGCGGTCTTCAGCTATCAGTTCGAGGGAAAACAGGGTCGGTGTCACGCGCTGAATGCGGGGATCCGCACCAGCACGAGCGACTGGATTGCCTTCATTGATGACGACGAAGAGATCGACCCGCAGTGGTTCGTGCTCGCATTCCCATACATGGTGCGCCGGGAAGTGGACTTCTTCGACGGACCGGCCAGGCCTCGATTCGAAGTTGATCCACCAGCCTGGCTTACGTGGGGGATTCGCCGCAAGATCGGGTGGCATGAGTACAACGAGAAATCTGATTTCGAGTACCAGGCGGGTGATGGCAGGGTGGCGATAGGCGGCAATCTGGTCATCCGCCGCTCAGTGCTGGACCACATCGGCCTGTTCGATGTCAACTTGGGACGCACGGACAAGGGTCTCCTGGCGGGAGAGGACGGTGACATGCACGAGCGGTTGATCCGGTCAGGTGCGCGCGGTTTCCATCTCAAGGACATGGTGATCCATCATCACGTGCCGCGCGCCCGCCTCACCAAGCGGCACTGCCGACGACAGAGTTTTGACAATGGTATCACAGCCTACGTGTACTCCAGAACGCATCCAGAGGCGTGCACGCTTATCGGCCGGGTCCCGCGGTACCTGTTTCGAAGGGTGTTATGGCTCCTGCCGCGGTCGCTGTTCGATTTCGAGGCACAGCTCCAGCTGCTGCACGTCGCCGGATACGTGTGGGGCGCGTATGGATTGAGGTAGGACATCCGGTGGCCGGGCCCGGCGCTTCGACGCCGCCACCCGGTTGACCAGTCTCCGCGATCAGAGACACGGTGCGGTTCGCGGCTGTTGCCGTGATCACTGCTTTGCCCCCCACACCAGCACACCGCTCAGCCACGTCGCCTCGACCGCCCGCGAACGCCGCTTCGAGCACCGCCTCCTCCGGCGATCCCCCTCGCCGGTACCGGCACCTCGATCACCGCCAGGTCGGCCCACTTTCCCGGCTCGAGCGACCCGATGTCGCGTTCCATGCCCAGCGCCTCGGCACCGCCCAGCGTCAGCGCCCGCAGCGTCTCGGCGGCGCGTCCAGTCCGTCAGCCCGCGCGCCGCGCGCGCTTCGGCCAGCAGGTCGAGCGGCGCCACGCTCGCTTCCGAGTCGGTGCCGAGTCCCACCCGGAGTCCGGCGGCGACGTAGCGCGTCCACCGGCGCGTCGGCGCCGTGATGACGCCGGTTGCTCCGCGGGCAGTGCGCGACGGCCGACTGGTGCCGCCGCAACAGTTCGGTGTCGGCGTCGATCGGTGTGAATCGCGTGCGCGCAGATGGTGCGCGGCGACAGCACGTCGTGCTGCGCCAGCCACCCGATGGGCGAGACCGGCGTCGTCGCTGAGCCGCGCGACGCCGCGCGCGCGCAGCATGTCGGCGAACGTGCCGGTGAAGTCGCGCAACAGCGCCGACTCGTCCGGCGGCTCGGCGATGTGCACCGCGATCGGCACGCCGTGCGCGCGCGCCAGTTCGCCGGTGGCCCGATAGACCTTGCCGCTCACGGTGTAGGGTGCGTGCGGCGACACCCCCAGCGACACGCGGCCTGCCGCGAACGGGGCGAGATGCTCCAGTTCGCCGGCGAAGCGCCGCATGACCTGCTCGGGATCGGCGGTGTGCATGTCGAACACTTCGTGGTGCGCCACGCCGCTGGCGCCGAGGTGGTCGAGTGCCGCGATGACCTGGCCGCTGTTGCCGAGATCACAGACCGTGGTGACCCCGCCGGCCCAGCAGTCCCGGATCCCCTGCTCGGCGGCGTGGAAGAACTCCTCGTCGGTGCGCGCCGACTTGAGCGCGATGATGTGCGTGATCCACTCCCAGAAATCGGCGTCCTCCACCTGCCCCGCGAAGCCGGTGAGTTCGAGATGGGTGTGGGTGTTGACCAGACCGGGAACGATCGCAACGTCGCCGAGATCGTGAACCGGCACGTCGGCCGACGATGGCACCGCGTCCCGCGGACCGACCGCCGCGATCCGGCCGCGGTCGTCCAGCAGCACCGATCCATCGCGGATCGGCGGCACGACGACGGGCAGGACCCATGCGGCGTCGAGCCGCTGCATCAGTGCGGAACCGGCAACGCCGGCGCCGGGAGGTGTTCCGTTCGTGGCGCCGCGTCCGGGGTGGCGCCGTTCGTGGCGGGGTTCTGCATTTCGATCGGCGGCGTCCAGTCACCCGGTGTCTTCCGGCGCGAGTAGATGTCGGACATCATCTGCGTCCACGCCGGCGCCACGTAATACCCGCCCTGCGCCTGCTGCTTGATCGGCTGCGGATTGTCGAACCCCAACCACATCCCGGAGACGATGTCCGGGGTGAAGCCGATGTACCACACGTCCTTGAAGTCGTTGGTGGTGCCGGTCTTGCCCCCGGCCGGCACGTGGAAGCCGGCGCCCCAGACGGCGTCCGACGCCGTGCCGTACTTCACCACCCCCTGCAACGCCTGGTTCATGGTCCATGCCGTGGCGGGATCGAGCACCGGAATGCTCTGCGGCTCCGACTGATAGAGGATCTTGCCGTTCCGGTCCTCGACGCGCACGACGGCGTTCGGCACGACCCGCGGGCCGAGGTTGGCAAATGCGGAATACGCCGCGATCAGTTCGATCGGGCGGACGCCGTTGGACCCGAGGAAGATCGACGGCACCGAGTCGATCGGCGTGGTGATCCCGAACCGGCGCGCTTCGGTGATGAGCGGTTCGATGCCGACATGCAGTCCGACCCGCACCGCGATGCTGTTGAGCGAACGCCAGAGCCCTTCGCGCAGCGTCAGCATCGAGTCGGTGAAGCTTCCCTCGTAGTTCTGCGGCTCCCAGTCCGGCTGCCCGTACGGCATCGGCACCGAAATCGGGCCGTCCTGCGCCATGTCGTCGAACGTCATGCCCGATTCGACGGCGGCGGAATAGAGAATCGGCTTGAACGTCGACCCCGGCTGCCGCAATGCCATGGTGACGCGGTTGAATTTCGAGTCGGTGTAGTCGCGGCCGCCGACCATCGCCAGGATGTTGCCGGTCCTGGCCTCCATCACCAGCGCCGCCCCCTGCAGGTACGGTGTCGAGGTTTCCGACACGTCACTCTGCTTCTGGGCCTGGAACTCCCGGTACGTCTCATGGGTGTACCGGCCCATGGCGCCGCTCTCGATCTTGTCGAGCTGCTCGTCGAGAGCCCGCTCGGCGGCCAGCTGGGCGTCGAGATCGAGGGTGGTGTAGATCCGCAGGCCGTCGCGGTAGAGGTCGTCGCCGAATCGCGGCGCCAGCTGCTGCCGGACGTACTCCACGAAATAACTGGCCAGCGTGTGATAGTCGTTCCGCGACGACAGCAGCAGCGGATACGCTTTCCACCGCTCGGCGTCCGGCGCGGAGATGCGGCCGTCATCGCGCAGCAGGTCGATGACATAGTTGCGGCGCTCGACCGCCAGCGACGGACTGCGCCGCGGGTTGTAGCGTTCCGGCCCTTTCGGCAGTGCCGCCAGCGTGGCCGCTTCGGCGATGTTCAGGTCCCGCGCCGACTTGCCGAAATAGCGCTGCGAAGCGGCTTCGACGCCGTAGGCGCCGTTGCCGAGGTTGATCTGGTTGAGGTACATCTCGAGAATCTGCGGCTTGGTGAAATGGCGCTCGATGTCCATCGCCACCCGCATTTCCCGGATCTTGCGCGGAATGCCGCCGATGCCCCGCTGCTGCCGGTTGATCTCGGTCGGCCAGAGGTTGCCGGCCAACTGCATGGTGATGGTCGAAAAGCCCTGCTGCAGGTTGCCGTGCAGCAGGGTGTGCTTGATCACGCCGAAGAAGCGGATCCAGTCGACGCCGTGGTGTTGGTAGAAGCGCTTGTCCTCCACCGCCACGAACGCCGCCGGAACGGCGGGCGCCATCTCGGCAATGGGCAGCACGGTGCGCCGGGTCAGGCCGAAATCGGTGATCAGCCGGCCGTCGGCGGCGTAGACCTTCGACGCCTGGTCGGGATCGTAGCCGGTGAGGCCCTGGATCGACGGGCACGCGTCGTTGGCGCAGGCCCGGGTCCACGCGCCGACCCCGGCCGTCAGCACGAAAACGGCCCCGCCAAGAAGGGCAACGATCGCGGTCCGCCGGAATGTCCTGTCGGACCAGATCCGGCGGCACCGCTTGAGCAACTCCATCATGGTTTCAAAGCTATCCGGAAGCGGGTCGCCTTGCACCCGAAGCCGCCGAGCGGGCATCTTCGGCACCGATGTCGACACTTCTTGAGACGTTGACCGCGCGCGGAATGGTACACGACGCCACGCCCGACCTGGCGGCGCGGCTGGCCACCGGTGCCACGATCACCGGCTATGCCGGGTTCGACCCCACCGCGGATTCACTGCACGTCGGGAACCTGATCCCGGCGATGGCCCTCGCCTGGCTGCAGCGCCTCGGCGGGCGCCCCATCGTGCTGGTCGGCGGCGGCACCGCCCAGGTGGGCGATCCGTCGGGGCGCCGCACCGAGCGCCCGATCCTCTCCCGCGAGGAGATCAGCGCCAACGCCGCGGCGATCCGCACCCAGTTGTCACGGTTGCTCGACTTCTCGCCCGGCAACCCCGACGGCGCGAGTACTGCTGGACAACGCCGAATGGCTCGCGCCGCTCGACCTGCTCGGCTTTCTCCGCGATACCGGCAAGCATTTCACCGTCAACTACATGCTGCAGAAGGAAGCGGTGAAGTCGCGGATGGACGAAGGGATCTCGTTCACCGAATTCGCCTACATGCTGGTGCAGGCGTACGACTTTGCCCACCTGGCGCGCACCCGCGGGTGCGAACTGCAGGTGGGCGGCAGCGACCAGTGGGGGAACATCACCGCCGGCATCGAACTCGCCGCGCGGCGCGACGACCACAAGCTGCACGGGCTGGTGCTGCCGCTGCTCACCACGTCGAGCGGCGCCAAGTTCGGCAAGAGCGAAGCAGGGCAACGTCTGGCTCGATCCGGCCAGAACGTCGGCCTACGTGTTCCACCAGTTCTGGCTGCACGCCGAAGACGCCGACGTGGAACGACTGCTCCGCTTCTTCACGTTCCTGCCGCTCGACGATATCGCCACCATCATGGGGGAACACGCCGCCGATCCTGGCAAGCGCGTTGCGCAGCGGCGGCTGGCGGACGACGTGACCGCACGGATTCACGGCACGGACATGGTGCGCCGCGCCACCGCCGCCGCCGACGGTCCTCTTCGGCGGCGGCGACGTGCGCGCGCCAGGATGCCGGAGACGCTGGCGCTGGCGGCCGGCGGAGGTGCCGACGCAGCCGCTCGAGGCGCGGCGCGCTCGCGAGCGGCTTGCCGATCGCCGACGCGCTGGTCGCCGCCGGGCTCGCCAGCTCCAAGGGCGACGCGCGCCGCGGGCTTGGCGCCGAACGGCTTCTCGGTCAACGGCGTCGCGGCGACGCCGAGGACGCGGGTGCTCACCGCTGACGATGTCCTCCCCGGCGGCGTGATCCTGCTGCGCAAGGGGAAGCGGACCTGGGCGGCACTCCGGGTATTGGCATAGACGTTGCCTCTGGACAGATTCGGGCAACGCTTCCCGATTCTGCCGGAGCCGGTACCGCATCATGGCAGTGCGCCGTTGGTTCGCCACCAGTGACCATCCGATCGCGCGGCTTGCGCGCGGGGTGCGGCGCGGCCCGGACGCTGATCTCGCTGGCGCTGCCCGGGATGGATCTTTCTGCCCTGGCGCGTGCTCTACACCGGCGTCCGGGGCTGCTGGTATTTCGTGGCGCGCGTCTGCATCGCCGAGCCGATCTTCCGCTCGTACTGCACCCGCGTGGGGCGCCGGTTCCGCTGCGGCGTGTTCGTGCACTGGGTGCAGGGACGCGGCGACATCTGATCGGCGACGACGTGCTGCTCGACGGCAAGATCTCTTTCGCGTTCGCCAGCCCGATTCAGCGACCGGCCGACGCTGACGGATCGGGGATCGCAGCGGCGTCGGGCCACTAATGCGCGTTCGTGATCGCCGATCGATCACCATCGGCAACGACTGCCGCATCGCCGGTGGGTCGCAATTCCGCGATTCGCCCGGGCACCCGCTCGACGCCGACGCCCGGCGCCGCGGCGAGCCACCGCCGAAGGACGCCATCAAGCCGATCGTGATCGAAGACGACGTCTGGATCGGTGCGTACGCGGTGGTGCAGGCGGGCGTGCGGATCGGCCGCGGCAGCGTGATCTCGACCCGCGCCGTGGTGCTCTCCGACGTGCCGCCCTGGTCCCTCGTGGCCGGCAATCCCGCCCGCCGCATCGGCACGCTGGCGCCGGCTCCGGCCGCGAGCGGTGCTGCCGCGGCGGCCGAGTCGCTTGCCGCGCCCGACCGGGTGACGATGACCGACCCGACGACCGAAACCATCCGCGCCGTGGTGGCGCGCATCGCGAAGATCCCGCTGCCGGGCAGCGACGACGACATGTACGTCGCCGGCCTTGCCTCGACCGACGCACTGGAGTTGCTGGTGGAACTCGAAGACACCTTCGGCGTGACCATTCCCGACGACGCTTCATCGCCGCCCGCACGCCGGCGCAGCTCGGCCAGGTGGTGACCGCCCTGGGCGGGACGGCGCAATGACGACGGTGACGATCGAACTGGCCGCGCCGGCCAACGAGATGGTGCAGGAGGAGATCCTCAAGCAGGTGGCCCACGTCTCGCGCGCCATCTCGGCGCCGCGCTTCCGCGGCGACGGCCGCACGATCGAACTCGACGTCGACGACGCCGTCGCGGACATTGCGCGCACCCGCGACGAGGCGGCAGGGCGTGGCCGCCCGCATCCAGCGCTCGCTGCGACGGCTGGAACGCAAGGTCGTGCACCGCACGCCGGCGGGATGGGATCGCGCCACCGTGGCGCCCGGCGCCGGTGCCGGCATCTGGTTCAGCGGCACCGGGCAGGTGCAGCTCACCGGCCCGGCCCTCGCCGCGGTCACCGCCCTCTCGCGGCTGCTCGACCGGTTCATCGGCACCTGGCAGCCGGTGCGGTTGCAGACGCCGACGCTGATCCCCGCCCCGGCGCTGGCGCGGTGCGACTACTTCCGGTCGTTCCCGCAGTACGTCTCGTTCGTCTCGCACCTGCACGAGGAGTTCGGCACCATCGACGGCTTCCGCAAGCGGCACGCCGAGCGGGAGACACTCGACGAGGCGGCGCGCACTGATCTCGACCTCCCCGACACCTGCCTCTCGCCGGCGGTCTGCTACCACGTCTACCTCCGCCACGGCGGCGCGGCGGTGCCCGCCACCGGCACCACCTACGACGTCGCGGGACGCTGTTTCCGGTACGAGTCGACCAATCTCTCCGACCTGCGCCGCCTCTGGGAATTCACCATGCGCGAGCTGGTGTTCTACGGCGAGCGGGAGTGGGTGCTGGCGCGGCGGCAGGAGGCGATCGATCGGTTCATTCCGGTGCTCGACCGGCTCGACCTGCCGGTGGAGATCCGCACCGCGAGCGATCCGTTCTTCGTCGCCCCCGACGCCGCGGCGAAGACCTATTTCCAGCTCAGCAGCGAGACGAAGTTCGAGATTTCGGCGGAGCTGGGCGGCGGTGAGCGGCTGGCGGTCGGGTCGTTCAACTATCACACCGATTTCTTCGGCAAGGCGTTCGAGACCGCCGCGGGCGAGAGCGGACCGGCGCACTCGGTGTGCGTGGCGTTCGGGCTGGAGCGGCTGGCGCATGCCGTGCTGGCGCACCACGGTGATGATCCGCACCGCTGGCCGGACGAGTTGCGGGGCTGACGTGGACGTCGTGATGGTCAGGCTGGCGGACGATCCGGTCCGGATCGCAACAAAGGCCGCCGCTCTCATCGCGGCGGCCTTTCCGGTGCCGTCCCTCGAGATGACGGGGGATTATCTCACATGGCTGCTTGGTGCCGAATGGACCGGATCACCTCGGGCCCTCGCCGCAACGGCATTCGATCGCGACGTGCTGGTGGGATTTGCGGCAGCGGTGCCGCGCCCACTGGAATTCGCGGGCACACCGGAATGGGGTTACGTGGTCTCGTTCGTGGCCGTCCATCCGGATTTCCGCGGTGCCGGCCTCAGCAGGGAACTCTATCGCGCCCTGCTGGAGCCGATCGCAGCGGCGAAGGTACCGGTGCTGACGTTCGCCGTAGCCGAGAGTGCGGGCGCGCACGCCATCACGGTTGCGTACCCGCGCGCCGGCTTTGTCGGCACCGAGCTCGCACCATTGTCAGCGTGGGGCGCACTTCGGGGCCGCGGGCGTGATCGCGTCAGCCCGGTGCCCGTGCCCGACGCGCCCACGCTCAGCTTGCAGGCTTCGCCCGAGGTCGATCGATACCTCGACGCCGACCCGCGCGGCAGCGTTCGACTGGCCAGTGGCGCCCGGGCAACGGCCGCATGGCGCTCGACGACAGCGGGCCGCCAGCCGACCGTGCTCCTGGAGCTGCTGCCGTCGTCTCTCGAGGCACATGCAATCAATTCCTCGGTCGCAGCGGCGTTCAGGGCGTTCCCTGAACACGGCCGCCAACTTTCGGTTCCCGGAATCTTCCCTGACGCGGCGGACGCTGCCGCTGAAGCGGGGTTGAGACGCATGCCCGGACCGCCGTATCGTTCATGGATCTGGACCACACGAGCCGGGCACCGGCTTCTCTCTGCGACACGCACCCTGCACCCGATCCTATAGTCATGCGCATGTGGTATCCGACTCTGGTACTTGCGATGGCGGCCTGCGGCCGGACCGTGACACCGACCGGACCGGTCACGCCGGTCGGTGCCGTCGATTCCACCGCCACCGATTCGACCCGCACCGACACCACCGTCGCCGATACCGGCGCAACGCCGCCCGACACCAGCCGGACCGATTCCACCGGCACCACGCCACCCGACACGCTGCACCTGCCGCCGGCCGACTCGGGGCTGGCCGACCTGGGGCTCAACGCATCGCTCAACGGCCGCGCGGTCTTTCCCGCCACCGACCCGTGGAACCAGCCGGTCGACACCGCCGCGGTCGATCCCAACTCCACCGCCATCCTGACGCAGATCGGCCTGTCCAAGCCGCTGCACCCCGATTTCGGCAGCACCTTCGGCATCCCCTACATCGTGGTGCCCGACACGCTGACGCGCTCGCCGGTATCGTTCGACTACGCCAGCGAGAGCGACCCCGGCCCGTACCCGATTCCCGCCAACCCGCCGATCGAACCCGACGGCGACGGACACCTGCTGGTGATCGTGCAGCACGAATGGAAGCTGTACGAGCTTTTCGCCCTGTCGGCGATCGGCGGATCGTGGCACGGCGGCTCGGGCGCGATCTTCGATCTCACCCACGGCACCACCCGGCCGGCCGGGTGGACCTCGGCCGACGCCGCCGGGCTGCCGATCTTCCCCGGGCTGGTGCGCTACGACGAGGTCTACCAGCGCGGCGAGATCGATCACGCGCTGCGCTTCACGGTGCAGCGCACCCGCTCCGCCTACCTGGCGCCGGCGCGCCATTCGGCGAGCAATTCGTACGACACTCTCCGCCCGCCGATGGGGATGCGGGTGCGCCTCAAGGCATCGTTCGACATCTCCGGCTACCCGCCGCAGATGCAGGTGATCCTCCGCGCGCTCAAGAAGTACGGCATGATCGTGGCGGACAACGGCGGCGACTTCTTCGTCTCCGGCACCGCCGACAGCCGCTGGAACGACGCGCTCGACGACGCCCTCAAACAGGTCCAGGTGGGGGACTTCGAAGTGATCCGGATGAGCGGAGTGGTGACGCAGTAGCCGACTGCCGACCTGCGCCCCGCAACAGCGGGGCGAATCGTGCCGTGAGCCGACCGGCGGCCATCAGCAGCGAACGAACGGCGCGGCGCACGGCGCCCGATGCCATCGTGAGCGGATCAGAGGCCATCGACAGCAAACGCGCGGCTTGCCAAAGCGGCTCGGTTGGCGCCACCAGAGGCCCGGTGGCTGCCAACAGCGAACCTGTGGCTCACGACACCGCCCCAACAGCCGCGACCAGGAGACACGCGGCGTGGCGCAGTCGAGATGCGGCTCTCGACCGCGCTCCGTCGTGCGTCGTCAAGAGCCGAGCGGCGGCCGAGAGCGAACGGGCGAGTCCCGAAAGCGCGCCATCTCGCGTCGTCAGGAGCCGAGCCGTGGCTGAGCGCGAACGAGCGGCTCCGCAAAGCCCACGGGGGGGCGGGCGTGCTCGTTGCGCTGCGCGGGAGCCGTTGAGTCCCTCCCCCGGCGGCACGGTCGCGCGAGAGCCAGCGAATATCTGGCAGGGTTTGGGCGGATAGCTGGCATGACTCCTGCTGAACCAACTGCTGTGTCCACCATTGCCTTTTTCGACCCGAGCCCACAGCCAAGCGGCACCACGGGGTACCTGCTGGCGCTGCTGCGGGGTCTTGCTGCCACGGGCCATCGCGGTGTGGTGTTTAGCACCGCGAGAGCCCCATGGCACGATGAGGTCGAAGCACTCGGGGTGGAGGCGGTCGCATTGCGGGATAGCAATCCACCGGACGATGCCAGCCGGGCAAGCCGGGTCGCGGACGTCGCCTGGCTCGAGCCGCCGGTGCCGCCCAACCTCACCGCCCGACTCCGGCGCACCCCGGCTTGGCTCGGCGGACTCCGCCGCGAGTCCCGTGAGTTGACGGCGCTTTTCGGGCTGCGCGAATTCGATCTGCTGCACAGCAACGTCGTGGGCGACGAGGTGGCACCGATTGCGGCCCGACATGCCGGTGCCGAACGCGTCGTCGGTACGCTCCATGTGGCGCCATCCTATGATCTCTTCCACGTCCGGTCCGGGCCGCTGCACCGCCGGCTCGCCCGCCGTGATTTCAGAAGTCTCGATGTCGCGATCGCCGTCAGCCACCGCACCGCCGAGGAGTGGGACAGCTTCCTCGGCCCGTCGGCGCACCCACGGCTGGGCACCACGATCATCCCCAACGGCATTTCGATCGAAGCCATGACCCGCCGGCGCCCGACGACCGCGGCCGAGAGAGCCATTCGGCCTGCCGCCGACCGCACTGGTCATCGGGAGCGTCGGGCGGCTCGACTGGGCCAAGGGACTCGTCGACCTCGTCGCAGCGCTTCCGGGAATCCTGGCGGAAGTGCCGGAGGCGTACTTCGTCCACGCGGGCACCGGCCCCCTCGGCACGGCGCTGTCGCAACGGGCCCAGCAACTGGGCGTGGCGAACCGCATCCGATGGCTCGGGTATCGACCCGACGTGCGCGACGTGCTCGAGGCCTGCGATGTCTACGTGCAACCGTCGTGGTGCGAAGCACACCCGTTTTCGCTCCTCGAGGCTGGTGCCGCCGGCTTGCCGGTTGTGGCAACGGATGTGGGTGGCCAAGCCGAAATTCTCGACGAAGGCGCGGCAGGGCTGCTGGTACCCGCGAGACAGCCCGAGGCACTGGCTGGCGCCGTGATCCGGACGCTGCGGTCGCCGGGATTGCGTCGCGAGTTGGGCGGCGCCCTTCGAACCCGGATTGCAACCGCCTATAATCAGGCTCGAATGGTCGATGCCACCTTCGCGGTCTATGACCGTCTGCTTTCCGACTCGCCACCGCCACGAGCCAGGTGATGCTCTCCACCATCTTCCGCGAAGTCCTGGAATCGCACGAGCTCCTTGGGCAGTTGGTCCGGCGCGATCTTCGCCTGCGGTATCGGCAAGCGGTAATGGGGTTCGCCTGGGCGCTGTTGCTCCCTGCCTTGACGATCGGCGCTGGCCTGATCATCAAGTCGGTGATCGCGCGCGGAGGTGGAGCCGAGGGATCACCGAGTATTGGCGGCATCGCCATCAAGTCGTGGGCCTGGGCCTTCTTTGCCGGAGGGATGACTTTCGGGACCACCAGCCTCCTTTCCAACATGCAGCTCGTGACCAAGATCTACTTCCCGCGCGAGATCCTGCCCCTGTCGTCGATCGCCGCCCAGGGATTCGACTCCTTGATCGGGTTGACGGTGATCCTGCTGCTCGGTCCATGGCTCGGCTTCCACTGGTCACTTGCCCTGATATGGGTGCCGCTGCTTGTGGCCCTGCTCGTACTGTTCACCACCGGGCTGGCATTTCTTTTTTCCTGTGCCAATCTCTTCTTCCGCGATGTCAAGTACATTCTCCAGGTCCTGATCATGTTCGGGATCTTCTTCACGCCCGTATTCATCGAGCCTTCCCAGGCCTCGGCACGAACGGGGCGACTGCTGATGCTCAACCCGCTGGGACCGATACTGGAAGGCCTCCGGTTGACATTAGTCGAACGGCAATCACTCGCGCACGTCGTTCTTTCCGCCAACGGCTTGCCGGTATGGACACCGTGGCACCTGTTGTATTCGAGTGTGATTGCGATCGTGCTGGTGATCGCGGGATTGATCGCGTTCCGAAGGAGTTCGCGCATGTTCGCCGAGTATTACTGATGAACCGCGGCCGGGTGGTATTCGATCACGTCTGGAAACGGTTTCACCGCGGGCCGGCTCACGATTCCCTCCGCGACCTGATTCCCGCGCTGGTTCGCCGCCTCGGTCCGGCCGGCGCGCGCCGCGACCAGACCCTGCTCGAAGGCGACTTCTGGGCGGTGCAGGACGTCTCGTTCGAAGTCAGACCGGGTGAGGCGCTCGGAATCATCGGTGGCAATGGCGCCGGGAAGTCCACCACACTCCGGTTGCTCAACCGCATCCTCGAACCAAGTCGCGGACGGGCGATCGTCGAGGGGCGTGCGGGAGCACTGATCGAGGTCTCGGCCGGATTCCACCCGGACCTGACAGGTCGGGAGAACGTCTTTCTCCAAGGCGCGATCATGGGGATGCCACAGCGGCTGATCCGCGAGCGGTTCGACGATATCGTCGACTTTTCGGGGGTCTCGGCCTTCATCGACACCCCAGTCAAGCGCTTCAGCACCGGCATGAATGCCCGACTGGGATTCTCGATCGCGGTTCACCTCGAGCCCGATGTGCTGCTGGTCGACGAGGTTCTTTCCGTCGGCGATGCCGAGTTTCAGACCCGCGCATTCGCCCGGATCCGGTCGCTGGTCAAGAGCGACATACCGGTGGTGATTGTATCCCACCAGCTCGACCGGATCGTGGAATTGTGCACTGATTGCATTCTGCTGAGCGCCGGTCGAGTCGCCTTCCAGGGTCAGGCCGCCGACGCGGTCGAGCGGTATCTCGGCGGCGCGGGAGTGCCCGAGAAGCCAACGGCTGCCTCAGAAGCGGTTGGTGTCGGGCTGTTGGAGATCGTCGGTCCGGAGCCGCGAGCAGTTCCGACCGGGTCACGCTTTTCGTGCCAGGTGGTGGGCGAGATGATTGCTGCGGAGGTGCCGCCATACGTCGAGCTGGAGATCGTCATCGTCGAGGTCACCACCAATCGCCGCCTGTACTGGAATCAGTTTCGGAATTTCGGCGTCCATCCGGACCGACCGGGGCGATTCGCCGTCCGCTTCGAACTCGAGGCCAATCTCCAGCCGGGATTGTACCGGATCGAGACCCTGGTCTGGGATGCTCATCGCGAAATCGTCATCGGCCAGGGCCCCAGCAGCATCTTCCAAGTGCTGCCGAGGGTCGATTTCCATGGTTCAAATCAACTCAATGTCACCGCCAAAGTGGTCGACGGGTAGTCAATTGGCTCGACGACGGTCTACCCCTCACCGGCGTGGCCCGCATGAACTCGCCCGATGACGCGACCGGTGCGCCGGTCACAGGCAGGAACGCGACACCGGTGGCCACCGCGCGGGTCGCGGTCGTGATCATCGCGTTCAATGGGGCGCGATTCATTCGACGCGCACTCGACAGTCTGCAGGCGCAGACCTTCCGGGATTTCGAGTTGCTGGTAGTCGAGGACGGATCGCACGATGGCACCGAAGCAATTGTCGCCGGATACGAGGATCCCCGCTTTCGTTACATCTGGAGACCCAATGGTGGACTCAGCGCGGCACGGAATACGGGCATCGAGCATTCGACGGCCCCGCTGATCGCCTTCCTCGATTGCGACGACTGGTGGCATCCGGAAAAGCTCGCCTCACAGGTGGCGATGCTGGACGCGCACCCGGAATCAGGCGTGGCGTATTCGATGGCAATCCGTGTAGACGAAACGACCGGCGCCATGGAAGGGCCGATCCGGACCAATGTGGAAGGCGACCTGCTGCCCCGCCTGCTGCTGAACAATCAGGTGGTCAATGGGCCCTCGTCGCTGATGGTGCGCCGGTCGGTCATGGTGAAGGCCGGTCTCTTTGACGAACAGGTCCGGTACGCCGAAGATTGGGACTGCTGGTTGCGTCTGGCGACGTTGACACGGTTCCGTCAGATTCAAGCCGGCCACGTCTTTGCGCTTGTACGAGCCGACAGCCATTCCAGAAGGACTGCCGAGGTCCGGGACGCATCATTCGCACTATTGACACGGGCATTCGAAGGACCAGCGGCCCAGTACCGGCATCTGCGGCGCCGTGCGTTCGCCGGCGTCGAATTCACCAGTTGCATCGACTATTCCGAACGCGGCCTTCGGTGGCACGCCACTGCCAGTGCACTCCGCGCGCTGCGCTGGCGCCCCTTCACTTCGCGGTACTGGCGACGGTTGGTCCTGTTGCTCGCTCACCGGGTCTGACCGAGGCGCATCGAGCGGCGCTACTGTCGCATCACCGGTTGGGCCGGATCAAAGGGAATGGTGACCGTGATGCTCCCGACCGTCGCTGTGACGCTTGACGCGCCGATGGCACCCATGACTGCCGCGGGATTCGACCCACACTGCAGGACCGTGAGCACCGTGTCTGCCTTCCTGGGCACCGTCAGCGTGGCTTTGACGGCATGGCTCGACGGTGCGCCGGTCCCGCGCAGATAGAATGCGGAGTCGACGAGCGTCATCGGCGGCCCGAACATCTGCCCGGTGCAACGTTGTGTCCTGGCCGTGTCGGCCAGCACAAACGTCGTCCCGTTGATCGTAGGCGGCGCACCCGATTGCCACCACCATTGTTTGACCTCGGTCGAGTCCTTGACGGCGAACAAATCCAGGACGACGAACGCATCGGCGTCCGGGAGATATGCCACCGTCCGGAGCGCGTTGGTCACCGGATGATAGCCCCAATCCGCCACCCCGTAGGCCGAGTCGGCTTGACCGCGAACCACGACGAGATTCGCCATGGTCTGGGTGCCGAGAACCCGGCCGTTCGTTCCGAGTTGCGTCGAGTCATTGATTGTGATGGCATTGACCTCACACGTACATCCCTCGATGCCGCTGTAGGAATAGAGGTTGGCCGTGGTCGAAATCCACGAACCGCCTCTCCAGATCATGAAGGAGTTCGCATCGTTCATGTTGTTCGGCCCACCGATCGGCCCGGAGCTGAATCCCCACGCCGTGGCATTCGGATCGGTCCAACTCTGCCGATCCACGAAGTATCCGGCGCCTTGGGCCAGGAAGCTCAACGGGAGACCACCCAGATCCGGGGCCGGCGCGACGGCGGGGTCGTAGCGCAGCAGCTCCCACGCGAGGATCTCCGTGTCACTGTATTCGCCTGTTGGCACGTAGCCGATCAGATCCAGCCAAGTGCGAATCTGTGAGCGGAGATCGGTGGATGCGGCCGCGACATCGAGCAGCGCCAGCGCGTCAAAGCGATCGTACCAGATGAAGTTCGCGTCGCTTTCCCGCGTCTGGGCACCGAATGGGAACTTGTACTGGCCGCCCGGCATTGTCGATTCCATGCGCCATGTCAGCGATGCCGTGAACCATGGATCGCTCGGCAACGGCTGGCCGGAGGTCAGGAAGGCATCGGTGAACTCGCCGATCCGCCAAGCCGGATCGTAGTTGGTGCCTTCTTCGCTTGCGCCACCAGTCCCAACACCGCCGTCGAAGTACGGCACCACAAGGCCGGCATACTTGGTGAGCGCAAGCTGAACGTGATACGCGGGGCGATCCGCCCCACTGACCGCACCGGTAACGGTGTCATCGCCTTCGGCCGCGAGCGCGGCCGGGCCGGTCATCATGAAACCCCAGAAGTAATTCCCGCCGGGATCGTTGATGCTCCAGCCGGTACTCCGGGGTGGGTCCGTTTCGGGCCAGACCCAATCGGCCCGGTTCATCAACCACGTCGCGGTTTGATGGCGCGTGCCAACGGAGAGGCCGTTGTAGCACCAGTCCAGGCCCATCGTGACCATCGGCAATCCAAAGCGGAAATCGTACCCACTGTCGCCTTTCAGGTCATGCGCCTCGACGGCGTAGTTCCGGAGCACGACGTCAGCGCGGGACGCGTAACGTGGATCGTCGGTGGCAAGGTAGGCCAGACAGAGTTCGCCGAGATAGTCTTCGTCATTTGCGGCATACGCTGTGCCCTTCGCGACCTGCGCATCCGCCGCGGTCTTGACGCGCTGCCAGCGAATCGTGTTGGCCGCCACCTGCTGCTTCAGGAACGCCACACGGTCGGGGGTCATCCACACCCGCGGGTGGGGCGGGAGTATCTGGCCGGCAACGGCGGTATAGAGGACAGCGACACCTGCGACAGTCCCGGCATCGAGTTTGACCGTCTGGGTGTCGGGAAACCCGACATACCGCGTGGATCCCGAGGAGACACTCGCGGCCGCGATCCGGTACGTGCCGGGGATCAACGAGTCAAGAGTGATCGATCCGGTCGCCAGCTGCTGGTAACCGGTCGGTCCGGAAACGGTCACCGCCGCCTTTGCCGCCGTGTCCAAACCGGAAACTGCGACGTGCAGGGTCGCAAACACCGGATCAGGCGAGGGTGCGGCTGGCGCGGTGACGGTGATCACCGACGTATCCGCGACGCCGCAGACGCAGGTGGCAATCACGAAGAACTGGCCGACACTGCTCCCCGCATGATACAAGCCGGTTGCCGACACTTCGCCTCCTGTGGCCTCGAACGCGATGGTGGCCGCGCGGGCCGCACCGTCCGACCACCGAACACTCGCGGAAAGTTGGAGAGTCCCGCCGGTATCAACGCTGGCCGACGTTGGCGTGAGCACCATCGCCGTCGGATGCACTTCGGACACGACGGGAGGCTGCCGATGACAGCCGGGAAGCAGCGCCAATGCGATCGCACCGACGCAGCCGGATGCGATAGCGACAAGGTACCTGGCGATCTTCACCACAGCCTGGGCCATCTTCGCCACGATCTCCCATTCCACGGTGACGGCACACCGCAGCACGCTCAGGCGACCGCGCACCCTGGTGATGACGATCGGAAAGGTATCGGCAAGCGAACCTGCCGGGAAAAGAACATGGCTTCCGGCCAAGCCGCAACCGGGGAATACACCGGCCCCAAACCGGCCATTGCGTTGCCAGTGCGGCCGACCCATAATGCTCTCCGGCCACCGGTAACCACCGCGCGCTAATCGAGCGCGGGAAGTCGGAAGCGCCCACATGGCGCGACTGGCCACCATCGCCCGGGCCGCAGCGACGATCTGCGTCCGGCTCGACGGGTTCGAGACAGGCCTCGTTCCGCCGACTCACCCGCACCGGTTGGGAGCGCTGTGTTTCGGATCGGCTATCTCTTCGATACACCGGGCTGGGCACTGGACAACATCGGCCGTCTGTTGCAGAGACAACTTCGGCCTCTGGACATCGACGTCCGTTGCATCCCGGAGCGCGAGTGGCATCTATCCCCTGCGCGGTTTGATTCAATCTACCTATCGTACTCGGGGCTGGTCGTCGAAGGATTCCCGTACCGACGCTGGTGCGGCACACTGCTGACGACAATCCACGATCCATGCGAGATCTCGCTGTTCGAGGATCGATTCAACTGGTTCGATTTTCCGTTTCTACCGCTGCCGCTCAGCATCTTTGACCGGATAAGCGTCATTTCAGGAGAACTCGAGCGCATTGTCCCCGACGCGTACGGCGTGCCGGTCTACCGGACGCCCACGTGGCCCATGATGCCACCAATTCAGGACCAGGAATCCGCGGGTCGTCATGACCAACCGGTCCGCGCGATGTCCACGACTATCCTTCCGGAATTCTTCACCTCGCGACAGATCCTGAAGCGATTCCGCCATCCAGGGCACTATTGTCGCAATCAGGACGGCCACTGGTCCCTTCGGCTGGCGCGCGCGCTGACCGTGCACCGGCGACGTAAGAACATCAAATGGCTCCGCGAGATCCGAGGCCACTTCGGCGCCGGCAGCGGGGTGTCGTGCAATTTCCGCTTCGGTCCGACACCGCCGCTGCCCCGACCACAGTATGAAGAAGAAATGCGGCGGTCTGACGTCTACGTCTGCACGTCAACCATGGAGGGTGGCCCCCTCCCGGTCATGGAGGCGGTCGCGTCGGGACTCGCCGTGCTGACGACTCCAGTCGGCCAAGTGGAGGATTGGGTGTTCTCCGGCGAGAACGGTCGCATTTGTCGAACGGTGGACGACTTCATCAATGTCTTAGGGAACTATGCCAGCAACCCTGAGTTGCTTGCCGCACACCAGGCACGGTCGCGACGGATCATGGCCAACGCCATCTTCCCGGTCGAGAAGTGGATTGCCTTCCTAACGGGCTCCACATGAAGCGATTGCACGAAATGGGCCGAACCGGCTCGGATCACAGTGCGGAACCTCGATCAGGAAGACAGCTAAGATAATCGGAGTGACAACGGCGCCTCGCTGCGATCCAGCACCGGCTAGGGCGCAAATTCCGCATGCGGAGGCAGCCCCAGATGCAACTCTCGGTCGTCGTCGTCACGGCTGATCGTCCCGCATACATCAAGAAGTGCCTCGACGCTCTACAGACACAAACGGTTCCACCGCTTGAAGTGATTGTCGTTGACGGTTCGGTCGACAGAGCCACGGGCGAGGTCGTTGCCCAGACTCATCCGGAGGCGCGCTATGTTCGGAGTTCGATCCGAAACACGCCGGCGCAGCGCAACATGGGGATCACGTTGGCTACCGGTGACATCGTGGCGTTCATCGATGACGACGCGATCGCCGCGCCCACGTGGTTAGAGGCGCTGGCGAATGAGTATTCCGCCGACCGTATCGGAGGAGTCGGCGGATTCGTGGAGAGCGACCAGCCATCCACGAGTCCGCCGACCGTACGCTCAGTGGCCGTTGGACAGATTCTCCGCTCGGGACGGTTGGTGGGCAACTTCGATAGCGATACGGGAAGGACCATCAAGGTCGACCACGTCATCGGATGCAACATGTCGTTTCGCCGCGCCGTTCTGGAGCAAATCGGCGGCTTCGATCCGACCTATTCCGGAACATGCTTTGGCGAGGAGACCGACGTCTGCGCGCGTGTCCGTGCTGCAGACCATGACATCCTGTTCAGCCCCCATGCACGGGTCCTGCACTTCGCTGCCCCCAGATCTGGCCACAGCCGCGACCGATACAACCTGAAGTTCCAGGACCTACCATGCCCGGAACATGATGTACTTCTTTTTGCGCAACTACGGACTGCAACGCCCGACCTGGGTATTTGCCGCCCGCGATACCGGAATCCATCTTCGCGCCTACGCCGTTCGAATCGCACACACACTGGCCCTGATCGCCGCCAATATCGGCGGCAAGGTGGTGGGTGGGACGCTGGCGGTGGGCTCGCTGCTGCGGCCCCGGCGACGGCTGCCGCGGTAACGATCCGACCCGACCGACCTCTCGGTGGCTCCCATCGCGCCACGGCACATCTATCCAGGCCACCGTATCGTCCGGCGGCTGTGAAATCCGCGCCAAGACGTCGATATCCGCCGCGGTGGTGCCGCGCAGCTCCGCAGGTCGCTCCGCTTCCAGCGCCGGTCGGCCGCGCCGCCCAGGAACCGCGACCCGCCGTTGTCAGCCAGAATCATCCCGTACTGCTGACGCGCCCGCACGATCTCCGAGGCAACCCGTGGGCGATCCGCCCGGGATTGGACGGGCTTGGCCTGTTCCGAATCCGACTCCGGTGCGAGCCGACCCTTTCGCGACGGCACCTTCGTTCTGGGACTCTGCAGTCACACGTTGGAGGGCATGCGAGATCCTATCCCGGCACTGGCGGAGCCGGGACGGGTGTGCCGGCGCAATAGCGCAAACCTCGCCTTCCCCAGTTGCCATTTTCGTTGTCCCGACAGCAGGACGTCGACCATCGACGCCGGGCCTTCTTCTATTCGGGCGCCGCGGTCGCCGGCCGGGGCTCTGCTACTGGACGGCCGAGGAGGAACTCGCCGATTACCGGCGATACGTCGCGCTGAACCGCACCCGGTCCGACCAGGCGCTGATTCCCGATGCCGCGCACACCGGCATCCGATCCAGAATCAGTCGATTCCGCAGCAATGAACGCCAGGGCATTCGGGACGCAGTCGTCACATCGGCTGAACCGCCCAGCCCATCGTGGCTGGCGGTGACAATCGGAAATCCATGGCACTAACCCGGGATGACGCGCGATATCCGCGGCCATCGTGGGTGAGGGAGTGGCACCGCCATCGGCACGGATGACGCAGGTATCGCTCGACCAGAGGTTCGGCAGTTCGGGCCCGGGACACGGGTAGTGCGGTTGTGCACGCAGGAGCCGGGAGCGGGCGTGCAATCCGATTGCGCCTCGGCGGCATCGAGAAGTGAAGTACCGCGGCCACCATCGACATCGCGCCAAGCACACCATCGACGGCCGTCATCGCGCGGACATGGGTTCGTGCCACGATCAGCGGGACTCCGACTCCGGCCAGCGCGCCACGCAGCCGCTCGATCCGCGCGTCGTCGTGTGCGTGCAGGCCGATGAGTTGCACCGCACTCGTCACGCGATACGCTACCGGCACCATCCGGTCGACATGCCGGACGAGTGTGTGGGTCGACTGCAGGCTTCCAGGCCACGCGCAGATGGCGCCCGTCGCCGTCGGCGGCGCGGGTGAATCGACGACCTTATCTGCTTCGACTGCGACGAGCTTGAAGTGCTTCTGATCCCAATCGTGCCAAGCTTCAGCAATTTCCGTGAGATTGCGCAATGCCCACGGCTCAGCACACCCGCCACATGCAACCGATCGCCATGTCGCATCTCAGCGGGCAACGCGGCAAAAGCAGGACCATCGAGCAGCGACGGCGACGAATCGCAGGAGAGCTGCAGACGCAGCATGTCGGTCGCGGGATCCTGGTGCAGCAGCCGTGTCGACTATTCTCGCCCGTTGGAAGCCACACTTGCCAGACCGATCGTCACGCCGCGCGCCACTTGCGCGCCACTCGCCCTCCCCTCACCCCAGCGCCGTCACCACCTCGGCGATCTCGGCACTGCTGTTGTACACGTGCGGACTCAGCCGGATCG
Source organism: uncultured Gemmatimonadales bacterium (assembly GCA_963697065.1). Taxonomy (GTDB): domain Bacteria; phylum Gemmatimonadota; class Gemmatimonadetes; order Gemmatimonadales; family GWC2-71-9; genus Palsa-1233. Next base: position 204,812 of record CAVOMQ010000001.1, read on the forward strand.
ATCCCTCCCGTAGCGAACAGTGCACCCCATGCCGCTGCAGCCGGGCGTAGGCCTCACGCACGTCGCCGGCGGGGCGGACGCAGAGGATACCGGACCGGTGGCCATCGAGCGGCGAGGTGACGGTGGCGCCGTTCCGGCCGGCCCAATCGAGAATCGGTTCCTCCAATTCCCGAAGATGCGCCGCGATCCGGTCCACACCGATACCCAGCAGAAGCCCGACCGACGCATTCCACGCGGCGAAGTCCTGCACCGGAAAGGTGAGCACCTCGAAGCGGCGCGCGTCGTCCCAGGGATGGGGATCGTAGGCCGTGAGGCGGGTATAGTCGTCGGTCCCCTGGAACGCTGCCCATCCGGCGAACGTCGGCTCGAATCGGCTGGCAGAGATCGCGGCGCACATGGAGAAACCCGGTGCCCCACGGCGACAGCAGCCACTTCTGTCCGCCGCAGGCGAGGAAGTCCACCGGCGTGCGCTGCACGTCCACCGGCACGTGGCCCAGCCCCTGGATCGCATCGACCACCAGCCACTTCCTTGCCGCCCGCGTGGCGCGCGACAGCCGGTCGAGATCGACGGTGTAGCCGTTGCTGAATTGCGTCAGCGACACGGAGACGGCCTTGACGCGATCGTCGGCGAGTCGGCGGTGCAGCGCCTCTTCGTCGGGCCATCCAGCCGCGGTCCGCGGCAGCCGTTCCAACACCACGCCGCGCCGTGCCATCGCCAGCCACGGGTAGACGTTGCTGGGAAACTCGCCGTCGAAGGTGACGACGACATCGCCCGCGTCGAGCGGCAGCGCGCGCGCCGCGACGTTGATGCCGGTGGTGGTGTTCGGCATCAGCGCGATTTCGTCTTCGGCGGCGTTGATCAACCGCGCCGCCAGCCACCGTGCTTCGGTCAGCACGGCGTTGATGCGCTCCACCGGCCACATCGCCGGGCGGCCGCGGTCGCGGTTGCAGGCGGCGAGCACCGCCTGGCTGCGTGCCGGGACCGGCCCGGTGCTGGCGGCGTTGAGGTAGACGCCGCCGCCGTCGAGCGCGGCAAACTCGCTTCGCCGGAGTTCGTCGAATTCGGTCATCCGTTCCGTCCCAGCATCGGGTCGAGCGCTTCGCGCAGCGCGTCACCCACAAGGTTGAATCCCAGTACCGCGACGCCCACCGCCACCCCCGGTGCCACCGACACCCACGGCGCCACCCGCAGCAGGTCCCGCCCTTCGGCCACCATCGCCCCCCAGCTCGGAGTCGGTGGTTGCGCGCCGAGCCCCACGAACGAGAGCGCTGCTTCGGCCATGATCGCGCCGGCCATGCCAAGGGTGGCGGTGATGATCACCGCCGCGCGGACGTTGGGCACAAGGTGGCGCACCATGATGCGCCGATCGGTGGCCCCGAGCGCGCGCGCGGCCAACACGTAGCCGCTCTGCTCCAGCACCAGCACCTGCGCCCGCACCAGCCGGGCCACGCCGGCCCACCCCACCGCACCGATCACCACGAAGATCACCGGCAGCGAGGGCCGGATGGCGGCGGCGACCGCGATCAGCAGCAGCAGGCTGGGAAACGCCAGCGTGATGTCCGCCAGGCGCATCACCAGGTGGTCGACCCAGCGGCGATAATATCCCGCCACCAGCCCGAGCGTGAGGCCCAGCGTCACCGCCACCGTCTGCGACACGACCCCCACCAGCAGGGAAATCCTGGCCCCGAAGAGGATCCGCGACAGGATGTCGCGCCCCTGTTCGTCGGCGCCGAGGAGGAAACGGTGTCCCGGGGGCGCCAGCGAGTCGCGCGCCAGATCCCCCCGGAGCGGATCGTGGGGAGCGAGCCACGGCGCCAGCAGTGCGGCAACGACGACCAGCACCACCAGGACGGTGCCGACGCGGAACAGCGGATCGCGCCGCCACCGTTCGCGCACCGCGTCACCGGCGGGTGAATGCATGGCGGGAAGGTAAGAGCGCGCCGGCGGCGTTGCACCACGGGGCGGTACCGCTATCTATGGAGAGCACGTTGTACGTCATCCGGTGTTTCGACCTGAAAGGACCATCATGCGCGCGCTCTGGGTCTTCGTCGCCGCCACCACGTTCGCGGCCTTGCCGATGGCGGCACAGACCACTGTCGGATTCGAGGGAGGGTTCGTTTCGGCCACGCTCCGCACCTCCGACCATGGCATACCCACCAACACGGTCGCCGGCATCCTCGTCGGCGCGTCGATCGATCATGACCTCGGCCCTCACTTCTCGCTCGCCCCCGAGGCGATGTACATCCACAAGGGCGGCAAGTTCACCGAGACCGACGGCACGGTCGACGCCATCACCCTCGACTACGTCGAGGTCCCGGTGCTGTTCCGGTGGACGCTCGCGGCGCGAAAGCTCCCCCACTCATTCCTGACCGCCGGTCCGACGATCGCGTTCCAGTTGTCATGCACCGACCAGTACACCGGAACCGACCTGAGCGGCAGCACCGACTGCAAGTCGCTCGGCGCCCACACCGGTTTCAAGTCCACCGATGCCGGATTCCTGTTCGGGGCAGGAATCGACGTGAAGCGCGCGATGCTGGCGGTACGCTATGACATCGGGATGACGAACGTGTCGCAGGAAACCGGCGCGGGAGCGGTGACGCTGAAGAACCGTGCGCTGACGCTGCAGGTGGGCTACACGCTATAGCGGCGGCCGGCCGAGCCGGGCTGCGAGCGACACCAGCTCGCCGGCCACGCGCGGCCAGGTGAACTGCCGCAGCACCCGCTCGCGCCCCGCCGCCCCGAGCCGCCGGGCGCGGTCGCCGTCCCGCAGCAGGGCGTCGACGGCCGCGGCGGCGGCGCCGATGTCGGCGGGATCGACCAGCAATCCCGTGTCGCCGTCGGCCACCGCGTCGGGAATGCCACCGCTGGCCGCCGCGACGACGGGAAGCTCGGCCGCCGCCGCTTCGAGGAACGCAATGCCGAAACCCTCGACGTCGGTGGCGGTCTCCCGCGTCAGCCCGATGTAGACGTCGGCCATAGAATAGGCCGCCGGCAGTTCGGCGTCATTCACGTCGGTCAGCAGCAGCACGCGGTCGGCGACGCCGCGGTCGCGCACCATCGCGCGCAGCGCCGCCTCCTGTTCGCCGCGTCCGACCACGGCGTAGTGCAGGTCCGGATGCGCCGCGGCCAACGCGGCAAACACGTCGACGGCGGTATCGATCCCCTTGTATGGCACCAGGCGCGCCACCGTCAGCAGCCATCGTCCCGCGGGCAGACCGCGACGCCGCCGGAACGCCTCGCCGGCGGCAGCATCGCGCCGCCAGTGCACCGGATCGGTGCCGAGCGGCACCACTCGCACCCGTTCCCCGTCGCTCGGAAGTCCGAGTTCGTCGAGCAAGGCGCGGCACGTGGCGGCGGTCCAGTGCGAGTTCGCCACGAAGACGGCGGCGCCACCCAGCACGCGCTGCATCACCCGCCGCTTGAACCCGGTGCGGCGCACCTTGCGGCGCAAGGTGAGCAGATCGCCGCCGTGGGTCAGAATGCCGTAGCGGAGACCGGTGGTGCGCCAGGCGTGATGTGCCACGTAGCCCGCCGGCCGGACGCTGTCGCACCACGCGAACCGCGCTGACGGTTCGTGTGCCAGTCGCGCGGCGCGTCCGCCCCAGCGCATCAGCCCGGGAAGGGTGCGGAGCCGCTCGGACCGGACGGCTACGCGGTCGACTGGATTGGGCAATGCCGCGTCGACTGTTGCCGCCCCCGGCATGGTGCCGGTCGAAATCGTCAGACTCCCGGGCGGCGACACCTGCGCCAGGGCGCTCATCCAGCGGGCAATGCCACCGCCCATCGGCGGGAAGTCGTAGGCAAACAGGATGTCGTGCATCGCACCGAAGTCTACGCCCGGTTGCGGTCTCTTGCTTCGCACCCGGGGCGCCGCTACATCCCTGCGATGCCGGAGCGCAGTTCCTCGACCTGGCGGCGTCTCGCCGTCGTCGGCGCGTGGGCGCCGCACCGCGACGAAGCGGCCTATGCCAACGCTGCGCGACGCGTCGGTCTCGCCAGTCGCGTGTTCGACGTGCTGCATTGGACGCAGCGGATCAAGGGCCTGGCCGCACCGCTGCTGGCCCGTGCCATCGAACGATTCGACCCCGACCTGATTCTCTGTACCCGCGACGCGCAGCTGCTCGGCTTCGACCGGCTGGCGCGGCTGTTCCGGAACCGCACCGCGGTGATGTGGCACGTCGATCCGCAGGCGCAACAGGGCGTGGTGGAACTGGCCCGTCTCTGCGGCACGCTGTACCTCTCCTACGCCGCGCAGCGACAGTGGTTCCGCGACCAGGGCGTGCCCGTCGTCCGCTTTCTGCCGCAGGGCACCGCACCGGAGCGCGATGTCCCGTCGCCCGACACCCGCCCGGCGTTCGCGTGCGACGCATCGTTCGTGGGGTCAGGTCCGTACCCGTACCGCTGGCCGGTGCTCACGGCGGTCGCGACCGCGTACCGGCTCCAGGTGCGCGGCACCGGGTGGAAGGACGCGGCGGCGCCGTTTCCGATCGCGGGCCCACCGGTGCACGGACGCCGCTTCGCACAGGTCATTGCCGGCGCGGCGGTCTCGCTCGGCGCCAGCGCACTGCCGGAGCAGGACGCCGACTACGCATCGGCGTCGGACCGGATGTGGCGCATCATGGGCTGCGGCGGTGCGTACGTCGGCGGCTACGTCCCGGGAATCGAACAGCTGGCCGAACCGGGAGAGCACTGCCTCTGGTATCGCTCGCCGGACGAATGTGTCGAGCACGTGCGAACGTTGCTCGCCAATGCCGCCGCCCGTCGCGCCATGGCGGAACGCGGCCGTGCGCATGCGCTGGCGCACCACACCTACGATCATCGCCTTCGGATGCTCCTCGACGGCGAGGAATACCCGTTGCGCTAGCGGGCGCGCAACAGCGTGTAGTTGCGAAACTCGAATGGCCGCCATCCGGTGACGCGCTCGATCGCGGCGGAGGCGGCAAAACGCAGGTACTCTCCCCGGAACCGGAACGGTGCCATGTCGGCATGGCTGCCGCGGCGGTCGGCGATCCAGCGCTCCATTTCCGCCGGGTGCTGACCGCGGAACGGCACCAGCCCGGGAACCCACGACACCAGCGGGGCCTTCGCCGAGGCAAGCCGCTTCGGCTCGATGCGGCCGTCTTCGGCGCGCTTCGCGGCGAGTGCGTCCGCCGGGCGCGCCCACCCGTAGTGCAGCATCACGGCGTCGCTCCGCAGCGCCACGACGCGCCGATTGTCAGGACCGACGCGGAACCCCTGCGCGTCGCGATACGAATGCACGCCGACGCCAAGCCGGACGGCGCGCACTTCGCGGCGATACCACTTGCGGCTCCGCGCCACTGTATCGAAGCCGCCGTAGAAATGGAGATAGTCCACCACCACGCCTTCCACGCGGCGGTCGGCGTGCGCGCGCGCGACGGTGTCGCGCAGCCGGGCGGCGCTGCCCGGGGCGAGGACTTCGTCGGCCTGGATGTAGATGCCCCACTCGGCGCGACACGCAGCCATGGCCCGGTCGGTCTCGTGTGCCAGCATCGCGGGGCCGAGGGCGCGGTCCCAGACGCTATCGACGATGCGGATCTTCGGATCGGCGATCGCCTCGACCCGCCGGCGGGTGTCGTCGTCGGACGCGCCGACGTTCACCACCAGTTCGTCCACTACCGGGAGCAGCGACCGGAGGCTCGGCTCGAGCGGGAAGTCGAGGATGGTGGCGTTGCGAACGATCGTGAATCCCGCTAGCGAGGGTTGCGCCATCAGGGAAATATTACCCGGTGCACGTCGTCCTCTATCACCCTGATCGCCTGCCGGTGCGCGGCTACGGCGGCACCGAGCGGATCGTCGTCTGGCTGGCACGCGGTCTGGCCCAGGCGGGCGCACGGGTCACGCTCATCGCCGGTCGCGGGACGGAGGTTCCCGAGGCGACGGTCGTTCCGATCGACCGTGACACCGCCATGCAGCCCGGCGGACCCGATCTGACCCCGCTGCTGCCACGCGACGCCGACATCGTGCACGCCCACGTGCCGCTGCAACGCCCGCCGCGGGGCGTTCCATTTGTCTGGACGCTCCATGGCAACCGCCTGCCTGCGGGCGGCGTGGATGTCGCGGCGGTCGCCCTCTCGCGCGATCACGCCCGGCGCCACGGCATCGCGCGCTGGGTCTACAACGGACTCGATCCCGCCGACTACCGATTCGAACCGACCAAGGGGAAGCGCGACCTCTATCTCGGCCGGATGCATTCGGTGAAGGGATGGCAATGGGCGGTGCGCGGCGCACGCCGCACCCGGCGGCCGATCGACATGGCGGGTGGATGGCGGCCGATCCCGTTGCCGGGGGTGCGCTGGCTGGGGAGCGTCGGTGGCGTACGCAAGACGGAGCTACTGGCGCGCGCGGCCTGCCTCTGGATGCCGGGACAGTGGGACGAACCGTTCGGGCTGGCCGCGATCGAGGCGATGGTGAGCGGCACGCCGGTGCTCGCGACGCGGCGCGGCGCACTCCCCGAGATCATCACGCCGACGAGCGGCGCGCTGGGCGAGACGCTCGAAGAACTGGTGTCCCTCAGGCCGTCACTCGATGCACTAGACGCGGAAGCCGTTCGGCAGAACGTGCTCGATCGATTTACACACACGACGATGGCGGAGCGGTATCTGGAGGTGTATCGGGAGGCGACCGGAAAGGCGCCCTGAGCACAGCGATGAAAGGCGCCCGGAAGCCCATGGCCAAGAACCGAAAAGCGCCCATGGCCCATGGGCCATGGGCGCCCTTCGAGTACTGGCTCTGGGCTCCGGGCGCCCTTCAGGTATCGGTTGTTTGTCTGACCGGCTGATCCAGCAGCAATTGCCGCATGCGATGCATGTAGGTGTGGTCCCGCAGCACTCGCGCCCGCGCCGCCTGCCCCAGTTCTTCCGCTTCGGCGGGGTTCTCCACCAGTTCCCGCACCTGCGCGCGCAGTTCGCCCAGGTCGTGGAACACCAGCAGTTCGCGCCCTTCTTCGAAATAACGGGGCAGGTCGCCGCGATCGTCGACCACCTGGGCCGCGCCCATCGCCGCCAGTTCGAAAAGGCGCTGGTTGCACGACGCTTCGCGAGGATCGTTCTCGATGGCGACGTGGTGGATGTTCACCGCCACAGTGGCGCCGGCGTAGGCCTTGACATAGGCGGCGGTGCTCGGCACCTCGCCGCGGCAATAGTCGCGCAACGACGTCTTGCGCCAGCCCGGTCCCCAGATCGCCAGGCCGAACTCCACCAGTTCGGCCAGCACGCGTTCGCGGCGCGGCGTGGCCGTACCGGCAAAGACGACGTTTGCGCGGTACTGGTCCCGGGTGCGGATGGGGCGGTAGACCGACGGGTCGGCCGCGAACGCCAGCACGTCGACGGTGCGGCCGAGACGTTCGGCGATTTCGGCGGCGACGTCGGTGCCGATGGCCGCGATGGCGTCGTATGGCCGCGCCAGCACGGTGGCGCTGGAGACGGTGCGGAGATCGTCCGGAAGCCAATTGATCCACCGCGCCCGGGCGCGGCCGCGCAGCCGGTCGACGGTCGCTTCACCCAGTATGTCGCCGCCAATCACCAGCACCAGGTCAGGATTGCGTCTCGTCGAGCAGCCGTTCGATGCGGTGGGGGACGTCGCCGGCGCGAAAGCGCGCCACGAACGACGGCCGCGCCGACAGGTCGAACGTCGTGACCCGCGCACCGAGGCGCTCCAGGGCCCGGCGCCGCTGGGCGGCATGGGCGTGATAGACGTCGTCGAAATCCGCGATGAACAGGATGCTGCGATCAGCGTTCACGTCGTCACCTCGGCCGCGGCGAATTGCAGGTCGTGCAGCCGGCGGTAGACCCCGGCGTGCGCAAGCAGCTGGGCGTGCGTCCCGTACTCGACCACCGCCCCGTCGTCGAGCACGACGATCCGGTCGGCGTCGCGCACCGTGGCGAGCCGATGGGCGATGACCAGCACGGTGCGATGCCGCATCAGCCGCTCGATGGCTTCCTGGACCAGGCGCTCCGATTCGGTGTCGAGCGCGCTGGTGGCTTCGTCGAGAATCAGGATCGGCGCGTCGCGCAGCAACGCCCGCGCGATGGCGATGCGCTGCCGTTGCCCACCCGAAAGGCGGGTCCCGCGCTCTCCCAGGACGGTATCATAGCCCGCCGGCAGCGCCATGATGAACTCGTGGGCGTTGGCCGCGGCCGCCGCGGCCTCGACAGCGGCGGCGCTCGCGCCCGCGGCGCCGTAGGCAATGTTGCCGCGCACCGTGTCGTGGAGAATGATGGTGTCCTGGCTCACCACCGCGATCAGGCGGCGCAGTGACTGGCGCGAAAGCTCCGGCAGCGGCACGCCGTCGAGCCGGACCACCCCGTGCTGGGGGTCGTGGAAGCGTGGCACCAGCTCCACCAGTGTCGTCTTGCCGGCGCCGCTCGGGCCCACGATCGCCACCACCTCACCGCGTGGCACCGTCAGCGAGACGTCGCGCAACACCGGCATGGCGGCGTCGTACCCGTAGGTGACGTGGTCGAATGCCAGCTCCCGCTCGAAGTGCGCCGGGCCGGCGCCGGGCGCGTCGCGTTCGGTTTCGGGAATGTCGAGCAGGGCGAAGATCCGCGCCGCACTTGCTTCGGCCAGCGCCAGCTGCGCCGGCACCTGCGTCATCGCCTTCAGCGGCGACATCAGCCGCAGCGCGGCCACCACGAACAGCACCGTGTATTCCGGGCTCATCGCCACGCCGGAGAGTTGCCGATTCGCTGCTGCCCAGAGAATCAGGACGATCATCGCGCCACCGAACAACTCCGTTACCGGCGACGTCAGCAACGCAAAGCGCTGCGTGCGCACGTAGCCCTTGCGATAGCGCTGCGACTGTTCGGCGAACGCCGCTTCCTCGGAGTCTTCGGCGCCATAGGCCCGGATCAGCTTCATGGCGCCGAGCCGCTCGGTGACGGTGGCGGTCAGTTCGCCGCGGTCGTGCGTAAACGCGTGGGCGTAGCGGCGCAGGCGGCCCACGAGCAGCCGCACCACCACCAGCAGCAGCGGCGCCAGCACCAGCACCAGCAGCGTGAGCCGGACGGACAGCGCCAGCATCAGCACGAGCGTAGTGAGCACCATCACCGCATTCTGGAAGAACGCCGCCAGCACCGCCACCACCACCATCTTGATCTGGTCGGCATCACTGATCATCGCCGCGGCGAACTGTCCGCCGCGCGTGGTCTGGAACAGCGCCAGGTCGACGCGCAGCAGGTGGGCGTACAGCCGGTCGCGCAGGTCCTTGACCATCCCTTCCTGCACCAACACCGAACAGTACCCAGCGATGTAGTTGGCGACGTTCTTGAGCACCAGCGTGCCGAGAAACAGCACGACCAGCCAGAGGATGGCCGCTCCCGGCGTGGCGCCGCGCAACAACGGGCCGAGCAGCGTGTTGAGGATCTGTTGCAGCCGGGTGCCGCCCTGGCCGAGCAGGCCGCTGGTCCCGAAGAGCTGTTGCAGCAGCGGTGCCAGGAACACCACCACGGCGGCGTCGAGCGCCGATCCCACGAACGCCGCCCCCAACCCGGCGCCGAGCAGCCCGGCCCGCGGCCGGAGCAACCCGAACAGCCGGGACCGTACCGCGGGGCGGCTCAGCCGCGCCTCGGCGTCAGCAGCGCGATCGGCAGCACCACCTCTTCCGGCGACACGCCGCCGTGGAGGAACGCTCCGCGGTAACGCGCCTGGTATTCGCGCAGTTTGGTGGGATAGACGAAGAAGCAGTCGTCGGTGGCCAGCAGCAGGCGGGTGTGCGGCGGGCGCGGCGGCAGCCCCCACGCCGCGAGATCGTCGACCGCGACCGCGTTGGCGGGATCTTCGACGCGGAGCTCTTCGCCGAACTTGAACCGCAGGTTGGCCGTCGCGTCCCGCCGCGCGAACACCGTGGCCGGCGTGTGGCAGTGGATCGAACCATGATCGGTGGTGAGCAGGACCGTTACGTTGCGGCGCTCCGCTTCCTTGAGCGCCTCGAGCAGCGCCGAACGCTCGAACCAGGTACGCGTCAACGACCGGAGCGCCGTGGTGTCGCGGGCCACCTCGTACAGCGCGTCGTTCTCCGTCCGGCCGTGGGTCAGCTGGTCGATGAAGTTGAACACCAGGGCCGTCACCCCGTCGCGGGCGAGATGCCCCGACAACCGCCGCAACATCGCCTCGCCATCGGCGGCGGAGAACACCTTCTCGTACTGCACCGGAATGTCGCGCCCGGTCAGATCCCGCAACTGCTCGCTCAACAGTTCGGCTTCGTGCGCGTTGAGCGATGCCTCTTCCCGGTCGTCCCACCACCCCGGATGCCGCGCCACCATTTCCGCCGGATAGAGCCCCGAGAAGATGGCGTTGCGGCTGTACGGCGTCGCGGTCGGGACGATGGAGAAATAGTGGTCGACTTCGATGTCGAAGTAGCGCTCCACCAGCGGCCGGATCATCGCCCACTGGTCGAGGCGCAGGCAATCGACCACCACCAGCATCACCCGGCCGTGCGCCTCCAGGGTGGGACGCACGAATTCGGAGACGACGTCGACCGACAGCGGCGGCCGGTCGGCGCCGCGCTCCGCCAGCCAGCGCGGGTACGCCCCGGCAACGAAGCGGGCAAAGTCGTGGCGCAGCGCCGACTGCAGTGTGCGAAGCGCTTCCTGCAGCCCCGGTTCGTCGGCGGCCCCGAGGCGCACTTCCCACTGCGCCAGCTCCGCCACCAGCTCCACCCACTCACGCCATGCCAGCACCTCGCCGCGGCGCCCCTCCAGTTCGCGGAAGCGGGCGACGAAGTCGCGCGACAGCCGCTGCTGGCGAATGCGATCGCCCTCGACCAGCCGGGTGACGACCGACAACACCTGGCGCGGATTGACCGGCTTGGTGAGGTAATCGGAAATCTCCACCCCGATGGCGTCGCGCAGCGTCTCCGGCTCTTCCGACTTGGTGACCATCACCACCGGCATCGCGGCGTCGACGGCGCGGAGGTGCGGCACCAGGTCGAGCCCGCGTGTCCCCGGCATCTGCTCGTCGAGCAGCACCACCCCGTACGGCTGCCGGCGCAGCAGCGCCAGCGCGTCGTCGGCATTGGCGGCGCGCTCCACCGAGAAGCCCTGCTGTTCCAGAAAGAGGACCTGGGAGTCGAGCGTCTCGATTTCGTCGTCGACCCAGAGAATGCTGTGGGGTCTCGCCATGCCGGGTAAAGTAAGGTTGTCTCCCGCGTCGCGCCGCGCGCTGCGCCGTGCTCTTACATTCTGGCGGTGGAATCACGCGACCACGATATCCTCGCCGTCCGTTTCTCTTCCATCGGCGATCTCCTCCTGACCACGCCGCTGCTCCGGGCCATCCGCACCCGGCACCCCGAGGCGCGGCTGACGGTGGTGGTCCGGGCCGACATGGCGCCCGTTCTCGCGCACAATCCCCACGTCACCGAACTGGTCACCTGGCAACGAGGCAGCCCACTCCGTGAACTGGCGGCGCGGCTCGGGGCCCGCGACTGGACCCACCGCCTCGACCTGCACGGATCGTTGCGCTCGCTGGCGCTCCGCCGGCTGGTCGGCGGGCACTGGACCGGCTACCCCAAGCACCGTCTCCGGCGCGAACTCATCATCCGCAGCCGGCGGCGCTTCGGCGGCTCGCTGGCGCCGGTGGCGGAGCGGTACTTCCACGCCGCTCGCCACCTCGACGTGTCGCCGGACGGCCGCGGACTCGAATTCGTGGTGCCCGCGGAGGTCCAGCGGCAGGTCGACGCCTATCTCCTTCAGGGCGGCGTCGGCAACTCCCGGCCGATCATCGCATTGGCGATCGGCGCCGCCCATTTCACCAAGCGCTGGCCGCTCGGCCATTGGACCGGGCTGGCCACGGCACTCGCCGATCGCGCCGATGTCGTGGTGCTGGGCGGGCACGCGGAAGAAGCGGCAGGGACGGCGCTGGCCCGGGCTGCCGGGCCGCACGCGCTCAACGCCGCCGGACGTTTCGCGCTCGACGGCACCGCTGCGCTGCTCCGCCGCGCCAGGGCGGTGGTCGTGGCCGACACCGGTGTGCTGCACCTCGCCACCGCCGTCGGCACTCCGGTCGTGGGGCTCTACGGCCCCACCGTCCGCGAATTCGGCTTCTTCCCGTACCACGCCGACGCCCAGGTGCTGGAGCACGATCTCTCCTGCCGCCCCTGCTCTTCCCACGGCGGTCCGACGTGTCCACTGGGCCATCATCGCTGTCTCGTCGATCTGCTGCCGGCGCAGGTGCTGGCGGCGCTCGCCGCGAAGACGCCATGAGTGACTGGGATCCCCCGCTCCTGGCGCTGCTGGACCAGGAGCGCCGCGCCGAACGCGGACCGAAGCGCGAAGGATTGTTCGCGCTCTGGCTGGTGGTGCGCGTCGCACTGGACATGGGTCAGGCGGAACCGCCGTCCGCCCGCGCCGAACAACAGCGCGTCGCACTCCTCCGGCAACGGCTCGCGCCGCTCGCGGTATCGCGACCGCTGGCGCGCGGATTGACGGCGGCGCTGTCGCACCTCGCCCAGCCGGGCCGGGACGCCGCGCGCATCGCGCTCACCCAGTTGGTCGCGCCTGCCCGCGACGCCCTCGGCGCGGAAGCCGCCGAAGCGGTGGCGCAGGCGGCGCGCCTGATCTTCGAATTGCGGAACGTGGTGCGGTAGGACGCCGGCGGATCAGGGCGCGGGTTGCTTCGCCGCCTTCGTGGAATCGGACTGCAGCGCGCCGGCGATCGTCACCCGGGTTCCGGCCGTCCCCGACGGTTCGACCGTCACCCAGATCGACGGCCCGTTCTGTTCGGCGTAGAACACCGTGGTCTTGCCGGTGGTGGTCTCGTTGACGAGCCGGAACGGCGGCTTGGCGAGCAAGTTCCGGTAGTACGACGCCACCGAATCCGGCGTCTCGTTGGACAGGAACTCCAGTTGGGTGGCGTCCTTGCCGCTGTTCGATCCGATCGGCTGCGCCCCGGGCGGGAACGGAATGTTGGGCAGCACCGCACCAAGCGCAGGTGTGTCGTTCACCGGCTGATGATGCTGACAGGCGGCGGCCATGACGGTCACGAGGAGCAGCGCCGCAAGCGTACGGGTTGGCATCGCGGAACCGTAGCGGCGTCGGTAGGCCGGGGCAAGCGTCGTGGCGCGTTGCCGCGCCTTGCCGCGGCGGCTATGATCCCGGCGTGTAACCGCGGGAGGATGGCGTGGCCGGACACAGCAAATGGAAGCAGATCAAGCGCAAGAAGGCGGTCACCGATTCCCGCCGGGCGCAGGCGTGGACCAAGCTGATCCGCGAGATCACCGTGGCGGCCAAGGCCGGCGGCGGCGATCCGGCCGGCAACCCGCGGCTCCGCAAGGCGGTCGACGACGCCAAGGCCGCCAACATGCCGAACGACAACATCGACCGTGCCATCAAGAAGGGCACCGGCGAACTCGGCGGTGCTGCCTACGAAGAGGTCACCTACGAAGGGTACGGTCCCGGCGGTGCGGCGATCCTCGTCGAAGCGTCGACCGACAACGCCAACCGCACCGTGGCCGAGGTGCGCCACGCCTTCTCCCGCAACGGCGGCAATCTCGGCACCAGCAATTCGGTGGCGTGGATGTTCGACCGCAAGGGAGAAATCGCGCTGCCGGTCGCGGGTGTCCCCGAAGACCGGGCCATGGAAGACGCGCTCGACGCCGGCGCCACCGACTTCGCCACCGATGGCGACAACTACGTCGTCACCACCGAGCCGAACACCTTCCACGCGGTGATGGACGCGCTCAAGGCCAGGGGATACCAGCTCGAATCGGCCGACATCGTGATGGCGGCCCGCAACCTGGTGCAGGTCGCTGCCAGCGACGGCCATCGCCTGCTCAAGCTGATCGAGGTCCTCGAAGACCTCGAGGACGTGTCGAAGGTGTTCACCAATCTCGACATCGACGCGCTCGAACTCGAGGAGGCCGGCACCTGACGTCCAACGGATCGCTTACCGTGCTCGGCATCGATCCGGGAACGGCGATCCTGGGCTACGGCGTGGTGACCGGTTGCGCCGGGAGCGCGGCCGCGCTGGTGGAATGCGGCGTGGTGCGCGCCCGCTCCGGCGATCCGTTGCCGGCGCGCCTGGCCAACATCTTCGAGGCGTTGTCGGCGCTGCTGGCGCAGCATCGCCCCGACGTCGTGGCGGTCGAGGGACTCTTCCACGGACGCAATGCGCGCAGCGCCCTGGTGCTCGGTCATGCCCGGGGCGTGGTGCTGCTGGTGGCGGCGCGCGCCGGCGTGCCGATCGCCGAGATTTCGCCGGCCGAAGTCAAGCGGGCGGTGACCGGCACCGGATCGGCCACCAAACCGCAGGTGGGGGCGATGGTGATGCGGCTGTTGCGACTCAGCTCGGCACCGCGGCCGGCGGATGCCGCCGACGGCGTCGCCATCGCGCTCACCCACCTGCTCCGCGCCCAGCCGCGGATCCGGCCGGCGCCGGCGCGTCGATGATCGCCTCGGTTCGCGGCACGCTGGTGTCACGCGACACCGACGGCATCATCATCGAGACCGCCGGCGGTACCGGCTATCGGCTCGAAGTGCCGCTCGGCGTGTTCGAGCGGCTCCCGCCCGCCGGGCAGACCGTCCACCTCTACACCGAACTCGTCGTGCGCGAGGACGCCTGGCTGCTGTTCGGCTTCGACGCTCCCGGCGAGCGCGCCGTGTTCCAGCGCCTCATGGCCGCGAGCGGCGTCGGCCCGCGCCTGGCGCTCGCCATCCTGTCGACGCTCGGCCCCGACCGCGCGGTGCGCGCCATTCGCGACCGCGACCTGGCGGCGCTGGCCAGTGTCGCCGGGATCGGCCGGAAGAAGGCGGAACGCATCGCGCTCGAATTGGCGGACCGATTCGACGATCTTTCCGCAACGGCACCGGGTCCCGAGGTGACGCCGGCGCCGGCCGCCGCCGCGGTACGCGCCCTGGTGAGCCTGGGCTACACCGCCACCGCCGCCGAAACCGCGGTGCGCACCGTGCTCGAAACGGGCGAAACCAGCGACACCACCACCGTGATCCGGCGGGCGTTGTCGCAACTCGCGAGGAAATGACCGATGTGGACCACACCTCACCCGGTGGTGACGGCCGAGTGGCAATGCACCCGCTGCGGGTCCACCAACCGCAAGCTGGTGCCGGCGGCAAGCGGCACCGCCACCGATCGGTGCGTCACCTGTCATCTCGAGCACGTGCTGCGCCCGTCGGAGCGGCCGGTGCGCTGGCTGGCGACCGCGGCCTGAACGCATGAACGACCGCCGCGTCGAAGTCACCACTCCGGCGGCGCTCCCCGACGAAGGGAGCACCGAGGCGGCGCTGCGTCCGTCACGGCTCGACGAATTCGTGGGACAACAGCAGGTCCGCACGTCGCTGCAGATCGCCATCGATGCCGCCCGCCGCCGCGGCGAGGCGCTCGATCACACCCTCTTCTTCGGCCCGCCCGGACTCGGCAAGACGACGTTGGCGATGCTGATCGCCCGCGAGATGGGCGTGCAATGCCGCACCACGTCGGGCCCGGTGCTCGAGCGTCCCGGCGACCTGGTGGGACTGCTCACCGGACTCGGCCCCGGCGACGTGCTCTTCATCGACGAGATCCATCGGCTCCGCCCGCAACTGGAGGAATTCCTCTATCCGGCGATGGAAGACTTCCGCGTCGACATCCGGTTGAGCGACGGTCCCCATGCGCAGACGCTGCCGATGTCGGTGGAGCGCTTCACGCTGATCGGCGCCACCACCCGCTTCGGCCTGCTCACGCCGCCGATGCGGGCACGGTTCGGCCTGGTGGAGCGGCTGTCGTTCTATCCGGTCGAAGACCTCGTGACCATCGTCCGGCGCTCCGCCGACGTGCTCCACGTGCCGATCGAACCGGCCGGCGCCGACGAGATCGCGCGGCGCGCCCGCGGCACGCCGCGCGTCGCCAACCGGCTGCTGCGACGGGTGCGCGACTACGCCGAGGTGCGGGCCGACGGCATCGTGACCGCGCAGGTGGCAGTCGCCGCACTCGAGCGCCTCAACGTCGACGAATTCGGACTCGACGACATGGACATCCGGATCCTCGGCACCATCATCGAGAAGTTCGGCGGCGGTCCGGTCGGCGTGAACACCATCGCCGCTGCGGTGGGCGAGGATCAGGCGACCGTCGAGGAGGTGTACGAACCGTACCTGATGCAGCAGGGATTTCTCGAGCGCACGCCGCGGGGCCGCATGGCCACCGCCAACGCCTACCGTCGGCTCGGCGTGGTGCCGCCTCGACCCGGGGACGTGCAGCCGTCGCTGCTCGATGGCTGATCGGCACTGGCACGCGTCCGACTTCGACTACGCGCTTCCGGAAGAACTGATCGCGCAGCATCCCACCGAGCGCCGCGGCGAATCG
The DNA here is from genome assembly GCA_963697065.1 of uncultured Gemmatimonadales bacterium. GTDB lineage: Bacteria > Gemmatimonadota > Gemmatimonadetes > Gemmatimonadales > GWC2-71-9 > Palsa-1233. Next base: position 221,124 of record CAVOMQ010000001.1, read on the forward strand.
CGGTTGCTCGTCGTCGAGTGCGCCGGCCGCACCCTCTCCGACACCCGATTCGCCACGCTCGCGGAGCGCATTCCACCCGGCGACGTGCTGGTGATCAACACCACCAGGGTCCGCCACGCCCGCCTCATCGGCACCCGCCCGGGCGGCGGGCGCGCCGAAGTGTTGCTGATTCACCCGGCGCCCGACGGAACCTGGATCGCCATGGGATCGCCGGGGCGCGCGCTGCAACCGGGGCGCCGCATCGTGCTCGGCCCCGGCGCGGAGATCGAAACGATGGCGCTCGAAGGCGACGGCCTGCGGCGTGTCCGTTTCGTCGGCGTCACCGCGGACGAAGCCGTCCAGCGGTTCGGCCGATTGCCGTTGCCGCCCTACATCGCGCGCGCCCCGGGACCGGAAGACGAACAGCGGTACCAGACGGTCTATGCCGAGCGGGAGGGCAGCGTCGCGGCACCGACCGCCGGGTTGCACTTCACCGACGAGCTGCTGGCGACGCTGCGGACGCGCGGCGTGATCATCACCGCGCTCGACCTCGAAGTCGGACCCGGAACGTTCCGCCCCGTCGAAGGCGACTATCGCCCATCATCCGATGCATCATGAGCGTTACACCATTCCCGAAGAACTGGCCGCGGCGGTGGCCGGCGCGAGAGACCGTGGCGCGCGCGTCTGGGCCGTGGGGACGACCGTGGTCCGTGCCCTCGAGAGCGCCGCCCGCCCCGACGGAACCGTCGTCCCCGGCAGCCGCGAGACCGGGCTGCTCATCGTCCCCGGGTTCCGATTCCGGGTGGTGGACCGCCTCATCACCAACTTCCACTTGCCCCGGTCCACCCTGCTGATGCTGGTTTCCGCGTTCGCCGGTCACGAGTTGACGATGGCCGCGTATCACCATGCGGTGGCGGCGCGCTACCGCTTCTACAGCTACGGCGACGCCATGTGCGTCATCCGAGGAGTCCACCGTGAGTGACATCCCCGCCAACGCCACCCCCTACGTTCGCGAAACCCTTGAACTCCTTGGCCGGACCGATCCGGTGGCGGTGTTGACATCGACGCCGGCGTGGCTGGCGGAGCGTGCCGCGCCACTCACGCCGGCACAGATGCGCCGGCCCGAGGCGCCGGGCAAGTGGTCGTTCGCCGAAGTACTGGCGCACCTCGCCGACGCCGAGCTGGTCAATGGCTGGCGGTTGCGCTTGATGTTGACCCAGAGCAATCCGCCGATTCATGGCTACGACCAGGTCGAATGGCAGCGGCGCTTCGATTACGCCGCCGCCGATCCGGCCGACGCGCTGGCGCTCTTCGCCGCGTTGCGCCGCCGCCAGCTGGCATTGTGGCGCACCGTCAGCGCCGACGATCTGCGCCGCACCGGGCTGCACTCGGAGCGCGGGCCCGAATCGGTGGAACTCCACCGCCGCCTCGCGGCGGGGCACGACCTGCGCCATCGGCGCCAGATCGAACGGATCCTCGCGGTGGTGCGCTGAGTGTTCGAATTCGCGCTCGACGCCACCGACGGATCGGCGCGCGCGGGGACGCTGACGCTGCCCCACGGGACGGTGCGGACCCCGTGCTTCATGCCGGTGGGGACGCGCGGCGCCGTGCGCGGCCTGCACCCGGCCGAAGTCGAACGCGCCGGGGCGCAGATCATCCTCGGCAACACCTATCACCTCCATCTCCGCCCCGGTGAAGAGACGGTCGCGGCCCTCGGCGGTCTGCACCAGTTCACCACCTGGCATCGGCCGATGCTGACCGATTCCGGCGGCTTCCAGGTCTTTTCGCTCGCGGCACTCCGCAAGCTCGACGAAGACGGCGTCGATTTCGTCTCCCATGTCGACGGCGCGCTGCGCCGCCTCACGCCGGAACGCGCCATCGAGATCGAGTGGACCCTGGGAGCCGATGTCGCGATGGCGTTCGACCATCTCATTCCCGGACAGGCACCGCACGACGACGCACGCGACGCGATGGAGCGCACGTTGCGGTGGCTGGAGCGGAGCCGCCGCCGGCACGACGAGCTCGCGGACGCCGAACCCGGCCGCCAGACCCTCTGGCCGATCGTGCAGGGCGGAACGCACGCGGACCTGCGGCGAGCATCGCTCGAGGGCATTCTGGAGCGCGGCGAGTGGACCGGCGTGGCCATCGGCGGACTTTCCGTGGGCGAGCCGAAGGCCACGATGCACCAGGTATTGGGCCAGCTCGAACCCGAACTTCCCCGGACCATGCCGCGTTATCTTATGGGTGTCGGATTTCCCGATGATCTGCTGGAGGGAATCGCGCGCGGGGTGGACCTGTTCGATTGCGTCGCGGCCACCCGCAACGGGCGACACGGCAGTGCCTGGACCGCCGGCGGCCGGGTGAACATCCGGGGCGCGGCATTCCGGCTCGATCGGGAACCGCTCGACCCTTCGTGCGATTGTGAAGGGTGCGTGCGCTTTTCCCGTGCGTACCTGCGGCACCTCTTTCTGGCCGAAGAACACCTCGGACCGCGGCTGGTGTCGATTCACAACATCCGCTTCCTGATCCGGCTCGCCGAGACCGCCCGCGAGCAGATCATTGCAGGGACGTTCGACCGCTGGGCCGCCGCGTGGCGGCAGCGATACTTTGCCAACGGAGAGGCGTAACGGTGCAAGGACCGATCGTGCTGGTGGTTCAGCTGGTGCTGCTGGTGGTGGTGATCTACGTGCTGCTCATCCGTCCGCAGACCCAGGCACGCAAGGCCACCGAAGCCATGCAGGCCGCCATCAAGAAGGGCGACGAAGTGGTCACCGCCGGCGGGGTGGTGGGCAAGGTGCGCGACATGAAGGATGCCGTGCTCACCATCGAAAGCGGTACCGCCACCCTGGTCGTCGAGCGCGGCCGGATCGTGCGGGTCGGCAGCCAGAAGGCGCCGGGAGCGGGCAACTGATGGCGGTGCGCGCCATTCATATGTACGGTTCGCCGGTGTTGCGGCAGCGCGCCGAGGAGATCGCCGCCGTCGACGACGCGGTGCGCGAACTGGTCGACGACCTGTTCGATACCATGGCGGTGGCCAACGGCGTCGGGCTCGCCGCCAATCAGGTCGGCGTGGCACTGCGAGTGGCGGTGATCAACGCCGAAGGGCACACGTTCGCGATGATCAATCCGCGCGTGCTCGACCCCGATGGCAGCGACACCAAGGAAGAAGGCTGCCTTTCGATTCCCGACGCGTACGCCGACGTCACCCGCCCCGACCGGATCGTGCTCGAGGCGCTCGACGAAGACGGCGCGTCGTTCCGTCTGGAGGCCTCGGGCCTGGTGGCCCGCGCGATCCAACACGAACTCGACCACCTCGACGGCGTGCTGTTCATCGATCACCTCAAGCCGATGAAGCGCCAGATGGTGGTGTCACGCTGGAAGAAGGATCATCGCGGCGAGGCCCTGACCCGCGTTCCGCAGCCCGAGGAGTCGAAGGCCGGCGGCTGATGCGTGTCATCTTCTTCGGAACGCCGGAGTTCGCCGTTCCGAGTCTGCGCGCGCTCCTCGACCGCGGCATCGATGTCGCCGCCGTGGTGACCCAGCCCGATCGGGCCCGCGGCCGTTCCCGATCCACGCTCGTCCCGCCGCCCGTCAAGGTCGCCGCCCTCGACGCCGGCATTCCGATCCGCCAGCCCGACCGTCCCCGCGGCGACATCTTCGTGCACGAAATCCGCGCGCTCCACGCCGACCTCGGTATCGTGGTGGCGTACGGGCATCTCCTGCCGCCGTCACTCCTGGCGGAGCCGCGGCTGGGGTTCGTCAACCTGCACGCCTCGCTGCTGCCGCGCTGGCGCGGCGCCGCACCCATTCAGTGGGCACTGCTGGCGGGCGACCACGAGACCGGCGTGTCGATCATGCGCGTCGAAGCCGGACTCGACACCGGCGCGGTCTGGCTCGAACGCCGCACACCGATCGCCGACGATGACACCGCCGGGTCGCTGTTCGCCCGGCTGGCGACGGTGGGTGCCGCGGCCCTCGTCGACGCGCTGCCGAAGATCGCCGCCGGTGACCGACCCGTTCCCCAGGACGACGCCCTCGCCACCGTGGCACCCCGCGTGGACCGCGACACCGCCCGGATCCGCTGGAACGAACCGGCGGCCGCGGTCGCCCGGCGAATCCGGGCAATGGATCCGTCGCCCGGAGCGTGGGCACTCGTCGACCATCTCGAAGTGAAGTGCTTCGGCGCGCGCCCCATCCGCTTGCCGCCAGCGCGCGCCCCGCCACACCGGGCGAGCTCTTCGTGGTGCAAGGGCAGATGGTGGTGGCGGCGGGCGACGCGGCGAATGGCCACGGCGTCGCGATCGACACCGTGCAAGCGGCCGGCAAACGGCGCATGCCGGCGGCGGAATGGCTGCACGGACATCGCCTGGACGGGCTCCGCTTCACATGAGACCGTGGCCGAGAGTACTGGCATTCACCGACGACGCGGTGGCCTCTCGCGAGGACTTCGGCGTGCGGGCCGCCGCGTTCGCCGCCGCCGGTCCCGCCACCGCGCTGGTGGCGCGTCTCCCCGAGGGCACCGCCGACCGGCTCAGCCGCACTCACCGAACGGCTCGTCGCACTGGCGGCACCGCCGCTGGCCGCGGTGTGGGTCAGCGGCCGCGCCGACGTGGCACTGGCGTGCGGTGCGCAGGGCGTCGTGATCAGGCGCAACGACCTGGCCCCCGCCGAGGTGCGTCGCCTGACCGGCGATCGTCTCGCCATCGTGGCATCGGTTCACGCCGCCGACGAAGCGGAGCGCGCCATTGCCGGCGGCGCCGAAGCGCTCGTGGCGGGGATGATCTGGCCGTCGCCCACGCACGCCGGCGCTGCCCCCGCCGGGCTCGACCTGATCGCACGGGTCGCGCCGCTCGGGGTGCCCGTTTACGCTATTGGAGGCGTCTCTCCGGAACGGGCCGGCGAAGCGCGCGATGCCGGCGCCTGGGGCGTGGCGGCGATTCGCGCCGTGTGGGACGCTCCGGACAGCTATCGCGCCGCCCTGGCCCTGCTGGCGCCCTGGCAGACGACATGACCGACGCACTGGAATTGATCATCAACGGCGACCGCCGCCGCATCCCGCGCGCGGACAACGTCGCGGACCTGCTGCACCGCCTCGGCCTCGACGGCCGTGCCGTGGTGGTGGAGCTCAATCGCGAAATCGTCCGCCGCCAGGCACACGCCGCCACACCGGTGCACGACGGTGACATGGTCGAGATCGTGCACTTCGTGGGAGGAGGATGAATGCTGGACATCGGTGGACGATGCAATTCCGCTCGCGGTTGCTGGTCGGCACCGGGAAATACCGCAGCAACGAGGAGATGGTCCGCGCCATCGACGGCCTCCGGCGCCGAAGTGGTGACGGTGGCGGTGCGCCGGGTCAACCTCGACCGCGCTGACGAAGCGGGCATTCTCCATCACCTCGGCTCCGATCAATACTTCCTGCTGCCGAACACCGCCGGCTGCTATTCCGCCGACGAAGCGATGCGCTACGCGCGGCTGGCGCGCGAAGCGGGGTTCAACGACTGGGTCAAGCTCGAAGTGATCGGCGACCGCGAGACGCTGCTCCCCGACGTGGCCGGCCTGCTCGAAGCCACCGCGCAGCTGGCGCGCGAGGGGTTCAAGGTGCTCGCCTACACCAACGACGACCTCGTCACCGCGCTCCGCCTCGAAGACGCCGGTGCGGCAGCGGTAATGCCGCTGGCGTCGCCGATCGGGTCGGGGCTGGGGTTGCTGAATCCTTACTTCATACGGAACATCAAGGCGCGGCTGTCACTGCCGGTGATCGTCGACGCCGGCGTCGGCACGGCCTCCGACGCCTGCCTGGTGATGGAACAGGGCGTCGACGGCATCCTGATGAACACGGCGCTGGCCGAAGCCGGCGACCCGGTGCAGATGGCCACCGCCATGCGGCTGGCGGTCGACGCCGGCCGGGCGGCATATCTGGCCGGCCGCATGCCGCGCCGGGAGGTGGCGGTGCCTTCGAGTCCCGAAGCCGGGTTGCTGCACTGAGCGACGACGGGCTGGCGCCGCGCCGGGCCGCGCTGGCGATTCTCGCCTCGGTCCGGCGCGGTGTCCCGTTCGATCTGGCGCTGTCGCGGGGACTCGCCGCACTCCCCGACGCCGATCGGCGCCTGGCGCACGAGATCGCCGCCGGCGTCACCCGGCACGGCACCGCGCTCGACGAACTCCTCACCCCGTTCATCGCCCGTGGCCTGGCTTCCGTGGCGCCACCGCTGCTCGACGTGCTCCGCGTCGGCGCCTACCAGCTCCGCATGCTCGACCGCGTTCCCCCGCATGCCGTCGTCACCACCAGTGTCGCCCTCGCGCGGGAGCGGGTCGGGCCGCACGTGGCGGGGTTCGCCAACGCCGTCCTGCGCCGCCTGAGCGAAGCCCCGCCGGCATCGCGGATCGACGACCCCGACGCGGTGACCACGCTCGCGGTGCGCTATTCGCATCCCGCGTGGCTCGTGGCGCGCTGGCTGTCGCGCTTCGGTGCCGCAGACACTCGCACGCTCCTCGAATGGAACAACACCCGACGACCGCTCGTGGTCCAGCCGGTCCGCGGATCGGCGCTCGACCTTGCCGCGGCACTCAGCGCCGCCGGCATTCGCAACCGCCCCGCCGCATACGGCGCCGGTGTGATCGTGCTCGATCGGCCGCCAAGTCGTCTCCCCGCGCTCGCCGCCGGCGAGTGCTATGTGCAGGACGCCGCCCAGGCACTGGTCCTCCGGTTCGCCGACTTCCCGGCGGACAGCGTCGTGTTCGACGCCTGCGCCGCGCCCGGCGGCAAGTCGCTCGGCCTGGCCCGCGCCTGCCGCGCGGTCGTTGCCGCCGATCGCTCGTGGCGCCGGGTGCAGCGCCTCACCGAAAACGTTCGACGCTGCCGTGTGACGAACATCGCCATGGTGGTGGCTGACGCCGCGAACCCTCCGGTGCGGCCGATGCCCGCCTTGCTGCTCGACGCCCCGTGTCTCGGCACCGGAACGTTCGCCCGGCACCCCGACGCACGAGCCCGGGTCACCGCGGCCGCGCTGCCGCACCTCGCCGCCGCACAGCGCGCGTTGCTCGACGCAGTGGCCGAGCGGATCGCGCCACGTGGCGTGCTATGTTACGCCACATGCTCCCTCGAACCGGAAGAAAATGAGGACCAGGTGAACGCGTTCCTGGCTCGCCACGCTGACTTCCGGCGCGAGCCGCCAGCTGCGTTCCCCGGCGAACTGCTGACCGCCGCGGGCGATCTGGCCACGCTGCCGCAGCGGGACGGCATCGACGGCGCATTCGCGGCGCGGTTGGTACGACAGGGATGACCGGTGTGGTCGACGACGCGGCCAACCCTCCGGCGCCGCGCCGCAGTCGTCGCACGCTATGGACCGCGCTCGCGGTCGTCGCGGTCTGTGCCGTCGCCGGCTATCTGCTAACCTGCGCCATGTTCCCCGCGCCCATCCTGCCCCGCCAGATCGCGGTGCCGGCGCTGCGGGGCCTGCCACTCGACTCAGCCGTCAACCGCCTGGCGCAGCTCGGGCTCCGCGGCCGGCCCACCGACTCCATCGCCGATCCGCTGATTCCATCGGGCGCGATCGCCTGGCAGTCGCCGGCCCCGCGCACCGTGCTCCCCGAGGGATCGCTGGTTTCGCTCGGCGTCGGAACCGGGGCCCCCACGGTATCGGTTCCCGATGTGCGGCTCTTCGACCTCCGACTGGCGCTCCAGGTGATCGAGGCGGCCGGGCTGCGCTCGGGAACGGTCGACACCGTGCAGAACGACGCGGACCAGGGTACCGTCCTCGGCATGCGGCCGTCGCCGGGCAGCGCGCAGCCCACCGGTGGCACCGTCGACGTCACCGTCAGCAGCGGCCCGCCACCGGTTCCGGTGCCGCAGGTGGTGGGCCTGTCCCTGCTCGCGGCCAGGCAGCGTCTCGCCGCCGCAGGTCTGCACGTGGGGACGATCTCGACCACGGCCGGCATCGGTGGCATGGTGGTGTCGCAGCGCCCCCAATCGGGGGAATTGGTGACCAAGGAGACCGCGGTGGATCTGACGATCACAGGCCAGGCGCCATGACGGTGCGCATCGCGCCAAGCGTGCTCAACGCCGATCTCGACCGGCTCGGCGATTCCGTTGCGGCGGCCACTGCTGGCGGCGCAGACTGGATTCATGTCGACGTCATGGACGGCCACTTCGTGCCGAACCTGTCGTTCGGCGCGCCGGTGATCCGGGCACTCCGCCGGGTGACGGACCTGCCGCTCGACGTCCACCTGATGGTGGAACATCCCGAGCGGTATATCGCCGATTACGCCGCGGCTGGCGCCAGCGGCTTCACCCTCCACGCCGAAGCGACGGTCCACGCCCAGCGGCATCTCGCCGCGGTCCGCGAGCACGGCATGCGGGCCGGGTTGGCACTCAATCCGGCCACGCCGATCGACGTCATTCGCGAGGTGGCGCACGACATCGACCTGGTGCTCGTCATGACCGTCAACCCCGGATTCGGCGGGCAGTCCTACCTCCCGGCGGCGACGGGAAAGATCGGCCGGATCCGGCTACTGCTCGACGAGCTGGGGAGCCGGGCCGCCCTCGAGGTGGACGGGGGTATTACCGTTGATACCATCGGAGCGGCCCACGGGGCCGGAGCCGATACCTTTGTGGCAGGAACCGCCGTCTTCGGGCAGTCCGACGTGGCCGAAGCGGTGCGAGCGCTCCGTCGGGCATGTCTGGTACGCACATGACGCTGAATGCACAGCGGCAATGGTTGATCATCGGCGGCATCGTGGCGGTGCTTGCCGCGGCGACGTTCGTGGGCGTGCGGCTGGCGCCACCGCGCATCGACGTCGGCGTGCGCGCGCCGAACTTCACCGCGACCGACCTCACCACCGGCAAGCCGGTGTCGTTCGACGCCGATTACCGCGGCAATGTGACGCTGGTCAACGTCTGGGCCACCTATTGCATTCCCTGCCGGCAGGAAATTCCGGCGATGGATTCGCTCTACCAGTCGCTCCGCGGACGCGGCTTCCGCGTCGCCGCCATCAGCATCGATCCGCTGCCGCCCGCGCAGGTCAAGGCATTCGCCGATCAGTATCACATCTCGTTCGACGTCCTCCAGGACTCCACCGGGCGGATCGAACAGCTCTATCGCACGACGGGCGTGCCCGAGAGCTTCCTGATCGACCGCCAGGGCCACATCGTCCGGATCGTGCAGCACGCCGCGGAGTGGAACACGCCCGAGGTCCGGCAGATCGTGGCCGAACTCCTCGGCCCGAAAGACGGCTGATCCCATCGCCATGTCCCGCCAGTGGATCGCCGTCGGCATCGCGGTGGTGGTTGTCGCCGCCGGCGCGTGGGCCGCGGTGCGACTGGTGGCGCCGCCCGTCGGAATGGAGCCCGGCCGCCGTCTCCCCGAATACCGCGTCGTGCGCGCCGGCTCGCACGACTCCGTGGCGCTCCGTCACGCCTACGCCGGACACGTCACCCTCGTCAATCTCTGGGCCACGTGGTGCGACCCGTGCCGCCGCGAGATGCCCTCCATCGAGCGCGTGTTCAGCGCCGACAGCAGCCGCGGCTTCAGGGTGGCGGCGGTGAGCCTCGACGACGGCGCGTCGGCCAATGTGCTCGACTACGCGCGCCAGATGCACCTTTCGTTCGACATCCTGCAGGACCGCACCGGCGGGATCCAGGATGCGTATCGCGCCGTCGGCCTGCCGCAGAGCGTGTTGATCGACCGGCGCGGCCTGGTGCGCTACGTGGCGCTCGGCGCAAAGGACTGGGACACCGGCCCCGAACGCGCCCTGATCGACAGCCTTCTCGGAGCGCCCTGACATGCGCGTGCTCGCCATCGAGACGTCGTGCGACGAAACCTCGGCCGCGGTGGTCCGCCGCGACGAGCGGGGCGTGACACTCGAGGGCTTGGCGATCCTCTCGCAGGACGTGCACCGCATCTTCGGCGGCGTGGTGCCGGAGCTGGCATCGCGTGCCCATCTCGTCGCCATCGACGCCGTGGTCGACGACGCGTTGCGCCAGGCGGACGCACCGCTCGAGTCGGTCGGCGGTGTCGCGGTCACGCGGGGGCCCGGTCTGCTCGGCGCGCTGCTCGTCGGGGTGTCGTGGGCCAAGACGGTGGCCTGGCGCCAGCAGCTGCCCCTGGTGGGCATTCACCATCTCGAAGGCCACCTCTTCGCGCCGACACTGGAAGCGGAATCGGGCGGCGTCGAACCACCGTTCATCGCGTTGCTCGTGAGCGGCGGTCACAGCCTGCTGCTCGATGTCCCCGCCTGGGGCGACTACCGGCTGCTCGGCCGCACGCGGGACGACGCGGTCGGCGAAGCGTTCGACAAGGTCGGTGCCCTGCTGGGACTCGACTACCCCGCCGGCGCCGCGCTTGAACGGCTGGCTCGCGACGGCGATCCGGCGCGATATCGCTTCCCCCGCCCGATGTCGCGCGAAACGACCGGACCACGGGCGTTCGATCTCTCCATGAGCGGATTGAAGACCGCGGTGCTGCGCGCGGTGGAACGCAGCGACGATCTGCCGCGCGACCGCGCCGACATTGCTCGCGGCTTCCAGGACGCGGTGATCGACGTGCTTGTTTCCAGGACGGCGCGCGCCGCCGCCGGAAGTCGCCGCGATCTCGTCGTGCTGGGCGGCGGCGTGGCGTGCAACGGCGCGCTGATCGACGCCATGCGCAACACGTTGGGTGGCGATGTCCGCCTCGCGGTGGCCTCACCGCGCCTCAATACCGACAATGCTGCCATGATCGGCGCCGCCGGCAGCTGGCGCCTGATGCGCGGCGAACGCCACGGCCTCGACCTCGACGCCCGCGACGTACTGCCCCTTCCCGGCCTGGCCGCCACCGCAGGAGCCCTCACGTGATCACGTCGTATCCACTCGCGTTCAAGATCGGTTCGCTGACCATCACCGGCTTCGGCCTGACGATGATGCTCGCCTTCCTGATCGGTGGCTGGCTCGTCGACCGCGAATGCCGCCGGCAGCACTTCACCCACGATTATGCCGGCGACATCGTTCTCGGCGCGCTCGTCGGCGGCATCCTCGGCGCCAAGTTGTGGTTCGTGGCGCTGCATCCCGGCTGGGACGCGCTCTTCAGTCGCGGCGGACTGGTGTGGTACGGTGGCTTCACCGGCGGCGCCATCGGCGTGGTGTTGGTGGGCTGGTGGCGACGGGTCCCGATACGCTGGACCGCGCAACTGGCCGCACCCGCGCTGGCCGCAGCCTACGCGATGGGCCGCGTCGGTTGCTTCGTGGTCGGCGACGACTATGGTCGTCCGACGTCGTTGCCGTGGGCGGTGCGCTTTCCGCAGGGACTTCCGCCCACCACCGCCGAAAATCTCCGCGACTTCCGCGTCGCGATTCCCGCGTCCGTCGCACCCGGCACCATTCTCGCCGTGCATCCCACGCAGCTGTACGAGATCAGCATCATGCTCGTCGTCTTCGCCGTGCTGTGGCGTTGGCGGCTGCGGCAACGCGGTACCGGTTGGCTGTTCGGTGCGTATCTCGTGTTCGCCGGACTGGAACGCTTCGCCGTCGAGTTCCTCCGCGCCAAGGACGACCGCGTGCTTCACGGCATGACGATCGCGCAGGCGGCATCCAGCGTCGCCGTCGTTGTCGGCATCGTGGTGTGGCAGCGTCTGGCGCCGCGCGATGTCGCCGCACCGGGGCCCTGGCTCGCACACGGCGCCGCAGCCGCGGCGCCCGCGGCTTCGTGACGCAGGCTTGACAGAAGAAAATGCAAACCATAGGATTGTCTTCGTTCGATGCCCGACCGGGCGTCACTTCCGCCGATCGGCATCACACAGGAAAGTCCCAGGACGAAGAAGGGTGGAGCGAACACTTCCGTTCGTCTCCGTAAACTCAGGGGGCGTTCTGGGACCTCCCAAGCGAAACGGCCCGCCGATCCGGCGAGCCGTTTCGTTTTGCGCTGCGAACTTGCAGGTCAGTCCGTAGTGTCACGGTGTCGCAAGTTCGCCACATCGTCGCTGCTGACGTCCACCACGCGGTCGCGCACCCGTTGCACTTCCGAGCGGAGTTCCGCCAGGTCGGCCTCCATCCGCTCCAGCGACGAGAGGATCTCGGCATCGGGTCCGGTCGCGTCGTCGACCACACCCGACGCCGGCGGTACCGACGGGGCGGGTTCGGTGCCCACAACGGCGGCGCCGGCGTCCCGCCTGCGCTGCACCACGAACACCCACCACAACGCCACCAGCGCGAGCACCACCAGCAACGCCTGCGCCGCGAGCGATTCGCGCGTGGGATACACGCCCACCGCCGGGAAGCGCGGCCACCCCGGCAACACCGTGGTTGCGACGATGCCCACTTCCTGCAGCTCGGCCACCGCCTTGCCGGCGAAGACGAATGCCATGTAGTACAGGAATGCGCTGGTGACGCCGAAGAACGGCTTGAGCGGCAGGCGCACGCCCCATCTGTTGATCGCGAAGTAGACCACGACCAGCGCCACCGCGCCGATGACGATGCCCGCCGTGACCGGCACGAAGGTGGTGTTCAGCGCGCCGCCTTCAACGAACAGTGCCTTGTAGAACAGCACCGTTTCGAATCCCTCGCGGTAGACGGCGAGAAACGCCGCCGACGCGAGCGCGAACGCCGAACCGCCGCTGACGGCCTCCTGCAGGCGGTGTTTGACGAAGGCCGTCCAGCGGTGGACTTCCATCTTCGAGAGCAGCCAGTAGCTGACGTAGAACAGCACGCCGACTGCGGCCACCAGTGTGAAGCCTTCCAGTGCTTCACGGTGCGCCGCGTCGAGCACGAACACCGTCTCGAGCAACACCGCCGTCAGCAGCGACATCGCCACCGCGGCGGTGACGCCGATGTGAATGTCGCGGCGGCGATGACCCGCGCCGATCCTGACCAGGAACGCGATGAGCGCCCCGACGATCAGGATCGCCTCCAGCCCTTCGCGCAGCATGATCACCAGTGACTGCACGAAGAGATTGGCGGGCGACGTCTGGTCGCTCACCACCCGCTGCGCCTCTTCCAGTCCCGCGAGGACCTGTCCCTCGACGGCGGCCAGCTCCGCCGGCGTTGCGCCGCCGGCCGCACGGGTGCGCAGCGTGGCGAACTCCGCTTCCAGCGACGACGCCAGCGGATCGCTGTGCGCCCGGACCGTCGTTTCGATCTGTTCGAACGTGAGATAGGCGTCGAGCGCCGTCGCCGCCGCCGAATCGGCGCGGCCCGCGGCGGCAAGCGTCACGGTCGTGCGGACCTTCTCGCGCACCGCCGTGAAAATGGCGTCCGATGCCGCCATTCGCTGCGGCTGGTAGCCCCGTACCGCCGCCACCAGCGCCGGCGTCGCCTGCGGCCCCAGCGCGACCCGCACCTCGCTGTCGGTCATCGTGGCCACCAGCGGGAAACTGCGCAACGAATCGGGAACGGCGCCGGCGGCGCGCTGCTGGCGCAACGTCGACGCATAGAGCGCCACGGCCCAGCGGTCGGCCGCGGGAAGTTGCGTCTCGAAGGCCGGCATCGCCGTGCCGGCCACACCGATGGTGATCCGTTGATAGAACGAAAGCGGCGTGGCATCGGCCAGCGCCGTGGCGTTGGTCAGATCCGCCGGCGGCGGGGTGAGCAACCGGCCGGCCACGCCGTTGCCTTGCCCCGTCGCGCCATGACAGCTCACGCAGTTCTGCCGGTAGAGGTCAGCACCCCGCTGTAGCGACGGTGTGACCTGGGGGATCGGTTCCAGCACTCCGGACCCGCCCATCGCCCGGGCAAGCGCCGCTACGATCCGGACGGTCGCCGCCGCCACGGAATCCGCCGGTGCCGACCGACCCACCATCGCCAGCACCGAGTCGAGTTCCGTCTCGGTCGACTGCCGCACCGGGTCCGGGAGCAGCTCGGCCGTTTGCCGAGCAGCCGTCAGGAAGAGCCTCGACTCGGCGACCTCGGACGCCGCGACGACCCGACCGCCCACCACACCGTGCCGATACTCCTGCGCTGCCAATCCCACGCTCGCCGCCACGCGCCGCGCCGCCGCCAGAGAATCGGCGGAGGGCGACCCGGTGAAGGTCGAACAGAGGAGGCTCAGGTAGATGAGAGTCATTCTCAAACGATTTTGAAGTCCTGCGATATACTAGACACAATTGATCGGATTAGCTAGGCAGGAGGCGTGTCGGCCGCTGGGCGGCAAGGCGCCGCCGCTTCACCGCTCGATGATCGCCACCGCGGCGGCCACGTCCCGGCTGTGACTCAACGAGAGGTGGATCGCCACGCGGTGCGTGGCGACCAGTTCGGCGGCCCGCCCGCTGAGCTGTGCCTCGGGGCGGCCGTCGTCGCGTCGGTGGACCCCGATCTCGCGCCAACCCACCCCGCGGGCATCGGGAAAGCTCTGCAGCGCCTTGTACACCGCTTCCTTCGCGGCCAGCCGGGCCGCGAGCGCCTGCGCCGGATCGGCGACCGAGGAAACGTATCGTTTCTCTTCGGTGGTCAGCACCCGTTCCAGCACCTGCTCGCCTTTTCGTTCCAGCAGTTCACGGGCGCGGCTCACCTCGACCACGTCGAGTCCCACCCCCATTATGGCCACGGGAGACTCCACCAGAGACGGGCCACCGGGTCGAACCAGTGGGGCGCGGTGAGTTGCCCGCCGAGCCACGACGCCGCGATCAGCGCGGCGATCACCAGCGCGGCCGATACCGCCCACGCCGCGGCGGTCGGACGTCGCCAGCGGGCCACTGCGTCCGCCAGCGCCCTGCCGCGCCGCGCCTCCGATTCGGCCACGCGCACGGCGCCGTCCCAGGCGCTCTCGATGGCCGCCGCACGCCGGCGGTTGGCACCAGGATCGTCATCCGAAAGCGGCGCCAGCGCCTCGAGCGGAATCGCCTCGGCCAGCACCCGCTGATACAGCGCGTCACGCGCTTCCGCATCGGGGAGCATCGCGCGGAGCCGCCGAGCGGGATAGTTGGAATACGCCGCCGCGCCGGCGAGTGATTCCGTCAGTTGCGACGACACCGTCTCCGCCAGGCGCTGCGCGGCATGCTGGAACGCCTCCTCCCAACGGAGTTGGTCGAGATGACCCGCGGTGTTGGCAGCGATCACCTCGTCCGCCAACCCGAGGCGGATCTCGTCGAAACCGCTCGCGGCGGGTGCCGCGACCCGGCCCAGCGCCGCGCCGATCGGTGAGGCGCCGGCACTCATGCGACGATCGCACCGAGCGATGCGGCGGTGTCCGCGAACGAATCGAACACCTCCTGCGCGCCGGCCGACTCCAGCTCGTGCCGTGAAAAACCGCCGGTCGCCACCGCGACCGCCCGCGCACCGATGCCCGCGCCGCAGGTCACGTCGGCCGGTGTATCGCCGATGATCACCACTTCCCGCCCCGTCGGCACCCGGCCGAACAGCATCTCGGCCCGCGAGGCGGCGATCGCCGGGAGGTCGGGACGGTGCGCGCTGTCGGAACCGAAGGCGCCAAGTCGGAACTGGTCGAAGTCGATTCCAGCGGCGCCGAGTTTGAGTCGCGCGCCGGGAACGATGTTGCCGGTGAGCAGGCCCACGACCGTATCGGGACGTTGCTGCAATGCGGCGAGCAGGTCGACGATGCCGGGACACGGCCGCACCGTGTGGCGCCGGTCGGCGAGGTGCCTGGTGAGGTGCTCCAGATACCGATCGAGCACCACTGCGATGCGCGCCGGCTCGGCGAGGTGCGCCGAACCGGCTGCCGCGTAGAGCTCCACCACGATCTGGGGATCGGTCTTGCCGCCGAACGGCACGTGATCGAAGAACGCCAGGTCTTCGAACTCGTCGCGGAATGCGTCGCGCAGCGCGTGCCGGCCCGCCGCCTCGGTGGTGAGCAGCGTGCCGTCGATGTCGAACAACACCAGCCGACGCTTCACGGGATCCGCCGGACCGCCACCAGCCGCGGCCGGAGCGCGGCGGCGAGCGTGCCGTCCGCCGCGGTCCACGACTCGCGCGTCACCCCGCCCGCTGCCACGGCGCTGTGCACGATCGTCGCGGAGTCGCCAAGCAGCGCCACGTGGGAGATCCCGTCGCCGTCGCGGTCGCGGAAGAAGAGCAGGTCACCGGGACGCGCCTCGTCGGTCCCGACCGTTTCGCCCCGCGTCACCTGGTCGCGGGCGTCACGCGGCAGGACGGTCCCGCGCATCAGGAACGTCGTCTGCACCAGGCCGGAGCAATCGATCCCGGCGCCGGTGACGCCGCCCCAGAGGTACGGCGTGCCGGCGAACTCGCGCCACGCCCATTCCGCCGGTGACTCCAGCGCGGCCTCCGTCACCACGTCGCCGTAGTCGCGCACGTCGCCGGCCAGCACCTCGGCCAGTCGCCCGTCGGGGAGACGCACGCGTCCTTCGTCGCGGATCAGCCGCGAGCGGTGCGGGGCGCGAACGGCCACCCCGTCTCCGGTTTCGAGCAGCGCCCCCTCGCTCCACGCCGCCGCCCCGCAGCCAGTCGTCGACTTCCGCCGAGCTCCGCGCCACGGTGTAGCCCTCGTGAATCCATCCCTCGTATGCGTCGAGGCGGGTCCGGACACGCACCATCGTGCCGCGGCGCTCCAGCACCTCGGCCGCTTCGCCCAGCACCAGTTGCGATCGCAATTCGCTGCGGAGAGAGGGTTCGGCGAGCAGGGGCGCAACCGACGCGGCGACCAGGACGCCGCTCATGCGTCCTTCGGCCTGGCGCTGCATTCGCGGCAACGGGTCACGCCGCGGATGGTGCATACCAGACACACGAACGTGCCGCATGACTCGCACGGATACCCTTCCGACGCCCGCTCCTCCCGCCCGCAGGCGCGGCAGATCATCGCGTCACGTTCGGTCAGCGGCGGCCGGGACGGTGCGGTGGCCATCAGCTCTCCAACGCGTAGCGCTTGATCTTGGCGATCAACGTGGCGCGAGAGATCCCCAGCTCGTGCGCCGCCTTGGTGCGGTTGCCGCCATGGTGCTTGAGCGTCCGGTCGATATGCATCCGTTCCAGTTCCGCGATGGTGAGCGGAGTATAGCGCCGATCGAGCAGCCCGGTCTTGGGTCGCACCTCCGGGGGGAGGTGTTCGGGCCCGATCAGCGCCTGCCCCCGGGCCAGCAGCAGCGCCCGTTCGAGAACATTGCGCAATTCGCTGACGTTCCCCGGCCAGCCGTGGTGCAGCAGACGGTCCAGTGCCTCGTCGGACAACCGGGTCGGTGCCCCGGGCGTCGCGGCACCCAGTTCCTTCAGGAAGCGGCGGATCAGCCCGAGCAGGTCGTCGCGGCCCCGTTCCCTGAGTGGCGGCACCAGGAGCGGCACCACGTTGAGCAGGTAGAACAGATCCTGGCGGAAACGACCCGCCTCCACTTCCGGCGCCAGCGGCCTGGTCGTCGACGCGATGAGCCGGATGTCCACCGGGATCTCGCGGACCCCGCCCACCCGCCGCATGGCGCGCGACTCGAGCACCGCCGAGAGCTTCGATTGCAGTTCCAGCGGCAGCTCGGCCACCTCGTCGAGGAACAGCGTTCCACCGTCCGCCACTTCCAGCAGCCCCTGGCGACGTTCCCCCGCCCCCTCCGGTGCTGCTTCCGCGCCCATCAGTTCCACCTCGAGCCACGCCGCGTCGCCACCGCCGGCCACCAGCTCCACGAACGGCGCGTCGGCTCGGGGTGAGTGGTCATGGATCAACCGCGCCAGCCACCGCTTGCCGGATCCGCTTTCCCCCTGCAGCAGCAGCGCCGATCGATCGCCGTGGGCCAGCATCATCAGCTGGCGCCCCAGCTCGCGCATCACCGCCGAGTTCCCCAGCGAGTCGAGTCCGTCACCCACCGAGCTCTGGCCGATCAGCGTGCGATTGACCCGCCGTAACCGCACCTTTTCGGCCGCCCGGGTCGCCGCGGCAACCAGGTGCTGCACGTCCACCGGCTTGACCAGGAAGTTCTCCGCTCCCGACTGCATCGCCCGCACCGCCGTGGCCACGTCGTTCTCACCCGTCAGCACGATCACCGCGGTCTCGCGCCCGTTCAACCGCTCGAGCACTTCGAGCCCGTCGATGCCGGGGAGATTGAGATCGACGATCACCACGTCGGGAAGGGCGCGCTCGAACGTCGCCAGCGCGGTCTCGCCGCTCATCTCCCGGAAGACGTCCCACTCCTGCTGCTCGAACAGCGCGCCGAGCACCCGCAGGACGCTGACGTCGTCGTCAATCAATAGGATCGACTGGGCCATATTCTTCCGGAAGCTGACCGCCTCGCCGCCCCGCCGCTACCCCTGCGGGTGCACCACCCGGATGGCGCCGGGCACGACGATCGCCGAGAACGGGGTGACGCCGGCGAGTTCGCCGTCGATCTGCATCGGCGGTTCGCCGGCGTCGCACGTCACCGTGATCGCCGTGCCGCGCGCGTGCGCCGCGAAGACATCCTTGCCGTAGGTCCCTTGCGCGTCGCGCAGCAGGTCCCACATCGCGCGCAACCCGCCCCCGGCCGATTCGGCATGCAGCACGATCACGTCGAGCACGCCGTCCTCCGGGCTGATCCCCGCGCCGAGCTTCAACGCCACCGGCGTCGTCAGCTCGCCACAGTTCGCCACCAGCACCACGGCCGCTGCGGCGTCGTATTCCACGCCGTCGATGGTGAGCAGGAAGGGCAATGCCTGGAGGTCCGGGAGAAGGCGGATGGTGGTGGCGAGGTAGGCCATCGTGCCCCATTTCCGCTTCTGTTGCGGCAGCGTTTCCGCCATCACCCGCGCGTCGACCCCGGTGCCGCACGCCACCGCGAAGTAGTGGCTGCCATCATTCCGCTCGACGCGGCCGAGATCGAGCGGCCGGGCCGTCCCCGCGAGCAACGCCACCGCCGCCCGACGCGCGCCCGGCGGCACACGCAGATTGCCGGCCAGCTGATTGCCGGTTCCCCCCGGAATCACCGCCAGCGGCACCTCGGTTCCGACCATCGCCGCCGCCGCCTGCATCGTGGTGCCGTCACCGCCGAAGACCACCACCATCTCCGCGCCCGAGGCGATCCCTTCAGCGGCCATCGTGCGCGCGTCGCCCGGCCCGCCGGTGGCGTGGGAGTCGATCTGCCACCCCTCGCGCCGGAACACCTCCTCGACGCCGCGGACCGCGGCGCTGCGCGTGCGCGCCGCGGCGGGATTGACGATCAGCAGGGCGCGCGCCACTCAGTAGTCGCGCTGCCAGAGAAGATCGCCGCCCAGCTGGTAGCGATTGAGCGTGGTGAAGATGTCCGACGCCCGGTTGGTGATGCATGCCTGCACGGGACGCGCCGCCGCCTGGAAGCGCCACTCGCGGGCAATGCGGTATTCCACCGACGCCCCGAAGTTGCGCGACTGCAGGCTCGCCCCCTGCGACAGACAGAACCCGGCGTCGAACGACACGAACCAGCGCCGCCCCAGCTGCCAGCCGGCGGCCAGCTGCGTCGGCGATGCCCCGGCCACCAACCCGCCCGGCGTCGTACCCGGCCGGATCTCCAGCATGTTCAGCCCGGTCGACGAACTGAGTGCCGCGCGCTGCAGCTCGCTGCTGGCCGCGCCGAGCAGGATGGCGCTCGCCGACTGCTCGACGTACTGGTCGAGCTGTTGCGTGTTGGCTCCGGAACCGGCCAGCTGGAACTCCGACCGCCCGAACAGCAGGTACGACACCATGTCGCGGGTCGACAGCGCCCGCCCCGGGCTGCTCAGCGTCACCTTCGGCACCCGGATCGTCCCGGTGATTTCGGCGTCGATCGGGATGCTCTCCCCCTCGGCCGTATGCACCACGTGCTCGGCCTTCAGGTCGAGGTCGGCGTTCAGATCGGGAGTACGGGAGTAGCGTACCGTGCCGCTCTGGATCGTGAAGTCGGTGCCGGGCAGCACACCCACCTTGAGCGAGTACGCGCCCCGCGGCGCATTGAGATCGCCGCCCAACAGGTACTGCTTGCGCAGCTTCGACACCGTCAACTGCCCTTCCAGCTGCACGTTGGCTTCCTCCGAGCGCAGCCAGACGTCGTTCCCGAGCCGGAAGACGAGGTTGTCGATGCGCAGCGAATCGAGGAACCGACTGGCGAAATCGTTCCCCAGTCCCCGGCGACGCAGCACCGTCGTGTCGACCAGCGCCGCGTTTGCCGGATCCCCCAGATCGACGACATTCTTGGTAATCAGGTCCGCAAAGTACAACACGCCCTGATTGACCGTCACCACCGACCCGGCCAACACCGGATGCAGCAGCTCCCCGCTGAGCGTGACGTCGCCGGTGGCACGCATCGTCAGATAATCGGGCATGTCGGCGGCGAGAAAGTCGTTCGCGACGGCGCGGAAATCGAGCGACGGGTGCGCCAATCCGGGGAAGCGCGCGCTCCCGGTCACGTCGAGTGACCCCTCCCCGCTCGCCAGGTGCAGGGTGTCGATGACCATCGAGTCGGCCACGAACCGGGCGCGCGCCCGGATGTTGCCGTAGCGCACGCCCAGCGACGGCAACGACAACCCGCCGTTCTGGATCGTCACCGACCCCTGCAGGCGGGGGGCGAGCCACGTGCCGCTGCCGTGCACGTCGAGATCGAGCCGCCCGGTCGGGCTCTGCACCGACGGAAACAGCGCCCCGAGAATGCGCATGTCCACCGAATCGGCCGAACCACTGATCGAGAGCGGTCCCGCCACCTTGCGATCGGCCCGGCTGGTGAGCGCCAGATCGTACGGCAGCGCCAGGTTGAGCGTGAACACCGGCTGGCCCGTCTCCCACAACGTGATGTCGGAGCGGAGCAGCCGCGCGGCGTAGTCGATACTGGTGTTGATCAACGGCACCCGCACGCCGCCGGCCACCAGCCCGGTGATGGCGGCGTTGCCCTGGAACGTCGGCGCGTCGCGCGTCCCGCCCACGTGCAGATTGACCGTCGCCCATCCGGACACGCCCGCCGTATCATGGCGCCACACTGTGGCCACATCAGCGAGATCGAGCCCGTTGACCGCGACATCCAGGTCTCCCGGCGTGCGCCCTGGCAACGCGCCGTCGACCCGGATGGTACCGCTGCCGTCCAGCGTGCTCAACGTGACCGCGCTCCCCAGGACCGGGCCGCCGGAGTCGAACGCAATCCGGAGCGGCTGATCCAGTTCCCAGTGCTGACGGGGGAAGTCGAGCGACATCCGGTTCAGCCGCACCACCTCACGTGTCGCATCGGACTGCCAGCTCCCGGCCGCGGCGCCGTCGAGCGCCAGCATTCGCCCCGACCCGTTGAACAGCAGCGAGTCGAGCCGGCCGGACACCGTCACGTCGAGATGATCGGCGAAGTGCTTGCCCTGGCCGATGGTGTCTGCCTGCGCCACGATCGAGAGACTGCGCACGCCGAGCGAATCGGCGTCGACCCTGGCGGTGACGTCGGCGGCGTGCCAGTCGTCGAGCGCGACGTTCCGCGCCGTGACCGTGCCGTTGACCGCCGGTGCCACGCGCGAACCGCTGATCGCCAGCACCGCGCGGGCCGACCCGTCGAGCCGGTGCGGATGCAGCGTGTCGGGCGCGAGCTGCACCATGTCGCGCACCAGCGAGTCGAACGGCGTCAGGCTTCGCGCCACGGCGGTCACCACCAGCGTCCCCGAATCGGGCGGGCTCCACCCCAGCGTGCCGTGGGCGTTGATCCTCCCCTCCGGCCAGATCACCGAACCGGTGTCGACGGTGATGATCCCCTGCGCCGCGTGGACGACGCCGAACACCTGGTCCACTGTCGCACCGCCGAACCGCGAACGATCGAGGGCGATGTCGAGCCGGCCGCGGGGCGGCATCCCCGAATCGAGCACGCCCGTCGCCGTCAGCTTGCCGTTGAGCGACGTGGCGTTGCCGCGGCCCAGGATGGCGCCGGCGTCGAGACGCTGCACATTGAGCACCAGCGAGTCCGCCGCGAAGTGCGGCGTGTTCACCGCCACCCGGCCCGCGGCATTGACGGTGCCGATTTCGCCGCTCACGCTGGCATGAATTTCGAGACTGTCGAGATTGCCGCTGGTCACCACATGGCCGGTCAATGCGCCCCGCGGCGTGAGATCAGGGTAGCCGCTTCGCAATGCGTCGAACGACAACTGGTCGAAATCGGCGTCCATTTCGACGCCCAGCACCGCACCCCGGCTGTCGAGCCGCACCGCACCGACCAGCCGAGATACCGCGCCGTTCGGCGCATCGTGCTCGGCCGTGCCGACGAACCGGGCGTCGCGCCACGGCCCGTCGAGCCGCCCGACCAGATGCAGCTGTCCCGGCAGGATCACCGACGGCACCAGCTGGTGCACCGTCGCCAGCGGGATCAGGGCATCGTCGAGCTGGAAGGTCTCGAAGACGGCGCCGGGTGGTCCGCCGAAGTGCACCACGCCGCCGATCAACAGGTGCGAGACCGGGCGGCCGGAGACCAGGGCGTCGGCGTACGCCAGATTGCCATCGAGGCGCAGCGAGTCGAGAAAACCGCTGGCCGCGAGATGCCCGGTGAGCACTCCCGCCACCGGCAGCGTGTCGAGGTATGGGCGGAGCACGCCGATCGGGACCTTGCGCAGATCGAGGTCCAGCCCGCGCACCCCCAATCCGCGCTGCTGGTCGGTGATCGCCGTCAGCACGCCGGTGGCTCGCGACGAATCCACGCCCACCGAGAGCTTGGTGATCCGGAACTCGTTGCGGGTGGCCGAGAGTGACAGCGCGGTGACATCACCCCGCCCGGTCCAGTCCGGAAAGTCGGGGTCGATCCAGTGCAGATCGGCGAGCGTCAGCGGATCGGCGTGCAGGGTGAAGTCGTACAGCACGCTGCCATGCGGCCAGCGCAGCGCGCCGCCGCCGCTGATCTTCGTCCCCGGCAAGCGCGCGCTGTCGAGCGAGAAGCGGAGCGTGTCGGATGCGGTGACGAGTTGGCCGGTCAACTGGATGATGGTCACCGCCGGATCGCTGAGCCGCGTGCGCAGGGCGGTGATCTGTGCCAGCACCGGCGCGTGCGACGGCGTCGAAATCCGCAGCAGGCGGAAGTCGGCGTTGAAGTCGCTGGCGGTATAGACCCGGACCGGGCCTTCGCGGCCCGCCGCGATCTGCGGCTGCGCCGGTGCGGTGGCGTTGCGCGACGCCGGCCGCTTCGGCTTCCCGGGAGTCGTCGGCACGTCCACCCGGAGCGACCCGTTCCGCACCCGGACGCCGTTCAACGCCACTTCCGGCGACGCGCCGCCACCCTTGCCGCCGCCGATGCGGAATACCTGCTCGTAGTTCCAGCGTCCCGACCGCAGCTGCACCAGGTGCAGCACCAGGCTGTCGGCTTCGACGTCGTGGAACACCATCCGTCCGGCCAGCAACTCCGGCAGGACATACGCCGCATGGAATTCTGGCGCCGACAGCACCAGGGCGCCGGCGCTGTCGCGGATCACCACCCCCTCGAGCGTGATCTCGCGCCACACGTCGCCGCGCACCGAACGGATCTCCACCGACCCGGCGACCCGCCGCGATATCCACTTCGTCGCCGCCCGGCCCAGCAGGGCGTGGCCGGCGGGAAGGAACAGCACCGCCGCACCGATGCCGATGGAACCGCCCACCAGCACCAGCAACGGCAGCACCAGGCCGGCCGCGACGCGCCGCAGGGCCCGGTTCAGAACGCCTGCCCCACGGAAACGTGCAGCGTCAGGTTGCGCGCCCGGTTCTTCACGTAGCCGTTCTGCAGCAGCGTCAGCGAACCGTCCGACGCGATCGAATAGAGCGATCCCGCCTGCAATTGCTGGTACGGGTTGTAGCCGATGTCGAACCGGATCGGCCCGATCGGTGACGTCACCCGCAGCCCCAGGCCGGGGGTGATCCGAAGCGGCGTCACGGCGCTCCCGCTCCACAGCGAACCGGCGTCGACGAACACCACGAATCGCATCTGCTCGGCGAACACCGTGAAGAACGGCAGCCGCAATTCGAGATTGCCGATCACCACCCGCGTGCCGCCGGTCGCGGCCACCCGGGTGGCACTCGCCAGCGGCAAGCCACCCACCACCGAATCCGATGGAATGACATAGACCACCGGCCCCAGTTCGTTCTGGTCGTAGCCGCGCACGTCGTTGGCGCCGCCAGCGTAGAACCGCTGGTCGGGCGGCACGAAGTTCCCTTCGCCGCCGCTCAGCGTCACCTGCGGAGCGAAGATCGCCCCGGCGCGCAGGTGCCCGGCCAGCACCATGGTGCGGTGAATCGGCAGGAAGCCCGCGGCGTCGCCCACGAACCGGGTGAACTGCTGCGACGCTGACGAACCGAGCCACTTCGACGAGGTCGTCGCCGAGAACGAAAGCAGCGATCCGCGGCTCGGGTCGAGCAGGTTGTTGGCGCGCTGCCGTTGGATGGTGAACGTCAGCGTGCCCTGGAACCGCCGCTGCTGCAGCTGCTGGATGGCCGCCGGTTCGCAGGTGTTGAAGAACGCGCAGAACGACGCCGGGTTGGCTTCCGTGGTCCCATTGGCGAGCTGATACGTGAGCGACAACGGCACGTTGGCCGCGGTCACCCGGCTCAGCGTGATCGACGCGCCGATCTGCTTCCGGAGATAGACCTCGAACTCGCCCCGCCGCTCGGCGAACACCGAGAACGTCACCGTATTGTCCGGTGAGAGGAACGCGTTGCGCCGCACCGAAGCGTTCAGGCCGTAATTGGCCTGGCGCGAACCGATCGAGTCGGCCTTGAGCCCCGAGCAGAGACTCTGCTCCATCCCGAAGCCCAGCGGCGAACCGACGCCGATCTTCGAAAGCCGGCCGCTGACGCCGAACACCAGCCCCTGTCCCGGGAAATTCCGCGCCGTCCATCCCAGGCTGGTGCGGAAGCAGTCGTCCGTCGCCAGCCCCACCGACGCCTTGGCCTGATGGCCATAGTTGTCGATCACGGCGACGTCGAGCGGCACCTGCGAGTCACCGGGATGAAAGAGCGCCGTGTCGACGCCCACGGACGCGAAGCGGAACAGGTCCGTGCGGTACAGTTCCTCCTGCGAACGGAAGATGTCGTTCAGCCGGTATTCGTTGCCGGGGCGCGCCGCCAGCAGGGAGGCGATCAGGCTGGTGTCGAGCGCGGTCGATCCACCCACCACGATCCGGCCGAAACGCGCGTATCCCCCGGTGTGCGCCACCAGCCGCGCACTGTCGCTGTGCAGATAGCTCGTGTCGGTGAGAAATTCGGGATCGACGTCGACCGTCGCGGTCGGATAGCCGAGATTGCGCAGCCGCAGCGTGATCGTGTCGGCGGTCTCGTAGAGCTTGTAGTTCGACGCCACGTCGCCGGCGTGGACCGGCAGATCCTGCCGCAGCCGCCATGAGTCCTTCACCGAGTCGATGCCGTCGATGTAGAAATGGCGCAACCGCACCGGCGCGCCCTCGGTGATCCGGAAGGTGATGTAGATGTCCCGCCCGCTCCGCCGCACCGCGGTGTCGACCTTGACGTCGGGATAACCGCTGCGCTTGTAGACCACGCCGAGCCGGAGCACATCCTGCTGGAAGACCGTCTCGTCGAAATACCGCTTCTGTCCGAGGCCGGTCCAGCGCAGAAACCAGTGTCGCGCGAACGCCGATGAGTTGGTGGTGCCGATCGCCGCCCCGAGTGTCTCGGCGTCGATGCCGTCATTCCCCACGAAGCGCAGTTGGCGGACCACCAGCGAACCCGTTTGCGCCGCGGCCAGGCCAGCATGCAGCGTGCCCAGCACCGCGGCCAGCGCGACAGCGCGCCGCACCCGGCGGCCCGCTCCACCGCTTCGCCTCGAGACCCCGATTGACCGCATCTTCTAAATCTGGTTTCTTGAAGGGGTTACGCCAACCTTTGCGGCTCCGCCGGAGTGCCATGCCCCGCCTCGTCTCACCGTTCGCCATGCTGCTGACCCTCGGGGTGGCGGCCTGCGGCAACGGCATCAAACCGGGGCTCAGGTACTACTGGGAATCCGACCCCCGCTCGCTCGACCCCGCGCTCTCAACAGACGTCCCGACGGGCGAAGCGGTCACACTCCTGTTCGACAACCTGACCGAGTTCGACGCCGACGGGCACCTCGTTCCGGGGCTCGCCACGCGCTGGTCGGTCGACTCCAGCGGTCGCACCTGGACGTTTCATCTCCGCTCCGGTGCGCACTTCACCGACGGCCACCCGATCGACGCGGCCACGGTCGGGGCATCGTTGCTCCGCGCGCTCCGCATGGGCCAGCAGGGGGGCCGGGTCTGGCCGCTGCTCCCCATCGACGGCGCCGCGGCGGTCGTCGACTCCGGCGCCACCTCGCTGCGCGGTCTGGCCACCCCCGACGATTCCACCGTCGCCCTGACGCTCACCGCGCCGCTCAACTTCTTTCCCAAGCTGCTCGCCATGCCGATGGCGGCCATCGTGCCCACGCCCACGCCCGCCGACTTCGACGAACACCCGATCGGCAGCGGTCCGTGGCGACTGGTCTGGTGGACCCACGACGACCGCCTGGTCTTTGCCAGGAACCCCGATTGGTGGGGCGGCACCGCGCGGGCCGACACCCTTCGCGTGCGCATCATCCCCGAACCGTTCACCCGCACCGCCGAGTATCTCGCGGGCCGGCTCTCGGTAGTCGAGATCCCGTACGGCGAAACCGCAGAATGGGAACGGGACCACGCCGCCGAACTCCAGCATCGCCCCACGCTGGTCGACTGGTACGTGGCCATCAACACCACCCGCGGCGCTCTGCGCGACGTGCGGGTCCGGCAAGCGTTGAACCACGCCGTGAACATTCCGGCGATTCTCTCCCGGGTGATGCACGATCGCGGCGTGCTCGCCGCCGGCGCCATTCCGCCCGGCCTCGACGGCTACGACTCCACCCGCGCTCGCTACCGTTACGACCCGGCCGAAGCCCGCGCGTTGCTGGCCGCCGCCGGCCACGCGCACGATCTCCGGCTCGAGCTCTGGCGCACCAACAACGCCGATCTGGCGCAGGTGGCGCAGGCGATCCAGTCCGATCTGGCCCAGGTCGGCGTCACCGCGACCATCGTCGAGCGCGATCCCGCCACCGCTCGCGCCGCCGCGCGCCAGGGTCAGGCCGACCTCTTCCTCACCGACTGGTGGGCCGACTACCCCGACGGCGAGAACTTCACCTACCCGCTCTTCTTCTCCGGCAACGCCGGTCCGGGCGGCAACTACGCCTTCCTGCATGACGCGCCGCTCGATTCGATCCTGATCAAGGCCCGCACCACCACTGACTCCGCCGCCAAGGCGCGCCTGCTGCGCGACGCCGACAGCCGCATCTTCTCGCTGGCACCGTGGATCTTCTGCTGGTTCCCCACCGAGATCTGGGCGGTCCAGCCATCGGTGCACGGCTGGCTGTATCCCCGGATCTTCAACGGCCAGCGCTGGACGACGGTGACGCTGACGCCGTGATCCGCTACATCGCGCTGCGCCTCGGGCTGCTGCTGCCGACGCTGCTCGGCGTCCTGGCGCTGACCTTCGTGCTGCTCTATCTCGCCCCCGGTGATCCGGTGAGCGCCATCATCGGACAACGCGCCGACAGCGCCACGGTGACCCGCGTGCGCCGCGAACTCCACCTCGACGATCCGCTCTACGTCCGTTTCGGACGTTATGTCGCCGGGGTGACCCGCGGCGACCTCGGCACCAGTTACATCACCCACCGCCCCATCGGCCGCGAACTGCTGCAACGCTTCCCCGCCACGCTCGAACTCGCCACCGCCGCGATGACGCTCGCCGTCTCGCTTGGTCTACTCACCGGCATCTGGGGCGCGCTCCACCCCGGCTCGTGGGCCGACCGCCTCGCCACCATCGGCGGCTATCTCGGCATATCGTTTCCAGTGTACTGGGTGGGGTTGCTCCTGATTCTCTGCTTTGCCGTCTTCGTGCATTGGCTCCCGCCATCGGGGTACGGCGGTCTCGCCTTCCTGGTGCTTCCCGCCTGCACGCTCGGCATGCGCTCGATCGCCTTCCAGTCCCGCATCACCCGCTCGGCGATGCTCGAGTCGCTCCAGGGTGACGCGGTCCGGACCGCGCGCGCCAAGGGACTCGGAACGGTGCGCGTGGTGGTTCGCCACGCGCTCGCCAACGCGCTGCTGCCGATCATCACCGCGGTGGGACTCGACTTCGGTTCGTATCTCACCGGCGCCATCCTGACCGAGACCATCTTCTCGTGGCCCGGCGTGGGGCGCTACGTGCTGACCGCCATCGACAAGCGCGATCTCCCCGCCATCCAGGGAAGCGTGCTCTTCCTGGCGGTGATCTTCGTGCTCGCCAATCTCGTCACCGATCTCTGCTATGCGGCGGCCGATCCCCGTGTCGTGTTCGACTAGACGCCTCGCGTTGGCGCTGCCGCTGCTCGCCGCGTCTCCGCTGGGGGCCCAGTCCCTGCGTGCCCGTCTCGACCGCCGCCTCGACGATCCCGTCATGGCGCACGCGTTGTGGGGCGTGGCGGTCACCGACGTCGACGGCAAGGTGCTGTACGCGCACAACGCCGAGCGACTGTTCGTGCCGGCCAGCAACACCAAGCTGGTGGTGGCCACGACCGCGGCTGCGCTGCTGCCACCGGATTTCACCGTGGCGACGTCCGTCTACGCCACGGGCCCGGTCGTCGCCGACACCGTGGCCGGCGACCTCGTGCTGTACGGCCGCGGCGATCCGACCTTCTCCGATCGGTGCTACGGGCGCGACACCACTCGGGCCGAGGTGTGCCAGCACGATCCGGCGGCGCCGCTGCGCCAACTTGCGCAACAGCTCCGCGCCCGTGGCATTCGTATCGTCGCCGGCGATCTGGTCGGCGACGGATCGTATTTCGAAGCGCGCCAGGTCCATCCCGCATGGGAGAACTACGATCTCGGATGGTGGTACGCGGCACCGGTGTCAGGGCTGGGTTTCAATGACAACGCCGTCAACGTCACCGAGCTTCCGGCCGATTCCGTGGGGCGCGAACCGATCGTGGCACTTCTCCCCGACGTCGGCGCGTTCGATCTCGACAATCGTGCGGTCACCGGACCCGCGGGCGCCGAGCGCACGTTCGACCTGTTCCGGAGCGCCGACGGGCTGGACTATGTCGCCACCGGTCTGCTTCCCGCCGGCGCCCCGCTCCGCACCGAATACGCCGCCGTGCTCGACCCCGACCGCTACACCGCCCTCGCCTTCCGCAAGGAGCTGCTCGCCGCCGGCATTTCCGTGCGCGGCGCGACTCGATCGACCACCGACTCGTTCCGGTACGCCGAAGCGCGGCACGGCACGCCGCTGGCGCAGGTGGAATCGCGTCCGCTGCGCGACTGGCTCTATCCGATCCTCGATCGCTCCCAGAACTGGTTCGCCGAGATGCTCCTCAAGCAACTCGGCCGCCAGAAGGGCGGCGCCGGCTCGTGGAGCGCCGGTCTGGCCGTCGAGCGCCGCTTCCTCGTCGATTCGGTAGAGCTCGACTCTACCCAATTCTCGCTGCAGGACGGCTCGGGCCTGGCGAGCGAGAACCTCGTCACCCCGATGGTCTTTGCGCGGCTGCTCGCGTTTGCCCGCCGCCGCCCCTGGTTTCCCGCCTTCGCCGCGGCGCTCCCCGAGGCCGGCCAGCCGGGGTCGCTGCAATACCGCTTCGCAGGCACGCCGGCCGCCGGGCGGGTGGTGGCCAAGACCGGCACCATCACCGGTGTCAACACGCTCAGCGGATATGTCGAGGGCGTGGGTGGCCGGGTGCTGGTGTTCTCGGTGATGGTCAACAACCATGCCCAGGAGAGTGCCGTCATCACCGCCGCCATCGACAGCATCGTCGTCGAGCTCGCCCGGCGCTGACCGGCGCCACTTCCGCGCGGAGTTATCGTTCCGCCCATGGCGATCGCTCCAGCCGCGCTCCGCGTGGCCATCATCGGCTCCGGTCCGGCCGGCTTCTATGCCGCCGAAGCGCTGCAGAAGGCCGCACCGGGCATCGCCATCGACATGTACGACCGGCTCCCGACGCCGTTCGGCCTGGTGCGCGGCGGCGTGGCGCCCGACCACCCGAAGATCAAGTCGGTCAGCCGGGTCTTCGAACGCATCGCGTCGCAGCCCGGCTTCCGCTTTCTCGGCAACGTGCACGTCGGGCGCGACATCGCGCACCCCGACCTCAGCCGTCATTACGACGCCGTGATCTACAGCGTCGGCGCGGAGACCGACCGGCACCTCCAGCTCCCCGGTGAATCGCTCGCCGGGGTGCACTCCGCCACCGAACTGGTGGGGTGGTACAACGGCCATCCCGACTACGCCGACAGCGTGTTCGACTGGTCGGCCCGGGCCGCGGTCGTCATCGGCATCGGCAACGTGGCGATGGACACCGCCCGCATTCTCGCCACGCCCCCCGACGTGCTGGCCACCACCGATCTCGTCGCGCATGCCCTGGCCGGGCTGCAGCAGAGTCGCATCGAGGCCGTCCACATCTTTTCGCGGCGCGGACCGGTGCAGGCGGCGTGCACCACGCCGGAACTCAAGGAACTCGGCGCCATCGACGGCGTCGAGGTCCTCGTCGATCCCTCCGATCTCGATCTCGACGACGTGAGCACCGAGCGAGTGGCCGCCGACCGCAATGCACGCCACAATCTCGACCTGCTGCGCCAATGGGCGGAACGGGGCGAGACCGGAGCGCCGAGGCGCATCGTCTTCCACTTTGGCGCCTCGCCACTGGCCTTCGAGGGAAGCGACCGCCTCACCGCGGTGCGCTGGACGAAGAACCGGCTGGAACCGGACGGACGCGGCGACGTGCGCGCGGTCGCCGATCACGAGCGCGAGCCGCTCGCCGCGGGGCTCGCCTTCCGTTCGGTGGGGTACCACGGCACGCCCGTTCCCGGCCTGCCGTTCGATCCGGCGCGCGGCATCGTGCCGAACCTCGGCGGCCGGGTGGTGGAATCCGTCGACAGCGCCACGCATCTCCACGGCGTCTACGTCACCGGCTGGATCAAGCGCGGGCCGCATGGCGTCATCGGGACCAACAAGGTGTGCGCGGCCGAAACCGTCGATCACCTGCTTGCCGATGCGGTCACCGGGCGGCTCACCCCCGCGTGCGAACGCCCCGGCGCCATCGACGAGCTGCTCGAGGCCAGCGGTGTCGACGTGGTCACCTGGGACGACTGGCTGGCACTCGACGCCGCCGAGCGCGCCCGCGGCGAAGCCGCTGGACGCCCCCGGGAAAAGATCGTTTCGATCGCCGCGATGCTCGACATCATCCGGGAATCGCGCGGCGGCCGCTGAGTATCTTTGGCGCCATGGCCGACCGCATCTATACCCGCACGGGCGACACCGGCGAAACGGCGCTCTTCGGCGGCGGACGGGTTCCCAAGCACCACCGCCGCGTGACCGCGTACGGTGCCGTCGACGAACTCAACGCCACCCTCGGCGTGGTCCGCGCCACCGAGCCCCTCGAAGACGACGCGCTGCTGGAATCGATTCAGCGGGATCTCTTCGCCATCGGCGGCCACCTCGCCACGCCCGAACCCGACCGGGTGCGCCGGGCGCTGGAAAAGGCGACGCTCTCGCCGCAACGCGTCGCGGAGTTCGAAGCCGCCATTGACGCCGCCGACACCGAGCTGCCGCCGCTGAAGGCCTTCATCCTCCCGGGCGGCACGCCGCGTGCCGCCGCACTGCACGTGGCCCGAACCGTCTGCCGCCGCGCCGAACGCGACGTCACCGCACTGGCCGAGCACGAGGAAGTGCCGCCGCTCTTCCTGATGTACCTCAACCGGCTGTCCGACCTCCTCTTCACGCTGGCACGCCTCGCCAATCACCGCGCCGGCAAGGCCGACGTCATCTGGTGAACGAGATCACGGTCCGGCATCGGGACGGCGCCTACCGCGTCAACGTCGCCGCCGGCGCGCGGCACCAACTCGGGGCGCTGCTCGCCGGCGACCACGCCGGAAGCCGCGCGGTGATCATCAGCGATGCCATGGTCGCCGCCGCGGTGCCGAATCCGTTGCCTGGCGTCGAACAGCTCGTCTTTCCCGCGGGCGAAGCCCACAAGGTGCGGGACACCTGGAACGCCCTCACCGACGAGCTCCTCGCCCGGCATTTCGGCCGCGACACCGTCATCGTGGCACTCGGCGGCGGCGTCACCACCGATCTCGCCGGATTCGTGGCGGCCACGTTCCTGCGCGGCGTCCCGTGGATCGCCGTGCCGACCACGACGCTCGCCATGCTCGACGCCGCGATCGGCGGCAAGACCGGCGTCGACACCGCCGCAGGCAAGAACCTGGTCGGCGCGTTCCACCCGCCGCATGCCGTCCTGTGCGATCCCGAGCTGCTCGCCACCCTTGACGACCGCCGGTACCGCGAAGGACTCGCCGAAGCCGTCAAGCACGCGGTGACGATGGATGCCGCCTACGCCGACTGGATCGCCGATCACGCACCGGCAATTCTCCGCCGCGACCCGGACACCCTCACCCGTCTGGTGCACCGCAGCGCCGAACTCAAGGCCGCCGTCGTCACCGCCGACGAACGCGAGAGCGGCCGGCGCGCCGTGCTCAACGCCGGCCACACCATCGGCCACGCCATCGAGCATGCCGCCGACTACACCATTCCACACGGCGAAGCGGTGGCCATCGGTCTCGTGCTCGAGGCCCGGCTCGGCGAAGCGATGCGGATTGCCAGGACAGGCACCGCCGATCGTATCGCGGCACTTCTCGGCGCGCTGGGCCTTCCGGTGAACGTGCCGGTTGATCTCGACGCGCCGCGAATCGAACGCGCGATGGCGTTCGACAAGAAGAACCGGCGTGGCGTCGTGCGCGCCGCACTCGTCGCCGACTGGGGCCATGCGCACCGGACCGGCGATAACCACTGGACCGTCCCGATCGACGTCGAAGCGCTGCACGCCGTCCTCAGCTGACCCTCTCGCTGTCACTTACCCACAAATGCACCGGTCCGCACAACTCCGGACTCCCGTCCGCCGCAAGAGGTTGTGGCATTCATGCACATCAATGTGGAGAGTCCGCTGTTGACGGTGTGCAGGAACGGCGCAACACCTGACGCCACAAGTCGTTGTGATGTAGAGAGTTACAGGACCTTGACAGCCGCCCTGAAGACCCCATCTTGAGCAGGCGATTTCGACATTTTCCCGATAACCAATTCACATCCGCCGAGTGGGCCCTCATGCCCCGTCGTCGCCGTGCTCCGGAACGGACACGTTTGCCTGTGGCCGCTGCCGAATCGTTCGAGCAGTATCTGCGTGACATCAAGGATCTCCCCATGATCGCCAACGTCGAAGAAGAACGACGTCTGGCGCGCCGGGCCCGCGAAGGCGACATCGACGCGGTCGATCGGCTGGTCACCGCGAACCTCCGCTTCGTGATTGCCTTCGTCAAACGCTACCAGGGTCACGGACTCGATCTTTCCGATCTGGTCGCGATCGGCAACGAGGGACTGCTCCGCGCCGTCCGCAAGTTCGACCCCGATCGCGGCGTCAAGTTCATCTCGTATGCGGTGTGGTGGGTGCGGCAGGCGGTGCTCAAGGCGCTCGCCGAGCAGACCCGGTCGGTGCGCTTCCCGCTCAACCAGAACACCGCGGTGGTGCGGTTCGCCAAAGCGCAGGGACTGTTGGCGCAGGAATTGGGGCGGACGCCCACCGATCAGGAGCTTTCCACGGCACTGGCGGTGTCGCTCGACGAGGTCCGCGACGCCAAGCGGCTCTTCGTCACCGAGGTATCGCTCGACGCGCCGGTGGAAACCAGCGACAGCCGTTCGACGACGCTCGGCGAACGTCTGCCGGTAGGCGACGCCAGCGAGATCGAACTCCGCACCGACGAGGTCCTGCGTCGCGATTTCATCGAACGGCTCTTCCGGCGCTACCTCACGCCGCGGGAACGCCGCATCCTCTCGCTGTACTACGGCCTCGACCCCACCGAAGAGGCGCGCACCCTGGAAGAGATCGGCGAGGCGCTGGGCGTGACGCGCGAGCGCATCCGCCAGCTGCGTGAACGGGCGTTCGCGAAGCTGCGCGCCTGCCCCGAAATCCGGTATCTGGGAGAATTCCGGGCGGCGTGACCGCCGTCCGGCGCGCGCCGCTGGACGCTGCTTAGTTTCGGTGATGTCGCGGCGCCTCCCGTTGTTCCCGCTCGACGTCGTGCTCTTCCCCGGTGTGGAGCTGCCGCTCCACATCTTCGAGCCGCGTTATCAGGCGATGCTGGCCGACGTGCTCGAAGCCGACCAGCGGTTCGGCATGCTCTCCGGCGGCCCGCAGAACGCCCCTCCCGAAAGTGGCACCATCGGTTGCGTCGCCCGTGTCGCGACACAGATCGCGCTGCCCGACGGCCGGTCCAACATCGTCGTGGCGGGTGAATCGCGCTTCGTGCTCCGTCGCCTCGTGGACGAAGACCGCCCCTACCTGGTGGGCCTGGTCGACGAATTCGACGACGAGGAGGGCGTCGACGAGCTTCCCGCTGACATGGTCGAAGCGTTGCGCCAACTGGCCGGACGCTGTCGCGCCGCGCTCGGCGTGCTGACCGACCGGCCCGACGGCGCGCCCTGGGCCGCCGATCCGGCGACGCTCACGTTCCAGGTGGCGGGTGCATTGCCGTGGGGCACCGAGCAGGGACGACGCCTGCTTGCGGCGAGGTCTCCCGCGCTCCGTGCCGACATGCTGCTCCGGGTCCTGCCGCGACTCGTGCCCGACCTCGAACGCCGCGCCAGTGTGCATCGCCATGCTGGCGGAAACGGCAAGGGACATCACCCGCCCGAGTGGGACGGCGAGTCGTGATCTCCGACGCGCTGATCGACGCATTCCGTGCGCTGGTCGGCACCGAACACGTCCGGCTGGCACCCGCCGAGCGACTCGTCTTCGCCAGCGACGGACTGCCGGCACGACGGCAATCGCCGGGCGCGGTCGTCCTTCCCGGCACCCGCGGCGAACTGCTTGCCGTGGTGCGCGCCCTGCACGCGGCCGGCGTGCCGTTCGTGGCGCGCGGCGCCGGAACCGGTCTCAGCGGCGGCGCCCTCGCCGGCGCTGACACCGTCCTGGTGGTGCTCACCCGCCTCGACCGGATTCTCGCCATCGACGCGGTCAACCGCCGCGCCACGGTCGAACCGGGCGTCGTCAACCAGGCGCTCAACATCGCCGCCGCCCCACATGGTCTCCGCTTCGCACCCGATCCGTCGAGTCAGGTGGCGTGCACCATCGGCGGCAACGTCGCCGAAAACGCCGGCGGACCGCACTGCCTCAAGTACGGCGTGACGGCGCACCACGTCTGCGCGCTCGACGTCATTCTTCCCGACGGGACCGAGGTGGCCCTCGGCTCGCCACACGGCGACAACTGGGGACCCGATCTCACCGGCCTGTTCATCGGCAGCGAAGGGACGTTCGGCGTGGCGGCATCCGTCACCGTGCGGCTCGAACCGCTGCCCGAGGCGATCGCCACCATGCTCGCCGGCTTTCCGTCGATCCGTGCCGCGGGAGCAGCGGTATCGGCGCTGATCGCGTCCGGGATGGTGCCCGCCGCGCTCGAGATGATGGACCGCGCCTGTGTCGAGATCGTCGAAGCGTCAATCTATGCCGCCGGCTATCCGCGCGACGCCGCAGCGGTGTTGCTCTGCGAACTCGACGGCGCCGCGGCCGCGGTGGCGGAAGACGCCGTCACCGCCGAACGGATCCTGCGCTCGCATGGCGCCAGCACGCTGCACCGCGCCGACAGCGCCGCTGAACGCGACCGGCTCTGGAAGGGGCGCAAGCGCGCGTTCGGCGCCATGGGACGCCTTGGCCGCGATCTCGCGGTGCAGGACGCGGTCGTGCCTCGCACCGCGCTTCCCGACATCCTCGAGCGCATCACCGACGTAGCCCGCCGCTACCACCTGGTCATCACCAACGTCTTCCATGCTGGTGACGGCAACCTTCACCCGAGCATTTCGTTCGACTCGCGCGACCCCGATCTCACCGCACGCGTCCGGCAGGCGTCGGCCGAGATCATGGCGGCGTGTCTCGCACTGGGCGGCACCATCACTGGCGAACATGGCGTCGGGATCGACAAGATCGACTGGATGCCGAAGGCGTTCGACGCCGCGTCGCTGGCGGCGATGTGCCAGGTGCGCCGCGTCTTCGACCCCGAACACCGCGCCAACCCGGGCAAGGTCATCCCGGCGCACGCCTGCAAGGAATGGCACGCGGGCGGCGTGCGATGAACGACGCGATGCGGCGGCTGCTGGCGGATATCGTCGGCCCCGGGGCGGTCGATCGCGACGCGCGGGGCCGGATCCGGATCCGGCCCCGCGCGACCGACGGCGTGGCCGCGGCGCTCACCACCGCCAACCGCGAGGGATGGAACGTGACGGTCGAAGGACAGGGCAGCTGGCAGCACGATGACGCTCCCGCCGACCTGGTGCTCTCGCTCGCGGCACTCGACCGCATCACCGACCTGCGCGCCGCCGATCTCGTCGTCACGGTCGGCGCCGGCGTCCCGCTCGACAGCCTGCGCCGCGCCGCACTCGAACACGCGACCTGGTGCGCGCTCGATCCACCGGGCCGCGCGGATCGCACCGTGGGCTCGGTCGTGGCGACCGCGACGGCCGGCCCGCTCCGCCATGGCTACGGGCCGGTCCGGCACCAGGTGCTGGGCCTGGTGACCGTCAGCGGCGATGGCACCGTTACCCATGCCGGTGGCACCACGGTCAAGAACGTCGCCGGGTTCGATCTGGTCAAACTCCACACCGGCGGTTTCGGCGGCTTCGGCGTCATCACCGAGTGCCATCTCCGGCTCCGCGGGCTGCCGCGCGCCGACACCACCTGGATCGCCGCCGGCGCACGTGACCGGCTCCTCGACGCGGCCCACCGCCTCACCGCGTCGCGCAGCGAGGCGGTCGCGGTCGAACTCTTCTCCCCGCGCCTGGCGGTGCGATCCGAATGGTTGCTGGCGGTCCGCCTCGCCGGTGGACCGGACGCCGTGCAGGCCGAAAGCGCGCGGCTTCCGGGCGCCGAGGATATCGACTGGGTGCAGCTCGGCAGCGACGAACCGGCGACGTTCTGGCGCGAGCAGGCATACCGCATCGTGTCCCAGCCGGTCACGCTCCGCATCGGGGTGCTCCCCGAAGGAATGGCCGAAACACTCGATCTCGTCGCCGACCGCATCGGCGAATCACTGCTGGCAGTCGGACCCGGAACCGGCAGCGTCCGATGGAGTGGCGATGCCGACGCGGCAAGTCTGATGCTGCTCCGCGGACAGCTCGCCGTGCGCGAGATTCCGCTCACGCTCGAGCGGGCGCCGTGGGCGATCCGCGCGGCGGTCGGACATTTCGGCGCCTATCGCGAAGGTGTCGGACCGCTCGTGTCGCGTTTGCGGCATGTCTTCGACCCCGGCCGGCAACTGGTCGTGGCGCTGGAAGGAACCAGCGCGGCGTGAACGACGACTTCCGCGGGCTTGACCCCTGCACCCATTGCGGCTTCTGTCTCCCCGCCTGCCCCACCTACGCCACCAGCGGCGACGAACTTGCGTCTCCCCGCGGCCGCATCGTCCTGCTCCGGGCCCTCGCCGACGGGGAACTCGACGCCACCGATCCCGCGTTGCTTCGCCATCTGGGGAGTTGCACCCTCTGCGAAGCATGCGAACCGGCGTGCCCGTCAGGGGTGGCGTTCGGCGCCGCCTACCGCGCCGCCCAGCAGCTGCTGGCCGCTCGCGGCGTGCGGCTCGTTCCGTCGCCAGGAAGTTCACCGGCATGAACGTCGACATCGCGATGACCGGATCGGCATACCGTGACCTGCTGGCGGGGCGGTTTGCCGTGACAGTCGACGACGCCGTGTTCCGGCTGTCGGGACCGGGCACCATCGCCTGCCTGCAGGGCGTGCTCACCAACGACGTGGCCGGCGCCGGCACCGATGCGCTGCTCTGGGGCGCGGTGCTCACACCCAAGGGAATGATCATCACCGACCTGTGGGTGCGGCGGCAGGGTGCCGATGCGCTGCTGCTGGTGCCGGCTGGCGCGCGCGAGACGGTACGCCAGCTGCTGACCCGCTCCTTTCCGCCCCGGCTCACCCGTGCCACCGACGTCACCGGTGAGATTGCGGTTCGCTGGCTGGTGGGAGGGTCGCCACCGGCCCTCGACGCCGTCGACGTGGCGCGACCCGCTGGTGCCGCCCCCTTTGCGGCCGTGGTGCTGGCCCCCGATCCCGCCGCTGTCGACGCGCGCCTCACCGCCGCCGGGTGGAAGCCGGCTCCTGCCGGGTATGCCGACGCCCTGCGACTGCTGGCCGGGTGGCCCGCCCTCGGCCGCGACATCGATGCACGGACGCTGCCCCAGGAAGTGCGCTTCGACGAGCTCGGCGGGGTGCGCTACGACAAGGGCTGTTATACGGGACAGGAAACTGTTGCTCGATTGCACTTCCGGGGGCACACCAACCGGTCGCTGCGCGGGCTCCACTTCGCCGCCGGCACCGTGCCGGACCAGCGCGAGGTGACCCGCGACGGCCGTCCGGTCGGCACGGTCGGAACCACCGGGAAGATCGGCGACACACTGGTGGCGCTGGCCACGCTGCGGCGCGAAGTGGCTACCGGCGACATCGTCCGGGTGGGTGACGCGGCCGCCACCATCGTCGAGCTGCCGTTCGACCGGACCCTGTTCACGACGCCCTGAAAGCAAAGCGCCCCGAAGGATCTGCTCCGGGGCGCCTTCGGTGCGACAGCGAAACGGCGGTTACGGCTTCTTCATGCCCTTGCCGGTATCCGGCTTCTGCATGTTCATCCCGCTGTCACCACCCATCTTCGTGGTGTCCTTCTTCGTGGTGTCGGGGCTCATCGCCGGTGCCGACATGCCGGTCGTGTCGGTGGCCGGCGCCTTCGACTTGCTGCCACAAGCCGCAGCACCCAACACGGCCACAGCAATCAGGTACTTCCGCATCGCCTCTCCCTTGGGTTGTGATGATGACGTGGGTCACCGAAGCCGGTACCGTGTATCGGCCGCTGTCGCCCGATGCACCGGGGAACAAGTTAGGGCCGGTACGGGCGCTGTCAAGCCGCTAACCCGCTTCCCCGCCGCGACTTCCGGGCCAAAGTCCGGAACCGCGATACCTTCCGGGAGACGCGCGGCACCCGCCCACGTCGCACCACCGGGCCCCTTCCGGTGAACCAGCCGTACCGTTCCGGAGCGCAAATGACCGTTCGACCGCGCACCCTTGCCGACCTCAAGCGGACCCGTTGGGCGGAGCCCCCATTGCGGGGCCGTTCCATCCGGGACGAAATCCGCGCCAACGTCCTGCACCGCCTGGCTTCCGGCGAGCCGCTCGTCCCCGGCATCGTGGGCTTCGACGACACCGTCATCCCGGAGATCGTCAACGCCCTGCTGGCCCGCCATGACTTCATCCTCCTCGGCACCCGCGGGCAGGCCAAATCCCGGCTGCTCCGGGGCCTCACCGGCTTCCTCGACGACGAGATTCCGATCATCGCCGGCAGCGAGATCAATGACGACCCGTTCGCGCCGATCTCGAAATACGGCAGGGAACGGCTCGACGAGTGCGGCGACGCCACGCCGATCGACTGGGTCGGCCGGGAGCAGCGCTACGTGGAGAAGCTGGCGACACCCGACGTGACCATCGCGGACATCATCGGCGATGTCGACCCGATCAAGGCAGCCCGCGGCGGCCACGTGCTGGGCGACGAACTCACCATGCACTTCGGCCTGCTCCCCCGCGCCAACCGCGGCATCTTCGCCCTCAATGAGCTCCCCGATCTCTCCGGCAAGATCCAGGTGGGACTGTTCAACATCATGCAGGAAGGCGACGTCCAGATCAAAGGATATCCGGTCCGACTGCCGCTCGACCTGCTGCTGGTGTTCACGGCCAACCCCGAGGATTACACCGCCCGCGGCAAGATCATCACACCGCTCAAGGACCGCATCGGCTCCGAGATCCGCACCCACTACCCGCGCTCGATCGAGGTCGGGCTGGCCATCACCGCCCAGGAAGCGTGGCTCGATCGCGGCCCGGCGGGAGCCGAAATCCCCGCCTTCATCGCCGAGCTCGTCGAGCAGGTGGCCTTCGCCGCCCGCGAAGACAAGCGCGTCGACCGTCGCGCCGGCGTCAGCCAGCGACTGCCGATTTCGCTCATCGAGGTGGTGGCGAGCAACGCCGAACGGCGCGGCCTGGGCACCGGCGACAGCCGCAGTGTGGCACGGGTCAGCGACATCTACGCCGGCATCCCCGGGATCACCGGCAAGCTCGAGCTGGAATACGAAGGCGAACTGCAGGGCGGCGACACCATCGCACGCGAGTTGATCCGGCAGGCGGCCGCACTCGTCTTCGATGCCCACGTCGAGAGCGGACCGGAGGTGGAGGAGATCGTGGGATGGTTCGACCAGGGCGGCGCGCTCAAGGTATCCGCCGACGAACGCGCCGAAACCTGCTGGCGCGCGTTCGGCATGATCCCGGGGCTCCTGCCGCTGGTTCGCGACAGCGGCCTGGCCGAGCGCGGCGATCACCCGACGGCGGTGGCGGCGTGCGAACTGGTGCTCGAGGCGCTGGCCGCCAAGCAGCGCATCAGCCGCAGCGACGAATCCGGTTGGCAGCGCGCCCGGGCGCCGCGCCGCAAACCGGGATACGGTGAAGGGGAGAACTTCAACCTGTAGCGCGGGCGCGGGCCGCCGCGACGACGACGGCGGCGGCGCGCTCGATGCCGAGCCATCCGGTGTTGAGCACCAGATGGTAGAGGTGCGGATCGCTCCAGTCGCGGTGGTAGTACTCCCGGTGGTAGCGTGCCCGGTGCGCGTCGATGTCCTTGATCTGCCGCCGCGCCTCGTCGTCGCTGACGCCGTTGCGCCTGGCGATGATCCCGGCGCGATAGTCGACGGCGGCCACCAGCCGCACGTGCAACACCTCCGCCGTCCTGTCGACCACGGCCGCCGCCGCGCGCCCCACCAACACGGCATGATCGGCGGCCGCTTCGGCCACCACCTGTTCGGTGATGCGCACCAACCGCGCTTCGGCCGCGTCCGGCGCGAGCGGCAGGTCGCCGGTCATCTCCGGTGTCGCCGCCGCGAGCGCGCGCGCCACCCGCTCGGGGAAGGTGGCACCGCGTTCTTCGCGGCGTTCCACTTCGGCGGCCGAAAGCCCGGCGCGCCGCGCCACTTCCTCGACCAGCTCGTTGTCCACCACGTGCCATCCGAGCGTGGCGGCCACGCGGGCCGCCACCGCGGATCCCCCCGCGCCGTATTCGCGCGAGATGGTGATCAGCATGGTTCCTCCCGGCTCTCCCACAGGCGTTTGCGCAGCACCAGCGTGCCCAGCAGCCCGACCAGGCCGTCGATCGCAATGCTCCAGCTGATGCCGAGATGCTCCGCAAGCCACCCGGCCTGGAACGCGCCCAACGGCGCCAGACCGAGCACCACGAACGAATACACCGCCATCACTCGTCCGCGGAGCGCCGATGGCGTCGCCAGCTGCAACATCGTCGCGGTGGCGATGCTCTGCCCCGCCATCGCGGCACCCGCAGCGGCCAGCACCACGAACGCCAGTCCGGCGTTGGTCGTGACCGCGAGCAGCAGCACGCTCAGCGCCAGCGCGGCGCCGCACGCCGCGGCACTCCGCGTGCGCGAGACGCTGTTCCCCAGCGCGCCCATCACGATCGCGCCGATCGACGCGCCCACACCGACCGCCGAGGTCAGCGCGCCGAAGCCCTGCGCGCCGACATGCACCGCCTGGCGGGCGTATACCGGCAGCATCGGCACGAAACTCGCCGTGAACACCGTCAGCAGCACCATCTCCCACGTGATCGCTTCCAGCTCCGGGCGCGAGCGGATGAACTGCATTCCGGTGAAGACCGACTGGCGTTCGACGAGCTCCAACCGGTCGTCGCGGCGCTCGATCCGCGCGAAGCCGACCAGTGCGGCGACGTAGCTCACGGCGTTGACCAGGAACGCCCAACCCGCACCGGCGGCCGCCACCACGACGCCGGCGATCGCCGGTCCGATGACACGCGCCAGGTTGTAGATCGTGGAGTTGAAGGCTGCCGCGGAGATCACGTCGCCCGGCGGCACCAGCTCCACCAGGAACGATTGCCGCGCCGGGACTTCGAACGCCGTCGCGATGCCGGTGAGCACGGCCAGCACCCAGATCCACATCACCGTCACGCGGCCCGACAGCGTCAGGTACGCCAGCATGGCCGCCGTCACCAGCATCGCGGCCTGGAATCCGATGATGAACCGTCGCCGGTCGACGCGGTCGGCCACCACGCCGCCGTACAGCGTCAGCGCCAGAATCGGCAGGGTGCCGAGCGTGGTGGTGAGTCCGACGGCGAACGCCGAATGGGTGAGATCGAGCACCAGCCATCCCTGGGCGATGGTCTGCATCCAGGTGCCGATGAGCGAGATGCCCTGGCCGAGCGCGAACCGCCGGTAATCGGGGTGGCGCAACGCCCGGAACGGGCCGTTGATCGCCACCAGCGCCGCGTCGCGCACGGGGCGGCGGACGCGATCGATGAGGCGCGGGTTGCTGGTGGCCATCGGACGCGGAAAGTAATGACGAGGATTGCCCCGGTCGCCCGGACCGGGTAGCATCGACAGAGATCCCATGCGCTACACCACCTACGCGAAATATGTCGCCGGTCTCGCCGACCAGATCAACCTGCAGGCGCTGCTCGATCAACTGAGCGACTTCCTGCTCCAGTCGGGTTTTGCCGGCACGCCGTGGTGGGGGGAACCGGGCGAGGGCGGCGACGACCGCTCGCTCGACGATCTCCGCGAGGCGATCCTCCAGGCGCTGATGGAATCGGGGCAGCTCAACGAAGACATGCTCAAGCTGCTGCGCGGCGAATCGACCGGGGACGAAGCGCGCGACCGCCAGACGATGCAGGACCTCGCCGAACTGCTCGACCGCATCGTGCAGCGGCTGATGGACGAGGGGTATCTCAAGCTGCAGGACGCCGGCGGCAAGATGGTTCCGCCCGATCAACTCCCCGGCGGCCAGGAGCGGCAGGCGGCACGGACGGTGCACTTCGATCTCACCGAGAAGGGCGCCGACTTCCTCGGTTACAAGACACTGAAAGACCTCCTCGGCGCCCTGGGCAAGTCGACGGTGGGCGCGCACGAGACGGCGCACCTCGCCACCAGCGTCGAAGCCGAAGCGGCCAGCCGGCAATACCAGTTCGGCGACGTGCTCAATCTCGACGTCCCCGCCACCCTGTCGAACGCCATCGCGCGCCACGGCCTGCAGGTCCCGATCGATCTCGACTACGACGACCTGATGGTGGTGCAGTCCGACTACCGGTCGTCGGCGGCGACGGTGCTGATGCTCGACTGCTCGCACTCGATGATCCTCTACGGCGAAGATCGCTTCACCCCGGCCAAGAAGGTGGCGCTGGCGCTCACCCACCTGATCCGAACCCAGTATCCGGGCGATTCGATCCGCGTGGTGCTCTTTCACGACAGCGCCGAAGAGATCCCCGTCGCGGCGCTCGCCAACGTGCAGGTGGGCCCGTATCACACCAACACCGCCGAAGGACTCGCGCTGGCCCGCCGCATCCTGGCCGGCCAGCGCAAGGACATGAAGCAGATCATCATGATCACCGACGGCAAGCCGTCGGCGCTGTCGCTGCCGGACGGACAGATCTATGTCAACTCCGCCGGCCTCGATCCGCGGATCGTGCGCGCCACGTTCGCCGAGGTGGCGGCGTGCCGGCGCAGCAACATCCTCATCAACACGTTCATGCTGGCGCGCGACCGGCAGCTGGTCGAGTTCGTCAAACAGGTGTCGCGCATCTGCCGCGGCAAGGCGTATTTCGCCAGCCCGATGACGCTGGGACAGTTCCTGTTGATGGATTTTCTGAAGGGGAAGACGCGGCGGGTGGCGTAGCCTACTTCAACTCCATCACGCTCGCCAGTTCGCCCACGCTCGCCACCGTGCCGGTCGATCCGTCGATGGCCAGCAACAGACCCGGAAGTCCCGAACTGATGCCGCTCCAGTCGCTCCCGGTCCAGCGCCATACCATGCCCCCCGCGCCGGCGACGTAGATCACGCCGCGAATGCCGCGCACCGCGCGGATCGCGTCGGGCGTAGGTGGCGGCAGCGTTTGCCAGCCGCGGCCGTCCCAATGCAACACGGTGCCGCCTTCCCCCACCACCCAGACGTCGCGCGACGATGTTCCCCAGACGCCCCGCAGCAACTGCGTGGTCGGCGCCGCCAGGCGGGTCCATCGCGTGCCGTCGAAGCGCAACACCAGGCCGCTGTCGCCGACCGCCCAGACGTCGGACCAGTCGGGGCCCCAGACATGGCGCAGGAATGCCGTCGATCCGGTGCCGAGGCGGCGCCACGCGCCACCATCGGACACCAGTGACACGCCCGAGTCGGCGACGATCACGGCGCGGCCGCCGGCGTCACACCAGACGCTGCGCAGCAACCCGTGATAGGGTGACGGTTCCGTCTGCCACGCGCCGACTCGCATCCGCAGGATGGTGCCGCTGTCGCCCACGGCGAGGCGATCGCCGTTGGCGCAGTCGGTGATGCCGTAGAGCGACGTCGCCGTCGGCAGGTCGAGCGGCTGCCACGAGGTGCCCTCGCGCTCCAGCGCCAACCCGCCGATGCCGACGGCGATCGGTGGGGCCGCGCCGGGCGCGTCGACGTCGTAGAGAACCCCGCCGCTGAGCCGCGTCGCCCAACCGCCGCCGGCGTCGCTGACCACGATGCCGTACCATCCCGCCGCGAAGTGGCGTCCGCCGGCTGCGGCGAGCGCCCGGAGATTCTCGTGTTCGCCGGTGGCGGGCACCGGCGTCCACGATGTGCCGTCGCCACTGAGGATGAGCCCACCGTCGCCGGCGATGAGAAAGTGACCCGGCGCGTCGCTGATGACGGCAAAGAGATTGAGTCCGGTCGGCGACGCCACCTGACGCCAGCCGCTCCCGTCATCGACGAGAATCGTCCCGACCGCTCCCACCGCCACCATGGTGCCCGCGCCGTCGCCGGTGACGTCGAAGAGGCCGATCGCCGTGGGCGAGGCGGCGCTCCGCCACCCGCCGCCGTCGCAGCATTGGAGAATGACGCCGTTCTGCCCCACGGCCACCAGGGTGTCGGGACTCGGTCCCCAGATGCCCCACAGTTCCGCGGCGCCGGGCGTGGGCATCGCCCGCCAGCCGCTGTCGTTCCGCTCCAATACCGTACCACCGGTGCCGGTCACCCAGAGGTGCGTTCGGTCAAGTCCCCAGACATCGAGGAGACTCGCGTCGATCGTGGTGTCGATGACCCACTGCCCGGCCCGCCGCTCCATCAGCGC
Source organism: uncultured Gemmatimonadales bacterium (assembly GCA_963697065.1). Taxonomy (GTDB): domain Bacteria; phylum Gemmatimonadota; class Gemmatimonadetes; order Gemmatimonadales; family GWC2-71-9; genus Palsa-1233. The sequence goes on from CAVOMQ010000001.1 coordinate 266,110, forward strand.
GCCGTTGGAGACAGTGGCAAACACCGCCGTCGTGTCCGCACCCCAGATGCCGGTGATGATGTCCTGCGTCGGGGTCCGCTCGAAGTGCCAGTTGGTGCCGTCGAAGGCCAGGATGAGCCCGGCCTGACCACCGACCCAGGCGCGGGCGGGCGAAGCGGCCCATGCCGCCAGCAGCGAGGCGTTGGTGGGGCCGAGGTGGACGGTGTTGAGCGTCGAAAGCGGCGTCTGGGGTGTGGTGGCGGCCGGGCCGGCTGGGGTGTCGAGGCAGCCGGCAAGGAGGAGGAGCAGGGCAACGGCGAATGGGCGCGGCACGCTCGCAAGGTAGCCTTGACGAGTAGCTATCATAAAGCTATCATATCGATGTCACTTCAACCGGATCGGCAGACATGCTGAAGGAAATCGAGCGCCGCGTCGTCAACGGATTCGTCGCATTGGTGGCGCTGGTGATCGCGAGCGGTGCCGTGCTGGCCCTCTTCGTGACGAGTGTCAACAGCGCCAATGGCGGGCGCACCGTTCTCGGGGCACTCGCCGCCGCCGTCGTGCTGCTCGGGTGGAGCGGACTCTTCTCGATCCAACCCAACCAGGCCAAGGCGCTGACGCTCTTCGGCGCCTACCGGGGTTCGGTCAAGACCGCCGGGCTGTGGTGGGCCAATCCGTTCTATGCCAAGCGCAGCGTTTCGCTGCGGGTGCGGAACTTCGAGACCGCCGAGCTCAAGGTGAACGACAAGAACTCCAACCCGATCGAGATCGGCGCGATCGTGGTCTGGCAGGTCATCGACACCGCCGAAGCGCTCTTCGCGGTCGACAATTTCGAAGACTACGTCAAGGTGCAGAGCGAGTCCGCGGTGCGGGCGCTGGCCAGCAGCTACCCGTACGACGCCCACACCGAGGGCGAGCGGTCGCTGAGCCACAACGTCGCCGAAATCTCCGACCAGCTCACCGGCGAAGTGCAGGCGCGGCTCGACAAGGCCGGCATGAAGGTGCTGGAAACGCGGATCGCCCATCTCGCCTATGCGCCCGAAATCGCCAACGCGATGCTCCGCCGGCAGCAGGCCAGCGCCATCATCGCCGCCCGCACGCTGATCGTCGAGGGGGCGGTCTCGATGGTGGACATGGCGCTCAAGAGCATCGCCGAGCGCGGCATGGTGCAGCTCGACGAAGAGCGCAAAGCCACGATGATCTCGAACCTGCTGGTGACGCTCTGCGCCGAACAACCGATGCAGCCGGTGGTGAATGCCGGATCGATCTACTGACCGGCGCGGGGACGGCACGAGCGGGCGCAAGTCGTTTCTGCTGCGTCTCGAGCCGGCGCTCTATGCGGCGCTTGCCACGTGGGCGGCCGACGACCTGCGGTCGCTCAACGCCCAGATCGAGTACGTGCTGCGCCAGGCGGCGCGGAACGCGGGGCGCTTCTACGAACAACCGGAGCGCGGGCCCGGCAAGTGAACACCGCCGATCAGTCCGGCAGCAGCCGGTTCGACGCCAGCAGATCGGGGAGATCGGCGACGCTGTCGATCAGGTGATCGTGCGGATGGGTGGCGAGCGAATCGCGCCGATGCGACCCGGTGAGCACGCCGACGACCAGCCCGCAGCGCGCCATCGTCCCTTCATGCAGATCGACCGGCGTGTCGCCGACCTTCGCCACCTGCGCGTACGGCACGCCGCCGAGACGGGTCCGCAGCGCATCGATCATGTCGGGGTGGGGGCGCCCCCGCGCCACCTCGTCGCTGGCCAGCGTGGCATCGACCACCTCCGCCGGCGGCGCCCACCCCACCCGCGTCAGCACGGCGTCGAGGACGGTGCGCGAGAACCCGCTACCGAGGGCCACCTGGATCCCGGCGGCGCGGAGCCGCGCGAACGCGGCTTCAGCGCCGTCGATCGGCCGCACGCCCGGGTCGTTCTGGTAGAAGGCGACCATCCGGCGGACGAAGTCGTCGTGGATGCGCGGCACGTCGGGCAGCAATTCGTCGCGGCCGTGGCCTTCGAGAATGGTCCGGAGCGCCTGCGGCTTGGCCATGCCGAGCACCCCTTCGATGGCGCCGGGCCGGACGGTGACGCCGGCGGTGGCCAGCGCGTCGCGCATCGCGCGCTGCACCGCCCCGCCACCGTCGTGTACCGTGGTTCCGGACACGTCGAATACCACCAGTCGAATGCCCATCCCGTCCCCCCGCAGCGGAATCTCGCCGCACCGGCACCGCCAGCCAATTGCGCCTCGGCTGGCGCCGCATAGCTTCCCCCGCGCGGGCGCCCGTGATTGCGCCCGAACGAACTTCAACCCGATCGGTACGATGCGACGCCTTTGCCTGCTCTCCCTGTTCGCCGCTGTGGCGGTCCTCGCCGCGTGCTCACGGAAATCACCCCAGGACGCGGCCTTCGACAGCGCCGCCGCGGCCGGCGTCACCCCCGAGCCGCGCAACCCGCACGTCATGGCTTTCGATCTGGGCCACGCGCTCGATTCGACGGGCAATATCTTCGGCGGCGTCGACAGCCACTTCACGCCTCGCGATTCGATCTTCGTCTCCGTCCGGGCCCAGTATGCCCCGGCCGGGGCCACCACCAGCGCCCGCATCTTGCGGGGCAAGGTGACGGTCGATTCGAGCAGCCTCGACCTCGGGGCACCCGACAATTCCGGGGTTGCCACGGTCGGATTCCGGTTCGGCAAGCGTGGTGCCGGATGGCCGCTGGGAGAGTATTCGGTCGAGGTCTTCCTGAACGGCGCGTCGCAGGGACTGAAGACGTTTCAGGTGCAGGCGTCGCGCTGATCTGCCGCCGGCACGCTCCGCGTCACTCCTCCCGACCGGGCTCACGCGAACGGAAGACCGTCGTCACCAGCTGAGCGTGGAGCGCCCCCGAGGGGCATTTCCGGACCGCGGCGATCACTTCGTCCGGGGTCGCTTCCTCCGGACGGATCCATGGAGTGCGGTCCGTGTCGAACACCGCGCTGAGGGTGCGGAGGCAGACACCGGAGTCGCGGCAGATGTCGGGATCGTAGGTCACACGGACCTGACTCGTCTGGTAGACCTGCAGCCGCCTGGATGCCATGAGCTCCTCTCGTGGTGCCGATCGCGTGTCGCAGCAGCGGAACAATCCTACCGTTGCACGGCGCAGGCAAGAGCCCGGGCCCATCCCGGAATCGGTGTTCATTCGGCGGTGGCCGGTCGAACGCGTCCCGGAGTAGACTCTCCAGCATGACGACAGCAACCCCGCTCCCCGGACGTCGCACGCTGCTGCGCGCCGTCTCGCGCCGTGATCCGGCCTGGGACGGTTTGTTCATCGTGGCGGTGCGCACCACCGGAGTCGCCTGCCGCCCGGTCTGCCCCTCGCGCCGCGCGCGCACCGAGCACCTCGAATTCTTTCCGACGCTCGACGCCGCCCGCCGGGCGGGTTATCGGCCCTGTCTCCGCTGCCGGCCGGACCGGAGCGACGACATGCCGTCGTGGTGGCCGGCGTTGCTGCGGCTGGTCGACTCGGCGGGGACGGCGCGGATCTCCGACGCCATGCTCCGCACCGCCGGCATCAATCCGGTGCAGGTGCGCCGCCACTTCCGGCGCGTCCATCACACCACGTTTCACGCCTGGATCCGCGCCCGCCGTCTTGCCGATGCGCAGCGGCGGCTGCGGAAGGGAGAGCGCTTGGACACCGTCATCATCGACTCGGCCTGGGACTCGCACAGCGGGTTCCGCGACGCGTTCACCCGCGTGGTCGGCGCTCCACCCGGACAGGCGCGGCACGGCGAAGCGATCACCGTCACCACCTGGAACTCACCGCTGGGTCCGATGGTGCTCGGCGCCACGGACGCCGGCGCGGTGCTGGTGGAATTCGGTGACATGACCCGGCTCGAGAAGCAGGCGCCGTCGCTGCGACGCTGGTTCCAGGGACCGATCGTCAGCGGCCGGCACGAACATCTCGACCAGCTGGCCAACGAATTGGAGTCGTACTTCGCCGGCAACCTGCGCGATTTCACCGTGCCGTTGGTGCTCCGCGGCTCGCCGTTCGAGCTGTCGGTCTGGGAGGCGCTGCGCACCATCCCGTTTGGTGAGACGCGATCGTACAGCGACATCGCCCGCGTGGTGGACAACCCCCGCGCCGTGCGAGCGGTGGGAAGCGCCAACGGGCGCAACCGGCTGTCCGTGGTGGTGCCCTGCCATCGGGTGGTGAACGCCGACGGCAAGCTGGGCGGCTACGGCGGCGGGTTATGGCGCAAGGTGCGGCTACTGGAAATCGAAGGGGTGCGGCCGTAACCGCACCCCCCGGATCGGACCGGCCGGCGAACGGCGGTCAGGGCTTCTTCATCGCGGGCTTCATCGCCGGCGCCTTGACGGTGGCGTCGACGTTGAAGTCGTGGTGCGCCATCCAGTTACCGTCGCTTCCCTTTACCAGGTGGGTGGCGAAGTAGTTGATGTGCTGCTCCGGCTTCTTCCCCTTCACGTAGAGGGTATACGGCACCTGGGCGAAGATGACTGCATCGGTGGAATCGACCGGAAAGAACGCCTCGACCTGGGTCGGTTGGGTCGTGATCGAATCGAAGGTCTTGAACCACGCCGCGGCGGCGGTCTGAATGGAGTCGCGGCCATGGAAGATCGAGCCATCGGGGAGGAGCCAGGTGGCATCGGGAGCATAGAGTGCCGCCAGTGCGGCAGCGTCCTTGTGGACGACAGCCGAATCCATCTTGTCGCCGGTCTGCATGACCCCGGCGCGCATGGCGGCGGGATCCATCGTCGGGGCGGCGGGCTTGGCGGGTGCAGGACTGCACGCGGCGGCGACCAGGGCAATTGCGGCAAAACCGAGCAGCGGACGAACGCGCATAACGGACCCTCGACATTCCTTGGAGTTCGCCGGTTCGTGGCGCCGGACAGAGCGTCCGTTCCACCCGGCGGAAAGACGCGACAGGTGTCAGAACGGGCCGGAGGACGACATCGTCCGCCGGCCCGTCGCTCCGCTAATGGTACTGTCGGTTCAGCCGGTCGCTAGGGGGGTGCGGTGCCGATCATCCGTAGAACCCCACCACGCCATGGCCGATTGCGGCTACGGCGGCAGTCCCCCGCGCGAACCGGCTCGAGCGCCGATTCCCGCCGGAATCTCACTTCCGACGAACCGCGGCGGCGTCAGCACATCGACATGTTGTGCCCGGAACAGCGCGGTGGCGCTGTCGGAAAGCAGGAACCGGACGAAGCGGATCGCGGCATCGCGGTGCGGCGCGCCGATGGGAACGGTCAACCCGAACAGGATCGGCGCGCCGTGGACGGTGAGTGTGTCGCCCGGCGTCTTGCCGAGCACACGAACGACGGCCGTGGCGTAGATGGCGCTGTCGTCGGGATCGCCGAGGTCGACCGCATCGGGGAGCTTGACGAATCGCAGCCCGTCGTTTTCGGCGAGATTCTGATACGTCCAGATGTAATCAAGTTCGCCGGCCTGCAGCAGCGCGACCTGGTCGGCTTCGCGCGGCCGGACGTTCGCGGCGGGGGAGGCGTCGAGGAGGCGCCGCGCCAGGCCCGGCGCGTGGTAGTATGTCTCCGCCAGCTGCATCGCGAGCAGCGCGCGATACCCGGACGGGTCGGTGTTCGGATCGGCTCTTCCCACCTGCACGCCGGACGTGGCGACGATTCGCCACCAGTTGTCGCCGGTGATCGCGCTCGCCTGACGAGAACGTGGGGTATACGCGATGACCATCCGGTTCCGGGCGAAGACGGCGTACCAACTGGCGTCCGCCGGCATGAGCAGCCGCGGAATGACGTCGGGGTCGGCGAGCAGGATCACGTCCGCCGGGCGGTGCAGATCGGCGATCCACCGCGCGATCTCGAGCGTGGCGCCGGGTTGCTGTTGGTAATCGACGCCGGTTCGCGCCTTGAACGTGTCGAGCAGCGTCCTCACCGGCCGACTGATCGATGCGGCGTTGAACACCACCAGCGCGCCGCTGTCGGCGGGCACCCGGCTGCTGTTCAAGTCGCTCCCGCGGGCGGGATGCCGCCGGCAGCCGGCGGCCAGGAGGGTGACACCAAGCACCAATGCGATCGAGCGCCCGGTCAGCACAGATGAACACTCGTGGCCTTGAAGGTGGCGTAGACCGGGTCGCCGATGGCGATCGGCAGTTCCCGGACCGATTGCTCGGTGACGGTGGCGATCAGCACGGTGCCGTCCACGTCGACATGCACGCTCGCCAGCCCGCCGAACGGCAGGATCGCGGTGACCATGCCGCGGAACCGGTTGCGGGCGGAGCTTGCGCCCGGGGCGTCGCGCGACAGCACGATCTCCTCGCCGCGCAGCACCACGTGCACCGGTCCCGGTTCCTGCGGTTCGGCGGCGTGGAACAGCAGCGCGCCGCACCGCACCACTGCGCCGTCCGGCGTGGCCTCGACGCGGCCGGCGAACACGTTTTCAGCGCCGAGGAATTCGGCCGCGAACGGTGTCGCGGGACGCCGGAAGATCGCCGCCGGCTCGCCGCTCTGGACCAGGTGACCGCCGTCGAGCAACACCGCCAGCTGGCCCAGGAACCCCGCTTCGGCAAAATCGTGGGTGACGTGCACGGTGGTCAGCTGCCACTCGTGGTGCAGCCGGCGTACCGTCTGGCGTGCGCGCGCACGGCGGCGCGGATCGAGCGCGCTGAACGGCTCGTCGAGTAGCAGAATGCCCGGCCGCCGGGCGAGCGCGCGCGCCAGCGCCACCAGTTGGCGTTCACCGCCGCTCAACGTGGCAACCTGCCGATCGAGCAACCCGCCGAGTTCCAGTCGTTCGATCGCTTCGGCGGCGGCGGGCGATCGGCCGGCCCCATAGCCGATGTTGCCGGCGACGGAGAGGTGAGGAAACAGGCAACTGCTCTGATACACCAGTCCGATGTCGCGCCGTTCCACCGGCAGCAACGCCGCGTCACGGCCGGCAAGGCGCAGGCGCCCGGCGGACGGGCGGATCAGACCGGCGATCACTTCCAGCAGCGTGGTCTTGCCGGCGCCGGCGGGGCCGATCACCACCGCGTACGTGCCGGCATCGATGGTCAGCGTGATATCGCGCAACTCGAAGGAGCCGGAACGCGCGGAGAGACCTTCGGCGGTGATCATGACCGTTCCGGCGCCGACTCGGCGCGCAACGCCCGGAGTGCGGTGAGCGGCAGCAGCGCCAGCAGCGCCAGCGCCGCGGCCACCGGGAGCGCGTCGTTCAGACCGAAGTTGGTGAACCGGTCGTAGCTCAGCACGCTGACGACCTTGGGATTGTACGTCAGGACGACGATGGCGCCGAACTCACTCACCGCGCGGGCCCACATGACCACGGCGGATGCCAGCAGGCCGCGACCGGCAAGCGGCAGCGTGACCCGCCGGAAGGCGCGCCACGGCGAATCGCCGAGGGTGCGAGCCACCCCTTCCAGCCGCCGGTCGACGCCGGCGAGTGCCTCACGAGCCCCACTGATGTAGAGCGGAGCCGCCACGAAGAGCATGGCGGCGACAATGCCCCACGGGGTGCCGACGATACGGAGCCCGAGCGCCAGCAACGCGTTCCCCACGGGGCGGCCGCGTCCGAGAAAGAGGAGCAGCGCGATACCAGCCACGGGATGCGGAATCACCAGCGGAAGATCGAGCACCGCCGCGACCAGTGGCCGCGCCGGCACGTGCCGGCGGGCGAGCGCCCAGGCGATTGGTGTTCCGGCAATCATGCCGAGGAGGACGGCGGCGGTTGCGGTCGTCACCGTGAGCGCAATTGCGCCGCGGAGTTCGGCGTCGCTCCCCAGGCGGAGCACACCGGCGACGCCGCCCGCGCCGACCAGCCCCGCCACCGGCCCGATCAGGAAGAGCAACAGCAGCGACCCGGCGAGCGCGGCGACGACGCCGCGCGCATCCGGCAGCCGGAATGCCCGCCGCGCCGGTGCAGCGCTCATGGCCGAGGCGTGATACCGTACTGGCGGAGAATGGCGCGCACCGAATCGATCGGCAGCGCCGCGACGGTGCGGCCACGTGCCGTCACCGAGGTGGCGCGGAAGAGCGAGTTGTAGATCGCCTCTTCCGTTGCCTCGATCGCGGCCTCGAATACCGGCGACACCGCGTCGTCGTCGAGATTGCGGAGCTGCCGTTCGGCGGGCGGGTGGCGGCGCACGTCGAGCGACGTGGAAAACGCCAGCGCGTAGTCGCCCGATCCGTTGGAGCCGTCGGCTCCGGTGCGCGCCAGGCCCATGATGCCGCGCGCGGCGACCCGCTCGAGCTGCCGATCGGACAGCGGCGCGTCGGTGGCGATCACGATGACGCACGACCCGTCGCCGCGTTCGCGGAGCAGCTGGTTGCGGTACGAATATCGCCCCAGCGCCTTGCCCACCGGTGCGCCCTCGATCTGCAGCACACCGCCGAAGTTGGTCTGAACCAGCACACCTACCGTGTAGCCGCCGAGCGAGGCCGGCAGGCGCCGGGAGGACGTGCCGATCCCGCCCTTCCAGCCGAACGCGATGGTCCCGGTGCCGGCTCCGACGGTCCCTTCGTCGACCGGACCGGATCTGGCCGATGTGATCGCCGACACCACCTCATCGGGGGTGATCGGCCGGTCGCGGATCGCGTTCAGCGTGCCGTCGTTCGTTTCGGCGACGACCGGATTGATCGAGCGGATGTTTGCCATCCCCGGCTGGGCCAGCAGATAGGCGACCATCGCATCGGCGGCTTTCCAGACGCAGAGGGTGCAGGTGAGCAGGATCGGGGTTTCGAGTTCGCCGAGTTCGCGGAGCTGGGTGGCACCGATCAGTTTGCCAAACCCGTTGCCGACATACAGCCCGGCGGGAACGCGATCCGCGAAGAGATTGCCGCCGTGCGGCAGAATGGCGGTGATACCGGTACGGACGGAGTCACCGGCGACGACCGTGGTCTGGCCCACCAGCACGCCGGCCACGTCGGTGATGGCGTCGAGCGGACCGGGCGCGAAGATCCCCGGCGCCACGCCGAGATCGCGCGCCCGCGGCCGGCTCTGCGCGGCGAGCGGCAGCGACCAGGCCGCCACCACCGCCAGCGCAAGCCGTGCCGGGACGTTCACCGCACCGCACCGGGTCCCGCGCCGACCAGCATGCCCGCGCCGACCAGCACGAACGTCGTCAGCTGGATCAACGGTTCGCCGACGGGTATCCCCGCGGCCGCCGCCGCGAGCGCAAACCCGCAGAGTGCGCCGATCGATCCGCCGCGGCGCCGCTCGGGATCGAGCCACCCCATCCGGATCAGCACCTGGACCGCCAACATGATCGCCAGCGTGCCACCGACCACCGCGCCGAGGAAGGCGCCCTGGCGTCCGAACGGACTGCCGAGAATCCGGCCGATGACGGCGCCAAGGCCGGCGATGAACCACGAGACGACGAGAACGCGAAGATGGCGCATGGCGGTTGCGTCAAGCCTATCGGATCGCCGGCCCGGACACCATGGCGCGCGGAACGTCGGCGCCAGCGTGCGAGCCGGACACCAGTGTCGCGGCCGGGGTGACATGCAGCAGGGTCAACGCGCCGCGACCGATACCCGGCCTGCAGGTCGAGTCGGGAATCACGCCAGCCACGACACCGTGGAACATCGAGGATCTCCTGTCGGGACGAGCGACGACGATTGTGCGATCCCGATAGGATATCAATACATCACGCCGGCCGCCACCGACGGCGTGGCCGGGTGCCGGACCGGGTAGGCCGGTGGCTCAGAACCGGCGAACGGTGATGCTCTCTCCGGCGGCGCCAAGGCAGAACAGTGGCACCCCGAGCAGGCCGCCGACCCACATCCACGTGGGATGGGGAGCGGTGACCAGATTGGCGACGGTGACTGCGGTGAACAGGCCGGTGTAGACCAGCAACGGGCCGCGCTCGCGGCTGGTCCGCGACGCCACCGATCCACCGGCCCACGCCGCCACCAGCCACCCACCGAGCACGAGGGCGAAGTTGATCGCGGTCGGGAGATCACCTTCCTCGATCGCACGGCGCAGATCGACGCCGGCCGGCTGCGGGCTGAGCGTGTCGGCCAGGTGGCGCAGCAGCGTGACGATCGTCACCGCCACCAGCAGGCCGGCGAGGATCGAGAAGAGACGGCGAAACGCCGGAGACATGAGTCGGGCCGACCGCTCAGGCCCCCGCCGTGTCGATCGACAGGGTGGGCTTGAGTTGGCCGCGGTGACACGTCACACAGTCGATCCGGACTCCGGTGTCGCTCATCTTCGGAATCGCCCTGAGGAAGCGGATGTTGATGGTGTCCATCATGGTGACCATCTTCCGGGTGACTTCTTTCTGCACCGAATCCTCCCTGCTGTACCGGCCCGGCACGTGACAATAGGTGCAATTGACGCCGAGGGCCGCACCGTACCTGTCCATCAGCGCGAGGAACTTCCGCGCCGGCATCGAACCGTCGATGACCTCCACGTCGTACACGGAATCGACCGGGAGCGTGTCGCGGTCGCCGAGCCGGTCGAGGAGTGCCTGCACCAGCCGGTGGCGCGCTTCGGCAGTAGTATCGGCCGGAACGGGTCGGGAGAAACGGGCAGCCTGGCCCGGCGAGGTTATCGCGAGAGCGATCGCGGTAGCGACACCGAGGATGGCAAGACGCATGACGCGGAACCTTCCTGGAGATCGACATGCCCGCTCCACCGGCGTGCCGGCGGCCGCGGCGTGGCAGCCCGCTCGCATGGCGGGAACTTCCGAATGATGCCATGATTCGCGCAGGCAACCAAGGGAGACAGATGCAGCGCGACGCCCGACACGGCCTGCGCCAGGCGCTGCTCGGGCCGGCGGTCCCGCTGGTCTGCATCGCCGCGGGCGCCGGACTGTGGCTGTTCACCACCGACCGCAGCTGGGCGCTGTGGATCTGGCGCGCGGGGCTGGTGGCGTCGGGAACGCCGGTGCTGTGGCGTACCGCCCGCGGCATGCTGGCCGGGCGGTTCGCCGCCGACATCGTCGCCGCCCTCGCCATCCTCGGCGCGGTCGTCGTGGATCAGCCGTTGGCCGGACTGGTCGTCGTGCTGATGCTGCTGGGCGGTGAGGCGCTGGAGCGCTACGCCGAAGGCCGCGCCTCCCGTGCCCTCCACACCCTCGAGCAGGCAGCGCCGCGCGTCGCCCACCTCGTGACCGGTACCCACGACGGCCCGATCACCGGCGACGTGCGCGACGTTTCCGCCGGGGATGTCAATGTCGGCGACCTCCTGCTGATCCGGCCCGGCGAACTGATCCCGTGCGACGGGGTCGTCACCGAAGGGGAATCGGCGGTCGACACGTCAGCGATCAACGGCGAGCCGGTGCCGCTGCACGCCCGGGCCGGATCGCCCGTGGCCAGCGGCTGGTTGAACGGCGACGGCGCCGTGGTGGTGCGCGCCAGCGCGCGGGCCAGCGAGAGCCAGTATGCCCGGATCGTCGAATTGGTGCGGAACGCACAGTCGAGCAAGGCGCATCTGCAGCGGCTCGCGGACCGGTACGCCGTCTGGTTCACGCCCGCGACGCTCGTGGTCTGCGGTGCAGCGTACTGGTGGTCGGGCGATCCGGTGCGCGCCCTGGCGGTGCTCGTGGTGGCGACGCCGTGCCCGCTCATCCTGGCCACGCCGATCGCCATCATCGGCGGCGTCGACCGCGCCGCGCGCCGGCAGATCATCGTGCGCAACGGCGAAGCGCTCGAGCAGCTGGCCCGCGTGGACGTGGCGGTGTTCGACAAGACCGGCACGCTCACCATCGGGCAGCCGGCGGTGGCGCGCGTCGTCGTTTCCGATCACATCGGCGCCGACGACGCGTTGCGACTTGCCGCGGCCGTCGAACAGCGCTCCAGCCACCTGCTGGCCCGCACCACCGTCGACGCGGCGCGCGATGCGGGCATTGGCATTCCCACCGTGACCGAGGTTGTCGAACGGCCCGGGCGGGGCGTCGAAGGGCGCGCCGACGGGCATCAGGTGCTGGTCGGCGCCGCCTCACTGGCCGCGGAGCGATACCCCGCCGAGCGTGCCGCAATCGACGCACTGCAACACCGGACAGTGGGACTCCGCGCGCAGGTGATGATCGACGGCCGGGCGGCGGCGGTGATCGAGTACGCCGACCGGCTGCGCCACGGCACCGCCGACGTGCTGGCGAGACTGACCCGGCTCGGCGTGCGGCGCACGGTGCTGCTGTCGGGCGATCGCGGCGACGAGGCGCGCGCCGTCGCCGCGGTCGCCGGAATCGCCGAAGCGATCGGCGATCTCCTGCCCGAAGGCAAGGTGGAGTTCGTGGCGGCGCTGGTGCGGGGCGGACACACTGTCATGATGGTCGGCGACGGCACCAACGATGCACCAGCGCTGGCGCGTGCCTCCGTAGGCGTGGCGCTCGCCGGGCACGGCGGCGGGGTCACCGCCGAAGCGGCCGACGTGGTGGTGCTCAACGACGACCTGGGGCGCGTGGTCGATGCGATCACGATCGGACGGCGAACGATGCGGGTGGCCCGCCAGGGGATCTGGATCGGCCTGGCGTTGAGCGGCATCGCCATGGCATGGGCCGCCGCTGGCGCCATCCCGCCGGTGCAGGGCGCCCTGCTGCAGGAACTGATCGATGTGGGCGTCATTCTCAACGCGCTGCGCGCGGCGCGGACGCCACGTGCCGCGTCCGGCACGGATCCGTCGCCGGCGTGAAGGGCTAGCTGATCGCTGCGGCGCTGCTCGCCGTCGACTGGCGCGCGGTGCTCGACCGCCGCCATCAGCGCGGGATGTGAGAGATCCGGCTCCAGCGGGTGGCGGTGAAGAACGGGAACGGCCGGTAGCTGCCGGCATTCCACGAGTAGTAGATGATGATCGGCGTGCCGCGCACATTCCTGCGGGGCGCAAACCCCCAGAACCGGGAATCACGCGAGCTGTCGCGGTTGTCGCCCATCATCCACAACGAATCGGGTGGCACCACGATCGGTCCCCATTCGTGCACGTCGGGGAGGTAATGCGCCGGATCAGGACCGATGTAATGCGGCAGCTGGAAGGCGCGCATCTGCAGGCGCGTGGTGGAGTCGGCCGACCATTCGGGGTCGAGCGATTGCGCGTATGGCTCCTCGAGCTCCTTGCCGTTGCGGTAGAGCACGCCCTGCCGCATCTGCAGCGTGTCGCCGGGCACGCCGATGAGGCGCTTGACCAGCATCGAGTCTTCGATCGGTGAGAGGAACACGACGATGTCGCCGCGACGCGGCTGGCGTACCGCCGGCAGGTGCGCCGTGACAAAGGGAATCTTGGCGCCGTAGAGGAACTTGTTGACGAACAGCACGTCGCCCACCAACAGCGTCTTTTCCATGCTCGGCGACGGAATGAAGTACGCCTGCACCACGAACGTGCTGAGCACCAGCCAGATGCCCAGCGCCCATGCGCCTGCCCGGATCCATTCCCAGATCTTTGTCTTCGCCGTGACCACGGCACCTCCACGGTGGATGACATCGGCCGCCGGACGCCCACGGCTGCCGCGGAATGCTACACCGGTTCCGGGGCGAGCAACTCCGACCATTTCTGCCGCAGTTTCGCCACTTTCGGCGCGATCAGCGCCGCGCAATATGCCCGCTGCGGATTCCGTTCGAAATAGCGCTGATGATATTCCTCGGCCGGCCAGAACGTGTCGAGGGGACGGACCGCGGTCACGACCGGCGCGCCGAACGTCTCCTCGCGGTCGAACGCCTCGATGGCCTCGCGCGCCTGCCGTGCCTGGTCGTCGTCCGCGGTGAAGATGACGGACCGGTACTGGATGCCGACGTCAGGACCTTGCTGATTCAGGGTCGTGGGATCGTGAAAGGCGAAGAACACTTCCAACAGCTGACGGTACGAGACGATCGCCGGATCAAACGTCACCTGCACCACCTCGGCGTGCCCGGTGGCACCGCTGCAAACGCGCTCGTAGGACGGGTTCGGCACCCGCCCGCCGGCGTAACCGGAGACGACCTGCCGGACGCCGCGAAGGCGGCGGAACACCGCTTCGAGACACCAGAAGCAACCACCGCCGAACACTGCCTGCTGTTCCGTCATCGTGGCGCGAACTCCCAGACCGCCGTTGGTCCCGGACCGAATTCGAGGTGGGTCCGCAGGCCGAACCGGTAGGTCGGATTGGCGGCCGCGTCGTGGTTGAGCGTGAATGTGAGATTCTGCACACCCGCGCCGGCATAGGCCGGCACCAGGCGCAGCGTCATCGCCGGCAGCTCCACCACCGCGCCCGCCCCTTCCGGATACACCTTGATTCCCCATGCGGCCAGCGTTTGCCGCATCCGGGCAAGCTCGTCGACCGGAATCGCCAACGTGGCGCGGGAGACGTCGCCGAACAGTTGCAACGAGTCGTAGTGACTGGCGATGAAACGGTCGCGATCGCGGTCTTCGGTGCCGAAGGAATCCCGCGCCGCGACCCGCCGCGTCATGGCCAGCGTGTACTCCATCGCCCAGAGCGCGTCATGCGGGCCGGAACGGTCGGGGCCCGCCGGGCGCAGCTCCTGATACCACGGCACCGATCCGGTGGAGTCGCGCAACGTCACCGTCGCGGTGTCGAATGGCAGGCTGTCGAAGGCCAGGTGTCGCGCCAGCTGGAGCAGTCCACCCGGTGTATCGGTGGACAGCGCAATTCCGATGTCGCCCGGCTCGGCGCCGGGAAACCCACCTGGTGGTACGAAGATCAGGTAGGTGTGGTGTCCGTAGAGATAAACGCCCGCCGGTTCCCCGGGAGCGGCGCTGTCGTGCAGCGCGTAGCCGCCGAACTCGCCGTGCAGGAATGGAGATACGGTGAGGTCGTGATAGGTGGCTGAATCGATGACCATGTAGACGTGATTCAGGCGCAACACCGGCGGCAGCGTCTGCGCCGCGACCGGGGCCGCGAGCTGGACCGCGCCGAGCAGCATCGTCAGTCGCTTCACGCCGGCACCCCGGCGTGCGACAGCGCCTCGATGTCGAGCGGCCCGGTCACCATGGCGATGCGGCCTTCGCTGTCCCGGGGCCACGCGTCACGCGGCCGGTCGTAGTAGAGCTCGACCCCGTTGTCGTCGGGATCGCGGAGGTAGAGCGCTTCGCTGACGCCGTGGTCGGAAGCCCCGTCGAGCGGCACGCCGGCCGACGCCAGGCGCCGCAGCGCTCGACCCAGGGCCGCCCGGTCGGGATATCGGATGGCGACGTGGTAGAGCCCGGTCGTGCCCCGGGGCGGTGGCGAACCGCCACGGCTTTCCCAGGTGTTGAGCGCGATGTGGTGGTGATACCCGCCGGCGCTGAGGAACGCGGCGCTGTTGCCGATCCGCGCCTGGACCTCGAACCCGAGCACGCCGTGCCAGAAGGCCAGCGCGCGATCGAGATCGGCCACCTTGAGGTGCACGTGGCCAATGTCGACCCCGGGGTCGATGGGTGCCGTCATCGCGAAACCAGCCGCGCCAGACCGAACGCCGCGGCGGCGGCCAGCCCGCCCACGACCAGGGTCTGCAGGGCGCTCTGCAGCCGGGCGGCACCGGTGAACGCCCCCTTGATCCAGCCGAAGATCACCAGGGCGGTCAACGTGATGCCGATGGACCAGTGGAGTGCCACTGGAACGCTGTTGGCCGCGAAGTACGACGCGAGCGGAATCAGCCCGCCCACGAGATACGACGCGGCGATGGTCGACGCGCTGCGAATCGCGCGGCCGGGGTGCGGCTCTTCCAGGCCGAGTTCGAAGCGCATCATGAAGCGCACCCAGTCGTCGGGGCGGCGGCGGAACGAGGCAATGACCGCAGCGCTTTCTTCGGCGGTCACGCCGTAATCGGCAAAGACATCCTGCACCTCATCTGCCTCGCGGTCCGGGACCACCGCCACCTCGCGATACTCCCGGGTCAACTCACTGGCGTAGTGCTCGGCGTCGCTGCGTGCGGCGAGATATCCGCCGAGCCCCATCGCGATGGCACCGGCGGCGATTTCCGCCAGCCCGGCGGTGATGACCAATCTGCTCTGGGTCACCGCGCCGGACAGGCCAGCGGCAAGCGCGAACGGGACCGTCAACCCATCGGACATGCCGATGACGACGTCGCGCACCGCCTCGGGAGCGCGCATGTGCTCCTCGCCGTGCGGCGCCCCCGGAAGCGGAGGCAATCCGGACGACGGACCAGGGGCCACAGCAGCCATCGATTCACCTCGGTGGTCGGGGTGCAGGGGCGCCACGGCGCTCGCACCGGCCGGCGCGCCACGATAAGTCTAACGTCGCCCCGATACCCTCGGCTGGGTGACGCGGGGGTGCGGAAGCGCGCGCGGCCGGCGTCCCCGGCAGTAGCACCCCACGCTGGCTGGGGGGCCCGACTATACTGCCGCTGCAGCCTGTCCCGAACCGCACCCGCACCTGGAGTCTGGCATCATGAACCGCAAGGCAACCGCACGCTGGCACGGTGATCTCAAGGACGGCAACGGCACGTTCCGCACCGAGAGCGACCTGGTGGTCGGCACGTATTCGTTCGGCACCCGCTTCGGTTCGTCGCCGGGTACCAACCCCGAGGAGCTGATCGCGGCGGCGCACGCCTCGTGTTTCTCGATGGCGTTCGCCAACGGACTCGCCACCGGCGGCCACACCCCGGACGATGTCGAGACAGTCGCCACCGTCCGGCTCGAAAAGACCCCGGACGGCTTTGCCATCACCGGCATCGAGCTCGACTGCACGGTCAAGGTGACCGGCATCCAGGGGGCGGAATTGCAGGCGGTGGCCGATGGCGCGAAGAAGGGGTGCCCGGTTTCGAAAGCGCTGAGCGCGGTGCCCATCTCCCTCAAGCTCACCCAGGCGTCCTGACGGCGGGGTCGCCCGGGTTGGTGGGTGCCCCCTATTGCCAAAACGCGTCGGGCGACGTTTCTTTGTTGCTTACGGTTGCCAGGCCCCATTCCGGGGCACGGAGAGGCTTCTGGGGGACGCGGTCGGGGGATCGGCGTTCAGTCGGTCCCCCGCTGAGTATCCCGACCGTACGCACCAGGCGGCAGGAGCCGTCCCGTGCGGAAGCCGACCCGCCGCGAGGGGATGATCGCGTACCTGTAGTCGGTCGTACGGCATTGCCGGGACTCGATTACACTCATTGAGGAGCAGTACCAGCATGCGCACGACCGGCACAGTCAAGTGGTTCAACGATGCGAAGGGCTTTGGTTTCATTACGCCCGAGAACGGGGACAAGGATTGTTTCGTCCACCACTCGGCGATCCAGGCCCAGGGCTTCAAGTCGCTCTCCGAAGGGGAGCGCGTCGAGTTCGACATCGTCCAGGGCGCCAAAGGCCCGGCGGCGGAGAACGTCGTGAAGCTCGGCCGCTGAGGCGAGCCCGTCGCGGCCTCTGAGCCACGACGCCGGACGGCCGGTCCACCTCACGGTGGGCCGGCCGTTTCGTTTGTGTCGGGCCGCGGCGGCGGGAACGACTCGCTACACCTCCCACCCCGACTGGTATCCCGGCTTGAGGTAGGGATTGGCCAGCGGCGCGTTGGTGACGGTCATGTTGTCCGCGTCGTAGAGAATCTTCTTCCCCTGACCGGTGCGCAGTGCCACAATGCCGAGCAACATTGTCTCGGTCAGGCGCGCGGCGTAACTGATCGGCGACGTCGCCTCGCCCTGGCCCTTGCAGGCCAGCGCCCAGTTCATCTCGTGACTCACGGTGATGCGGGGATATTTCTGCGGCACCGACGCCGTCTGCTGCATCAGCTCGGCGGGGAAGAGCCGCGGATGCTCACCGTAGGTCTCGTGCATCAGCAGTCCGCGATCGCCGACGAAGATGGCACCGCCTTCGGCGTTGAGCGCCACCGAGTCGGGGAGTGACGCCGGCCGCTGCGGGTAGAGCCCGCCGTCGTACCAGGTCATGCGCACCGGCGGCTGTGCGCCACGCGCCGCGAAGTCGTAGTGCACCGTCATGGCCCATGGGTACGACACCGGGTCGCGGCGAGACCCACCCCACGGCGTCGATGTTGCTTCGATGCTGAGCGGCAGCCCCAGGTCGAGCGCCCAGAACGGATGGTCGATCAGGTGCGCGCCCATGTCGCCCAGTGCGCCGGCCCCGAAATCGAGCCACCCGCGCCAGTTGAACGGATGGTAGATAGGGTGGTAGTCGATGGGGTTCTCGGCCGGCCCGGTGTAGAGGTCCCAGTGCAGCGTCGACGGCACCGCGTGGGTGTTGTTGGCCAGGCCGTTGGCGATGACGGCGTTGACGGTCCCTTCGTCCCACTCCATCGGCACGTCAGGATTCTGCGGGGCGTTGGGATCGGGAGTCCACAGCGGCCGTTGCGCCGGCGCCGGAATGGACTGCGGCCAGATCGGGCGGTTGGTCCAGACGTGGACTTCGCGCACGTCGCCGATCAACCCGGCCTGGACCCACTCGTTGATCAGCCGGGCGTCATCGCTGGAATGGCCCTGATTGCCCATCTGCGTCACCACGCCGGTGTCGGCCGCCGTCTTCGCCAGCACGCGGGACTCCCACACCGAATGCGTCAGCGGCTTCTGCACGTAGACGTGTTTCTTCGCCAGCATCGCCGTCTTGGCGACGATGGCGTGCGCCACGTCAGGCGTGGCGATGACCAGCGCTTCGATGTCCTTCTGCTTGTCGAGCATCTCGCGGAAATCGGCGTACCGCTTGGCCTTGGCATACTGGTCGCGGAGCTTGAGCACGTCGGGGGGCGTGGCGCCGTTCTTGTCCTTCTGCTTGAGATGGTCGGCCAGGGAGCGATCGACGTAGCCGAAGTCGACGTCGCACACCGCCACGATGTTCTCGCTGACCAGCGCCTGCGCGTTGTTCATGCCCATGCCGCCGGTGCCGACCATGGCGATGTTGAGCGTGTCGCTGGGCGCCTGGAAGCCGCGCCCCAGCACGTGGCGCGGCACGATCATCGCGCTCAGTGCAGCCTGCCCCGTTCCGGCCACGAATTTCCGCCGGGTCAGCTTGCCACGTGCCATGACGACCGCCTTTCTGTCGTTTGGAAGAGGATCTCCGGCAAATAGGTTCGCCGCCGCCGATCCTGTCAAGCAGCGCCGATCAGCCGGCGCCGCCACCGTCCGACGCCGCCTGGACCGCCTGACGGAACGCCAGCGGCGCCTGGATTCCCTCGAACCGCTCGTTGGTGCCGCCGCTGCCGGTCACGACGATCTCGCCGTAGCCGAACATGCGGCCGGCCAGCGTCTGCTCCACAGTGATGGCCTCGACCTTGGGAAGGAGCAATTCCAGCGAGCGGGTGTTGAGCGCGCCGAGCTTGACGACGACGCGCTTGTTGGTGACGGCGAACTCGGACGTCCGCCGCCTGAGCCAGGGTCCGACCAGCAGGAGCAACGCCAGGATGCCCGGGATCAGCGCCAGCAGGTGCGGCGCGGTGGACGTGAGGATCCAGACCGCCGCCGCGGCAAGCAGTATCGTGCCGCAGAGCGGCAGCACGTACACCTTCCAGTGAAGGCGCGTCCGGAACAGCACCGTCTCGCCCGGCAACAGGTTGGCATTGATGAAGCTCATGAAACCACTCGCGGAGTCTGGGGCGCTGGAACTTACCCGCCCCGCTCGACGCCGGCGACCCGACGACTACCGCAGGGTGGAAAGCGCCTTCCCGAGCGTGCCGCGATCGAGCGGTGAGAGCTGCTCAGCGAACTCGGCGCCGATCCGGGCCAGCTCGGCGGCACCGGCGGCCTGGCGCTCCTCTCCCAGACGCGTCACGGCGGCCCGCACCGAACGACGGTCGGCGGCGTCGTGCACCCGGCGAACCAAGCCTTCCGATTCGAGACGGTCCACCAGCTGCGTCATGTTCGACCGCACGCAGCTCAACCGCGCCGCCAGCTCGCTCAACGGCAGCGGCTCCGTGGCATCGATGAGCTGGGTCAGCACACCGAGTTTGGCGACCGACAGCCCGACGGCGGCCAGCGCCGACTCGAGACGGTCCTCCCACATGTGGGCGGCGCCGAAGAGGGAGAGCATTGTCCGGTCGCCTCCCTCGGTGGCGGACGGCGCGGGTTTCAGACGACGATTCATATATGAACTATATCGCGTGGGACGCCGCTGTCAACCCCGGGGGCGGCGAGACTCACCGCTTGCGGGCCAGCAGGACGCCGTCGCGAATGGGAACCAGCGCCGCGGTCCAGGCGGGATCACCGAAGACCCGGCGGGTCAGCTCGCGGACCCCTTCGGTGGCGGCCGAGCGGTCGGCGGCGTCGAAAACACGCCCGCTCCAGAGCAGGTTGTCGACGATGAGCACGCCGCCGGGGCGGAGCTTTTCGGCAATCACCGGCAGCGAGGCGGGGTAGCCCGACTTGTCGATGTCGTTGAAGATCAGGTCGAACGGTCCCTCGCTGCGCCGCAGCGCCTCGACCGCCTCGCCCACGTGGTAGCTGATCAGGTGTTGCAGGCCGAGCCGATCGAGGTGTCCACGTGCGCGAACGGAGAGGGCGTCGTCCCACACCACGTGGTGGACGGTCCCGCCGCCATTCTCGTCCACGCCGCGCGCGAACCACGCCGTCGAGTAGCCGAACCCCGACCCCATTTCGAACACCTGCCGGGCACCGATCAGCCGGGTCACCAGATAGCAGAGCTGGCCCGCCACCGGCCCGATGATCGGGAAGCTGGTGCGCGCCGCCTCGGCTTCCATTTCCTGCAGCTCGCGAGGCCGCTCGGGCACGAGGGCTTCGAGATGCGCGACGACGCGCGGATCGAACGGATCGATGGACACAGGCCGCTCAGCGCGCCAGGAGGGCGCCGAAGAGGACCACGGCGCCGATGGCGAAGACGACGATGACCAGGCGCTGACGAAGCGCCCGCAGGGCATCCCAGCTGGGGAGATCGAGATACCAGCGATCCGGCTCCGCTTCGCGGAGCACGGCGCGCCGTTGCAGTCTCCGCCACGCGGCACCGGCGTGCACCGAGAGGTGTTCGCGCGTGACGGCGCGGTCCGGCGAGGTGGCACCGGCCGCCTGGAACGCGGCGACGATGCGCTTCTCGCGGATGATCATGGCGCCGGCAGCCGCGGCAGTCATTGGCTACCTCCGGTCGGAATCGAGAGGGACGTGGCACCGGCTCGCGGGCGACGCACCAGCTCGCCGCCGCAGTTGGGGCAGCGCCCGGCCATCGCCTCGGTGCACGACGTGCAGAAGGTACATTCGTAGCGGCAGATGAACGCCACGCCGTCCGCGGACAACGCCGAGTCGCACCGTTCGCACCGCGTTCGCATCTCCAGCGCCATGATCCGACTACCTCGGGGCGAGCGTGCGCCCGGCATCGAGGTGATCGAAGTTCAGGATCGCGTTGAAGACCAGAAAGTAGCTCCCGATCGTCTCCCCGCGGTAGATCGGGTTGTTGGCGAACAACACCACGTTCCCCTTTCCGACCGGATCGTCGACCACCACCGGGCGCTGCGCGATCTCGCTGCCGCCGTCAAGCAACCCGGAGACCAGCAGGTCGCTCTGGTCGCTGAACCGCAGCACGACGCGAGGGCGTTGGTCGGGCGGAATAAGGTTGAGCGGGCTGCGCAGCTGATCGTCGGTGACCGACGGCAGTTCCCACGGCATCACCCGCTCGCGCGGCAGCGCGAGGTTGGCGGTATCGAGCGGCGGCCTGCCCTGCACCACGTCGGTGTCGTCAGGCGTGCCGCGGCCGGTGGCCGCGTTCCGCGCCGCCGCCGCGCCCACCACCACCACCACGGCCGCCCCGGCTGTTACTCACGGCGAAGCTCTCGCCGTCGTCGCTGTACACCGCCAGGCGGTCGCGGATGCCGTAGGCAATCGGCGACAGCGAATCGACCAGCCGGGTGCGCAGCAGGCTCCCCACCACCTTGCTCCGGGCGGCGTTGGCACTGACGCCGCTGGTGATGCCGAAATCGATGGCAAAGTCGGCGGTGTTGGCGACGCCGATGTACAACCCGCCGCTGTCGACGAACTGCTGCAGATGTTCCAGGCCATCCCACCCCAGCCCGGGGCGGATGTCGTCGGTCTGGGCCCAGGTGCCGATGTTGGGCGTGAGCGCGGTGTGTTTCCACGGCATCGGGTTGCGCCACATCGGCATGCCCTCGATGATCGACTGCCCGCTGCCGCCGCCCGGCCCGAAGATGATGACGTCGTAGCGGGCGTGCAGGTCGGCGTCGCGCGCCACGTCCTGCGTGCTGATGTAGTCGTAGGGCACCTGCAGCTTGTCGAGCGCCTCGCGCCACCACCCTTCGGTCTGGGTGCTGCTCCAGGTGTGCACCAAGGCGATGCGGGCCGCCCGCACCGGATGGGTGGGGACATCCGGCGCCGATGGCAACGCGAGGACCGGAATGCCCAGTCGTGGCGGCCGCGTTCGCCAGCTGGTCGCGCGAGACACCCTGCACCAGGAACGAGCCGCGATCGAAGTGGCGGCCGCCGGCGTCGAACGGTTGTTCGGCGGCGTCGAATCTGGCGTCCTTGAGCTGATACCGCAGCGTCACCAGGGCGTTGTCGCCGTCATGATCGATGGCGTAGATGTCTCCGGTGCCGGAGACGCCGCCCGGCGCCGTGACGGTGTCGGTGACGTGCTCCATGGGCACCGCCAGCACGGTCGTGTCGGTCACGCGCACCGCCTCGACGGCAAAGCCTTCGGGAAAGGTCCAGCCGGTGTCGTCGTAGGGATGCTTCTGCGGATCGTTCGGGCTCCAATACTGGTAGTCGAGCAGCGCGTCGGCGATCCGCGAATAGGGCTGGTCCATCCGCACGATATAGGTGCCGGCCGGAAAGCGCCGCGTCGTGGCAGCCGCACCATTCGCCGGCGCGGCCGCGCCCCGCCCGCCCCGGCCCGCGGCGCCGCCTCCACCGCCCCGGCCGCCGCGACCGCCGCCGCCGCCCGGTGACGGCACCGTCACGCTGAACGGCGCGCGTGGCCCGGGAGATCTCGACATGCTGGTGCTGCAGCACGCGCAGCAGATCCGCCTGCGCGCCCGGGCGCGGGTCGTCGGCCGGGAACACGTATGCCGCCGGGCCTTCGGTCCGCGCCTTGGCGATCGATCGTTTGCTCTTCTGCTAGAAGTTCTGCAGGAACAGCTGGCGATTGTTGGCGAAGTAACTGAGCGACACGAGCAGGCCGGTCTCTTCGTAATTGTTGTTGTCGCGCATCGACCATTCCACCCGCGGCAGCGGCGGATCCTGCCGGTACCAGGTGCGACTCGGTTTCCGACGGACGACAGCGTGCGTTCCAGCGTTTCCGGCGGTGCCGCCGTTGCCGAACGTCTCGTAGAGGCGGCGAGATACCGTTGTGCGTGGCCGCCATGAACATCAGGTATCCGGGCGACCAGGTGTCGAAGTCGCCGTGGGCGAAGACGCCGGGCATGCCGAAGCGCGTCATCTCCTGCACGTTGTTCCAGCCGATCATCTGCCACTCGTTGGTGAGCAGCGGATCGAGCCAGGCGTTGTACGGGCCGTCGCCGATGGTGTTGTCGTAGAGGTACGGTTCCGACTCGTGCAGGTCGTGCAGCACCTGGGCATTCCAGCCGAGGTAGGTGTCGAGCACGTGCTGCGAGAGCTCGAGCGTCAGCGCCATGGCGTCACGGTTGTTGTCATGCGCCACGTAATGGCCCCAGTAGATCAGCGGCGGCACGGTTTCGCCGGGATGCTGCACGTGCCAGTGGTAGAGATCGACCATCGCGGTCACGGCCGTCGACTTCCACGATCGGTGTGATCAGCGTGATGACGTGATCGCGGATATTGCTGGATGTAGGGGCTGTTGTCGACCGCGAGGCGATAGGCCAGCTCCATCAGCGCCGTCGGCGCGCCCGCTTCGGTGGAGTGGATCGTGCCCGGTGATGTAGTAGACCGGCGCCGTGGTGGCTGCCAGCCGCCGCGCCAGCGAATCGTCGAAATGGATGGTACGCGGATCGGCGAGCTTCGCGAGGTTGGCGTTGTTGGCGTCGAGATGCGCCATCAGCGCCTCCGACGCCACGCCGACGGCGATCATCTCCCGGCCTTCCTCCGTCGTCGCCGATCGAGAACACCCGCACGCTTGGCGTGGCCTTCGCGAGCATCCGCATGTAGGCGTAGACCTCCTTCGAGTAGGGCAGGTTGGTCGGGATTGCCGGCGATGTCGCCAAGCACTGCGGCCGGGGTCGGGCACCGTCTTCGATGCCGGCAGATAGTCCACCAGCGGCGAGAGGAAGAACGGTTCGGTGGTGTACTCGCAGGATCTTGCGGGTGTAGGCCGAGTCGACCGGCTGCGCCGGGTCGCGACCCGGCGGCGCCAGCGAGGGATCGACGCCCTGCGCCCGGAGCGGAGCCCGGGCGGTCAGCACCGCGGCAGTGAGCAGACATCCCGTCGACACGACACGGCGCAGCATGACACCTCCGGCGGCACGAGACGACCACAGCGGGAATCGCAACGGCATTCAGTCTTCGCTGGGCAGGTGGAGATACATCGACTGCAGCGCGACCCGCCCCGGCCCGGTGAACCGGTTCATCACCAGGTTGGTGCCGGCCAGGATGCCGGTCGCCATCCGTTGCATCAGCGTCTCCATCCGCACATGCGGATCCTTGTAGAGCCAGCCGCCGGGCTCGATGTCGATCGACTCGCCGGCCGCGAGCGGCTTTTCGAACACGTTGCCATAGCCGTGCAGCCAGAGCACGCCCTCACCCTGGTCGAGATGGAACTTGTCGATGAAGAACCCGGTGCCGCCGAAGAGGAGATTGGCGACGCCGCGAACCCGCTCGAAGGTGTAGGAAATGTTGGCGGTGGCGGCCAGGAACTGGTGCTCCCGGACGTGGATCTCACCACCCGCATGCAGGTGAATCGCCGCGATATGCCCCGGGCCGTCCCGGCTGAACGCCACCTGCCCCGGTCCGCGCGCTTCGGTGAGGAAGACCGGCATGCCGGCCATCATCCGTTTCATCGCGCCCTTCATGGGTCGCAGCGCGATCTGTACTTCGGGATGCTTCCACAGCAGGACATGGTGTTCGAAGAAGACCGCCTCGCCGGCCGGCAGTTCGACCGTCAGCGCCGGCACCAGCTCGCCATCGAGGTGATACGCGACGCCGGCAATTGTCTCCTCCACCACACTGGTCGACAGCAGCGTCGGCCGCTCCATCGGGTCTCCCTGGTACGAGTCGATGCACCGCTCCGGGCAGCGGCTACTTGCGCGGAATCCGCCGTCCACGGCGCGCCTGATACTCCGGATGATCCTTCAGCTCGACATAGACCTTGCGCAGCAATTCCAGCCGGTGCCGGATGTCGGCGACGTCGGCACCGCCTTCCTTCTCCTGCTCCAGCCGGAGTATCTGGGTGTTCAGCGAGCGACGGAATCGGCCATCGGTGGTGACATTGAGCAGCTCGCGCAGCTTCACGAGCTGCCGCTCGACCTGGGCCGCGTCGCCCCCCTCGGTGCGCTTCGTCAATTGCTCGATGTGCCGGGAAAGTGCCTTCCGAAACATGATGGACATGGACGATCCTGATTCTGCAAAGTGAGGAGCCAAGCGGTCGGGCCAAGTATAACGGGATTTCGACCGCGACGATCAAGAAAACTTCTCCGGACTTTCATCGTTCCTTCATGCCGCCGGAGGTAGGATAAGGGCTGCGAACGGATGCGTTCGCGCGATGTTTTCTTTCCAGGAGGACAATATGCGACTCACGAGGAGTTCCTCAACCCCGACCACCTATCCGGCGGTCCGGGAGAATCTCGACCGGTTGGTCGATCGGTTCTTCAATGGCGACTTCCTGCCGGCGCGCGACGTCGAAACCATGTGGACGCCAAGCCTCGATTTTTCGGAAACCGGCACCGAGTATCTGGTCCGGCTCGAGGCACCCGGCATCCCCAAGGACGATCTCGACGTCAAGCTCGACGGCCAGACCCTCACGCTGAGCGGGCGGCGGGACTTTGCCAACGAGGAGAAGACCGAAGACTTCTTCTGGCGGGAGCGGGAGCAAGGGCGTTTCATGCGGGTACTCCAGCTGCCGACGATGGTCGACGGGACCAAGGTCGAGGCGAAATACGACAACGGCATCATGACCGTCCGGCTGCCCAAGAAAGAGGCCGCGGGCAAGACCCAGATCCCGATCAGGTAGACCTGATCGGACCAACCAGGAGACCGGCCATGCGAGTCGCCGAACTGATGCAGACGCAGGTTCGAACCATCTCGATCGACAGCACCTTGTTGGACGTGGTGGTGGAGCTGGCCGACGGGCACGTTTCGGCCCTGCCGGTAATGGACGGCGGCAATCACATGGTCGGCGTCGTTTCGACGGCCGACGTGCTGGTGGCGCAGGCGGAACACGGTCAGCGGTGGGAAGAGATCACCGTCGACGAAGTCATGACGCAGCCGGCACTCACCATCACGCCGGACGCCGAGGTGGCGGAAGCCGCGCAACGCATGCTGTACGGCGACGTCCACCGGCTCTTCGTCGAAGACGGCGGCGAACTGGTGGGGGTGATTTCGCAGACCGACGTCGTCCGCGCGCTGGCAACCCGAAAACTGGGGCGCTGACCGCCGCGAAAACCGCCCGCTCGCCCCGGCATGGAGCCGAACGGGCGGTCTCCCGTCTCCCCGCGAGACGGCGTATTCCGCGCCGTTACGCCGGGTGCGTCCCGGCTCGGCGGCGGGCGTCGACGACCCGATACATCGGACAAAACCCCGTCACCGCCGTACCCAGCGGAATGAGACCGATCAACGCCAGATAATGCCAGGCCCCTGGCAATGCTGCGTACAGCCCGAGTATCACCAGTCCGATGATCGCCCGTGCGATCCGCTCGACCGGTCCAACGTTGCGCTCCATGGTCCACCTCCCTCTTCAGGACTGATTCGGAGCCTAGTGGTCTCCGAGTGAAGAGAGCGTGAAACGCCGATGAGCGAACGTTCCTGTTGCCCGGCCCTACGGACGGGGATGCACCCAGTGCGGAGCGGTCTGCCACGTCGCCGGATCGAAGAGCGCGTCGGGGAGGTCGCGGGTGACGCTCCAATCGTAGTACTCCTCGACCTGGTGGATCCCCGGAGCGGTGATGTCGACCCGCGTGGCCAACCAGCCGCCGCCCGCCTGGCGATAGTCGCCGAGCCGGATGTCGATCGGCGGGCCGCCGCTGAAGCCGCCGCGCATCCGTACCGCCACCAGTCGTGCCGGGTCGACCCAGAACTGCGGCGAGGTGGTGTCCGCCGGATCGGACGTCCCCACGATGATCACCGGCACGCCGTTCCACCCGGTGCGCGTGGTGCGGCTCAGGTCGACACCGAACGACCGCAACTGCCGCAACGATGAGTCGACCGGCTGCAGATAGATACCCATGACGAACGGCAGCGCTTCGTTGCCGCCGGCGCGGCGCACCGCCACGGTACCGTTGCGCAGCACCGTCAGCGAATCGACCGTGTACAACACGCCGTTACCGGTCGCGGGGTCGCCCGTGTCGATGCGGAGCAGCCGCGGTCCCTTGAGGCTTTCATACCAGATGGCGGTGTCAGTGGTGGTGCCGTGGGTGCGGATGGTGCGCTGCGAGAAGGTCAAAGTCGAGAACCACTTTCCGGCATAACCGTCGTGCATTCGGGTCACGACGTCGACGCCGTCGGTGTTGCGTTCGGCCGCCGGGCGCGCGGCGCGGAAGTCGCCGGTTCCCTCGCCGTTGAAGTCGACGGTTCCCGTCATCGAGTCCCCGCGTACCCGCGCCACCATGGTGAGGGTCAACGGATGACCGTTGTAGTCCACGACATAGCTGAAGGTCACCGTATCGCGCCGGATCGCACCGGTCAGCGGCTTGGCGCCGTTGTCGTCCACGGTTCCCGAGAGCGTGTCACCCGAGACGGCGAACGTGATGCCCAGCGGGACCGACCCGCCGGGAGTGTCCATCGCTCCGTTCCACCTGCCGGCAACCGATTGCGCCACCAGCGGGTGGGCCAGCGCGAACAACGCCAACAACCTCCAGGGGGTCTTCATCGTGCGCCTCCGGGCGTGCCAATCGTCATGAAATCGGATCCGCGGCCGCACCGGCCGCGCCATTCGCCGTCCAAACCTA
The DNA here is from genome assembly GCA_963697065.1 of uncultured Gemmatimonadales bacterium. Lineage (GTDB taxonomy): Bacteria > Gemmatimonadota > Gemmatimonadetes > Gemmatimonadales > GWC2-71-9 > Palsa-1233. The sequence continues at coordinate 293,927 of CAVOMQ010000001.1, forward strand.
ACGCGCCGCGACGCCGGCCCGGGCGCGCCAGCATGCCGACCGCGGCCCGGCGTGGTATCGTTACCGGAGCAGACTTCCCGCCCCGCCGAGGATTCAGGATGCGTCTCCCATCCTTTCCGTTTCGCCGCGCGACGCTGCTGCGATGGCCCGCAGCAGTGCTGGCGCTCGCCGCCTTCGCGCCGGTGGCCCGCCCACCCGCGGTCGACTGGACCCGCTTCGGATTCGACATGGGCCGAGCCAGCGCCCCCACCGCCAACATGGGGTTCGCCGCCGCCAACATCACGACGCTGCGCCGACAACAGGTGACTCTCGACGGCACCGTCGACGCCTCGGCCATCTATCTCCACGGTGTGGCGGTGCACGGCGCGCCGCACGACGTCTTCTTCGTCACCACGACGTACGGCAAGACGGTCGCGATCGATGCCGGCGACGGCACGGTGCTGTGGGAATACACGCCGCCCAGCTACGACGCCGTCGCCGGGTCGCGCCAGATCACCACCGCCACGCCGGTGGCAGATCCGGATCGGCGCTTCATCTATGCCGCGTCACCCGATGGAATGATCCACAAGCTCTCGGTGGCCGACGGCCGGGTCATCTGGAGCACATCCATCACGCGCCTGCCGCGGCGCGAGAAGATCGCGTCGGCGTTGAATTACGATCGCGGCCACGTCATCGCCACCACCGGTGGCTATATCGGTGATGCTCCGCCGTACCAGGGGCACGTCGCCATCCTCGATGCCGGCACGGGGCGATTGGAGCACATCTGGAATTCGCTCTGCAGCGACCGGCACGAGCTGATCGATCCGGCGTCGTGCAAGTCGAGTGACTCCGCCATCTGGGGACGGGCCGGTGCGGTGGTCGATTCGGTGACCGGCGATCTCTTCGTCGCCACCGGCAACGGCCCGTGGAACGGCACCAGCGACTGGGGCGACGCCATCGTCGAACTCGACCCGGGGGCCGCCACCATCCTCGGCAACTACACGCCGGAGAACACCGCCGAGCTCGATGCGGACGACGCCGACCTGGGGTCGACCTCGCCCGTCGTGCTGGGCGGTGGTTTCGTGGTACAAGGCGGCAAGGACGACCTGATCCGGATCATCGACTGGTCGAAGATGCGCGGCACCACGCCGCACAAGGGCGGCGAACTGCAGACGGTGCCGACGCCGTCGGGCACCCGACTGTTCACGGCGCCGGCGGTGTGGCACGACGGTGCCGCCGTGTGGTTGTTCGCCGCGGACAACGGCGGCACCACCGCCTGGCGCATCGAAAACAACCGGCTGCAACCGGTGTGGCACAATGCCACCGGCGGCACGAGTCCGATCGTGGTCGACGGCATGCTGTTTGTGTACGATCCGGGAGGCGGGCTGCACCTTTACGACGCCGCCAGCGGTCACGGCATCGGCACGCTGCCCTGCGGCAGCGGCCACTGGAACAGCCCCATCGCCGTCGACGGCCGCATCGCCCTCCCCGAAGGGAATGCCAACGATCGCCGCACCAGCGGAGTATTCGACATCTGGCGGCTACCGTGACATTCCGGCGCGGCACGCTCGCCGGCGTGACCGCACTGTTCATCGCGGCGGCACCGGCCGGGGCGCAATATCAGTCGGCCAACGGAACGGACGTGATCGAAGAGCGGTCCGCCGCGGCGCGACCGGTAGCCGACTATGTCATTCACGTCGATCCCGCCGACACCACCGGATTCGGCGTCAGCATGCACGTCGGGAATGTGCCGGACACGTTCCGGGTGGCGATGGCGGCGCACCCGGAATACGACGACGCCTACTGGCGCTACCTCGCCGACCTGCATGCCGAGTCGCCGCGCGGCACCGCGTCGATCACGCCGGTCGACCACGGCCTCTGGCGGGTCGTCACGACCGGTGGTGACGTCACGATCCGATACCGTCTCGTGCTCCCGGCGCAGCCGGGCGGGCGCTATGCGTACCGGCCATTCGTCTCGCGGAGCGGCGCGATGGTGGGCGACATCCACAGCCTGATGTATGTGGTGGGTGCGACGCAGGCACCGGCACATGTCACGGTCGACGTGCCGGCCGACTGGACGATCGCCACCGGCCTGGAACCGGGCGCTCAACCCCGGACGTTTATCGCGCCGAATGCGTCGGCACTGCTGGACTCGCCGATTCTGGCCGGACATGTCGCCGAGTGGCGGTTCACCGTCGACGGCGTGCCCCACCGTGTGGTGTACTGGCCGGCGCCCCGGGCCGCGGTGTTCGACACAGCCGCCTTCGTGGGCGGCATCGAGCGGATCGTGCAGCAGGCAGTGGCGCTCTTCGGAGATGCGCCCTATCGCGATTACACCTTCCTGTTTCGCGACAGCGCCTTCGGTTCGCTGGAACACGCCAACTCGGTGACCATCGGGATTCCGGCTGCCGATCTGGCTCGCGATCCCGCCTCATATTTCGAGGAGATCGCGCACGAATACTTCCACGCGTGGAACATGATCCGCATCCGTCCAGCGGAGTTCGGCGACGTGAGCTACCGCACGCCGGCGCGGAGTTCGGCGCTCTGGTGGAGCGAAGGGGCGACGATGTTCTACGCCGACCTTCTGACACGCCGTGCCGGACTCGAGACGGAAGATTCGACACGGGTCTCGCACCTCGAGCGATTGCTGGGGGAATATTTCAGCACGTCAGGCAACACGACGTTGTCGCCCGAACGCGTCAGCCGCGCCGCCTACGGCCCGCAGGAAACGCAGCTGGGTGACAACACCGCCAGCACCCATCTGCAGGGTGAACTCATCACCGCTGCGCTGGATCTGACGATCCGCAACGCCACGGCCGGGGCGCGTTCGATCGACGACGTGATGCGGGCCATGCTGGCACACCACTCCGGTGCGCCGGGGTTCACCAGCGACGATGTGGCGCGCGAGGCGGCGGCGGTGTGCGGGTGTGACATGACGCGGTTCTTTGCCGAGCACGTGCACGGCGATCGGCCGGTCGAGATGAACCGGTATCTGGCGTTCCTCGGTCTGGTGAGCCGAACGGAATGGGAGCCGGCGCGCAACGCCGACGGTACCCGGCAGCCCGATCTGCGCTTCTATGCCTGGAAGCCGGATAGTGGCGGCGGTTTGCGCCTCTACGTGCTCGACACCGCAAGCGTCTGGGAGCATGCCGGCCTGCATACCGGCGATCGACTGGTGTCGCTCGACGACCGTCCCGTGGATACCGTGGCGGATTTCGCCGCGATGGTTCACGCGTTGCGGATCGGCGACTCGGTGCGCGTCGTGGTGCGGCGTCCGGCCGGCAACTATCGGACGACGGTGGTGGTGACGGGCTACCGCCGCGCCGTGGTAACGATCACCGAACAACCCGGCGCCACACCGGCCCAGCGCGCACTGCGCCGCGCCTGGCTGGCGGGACGCTAACCGGCGGCACCGCGATCAGCGGCGCGTGACGCGATACTCGGCGAACAGATTGCAGTGCCCGCCCGAGTCGCCCGATTCGAGCCGGACGAACCACAAGGGCGGGCCGCACTGCCCTCATCGCTTCGCTCCCCGCTTCCCGGAAGCTCCTGACGGTCGTCGCTCGCGCTGCTGCTGCCGGCTCGACGGACGGCGATGGAGCGGCTGGTAGACGCCGAGCTTGCCGCCACCCGGCAGCGACACTGCTGTCAGCAGGCCCCATGGCTGGCGGCGCACCGGCGCACACCTGGTCCCCTGTCGCCGCATGGCGGCGACGAAGTTCTCGATGTCATCGCACATCAGATAGAGTTCGTGGTGTCCGTTTCTGGCGGCGGGATGAACGGCGACTTCCGCCGCGGGCAACGCCATGATCAGCCAACCGCCGCCGACATCGACGGCCGGAAGGCACAGCAACTCGTGAAGAAAGGCACGATCCGCATCGGCATCGCGCGACGAGAGCACCACATGAGCACCGTTGATCACGTTCCCTCCGATGAAGACGGCCGTATCTCGCGGAAGAAGTGGTGGCGAACCCCGGGCGTGACACGACAGACCAGCATGGCCCAAGCGATGGTGTATGGTCGGCCCTGCCCTAGATCCGGCCATGGAGCAGGACAACCGCGAATGCGAGCAACACGGCCAGAACGGCCGCCGTCACGGCACCGAAGACCCACCGGCGGCCGATCACGCGCTGGGAACGCTGATAGGCGACGTTGATGCCGCCGGAGACGATCACCAGCAACATCAGGTCCCACGAGGACTCGCCCTGCACCAGTGAGCGGTATGCCGCCAGCAGCAGCAGGCCGAACGCAATCACGTTGTACGACCACCGGTATCCGGCGTTTTCGACCGCCACCGTCCGCTCGTCGCGGAGCATCTCCTGCGCGCTCATGAGTTGCCATCCTTGAGAAAGAAGAGTTCCCCCACCGGCTTGCCCAGCTTGTCGGCCATTACGAACGCCAGCAGCGCCGAGGGCGCGTACTGCTCGTTCTCGATGGCGCTGATCGTCTGGCGGGTGACACCTGCCATCGCCGCGAGCTGCTCCTGTGAGAGCCGCCGCTCCGCCCGCGCCACCCGGATCCGATTCCCCAACCGCATCGTCCCCCCAATCCTCAGTTGCGGCTTGGAGTGTAATTCACGGCGGACAAAATGTCAATTATACGCGTCATATTGACGCGTATAGATGGCGTTCCATGGGGTCTTCTTGGGGTATGAGTCCCGGTGAAGGCGAGCCGGGCTCAGCGATCTGGCGCGAGGTGCTCCGGCGGCAACATCGTCTTGAGCTGGTCGAGGGGAATGATTCCCTCGTTGACCAGCGCCAGGGCGTGATCGCGCAGCGGCATCAGGCCGGCGGTCATGGCATGGTGGCGCAATTCGTCGACGGTGGCGTTGCGCGCGATGGCAAGCCGCAGCGCCGGCGACGCCGGCAGGTACTCCACCACGGCGATCCGCCCGTAGCCGCCGGTGCCGCGGCAATGGTCGCACCCGGCGCCCTTGAAGAACTTCATGTCCGCCGGGACGCCGTCGGGGAAGACCTCCGCGGCCAGCGTGGCGTCGGGCGTGTCGGGCACGCGGCAGCCGTCGCAGATGCGCCGTGCCAGCCGCTGCGAGAAGACCGCCAGCAGTTCACTGCCGATCGAATTGGGGTGCATGCCGAGGTCGCGGAGGCGCTGCACCGCGTCGACCGAATCGTTGCAGTGCAGCGTCGACAGCACCAGGTGCCCGGTCTGCGAGGCCCGCAGCGCTTCCAAGGCGGTTTCAGCGTCGCGGATTTCGCCGACGAGGATCACGTCGGGGTCCTCGCGCACGAAGGCCCGCATCGCGTCGGCGAACTCGAACCCGATCTCCGGCTTGACCTGCGTCTGCTGCACACCGTCGAGCGCGTATTCGATCGGATCCTCGACGGTGATCACCTTCCGGGTCACGTCCGCCGCCAGCACCTGCAGGCCGGCATACAGTGTGGTCGACTTTCCCGATCCGGTCGGGCCGACCACGAGAATCAGCCCTCCCGGCGAGTCGAGCAGGCGCCGGTATACCGTCGCCACGCGCTCGGGGAATCCGAGTTCGTTGATGCCGACCATCGTGGTGTCCTGGGGCAGCAACCGCATCACCACGTGCTCGCCGTGCAGGCAGGGCTGGGTCTGCACCCGGATATCGAACACCTGCTTTCCCGAACGCGTCACGAACCGCCCGCCCTGCGGCAATCGATGCTCGGCGATATCGAGGCCGGAGCGGATCTTGATCACGTTGACCAGGCCCATTCGCTGCGCGTCGGTCAACTGATAGTGCTTGAGATCCCGCAGGTCGCCGTCGACGCGGAGCCGGACCCGAGTGCGGCCGCGGTAGGTCTCGACGTGAATGTCGCTGGCCCGTTCGCCCACGGCATCGAGCAGCATCTCGTCGAGCAATTTCTGCGCATATTCATTGGTCGCGGCGTCGAGACCCACAAGCAGGTCTTCGGCCTGACGCATCGACGGCGCGGAGGCCTGTTCCTTGCCGGCCTGTTCCAGGTCAAGCGCCATCCGCAAGCGCCGCAGATCGGTGGGCGTGACCACCACCTGGTCGACCTTTTCGGCGCCGAGCGCCGACCCGAGTCCGGGGACTTCGAGAAACGGGTCGCTGGTCGCCACCACCAGATGGCCGTTGAGCTTCCGGATCGGCAGGACGTGATTGTATTCCTGGAAACGTTGCGACACCGAGCGAGCCAGTTCGGGATCGATGTCGGCAAGCAGCTCGTCGCTGCTGCGATACGGCATGTTATGAATACTGGCGAGCGCGCGATACACGTCGCGTTCTTCGAGCACGCCCTGCTCGATCAGCGTCTCGCCCAGTGGCCGACGGGCACGTTTCGCTTCGGCGACGCCCTTGTCGATCTGCTCTGTCGTCGCCATACCGGCGCGGACCAGCTCGGCACCAAGTTTCATCGGCATGCCTGCTGCCTCACGCCGCGGATCGTATCCCCATGCCCCGTCACAATACCCCTACCATGACCCGTGGCGCCCACGCCGGCTCGGGCACCCGCGGCTTCAGGGCGGAACGGCGGGACAAGTCGCCGACGCCGGTGACCGGCCGTTGCAGTCCGGCGGCAAAACGGCGCGCGAACGCCCGCAGGTCGGGCCAGTCGGTGTATTCGTAATCCCGGCTGGTGTCGGTGTCGCCGCCCGCTTTGGCGACGATCCGCTGCATGGCGCGGCGCTTGAGCCAGCCATATCGCGTGTACTTGAGCGCTCCGGCCACGAACTTCACCTCACCGGGCGTCCAACGGGTCCGCGCGACAAACCGGCGTACGCTCTCGTCGAGATCGTGGCCCGCCCGTGCGGTCTGTTCACGCACCGCGAGACAGACACCGACGAACACGGCCGGCCGCTCGCCGAGTGCCGCGGCGTTCTGCCGGGCCCAGCGCACCACGTTCCGCTGATAGCGCCCCGCGTGGAGTGAGGCGGCGACGATCACACCGTCGTAACTCCACGCCCTGGCCGGTGCCGCCCCGGCACGGATCAGGTCCACGCCAAGCCCGAGGCCTCGCAGTTCTTCCGTGAGATACGCGGCGATCTTCTCGGTCTGGCCGTCAGTAGTGCCGTACGTGATCAGGACCCGCGCCATGGCGATACCCTCCCCCGACTGGTGCGGGGATCATCGCCGTCGCGCGGTGGACCCAGCATGAAAATCCGGTGAAGGAATCTTCAGGAACGGCGGCGCCATGGCCGCGGCACCAGCGCCGGGACCTGGGCCTGGTATTCAGCGTATGGCGCGCCGAAATGCCCCGTCAGCAGCCGCTCTTCCTGCCCGGCCTTGATGACAAACCCGATCAGCACCAGCAGGAATCCTGTGGCGGCGGCGACGGTGGTCTCCATGACGGCCGTGCCGAACAGCGCCAGCAGCAGGCCGGTGTAAATCGGATGGCGCACCAGCGCGTACGGCCCGGTGCGGATGATGGCATGGGACGCCTTGAGCGTCGGCATGACGCTCCAGTACTGGCCCAGAACCCGGCGCGCCCAGACGGTGAACAGCAGACCGGCCAGGACGCACGCCAGCCCGAACCACGCGAGCGGCGTCGGGGACAGCGCTCGCCACGGCTGCAGCAGTCCGGCCCCGCGCGGATTCGCGACGAGCAACATCGCCCCGGCAACCGTCGGCACACCATACGCCAAGCGGTCCGCGATCGGCTGGACGATCACACCCTTGCGGTTCGACCAGCCGACCGCCCGCCATCCCACGATCCAGACGATCCAGAGGAAGGCAATCGAGATACGCGGGAAGGCGATGGACATGGCAGGGCTCATCCGCCGTGGGAGTACACCGTTGAAAATACCCGCGAACGCGACAACCCCCTCACGGTGGGGCATCGCCATCACCGTGAGGGGGCTGTCATCGCTGGCGACGAGCGTCCGGTCTTTCGACATCACGCGATACGTGATCCGGCCCGCTCGTCTTACCCTTGTCGCACGGCCGACTCAGGTGTGCCGCGCTCAGGCGGCTCCTCGGTTGTGGCCAGCGGCCTCACAACCTGACCGACAGCGTCGAATCGCTGTCGCCCGCTCTTCCGGCGGCGTCCCGCGGGAAGATCCCGTCCGCGGTCTGTTCCGTGCCGCGGACGCAGAGGAGATATTACCGCCGCTCCCGGAACGCGCAAGTAGGTGAAAGCCGGACAGGAAAGCGGTCGAGGGTGGAGGGACCGAGGGATGCTACGGTCGAATGCCATCGACAACGACCCCGGCCGCCGATATTCTCCAAACCCCGATCCGGTGATGTCCACGGTCGCAACGTCATCAGGAGTGACGCCATGAGCGGAGTCAGGGTGCTGGTCGGCACGCACAAGGGTGCCTTCATTCTTACCGCCGACGCCGGTCGCGCGAAATGGAAGGTGTCCGGCCCACACCTTTCCGGCTGGGACATCTACCACCTGAAGGGATCGCCGGTCGATCCTGACCGGATCTACGCCTCGCAGACCAGTTCGTGGTTCGGGCAGGTGGTGCAGCGCTCCGACGACGGCGGCCGGACCTGGAACGCCGTGGGGAACGAGTTCAAGTACGACGGCGTCCCCGGCACCCACCAGTGGTACGACGGCACGCCGCATCCCTGGGAATTCAAGCGGGTCTGGCACTTCGAGCCGTCGCTGACCGAGCGCGATACGGTCTACGCCGGCGTCGAGGATGCTGCCCTGTTCCGCTCGACCGACGGCGGCCAGAGCTGGCACGAACTCTCCGGCCTGCGCGGCCACGGCACCGGCCCCAGGTGGTCGCCGGGTGCCGGCGGAATGTGTCTCCACACCATCGTGCTCGATCGCGGCAACCCGCAACGGATGTTCATCGCCATCTCGGCCGCGGGGGCGTTCCGCACCGACGATGGCGGCGCCACCTGGAAACCGATCACCAAGGGGCTGCACTCGGAACACATTCCCGATCCGACCGCCGAGGTGGGCCATTGTGTCCATCGCATCGCGATGCATCCGTCGCGCCCGGACACACTCTACATGCAGAAGCACTGGGACGTGCTGCGGACCGACAATGCGGGCGACGAGTGGCACGAAGTGAGCGGCAACCTGCCGACCGATTTCGGCTTCGTGATCGACGTGCACGCCCACGAACCGGAAACGATCTACGTGGTGCCGATCACCAGTGACTCGCAGCACTACCCGCCCAAGGGGCGGCTCCGCGTGTATCGCAGTCGCACCGGCGGGAACGAGTGGGAACCGCTTTCGAAGGGACTGCCGCAGCGCAACTGCTACGTGAACGTGTTGCGGGACGCGATGGCGGTCGATTCCCTCGACGAGTGCGGAGTCTATTTCGGAACGACCGGCGGCCAGGTGTATGCGTCGGCAGATGGCGGCGACAGCTGGAAGGCGATCGCGAGTCACCTGCCGTCGGTGCTCTCGGTCGAAGTGCAGACGCTGGCATGATCCGGGTGGCGCTGCCCGAGCCGTTGCGGGTGTTGGCGCGGATCAATGGCGACGTGCGGGTGACGACCACCGGTCCGGCGACCCAGCGCAGCGTGCTCGACGCCGTCGAGACATGCTATCCGATGCTCAAGGGCACGATCCGCGACCGCGACACCCAGCATCGCCGGGCCTATCTCCGCTTCTACGCTTGTGAACAGGATCTGTCGTTCGAGTCGCCCGACGCCCCCCTGCCGGAGGCGGTGGTGCGGGGGGAGGAGCCGTTCCAGATCGTGGGTGCGATCGCGGGAGGGTGATCGTCCACGGCAGGTAGCCTGTCGAAATCCGCGCCCCTCATTCGACATCATGGTGAAGACTCGATACCCGGGATCCCCCCGGATCGACAGTGCGCTCCACCAGGAGATAACCATGCGATTCATGATGCTGATGATCCCCAGGGTGTACCAGCAGGGGGCGGTCGACCCCGGCTTTGCGCCCGACGCGGCAGCGGTGGCGGCGATGTCGAAGTTCAACGAGTCGCTCAGCAAGGCCGGGGTGTTGCTGGCGCTCGACGGCCTGCACCCGCGCCAAGCCGGATGCCGCGTTGCCTACAGCGGCGGCAAGTCGAAGGTCCTCGACGGTCCCTACAGCGAGACCAAGGAAGTGCTCGGCGGCTTCTGGATCATCCAGGCCAAGTCGTTCGACGAGGCGCGGGCGTGGGCGCTCCGCGTGCCGGCGGCGGACGGCGACGTCGTCGAAGTGCGCCAGGTGTTCGAAATGTCGGACTTCCCGGACGACGTGCAGAAGGCGGCCGGCGCGGCATGACCGATGGTCCCGATGTTGGCGGGACGATCGAGGCAGTCTGGCGCATCGAAGCTCCGCGCCTGATTGCCTCGCTCACTCGCTACTCCGGCGACGTCGGGACAGCGGAAGACCTGGCCCAGGATGCGCTGGTGGCCGCCCTGGAGCAGTGGCCCGACCGCGGCATTCCCGACAATCCGGCGGCGTGGCTGATGACCACCGCCAGACGCCGCGCGATCGACCTGATCCGGCGCGCGCACATGCTCGAGCGCAAGCACGGCGAACTGGAACATGAGCTGGCGCGGCGGGAACAGACGTTGCCCGATTTCGACACGGCGATCGACGATCCGGTCGGCGACGATCTCCTTGGCCTGATCTTCATCGCGTGCCACCCGGTGCTGCCGCCGGAAGCGCGGATCGCGTTGACGCTGCGCCTGCTCGGCGGTCTGACGACGGAAGAGATCGCCCGCGCGTTTCTCGCTCCCACCGTAACGGTCGCACAACGGATCGTGCGCGCCAAACGGACACTGGCCGAAGCGCACGTGCCGTTCGAGGTTCCCCGCGGCGACGAACTCACGGCGCGCCTTCCCGCCGTGCTCAGCGTCATCTATCTCATCTTCAACGAAGGCTATTCGGCCACGAGCGGTGCCGACTGGTTCCGTACCGGGCTCTGCCACGAAGCGCTGCGGCTGGGACGCGTCGTTGCCGGCCTGGCACCTGACGAGGCGGAGGCCCACGGACTGGTGGCACTGATGGAGCTGCAGGCGTCGCGGTTGCGGGCGCGGGTGGGACCCGAAGGCGAACCGGTACTACTGCTCGACCAGGACCGGTCCCGATGGGATCAGGTGGGGATTCGCCGCGGCATCACCGCGTTGGCGCGCGCCGCGGGACTGGGCGATGCGCTCGGCCCCTATGCGCTGCAGGCCGCAATCGCCTCCTGCCACGCCACCGCACGCGCCGCGGCCGAGACCGACTGGGAACGGATCGTGGCGCTCTACGACGCGCTCGCCGGACTGCAGCCGTCACCGGTGGTTCAGCTCAACCGTGCCGTGGCCGTGGGTATGGCGTACGGCCCCAAGGCCGCGCTCGAGATTGTCGACCAGTTGGCCGGCGAGCCGGTGCTGCAATCGTACCACCTGTTGCCGACGGTGCGCGGCGACCTGCTGCAGAAACTGGGTCGGATTGTTGAAGCTGGCGATGAATTCCGGCGCGCCGCTTCGCTCACGTCCAACGCGCGGGAACGGACGATGCTGCTGGCGCGCGCCGACTCGTGCGCCAACTGAATCCACTCGACATCCCGGCCAATCGTCACATCCAGCGCCGCACGCGGCGCCGGTACTCGGCGTATGTGACGGGAAATGCCGCCGCGAGATACCGCTCTTCGCGGACGATGATGGCGCGGTCGATGACCACCAGTACCAACGGGAGCAGCATGACCGGCCACCAGGAATCGATCAGCAGTGCCGCGCCGACGTAGAGCATGGTCAGCGACAGGTACATCGGATTCCTCGTGAACCGGTAGATGCCGGTCACGACCAGCGTGCGTGCAGGACGGTGGGGGAGGATCGCGGTGTGCGCGCGCACGAATTGCGCCAGCGCCGACCCGGCGACGAGTACCGAGAGCGCCGCCAGCACCCAGCCGGCCATGGTGAAGGTATGCGCGCCGGCTGCCGACGGCGCGATCGACAACCGGTCGCGTCGGTCGAGTCCGTATCCGATCAGGAAGCCGATCGCGTAGACAAACGGTGGTGGGAAATGGACCCCGGCGTCCTTGGGCGTCGACACCGCGGAGTCGGCCTTCAGTGACGCGGCCCGCGGTGGCCGAGCGTGCGGAGTTCGTCCTTTGCCGCCTCGAGCCGCGTCCGCGGCGTGGTCGAGAGATCCGGGCCGGCGCGATTGATGGAGAACGTCATGCCACCGGCGCGCTCCGCCACTGCAACCGCGAATCGAGCCACCCGGACAGCACCACCAACAGCAACATCTCGACCAGCACCGCGCCTTCGGACCAACCGAAATAATCCGTGGCGAGCAGCGCCAGCATCAGCGCCCCGGTGACCCCGGCCGCCCAGGCCGCCCTGGCCTTTCCGCCCGGAACCCCGTTCGCGACAACCGGCGACCGCACCGCCGCCCGCGCATACAGGTAACCGCCTGCCAGCACCAGCAGCAGCTCGACCGACGCGCTGGCCACCGGATGCCCCCACAGTCCGAAGCCGAGCAACGGCAGATGGCCGGCGTTGCCGGGAAGAATCGGCATGTCGGGGTGATGCACGATGAGGTCGAGCACCCAGTGGGAGAAGGCGACGCCGGCGATGACAAGTCCGGCGCGCGCGCCCCACACCATCCGCGCGAGCGCGCCCGCGATCATCGCGATGAGCAGCGCGCCCAGGAGCGAATGATCGTAGAAGGCCCGGATCGTGACCTCCCCGTAGGCCGGGTGCGTCGGATCGAACGGCGTGAAGCTCTCGACACCGGCCAGCACCAGGATGATGAACACGACGTCGAGGAGATACGTGCTGAGCATCAACGCCCAGAGTGGAACCCGCGGGGCGCCGGCTTTGACGCCCGCGGCAAATCCGAAATGTCCGGCGGTCATGAGCTGCCTCCTCGGAACCCCGTCGCGGTCCACCCGCCCGGCCGGCCGGCGGTTCGGGCGGATGGTCGCGGTTCATCGGCTACGGGGTTGCTGCCGCGGCAAACCCGGTGAAGGTGAACTTGTATGCCTTGGCCGTGCTGTCCCAGGTCGCTTCGAAATGCGTCGGGTAGTGCACGCCCGCCGCGCCATTGGGAACAGCCGGAACATCGTCCGCAAAGGTCTGTTGCTTCATCAGCGTGGCCTTGCTGATCATCGGCTCGACAAAAATCGGCTGCTGGTGATTGTAGCCAATGAGAATATCGTGGCCGAAGAGCGTGGTGCCGTTGGCCTCCGCGGTCGGCAGCGAATGCATGCCCATCTTGGGCACGCAGATGCCCACCAGCGTACCCATCCCGGGAATCGTCTCGTCGGGAAGCTCATAGCCCGCCGGAAGCTGCGCCGGCTTGGTCGTATCGGCACAATCGATCGCATCGATCTGCGCCGTCGGGATGTGGTAGAAATGAAAATCGAAATGCGGCGTCAGGTATGGCGCCGGCGGATGCCCGTCCGGTTCCCAATAGAACGTGGCGGCGGTGAATCCGGTGGCGGACGTCACCTCGGCCGGGAGCGGCAGGATAGCATCGGCCACCGGCGGCCAGACCATCGGGATGCTGTCCGGCGCGTTGGAGATTGCCGCCAGCGGGATGGTGGCGCCGAAGCTCGTCAGCGTCTTGCCGGTCATTTCGCCCCACACGCAGACCTGGGCACCGTTCATGTCGTGGCAACTGCCCTGCACGACCTGCACCTTGTTGTTGCTGCATCCTGCAAGCGCCAGACTCACGAAGACGCTCAACGCGCCAAGGCGCATCGTTGTACCGCTGACTGCCCTTGCGATCACGAAATACCTCCGTTGCCGGGGTTCGGTGGAACGTGCGACTGCATCGGGGGAAGACCCGAGTATACGCCGCCGCACGGCGCTGGCAAGCGCCCCGTCGATAGCGCGACGGTGTGGCGGCGAATTGACGCTGCCCGACCCATGGCGGTACCGTCCGCCATGGCCGCAAACCCGTCGCCCCGCCCCGCCCGCCGGCAGCTGGTCCGGATGCTGGTCGCGTTCCGGCCGTGCTAGAGCCTCCCCCGCGCGTCATCGTCATCATGCGTCAACGCGAGCCGCGTGCGCTGCTGCGCGCCGCACTGGAAGCAGCGGGTTACGACGCTGTCGGCGCCCGCACCGTGGGTGAGGCGCTGCAGTCGGCCGTTTCGGAACCCGATCGTGGCCCGGTGCGACTTGTCATCGTCGACCAGCGCTCCGCGATCGACGGCAACGGCCTGCTCGCCGAGCTGCTCGAACGCCACCAACGGTCGGCCGCACTCCTCATCGCGTCATCGGTCGAAGCCGAGCCACCGGGGCCGTGGGGACACGTGATGCGACGCCCGGTCCGCATCGGCGAAATCGTCGATGCGGCCCGGGCGTTGGTCGATCCTGGCGCTCAGGCGCCCGGCGGCCGATAGCAGCCGGCTTCCTTCGTTGCAGCGTCGATCTCTTCCAGCGCCATCGGCGCAACAATCCGGGGCTGCACCACGCCGCTTGTGTTGGTCGCCGTCACGACCGCCGCCGTGACGGCGTCAGGGAGTGCCCCGATCCGGCGCTACTTCACGTCGTCAATCTCGAAATCGAAGCGGTAGCTGTGGGTGCCGCTCGCGATGATGATTTCCATCCGACCCGACAATCCCGCCAGCTCGTCGGTACCCGAATCGGGAACGACGGCAAGGATCAGCTCGCTCGTACCCCGATCCAGCACGCCATGATGCTGCAGCGTGAACGACCCGCGCCGCCCTGCCAGCGTCCCCATCACACGCTCCAGAGCCACGTACCCGGCCGACCCGTCGATCGCGGTGCGGTACGCCAGCATCTGGCCCAGGCTGGTGGCCTCGAGCGGGCCATGATACCGCTTGTCGAGCAGCAGGCGGGCGATACCCGTGGCCTCGTGACCGGGGTCCGGCGCCTGCGGCACCATGGCGACGTCGAACCGACCTTCGACCTGCATCGGAGCGCTCCGGTTCAGGGTGTCGAGTTGTCGAGGTGCGCCTCGACGAACCAGAGCCACTTGTCCACCCCGCGAGAGATCTCGGTCAGGATGTCGGCGCCGTCGGCGTCTTCGAGGTCGTTCAGTTCATCGATGCCGATGCGCACCGAACGCCCGAACTCCGACAACGCGTCCGACAGCGCGGCGACGTGCTCGGTTCCGCTGGAGAGTGTCATCGGGTAGTCGATCAGGACGGTACGGCTCGCCACCGCCCCGATCGTCCCTTCCGCGATGCCACCGAGCTGCACCACCCGTTCGGCGATCAGGTCGACGTAGTCCTCGACCTCTTCGTTGACCTCGTCGAACAGCTTGTGCAGCGCGATGAACGTCGGGCCTTTGACGTTCCAGTGCGCCTGCTTGCACTGCGTCTGCAGGTCGATGGCGCTGGCAAGGCGCTGATTGAGCAGCCGCGCCACTTCGATGCGGACCTGTTCGGGGAGATCGTTCTTGGTCTGCCGCAGGATCGGCTTGGCGAATCGCGTTTCTGAAACGCTGCGCGAAATCGGCGCCGTCTTCTTCGCGGTCGAGCGTTGACGTGCCATGTTGTCCCTCGCTTCATTCCAGGGTGAATCGGCCTTGTGACTCGCGTCGCGGCGGCCAGCGCCGCGATCCGTCCACAAACATGCCCCATCGGCGCCGATTCCGCATCACCCCGCGAACATCAGGTCCGCCCAGACGCCGAGTCGTTACTTCGCGTTGCGGCCGGTCTTCTCCTTGCGGCGCCGCACTTCGGGGTCGTGAATCTTCTCGCCCCGCGCCAGCATGGCCACGAACTTCGCGATGCGGCTGGCGCGGGTAGCGGGCGAAGCGGTCTGAATCCGATAAAGCACCGCGTAGCGATTGAGCCGATCGAGGCCGTCGAAGAACGCCGCAGCCTCGCGGTTGCGCCTGAGCGCCGCCACGAGGTCCGGCGGCGGCTCGGCGGTGCGGTACGAATCGTACGCCCGTTCCCAACGGCCGTCGGATCGGGCACGCTCGATGGCGGCATGCCCGTGTGGTCTCATGCGGCCCTTCTCGATCAATGCCTCGGCCTTGTTGCGGTTGATCTTCGACCATGCGCTCTTCGGGCCGCGGGGGGTGAAGCGCTGGATCCATGACTGATCGTCATGCGGCTTGCGTTGACCGTCGATCCAGCCGTGGCAGAGCGCCACCTCCACCGCTTCGTCATACGTCACGGACCGGAGTGGCGCCGCCTTTCGCGCCAGGCGCAACCACAGGCCGGGCGACACGTGGCCGTTCCGGGTCAGCCACGTGTCCCACGTCTTGGCGCTCTTGAAATGGCGGATCGGCAACTCGGCCACCGGCCTGGCAGCGCGGCGCGTCCCGGCGGTCACCGAGCCGACTCCGGCACCCCGTCGAAGAATTCCACCGTCCCCGATTCCAGCGAGTATTCCGCGCCCACCACGAGCAGCGCCTCGTCGCGAATCAGCTGTTCCAGCAACGCCGATCCGTGCCGGAGATGATTCGCCGACGCCCTGATGTTGGCCCGCACCGCCGCGTGTACCAACGCATCGTGATCGGCGGCGAGGTGGGTATCGAGAAGGGACTCGACCGATGGTCGCACCCGGTCGACGATGGCATGCAGGTTGGGCGATTGCGTTTCCGATGGACGCCGCAGCTCCTCCAGCGTTGCGAGAATGGCGCCGCACTGCGTGTGCCCCAGGACTACCACCAGTCGTGTTCCAAAACGTCCCGCGGCAAACTCGATGCTCCCCACCAGCGATGGTGCCACGATGTTCCCCGCCACCCGGATCACGAAGAGATCGCCGAGCCCCTGATCGAATACGATTTCGGCGGGAACACGGGAATCGGAGCAGCCGAGGATGATGGCGAACGGCTCCTGCGCACCGGGCAGCGCCACGACGTTCGGCGCAGTCATCCGGGTGCTGCCGTCCAATCGGCCAACGAAACGGGCGTTCCCTGCACGCAGGCGCTGCAAGGCTTCGACTGCCGGTATCATCAGCTGCCATCCTCCCGATCGGTCCCGCCGGGCGGCATGCCGCCGTGTTTGTCGGCGTGCCGGCGGCTGGTGTGCGTCCGTTGCCAGGACGGGTGGCGCCAATCTAACGGTGTCGGCTGCCGCTACCGCGCGTAACCATCCGGAAACAGCGCCTGTCGGCCCTTGCGGGCGCGCCCACCGGCAGCGACACTGGTAGCGATGTCCACCCGACGGCAATTCATCCGTTCTGCCGGGACCTTCACGGCGCTGGTGGCAGGTCGCGTCATTCCGCTTCGACTGCCCCGCCCACGGCGTCTCGAGCCGGTGCGTCTGGCGGTCATCGCGGATCTGCACTTCGGCCTCGCGCCCGACGCGTCGATGCGGTTCGACGCCTTTCTCCGGGCGGCAGGGGCGCGCACGTCCGACGCCTACCTGCAGATGGGTGATTTCTGCTATTCCGACGCCGGCGCCGCGCCGTGCCTCGCCCGCTGGCACGCCATCACCACACCGCGCCTCAATGTCCTCGGCAATCACGACATGGACAAGTGTGACAAGGCAACGGCGATGCAGGCCTTCGGCATGCCGCGCCGCTACTACGCCGCCACTTTCGGTGGCTACCGCTTCGTCGTGCTCGATCTCAACAACTTCCGGAAGGACGGGGCCCTGTATCCGTATGCCGACGGCAACTACTTCACGGATAACGCGGTGTGGAACTGCGCCGACCCCGATCAGCTGAACTGGCTCCGCGAAGAACTCGGCACCACGACTGACCCGGTGGTCCTCATCTCGCACCAGCCGCTCGGCTTCGCCGACGCCGGGCAGCCGCTGCCCGTGGAACAGGTCGAGGTGCTCGATGTGGTCTCGGCGATGGCGGCGAAGAATCCGCGTGGCGCCGTCGCGGTCTGCCTCAGCGGGCATCTGCATGTGGATCGCCTGGAACACGCCGCCGGCGCGCCGTGTGTCCTGATCAACTCATCGAGCTACTTCTGGTACAACGGCATGCACCCGTACACCAACCCGCTGTATGCGTTCATGGAGTTCACGTCGGACGGCGTGTTGCGGATCGAGGGACGAGCCGGCGCCTTCGTCAGACCGCCGCCGTCAGCGTCGGACAACGTGCTCGGGCGTGGAGCGTCGATCACCAGCCGGAACGTGCCGCTGCGGCGCGGGTGAGCGGCGCCCAGTAGGCGACGACGAGGGCGAAGGCCGCAGTCAGCGGCGCAGGACGTATTCCAGGTACTGCTTGCCGCGGATGTTCACAGCTCCCTCGGCGCGACCGCCGAGCCGTTCCGCGAGACGGATCGAACGGTCGTTGTCCGGATGGATGACGGCGCGGACCTGCTCGCGATCAAGCGTCTCATGCGCATACCCGACAGCCGCCCGGGCCGCCTGGTATCCGTAACCTCGCCCCCAGGCCGACGGCGCCAGCGCCCAGCCGACTTCCAGGCCGAGCCCACCCTCAGGATCGAGCAGTCCGGCGTAGCCGACCATCGTGTCGCTCGCCCGGTCGGTCAGCGCCCACATGCCGTAGCCGCGCAACTCCCAATGGCCGATGTACCTGGCGAGCTGCCACCACGCGTCCTCCCGGCTGAGCGGGCCGTCACCGATGTAACGCCGTACCTCCGGTTCCGCGTTCATGACCGCAAACGGTTCGAAGTGCTCGGCGGTGAGTCGCCGCAACAGGAGATGCTCGGTGATCAGTTCCATCAGACCTCGCCAGCGTACGTTGGGCCATTGGAGCCGCGTGGCGCCGCTCAACCGGCGGCAGACAGACCATCGGCACCGGTCCAGTCGAAGCGGGCATCCCGCCCCATCAGGTGCCAGTCGCGGGGCCAGATCGCCCGTTGCCAATCAAGCGCCTCTCCGAGCGGCTGCGGCACCGCGGCGAGCGCAAGCGCGGCACGCACGTCGCTGCGCTGCTGCTCTCCCATCGCGTCGGGTGCCAGCGAGACGAACAGCATCGTACCGCTCCGCGCCAGCAGATCGAGCCACTGGCGATTCTCGGCCCAGGGGATATTGGTGGTGACACCGACGCAGTCCGGGTCGGCCACATAGAACGCACCCTGCTGGACGCCGCGGAATGCAAGCGCGTTGACACCCATGCGCGGCACGCGGATCCACTCCTGGCCGCTGGTGTCGTCGCCGATGCGGCACATTTCGAACAGACCCGCCGAGAGATGGCTCAAGGTGTTGCAACCGATGACGAGACCATCACCCGCTCCACGGCGAATGGTGCGATAGAGGTCACCGATCACCTCGGCCGTCGTTCGCACCGGACCGGTGCCGAACGTCCAGCCGTCACGGGTGATCGCCGCGTCCATCGTGCGTCCCCAGCGGCCAAGTATGTCGAACGTCGAGTAGTCGTGCTTGATCAGTTCGAACCCCCAGCTGCGGATCCGTGACACGTCGGCGGCGACCTTCTCGAGCGCGGCGGGATGCGTGGGGTCGAGATACGACCTGTCGCGCGGCAGGCGCCATGCGTCGGGCGCGTCCTTCGGCGCGAGCAATGGCCGCATCCAGATGCCGGGCCGGGCACCGGCGGCCGTGATGCCGGCGGCCAGCCCCGGCATGTCGGGAAACCGCTCGTTGCCGCGGTCCCATTCGCCCACACCGCTCTTGCCCGCGCCTCGCTCCGGCTGCCAGCCGTCGTCGATCACCACGAGCGGCCGGTTGCCTCCCGCCGGCGACAGCTCCACGGTCCGGCCGGCATCGGCCAGTACGCTCGTTGCACTGTTGTTGCCGTAGGCGTAGTACCAGTCGTTGTGTCCGTAGACCGGTGCAGACGGGAGGCGCGGAGCCTGTGAGAGCGTCCGACAGAAGGCGCGGAGCGCCGCGAACGCCCGTTCACCTTTTCCCTGGCGTGCCACCACGTCGCAGGCAACCAGCTCCCGTGAGCCAAGTTGCAGCGGCGCGCTGCCGCTGCGCACGTCGACCCGGAGGCTGACGCCGTCGGGGTCGATCTGCCAGAAGCACAACGCCGCGGCGCCGGTGCGGACACCGTAGCAATGGGTGTCGTGGCCGTCGAACGTCGCCGCGTACCACGGCATGATCCGATCAGGTGCCATTCCGCGCCATTCCAGATCGCCGTACGCTCGTTCCCATGCGTCGCCAAGGAGCAGTGTGACGTCGTGCAACGCGGCGTGCCAGCGCAGGTGAAGGCGGCTGATGCCGTCGGCTGGGGCGCTGAGCGCCACACGCGTCGTGCCGTCGGTCAACGCCGTCGTCACCACGATCCGCCCCGACTCGAATCGACGTTCCGCGATCGGTGTCAGGGGTCGATACCCGCTGGACGTCTGCACCGTGACCCCATCGGGCGGGCGGCGCAGGTCGACGAACGGGCTGGCGCGACGGCGCATTTGCACCCGCGACAGCCCGCCGAGCACGCCGCCGCCGGGACGCAACAACGCGGCGCCCAGCATCGACGTGGCGCTGCCCTGCAGGAAATCGCGGCGACTCGTCATCGCTGCGCTACCCTGCCCTCTTGCGGGCACTCTTCGCGCGTCGCCACTGGCTGATCTCCGCCTTCAGGTTGGCGGGGACCGGCCGGCAACCACATGCCTCTGCGTGAGCGGCGTGCCACTCCAGCCGTTCCACTCGAGGCGGGTTCTTCGGCATGCGATGGGCCCGATGCCACTCAGCATTGAGTTTCGAGTTCACGCACATCTCCCGTGTACCGGTCAGTCGAACTCGACGTTCGAAGGTGGCTGATCGGCACCGACGTGTCCGACCGCGATCGACGCCTTGAAGTAGTTCTCCCCGCGAACCGGGCTCCCGGCGCGGCGACGGAGCAGCGCCAGTTGGCCGATATGGGTCAACGCGTCCGCCACCGGTCCCTGGAACAGTGCCTCGGCCGAATTGCCAAGCGGCCGCCCGTCCGCAAGCCGATCGTCGAAGCGGCCCAATCCAGCATGGAATCGCACCACTTCGGCATCCCAGTCATCGGGGCTCGAGTTGTGCCAGACATGCTCGCCGTTGGCCAGGTGCCACGCCCAGTCGAAAAGGTCGTTGATATGCGCCAGGATCGCGATCGGCGTTCGGGTGTCCCGTCCCAACTTGAACGTCGCGAAGCTGGCGGGAGCCCCGCGCAGCACCTTGCCGCCACGATAAGCGACGGTCGCGACGGTGTGGCGAAGCAGCTCACGCGCCGCCGCGTCTTCCGTCCCGCTTGATTGCCCAACGGCCATCGGAATCTCCTCGGGATCGCGTCAGGCCCGGCAATACCGGCGCCGGGAGAATGATACGGCCATGCCTGGCGCTACGGGACCGCGCCGCCGGTTAGACTTCTCCCCCAATTCCGACAGAGGCCGATCGCCATGCGACGGATTCGCTTGCTCGCCATGTTGCTCCTCACCCCGGCTGGCGCCATCGTGGCGCAGCAGCCCGGCCCTTCTTTCGACGTCATCATCAGGAACGGGCACATCATCGACGGCACCGGGTCGCCCTGGTATCGCGGCGACATCGGCATCCGCGGCGGACGGATCGCGGCAATCGGCGACCTCCAACACGCCGTCGCGACACGGACCATCGACGCCCGCGGCCTGGTCGTCACCCCCGGATTCATCGACATGCTCGGCCAATCGGAGATGACCATGCTGGTCGATCCGCGCGTGCCGTCGAAGATCTTCCAGGGGATCACCACCGAAATCACCGGCGAAGGCGAATCGATCGCGCCGCTCGACAGCGAGATGATCGCCAACAACATGCCCACCTATCGCCATTACCGGATCACGCCAGATTGGCGTACCCTGGGCGACTATTTCGCCCGTCTCAGGCGCCAGGGAATGGGCATCAATCTCGGTACCTATGTCGGCGCAGCGTCGGTGCGCGAGATGGTCCTCGGCTACCGCGACGTGCCGCCGACGCCGGCGCAGCTCGGGCGAATGCAACAGCTGGTCGCCGACGCGATGCGCGAGGGGGCACTGGGCGTCTCCACCGCGCTCCAGTATCCCCCTGCGCCCTACGCCAATACCGCCGAGTTGATCGCGCTCGCCAGAACGGCTGCCGAATATGGCGGGATCTATGCCACGCACATGCGGAGCGAGGGCGACGGCGAAATGGCGGCGCTCGACGAGACCTTCCGCATCGCGCGTGAGGCGGACACCCCCGTCGAGATCTTCCATCTCAAGGCCGGTGGCACGGCCAACTGGGGGAAGATGCCCGCGATCGTGGCGAGGATCGACTCGGCACGGAGCGCCGGACTCGACATCAGTGCCGACACGTACGCTTACACCGCGTGGGAGAATTCGCTGTCGGCGTTCGCGCCGCCGTGGGCGCATGACGGCGGCGACGCCAGGTTGGTGCAGCGACTCGCCGACACCGCCATGCGGGCCCGCATGCGGCGTGACATGCTGACCCCGTCGAGCAGCTGGGACAACGAGTGGCTGGAGATTCCGGACCCACATGCCGTGCTGGTCGCGGTCGTCGACAATCCGGCGCTGCTGCCGCTGGAGGGAAAGCGTCTCGACGACATAGCGTCGTCGTGGCACGAGGATGCGATCGACGCGCTCTTCGACCTGCTGGTGAAGGACAGCGCCAAGACCACCGTCGCCGTGTTCGCCATGTCGGAGCCGGACGTCGAGCTTGCATTGCGGCAGCCATGGGTGTCGATCGACAACGATGCATCGGGCACGTCCCCCGAGGGCATCCTTGGCACCGAGCACCCGCATCCCCGGGCGTACGGCACCTTTCCGCGGATTCTCCGGCTGTTCGGGCGCCAGCAGCATCTGCTCACGCTCCCTGATGCCATCAGAAAGTTCACGTCACTCGCCGCCCAACGACTTCACCTGGCCGACCGGGGCGTGCTCAAGGCGGGAATGTGGGCTGACGTGGTGGTCTTCGACGCCGATTCGATCGCCGACCGGGCGACGTACGAGGATCCCAACCAGCTGTCGGTCGGCATGAAATACGTGCTCGTCAATGGAGTTCCGGTGATCGACAACGGCCGGATGACCGGTGCCTTGCCGGGGCGGGTGCTGTATGGGCCGGGCTACGACGCCGCGTTCGTGGCACCGCACTAGCCGCTTCAGGCCCGCTTGCGTCGAGCGGCTGCAGTCTCGCGGCGGGCCGGCGCCGTCCGCTTCGTGGCATGCCTCGCACCACCCCCGCGCCGCCGCGGCGGCTGCGCCATTCTGGCTTTCACCATCTTGCGCACCAGCGCCGCGGGCAGCGGCCGCGCCGGCGAGAAGCGGATCGTGCCCTTGCTGATGTCGTAGCCGGCCAGCTCATCGGCGAAGTCCCGCACGATGCCGCCCGGATAGAACGCCACGTGATTGGTTGCCGCACCCATCCAGAGCAGGATCTTGCCGTTGATCCGGAACGCCGGCATCCGGTAGCTGATGCACTCCTCCGCCTCCGGCGCGGCAGCGTGAATATCGCGGCGCAGTCTGGTCAGCGCGGCCCGCTTGTCCGAGTCCAGTCCGTCGAGGTATTCGTCGACCGTATTGGGCGTTCCGCGTTTCCCTTTCATGTATCCCTCGCAGCAATGGTTGGACGAATCACGCGGCGCCCCTCGATCAGGCCGGGTCGAAGCGATAGCACCATGCCTCGCCCTCGAGCACGGTTTCGCCGTCCTGCCTGGTGATCCGCACCCTGAGCTGGCTCACCGGTTTGGACGCGTGCACGCTCACCACCTCGGCCACCGCAGTGATCGTGTCGCCGATATAAACCGGGGCGGTAAACTGCCAGTTCTGGCTCAGGAAGACGGTCCCCGGCCCCGGCATGTCCATCGCCACCAGGGCGTGGAGCAGGCCGGTGGTCAGCCCGCCCTGTGCCACGAGACGGCCGAATTTCGTCCGCGCCACAAACTCGGGATCGAAATGCAGCGGATTGCGGTCACCGGTGATTTCGGCGTACAGGTCGACGTGACGTCGGGTAACGGTCAACGTACGACTGGCCTGTTGCCCCGCGGTCAGGCTCATTGTTTGCTCCTGTTCGGCCATGAATGTAGCGCCCCGATCGTCGCGGTCGCCTTCCCACGGTTGGGTCCGGGCTCGATATTGCAGCATGAGTTCGCGCCCGTCCGCGTATGTGGTGGGCTCCGGTCCCAACGGTCTTGCCGCGGCGATCACGCTGGCCAGGGCCGGTGTCGACGTGACGGTCCTCGAAGCGGAACCGACCGTGGGCGGCGGCACGCGGTCGGCGGCGCTGACCGCACCGGGATTCGTACACGATCTCTGTTCGGCGATCCACCCGCTCGGCATCGCGTCGCCGTTCTTCCGCTCGCTGTCACTCGCTGGACTCGAGTGGATCCATCCCCCGGCGCCGCTGGCACACCCCTTCGACGATGGCAGCGCGCTCCTGCTCAATCGCTCCATTGACGAGACGGCGTCGCCGCTCGGTCGCGACGCCGACGCATACCGGCGCCTCTTCGCGCCGTTCGTCGCGAGGTGTGACATCCTGCTCGACGGTTTGCTGTCGCCGCTCGTGCCGCCGCGGCATCCACTGGCGATGGCGCGCTTCGGCATCGAGGCGTTACGCTCGGCGACGGGACTGGCGGCGGGCGATTTCCGCGACGCCCCGGCCAGGGCGCTCTTCGCAGGCATCGCGGCGCACGCGATGCTGCCACTCGAGGCTTCCGGGAGTGCCTCGTTCGGCCTCGTGCTGGGGATGCTCGGCCACGCCTGGGGTTGGCCGTTGCCCCGTGGCGGATCGCAGGCAATCGCCGACGCGTTGACGCGCGAGCTGACCGCCCTTGGCGGCCGGATCGAGACGAATCATCGGGTCGAGTCGGCCGCCGGACTGTCCCCGGCGGACGTCGTGATGTTCGACATCACGCCGCGCCAGCTGCTGCAGATCGGCGGCGATCAATTGCCGTCCGGGTATCGCCGTCGCCTGACCGGTTATCGCTACGGACCGGCGGCGTTCAAGATGGACTGGGCGCTCCGTGCGCCGATCCCGTGGAAGGATCCGCTATGCGGTCGCGCCGCCACGGTGCATCTCGGCGGCAAGATCGCCGAGATCGCCGCGTCGGAACGGGCCGCATGGAGCGGCGAACCGGTCGAGCGCCCATTCGTGCTGCTGGCCCAGCCGTCGCTGTTCGATCCGTCGCGCGCGCCACCAGGAGAACACACCGCCTGGGCCTATTGCCACGTCCCCAACGGTTCGACGGTGGACATGAGGGCGCGCATCGAGGCGCAGATCGAGCGGTTCGCCCCCGGGTTCGGCGACGTCGTCCTGCACCGCCACGTCGCCGGGCCTGCCGAACTCGAACGCCACAACGCCAACTACATCGGCGGCGACATCGTGGGCGGCGCCAACGATCTGCGGCAACTGCTGGCGCGGCCGGTGCTCAGCCTCGATCCGTACGCCGTGCCGGTGCGCGGCTGGTATCTCTGTTCGTCGTCGACGCCGCCGGGTGGCGGTGTGCACGGCATGTGCGGATACAATGCTGCCCGCTCCGCGCTCCGGGCACTGAGAATCCCGTGATCGACGCCCTCTTCGGTCGCGACGTGCAGTCCGGCTACTGGCTGACACGCTGGTTGCTGCAACGCGGACTCGCCGGGATCTATCTCGTCGCGTTTCTGGTGGCCGTCAACCAGTTCAGGCCGTTGCTTGGCACGCGCGGCCTGACACCGGTGCCGTGGTATCTGCAGCACTCGTCGTTCTGGCGTTCACCCAGCCTGTTCTACCTGCACTATTCCGATGCGTTCGCCACGCTCCTGTCGTGGCTGGGCGTAGCATGCGCGGCGTTCGCGTTGGTCGGCTTTTCGGAGCGCTTCGGCACGCCGGTCAGCATGACGCTCTGGGCGGCGATGTGGCTGCTCTATCTTTCGTTCGTCAATGTCGGCCAGACCTGGTACAGCTTCGGGTGGGAAACGCTGCTGCTGGAGGGCGGGTTTCTGGCCATCTTCCTCGGTGCACGCGACACCGCCCCGCCGGTGATCGTGATCTGGATGTTCCGGTGGCTGCTGTTCCGGATCATGTTCGGCGCCGGCATGATCAAGCTCCGCGGCGATCCCTGCTGGCGCGATCTGACCTGCCTTGCCTATCACTTCGAAACCCAGCCGATCCCGAACCCGCTCAGCTGGTTCTTCAATCTGGCGCCGTTGGCCGTCAAGAAGCTCGGCGTGTTGTTCAATCACCTGGCCGAGGTGGTGACGCCGTTCGGCTATCTGCTGCCATGGGTCGCGGTGCGGCGCGTCACGGGGTTGATCGCCATCATCTTCCAGGTCGCGATCATTCTCAGTGGCAATCTCTCCTGGCTCAACTATCTCACCATCGTCATCGCCTTCTCCTGCCTCGACGACGGCCTGCTGCAACGGCTGTTGCCGATCCACCACGGACCGCTCGCACCACTCGCGTTCCCGCATCAGATCACACTCGGCATCCTTGCGGTCGTGGTCGCGGCGCTGAGCGTCCGCCCCGCCATCAATCTTGTCTCTCCCGGGCAGTTGATGAACGCCAGCTTCGAGCCGCTGCACCTGGTGAACACCTACGGCGCGTTCGGCAGCATCTCACGGCAGCGCTTCGAGGTGGTGCTGGAGGGCACAGCGGACAGCGTGGTGACCCCGGCCTCGACGTGGCGCGAATATCAGTTCAAGGCCAAGCCGGGCGACCTGTCGCGGATGCCTCCGCTGGTGGCGCCATACCACCTCCGTCTCGACTGGCTGATGTGGTTCGCGGCGCTGGACCCGGGCTACGCCGATCCGTGGTTCGGCCCGCTGGTGGCGCGGCTGCTGCAGAACGACAAGCCGACGTTGTCGTTGATGTCGGGCGATCCGTTTCCTGACCAGCCGCCGCGGTGGATCCGGGCCGAATTGTATCTCTATCGTTTCACCACCCCGGAGGAGCGGCGCGCGACGGGGCACTGGTGGATGCGCCGCCTGAGTGGCGAATACATGCCGCCGGTTTCGCTCGGCACACCGGGGTTGATTCCCGGACTCGAAGCCCAAGGGTGGGTGCGGTAGCGACCGGCGCGCTACCCCGCCACCGCCCGCACCACCTCGTCCGTCGACCGCACCTGCCCGATCCGCGGAAAGATCTGCTCGCACGCGAACCGATGCGCCTCGGCGCTGGTGGCCGCCATGGCGTCTTCAACGAACACCAGGTGATAGCCCCGCTCGAACGCGTCGCGCGCGGTCGACTCCACCCCCATGTTGGTCGAGATGCCGCCAATCACGATGCTGCGGATGCCGCGCCGCCGGAGCTGCATGTCGAGCGGCGTGCCGTAGAACGCGCCCCACTGCCGCTTGGTGATCACGAGGTCCCGGTCGGTCGCGCCGAGTTCCGGTATCAGTTCGTCCCAACCGGGGGGGCGGTTGGCGGCGCTCCAGGTGACATCGCGGGGCTGCGAGAGCATGTCGCCGCCGTCGGCGGAAAACGACACCCTGACCAGCACCACCAGCGCGCCGGCCGCGCGGAACGTCTCGAGCAATCGCACGGCGTTCCGGACCACCGCCGCACCGTCGAGCGGCGCCACCGGCATCCCCACAATGCCGCGTTGCAGATCGATGAGCACCAGCGCACTGGCGGCGGAGTCGAGCAGGATCGGATCAGACATCGGCGTCACCCATCAACATGTAGGAATCCCCCGAAACGTAGCCGACGAAACCCGGAAGAGGAGACTCTCGCGCCCGTCACTTCCCTTCCGTGTACCATCCTGCACCGCGCCGATCTTCCGCACCGCCTGTTGCGACCGGATGTTTGCCGGGCCGATCAGGAAGATCACGTGCGCGACGAAGCGAAAGGCGTGCGCCAGCATCAAACGCTTCATATCGCCGTTGTATGCTCCGCCCCAGTGCGTTCGTGCCAGGAAGGTCCAGCCGATCTCGATCTCGCTGGCCGCCGGGTCGTACCCGAAGTAGCGGGACGATCCGATGACGGCCCCGGTGGCGCGGTCGGTCACCAGAAGCGCCCCGCCCGAGGCCATCGCGTCCCGAAAGAACCGGGCAAAGACGTCATCACGATACCGCTCGCGCTCCGGATGCTGTGCCCAGATGAGCGGGTCGGACGCCACGGCGTAGAGTGCCTCGAAGTCCGTTTCGGCAAGCGGGCGGAGTCGGACCAGGTCGCCCTCGAGGACCGGCTGCAGCTCGAACATCGGAGTGGAGGCTACCTGACCGGGGCCTCAGCGGCCCGGTTCAGTCCGTTGGTGACGTTGAGTGCCACGATCACCGGCGGGTTCTTGCCGCGGAGGTATTCGGCGAGAGGGACGCCGCGAGAACCACGGCCACTAGGCCGACGCCTGTCACTCCAAGGCACAATCGCCCGAGCCGCGCGCGCTCAGCCAACCCGCGGAAACTCCGTGATCCGCAAGTCGGTACACCCGTAGGGAATCAGAGTGACATCCTCCAGCGGCTGCGTCGATGCCGGCACGCCGGGTTCAGCCCACGCGACGTCAGCCGGCGAAATCTCGCCCGCCCAGCCGCGTTCCAACTTCCAGTTCGGCAACCGCCGCGCCTTGACCGTCGCCGTCATTCCGGCTCCGTCCGGCGAGAACGGGCGTTCGCCGATCTGGTGTTCTGCAAAGTGGACTCCGGCCGCCGGATGCGCCGGATCGACGGCCAACCCGTAGTTCCACGGCGTCCCCGGTCGCACTTCGAAATCACCATGGGGCAGCTCACGCTGCGGCTTGTCGGCGTTGATGCGGCTCCAGTCCTCGCCGACGCGCAGCGCATAGACCAGCGGGCCGCGCTCGAGCGCCACCGCGCCGTTGTAGCGGCCCGTGACGACCGGAGTCATCGGAAGATGCAGGGCGACGGTGGTCGACCCGCTCCACTCCCGCTCGACGCGGTGCATCGTTCCCGCGGCGACGCGCTCCGGCGGGGCCGAGCCGACCTGTAGCGTCGCTCCCGAGGCCCACGCCGGAATTCTCAGCGCCAGCGGAAACCGCGCCGCGCGTTCGGCCGTGACGGTGAACGCCACCTGCTCGCGGAACGGATAGTCGGTGTCGACCGCAACGTGAACCGGCACGCCGCGGAGCGTAGTGGATACCCGGCACGGCGCCCACGCCAGGGCGGCCAGACCGTCGTCCGGCGTCCGCATCCAGAGGTGCGCCGTGAACTTCGGCCACCCCTGATGCATGTTGGCGGTGCAACAGCCGTAGTTGGGCGCCAACCCGAAGATGTTGGAATCCGGACCGTTGGTGGACCAGCCATAGTCCGGATTGACGGTGCACTCCGCCTGGTTGACCTGCTGCACGTACTGATGCGACCACATGTCGGGCGCGATCTCGGCCGGCAGCGCGTTGTACGCCAGCCGCTCGAGACGCTCGGCGTAGCGGTCGCCGCCGAAGACCGAAAGCAGGTTTTCGAGCGAATACATGAACTCCACCACCGAGCAGAGCTCGCTCCCCTGCAGTGGATTCTTTCCCGCCAGGCATTCGTCGCAACTGAACATCCCCGTCACCTGTCCGTGGTAGCGATCGATGACGTCGAGCATGTGCCCGGCGAAATCTCGGTCAGCGCGGCGCTGGTCGAGCCGCCAGCTGAGCGCTGCCGCCTTCGTGGCCATCGCGGTGTTGACACCGTGCTTGGTCCACTTCCAGAGCCCGCGGCGTGGCGTGGCCACGCGGAAATCGTCGCTGGCCACGATGGCGCTGTAGTCGACACCCTGCGCCCGGAGTTTGCGGGCCAGGTCGAGCAACCACGGCTCTCCGGTCTGTTCGAAGGCATGGAACGCGGGAATGACCCCTTCGAACCAACGGAACCGCCCCCAGTCGTACAGTGGCGTCACGTCGAGCCCCGTCAGCATCGCGCGCATGCTGCGCAGCGAGGCCTGCAGCACGCGGTCGTCGCCGGTGGCGTCGTGATACTGCGCCAACACCTTGTTGGACAGCAGGATCGCCCACATGTCGTAACGATGCGTGGCCGCATCGACCGGGTACGGCGCAAACCAGCCATCGCTCCGTTGATGGGTCACGATGTAGTCGATGTGCGAGGTGATGCGGGTCTTGAGCGTTTCGTCGCCCAGCTGCCACGCCAGCGGGATCGCCCCGTCGAGCCAGTACGGCGCCCGTTCCCATCCCTCGGCGTCGCCACCGAACCACTGACTCTGTGCCACATCGGGCCAGAACTGGTCGAGATGCCCGCTCAGTCCATCGGCCTGGATGCGCAGCTGGCGCTCCAGCCACCCCGCCGGCCGGATCGCACCCAGCGGCAGCGGTGTGAATGCCCGAGGGCCAAGACCGGCGCGACGCGGTTCGGCTGGCACAGGGGCGCGGAGCGGCAGGTGCGCGGCGGCCAGGCCGCCGGCCACCTGCGCCAGGAATGCTCGGCGGTCGACTGGTGTCATGGCAGCGTCTCCACGCTCAGGTGCGAGGGGTAGAGCACCGTGTGCCAGATCCTGTGCTCTTCCGCCTGAAAGTCTTTCGGCGTGGCAGAGAAGATGTTGGCCACCCAGGACTGGGGATTCCGGTCATAGAGCGCGAACCAGCTGCTCTGCACTTGAACCATGATGCGGTGTCCCCGGCGGAAACGGTAGAGCTGGTCATGCAGATCGATGTCGAATCGCGTCACGGCATTGGCCGGGATCGGGGTGCCGCTGGAGAAACTCTTCCAGTAACGGCCCCGCATGATGTCGCCGTTGACCATCAATTCGTAGCCGTTCGATGCGGTGCCCGAGCCACGGTCGGGGAAGACATCGATCAGCTTGACTATCCAGTCGGCGTCGGCCCCGGTCGTCGATGCGTAGAGATGCGCAACGACGTCGCCGGTGATCGTGATGTCGCTGTCGAGCGGCGCCGACGCCCAGGTGAGCACGCCGGGATCGGCGGCGACGAAACGCTGGTCCTCTTCCATCCACGTCGACCACCCCGACTCGTCGTCAGGACGCGGAACATACGGCACCGGATGGGCGGGATCGGATCGGAACGCGTCGAACTCCGCCGTGTGCGCCCCGTTGGCAGCAGGATTGGGCCGGGCGCGCGTCGCCGAGCCGGACGGATCGAACGAAAGCATGCCTCCGGCACGCAGATAGATCGACCGCGGCGCCGCACCACGCGGCGGCCAGGTATCGAATGTGTGCCATTGGTTCTCACCCGTTTCGTATACCCACGCCTCGGGAAAACGCCCGTCGCCTTCCCCGTGGAGATAGTACGCGAACCACGGTCGCTCGATGCTGTCGCGGAAGTACTCGGCGCTCATTGAGCCGAGCGCCATCGGCCCGACCGAGTCGCCCCGCGACTGCGCCCATTCGCCGTGCGTCCACGGACCGAGCACGATCCGGTTCCGATGAGCGGTGTCGTCCTGCTCCATCGTCCGGTAGCCGATCTGTGATCCGTACAGGTCTTCAGCGTCCCAGAACCCGCCCACGAACAACGTCGGCACGGCAGTGTTCGTCAGCACCTTCTCCATCGCTCTTGCCTGCCAATATGGATCGAATGCGGGATGCTCGACGAAACCGCCCCACGAGGGCAACCCGGCCACGCCGGTCGCCGCGGCGATGGCCCGGAGCGTACCCTGACGAAGGTAGAATTCGTATTGGTCACCGGTCGGTATCGACGGTGCATGACCGCCCTCGATCCACGCGGTGTATTCCACCGCCTGCGTCTCGCGGAATGCGCCGTGATGGAAGAAATCGTCTCCCATCCAGGTGTCGGCCGTCGGAGCCTGCGGCGAGATGGCCTTGAGCGCGGGATGCGGGTGAACGCCCGCCATGGCCGCCAGCCAGCCGCGATATGAAACGCCAAGAACCCCGACACGGCCGTTGGTGTGCGGGAGATGCTTCACCAGCCAGTCGATCGTGTCGTACGCGTCGGTCGATTCGTCGGTACCGGCGCTGCCGCGTGGATCGTGCAGCGGCCGATTGGTGACGAACGTACCTCCCGACCTGTACCGGCCGCGGATGTCTTCGACCACGAAGATGTAGCCGTCCCGCGCCAACGCTCGATAGGCCAGCGGAAGCGTCGCGGTGGCAAATTCCTGCGACGCGTTGAACGGCGTGCGGATCAGCAGGACCGGGAGCGCCGCCGTGTCGTTCCTCGGGACGAGCACCACCGCAAAGAGATGCACGCCATCGCGGACCGGAATCGACAATTCGCGGCGGACAAATTGCGGTGCCTGTCCCGCGCCGCTCCGGGTCGAGCCACAGGCGCTGAGGACGACTGCGGCCGCGCCGAAGGCCCGGAACGATCCGGCATTGAACTGTGCCATGGCCCGACCTTGCCGTTGACCCGCTGGCATCACCAGCGCCAGCGGAAGACGAGAAGCGCCACGACCGGGCCGTCAACCGGGCGGGACCGCTCCGATCAGAACTCGCGCCGCTTCATGTCCTTGAAGAGCTGTTTCAGGTCTTCGTCGAGTTCGGGTTCGACGCCCCGCGTGGCCTGCAGCGTCGGGTCGATGAAGCGACCCTTGCGCGTCTTCTGCAGCGCCTGACCCGACGCTTTTCGCACCAGCTTGTCGAGCTTCTTGTCCTTCATCGCCAACTCCTCTCGGGTGGCACGAAACGTGGCAGCGGCGCCGGGTCATGGCAAGCGGACGCTGGCCGGCCGATCCCGGCCGATCGTCGCGGCGCAGCCTCCGTCACTGTCCGCCCAGCGCCTTCTCGAGCGCTGCCTTGCCGCCAAGCACCGGCATGGTGATCGCCGAGCCGTCGAGGTCGACGATCAGCTGGGTCCCCGGCGTCGGGTGCAGCGTGAAGCCGTTGTCGCTGGAGAGAATCATCAGCGCCAACTGCTGTCCGGGCTTGATGATCTGGTCGTCGGGCTGCAACGGGAATGTCAACGTATAGAACGTTCCGGGCACCAGTGGCACTCCGGGCTTCTCCGACACGAAGTCCCCGGAACCGGTGAGCGACTGGTAATTCTGCGGGTCGGCCCAGCCGCGGGTCACGATCCCCACCTGCCCGGCGCTGCCGATGCGCGTGGAATCGTAGGGCAACGTCACCAGATACACCGACAGATTCGCCGCCGGCTTGCTCACCGCGAGCTTGAGCGTCACGACCGAGAAGCCCGACATGTGAATCGAGTCCTTGAGCACCGGCAGCGCATAGACCAGCCGGTTGGGCGACGACGGCGCCAGCGCCATCGCGGCCGGCGTCACGTGCCAGTCGTCGGTCAGCGTTTCCACGCCCTGATCCTTCGTCGCACCGAGCGAAAGCCCGCCCACATCCGTTCCGCCCTTCAGCAGATGCGCCGTGACCGGCAACGTCCCCGGGATCGGATAGTCGGCGTAGAACTTCGGATACGGCTGCGCGCCCCGCCCCCCGCCGGTCGGAATATTCGCGTCGGACTGCACGATCATCGCCCGCGGCAGCGTGTCGACGCCGTTGTTGACGCCATACAGGTAGTGCGCCCACCACTCGTTCTGGATGTCGGCCGGCGGCGGCGCGCCGTGCCCACCCTGGCTCATGTAGATCTTGGCCTTCGGGTTGATCTTCTTGAGCGCCTCCCACATCCGGATGGTGTTGTCGGGCATCACGTTCCAATCGTTGAATCCGTGCGCGAACAACACCGCGGCGTGCACGTTCCTGATGTACTGCGTCTGGTCTCTCACCCGCCAGAACTCGCTGAAATCGCCATGCGCCCGGTCCATGTGCTGCGCAAAGTCGCCGTCGCGGTAGATGCTGTCACACCGCTGTTGGACCCGTCCGCTGTGGACGAAGTCGTAGAGCACGTCGATGTCTTCGCCGAGATAGCCGCCCGGTGAGCGCACCAGGCCGAAACTGCGGTAGTAGCGATAGTCGGACGTGTTGGGTGAAATCGGGATGAGGGCCTCGAGACCCTGGACACCGGTCGTCGCCGTCGCCATCGGCATCGCCCCCTCGTACGACGTGCCGTACATGCCCACCTTGCCGTTGGTCCAGCCGGTGGCCTTCACCTCTTCGTTCCCGTCGACGGTGGTATACGCCCTCGCCTTTCCGTTCAACCACTTGATGACGTAGCTGGCGCTGATCCGTTCGGCGGTATCGCCCGAAGTGGGGCAACCGGTGGAGAGGCCGGTGCCGGCCTGCTCGACCGAGACGGCGATCAGCCCACGGGGTACCCACTGCGGCGCGTAGCGCGACCCGACCGGCATGGAGTCGACCCACGGTCCGCGATACGGCGGCGGCGTGCGCGGCGGTGGCGGCGCGCCGAGTTCCTGCTCGACGTTCCAGTCGACGTTGCCCTGCCCGCGGCCAAGATACGGAGAAGCCTGCATGATCACCGGCAGTCTGAGTCCGGCCTTCGCGGCCGCGCCCGGGCGGACGATGTCGGCGTGGATCCGGTCGGGCTTGCCGTCGTGGTCGCTGTCGAAATCGGTCTCCACCCAGACCCGCTGCTTGATCCACGTCGACGTGTCGGCGTACTCCGCAACCGGCTGCAGCATCCCGTCCTTGATGATCGGGCCGAGATGACCCATGGTCGCGATGGCCGACACGACCGGTGTCGTGTCGACCGGTGCCCCTCGGCCGCGACCGCGGCCGGCGGCCCGTCCGCCGCGACCGGGCGTCTGGACCTGGGCCGATGCCGTCGATGCCAGCGTGAACAGGGCCGCGCCGAGACACACCGCGCGAAGAAGACCTCCGCCTC
The DNA here is from genome assembly GCA_963697065.1 of uncultured Gemmatimonadales bacterium. GTDB lineage: Bacteria > Gemmatimonadota > Gemmatimonadetes > Gemmatimonadales > GWC2-71-9 > Palsa-1233. Next base: position 328,068 of record CAVOMQ010000001.1, read on the forward strand.
GAAACCGTCGAGTGCGCATTTGACCATCCGGGTGAAGTACCAGGGGGTTCGGCAGAATTCTATATCCGGTCGGCACGTCGCGCGCGCCGGGGCGGCGGTGGATCAGCCCTGCACGTCTTCCGGGGCCGACACCCGACGCCGCACGAGATGACGCTGTGCGCCCACCTGGTACGCCTCGCGAAGCCACCCTGCGAACACGGCGTCGACGTCGGTCGCTTCCGTCAACCGGAAGTGATGCACGTGGTTGCGCCGGGAGATGGTATCGATGCGGCGGAATCGGGGATGTTCCACGCGGCGCGCCAGCACCACGTGCCCGTCCAGCCAGCGCCGTTTCGGTGTGACCTGCGCGAACGACATCCGAACCTGAAAGGCGATCCGCGTCTTCTCCGGAAGCACCGTCACTGGCCCACAACGCCGCACTGCCATCAGTACGACGTTGAACAACCGGCGAATCTCCGGAGGCTTGCCACGGAAATGCGCCGCCAACGAATGCCGCCCGCAGGCGTGGGACTGATTCCGGTTGGCGAAGCGGCGCCCGCATCGCGGGCAGCACCACAGCGGCCGCGCCTTGTCGGCGGTCACCGGGATTGACACTCGGTGCCCGCGGTCACGACGTGCGCTTGTAGTGGATCAGCAACACCTGAGACCCTTTGGGCGACGTGAAACCGCCCGGGCGTGCACCGGCGCCGAGCTGATAGCAGATGGTGAGCTGATCATCGACCAGCTGATAGATGGCCTGGATCGTGTGCCCGGCATTGGGCCCGGCGGACCCGTGAATGTCCATGGCGGCGGGCGTCGTTGCGGACAGGAGCATGTAACTCCCATTGTCGCCCGCAAAGTCGTAACTGGTGTCGGTCAGCACCAGCATGGCGCCGTTGAAGCTCGCGACCGGGAAGGCCACGCCTCCGAGCTCGGCACTCTGCGGCGCCCAGCGGCCCGCGAGTGACGGATGGGAACATCCCGAAAGCACGAAGGTGAGCAACGCGGCGGCGGTGATGATGTGCCGGAACGCGTGGGAGAGCGGCATGGGCGTACCCGTGGTCAGAAGGTGCTGAAGCTACCGCCGGCCTCGAATGCGTCAAGCGAGCGGGCCTTAATCCGTCCGCAACGCCCGCATCGGATCGACCCGCGCCGCACGCCGCGCCGGGATGAAGCTCGCCAGCGCCGCCACCGCCAGCAGCACCGCCGCGACCGACGCGAACACCGCCGGGTCGCGCGGCCCCTCCTCGAAGAGCAGTGGCTCGATCCACCGACCCATCCCGAGCGCAATCACGGCACCGAGCGCGATGCCCGTCACGGCCAGCTTGAGACCACCCGTCATCACATGCCCCAGGATGTCGCGCGTCGACGCGCCGAGGGCCACGCGCACGCCGATCTCGTGCAGCCGCTGGCCGACGTTGAAGGCAATGACGCTGTAGAGCCCGATCGCGGCGAGTACCAGCGCCAGGAACCCGAAGATCACGAACATCGACGCTCCGAGGCGCCATGGCTCGGTCTGCTCGCCGATGATGTCCCGCACTGGCGTCACCGTGATGTACGAGGCACCCGGCATGAGGCGCTGCAACGCCCGCCGGACCGGTTCGGTCATGGCGGGCGGGTCCCCGCTCACCCGCAGGAAGAGGCCGCCCTGATCGGGATGGAACTGCGCCGCCGAGAGGTAATAGAACAGCCCGGGGTCATCGCCAAGTTGGTCATTCTTGATGTTTTCGGCGACGCCGACCACGTAGTGGCAGGGCATGGTATCGCTGTTGATCCGGACACACTGTCCCACGGCGTCCTGGTGCGGCCAGAGCTTCTGCGCCATGGCCTGGCTCACCACCATCGCCAGCGGCGCACCGGCCGCGTCTTCCACGCCGATGCCGCGCCCCGCGACGATCCGGGTGCCCATGGTCGCGAAGTACTCCGGCGAGACCGCATCGAGATCGAACTGGCCGAGCTTGTCCACCGAATCGATTCCCGCCACGAAGAGGCCGAGACTCCAGGTGTCCCAGAACGGCATGGTGAGCTGGCGCGCCGCATTCGACACACCCGGAATGGCCTTCGCGGCAGCGTGCAGCTGCTGCAACAACACCACGCTTTGCGCACTGTCCAGCGCGGTTCCGCGCATGTTGGTCTCCACCAGCAACGCGCGATCGGGCTGGTAGCCGAGCGGGACCGCCTTGACGTGCGACAGGCTGCGCACGAAAAGCCCGGCGCCGACCAGCAGCACCACCGACAGCGTGCCCTGCATGATCAGCAACGCGGCGCGAAGCGGCGATCGCTGATAGGTCCCCTCGCGCACGCCCTCGCGCAGATCACGATTGAGATCGGCGCGGCGGGTCTGCAGCAACGGCGCCAGACCGGCAAAGAGACCGGCGACGAGCGCCGCGGCGCCGGCGTACATCAGCGTCCGCGGATCGGTGACCACCGTCGCGGTGGACGTGGGCGCAAGGAACGCCGCCCGGAGGACGGCGCCGCCCCACTGCGCAATCACGACGCCGGCGACACCGCCGAGCAGTGCCAGCAGGATGCTCTCGGTCAGGAGCTGTGCCGCCAGCCGCGCCCTGCTGACGCCGAGTGCCAGCCGCACCGCGATTTCCCGGCGACGCTGCAGCGCCCGGGCCAGCAGGAGATTGGCGACATTGGCACACGCGATCAGCCAGACGATCAGCGCCACGCCACCGATCCAGGTGGCCACCTTGGCCAGATTCGATTCCTGCGGCCCACGGTTGCTCAGGATCGACCCGGCGAACGCGTGCGGTTTGGCAATGTCGAGCGGCTGCTGATCCGGGCTCGAGACCAGTTCGTTCCGATAGCTCCGGACAAAGGCCTGCGAGAGATCCGCATCGGCCTGCGCGATACTCACACCCGGCTTCCGCTCGACCATGATCTGCGCCCAGGTCCAGTGGTAGGTGCCCCACCAGGTCTCACCAGGGATGGAGAAGGAGTTGCGATCTCCCGCCCGCGCCGCGGCGGGCACGAAGGCCACGGGCGGTGTGTCGGGCCACATCCCGACGAATCCCCGCGCGGCGACACCGATGATGGTGTACCGCCTGGCGCCGATCTGCAGCAGCTGACCGACGACGTCGCGCCGGCCGCCGTACCGCGTCTCCCAGTAGCCATAGCTCAGCACCACCACCGCCGTGCCGCTGGGCGGCGAGTCCTCGGCCGTAGTGAAGTAGCGCCCCAACGCCGGCGGTGCGTCGAAGAATCCGAAGAAGCCGGCGGTGGTCACGCCCACCTGCATCTCGCGCGCATCGGTTCCCGTGCCGATCGCCAGCTGCTGCTCGGTAAAGAGCGCCGTACGATCGAATGACTTGGTGTCACGGGTGAGGTCGGTGAAGCGGGCGTATGGGACGTAATCGTTCTCGTCCACATGACCGCGCCACGTCGTGCCGAGATAGACGCGGTGCGCGCGGCTGGCGTCGTGCATCAGCGGCGGTGCGCGGAACAGGAGCCGGTCGACTATGGAAAACATTGCCGCGTTGGCCCCGATTCCCAGCGCCAGCGTCAGCACAACAGCCACCGTGAACCCCGGGCGATTCTTCAACCCTCGCACCGCATACCGGATGTCCTGGGCGCGACGCTCGAACCAGCGGACGCCGCGCACGTCATGATGTTCATCCTGGGTCCGCGTCACACCGCCGAACACCACCATCGCGCGACGCCGCGCTTCGTCCGGCGGCAACCCTTCGTTCCGCATCAGCTCCTCCGCTTCCAGGTCGACGTGCAGCCGGATCTCGTCCTGCAGCTCACGGTCGACAACATCACCGTGGAAGAGCGCCCGCAGGCGACGGCGCATTCGCCGGGTCCAGTCTCCCATCGCTCCCTCCGGTCAGCTGGCGTGCAACACCCGATCCACCGCCGCCGAGAACAGCCGCCACGCCGACCGCTCGGCGGCGAGCTGCTTCCGGCCATCGGGCGTGAGCGTGTAGATCTTTGCCCGCCGCCCCTCGGGGCTGGTGCCCCACTCGGCGCTGATCCACCCCTGATCTTCGAGGCGGTAGAGCGCCGGGTAGAGACTCCCCTGTCCCACCTCGAGGACGTCATGGGAGAGGTGGCGGATCCGTTTCGAGATCGCCCAGCCGTGCGAGGGGCCCAGCAACAGCGCTTTCAGGACCAGCAGGTCGAGCGTGCCCTGAAGCAGATCGGCGCGGTTTGCCATGGCGAACAAGGCCTCCTGATACTTTGACGTTCGACAACAAGAAACCGTTGGGTATTGTCGGATGTCAAGGTATCAGGCGGGATCCTCCCCGCGCCGCAGCGCACGACTGTGACCGAGTCGTGACAGTGACCACGGATATTGGCGCCAGTCCCGACTCACTGAACCCGATCCGACCTCCCGCATGCTCGCCGAATCGCTCGCCAACATGCTGCGTCTCCCCCAGGCTGCCTCGACGTCACAGGGTGGCGCGGTCGGCTACCTCGCGATCCTCGCAAATCTCGTCAAGGTCGTCGAGGGCGTCGGCATCCTCGTGGGCCTCACGCAGCTCTGGCTTTCCCGCGCCGAGCGCCGCGACGCAGAAGCGCGATCCGCCGCCCTGGCCCGCAAAGCGGCGAACTACCAAGCGTGGCAGGTGGTCAACAGCGCGCACGGCAAGGGCGGCAGCGGCGGCCGTATCGACGCCCTGCAGGATCTGGTGGCGAACGATGTGTCCCTGGCGGGAGTCAATCTCGACGGCGCCTGGCTGGAAAAGGTGGTCCTGAAAGGCGCGGCGCTGCGGAGCGCCACGTTCCGCGGAACCCGTCTCATCGGTGCCGATCTCTCCGGAACGTCGCTCGAGGGGGCGGACCTCGAGAATGTCGACCTCTCGGGAGCCTCGCTGCACGGCGCGTTCCTGAAGGGCGCCAACCTGGCCGGAGCATCCCTCGGCGCCGCCGATCTTCGTGATACCGATCTCCAGGATGTTGTCGGCTGGGAACGGATCACGTCGATCAGTTATTGCAGCATCGCCGGAATCCGGCACGCCCCTCCGGGGTTTGTCCAGTGGGCGCGTGACCATGGAGCGCTGGATGACGGCGACGGCGACGCCGCGGTGGAGCCATCCACCGCGAGCTATTCCCAGCAGTTCCGGTCGATCTGAACGCCCGGCCGAACGATCAGGGCCGCTGGACCGCATCAAGTGGCGCGTTCGGGGTCGTCACCTCTCGCCGGATCGGTGTCGGGCAACGTGCCGAGCGCGATATACACCGCGGCATCCCAGGCGTTGTGGATCCCGGTGAAGATCAGCAGCAGCGCCGCCGCTCCCAGTCCGAACAGTGCCGGTGCGGTGCGGCCCGGCAGGAGCAGCGCCGCCACGGTCTCGAGCAGATATCCGACAACCGGAAACACCGTGTGCCAGAGCCAGTCTTCGAAGACCGGGACGTAATCCCGCTGCCGGCGCGCCCGACGAATCACAACGGCGACGTAGATCAGACCGGCGCCGCCGCACGCGAGCAATGCCAGCGCGGCCGAGTCGATCGACGGCCACGGGGCGCTCAGCACTGCCGCCAGGAGCAACACGGCACAGAAATGCACGACCGTGGGGGTGCCGAACGCCATCACGCTGGCGTCGGACTTTGGTCGACGCCGGGAATCCTGATTGAGCGCCATGACGACGAACTGCAGACCGGTCAGCGCTCCGGCCGATGACCCGACGATGACGTAGAAGCTCTCCCAGGCGGCGAGCGGCGAGACACCGGCGGTCATGCTGGCCGGACCGGCGTGGAGCGGAATCGGCGGCGGCACCTCCATCCGCGCCGGGGCCTGCGCGGTACGCTCACGGCGGTGTCGAGCTCCGGAGCGCCACGCGGCATCCCGATTCGGCCGACTGATACGCCGCCTCGAGAACGCTGGCCACCTGTTCGATTTCGCGGAGCGGCGCTTCCCGATCGCCACCATCGATCGCGTCGGCGAACGGCGTGAGCACGCGATGAACCCAGCCGGCATACGACCGCTTGTCGAGCTCGGCGGAAAAATCGATCGTCTCTTGGGTCCCCGAGCGATCGGTGCGCGTCACGATGCCCGCGATCCAATCGATCGATCCACGGTCCCCGACGAACTTGACGCGGTTCTCGCGGTGTCCGCCCGCCCATGTCAGGTTGAGTGCGGCCATCCGGTCACCCCAATCGAACAGCACATGTGCGGTGTCTTCGACGTCATACGCGTGCTGCAGGCGCGCCAGGTGCGCCTGAACGTGACGGGGCATTCCCGCCACGTCGAGCAACAGATAGATCAGGTGCGTGCCATGATCGAGGAGCACGCCGCCGAGGCTCTGCGTCCTGCGACCGCGCCAGGGCGCCGCTCCGCCCGCGGCACCACGGTCGGCCTCGGGCCGGTAGACGTTGAATTCCGCCAGATGCCACCGGCCGATCGCGCCGGCGTCCAGCCAGCCCCGCATGACGCGCCACGCGGGATTCTCGCGATACTGATGACACGGAAACAGGACGCGACCGGCGCGCCGTGCGACGGCGGTCAGCCTGCTGGCATCGGTATGACCGATCGCGACCGGCTTTTCGCAGAAGACGTGGATGCCGCGCTCGAGAGCCTCGGCGGTGAGCGCCTGGTGCGTGGCGGTCGGCGTGCAGATGTCCACGAAATCGATCGGCGAAAATTCCTCGAGCGCGTCGAGTCCACGCCGGACCGGGAGGCCTTCCACCTCCGATGCCGGCAGCATCGCGTCGATCGCGGCGACGAGTTCGAGCCGCGTCCCGGCCGAACCCGACATGCGGTACGCCGGTATGTGGGCCAGTCGTGCGACTCCACCGGCGCCGACGATGATGCCACGATGCATCGCCGTCACGCCGCCGTCGCCCAGTGCGCGGATTCGATGGCCACCTGCCGCGCCGCATTCCGCTCGTGCTTCGAGGCCAGCAACACCGCAGCGAGCGACATCGGAACCACGGTCACGCCGAGGAAGAGGAGTGGGCCGGCCGGCACGAGCAGCACCAGCAGCAATGCGAACCGGATGTTCTGTCCGATCCACGCACAGCGTCGAACCACCGGCGCCTGTTCGCGTGCCCACACCGCCGCCAGTTCGGCGCGCTTCCCCGTCCGGCGGACCTCGCGCACCAGGGCGACCGTCACGGGAAACTGGCGGGCCTGCCGCGCGACGTAGTAGCGGTAGACCGCCAGCTGCAGTCGCGCGCCGAGGCCGGCGTCGGCACGATCCTCGATGTCTCCGGGAAGGTCGAGTTCGCCGCGGCCCTCGGCCAGGAAGAGATACGCCTGGCGGATGAAGTCGGCGGCGCTGCTCTGCATGCTGTGGGAGATGGCCGCGGCGATCCCGAGTGGCACGACCAGCCACCATGCCGCCCCCGCCACGATGGCCCGCGCGGCGAGCTGCACATAGAGGTTGAGGAACCGGATCGTGTCCGCGATGCCGTCGAGCGCGCGCCCCAGGCGCGTGGAGCGGCCGCGGAGGCGGGCCAGCTGGCCGTCGGCGCTGTCGAAGATGTCGGAAACGACGAACAGGATCACGCCGGCGAGATTGCGGCGGATGCCGGGATAGAAGCAGAGCCGGCCTGCTGCCAGGCCGAGTCCGAGGCAGACGATGGTGACCTGATCGGCGGTGATCGGCGTCGGCCGGAGCCACCGGGCGATACGAAACCCGATCGGCCGGAAGAAGCGCCGATCGATCCATTCTTCGACTGCCTCCCCCTTATCGAGCAAGCTGGTCGCTCGCATGGCGCAGCACGTCTTCGAGAATGGCCACGCCCTCGAGCGCTTCCGCCTCCTCGATGACCAGCGGCGGATTGATTCGTACTTCAGGCGAGTACACCATCGCCAGCACGCCCCGCGCAAGCAGCGCATCGAAGATCCGCCGCGTCGTGCCCTTGTCGAGCAACGCACCGGTGTCGGGATGCACCAGGTCGAACCCAAGCATCAACCCGCGGCCACGAACGTCGCGGACAATGGGGATACTCCCTTCCCAGCTGCGCATCACCGCCAGCATCCGGTCGCCGACGCGGCGCGCGCGGCCCGGGAGGTCGTCGTCGATGGTGATGCGTATGGCGGCGAGTGCCGCCGCGGCGGCGAGCGGATTCCCGCCATAACTCGAGGAACTGCCGCTGGGGTTGGCCCACGGACGGGCGAATGCGATCCGTTCGGTCGCGATCACGCCGCTCATCGGAAAGCCGCCGCCGAATGCTTTCCCGACCGTCATGATATCCGGCACGATGCCGTCGGCGTTACAGCCGAACATCAGGCCGGTACGGCCGAAGCCGGTGATCATTTCGTCGGCGATGAGCACGGCACCGATCTCGTGGGCGTACTCCTTCAGCACCCGCAGGAATCCCGGTGACGGCACGACGTTCCCCGCCGTGCCTTGCACCGGCTCGACGATGATCGCCGCCACGTCGTTGGTCGTCTCAAGCAGGATCTTGCGACGCAGGAATGCCATGGCCCGGTCGAGGCATTCCTCCGGCGATCCGGAATCGAAGGCATCACGCGACAGACTCGGGTACGGCGAGAGATAACAACCCGGCATCAAGGGACCGAGCTGGTGCTTGAACGTGCCGCCGAGCAGCGGCAGTACGCCCCCCGTCTTGCCGTGATATCCGCCCCAGAAGGCGACGATTTCGGTCTTCCCCGTGTGCGACTTGGCGAGCCGGATCGCCGCTTCGACCGCTTCCGCGCCACTCGAATAGAACTGGGTCCGGTTGAGGTCTCCCGGCGTGATGCTGGCAATCAATTGCACCAACTCGGCCCGGTGGGTGGTCGTGAAGCTCCCGACGTGAAGACGCGCCACTTGCTGCTGCAATGCCGCAACGTATCGCGGATGCCCGTAGCCGAGACTCGCCACGCAGACGCCGGCCATCAGGTCGATGTAGCGGTTGCCGTCGACATCCCAGAGGATCGCGCCCTCGCCCCGGTCGAGCGCCAGGCGGCTGAAGAGCGCGACGCTCTGCGTGCCCGGGGCCGCGAAGGCGGCCTCGGCTTCGAACGCGGCAATGGAACGGGGACCAGGCACCGTCATCGGCACCGGTTCGCCGAGGGTGGTCATCGGATACTCCTGGAAGTGGCCACCGACTCCGCCAGACTCGCGATGGCGCCGGCCGCGGCCTCCCGGATCGGGGCGAAGGAAGGCCAGTCGTTGACATCGATCAGGACCGGCGCGCCACCGGGGCCGAGGGCGGCATCGCCGCCGAACACGCCGAGGCCGACGGCGTGAGCCGCCGCGAACGCCAGATCGCGCAAGGTCGCGTGAAACGGCAACGCCGATGCCAGCGGTGCACCGTCTTCGAAGAACGCGTGGAAGAGCTGTCCGTCGCCGACACCATAGAACTTCACGATGCGTCCCGGGGCATGCTCCTGAATTGCCACCTGCCGGATGCCGCGATGCGCGAACGCACGCAGCGCCTCGGCCAGGTGCCCGCGATCGATCCGGACCACATCGGCCGGTTCCTGGGCATGAACGTCGCCACGCTTCACCCAGAGGTATTCGCCCTCGAGCGAGTCGGCAGCGCCGTGCAGCACTCGGGGCGAGTCGACGATGGTCCGCGGGAACGGGAGGCCGGCACCCAACAGCAGCGGAACCAGGCGGTGACGGTGGCATCGGAGCACGCTACTGGGACGATTGATCATCCATGCGCCGCGGCGCTCGAGCTCGAGCAACGCTTCGGAGGCGCTCGGGCCCTGGCACATGTTGAGATAGAGCTCCGCGAGAGGTACGATCCCGGCTTCGACGTCCGTCTCGCCCAGCCGCTCGACGCGCCAGCCCCGGTGCGCAAGACGCGTTACCGCGGCATCCATGATGGCTGCGTCGTTGGAGCGATGGCGCCCCGGGGAGTAGCTCGCGCTGCGATAGATGGCGACTGCCCGCATCGTCATGCGCCGGCCGCGAGGAACATCGCGTCCGCGTCGGCCAGATCGTCGCGGGTATCCACGTCGATGATCCGGGCGACGTCGACGGCGGCGACCGCGGCGCCGCTCTCCACCAGTGCGGCCAGATAACCCCTGAGTCGCTGGGTTCCGGCGGCAACGACGGGCGCCACCATGTCGCGTGCGCGTGTCCCGAACCAATATGCACCGCCGGTGACCGCCGGGACGCCGCCGCGCTTTCCGAACGCCCGAACCATCCCGTCGGCGGCGACGTCCGCCCACAACGGCTGCTCGTCGCGAATGAACGACGTGGTCGCGACGACGGCATCGACCCCGGACAGACGCGCGATCGCCGCGGTCTGTACGGCATCCCAGTCGGCATCGGTCATCACGGTGTCGACCAGCACACAGAATACCGGCCCTGGCGCCATGGTGACGAGCCCGGCCTGAAGTGAATGCAGCGAGGTCGGCGTGCGGACCGGAACGACGTGTACTCCCGCATCGGCGGCGATCGCGGCGACGGCCAGCGCCAGGTCGGCCCGCACCACGCAGGTAATCGATTCGCATCCGCTCCGCCGGCAGCCAGCCGCAAGGCGAGCCAGTTGCGGCACGCCATGCACTGGCACCAGTGGCTTCGGGGTCGAGACGCCGCCGGCGGCGAGGCGGGATCCGTCGCCGCCGGCGAGGATCAGTGCCTGCACGCCGCGTCCAGCGCCACTGGCAGGTCGATCAGCCGCGCCACCCGCGCCGTCGGCAGCACGGCCGGCAACCCGTCGCTGCGATCCTCCGGCGCAATCCAGCAGGTCAGCATGCCCAGCGCGGACGCGGGCTCGATATCCGATATCGGGCTGTCGCCGATCATCCAGCTCTCGTTCGCGTCGGCGCTCAGACCCGCCAGAGTCGAACGGAAGATCGCCGGGTCCGGCTTGCGGATCCCCACCCGGCCCGAGTCGGTGACGACAGTGAACAGGTCGAGAAGCCCGAGTTCCTCGAGGCAGCGGTGGAGGTTCCCCTGGAAATTCGAGACGACACCCAACGGATGGCGACCGGAAAGCACCGCCAGCATATCGCGATTCCTCGCTGACGCCCGGCAGGCGTCCCGGGTCACCTGGCGTCCCAGATCGTCCCAATCGAGATCACGGTCATCGGGAAGAAGATCGGCAAGCAGCCGCGCCTGCGCGGTGACCGTGCGGGTATAGTCGAACGTCTCGATGCCAGGGAGAATTGCCAGCGCCGCGTCGGTTCGGGCAAACACCCGGCGGAATCCTGCCGGAGTGGCATGGCCGCCGGAGGCGACATACAGCTGGAAGAACCGGTCGACCCACGGCTGGCCGTCAGCGTCCAGAGTGCCGCCGAAGTCGAAGAGCAGCGCCGATTCGCCCGATGTCCGGAACATGTCACCCTTCCGCGGCGCTCCCGCCCGCCATGCGGCGGTTCGACTGGTCCTCGCCGATGGGGAGATGATGCTAGCACCAATCTGCAACGGGAGCAAGCCGGATCACCGCCCGCGACGGCCCGGAATCGCGACGGCGCGACCGTGGATTACTGGTCGATCTTGGCGATTCTCGCCACGTGGCGGCCGCCCTCGAACGGCGTGGTGAGCCAGATATCCACCAATCGAAGCGCGAGTTCCGCGGGCATCATCCGCGCACCCAGCGACAGCGCGTTGGCATCGTTGTGGGCCCTGCCCAGCCGCGCCGACTCCTCGTTCCAGCACAACGCGCAGCGGACGCCGTGATGCCGGTTGGCGGTCATCGCCTCGCCGTTGCCCGAACCACCGAGCACGATCCCGCGCTCACACTGGCCATTGGCGACAGCAGCCGCGGCGGGGTGGATGAAATCGGGATAGTCGACCGGCACCGTCGACGACGTGCCGAAATCGACCACCTCGTGGCCGAGGTCCGCGAGATGCCGGATGATCAGCGTCTTGTAGTCGAAGCCGGCGTGGTCGGAAGCGATTGCGATCTTCATCGGCGCGCTCACCTTGCCTTGTCGTCATGGTAGCCGAACAGCATGAATCGCCATTCCGCCCGCTCCGGCTCCGCGTGCGGACCCACGTTCCACCCGACCAGGATTCCGAAGCGCTCGGCCCAGAGCCGCACCGCGCCCATGCTGAACAGATGCGTCTCGCCGTCGAATTCCAGTAGCACCCGTGCCGAGTCCGGGGCCTGGTCGATGCCTGGCAGTGACGCCGACTGATTGGTCATCGAATGCTGCGCCGAGACGCGACGTTGGCCGGAAAGCTCGGCGACGAGCATGACGGCAATCATCCCGCGTGTGGTGGTAGGCGCCAGGATTGCCGGCCCGGGAAGCATGGCGAGATAGTCCGCCACTTTGTCCCGGAGGACGCGCGGACCGGGAACGAAGTGATACACATCCCGACCGAGGACCGGGTCCCCCTTCGGCGTATGACCCGGAAACGGATGCGCCGCCTTCTCGATGAAACGAAGAAACGCCGCGGCAATCTCGGCGGCATCGTGCAGATCGTCGGACGCGATCGCGGGTACGGACATGGTCGACTCCGGCTGAGACGCAAATGTATGGCCGACCACGGCATTCTGCCGCTTCCACTTGAGGCAGTCCGGATCCGGCCGGCCAGCGCCGCGGCTAATTCGCGAAGCCGCGGGCCCGGAGCCACGTCAGGAGCAGCATCGTCCACTGGCTGAGTGCCGGATTGCCGACGGCCAGGCCCACGCCGTGGGGCCCATGCTCGAAAATGTGCAATTCGAATGGCACCTTGGCCGCGCGCAGCGCGTCGGCGAATCGGAGACTGTTCTCGACCGGCACCACCGGATCATCGGCGGTGGCGAAAAGGAAAGTGGGCGGCGTTCGCGACGTGACCTGCGTCTCATTCGAGAGACTGGCCACGAGTTCCGGTGATGGCGCGTCGCCGAGCAAGTTGCGTTTCGACCCGGCGTGCGTGACGCCGTCTTCCATCGAGATGACCGGATACGCGAGCACGGCGATGGCTGGACGACTACTCTCGCGCTCGACCGGATCGGTCGCCGACGGACTACCAGCGTCGAAATGCGTCGCGATCGTCGCGGCGAGATGCCCTCCCGCGGAGAATCCCATCACACCGATCCGGCCGGAATCGATCCCCCATTCCGTCGCGCGCGCCCGCACCGTACGCATGGCACGGGCCACGTCCTGGAACTGTGCCGGGTAGTGGTACTTCGGCCCGAGACGGTACCGGAGCACGATGCCGGTAACGCCGATGGTGTTGAGCCAGACCGCGATCGCGTGGCCCTCGTGGTCCGCCAGCGCCGCATACGCGCCGCCCGGACAGATGACGATCGCGGCACCGGTCGCCATACCGGCGGGAGGCTGATAGACGGCAATGGCGGGGATGTCGGTGGAATCGGTGCCGGTCGCTCCGGGTGCGGGGCCGGACCAGAGCGGAATCGACGGCGGCCTCACCGTGCTCTGCGCCACCCCGCCGTGCACGGCCGAGACGCCGACAGCGATGACGAAGGCGACGCCGAACAAGCGTTGCATGTATTCCCCCTACCTCAACCGTTGCTTCTCGAAATCGTCACCCAAACCCATCCACGTGCTGCGCTGTCGGCGGCCGAACCACGTCGTCTGCCGCCATATCAACCCCACGTCTTCGGCGAGATCCGCGATCAACGACGGTTCGATCCCCTGCCGACCGGCCCACCGCCACCAGCGGCGCACGCCGAACGAGTGCCAGGCCATCGTCGCCAGCACGCAACCCGCCCAGAGAATGATGATGCCGCGCGTTCCCGACACGTGATGAGTGACACGCACCAACGCGAACGCGGTCACGAAGACCGGCACCGAGACCACGAGTCTCCCGCGGCGGACGATCGCCTCGGCCCGCAGGATCTGGGCGCGATCTGCAGGCGAACTGAACGTCCACGCAATGCTCCGCGATCCGTAGCGCAGCTTGACGAAGAAGTAGATTGCCGCAACGCCAATCGCGACCTGGACGATGACGACAATCACGTCCAGGATCATCGCACCAGCAATTCGGACCGTGTCCGCGATCGGGCAGCAACCGACACCGCTAGTGACCGCCGCCGCGCGGATCGACGATCTCGCGCCCGCTGTACACCCGCATCATGCAAATGTACACCGGAATCGGCGGGAGCCCGGCCGCCGCTCGGCGCTGATCGAGGTGCGCCACGTCCGCGATCGAATCGAACTTCGCGGGGCCGTTCCCGGTCATCGAGATCTGCGTGCCAAAGCGCTGGGACTTGCCGTCGGAGACCTGCACCCGGTCGTCGAGCATCGCGAGGTCGACCGGAGACACCTGGCCCGGCGGCGCCGCCTGCATCAACCGCAACACCTGGTGCTGGATCGGAGTGTTGTGCTGCGCAATCAGGAACGCCGCCTCGCTCCCTTCGACGCCGACCATCGACCGCGTGGGCCAGCCCACGCGGTTCACGATCGCCATCAGGGCCGAGGCATTGGCGGAATCGCTCCGGTTCATGTGGCGCACGAAGGCGGGATCCTGCACCGAATCGCCAAAATCGGTGACGGTTCGCGTTGCCTGATCGGCTTTGCCCAGCGCAATCAGCGCCTGGCGCAGCGAGTCGTTGGTCCACTTGCCGGTATCCGCCGACCACTCGCTGGAGACGCGCTGCCACATCGTCGACGTATCCCGCGCGGCACACGCAGCGAACGCCGAGTCGATCGCATTCGACTGCGCCGCGGCGGCGCATGGCACCATTACGGTCGCGCCGGCCAGCAGGCGGAAGAGAACACGTTTCATGCGTCGCTCCAGGGGAATACAGGTCGCGGTGACAAGTTCAGCGGTGGAGTTGCTGATCGAGAAACGCCATGACCGCCGCCCACGAATCCCGCTGGGCGTGCGCGTCGGCCTCGGCGGTTCCACCATTCCGGAATTGGTCGTCATTATCGGTTGTCGTCGGTTGCCAGCCGGTGCCGACGAGCGCGTGGCCGGCGCCCGGATACACCATGCCTCGATAGAAATGAGCATACCGGACAGCCTGGAGTCGCGCCGCGAGGCGCGCGACGCTGGCCCCGGAATCCCAGAGTTGATCGTCGGCACCCCCGAACAACAACAGGGCGGCGTCACTGCGTTCCAACGGAATTGCGGCGGCGCGCAATTCGACCAGCGACGCGGCGGCGAGATTTGCCCGGGCGACCGGCGCGAGAAGGATCGGTGTACCGTCCCGACGCCCGCGCCCGATGGCCTCACGAGTCCCTGTTGTGGGGATAAACGGCAGGTCACGTCCGTCGCGTGTCCACGACGAATGCGGCACGGTGTCGGCGCGATACGTGATTCCCTGCCATACCACATCACTCGGCGCGTAGGCCACGACAGCGCGGATCCAGCGGTCCATCGACGCCAGCACCAGGGCGAGCTCGCCACCCTTGGAATACCCCAGCACGGCCACGCGATCGATCGCCACCTCGGGCCGCAGTGCCAGCCACGTCCGAACGCTGTCGAACAACTCGACGGGGATGCGGTCGATCGATGCCGCGACGCCGGTGGTCGATTGTCCTGGCGGACTGACGTATTCCAGGCCGAACACCGCATAGCCACGCGCAACCAGCCGGGGACCGATCCAGTCGGCGACATCGAGTCCGCCTTCGCTGCCGCCCAGCACGACTACCGTCGGACGGTACCGTGCGCCGCGTTCGGAGTAGAAGACGCCCACGATGCCCCGGGCGCGAACGTCGATCCGCGTCGTCGATGGTTTACTGCGCTGGAACGTGATCTCGGCGCAGTCGTCGACTACGCCCGCGGCCTCGAGCACGAGCGTCACGCGGCCGGAAGTGCGATCGACGGATGCAGCGCCAAGTCGCCGCGACACAGCCCGTGCGCCGGAGTCCGAGCTGACGCGGCGAGCCGACCAGAAGAGGCCCCGCGCGTCGACGCCGTGATAGGTGCCGGAGACCGCCGACGACGTCGCGAGTCCGAGCCTGCCTTGGCTGTCCGCGCGAAACGTCGCACTGGCGTAATACGGTTCGGGCCGCCCGGAATCGTCAGGCACCGCCGACAACGCGTGGATCGTCGCCTCCTGCCCCGCCCCCAACCCGGTCACGGTGACGGTCACCGGAAAGCCGGGGGCGACCGTCGCCGGGGCAACGTGCAATCGGCCACGACGCGTACCGGCCGCCGCTCCACCGGCAAGGCCGATGCAGGCATCGCGACGCCCATGTGGCGCCGCGCGCCCCGGCATCACGCTCACGGCGGACGTCAGGATCGTTCCCGTTGCCAGCCACACCCGGTGTGTCACCGCCGCTCCCGTGATGTGCCCGCGCGGCATCGCGGCACCGATGCGGAGCCGCTACCGCGAAGCGCTTCAGCGCAGTATAGTACGTTTCGTACTATGTCGGCAATCCCGCACCGAGGTGCCGCCGCCATGCCTGCCGATCCACTCACCGAACTGGAGAATTGCACGCTGGGAGTGATCCGGCAGCATCAACCGTGTTCCACCTACCGGGTGCGGAGCGAATTCGCGCGCTCGAAGACCACGGCGTGGAGTGCCAGCGCCGGGTCGATCTATCCGGTGATCGAGCGCCTGCTCGCGACCGGGCATGTGCGCGCCACGAAGCGCTCGGGGGACCAACGTGGTCGCCGCGACCTGGTGCTCACCGCGCTGGGGCAACGGGCGGTGCAGGGCTGGATCATGAACCTCGACCGGCCGATGGCGGCGGCGACACCGGATCCGATCCGCACCCGGGCGTGCTTTCTCGACCAGGTGGCGACGGACGCCGAGCGGCGAGAATTCCTCGCCCTCGCCGAATCACTCACACGAATGATGATACAGGAACTGCGCGCCGAAGAACGATCGAAGGACATGGCGGTGCTGGACTACCTGGCGACGGTCGGAAGCAGGCTGCAACTCGAAGCGCGCCTCGAGTGGCTCGGTGTCGTGCGCCGGCGACTGTATGGCCCCGGCTCGCGCCACGGCAGACGGCGGGCGTGAGAGCGGCGCCCTCGGACCGCGCGACGTCGTTTACCGCAGCGACTGGCGCCGCGCGGCGCTGACGAGGCTCGCGGCGACATAGAGTGCGCCCAGGAAGATGAGCCCCGCGCCCCAGTACTGTACGTGGAAGAGTGGCAGGATCAGGCCGATTGCCACGATGCCGATTCCCCAGGGGAGATGTCGCTTCCAGATGGGTGCCGGCGAGGGCGTGTTGCCCATCGGGCCAGTCAGCAGGGCCAGGCCGAGAAGCGACAAGCCCATGCCGCTTGCCACCAAGGTGGCACCGACGACCGTGGCAACATGAAAGAGCGCGTCGAGCCCGACGATCCCGGCAAGCATGACCAATGGCAGGCCGGGTGCGGCCAGGTCGAATGCCCGGCGGGAGATTCGCTTCATGATTGTTCTCCGTGGCGTGCTGTCACATCATTCCCTGGGCGTTGACCGATCGGCATGTAACCGTTGATCGGAAACATATCGTTCCGCCTTTCGCCTGACCGCCGGCAGCAACAACCAGCGGATCGGCAGGATGCCGAACCGCGCCCATCGCCAGTACCTGGCGAACTTCACCTTCGACGACTCATCCGTTGCCACTGCCCTCGTCTCGGTGGCGAGGCGGGAGTACCCGCCGTCGACCGCGGTCACCTCGATTGACCACGCGATCTTGACCCAACCCGGCTCGGTGAAAGACCGGAACTGCTCCCGGGCCACCGGATGAAAGACCACGTCGGCCACCCAAGGCTGGCAGACGGCACCCGCAATGAAGCGCTTGCTGGCTTGATCCTCCAGCGTGCCCCATCCCAGGTCTTTCATCTCGTCGATGAACCCCTTCGGAACACGCGGCGGCGGATGCGCGCCCATCAGCTTCTCCCGCAACGCGAAGATGGCGGCGACGAATCGAACCGATTGAATGTCGAAGTTGCGCGCGGTGTCGAACACCACGCCGGCCGGCGCAGCGACGCCGATCGCGAAGTACTCCCGCGCCTGGGGCTCGGGGATGAACGGATCGAGCGGCGACGGCATCAGCGTTGCCCCGATGAGCCGAGTGGTATCCCCGTGAGAGCGGCCCGCGCCTCACACCGCGTTCGCGATCGCCTCGACCGCCGCCAATGGTGCCACCAGTCCGGCCGGGAGCGCGTGCCGCGCGGCGACGAAGGCCGGCGCATTGTACGTGATCCAGGTCCTGCCATCCGTGTCTTCCCAGACAAGCAACTTGAGCGGCAGATCGAGCGCAATACCGGGTCGCGACACCATGAGCGGTGTTCCGGCCTTCGGGTTGCCGAAGATCAGCAGCTTGGTGGGGCGCATCGTGAGGCCTGCCCGAGCGGCCTCGCCGCTGTGATCGACGACCGCGAAGAGCGTCACGCCCCTGGCGTTGAGCAACGCCTCGATCTTCGTCACCACTTCGTCGACCGGCCCGGCAGCAGTCCTGTTGACGATGCCATCACCCGTCGCGGGTTCCATCCGACACCCTCCGTCACACGTGGGGGCCTGCACTGGTGGCCCCGGAAGAGGAGCAGTATAGTCTCGCCGCCCACGTTGCGGTCCGGTCGTGGCCGGGTCCGTTACGATGGCGTGAGCCACCGCGGCATGAGTCCGCGCGCCGCGTGAACGGCCCGCCTGAAAGGATTCCCGGGAGCCGACATGCCACTGTCATTCAGTCACTCCGCCCGCGTCACCTGCGGCATCCTGCTCATCACCATTCCCACCATCCAGTACGGCGGCTACTTCCTGCTCCGTTCGCTGATGGGGAGCGATCAGTCGGGCTACATGGAGAATCCGCTGCGGCAGAATTTCTTCCGCGCCGGACATGCGCACGCGGGCGTGCTGGTGATTCTTTCCCTGATCTGTCAGATAATGGCCGATGCCACTTCGCTCACCGGCGGCTGGAACCTGCTGGCGCGGTTCGGCGTGCCGCTCGCCGCGATCCTCATGCCGATGGGATTCTTCTTTTCGGTCGCTCCGCCGCGCGCGACCAGGCCGAACGGCGCGGTGAACCTGATCTATCTCGGTGCCATCTCACTGGCGGCGGGGGTGCTGACATTGGGCATCGGCCTGATCACCGGGAGTTAGTGCGCTCGGTCCGCGCCGCGCGGGTCAGCAGATAGGTGGTGCTTCATGGAGAAGTCGGAGCCGGGCCGCCAATCTCGACATCGTGCCCGGCGACGGGCCAACCCGGCCCGCGATCGAGGCCGGCGGAAAGATGCATGAGCGATTCTTGAGGGGGGAGGCGATCGTCCCCGGGAGCCATGACCCCGGCGACTCCGGCGCTCTGATGTCATCCCGGCGACAGGTGCATCCCGTAGCTTGGTCAAGATCACTCGGCCTGACCCTTCACCCGGCGGAACTCCAGATGCCAACTCTCATCGCCCGCGCAACGCGAATCATCCTGGCGCCCGCGGCCGCTGCCCTGCTCGCCGTTGCTGCGGCTCGCGGACAGGGCACGAACTATCACGTCGCCAGCCGCTATGTCCTGGGCGGCGACGGCAGTTGGGACTACCTCGCGCTCGACACCGTCGACAACCACCTCTTCATCGCGCGCGAGAATCGCTTCATGGTGGTCGATCCGTCCACCGGCAAGCTCCTCGGCGAAATACCCGGGATGAACCGCGCCCACGGCGTGGCGTTCGCGTACCGCGCCGGCCATGGATTTGCCACCTCGGGCGGCGACAGCACCGTCACGATGTTCGACCTGAAGACGCTCCGCGTGCTGGGACATATCATGGCGGCGGTGGACGACGACGACGTGATCTATGATCCTGCCACCCGGCGGGTCTACACGTTCAACGGCGATGCGCACTCGTCGACCGTCATCGATCCGGTGTCGGGGAAGAAGGTCGGCACCATCGACCTCGGCGCCAAGCCTGAATCGGGCGTCAGTACCGGCGACGGCAAGCTGTATGTCAATCTCTCGGAGGCGGGCGAAGTGGCAGAGGTCGACGCCGCGGCGATGAAAGTGACGCGGAAGTGGTCAGTGGCACCATGCACCGCGCCGACGGGGATGGCCGTCGACGTGGTGCATCACCGGCTGTTCAGCACCTGTCGCAGCAAGGTGGTCGCCGTCTCGGACGCCGTGGCGGGCAAGCTGGTCACCACCGTGCCGATCGGTTCGGCGGTCGACGGCGCCGGCTTCGACCCGGCGACGCAGCTGGTGTTCGCGCCCAACGGCGACGGCACGCTCACGGTGATCCACGAAGACTCGCCCGATCGGTACCACGTGGTGCAGACGGTGCCGACGATGGACGGCGCCCGCACGATGACGTTGGAGGGGTCGACGCACACCATCTATACTGCCAGCGCGCGATTCGGTCAGTTGCCGGCAGGCGCCGGCGCGCGGGGCCGCCCGCCGGTGCTTCCGGGGACGTTCACGCTGCTGGTGGTGCGGCCGTAGCGCAGGATACCGGAGTCATGCGGCGCGCTCCCATTTGCGCCGACGCGCGCTATCATCATGGCCATGCCAAAACCGGTCATCCTCGCCATCGACGACGATGCCGAGGTGCTCAACGCCGTGGAACGGGACCTCCGGAATCACTACCGCGCTGACTACCGGATCCTCAAGGCCACGTCGGGTGAACAGGCGCTCGATGCGGTCAGGCAACTGCAGCAGCGCGGCGCCCAGGTGGCGCTCTTCCTCGCGGACGAGCGGATGCCCGGGATGTCGGGCACCCAGTTCCTGATCGAGGCGATCAAGCTCTACCCCGACGCCCGCCGCGTCCTTCTGACCGCATATGCCGACACCGAGGCCGCGATCACGGCCATCAACCGGATCGGCCTCGACCATTACCTCCTCAAGCCGTGGGAACCGCCGAGCGACCGGCTCTTTCCGGTGCTGGACGACCTCCTCTCCGACTGGTTCGCCCGGGCGCGCCCGGCCTTCGATGGCATCCGCGTCGCCGGCAGCGCGCTCTCGCCGTCGAGCTACGCTGTCAAGGATTTTCTTGCGGCCAACCAGGTGCCGTACCGGTGGCTCGACATCGACAACGACGCCACGATCCGTGAACTGTTGTCGGGCGCCAGCGGCTTTCCGACCGGCCTGCCGGTGGTCTTCTTCCCCGATGGCGCGACCCTGACCCAGCCGACGACACGCCAGCTGGCCGAACAGCTGGGCATGCAGACCCGGGCACAGCAGCCGTTCTACGATCTGATCATCGTCGGCGCCGGCCCTGCCGGGCTCGCCGCCGCGGTGTACGGCGCGTCCGAAGGGCTGCGCACCGTGTTGATCGAGTCGAGCGCCCCCGGTGGCCAGGCCGGCACCAGTTCCCGGATCGAGAACTACCTCGGCTTTCCGGGCGGCGTGACCGGCGCCGATCTGGCGCGGCGCGCGGCAACCCAGGCCCGGCGCTTCGGCGCGGAACTGATTACCGCGCAGGAAGCGGTGTCCGTCAAGTGCGAGGAGCCCTACCGCAAGGTGGTGCTCGCCGACGGGACCGAGCTCAATGGCTACGCCATGCTGATCGCCACCGGCATGGAAGTCCGGCGGCTCGAAGCCGAGGGCATCACGCCGTTGGTGGGAGCCGGCGTGTTCTACGGCGCTGCGCTTGCCGAGGCCGCCAACTACCGCGGACAGGACATCCTGGTGATCGGCGGCGCCAATTCCGCGGGACAGGGCGCGATGTTCTTCTCCCGCTACGCGCGAAAGGTCACGATGCTCGTGCGCGGCTCGTCGTTGGGTGACGCGATGTCGCAGTATCTCGTCGATCGGATCACCGAAGCGCCCAACATCGAAGTCCTGACCGGCACGACGGTGGTCGCCGCGCACGGCTCGGAGCGGTTGGAGCGTGTCACCGTCGCTGATGTCGCATCCGATGCCCGACGGGATGTCGATGTGGCGGCCATGTTCATCTTCATCGGGACCTCACCGCGTACGGCACTCTGCGGCGACGTGGTGCGGCGGGATCCCCAGGGCTACGTCCTCACCGGGCGCGACACCATGCCCGACGGCAAGCGCCCCGCCGGATGGACGCCGGACCGCGATCCGTTTCCCTTCGAGACCAACGTTCCCGGGATCTTCTGCGCGGGTGACGCGCGCTATGGATCGGGGAAGCGCGTCGCCGCCGCCGTCGGCGAAGGCTCGGCCACGGTCAGCATGATCCACCAGTACCTGCGGACGGTATAGGATCATGACCGACACCGGCGCCATTCTCGAGCGACTCCGCGGCCACCGGGTTCTTGGCAGCATGCCGGCGGACGAATTGCGGTGGCTCGCCGACCATGGCTCCCTCACCAACTTCCCGGTGGGCGCGACCGTGGCGCACAAGGGAGAGCCGGTGCATGGCATGTTCATCATCTTCACCGGTCACATCGTGCATTCCACCGACCACGGCGGCTCGTGGCACAAGGTGATGGAGTGGCACGATGGTGACATCACCGGACAACTCCCCTATTCCCGCATGACGGCGGCACCGGGGAACTCGGTGGTCGAGGCACCCGCCGAGGTGCTGATCATCTCCCGCGACGACATGGAGCAACTGCCTGTCGCGTGTCCTCATACCACCGCGGAGCTGGTGCACCTCATGCTCGACCGCGCGCGGGTGTTCAAGTCGAGCGACCTCCAGCTCGAAAAGCTGGCGTCGCTCGGCAAGCTCGCCGCCGGACTCGCGCACGAGTTGAACAACCCCGCTTCGGCGGCGGCACGAAGCGCCGAGCTGCTCACGGCAGCCCTGGGGCGGTTCGAAGAAGCCGCCCGGACGCTGGGCGCCGCACAGCTCGGCCCGCGGGAACGCGCCGAACTCGACCGGGTGCGCGCGGCCTGCATGGCGACTCCGGCCGCCGGTATCCGCTCGCCGCTCGAGCAGGCTGACCGCGAAGAAGCACTCGCCGACTGGATGACGCACCACCATGCCGACCCGATGTACGCGGAAGCACTCGGCGCCACCGAGGTCAGGCTCGGAACGCTCGACGAACTGGCTGGTGTGCTGACCGGGGAGAAACTGGATGCGGCAGTGCGCTGGCTGGCGGCGGGATGCACGGTTCAGAGCCTGGCCCACGACATCGAGCGGGCGTCCTCGCGCATCCACAAGCTCGTCAGCGCCGTCAAGGGGTTCACGTACATGGATCACGCGGCGGCACCCGAACCGGTCGACGTCGGCAAGGGCCTCGCCGACACGCTCGCCGTACTGGCGTCGAAGGCGCGAGCGAGATCGGCGGCAGTTCACATCGATATCGCGCCCGGCTTGCCCGCGGTCAACGGCTTCGGCGGCGAACTGAACCAGATCTGGGCCAACCTGCTCGACAACGCGCTCGATGCCGTTCCCGACGGTGGTCAGGTGCAGGTGACCGCGACGCAGGACGCGGGACGAGTGGTGGTGTGCGTCGTCGACAACGGACCGGGCATTCCGGCGGAGGTGCGGGGGCGCATCTTCGATCCATTCTTCACCACCAAGCCGGTCGGCAAGGGCACCGGGCTGGGACTCGACATCGTGCGGCGGCTGGTGGAACGGCACAACGGCATTATCGACGTCGATTCGGAACCGGGTCGCACCGAGTTCCGGGTGGTCCTGCCGGTGTCGTCGCCGGCGACGTAACGCCTTCCTGCGGCCGGCGCCCCGCCCTACCGCCCGGCCAGGACCTGATGCACCGCCGCCACCGCGACCGAACCCTCGCCGACCGCCGCTGCCACGCGCTTGAAGCTCCCCGAGCGAACGTCGCCGACCGCGAACACTCCCGGCCGATTCGTCTCCAGCAGGTGCGGCGACCGGGCCAACGGCCAACGCGGCGTCGCGAGGTCATCGGGCGACAGATCCAATCCGGTCTTGATGAACTTCCGGTCGTCGAGCGCCACACACGCTTCCAGCCAATGCGTGGCCGGCACCGCGCCGGTCATCGAAAAGACGTGCCGGATCTGGTGCGTTTCGACCGCACCGGTTTCGTTGTTGCGCCAGGTCACCTGCTCCAGCTGCCGATCGCCGGCCAGGCTCGCGATCTCCGTGTGGATGTGTCGGGTGATGGCGGGATGGTCCTCGATGCGACGGATCAGGTAGCGCGACATCGTCTCGGCCAGTCCGCCGGACCGGATCAGGATATGCACCTGTCTGGCATGCTCGGCCAGAAACACCGCCGCCTGACCGGCCGAATTGCCCCCGCCGACGATGATCACTTCCTCCCCGCCGCAGAGCTGCGCTTCCATCGGCGTGGCGGCGTAATACACTCCGGCCCCTTCGAACCGTGACAGTCCCTCGAGCGGCAGTCGGCGGTACTCCGCCCCGGTCGCGATGATCACCGCACGGGCGTGGATCAAGTCGCCGCCATCGACCTCGATGGTGTAGCCGGGCCCGGCGCAGTCCAGACGCGTTGCACCGGTCGCGATCATGAACCGGGCTCCGAATTTCAACGCCTGCACGTGCGCGCGTGCCGCCAGTTCCTGTCCGGAGATGCCGGTCGGAAAGCCCAGGTAGTTCTCGATGCGGGAGCTGGTACCGGCCTGGCCGCCCGCCGCGGTCGTCTCCAGCACCAGCACATCGAGTCCCTCCGACGCGCTGTAGACCGCGGCGGCCAGACCGGCGGGGCCCGCTCCGACGATGACCAGATCGTATGTCTGGCCGGGCGGCACGACGTCGTTGAGTCCGAGGCACGCAGCGATCTCACGATTGCCCGGATTCCGCAACACCACCGTGCCGCGGCAGATCACCACCGGTACGTCCGCTGCGCTCACATTGAAGCGGTCCAGCAGCTGCTGCACATCCGCTTCGCGGTCGAGATCGATCCAGGTGTAGGGATGTCCGTTCCGGGTCAGGAACTCGCGGATCCGCAACGATCCCTGGCAGTGCGTCGAGCCGAGCACGACGGTATCGCCTGACTCGTTGGCGATCAGCGCGACGCGACGCAGCACGAATGCTCGCATCAGGATGTCGCTCAACTCGGGATCGCCCTGAATGACGGACATCAGGTCCGTCCGATTCACCTCGATGATTTCGCCGGCCTCGGCAACGCGGATGTCGACGAGCCCGCGCGCGCCGGAAAGCAGGTTGGTCTCGCCGGTGAACATCCCCGGACCCAGGCTGGCAACGACCGTCTCGCCGGTGCCCGCGGTGTTGACCCCCTCCAACCGGCCGGAGAGCACCGCGAAGAAGCTGGTCGGGATGGCCGCGGCGTGGACGAGCACTTCGCCCGCTTCGACCTGGCGGCGCCGGCCGCGGGCCGCAACGCGGGCCATCTGTGCGTCCGTAAGGACCGGAAAGCGCCGATCGGGATTGGTGCTCGCGCCGGCAGCGGCGCGCGGCGCCGCCCACGAGTCGCCGGGTTCAGTCATACCCCACCGTGAGTTCATCGGGATAGCAGTACACCCACCGTTCCCCCGGTTCGGCCGAGGCGATGACCGGGTGTCCGGCGGCGTGGGCATGCTTGCTGGCGTGACGGTTCGGTGAGCTGTCGCAGCACAACGTCCTGCCGCACTGCTGGCAGGTCCGCAAATGGACCCACGATGCTCCGATCTTGACGCATTCTTCGCATTCCCGGCGCACCGGGTGGCGGATGACGGTCACCCCGGTGATGTGCTCACAGGGTTCACCCTCGTAGCTCACACCGCCGCGCTGGGTTCGGGCATTTCGTCCGCTCATGATCGGCTCCTCAGAAGCACGGAAATGGCAGGCGGCCCCGGCCCGCGACCGCCGTTGAAGGGTAACTGCCGGGTCAAGCACTCGCAGGCGCCGCGCTATCTTGCAATCATGAGTGACGAGTTCGCGCGCGCGGTAATGATCGGCCTCTCCGATCGCCCGCTGTGGTTGCCGTGCAGCTACCTCTATGATGCCCGGGGCAGCGAGTTGTTCGAGGCGATCACCGGTACGCCGGAGTACTATCTCACCCGGACCGAAGCCGCGATCCTCGCCGCTTCCGCCGCCGCGATCGCCGACCTGACCGGGCCCTTGACGCTGGTCGAACTCTCGGCCGGATCGTCAGCCAAGACGGTCACGCTGCTCGACGCGTATGCCCGCCGGGGTGAACCGGTCCGGTATGTTCCGGTCGACGTCAGCGCCACTGCGCTCGAAGCCGGCAGGCGGACCGTCGCGGCGGCGCATCCCGGCATCATGACGTCCCCCGTCAACCGACCGAACGACGCGGTGTTCCCGCTGCTGGCCGGGATGTCGCCCGTCATGGTGGTCTTTCTGGGAAGCAGCCTGGGAAATTTCAACCAGACGGAAGCGGCGGCGTTCTGGAACGCGCTTTCGCTGCACCTGGCGCCAGGTGATTTCGTGCTGCTCGGCGTCGACCTGGTCAAGGAGCCGTCGATCCTTGACGCGGCATACAACGACGCCGCGGGGTACTCGGCGGATTTCACCCGGAACATCTTCGCGCGCATGAATCGCGAACTTGGCTCCGATCTCGACCTCTCGACCATCGCACACGAGGCGATGTACAACGCCGACTGGCAGCGGGTCGAGATCTTCGCGCGCTTCGGCACCACCCAGACGATCCGCCTGGCGCCGATCGGCACCTCGGTCACCATCGAAACCGGCCAGCGCATCATGACGGAAATCAGCCGCAAGTACGTGGTCCGGAACCTCCGGGCGTATCTGGCGTGTTTCGGGTTCACGCTGCTGGAATCATTCACCGACCGCCGGGGCTGGTTCGCCGAGCTGCTTCTGCAACGGAACACCTGATCCACCCGCGGGCGCACATCCAGTCGGGAGACCTCATGACCACCATCCCTCGCGCCACCCGGGCCACGGCCTCGTCCGCCACCGGACTCGCCGATGCCTATCGCGCGGTGCGCGCCACCACCGACTGGCTCTGCGAGCCGCTGGCGACGGAGGATTACGTGGTCCAGGCGATGCCGGATGCCAGTCCCACCCGTTGGCATCTGGCCCATACCACGTGGTTCTTCGAGACCTTCGTGCTCAAGCCGTCGGTGCCGGGGTACCAACCGTTTCATCCCGACTTCGAGTACCTGTTCAATTCGTACTACAACGCCGTCGGCCCGCAATGGGAGCGGTCGCGCCGCGGCCTGCTGACCCGGCCGAGTGTCACGGAGATTCTGCGCTACCGCCAGCATGTCGACGCGGCGATGGCCACCCTGCTCGAGCGGGACGTATCCGATGCCGCGGTGGTCACCCTCGGACTCAATCACGAACAGCAGCACCAGGAACTGATCGTCACCGATCTCAAGTACCTGCTGTCGTCCAACCCGCTTCATCCGGTCTACCGGCCGGCCCAGAGCGATGCCTCCACGCGGACGCCGGCAATGTCGTGGGTTCGTGGGCCGGAGGGCGTGATCGAGATCGGATTCGACAGCCCCGGGTTCGCGTTCGACAACGAGACGCCACGCCACCGCGTCTTCGCCGACCGGTTCGAGCTGGCGTCGCGCGCGGTGACGGCGGGCGAATTCCTCGAGTTCGTTGCCGACGGCGGCTATACGCGGGCGGAGTTGTGGCTCGCCGACGGCTGGAACACTGTCCAGGAGCGGCAGTGGAGCGCGCCGCTCTACTGGGAGATGCGCGATGGCGGATGGTGGATGATGACGCTCGGCGGTGAGCGGCACGTCGCGCCGGCCGAACCGGTCACCCACGTCAGCTACTACGAGGCGGACGCCTATGCGCGCTGGGCGGGGAGCCGTTTGCCGACCGAGGCAGAGTGGGAGTCGATCGCCGCCGCGCAGCCGACGGCCGGCAACTTTCTCGAAGACGGGCGGTTTCATCCAGCACCAGCTCCGGCGGGCGCGCCGGTGCAGCTGTTCGGCGACGTGTGGGAATGGACGCAGAGCGCCTACGCTGCCTATCCGCGCTATCGGCCGCCGGCCGGCGCGCTGGGCGAGTACAACGCCAAGTTCATGTGCAACCAGCTGGTGCTGCGCGGCGGGTCGTGTGCGACACCCCGCTCTCACATCCGCGCCACGTATCGGAACTTCTTTCCGCCCGACGCGCGCTGGCAGTTCTCGGGGATCCGGCTGGCGCGGGACGCCTGATGGCGCCAGCCCCGGGCCAGGGGCCTTACGCCCGGTTGGGCGAACCTTTCGCGGCACCGGAGCGTCGCAGCCAGCCGTCGACACTCACGGGCCCGGCACCGTGGAAG
Organism: uncultured Gemmatimonadales bacterium; assembly: GCA_963697065.1. Lineage (GTDB taxonomy): Bacteria > Gemmatimonadota > Gemmatimonadetes > Gemmatimonadales > GWC2-71-9 > Palsa-1233. The sequence continues at coordinate 355,776 of CAVOMQ010000001.1, forward strand.
GCAAAGAACAACCAGATGAAGGCGTAGAGCAACGGCAACTCGCCGTGATTGGCCCACCACCAGAGGTGATGACTGGCGCTGACGTGCATCCAGAAGTAGGTCACGGCCATCTCACCGGAGGCGATGAAGGCAACCGGCCGGGTGAACAGGCCGCAGATCAGCGCGGCGCCGGCGATCACCTCGATGACACCAGCGGCGCCGAACCGGCTCAGATAGACGGCGTGGGCGCCGGGCCCGCCGAAGCCGCCGAACCAACCGAAGAGCTTCTGCGCCCCGTGGGAGAAATACGCCGCGCCGGCGGTGACCCGCAGCAGCGTGACGGCGGTGGTCTGTAAGCGGGTCATGGCGGGGTTGCTCCACCGATCGGAAGCGCCTGGGGCCGTAATGTACCCGATTGACGCCTACGCCGTCCCGCTGAACTCCTACCGACGCCTGCGGCGATGCGCTCCGGCAAGCCCGACCAGTCCAAGCGCCAGGAGCGACATCGTTCCGGGCTCCGGAACGGGCGAGCCGACGTCCACGAACATCTGCGTCCGGGCAACCTCCAACCCATTCTGGTCCGGATCATTGGCCGTAATGTCGAACTCGTACTCGCCGCTCGCGTAAGGATCGAAAGTCGGCGAGGAGAGACTGAAGGGGAAGAAGCCGAGGTTCTCGGAATCCTGGATACCGATGAACGGGACGATCGGGAACGGAATTGATCCGGTGGTCCCGTTCGCGCTGGCGGGATCGCTATCGAAATAGAGCGTGTAGTCGTAGTCGTTGACGTCGGGCCCGATTGCCGCAAAGTCGAAATTCCAGAGCGCGTCGCCCGGATCGCTCTCGCCGGGCTGGGCAAAGAACGTGTTGACGCCGTCGTTGGTGACCACCGGCCCGCACACCTGCGGCGAGTCGTAGCAACGCTGGGTGGCAGTGAGACCGATGGTCACGCCGATCGCGGCGGTATCGGTATTGGTCACGACCCACGTGTTGGGAATGCCGGTGCCGCCGAAGGTCATGCCGGTTTCCGGGCCCAGGGTCGTCTGAGCGGATGCGCCGGCGACGGCCAACATGGTGATGGCGGCGGCAGCAGTGATGGTCGGGATCGATCGGCGAGGCATGTCGGCTCCGGATGGCGGGGGTCGCGCGCCGCGAGGAAATCCGCGCGCGAAATCGCGCGCTGCAATCCCCGCACCGCGGGAGTCGGTGATCATTCCTCCGCCAGACCCCCCGAAGCATGATTCCGAGCCGGCTCGCATCATCAGCAGCGGATGTTCGCCGATGCAGTCACACCACAGAATGTGTGGTTGCCATTCGACAGCGAACAGATCCGCTCACGGTTTCACGACCGGCAACTCGACCAGCGTCTCGTGCCCCGGCTCGTGGTAGATCGTCATCGTCGCCGTTCCGGTAGTCTCCCGGAGTGGCAAAGAAAATATTCGGCACGAACGTCTGCGGGTTGCGATCGTAGAGCGGGAACCAGCTCGACTGGATCTGCACCATGATCCGGTGCCCCGGCAGGAAGACGTGGTTCACCGTCGGGAGCGGAAACCGGTAGCCGAGCGGTTCGTTCGGCGCGATCGGTTGTGGATCCGAATAGCTCTCCCGGTATCGCCCCCGGAAAATGTCCATCGACACGGCGAGTTGGTAGCCACCCATCGACGGATCCGTCCCCATTTCCGGTGGATAGACGTCAATCAACTTCACCACCCAGTCGGCGTCGGTGCCGGTCGTCGCGGCAACAAGATCGGCGATCGGCTCGCCGCTCACCTGCAACGGCGCCGTAAGGACGTCCGACTCGTAGGCGAGCACATCCGTGCGACTACCCACGTCGCGCTGGTCATCGACCAGCCACTGCACCCACGTCAGCGGATACGTGTAGCCGATCGGCTGCGCCGGACGGTTGCGGAACGGGACGGGCTTTGCGGGATCGGAGACGTACGAATCGGTCCCGTTGCCGGCGGATGTCGGCGCGGTGAAGCCGACCTTCATGCCTGATTCGAGATACAATGGCGTCGATATCGGGACACATCCGTCGGTGCATCCGCTCGGCCAGCTGCCGAGCCGTTCCCAGCGGTCCGCGCCGGTGAGGTAGGCATTGACCCGCGCGATCGGCTCCGCGGGCACGGAGTCCTTGAGGTACTTGGCCAGGAACGGCCCGAGAATGTTCTGCTGGAAATCGTATGACGTGTTGCTCGGGAACTTGATCGCGCCAAGGGAGCTGCCATCCTCGATCTCCTGGCCGTGGTGCCACGGGCCGATGGTGAGGTACACCAGGTCGTGGTTCACGTCCTTCGGCTCGATGGCGCGGTAAATGGCCATCGCGCCGTAGATGTCCTCCTGGTCCCAGAGCGATGACACCAGCATGGTCGGCACCTTGAGCGGCTGCTTGCCAAGAATGCTGTCCATTGCCTGGAGCTGCCACCAGCGGTCGTAGCTCGGGTGCTTGATGATTTCGTTCCAGAATCCCACCTGCTGCATGCCGCGCGAAGCGCCAAGCGCGCCGGCACTCCCCGCATCCATGTACACGTCCCAATCGTCGAAGGCGTTCGTCCACCAGTGCACGGAGTTGTCGCGCGTCGCTTCCTGCTCGAGGATGTACGGCATGTTCTGCTGGCGGAACGCGCCGTGATGGAACCAGTCGTCGCCCATCCAGCCGTCGACCATCGGGTTCATCGGCACGCTGACCTTGAGCGCCGGGTGCGGGTTGACCAGCCCCATCAGCGGTTCGAAACCGTCGTACGAAATGCCCAGCTCGCCGACGCGCCCGTTCGACTCCGGGATGTTCTTCACCAGCCAGTCGATGGTGTCCCAGGTATCGGTCGATTCGTCGACCTTCGAGTCGTTGAGTGGCCCGACCAGCGGGCGGTTCATCACGTATTCGCCCTCCGAGCCATACTTGCCGCGGATGTCCTGGACGACGCGGATGTAGCCGCCGGGGATGATCACGTCCTGCGCGTTGTCATAGCCGTTGAGTTCCGGCGCGAGGTGCGAGCTGTAGGAGTAGGACGTCGTGGCGGTGGCGTCGTACGGGGTGCGGGTGAGCAGTATCGGTGCGTTGTGAGCGCCCTTCGGAATCAGGATCACGGTGTGCAGCTTCACCCCGTCGCGCATCGGGATCATCACGTCACGCCGGGTGTAGTTCCATGACGAGTCGACCGTGGTGAAGTGGGCCGGCGTTTCGTTGACGATGTGGACCTGCTGGGCGGCGGCCGGCGCGGGCGCCAGAAGGGCGACAGTGACGACAGCGAGGCTGACCAGAGTCGGGAAGACGCGGATCATGGTTGATGCACGCATGCGAATGGACTCCGTTAGCGTGACTGTCGGGAACGAGGAGTGGGGATCGGTGGGAAGAAGCATAACGCGTCGGGGAACCATCAGACTCCAAAGCGGACTGCCCGCCGCTCCTTGCCCAGCCAGGCCGCCAGCGCGGCCAGCACGAAGAGGACCGCACCGATCGTCGCCATGGAGCGCGCGTAACTCATGTGTTCGGCAACGCGCGCCTCCAGCAGCGGGACCAGACCGGCCAGCAGCGCACCGCACTGGTAGGCGAATCCGGGCAGAAAGCCCCGCACGCCGTCGGGCGACAGCTCGGTGATATGCGCCGGTATCACGCCCCAGGCACCCTGCACCATGAATTGCATCACGAAGGCGCCGATCCACAACAAAGCAAGCGTCGGTGCGAACGCCCACATCGGAATGGCAAACACCGCCAGCAGCAGGGTGCCGACAATCGCGCGCCGCCGTCCGATGCGGTCAGAGATCAGTCCGGTGACGATGCCGCCGGTAATGGCGCCCACCATGGAAAACGCCGTCAGCGCCGCGCGCATCTGGGGCGTGAAATGCCAGTCTCGTTGCAGGAACGTGGGATACAGATCCTGTGTCCCGTGGGACACGGCGTTCATCATCGCCATGAGCAGCGTGATGTAGAGCACCAGCTTCCAGTTGGCACCGATCTCGCCGAAGAGCGACTGCCACGAGGTGTGCCGGACCTTCTCCCACACCTCGGACTCCTTGACCTGAAAGCGGACGTAGATGGCAAGCAGCGCGGGTAATCCGCCAATGAAGAACATCGGCCGCCAACCAAAGCGCGGGAAGACCAGGAAGTAGCAGCCAGCGGCCAGGAGATAGCCGAAGGCGTAGCCCTCCTGGAGGACGCCCGAAAGCAGTCCTCGCCGTCCTGACGGAGCCTTCTCCATCGCCAGCGACGCCCCCACACCCCATTCTGCGCCCATGCCGATACCGTACAATGCGCGCAGCACCAGAAAGGCGGTGAAGCTGGGTGCCAGCCCGGTGAGGACCTCGACGATGGAGAAGAAGACCAGATCGAGCATGAGCGGAAGACGCCGGCCGTAACGGTCGGCGACGAGCCCGAAGATGAACGCGCCCACGGGCCGGAACGCCAGCGTGAGCGTGAGGGAGAACGCCACCGCCGCGTCGGACTTGCCGAATTCCTTGCCGATGGCGCCGAGACACATGACCACCGCAAAGAAGTCGAAGGCATCGAGCGTCCAGCCGAGGAATCCCGCGACGATCGCGGAGCGGTGATTCGGGACGGGCTGCGGGGGATGGGATGGTGCGGCCGGCATAGCCTGCATCGAATCCAGGGTTGGAACGGGAAGTGGATCGAAGTGTGCTACGGGACGAGCAGCATGGTAGGCATCGGGTGGAGGCGCGGCAAGGGCGCAGTGCGGGTTCTTCTTGACACCTTCCGGTCGGCACGTTATCTGACGATCTGCCTCCCCCCGCCCTCCCGGAGGAATCGCGATCATGCGTTCCCGCCCGGCATTGCTCGGTCTTGCCACGGTGATCATGGGCTGCGGGAAGAGCAGTCCCACTCAGCAAACGCCCACGCCGGTGGTAACGACCGTCACCGTGTCCCTTGGCGCCGGGGCGATTGCTGCCGCAACCACCACCACCGCCACTGCCACCGTTCTCGATCAGAACGGGGCCACGCTCACCGGCCGCGCCGTGACGTGGACCAGCGGCTCGCCGTCGATCGCAACCGTCAACACGTCGGGCATCGTCACCGGTGTCACCCCGGGACAGGCGCAGATCGTCGCGAGCGTCGAGGGGAAGATGGGCCAGGCCTTGCTGCAGGTGACCCCGGCGAATGTGGCGTCCGTCGTCGTCACCGCCTCGACGACATCGCTCCTGCCGGCCCAGGCGGCCCAGTTGACCGCGACCGTCAAGGACGCCGCCGGCACCACGCTCACCGGGCGCAATGTCACCTGGGCAACGTCGGACACGCAGGTCGTGACGGTGTCGGCGGCCGGACTGGCGACCGCCGTACTCCCGGGCTCTGACACGGTCACGGCGACCAGCGAAGGAAAGTCCGGCACGGTGGAGCTCGCCGTGCACGCGCCGGCGATCGCGGAGGAGAGCCAGGGACTTACCGGATACGTTTCGGTGTTGGTCAACAACAATGTGCCGGACGATGCCTTCGGATACGGATTCGGTTACTACAGCCTGGTTTCGACGCTGAGCGCCACCGAGACCTCGGGAACCCAGCTGGGTTGGGGATCGTGGCTCATCCCGGACAACGCCACGTTCGGGGCGCCGCTCTGCCCGACCGGCACCGTCGCGCGTGACGACTTCACCGATCGCGGCCCGACCTGGTGGTCGGTGTTCCAGACGATCGAGGGCGGGATGGGAGAATGGACTTCGACGCATTTCCCGTCGGACGCCCCGAAGTACCGCATCAATGGCACCCCCGATTGCTACGACACGCAGATCAGCTCGACCGGTTGGGGCTTCGGCGGCGGCACGCTGCCGGGCAACGAACTGGGACTTGCCCAGCTGAGCAACCGGGTGCTGACGCCGCCCGACGGCTTCACGTTCACGGCAGCCAGCGGCCAGTCGTACATCGGCGAGGCGTGGATCGCGCTGCCGCTCATTCCCGCCGGCACCGCGCCGAATGGAACCGCATCTGGCGACCAGAGCTGGACGCTCTTCCTGCGCGCGGCAAACTTCGCTGGTCCGGTAGCGTTCTACACCCCGGCAATCTGGAGCGCCATCAGCGCACTCAACCCGCCAGGAGCCGGTCGCGGACAGGACGCAATCCCCGGCTTCACCGGATCAGCCGCGCTGGAGATCGGCATCACGCCGATGTTCACCGGTCAGGACAGCACCGGCACACGGTATCGCCGGATTCCGCGACTGATGTTCGCCGATGACGGGACCGGGCAGGCGGTGCTCGAGGAAGATCTGCGGACGTATTCCAGGACGGCGATCTGGGACGGCATCGCGAACTGGATCCAGAACGGGACCGTCGCGACGCAGATCGACGCCGGTGGTACCGCGCTGGCGACACTCGACGCCGGAAACATCGGCGTGACGCTCGGTGGGGCTGCGGTGACGCCGAACGCGCTGTTCACCGGCGGCCGGGTGACGACGGCCGGTGGCGGGGCCGGGCTGGGCATGCGGTGGACCGGCGCCATGTCGCCCGGCGTCTTTCCCGAGTACTACGTCGAGAGCGCCGGCACCTGGTCACCGATCGCGGCGGCGGCGGTGCCGCGCACCACCTGGCTCAAGGACCAGACCTTCACGCCGTTGGCGCGCAGCAGCTATCCGGCGGTCGACCAGAGCGCCGGTTCCGTCTGGGCAGCGACGCACTGGAGTGCGGGGCCGTTCAGCATCACCCTGAGCGACGGATCGGTGGTTGACTACGTGTGGTACCGCTTCGTCGACCAGCCCGCCATCGCGCGCCTGGGCCTGAGCGACGCCGAGCGACAGCAACTCCAGGCGTTCGTGGTATCGCTTCACGAGCACTCGGGGCTTGCCGGATTGGCCATTCCGGCGCCGTCGGCAGGCCAACTGGTGAGCATGGATCCGGCACTCTTTGTCACACCGCCGGCGGGACTCGAATTCGGGTACGTTCCGATCGTGATCGACCAGCACTGAGCGACGAGGCGTCTCTTCAGGGGCAAGGCTCTCCGTCATGGGCCCCGGCCCCGTCGCGCCCCTGATCGCCCGCCAGCGCCAGCCTACCGCCGGCCGTGGTCAAGATCCTTGAGCAATCGGGCCCAGTCGCGGTCCGGAACCGGTAGATCGACGAAATCGCCGGGATTGTCGGGATCGTCGAGCAGCATGTTGTATGACATCTCGACGATTTCCGACATCGGACGTGCCCGGGCACCCGGATCGCCGATGGTCAGCTCGGTCAATGCACCGTCACGAATGTCCAGTTCCGCGCCGTGCCATTGATCATCGTCGCAATACCGGAAGATCACGTCGGCGAGTTCGAGCTTTCGCGGCACGATCCGGGGGGTCCACGCTGGCACGGTGAACTCGATCAGGACTTCACACCGCGGAAACGTCCGGTGGCGCACGCCGGTCACCTGCCACTGGCGGCGAAGCGCGGGCATCGGCGCCATCGACCCCGCCAGCAACATGTCGACCAGCCGCCGTTCGAACTCCGTCGGGGTGGTCCACGACTGTGAGATGGACATTGATCATTCCGCGCAGCAAGAAGCAGCATCGGCCGAACGCTAGCTCGTCGCCTCATCCCTGTGCCGTCGATAGTACCGATACGTCCGCCACGTGGCGTAGAGTGCCAGCGCCGCGACAAATATTGCGATCCGCACGCCCAGCGGCATCGTGAAGGTCGGGCGGTACGACTGCCCTTCGACAATCCGCAGCAAGAGATAGAGGATTCCGAGGATCACGCCCTGCTCGACGAATTCGCCGAGCCAGTGGATCTGCCTCTGCGTCACGGAATCCGCCTTTCGTCACGTTCCCGTTCGCCGGCCGTCAGTCCGCGCACCGTCGGGTCGAACGGTTCCCCCAACAACTCCGGTGATCGCCTCGTCCACGCCGACACGGTAAACAACGCCACGCCAACCGTGGCGAACACCACGGCAAGACGTGACGCAACGATCGTCATCGAAGCGTTCGCCTGCCACCATGTCAGGATCGCACCGAATGTCGTCAGCGCCAGGCCGAGACATACCGCACCGAGGTAGAACGGCCAGCACCACCGCCCTCGGACCAACAGCTGTCGCAGATACCACCCGGTCACAGCGAGCGCGGCGAGGAAGATCGCGATACCGGGAACGATTGCGGCGACATGCGTCAGGACATCCAAAGTGCCTCCTTGCCGGGCCTCCCCCTCATTCGCTTGCCAGCGCCCTGATCGGATCGACCCGCGTGGCCCGCCGTGCCGGCCAGTAGGCCGCCAACGTTCCCGCCAGCAGCAGCACCACCGCCGCACCAGCAATCGCGAGCGGATCGGTCGGACTCACCTGGAACAACATCGAGCGCAGCAGCCGCCCCGCGAGCAACGTCACCGCCGCCCCGAGCAGCGCTCCGACGACCGCGATACGCAGACCACCGCTGAGCACGCCGCGCCTCACCTGCCCCGGAGTTGCGCCGAGCGCCAACCGGATGCCGATCTCGCGCGTCTGCTCGCGCACCACCGCCGCCATCAGACCGAACAACCCGATCGCGGCCAGCAGGAGCGACACCACACCGAACCCCGTCATCAGCAGCGCCGCCAGCCGCGGCACGGCCAGCTGGTCCGACACCATCGACTCCATCGTCGTACTCCGCGCGATCACGGCGCCCGGCTGCGCGTCGTGCACCGCCCGCGCGAGCTGCGGCAACAGTGCCGCCAGCGGCACGCTGCTGCGGACTGCCATCAGGCCCTGGAAGAAGAACTGTGTGGCGGGGAGAAACACCGTCGGTGTGGCGCTGCGAAGCGTGCGGTAATGGATGTCGGCCGCCTCGCCGACCACGGCGATCCAGGCATTCTTCGCGGTGTCGCCGGGCAACCGGATCCGTCGCCCGACGGGATCGTCGCCCAATCCGAGAATCTTCGCCGCCTCGGCGCTCACCACCGCCACTCTGGGGGAAGTGCGCGTGTCCGACTCGAGGAAGCCGCGGCCTCGCAACAGCGGAATCCCGAGCGTCCGGAAGTAGTCGGCTCCACCGGTCTCGAACGGTATCCGGGGATACTGACCGTCGGTGCCGAGCGAAACGCCTTCGGCTTCCCAGACACCGATGAAGACGCCGGGACCGAAGAACGGTTCGACTGCCAATGGCGTCACCGACTGCACGCCCGGCACTGCTCGGAGCGCCGGGGCCGCGCGCGCCAGCAGGTCCGCCATGCGTGCGTCGACATCGCTGTCGTTGACCGTTGTCGCGATGTCGATGAGTGACAAGTGCCTCGGGGCGAAGCCGAGGTCGATCCGGTCGAGTTTCGCCAGACTTCTTCCCAGCAATGCCGAACCGCTCACCAGCACCACCGCGAGTGCCACCTGTGCCGCCACGAACAGGCGCCGCAGTCTGCCTCGGCCGACACGGCCAGCGCGGTTGTCGCCGCGGAGCACCGTCATCGGATCGCTGCGGAGCGCCACCAACGCCGGCGAAATCGACAACAACGTCACCACGACCAGCGCGACGGCAATCGTCGCCACGAGCGGCGCGTTGCCCGCCGTGATCACGTCGATTCTCGGCAGTCCGACCGGCTGGACCCTCCAGATCACTCGCAGCGCCAGTTCGGCCAGGAAGAAGCCGAGCATGCCGCCGGTCAACGTCAGGACACCCGCTTCGGCGAGACACGGCATCACGACCGCGAGGCCGCCGGCGCCGAGGGAACGGCGAATCGCCAGCTCGTGAGTGCGCGCGGTGGAGCGCAGCAACAGCAGCGCGCCGATGTTGATGGAGACGAGGAGCAGCAGGACGGTGACGGCGGCGGCGAGCACCACCAGTGCCGGCCTGACCGCCCCCGAGACGGCGTCAGGGAGCAGCTGCATGGTGGCGCCATCGATCGTGAGGACGTGCTCGGCGCTGCCGGCGCGCGTCGCGCGCGTGATCGTGAGGAATTCGCCGCGCGCTGCGAGCGCGGTCGCACCTGGAGCGAGACGTCCGACCACGTCCAGTCCGCCGGCGTAGACCAGCGGCGTCCAGTATTCGACACCGGCGGGATACGCCAGACCCGCGGGGGCCACGCCGATGATCGTGTAGCGATTGCCGGTATACGGCGACGTGAGCGTCGACCCGATCACCGTCGAGTCGCCATTGAAACGCCGCTGCCACGCGTCGTAGCTGATGACCATGACGGACGGTTCGCGGGTCGATTCATCGGCCGCGTGAAATATCCGCCCGAGCGCCGGCCGCACACCGAGCACGTCGAAGAAATTGCCAGTCACCCAGGCGGCGGCGAGCACGATGGGCGAACCGTTGCGAAGACTCGCTGACGGAAACGCTCCCTGGTGCGCCACGGCCGCAACACCCGACAACGTGCGGCTCTCGGCCCGGAGTGCCTTGAGATCGTCCCAGGTCAGCGGGATGTCGGTGCCGCGGGCGTCGCGGTCGAGGGGGAGGACGATACGGTCCTGGTTCAGCACCGGCAGCGGACGGCGCAGCACTGCGTCGGTGACGGCGTACATCCCGACCGCGGCACCGATGCCGACCCCGAGGATCAGGACGGTGCTGAGGGCAAAGGCGGGGCTGCGTCGAAGGGCCCGCATGGTCGTTGCCAGCGTGGAACCGGTCATGGGTCGCCGATGTCTTCCTGCCAGGGTTCAGGGACCGACGGTGGGCTGCCCATGAAACTAACGGCGGGATTCCGGGGGCGGCCCTGGCCGACACCCGGCGGCTGGCGGTCTGAGCCGGTTGATTGTCGATTCGAGCCGTCACCGATCGTCGTCCATATGGCCGGGGCGTCCGGCCACCAACATCTGATCGAGGAGGTGCACCATGCGGTTTCTGGGGTTGGTCCGCGGGGCGGAGAATCAGGGCGCGCCGCCGGCGGCGCTGATGGAGGCGATGCAGAAGTTCATCGCCGAGTCGCTCAAGGATGGGTCGCTGGTGCAGACCGGTGGTCTCGCGCCGTCATCGCAGGCGTCGCGGGTCCGGCTCACCGGCGGCAAGCTCCGCACGGTCGATGGGCCGTTCGCCGAGGCGAAGGAAGTGGTGGGCGGGTACGCCATCATGGAAGCGCCCACGAAGGCCGCGGCGGAGGCGCACATGCGCCGCTTCATGAAGCTGCACGAGGACTATTGGCCGGAGTGGGAAGGCGAGTCCGAGCTGCGGGAGATGGTGTTCGTGACGCCGTAGGGTGAATTCGTGCAATGGGCGAGGCGAACTGGCCTCGCCCCGGGCCAGGCGTCAAATTCCTCGACAATCTGCCACTTTGACTACGAATGAGCCGAGGACGACGCGGAAACCGCGGATGACGACGGTTCGAGCGACAAGGATTCCCCTGTGAGCGAGAAGTCGTTCGGTGACAGCGACCATCACGGGGGTTTCGTTGCGTGTCTCTGCCGATCCGGCACAGCAGACTCCGCGAACGTCGCGTGTCACTCCCCTGCAATCCAGGAACGTTCCGCGTCAGGCCCGCCGCACGCCGATTCGAGGGGGACAGATGCGATGCTTGCTGCCATTCTGTCCCCGGAAATCGAGTAGGAAGGGAGTTTGCGCGGTGGGGACGAAGGTGTCAGCGCGCCGGACGAAGCTTTCAGCGTCGCGGACGACGGTTCGAGTCGCACTCAACGAACCACGCTCGACGCGACGCGGTGTCACACCTACCCGCTGGTAACCGCGGGTTGGAGCCTGATGATCGTCCGGCGGACGATGCAGCGCGCTCGCAACCCGCGGCCTATCGGCCAGCCGGCAGCTACTGCGGCTACCCCACCGTCAACCCGCTGAGATAGTCCTCCAGTGCCTTCTGCGCCGCAGCACGCCGGGTGACGAGGTCGGCACGCTCCTTCTGCAGCCCCTCGATCGTCGACTCCTGGTCGTTGAGCTTGGTGAGTAGCCGCTCGTAGTATGTCGACTTCTGGTCGACGGTGCTCATGTTCGCGCGGATCCGTTCCTGTTCCTGCGTGATGCCGGCGAGTGCCGAATCCCGGCTCGCGACCTGCGCGTCGAGATCGACGACCAGCTGCTTCATGGTGATCGCCTTGCTGACCGCGTCGCGGACGCTCGCCGGGATTTCGCCGGTCCGCGAGTAGCTCAGCAGCGTCTCGACATCGGCGGGTAGCAACTGCACCGTCGATTCGCGGACGTTCTCCTGCGTCACCGTGAGCATCGCCGTCTTGCCGGCGCCAATGTGCACTTCGAAGCGGTACACGTTGCCCGCCGTCTCGAGTGGCTTCATTCCGTCGGCGAGGGACCAACCGGCGGTAACCGGGTGCTCCACGACGACCACCCTGTCCTTCTTCCCCTTGTTGTCCATCTGGTAGTCGCGGGTCAGAAGGGTCTTGCGCTGGACCAGCAGCGACCCCTTGTCGATCTTCGCCGTGACCACCGACGTGGCGGCGTCGTGCATCGTCGTGTTGACCAACACGTCGAGATCGACGGAGTAGCTGAGCAACCGCTCCTGCCCCGCCGGCAGGTCGTCGATCCTCGCGTCACCGGCGTAGCTGTCGGCGTCGAGCACCGTTACCGGCCCCTGCAGCAGGTCCTTGCCGGTGGTGTTCCTGAACCGGATGCCGTTCAGCGGATTGGTGGCAAGCACCGACGCGTTATAGATCGACACCCGTTCGATCGGCACCGTGTCGGTCACGATCGGCAGCAGCGCAGATTTCTGCCGCGCCAGGGTGACATCGGGAATCGAGTACTGGAAGAGCGCGCCGAGCCGGGCAGTGTTCGCGGCACTGACCACGCCCGCGATGCCGCCGCTCACCCCCTGCCCTCCGTATGGGGATGCAGGGGCGCTGCGCGGCAGACCTTCCATATATGCCGTGCTCTGCACCTGGTCCCGCGGTACCAGCACGGTGCCGCTGCGTGTCGCGCTGGCGATGCCGGGAGCGTAGAGCTGCGGCCGAAGCCCCTGGTAGAGATCCGGCACCACCGTCTCGCGCTGCACGTATAGCGGGCTATAGAGGTCCATGATGAACGACACCGGCCGCCCGCTCACCAGCGAGAGCGCCACGTCATTCCAGTCGCTTTCGGTCTGATTCTCGACGATCGCCCACCCCTGCAGGCGGGCGTTCTGCTCGCCGAGCATCAGCCGGTAGCTCGCCTTCCAGATCGGCGTCTCGACGACGTAGCCGACCCGGACGCGCCGGTCGCCATTGCCGCTGAAATTGATGATCACCGGCTTGCGGTCCTGGTCGCGCGCCTGGCTCAGCGCCTGCAGCGCCTTGGTGAGCTCGTCCTGCAATTGCGGATCGTCGAGCGACAGCGACGAGATCGAGGTCAGTTCGATCGACCGGATCGTGGCGCCGGTGAGCAGGTTGAGGGTCGCGATCTCGACGGGTTCCCCCTTGTCGACCGCCTGGCGGCGGGTCTCGACGCCAAGGATCGTGCCGGACACTTTCTCCGCCTGGGCATCGACCGTGATCCGGGCGCCGCGGAGTTGATTGAGCAGAGCCGCCATCCCGGGGTTGCTGGTGATGTCGACCTCGAAACTCCGCAACGTCTTGGCGATCGGGTCCTGCGAGGGATAGGTGACGGCCGCAATTCTGCCGCCGTCGAGGTCCCGCAGGGTCAGCGACTTGAGCACGTCGTTGATCTGCGCGGTGGTGAAACGGAGTTCCGCGGACGCGTCGTCGTGCACCGTTCCGGCGTGTTCGAAGTAACCGACGCCGGACGAGAAGAGGGTGACCGAGCGAATCGGCAGGTCGGTGCGGGCCGCCGCCGGGCCGGGTGGCACGGGTGGCGGAGCCGTGGCGCGTTGGGCCGCGAGGGTGGCCGGCGTGGCGAGCGCGAGGAACAGCAGACCATGACGGATGTGCATCAGAACCTCCCTGAACGGGTGGAGACCGGATAGCCGGGCGACGGGGATGGGCCGGGACCTCCTTGCCGGGGGTGACTGTAGTCTACATCGGCAGCATTACAGCCCGGTTAAGAACGGGTGTCGATCACGCCGGGGGTTGCGCCCTCGCCCGGGTCCCCGGCTACTTGAAGCACCCCCGGGAAATACTCAGGAGCGTCTCATTGCGGGGCTCGATCGAAGCCGATCCGCAGGCCTCGCTCCGGCGGCCCGAGACCGCCGGGCGCTTTGCGCTCACGGCCGCCGCCTGCGGTGCCATCTGCGCCGTCATGGGCGCCCTCCACGGACTCGGCTCGCTCCTGGGCCACCGCCTGCTCCCCATCTACCCGCCCGGCGCCTCCACCATGGCGCCGTGGGTCGCGGTCGCCACCATCGCCCTCGGATGCTCGATCGTCGCCACCTCGTTGCGGCGTCGCACCCGGGCGATGCGCCTGGCGCAATTCATCCCAGCGGCGCTCGTGCTGCTCCTCGCGCTCACCGCGCTCGCGCTGCAGGCGGCGCGGATCCCCGCCACGAACGCGGTCGTCGCCACGCTCACCGCCGCCCGCCCGATCGGCGGCGTCGGCGTCACCGCGTTCGCCATCGCCATTCTCTGCACCGCGATCGGGCGCTGGCAGTGGGCCTCGAATTCCATCGTGCTGCTGATCGGCGCGCTCTGCCTGGCGTTCCCGCTCGGCCTCCTCTACGGCGCACCCGTCTTCACCGTGCTCGGGTTGCAACCGGTCTCCGTGACGTCGAGCTTCACGGCGCTCGCCGCGGCGCTCGGCATCATGGCGGCGAACGGTCCCGATGTCTGGCCGACCCGGCTCATCAGCGGCCCTTCGGTGCCGGCGATGATGCTGCGCTGGTTGCTGCCGTCGATCGCCCTTGCCGTCGTCGCCACCGACGTGGTGATGATCACGCTCTTCGCCGGCCATTCGCAGTCGCTCGCCTCGGCGATGAACACCATCGTTTCGCTGCTGGCGACGGTCGCGGTGGTCGTCTATATCGGCCGGAAAGTCGGCGCCCGGCTGGATCGTTCGTACGCCGCACTCCGCGAATCCGAGGACAAGTTCTCGATCGTCTTCAGCTCGGCGCCGGCCGGGCTCGCGGTGAGCGACGTGGCAACCGGTGAGCTGCTCGACATCAACGACGAGTTCATGGAAGTCTTCGGCTATTCGCGGGCGGAAACGATCGGTAAGACCAGCACCGAGCTGGGTATCTGGCCCGATCCCGACGCTCGTGCACACCACCTCGCGGCCGTCGAAGCGGCCGGTGGTGTCACGCGTGACATCGATCTCACGCTGCGCGCCCGCGACGGCCGGACGCTCACGGCCCGTACGGCGTCGACGCTCACCGTGATCGCCAATCGCCGGATCATGATCTCCGCCTTTCTCGACATCACGGCCGCGCTGCAGGCCGAGGCGGCGTTGCGCGCGTCGAACCAGAAGTTCGCCACCATCTTCCGCAAGAGCCCGGTCGGGCTGGCCGTCAGCGAGTACGACTCGGGACGATTCGTCGACGTCAACCCCGCGTTGCTGCGCCTGATGCACGGCACGTCGTCCGACCAGATGGTGGGAAAGACCTCCATCGAGATCGGCATGGTGACCAGCGACAACCGCCATAGCCACATCATCGCCGCGATGAAGCAGGGTCTGGGGCAGCGACTCCCGGTGCCGATGCGCCGCCTCGACGGCGAACCGTTCGAAGCGGAACTGTCGCTCGGCGAATTCGAGGAGGACGGCGTCCGGTATCTGGTCTCGAACATCGTCGACGTGACGCAGCGGGTGCGACTGGCCGAGGAGCTGCGACAGGCGCAGAAGATGGAGGCGGTCGGCCGGCTCGCCGGCGGCATCGCGCACGACTTCAGCAACCTGCTCACGGTGGTCATCGGGTCGGGCCAACTGGCCCTCGACACGCTCGAGGCGGGGCGCCCCGAACGCGCCGACATCGAAGAGATGCTCAACGCGGCACGCCGCGCGACGGAATTGACCCGGCAGCTGCTGGCGTTCTCGCGCCGGCAGGTGCTGGCGCCGCGCGACCTCCGCGTCGACGAGGAGATCACCTCCATGCGCCGCCTGCTGGAACGGATGGTGGGCGGCGATGTCGAGGTGCGGATCGAAAGTGCCCCGGACGTCGGCATCGTTCGTGCCGACCCGACGCAGCTGGAACAGGTGATCGCGAATCTGGCGGTCAACGCCCGCGATGCAATGCCGGCCGGCGGTACGCTCACGCTGCGCGCATCGAACGTCGCGATCGACGAGTCATTCGCGCGGGCCCATCTCGGCGCGCATGCCGGGCCGTACGTCCGTCTCGCGGTCACCGACACCGGCACCGGCATGAGCAACACGGTGCGGGAGCGGGTCTTCGAACCGTTCTTCACCACCAAGGAGCTGGGCAAAGGAACCGGGCTGGGCCTCGCCACGGTCTTCGGCATCGTGCAGCAGAGCGGCGGCTTCATCGTGGTCGACACCGAGATGGGACGCGGCACCACGTTCGACATCTACCTCCCGCGGGTGGAACGGGCGGCATTCGGGCACCAACCCGGCGGTGGAACGACGGAGCCGGATCCGGGCGGGAGCGAGACGGTGCTGGTGGTCGACGACACGACTCCGGTGCGTGAACTGGTGACGCGCCTGCTGCAGGACCGCGGCTACACGGTGTTGAGCGCCGCGAACGGCGGCGAAGCGCTGGCGGCGTCGCGGCACCATTCGGGGGATATCGCGCTGCTGGTGGCGGACGTGGTGATGCCCGAAATGAGCGGGCCCGCACTGGCCGAGCAGCTGACGCGCCTCCGGCCGGCACTCAAGGTGCTCTATATCTCCGGGTCGACCGACGAGATGATGATGCGGTCAGGATTCGCCGGGCCGGGAGAGCAACTGCTGCGGAAGCCGTTCGCGCCGGATCTCCTGGCGCAGCGGGTACGGGACGCACTCGACGGGTGATGAGGAGCGGCCCGTAACGGCGACCGAGCAGGACTTCGCCGACACGCAGGCGGCCTGGCTCTATTCGGCAAACCCCGCGCCCGGGTTCCACGCCACTTCCCAGATGTGGCCGTCAGGATCCTGAAAGTATCCCGAATATCCGCCCCAGAACGCGTCCTGCGCCGGCTTGAGAATGGTGGCGCCGGCGGCCGCCGCCTGCACCATGACAGCGTCCACCTCGGCCTTGCTCGAGACGTTGTGTCCGATCGAAAGTCCGGTGGGGGACGGCGCACCCACCGGCAGCCCGGTGTCGTGCGCCAGGCTCTTCCGCGGCCACACCGCCAGCTTGAGACCCGCCTGCAACTGGAAGAACGCCACCGCCCCGTGCTCGAATTCGGTGCCCACGATTCCCCTGGTGGGCAAGCCGAGTCCGTCTCGATAGAAGCGCACGGCGCGGTCGAGATCGTCGACGGCAAGGGTGATAAGCGTGATGTGCGGCTGCATGGACGGAACGCAGTGGAATCAGCGCGAACGCCGACCGAGGTACCAGCTGAGCAGTCCCGCCAGGACCGCGGCGCCGAAGAGCACGTCGCGCGATGTCGTCGATCCCGGCCAGATCAGGATGGCGGCGATGAAGCAGAACACCGCCCCGTTGAGCACGCCGGCCACACGCCGGACCGGAGAGCGGACGCGGTTCTTCTTGTCGCCCTTGCGGAGCGTGATGGCGATCAGGGCCACGCCCCACGCGAAGATCAGCCAGCCGAAAATGGACAAGCCGGGGAAGTCGCTCACGTCTGGTCCTGGATCAGGTGCACGGGCGCGCAATCTACTTCGTCGTCACGACTCCGGTCACCGCCGCGACCACCGACGAGACCCCTTTGGCGGCGATCCTGAGCGCCAGCGCCACAACGGGCGTGCCGACGGCGGCGATGACCAGGACGGCATCAGCCACCAACAGCGGCCTGGTCCACCGGTCGACGAAGCGGTAGCTCCGTCTCAGGACCAGGTTGAGGACGTAGGCGCCATTGACGAGGAACAGCAGGCCGACGGCGATGGTCTCGACGCTGCCCGAAAGACCGTTCAACCACGATGTCGCAACGGTACCCATGGTGCCTCCCGTGCAGCGGCGAGCGGGAACGGAGGCGGGGGGATCGGGCGGCCGGCGCACTGGACGCCCGAACTGACTATAACGGGATGTTTCAGGCGTGCAACCTCGGCCGACTGCTATCGCTGCGCGGCCTGCGGCCACGGGTGCCGCACCAGGCGGATCCCGTCGCCGACGTGCCCGGCATCGACGTAAACCGAGCGCGGTCCGAAACCCACGATCAGCTCGCTGTCGGGGAGCACCAGTCGCTGCGCCAACGCCCCCGTGCGATCGATCACATCGTATCGCGTCCCCGGTTCCAAGACGGTCCTGGTGCGCAGCACTAGAAGCTGGCCCTGCGGGCTGAACAGCCGCGGGGCGCCGGAGATGGCCGGCGGCACGGTATCAGGCCACGCCGGCCGGAGGTCGGCGCGGTCCCGGAACTCGGCGTAATGAGGGCTCGCCATCACTGCTCGCCGCTCGGCGTCGCTCATCGGCACCGGCTGATACGGTATCGGCGCACCGTGAATCCACTGGCCTGTTGGCGCGCGCCAATCGACGCGGTACGGATCCATCCGGATCACCGCCAGCCAGCCGTCGAGTGAGAGCGCGGCCCTCTCGAAGACCTGATAGACCGGCACCGGGGCGCCGGTCGGCCGCGGCGGAACCTGGCGCAGCCGCGTCACGGTGTCTTCGCGGCCCGTGCCGAGGTCGACTAGAACGACGTATTCCGAATCGGCGTCGCTCAGCGGCATACCGTGCGGATCGAGCGGCGGCGAGCGGGGGACGAACATCTGGCCAATGGTGTCGACGCCGAACGGACCGAACGGAGCGGCCTCCACCATGGGCGCAGCCGGCGAGATCGCCGCCACGACATGCGCGCCGACGAGCAACACCCATTGGTGGGAGATCGCCTCGACCAGCAGGGTCGAGTCACCCGTCAGTGGAAAGAATCCGCCGCGCTCGGGAAAGTATCCGGGACCTCCCGGAGCCGCGGTCACCGATTCGACCTTGCCGGTGCTGAAGTCGGCCACCATCAATTCGCCCTGCTGGGGATCACAGATGATCACCCGCCCGTCGGCCAGTTCTCGTCCGAAGTTGAGCGAGATGAACGTCTCCTTCAGCACCGCGTCGGCGGGCCTGAGCGGCATCGGTTGCGGTAGTTGCGCCGCGGCCGAGGTCGCGGCCGCCATCAGCATCAGAATCGGTGCCGCCAAGTCACCAGCGTATCGATGCACTGTATCCCCCATTCCAGCCTTCGTCTTCAACGCTCGACCCTCGACTCTCGACCTCTACGGCCATGGATGCCGCTCCAGCGGCCCGTATGCGCGCTCGTCGTGCGACCTCCAAACGTAGATCCATTTCGAACCAAAGCCGACGATGTGCGCGCCAGCTGGCAACACGATCGAACGCACGAATTCACCTTGCCGGTCGATGACATCGTAACGAGTGCCGGGGAATTGAGCCGTGGAGGTACGGCGCACCAACAGCTTGCCGTCTGGTGACACTACCGGCTCGGCGTCGAAGGCGAACGGCTCGACCACCTTGGGCCAATCGGAAATCGATGATGCCGATTGGACGCTGGTGCGGAGCACCTGGCCAGCCGCACCATCACCGCATTCTTCTCACGGCTGTCCATCGAGAGCACCGGCACCGGCATCGGCTTGCCAAGGATCCAGGTACGTCCGATCTGCGCCAGTCGACGCGGTAGGGATGCGCCGCAACACCGCGATCCATCCATCGAATGCCAGTACGGCCGCTCGTAAACCACTAGAGCGGCGCCGGAACGCCGCCACGTGCGGAGGACCTTCCCAGAGGCTGGTGACGGCTGCCTGGCACCGTCGCTCCGCGAGATCAACACCGCCAGGCCGGAATCGGACGCCGGCTGTCCTCCCAGCACGGCGAGCACGGATCCGCTGGAGTCGGCGCCGAAAAAGTCCGACGCCAGCTGCACCAACGGAGTAGTGCTGGCAGCATCCCCGTCGGATGCACGCCGTCGAGAAAGATCCAGCATAGGCCGGCTGACAAGAAACGTGGAATCATCTCCCAGCCGATAGGCTCTCCCGAACGGCACGTCGGGCACCTCTTGCCTGGTACCGGTGGCAAAGTCGACCAATGTCGACTTGTTCGACCATGGCCGGGAACCAGCACCGGCCGTCGCTCAGTTCGCGCACCGTCCAGATCTGACTGATCGAATCGATCACCCCGTCAGCGGGACTCAGCGACACTGGCACCACCGACTGAGCGGTGGCCGCGCCGGAATCATGAGAAAGGCATACACGTGCTTCATCGTTCCGGGGTAGCGGATGGCGGCAACAGCAGTGTGCTGAAGGCGTCAGCGTGAGCGCTGCGGGCCACTGATGACATGCGCATGATCGCAACGGCATCAACCTCGGCAGCAGGTGGCGTCGATCAGCTCTGCGCGCTGACGATGTAGCGGACAAGCGGCGCATCATCGAATCGACTGGTGGTGAAGCGGTACAACGGAGCGCGCTCAACTGCTCGACGTTGAGGTGCAACGAGTCACGCAGATCGAGTATGCGGGCGACATAGTGGCACGACGGCGCAGCGCGCAGGGCAAAGGGAGCGATCGCCGGTGGCGGGCGCGGCACCAGGCGAGCGCGTCACGGTCGCGTCGGTGACGGACCGCGAAGTCAATGGGCGCGATCTGCAACGGAACGGCGGATAACGGTGGCGCGTACGTAGTGAGCGGTCACGAAGAGCTGGTGACGATAGCGGTACGATGCGTGGCGAGTGAATCCGGTCACGTAGAGCAGCGGGGATCGACCGATGCGACGTCGGTGTGTCAGCGGAGTGTCTCCAACCGAACAGGCGCACCAGTCGCGCGGCAGATGAGCGTGGTGGTGAAGTGCAGCGGTGCGAGACGAGCGTAGCGGCGGAGTGAACGCAGAGAGGTAGATCGCGCAGCAGGGCGTGTGGCAGCTGTCGCGCGCGAGGCGCAAACGCGCGGTGAGGCAGCGCGCGCGAGGGGGCACGGCAAGCAGCGCGTACGTGAGCAGCGCACGTGGGCGGCGCGGGTGGCGAGAAGGCGACGGGAGGTGCGAAGTGCGGAAACACGGCGGAACGCACGGAAAAGAGGGAACGCGCGCGGGTAAAAAGATGGGTGGTGGGAGAGGGAGGGGTGGGGAAGTGGATGGCCCGCGGATCACGCCGACAGCCTGAGGCCATGATTCATGGCGGAACGGTTGTTGTCGCGGAGCCGGATGGCGAGGAGGTGGGGCAGATCGCGTTGCTCCATGTTGGGGTTTGTTTGGGGGTGAGAGTTGGGGTTGAGATAGGAGAGTGTACAGATTGAAAGCGGTGATGGTAATTACGCATATTGCGCAGTTGCTTGCGCGCACTCACGGTGGCGATACGGGTGAACACGGTACGCGGTTGATGGTGGAGAACGCTGGCGCTGTGTGAGGTAGCGATGGGACTGGTGCGCGGCGATAGTGGTACGGTGTGCGCCAACACAGGTGAGATACGCGTGGTGCTGGCAGATCGGTGGTGTGAGCAGCGAGGTGATCTGCTAGCGGGAATCACGCTACGGAAAGCGCGAAACGCTGACCAGCGTGACCCCCGCGCTACGACGGCAGCAGCCCAATCCCGTCTCGTGCGGTGCTGCGTTCGCTATCTCTCCGCTCGGTATGATCATCATCTGCCCCGGGCCCACAGTTGGACCGGAGCCCGCCCTGGACCCGGCGTCCACGAAAAGCCCAGTCGTGGCGAGAATCCGTGGTCAGTCGGCAGGAGATCGGTGCGCACGCGAAAGAGCGAGTCGACGGCCGGGTTGTACGGCACCACAGTGCCGAACCGGCTCATGTCGAAGCGGATTCCACCCGTCAGATCGAGCACGCCGCGGATGGCGCGCCAGCTGTCGCCCAGCGAGAGCGACGCCGAGGAAGCGTGACCGGAAGAACAGGCGCCGGCGAGGTGCGCTGGTACGATGCGGGATCTAAGGCCGCGAGATCGGCGAGGGATTGATAGGCGAACATCCCGGCCGCATTCGATGCGCGCAGTGAATGGTCCCACTCCTCGATCTCCTGCGAGAACTTGAACTGGTGCCGCGCGCTGAGCGGAGTCCACGACACTTCGTTCCGGATGTCAAGCGTGTTCGAACTGCCACGGCTGACGCCGCCCGCGTTGCCGCCGAATTGCAACCAGGTGAGTCCGGTACCGCCACTGTCGAACGCTGTCCCGACCTGTACCTGCCCCGCCGGCAGGCCGAGGTACGGACCTGCTCGCGATGACGCCGGCGAAAGCGACGCGTGGAATTCGTCGAGCACGCCCTTGAGATAGCCTGACATGCTCAGCATCACTCGCCCGGATGCCGATCGGGAGCTGGAGGCGGCGGCAGGGTAACCGGACACCGGAATTCCGCCGGCGGCGTGACTCCAATTGCCGACCGCGGAAAGCGTGAACGTAAGGAGTGGGGTGGGGTGATAATCGACTCGCAGCGATGCCGACCCGCGCAGCACGTCGCTTTGCGTCGGAATGCCCGGCGCCGTCAGCGGCACACCGAGGCGATCGAGCGTTCCGGCCAAGGCCGCGATGGTGTCGGTGGAGATGCCGAGCGAGTTGAAGTAGGCGGGGTTGGGCGACAGCAGCGACGGTGCGGTGGTGAGCCGATCACTGACGTCGAACGCCAGCAGATACTCCGCGCGATTGGTCACGAGCGGTCCGCCGATGTAGCCGCTGGCCGCGGGGATCCGTGGCGCCGGCACCGGCGACGTGGGGTCGGCCCAGGAGAGATGCGGATCGACCAGCTGGCTACGCACCGTCCCCGATCGATAGGGCGGACCCCGTCGAGTGTTGACCACCAGCTCCGCTCCCGCGAATTGGCCTTGGGAGGGATCGAACGTCGCGGTGTTGAGCCGCACGGTGCCGATGGCATCGCGCGGCAGCGTGGCGCCGTCGAACGTCTGACCGTCAACCACGGTGCGGTTCTGGTCGGGCGACGCGCCAAGCACCGAGTAGGCCGAATCTCCCACCGCCCGTACCCCCGCAAGCTGCTTCGCCAACTGATCGAGATCGGACGGATCGAGCGTGAAGAGCGCGCCATTCATGATGTTCTGGCCGGTGCCACCGGTTGTCGGTGGGTTCCCCGGGCTCGCCACGATCCGGGGCGCCTGCACCACCAGCGTCTTCATCGGAGCCGGTATCTGCACCAGCACCACATCGGAGACGACCAGTATGCCGGTGAGTCCGTTGAGCGATGCATGCGCAGTGACCGGAGTGTAGCCGACCTTCCGCACCGTGATCTGATAGCTCCCCTCCGGGTCGGAAAAGATCGCGATGAAGGTCCCCTTATCACTGGTGCGCGCGTGCTGCACAAAGCCGTCGGCCTCGCCGGTGATCATGACGTCGGCGTCCGCGACCGGCTGGTGCACCGCATCGACCACCCGGCCACGAACGATTTCGGCGCTCTGCGCCGCGGAACGGGAGCCGGCACCGAATGCCGCGAGCGCCGCAAGCGCCATCGACCATGCCCACCGCGCAGTCGGTATCACGGTCGAGGAAGCCTGGCGAGATACCCCCGGTCGCCCCGCGCCTCGGCGAAATACTAAATAGTTAATATTTGGAACCGCATCGGCTTTGCGGCGAATCATCTCACGACCCCTATTGGTGCAGGCTATCGACCGGCGTGTCCGGATGGGCGGCGCTGTAGAGAACCCGCGTTCCGCGACCGCCCTGTGGACGCGGCCGTGTCGTGGTGGCGCCGATCATTCTCTTGGGGGCGACGCTGTCGCCGACGTTGGGTTCGGCCCGCGCCATGCTGGATCCAGTGAGCTCACCGGGTGCAAAGCCAGTCACACCGCGCGCCGATCCGTAGCTCCCACGGCCGCCGCCGGACGAGTTGCCAAGGACTGGCTGTCGCACCGCAAGTGCGCACTGTCGACGTTGGTCACCAGCACGCTACCGTACGCGACGCGCGACGGGTCCCGCCTGCCCGGAGACTGAACCGGACCGTGTCGCCGTTCGGCATGACGGCACTGTCGGCGGCTGAATCGGATGCGCTAACCCGTTGCCGCGGGCGGCACGCATGGTGTCGCCGCTCGACGTCAACGCGGTCAGGACAGCGGAATGTGATGTGTCGGGTCGCGTGCCTCGGACCATTTTGCCGACATACTCCGGATTCGCCGACGCATCGGCTCGATTGCCCGTCGCGCCCGGTAGCGACAAGCCGGGTGCCACACGCGACGCCCAGCCGGCGCCACCGGCGGCTGGCCGGAGCTGCCGGCGTGTGTTGCCGGACTGCGCCGGCGGGCGTACCGCCCGCGGGGCGATCCACTCCCACCGACGAATCCGTCAGCGAGTCGGCCCGCGCCATCGGATCGACCGGGTGAGTCGCGGCCGACATCGGCGGTTGAGCCCGACAGTCGACGGCGCGGGACGGGAAATCACCGCCAGGATTCGTGGAACCGGAACGCGGGTGGCGAGAGCGACGCACGCGACGGTGCCGACAGCCGGGTAAGCAGCTGCCACCGATCGGGCGCGCGCGATTCCAGCAACGCCTGCAGCCGTTCCATCAACGCGGATGGCGCGGGGGCAAGTGCCAGCGCGGTGTGGAGTGATCGCGACTGGTAACGCGCGTCGAGGAGCACTGGCCGTATCTGAGCCGATCGGCCGGACGCGACGCCACACGCGCGTCGCAATCCAGTTCCATCGCGACACGCAGGCGTCGGAGCTGCCACCACAGCGCCGGGTTCACGGCATCACGACCACGGCCACCAGACCGGCCAGCAGTAGACGTTGATCGCCGGCGCGGATGTGTTCGTGCTCGTGGCGCAGGATCAGGTCAAGTTCGTCCACCGGCAGCTCGAGCGACCAGTCGGGAAGCACGATGCCTGGTGTGCACACGCCCACGGCGGCGGGTCCGAAATCGGGACCAACGAGCACTGTCTCGCCGAGCACCTGCTCGGTCCTCCAACCCCGGCGCTCCGACCCGGCCGAAGGTGGGCTCCGAGCAATACCGCCGTGAGAGCCAGCGATGCCGTCGCCCAGCCGATCACCAGCAATTGGTCGGCCGACGGCCCCGCCGGGGCGGCGGTGCACCGTGCGTCGCAGCCACTGGTGCATCCGGTGGCGCGGATTTTGGCAGGGCCGGCGCCGCACGCGCGTCCGATCGCCAGTGCCAGCGGGAGGAACAGCGACACGAACATCGCCGCAGCCAGAACCATCGCAGCGGCATTCGGCGCCGCGCCGCCGACCGCACGACGGTCACTACGCTGGAGGTACCATCGCCACAGCACGGCCAGCACCGCCGCGAGCCCATCCACGCGGCGATCACTCGTCGATCTCCTTAAGGCGCTGCTGCAGCAGGCGTTGGATGCGGCGTAGTTCGTCTGGAGCGATCTTTTCGTCCGCAATCAGCCGGCTCACCAGCAACTCGCGCGACCCCTGGTACACCTTGTTCACCAGTCGGCGGACGGCGCTGTCGCCGGCGTCATCCGCCTGGAGCACCGGGTAGTAGCGAAAGGCGCGGCCCTCTTCCTCGTGCCGTGCGTAGCCCTTGAGCTCCAGGTTGCGCAACATCGTCAACACGGTGGGATATGCCAGGTCGTCGGCCAGCGCCGCGCGCGCTTCGGTCACCGTGGCGTTGCCCCGTTTCCAGAGCACCGCCATCAGATCGAGTTCGCGACGGGTCAGCGCCACCTGCCTAGGCATGAACTATTATACGCTTAATACTTGCCGCCGTCCAGAGCAGCCTGC
Source organism: uncultured Gemmatimonadales bacterium (assembly GCA_963697065.1). Classification (GTDB taxonomy): domain Bacteria; phylum Gemmatimonadota; class Gemmatimonadetes; order Gemmatimonadales; family GWC2-71-9; genus Palsa-1233. The sequence goes on from CAVOMQ010000001.1 coordinate 381,181, forward strand.
CGCGGACCGCCTGATGGCCAGGCGCCCGCACTCACCAGATGCGAATTGATCGGGGGAATTGCCCCGCCTGGGGTCGAACCAGGAGTCTTCTGATCCAGAGTCAGACGTGTTGCCAGTTACACCACGGGGCAGCGTGGGAGGGCAAAAGTAGATCGGACGGCGGGGGGATGCAACGGAAATAGCCGAGAGCCGAGAACCAAGAGCCCGGGGCTGTGGGCCGCGCCCTACGCCGCCCGGACGTCCTCGGCCTTGTCCGCCTTCGGCAATCCGCTGAACGTCGCCTCCAGCGCCTCCGCCGCAATCGGGCAAAGCTCACCTTGCTGCACCAGGCGACGCACGATGGCGAAGACTTCGTCGACCGGCATGCCGGCCCGATATGGCCGCTCTGCGGAAACCGCCTCGGCCACGTCGGCGACAGAGAGGATCCGGGCGCCACGGCCCATCTCGTCGCCCTTGAGGCCCAGATGATAGCCGCGGCCATCGAGCCGTTCGTGATGCGCCGCGGCGGTGGCCGCGAACTGGCGGAAGCGCGCCACCTTCTTGAGGATGTCGAACGTCGTCGTGGTATGGCGGCGCATCACTTCCATCTCGACCGCGGTGAGCGGTCCCGGTTTGTCGAGAATGGTGTTCGGCACACCGAGCTTGCCGATGTCGTGCAGCAATGCCGCGCGACGCAGTGTGCGCAGTTCCCAGTCTTCCATTCCCATCGCACCGCCCATCGCGACGGCGATCTGCGCCACGTTGGACGAATGGGTGGCGGTGAACGGGCTCTTGGCATCGATGACGCGCGCAAACGCTTCCGCGACGGTGTCGAGCCGGGCGTCGTCGCAGACGATGAGACGTTCCGACGGTTCCAACGAGCGGACGGTGCGCAGCGGATCGGCGCCGTTGACGTGATGCCAGAACGCCGCATCCATCTGGAATGCGCTGAGACAATCGACCAACACCGGATCGAACCACGTTCCCCGGCGGGCGTGGGCCATCTCGTAGGCCGTGGACACGTCGAAGGCGTGCTGGAAGACCTCCACCGTCTGCGCCAGGCAGACAATCCGGCCGAGCATCGGAATGCCCGATCCGCTGAGGCCGTACGGCAAGCCGCGGCCGTCCCAATGTTCGTCGAGTCCACGGATTGCGTCCGCCGACGCGGCCGGGAGGCCGAGCATGGCGGCGATGTCGGCGCCCCGCTCGCATCGCGTCCGGGTCATCGCCCGGGCGCTTCCCTTCTCACGCGCGCCGAGCATCAGGGTGTGCCACGCCTTGGCGAGCTTCCCCCGGCCGGGAACGGAATACTTGAAGGCGTAGCGCGCCGCGTCGCGGGTCGCCGTCCATTCGGTGAGCTTGTAGGCATGCTTCAGCAGCATGTCGTCGGCACCGAACAGCGACGACAACCGCGACGCATTGCTGGAACAGCCAAGATCCTTGAGCAGCAGCGCGTAGTAGAGCGCACTGCGCTGATCGTCGACGAGGCCGAGTTCCGCGCCGATGCGCATGCCGATCGCGGTGGTGCGCGCGGAGTGTCCCATCGCCTGGCCTTCGGTGATGTCGAGCGCATAGGACAGTGCGCCGACCACCTCCGACAGGCGCACCCCTTCGAGCACCGGGCGCGGCTTCTTCCGGACCCGGGTGGCACCCGCCCGCCCTCCGGACAGCTCCGGATTGCCGAAGCCGGCCCGAGGGGCGGCGGGCGCCCGGATGGTGCTCGGAATGGCCGCCCGCCGGTCGGCGGAGGTCAGCAGCGCCGAGGCGGCGCGGGTGATCGAAATGAGGCCAGTGGACATACCACGGCGGTAAGGGGCAAAAACAATGCCCGCACCGGATCCCGGTGCGGGCCATGGAGCTGAGGGGGATCGAACCCCTGACCTCTGCAGTGCGATTGCAGCGCTCTCCCAGCTGAGCTACAGCCCCGTCGTGGGGCCGCAAACATAGGGCGGAAGCGGGGCGAGGGGCAAGAACTTGGCTTTCGGCGATATTGACGGGCCGGCGGGAGCGCCGACGCCGCATTCCGCGGCAGGGCGAAGGCCGAACGGGCGCCCATGGCCCATAGCCCGTGGCCCCGAACACGGAGCTCGGCTTGCGGGGCTGGCGGACGGTCGGCGGCGGGTGGCGTGTTGTGGACGGGCCCGGCGGTAGCGCATGCCGAGCCACGCTCAGGGGCCATGGCCTATGGGCCATGGGCGCCTTTCGGCTCTTCCCGGTACTCCACCTCCACCACCATTCCGTCCTTCGCCACCATGGAATCCGGAAAGACGTCCCGCGCTTCCGCCACCAGCTCGGGCGCCTCGCGGGTGTAGCGGGCCGAAATGTGCGTCATCACCAGCCGGCGGGCGCCGGCGCGCTTCGCGATCAGCGCCGCGTCGCGCGCGGTCGAGTGCAGCGTCTCCCGGGCCCGTTCGCGTTCTTCCTCGCTGAAGGTGGCTTCGTGAATCAGCAGATCGGCGTCGCGCGCCAGCGTCACCATCGCTTCACACGGCGCCGAGTCGCCTGAGTAGACCAGCTTGCGGCCGGGCCGGGGCGGCCCGACCAGCTCCGCCGACGTCACCGTCCGGCCGTCGGCGAGCGCCACCGCCTCGCCGCGGTGCAGGCGTCCCCACGCCGGCCCCTCCGGAATACCGAGTGCCCTCGCCTGTTCAGGATCGAACCGCCCCAGCCGCTCGTGCTCGACGATCGCGTAGGCAAGCGCTTCGCCGCGGTGCGACGCAGCGCCGACCACCAGGTCGTACTCGCCGCGCGGCATGACGTCGCCCGGCCGGAGTTCGAAGATGTCGACCGGGAACTTCGGCTTCTCCATGCCGAGCTGCACCAGCACACCGAGGTGTTTCGCGGCGCCGCGGGGCCCGTGGAGACGGAGCGGCGCGGCGCGGCCCTGCAGGCCGAGGGTGCGCAGCAGGCCGGCGAGTCCCAGGATGTGATCGGCGTGGAAGTGGGTGAAGAACACGTCGTCGACGTTGAACCCGGCGCTGTAGCGCATCATCTGCCGCTGGGTGCCTTCGCCGCAGTCGAACAGCAGCAGTTCGCCTTCGCGTTGCACCATCAGCGCCGACACGTTGCGGTCGACGGTTGGAACAGCGGCGCTGGTGCCGAGGAAGGTGACCTGCATCAACCCGAACCGTGCACCAGGCGCAGGAACTCGTCGCGGGTGCGGTTGTCGTCGAGAAACGAGCCGCGCATCGCCGACGTGATGGTACGCGAATTCTGTTTCTCCACGCCGCGCATCATCATGCAGAGGTGCACCGCGTCGACCACGACGCCAACGCCGCGCGGGTGGAGTTCGGATTCGAGCGCGTCGACGATCTGGTCGGTCATCCGCTCCTGCACCTGGAGCCGCCGGGCGAAGACGTCGACCACGCGCGCCAGCTTGGAGAGCCCCACGATGCACCCGTCGGGGATGTAGGCGACGTGCACCCGGCCGTAGAACGGCAGCATGTGGTGTTCGCAGAGCGAGTAGAACTCGACGTCGCGCACCAGCACCATGTTGTTGTGCGCTTCCCGGAACAGCGCGCCGCCGATCACCTGGCGGGGGTCCTGCCGGTATCCCTGCGTCATGAACCGGAGCGCCTGCTCCACCCGTTGCGGTGTGAGCTTCAGTCCGGGGCGCTCGGGGTCCTCTCCCAGTTCCACCAGCACCTGGCGGATCAGGTCTTCCAGCTTGTTCACGGGCGTCGCCTCATGGAATCCGGACGGTGATGCCGATCTTCCCCGGATTCTTCTCCAGATCGTTGATCAGCGCGTTGGTCGACTCGAGCGTGTGACGGAGATCGACGTAGAGCATGGTATCGGTGATGAGCTTGCCCATCGTCCCCTGACCGTGGGTGATCGCCACCAGCAGCGAGTCGAGATGGTTCGACATCGCCGTCAGGCGCACCGTGGCGTCGCTGGTGGCGCGCAGCGTCGAGTCGATCCGCGACTGCAGCGTGTGGGCGTCGACGCCGGCCAGCACCGAATCGAGCCGGGAGCTGGTGGTCTGCAGCGCCGTCATGGTGGCGTTGACCTGGGCGGTGGGCCCGGTCTTCTGGTCGGCCAGGTAGGTCATCAGCTGCCTGGTCGACGCCAGGGTGCTGCGCAGATCGGCGACCATCTTCGGATCGAGCACCGAGTCGAGCCGCGCCATGGTCTTCGCGGCCTGATCGGCGAGATTGCCCGCCTGGGCGAAGATCCCGCCGGCCACGGTGCCGTGGATGGTATCGCCCGGCTCGAGCGGTGCTCCGTTGCCGGGGTTGAAATCGATCATTTCGTCGCCGAGCATGCCGATGCCGGTGATGACTGCGGTGGCACTCTTCGTGACAGCGATATGCCGGGAGAACTTGAGCCCGACCGCGACGTGCCCCACGCCGAGATAGGTGATGCCGGAGACCCGTCCCACCGGCGCCCCCGAAATCCGCACCGGCGACCCCTCCTTGAGGTTGCTGATGTCGGCGTACACCACGTTGACGTCGGGGCCTCCGAGCGACGCGCCCCGCAACCAGAGCGCCCCCCCGAAGAACGCCGCCGCGGCGATCAGCACCAGGATGCCGACCAGGACTTCTTTCTGATAGGTACTCATGGGATGGTCTCCGTTTGCGGGGCCATCTCGAAATCCCGCTCGAGGAATGCCTGCACTTCGGGCACGGGCGACGCGCGAAACTCGTCCGGCGACCCGACCGCGACGATCTTGCCGCCGGTGAGCAGCGCGATCCGGTCGGCCGTCCGGAACGCGCCGCGGACGTCGTGCGTCACCACGATGCTGGTGACGTGGAGTTCGCTGTTCCAGCCGTTTCACGAGCGCGTCGATGATGTCGGCGTTGATCGGGTCGAGACCCGACGTCGGTTCGTCGTACAGCAGGTACTTGGGCTTGCCGGCAATGGCGCGGGCGATGCCGACCCGCTTGCGCATGCCCCCCGACAGTTCCGCCGGCATCTTCGCCAGCGTGTCGGTGTTGAGATTGACGAGCCGGAGGCATTCGGTGGCACGTTGCCGGGCATAGTCGAGATCCTTGAACTCCCGCGGATCGGTCAATCCGAGCCGGATGTTCTCGAAGACGTCCATCGAATCGAACAGCGCGCCATTCTGGAAGACGTAGCCGATCTTGGCGCGCAGCCGGGCCAGCGCTTCCCGGTTGAGCCGCTGCACCGTCTGGCCGTCGACGATGACCTCGCCGCTTTCGGGGCGGATCAGCCCGATGATCGACTTGAGCAGCACGCTCTTGCCCGTGCCCGACGGGCCCAGCAGCGCCAGCGTCTCGCCCTCGTGCACCGTCAGGGTCACGCCGTCGAGCACTTTCTGCGAGCCGAAGTGCTTGTGGAGGTCGCGGATCTCGATCATTGCTTCAGCAACAGTTTGGCGAGCACGGTGTCGAGCAGCAGGATCAGCACCGAGCTGATCACCACCGCGCCAGTGGTCGATTTGCCGACACCCTCGGCCCCCTGCCGCGTGGTGAAGCCCTGGTAGCACGACACCAGCGAGATGGCGCCGGCGAAGAAGAAGCCCTTGATCACCGAATACCAGCCGTCAAAGGCGTGCCAGTAGGCCCGCGAGCCGTAGGTGAAATCCTGATTGGAGATGCCGATCGTGGACTTCGATGCGATCCACCCCGACCCGACCCCGATGACGTCGGCGAAGATCACCAGCATCGGGATCATCAGCAGGCAGGCAAGCACGCGCGGGATGAGCAGGTAGCTGGCGGGCGAGCGCCCGAGCGATTCGAGCGCGTCGATCTGTTCGGTGACGCGCATCGTACCGAGTTCGGCGGCGTAGCGGGCGCCGATCCGCCCGGCGAGGATCAGGCCGACCAGAACGGGACCGAGTTCCAGGATCAGCGACTCGGTGACCAGCGAGCCGACGACATAGACGGGCACGTTCCCGGTGAACTGATAGCCTGCCTGCAGCGCGGTGACCGCGCCGGCGAACGACGAGATGAGGAAGACGATGAACAGCGAGCCGGCGCCGATGCTCCACGCCTCGTCGAACGTGCGCGGCAACCAGACGCGCCATTCGGCCAGTCCGCGGATCATGTCGAAGACCATGTCGGCGAAGCGACCGATCGAGGCCAGACCGTCGAGCGTGGCACGGCCCGCGCCGCCGGACAGGCGGGTGATCAGCGTCTCCATTCTGCTCCTGCAACTCGACGGTCGGTCATGGCGCCTCTATCTTGCCCGGCGGTGACCCGGAAGTCCATCCCCGATGCGGCGCGGCGGCTCGCCTTCAGACGACGGCTCCTGGCCTGGTTCCGGCGTCACGGCCGCGATCTGCCCTGGCGCCGCACACGGGATCCCTATCACATCCTCGTTTCCGAGGTCATGCTCCAGCAGACGCAGGTGTCGCGCGTCACCGAGTACTGGCCCCGCTTTCTGGAGCGCTTTCCGACGCTGCGCGATCTCGCCGCCGCACCTGCTCCCCGCGTGCGTGAGGCGTGGAACGGCCTCGGCTACTATCGTCGCGCCGCCAATCTCCATCACCTCGCGCAACAGGTGGTGGCGGAGCACGACGGCGACCTGCCGCGCGACGCCGAACAGCTGCGGACTCTCCCCGGCGTCGGCCGTTACACGGCCGGTGCGGTGGCGAGCTTTGCCTGGGAACAGGCCGAGCCCGCGGTGGATACTAACGTGGCCCGCGTGCTGCGCCGTGCCTTTCATCCCCGCCTGGCCCGCGGCGCCCGCGGTGTGCGCACCCTCGACGCCACCGCCCGCTCGCTCCTCCCCCGCCCCGGCAGAACGGCCTGGGCCACGAATCAGGCCCTGATGGAACTCGGCGCCCTGATCTGCACCGCACGGGTGATGCGTTGTGACAAGTGCCCGGTACGCCCGGTGTGCCTGACGGGAAACAGGACGGTGCGCCGCGCAGGTTCCCGGCGCGCCGTCTAGTGGCACCGCCGGTCAGTCGACCGGAGCGTCGCGAAGCAGATCGATGGTGTGATCGACGTCGCGCTGCAGCACGTAGACGTGGGTGCTGAGGCGGAGGTATTCGTAGCCGAACTCGGCGACTCTGCGGGTCCGGATCCGGAAGCGGCCGAGGTAACCCTGCAGATGTTCGGCGGTGGTTCCGTCCATCGTGAACGCCACCATCGCCGAGCGGAGCGCCGCGTTGCGCGGCGAGACGAGACGCACCCGCGGCAGCTTCGCCAGGCCCTCGAAGAGCCGGGTGGCAAGACCGCGGTCGCGCTGCTCGATGACATCCTGCCCGATGGCGCGCTGAAACGCGACGGCCGCACGCAGCCCCTGGACCAGGGATTCGTTGCTGGTGCCGACGTGCTCGAAGCGTTCGATGTTCTCCGCGGCCCAGTCACCGGAGGCGATCAGCGGCCAGGTGGTGGCGATGCGGTCGGGGTGCACCACGAGCAGACCGGTTCCCTTCGGCGCGAGCAGCCACTTGTGCGTCGACGTCGCGTAGAAATCAGCATCGAGCGCCTGCAGATCGACGTGCAGCATGCCCGGCGGATGCGCTCCGTCGATCACGGTGATGATGCCGCGTTGCCGCGCAAGCCCCACCAGCTTCGCCACCGGCTGGATCATCCCGGTGGTGAACAGGACGTGCGAGATCGACAGCACCCTTGTGCGGGTCGTGATCTGCGCCTCCCACGCGGCAACGAGTTCATCATCGTCGACCGGGTCGAGCGGCGGTGCGAACGTGCGGTACACCACGCCACGCCGTTTGGCGAGCAACTCCCAGCAACAGCGCCCGCCGATATGCTCGTGCGTGGTGGAGAGCACTTCGTCGCCGGGCTGGAGCTCGATGCCGGCGGCGGCATTGTTCATGGCCTCGGTGGTATTGCGCAGTACCGCCACGCTCCCCGGCCAGGCGTCGAGGAACGACTCGATCTCGACCTTGAAGGCCGGCCAGTCGACCGCTTCCTGTCCGATGATCCGCTCGAAAGCCCGCAGGTGCTGGATGGTGGCATCGAGCACCGGCAACGGGCACGCGCCATACGTGCCGGTGTTGAGGTGCAGTCCGTCGATCACGAACTGATCCTTGATCCGTTCCCAGCCGGCTTCGTCGAGCGGCCCCGCGATCGGCGACACCGCGCCGGACCCTGGCGGGTGGGTGGGAATGCGCCGCGCCAGCGTCCCGATGCCGGGGAACGCGGCGGCCAGCGCCAGCAGGTCGCGGCGCGAGATGTCGTTCAATGCTTGTAGAGCGCGCCGGCGAGGAGTGCGATCAGCGCCAGCGTGCCCGCAATCGAGCTGACGATGCGGAGCCGGACGCGGAGTGCATCGAAGAGTGGCGCCTGCGGCCCCAGCGGTTCGAGGCGGGACAGCTTCGCCGCGATCGGCAGTGACCCGAGCAGCGAGACGAGAGCGCCCACCGCCCCGGCGCCTTCCATGGTGCCGAGCCACGGCCCGACGTACCCGGACATGGCACCCGGTGCACTGAGCGCCATGATGATGCCCGAGAAGAGGACGATGACGGCCCCCGGCGCGATCAGGCCGCGGTAGATGGCGCCCTGCACTTCGACGGCCGCGCCCCACAGTGAGCGGTCGAGGCGGCGCATGGCCAGTGACGCGACGAATCCGGCCAGACCGCCGCCGATCCACGCGACGAACCCGAGATAGTGGATGAAATGCCAGAAGCCGTTCATGACGTGGTGACCTCGAAGAGTTGTTCATCGACCGGCATCCGGCCCGCGAAACCGGTGTCGACCTCGTGCCAGTATTCGACGTGGTCCTCACCGTAACGCCAGCACAGAAGGACTTCGCGCCCGGCGATCAGCGCGGGATAATCGACCAATCCGGCGTCGAATCCCTTGAACAGACAGCCGATCTGGTCGAGCTCGTCGAGGCACGACTCGATTTCGCCCGCCAGTTGGCCGGCTTCGAGACGCGCGGCGCGGGCGGCGTCGGTCTCGGCGTCGGGCGTCGCCGCGACCTGTTCGGCTTCGAACGCCGCGACGGCGCGGCGCCAGCGGGGATGCAGCTCCTGCAGATCGCCGACGATACGTCGCACCAGCGGCAGCGTGGCATCGGCCTGCTCGGGGGTGAAGTAGCGGCGGGGGGAATCGGTCATGTCCACTCCGTGAGCGCGTGCTGCATGGCACGATAACCGGCTTCGGCGTACTGCGCGGCCCGGTCGAGCGCGAACGTCGCGCCACGGTCGTGCACCGGGCGCAGCCACACCAGTGGCGGCGCACCGGGCCGGGCGGTCCAGCGCTCCCGCATCAGCGCCGCCGAATCGGCCATGAGCCACCCGATGGCGGCGTCGGAGAGCGCGATCAGCGGCGGCGGTACTTCCACGGGCGCGCCGGTTTCGTCAAACCCGGGACCGGTGTGCATCGCGATGACGAGGTCGCAGTCGATCCCCTCTGCCTGGCGGAGCGGCACCTGGCCGCGGGTGCCACCGTCGAAGTAGCGCCGGCCGTTGATGGTCACCGGTGGAAAGTAGGGCGGCAGCGCGCACGACGCCGCAAGGACGTCGAGCAGCGGCGCATCCGCGCCGGCGGTGCCGAAGGCCGTCTCCGCCCCGGTGGCAACGTCGACGGCAGTGACGGTGCACGGCGCGCGAAGATCGGCAAAGCGTCTCGCCGCCACAACGGCCGCGATGGTGGCGCGGAGCGGCCCGGCCTTGAGCACGTGGCGCGACCAGATGCCGCGCAACAACCCGATGCGGTCCGGCACCAGCACGTCAGGACGTTTGAGGCGCAGCATCCGTTCGAGAATCGATTCCGGCGCGTCGCCGGAGGCGAGCGCGACCGCCATGACGGCGCCCATCGATGTCCCGATCCAGCGGACCGGTGCGATCCCGGCCTCGGCCAGCGCGCGCGCCGCACCGAGATGCGCCGCGGTCTTGGCGCCACCACCACCCAGCACCATCACCACTCGCGGCGGGTTCACCGACGGCCACGCTGCCGGCGGAATTCCTCGGCGGCAATGTACCGGGCGCGTTCCTCATCGGTCTCGGCGAGGAGGCGCGGCACCCGCTTGGGGCGCCCCGCTTCGTCGAGTGCCACGAACACCATGTGCGCCGTGTTGGTGTGACGCCGTTCGCCGGTGCTCGGCGTTTCGGCGTAGACCAGCACGGTAATGTCCATTGACGTGGTACCGACGAAGTCGACCGTCGACTGACACGTCACGAGCGAGCCAAGCCGGATCCGCTCCCGGAAATCGACCTTGTCGATCGACACCGTCACCGCCGGGCCGCCGCAGTGACGGATGGCGGCCACCGCGGCCGCCTGGTCGACCAGCGCCATCAGTTCGCCGCCGAACATGTCGCCCAGGATGTTCGACATGTTGGGCATGACGAATGTCGAGACCTCACCGCGCGAATAGGACATCGGCCGGGAGTCTGGCAGCGGATGCATGGCAACAGTCCGTCGGAGAATGGTGGACGTCAGTAATCGACCGGCCGGAGGTAATACTCGCCGATGGCGGTCTGCGAGACCATCGCGACACTGGGCAGGCGCCGCTTCCAGTGCGTGCCGTCGAGACGCTTCCGCACCCGGGCCACATCGGCGGCGTCGACGCCCGCGGCGACGATCGCCTCGTCGGGATAGCCGGTGAGAAGCAGTTCGAGAATCGGATCCGCCGTGGCATACGAGACTCCGAAGTCTCCCTCGTCGGTCTGGCCGGCAACGAGATCGGCGCTCGCCGGCTTGTCGATGATCTGCTGCGGCACACCGAGGTGCCGCGCCAGCGCCCACACCTGCGTCTTGTAGAGATCGCCGATGGGGTTGACCGGCGGCGCGTCGTCGGCGTGCCACGTGTAATACCCGAGCAGCCGCTCGCTCTTGTTGCTGGTGCCGAGGGGCAGCGCGTCGCGCGCGGCGGAGCGATCGAACAGGGCCACCATGCGGAGCCGGGCCATCACGTTGCCGAGGCGCGCGGGAGTCGAAGGCACACCCGAGGCCGCCACAAATCCGTCGACGGCGGCGGTGATGTCGACGGTGACCTCCTCGATGCCGAGTGCTTCGACGACGAGATGCGCGTCGGCCAGCGACACCGGATTCGAAGTGCAATACGGGAGCCGCATGGTAATGACGTTGGCTGCTCCGAATGCCTCGGCGGCGAGGAATGCCACCACGGCGCTGTCGACACCGCCGGACAGACCGACGACGACACGGTGGAAGCGCCGCCGGCGGGTGACTTCGTCGCGAAGGAACTCGACCAGCCAGCGTGCCGTGAGCGCCGCGTCGATGCGCAGATCGGGAACGGGCGCCGCGCTCGGCCGGACTGGACCCGGTGTCGGTGCAATAATCTCGACCGGCTCCGGTGCCTCGCCGGCCCGTTCGCGGCGTCGCGCCTGCAGCGCATCGATGAGATGCGGCAAGCGCATTTCAAGATCCGCCAACAACGGCGACTCGGCGCGCACGCGAACGATCTCGTCGGTGTCGATGGGGTGGACGACGAGTGCGTCTTCGAACAGCGGGGCCCGGGCAACGAGCTCACCCGCCGGATCCACCAGGATCGATCCGCCGGGAAATCCCTTTCCCCCCTCGAATCCCACCAGCTGCACGAGCGCCACGTACACGCCGTGCTCGGCTGCGATGTCGCGCGCCAGCCGCTCCCACCGCACCAGCGATTCCGGTTCACCCGGGTGCAGCGGATCGGGGGCCAGTCCGCGCGCCGGACTGGCTGCGACGATCGCGATGAGTTCGGCGCCGTCGACGGCCGCGATGGTTGCGGTCAGTGAGTGCCAGGCGTCTTCGCACACCAGCATCGCGGCACGGCCGAACCGGGTGTCGAAGGCGCGGACGTCGCGGCCGGCCTCGACGAAGCGCTCCTCGTCGAATACACCGTAGGTGGGAAGAAACACCTTGCGATGCACGTGGCGGATGCCGGCGTCGCTGCCGCCGAGCGCTGCCCAGAGCGCGGAATTGTGGAGGCGGTCGTCGAAGAGCTCGTAGAATCCGACGCACACCTCGACGGGCGGCGCGCCGGCACGGGCGTGACGGGCGGCGAGGTCGATGAACAGCGCCTGGGCGGTACGGGCGTGCTCCCGCACGCCGCCCTCGAGGAAATAGCCGGTCAGAATCGCTTCGGGAAAGATGAGCACGCCCGGCGGAGCCGGGAGGGTGGCGATTTCGCGAAAGGTCTGTTCGATCCGGTCGAGATTCGCCGCCGGCGCGCCCTTGGTCGGGCGGAACTGGCAGAGGCCCACCGAGACGGCGCTCATGCGGATTAAGATACCCGGCACGTCAAAGCCGAGGAATGGAATGTCATTGCGCCACTCGATGCCGAATCTGTTCAATGCCTCCGAAGCGCTGCCGTGGCTGGTGACATCCGGGCAGCCGGAACCGGACGATCTGCGCACCGCCAGGACCGCCGGAGTGAAGAACATCATCGACGCTCGCGATCCGATGGAACCGCGCGGCTATGACGAGCCCGCGTTGGTGCGCGAGCTCGGCATGCAATACGAGCTCGCGCCGGTGGTGACCGGCGCTCTGAGCGACGCCGTGATGGATCGGGTGTTGGGAGCGCTGCGCCGGCACGCCGGCACACCGACCGTGCTGCACTGCAGCAGCGCCAACCGCACCGGCGGCCCGCTGTTGGCCTACCTGCTGCTGGAAGAGAAGGTGGATGAGGCGGCCGCGATCGACATTGCGATGCGCGCCGGCCTGCGCAGTGTGGAAGTCATGGAATGGGCACTGGACTATGCGCACCGCCACGGTGGCGCCGCCAGCTGATCCAGCAGTGGTCGTCCGGATAACCAGAACAGGGTGACGTCGCCGGGAGCGACGCCACCCTGTTCCGGGTCGGCCCGACGATCCGGGCTAGCGACCGCGGCCGTGCCCGCCTGTAGCACGGGGCGCCGGCGCGCGTGCTCCACCACCATGCGGCGCGGGGGCGGGAGCCGCACGGGGAGGAGCTGGCCGAGCCGAAGGCCGAACCTCGGGGGACGAGGGCCGGGCCTGCGGGGCCTGCTCAACGCGCGGTGGCTCGCGGTAAACCGGGCGCGCCTCACGTTGAGGTTCACTGCGAACCGCTGGCGACCCGTTCGAGACGCGCGGCGGCTCGCGGAAAACGGGACGCGCTTCGACGCCGCCGGCCTGAACCGACCGGCCCGGCATGAAACCACCGGGCGAAGCTGCACCGTGTCCGACGTCGAAGCTGTTCGGGCGCGGCCGCGCGCGCACGCCAGTGCCGATGCCACGCGGGGCGGCGGGGCGCGACGACGGCGCGCTCACTCGCGGTTGGGGTTGCGACTGCGGTGCCATCGGCCGCGGACGACCGGCGTCCGGCCGACCGGTCGGCGCCACAGGAGAGGGCGTCCCGACACGGCCCACCGGGCCGCGGGCGCCACCGGCGAGCTGCGGCGTATAGCGCGGCCGCGCCCTGGTGCCGAAGCCCGCGACATCGAGACGGGTCCGAACTGGACGACCGCCGACGACCACCGGGGGGTACAACCCGGGATACCCGTAGTAGCCGCCGCCGTAGTAGCCGCCGTAGCCGTAATAGCCGTCGTACCACCACGGATCGAACAGGAACGGATCGTAGTAGGGGTCGAACCCTCCGTACCCGAGACCGACGTTGATGTTGAATCCGGCCCGCGGATACGCCCAGCCGCAACCGAGACACCGCCACGATGGGTTGTAGTAGGGATCGTAGTAACCCGGGTAGTACCCGTTTCCGATCTCATCGTCCGTTGTCGCGGCGGCGATCTGCTGCACACTGTAGCCCACGTCGTCGTAGTCGAACCGTTGCTGATCGGTCGTCTGACTGACGAGCAACGTCAGGTCGTGCTCGGGATCGGACGATGTGTCGTTGAGCCGGAGCGCGCCGTAATCCCAATGACCGTTCACCACGAAATGGCTGAAGTCGAGCGGCTGCTTCGACACCGCGGCGTAGATCAGCCCGCTGCCGGCGACGTCGTCCGCCTCGAACGCCGAACCCGCACCGCGGCCACGAACTTCATATTCCTTGCCGCCCTTGACGAATGCGTCGTCGTTCGGATCGAGGGGGAAGAGCACCTGGATCTGCCGGTCGTCGTCGACCCGCAGCACCAGGATGTAGCCGTCATCGCGGGTCTGCACCCGAACGCCGACCTCGTCACCCGGAGAGTAGTCGCCGTCGCTGCGGTTGAGGGTCAGCTGGATTGCCGGCTGCTGAGGGGCCACGGGGGCCGCCGGACGAACCGGTGTTACCGCACCGGGCGCCGTGGCAAGCACGGTGGCAAGCATCATCAACATGGGCACCTCCGATTGGTCAGTACGTCTCCACCAGATCACCGATATCTGTTACCAGATCCGTGCCATCGGTAAGTTGTTCATTTGCAATATCTTGGAAATTCGGCCCCGGGCCGGGGTGTCCCACCGGAGGGACAGATTTGACCTGTGGGAGGACGTTCGTGGCACTCGGAGTCAGGGGAGCGACGTTTCCCGTCCTCCGTTCCAGCGGTGCCAATACATCCGCAATTCGGTGATCCGCTCTCCATCGGTTTCAGCGAACAGCGCCCCGCGAGCGTCGACCCACTCGCCGGTGGTGCGACGGCGGAAGACCAGCTTGAACTCGGCGGCGAACCACGGTCCGGCGGTAAAGATCTCGCCGGTGGTGAAGGTCGCCTCGGACTGATAGTACGGGATGTCGCTGGCCCACTTGCGGATGGCGGCCTGGCCGGTGATCGGCTCGGAAAACGGCGTTTCGATGAACACCGCGTTCTCGCTGAAGGCGCCCGCGAGTTCCTCGACGCGACCTTTGCTCCAGCCGTGCGCCAGCGCGTCCGTCAGCTCGCGAGCGTGGCTCGCAAAGGTCGGCTTGTCGTCTCCTGCCGGTTCGGTCAACGCCCAGCTCCCGGTCGAAGGGCCATCAGCCCGCGCCGCGGCCACAGCGGCGGGCAGGGCAAATCTAGCGTCATGACCGGCGTCGACGCCTTCTCCGTGCGTCGCATCCAGGCGCCGATGCCGGTCGATCCTGACACGAGAGGGTAGGACAGCCTCCGCACCCGGATCGAGAACCCGGCGCCGGCGAATAGCTGGTCCGCGGCGTGATCGAGTCCGACACCGGCGAACGCGTCGACGGCGGGAACGAGTGACTGCGCTCCGGCTGATCGCCTCGAGCGCGGGTATAGGTGTAGCCGCTTTCGATCTGGATCCGCCCCGGCTCGACGCGTGCCGTGCAGTCGGTGAAGTCGGGGCGATCAGTCGAGAGGACCGACGTGTCGGCCTGCTGGGCGGCAACGCGAGATGTCGGCGGGACCGCCGCGGCGAGACCCAGCGCGGCGCGAAGAAGACCCCGGAGGAGCCGACGCGACGCGGGCAACCGGATCACGACCCGACCCGCCGCCACTCAGCCAGGACGGGTGTCAGGATCCGTTCGGTCATTCCCCACAGCAGTCCCTGCGGCAGGCGATAGCCGTCGACCTCGCGCGTCCTGCCGCCGACATCGACGGTGTGGCGGCCGAAGATGCCGGGTGAGGCGAGTTGTTCCAGCGTGATCCATTCGGCGGCGACGACCTCCGCGCTCGTCGCCGGGGGATACGCCCGCGGCGACTCGAAGGCGAACGGGCGCACCAAGATGCGCGGCACGGTTACGGTGAGCGGGGCCAGGTCGTCCAGTTCGGCGCGGTACCACGCCGAGTCGATGATGACGCCGGTCTCTTCTCGAGTTTCGCGGATGGCGGTGGTGAGTAGTCTTCCGTCAGACGGCTGGTATCGTCCCCCTGGCAGCGCGAGTTGTCCCGACCACGGATCGCCGCGGCGTTCGGCGCGACGGATGAGCAGCAGCCGATCAGGATCGGCCGTCAGTAGCAGTGCAACCGCGGCGCGGGATCTGTCCGGGTCGTCGACGCGGCGCGGCGGGCGGCGGGCGAGCGCGTGGAGGAGCGGCTCAAGCGCGCTCAATTGTCACGACACCACGGCTTGGGTTGCCCACCGTTCGTGATTACGATTGGGCTCACACCGGACAGGAGACGATGCGTGCGCTCGTCCCACCCGACACAACTCGCGGCAGCCAAGGCCGCTCTCGACGCCCGCGATGCGATGGTCGCGGAATGGGCGGACTGGCTGGCGGACCGGGCCGGTTCCCACAGCATTCCGCGTCCCGTGGTGGAGCGGGAGTTTCGTCTCGTCATCGATTGCCTTGTCGAAATGCTGGGCCCGTTCCGGCGGGAGGCCAGGACGGTCTGGCAGCACGTCATGGAGCACTATGGCCGGATGGCCGCCGCGCGCGGCCTCGCCGCCGGCGAGGTGGTCGAGGAACTGCAGCAGCTCCGCGTGCTCCTCATCAAGTATATCGGCGCCTTCGTGGCGGCGATGCGCCCGCGCCGCGCCGTGGCGGTATTTCTGCGGCTCAACGCCATCGTCGACGGCGGCATCGCGGCGGCGGTCGTGGGCTACACCGACGCGCTGGTGGCGTCGCTGCTGATGACCGACCGCACCACTCAGCCCCTCACCGAGGCGAACGCCGACGATGTCGCGCGTCAGCTCGACTCGCTGGAGAGCGAGTTGAGCGTCATCACGGTCCACAAATAGCGGCCGGCGGTGGCGATCCCCTGGGCCGCGGGGCTGCCGTGGGCGCTGCCGTTGGCGTCGTTTCCGATCCTCCGCCGCCGCACGCCTGACGTCACGAATGTCCCGCCGATCGGCGGCGTTCCGATCTCCGTCATCGTGCCGGCGCGCAACGAGTCGGCAACCATCGGAACGTTGACGCGCTCGCTGCTCGCGTCGGAGTATCATCCGTTCGAGATCATCGTCGTCGACGACCGTTCGAGCGACGATACCCGGGCGCAACTGTCACGTTTCGCCCGTGCCGATCCGAGGGTCCGGATCATCGACGGGACGGAACTTCCACCCGGCTGGCTGGGCAAACCGTGGGCCTGCGCGCAGGGTGCGGCGGCGGCCACCGGCACGCTTCTGGTATTCACGGACGCCGATACCGTTCACGCACCCGGGTTGCTTGGCCACGTCGCGGCGGCGATGACGGCCGACGACGTCGACCTCTTCACCCTGATGTCGCACCAGCAGTGCGTCACCTTCTGGGAACGGATCGTTCAGCCGCAGGTCTTCTTCATCCTGCTGCTCCGCTACCACCCGGCGCGGGTGAATCGCGCCCGGCGCACCGGCCAGGCAATTGCGAACGGACAGTTCCTGGCGGTCCGCCGCGATACCTACGAACGACTTGGCGGACACGGAGCGGTACGCGGCGAGGTGGTGGAAGACCTGGCGATGGCGCAGCACTTCGTCCGGAACGGCGCCCGGCTGCGGCTGATGTTCAGCGGCTTGCTGCTCACGACGCGGATGTACCGGTCGCTCGCGGATATCATCGAGGGATGGTCGAAGAATCTCTATATCGGCTCGCGGCGCTCGGCGCCCGATTCCACGCTGCTCCGCGCCCTGGCCCCGGCGGGGCTGATTGCAGGATTCGTCGTCTGGCTGATGCCGTGGCTGGCACTGCTGCTCCCGTCACTGCGCACAGCGGCGGCGGTGGCGATCGCGGCGTCACTGGCCTCGTGGTGCGCCATCTATTTCGCGATGGACCTGCCGCTGGTATATGCCGCAGGCTATCCACTCGGTGCTGCAACGGCGCTCTGGATCGCACTCCGCTCGACACTGCGCGGGCAGCGACGGATCGAATGGCGGGGACGGATCTATCGCGCTCCCGCCGATTGACCCGGAACGGTATGTCCGCCGAGCGCCTCGTCGATCAGCTGGCTCCAGATGGCCCGGACGAACGGGTCTGCCGGAATGGACTTGATCGTCCCGAGGACGGTGTCGCCGTACGCGGCCAGTCGCTGCGACAATGACTTGAACCCCGAAACGGAGCCCCGCCGCTGGATTGTTTCGAGCCGTGCCACCATCCCGTCTACCGTATCCCGTTCGTCACCGAGCGCCCGCAGAGCCGAGTCGCTTCGGGCCATCCGCGCGAACCGGCCGCGACCCCCACGGGCGGTGTCGGGGAGAAACGGCGCCTGCGGCATGGCGAGCGACATGGCGAGCGCCGCGCCACGATACGTATCGCCGTCGAGCCAACCGGCCGGTGGAACCGGCAGCCCCCGTTCCAGGAACGACACGTCGGGATTGTCGTGCGCGAACGGGCCGAATGGTGACGGAATGAACCAGACGTGCGTCATGACCAGCCGGTGTCCCGGGATCGCCAGCAGCGGGTGCTCGTGCCATATCGGGATGTTGTCGAACGCGTCGGGCGGTGCAGCATGCTGGTCGATCTCGTAGGCGTAGGCGACACCGATGAGCATCGGCACACCCCGTTCGTCGATGAACATGAGCACCGGAGGACGGTCGAGATCGAAGCGGTCCGCCATCACCAGCGAGCGGTTGACCCAGTGCTGGCCCTGCAGCGGCACGTCACCGAACAGCGGCCGGTATCCCGCGACCCTCGCCTTCTCGGGGGTATCGAATTGAGCGGCCGCGCGCTTCGCCTCGGCAATCTGTGCCCGAGCGCTGGCGGTGAGCGGGCGCGACATCATCGACCCCATCGACGCCGGATGTTGCGCCGTCAGGCGCGCGGCCGCGAGCAGCAGCGCCGAGCCGGCGATCGCCACGAAACGGACCGCCGATGAGCGGCGCGGCACCCGGATCCGGGCGCCGGACAGCGGTGTCTTCCTCGTCAATGCCAATGCCCCGGGACCCAGTAGTAGCCGCGGCGGGAGTGTTGCCAATGGCCGGTGGACCAGCGCGCCCTGGGGCGGGGCGGCCGGTCCCAGCGGCCGTCGACCCAAACGTAGGCATTGCTCTGCCAGCTCCAATAGCCGGCGATCCAGACGTAGCCGGCGCCCGGCGCCGTCCCGATGACTTCCACGCGGCGCGGCGGCGGCGACCCGGCGACCACCATGGCCCCGGGAGGCGGCAGCGGCGCGCAGGCAAGGATGGTTGCCGCCAGGACGGGGACGGTACCCAACCAGATCCGACGACTCAGCAATGCGGTAGACATCGCTCGCTCTCCTTGGTCGATGGCCGGGAAATGCCCTCCCCCGGGCCACCAGTTTGACCGCGTTCGCGCCCCGGCGTTAATGGTGGGCCTGGCTTCGGCACTTGCCCACCCATCCCCCGCGGCATCAGGATCCACCCGATGTCCAATCTGACGACCTCCGCACCGGCCAGAGGCACATCGGCTCCGCCGCCGCTGCGCTGGGGGGTGCTCGGGACCGCGAGCATCGCCACCCGCCAGGTGATTCCGGCCCTGGCGGCCGCCGACGGCGCGGTGCTGGCCGCGGTGGCGTCGCGTTCGCGCGACCGGGCCGCGGCGGCGGCGACCCGGTTCGGGTTTGCCCGGGCGCACGGATCGTATCAGGAACTGCTCGACGACGACAGCGTCGACGCTGTGTACATCCCGTTGCCCAACCATCTCCACGTGCCGTGGTCGGTCAAGGCGTTGGAGGCGGGAAAACACGTGCTCTGCGAAAAACCGATCGCGCTCACCAGCACCGACCTCAAGCCGCTCCTGGCCGCATCGGCGGCACAGCCGCATCTCCGCGTGATGGAGGCGTTCATGTATCGCTGCCATCCGCGCTGGCGGGCGCTGGAAGGGCTGGTCCGCGACGGTGCAATCGGCGAAATCGGAGCGGTCAGCACGGCGTTCTCGTACTTCAACGTCGATGCCGAAGACGTCCGCAACCAGGGCGCGATCGGCGGTGGGGCGTTGCTGGACATCGGTTGCTACGGCGTGTCGGTGGCGCGCCTCCTCTTCGGTGGCGAGCCCGCCAAGGTGTCGGCCTCGATCCATCACGACGAGCGGTTCGACACCGACCGGCTGACCGGCATCCTGCTGGAATTTCCCGCCGGGTCGGCCACAGTGATCTGTTCCACGCAGCTTGCCGCGTTCCAGCGGGTCACCGTTTTCGGATCCGAGGGGTGGATCGACATCGACCAACCGTTCAATCCGCCCGCCGACCGACCGACCCTTCTGGTAATACACCGTCGGGACGGAGTGGAAGAACGTGCTTTTCCTCCATGCAACCAGTACGTGGAACAGGCGGACCGGTTCGCGCAAGCCGTCGCCGGCGGCACCCTGCCGGTGCCGCTCGCGGACAGCGCGGCCAACACCCGGGTGCTGGACGCGGTGCACGAGAGTGTCCGCTTCGGCGAAGCGATTCCCATTGTGTAGACGCGCCGAGGCCGCGCTGGCCGCCGTACTGTTCGCCGCGGCGTGCGCGCCACCGGCACCGAAGCCACAGCCGAACCTCGCCGCCGAGCTGGTGACGGCGGCACGCGACGACTCGACGGGGCTGATCACCCGCCTGCTCGACGGCGGATTGCCGCCCGACACGGCGGCTTCCGACGGGAGCCGCGCGCTGGTAGAGGCGGCCCGCTTCGGGCACGCCGACGCCGTCGCCGTATTGCTCGCCGCCGATGCCGATCCGACGCTGGCGGACCACCAGGGGTGGCGGGCGATCGACTACGCCGTCGACAGCGCGAACACCGAGATCGCCGCGGCACTGACCATTCAGGCGGCACGGTTTGCGGGCGCAAGCGGCGACGCACTGACGTGGTTCGTGCGGGTCAAGGCCGACACCGGCGACTACCGCGACTGGTCGCATGCGCTGGACGGCGAACTGGCGTCGCTCGGCCTGCTCTATGCCACGCTGGTGCGGCGCCAGAGCGCCGTCGGCGCGCTCCGCCGCGCGGCGGGGATCGGCAACCGACTCGGGTACGCGCCGCTCGATATCGCGGCCCGTCTCGACGAACCGGAGGCCGTGGCGGCACTCCTTGCCGGCGGCGCCAATCCCGATCTCGAGACCACCGGTCCGCTCCACCGCACCGCGTTGATGGAGGCAGCGCGCGCCGGCAACGTCACCATCGGCAGAATGTTGCTCCGCGAAGGCGCCCGCGTGGATCACGCCGACGGGCACGGCGAGACCGCGCTGATTCGAGCCGCGCGTTGGGGCCACACGGCGTTCGTCCGGATGCTGCTCGACGCCGGCGCCGACCCGACGCTTACCAATCGAGCCGGTGAAACGGCGCTGCAAGCGGCGCAACAGACCAAGCGCGACGACTGCGTCAGGCTGCTTCGCGCCCACCCGGAACGCGAAACGGGCATGCTCTAGGCCCGCTCCGTCGTCGCAGTCCGTTGCCGATCCGGCCGGGCACGGCGGAGGGGGATCACGCGCCACCCGATCCTGCCGGGTCTGGTATACTCATGCGATCCGCCGTCGGTGACCAGCCGGAAATGACACCGCGTGTCGAGTGATGCTCGCGCGTCCGGACGCGCGACTCCGTTGGATACCAGCCGCCAGGACAACCATGTGAAGTGGATGCCGACCGGAGTGTTGCTGGTGGTCGCAATGAGCGCCCGGTGCGGCGCCGCGGCGGCGCAACGCTTCGACACCGTGGCCACGAGAGTCCTGGCGCCGGGAGTCGTCTACCGGCACCTGATCGCGCCGGACGGGCCGTGGAGCATCAACGTCGTCACCGCTGACCTCCGCCACCCGGGCGTCCGGATCGAGGCACTCCGGGCACACGACCGGCTGCGCGGCCGCGAGACGGTCCGTTCGATGGTCCGCCGGCACGCCGGCGACTCGCTGCGGATCGTGGCCGCCGTCAACGCGGACTTCTTCAATCTCAAGACGGGCGAAAACGAGAACGAACAGGTCATCGATGACCGGATCTGGCGGGCGGAGCCGCTTACCGACGCGCCGCAGGAGCACGCCCGCTCGGTTCGCTCGCAGTTCGCGATCGACGCCGCCGGGCGACCGCGGATCGAGCAATTCGTCTTCCATGGGACCGTATCCGCACCGGGCGCGCCGCCGATCCGGGTCGACGCCGTCAATGTCATTCCGGACTCCGATGCCGTGGTGTGGTTCACGCCGCGTTTCGGCGACACGTTGCGTGGCGACACACTTCCCGGCCACGATTTCGCGCTGCCACTCACGCCGCTCGGTGCGCGCGGCGACACCCTGCGTTTCGCGTCCGGACCACCACATCGGCAGGACGCCGTGACCATTCCGGCCGGCGGCGTTCTCGCCGGTTTCGGGGCGGCTGCCGGAGCCATCGCCGCGCTGGCACGGCCCGACGAGCGGCTCACCATCGTCACGTCATTCGCTCCGGACCGGGGATCGCTCACCGTGCTCACTGGAGGCTGGGGCCGGCTGGTGGAAGACGGCCGCAACGTGGGAGACAGCACCGATCAGTGGGAGGGAACGCTGCCGAGCTTCTCGGTGGCGCAGCACCCGCGCACCGGCGTCGGCTTTTCGCGCGACAGCAACACGGTGGTGCTGGTCACGGTCGACGGGCGCCAGGAATCGAGTTCCGGAATGTCGCTGCACCAGTTCGGCGCGCTGATGCGCCAGCTCGGTGTCTTTCAGGGGATGAACCTCGACGGCGGCGGATCGACGACGATGGTCGTGGGAGACTCCGTGGTGAATCACCCATCCGACAGCGGCGGAGAGCGCGCGGTGGGCAGCGCGCTCGTCGTCACGATCCGCAGGAAGTCGCCGTGACAGCCACGCCGGTGTGGGAGGACGGCGCCGCGTTGCCACTCTCGTCGCTCACCGGGGAGGTCGAGGCCGATGTCTGCGTCGTCGGGCTGGGCGGTGCGGGGCTGGCGGCCACGCTCGAACTGCTGGCGCACGACAGAACCGTCGTGGGACTCGACGCCGGACCGATCGGCGGCAGCGCCTCGGGGCGCAACGGCGGCTTTCTCCTGGCCGGATTGCCCGCGTTCCATCACGACGCGGTGCGGGCGATCGGCCGGGAACGGGCACGCCGTATCTACCGCCGGACGATCGAGGAACTCGACCGCATGACAGCGGAGACGCCGTCGATCATCCGACGTACCGGCTCGCTGCGCATCGCGGCCGACGAAAGGGAGGCGGCGGACTGTGAACGACAGCAAGCCGCGATGGTGGCCGACGGATTACCGGTGGAACCCTACCGCGGCCCGGAAGGCACGGGCCTGCTGGTCCCCACCGACGGCGTCTTCAACCCATTGCGGCGCTGCCGGACGCTGGCGGCACGAGCGGTGGAGCGCGGCGCGCGTCTGTTCGAACACTCGCGTGCCCGTGACATCAGCGCCACGACGGTCGCGACCGGAGACGGCACAGTTCACTGTGGCAACGTGATCGTCGCGATCGATGGCGGGCTGGGAACGGTGCTCCCGGAGCTGGCGCCGCGCGTGCGCACCGCCCGGCTGCAGATGCTCGCCACCGAGCCGCTGCCGGACGCGCGGTTCACGCGCCCGGTCTACCGCCGCTGGAGCTACGACTACTGGCAGCAGCTTCCCGACGGCAGCATCGCGCTGGGCGGCGGCCGGGACCGCGGCGGCGAGAGTGAGTGGACGTCCGACGCCCGCACCACCGAGGCGGTTCAGCGCTATCTCGACATCACCCTCCGCGACATCGTCGGCGTCGATGCTCGCGTCGTTCGGCGCTGGGCCGCGATCGTCGGTTACTCCGGCGACGGCATGCCGGTGGTGACCGAAGTCAGGCCCGGCGTGTGGGCCGCCGGGGGCTACTGCGGAACCGGAAACATCCTCGGCGCGGTCTGCGGTCGTGGCATGGCGCAGCTGCTGGCGCGCGGCACGACCGATCTGCTGGCGGGGCTGCAGAGCTGACCCGACGATGGTGGGCGATCTGGCGGCGCCGCGCACCGGCGTTGATCTTTGCCGCCGGCAGACGACACTTGAATGACCCTCTACCGTGAGTGCGGCATGTCCATCTTCTCGATTCGCTGGCTGACCGTCGCGGCCGCGGCTGGCGCGATCTCGTGTGCTGCGTCGCACCAACCGAAAGCGCCGCCGCCTACCGAACGCCAGGTGGACAGTGCCATCGGCCAGTCGCGCCTCCCCGGGGCGGCCGGCGTCCGGGGGGCGCTGCGCGTCGCCGACTCGGCGAAGGCGCGCAACGCCCGCCTCGATTCGCTGGGCGGCGACTAGATGCCGCTGGTATTCCCGTTCGATCCGGACATCCGCCGCGCCGCCACCATTCCCTCGCGGCTCTATGTCGATCCGGTGTATCTCGAACTCGAACGCGAGCAGGTGTTCGGCCGCACCTGGCAACTGGTGGGGCGGACCGACCAGCTGCGCCAGACGGGCGACTTTCTCACCGCACACATCGGGCGCGAGGCCATCGTAGTCGTGCGTGACGGCGAGGCCCTGCGCAGCTTTCACAACGTCTGCCTGCACCGCGCCGGGCCCGTCGCCGAGGGCGGCGGACGGCGCCAGACGCTGCAGTGCCGGTATCACGGCTGGACGTACCGGCTGGACGGATCACTGCTCAAGGCCCCCGAAATGGAAGGGGCCGAGTTCTTCGATCCCGCCGACATGCATCTCCTCGCCGTCCAGGTGGCCACGTGGGGCCCGCTGGTGTTCGCCAATCTCGATCTCCGCGCGCCGGCACTGGAACACTTCCTCGAAGACATCCCGCAGCGCACCGCCCCGTTCGATCCCGAGGCGATGCGCTTCGTGACCCGCAAGAGCTGGACGATCGCGTGCAACTGGAAGGTCTACGTCGACAATTACCTCGAGGGATACCATCTGCCGGTGGTGCATCCCGGCCTGTACAAGGAACTCGACTACGACGCATACCGCGTCGAACCCCATCGGTACTACTCGCTGCAGCATGCGCCGCTGCGCGAAGGTGGCGGCCCGGAGCGGAAGTACCGGGCGCGCCGTGACGGGGACAACGCCCAGTACTATTGGCTGTTTCCCAACACCATGGTGAACATCTACCTGGGCCAGATGCAGACCAATCAGGTGCTGCCGCTCGGCGCCGACCGGTGCGAAGTGATCTTCGAGTGGTTTGCGGCAGAGCCGCCGGCCGACCCGGCCGCGGAAGCGGCGTGGACCCGCCTGGTGGAGTTCAGCGATCAGATCCAGGACGAGGACATCGCCATCTGCGAGCGGGTCCAGATCAACCTGCAGTCGCGCTGGTACGACCGCGGGAGATACTCTCCGGCCCGCGAGACGGGTGTGCACCATTTCCACGGCCTGCTGCACGAGTTCCTCACCTGACCGCCGGATGCGCATCACACACGGCGTGCGCCGGGGGTGCAGGGGACTGATCTTCGCGGCGGCGACCGCATGCAACGGCGCGCCGGTGGGACTCGAACCCGCAAACGAGCCGCCGCCAGCGCCGATCGACGGCGGCGGCTACTCCGGTGCCGCGGTACCGGTCGACGCCGAGGTGATGCTGGACGTGCCCACGTACGACGGCTCGGGCCAGGCGGTGCATCCCGACGTGGTGGGGTTCGCCACCCCCTGGCACGGGTGGGAGTACTGGATGGCGTTCACGCCCTACCCATACGGCGAGGCGGGATTCGAGAACCCGTCGCTCGTGGTGAGCCACGACGGCGCCCACTGGGAAGTCCCCCCTGGCGTGACCAATCCGCTCGTGCCCGAAGCGACTCGTGGCGCCTACAACTCCGATCCCGACCTGAGCTACGATGCCGGCCATGACCGGCTGGTGCTGCTCTATCGCCAGGTGTCTGGCGGGTTCAACGTGGTCTACTCACGGACGTCGAACGACGGTACCCACTGGGACGCGCCGCGCGAGGTCTTTCGCCGGCGCAATCACGGGATCATTTCTCCGACCATGACATCCGCCGCGCCGGGAACGGCGGCGATCTGGTATGTCGACGCCGGGCCGTACGTCTGTCCGCAGCGAACCACCCGCGTGCTGGTCCAACGCACATTGTCCCCCGACGCCGTCGCGCCCAGGATCGCCGGGCGAGGATGGACCACGCCCGAGCCGACGGGCCTGGTGCAACCGGGGTATTCCATCTGGCACGTCGATGTCATCTGGGTCGCCGCACTGCACGAGTACTGGGCCGTCTATCCCGCGTTCCGGGAACATACCTGCGAGACGAACGACCTCTTCTTCGCCCGAAGCACCGACGGCATGCACTGGACGACGTATCCGATCCCGTTTCTCGCCCGCCACCCCGGACAATGGAGTTCGGGTTCCCTGTACCGTTCGTCGCTGGTCTATGACGCGGAGCGGGACGTGATCCGGATCTATCTCTCGGGCCAGGGAGCGGCGTTCGATTGGCATCTCGGCTACGTGGCGTACCGGCGCGCCGAATTGCTGGCGTGGTTGCAGCGCGGCACGCCGGATCCGCGCGTAGCCACGGCCGGAGTGCTCTCACAGCGCGACGTCTTCCCCTGACCTCCGGAGTCAGACGCCCCGCTGCAGGAGTTCCCTCACCACTTCGATCTGTCTGGAGGTCGGCAGTCCGGCCGTCTGCGCCCGCAATTCGTGCGCGCGTTTGAGCGTCCCGGGATCGAGGAGCAATTCCTCCCGCCGGGTACCGCTGGCGGCGACGTCGATGGCGGGAAAGACCCGGCGGTCAGCCAGTTCGCGGCTCAGGACGATTTCGGCGTTGCCGG
The DNA here is from genome assembly GCA_963697065.1 of uncultured Gemmatimonadales bacterium. Taxonomy (GTDB): domain Bacteria; phylum Gemmatimonadota; class Gemmatimonadetes; order Gemmatimonadales; family GWC2-71-9; genus Palsa-1233. Next base: position 407,356 of record CAVOMQ010000001.1, read on the forward strand.
TTCCCTTGAATTCCTCGAAGATGACTTCGTCGGCTTTCGAACCGGTATCCTTGAGCGCCGTGGCGATGATCGTGAGCGATCCGCCGGCGACCCGCGGATCGACGGCGCGGGCACTGCCGAAGAACCGCTTGGGCCGTTCCAGGGCCTCGGCGCCGATCCCACCGGACAGCGTGCGTCCCGATCCGCGATCGATGTTGTTGTAGGCTCGCGCCAGACGCGTGAGCGAGTCGAGGATGATCACCACGTCCTCGCCCAGCTCGACGCGACGGCGGGCGCGCTCCAACGTCATTTCCGCCACCGCGACGTGCCGTTCGGCGCCATGATCGAAGCTCGACGCGATCACCTCGCCGGCGTTGGCCATTTCCATCTCGGTCACTTCTTCGGGGCGCTCGTCGGCCAGCAGGATGTAGACCGTGGCGTCCGGCTGGTTGGCGATGATCCCGCGGGCGATGGCGGTGAGCAACGTGGTCTTGCCGGCCTTGGCGGGCGCCACCAGCAGCGCCCGTTGTCCCTTGCCGAGGGGAATGAGGAGGTCGACTAGCGCCGGGGTGACGTCGCCGTTGCGGCCCGGTCCGCTTTCGGGACTGAGGCGAAGCATCTGCGTGGGGTGGATGGCCGGAAGCCGCTGGAAGTCGGGCCGTCCGTCGCACACCGCCGGATCGCGTCCGAAGATCGTCTGGACCGATTCCAGCACCGGTCCGCGTCCGCCGCGAGGCGGGGCCGCTTCGCCGGTGACTTCGTCGCCGGCGCGGAGTTTGGCACGCTGGATCACCGACTGCGGCACGAAGACGTCGCCGTCACCGGCCAGATAGCTCGCGGCCCGCGAGCGCAGAAACCCGCCGCCGCGATCATTGAGCTCGAGCACGCCTTCGACGGCAACACGAGGACCGGATCCGTTGCCACCCTGCGGGATCTGTAGCGCCGCCGTCGTTCCCGACTGCTGCGCCGGATTGCCGTGGCCGCGACGGCGCCCCCGGCCGCGTCTTCCCCGGCGCCGCGGCGGGCGTCCCCCGGGCTGATTCATGCGTCACCCCGTCGAACGAGCGCGGCGCGCACCAGCGCGGCACCGTTGGGGAACCCGTTGCCTTCCGCGATGGCGAGCGGCGTGTAGCCGGCGCAGACGACCCTGGGGTCGGCGCCGCCATCGAGCAGCAGCGATGCCGCGGCGAGACTCTTGGCGGCGAGCGCCGCGTGCAACGGCGTGTTGGCCATGGCATTCCTGGAAACGGGAGACGGATTGGCGCCGCGGGACAGCAGCAGTGCCACCGCCCCGGGTGCCGCGAAGAAAGCCGCGAGGTGCAGCGGCGTCCAGCCATCAATGGAATACGTATCGACCGCCGCTGGATCTTCGGCAAGTCGCGCGGCCAACCGGCCGACATCGTCGACCGCCGCGGCTTCGTACACATCGCGCTGCCACGCTTGCGACCGCAGCCAGTTCGTCACGGCCTGGCTGCGGTGATACAGCGCCGTGAGAAGTGGCGTCTCGCCGGTGTCGGCGTGCCGGGTCAGCAATGTGGGGTCGGCGGCGACGAGCGCACGAACGCGCTCCAAGTCGTCCCGCCGGCAAGCATCGAGCAAGTCGTCGAACATCCGGGCCGGTCAAGGGAGGCCGCGGCAACCCCGGGTGGTCTGGGGCGCGGCTCGGTCAAATCAGGCGACATGTCCTCCATTTCGCCAGTCCCGCGCGCCGGGCGCTCCGCCACGGGGCACCATGACGGGGACGACGAAACCCGCTGCCGGGCACACCGCGCGCGGGCTGGCGCTCATTCGGGAGTGAGCAACGCCGTGCCCAACGGAGCGAATCGCGCCGTGAAATGCCGCAGCGCCGGCGGCTGTTCGACGATCCGCACACCCCCGATCCGCTGCCTGTTGGCGAACGCGTACAGCAACACCTCGCCGAGGTAGTCGACGTGCGACTGGGTATAGACGCGGCGGGGAAACGCCAGCCGCACCAGCTCCATCGGCGCCGGACGCTCGCTGCCGTCCGGCTGCCGGCCGAACATCACCGACCCGACTTCGACCGAACGCACGCCGCCGATGAGATAGAACGCGCACGACAGTGCCCATGCGGGGTACTGCGCCGCCGGGATGTGCGGCAGCATTCCGCGGGCGTCGATATACAGCGCGTGCCCGCCGGACGGCGTCACCATGGGCACGCCGGCGGCGGCGAGCCGATCGGCGAGGTACGCCACGGACCGCACCCGGTATCGGAGATAGTCCTCGTCGAGCGCTTCGTGGAGGCCGACGGCGATTGCCTCGAGGTCGTACCCCGCCAACCCGCCGTAGGTCACGAACCCTTCGGTCAGGATCAGGTTGTCGCTGCACCGCCGCGCCAGATCGTCGTCGTGCATCGCCAGAAAACCGCCGATGTTGGCCATCCCGTCCTTCTTGGCGCTCATCGTCGCGCCGTCGACCTCGGCGAACATCGCCTGGGCGATCTCCAGCGGACGCTCGTGCTCGTGGCCCGCTTCGCGCTGCTTGATGAACCAGGAGTTTTCGGCAAACCGGCACGCGTCGAGAAAGAGCGGCACCCCGAAGCGCTGGCAGATGGCGCGGGCACCGCGGATGTTCTCGAGGCTGACCGGCTGTCCGCCGCCGGAGTTGTTGGTCACCGTCATCATCACCAGCGGCACCCGGCCGCGTCGCTCCGCGAGCACCCGCTCCAGCGCCTCGAGATCCATGTTGCCCTTGAAGGGATGCACCAGCGAAGGGTGGTGCGCTTCGGGAATCGGGATGTCGAGCGCTTCCGCACCCCGCGCCTCGATGTTGGCGCGGGTGGTGTCGAAATGCGTGTTGTTCGGCACGGTATCGCCGGCGTTGACCATCGTGCCGAACAGGATGCGTTCGGCGGCGCGTCCCTGGTGCGTGGGGATGACGTGACGGAAACGGGTGATCTGCCTGACCGCCGCCTCGAAACGATAGAACGACTCGGCACCGGCGTACGACTCGTCGCCGAGCATCATCGCCGACCATTGGCGCGACGACATGGCGCCGGTGCCCGAATCGGTGAGCAGGTCCACGAGCACGTCGCGCGCAGCGAGCTGAAAGAGGTTGTAGTGCGCCGCGCCGAGCGCGGCAAGCCGCTCGGCGGGCGTGGTCTGGCGGATCGGTTCGACGCTCTTGATCCGGAACGGTTCGATGATGGTACGCGGCTGGAACATTCAGGTAACCGGCGCGAGAGCGCGCCACACGAGGAAGACCGGGACCCCGGCCAGCAGCAGCAACGCGCCCCGCAGGGCGTTGCCGGGGTTGGAGGCGATCGATCCGATCACGACATACGCGGCGGCAAGGATGAAGGCTGATGTCGTCCACGGATGGAAGGGAATGCGGAACGGAATCGGCGCGGCACCGTCACGACGGCGCAGCACGAAGACACTCGCCGCCGCCAACGCAAAGAAGATCCAGTCGCCGAACACGACGTAGTCGAGCAGTTGGCCATAGGTCTTCGTGGCGAGCAGCAGGATGGCGAGCAGGGCCTGCAGCACCAGCCCGTTGACCGGCGTGCGCCACCGGGGATCGAGCCGGGCGATCGCCGCGAAGAACAGCCCGTCGCGCGCCATCGCCTGGTAGACGCGCGGCGTCACCAGAATGACCAGATTGAGCCAGCCGAACGTCGAAACGACGATCCCCGCGGCCATCGCGCGCCGCCCGGCGTCGCCCGCCAGGACGGCCATCGTGTCCGCCGCCGGCGCGGTACTCGCGGCCAATCCACCAACGCCCAGTGCCTTGAGGTAGGCGAGGTTGACGGTAAGGTAGGCCACGACGACCAGCAGTACGCCCAGCACCAGCGCGCGCGGTAGGTCCCGTTCGGGATGCACCAGTTCTTCGGCCACGAAATTCGTCTGCTGCCAGCCGCCGTAAGCGAACAACACCGGCACCAGCGCCGCGCCGAGGGCCAGCACCACGCCGCCCTTGAGCGCCGGCGGAGCCGCGGCGGCGACCGGATGCCACCGGGTGGCGAACACGGCGATCACCAGCGCGGCGATGGCGAGCAGCTTGAGCACCGTCAGCGCGTTCTGCGTCCACGCCCCGGGACGGACGCCGACGATGTTGATGATCGTCGGCACCACGATCGCGCCCCCGGCGAGCCACGGCAGCACCGTCGGCGGCCAGCCCATGAGCGCCGCGGCGTACCCCGCGAACGTCATTGCCACCGCGGCGATCGCGCCGGTCGCGATCACCAGCAGCAGCGCCCAGGCGTAGAGGAATCCCACCAGCGGACCGAACGCCTCGCGCAGGTAGGCATAGCCGCCGCCGGCCTTCGGCCGCCGGTGTGCCAGCTCCGCGAAGATGAACGCGCCGATCAGCGCGATGACGGCACCGAGTCCCCAGGCGAGCAGTGTGAGTGGAACGGTGGGGACCCGCGCGGCGACCACCGCCGGATTGAGGAAGATCCCGGCGCCGACGATACCGCCCACGACCATCATCGTGGCGGAGAACACGCCGAGACGGCGGGCGTAGGTCACCGGCTGCGGCGCGTCGTTCACCGCACCAGCCTGGTGCAATCGGTCATGGCATCTCCGGTTCCGGTGCGAGAGCATGCGGCGGGCCCGCTGGAGGATCGCGTTTCCGCCCCGGTCGCGCAACCACTACCTTTCCGCCGTCCGACGCCGGACGGGTCGGGTTCACCAGCTCAACAGGAGGCGATCGCGTCGATGATGCGGTCCGCACTGCTGTGGCTCTCACAGCGACAATCGATGGCGGCGTTCATCCGGCGGAACCCTCTCGCCAAACGGTTCGCCTCGCGGTTCGTGGCCGGCCAGGCGGTCGACGAGGCGATCGCGGCGGCCCGGGAACTCCAGCAACGCGGCATCACGGTGTCGCTCGACCTGCTCGGCGAGAGCGTGCATCAGCCCGATGCGGCGGAACGCGCCGGAGCCGCCTACGTCGCCATGCTGCAGGCGATGCGCGCGGCTTCATTGGAAGGCAACGTTTCGCTCAAACTGACGCAGATGGGGTTGGACATCGACGAAGCGCTCTGCGAACGGAACGTCCGGGCCATTCTCGACGTGGCGCGCGCCAACGACGCGTTCGTGCGTCTCGACATGGAAGGGTCGGCCTACACCCAGCGGACGCTCGACTTCTTCGAGCAGCGCCTCTTCCCGGCGTACGGCAGTCATGTCGGCGTGGTGATCCAGGCGGCCCTGAAGCGATCCACCGATGACGTCGCCCGCCTCGTCAGGTCCGGCGCGCGGGTGCGACTCTGCAAGGGCGCCTATCTCGAACCACCCGACATCGCCTATGCCGACAAGCGCGACGTCGACGCCCACTACATCCGCCTGATGGAACACCTCCTCGCCGGCGGCTACCACCCCGCGATCGCCACCCATGACGAGCACATCCAGGCGCTGGCGCGCGAGTTCGTCGCCGCGCACGGCATCCCGCCGGACCGGTTCGAATTCCAGATGCTCTATGGCATCAGGCGCGACCTCCAGGAAGACCTCGTTCGCAAGGGGTTCCGGGTGCGGGTCTACATCCCGTTCGGCACCGAGTGGTATCCCTACCTGATGCGACGCTTGGCCGAGCGCCCCGCCAACATCGCCTTCATTTTCGGCAGCGTCCTGAAAGAGAGCCTTCGCGTCCGGCGCCGCCTCCCCTCCGATCCGAGGCAACCGATGTGACCGAAGTGACGCTCGGCGGCTACTTCAGCGCCCACGAGCGGGCGCCGGCCTTCGGGGGAAGCGACGGCGCCGCCTATTCGGTGGCGATGTGGATCGACGACGAACCTGACGCGCGCGGCCGGTACGGGGGTGCGTTGCTCTTCATCCGCTGGACCCCGTCCGGCGACACCGTCGCGGGACATCTCGAAAGCGATTACCTCGCGTGGGGACGTACCCCCGACGAAGCGCGCGACCGCCTCGGCGCCCTCTCACTGTACGACGTCAAAGCCCAACTCGACCAACTGATCGCGCGCGGCAGGCCGGAGGATTTCTGACGCCCTCCGTGGGCGTGGTGCTGGCGCGCGAAGGCGGCGGTCTCCGGGTGCTGCTCGACGGCCGGGAACGCGCCGCCGTGCTGCGCGGCAAGGCCAAACGCTCGTCGGACCGCGCCGTGGCCGGCGACCGGGTACGCATCGATCCGACCACCATCGGCGATGCCGTGCTCGGCATCGACGGCGTCGAACCACGACACTCGGTACTTGCCCGCCGAATCCCCGGTGGGCGCGGCACGCGCGCGGTGGTCGCCAACGTCGATCAGGTCGTGGTCGTGACCGCCACGGTTTCCCCCGCACCGCTGCTGCAGTTGATCGATCGCCTGCTCGTGGTGGCCGAGGCCAACGACATCCCTCCGGCCGTGGTGATCAACAAGATCGATCTCCAGCCGGCGGATGCCGTCGTCTCGCATCTCCGCGCCGCCGGGTACACCCTGGTCACGACGTCGGTCCGGGGCGGCATCGGAATCGACACGCTGCGCGAGCTGCTCGCGGGCAAGGAGTCGGTGCTTACCGGCGCGAGCGGCGTCGGCAAATCGTCGCTGCTCAACGCCCTCGAACCGGGATTGGGGCTTCGGATCGGTGAGATTTCGGCCAAGGTGATGCGCGGCACCCAGACCACCGTAGCCGCGGTACTGGTGCCGATTCCTGCCGGCGGATTCGTCGCCGACACCCCGGGAATCAGCGACGTCGGTGTCTGGGAGATCGATCCCCGGCAGTTGCCGCAGTGCTTTCCGGAATTCACGGCGGCGGAGACGTGTCGCTTCGCGGACTGTTCCCACCGCAGCGAACCCGGCTGCGCAGTCCGGGGCGCGGTCGAAACGGGAACCATCCCCGCCAGCCGCTATGAGAGCTATGTCGCGATCCGGGCCGAACTCGAGGCGCTGCCCCGCGACTGGGAGTGACTCCCGCTACTCGCCGGTCGGCAGCTCCGCGCCGCGCCGGCAATCCGCCTCGCCGTCCGTTCCCGCCTGCTTGCAGGCCGCCGCCCGCGCCGCCGGGTCGTTGACGTAGAGCACCGCGATCTCTTCCCCCACGGCGATGTAGCACTCCATCCGGCTGACACCGCGCGGCACCGCCGCGCAGAAGTCGAGTCCGTCCCGCGGCCGGCCGGTGACGTCGACGAAGTTCTTGGCGACCCCCTCGAAACAGAAGGGTTGATATCCCGGATCGCCATGGGAACAGTCCTGCACCGAGGCGCTGGTGTTGCGCATCGTCATGCCGCTGGCGTTGGTACCGAGCGAGAGATAGCACTGCGAACGGAGCAGCGGCGGTCCGACCCGGTCGCACACCGCCACCGCACGGGGAAAATCGCCATGGGTCCGTTCGAGGATGATCCCGCCCTGCAATTGATAGCACGCGAATTGATACACACTGTCGACCACCGAACAGGGATAGAGCGCGTCCGACGAGTCACGCATCCGGAACGTGATTTTCCCCGGGTCAGGCATCGGCATCCCCGCCATCGCGCCGCTGCCGCCTTCCATGTGCGCGGACGCGGTCAGCGCATCCATCGCCATGTGATGGCCACCCGCCATCGACGCGACCTCGTTCTCCATGAATGCCCCGCCGTAGCACGACGACCGGTCCCACGAACTGTGCAACCAGTCGCACCCCCGCAGGGCACCGGGAAGATTCCACTGCATCGCCATGTCGAGACCATGCCCCAGGCCGTGCACGCACTGGAACCGCAGCCATCGGTCGGTATTGCCGGGAGCGATGGTGTCGCACAGCCCGACCGCGTGCACCGAGTCGACCGAGCCGCCCTGGGTAAGAAAGGCCTGGATGACCCCGTGATAGCAGCCTGATTGGAACAGCCCGGTGCAGCTGCGGAAGATCGTCGCCACATCCGCGCCCGGCTGCCACGCGCGGATCCCGATCATGTGGGTATACCCGTGGCCGTCGAGCTCCACGTCGGGATGGTCGGCGGCGAGCACCGTGAGCGCGCCCAGGGCCACGTGCACCCGGTTGCTTCCCGCCAGTTGCACGAAATAGTCCTCGTAGCACGATTGCCGCGCGGAGTCGGCCAGCCGGCCGCACCGCGCCGCCGCGAACCGCGCCAACACCACCGTGTCCTTCCGGGCGGCAGCGGCGCCGATCTGGTCGGGCGTGGCGGTCTGCGGGCGGGCGCACGCGGCACCCGCCAGCAGCAACAGCGTCGCCGCGCGGGCACCCGTGCCGCGACGCGTCATGTCTTGCGCGTCCACCGGTCGGCGTCGCGCACTTCGATCTTGCGCATCATCCGGTCGAACGCCTCCTGCAGGTCGATTCCCTCGCGATTGGCGATGCAGATCAACACGAAGAGAACATCCGCGATTTCCAGCGCCATGTCACCGGGCGGTTCGTCCGGCTTCTTCGTCTTCTCACCGTACCGGTGATTGATTTCGCGCGCCAGCTCGCCGACCTCCTCGGTCAACCGGGCCAGGTTCGTGAGCGGCGGGAAGTACCCCGCCTCGAACTGGCCGATCCATGCGGCCACGCGCTCCTGCGCATCCGATAGCGACATCTCAGGCGGTCCTGTTGCCAATGGAGACGGTGGGGACCGGGGTGGCGACGGCAAGCGGCATCATGGTTTCCGGTCAGGTCGCGGGAAGTGGCAATCCGTGTAGCTTTGGGCACCGGGTCGAAACGTTCCAGCCGTCGAGGACTTCGTTCTTGCGCTCCAGAGACCGGATACTCAACAACCTCGAGCAAATCTATCGCGAGTCGTACGATCGCGCCCGTCAGGCCGACGACGCCGTGCGGATGGCCGACCTCGACAACTCCTATATGCGCGATCAGCTCATGCTCGAGATCCTGCTCGACATCCGCGACCTGTTCGCCGTCACCCCCGCCGCGCCCACCACCTCCGGCAAGACCGCACTCGAACAGCTGGCGGCCCTGAGGCGACTCGCCGGCCGCTGACCCCTCCCATCACCACCCCGAGGACGACCCCCGGCCCTTCCCCGCCGACCGCTCCCGGGCCAGAGGGGTGCGCATGACGATCGTTGCAGGTAAGATCGTGTGGCGGAGGGACGTTACCGGCCCGATCACGGAGCGACGATGGCATTGAAGGCATTCCTGGGCGTGGCGGTCGTGCTGTCCACGCCCGTGGCGCTTGCTGCGCAGGGAAAAATCGATCTTCCCGTCTCACGAGCCGAACTCGAACACCGCGTCAAGGCCGATTCCAACGACGCCGCCGCGCACTACAACGTCGCCGTCGCGTACTGGAACGACCGGCGCTGGGCCGACGTGGAACGTGAACTGCGCGCCGCCGTCACCCTCGACCCCCGGCTGGCCGTGGCCCACCTCGCGCTCTCGCAGGTGCCATTCGTGCGGGATCCGCAATTCGCGGAGAAGCTCAGCAGCGCCACCGGGGCCCGCGCCGATTCGCTCAGGCGCATCGTCGAAGACGTCGATCATGAATACCGGCTGGCGTTCCTGATCGATCCGCTTGTCGACATCCGGATTCTGGCGGCGGCCGTCTCCAATTCGGTTTCGGAGGCGGACGCGCGGGCCGCGCTCGGCCAGGCGTTCGGCGATTTCTACGGCGGACTGATCAACTGCTTCGAGGGACACTACACCGCCTGCGAATCCGGGCTGAACGCCTACCTGGCGGACGAGAACGGTGCCATGGGGCAGCCGTCCACGGAGGTCTACTGGTTCCTGGGACTCGCCGCCGCGCACGACCAGCACTACGACGACGCCATCCGGGACTTCCAGACCCTGATCGACCGGGAACAGAACGCGGCGAAGAAGACGGAGCAGAAGGACGTGGTCCGCGTCCCGCTGCGATCCAACGAGTACCGCTATTTCATCGCCGTCTTCGACCACGCCGCCGGCAATACCGATGAGGCGTTGTCGATGTACCGGCAAGTGCTCCAGAACGACATCGGCCTGTTCATGGCCCACGTCCGCATGGCTGATATCTACGAAGCGCGTCACGACTATGCCCATGCCGTCGAGGAACGGCGCAACGCCGTCAATGCCGATCCCGACGACGCCACCCTGCAGCGCGACCTCGGCGTGACGTTGGGCAAGTCAGGGGATTTCGCCGGTGCCGCCCAGGCGCTCCAGGCCGCCGTCATGGCATTGCCGCGCGACGCCGAGTCGTGGTTCTGGCTCGGTCTGGCGGACGAACAACTGGGAAAGAAGGCCGATGCCCGCGATGCCTATCGCAAGGTGATTGCGCTGGCGCCGAGCCGGCTGGTGGCACGCGTCGCCCAGGCAAGGCAGCATCTGGACGCCCTCAAGTGAAGACACGGACGCGGTGGATGGCGGCGGTGATACTCGCTGCGGCGACATCACGGGGCGCGCGCCTGACCGCGCAGACCTCGTCGTACGAAGACCTGCAGCGGTTCTCGGCGGTGCTCAACTTCATTCGCACCAACTACGTCGACTCGGTCACGTACCACACGCTGATACGCACCGCGATCGACGGGATGCTCAGCTCGCTCGACCCGCACAGCTGGTTCGCCTCGCAGGAAGATGCTGATCGGCTCACCGCCATCCAGCGCGGCGAAGTGGCGGTCACCGGTATTTCCGTCGAGAATGTCGATGGCAGCGCGGTGGTTCTCGACGTCGTCGACGGCTCGTCCGCCGACCGAGCAGGCGTGCGGCCCGGCGATCGGCTGGTGACGCTCGATTCGCTGCCCACCGTCGGCATGACCGCGCAGGCCGTGGAACTGCGGCTCGCCGGGGAGCGCGGCAGCAAGGTCCGGGTGCACCTCGAACGCGGCACGCCACTCGAGCCCGACACGGTCACGGTCACGCTGAAGCGCGAAATGGCCAGACCGGTCTCGTCGGTTCGCATCACCCGGATGCTCGACAGCGTGACCGGCTACGTGAAGCTCGGCGAGTTCGGCGCCCGCTCGGCGCAGGAAGTCCACGACGCCATCAACCACCTGCGCGGCAAACACGCCAGGCAGCTCGTTCTCGACCTCCGCGGCAATCCCGGCGGCATCGTGCAGCAGGCGGTCGACATGGCGTCGCAGTTCTTCCCCGCCCGGACCCTGGTGTTCACCACCAGGGGACGCCAGCCCTCGGCCAACAAGGAGTACCGCACCACGGCGGACGGCGATTTCCGCGACTTGCCGCTGGTGGTCCTGGTCGACCAGGGAAGCGCCAGCGCCGCCGAAGCACTCACCGGCTCGCTGCAGGACCACGATCGCGCCATCGTCGCCGGCCGCAGAACGTTCGGCAAGGCGCTGATGCAGACCGAGTTCATCGTTCCTGACGGGATGATCATGCTCACCATCGGTCACGTGCTGTCACCCAGCGGACGCTACATCCAGCGTCCGTATACCGGACTGAAAGCGCAGCAGTATTACGCGTTCGCGGGCGACTCGGCGTGGCAGGACACCGGCCGCGCGTTCCACACTGATGACGGCCGCGTGGTCCGGGGCGGCGGCGGCATCGCACCCGACGTGCCGCTGCCCGCGCCGCCGTCCTTCCCACGCTGGCTCACCGTGGCCGTCGACAGTGGCTGGGATCGGGCCGTCGCCGACAGCGTCGCCGAGTCGATGGATTCGTCGTTGGCATCGCGCGCTTCGTGGATCGCCGGCAGCACGACATGGAACACACGCGTGTTGACCCCGCTTCTCGCGCGAATCCGGGGCAGGCTCCACCTCACCGCCGATGTCGACTCGGTGACCGCCCGGTTCGCCGCGCGCCGTCTTGCGGCCGAGGCCGCCGCCGTGCGGTGGGGCGACGATGCGCGCGACGAACTGCTCCTCGTCTCCGATCCCGATCTCACCGCCGCCGTCGGTCTTTTCGCGCGGCACCGGGACATTCTCCGCAAGCCCTAGCACCGCGGCCGGGCCCGCCGCCGCTCTACCGCCGCACGCCATTCCGGGGCATCTTTGGCGATCATGGCCACCCGGACCCAGACCCGCCCGAAGAGCGCCGCCAGGTTCGAAAAAGCGGACCTGCTCGAGATCTATCGGTTGATGCTCCTTTCCCGACGGATCGACGACAAGGAAATCCAGCTCAAGCGGCAGAACCGGATCTTCTTCCAGATTTCCAGTGCCGGACACGAGGCGGTGACAGTCGCCGCGTCCCGCGTCTTCCGCCCCGGCTACGACTGGTCCTACCTCTACTATCGTGATCGCGCCTACTGCCTGGGCCTCGGGATGACCGCCACCGAGCAGCTGCTCTCGGCGGTCGCGGCCGCCGACGACCCCAACTCCGGCGGCCGTCAGATGCCGTCGCACTGGGGGCACCAGGATCTCCGCATCGTCAGCACCTCGAGTCCCACCGGCACGCAATTCCTGCAGGCCGTCGGCGCTGCCGAGACCTGGCTCCGCGCCTCCGCCGACGAGCGCACCCGCGACCTCACCCCCGGCGACGAAGTCGTGCTCTGCACCGCGGGGGAAGGAACAACCAGCGAAGGCGAGTTCTGGGAGGCGCTGAATACGGCGTGCAATCTCGCGTTGCCGGTGGTCTTTCTGATCGAAGACAACGGCTACGCCATTTCGGTCCCGGTCGAGGTCAACACCCCCGGTGGATCGATTTCGCATCTGGTGCGGTCGTTCCCGAATCTGCTGGTGCAGGAAGTCGACGGTTGCGATCCGCTGGCGTCGTACGACGTGATGTACCGGGCACACGAGTACGCCCGGCAGCGGAAGGGTCCGGCGTTCGTGCACGCCACCGTCATCCGCCCATATTCGCATTCGCTTTCCGACGACGAAGTGCAGTATCGGCCGCCCGCTGAACGCCAGGCCGACGCGGCACGCGATCCGCTCGTCACGTTTCCCCGCCGCCTCATCGAGCAGGGGATGGCCACCGAAGCGGAACTCGAACTCATTCGCGCCCAGGTCGACGAAGAAGTCGAGGTGGCCACGGGCGTGGCACTCGCGGCGCCGCAGCCCACACCCGACACCATCTATCGCTACGTCTACTCGCCCGATGTCGACCCCACAGCCGAACCGTTCGATACTGAAGACGATCCCCAGTTCAGCGGCGACCCCACCACGATGGTCGACCTGCTCAACGCCTGCCTCCGCGACGAGCTCGCTCGCGATCCTCGCATCATGATCTTCGGCGAAGACATCGCCGACGCTTCCCGCGAATCCAACCTCCCCGATGTGAAGGGCAAGGGCGGCGTATTCAAGGTCACTTGGGGACTGCAGCGGCAGTTCGGCGGCACGCGGGTCTTCAATTCGCCGCTGGCCGAGGCGAACATTGTCGGCCGCGCCATCGGGATGGCCACGCGAGGACTCAAGCCGGTGGTCGAGATCCAGTTTTTCGACTACATCTGGCCGGCGTATATGCAGTTGCGCAACGAACTCCCCCTGGTGCGCTGGCGGTCGAACAACACGTTTTCGGCACCGGTCGTGGTCCGGGTCACCTACGGCGGCTATCTCAAGGGCGGCGCCATCTACCACTCGCAGACCGGCGCGGTGATGTTCACCTCGATCCCGGGACTTCGCGTGGTCTGTCCGGCGACCGCGCTCGACGCCAACGGCCTCCTGCGCACCGCCATCCGCTGCGAGGATCCGGTCATCTTTCTCGAGCACAAACACCTCTACCGCCAGACCTACAACAAGTCGGCGTATCCCGGTCCCAACTTCATGATCCCGTTCGGCAAGGCACGGGTGGCGCACCCCGGGTCGGACGCGACGATCATCACCTACGGTGCGGTGGTGCAGCGCGCCGTCCAGGCGGCCAGGAACGTCGCGGCCGCCAGCGGCAAGAGCGCCGAAGTGATCGATCTCCGGTCGCTCAATCCGATCGACTGGGAAGCGATTGCCGAATCGGTGCGCCGGACCGGGCGGGTCATCGTGGCTTACGAGGATTCGCTGTCGTGGGGCTATGGCGCCGAGATCGCCGCGCGCATCGCCGGCGAACTGTTCGAGTGGCTCGACGCTCCGGTCCGCCGGGTGGCGTCGACCGACACGTTCGTGGCCTATGCCCCGGAACTCGAAGACGTCATCCTGCCGCAGGTAGGGAGCGTACAGACCGCGCTCGAGGAACTGTTGAGCTATTAGCGGGCGCTACATCGTTTCCTTCAACTCGGCCGCCGCGCCGATGACGTGATCGACGTCACGGCTCAGGGCCCGCGCCTGTTGCGTGGCCTGGGTCAGGTTGTTCAGCACCGCGCCCACGCCACTCTGCCGCAACCGCATCAGGTCCAGCCGGACGTTCTGCATCGCCAGCAGGCAACTCTCGAAGCGCTCCGAGAACTGCACCCGCCGCGCGGTCAATTCGCGGCACGCGCGCAACTGCTGCTCCAGCAGCGTGATCTGGCGGTCGCGCTCTTCTCCCTCGGGACGCTGGCGCAATTCCGCCAGGCGCGCCTCGATACGGTCCGCATCCTCGATACCCAGCGACTCCATCGAATGCAGCGTCTGCGCCAGCTGCGAGGCGCGTTCGTAGAGCGCGTCGGTGGTCTGCGCCACGTCGGGCAGCAGCTCCTTGTCGGCCGGGCTCAACTGGTTCATCAGGCTGAGGATCATCCCGCGATCGCGGTGGACCTGTTCCATCCGGTCGCGATAGCGCCCGAAGAGTTCCGCTGTCGGCGCTGCGATCTGCTTGACGCCCTTGGCGTTCTTTCCGCCTGGGCCGATCGCGTCGGGAGCCGGTGGCCGGTGAATCACGTCGCGCCACGAGTACCCCGCCTGCCACAGTTCCGAGTAACGCCGGAACATCGGAATCGCCATGAAGCCCGCGACGACCAGTGACCACGGGTTGTGCGGTCCGCCTGCGACCATCATGTTGACCGCGAACAGACCGCCGCTGAGCGCGGCCCAGCGCCCGAAGTCGCGCCGCAGCCGCACCACCATCTGCGGCTCGCCGGTATCGCGCAGCGGCGCCTCGTCCCGGTTGCGCCGCGCCAGGCGCTGGTCGCGCCGCAGGTCTCGGCGACTTGCGCGCGAGTCCGGGTTCGTGTTCCGCCGCGGCAGCGGCGGGCGACTCGGTGCGCCGGCGGGCGGCTGCCCCGGTCGTGTCCGGGCACGATCCGGCAGCGGACGCGGCCGTGTGGGATGGAGCGGCTCGCGGGTCTGCGCCCGCCAGCCAAGGCCTGTCGGCCGGTATCCCGAAACGTTCCTCGATTCCAGCGCCCGCCGCAGCGCATCGGCAGATGACCATCGATTGGCCGGATCCTTCTCCAGGCACCGTGCCACCGTCAACGACAGGTCTTCTGGGATGTCCGGAAATTTCTCGTGCAGGAGCGGCGCCGGCTCCGTGATGTGCTTCATCAGGATGCCGGCAACCGTCGGCGCGTTGAACGGCAGTTCCCCGGAGAGCATCTGATACGCCACCACGCCCAGCGAATAGAGATCGCTGCGCCCGTCGATCTCGCGCTCACCGGCGGCCTGCTCGGGCGACATGTACGACGGCGTGCCGATCGCCATGCCGGCGCTCGTCAGCGTCGAACCGCTGGTCGACGAAATCGCCTTCGCGATGCCGAAGTCCGTGACGACGACCCGGCCCCGCGTCCCTTCCAGCAGGATGTTGTCGGGCTTGATGTCGCGGTGAATGACCGACACCGCATGGGCGGCCGACAGCGCGTCGGCCGTTTCGCGCATGATGCGCCGGGTCTCATCCGCCGACACGCGGCCCCGCCGCCTGATCCGGGCCGCGAGTGACTCGCCTTCGATCAGCCCCATCACGAAGTAGACGACGCCATTCCCTTCGCCGACGTCGTGGATCGGAACGATATGGGGATGGGACAGGCGCGCCGCCGTCTGCGCCTCGCGGGTGAAGCGCTGTCGGATCTCCGACGAAAAAGCCAGTTCCGGTGGCAGCACCTTCACCGCCACCCGCCGCTGCAGCCGCTCGTCCCGGGCCCGGTACACCACGCCCATGCCACCGCGGCCGATCTCGCCCTCGATAGTGTAGGCGTCGCCGAGCGCCTCCTTCAGGAGCGTGGGCAGGGAGCGCTGGCTCGGCTCGGTCATTGCGATCCTGAGACGCGGAAGAGAGGCGTGGACTAAACCACGAATCTGCACCGAGATGCGCCCGCGAGCAACGTGCCGCGAGCCCCTGCCGCCGCGACAGCCAATGCCGGTTCTGCGCTCTCGATCGTGCCCCTCTGGCGGGCCGCGTTCGTCTCCTCGGCCAGCCAGGCAGGCTTTTCGACCCGGCGTCTGGCATGGCGAATGCGCCATCTTTCGGCGGGTTCACAGGCCCCGCTCCATCCGGACGGGCCACCCGACCCAATGGAAGGAGTCAAGACTTGTGACTGACCGTATGACCATTCCGGTTCTCCCCCTGCGGGATGTCGTGCTGTTCCCCGGGGTGACCGCGCCGATCGGCGCGGGCCGGCCGATGACCATCAAGGCCATCGAAGCGGCCCTGGCCACCCCGGAAAAACTGGTGTTCGCCGTCGCGCAGCGTGAGAACGTCGAGTCGGTCAATCCTGACGGACTCTACGGCATAGGTACCATCGCCAAGATCGGGCAGCTGCAGCGCGGGTTGTCCGGCATGCAGCTGCTGCTGCACGGCGAGCGGCGCGCCATGACCCTGCACATTGCCGACGACCACG
The DNA here is from genome assembly GCA_963697065.1 of uncultured Gemmatimonadales bacterium. GTDB lineage: Bacteria > Gemmatimonadota > Gemmatimonadetes > Gemmatimonadales > GWC2-71-9 > Palsa-1233. The sequence goes on from CAVOMQ010000001.1 coordinate 423,756, forward strand.
GGCATCTCACCGCGACCATTCGGCCGCTCGACGATCTCCCGCCGGTCGACGCCAACGACGCCGGCTTCGTGGCACTGCACCGCGAGCTGCGTGCCCGTTCCGCCGAGCTCGGCCAGAAATCCGGATTGCCGGAAGACGTCGTCCAGCAGGTGCTGAATGGCGTCGACGAACCGGGCCGGTTCGCTGATCTCGTCGCCGGGTATCTCGATCTCGAAACACCCCAACGGCAGGCGCTGCTCGAAACGCTCGCCGTCGACGACCGCCTCCGCCGCGTGCTGGTGCACGTGCAGCGGCAGATCGCCGTGCTCGACGCCCAGGAAGACATCAAGAACCAGGTGCAGGAAGAGCTGGGCGAGCGCCAGCGTGAGGTGTACCTCCGCGAGCAGCTCAAGACCATCCGGCGTGAACTCGGCGACGAGGACGAATCGAGCGACGTTGACGAACTGGAGCAGCGTCTGGCCAAACTCGAGCTTCCCGAAGAGGCCCGGAAGGAGATCGACCGCGAGCTCTCCCGCCTCCGGCGCACCAGCCGCGAGTCGATGGAAGCGCAGGTCATTCGCACCTATCTGGAACACGTCGTGGAGCTTCCCTGGAACGAGCGCACGGCGGAGCGGCTCGATCTCCCCGAGGCGGCCAAGATTCTCGACGAGGATCACTACGCACTGGGTGACGTGAAGGACCGCGTGCTGGAATTCCTGGCGGTGCGTGCCATGCGCGCCCGGCGGGACGAGGGCGCGGCGGCACCCGCCGATGCCGCCGTCACAGGCCGCCGGTGAAGTCCCGTCCGAAGGGGGGACGCCGGGTTCGGCTGAGGTGCCGCCGCCCGCCGTCGACGACGCGGCCGAGGCCCGCAAGCACTCGCCGATTCTGCTCTTCGTCGGTCCGCCGGGCGTCGGCAAGACGTCGGTCGCCAAGAGCATCGCCCGCGCCATGGGACGCAAGTATGTCCGCATCTCGCTCGGCGGCGCGCGGGACGAAGCCGACATCCGCGGTCATCGCCGCACCTACGTCGGCGCGATGCCGGGACGCATCATCCAGGGGATGAAGCAGGCCGGCACCAAGAACCCGGTCTTCCTGCTCGACGAGGTCGACAAGCTCGGTGTCTCGTTCCAGGGAGATCCGGCGGCCGCGTTGCTCGAGGTGCTCGATCCGGCGCAGAACGATTCGTTCACCGATCACTATCTCGGGATCCCGTTCGATCTCAGCGAAGTGCTGTTCATCGCCACGGCCAACCTGGCGCAGAACATCCCCGGACCGCTGCTCGACCGGATGGAGATGGTGGAATTCTCGGGTTACATCGAGGCCGAGAAGGTCGCCATCGCCGAACGGTACCTGGTGCCGCGCCAGGTCGAGGAAAACGGGTTGACGCCGGAGCGCATCAACTTCACCGGCCCCGCGCTGCTGGAACTGGTGCAGCGCTACACCCGCGAAGCGGGCGTGCGTCAACTGGAGCGCGAAATCGGCAAGGTGACGCGCAAGGTCGCGCGCCGGCTGGCCGACGGCAACGAAGGTCCGGTCGCGATCACCCCGGCGCTGATTCGCGAACTGCTCGGCCGGCCCAAGCTCCACCCGGAGGAAAAGGCCGGGGTCGACCAGGTCGGCGTGGCCACCGGCATGTACTACACGCCGATGGGCGGCGACATCATGTTCGTCGAGGCCTCCACCATGCGTGGCAAGGGCGAACTGGTCCTCACCGGCCAGCTCGGCGACGTCATGAAGGAGTCGGCGCGCGCGGCGTGGTCGTACGCCCGCTCGCACGCGGCGGCGCTGCACATCAAGGACGAGATGTTCGACCGCGACGTCCACATCCACGTCCCCGCCGGCGCCATCCCGAAGGATGGCCCGAGCGCCGGTGTCACCATGGCGACGGCGCTCGTGTCGGCGCTCTCGGGCCGCGACGTCCGCCACGACATCGCCATGACGGGCGAGGTGACGCTGCGGGGGCGGGTGCTGCCGATCGGCGGCGTCAAAGAGAAGCTGCTCGGGGCGCTCCGCGCCGGCATCTCGCGGGTGATCATCCCGAAGCAGAACGAGCCCGATCTCGACGACCTTCCCGAAGAGGCGCGGAAGCGGCTCGATGTGCACCTGGTGGAAGAACTCGGCGAAGTGCTGGCGCTGGCGCTGCGTGACGCGCGCTACAGCGAAGGCAAACTGCTCTTCGGCGACGAGAATCCGCACGACGTGGTCCCGCTGACCGTGCCGTACCGCCACTAGCACTGCCGTCAGCTGACGCAGCGGGGACCGTTCCGATCGGGACGGTCCCCGCTGCGTTTCCGGGGCTACGCCATCTCGGTGCGGTCGCGGCCCGACGCCTTCGCGGCATACAGCGCGCGATCGGCCGCCGCCGCCAGTTCAGTAGCCGACGTCGGCGTGCCGACGAACGTCGCCACTCCGATGCTCACGTGCTGCTGAATGAGGTCACCGTCGCCGATCGTCATCGGATTTTCCTTCAGTCCCTCGCGCAGCTTGTCGGCAACGGCGCGCCCCATCGAGGGCGCGCACTTCCGCAGGATGATCCCGAACTCCTCGCCGCCGTACCGTCCCAGCATGTCCGACGAGCGGATCATCCCGCGGAAGATCGTGGCGGCGTGGAGCAACACCTGATCGCCGATCAGATGCCCGTAGGTGTCGTTCACCCGCTTGAAATGATCCAGATCCAGCATCAGAAAGCAGAGCGGCTCACCGTGGCGCACGGAATAGGCCAGGGCATGTTCGAGTTCCGCCATCAGCGTGGCGTGGTTGAACACCCCGGTCAGTCCGTCGCGATGCACCAGCTCGCGGATGCGGCGGCCGCGTTCGGTTCGCGTCAGCACCACCTGCAGCAGATGATTGCGCTCCACCGGTTTCGCGATGAAATCGTCGCCACCGGCGCGCAATCCTTCCATTTCGTCCGCCAGGTCGTGCCGTACCGTCAGGAATACGATCGGCACCAGCGCCAAGCGCGGATCCTGTCGCATCAACCGCGCAATGGCGTAGCCCTCGACATCCGGCAGATCGACGTCGAGCAGCACCAGGTCGGGCGTCTCCTTGTTGAGCACGTCGCGCGCGGTCTGGGCGCTGGTCGTGAGCCTGACCCGCGCATTGAGGTGGCCGAGCCAGGCGGAGATCAGCTGCGCCTGTGATGGATCGTCCTCGACCACTATGACGGTCGGCGGTGGGGCGCCGACCTGCGCCAGCGCCCGGGCATAGTGAGCCAGTTCGTCGGGAAGTTCCGCCGGGCCGAAGACGGCATCAAGCCCCGCCGCCGCCGTGCGGAGGCGGTCGAAACGCTCGGCGGGATCGGCCAGGACTACCGCCCGCGGCCGGTCCGGCGTCGCCGCCGCCCAGTAGCGCGACACCCGCAATGCGTCGATCTCGCCGTCCGTTCCGATCACCACCAGATCGGGATGATCCGATGGCGCAATGTCCCACGGATCGACCGCGCTGCCGTGTACGTCGACTTCGAAGCCGACCTTCTGCAGGGCGCCAACCAGGCCGTCGCGCAACGGCGATGGCTCCATGATCAGCAGCGTGCGCCAGCCGAATCCCGCCATCCGGCCGAACGCCATCGGCACTTCGAGGTGCGTGGCGGCTTCGTCGAAGGCTGACTTCAGTTCGGCAATGGCGCGTTCGAATTGTTCCGATTCTTGCGGGGTCGGCGCCGGCGGCGTGAGAATGCGGTGCTCCATCGCGCGGCTGATGTCCGTGACCTGCGGAAAGCCGTATGAACCGCCCGATCCGGCCAGGCGATGAAAGCGCTGCCGCAACGACTCGAGTGCATCGGGCTCCCCGGCGCGCCAGGCCGCCAGATCCTTGCGCAATTCGGCCAGCCGTTCCGGCGCATCGCGAAGGTAGTCGCGCTGCAGCGCGGCGTACCCGTCGTCCTCTTCCGTTTCCGGCGCCGTCATCGCGGTCCCACCAGCGCGGTGAAGGTCTCGCGCGCGGCGGCCACGAACGCCGGGCCACTCCCCCAGTGTCCCGCAAACCGTTCCCCATCCCGCCGCCCGATCAACGCCGCGCGGTCGTCGACGATCAGCAGCACCGGTTCACCGGGCCAGCTTGGGGCGGTAATCAGCTCGACCGCGATCGACCCCAGGGGAACCGGCGCTGTCGACGCCACCGTCAACGCGACGCCCGCCGTCGCAGCCCGTCGGAGATGCGGCGCCAGCGCCAGACATCCGTCAGGCGGCGCCAGCAGCTCGACGCGCGTCTTGGCGCGCGCAATCTCGTGACCCATGAGTTGCACCGCGCCGCGCGCCGAGGTGAGCTCCACCAACGTCGGCGTCTCCGGAGCCGCCAGCGTGGCCAGCGCCGCCGTCAAGTGGTCGATCGCTTCGCCCTGCCGGCCCACCAGGCGCGCGATCAGTGTCGCCGGGGGTTCCGGCCGGAACTGCCGCGGCCGCCCCTCTTCGACCCGGGCAGCACCTTTCGTGACCAGCCCTTCGAGCGCCGCGTACACGTTCGCGCGCGCCAGACCCGCGGCGCGAGCGACGGTGTATCCGGTCCCGGGGCCTCCGGTCAACAGGACTTCGTAGATCAAGCTCTCCGTCGGCGTGAAGCCGAAGGGCGTCAGATCGATGCGCCCCACCATGTCATGAGTACTCGAGCCGCCAGCCAAGCCGTTTGGCGATCTTCGCCAGACGGAAGGTGATGTCGGCCTGTCGCGACGCCAGCTCGCCATCGTCCGGAGTGAGCGGCCAGCAATGATAGGTGATCGGCGTCGTCGGCTTCGGCTGGGAGCGCAGGTTCTTCGGATGCCAGACGCCATCGGCGTCGACGTCCTCCAGCAGCCGCAGCAGACCCTGCGATGCGCCCGGAGCAGTCGCGACGTACGACTGCCCGAATCCGGCGAGCAGTTCGATGTAATGCAAGGCCAGCGGAATGTCTTTCGGCAGCCCTTTGAGCTTGCTGTCGAGTTCGATCGGATCGCCGAGAAGCATGTGCGTCGGCTTCATGGTGCGCCCACCGATGGCCACCATGTAGGAGCGACTCGGTGGCTGCAGCGCCAGGTACTGGGTCAACCGGTCGATGAACCCGGCCCGCTCGCGCTGCAGCGAGGGCATCGCCGACAGCATCGCCACCGACCACCACGTCGGCGGTACCGCTTCCGGATTCAGCTGGTACCCGCCCCCCTTCTTCACGAACGGGTTCTCCGCCAGCGACGAACGGAGATAGCCGGAAATGGCGCTGACCAGCTTGTGCGCCGCACCGCGCAACCGCGGATCGTCCTCGTGGCCGGCTTCGGCCAGCGCGGTGCACACCCCTTCGCGCAACAGCAGGCGGTATGCACCATCGGTCCGCGGATCGTCATCGACCGCGTCCTCGAACTCACCGAGCAGCACCGGATCGGGATCGCGCGACAACACCCGGAACAGCAATCGATCCGTCACCCGGAACGGACGGGTCGTCGTGGGCACACCAAGCTGCAACAGCCGGCGATATTGGGCGACGGTGCCGACTTCTTCGATGTGATCGCGTTCCGAAGGCTGGAAGGCGAGGAAATTGTCGCCCCACATCCCGTTGTCCTGCTGACGGGTCGTGACGGCGGACACCTGGGGCGAAAGCACCAGGTCCTTCAAAGCCTGTTGCAGCACGGTCTGGTCGACGGCGCCTTCGGGAGCGAGTTCGGCCAGAGCGCGGTAGCGGATCGAGGGGCCACCGTGCTCGACGAGCCAGGTGAGGGGGATGCGGTGGGTGACGGGGAATTCCAGAGCGCAACTCCTGAAAAAGCCCTCGACCGAAGCAGCGGATGCCACTTGGCGCCACCCGATCAGCCCCGCGGTTCAACCCGGTTGGCTGCCCGGCGGCATGTACGGCAAAGCCATTGCCGCGCAATATATTACGGTTAGTTGTTGTTTCCAATACCATTTCGGCGGACGCGCCGCAACCACGGCCCCAGGCCGACGCTACTGGTACTGGATGTAGAGCGGGACCGGCCGGAGCGCCAGGATCTCGGCGAACGACAGCATCGGCCTGTCGTTCTTGTAGAAGAGCTTGATGCCGGCGTATTGCACCGGGTTGTGGGTCACCACCACGTCGTAGATATGCTTCTTCAGGGCGGGCGCCCCGAACCCGTCCATGTCGATGACGACCTGGACGCGCGGGTCGGTGATGATGTCCCGGTAGCCGGTGAGCATCCGGTCGGTGAAGCGGTGCACCACCAGCACCTTCGGCGGCAGATGGTACTCGGTTACCAGCTGCGCCAGATAGCGGATGGCGAAATTCACCTGGCTGGCATTGAGCGTACCGATGTAGCGTCCGGGAACCCTGCCGCCCGTCATCGCGAATTCCGGATCGAGTGCGAGATGCACCCATGGCTTCCGCAGCCATGGCACCAGATGTGACAGTTCGTCCGGCACGGTGCTCTGCCCCACCTGCACGTCGAGAAACAGCAGCCATCCGCGTTCCTGGGCCCAATCGGCTACTTCGTCGATCAGCGAATCGGAGTCCCGGAGCCGGTATTTCGAATCTCGCCCCGGCTGACCTTGCGCAACGGTGGCGATGAGATGCAGCGCCGGGCGGACCGGGCGCGTGCTGTCGGCAGCCGCCCATTCCGCCGCCGTGGTCTCCAGCTTGGCCATCATCGCCCCGGGCGGGAGGGCGCCGAGGATGCCCATGTGTGTCGAGAGCGGATTGCCGTAGAACGCCACAATGCGTGTGGCCGGCAGCAGCGCCCCGGGCAGCACCGCAAGCGGCCGGACGGCGTATGGCGGCAGCGCTGTATCGGCGAACACCGGAGCGGCCACCGGGATCGCCAGATCGCCCATCCCGAACTGGCCGGCGGGATTCTGCTCCGCCAGCGCAGGAAGCGGCGCGGTCAGCGCCCCGCAGCACAACAGCAGCACACCGTGACGTCGCATCGAACGAAGCATAATCACGGCGCGATCCCGTTGGTCGCTCCGCACGACTCCGTTATGATTGGTGGCGCTGCCAACATCGGGAACTCCGGCTTGATGCGGATCGACATCACGTTCTGCGTTGTCTGAAACTACGAGCACCGGGCGACCAGTCTGGCCGCCGAGCTCGGTCGCGAATTCCCCGACGCGGATGTCCGGTTGCACCGGAGCCACGGCGGGGTCTTTGAGGTATCGGTGGATCGAACCGTGATCTTCTCCAAACACGCGCTCGGCCGGCATGCCCAGCCCGGCGAGGTGCTCCGCCTGCTCCGCCAACACTTGCACGCCTCGTGAGAATCGCTATCTCCACCGGCGGCGGCGACGCGCCGGGGCTCAACGCCGTCATCCGTGCCGCCGTCCTCTCCGCGCACGACCGCGGCTGGGAGTGCATCGGGATCCGCCGCGGCTACCTCGGCATCTACGACGGCACCGGCCTGGTGCGCCTCGGCGTGGAACAGGTGCGCGGTATCACGCACCTCGGCGGAACGATCCTCGGCGCCGCCACCCACGGCAATCCCCTCCGCTGGCCGCAATTGCAGCCCGACGGCCGCGTCGTCGAAGTCGACCGGTGCGACGAACTGCTCGCGGCGTTCCGGCGCGAACGGATCGACGCGCTGGTGACCATCGGAGGGGACGGCTCGCTCAGCATCGCCGCCGAATTGTGGCGCCGCGGCCTGCCCGTCGTCGGCGTACCGAAGACGATCGACAACGACGTCACCGGTACCGAAACCACGATGGGTTTCGACACCGCCGTCTCGACCGCCACCGAAGCGCTCGACAAGCTCCACACCACCGCCGAGGCGCATGACCGCGTCATGGTGGTCGAGGTGATGGGGCGCAATACCGGCTGGATCGCGCTGCACACCGGCATCTCGGGAACGGCGGACGTCATCCTCATTCCGGAAATTCCGTTCGAGATCGACCTGGTCTGCGACAAGATCCGCCAGCTGGAACAGACCGGACGGCATTACGGCATCGTGGTCGCCGCCGAGGGCGCCGTGCCGGTCGGCGGCCAGGCGATCGTGCGCGAACACCGCGCCGCGGGCGCCACCGAGCGACTGGGCGGGATCGGCGAGATGGTGGCGCGCGGAATCACCGAACGCACCGGCAAGGAAACACGATCACTGGTACTGGGACACCTGCAGCGGGGTGGGTCTCCCACCACATTCGACCGATTGCTGGCGCTCCGTCTCGGCTCGGCGGCGGTTCGCGCCGTCGCGGAAGGAGATTTCGGCGTGATGGTCGCCTACAACCCGCCCCACATCACCCGGGTTCCGCTCGCCGACGCGGTGGGTCGCCTCAAGATCGTTCCGCTCGATTCGGGTGTGATTCTCACCGCGAGACACCTCGGCATCAGCTTCGGCGCCTGAGCAACGCGAGGCGGGTCAGCGCGTGATCCAGCCGCTCTGCTGACCTTCCAGACCCGGAAACGCTCCCACCGGCTGCCACATGGCCACCGATTCGATCCGCTCGGCGAGCTGCGCGTCCTTTTCGGTGATGCCACCCGCTGAGTGCGTCTGCAGGCGCACGACCACCCGACTCCAATGCACTTCCAGGTCGGGATGATGATTTGCGGCCTCGGCCACGAACGCGATGGCGTTGACGAGCAGTATCGTCGAACGCCAACCATCGGTGGAAAATTCCCGCACCAGCCAGCCGCCTTCTTCGCGCCAGTTGGTGAGATGCTTCAGCCGCCCCCGAAGGGCGTCGCCCTGCAACAACGGTTCACTTGTCGGCATCGCCGCATCACCTCGTAGTCCGTCGCGTCATGAGCTCGTCGCTTCGGCGTACGTCGCCGACTGGCCCGCCGATTCCTCCACCTCCACGGCAACGTAACCGAGGTGTGCCCCTTCGGCGCGAAGATCGCGACTGACCTGACGCACCAGCCACTCCGCCAGCAATTCTGCGGTCGTGTTGGTAATGGGAAGCATCACGCAATCGCGCGCCGGGAACCGGTAAGCCGCCTGTCCGAAGTAGTCCACCTCGACGGAGCCATCCGCTTCGTGGATCCGCAGCTTCGGATTCTCGGCCGGCAACAATACCCGGTGGTCCATCATCTCGACGTACTTCCGCAGGACCCGCTTCAGCACCGCAAAGTCCACCACGAACGAACATTCGGCGTCGATCGGCCCCTCGACCGCAATGCCGAGCCGGTAATTGTGCCCGTGAAGGGACTCGCAGGTGTGGCCCCGAAAAGTGAGAAAATGAGCGGCCGCGAACGAGAGATAGTCCTTGCTCACCGCGACGCGATAGGTGCCCACTGTTCATCTCCCCGGAGGTCCGTATGCCGACGGGCACCAACTTACCATCGCGTGCGACGATGGGGAACGCGTCCCCGGGATGGGACAACTGTCCCTCCGGAAGGACACTCGCGGCACGGCTCGATTCTACCAAGTCATTGAAACAGAATATGTTACGCCGTGGCACGGAGCTCGCTTCACAAGGGTGCAACCGCCATTCGGAGGTTGTCATGCGTTTCGTCCGACTTGCCGCAGTTCCGATGTTCGCCGCCCTGGCCGCGATGCCGGCCCAGGCACAGTTCGCAGTACACGCCCGCATCGACTTCCCCGTCGTACGCCGGGCACCGCCCGTGATCGTCGCCGGGCGTCCGGCGGCGCGCCCCCTCGCGGTGCTGTCGTACTCCGCACGCCGCATCGGCCCCTGGCAGCAGAGCTACGTGCAGTGGGAGCCGATCACCGTATTCGTCCTCGACGGGCGCTACTACGACGCACCGATTCCACGCGCCCGTCCCGTTGCCGCGTATCGCTATCGCGATCGCTACTTCTTCGCGCCTCACGATCGCGACTGGCGGGAGCGTTACCGCGACAGTCACGGCCGATGGGACCGGTAAGCCGCGGTGCACCGTAAACGGAAGCGGGGGGCCCGATCGAGGCCCCCCGCTTTTCGTCGCGGCCGCGCACTGCTGCCGGGTCGTCACGACGCGATGATTTCTCCGGTGATCGTGACCGGCGGCAGTTCGCCTGTCAGACGCAGTGAGATGTTCCACAGTCGCGCGCTGATCACCGCGTCGTGCGAAAGAAGCGACGACGTGGCCGGCCTGCAATCCTTGAAGTACTTGCCGGTGACACCATCGACTTCGTCGGAGGTGGCGAGATAGACCACCGTTCTGGCGCCCTCATCCGGCGTCACCGCGCGTCGCCGCGCAAGCGGCCACGCCCACCTCAGCCACCAGCGATCGAACTCCCGTGCCAGCAGCTGCGTGTTCACCAGTCCCGGATCGCAGCAGTTGGCGGTCACGCCGGTCCCGGCCAACCGGTCGGCGAGATCGTACGTGAACATCACGTTGGCCAGCTTCGAGCGCGCGTACGCGGTCAGCCCGCCGTACCCCTTGCGACTTTCCCAGTCTTCCGGATCGCTCACCCGCTGGTGGGCTTCGGACGCGACATTCACGATGCGCGCCGGCGCCGACGCCTTGAGCGTGTCGAGCAGTGTCGTCGTCAGAATGAACGGTGCCAGGTGATTCACTGCGAGTGTGGCTTCGACGTTGTCGACGGTCATCGTCCGGTGCATGAAGAATGCGCCCGCGTTGTTGATCAGCACGTCCAGGCGTGGATGCGCGGCGGCGATCTCACTCGCCACCCGGCGAACGTCCGCCTGCACCATGAAATCGGCGATGAACAGCTCGACGACCGCACCGGGATGTGCCGCCTGCAATTCCGACCGCGCCTGCTCGCCCGCGGCGCGGTCGCGGCAGAGCATCAGGACACCGGCACCCTGGGCCGCGAGCATATCCGCGACGGCGCGACCGATGCCGCGATTGGCACCGGTGATCAGACAGACCTTCCCCCGCATTCCTCCTCCTGCCGTTGGCCGGCAAACCCGCCGGGCGGACCAATATAGCCCAGCGGCCGTGTAAGTTGGTGCCGTGAAACCCGCCCGCGATCACGTTCTCCCGCCGGATCCCGCCGGCTATCGCCAGGCGCGCCCCGGTGGGCGGGTGATCGTGATCGCGCCGACCCGCGCCGCGTGCGAAACAATCGAGATCGCGCTCCAGACCCGGGTCGACACCGTCCTCGAACGGGAACACGGCCGCGAACTGCGTCAGTGGGCCGGCGACGGCAAGGGATTCGGCATCGTCGCCGGCACCGGTACCGGCAAGACACTCGGCATCCGGCCCATTGCGGAGGTGATTCTCGGCGAGCCGCTCCAGGTCGACGTCGTCAATCGGGAACGAGAAGCCACTGCGGCGACCGCGCAGTGCAATGTCGTCATCGTCACCACCGGCATTGCCCGCCGCTGGCTGTGCGACGATCTGATCTCGGCGCACGACACCATCGTCGTCGACGAGATCCATCAGACCTCGGCCGAACTCGAGTTGTGTCTCGCCCTTGGCAAGCGCATCGGCTGCCGTTTCATCTGGCTGTCGGCCACCGTCGACCCCGAGGTCTATCGCCGCTATCTCGCCAGCGACGAAGTCCTGCAGACGAGTGCGTTCGACCCGGACCTCAAGGCGTCCGTGACGATCACGCCGCAGGCACCGGAACGGTTTCTCGACGACCACACCGTGCAGAAGTTCATCGCCGACCGCCGCGGTGTCGCGGTGTTCCTGCCCACACGCGCCGAAGTCGAACGCCTCGGTGCCGATCTCGGTGGCAGATTCCCTCGCCTCAACGCCGCGTTCTATCACGGCGGCGAACCGATCCGCGTGATCCGCCCGTTCCTCGACGGCGAAGTCGCCAGGCCCTTCCTGCTGGCGATGACCGCTGCCGGTCAGTCCGCGCTCAACGTGCCGGGACTCGACACCGTGATCATCGAGGACGCACGCTACGGCACCGTGGTCGATCACGGCCGCAACGTCCTCCACCGGCTGCACCTCGGCGCCAACGAGATCCTGCAGATGGCTGGCCGCGTCCACGGCCGCGTCGCCGGCGGCAAGGTGGTCATACTGTCGGATCGCCCGCTCGACTTCGCCTCGCTGCATCCCGGACCGCCGGAATTCCAGCTGGCCGGTGACGCCGAGCGCGTGGCGTTGACGTGCGCCGAACTGGGCGTCGATGCCACCGAACTGGATCTTCCCGTTCCACTCGACCGCGACGCCTACCGGCGCGCCGTCCGGACCCTGACCGACCGCGGACTGATCGCCGCCGGCCGCCTGACGGACTATGGCCGACAAGTCGAAGCGATGCCGGTCGACCGCGCCTGGGGCGAATTGCTGGTGAACGCCACCACCGACGAGTTGCCGCTGGTGGCCGGATCCAGCGGAATCGATTCGCTGCACCGGATGACGCGCGAAGACCGCGACCTGCGTGGCGCCGTGGTGCCCGGCAGCGATCATCTCACCACGTACAACCTGCTTGCCGAAGCCATCGAACACTGCGGCAGCATCGCCACGGTCCATGGGCTGCGCCGTCACGCGTTCGACGAGTCCGCGCTCGGGGAATGGGCCGAAGGACGCGGCGTGCTCGTGAAGGCGATCGAAGACGCCGCGCTCGGACTCGCCGCGGCGTACCGTGCCCTCGACGCCGAGCTCCCCGCCGAGCTGCCGCGCGTCACCCGCCGCGAACGCGGCATCTTCGTCGACCTGCTGGCACGGATCGAGCCCTTCGATCTCGTCATCGGGCAACACACCGCCGCTGGACAGGCGGTACGGGTTTCCAGGACGTCGGTGATCGACGACGGCTGGGCGGCGGTCGCGGGTACGATCCGCTACTTCGCTGATCGCTCCGGCACGCCGCGGGCGAGCATCGAGGGCACCGCGATTCCGGCAGGCGTCGTCCGCAAGTACGCCACCGCGGGACCACCGGCCGTCGTCCTCACCGGGCACCGGAATCACCAGGGGCTCGGGGTCTCGCGAACGCTCGCCTATTTCGGATTCGAATTGGAGCGGACCACCGAAAAGCTGCCGGGGACGATTCCGGAACCGCTGCGTGCCGCCGCGCGCGCCGTGCTGACCGACGCGCTGCTTCAGGGCGCCGCCGACCATCCGTCGCGAGCACGGCTGCTGCTCGCCGCCGAAGCACTCGACGAATATTGGCGCCGGTCCGGCGGCGGGCTGCGCGGCATCGACCCCGCCGGTCGCCGCAACCTCGTTGCGGCGCAGCTGGAAGACGTCGACTCGTGGGCCGCCTTTCAGGGCACGGCCGTTGCGCTCGACACGGCAGCACTCGTCCCCGCCGCGGAGCGCGCGCACCTCGACGCGCTGCCGGGCAGTGCCAGGATCCGCGGCGACGCCGCGCCGATCGTCTACGAAGTGCGCGACGGTCTGCCCCTCGCGCGTCTCGTGCTGCGCGAGGGCCAGGCCAGGCGGGTTCGCGACGACGAACTTCCGGTGCTGGACCGACCGCTCGCCTTTGCGGTCAGGCGCGGCGGCGACACCGTGCAGGCCGACTCACTCGCGCGTCTCCGTGAGCTGCTCCGCAATCGACCGGCCGAACGACGCCAGCCATCGCATCGCTCGAAAGACCGCCGTCACCGCTGAGCCGGTGGTTCTCCGGTGCGCTCCAGCGCTGCCCTGGCGCGTCCGATCGCGTCGAGATGCGCCGTCAGGTGGCGCGACAACAGCGTCCGTTCCTCCAGAAACCGATCCAACGCCGCCGTCAGATGCCGGTCGCGCTCGCCACGCCGCCGCGCCACCGCGTTCGCTTCGTCGACCGCCGGACCGAGTGATCGGGCCACGTCCTCGACCCGCCGCGCCGCTTCGGCCATGACGCGCGCCGCGTCTTCTCCCGATTCCGCTTCGCGGATCGCGGCCGCGAGCGCCTCGCGTACCGTCGCGAACACCTGACCGAGACCGGCGAGGTCCGCTTCCAGCGACGCCGTATGACCGCCGATCTCCGTCGACGTGGCGGCGGTGACATCGGCCAGCCGCCGGATCTCTTCGGCAATCACACCGAACGTGCGCCCGGCGTCGCCGGCCCGGCTCGCCTCGAGCGCCGCGTTGTTGGCAAGCAGATTGGTCCGGAACGCCACCCCGTTGACCGTATCGTTGCTCGCGGCAATCGCATCACCCCGACGGAGCAGGCGGTCGAGTTCGCGCCGCAGCGCGTCGAGGGAGTCGAGCGCGCGCGCCATGGCGTCGGACGCGCCGCGCGCGCGTTGCCGGGCCACCGCCGCCGCGTCGTCGAGGCCTTCGCCGTGCCGGCTCAACCCCGACACGCCCTCACTGAGTTGCGCCAGCACCGCGCTCGCGTCCACCGGTGGCGGCGTCGCCATGCCGTCGGTCGCGGGCGCCGCGGGTGCCGAGAGCACCGCGGCGGCAATGTCACCGGAAACCGTCGCCATCTGGCGCCGGAGTGCCGCGATCTGATCGCGGGCCACGCTCTCCCGCCGGCGGCTTCGCAGCGTCGATCCGATCGGACGCAGAAACGCGGCCAGCCAGTCACGTTCACGCTCACCGAACGCCCCGGCGAATTCGCCGACCAGTTGCAGCTCACCGAGCGGATCCCCGCTGCGTCCGATCGGCGCCGTCACCACCCGCTCGTCGTCGTTCGTCTCGATGTCGGGAGCCATGGCCGAGTCGGTGTCTGGCTCGGCGATCTCGCCAACACGGATGTGCACCGCGGGCGACACCAGGCGGAGCGAGCCACCTCGCGCCTCGAACAGCTGCCGCAGCTCGTCGAGCAGTCCCCGAAGGTCCGCCGAAAGGTCGTCGCTGTCCAGGAGCCGGAGTGCGAAGCGCTGCGCCGCAGCGTCGCGCCGCTCGCTGTCGGCGAACGGAACCGCCAACAACGCGGCCACTCCGAACATCACCAGCAGCACCAATGCCGCCCGCCCTGGCGCGATCGGCCAGCCGAAGCCCGGGCCAAGCTCCGGAACGAACGTGCTCGCCGCGAGCGGCCCGAATCCGAGGACCACGGCGGCGAATCCCCAGGCCACCGCCCGCCGGTGAGAGCGGCGCCGATCCGACGAAATGAGTGCCAGCGCCAGCGCCAGCAGCGCCACCGCCGCCGCCGCCGGCTCGAGCACCCTGGCCCGGATCGTACCATCGGCAGCCTGAAGTACCGCCGCTTCACCGGTCAGCAGCCCGCTCGTTACCGCCAGGATCAATCCCAGCTCCGCCAGATACCACGCCGCCACCCATCCCTGCCATCGCTCCCGGCGGTGCGGCCATGCCACGATCAGGGAGAAATGAACGACCAGCGGGGCCAATGCGTATCGCCAAGGGGCGGTAAGAAGAAACGCCCCGATCGACGTTGCCACCGCGGGCCGGTCCAGCGGGGCCAGCGCCAGCAGAACCGCGATGCTTGCCGACAGTGCGGCGAATGGCAGAGCCAGCCGGACGCCATGAAACCGGTAGGCGATCACGGCCCCGCCGGCGATCGCGATCGCGGTGGCGGCCAGCCGGATGGTGAGATCGACCGGAGTTACCGCCGTTTCGCCCAGCCAGTCGACCAGCGGCAACCCCGCGGCGCACACGGCGAGGGCCAGAAACAGCGGCCAGGCCGATGACATCTGGAGGCGGGCGCCACCGGGTCCGGCGGAAGATGGCGACAAGAATTTGCTCATGGATGACGTGTCAATATGGCGTGTGGACGCCTCGGGCGGTACATGCGGCGGCGCGTCGCCAATTGAAACCTCGAACCTCAACTCGGCGTACTTCCAACCATGACGCAGCCGATGACCACTGCAACGGCACTTCCGTCAGTCTTTTCTCCGCTCGCCAAGGCGCTGCTCGATTCGTTCAGCGAAGGCGTGATCGTCTTCGACCAGCATGGGCGCATTCTCTACCTCAATTCGGCCGGTCGGCAGGTGCTTGCCGACGCCGGTCTCGATCCGGGCGGTGACAAGGACGATCTCCTCCCGGAACTGGCCGGGATGGGCGGCCGGCTGGCGCCGCTCAAAGTGGGAAGTCTCGACCTCGGCGAGGCGATCTATCTACCTCACCACGACGGACCCACCACGCTGGCCGAGCGGGAGAGGGACGCCATCGTCCGGTCGCTCGAGGCGCATGCGTGGCGTCTGGCGGAGACGGCCAAGACCCTCGGCATCTCCCGAACGACACTCTGGCGGCGTTTGCGGGCGTACGGCCTCCATCGTGACGGCCGGACGAAATGGGACCAGGAGCAGGCTGGTTCGCTCTGAGTCACCCGCTCAGCGACGCACACGGCCATGACGCGGTGTTCGACGTCTTCTTCGGGGGGCGGCGATGACGAGACGCTCCACGACCGCCGTCGTGGTGGTCGCTGCGATCCTTGCCGCCACCTGGTGGTACGGATTCGGTCCGGGTCGCGCCGCGCACGGAGCGCGCAAGGGTACCATCGCCTTCGATTGGCGTGGCACATTCAACGGCCGGGCCGTCCTGCCGGCGCGAGTGAGCTGGTGTCCGGTGACTCGCATCGGGGTCCTCGACGCCATCGCCGCTGATACCGGCGTCGAGATCGTCTTTTACGAGCACGATTCGCTGTCGGCCGGGACCCACGCGATCGTCGCCCCGTCGGACAGTGCCGCGATGCCGCGGCCGGGTGCCACGGTGGCCTTCCGCTGGTCGCCGGGCATCGACAGCCTCGAGGGGTTCCGGTCCGGCAGCGGCACCGCCGCACTGCGCTGGAGCGAAGGGACTCTCTCCGGAGTGGCCAACGCGCTTCTCCACGCCGCGATCGGATTCGACACGCTGCGATTCTCCGCCACCTTCGACCACCTGCCCGTCACCGCCACCGCCACCGGCTGCAACTGACCGGGCCTTATCTTCCTCCGATGGACTCGACGTACTTCCGCCGCGGTTTCGGACTCAAGACCGAAATCGAAGATCAGCGCTCGGCCGATTATCACAGCGCGGTGGTCGACGCGATGCGCGCCAACGGCAACGTCCTTACCGCCGGCCCGTTGACGTTCCGGCTGGCCCAGGAATTCGGCTTCTGTTACGGCGTCGATCGCGCGGTCGATTATGCCTACGAGACGTGCGCCAAGTTTCCCGACCGACGCCGCTTCCTGGTGGGCGAGATCATCCATAATCCCTTCGTCAACGCGAAACTCGCCCGGATGGGGATCACCTTTCTGGCCCACCGCCCCGACGAAGATTTCGACTTCTCACAGCTCGTACCCGGCGACGTGGTGATCCTCCCCGCGTTCGGCGTGACGATGCGCGATTTCCAACGACTTCGCGACATCGGCTGCATCGTGGTCGATACCACGTGCGGCTCGGTGCTCAATGTCTGGAAACGGGTCGAGAGCTACGCCCGTGACGGCTTCACCGCCGTGATCCATGGCAAACACTATCACGAAGAGACGAAGGCCACCGCCAGCCAGGTGATGCGGTATCCATCGGGCCGCTATCTCATCGTCTTCGACATGGCCGAAGCCCGAATGGTCTGCGACTGGATCGAAGGACGAGGCGACCCGGAAGCGCTCACCTCGTACTTCGCGCGCCGCTGTTCGCCAGGATTCGATTTCGCGAGCGACCTCGAACGGGTCGGCGTGGCCAACCAGACCACGATGCTCTCGGGCGAGTCGCTGGCCATCGCCGCCGAATTCCGCCGCGCTCTCGCGGCCCGCTGGGGGGAAGAGCAGATCGCCGACCACTTCCGCTCGTTCGACACCATCTGCTCGGCGACCCAGGAGCGGCAGGACGCGGTCGTCGAACTGCTGGCGGAGCCGATCGACGTGATGCTCGTCGTCGGCGGGTACAATTCGTCGAACACCTGCGCGCTCGCAGCCCTCGCGCTGAGCCGGGGTGTCCGCACCTACCATCTCGAAGACGCCCAGGCGGTCGATCCCGCTACCCGCACCCTCCGCCACCAGCCGATTCGCACCAAGGACGAAGCCATCGACCCGCATTGGCTCGACGGAGTCCGCACCATCGGGATCACGGCAGGTGCGTCGACGCCGAACAACAAGATCGGTGAGACGATCTGCCGGGTATGCGAGACCGCTGGAATAGATATTGATATAAAGTAGGCGATCGCCTACTTTATTGTTGTGCCAAAGAAACTAGCCGCCGGCGTCGCCCATGCGCCACTCGGCCTGATCCTTACCACACGAGCCAAGATCGCCATTCTCAGAGAGTTATGGCGCAGTGGTTCGCCCCTGTCCCGGCGCGAAATTGCCCGGCGAACGGACATGGCCTACCGCAGCATCGAGCAGGGGCTCGCCGATCTCCTCGTTTCCGGCGTGATCGAGGAGATCGGCGAGCATCCCCGCCGCCTGGCGCAACTCAACGCCGAACATCGGCTCGGACCGCCACTCGCGGCGCTGTTCCGTGGCGAGGGCGACTTCTTCCCGGCGCTCCGGATCGCGCTGCGCGCCGCGGCCGGCCAGGCGCCGGCGCGTTTGATCTCGGTCGCCATCACCGGCGCGGTCGCCGGGGGATCCGAGGCCCCGGGCGAGCCGCTGGAGCTGGTCGTCGTTGCTGACGACGCCCCGGCGGCACGCCATTGGACTGCCCGCTACCAGGCGCACGCCGACGAAATCCGGCGGCGCTTCGGCGTGGAGCTCCGCCTGATCGTCTACGACCTGGATTCCGCCCGGAACATCTGGCGCAAGCGCACCCCCGCCGCCGAGCGCGTCGTCCACGACGCCGAGACCGTCGTTGGCGCTCCGCTCCTCGAGGTCTTGACCGGCGGCACATAGCCGTTGGCGCCGACGCGGCGGGGTGGTACCGTTACCGCGATGGCGCATTGGACGGCGGGTGCGGTGGGAACGGCAGCGCTGGCGTTGCTGCTGGCATGCCCGCTTGCCGGCCAGGACAGGCCGGCCGCCATTCCGGTCGATTCGCTGCAGACCGCGGCCACCGCGGTGCTGAGCGATTCCGGGCTGGTGGTCGTGTTTCCCCGCGCCATGTCACCCGACTCGATCACCCAGAACGCGATAGTCCCGGATCTCTTTTCCGGCTATGAGTGGCGCGTCATCTTCCTGCGCCCGAACACCTCTCTGCTCGCCGCGTTCGTCATTCCGCCGGACGACACGCTGGCGATTCACCACTACGGCACCATCGGCCAGGCGTACGACGCCGGCTCGCTGCGTACCTGCCGGCGCAACCTCCAGGTGCTGGACTGCGACCAACTGGCGCGCGGATTGGTGCGCGACGTCGACGGCCGCCTCGAGATCGCGATCCTCGATCCGGATTGGTTGGGATTGGCGTTCAACGTCGGCACGCCGATGGTCCGCCTCGTCGTCAAGCGCGCGCAGCAGGTGTTGTGGGCGGAAGACGTGCCGGTGCTGGTCCGGCTGCCGTGAGACCGGTTACTGCGCCGCGGCCGGGGCGGAAACCAGGTCGAAGTCGTATTCCAGCTTGATGTCGTCCACGATGCTCACCACCAGCATCAACCTCGGCTGCTCCATGTTGAAGTCACCGAACTTGATGTGCGTCGACGCCGTGCCGGTGAACACGCCGTTGTGCACCGTCGCCTGTGCCGGCCATGTGGTGCGCCGCGTCACGCCATGGATGGTGAGATCGCCGACGATGGTGAGCGACAACGTGCCGTTGGCCGGAATCGGGTCGGGAAGGCCCCGAACCTCGCGCACCATCAGTCGAGCGGTGGGAAACTGCGCCGTCTGCAGCGTCCGCTCCCTGATGTACTTGTCGCGGTTCGGCTTGTCGGTGTGGAGCGAGTCGAGCACGACCGTGAACTGCGATGCCGCGGTGTCGACGGAGCCATCGGCGCGGATCACCACAGCACCGGTCACCTGGTTCGTGGTGCCGACGGCGTCGTTCGGCAGCTCCGCGCTGAGCAGTTGCTCCCGGACCACGAACCGGGCAGTGTTCCCGGTGGGGGCGAGGACCAGCCGGAGCCGCGCCGCCGCGGGGCGCGGGAGCACGGACGGCGAATGCAACGAAGACTGCGCCGCAAGCAACCGGGGAAGAAGAGCGACACACACCATGACACGCGTCAGCAACATCGTCGACCGACTCCGGAAAGACATTCTCGCACCGGCCGACATCAGCCGGTGATCACGATGGTTCATCGCCGAATTATACGACGATCCAGAGCCCGGCGTTGCCGGCCCGCGCCAGCGCCCACCCGGTCCGCGCCGGTCCGATGCGCGCGCTGATCCACCCGTCGCCCGGCGTGACAACGCTGGTCACACGGCCCGATCCCGTGCCGGCACAAGGCGAATTGCTCGTCGAAGTGCTCGCCTCGGGAATGAATCGCGCCGACCTGCTGCAGCGGGACGGCCGCTATCCCGCGCCGCCGGGCTGGCCGGCGGATATCCCGGGACTCGAATTCGCGGGCCGGGTGCTCTCCTGTGGCGACGGTGTTCGCGAGTGGCAACGCGGCGATCGGGTGATGGGCCTGGTCGGTGGCGGCGCGCACGCGTCCCGCGCGCTCATCGCCGCCGACGCCGCGATGCCGATCCCGGCGGCACTGGATGAACCGGCGGCGGCCGCCATCCCCGAAGCCTTCCTCACGGCCTGGGATGCGCTGATGCTCCGCGCCCGGGCCGTTCCGGGCGAGCGGGTGCTGGTTCACGCGGTCGGTAGCGGCATCGGAACCGCGGCGGTGCAGCTGGCCCGGATGCTGGGGCTCGAAGCGATCGGCACTTCGCGAACACCGTCGAAACTCGACCGCGCGGCCGCGCTCGGTGCGGCGCGCGGCGTGCTGACGACAGCCTCCGACTGGCCAGCCCGAGTGGGGCATGTCGACGTGATTCTCGACACGCTGGGCGCGGCGGTGTTCGAACAGAACATCGAGCTGCTCGCGCACCGTGGGCGTCTGGTGTTGATCGGCACCCTCACGGGCGGCACCGCGCACACCTTCGAACTCGGACAGGCGCTGCGCCGGCGGCTCGAGATCATCGGCACGGTAATGCGCTCACGGCCGGCCGCCGAGCGGGCACAGCTCGTGGCGCAATTCCGGCGGGACGTGCTCCCGGCATTCAGCAACGGAACGCTCGAACCAGTCATCGATACCGTCTTTCCCGCGTCGGAATTCGATGATGCCTACGACTGCCTCGCATCCAACCACACATTCGGCAAGGTGATCCTCAACTGGGCCGCTGAACGCTGACTCCGGACTAACGTTTTCCGGTCTGCGGCGACATCTTCGTCGATCGTAACGACGCGGCCGGCACGGCCGGTCATCTCTTTCCATTGATCCGGAGTGGTTCCAGTGTCTCTGCTTCGCAGGATGTCACGTGTCGGTGCGCTGGCGGGCGGACTGGCGACCGTCGCCGCCGCCGGCGGCGCGGCGCAACAACCGCAGCTCAACCAGTACGGCAATCCGATGAAGCACGCGGCACAGCCCACGACCGCGGCGATCACCGTGGCCGACCTGCGCACGCGTCTCTACATCTACTCCGACGACTCGATGCAGGGACGCCAGGTGGGAACGATCGGCAACTACAAGGCCACGAGCTATATCGCCGCCGAGTTGAAGAAACTCGGCATTCTTCCCGGCGGCGACAACGGCACGTATTTCCAGGATCTGCCGTACGTCCAGCACAAGTACACCGACAAGTCGACGCTCGCGGCGGCAGGCATGACACTGCGTTTCAATACCGACTTCGTGCCGGTACCGACCGGCCGCGCGCCGCGCCCCATCCGGAACGTGCCGGTGATCTACGGCGGTGTCGAAGGCGATACCACGCTGGAGATTTCTCCGGAACAGGCGGCGGGGAAGTTCGTCATCCTCTCCGCGGCTCCGCGTGCCGGGAACGCGGCTCGGACCGCACCGGCACCGGCGGCAACCGATGCGCTGGGATGCCCGGTGGCGGGTGCCGGCCGCGGCGCGGGGGGATTTGCCGGACGGGGACGCGGCGGCTTCGGTGGCGGCGCGACGGCCCGATTCGCCGACGCCGTGGCGGTGGCGACGGTCGATCTCGACGGACTGAATCCGGCGGAGCGGGCGCTGCTGAACGATCCGCAGGCGATCATGGGACCACAGGCACCGGCAACGGTGGCGACCGGTGACATGGTCGTGGTTCGCGACGGACGGATTGGCGTGGTGCGCGACGGCCAGCTCATCTCCGGCACGCTCCCCGCCGGATGGACCGGCGCCCGCGTCAAGTCGACGGCGGATTCGATGGACGCATTCTCCGCCGACTCGGTCGCACGCGCGGCGGCGCGCAGTGACACGCTTGCCGCGGCCGCCCGGCGCATGCTCGAGGCGCACCAATTCGGCGGCTCGGTTTCGTTCGACGGCGCCATGACGACCCTCGACAGCCAGCAGGTGATGACGCTCGGCTGTTCAGCAGGACGTGGAGCGGGACGCCGCGGCGGCCGCGGTGGCGCCGCAGGTGGTGCCCGCGGCGGGCGGGGAGCTGGCGGCGCCGGCGCCCCGGTCGAACCGGTGGCCGCGACGATCCGGCTCACCAGTTCCGCGGCGATGCGCCTCATGGGACACAGCCTGACCGGCCTCCAGGCCGGCGCGACCGGCGGCACCGTCGATGGCGCACTCGATTTCGTCGACATTCCCACCGACTGGGGCCGCAACGTCATCGGGATCATTCCCGGCAGCGATCCGGCGCTCAAGGGCGAGTACGTCGCCATCGGCGCCCACAACGATCACAACGGAATCCGGCCGCCGGTGGTGGATCACGATTCGCTCAAGGCCTACAACAACGCCGTCCTGAAGCTGGAAATGGCCGGCGGCGATCTGCACAGCATTTCCTCGGCGGAACGTGCGACGATTCACATCAACATGGATTCGATCCGCCGTATCCATCCGGTGGCCCGGCTCGATTCGATCCAGAATGGCGCCGACGACGACGGCTCAGGCTCGACGGGCGTGCTCGAGATCGCGGAATACGTGGCGCACATGCCGGTCAAGCCGAAGCGCTCGATCCTCTTCGTGTGGCATACTGGTGAGGAAGCGGGCGAACTCGGCTCGCGCTATTTCACGTCGCATCCGACCGTGCCGGTCGATTCGATCGTCGCACAGATCAACATCGACATGATCGGCCGCGGGCGCGCCGAAGACGTGATCGGCGGCGGCGATTACTACGTCGGCGCGGTGGGTTCGAAGCGGTTGTCGACCGGCCTGTACCAGGACATGCTCGCCACCAACAACAAGCAGCCGCACCCGCTCGACCTCGATTATCGCTACGACGATCCCACGCTGGGCACCAGCGTCGACGGCAAGCCGGTGAGCTGGCCGGGTTACAACAACATCTACGGCCGCAGCGATCACACCAACTACGCCAACAAGTGCATCCCGATCGTGTTCTTCTTCACCGGGTTGCACGGCGACTATCACCAGAACACCGACGAACCGCAGTATATCGACTATCCGCACTACGCGCGGATCGACAACTTCATCAAGGACCTGCTGGTCAACGTGGCCGACGGTTCGCAGCGGCCGGCGCTCGACAAGGTCTGCGTAAGGAAATAGACCGGGCAGCCCGATCAGGCCAAGCACGGCGAGACGCCATTTGCGTAATTTCAATACGTCATTTGGCGTCTCGCCGTTCCATCGCGCCACGGATCCTCAGCCCGCGTCCCAGAGCGCGAGCTGCGCCGGTACCCGGGGGCCATCTTCCTGCCGCCGCTCGCCGCGACCGGCAAGCCCCACCTCGGAACGCAGCGCGTCGATCCGCGCCTGGAGCGCGCGCTGGTAGCTGTGTGACGTGTTGGATCGCGCCCCGAAGTGACGCTGATACCGCCGATGGAGATCAGGGCGGTTCTGCGCCAGCCATGGCAACAGCGTGCGGCGCGTCGCCGGCCCCATCCGGAGCGGCACCCCCGATGCCCACGCCGCGCCCCCGGCTCGCGCCGCACGCAGCAGATCGCGTAACGCGGCGCGCCCGTCGGTCAGTCCGGGGAGAATCGGGGCAATCAACAGTCCGGTCTCGATTCCAGCCTGCGTCAGACTCTCCAGCGCGCGGAGCCGGGCCTTGGGCGTCGGTGTTCGCGGTTCGAGCCGCCGCAGCAATGGTGCGTCGAGCGACGCCAGCGAGAGGTTGACCGTCAGCCGATGCTGGCCGGCGAGCACCTTGAGCACGTCGAGATCCCGGACGATGAGCGGTGACTTGGTGATGATGCCCAGCCGCAGCCCATGATACTGCCGGAGCAGTTCGAGGATCGAACGGGTCTGCCGGAAGCGCCGCTCCGCCGGCTGATAGGGATCGGTGGCGGTGCCGATGATCAGCGCATGGCCCGCCAGGCGCGATGGGTCGAGCGTCCGTGCCAGCACCGCCGCCACCTCCTGCTTGACCAGGATGCGCCGCTCGAAGGCCTCTTCCGGCGGCAACCGCGAGGCCTCATGGGCTTCGTGGCTCGCCTCGAGCCGGGCGACGGCGCGCTCGACTGTCCAGCGGTGGGTCTCGCGGGCGTAGCAGTACGCGCATCCGAACTCGCACCCGATGTAGGGATTGATCGACCAGAAGCCCATGCGCGTCGACGCCGGAGTGTTGAGGACGCCGTGCACGGGCAGCGCAATGAAGCGCGTCCCGCGGGCGCGGGCGTCGAGCGTCGACCACGCCGGCGCTTCCTCCACCACCGGCAATGCCTTCAGCCGCAGCGGGACCATCCGCAGGCCGGACAGGCAAGGCAGCCGGAACCGTGTACCACCGGCCCGCCGCATTCGGGGCAGTGACCGCCCCGGTCGCGCCGGGTCCCGGTCGGCTCTACTTCGGGGTCTGTTCGGCTCACATCCCGAATATACGCCGAAGCTCGGCATCGTCAAACCAGCGGCGGAAGCCTACAGGGAGAACTCCCACGCAGCGCGATCGTGAAACAGACCAGGAAGGTCACCGCCACGATGATCGCACCGTGCCAGTCGGCAGTGGTGAACGTGCCCAGATTCCAGAACGTGATGTTGCGGGCCTGCGGATCGCGCGCGATGTAGGAGAGGAATCCGGTTCCCGCGGCACAGACGGCGTTGACGGCGATGCCGGCCAGCAGCAGCGTGAAGACGTTCTCCTTGCCGAACGCCGTCGACACCCGGTAGACCAGCACCGTGGCGGCGAATCCGCCCGCAAACGCCATCACCGGCACGGCGGCCGAGCCGAGCGGAGCGGAGCGGTGAACGCCATCGTGGTGTGGCCGCCGAGGACGAAGACGAGGGCCGCGCCGGCCGATGTTCCGGCGAGTCCCGGTTCGACGATCGGGTTGCGGAACAGCCCCTGCATCAGCGTGCCCGGGACGCCGAGCACCGCCCCGGTGACGCTGCCGAGGAGTACGCGCGGCAGCCGCAGCTGCAGGAACACGTTGGGGTCGAGCGCGTCGGCGGCGGTGCGCGGCTCCAGATGGAGCGCCTGGGCCACGAACCGCGCCATTTCGCCCAGCGGGAACATGCAATCGCCGATCCCGGCCGACGCCAGCACGGCGCCGATCAGGGCCAGCGCCAGTACCAGGTGAAACTGCCGGTTGCTCAGTCGCCTCGGCATCTCACTGGTGAACCATCCGCGCCAGCTCGCGCACCACGGCCGGGGTGCGCGGACCGAAGTACATGATCTCCTGCTCGGTGATGCGATAGATGCGATTGTGCTGGCCGGCGGGGGTGAGGGCGACGCCGGGCAACGTCTTGAACTTCTCGACGCTGCCGTAGCGATCGAAGCCGACGTCGGTGGCGATGATCACGTCCGGCGCGGCGCGGGCGATCAGTTCGGGGGTGAGCCGCGCCATGCCGCCTGCCGAGTCGATCGCGTTGTCGGCACCGGCCCAGTGCAGCATCGCATCGGCGGGACCGCCCCGCTTGAGCGCGAGATAGTCGTTGGCGATCTGGCCGAAGTGAATGATCAGCACGCGGGGACGGGGTTTGCCGACCCACTGCGCGGTGTCGGCGAACACCGTGTCCATCCCCGCCTTCCATGCGGCCACGACGCTGTCGGCCTGCGCGTCGTGATGGAACAGCGCGCCGAGTCGCACCAGCATCGCTTCGGCGCTGTCGACGCTGCCGCCCGGGCGAAGCGTGAGTACCGGAATGCCGACCTTCTTGACCTGCTCCTCCACCGCGTCGGGACCGAAATTGCCGTCGTTGAGGAACAGCGTCGGCTTCATCGCGATGATGCCTTCCGCATTGAGCGCGCGGTGGTAGCCCACCGACGGCAACGCCGTGATCGCCGGTGGATAGATCGACGTCAGGTCCCGGGCGACGAGCAGGTCCTGCGCGCCGATGTCGTAGAGGTACTCGTTGAGCTGCTTCGAGACGCAGACCACCCGCTGGCCGCCGGCGCCCGCCGGGCCCGACCGCTGACACGCGGCCGCGGCCACCAGCAGCCACGCCGCCCGCCAGGCGGGCCGTTTTCGCCGCCGGGCCGCTGTCGCACTGATCATCTCGATCACTCCCGAGCAGATGAAATTCCGGGGAGGCTCAAGTGTATCAGCCGCCATCTGGCGGCGCCACGACTAGTTTCAGAGGCGAACGACGCATCGGAGAGCGAAGTGAACGTGTACGCCCTGAGCACCATCCTGGGTGCGGCGGGCTTCGGCTTCATGGCGCTGGGCGGCGTCGGACATCACGCGCACCCGGGTCCCGGCGTTCGTGGCCACGCCGGCGGCGTCCATCACGGGCACGCCGGCAGCAGCCTGACGCACGGGGCGACCCGTACGGTTCTGGCGCTGATGTCGCCGCGGGTTCTGTTCGCCTTCCTGCTCGGATTCGGCGTGATCGGCCTCGCGGCACACAGCCTCGTCGGCGGAACGGTGCTACTGCTCGTGGCGCTGGCCGGCGGCATCGCGGCCGAACGGCTGGTGGTGCGTCCGGTCTGGAATCTGGCGCTCCGCTTCGCGTCCAACCCCGCGCTCACCCTGGAGAGCGCCGTCACCGCCGAAGGGACCGCCGTCACCACGTTCGACGCCGACGGGCACGGCATCGTGTCGCTGGAGGTGGATGGGCAGATCGTACAGTTGCTGGGAAGCATTCCGGCCGGCGACCGCGACCGCACCCCGCGGATCCGCGCCGGCGACCGGGTGCGGATAGAGGACGTCGACACGGCGCGGAATCGCTGCACCGTGTCGGTGCCCCTGGTCTGAACAAGGAGCTGGAAATGCTGGGCTCGGTCGGAATACTGATTCTGGGTGCCGTGGTGTTCGTCGTGGTCGTCATCCCGATGGTGGTGGCGGGCTTCCTCCGCAACGTCGACGCCGGGACGATCCGGCTGGTGAGTTGGCTGCAGGGACGGACAGTGATCTACCGCGGCCCCGGCAAATCGAAAGAAATCCCGTTGCTCACCACCGGCACCACGATTTCGAGCAAGGTGATCAACGTCGACCTCGACATCACCGACCAGACCGCCGACATCGACGTCACCGGTACACCGCGGCCGATCAAGGTCCGGGTGCTCGCGAGCGCGATCGTGTCGGTGGGCGATTCCGACGTGCTCATCAAGACGGCCGCAAACCGGTTCTGTGCCAAGAGCGAATCCGACCAGATCAGCACGCTCACGGATCTGCTGTCCAGTTCGGCCCGCCGCGCCATCAACCTGCTGACCCACGACCAGCTCTTCTCGGCGAAGGGGTCACCGGTGACCAGCCTGCCGGCGGCCGCGGGCGGCTCGGCGGTGACGGCGCCAGCGACATCGGGAACGACGGT
Source organism: uncultured Gemmatimonadales bacterium (assembly GCA_963697065.1). Classification (GTDB taxonomy): domain Bacteria; phylum Gemmatimonadota; class Gemmatimonadetes; order Gemmatimonadales; family GWC2-71-9; genus Palsa-1233. The sequence goes on from CAVOMQ010000001.1 coordinate 451,000, forward strand.
GGCACCCACGGATCCATCGATGGAAGACGAAGACGATCCGCTGGCCGTCATCATCCGCAAGGCGTGTTCGCGTGAGCTGACCGATCTCGGCCTGATCTTCAATTCGCTCAACATCAAGGTGGTGCAATCCGAGGTGGCCGAGGCACGCCGCCGCCAGTCGGCCGCGGAAGCGCAGGCGAATGCCGACATCGTGGCCGCAATGCAGGCACGGCGCGCCAAGGAAGCGCAGCTCGACGCCGAGCGCGCCATCTCAGACAAGCAGCGGGAGCTGGAGCAGACGCGGGCATCGAACGCGGCGCTGGTGGCCCAGGCCGAAGCGAAGCGCCAGGAGGCGCAGGCGTTGCAGCGCACAGCCGAACTCGACGCCACCCAGATCGCGCAGGCCAAGGCCGACGCCGCCAAGGTGCGCCTCGAGGCGGAGGCCTCTGCCGACGCCGAAGCGATCCGGCTGCGCCGGGTCGCCGAGGCCACGGCAGAGGCCATCCAGCGCGTCAACGACGCCATCCGGGCCGGCGGCGAGAGTTATTTCCGGTATCGCCAGATCGAGCTGCTGCCGCAGATCGCGCCGGTGGTGGCGGACGCTCTGGCCAGAGCGCGGCTGGTGACGATCTCCGGTGGTGGAACGGGCGCCGCGGAATCGGCGACCAACAACATCACCGGCGTCATCCAGACGCTCCTTGCCGCGCAACTCGTGGCCAAGGGCGGCATGCTCGACGGCGTGGCCCCTGAATCTCCGCCGGTGAATACCGACGTGGCGGCGCCGCTGCCGCCGCGGCGTTCGTGACCTTCCAATCCTGGAGTGAACCGTGCTGATGATCCTCATGCGGTTGCTGCACATTGGTGGCGCCATCTTCTGGGCAGGCGGGGTGCTCTTCATCAACACCCAGCTCGGTCCGGCCGTTGCGGCCATCGGCCCGCAGGGGTTTCCGGTCATGCTGGAGCTGGAGCGCCGGAACTACTTCGGACGGCTGATGTTCGCAGCGACCATCACGGTGCTGTCCGGACTGTACATGGTCTGGCAGGATTCATCGGGCTTCGTGGGGGCGTGGTTCCAGACCCGGTTCGGCATGGGGATCTCGATCGGCATGATCGCCGCGATCCTGGCCTACGTCGGCGCCATCCTGCTGCTCCGCCCCGCCATGCTGCGGGTCAACGCGGTCGCCGGACAGCTGGCGCAGGCCGGCGCCGCCGATCGCGACGCACTTCAGGCGGAGTTCGTGACAGCCCGGGACCGGCTGATGCGCACCGGTGCGACGTTGATGGTGTTGCTCCTCGTTGCGATCATCGCGATGGCGATCGCTCGGTATCTCTGACACGACGGTTCATGGCGGGCTCTTCCGGCGTCCGGAATTCGGCCTCCTCGGGCGGCCGGAAGAGCACGTCGAGGGCGAGATAGAGGGTCTTGGTGAACGGGAAGATCACCACCGGCAGCACCACCGCCGCCGCCACGGCACCCACGGTGATCGCGTCCCAGTGCGGCGCCGGCCATTGCAGCGCGATCGCGACCACGATCGCGACGGTCACGAGCAGCAGGGTCACGCCGAGATTCACGTTGTAGCTCCCCAGCCAGTAGCCGGGCTCGGCACGGTCCAGGCGGAAGCCGCAGCACCGGACAGCTCGGCGTCTCCCGGAACCAGCTGAGTAACACCGGGCGGCCACCGCATACCACGCACCGCAGGGTGAGGGCGCGGCCCAGAATCCGGAGGGTGCGGTGGTGCATCAGGACGATGGTCCCCCGCGGGCAAACTGGTGGAGCAGCCTACGGCAGCGGAATGGCGTCGCGCACGAGCACCAGAATGGCGGCCTGCGGCACAACGAGGTAGTGCTTGTCTTCGAACGTGATCTCGACCGCGGCCTTGCGGAAGAAGATCGCGTGGTCGCCGACCCGGGCCTGGAGCGGACGGTGCCGCGGCGAGCGCTCCTCGACCTTCCACGGTTCGTTCTCGTAAGCGGAAGGATCGGGGAGCGGATCGCCGAGGCCGGTGGCTACGATCAGCCCGGTCTGCACCGCCTGGCTGTCGACCGCCGTCGCCGGGAGATAGAGTCCGACCCGCGTGCGCTGCTCCTCGCCGTCCTCCGGCGCGATCAGCACCCGGTCGCCGACGACAACGAGTTCCTTGGGAATCGAGTCCACGCCTGATCAGCTCCCCGTCAGCTGTTCGTGAATGGTGACCAGATGGGTGATGCGGAGCCGGCGCCGAGTGGTCGGCAGCTGCAGCATCACCTCGTCGCCCACCTTGCCGTCCTTGAGGCTCCGTCCGAGCGGCGACGCGAGCGAAATGTGCCCGGCGTCGATGTCCATCATCTCGGCGAGCACCAGGGTGTACTCCTCGATGTCGCCGGTCTGCACGTCTTCGACCTTGACCCGCGAGCCCAGGCCCACACGATCGGTCGGGGCTTCGGTGCTGGCCAGCTGGGTGAGCTGGTTGAGCCGCTGGTGCAGCTGGCCCAGCCGCGCCTGCACGAACTGCTGGCGCTCGAGCGCCGACTTGTACTCGGAGTTCTCACGGAGATCGCCCATCTCGACGGCGGTGGCGATCGCCTGCGGGAGCGTGACGGTGAGCTCGCGCGTCAGCTCTTCGATCTCCTTGCCGAGTTTGTCGCGCATTTCCCTGATCATGCGACCGATATCCTGACGAGAGGCGGAAAAAACGATCCACGGCCCGCCCGGGATGGCCGGGCGGACCGTTCGTTGCTACAACATACCGCTGGAGCCGGAAAAACGGGACGGGTGCTACATTTCGCTTGACCATCCCCCCCGGTCCGGATACTATTTCGCCCGAAATCGCTTGTGAAAGGCTTCACAAGCACCTTGACCCGAAGCCAGGATCCCGTGCTGATGCGATCATTGCGCGTGCCGAGGCGGTTTGCGTCCCTCGGCCTGCTGTGCGCCCTCGCCCTCGTGTTCCTGGCCGGCTGTCACGGCCCCTATCCACAGTCGACACTCTCGCCGAAGGGCGACTTCTCGTCGCTGGTGGACGGGTTGTTCTTCAAGACAGTCTGGCTGGCGGGCATCGTCTTCGTGCTGGTCGAAGGCGCGCTGCTGATCGCGATCTTCAAGTTCCGCGGCAAGCCGGCGGACCCCGAGCCCAAGCAGATTCACGGCAGCACGCTGGTCGAGATCATCTGGACGATCGTGCCGGCGGTGGTGCTGGCGATCGTGGCGGTGCCAACGGTGGAGACGATCTTCTCGACGGCCCGGGTGCCGGCTTCCTCGCCCGATGGGCAGCCGCCGCTCAAGGTGGAAGTGATCGGCCATCAGTGGTTCTGGGAGTTCCGCTACCCCGATCTCGGCATCACCACCGCCAACGAGCTGCACGTCCCGGTGCACCGGACGGTGGATCTCCGGCTCAAGAGCAACGACGTCATCCATTCATTCTGGATTCCGCAGTTCGCGGGCAAGCGCGATCTCTTTCCGAACCGCGAAACGCGGCTGTGGTTCACCGCCGACACGACCGGGGCGTATCCGGGTGCCTGCGCCGAGTTCTGCGGCGAGGAACACGGCCGGATGGATTTCTTCGTGATGGTCGACACGCCGGCGGCGTTCCAGGCGTGGGTCGACCAGCGACTTCAGGATTCGCTGGTGAATGGCAACGGCACACCGTATCAGCCGCCGGTGACTGCCACAGCGGCGGCGACGCCTGCATCGAAGACCGCGACGCTGCCGGCGGTGCTGGCGTCGCAGCCTCAGGCACCGGCCGACAGGTCCGATTCGCTCGTGGCCGAGGGGAAGAAACTGTTCAGCCCGACCGGCGTCGGATGCGCCAACTGCCACTCGGTGTCGTCGATGCACCCCAAGAGCGTGCTGAACCTCGGACCGAACCTCGCCGGGATCGCGACGCGCAAGATGATCGCCAGCGGATGGCTGCCGAACACCGACGGCAATCTCAAGTTGTGGCTGCAACATTACCAGCAGGTCAAGCCGGGCAACTTCATGAGTATCCGACCGGTGTCGGACGCGGAAGCGGCGGCGCTGATCGCGTACCTGCGCACGCTGAAATAGGAACGAGGACACGCTCACCATGGCAACTACGGTACTCGAGCCGGCCCACGCGGCAACGCACGCCAGGCGCAGCACGCTGGTGGAGTGGCTCACGACGGTCGATCACAAGCGGGTGGGGATCCTGTACGGGGCCTCGGCGTTCGTCTTCTTCCTGATCGGCGGACTCGAGGCGTTGATCATCCGGATGCAGCTGGTGCGGCCGGACAACCATCTGGTGTCGCCCGACTTCTACAACCAGCTGTTCACGATGCACGGCACCACCATGATCTTCCTGGCGGTGATGCCGATCAGCGCGATGTTCTTCAACTTCTTCGTGCCGCTGCTGATCGGAGCCCGCGACGTGGCGTTCCCGCGGCTCAACGCGATGTCGCTGTGGGTGTTCATCCTGGGCGGGCTGTTCCTCAACTTCTCGTTCATCATGAACGCGGCGCCCAACGGCGGCTGGTTCGGGTATGCGCCGCTGTCGTCGCTGCAGTACTCGCCGGGCCTGAACATGGACTTCTGGCTGCTCGGCCTGCAGATCCTCGGGATCGCGTCGCTGGCGGCAGGCGATCAACTTCTTCACCACCATCCTCAACATGCGAGCACCCGGCATGACGCTGATGCGCATGCCGATGTTCGTGTGGGCGGTGCTGGTGACGCAGGTGCTGGTGCTGCTGGCGTTCCCGGTGATCACCGTGGCGCTGATCCTGCTGCTGGCCGACCGCGTCTTCCACGCCGGATTCTTTGCCTACAACGTCGCCGGCGGCGATCCGATGCTGTGGCAGCATTTCTTCTGGGTCTTCGGCCACCCCGAGGTGTACATCCTGATCCTGCCGGCCTTCGGCATCGTATCGGAGATCCTGCCGGTGTTCTCGCGCAAGCCGCTGTTCGGTTACAGCGCGATGGTGTTCTCGATGGCGTTCATCGCCTTCCTCGGCTTCGGCGTCTGGTCGCATCACATGTTCGCCACCGGCATGGGACCGCTGGCGGACTCGTTCTTCGCGCTGTCGACGATGTTGATCGCCATTCCCACCGGGGTGAAGATCTTCAACTGGCTGGGGACGATGTGGGGCGGGTCGCTGCAGTTCAAGACGCCGCTCTATTTCGCCATCGGCTTCATCGCGATGTTCATCATCGGCGGGCTGTCGGGCGTGATGCACGCGGTGGCGCCGGCCGATCTGGAGCAGACCGATTCGTACTTCGTGGTGGCGCACTTCCACTACGTGCTGTTCGGCGGTTCGATCTTCGCCCTCACCGCGGGCGCTTATTACTGGTGGCCCAAGATGTTCGGGCGGATGCTCAACGAAACGCTGGGCAAGGTGCACTTCTGGTTGATGCTGATCGGCTTCAACCTGACGTTCTTCCCGATGCACTTCGTCGGCCTGCTCGGCATGCCGCGCCGGGTCTACACCTATCCGGCGGGACTGGGCTTCGAGTCGTACAACGAGATGTCCACCGTCGGCGCGTTCATCCTGGCGGTGGGCTTCCTGGTGTTCATCTTCAACATCCTGAAGACGTGGCGGACCGGCGCCCCGGCGCCGGCCGACCCGTGGGGCGGCGCCACGTTGGAGTGGAGCATTCCGTCGCCGCCGCAGGAATGGAACTTCCCCGTGGAACCGACCGTGACCGACAAGGATCCGCTGTGGGCGATGAAGCGGGCCGCCGGGGTGCACACGCTGCCCGAGCCGCGCCTGGTAAGCGGCGAGGGAATCCACATGCCGAGTCCGTCGTGGTGGCCGCTGATCACCGCGGTGGGGATCCTGACGGGGATGGCGGGCTTCATGGTGAAGCGGCCGTACGCTTTCCCGTTCGGGCCGGTGACGCTGGCGGGACTCGCCATCGTGATCTTCTCCATCTACAAGTGGGCGTACCAGCCGGTCGACCACGCCATGTCTCACCACTGAGGACGCGATGACCGCTGCAGTCGCCGATCACGCCGGACACCCGCCGGAAGCGCATCGCACGTCGCTTCCGGTGGACAGCCGCAAGCTTGCGATCTGGACGTTCATCGGATCGGAATGCATGTTCTTCGCGTCGCTCATCACCAACTTCATCGTCTACCGGGATTATCACGTCAAGGGCCCGGGTCCGAAGGACATCTTCGAGGTCCCGCTGGTCACGGCGGGCACCGCCGTGCTGCTGTTCTCGTCGTTCTTCGTGGTGATGGCGCTCAACGGCGCCCAGAGCGGCAAGCGGCAACGGTTGATCGGCTGGCTGTCGCTGACGGTGCTGTGCGGCTGCTTCTTCGTGGGGATGCAGGTCTACGAGTTCACCCACTTCGTGCACGAAGGGATGGGGTATCACTCCAACCTGTTCGCGTCGAGCTTCTTCACGCTGACCGGATTCCACGGAACGCACGTCGCCGTGGGCACGCTCTGGAACGCCACGCTGCTGAAGGATGCCATCAAGGGCCGGATACCGCCGGAGAAATCGCTCAACCTCGAGATCGCCGCCCTGTACTGGCATTTCGTCGACGTGGTGTGGATCGTGATCTTCCCCGTCGTCTACCTGATGAGCCTGGGACGCTGACGCCATGACCGCACACGCCGCCCTGTCCGACGAACACGCGACGCACGCCACGTCGGGGAAGTATGTCCAGATCGCCACGGTGCTGTTCCTGCTGACGGCGTCGGAGGTGCTGCTGTACGAGTTGTGCTTCGGACACCTGCGAGCGGGGATTCCCGGCCTGTCGCTGTCGATCGCGCCATATTTCGTCGAGCTGCTGCTGCTCCTGTCGGCGCTGAAGTTCTGGTTGGTGGCGATGTTCTACATGCACCTCAAGTTCGACATGAAGCTGTTGTCGTGGCTGTTCGGCTTCTCGCTGGTCATTGCCTTCATCATCATCCTGGCCGTCTTTGCGCTGTTCAGTTACAACCGCACGCTGTGGTGGTGGAGCGGGGCGTGGTAGTCGTGAGGGTCGAGCGAGACTAGCGAGTCCTCCAGGCCGCCAGGGCCAGCAATAACCAGCCGGCGATCATCGCCAGCCCGCCGATCGGCGTCACCGCACCCCACCAGCGGGCGCCGGTAGCCACCAGCAGATAGAGCGATCCCGAAAAAACGATCACGCCTCCGATGAACGCCCACGCGGCACCACCGGCGCCGGGAGCGTTCCGCGAGATGAGCCACGCCGCCGCCAGGAGCGCGAACGCGTGGTACATCTGATAGCGGACTGCGGTCTCGAAGATCTCGAGGTCACCGGGCGAAAGACGGCTCCGAAGGGCATGCGCGCCGAACGCACCGAGAATCACGGCAAGCCCGCCGAATATGGCCCCGATGGTGGCCGCGAGGCGCGTGGTCATCGCCGCCGTCCCTCGGCGGCGTGGCAAGGCCTCATGACGGCTGATCCCCCGGCGCCGGAATCACCGCCATCCCCATCGCGTGGAACCCGTTGTCGACGTACACGGTGGCGCCGGTGATGGCGGCGGCCAGTGGCGAACAGAGGAACGCCGCGGTGGCGCCGACGTCGGCCGCGTCGAGATCCCGGGGAAGCGGGGCGTTGGCGCGGGCATAGCGGAGCATGATCTCGATGAAGCCGATGGCCGAAGCGGCACGCGAGGCAAACGGCCCGGCCGAGATGGTGTTGACCCGCACGCCGTATTGCCGCCCCGCTTCGAAGGCCAGCGTCCGGGTGTCGGACTCCAGCGCCGCCTTGGCCGACGACATGCCACCGCCATAGCCGGGCACGACGCGCTCGGAAGCGAGATAGGTGAGCGACAGGAACGCGCCGCCTGGGCGCATCAGTGGAGCCAGCCGCTGCACCAGCGCCACGTTGCTGTACGCCGAGACGCTGACGGCGTCGAGATAGCCACGCCGCGTCGTCTCCAGCAGCGGGCGCTTGACTTCCGGGCCGTTGGCCAGGGAATGCACCACGATGTCGAGCGGCTTCGCGCCGAAATCGGCCTGCAACGCGGCCACCAGACCGGCGATGGTGAAATCCCCGCGGTCGCGATACCGCTTGTGCTGCCGGATGTCATCCGGCACGTCGGCGAGCGAATCGAAGGCGGCGTCGAGCGGGTAGATCCGCTCGAACGCCATCGTCCGGCCGCCGCCCAGATCGAGCGACGCCGCCATCTTGCCGCGCTCCAGCAGGTTCTCGAAGATCCCCAGCGCCGGCGGCCACGTGCCGACGCAGACCGACGCGCCGGCCAGCGCCAGCGACCGGGCGATGGCGAACCCGAAGCCACCGTCATCGGCCACGCCGGCGACGAACGCGCGCTTGCCGCTCAGATCGATCGACAACATGCCGCTGGCTCCGATTGGGGGGCGCCGCAAGATAACGCGCCCCGCTACTCGGCTCGCAACACCTCGAGGGGCGGGCGCCGCAGCACGTCGAGCGAGTTCCACAGGCCGATGATCGTGGTCAACACCACCAGCCCGGCGGCGAGCACGAGCATCCGTGACCAGGGAAGAACGAACGGGACATGGAAGAACCAGTGCGCCAGCGCCCATCCGCCGCCGCCGGCGAGCACCGCGGCGACCAGGGCGGCGCCGATGCCGAGCGCGGCATACTCGACGCACAGAATGACCAGCACCTGACCGCGGGTCGCGCCGATGGTGCGGAGCAGCGTGCTCTCCCTGATGCGCTGCCAGCGGGAGGTGGCGATGGCGCCGATGAGCACGATGGCGCCGGTGGCGAGCGAGAACATGGCCATGAAGCGGATGGCGAGCACCACCCGGCCGATGACGGTCGTGATGGCGCGCTGGATTTCGCCGAGGTCGATCGACGTGACGTTGGCTGCGTGCTGGGCGACACCCCGCTCGAGGGTGCCGAGCGTTGTCGCGTTGGGCGACTGGACCATCGTGACCCACGACTGCGGCGCATTGTCGAGCGGCCCCGGGGCAAACACCACGAAGAAGTTCGGCTCGAAGCGGGCCCAGCTCACGTCGCGCAACGAGGTGACTCGGCTGTAGACGGGGACGCCCTGCACGTCCCAGGTGATTTCGTCGCCGACCTTCACCCTGAGATCGTGGGCCAGCCCCGTTTCCATCGAAATGCTCACCGGATCGGCGGCGCTGCGCCCGCTGCCGTTGGATCCCGGGTGGAACCACTCACCAGTCACCACGCGCTCCCCGGAGCCGGGAGCGGCACGGTAGGTGGAGCGGTATTCGCGCCGCAACGCCCAGACGGATGGGCCGCTCGTATCGGTGGGCGCGGGCGTCCCTCGCCCTTGCCCGCGCCCCCGGCGCGGCCCACGATCGGCGAGGCGCATCGAATCGTCGCGCGCCAGCAGCGGGGCCACCGCCTTGCCGTCGAGTGCACTGATGCGCATCGGCACGATCGGCGTGAACGGCGTGGCGGTGGCGTGCCCGGCGCGAATCAGCGAGTCGACCAGGGCGCGCTGATCGGTCTGGATATCAAAGAGCACCAGGTTGGCGCGGATCGTTCCGACATCCTCCATCCGGATATTCAGGAGGAGATTGTGCTGGACGGTGAAAATGGTCGTGAGGAGAAACGCGCCGAAGCCGAGCGCCACCACCACCGTCACCGTCTGATTGGCGGGGCGATGGAGGTTGGCCAGACCCTGGCGCCAGAGATATGGCAGACGGCGGGGCGTGCCGCGACGGGCGCCGCGGATCAGCGCCAGCGATGCCAGCCAGAGCACCAGCACGGCGATGCCGATGGCGAGCGCGAAGAACGCGCCGCGGCGGAGCGAACCGATCTGCAGCGCGGACAGCGCCACCACGCTGGCACCAAGCGCCAGCGCCGCCGCGGCACGCATCGCGTCCCACCGGACGCGGGGCGGATCGACATCACGACGGAGCGTGGCCAGCGGCGAGATCGAGCGCACCGCGAGCAGCGGCAGCAGCGCAAAGACCATCGCCGTCCAGGCACCGAGGATGATCCCGGCGAGCACGGCGCGGATCGACGGAATGACATGGACACTGACGGGGATGAAGTCCGCGAGCACAAGCGGCATGAGCTGCTGCAGGCCGACTCCGAGAAGTGCACCGAGGATCGAGCCGGCCAGCCCCATGCCGAGCGCGAGAATGAGATGCACGGAGAAGATCTGGGGCGACGTGGCACCCAGCGTGCGCAGCACGGCGATGCTGTCGAGCTGCTGGCGGATGAAGACGTGCACCGCGCTGGCGACCCCGAGACCGCCCAGCAGCAGCGCCGCCAGTGCCACCAGCCCGAGGAAATTGCCGAGGTTGATGAGCCGCCGCGTCAGGGTGTCGCGATCATCGGCGATGGTGTGCAGCGACACCCCTTTGCGCCCGAGGGCCGGCCCGTACCGGCGGGCAATCTCCTGCGCGCGCATCGTGGCCGGGATGCTGATGTACGTGTCGTACTGCACCTGGGAGCCGAACGAAAGGAGATGCGTGCCGGCAAGCCGGCTGGTGGCGATGTACACCCGCGGACCGAACGCCAGCTGCAGGCCGATGTCGCCGGGGACGCTCACCACGCTGGCGACGATCGGGAAGCGACCGTCGCCCAGGGCGAGGGTGTCGCCGAGCGAAGCGCCGAGTGCCGCCAGCAGCGACGGATCGACGATGGCGTCACCGTCCTGCAGGCGGGTCCAGACATCGGCCGGCTCCGTCGTGATCGCCCCGTAGTACGGCCAGTCGGGACCGACGGCGCGGAGCTGGACCAGCTTGGCGCCGCCTTTGTCAGGGCGGTAGGCCATCGCCACCAGACTGGCGTTCGTGGCCACCCTGACGCCCGCGCCACCGGTCCGCACCAGCGAGTCGACCAGTGCCTGCGCCGGGGCGATGCTGTCGAGGGGCTGTCGCGACTGCAGCGAGAGATCGGCTCCGAGCAACGCCTGGGCCTGCGCGGCGACCGAGGCGGTGAGATTGTCGGTGAACGAATTGACCGCCACGAGCGCCGCGACGCCGGCCATCACCGAGGCAGTGAGCAGCGTGAGGCGGCGGCGCGCGGCACGAGCCTCGCGCCACGCCAGCCGGGCAACGAACCCCGCGCTGGTCATGCCGCGGAGTCGGCCACGATGGCGCCGTCGCTGAGCCGGATCGTGCGGCGGGCGAGACCCGCGAGATCGGGGTCGTGAGTCACGAGCACCAGGGTCGTACCGGATTCTCCGTTGAGATCGAGCATCAACTGGATGATGGTGGCGCCGTTCGCGGCGTCGAGATTGCCGGTCGGCTCGTCGGCGAAGAGAATCCGCGGCCTGGTGCTGAAGGCCCGTGCCACGGCGACGCGCTGCTGTTCGCCGCCGGAGAGCTGCGACGGATAGTGATGTCCCCGTTCGGCCAGGCCGACCCGCTCCAGCAATGCATCGGCGCGGGGCGCCGCGTCGTCGGCACCGCCGAGCTCGAGCGGCACCTGGATGTTCTCGCGGGCGGTGAGCGTGGGAATGAGCTGGAACGACTGGAAGACGAATCCGACGCGCTCCCGGCGCATGCGGGCCCGCTGGTCTTCATTGAGCGTGGCGAGGTCGACGCCGTCGAGCACGACCCGCCCCGACGTGGGTCGGTCGAGTCCGGCGAGAAGGCCGAGGAGCGTGGTCTTGCCGCTGCCCGAAGGACCGATGATGGCGAGAAAGCCGCCGGCTTCGAGACGGAAGGTGATATCCTTGAGCACCGTCAGGCGGCGGCCACCCGAGAGATATTCGTGGTGCAGCGCCAGACAATCGATGATGGTGTCGTTCATGCCGGGAAACGGGGAGCGGAGCGTTGCACGGTCTGGACTCGAAGAGGTGGCAGGTCGGAAAGCGTTGGTGGTTCCTTGCGAGTGTCGTGGCCGGTTGCGGTCGCCAGCAGGCGCCGTCGCGCCAACCGCCGAAGGATAGTCTCACTCCGGCCGCGGTGACCACGACGACAGCCGAGTCGAGCGGGAACGAGATCCTGCTGATCGGCACGTCGCTCACCGCCGGTTACGGCCTGGACCCGGCGCAGGCGTGGCCAGCGCTGGTGCAGCGGAAGATCGATTCGGCCGGTTGGCGGTTCCGCGTGGTCGATGCGGGGGTCAGCGGGGAATCGTCTGGCGACGCGCGCCACCGCCTCGATTGGCTACTCTCCCAGGGAACGCCGGGTATAATCATGATCGAAACCGGAGCCAACGACGCCTTGCGCGGCCAGCCGCCGGACACGGTCCGGGCCAATCTCGACGCCATGCTCGACCGGATCGCGCAGTTGGTCCCGCGGCCGGTCGTGATCGTGGCGGGGATGGAAGCGTTGCCCAACCTCGGTGCGGCGTACCGGGATCGATTCCGGGCGGTCTTTCCCACGGCCGCCCGGACGCATGGCGCGGTCTACATGCCCTTCTTTCTGGCGGGAGTCGCGGGAATCGACTCCCTCAATCAGTCCGATGGTCTGCATCCGAACGCCGCCGGATCGCGGCGTGTGGCCGACAACGTCTGGCTTACGCTGCGACCGATCCTCGACTCGCTGACGCGCCGGGCCCAAGCCGGGTAACGCATGCCAGTCTTCGATACCAATCACCAACGGGCGGCGTGGCTGGTGGCCATCCTCGGCACGATCGTGGTCATCGGGCTGTTGCCGTACGCGTCGGGGCTCCTGGGCGCACCGGTGTTGTACGTGATCTTCGCCCCGCTGTACCGGCGCCTGCTCGAGTGGACGGGCCGTCGCTCGATCTCCGCCGGGATCGTCGTGGCGGTGGCGGTGATCGCCGTGGTCGTGCCGCTCGCCTGGCTGGTGTCGCTCCTGGTCGGGCAAGCGCAGGACGCGGTCGCGGCCATCCTCAAGTCGCCGGTGCTCAATACGCTCGACTCCGTTCATTTCGGCAAGTACGACTTCGGCCCGCAGCTGCGCGATGCCGGCTCGCACCTGGTATCGCTGGCCGGAGGGAGCGTGGTGTCGCTTCTCGGCAGCGCCACCAAGGTGACGCTCGACGCGTTGTTCGCCTTCTTCGGCCTGTACTACATCCTCGTCGACCCGGATCGCGCCTGGCAGCAGTTGCGGCCGTATATCCCGTTTTCCGATGCCAGCGTCGACCAGCTCCATCGCCGCTTTGCCGACGTCACCAAGTCGATGCTGATCGGCAGCGGCATCTCGGCCTTGCTGCAGGGCGCGATGATGGCACTGGCGTTCACGCTGTTCGGACTGGAGAATGCCGTGTTCTGGGGCGCGGTGGTGGCGGTGCTGGCGCTGCTCCCGGCGGTGGGGAGCGCCCTGGTGTGGATCCCGGCGGCGCTGGTGCTGTTCTTCCGCGACCGGCCGGTGGCGGGCGTGCTCCTGGTGGCGTGGGGATCGGGCATCGGCGCGGTGATCGATCATGGCTTCCGACCGTACATCTCGGGGCGGTACGCGCACATTCACCCGCTGCTGATTCTCGTCGGGGCGATTGTCGGTGTCACCTACCTTGGCGTGATCGGATTGCTGCTCGGACCGCTGATCCTGTCGTACTTCTTCGAAATCACGGCGTTGTACCGGAAGGAATACCTGCGACAGCCGAGACGCGGCTGAACGGCACCCGGCGTGTGCCGGCGCTCCACATGGCGTTCCCACGGAAAGCCGATCGCCGCCGGCAGTTGCCGGCGGCGATCGCGCTCTCGGTACAGCGTCGACGACTACTGACCGCTGGCCATGACTTCGACGCGGCGGTTCATGGCGCGCCCCGCCGCCGTGCCGTTGTCCGCAATGGGGTCACGAAGACTGCGTGACTTGATGGTCATCCGCGACGCCTCGACGCCTTCAGCAACGAGCAGGTTCCGCACCGTGGTGGCCCGGCGCAACGCGAGCTGTCGGTTGTAGGTGCCGGGGCCGTTGATCGAGTCAGTGTAGCCGACCACGTCGACGTTCACTTCCGGATGCGCCACCAGCGTCCGCGCAATCGCCGCGACCGTGTCCTTCCCGCCGGCGGTGAGATCCGAGTGGTTGAATCGGAAGTGCACCATCTGCAGCTCGAAGCTGTACGCCGGCGCCGGGGGCGGGGGTGGGGGCGGTGGGGGCGTCGGGGGCGGTGGCGGCGGCGGCGGCGGTGGTGGCGGCGGCGGCGGCGCCGGCTGACGGACCGTCACATTGGCGGTGGACACCAGCTTGCCGCGGCGGCTATAAGCCGTGACCTGCGCATTGCCGGGAGCGGTGGCGGTGTACTGACCGCTGAGCGAATCGAGCGCGCCCGGCCCGGTCAGACGGTAGACCACGTCATCCGGTCCGCCGCAGTAGCTCGCGTTCGCGGTGAACATCCGGCCCTGCCCCACGTCCAGCGTGGCCGACGACGGTGAGATCGCCAGCATGTTGTGGGACGGATCGCACCGGCCTTTGCCGGTGATATAGGAGATCCCGGCCTGCAACCCGAGGTAGGTGTTGCTCTTGCTGTCGAAGCCGCTCGGCATGATGTCGATGTTGGCATCGCCCCGCAGGTACCATGGCCCGGTGATCCGGTAGCGAAGCCCGGTACTGGCACCAACTCCGAAATCGCTCTCGTTGATGGCGTCGTGGAGGTGGACGAACGTCGCACCACCGCCGAGGAGCCAGGTGAATCGCTTGCCGAGCGGCGCGCTGTAGAACAGCTGCAGGCGGATCGGCAGGTAGTCGAGGTACGCTTCGCCAACACCGATGGTGCCGGGGACGTTGGGCTGATCCGCCATCAGTTCCGTCGCGGTGAAGCTGCCGTTCAGCTCCAGCGACAGGTTCCGGGCGACGAACAGTCCGATCCTCGCCCCGCCGCCGTCGACATCGTCTTCGGTGCCGCGCGGATCATAGACCGTGGGAAACCAGGTGTAGCGGTAGAACCCTCCGAGTTCCACCGCGCCCTTGTCCTGTGCCACCAGCCGCGACGCGAGCAGCAGCGAGCTCAGCACGACCAGTCGTAGTTTCCGCATCCCTTCCTCCGAGTTGGCCGCGCCCGGACGGTCCCGGGACGCGGGATTGGCACGGACCGCCGTCCCGGCCGGTCCGTGCCAGGAAACGAATCCGCCTCTTGCGAACGACAACTTAGTCACAAATCGTCGCAAAGGGAGACGGTCGCGCCGGGAAAAAGGACACTATTACATTGTGGCCCGGTTCGTTGGAGGTCGATGAAAGCGATGATGGCGATGGCACGTCGGGCCGGTCCGAGGCCGGCCCGCGGTACTCGGTTGTGGTTCGCCCTGGCGATGCTGACGCTGTTCGCCGGGCGGGCGCAGGCCCAATGGCGGCTGAGCGTCTGGTTCGGCGATGCCTGGAACGCCCGCACGCCGGTGACGTTCTCGCAGGCGGGCCAGCCGGACATCACCACCGCGGCCGACTGGTCGACCCGGCCGTGGCAGCCGACCTGGTATTACGCCGGCCGGATCGCCAAGTGGTCGGGCAACGAGGCGTGGGCGTTCGAGTACATGCACCACAAACTCTATCTCGACAATCCGCCAGCGGACGTGGGCTATTTCCGGATCACCAACGGCGTCAACAACCTGCTGGCCGAGCACCTGTGGCGCTCGCACGGGTGGGACTACGGCGTGGGGGCCGGTCCGGCCTTCGTGGTGCCGATCAGCGAGGTGCGCGGCAAGACATACGACTTTGCCGACGGGATCTTCGAGTCACGCTACGAGTTCGGCGGCGGCACGCTGCAGGTCAATCTGCAGCGGCCGCTCAAGTTGCTGCCCTTCCTGTACGGATCGGTGGCCGTGAAGGGGACGGCGTCGTACCTGCGGGTCCACATCGCCGACGGTCACGCCCGGCTGGTCAACCTCGCGCTCCATGTGCAGTACGGGATCACGCTGCAGCCGCCCGGGAAGTAGCGGCGCCTCGGCCCCGGGCCGGTGGGTGACAGAGCCCCGGCACGATGAACCGGGCGGCGTCCCCCGCTATACCTTGGATGCTTACAGGTTGGCCGGAGCTTCCTGGTTCGCACGCCGGCGACCACGTCAGGACTGATCCACCAACGAACAAGGGACGGGGCGACATGGCGGCAGAACCATCGAAAAAGAAGCTGAAGAAGCACGGCCCGAAGCCGGACACCTCGCCCCCGGCCGGTCCATGGGACAAGGCCGCCTCCCGGGCCATTCATCGGCCGCCGCCACCGCCGCAGAAACGGATCGGCAGGAAGCGGCCGTGACGCGGTAGCGGGCTCTTGCGGGCAAGGAGCCACCGCTGCATAATAATCGGAAGTGTGTATTTCGCGCACAAGCCAGTAACGGCGCGGCTTTCCGGGTGATTGGTCAAGCTGCCGCCGACTTCCGGTTCACGCAGCCGCTTTCCCTCGATGCCGCCCAAGGCGGCCACGACCCGCTCGCCGTCGTTCATCTTCCGGGTGTTGTGCTTGAAGGCGACTTCCGCCACATAGCGGTGCAGGTGGCGCGGGCTCACCGCATGGTGCGTCCCGTACATCTGCCGCTTCAAGCGCGAGAAGAACGACTCCACGCTGTTGCTGTGGACCGGGCCGCGGGCGTATTCGTGCGCGCTGTGCTTGACGGTCTGGTGGTCGGCGAATGGCTTGCCGACCCCGACGTACAGCGGGCTCTCGTCGGTCATCAGGACGGCGCTCCGGTCGACGTTCGCCAGCAGCATTTCCTTGATGTTGCTGGCGGTCACGGTCGGCATCACCGAGGCGCGGACTTCCCCGCCCCGCTCCAAGGCTGCCACGACCGGCACCTTCTCGCCGGTCCGGCGTGGCAACCGGACCGCGCCGGACTGAGCCATGTCCGCCCACCCTTCGCGGCGGTCCGCCTGCGACCGTTGGCGCGGGGAACCGCCGACATAGGTCTCGTCGGCTTCGACGGTCCCGGTCAGCTTGGGTTCTGGCGAGGCATCGGGCGTCATGGCGTAGCGGATGCGGTGCATCAGGAACAGGGCCGACTTATAGGTCAGGCCGGTCTGCCGCTTGATCTGCAAGGCGCTGACACCCTTCTTCGACGCACAAGCCGCCCAGAAGGCATAGAGCCAATGCCGGAGCGGGATCTTCGAGTCCCCGAAGATCGTCCCGATGCGGACCGTGAACTGCTTCTTACACGCCTGGCAGCGCCACAGATAGCGCGGTCCCCTTTGGCCGTTCCGGCCGATGATCTGCTTGGCTTCGCCCACCGTCCCGCAATGCGGGCAGACGGGCGAGCCGCCCCACCGCTGGCGTTCCACGAACTCGACGGCGAGGTCTTCATTGGCGCAGGCGGCTGGCAGCTCGGCCACCACCTGGCTCTTGTCTTGGGCTACCGTGGGTGTCTTGGTCATGGGATAATGATAGTTGACGCACCGGACTCTTGTCAATGGCCTGGAAATGGGTTGGAAATGAAATCAACAACAACTCGGCTGCAAAGACACGCTGCAATATCGTAAAACATTATTTTTCAATTAGTTACACAGCAGCGTCCAGACCATTGACACGAAACGACTACCGTTCCATCTTTGGTCCATGATTCATTACCTGAGGCCGACCAAGTGGATAACGTACGACGCGACGGCCATTGTCGGTCAGCTGGCGAGCGCGAAGGCCGCCGTCTTGTCTTTGAACACCGTCCCGTTCCAACGCCGTTGGGTTGACTCCCTGCAGACGGTCGAACTCAAACGGGAGGTTGCTGGAACATCGCGAATCGAGGGCGCGGAATTCACCGAAAAGGAACTTGATGCCGCGATGCGGCAAGATGAGACGGCCGCAGATCTCTATACGCGATCACAGAAGCAGGCGTGGGCGGCGACGAGGGCGTACCGCTGGTTGACAGCCATCCCATCCGATCGTCTCGTCTCACGAGAGCTTGTGACCGACCTGCACGGCCTGTTTATCTCTGGCGCCGACGACGACCATTGTGTGGCCGGACAACTCCGCGGCGATGGTCAGAATGTGACATTCGGGGCACCTAAGCACCGCGGCGTTGAGGGAGGTGCAGAATGCGCGGGGACCTTCGCGGCGTTTATTGCGGCGCTCGACGCCGACTTCCGCGGGCATGATCCCCTGATCCAGGCGATCGCCGCGCACTATCATCTCGCGGCAATGCATCCGTTTATGGATGGAAATGGGAGAACCGCACGCGCCCTTGAGGCTTTGCTCTTGGGACGCGCTGGATTACGCAACGCGACCTTCATCGCAATGTCCAACTATTACTATGATGAGAAGAACGAATATCTCGCCGCACTCGCATCCGTCCGGCACGGCGGGCATGACCTTACCCCCTTCCTCGTGTTCGCCCTTCGCGGCGTTGAATTGCAGGCGCGCCGATTGCTTACCGCAATTCAACGCGAAATCAAGAAGGAACTGTACAAGAATCTGATGATCGAGCTGTTCGATAGGCTTCAGTCCCGGCGTAAGCGGGTGCTTCGGTCTCGCCAGAAGGCGGTCCTCGAAGATCTCTTGGCGGCCGACGGGCCGGTCCGATTGCAGGAATTGTTGATCCGCGTGCTGCCGAATTATCAAAACCTCAAGAATGACCTGAAAGCCATCATCCGCGACCTAATGTGGTTGCAAGAGGTGCGTGCGATCACCTTCCGAAAGGATGGCGAAGTGCAGACCGTCGAAGCCAATCTCGACTGGCCGTCTGTTATGACGGAGAGCGACTTCTTCCAGCAGGTGAGGCTAATGCCCAGGACGGGGGAATTCGCAACCGTACAGCGCTAGAAGAACAACGCCGCCGGACTGTACATCCGGCGGCGGCGGTCGTGGCGGAACTGGTAGACGCGGTAAGTTTGGAGCTTACTGGCTGACAGGCCTTCCGGGTTCGATTCCCGGCGACCGCATCGGGACCAACCCATAGGGAATATAGGGAGGGAGGCAACATGGCGGCAAAAGGGCGGAAGAAGAGTCCACGGACGCGCGGGCCGAAGCCAGAGACGTTGGCATTGCCGGGGCCGTGGGAGAAGGCGGTATCTCAGGCGGTCCACCGGCCGCCCCCGCCACCCCAGAAGCGCATCGGCCGGAAGCGTCCGTGAACCAGCATCTAGCTCTTGCTGCGATGGCGACGCTGGCTGGCCCCGCCATCCCATATAGGATATATTAGTGGCGATCACGAAGAAGGCCATAAGGCGGACGACCGCCGCGGGCCGGGGCCTTCGGCGTTGGACCTCGTGGGAAACAGCCCGTGTTCGGGACGATGGAGCAGTCGAGCGCCAGGTATTGGATGTATTGCTCGGGAGCGACGGGGACGCCAAAGGCAAGATGCTGCGCCAGATGGCACTATTGTTGGGACGTCCGGTGGATGGCGCCGGCTTCCCTCCCCGCGCAGGACAGCTTGATTACGAGCCGGCAGATGACGAAGAACCGACGATCTTTCGTCTCAAGCACAAGCCGACGTGTTGGCGAACATATTTCTGGCCGGATGACGCAAACGCACGCATCGTCTGGCTCCACATCGTCTGCAAGAAATCGAGAGAGGACAAACGGCGATATGCGCACGCTGGAACAGCAAGGCTCCGACTCGCCGAGTTCCGTAGGGGCCAGCGAAGCGTCGTCCCCTTGGAGATCCCGGGTTAGCGAACTCTTTTCAGATCCCGAGTTCCGTCTTGAGTGGGATAACGATCTTGCGTTCCATGTCGCCAGGCACCTCCAAGAACTCCGGGCGTACCGTGGTTTCACCCAGGCTGAGGTGGCCGAGCGTGCTGGCGTTTCTCAGCCCAAGATCGCTGGCGCTGAGGGCGGCAACGCCAATCTCACACTGCGGAGCGTGGTACGATTTGCCCACGCCCTTAACGGCCGCATCCGTTTCGCGCTCGAACCGTCTGAGCGAAGCGTTCCACCGCTCCCAGATTGGTGGCACATTCACGACCTACTTGGCGGGTTGGGGGACAGATCACCGACGACACTCACCGTCAATGTGACCGGAAACACTGGGTTCGAGGCGGCGTGGCACTACGGCTCCTGCGAGGAGTACTTGGAGCGCCATGTGGTGACTGACCCTAGCCATGAGTTCACCGTGAACTCTGCCACGTTGCCGCGTGGCATAACCAAACTGCTCGCCAGTCCCTCGGGAAGCGGCGCACCCTGATGCCGAGACGAGGTCGGACAAAGAAGGCCACACGCCCAAAGATCCAGCCTGGCGTTCAATTCGTGCGCGTGGTCAACCAAGGATCCACATTTGAGGTCGATACTGCGGCTCTTGATGCGACACGTCAACCAGCAGTAGGTGACACGTTGAATGTGGCGCTTACGGTTGGCGTTGCCATCGAGGAGGGCCCGCCGGGCGCCGCTCGCGCCGCGCTCGTCACGCTCGATGTTCATGCCGTCACCGATCGCCGCTTCCAGCCCTATACGGCGCGAGTGCGCATCGGCGGGGTGTTCGCAGCGCCCAACGAGATGGCCGAGGCTGACTTCTACGAGTTCTGCCGGCGCGCAGCACCGACCATTCTCTTCCCATATGCGCGAAACATGATCCACCAGATCTCGGCAGATGCCCCGTCCGGACCCATCCGACTGAATCCCGTGAACCTGACCGATGCGTTCGCGTCAGCCAAGATCCTGAAGAAACAACCGAATTCACCGCGCGACGCAGACTGATACGCTCCGCAATACTGAGCCACCCCGACGTTTTCAGAAGATGATCGGTTCGAGGCGCCCTCGGGGGTGTCCAGCGCGATACACCCCGGCGACCCGCCGTATGCAGTATGCAGCCCATTCCGGCCCACCTGGCCCTCCCGCTGGCCCAACCTCCGAACCGCC
Organism: uncultured Gemmatimonadales bacterium; assembly: GCA_963697065.1. Taxonomy (GTDB): domain Bacteria; phylum Gemmatimonadota; class Gemmatimonadetes; order Gemmatimonadales; family GWC2-71-9; genus Palsa-1233. Next base: position 471,462 of record CAVOMQ010000001.1, read on the forward strand.
ATACCGGCCACCAGCCGGAACCCTGTCCCATCCCGCCGGTCCGATCCGTTACCTTCCCCCCTTGTGCGCCAGATACATACTCCCGATAATAATGCATTATGCAGAACAAGCTCCTCGCCCTCGCCTTCTCCGGCGGCCTCGATACCTCCTACTGCGTCCCCGCGCTCACCGAGCGCGGTTTCGCCGTCCACACCGTCTTCGTCAATACCGGCGGAACCTCCAACGCCCAGCGCGCCGCCATCGCCGCACAGGCGAAAGCCGTCGGTGCCGTCGCTCATCACGAGGTCGACGCGCGCGCGGCGGTGTTCGACCGCTTCGTCCGCTACCTCATCCAGGGGAACGTCCTCCGCGGCGAGGTCTACCCGCTGTCGGTGGCCGCCGAACGGACACAGCAGGCCATCTCGGTCATCGAGGTGGCGCGCGAAATCGGCGCCGGCGCCGTGGCACATGGTTCGACCGGCGCCGGCAACGACCAGATCCGGTTCGACGTCGCCTTCCGTGTGCTGGCCCCCGAGCTCGAGGTAATCACGCCGATCCGCGAGGGCGCGCTCTCGCGGGAAGAAACCACCGCCTACCTGATGGCCCGCGGCCTGCCGGTGCCGCCGAGATCCGGCGCCTATTCCATCAACCGCGGCCTGTGGGGCACCACGTGGGGCGGCGGCTGGACGCACGATTCGTGGGCACCCCCGCCGCCCGAACTGCTCGACCCGCCGGAGAACGCCGCCGCCCCGGTCGATCTCGTGCTGGCGTGGCGGGAAGGCGTCCCGACCATGCTCGACGGGCACGAGATGACCGGGCACGCCGTCGTCGACGCGCTCAGTGAACACGCGGCGCCATACGGCATCGGCCATGGCATCCATGTGGGCGAGACCGCGCTCGGGATCAAGGGCCGCATCGGATTCGAGGCGGCCAGCGCGCTGATCCTCATCGCCGCGCACCGCGAGCTCGAGAAGCTGGTACTCACCAAGTGGCAGCTGTTCTGGAAGGACCACCTGGGCCGGTTCTACGGTGACCGCCTGCACGAAGGCCACTACTTCGACCCTGCGTTGCGCGACATCGAGGCGCTCATGACGTCGTCGCAGCGGCGTGTCTCGGGAGAAACCCGCGTGCGGCTTGGCCCCGGGCGCTTCCTGGTGACCGGAGCGCAATCGCCCTATTCGATGATGGATCGCGCCGTGGCCACCTACGGCGAGGAACATCGACTCTGGACCGGAGACGAGGCGAAGGCGTTCGCGCAGGTGGGGGCCATTCCCGAACTGCTCGCCACCCGCGCCGCGGTGCGCGCGCACGCCGGCGAGGATCAGTAGCCCGATGGTCGTGACCACTCGGGTCCGTCTCGACCGGATCGCGTCGTCGACGAAAAACGCCGCCCTCATGCACGATGTGATCGTGGGCGACGAGATCATCGCCGCGGAAGGTTACGTGCTGGCAGTGCGCATTCTCACCGACAAGTCGACGTACAACACGGTCGAGGATCTGGCCGGGCGGATGGTCAGTGTGCACGCCGGTGACGTGCTCGCCGGCACGCTCGGCGCCCGGCGGGCGCTGCGCGGGTACGCCGGAGAAGTGCCGAAGACGCTAGCCGTCGGTGACATGATCGAGGTGCTGAACCTCGGCGGGATCCTGGGGCGCTGCACGTCGGCCAATCCCGAGATCGGGCCACCGTTCCAGGCCGAAGTGCTCGGCGCGGTGCTCGCCTTCCCGGAACTCGGCGACCGCATCGGCCGGCCGGCGACCATCCGGGATCACGCCGTACCGCCCGCCGACGAACTCGCGTGCCGCATTCCCGTGGTCTACGTCGCCGGCACCTGCATGAATGCCGGCAAGACCGTTGCGGCAACGGAGCTGGTGCGCGGATTGACGCGAGCCGGCCATCGTGTCGGCGCGGTCAAGCTGACCGGCGTGTCGCTGATGCGCGACGCACTCTCGATGCTCGATGCCGGCGCGGTCGCCGCCCTCACGTTCAACGACGCCGGTGCGGCCAGCACGCACGCCGGCATGACGGTGCCGATCGCGCGCGGCCTGCTCAACCGCGTTGCCGATCCGCGCGGCGCCCATCCCGATGTGATCGTGGCGGAATTGGGCGACGGCATCCTCGGTGAATACGGCGTGCAGGACATCCTTGGCGCCGATGACCTGATGGCGCTCGGCGCGGCGTTCGTGATGGCGGCACCGGATCCGGTGGGGTGCTGGGGCGCGCTGCAGCTGATGCAACACCAGTTCCACCTGCCGATCACCACCTTCACCGGCCCCGCCACCGACAACGAAGTCGGCCGCAGCTACGTCGCGGCCGAACTCGGCGTGCCAGCGCACAACGCCCTGCGCGACGCGCCGGGACTGGTGGCCTGCGTCGCCGACGCCGTCGACACCTGGCGCGGCGCGGAGGCGGCATGAAGGCGGCCGTGCTGGGCGGCGCCGGGTACGTCGGTGGCGAATTGCTGCGCCTGCTGCTGGAACATCCCGACGTCACCGAACTGGTGACCACATCGCGCTCGCAGGCGGGACGTCCGATCGGCGACGTGCACCCCGCCCTGCAATTGCTGACGGAGGCCCGCTTCGCGTCGCACGCACCGGCCGACGCCGCACGCGGACAGGATGTGGTGTTCCTGGCACTCGAGCACGGCGAGTCGTCGCAGATCATGGGATCGCTGCTCGACGCCGGGCCGGGCATGATCATCGACCTCGCGGCAGATTTCCGGATTACGGACGGACGGCTGCACGAGCGCTACTACGGCGCGCATCCGGCGCCCGAGCTGGTGCACCGATTCGTCTATGGTCTCGCCGACGTCCTCGGCACCAGTCTCTGCGGAGCAACACACATCGCTGCCCCCGGCTGCTTTGCCACGGCGGCGCAGCTCGCGCTCTACGGCGTGGCGGATCTTCCGCTCGCCGCCGTGCCTTCGGTCTTCGCCATCACCGGGTCGAGCGGTGCGGGACAGACACCACGCCCCACGACGCACCATCCGGCGCGGGCCCACAACGTCTTTGCCTATGCCGCCATGTCGCACCGCCACGAGGGCGAGATCCTGGAGCAGTGGCGGCGCTGGCGGAATGACGACCAGGCGCGCGCGCGCCTGATGTGCCACGCCGGGCCGTTCGTGCGCGGCATCTACGCCACCGCCCACGTGCAATTCGCCGAGCCGGCGCCGGACGCGGCGGCGCACATTGCGGCGCGCTTCGCCGGCCGGCCATTCGTCCGGGTGCTGCCTGGTCCGCCCGAACTGACGCACGCGGTGGGCACGAACATGGCACTGCTGCACGCGGCGGTGTCGCCGGACGGCACCGAAGCGCAGGTGATGTGCGCCATCGACAATCTCGTCAAGGGTGCCGGCGGACAGGGGATCCAGGCGATGAACCTGGCGCTCGGACTCGACGAGCGCACCGGCCTGCTGAAGGGAGCACCATTTCCGTGCTGACCGAGACTGATACCGCCCTGCTGCCGGTCTACGCCACCTTCCCGCTCCGTGCCGTAGCCGGACATGGCTCGTGGCTGGTGGACGAAGACGGCAACGAATGGCTCGACGCCTACGGCGGGCACGCGGTGGCCAGTTCGGGGCACTCGCATCCCGATGTGGTCCGCGCCATCGCCGATCAGGCGGCGCGACTGATCTTCTACTCCACCGCCGTTCCCCACGCGGGCCGCGAGGAGCTCGCCGAGAAACTCGCTTCACTCGTTCCCGACCCGCTCGGCAAGGTCTTCTTCTGCAACTCGGGCGCGGAAGCGAACGAGAACCAACTCGGGCTGGCGCGCCGCAAGACCGGCCGCACCATGATCGTCTCGATGCTCGGTGGCTGGCATGGCCGCACCGCCGCCACGCTGGCGTGCACCGACGGCGCCAAGTACGAGGCCGGCGCGAAACGAGCCGGCGTGCCGCTGTCGCGGCGCGTGCCGTTCAACGACATCGCCGCCCTCGAAGCGGCGGTGGACGAGACGATAGCCGCCGTCCTGCTCGAACCAGTCCAGGGATTCTCGGGCGCGCGCACCGCCACGAAGGAATTTCTCCATGCCGCACGCGAGCTCTGCGACCGCACCGGAGCAAAGCTGCTGTTCGACGAGGTGCAGTGCGGGTCGGGACGCACCGGACGATTCACGGCCGCCGAATATTTCGGCATCACACCCGACGCGATCGCGCTCGCCAAGGGGCTGGCCGCCGGGCTCCCGATCGGAGCGGTGATCGCCGCACCATCGCTGGTGGACGACATCCACGTCGGCGATCTCGGTTCGACGTTCGGCGGCGGTCCGGTGCCGTGCGCGGCGGCACTGGCGAACATCGGGGTGATGGAACGCGAGCACCTGCTGGAGAACGTCCGCGACGTGAGCGCGATGCTGCAGGCCGAAGCGGCGCAGCTGCCGCACGTCGTCGCGGTGCACGGCGCCGGGTTCCTGCTCGGGCTCGAACTCGATCGCCCCGCCGCCGACGTGCAGCGCGCGCTCTGGGCGGAACGGATCCTGACCGGCACGTCGACCGACCCGAAGACGCTGCGCCTGCTGCCGCCGTTGTCGTTCGCCAGCGACGAAGCGGAATTGCTCCTCGCCGGATTGCGGAAGGTGCTGCCGTGAGCGCACCGGATTTCCTGGCGATGGAAGATTGGCCGGCGGCAGCCATCGACGACCTGCTCGACCTGGCAGCCCGGTGCAAGCGCGGCGAGATCAGCGGCGGCCTGGAGCGCAAGGTGCTGGCGATGATGTTCATGGATCCATCGCTTCGCACCAGGTCTTCGATGGAGATCGCGATGTTCCTGCACGGCGGCCACGCGCTCTGTCTCGAACCGGGGCGCGGCAGCTGGACGCTGGAAACCGACGTCGACGCGGTCATGGACGGCACGGCCGTCGAGCACATCATCGAGGCCGCGCGGGTGCTGGCGCGGTATGCGGACGCGCTGGCGGTCCGGACATTTCCCAAGGGGACCGACTGGAGCGTCGAGCGCGAGGACCGGACGATCCGCAATTTCGCCCGCTACTCCGACAAGCCGGTGATCAACCTCGAGTCGTCGCGGCGACATCCATGCCAGGGCCTGGCCGATGCGTTCACGTTGCGCGAACACCTCGGTGAGCCGCGCGGCAAGCGCTTCGTGCTGATGTGGGCGTGGCACCCCAAGGCGCTGCCCACGGCGGTTCCGGCCAGTGCGGCGATCGCCGCCGCACACCTCGGCATGCAAGTGACCGTGGCGCGGCCGCCGGGCTACGATCTCGACCCCGACGATTACCGCGTCATTGCGGACATCGCCGATGCGCGCGGCGGATCGTTCGAGATCACCGACGACCTCGACGGTGCCATCGCCGGTGCTCACGCCGTGTATCCCAAGTCGTGGGGATCGCTGGAATGCTTCGGCCGCCCCGACGAGGAGCGAGCGCGGCGCGAGGGGCGGCGCGACTGGCGGCTCACCGCCGACCGGATGCTCGAGACGGCCGACGGGCATGGCATCGCGATGCACTGCCTGCCGGTGCGCCGCAACGTGGAGATCGACGGCGCGGTACTCGACGGGCCACAGAGCGCCGTGATCGACGAGGCCGAGAATCGGCTGCACGTCCAGCGCGCCCTGCTGCTCCGCCTGCTGAACAATCAGGAATGAACCGCGAACTCCGCTCGAGGTAAGACCATGGTCAACGGCGAAGAGCGCCGCCTGTCGCTCGACACCAGCCGGGGGATTCCCGGCCTCAAAGGCGCCCTCCGCTACGTCCGCGCCTATCGCGACCACGTGTTCGTGGTCAAGCTCGGCGGCGAAGTGCTTTCCGACCGGCACATCCTCGATCAGGTGGCAGGGCAGCTGGCACTTCTTGCGTCGCTCTCCATTCGCCTCGTGGTGGTGCACGGCGGCGGGCCCCAGGCGAGCGCGCTGTCGCGCCGCCTCGGCGTCGAACCGCAGATGGTCGCCGGCCGTCGGGTCACCGACGACGCGGGACTCGAAGTGGCCGTCATGGTCTACCGCGGTCTGCTCAACACCGAACTGGTGTCGGCGCTGCACCGCAACGGCGTGGCGGCCGCGGGGTTGTCGGGCGTGGACGGCGACCTGCTGGTGGCACATCGTCGCCCGCCGGTGAACATCGTGGACGACGACGGTGTGGAGCGGATTGTCGATTTCGGCCACGTCGGCGATATCGACAACGTCGACCCGCGGCTGCTGGTGACGCTGATGAACGCGCGGTATGTGCCCGTCGTCTCGTCGCTGGCCGGCGACGCCGACGGCAACGTCTACAACGTCAACGCCGACACCGTCGCCGAATCGCTCGCCATCGCGCTCGGGGCACAGAAACTGATCTTCCTCACCGGCGCGCCCGGGGTGCTCCGCGACCGGAACGATCCCTCGACGCTGGTGACCTTCGCCGATCCCGACGACCTGGCGGAACTGATGTCGACCGGCGCGCTGGCTGGCGGCATGAAGCCCAAGGTGGAAGCCTGTATCCGCGCGGCCACCGGCGGCGTGGAGCGTACCCATATCATCGACGGCCGGGTGCCGGACGCGCTGCTGCTCGAAGTGTTCACCGGAGCGGGCTGCGGCACCATGATCGTGGGCCGCAAGGAGAAGGCGACCTATCTTGGCGTCGACCTTGCTGACTGAAATCGACCTGCTCCGCGACCTGGTGGCGGTGCCATCGATCAGCGGCGCCGAAGCCGATGTCGCGGCGTTGCTCGAAGCCACGGCGCGCCGACTCGGCCTCGATGTGGTGCGCGACGAGACCAGTGTCCGCGTGGCCGTCGGCGACGAGAACGCGGGCCCGACGCTTGCGCTGGCGTCGCATCTCGACGTCGTGCCACCGGGAGAAGGATGGACCCGCGATCCGTTCAGCCCGGTCATCGAAGACGGGCAATTGTTCGGCCGCGGAAGCGGCGACGCCAAGGCATCGGTGAGTGCAATGGTCATGGCCCTGGCGGACTTGGCGAACGGTCATTCTCTACGCGGGCGGGTACTCGGCATCTTTTCCTATGGCGAGGAGACGCGTGACGCCACCATGCCGGCGGCGGTAGCGCGCGCCGGGCGTCTCGATGCGGCGCTGGTGGGCGAACCGACCAGTCTCACGTTCGCCATAGCCCAGCGCGGGCTGATGATGGTCGACCTGGTGACCCATGGAACACAGCGGCACGCCGGCTACGCCGGACGCGACAGCGGCACCAACGCGATCACCGCTCTGGCGCAACAGCTGGTGAAGCTCGACGGACTCGTGCCGGAACGCGTTCATCCATTGCTCGGCGCCGTCACCGTGACCGCGACGATGCTCGAAGCCGGGGTGTCGCGCAACGTCACGCCGCCAACCGCCAAGGCCGTGCTCGACGTGCGGTCGACACCGGCGTGGACCCACGACGAACTCGACGCGGTGCTCAGGGAGCGGCTGCAGGCCGAGGTGATCGTCACGTCCAAGCGGCTGGTGCCGTGCGAAACGCCGGCGGGATCGCGGTTGCTCGCGGCCGCGCGCAAGGCGGCTCCCGGAACCGAGGAGTTCGGATCACCCACCTGTTCCGACTGGTGTTACCTGCGCCACCTCGACGCCATCAAGGTGGGACCGGGTACCTCGCGCCGATCACACACGCCCGACGAATCCGTCGACGTGGCCGAAGTCACCGCCGCGCGGACCCTCTACGCCGCCATTGCCCGGGAGTACCTCGGATGACCAAACGCACCACACTCTGGTCCGGAACGGCGCCGCCGAATCCGCGGATGATGGCGTACACGGTGGCCGACGACCGCGAGGTGGACCGCCGGCTGCTCCGCTGGGACGTGATCGGTTCGCTGGGGCATCTCGAATCACTCACCGCGGGCGGCATCGTCTCGCGGCGTCAGCGCGGCACGATGCGGCGCGGTCTGCTCGCGGCACTCGCCGCGGTCGACGCCGGCCGGTTGCCGATCGGCCCCGAGCACGAAGACGGACACAGCGCCATCGAGTTCTGGCTGACGCGCCGCTTTGGCGACGTCGGCGAGCGGATCCACGCCGGGCGCTCGCGCAACGACCAGGTGGCCACGGCGCTGCGATTGATGCTGAAGGACCACATGCTGACGCTGCATGCCGGCATGTGCGATCTCGCGGATGTCCTGTTGGCCTTTGCGTCGGTGCATCGCCGAGTGGTCTGGCCGGGTTACACCCACCAGCGCGCCGCGATGCCTTCGTCGGCGGCGTTGTGGGCCGCTGGATACGCGGCGGGTCTGCTCGACGCGGCCGACGCGATCGGTGCCGTCTGGCCACGGATAGACCGCTCGCCGCTCGGGAGTGCGGCGGGTTACGGCGTGCCACTGCCGCTCGACCGCGAAGCGGCCGCGCGGGCGCTCGGCTTCGGCGGGCTCGACGTGCCGGTGACCGCGACGCAGGCGTCGCGCGGACAGCTGGAAGCGGCGGTGCTCTTCTGGTGCGTCGAAGCGGCCCACGTCTGCGCCAAGCTCTCCGCCGACGTGATTCTCTTCTCGGCAGACGAATTCGGTTGGCTGGTGCTGCCGCCGCAGTTCTCGACCGGCTCCAGCATCATGCCGCAGAAGCGCAATGCCGACGTCTTCGAGCTCACCCGCGCCCGCGCCGCCGCTCTCGACGGCGATCTCATGACAACGCTGGCACTCCGGTCCAAGCTCACTGGCGGCTATCATCGTGACTTCCAACTGCTCAAGGCCCCGCTGTTCCGCGGACTCGACGCGACCGGCGAGATGCTCACGATGTTGACCGAAGTGATGCCGCACCTGGGCGTCGACGCCGAACGCGGGCGCGCGGCGCTCGCCGGCGGCATTGTCGCGACCGACGCGGTGATGGAGAACGTCCGGCGCGGCGTGCCATTCCGTATCGCCTATCGCGGCACCGCCGACGCACTGCATCGTGGTGAGATGCCGCCGACGCCCACGGTCGCGGCACTGCTCCAGACCCGCACCAGCACCGGCGGAATGGGGAATCCCGGTTTCACCACGCTCCGCGCCGAACTCCGCCGGGTCAACAACTCGGGCCGGGCAGAGCGCCGCCGGTTCGACACCGCGATTGCGCGGCTCACCCGTTCGCGGAGGTTGCGATGAGCCGGGCGCGCAACAAGCGCCAGCTCAAGATCCTGGAGCTGGTCGCCACCCGTCCGCTCCACACCCAGGACGAGTTGGCGGACGCGCTGGCGCAGGAAGGGTGGGAGGTGACGCAGAGTTCGGTGAGCCGCGACATCGCGGCGTTGGGGCTGGTCAAGGCGGAGGGAATCTATCAGCGTCCCAGCGCGGGGCATTTCCGCGAATTGCCGGATCCCAATGAGCGCCGCATCGCCGAATCGCTGCTTTCGATCGATACTGCCGGCGACGCAATGCTCGTGCTGCACACGCCACCGGGCGAGGCGCAGCGCGTCGGCAGCGCGCTCGACCTGCTGGCATGGACCGAGGTGGTGGGAACGATCGGCGGCGACGACACCATCTTCGTGGCCACGCACAACAGTCAGGCGCAGGCGAAGGTGCTCGCGCGCCTCAGGATGTTGATGCACGATTCCGGTTAGACCAGCCGCTCCTATCGGGGAGAACAAGGTGCGCCGGCGATCGGCGCGACGGTATCGCCGGGAACAGTGATCGTCCAGCCTCTCGACGTACCTGGCACAAAATCCGTCGTGTATCCGACCTCGACAAGTGAGGCCGTGTCGATCGCGCTAATGTACATTGGCTCGGATGCGTCCCAACACACGGTGTCCACCGCGCCGTTCGTCACGCTCACGGCGTGAAGCTCGAATGAGGTCGGGATTGCGAGACATGATGTGTCGGCGTCGGCGATCCCGAGACTCATCAGGCCTCCCAAAGGCTGCGGAATTCGCACCGTCAAGCCGGGATGGCCGCCAATGAAGACCGGCGCGCCGTAACTACTGATGACCCTGAGCATGATCGAGCCTGAACCACCCTCGGAGCGGGCTTGTGTGCCTGGTGCCGTTACCGATTCCCGGGTGCACGCAAGTGCAAGTATTGACAGCAGTCCGATAGCCCTCATAGGGCCTCCGCGCAAGAACCCATGTTACCTATTCGCGAGACTATCACGGCCGCTTGATTCCTGGCCGCATGGCGCCACAACCTGGACCCTCGCCGATGCAATTTGTAACGTAGATGGAGTCTGTAACGTATTGGCCAGACGACCCAACCGTAAGGATCCAGTAGAAGTTTGGATCGCCTTCGTCAACGGTAAGGGACTCACTCGACAACGTGCCCTCGGTCTCGTCGGACCCACCATCATAGCGCAGTACCCACTGGTACGTGTAACCGTCCTTGCCGCCGGACGGTTCGGCACTCCATGTGCAAGTGCATTTTGAATCGATCTCACGGGGCCCGCTTATGGAGGCGACGAGGGGCAATCGATAGTAGATATCATTCTGGCCACCCGGGTTCGCATTGCTGACTAGCGAATCATTCTGATTGCAATCGGTTATCCGATTGTGAGGCGTCCAAGGCTCCGACGGCGTCAGGCCGTGAGCTCGGATGCTCAGCGCCGTGAAACTCGTCTTGGTCGAGCTTGGGTAGTCGGAGCAAGTACTGAGTCCGTAGGCTTCCAACGTGACAACGGCCTGCGTCAGCTCAGGGCCAGCGCCGGATACATGAAGGGAGGCGGAATCGCCAGGGGTGTGAAAACCACATTCGTACCCACCGCCGGATGACGCACTGTCCACCGTGCCGAGGATCCCGTCGCCTTCGTCTGCCGAAAGCAGTGTGCTCGTGTAGACGGTCGTGTCCGTCGACTCAACGACATACCAACAGGTGCCGGACCAGTAATTGCCACCGCCCGCAAATGACGACCCCCACTGAAGTACCGGCTGCAGAATCACGGTCAAAATTTGCAAACCGTTGAAGAGGAAGATCGTTTGGCCGTCGGAACTGGTGGGCGAATCCGGGACGACCCACGTGGCACTGTCGTGCGTGATGGCGTGCCCGCTCGGCCTGGTCCAATAGGCGTACGATATCCACCCACTGTTCAGTCCGGGGACGACTGATCCCAGTGCGACGGCTTCCGCTTCAGGCTCCGGTCCAGGGCCAAAATCATGGACTATCGCACCGGAGCCGTCCCGTTCCTGCATCCGCCCATCCCATTCACCAACAACGTTGCCCGGAGCGATCCGATGAGCATTCGATGCGCGGACGTAGCCGACAGGTGTCAGTACGTAACCAGAGGCCACCACGTCATTGGTGGAATGCGAGCCAGTAATGGTCGATGTCGCAACACGGCCAGATGAGCAGGCGGTGAGAATGACCGCTGCAACCGTGACTACCGCGCGCGAACGGACGAACGGGGGGGGGCGATGGGAGAAGCGGCAGAATCGTGGGCAATCATATCGGCTCCGGCGAATGCGTCGTGTCGCACAAGCCCGATCGTACTAAGCTGCTCGGGTTTGGAGCCGTCAATCCGTATGACTACCCATCGTCGCGCTTCGCCAAGCAACCGCACAGTGAGCCCAACGTATCGTGCACGTCCCTGTTACCTGGCTCCCGCAAGCACCAGCACATCGGCCGGCGTGTCGCAGTAGTGATCCGGCGCCGCCAGCTCCAGCTGCCCTCGGGCAAATGGCCCCCAGGTCACACCAGCGGTCCAAGTTCCGGCACCGCGCCCCGAATGGATGTCGTGGTGCGAATCGCCCACGAACACGCAGCTCTCGGCGGGCATGCCGAGCAGGGCCAGCGCACGTTCGACCGGCTCGGGGTGCGGCTTGGGGCGTTCCACATCGTCCGACCCGACGATCACCTCCATCGCATCACCCAGCCCGATCAGCACCAGGCCGCGCATGGCGCCCGAGCGGTTCTTGCTGGTGACCAGGCCCAGCCGCTTGCCGGCGCGTTTCAGCGCCAGCACCATGTCGACGACGCCGGGAAAGGCGCGGACCCGCTGGTCGTGATGCGCCAGGTTGAATTCCCGATACGTCGCGATCCAGGCGGCGATGTCGGCGTCGGCCTCGCTGAAGTTGCGGAACACCGCGCGGAGCGGCGTGCCGATGCCGGCGAGGATCTCGTCGCGGGAGAGCACCCGCAGGCCATGCGCGGCAAAGGTGTGCTGGTAGCTGTCGACGATGAGGTCGACGGAATCGATCAGCGTTCCGTCGAGGTCGAAGAGTACCGTCTGGTACGGCGGCATGGGCGGAACGTAGCGGGCGGTGTCTCGAACGGAAGGGGCAACTGCCGATCAGATCGGTGGTAACGGACCGCAACACACCACCGCAATCGGCCGTACCGCCACCACGCCGGCCGACGCCGGCCCCGGCACAACGGCCTCGCCGAGTTCATGGTCCGGCAGCGCCGCCAGCCGCGCCGCGAGGAGCTCGGCACCGAGCGCCGGCCCCGGCACACCGGTCGCAAAGCGCAGCAGCCGGTCGAGACGCGACAGCGCCACCGCGTCATGGCGCCGGGCGGCACTCCGCGCCGCCGCCAGCACCCGTCGCGCCAGGATTGGCGACAACGGCGGCACCGAGTGCAACCGCTGAATGACGTGACGCGCGGCAGCCGCAAGTTCGCGGTGCAGTGCTGATTCGATCATCGCGCCGCCCCGACGCGCTCGCCGAGTCCAGCAGCCCCGCCAGGCGCGCCTGATCGGCGATCCAATCGCCATCTGCCGCTCGCATCACGAATTGCACACCGGCGCGGCGCCCGCGCTGCACCGCCAGCACAACCAGTATTCCGGCGTCCGACGTGGTTGTGACGGCAGCGGCAACAACGTCCGACGACGGCAGCGGCTCGCACGCTTGGTCGGCAACCGACAGTGCATCGAGCCATCGCGCGGCAAGGGAACGCTTCCGTTCGATCCTGTGTGTCGACCTCAGCGCCGCCTCGATCGCCGGTGCCGGAGCGCGAACGATCACCTCCACCTCGCCATGCAGCTGACCGATCCGCAGCAGCCGCCCCTCCCGCTGCTCGACCCGTACCGCCGTCCACGGGAGGTCGATGTGCGCGATCCGCCCCGCCGCCTGGAGATCAAGCCCTTCGGCCGCGACATCTGTCGCTACCAGAACCCGGGGCGGACGACGCCGCGCACGCCAGGCACTCCGGCCTGGACCGAACGCCTCAAGCACCAGATGGCGCGGCATCCGGTGCGGCCCGATCCCGGCGCGCGAACCGGTGACCCAGCCGCACTCGTCGCCGAATGCGGTGCGGAGCATCACGGCGGTGGCGCGGTGCCGCGCAAAACAGACGGTCGGACGATCGTCGCAGAGGCGCCCGCGGATATCCTCAACCCAGGCGTCACCGGCAGGGGGCGATCTGAGCAGCATGTCGACCGCAGGGAGATCGCTCATCGCCAGGTCGCCATCCGCCTGCTCCGGCGCCACGACATCCCAGAGCACCAGCTGATCGTACTGTTCGCCCGCAAAGCATCGCAGCACGGCGCGCGATGTACCGCCGCCGGCATCGCGCGACTGCAACAGCAACCTGCGGTAGCGCTGCAACGCCGCGCGGAACGCGGCATCGCTCGATTGCGCCGCGTCGAGCAACACGGTGCGCACCAGCCGGCGGGTGGCCGGCACCGTGCTCAGCGCAAGGGAGTCGATCGACCGCACCGCTTCCACCGCACGCCGCTCTTCGGCGGCATCGGGCGCAATAGCGGCAACGTGCCGGGAGACCGACCGGCACGCTTGCCGCGGCGTGCGGATCACCACGCGGCGCAGCGCGTCCGGCGGCTCGGGCATCTGTTCGATCGCGCCGAGGTGTTCGATGCCGTCGAGCGCCAGCGCGTCGTCGGGAAGGGCGAGTCGCAACAGGGCGACTAGGTCGCCGATCCGGTTGACGATCGGCGTCGCGGTCAGCAGCAGAACGCGCCGCCCCACCAGCCATGGCGCAATGGTGCGGACTCGGCGCGTGGACGAATGCCGGAACCGGTGCGCTTCGTCGACGATGACGAGCCGCGGATTGCCCGATGGAAGGTGACCACGACTGATGCGTTCATGGCCGAAGAGTCCCAGCCGCACACCAGCGCGACGGGCCGCCGAGCGCCACTGCTCGCGGAGCACAGCGGGAACGATGGCGACCACCTCGTGCCCCGCCGCCCGTTCGGTTGCCGCCGCAGCGAGCGCGATCCACGTCTTCCCCGCACCGACTGACTCGGCGAGGATGGCGCCGCCCACGTCGTCGAGCGCAGCCGTGATCCGTCGCCAGGCATCGACCTGATGCGGGAGGAGAAAGCCGGGCGGCACCGCAGATGCGCGACGAGGCCGACGTGCGCCAGCGACGGCAGCGCGGACCGCGGCGGTCCCCGACCATCGCAGAGGTGGCGACAGCGCCATCAGCGGATCGGCCACCTCGCGGAGGAGGTCCGCCGAGAGCTTCGGCCAACCGGAACATGGCAATGGATGAGGCAACGCGGTGACATCCGTCGGGAGACAGCTCCAACGGTTGCCGGTCGGTTGCACCGGCGCGGCGCGAATTTGCCCGCGCCGGGACCGATTAGCGGGTCAGTTCAGGGCCGGGAAGGCCCCCATTACGACTTCGGCTGCACGCCGAACGCAAACACCGTCTCCGCGTGGAACTTCTCGCCCGGGCGCAGCACCGTCGACGGGAAGTCCGGATGGTTCGGCGAATCTGGAAAATGCTGCGTCTCCAGCGCCAGCGCGCCGCGATGGACATACACCTTGCCGCCCTTCCCCGTGATGGTGCCGTCGAGAAAGTTGCCGGTGTAGAACTGCAACCCCGGCTGCGTGGTCGAGACGTCGAGCACCCGACCCGTCGTCGTGTCGACCAGGTGGACAGCCTGCACCAGCCCGGTGCTGTCGCTGCCGCGGTTCAGCACGAAGTTGTGGTCGTACCCACCGGCGTACTTGAGCTGGGTGTTGTCCTGGCCGATGCGCGCGCCGATCATCGTGGGCGTGCGGAAATCGAGCGGTGTGCCGGCCACCGGAGCCAGCTCACCGGTGGGAATGAGCGTCGAATCGACCGGCGTGTAGCGGTCGGCGTTGATGGTGAGGATCTCGCCGAGGATGGGGCCGTTCCCGGCGCCGCCGAGATTGAAGTACGAGTGCTGCGCCAGGTTGAGGATGGTCGCCTTGTCGGTGGTGGCATCGTAATCCACCTGCAGCGCGTCGTCGGGGCGAAGGGTGTAGGTCACCGTCACCTGCAGCGCGCCCGGATATCCCTGATCACCGTCCGGGCTGGTGTGGGTCAGCACCAGGCCGACGCTGCTGTCGTGCCGGAACGGCGCGGCGTGCCAGACCACCTTGTCGAACCCCACCAGCCCGCCGTGCAGCGCATTCTGTCCGTTGTTGATCGCCAGGTGGTACGTCTTGCCGTCGAGCGTGAAGCGCCCCTTGGCGATCCGGTTGGCGTAGCGTCCCACGATGGCGCCGAAATACGGCGAGTTCCGCACGTAGCCCGCCAGCGAATCGTAGCCGAGCACCACGTCGCCCATCGTCCCGTCACGATCGGGGACGTCGAGCGAGGTGATGATGCCGCCATACGTCATCACCTTGATCTGCATACCGTGCGGATTGGTGAGCGTGTAGCGCGTCACCGAATCGCCGCTCGGCGCCACGCCGAAGGGAGCGCTTGTGATGGAGGCGGAATCGGGCATCGTTACTCCTGCGTTCTGGGCGGCGCGCTGACCGCCGCACCCCACGGTTGTGACCGCCACAGCGATTCCCAGCACCATCGCGCGTTGTGTCTTCATGGTTGGATCACCTCGTCGAGGCCCACGTCGATGTACTGCCCGCCCTTCGTCTGGTGCACATGCACCG
This sequence comes from uncultured Gemmatimonadales bacterium, assembly GCA_963697065.1. Lineage (GTDB taxonomy): Bacteria > Gemmatimonadota > Gemmatimonadetes > Gemmatimonadales > GWC2-71-9 > Palsa-1233. The sequence continues at coordinate 487,085 of CAVOMQ010000001.1, forward strand.
CGAGCAGGTTGCGGCCCGGTCGCAACGCGGCCCGGACCGCGGCACCGGCGGGGAGATGGACATATCCGGTAGTATAGCCCTTGAACGTCGCCACCAACGTGCCGTTGAGATACACCTCGGCGTCCTCATCGTGGTGTATTCGCCACGCCAGGTGTTGTGGCACGCCGCCCGAAAGGTCGAACGACCGGCGGAGCCAGATATCGGAGGTGTGCCAGTCGGTGCGCACCACCGCGCCCGGTGTGCCGCCGGCACCGAAGCCGCCCGGCCCGGATTGCCATGCCTGCGCATCGAAGCCCGGCTTGAACCAATCCGCGGCCGGCTGCGCGGTGGTGTATTGCCACGTCTGGGGGGCCTCCTGCGAACTGGCGACCACGACGCGCGCCCGGGGTGGCGGGCCGAAGAGCGCCATCGCCGCGGTACGCGCATCGGGCATCGGCTTGACCACGGCACGATCATAGGTCATCAGGCCGTTTACTTCGTTCTCGACGTCGGTGGTCTGGGTATACACCGCTGCCGACAGGCCGTCGCCGATGAGCCACCGCAACTGCCCCAGCAGGTCGGTGTACGCCGTGTCGAGCTCGGCCCGCGTGGTGTAGCTGCGATAGCCCCAGTTGTTCTTCGCCAGCCAGGTATGCCCCTCGAGCGGCAGGCCGAGCCCGCCGAACTCCCCGAGCACGAGGGCGCGGGTGCTGTCCGGTGGGGGGATGCCTGGGCCCGGGTAGACGTGGATGTCCGACACATCGCCGACATGGTGATCGGTCCAGCCGCTGGCGTTGTCGACCAGGCGGCTCGGGTCGTACCCCTTGAGCCATGCCACGATCTGCTCGGTGTCATGCTGTCCCCATCCCTCGTTGAACGGCACCCACATCACGATCGATGGATGCATTCTGAGCGCGTCGATCATGTGGTGCAGCTCTTCGAGAAAGTCGGTGCGCGAGGCCTCCGTCTTGTTGTCACCGCTCGGCATGTCCTGCCAGATGAGGAGGCCGAGGCTGTCGGCGTCGTAGTACCACCGGGCCGGCTCTTCCTTGACGTGCTTCCGCATCATGTTGAAGCCGAGCTGCTTGATGGTGAGCATGTCGTTGCGGATGGCCGCGTCCGAGGGCGGTGTGTAGAGTCCGCCCGGCCACCACCCCTGGTCGAGCGTGCCGAATTCGAACAGTGCGTGGTTGTTCAGCATCATGCGGAGATGGCCGTCTGCCGCGCGAGCGATGCTGATCTTCCGCATTCCGAAGTAGCTCCGCGCGGTGTCGCGGCCCAGCACCAGCTGCACATGATAGAGAAAGGGATCGGACGGCGACCAGAGATGCGCGCGCGGGATCGGCACCACCAACGGGGCGCCGACCGGGCCGCGCGCGGTGGCGACCGCGCGTCCGGCGGCCGTCACCACCGCGGTGAGCGTCGCCGAGGAGTCGGCGCCGGTCGCGTCAGCGTGGAGCGAGAGATTGCCGGCGTCGATATCGGGCACCGCGTCGACGGCATCGAGATGTTCCGCCGGAACCGGCTCGAGCCAGACGGTCTGCCAGATGCCGGTGACAGCGGTATACCAGATGCCGCCCGGCTTGAGCACCTGCTTGCCGCGCGGCTGGGAGCCCTTGTCCGTCGGGTCCCAGACCGACACCACCAGCTGCTGATCACCGCTGCCACGCAATGCGTCGGTGATGTCGAGGGTGAACGGATCGTAGCCGCCGGTGTGCTTTCCCACCGCAACGCCGTTGACGCTCACTTCCGTCTGCCAGTCGACGGCGCCGAAGTGGAGCAGCAGGCGTTCGCCGTTGGCAAGCGGCGGTGCGCGGAAGGTGCGGCGGTACCAGAGACGCTCGCTGTCCGACACGGCACGGCGCACACCGCTCAGCTGTGACTGGATCGGGAACGGCACGAGGATCCGGCCGTCCCAGCGCGACGGCTGCGACGCAGACTCCGCGGTCACCGCGTAGTCCCACATGCCGTTGAGGTTGACCCAGTCGCGCCGCACCAGCTCGGGTCGGGGATACTCCGGCCAGGCGTGCAACGAATCGACCGTCGCCGCCCAACGGGTGCGAAGCGCCGGCTCCGGTTGCTGTGCTGTCAACGGCCGGGCTGCGACGACACACACCGCCAGCAACAGGTCGATCACGCGACGCAACGAAATGCTCATCTCAGTTCTCCCCGCGGATGATGACCTCGGTGACACCGACGGCCGCCGGCGCGTCGGGCTCGAAAACGACGCGGATCCCGGTTGTCGACACCGGCGCGATCGTCACGGTATTCGCCGACGAGACCTGCGGCACCACCGGCACCTGCGACAATACTCGCGCGTCGACCCAATCCGTGCCACTCCGGTACTGCACCGTGTAGCGCTTCGGCGCCCGGGTGCCGCCACCGTCGCCCCAGAGGTCGAGCTCGACCCGCGACACCAGCTGCGCCGCCGGCAAGTCCAGTTGGACCCAATCAGTCGCGTTCGGCGAGCCGTACGACGTCCAGCGGTTGCGCGAGTAGCGGCTGAATGCCACCACCATGTCGTTGATCTCGGAGACGCTGTCGTAGCGCGAGGTGAACGACGCCGACGCCCGGGCACCCCAGGCAAGGTCGGGCGACGCCGCGGTCGGAGCAGCAAGCGGCGTGCGATCCGTTGCCCCACGCCTCGACTTCGGTCATGCCCACCGCCGCACCGGGCTGCGGCAGCAGCACCACCAGCAACCGTGAAGCACTCACCGGCGCGAACGACACGGTGTTGGCGCGATGTCCTTCTGGCCGGGCCGGAGTGCGACGCTCGCCAGCAAGAGGCAGCCACGCGCGGTTGCGCCAGACGGCAAGCCGGTACGACGCCGGCGCGCGCACGCCGGTGGAGTCGTCGAGAATGTAGAGTTGCACCGAATCGAGCACACGCGGGGCGCCGAAGTCGATTGTCACCGAATCGGCGCGGTGCGGCGAGCCGGTCGGTCGTCCAGCGATTGGGGGGATCGGTGTTGTACCAGTAGTTGCCGTCGACGAGGTTGCTCGCCGCGGTTCCCGGCGCGGTGTAGCTCGCGGCGACGACCGGAAACGCTGTGCGGCCGTTGTTGACGGCGAGGTCCACCGGGCGGGGCGGCGGGGGCAATTGGCGGGCAGGGCCGAGGAATGCGACAAGGCGCGTCAACGTGGGCGAGTGGCCGATCACCCGGCCGTCGGCGATGATGCTCAACCCCGCGCCATAACCGTAGCGCGTGCCGTCGCGGTCCCAGACGATGGCGAGCTCATGCCCGTGATACGCCACGTCGTCGAGCGCGAAGTAGCGCCAACCGTCAGGTGCCAGCGGTGCCACTTCCACCGAATCGTCGGCCCGCGGGCGGAGGCCCACGACGCCGGTGATCACCAGATTGACGTATTCCGAATGGAAATAGTCCTCGCTGTGATCGAAGGTGTCGCCGCTCCGCCACGATCCATTGTCCGGGTTGGCATTCTCGGCGATGTACGGCCGTCCGGCCTTGCGCTGGTCGCGCGTGTAGGTCTCGAAGAGGCGATCGTAATCGGCACGCGTCACGACGCGCTGGTGGTAGTCGTCGAGGAGGTTGGCCATCGCCACCAGCGTCTGCGACGTGGCGTAGGGCCATTCGTTGCCGCTCCAGACACAGCAGCGGTCGGCGATCTCGAACTGCGGATCGTGGCGCTCGACGGTGGTGGGGCCGAACGGCGCCGCGAAATACGCCGTGTCCATCAGAAAGCGCCAGGCCGAGGCGTAGCCGGAATCCGGCAGCTCGAACTGCCACGGGACGTAGCCGATCTCCTCCCGGCCGTGCGGGTTCCCGGCGTACGGGCCGCTCCGGTAGGTGAGCGACCCGGCGATGATGCCATCCTTCTCGTCGTGTGCGAACTGATGGAAGAAGAAGTCGCGGGTCGGATCCCAGAGCTGCGCTTCGACGTGCGCCTTGAGGCTCGCCGCACGAGCCGAGAACTCGCGCGACGCCGCCGAATCACCGAAGAGTGCCGCCGCGTTGGCGATCGCTCGCGCGTCGGCGTACAGGTAGCTGTTCAACGTCGGCCGGTAACCGTCGGCGCCGGATCCCGGATCGGTGGTGAGGCGGCTGTTGATGTTCTCTTCCATCCCGTCGTGCAAGCCGTCCCAGTGGAACATCTGCCTGGTGCTGTCCCAACGCTCGGCCATCCAGCCGGCGTACTGCTGCTCCATGTCGGGCAAGAGGCTGCGCAGGTAGGCGCGATCGCCGTTGACGAGATAGGTGGCCCACACGGCGTCACCGTACCAGTTGCTGTAGCTCCTGGGCTGCGCACCGGGCGTGTCGAACCAGTAGTGGGCAAAGTCCTTCACGACGCGGCGGTCCTTGAGCCAGCGCAGCTCGTACATCTGGTGGCCCACCGGGCAGGAGATGGCGCCGAACGTCCCCGACCAGAACGGCCGGTCGATGAACTCGGAAAAGGTGTAGCCGGATTGCGGTGAGCCGTAGGTGAGATGCCGGGTGATCAGCTGCCAGCGGTAGTAATACGTGGCATCGATGGCGGTATCGGGCGACTCGAAGAACGGGATGTTGGCGTCGTACCAGCGCCAGTCGCGATTGTCCCACCAACGCTGCCGGGCCAGCACGGCGGCCTTGTCGAGTACCGGCCACCGCGGCGCCGGTTGGCGGTCGGCCCCGGCGCCACCGCCAAGGAGCAGCGGCGCCATCACGACGGCGAGTCGGGCCCACCTCGCCGCCGTCGGCTTCACTTCTGCGCCGGTACGCCGATGCGCATCACGTCGTCGCCCAGCATGTGGCGCGCGATGATCAATCGCAGGATTTCATTGGTTCCCGCGCCGATCTCCATCAGCTTGGCGTCGCGCATGTAGCGCTCCACCGCGAACTCGCGCATGTAGCCGTAGCCGCCCATCACCTGGATCATGTCGAGCGTCACCCTGGTGGCCATCTGCGCGCTCTGCAGCTTGGCCTTGGCCGCCATCATCGCCGATTCGCGCCCGGCGAGCAGGCCGAGATCCCACATCTTCGCCGCCTGATACGTCAGCGCTCGACACGCCTCGTACCAAGCCGCGCCTTCGGTGAGCCGCTCCTGGATCTGCTGGAACGAGCCGATCGGCTTGCCGAACTGCCGCCGCTCGCGGGCGTAATTGGTGGCAGTATCGAGCGCGGCGCGCGCCAGGCCCAGCGAGATGCCGGCGATGGTGACCCGCTCGAGGTCGAGGTTCTTCATCATCATCGCGACACTGCCGTTTTCCTTGCCGACGCGATTCGCCTCGGGCACCCGGCAGTTGTCGAACACCAGCTCGCTGGTGGGCGACGCGCGCATGCCCATCTTGGAGAACTTCTTGCCGGTCGAGAAGCCCGGCATGCCGCGTTCGATCAGGAACGTCGAGATATCCTGGCGGCGGGTGCCGGTGCGCGCGTAGAGATAGACGACATCGCTCTCGGTGCCGTTGGTGATGAAGGTCTTGGTGCCGTTGACGAGGTAGTGATCGTCCTGCTTCTCGGCCCGGGTGGTCATCCCGATGGCGTCAGAGCCGGCGCCGGGTTCGGTCATCCCCATGGCGCCGATCCATTCACCGCTCAGCAGCTTGGGCAGCAACCGCGCCTTCTGGTCGGCGGTGCCGTTGGCGCCGATCTGGTTGACACAGAGGATGGCATGGGCCAGGTACGAGAGCGTGGTCGACGCGTCGACCGCGCCCATCTCCTCCATGGCGATCGTCGCCGCCACGGCACCCATCCCCGCCCCGCCGTCGGCGGCGGAGACGGTGATGCCGAGGAGGCCGAGGTCGCCCATGGCGCGGAAGGCGCCGCGGTTGAACCCCTCCTCGGCGTCGAGCTGCTCGATCTTCGGCGCCAGCTCGGCGGTGGCGAACTGGCGCACGGCGTCGCCCAGCATCCGCTCTTCGTCGCTGAAAAGAACCACATGCGCGCGCCCCTTTGGGTGAAGCATCGCACGAGCGCGAGGGCGGCACCAGTGGCGGGCGGGCGAGTTGCGGTCGCCTCGACTCCCGACGCGGTTGACGGCTCAACCCACAACGGCCGAATCCCATGACTCGACTGGAGCAGGCCACCGGGTAGCGCCCACGTCCCTGAACTGAGGCGCGCGACTCCCGATCGAGCCCGACGTACTCGGTCATCATGATGGCCACAAGATCACCAGAGCGTTCGCCGCTTGTGTCTCGCGCCGTCCGCGATAATCGCGGCGCGCGGTGCTTCAGTGGCAGAAGAGAGCTAGCCCGCGGCACTAGGTCTCGGATCGGTCACCAGACTGATTGCTTACCACGCCGTGAGGGGCGAGTATGCGCGGTACACGTTTCCATTTCAGACACCTGGGAGAACGCCAATGAGCACCGTTCGATACGACGATCTTCTCACCTACGTATTGCTTTGATGGTGTAAGTGAGGACGACAACGATCATGACGGTGTGGGCGACCAGTGTGAGTGGGCGTTGGCCAAGCGATTCGCGCCTATCATGGTCTTCGACTCGGGGGACGAGGTCGGGCACGAGCCCTATTGGGCGGCGCAACGAGTAGGATCCGACAGCGAGGTGCAAATTCTCTACATGCCAGCGCCCCAGGCTGTTGAGCCGTTTTGAGCGATATGAACCGCCGTGGTCAATCCGGCAGTGCGCGACAAGTTTGCACAGCGGGTGGGGAGGCGCTTCGAAGACAACGAGTGTGCGGGCCTCCGGGATCAATGATTCGGGGCGGACAAGAGGAGATGCCGGTCATCGCGGTCGAGGCCCAACAACTCCGCAGCGCGAAGATCGATTGCTTCCTGTACGTCCCTCGTCGCACCCTCGGCCGCGCACCCGGTGAGGCGCGCATCGCTGAGCACCCCCGCCGGCAGCGGCACCGCGCCGGTGGCCCGCGCCCCGAAGCGCGCGCAACCGCCCTGGGCCGGCTCTGCCGCGAGCTTCGCGATACGCCGGATCCAGCGACAGTTGAGCCAAGCGGCGAGCGCCAGTGCCTGCTCAGCCGACGGCATCGCCGCCACGTAGCAGCTGTTGAGCGGCACTGCGTCGGGATCATCGAGCACTGCGGCGGTGAGTTCGCGGGCAAGATCGCGCCACACCACGCGGTGCGGCGCGGTCGCCGCGTGAGTGCGAAACAGTTGCCAGTGCGGTCCACCGTGATAGTCCGCTCGGCGTCGCAGCGCCACGTCGTGTTGCGCCAGGTACTCCGCAACAAAGCGCGGCAACGTCGCCAGCGGATTGCCGCGCGCGTCGGCAGGCCAGAGGAGCCGAGCGCCCGGCGTGGCGCGGAACGGCTTGACATCCCGGCCGCTGACCGCCGGGCGGCACCACGGTTCGAGTGACATCGGCGGGTCGACAAAGACACTGTTCGCGCCGGTCTTGACGCCAAGCTGCAGCACCACCGCTTCCGCCAACGTCGGATGCGCCTCCCGGAGTCGCGCCACCAGTTGCTGCTCCGCCGGCGCGGCAAGCGTCCAGCGCGTGGCGCGCCGCCACTCACGCTGCGGCTGGCGCGGCGCATTGGTGGCAGGGCGAGCCGCACCTCGTGATCCGGCGCCGGAGCGGTGCGGCTGGCGATCAGCGCCAACGGATACGCCGTCGCGTCGAAGCTCGCCAGCGGATCGTTTGCCAGATCGGCCACCGCATGGATCGTGGTCTGGTCGGCGAGCGCTGCGCGACACGCCGAGGCGTATCCGGCGGTGGCGAGCTTGGCGGGAACGAGCAGTGCCAGCGTGCCGCCGGGAGCGAGCAGCCGGAAGCTGCGTTCGACGAATGCCACCGATAGGTCCGGCAGGTGCCGCCAGCCGCGGCCGCTGCCGCCGCGCCACCAGCGATAGCGCGCGCCCAATTGCTCGCGGACAGCGGGCGGAATCCGTTCGGCCCGCACCCACGGCGGATTGCCCACCACCAGGTCGAAGCCGCCACGGCGCGCCATGGCGGAGGCGAACGCAACACCAGCGCGAATGGCGCCGACGACGCATCGCGCAGCACCAGCCGCCGCTGCCGGCGCAGGTCGCGCCGCTCGGCCCGCCACTCCCGGAGGCGGTGACGTGCAGCGGCATCGAGCGGCGGACGGCCGCCAAAGAGGCGAGGCTGTCGCGCGCGCTCCAACTCCAGCGCGATACGGCGCTCCACCGCGCGCTCGCGTTCCATCAACAACTCCGCCATCACCTCCCGCTCGGCGGCGCGCCCGAGCGTTCAGCGCGCTCCGCTTCGCGGCACCTCGCGAGCCGGCGACAGCACGCTGCGGCACACCGATGCGCCGCGCCGCCTTCACCGCGAGCGACGTCTCGCCGACCGGATCGAGCAGCGCGTCACCGGCGCGGATGGTGACATCGAGGTTGGGGAGCGGTGGCAACGCGCCGGCGTCTGACCCGCGCCAGGCGCGCAACACCTCGAGCCAGAGGCGGAGTTCGGCGAGACGCACCGCACCCGGGTGGCGATCGACGCCGAAGAGCCGCCGCTGCACCAGATGCCGCACCCGGGCCGGGCGCCGCGGCCCCGGGCCGTGCAGCAACGCAAGCGCGCCGACGAGGAATGCTCCCGAACCGGCGGCGGGGTCGAGCACGGTGATGTCGAGGAGGAGCCGTTGCAGCTGCGCTGTCGGGGGCGTCGAGCGCGTCGTACAGATCGTTCTCGCGCCGACCGGTGCGAAGGGCGAGGTGCGCGGCGAGCGTGTGGCGTAGCACTTCATCGACCAGGGCCGGTGGCGTGAAGAAACTGCCCGCATCGTGCCGCTCTTCCGGATCCATCACTCCTTCGAAGACACGGCCCAGCAGTTCCGGTGTCACCCGTCCCGCGCGGTCGGCGGCGTCGAGGGTGACGTCGACGCGATCGACGAGTGCGGCGAACGCGTCGATCCAGAACGACGCGGGGAGGTGCAGCTTGTGATGCCGCTCCACCGGATGCGGCTCGAACAACCCGCCGTTGAGGAACGGCACCGCACCGAAGCCGCGGGCAAAGCGCGACCGATCGATCCACGCCCTGTTGAGCGTGCCGAAGAAGAGCGGATGGAGCAGATGCCGGGTGGGATCGCGCCCGGCGCGGAGGCAGCGATCGAGCTGCTCGGCGAGGAAGCGGCGGTTGCCGTCGAGCCACCCTTCCGATTCGACGAAGCGGAGAAAGAGGAGGCGGGTGACCTGGATCAGCGCCCACGCGCGGCGCTCGTCGGCGGCGACGCGGGTGGGGAGCGTGTCCACAGCGTTCGCAATCAGCTGGTGCAGGAGGCGGAAGGTGCGGCGGCCGGCGGCGTCAAGGTCGACGGCGTCGCCAAAGGCCAGCGCCTGTTCGAGCAGGGTGGCGGCGGGGCGGCGGGCGGCATCGGCGAGCCGCAGCAGGGGGAGGGCGTCGAGGGCGGCAAGGGGAAATGTCGCGGTGCGCACCGGATCGACGGTGACGGCGACGAGGCGCCGTTGGTGTGCGGGGTCGTCGGCGAGGAGGACGCCGATCTGCCCGCGGCGCGCGAGCCGGCGGGCGAGGGGCGGGAGGTCGCGAGCGGCGGGGCCCAGGCTCCAGACCGGCAGGCCGGCGAGGGCGCCAACTTCGGTCAGCGGGCCCGCGGGCTCGGCGGGGACCGGGACGACGCAGGCTGCGCCGCCCAGGCGGTGGACCAGGGCGGTGTGCGCGGTAATGGGATCGGCTGATGCATCCGTGGCGGCGGTGGACACGCCACGATGGTCGGTGGGTGTGGGGTGGTTGTCGTCACGGGATTACGCCGAGGGGGGCTGGAAAGTGCGGGATGTGGGGAGTGGCTGGGGGCCTGGGCGGCTTCGGCGGCAGGGCCAAGGGAAGACCCTCGCAGGCGGGCCTTGCGAGCGTCTTCCGGTATGACGTATCATCATACCACGGAGGATGCCATGGCAAAGGCCAAGATTGCCGTCACGCTGGACGGCCCGGTGCTGACTCGCCTCGACCGCGTGGTGAATGGGGGCCTCTTCCCCAACCGCAGTCAGGCGATTGAAGCCGCAGTGATGGAAAAGCTCGAGCGATTGGAGCATCGCCGCCTCGCGGCCGAGTGCGCCAAGCTCGACCCGGCAGCAGAGCAGGCCCTCGCGGATGAGGGCCTCGGCGCCGATGCGGACACATGGCCCGCATACTGAGAGGGGAGATCCGCTGGGCCGATCTCGATCCCACGCGCGGGCGGGAACAAGCCGGAATGCGGCCGGTGCTGGTTCTCAGCCAGGACGTCTTCAACGAACGATCAGGCACGGTCATCGCGATGGCTCTGACAAGCCAGCCGCAACGGGCCGGGTTTCCGCTCACCCTCGAACTGACATCCGCCGCGTTGCCCAAGCGTTCGTGGGTCAAGATCAATCAGATTCGTACGCTGTCGGTCGAGCGGATAGGAAAGCGGCTCGCGAAAATGTCGGTGGAAGAACTGGCTGTCGTCGTCGAAGGCCTCAACGAGATCATCGGGGTCTGATACGCGCCTGCTGCCGCCGAGGCCAACGCGGTTCGGCCGCCACGAGGTGTTGTTTGTCGAACGACTGCACCGGTGTCACGGCCTCGTCGCCCCGGCGTCAGCGCCTCGAAGGCGCGCTTGAAACCGAGCCGTGGGCTCCTACGGCACCGGCCCCCCTCGGCCGGCCCCGGCCGCCGGCGGAACGGCGGAGGGGACGCACACCGGCATCGGCAGCGCCGGCGCGGCGGCGGCGATCGGCCGGAGATTGTTGCGCGCCAGCACGGCATTGAACGCGACGAGATCGTGGTCGTTGATCGCGCGCCACGCCGTGACGGCACTCCGCAGGTCGGTGCAGACGTGGACCCAGCCGCGCAGCATCGGTGCGGTGGGCGCCATGTCACCGAAATCGTTGGTCCGGAGCTGGCCGTTCATCGAGAACAGGACGCCTTCGCCACCCTCCCTGCCATTGATCGCCGCAAAGTTGGGAGGGAGCGGCTCGCGGAACGCATTGCCGCGAGTATTGTCGACGATTCCCGGAACGCCACCGACGCGCGCCAGTACCGCGTCGAGCGCGGCCGCAGCCGTGGCGACTTCGGCGGGCGGATTGCCGCGCGCTACATCGGCGACCGTCTGCCGCATCGCGGCAACCTGGAGCCACCCGTCCCACGCCTCCCCGGCGCCGTTGTACAGCTTCATCTGCAGATCGTGCTGCGCCTGGAGATCCGCCAGTGTCGCCGGCGAACGGGGATCGTTGCGGACGGTCACGGTCTGCGTGTAGCTCCTGCCATCGACCGTGAGCCTGACCGTGTACACGCCCGGCAGCGCGAGCGGGCCTTCCGGGTGGTACACCGTCTCCCCCGGTACCGCATTCAGGGTGTAATACGGGTCCATGCTGTGGCTGAACGCGGGGGGATCGTCGTACCGGATGTCCCAGTTGATCCGGTTCGTTCCGATCGCGGTCGGCAGGGGCTCCGGAACCTTGAGCCAATAGGGTGGCACCTGCGGCGATGGATTCGTGTCCGGTGGCATTGGTGCACTGGAGTAATGCCGCACCACGTTGCCCGCAGCGTCGAGAACCTGCAGCGTGATGTCGCCGGTGGGCCGCTTGCCGAGTGAGTAGTAGATGATCGCACCGACGGGAGGATTCAATGCGTGCGGCACTTCCGGCGGGAACGGCGTGTCTTCGTTCATCTCGCGGCGCACCCGGATGGCATCACCCGGCTTGAAGAGATGCGCCGGTTCCGCCGCGATCGCCGGCGTGATCTGCCGGAGCGGCGAGATGTCATCGAGAATCCAGATGCCGCGGCCGTAGGTGGCGACGATGAGATCGTTGTCCTTGACGACGATGTCGCGGTACGACGTGTTCGGGAGATTCAGCATCAGCGACTGCCAGTTGTCGCCGTCATCGAACGAGACATACATCGAGCTTTCCGTGCCGGCGTACAGCAATCCCGCCTTCTTCGGGTCGGCGCGAATCACATGGGCGTAGCTGCCGCTGATCTGGTCCGTGCGCATGCCGTTGACGATCTTCGTCCAGGTCCGGCCATCGTCGTGGGTGCGATAGAAGGACGGCGTCGTTTCGCCGGCGGCACGGAGCGCCACATACACCGTTGCGGCATCGAGATGCGACGCGTCGAGCGACGAGATCGGGCCTCTGACCTCGGGAATCGAGACATCCAGCCATGTCGCGCCATGATCCCGCGTCAGCCAGATCAGGCCGTTGCTGGTGCCGACCCAGAGGACTCCGGGCGCCACAGGCGACGAGGACATCGCGTTGATGGTCCCACCGGCACCGCCCCCCCTGCCGCCCCTGCCGCCTGGCGCCGCGCCCACGCCCCCGCGTCCCGGCGCCGGCGCCTCGCCCCCTTTGGCAACCCCCAGATCGGGAGAGATCCTGCGCCAGTGCATACCGCCGTCGGTGGTTGCCATCACGTATTGAAAGCCGGCGAACAACTCATGCGGGTTGGTGGCGTTGAAGACCAGCGGGTTTTCGTTGTTCCAGCGAAGCCCGAGCGCCGTGTCGACGTTCGGGGAAATGTTCATCCACTGCCCGCTGGGGTAGGTGATTTTCATGATGCCGGCGGTCAGGTTGGTCGCGTAGATGATCTTCGGATTGAGGGGATCAGCCACGATCGGCCCCCGTTCGTTGCCGGGATTGGGCAGCCAATCGAGCATCGTGATCTCTCCCAGATCGCCCCGAGGACGAACGGCAATGGCACAGGCGTCCTGCTGCGTGCCGTAGATCCAGTACGGCCAGGAGTTGTCCACTGAGATGTGGTAGATCTGCGCCGTCGGCTGGTTGTACCAGAGGCTCCAGTTGTCGCCGCCGTCCTGCGATATCGTGCCGCCCTGGTCGAGCCCCATGAACATCCGCTTTCCGTCCGTCGGATCGAGCCAGAGCACCTGCGGATCATCGCCGCCCGGCGCGCCCTTCCACCCGGTGAACGTCTCGCCGCCGTCGGTGGAGATGAATGCCGCCGTCGCGATGGTATACACGATGTCGGGATTGCTGGTGTTGACCCACACGCCCGACGTGTAGTTGCCCTGTCCATTCGCGATGCGGCCATCCTTGGCCGCCATGCGGCGCCACGAGTTGCCGCCGTCATCCGACCGATACAGTCCGAACGTGCCGATGAGGAACATCCGCTGCGCATTGGTGTGCATCGCAATCGCGACACTCACCCGTCCCGTCAGCGGTGTCGGCAATCCGTTGCCGGACAGTTCCTTCCAGGTGACACCTTCATCGGTTGACTTGTAGAGATTGGTGCCGGTGCCGACGGCCGGGCCACCCGCGCCACCGCCCGTCGCCCTGCCGCCACGTCCGCCACCGCCCCCTCGGCGGATCGTGGTCGCGAGCATCACGTCAGGATGATCGAATGCCCACGCCAGATTCTCGGCGCCCGTCAGGCTGTCGACGTAGAGCGTTCGTGTCCAGTTCCTGCCGCCGTCCGTGGTGCGAAACACGCCACGATTGCCATCGGCCGTGCGAGCGCTTCCCAGCGCCGCCATGATCACGACGTCGGGATTCCGGGGATCGACCAGCATCAAGGGAATGGCGCGAGTCTGTTCCATGCCGAGGTGCTGCCAGGTCTTGCCGGCGTCGGTCGACTTGTACACGCCGTCACCCTCGTTGACGCCGCCGCTTCCGACGTACACAATATTGGGGTCCGACGGCGCCACTTCGACCGAGCCGATCGACGACACATCCTTGACGTCATCAAAGACCGGAAACCAGGTTACGCCGGCACTCGTCGTCTTCCAGACGCCACCAATCGGCAGCCCCATGTAAAACACACCCGGCTGCCCGACCGCTCCGGTGACGGCGCTCACGCGGCCAGCGCGGAACGGACCGATGTTGCGCCACTCGAGGCCGGCGAGCAGGGAAGGTGCGACCGGCGTGCGTACCGACGCAGCGGCAAGCAGCGGCAGCATCAGGAGTGAGACGCGTGACAGCCGATGGAAGGTGACAACGGGCGACCTCGACATCCTGGGCCTCGCAGTCCTGTTCAGGGGTGCGCCAAAAGGATAGCGTGCAGTCGCCGGGGATGAAAACCGCACAAGACTAAGTACCTTGCGAGATCCTGTCGGACATCTGTGCGGAGGTGTGAGGGCATGGGTAAGCTCGTTTTCGCCATGATGCAGTCCCTCGACGGCTACGTCGATGGCGTCGCAGGCAAGCTGGAGCTGCCTCCGCCGGGTGTTGCGCTGGGCCGTCATTTCACGGATCACGTCCGCGGCCTGGCCGGCGCCTTGTACGGTCGCCGGATCTACGAGATCATGCGCTACTGGGACGAGGACCGCCCGGAATGGGATGCGGGCGACCACGACTTCGCGGCGGTGTGGCGGGCGCAGCCGAAATGGGTCGTCTCACGTACCCTGAAGTCGGTCGGCGCGAACGCCACACTCGTCGAGGAGGACATCGACGCGTTCGTGCGCAGACTGAAGATGGACATCGAGGGTGAGATCGACGTCGCGGGGCCGTCCCTGGCGGCGAGCCTCACCGACCTCGGTCTCATCGACGAGTATCGTCTCTACTTCCGCCCCTTCGTGCTTGGCGGCGGCAAGCCGTACTTTGCCGGCGCCAGGCCACCGCTCCGCATCATTGCCAGCGATCGCGTTGGCGAGGACGCGGTTCGCCTGACGTGTGTCCCGGCCTGAGCATGCCAATCCGCCCGCCGGGTGAGTCTTCTGTTCGAGACCTTCCGGTGGCAATTCGAGAACGCGCTTGCCGCGAGCGCGAGTCCAGCAAGGGAATGTGAGATGAACGTGCAGAAGGAGATCGCGGCCTACATCGCCGCCCAACCAGAGCGCAAACACCACGACATGGAAACGCTGCACGGCATCATCCTGGGGTTGATGCCGGGCTGTCGGCTGTGGTTCCTCGATGGCAAGGACAAGAGCGGTCGAACGATCTCCAACCCGAACATCGGGTACGGACTCCAGACGCAGAAGTACGCCGATGGAAGTACGAGACCGTTCTATCAGATCGGCATGAGCGCAAACACGACAGGAATCTCCATCTACATCATGGGCCTCGAGGACAAGAAGTACCTGGCTGCGAGGTACGGCAAGAAGCTCGGCAAAGCCAGCGTGACGGGCTACTGCATCAAGTTCGGGACGCTGAGCAACATCGACGTCGACATTCTCGAAGCGGCAATCCGGGACGGGATTGAGCAGACGGGCGGCTGAGCGGGCGCCGCCGAGCCTCACGCGCTGAGGCCGAGCATCATTCCGGCCGCAGCTATCTGGCTGAAGTGCAGGTCCGCTACCGGCTGGTTGACCCGCGCGATGGAGCGTAGTTACGTTGTAACTACCTACCGGAGCGTCCTCATGAAGACTCGGCTCGTGCAGATTGGCAACTCTCGCGGCGTGCGCCTCCCGAAGCCGCTCATTCTTGAGGCCGGTTTGACGGAAGAGGTCGAGCTCCAGGTCCGGGAAGGTGGCATCATGATCGCCTCCGCGACGCTTCCTCGTGCTGGCTGGGCCGAAGCCGCCCGACTTGGACACGAGTGCGGGGATGATCGCCCACTGATCGGCGGATCTTCCACCAGGTTCGATGCGGAGCAGTGGGAATGGGAATAGCGGGTCGGGTGCAGCGTGGCGAGGTCTATCTGGTCGAACTCGAACCGGTGCGAGGCCGGGAGATCCGCAAGACTCGCCCGTGCCTGGTGGTGTCGCCGGACGAACTCAACGGGCACTGGCAGACTCTCATCGTTGCTCCGATGACCACCGGGGGGCACCCGTACCCGTTCCGGATCGCGTGCCGGTTCGGCAAGCGCCGTGGTCACGTCGTTCTCGATCAAATCCGCAGTGTGGATCGCGATCGGTTTCAACGCCGTCTCGGGCGGCTGTCACCGGCGGTGGTCGGTCAGGCACTGGCCGTGCTCCAGGAAATGTTCGCCGCCTGATGACGGTACGGGGACCTGTCGGGATCTGTGTGTGAGCGCCATTCTTGGGGAGGAGGATGGCGATGACGTTCGATCCGAAGCTGCTGGACCAGTTGCTGGCCGGGTGCGGGCGCCCGAAGGAGATCCGGGGAGCGGACGGCCTGTTTGCCCAGATCACGAAGGCCTTGGCCGAGCGGGTGCCGGCGGAATGAATCGCACTGGCTCATACACAGAGAAAACGACACGCCCTCTCCTCAAGACGCGGGGCCACTTCCCCAGCCCCGACGCGGCGACGGAATTGCCGTACCTCGTGCTGCGCAACATCACGCGCCGCTGGCGCAACCCCGCCCCGGACTCGTAAGCGGCGATGAACCAGTTTGCAATCCTGTACCCCGACCGCTTCACCGTGACGCGGTAATCCCGGCGCACTCACAAAAATCGGGACAGGCCCATCCAGCCACTCCCGGAGTCTGCGCCGTCACCGACCGACTCTGCCCGCCGACCGTCGAACTCACTCCTACGACCGGCCAGGTTTGCGTCACGACCGACCAGGTCTGCGTTACGACCGACCAGGTCTGCGTTACGACTGACCAAGTTTGCGTTACGACTGACCAAGTTTGCGTTACGACCGACCAGGTCTGCGTTACGACCGAGCCAGGTCTGCGTTACGACCGACCAGGTCTGCGTTACGACCGCCGAGGTCTGCGCTGCGACCGACCAGGTCTGCGTTACGACCGACCAGGTCTGCGTTACGACCGAGCAGGTCTGCGTTACGACCGACCAGGTCTGCGTTACGACCGCCGAGGTCTGCGCTGCGACCGAGCGGGTTCGCGCCCTCACCGACCCGCTCCTGACACCGACCGCCGAACTTTGCGCACCGACCGCCCCACTCTGCCCGTCCGGGCCCTGGATCTTTCGGCCCCCTACCCCCTGACCGCCGCCTGCCCCCACCACAACAGAATCACCACCGCCGCCGTCCGTTGCCACAGGGGCCAGAACCGCCACAGCAGCGCGATACTGCAGATCACCGCCAGCACGCCCACCGCCGCCAGCGGCAGCAGCGACAGCAGATCAGGCTCCGGCGCGCCCCGCACCAGCAGGGTCCGCACCACGACGCCGCCGAAGTACGTCACCGCGAGGACCGTGCACGCGGGGTAGAGTCGCCGCAGCAGCGACGCATCCGGCAGCGGACGCGCCACCCGTATCCACGCCCGGCCGACCACCACGACACCAAGCACCACGGTTGCTACCGCGACGACCTCGCGGAGCGTCACGGCCGCGATCGCCGGCGCCAGCTGGGTGCTGAGCAACTTGGCCGCCGCGGCACCGACCCTGTCGAGCTGGCCGCGCCACCCCAGGGCGCTCCCGCCCAGCCACCGCGTGGCGTTGAGCCGCAACAGCACGACCGCCACCAGCAACGGCAGCACCGCCAGCATGGCTCGGCGCCGCATGCTGGTGGGCTGCGAGCGCTGCACCAGCGCCCAGACCGCCGCACCGACCGGCAGGCCGATGGCCTGCGGCGAGACGAACGCCGCCGCCGTCGCGGCCAGTGTGCCGTAGGCCAGCGAGAACCGCGGGGCGTGCAGCATGACGGCGAGCATGAGCAGGGTCAGTGTGAGGAGCGGCGGCCCGACCAGCGAATCGCGATGCAGCGCGACGAAGCCGGGAAGCGCCGCCAACGCGAATGCCGCCGCGACGCCTGCCCACGGTCCCGCGGCCGCGTCGGCAATGGACAACATGAGCGCGGCGCTGGTGCCGGCACAGAACGCCGGCAGCACCGGCCCCAGATTGGCCGACGCCGAACCTTCCATGCCGACGATGAAGAAGAAGCCCCCCGCACGCGCCCGCCACCACACCAACACGGCGACCACCAGAAACGCCAGCAGCGCCCGCTGTCGCGACGGGGTCAGCGAAGTCCTCCGCTGGCGCGGTCGCTCTCGTACCAGCGCTGGCCGGTGCGCGCCATTTCATCGAGAACGGATGCCGGGTTGAAACGGGGGCCGTGCGCCGCGGCGAGTTTCTCCAGCCGCGCCACGACCTCGGTGGCCCCGATGGCGTCGAGCGTCCGCAGCGGTCCGCCCCGGAACGCCGGGTAGCCGATGCCGAACAACGCACCGATGTCGCCGTCACGCGGAACGCGCACCACGCCTTCACTCATCGCCAACGCCGCCTCGTTCAGCATCGCGAACACGAGCCGGTCCTCGATCCGTTGCGCATCCGACTCCGTCCCCTGCCGCACACCAAGCAGCGTGAAGACACTGGCATCGGCACCTGATGTCTTGGCGTCGCGATAGAAATAGAAGCCGCGCTCGTTCTTCCGTCCCATGCGGCCGTCGGCGCGCATCACCGCGATGACCCGCGACGGCGCCAGCCGATCTCCCAG
The DNA here is from genome assembly GCA_963697065.1 of uncultured Gemmatimonadales bacterium. Taxonomy (GTDB): domain Bacteria; phylum Gemmatimonadota; class Gemmatimonadetes; order Gemmatimonadales; family GWC2-71-9; genus Palsa-1233. The sequence goes on from CAVOMQ010000001.1 coordinate 505,165, forward strand.
CGCCTGATGCATCGCCTTGCCGGCCTTTTCGGCCACGTCGAGCCCCACCTGATCGAGCAGTGCCAGCGGCCCCACCGGAAATCCCCAGCGGGTCATGGCGCGATCGATGGCGTCGATCGGCACGCCTTCTTCCAGCAGGTGACCGGCCTCGTTGAGGTACGGAATCAGGATGCGGTTGACCCAGAACCCGGGCGAATCGGCCGCCACGATGACGGTCTTTCCCATGCGGCGGCCGAATTGCACCGCGGTGACGATGGCGTCGGCCGAGGTGTGCTCGGTGGGAATCACTTCGAGCAGCGGCATCTTCTCGACCGGCGAGAAGAAGTGCATGCCGAGCACTCGCTCGGGGTGGCTCGCCGCGGCGGCGATCTCGTTGATCGGCAGCGTCGAGGTGTTGCTGGCCAGCACCGTCGACGGCGGCACCACCGCGGAGAGTTCGGCAAAGACCTGCTGCTTGGTGGCGAGATCCTCGAAGACCGCTTCGATCACCAGGTCGGCGCCGGCAAAGCCGTCCCACGATGCGGTGCCGCTCAGGTAGGCGCGCTTGCGGTCGAATTCGTAGCGCGTCATCCGCCCGCGGGAAAGCTGCGCCGAGAGGATGTCCGTCGCCGCCTTGAGGCCGCGCCCCACGCGCACCAGGTCGGCATCCTTGAGCCGCGCCTCGACGCCGGCCCGGAGCGCCGCCGTACCAGCGATGCCGGCGCCCATGAATCCGCCACCCACCACGCCCAATCGGCGCACCGGCTGCGCGCGCCCCATCCCCGCCGGCACGCCGTTGTCCTTCTTGAGTGCCGTCGTGGCAAAGAAGACCTCGATCAGCCGGCGCGACACGTCGGTCATCGCCAGTTCGCCGAACGCCTGCGACTCAGCGGCGAGTCCATGCGTCATGCCGGATTCGAGCGAGGTGCGGACGACATCGATGGCGCGGAGCGGCGCCGGGTAATGCCCGCCGGTCTTCTGCATCACCGATTCGCGCGCCTTGCGATAGACCACCATGCGACCGAACGGATTGCCGTCGAGCAGCGCGGCCGCCATGCCGCGGCCAGGGCGCGACGGCTTCCACCCCCGCGCCATCCGTTCGGCGGCGTCGATGGCGATGTCGAGCAGGATCGCCTCCGGCACCACTTCGTCGACCAGGCCGAGTCGGAGCGCCTTCTTCGCCGGCTCATTGCGCGCCGTGAGGATCATCTGCAGCGCAGCACTGGCTCCGATCCGCCTCGGCAGGCGGCTGCACCCACCGGCGCCGGGAATGATGCCGAGCTGCGTTTCGGGGAGTCCGAGTTGCGTCTTGTGGTGATCACTCGCGACGCGGTAGCCGCACGCCAGCGAGAGTTCGAGTCCTCCGCCGAGGCAGCTGCCGTGGATCGCCACCACGATCGGCTTGGGCGCGTCGGCGACGCGCTGCATCAGCAGCTGCGCCTCGCGCGAGAGGCGTGTCGCTTCTTCCACCGTCTGAGCCGCCGCGAACTCGTTGATGTCGGCGCCGGCGATGAACGAGTCCGGTTTGCCCGAGCGGAGCACGATGGCCTTGACCACTTCGTCGCCCTCGAGCCGCTGCAGCAACTCGTCGAGCTCCCACCCCGCCGCCTTGCTGAGGGTGTTGACCGACTGGCCCGGTGCATCGAAGGTGACGATCGCCACGCCGGCGCGCTGGGTGACCGAGAACGCGCTCATGGCACCCGCTCCAGCACCATCGCGAACCCCATTCCCCCCTGTGCGCAGATCGATACCAGACCGAACTGCACTTCGCGCCGCGCCATCTCGTGCGCCAGCGACGTTACCAGCCGCGATCCGGTGGCGCCGAACGGATGACCGATCGCGATCGAACCGCCCATCACGTTGGCACGGTTCCAGTCCACTTCACCCGTGGGCTGCGGCAACCCGAGCCGCTTGGCCCACGCCGGCGAGCCCCATGCTTGGACGTTGGACAACACCTGTGCGGCGAACGCCTCGTGGATCTCGATCAGGCCGACGTCGCCCCAGGCAATACCGGCGCGCTTGAGCGCCAGCGGCACGGCAAAGGCCGGCCCCATCAGCAGCTGCCAGCCGGGATCGACCGCGGCGACGGCGTAGCTGCGGATCACCGCCAGCGGCCGGAATCCCAGCGCCCGCGCCTTGGCCTCGCTCATGATCAGCGTCACCGACGCACCATCGGTGAGCGGCGACGAATTGCCGGCCGTCACCGAACCGTATCTGCGGTCGAACACCGGCTTGAGCTTGGCGAGGGCGTCGAGCGAGGTGTCGCTGCGGATCAGGTTGTCGCTGGAGAGCACTTCGTCGTAACCGCGGCCACCGAACCACGGCGCGATTTCGGCGGTGAGGCGTCCGTCGGCGGTGGCCGCTGCGGCGCGCTGGTGACTCATCAGAGCGTACTCGTCCTGCGCCTCGCGGGTGATCCGGTTCTCCTTGGCCATCTTTTCGGCCGACTCGCCCATCGTCTCGCCGGTGCTCGGCTCGGCGATGGCGGGCGAAACGGGCTTGAGGTCGCGCGGACGAATGCGGGAGAAGAGCGCCACGCGCTCGCCCACCGACTTTGCGCGCCCGGCCGCCATCAGGATGGCGGACACTTTCCGGCTGTGCAGGATGGGAATGTCCGACAGCGACTCGGTACCGCCGGCGAGGATCACGTCGGCGTGTCCGGCCATGATCTGATCGGCGGCGTTGCAGATGGCCTGGGCGCCCGAGGAGCAGGCGCGGTTGAGCGTATAGGCGGGGATGGTGCGGGGGAATTGCGGCAGCAGCGACACCTCGCGGGCCACGTTGGGCACCAGCGGCGAGGGGATGACCTGCCCGAAGATGATCTCGTCGACCTCGTCGCCCGGCAGCTCGGTCCGGTAGAGCAGTTCGCGGGTGCAGTGACGCGCCAGGTCGAGGCCGGTGGCGTCCCTGAGTGCCGTCCCGGCCTTGGCGAATGGAGTGCGCAACCCCGCCACGACGGCGGCGCGACGCCCCGGAGGTGCGGTGAGCATGGGCCAAACTTAAGGGGTAGGCGCCACCTCCCGGCTATCTTTCTTCAGGTTCTACTCTGGTGGAGTACCCGGTGGCATCGAACGATTCAGACGCACCCGAAATCGCGCTCCCCGCCGAGGCGATGTACGAGGCGATGCTCGAAGCGCAATCGCCCGTGCCGGTGGAAGCCCCCCCCCGTCCGACGGCGCCCAATGCTGCGCCAGCGCCGGCCAACGTGTCCGTGCCCGAGCGCGCGGTGGCGCTGAGCGGCCCTGCCCTCCGGCTGGCGCAGAACATGAACGCGTCGCTTGCCATTCCGGTGGCGACCAGCTTCCGCGAAGTGCCGGTCGGCGTGCTCGATGGACGCCGACGCCAGGTCAATGTCGCGCTCAAGGCGGCGGGTCGCAGCGAGAAGCTGTCGTTCACCCACCTCATTGCGTGGGCGCTGGTGCAGGCGACGCGCGAGTTCCCGATGATGGGTACCGGGGTGCTGGAGAGCGGCAGCAGCATCTACAAGCTCCCCGCCGAGCATGTCAACCTGGGGCTTGCCGTCGACGTGGAGCGGAAGGACGGCACGCGCGGCCTGGTGGTGCCGGTGCTGCGCGCTGCCGACACACTCGACTTTGCGCAATTCCTCGCCGCGTACGAAACGCTGGTCAGCAAGGCGCGGGCGAACCGCCTCATGCCCGACGACTTTGCCGGCGCCACCATGACGCTCACCAATCCGGGCGGACTCGGCACGGTGGCCTCGGTGCCGCGCCTGATGCCGGGCCAGGGGAGCATCATCGCCACCGGCAGCATTGCGTTGCCGGTGGAATTCGCCGACGCCGACGCCGCCGCACAGCTCGGCGTGGGCAAGGTGATGACGATGACCAGCACGTATGATCATCGGGTCATCCAGGGAGCCGAATCGGGGAGCTTTCTCCGGTTGGTGGATCAGCTGCTGCAGGGCGAAGCGCAGTTCTACGACCAGGTGTTCGCCGCGCTGAGGATCACGATGCCGGCGGCGGCGGCCGTGAGCGCTCCAGTGCGCATCACGGCGGCCGCCACGGGGTCCGTCGCCGCACCCGACACCGCGTCGCTGGCGCATGTCGCCGCCGCGATGAGCCTGATCCGCAGCATCCGCACGCATGGCCATCTCGCTGCGCGACTCGATCCGCTCGGTGTGCCGCCGGTCGGCGACCCCGCGATGGACCCCGCCAGCCTTGGCCTCACGCCGGCGATCATGGCCTCGATTCCGGCGTCGGTGCTGCGCCTGGGTGTGCCCGGCGAGACGCTGGCCGATGCGCTACCGCATCTGCTCGAGACGTATTGCGGCACCATTGCTTATGAAGTCGAACACCTCGCGTCGCACGAACGCCGCGTCTGGCTCCGACAGCAGATCGAATCCGGGACGTACCGCAAGCCGCTCTCGCCCGACGAAGCGCGCACGCTGCTCGGCCGGCTGACGCAGGTGGAAGGGATGGAGAAGTTCCTGCACAACGCCTACTTCGGCGCCAAGCGGTTCTCCATCGAAGGCGTCGACATGATGGTGCCGATGCTCGACGAGGCGATCGAGCTGGCGGCGCAGTCGTCGGTGCGCACCGTGGCGGTGGGGATGGCGCACCGCGGGCGGCTCAACGTGCTGGCGCACATCGTCGGCAAGCCGTACGACAGCATCCTCTCCGAATTCGAAGGCACCAAGGGCGACACGGCGCTCGAAGGCGGCACCGGCGACGTGAAGTACCACCTCGGCGCCGATGGCGACTACACGACGCGCGACGGGCGTTCCGTGCGCGTTTCGCTGCTCTCCAATCCGAGCCATCTGGAGTACGTCGATCCGGTCATCGTGGGACGGACGCGCGCCGAGCAGACCGACCGCACCAGCCGCACGATGCGGCTCGATCCGCTGGCGGCGCTGCCGATTTCGATCCACGGCGACGCGGCCTTCCCGGGCCAGGGCGTGGTGGCCGAAACGCTCAATCTCTGCGGCCTGCCGGGCTACACCACCGGCGGCACGGTGCACCTGATCGCCAACAACCAGGTCGGCTTCACCACCGATCCGGTCGACGCCCGCTCGACGCGCTACTCGTCCGACCTGGCCAAGGGATTCGACATCCCGATCATCCATGTCAACGCCGACGATCCGGCAGCGTGCCTGTCGGCGGTGCGGCTGGCGATGGCGTACCGGCTGAAGTTCCAGGCCGACGTGCTCATCGACCTGGTGGGCTACCGTCGCCACGGCCACAACGAGGCCGACGAACCGGCCTACACGCAGCCGACGATGTATGCCCGGATCCGCGAACTGCCCACCGCCAGGCAGCAATACGCGGCCGCGCTGGAGCAGGGCGGCGTGATCGAGGCGGGGCGCGCGGACGCGATGGTGGAAGAGAACTACAACCGGATGATCGAGGCGCAGAACCGCTTCAAGGCGGCCGCCGAAACGCAGCCCGACATCGAGCCGGCGATGGTCGCCGAAAGTGGTGACTTCGAGACCGGGGTGCCGGCCGAGACGCTGACCGCGCTCAACGAAGCACTGCTGGCGTGGCCGGCGGGCCTCTCGGTCCATCCCAAGCTGGCGCGCCAGCTGGAGCGGCGGCGGGCGGGATTGTCGAACGAACACGGGATCGACTGGGGACACGGCGAGGCGCTGGCGTTTGCGTCGCTGCTGGCCGAAGGCGTTCCGATCCGGCTCACCGGGCAGGACGCGGGCCGCGGCACCTTCTCGCACCGCAACGCCGTGCTGCACGACGTCGAAACGGGGCGCGAATTCGTGCCGTTGCAGGCGCTGCCGGGTGAGACTGCGCTGTTCGAGATCCGCAATTCACCGCTCTCGGAATGCGCGCCGATCGGATTCGAATACGGCTACGCGCTGGCGGCACCCGAGGCGCTGGTGATCTGGGAGGCGCAGTACGGCGACTTCGTCAACGGCGCGCAGGTGATGCTCGACCAGTTCGTGGTCTCGGGATACAGCAAATGGGGCGTCTCACCGCGGCTGACGCTGTTGCTGCCGCACGGTTACGAAGGTGGTGGTCCGGAACATTCGAGCGGGCGGGTCGAGCGGTTCCTGCAGGCCGCGGCGGAAGACAACATCCGCGTGGCCAACTGCACCACGCCGGCGCAGTACTTCCACCTGCTGCGCCGCCAGGCGAAGTGGTCGGTGCGCCGGCCGTTGATCCTGATGACGCCGAAGTCGCTGCTGCGGCTTCCGGCGGCGGCTTCGACGCTTGCCGACCTGACGAGTGGCCGCTTCCAGCCCGTGATCGACGATCCCGCCGGCAACGGCAACCGCGCCTCGGCCCGGTCCCTGCTGCTCTGCAGCGGCAAGATCTACTATGACATGCTGGCCGAAGCGCACAAGCGCGGCGAGGATCATCCGCCGATTGCGCGAGTGGAGCAGCTCTATCCGTTCGCGGAACCCGAATTGCGGGACGTCTTCTCGCGCTATCCGTCGCTGACCGAAGTGGTGTGGGTACAGGAAGAACCGAAGAACATGGGCGCCTGGACATTCATCGAGCAGCACCTCTCACCGATTCTGCCGCCCGGCGTCTATCTGCGCTACATCGGCCGGCCGGAGCGGGCCGCACCGTCGGAAGGGTATGCGTCCGCGCATAATGTGGAGCAGGCACGGATCGTGAGTGAAGCGTTGGCGGCGGGGACAGCGAGTGTGCGGGTGAGTCACTAACGACTGGCGCTGTCCGGCGGCAGCAACGGCCTTTCGCTGGCATTCTTTGCCAGCTCCTTGAGCGGCTCCGACAGATGATCGCCGTAGTGCAGCAGGAAGACACCCCGCGACCGCTTGGCCATGAGGAAGGCCAGCAGCGGGGTGTCGGCTTTGGCGGCGTTGCAGGTGCGACAGGCGAGCACCAGGTTGTCGGGCCGGTCGTAGGCCGACAGGCCGCGGCGAGGCCGCACGTGGTCGAGCGTGATCGTCTCGGCGGGCACGCGGGTGCCGCAGTAGGCGCAGACCGGACCGTGGCGGTCCAGCAGCCAATCGCGGTGTGCGCTGTAGGATCGTCCGGGGGAGCGGCGGAGGCGGGCGTGTGTAGCCATCAGATTGTCCGTAATGCCATCATCACGGGAACAAACAATAATATGATGGTCCCGGTTCCGGCAGGCACGGGTCGGACGCCGCGGCCCGCCCTACCATGTGAACACGACCCCGGCGGTGAGGATGGCCCGGATCGACCGCCGGACACTCGGGTCGAGAAAGCTGCGAACACTCAATTGCGGGTGGACCCGGCCCCGGGTCAGCTCCACCGAACCCGCCACCTGATTCACCAGCCGTTCGTCGAACCCGCAATTGCTGCAGTTGTCGACCGCCAGACGCCCCGTGAGCTCCACCGCCCAGATCGCGACCAATGATCGATAGCCCGCCCGCACGCCGTAGTCCGCATCGATCGGATCGGAGGCGGAGCCATACCCGCCGCGGAGGAAGCCGAACGTCGCGCCGATGATGCCGGTGGTGAAGACGCCGTGCGCCGGCACCGCGCCGAGGCGAATCAGGCCGCGGAAGATGGTGGCCGTGGTGGACCACGCATCGAAATGATCGAAGTCGTCGTCAACGGCAACCACTACCGCGCCTTCGCCCAGATCGTCGTGAAGGCGTGGACGAACCCCGATTTCGATCGACGCGGTACGTCCCACGTCGCCCTGCACGGAAAGCCATGGGTTGCCCGACTCCGTGGCGTTCGACGCCGCGAATCCCGACGACGCATAACGCAGGAAGGGCAGCTCGGCCGCAAGCATCAAGCGTCCGGAGATGGGGAGGCGACCATAGATCGTTGCCACGCCGCTGGACTGCTCGATGTGCGGCGTGATAGTCGGATCCTGGTGGAAGAAGCCGGTCGCGAGTTCGATTCCTGCCATCGCGGCGTGATCATCGGCGAGCCAGAGCCGCTGGGCGCCGGCGGGAGCCGTGACCAGCATGCCGAGCGCGGACAAAAGCCACGTGGCGCGGCGCATCGGAACCTCCGTGTTTTCGTCGGGCTATCGGGAAAGGAAGAAGACGAGCAACAGCGTCATGATAACGAGCAGGACCGCCAGCGCGAGCCAGGAGCGCCGCGGGCGGACGCCGCCGGCGGTGTCGGCCAGCGCCTCGCGCCTCTGGCCCGGCGCTGGCAATGCGTCGAGGGAACCGAGAATCGTCTCGGCGCGAGGTGGCCGGTCCGCGGGGTCTGCGGCGAGCATCGCAATCAGCAGCTGATCAAGTTCCGCGGGTACGCCGCGCCGCCGGCGCGACAACGGCCCGGGCGGTACACCTGCCGCCGCACCGGTAAACATCAGCCACACGAGCCGGGCCAGCTGGTCGAGGTCGTCGCGCGCGGTCCCTGTCGTGGCCAGGCCCGTTCCCGAAATCCGGACCTGCTCGCCGTCGATCCAGACGTATTCGGCGTCGATGGCGCCGTGAGCCAGCCCGCGGCGGTGGATCGCGGCGAGGACGCGCGCCAGCTCCCGCATGACACCGATGCCGTCGCGCAGCGGCAACATCCCCGCCCAGGCCATCACCGCGCCGCCGCCTTCGGACGGAGCCGCGGCCTCCAGCACCCACGCCTGGCCGTCGAGTTCGCCCACGGCCAGCGGAGGTACGAGTGCCGGATGGGCGAGGCCCGCGAAGGCCTCGGCGCGCTCCCGGGTGTAGGCGGGTTCCGGGCCGGCCGGAGGGGGCGGATGCAGGATGAGACGGAGCGTGGCGCCCGACGGCGCGGCGGTCTTGGGGAGGGCGTCGAAGACGCGGCACGGCCCCCGCGGCGGGAGCTCGCGGCCCAGTTCGGCGTGGGCCCCCAGCGCCAATTGCAGCCGGGGCCGTATGCCGTCGTAACTCACGGGGAGGGCGTCATGGACCCCGTAAGTCTAACGCGAGGCGACGAACCTGCTACCTGTCGACCAGATCCTTGAGCGCCGCCTGGATTCCGGGTTGGTCGAACCGGGAGAGGAGTGAGACGGCGCGGCGGCGGCGAGCCGCCGGTTCGGTCGCCGAGCGCGCGACCGCCACCAGCCACTCGCCGTTCTCCAGATCACCGGCGCCGGCGACGGCCGACAGGACCGCGTCGCGTTGCCGATCGCTGGTCAGCTTCGGGTAGAGATCGCGCAACAAGCCCACGTCGTCGGCGCCGGCATAGTCGTCACCCAACCCCTGAATGGCGGTCACCATCTGATCGTCGGTAAGCGTGCCGCTCCGCACTGCCTGCCGGGTGAACTGCCGCGCCCGCGGATCGCCCGACCGGGTCACGAGGCCGAACGCGCGATCCGCCAACCAGCCGTCGCTGTCCCTGGTCAGCGTGAAGAGCCGCACCACACCCGCGCCGCGGTCCATCCCCGCCAGCGTACTGAGCGCCTGCGAACGCATCGTCTCGCTCTCGTCGCGGTCGCGCGCGAGCTGCTCGAGCGTTGCGGTCACGCGCGCTTCGCCGACACCGCCCGACTCGCCGGCGCGGTCGGCCAGCCAGTCGACGGCGCTGCGGCGCACGTCACGTTGGGCACGGCGGTCGGTGGCGATCCGCAGCAACGCGGGCGTCACCACGGCGCTGTCGGCCAGCATCGCCGGCAGCAGCACCTCGCGCGCGGGCCGGCCGTCGAGCGAGGACGCCAGACCGAGGAGGTATTGCGCGGCGTCCGCCGCGGAAACGGCGCCGAGGTCGGCGGCAGCGCTGTCGTGTGCCAGCGGACCGGCGAACGCGGCGATCCCGACGATGGCCTTGCCGTCGCGCTGCAACTCGATGCGCACCGGTCCGGTATCGCAGCCGCTGCCTTGCCCGAATCCGTTGTCGATGTAGAAGCCGACACCGTTCGACGCCCGCATCATCCCGCGGCCGTCACCGCAGACGCCCGCCCGCGCCGCGAAATGGAACTCCAGGGTTGCCGCCGGCGACGCGTCGATGCAGGATGACACGTTCTGCGCCGGCAGCCCCGCCGCGAACAGCGACGCGGCGGCCGCAACACTCCAGAGTGCGCGGCTCATCGGTCGATCAGGTCGAGAAGCAGCTTCTGCGCGCGCGGGTCCTTGCTCCGCGCCAGCGCCGAGATCGCACTGCGACGCATCGACGGATCGGTGCCGTTCTTCGCGATGTCGATCAACTTGCCGACCGCCGCCGAGTCGCTCCGCTGTGCCAGCAGCTCGACCACCTGCTCGCGGATCGGTCCTTCGGAAGACTGGTCGTAAAGCTGCGAGAGCGAGGCCACATCCATGGTCCGTCCGGCGACGCGCAGGGCGTCGCTGCGGAGGTCGAGCGAGTCGTTGGCGTTGCGCATCACGGACAGCAACCACTGGCTGTTCGCCGACTGCCCGCCGCGCCCGAGTTCTTCCAGGATCATCCGCTTGACGTCGCGGTCGGTGGTCCTGGCATAGAGCCCTTCCAGCCACGTCGCGTCGTCAGCTGAGAGATCCCGGCGCCCGAATGAAAGCAGCGCCGCCTGCTGCACCGACGCATCGGCCGACTTGTCGTCGAGCATGTGCCGGATGGCGTCGCGGGCCTTCGGATCGTCGCTCTGCCCCAGCGCCATTGCCGCGTTGCGCTGGATGGTACGGTCGGTGTCGGAGGTGGCGAGGTCGATGATGGCGCGGAGCGCGGCATCGCTGTGGAGCCGCACCAACCACTGCATCGCGGCGCTGCGCACGCCCGGCGAAGGATCGGTCCGCGCCACGGAGATCAGCGTGGCAGTCACAGCAGTGTCGCGCGAATTGCCGAGCAGCATCACGGCGTTCTGGCGCAGCGGCTCGGAGCACTTGTCGCGCTTGGCGAGCAGCTTCGTGGCCATGTCGCGGCCGGCGCCGGGATCGGATTCCATCAGCGCGCTCAGCGCCTCGACGCGCACCGACTGGTCGTCGGGATCGCACTCGTTGCCGGCGGCGGCAAGCGCCTGCTTGACGGCGGGATCGTCGGCCAGGCCGCGCTGCGCCAGCACGTTGGCGATGCGCGCGGCCAGCCCTGCGGCGTCGATCCGCCGCGACGGCCAGATGCTGAACGAGGTGTTGAGCGACGACAGCCGCGCCTCCGTCGCGGCCAACGCAGACACCGTGGCCACATTCACGGTCGATTGCCGCGCCGCCGACAGGGCGTCGTTGGCCCGTGCCGCCGCGGCCTCGCTCCGGGCCGCGGCGCGTTCCGCATCCGCCAGCGCCCGCTCCTGGGCACGTGCACTGTCGCGCATCGCCGGCGGGGGCAGCAAGGCGTTGCGGCTGCGCGGCGCCGTCGCCCCGCTGTCTGGCTGCCGCGCCCGCAGCGCCGCCAGCACCGTCAGGGCCTCCCGCAGTTCCGGCGTGCCGCCGATGCGGTAGAGTGCAAACGCCTCCCAGTACTGCGAGTCGGGGGCGTAGACCGACTTCGGATACTGATCGGCGATCGTCTTGAACAGGTCGGCGGCCTTGCGGTAATCGCCCTTGTTCAACTGCTCCCGGGCGGCGCGATACAGCGAGTCGGCCGGATCTCCGGGCGCCCACGGCGCTCGGACGTTGGCGGACTCCGCGCCGTCGAACCACGCGAGGTTCGACAGCGGCGCCAGCGGCACATCCGACAGGCCACTCAGGTCGATGTTTTCGGCCAGATTCAGGTCGAGGCTGGCGTTCGACCACGCTTGGGCGTCGCTGAATGCCAGCGCGTTCTGCGACCAACTCCAGTCGGCGCTCGGTGGCGGTGTCCAGACGCTGAACGGCGCGGGCGCCGGTGCCGCTGGCGCCGGAGTGGATGTTGCAGGCGGAGCCAGCGGCGCGGGCCGCGCCGGCACTTGCGCCGCCAGGGGGAGGGCGGCGACCGAATACGCAAGCAGAGTGGCACGCAGCATGACGGGGGTCCTCAGAATTCGTTGTTGACGGCGTACGTCGCGGCCGCCGAGCGGATCCGCGGCACGAGATCGTGTTCGGCCAGCGCCGCATGAATGAGTTGCAGATCGTCGGTGCGGTGCGCCGGCTCGAGGCGGGCCACCTGCGCCAGCACCAGTTCGAGATCGTCGAGCAGCGCGCGCATCCGGACGTCGGACGCCACCGGCGAGTCGAGCAGCAGCCGGGTCTGGGTGAGAAGGTTCTCGCTCTCCAGGGCCACTTCCGGCCCGAGCGTGGTGGTGGTGTCGCCGGGAAGTTCCGCCAACAGGACCGCGGTCCGGCCGAGCAGATCGCCCATGGCGCGATGATTCGGATCGCCGGCCGCGGCGGTCACAGCCGGCGCGGCCGGACTAAGCGTTGCCACAGCTGGCGCCGGCCGCGACCCGTAACGGCCCGCGGCAATGCCGACCGCGAGGGCCGCCGCCGCCGCGATGCCGACCGTCGCCCAGCCGGGGCGGCGCGCCGCGCGCCGCGCCGCCGTTTCGGCGTCGACCCGTTCCCAGATCTCTCCCGGCGGCGGTTGCGGCGCCACCCGCCAGGTGCCGCGCGCGTCGTCGAGCAGCGCGTCGAGTTCCCTATCGTCAATCATTCCGTTCCGCCTCCTCGCCTCCCGCCCTCCCGGGCGGACCTGCGTCGTGGTCGCCGAGCGCCTTGCGCAGCCGGGCCCGTGCCTCGAACTCGCGGCTCTTGCTGGTGCCTTCGGCGATCCCGAGCGCCGCGGCCACTTCCGCGTGGGTGTAGCCCTCGAGCGAGTGCATCACCAGCACGATCCGCAACTCGTCGGGCAGCGCCTCGATGGCATTCGCCAGCGCCTGCCGCATTACCGGATCGATCCCCGCTCCGGCTGCCTCGTCGTGGCGCGGCTCCCACGGCACCTCGCGGTCCCTGAGCCGCTTGACCTTGCGCAGACCGTTGAGGCAGGTGGTGACGGTCACGCGGTGCAGCCAGGTGGTGAACGCCGATTCGCCACGAAAGCGGTCGAGCCGGCCGAACACCCGCACGAAGACGTCCTGGGTCAGGTCCGAGGCCAGCTCCCGGTCGCCGCACATCCGGTACGCCAGGCGGAAGACCCGCGGGGCGTGCGCGTCGTACAGCGCCCGGGTCGCCTGCCGGTCGCCGGCAACCGCCCGGGCGATCAGCGCGCGTTCGCCGCCGTCGGCGATTGGTACCGTCAGGATCTCCGCATTCACCATCTTCGTGATACCATTGGACACCTCCGGATCGGCGACGGTTCGGCCTGCGGGCCGTTATCGGGCCAGCCGGTTCTCACGGACTCCATCCACCGGGCTTGTGGCGAGACACTCACGCAGGGCGCGCAGGGCGAGCGATGCTCCGGCCGCGGCGGCCGACGCGGCGATCACTTCGTCGCGCCAGCCGCCTTCTCCCGCCCTGGCCAGCAAGCGCCTCCGGGAGGTGGATGTCCTGGCGGCCCTCGCGGTCGCGCTGCTGGTCTGGTACACCTGGCTGGCCCGCAACGCCCTCAACCCCGATGGCGTCTCCTATCTCGACCTTGGCGCCGCCCTCCGCCGCGGCGATCTCGCGGCGTTCGTCCAGGGATACTGGTCTCCGCTCTATTCGATGCTCATCGCCGCGGCCGGCGCCGCCACGCACGCCGGGCGTATCGGGCTGGTCGCCATCGCGCACATCATCAACGGTGCTGCCGCCCTCGCCGCCCTCGCCATCGTCTGGTGGTGGGGAAGGCGTTACCCGGGACCCTACGCGGGACGGGCGCTGATCGCCGCGTTTCTGCTCGCCAGCGCCGGGCTACCCCGCATCGAGGCGGTCACCCCCGACCTGCTGCTGTTCGCCGCCGTCGTGGCCATCGCATACGAGCTATTGGCCCACCGCGGAGAACGGTGGCTGCTCCTCGGCGTGCTCTTCGGTGTGGCGTTCGCGGCCAAGACGAGCACGTGGCCGTGGCTGCTGGTCGCGGTCCCGATCCGCTGGCTGGCGTGGCCCGCCGAACGCCGCCAGGTCTGGCGTTCGACGGCGGTCGGCGCGGCGCTGGCCCTGTGCTGGATCGTGCCGATGTCGCTCAAGTATCATCGACCAACAGTCGGATCCGCCGCGCGCCTCAACTATTGCTGGTATATCGAGCAGTGCGACACGCGCAGTCCCGACACGCACACCGGCATGCACCGGGACTACCGCAGCATCACGGTGGGCGACACGCTGCAGCTTCGTTGGGTGACCTACGACACCGCGTCGCACTGGACGTATCCGCCGTGGTCCGATCCGACGAATTGGAATGCCGGCGTCGTCACGGGGCACAAAGCCGCTCCGTGCATGGGGTGCCACATCACATATTGGATCGACGAAGCCGGCTACGTCTTCGGTTTGTGGCTCATGCCATTGCTGGCCGCCGTGCTGGCACCGCTGGCATTCATTGCCCGGCGCCGTGGCATGTGGCACGAATTGCACGCGCAGGCCCGCGACGCGGGCGGCGTGATGCTGCTCGGCGGGATCGGCTTGCTGCAGTTCGTGGCGGTTCACGCCGAGCCGCGCCTGATCGCGCCATTCGGAATGCTGCTGGCCGTTGGCGGCATCGACTGGCTGGCACGCCGCTGGACCACCGACCCGCCGCCGCGCGGTACGCTCCCGCTGGTGCTCTCGTTGCTGGGGCTCGGCGCCGCGATCGGCTTCGGCATTCCCCGCGTCCGTGAGGGCGTCCGATCCAGCACGCGCATCGCCCATGTGGCGTCCGACATCGTCGGGACGGCGCAGCGCCTGCAGGCTCGCGGCATCGGCACCCGGCGGATCGTGGTGATCGGTCCGGTGCTTCCTGTCGAGCCGAGTATCTACATCGCCGGCGCGGAAGTGGTCGCACAGATTCCACCCCGGTCGGCGATGGCACTCGGCATGCTCGGTCCGCAGACCGAAGCCGAGGTCGTCGCTCGGCTTTTCGGCGGCACAGCGTCGGTGGCGTGGCTCACCCGGGCCGACGGCGCGGTCACGATCGCCATCATTCCGCCACCTGCGCCGTAGGCTTCGCGGGGCGTGTTTCGGCCCCTGCCGGAGCGATTATCTTCCCGCGGAGTACCCCCTCGTCGTCCCCGTTTCACCCTCACCGCGCGAATCCCGTGACCGCTGCCCGACGCGATGCCCCGATCGACACCCCTGCCGCCTGGCAGACCATCAATTCGATCCGCGTTCTGGCCATGGATGCGGTCGAAGCGGCACAATCCGGGCATCCCGGCACGCCGATGGCGCTCGCCCCGGCTGGCTACGTCCTCTGGCGCCGTCATCTCCAGTTCGCGCCACACCACCCTGATTGGCCCGACCGCGACCGGTTCGTGCTCTCGTGCGGACACGCGTCGCTGCTGCTCTACTCACTGCTCCATCTCTCGGGCTACGATCTGCCGCTCGACGAGATCAAGCAGTTCCGCCAGTGGGAATCGAAGACGCCGGGCCACCCCGAGCGCGGCCACACCCCCGGCGTCGAGACCACCACCGGGCCGCTCGGCCAGGGCATGGGCAACGCCGTCGGCATGGCGATCGCGGAGCGGATTCTGGCGAAGCAATTCAACCGCCCCGGCCAGACCATCGTCGACCATCGCACGTGGGTCTTCGCTTCTGACGGCGACATGATGGAAGGGGTCGGAAGCGAAGCAGCCTCCCTTGCCGGGCATCTCGTGCTCGGCAAGCTCGCCGTCATCTACGACGACAACCACATCACCATCGACGGCCGAACCGATCTCGCGTTCAACGAAGACGTCGAGCGCCGCTTCCAGGCGTATGGTTGGCGCACCCTGCACGTCGACGATGGCAACGATCTCGAAGCGCTCGATGCCGCGATGGCCGATGCGGCGTCACAATCGGAGCGCCCCACGCTGATCCGGGTGCGCACCATCATCGGCACACCCGCTCCGACCAAGAGTGATACCGCCGAAGCTCACGGTGCCCCGCTGGGCAAGGAAGAAGTGGCGCGCACCAAGGAAATCCTCCACTGGCCGACGGATCCGTTCCACGTCGCGCCGGAGGCGTACCAGGAGATGGGACCGCTGGCCGGACGCGGCGACCAGCTGGTTGCGGCGTGGGAGAAGCGTCTCGCCAGCCATCCGGACGCCGAGCGCTTCCGGACGCAACTGGCGGGTGAACTGCCGGCCGGCTGGGACGATGCACTGCCGGACCTGGCGAGCAAGTCACTGGCAACACGAAAGGCGTCGTACCAGGCGCTCGAGGTGCTGGCCCGCCAGCTGCCCGCGCTCGCCGGCGGGTCGGCCGATCTCGCCGTCAGCAATGGCACCAACATCACCGTGGGAGAAGTCTTCGAGGCCGACACCACCGGCACCCGTTTCCACTGGGGCGTGCGCGAACACGGCATGGTGGCGGCGCTGAACGGCATGGCGGCGCACGGCGGCGTGCGTCCCTATGGCGCCACCTTCCTCGCGTTTCTCGACTACTGCAAGCCGTCGGTCCGGCTCAGCGCCTTGATGGGACTGCCGACCATCATCCTCTTCTCCCACGATTCGATCGGCCTCGGCGAAGACGGCCCGACGCACCAGCCGATCGAGCAACTGGCCATGCTGCGCTCGATTCCGGGCATGACGATGTTCCGCCCCGCCGACGCCGCCGAAACAGTGGAGGCGTGGCGCACCATCATCGGCCATCGCGACGGGCCATGCACGTTGATTCTCACCCGTCAGACCCTGCCAGCCCTGGCGCGCGCGGCCGACCCGGTGACGAACGTCGCCAGGGGGGCGTACATTCTGCGGGAACCGGCCGCGGCCGCGCGGGCCCTGGTCATCGCCACCGGTTCCGAAGTGCAGATCGCGGTACGTGCCGCGGAGATGCTCGATGGACAGGGCGTTCCGACGCGCGTGGTGTCGATGCCCTCGTGGGAGCGGTTCGAGGCGCAGGATCAGGCGTGGCGCGACCGGGTGCTGCCGCCGGCGATCACCGCGCGCGTCTCGATCGAAGCGGCGACGACGTTCGGATGGACCCGGTGGGTCGGCGACCGCGGCCGTGCCATCGGGCTCGATCATTTCGGCGCTTCGGCTCCCGGCGAGGTGCTGTTCGACAAGTACGGCCTGACCGCCGAACGCGTGGCCCAGACCGTTCGCTCCCTTCTCTGAGCGGAGGCGCCGATGACCCAACCGATCGTCCAGCTCGGCAATCTCGGCCAGAGCATCTGGTACGACTTCATCACCCGCGACCTGGTCCGGTCCGGTGAGCTTGCCCGGCTGATCAGCGACGAAGGGCTGCGCGGGATGACGTCGAACCCCACCATCTTCGAAAAGGCCGTCGCGGGGAGCAGTGACTACGACGACGACATCCGGCGGCTCGCCGCGGAGGGGGCGAAGACACCGGAGATCGTCGAGGCGCTGATGACGGCCGACGTGCGCGCCGCGTGCGACGTGTTCCGGCCGGTCTACGACGCCAGCACGGTGGGAGACGGCACGGTTTCGATCGAGGTGCCGCCCGACCTGGCGTATGACACCGACGCCACCATCGACGCGGCGCATCGTCTCTGGGAGCGCGTCGACCGTCCCAACCTGATGGTCAAGATCCCCGGCACCATGCCCGGGCTCGCCGCCATCACCCGCTGTCTCGCCGACGGCCTCAACATCAACATCACCCTGCTCTTCTCGGTGGAGCGCTACCGGCACGTCATCGAGGCGTTCCTGACGGCACTCGAAGCCCGCGCATCGAAGAACCGTTCCATCGACCGGATCTTCTCGGTGGCGTCGTTCTTCGTCTCCCGCGTCGACGGGCAGACCGATCCGCACATCGAGAAGGTCGGTGAGGCCGGCAAGCACCTGTTGCACCAGATGGCGATTGCCAACGCGCGCCAGGCCTATGCCACGTTCGAAGCGTCGCTGCGCGCGCCACGCTGGTCGGAGCTGGCCACACAGGGCGCCAGGGCGCAGCGCCCGTTGTGGGCGTCGACCAGCACCAAGGATCCCTCGCTGTCCGACATCTTCTACGTCGAGGCGCTGGTCGCGCCGCAGACGGTGAACACCATTCCGCCACAGACGTTCGACGCCTACGCCGATCACGGCCACCCCGAAGTCCGCATCACCGCCGATTCGGAAGCCGATGCGGTACAGCGGCTGGCGGACTATGAGCGGCTCGGCGCCGGGTCGCTGGCGGATGTCACGGCGTTTCTCGAGAAGGACGGCGTCAAGAAGTTCTCCGACAGCTGGCAGCAGATGCTGCAACAGGTAGAAGAGAAGGCGCGCACCCTCGCCGCCTGAGGCGTCCCGACATCCGAGGAGTCCGCATGTTGACCGTGCTGCGGAAGATTTCGCTCACGGGATGGATCATCGTGGCGATGATCGCCGGCGTCATCATCGGCTGGCTCAATCACGCCTTCTGGCCGGGCACCGACATGGCCACCATCCTGGGACCGTTCGCCACCATCTTCCTGAGCCTGATCAAGCTGATCGTCGTGCCGCTGATCTTTTCGGCGCTGGTGGTCGGCATCGCGGGCCACGGCGACGACCTGAAGCAGGTGGGCAAACTGGCGGTCCGCAGTATCGTCTACTTCGAAGCCGTGACGACGGTGGCGCTCTTCATCGGCCTCGCCGCCGTCAACCTGGTCAAGCCGGGAGTCGGGATCGCGCTGGCGGCGACCGCTGACACCGGGCAGCAGCTGGCCACCACCAGGGTGACATTCGGCAGCCTGCTCACCCACGCGGTCGGTTCGTCGTTCTTCGATTCGGCGGCGCGCAACGACATCCTGCAGATCGTGGTGTTCGCGGTGATCTTCGGCGCGGCACTGGCGCGGGTCCGCGGCAAGGCCAAGGAGACGATGCTCGCCGTCTGCGAGTCGTTGACGGAAGTGATGTTCCGGTTCACCGAAATCGTCATGAAGTTCGCGCCGATCGGCATCGGGGCCGCGATCGCCGTCACCGTCGGCCACAGCGGCATCGGCGTGCTGCGCAACCTGGGCGCGCTGGTGTTGACACTCTACGGCGCACTGGTGGTGTTCGTGCTGGTGGCGCTGCTGCCGGTGGCGGTCATCGCGCGGGTACCGATCCGGCTGTTCTGGCACTACGTGAAGGAACCGTTCCTGATCGCGTTCTCCACCGCGTCGTCGGAAGCGGCGCTGCCGCTCGCCATGGAGAACGTCGAGAAGATGGGTGTACCGAAGCGGATCGTCGCGTTCGTCCTGCCGGCGGGCTATTCGTTCAATCTCGATGGCTCGACGCTCTACCTCTCGATCGCCTCGGTGTTCGTGGCCCAGGCGGCAGGGATCAAGCTGTCGTTCGGCACGCAGTTGGTCATGATGCTCACGCTGATGCTCACCTCGAAAGGACTCGCCGGGGTGCCGCGGGCCGCTTTCGTGGTGCTCTCCGGTACGCTGGCGTCGTTCGGACTGCCGCTGCAGGGCGTGGCGATCATCCTCGGCGTCGACGCCTTCATGGACATGGCGCGCACGTCGGTCAACGTTTTGGGCAACTGCCTCGCGTCGGTGGTGATGGCGAGGTGGGAGGGCGTCTTCGCACCACCGGTGGAGCCGTAGACAGACCGTATTTGATCATCCGGAGTCGGGCGCGCATTCGCGTCCTGCGCCGCGTGCCCGGCGCCGGTATGTTTGGGCGATGCGTTCGCTGTTCGCTGCACTGTTGTCTCTCGCCGCCGCGCCATTGGCCGCGCAGGACGTTCTTCTCTCGGCCGATTCCGCCATGCTGGCGGGCCGTCCGTGGCACGCCTCGCAGATTCTGGCGCCAGCGCTCTCTTCGGCGGTCACGCGCACACCCGATGCGGTGATGCTCGCCGCGCGGGCTGCTGCCGCATGGCGGGGCTGGGCAACAGTAGAGCATCTCCTCGACCACCAGCCCTGGCTCGATTCGCGCTTCGACCGGCTGGGCGAACGGCTGCTGGCACAGGCCGCGCTGGCCGACCAGCGCAACCTCGACGCGCTGGCCCACTCGCTCGCCGCGTCCGCGCAACCCTCGGGACGCACCGCCGCCGAGCAGGCGCTGCGGCTCGTGTTGCTGGCGCGATCCTACGATCGCCTCGACCAGCTGGACTCGGCCGCCGCGCTGTACCGCCAGGCGGCGGGATTGCTTCCGGACATTGCCGACTGGCTCTGGCTGCGCGCCGCGGGCGTCACCGCCGACTCCATGGCCCGGCTGGCTCTCTACCAGCGCGTCGCCGATCCGGCCGCGATGGCGCGCATCCCGTGGACCGAAGCGTTGGCCCGCGACCGGATCAACGACTACGCCGGTGCGGCGTCGCGCTACGACCGCCTCGGCGCCTGGGCGGCCGCAATCCGGGTGCGCTGGCGCGGCGACTCGTCACCCACCGTTCGCCGTGACCTGTCGGCAGACCTGGCCCGTCGCCTCGGCGCGAACACGTCGCTCAGCGAATCGCAGGATGCGCTCGACCTGGTCGACAAGATCGATCCGCCGTTCACCCGCGACCAACGCCTGCTGGTGGCGCGGCGTGCGGCCGCGGTCAACCGGGCCGCCGACGCCGTTTCGCAATACGCGCAGGCGTCGCTCGCGGGCCGGCTGGACGATTCTGACCGTTATCGCTATGGCAACGCGCTCGGTGACATCGGCAAATGGACCGACGCCGCGACGCAGTTCGACGCGATTCGCACCGCGACACTCGCCGCTCCCGCGGCGTACGCCCATGCTCGCGCATTGCTCCGCGACGGCCAGGAGCAGACGGCGACGGCCGAGCTCCGCCACGTCGTGCAGCGCTACCGTAGCGACACGACGGTGGCGTCGACGGCGCTCTTCCTGCTCGGCGATCTTGCCGTGGATGCCTCGAACACCACGTCGGCGCGATCGTACTTCCTGGCTCTTTCCGATCGCTATCCCGGAAGCAACGAACGCGATCATGCCCTGGTGCTGGCGGCGTTGATCTCGCTGGAGCATGGCAAGCCGTCGATTGCCGCCGCGGACCTAGCCCGCGGAATGACACGCCAAAAAGGGAAGGGAATCGACGGCGAAGCGATGATGTACTGGCTGGGGCGTGCGCGTGAAGCAGCGGGTCAGCATGCCTCGGCGCGGGCGGATTTCCGCTCGCTGCTGGACGCCGGACCCGAAGACTATTACGCCGAACTCGCCGCGGCACGGCTCGATACGGTGCCCTGGCACCCCGCCGCCGCCGACACCGTCGTCATGCCCGGGCCGTTGTCGGGATATTTCGCGCGTGTCGGGCGGCTCGACGCCCTCGGTCTTGACGCCGAGGCGCAATTCGAAAGGGAACACCTGATGGCGGCCACGAGCGGCGCCGCCGACGCACTCCGTGCCGCCGAAGCGTTCAGCGCCGCCCACAGTCCCACGACCGCCACACGGATGGCGTCACGCGCGGTGGCGGCCGGCGCTCCGCGAGATTCGACCATCTGGCGCCTGCTCTACCCGCTGCCATTCGGTTCATCGCTGACCGGTGACGCGCAGCGGGAGCATGTCGACCCGCTGCTTGCGGCCGCGGTCATCCGCCGCGAATCGGGATTCGACCCCGACGCCACATCGCGCACCGGTGCCCGCGGCCTCATGCAGATCGAGCCGGCCACCGGCCGCGACCTGGCGTTCGTGCTGGATTTCCCCGATTTCGATCCGGCGATGCTCTGGATTCCCGACGTCAACCTCGCGCTCGGCCTGCACCATTTTGCCCAGGCGATGGCGCGCTACCCTGACGTGGAGCGCGCCCTGGCGTCGTACAACGCCGGAACTTCCCGCGTCGATGAATGGAGCCGCGCGCCGTTGAGCGGCAAGGAGCGCAGCGCATCGGAGGCGCGGCAGCAGCTCGACGATCCCGAAGTGTTCGTGGAGCGGATGTCCTATGCCGAGACACGGACCTACGTCCGTATCGTCATGGCCAACCTGGCCGTCTATCGGCTGTTGTACCACGTCACCGACACGACCGGCCCGGGCCAGTAGTACTCCGTACCCTCCCGCGTGCTGCCGCGGGGGGCATCGTTCTTGCCTTTTTCGGCGACATGTCCGCCCAGCTGCTGGCCCTGGCCCAGACAGCCTCGGCCCTCCGCCAACCGCGCATGACGGCCCGCACAGCCGTGTTCGCGGCTCCTGGTGCCGTTCGAGGCACGTCCCGGCTCGAACACCGGACGGCGTATGCCGTGCCGGCAAGCTCGACGACGGTCCCGGCCTCCCGCGAGCCGTATGCCGGAATTCGCCTCATCGACGTCATCGGTGCGCTGTCGCGCGCGCTCGACATGGCCGAAGGACAGCCGGTGGGGCATTCGATCCGCACCGCCATGATCGGCATGCGAATCGGCGGCGTTGTCGGGCTGGACGAAGACGATCGGGGCGCGCTGTTCTTTGCCCTGTTGCTCAAGGACCTGGGGAGCTCCGCCAACGCGGCGTTCCTCACCAGTTCGCACGGTGGCGACGATCTGCTGATCAAGGCGGCCCGAAGCCTGGCCGAGCGGAATAGCCTGCCGTTCGCGGCCGCGGCGGCGCGTCCGGGTTCGGGATGGCGACCGTTCTGGCGGCACGCGTGGGATGCGCTCCGAGAAATGATCGCGCATCCGGAAACGGAGCGACACGCGGCGACGCTCCGCGCCGAAAAGGGGGCTTCGATCGCGGCGATGCTGGCGATGCCCGCAGCCACGTGTGCCGCGATCGGCGCGATCGACGAGCACTGGGACGGCCACGGTGTGCCGCGCGGACTGCGCGGTGCGGCCATTCCGCTCCTGGCACGAATCGTCAGCGTCGCCCAGTGCGCCGAGGTGTTCGAACGCGCCTTCGATGCGGTCACGGCTCTCACCGTTGTCCGTCGGAGAGCCGGACAGTGGTTCGATCCCGAACTGGTGGCGGCACTCGACACGACGGCCAGTGACCACGCCTTCTGGTCGGAACTGCGTCACGCCGATGCATTGTCGGCATTGCGACGCTACGAACCACCGACGCGGGTCGTCTACGCCAACGAACTTCGGCTCGACACGGTCGCGGAAGCATTCGCCCGCGTGATCGACGCCAAGAGCCCATTCACGGCGCGGCATTCCCAGAATGTCTCGTTCCTGGCCACCCGGACCGCCGTGGCGCTCGAGTTCCCGCGCCATGAAGTGCGGGCTGTACGCCGCGCCGGGTTGCTGCACGACATCGGGAAGCTCGGCGTCGCCAACCGGATCCTCGACAAGACGTCGCCATTGACGCCCCCCGAGCGGCGACAGATGGAGCGGCACACCCGCTATACGTTCGAGATTCTCCGGGACGTGCCCCGGTTTGCCCGGTTTGCCATGATGGCGGCGTCGCATCACGAACGGCTCGACGGCAGCGGCTACCATCTCGGACTCCGCGACGCCGAGCTCTCGTTACCGGCGCGGGTGCTTGCCGCCGCCGATGTCTGCGAAGCGCTCTCCTCGGCGCGCCCCTACCGTGCCGCGACGCCACTGGACGAAGTGTTCCGGACGATGAAACAGGCCGCCGCCGACGGCCTGCTCTGTCCGGTAGCGGTGGACGCGCTGACGGGCTGGTTCGAGGGCCTCCCCGATCACCAGCTCACACTGCCATCGGACGACGATTCGACCTCGCTGTTCGGAATCTGATTCCGGCGGCGGGCGGCGCGCTCAGCCGGGCGGCGCGGGATCGCGACCCACCTGGTGCGCCGGGTGCACCACCCGGTCGAACCCGCCCCGCTCGGCTGCCATCATGCAGATCTCTTCCGCCGTCAATCCACCGTCGCGCATCGCCCGCACCGTCTCACTCCGATCACGCTTGCTCAATTTGCGGCCGTCCGGTGAGTGCAACAGCGGATGGTGCAACGTCCACAACGACGCGGTACGCCCCAGCAGCGCTGCGAGCTGCAGTTGTCTACCGGTTGAGCCGAGCAGATCTTCGCCTCGGACAACAAGGTTGACGCCCTGGCGAAAGTCGTCGACCACCACACAGAACTGATAGCTCCATTGCCCCAGCGCGTCGCGAATCATCGGATCGCCCTGGGTGCGGAACGGGTGCTGACGTTGTGCACCGAGGCGGAGATCGTCGAAGCCGGCATCACCATCGGGGATTTCGGCACGCAGGACGTGTCGTTCCGGCCGGTTCACCGGCTGCCCGCGGCAGGTCCCCGGATAGCGGCGCTCGCCGCCGTCGTCCGCCGGTTCGAGATCGCCGCGGGTGCAGGTGCAGCCATAGACGGGGGTCACGGCGGCCAGCCGTGCGAACGCCTCCGAGTAGATCTCCGGCGTATCGCTCTGGCGGTATGGCGACGGCTGGGTGTCAAGCGAGCCGCGCGACACCCGGTCGGCCTCGAATCCCAGCCAGTCCATGTCGTGCAGGATCGCCTGTTCGAACACCGGGTCGGACCGGGTGCGGTCGTGATCCTCCATCCGGACGATGATGGTGGCATCAACGGCCCGGGCGATGGCCCAGACCCAGAGCATGTGGGCGACGTGCCCGACATGGAGTTCGCCGGTCGGTGAGGGCGCGAAGCGGGTGACCGCAGGCACGTGACCGGCCAGGTCGCGGTACCGCGCCACGGCGTCGCGGATGGCGGGTGACTGTTGCAGCGAGTCGGCGATGTCGGTGCCGGTCATGTGATCAGATCATCGAATGGGGCGTGCATCGCGAAATGCTAATCCGGCAGCACGCCCTGGAGGAGGTAGAGCTGCTTGTTCTGCACCACCGCCACGTCACCGGCGGTCGGCGATACCGCGACTGCAGTTGGCAGCGCCGCCAGCGGCGCCAGGCCGGTAAAGCTCCATCGGCTGGCGGGTGCGCCGGTGGCCAGGTCGAGCTCCCAGAGCGTGGCGCCCATGTGGGCGTTGATGCCGGGGATTGCGGGGATCAGCTCGGTCGTGACGATCACGCACCGCGCCGCACCACACGACAGGTCGACAATGCTCCGATCGGTGGTGTCGGGCAGCGTGGCGATCACCGTCGGCGCGCCCGGCGTGTCGAAGCTCTCGGTCCACAGGTTGAGCGACGTGCTGTCGCTGAACACCACGGTGTGGCCGCCATTGGCGAAGCCGAAATGGGCCTGGCCCCCGGTGCCCGGGAGCGGGCCGGTGAGGGTCGCCGAGTCGACGATCACGCCGCGGTAGGCGCCGAGGGTGGTGAAGGTGCCGTTGGGATTGAGGTTCTGGCCCACCGCGACAAAGGTGCCGCGGCCGGCCCAGCTGGCTCGGAGCAGCCAATTGACCGTGCTGGAGCTCACGGTCGGTGTTCCGAGCATGTCGTGATAAAGGGTCAACATCTGCCTGCGAAGCGACCACGGGCGACCGGTATCTGCGAGCCAATATTCCGCGTGCCAATTGACTGGGAACGGAAGCACATGATCCGGATTGACCGGCTCGTTGATCTGCACCAATATGCGGCCGACCGCGTCAATCGCCGGAGCCGAGAATCCACCGCCACCGAAGTCCCAAGTGGCACTCCCTCCATCTGCGGGCAGCACGGCGAGTTCAGGCAGGTAGATGATCCCGCGTCCGTCGGTGGACCAGTAGGCCGACGATGCCACGAGTACCGTCAATTGGCCTTCTCCGGCGATCTCGCGAAACGGCCCCACCGCGCCGTACGACCCGGTGACGAACGGCGCGGTGTGGGTGCAGGCGGTGACGAGCACCAGCGCAATCCATACCCCGCGAACTCGGCTCGCACTTTCTGCGTCACGCATGACGCACAATCGCGGCAAGGACAGCAATTGGCAACGGCAGACTATTGATACGCAAGCGCGGGCTCAATCCGGCAGCACGCCCTGGAGGAGGTAGAGCTGCCTACCCTGCACCACCACCACGGACACTGCGACCGCCGTGGGGAGGGCCGCCAGCGGCGGCAGGCCGGTAAAGCTCCACCGGATAGTGAGCGCGCCGGTGGCGACGTCGAGCTCCCAGAGTGTGGCGCCCATGTGGGCCTTGGTGCCGGGGATCGCCGGGACCAGTTCCGTGCTGATCACCACGCAGCGCGCCCCGCCGCAGGAGACGTCGACGATGCTGCGGTCGGTGGTGTCGGGCAGCGTGGCGATCACGGACGGCGCACCGGGGGCATCGAAGCTCTCTTCCCACAGGTGGAGTGAAGCACTGTCGCTGAACACCACGGTGTGGCCGCCATTCGCGAAACCGAAGTGGGCCTTGCCCCCGGTGCCGGGGAGCGGACCGGTGAGGGTCGCCGAGTCGACGATCACGCCGCGGTAGACGCCCAACGTGGTGAAGGTGCCGTTGGGATTGAGATTCTGGCCCACCGCGACGAAGGTGTCGGGGCCGGCCCAGCTGGCCTGCGCGATCCAGTTGACGGTCGTGGGGCTGACCACCGGCGTGCCGACGCGATCGTGGTAGAGGGTCAGCAGGCGGCGGCGAGAGGTGAACGGGGCACCCGTGTCCGACAGCCAGAGTTCGGCGTGCCAGTCGACCGGAAAGGGCCAAGAATGAGGCGGCGGAAAGTTCGTCCGACCGATCGCCTCCAGCATTATCATTGCGCCATGAGTATCCACCGCCGCGGCGCCGAAGATCACCGACGAATCGGTATTCGCCACAATGCCGTAGCGGCGTTCGCACAACTCCCAGCTAGCGGATCCGCCGACCTTCGGAACGACCCATAACGCCGGGAGCGGAGCCTGCGAGCGGAGGTCCGACGCGACCGAGGGCGGCATAATGCACCGGCCGCCGATCAACAGGACTCCGCCACCGTCCGCGGTCCACTCCGGCGCCTTGGCGCTAACGGTGGTAAGCTGCTCTTCACCGCCTAAATCACGGAACGGCCCCACCGCGCCGCTCGCCTCGGTGACGAACGGCGCGGTGTGGTTGCAGGCAGTCGCGGCCGGGATGCCAAGAAGTGCGATCCAAAATCGAGCCGCCTCTTTCACGCGCACCCGCCTTCCTCAGAAGATCTTGAAGGCCTCCGAACCTTGACCGCCACCTGCATTCATGAGTAGCACACCGGCACCTGTCCACGATGACTGTCCAGGCGCCAGCCCGTACCATCCATACACCTCTGCCCCTGCGGCTACCTGGGCGACGCGACGCGGCAGTGCAGCTGTTCGCCGATGGCGGTGCAGCGGTATCGCGCGAAGATCTCCGGGCCGTTGCTCGACCGGGTCGACATTCACCTGAGCGTGCCGCCGGTGGCCTACGACGATCTCACCGCGCGCAAGCCGGCGGAATCGAGTACGGTGGTGCGGCAGCGGGTGGAAGCGGCGCGGGCGCGGCAGCTGGAGCGGTTCCGGGAAGTGCGCGGGATGTATGCCAATGCGGACATGGGGCCGCGGGAATTGGTGATGTTCGTGCGGACCGATGCCGCGACCGACGCGGTGCTGAAGCAGGCGATCGTCAAGCTGGGGCTGTCGGCGCGGGCATATCACCGCGTGCTCAAACTGGCGCGGACGCTGGCGGATCTGGAGGGGGCGGAGGAGGTGGGGCCGCAGCATGTCGGGGAGGCGATCCAGTATCGGGTGCTGGATCGGGGGGAGGGGTGAGGGCGGGGGCGGGAGCGGCGAGAGTGATGGTTCGACCGGGATCCGGCGAACGGTTTGCGTCGGCCGCGAACTGAGACTTGACGTCCGGAAGCCCGCACCGTACGCTCCCTTACCTCTCTCGCCGGTCGTCGCCATGAACGCCTCGCATTACCGCGTGCGGCAGCCTTGCCCCGAGCTCGGAGTATTGCCGGGCGACCTGGTTCGGTACGACCCCGGTCAGCCATTTTCGCTGGAGATCATCCGGTGTAAAGACCAGAGTTCCCTCGGCGGTTTCTTTCAGGCCATTGCCACGGGCCGGCTCGAACGACTCGACCAGCCGAACGGGGTCCTGGAGTTGGCTGACGGTGGGACTGTGGGTGGCCGCGCGTCTGACGTGCGGCCCACGATGCACGTGGTGCGCGCGACCGCGTAGGGCTCGCGAACTACGCGGGCCGCTTTCGGCTCTTCTTGGAGCCATCCGCCGGCAGCATGCCCAGCCGGACAAATTCCTGCCGATGCTGCAAGGCGCGCCGCAGATCCTCCGTGCTCGGCGCCGAGCGGGCGGCGTGGACGGATTCCGAGACCATCCAGTCGCGGCTCGCCTGGAGCGCCGACACCGCGTCATTCCATCCCGCCTGGTATGCCTCGACCAGGGACTCGCTGGCCGTATGGTCCGGACGGACCGGCAGCTCGCCGGTGAGAAGCCAGGCGGCTCTGACGCCCGTGTAGTGCCCGATCTTAAGGGCCAGTTCTGCCGTGAGGGCCTGCTTCCCAGTGACAATCCGGCTGATCGCCGCCTGCGTGGTGCCGACGGCTCGGGCGAGTTGGGCCTGATTGATCTTCCGGTCGACGAGGACGCGGTGCAGTCGGTTGCCCGTGCCCAGTTCGGTATTGCGGCTTCGTCGGTCACGTTTGGTTCCCATTCGACAAAATCTAGTTGCGTCCCGATCAGCTCGGGCCATGGGCGAAACGGTGAGGGAGATCGGCAAGGCGGAGAGCGGTGGGGAGCGTGCCTTGAGCGAGAGGCTGTTGGCCCCACCCTGGCGACGGATGGCCTCCGCCGATCGGGCGCGGTTGTCGCGATGCGAGCATTCATTTCGCGGCTGTCGTCGCACTCTGCATCGTCTATTGACACTGTGAGGATCATAGTCGATATTGGCGTACGACAGGTTCCTTCCGTGAGGGAGCTTAGTCCGGCCGGTAATTCCCATGGAGAGAGCTATCCGGAGAAGCCGGCTTGAATCAGTCGGGGGTGGCGGTGAGAACAAGAGTGTCGATTGCAGCCGCCGTGAATCTGGTCGAGGCGCTTTGCGTCCTCGTTGTCACAGTCGTGATCGTCAGGCACGAAGCCATCCCTCGCGCAACCCCAGCGGCGACGGATGTGAAGCTCTCGCAAGGCCAGTGGAAACAAGCGTTGTCCAATGGGCATTGGCTTGCAGCAGACTCCGCACCGGTAACGATTGTCGAGTTTGCGGATTTCCAATGTCCGGCGTGCCGGCAGTTTGCCACCACCACTCTGCCCGCCGTCATGCGGATGTACCAGGGAGAGATTGCAGTCTTGTTCAGGCAATGGCCCCTATCGTACCACACGTTTGCGATGCCCGCCGCTCGGGCAAGCGAGTGCGCTGCGGCGGTTGGCCACTTCGCCGCCTTCTATGATACATTGTACGCACACCAGGATTCACTTGGTAGAATGGCGTTTCAGTGGTTTGCCATGAGGGCGGGTATCACTGATACAGCAGGATTTGACCAATGTCTTCGGGCGCAGTCGCATGACGCGGCGATAGCGGCTGACGTGCAAGAAGCGCTTGATTTGAAGGGCGTGGGGACGCCGACTATCCTGGTCAATGGGCTTAAACTGGGAACGGTTCCAGATAGCGCCCGGCTTGCAGCGGTCGTGGGACGGGCGCTTCGAAATGAGAGGTAGGGCTCCACGTGTGCAGGTGGGAGAGGGAAGCAATTCCGTAGTAACTTCGTGGACATTCGACTAGAGGCGCAAGTGCCATACTCGTTGAGGAGACTTGTCGTACCCTGCTTTATGGTCGCGGCGCTGTTCGTGGTATTCGGCAGTCAGCCGGCGGCCGCTCAAGTGGGAGGGCCTGATACGCAGACACAGCCGTTCTGCCACGGTCAAGCTTATCCTCCGGGAACGTGCTGCAATTGTGAGAGCGAGTTGGAAACCTGCTGGGACGAATCCAACGGCCCAGGGTGGTACGAGTGCAGCTGGGCGAACGGTTGTCCGGACATTGATCCTACGTGCAACCCGAGTTGATTGTTGGGGGTCGCCATCGCGCCGCTGATCTGCAGGAACCTCCGTCTGTCGCGCCTAGGCGGCGGCGTGATGTCGGCTTGGTGCACAGCAGCACGGCGACGTCTTCACCCATCGCCTCGTCGCGGGAACGTCCCGGTTTGCTCACACCGAGCATGACCGATAAGGGCCCAATGCGGAACAGACGGAGGAGATTAGTTGTACCTTGCTTCACTGTCATCACGATGTTCGCCGGATCCAGCCGTGATCCGGCTGGCGCTGAGCAGTGCGGTGGTGCTCCGGCGACCCGCAACGCGTATGCGTGCCCTTCGGGGACGCGCTGTAGCTGTGAGGGTGATTGCATGGCCACGACTGGCCGACCAAGTTGGTACGAGCCCGGCGTGGAGACTGGTAGGCCGAGTGGCGATCCCACCTGTTTCTCGTGTCAGTGATCGCGCGAGGCCAGCTGCGTCGTCGAGCTGGTGCTGCGGCCGCCGTCTCGGCGCGGGCTGAACCTGATGGCGAGAATCGGGCTCGCGCGTGACCTGCCCGGGCCGGGATAGGCACGTAAGCGTGAACGATGCCCGGCTCGCCTCGTTGCGGCGTTGGCTGCCGTTGCTGGAAATGTCACTTGGCGTGCTTGTGATCGCTGCGTGCGGACCAGCAAACGGCGATGAGGACCGGGGCGGCCCCCCGACGACCATCATCGGGCCGGATGCGAACGTTTCGCAAGTCACCGTTGGTCACTCCACGTCCGCGGTGCTGGTCGACTCGCCGTTGGTCTTGATTGGTGGCGGCAAAGACTCGTCGGGCAACCTTTCGGTAATTCATGATGCCACGGTCGTTCGCGGTAGCCGGATTCTGGTGTCGGTGAATGGTGCTTATCGACTTCATCTCTTCAATTCGCACGGCGCCGAGATTGGCGCGTTTGGAAGGAAAGGAGCTGGCCCCGGAGAGTTTAAGTACTGGCCGGACATTTATTTGCGACGCGACAGCATTATCGTCGTCGATGTAAGCGGAGGTGTGGGCCGAGTCTCTATCTGGAACGAGCAGTTGCATTTCGTTCGTGAGTTTCCAGTACATGTCGCCGTTCGGTTTGACGTGTGGGCTGGCACCCTCGGAGTATTCCCCGATGGCAGCGTCGCATTCATGTCCAGCTTGGGCGAGGACGGTCGGGTCGGTCGCTATCGGGTTGCAACAGCGATTTCCAGCGGGCCGACCAACGGGAGTGACGCCACGACGATTGTGAGATTGGCCGGCGACGAGCGATATGGCTTTTCGGACGGGACCGGTACATATATCGCGTTCGGCAAAATTGCTGTTGCGCGGGTAGTGGGCAATGACATCGTAACGGGCACAAACGACGGCGCGGTCCTTGATGTATGGACGAGTCGTGGAATCCATTTGAGGAGGCTCGTTTTCAATCTGCCTGCGATAAAGTTAACGAGCCGAGACCGGACCACGTTCGGACGACAATTGCTCTCAAGCGGTGACGCCCGCTATGAAGCGCAGACTCGTATGATCGTCGCGCGGATGAAATATGCCGCAGAAATGCGGCCATACGACGCAATCTATGCTCGGGACGATGGTGGCTTCTGGTTGCAGTTGTCTAGTCCTGTGGGGAGTACCGAAACGCGGTTTGTGGTCGTGGCCCCGAACGATAGCGTTGCGAGCACTGTGGTGGTGGACAAAGGATTTACTCCGTTGTGGATCGGGATGGACTCTGTCCTGTTGAAAGGCCATGACACCAGCGACCGACCCTTTGTTGGTCTGTATCGAGTGTCACCCATACTGCGCCGCTGAATGCCCGCTGAATCGGCCCGCGATTGCCGGAAAATCCATCCCTTTGGACGTTAGTCGCGCGAGGATCTTGTAGGCATGGAGCGACGGCCGGCAGGCTGATTTGCGCGGCGTGGTGGCGCCGCCGCGTCGGTGCCGTCGGACCGTGTAGAAGAACACCCAAATTCCCGCAGTCATGAACACCCAAATTCCCGCAGCCGCTTGACGGTGCCACCGGCGGTGGCACCCTCCGGGCCGGATCCCCGGCACGGAGCGGACGATGGCGAAGTTGCGAAGGGAGCAGGTCATGATTGCGCAGGCGATGGTGGCCCGGGCGGTCTCGGTGCGCCGGGTGGCGGCCCAGTTGGGCGTCGACGAATCGACGCTGCGGTACCGGCTGCGCCGGCCGGTGGAGGCTTCGGACGGGCGACGGGAGCGCCCGACGGCGCTGGCGGGCTGGGACGAGCGGGTGGACGCGGTGCTGGCCCGCTTCGACGATGCCCGCGTGGTCGCCGACGGGAGTGGGCACTGCGAGGCGCAGATGCTGCACCGCCTGTTGGCTCGCGAGCACGGCTTCGCGGGGAGCTACCAGGCGGTGCGCCGCTACCTGCGGCGGCGGTTTCCGCCGGGGATGCAGGCGGTGCGCCGGGTCGAAACGCCGCCGGGGGTGCAGGCGCAGCACGATTGGTTCGATTTCGACGGGCGGATCGGGGGCGAGCGGCGGCCCCTGCACGCGTTGCTCGGGACGCTGTCGCATTGCCGCGCGCAGTTTCCGTGGGTGAGCCCGGCGATGACGCAGCTGGCTTGGCAGACCGGCCATCTCGAAGTGTTTCGGCGCTATGGCGGGGTGCCGCTGTGGATTCGCCTGGACAACCTGAAGACGGCGGTCGCCGCCGGGGCCGGCCCGACGGCCGTGCTCAATCCG
This sequence comes from uncultured Gemmatimonadales bacterium, assembly GCA_963697065.1. GTDB lineage: Bacteria > Gemmatimonadota > Gemmatimonadetes > Gemmatimonadales > GWC2-71-9 > Palsa-1233. Next base: position 537,172 of record CAVOMQ010000001.1, read on the forward strand.
GCGTTTGCCCGCTTCGCCCGGCAGTGCGGGTTTGCGATCGATCCATGCCGTCCCGCCACGGGATCGGACAAGGGCAAGGTCGAGCGCAGCGTGCGCACGGCGCGCAGCACGTTTGCGGATCTGCTGGGGCAGGATTGGCCGTCGCTGGAGGCCCTGCAGACCGCGCTGGACAAGCGCGCGGCGGCGAGGCATGCCCACGCTCGCTGTCCCGTGACCGGGACGACGATTGCCGAGGCGCTGGCGGCCGAGCGCGCCCTGCTGCAACCGGTCCCCGCGCTCCACGAGCCGTTTGACTGCGTGGTGACGCGCCGCGTCACGCGCGATGGCCTGGTGTCGTTCGAGGGTCGCCGCTACTCGGTCCCGTTTGCCTGGATCACGCGCCGCGTCGAGGTGCGCGGCACCGCCCAGCACGTCGTCATCCTCGCCGACCATGGCGAGATCGCCGGCATCCGCGGCACACCGCGGCACGGCTGCTGCTCACCCCGAGTCATTACGAGGGCCCGTCGACGCCTACGGTCCGAGCCCCGACGCCGCTGGGACAGCGCCCGGCTCCAGCTCGCCGCGCTGCCGGCGTCCCCCAGGCTCCACCGGCCGCTCGCGGACTACGTGACGCTGCTCGACGCGATGCGTCCGACGGCGGGGGCCCGATGAGCGGCGCGAAACCGGCGCCCACCGTGACGCTCGATCCGGTGGCCGCCAAACTGGCGACGCTGGGACTCGACTACCCGGCGACGTGTCTGAGCGAGCTCGTCGAACAGGCCGTGCGCGACGACCTCGCCCCGCTGGCGTTTCTCGATCTCGTGCTGAGCGGGAACTCGAGCGCAAGGATGAACGCCGGGTCACTACCATGCTCAAGCTCTCCGGCCTGCCCCAGGGCAAGACGCTGGAAGATTTCGACTGGAGCTTTCAGCCCCGCGTCGACCGGCGCGCGCTGGAGACCCTCGCCACGTGCAGCTATCTGCGCGAGAAGACTAACGTGCTCTTCCTGGGACCGCCCGGGGTGGGGAAAAGCCACTTGGCCGCGGCCTTGGGGGTAAAGGCGATCAAGAACGGCTTTTCGGTCACCCACTTCCTCCTCGACGACTTGATGCACGTCCTGCGGGCCGATGCGGCCGTCCCGCCCGCCCGGCTGCGCGCCAAGCGCTATTTCAACTCGGCCCTCCTGATCATCGATGAAGTCGGCTTCCGTCCGCTCGACCGGGTCGAGGCGAATCTCTTCTTCGGCTCGTCTCCGCCCGCTACGAACGGGGCAGCATCATCCTGACCTCGAACAAGCATGTCCGCGACTGGCCGGCCATTTTCGCCGACGACGAGATCCTCACCACCGCCATCCTCGACCGGCTGCTGCATCACGTACACGTCGTCCACATCGACGGGCGGAGCTATCGCCTCCGGGAACTCGGCGCTCTCCTCGCCAAGCCGGACGCTACCACGACAGGAGGTGACCCCGCCCATTAATCACGGGACCGGGTGCGGGAATTTGCCTGTTTGCCGCCTGCGGGAATTAGGGTGTACTTGCGCAGACCGACCGGAGGCCTCGGCCTCTGAGAGGTGGAGCGGCGGACGCGGTCGAGGTCCAGTGCTCGGCGGACTGCCTCGCGGTCGCCCAATGCCGCGCGCTTCTTGTTAGCTTCGACTCGCGCCGCGCTCGCCGGATCCACCCGCCAGATCAGCCAAGGACCATCCTCGGGCCAGGCGAGCTCCGCGTACGGCCTCCCCCGGTGTCGCAGGGATGGGGAGCGGATCGTAGCCGAGGAATTCAATGATCGCGGAGTAGGCGGCTGTCATTGGCGCCCTGTGCCCCAATTCCCAATTCCCCACTGTGGCCTTGTCGACGCCGATCCGGGCCGCCGCCTCCCTCTGGAGGAGTCCACGATCAATCCGGCAAGCCCGAAATGGTTCCCTGAAGTGCTTGAGCTGCTTCGGGTAACCTGGCTTCGGCGTTCTCGCGGTCAACCGCAACGGTAGTTTGGCAACAAATCCCTGTGGATTCGTCGGGATCGAGAGTGATCGGATTGGGTTCCTCATAGTAACCCTCCAATCCACAATGAGCGGGATCGACGCAGTTGGCCACTGCCTGGATTGATACGGTAATTGACGTGTCGTCGGGATTAGGGCCAACATGCCAAGCCGTGTAAAGGATGCCATCGCCCGCCCAGAACACCGTGTCGTCGCCAACGGAGACACTGTCTGCCCACGCCGAATCGAATCGGACGTCCAGATCCGGCGCGTTGCACCCCCCAAGCGGGCACGGTGGATCGATGTTCGCCTTCGAATTGTGGAGCAACTCGGTGGCCGGGTTGCTCTGGCAGGCCGCGACGATCGCGACCGCCAGGAACGCCCCGAACGCCACAGCACGGGAACGCAGGATGCGGTACATGGTGCCTCCGGATGAATTGGGTATCCGCACCGCCGCAGCGGCAAACGCCACCGGCCGGCGCGGTGCTCCAATCCTGCGGTTCTGGCACCATGTACGCTATTCCTTCCGGAGTATACCCGCCGAGGTACCCGCACTTCCGTTACCCGAGCCGTTTCGCAGCTGCGCTACCAGGAGCACGAGATCAGTGATGTCGGGCAGGTCCAGTTCCTGGTACACCCTCCGCATCCGCCCATGCACCGCTGCGATCGAAATGCCGAGCCTTCCCGCCGTCGCTGCCTCGCCGCACCCCGTTCCTCGCAACACCGCCGCCTCGGCAAGCTTCATGGTGAGGCCCCGGCCCTCCTTCAGCTCGCTCGCCAGCACGCGCAACTCGGCGTCGTCCACCCGCTTCCTGACAACAACCCGCCGAACCTGCCTGATCCGCCTCGTCACAGCCCCTCCATGTCCGGAACCGGGGCCCCGTCCGCGAATCGGCTGCGGGCCGGCCCGGTCGGGTCGGGTCGGGTCGGGTCGGGTCGGGTCGGGTCGGGTCGGGTCGGGGTCGGGTCGGCACCCCAATATCATCCCTGGTACGAGCGGTGTAAAGGGTGATCCGGAATCAGACCGGGACAATCGTGACGGAGCCGGTACAGCGGTCGCCGGTTGAACACCCGCAGAGATCGCCGGATCGTGGCATCAACCACGATCACGGTTTCCGCACGTGCTCGCCGTACCAGCTCAGCGTGTACTCCTGCGTGCGGATCCAGTTCAACGGATGCGACGCGGTACCGTGGTGCTCACCACTGAACAGCAGCAACTCGGCCGGCACGCCACGCTCTTTGAGGGCGGTGTAGAACTCCTCGGATTGCGGGGCCGGCGTGCGCATGTCTTCGGCGCCCACCATCAGCAGGGTCGGCGTGGTCACCGAATCCACGTACATCAGCGGCGAGTGCTTCAGCCACTCGGTCGGATCCTCCCAGAACGGTCTGGCGAACAGCGCGTTGGTGTAGCCGGGGATGTCCGTCTCGCCCGCCATCGAAAGCCAGTCGGTCACCGGACATCGCACCGCCGCCGCCGCAAAACGGCTGGTGTGCCCGATGACCCAGCTGCTCAACACCCCGCCGCCGCTGCAGCCGCCAACGTACATCCGGGTCGGTGTCGACCCAGCCGCGGCCGATCACCTCGTTGACGCCACCCATCAGGTCGTCGTAGTCGACCCCGGGATAGTTGTCGGCGATGGCGTTGCCGAAAGCGCTGCCGTAGCCGGTCGAACCCCGGGGATTGACGAACAGCACGACGTAGCCATTGGCCGCGAAGTTCTGGAACGACGCGTTGAACCCGACGGTGTACATTGAGGTCGGCCCGCCGTGGATCTCGAGGATCAGCGGATATTTCTTCTGGGGGTCGAACCCCGGCGGCTTGATGACCCACCCCTGCACCGCGGTCTCACCGACGTTGTAGTCGACTTCCTCCATGTCACCCAGCGCCACACCTGCCAGCGCATTGTCGTTGAGATGGGTCAACTGCTGCAGTTGCCACGGCTTCTTGATTGGAAAGGAGTAGATGTCGGCCGGTTCGCTGGGCGCGCTCCGCGCCACCACCCCGAAATCGTTCTTTGCCGCAATGTCGCCCAGCGAGAGCACGTGCGTTCCGTTGGTGGCGGGCTTGGCACCACCCTTCTTCGGATCGAGACTGGTGGTGTAAAGGTTGACGGAACCGTGGTCCTGGGCCTGGAACCAGATCGTCTGGTTGTCGGGCGCCCAGCGGAGCGACGCCGGGTCACGGTCGAACCCGGACGTCAGATTGCGGACACCGCTGCCGTCGGGATGCATCACGTACACCGCCGAGGTGTGATAGAGCGCCCTGGTCGCGGGCGTCCCCACGTACGCGATCCACTTCCCGTCGGGCGACACCGCCGGCGCATGCCACCAGCCGCTGTCGGGGGTCAGGCGTCGCTCGGCCCCGCTCGCCAAGTCGACGGTGTAGAGATTGGAGCGGAGGTACTGCAAGGCGGCTTCGGGAGCGTCATTTCCATCGACGACGATCGACTTGCCGTCCGGCATCCATGTGATCGTCGGCGCTTCGGGAAGGCCGACGGCGCGCGCGCCGACGTTGAACGTGCCGTAGGTCAGCTGTCGCGTGGCTCCGCCCCACGCCGGCACCACGAAGAGCTGCACCCAGCCGTCCCGGAGGTAACCCTCGCCGTCGGCGCGGAAGTCGACCTGGTCGACCACCCTGGGCGGCGGCGTCCACTGCGCACCCGCCGGTGCGGCGGGCACCGGCACGGTCCACTGCGACGACTCGGGGACCAACCCGGTGAACGCCAGCGACTGGCCGTCCGGGGCCCACGCGAACGCCGACGGCGACTCGGCGCCGACCGTCACCTGGATCGGCGGCCCCGCTCCGTCGGCATACCGCACGAAGAGCTGGCTCGCGCCGTTCACCTCGGCCAGATACGCGATGCGCGTTCCGTCCGGCGACCAGCGCGGATTCGTGCCATCGGCCACGGGCCGCAGCGATCCGCCGTCGGCATCCATCGACCAGATGGTGGACATCCAGCGATCATGGCGTTGATCGACCGTGCGGCGGACAAAGAGGATCGTCTTGCCGTCTGGTGAAATGACCGGTGACGACGCCTGCTCCAGCGCGAGATAGCGATCGGCAGTGAAGAGCGCGCCCTGAGCGCGGAGCGGCGCCATCGGCGCGGCGGCCGCGAGTGCCACCGCGAAGAACAACGGGCGTTGCGACATGGCTGGCCTTCGTTCGGGTACGGGCCGCGTCGCGATCAGACCTGGTCGGCTCCGATCGCTTCCGGTGCGGTCAGGTCAAAATACGCCACCACCGGCACGATCGCCGAGAACGGCAGGGCGATGACGCCGGCGAGACTGCTGATGAAGACGCCGGCGAAGCTGCCGGTGCCCGGCAGCACCACCGCGAGCGCCGCACTGGTGATCGCTGTGACCACTCCCGCCATGATGCTGCTCAGCAGGATCAGACCGAACAGTCGCCAGGCGTTGCCCCGGACGATCTCCTTCGAGCGGCGCATCGCGGTGGTGCCTTCCTTCTGCTCGAGCATTACCACGACGCCCGAGAGCGACCACCACACCATCAGGATGACCCCCGGGACGACCAGCAGCAGCAGCCCGGCGAAGACGCCGAGCCCGACGAGCAATCCGGTGATGCACAGGGCACCAAAGCGCGGCGTGGTGGCGTTGAAGTATTCGGCGATGGAGCGATCCTGGCGGCCGTCGCGCACGTCGTCGAAGAGCAGCACGAACATGCCGCTCACCACCACGCCAGCCACGATGGAAACCACCAGGCTCACCAGGCCGAGGATGACCCGGGCGCCGAGGTACGAGCTGCCGGTGAGCAGCGCGTCGATCAGCGCCACGGGAACCTGCACCGCGAGCGCCAGTCCCAGCATGGTCCGCCAGAACTTCACGTACGTCTCGATGGCGCGTTGCAGCACGAAGCCGATGTCGAGTCTGTTCACGGCAACTCCGATGATCCGGTGACCCGGGTGAGTATAGCCCGGTGCAGGCCGCGGGCGCCGCCCTTGGCGAATTCGTTACCTCGCGGCGAGATTCCGGCCATGCGCCGACCCGTCGTCTTCTCCACGATGCTTCTCGCCGCCGCCTGCCGCCGGCCGGCCGCGAACTCCGCCGTCCCGGCCGCCGGAACCGATACGTCGTTCGCGGCCATGCAGCAGCGCGGTGCCGCGGTGATGGGGGTGGACCAGTACACCTCCCAGCATGTGTTCGAGGACATGCCGGACGGCGGCCGGATCGTCCTCGACCGCCAGGATACCACCGACACAGCCGGCGTCGGCGCCATCCGCAACCACATGCGGCAGATCGCCACCGACTTCGAAGCGGGCGACTTCAGCAAGCCGTTCGCGATCCACGGCGACTCGGTGCCGGGAACCACGGTCATGGCCCAGCGCCGCGAACTGATCCGCTATGTCGTGAAAGATCGTCCCGCCGGCGGCGAAGTCGGGTTGCACAGTACTGATACCGTTGCCATCAATGCCATCCACCGGTTCCTCGCGTTCCAGCGCACCGCGCATCACGCCGGTGGGCACGAGATGATGATGGATAGCATGATGCATCACGACATGCCCTGAGGTGGGAGGGCGGTGGGCGAGAGGGCCTCTGGCTCCGCGCTCCCGCATCCACGCTCGTGGTACTGGGTCAGGTGTTTGCCTGCGGCTCCGCGAAACGTCGCTGCGAGGCCCTCTCGCCCACCGCCGCCGCGACAAGCTCGACGCAGGCGCTCCACTTCGCGAGCGCGACGCGCTCGCTCCGGTCCGGATGACAATGCCCGCTCGACCGGCTAACGAACTCTCCCCACCTCCACCCGCAGCTCATACCAGCCGTCCTTCTGCAGATGCTCCACGCGGATCCGGTGCGTTCCCGCCGTCACCGCGAACGGCACCACCTTCACGTGCGATTCTCCGGGCACCCAGTCGGAGAGGATCAAGTGATCGTCGACGTATACCTTGATCGCGTCATCCGAAATGGTGCGAAGAACGTACGTGCCGGCATCCAGCGTCATCGTGGCCATCGCACCGGTGAGCACTTCGGCCTGCGGGATCGCCTTCCGTGGCGGGCCGTACCAGGTGAGGTCTAGGCGGTTGGTATCGAGCGTCGCCACCGGTGTGCCGCGAAGTGCGCGCGTGATCGCCGCCGCGTCGTCGAGCGGCGCGGTAGTGGAATCCCACGGAACGAAGACCACGTGCCACTCGCCGACGGGCTGGAAGCGGCTCCAGCCGAACCGTACCGGCATCCCGGCCGCGACGTGTTCGCCGAATGACGTCGTCACCGCGGCGCCGCGGTACTCCAGCGTCACCTTGAGATCGTTCTCCCGACCTTGGGCCGGGGTGACGACGATCGTATCGCCGATGCGCCCTGACGCAGCCGACAGCCGCGCAACACCGTCGCGCGCCACCACCCGCCAATTTCCCGGTGGGCCGAGCGTCCTGAGGCGGAGCGGATTCTCGAACCCGGTGCCCGCCGGCCAGAGCTTGGGGCTCTTCCAGTCGTACGGCCCCCAGTCGTCGATGATCATCCCGCTGCGGCCACGCTGCATTCCGGGCGGCGTGATCGCGAGCATCCCGCCGACCAACGGTGCCACCCGGTCGCTATCGGGAATCGCCACCGGCCTCGGCGTGCTGCGTGCGCGATCGACAACGGCTGTCGCGCTGTCGCCGCTGAGCCGCACCGCGGTGTCGACTCGCGCGAAGAGATTCCGCTCCACCGTGTCCGCTTGCGTGTTGTTGATCCAGACACCGACATGCGAGCCGCGAAAGGCGTTGTCGCTGATCCGGTAGCCGATCGAACGGGTGTCACGATGCTTGCCGTAGCCCCAGCCGGTGTCGGGCGGGCCGCTCCACCAGAGATGGATGTCGACGGTATCGTCGGCGAACGTGTTGCCGCGGATCACGTTGTCCTGGCCGTGCTCGATCGAGATGCCCTCGATGTTCTCGCCGAACTGATTGTCCACTACCACCGACTGATACGAATAGCCGCCCCAGAGTCCGTGCCAGTTCCCCACCACCCGGTTGTCCACGAAGCGGTTGCGCGCGAACGTCGCCTCCATTCCGTTGGTCGGGGCGTACGAGAAATCGTTGTGATCGAAGAGATTGTCGTTGCAGCCGCCGGCGCCGCTGTCCATGGTGGTCTGGCCTGCCCAGAGGAAGAGGCCGTCGCCGCCGTGCGTGACGGAGTTGAACGCCACCACGTTGTCGCTGCTCTGCTCGTAGATCAGCAGACCGGCCGAATCCTGGCCGCGATAGTAGTATCCGTCGGAGTAGCCGCGCACGTCGTAGTCGATCCGGTTGTGCATGACGGTGTTGTATGACGCGCGATAGAGCCCCAGCCCGACGCCGGAGTTGAACGAGAAGTCGTTGTTCCAGATCTTCAGGGAATCGCAGCGCGTCAGCATTGCGCCGTCCATCCCGTCCCGCACCGTGTTGCCACGCAGTTCACCGCCGTGCACATCCGCGAGATAGATTCCCGCGCCGTAGCGCAGCCATTCGTCGTGCTCGTTCTGGTGGTAATCGAGCCAGTCGATGAGGCTCTCCTTGGTGATCCCGCTGAAAAGCCGGGGCCGGTAGTTCCAGGAGAGGTCGTTGTCGATGAGTCGGAGGCCGGTCACGCCCCGGGCGATGATCCCGGTCTTGTAGCCGCGGGCGGTGAGTCCCTGCACCGTGACATCACGGCCGGCGTCGATCCGCAGAGCGGTGCCACTGAAACGGTCGGGATTGGTGCGGTCGTCGTTGCCGATCAGTGTAACGCCACCCAAGTCCAGTGTGACATGCGACCCGCGGACGACGATCGCTCCGGAGTCACCCGCTGGCGCCGAGTACGTGCCGGGTTCGATGCGCACCGACCGCGTGACGATCATGCCGGCATGAAACGGGACCGTGGGAATCTGTGCGGACAGGGGAACAGCGAGACCAACCAGGAATATCGGCGGCAGGCGCATACCGGAAACTAAGAGATTTGCCCGCAGGGACCACGACGGGGACCTCGCAGCATAGCCGCGGTCGCATTGGAGGAACGTCGCACGTCAGCGATAGCGGCTGCGGCCGTGGCGATGCGAGAGGGATCAGCGAGCAGGGACCACGGCGGGGGCCTCGCAGCAGAGCCGCGGTCGCGTTGGAGGAACGTCGCACGTCAGCGATAGCGGCTGCGGCCGTGGCGATGCGAGAGGCGCCCCGCCGTGGTCCCTGCGGCACGGATTCTGTCGCCGGAGTGGCACGACAGGGCCTCTCGCTCCGCGGTTACGCGTACTCCTCGATCGGCGGGCAGGTGCACATCAGGTTCCGGTCGCCGTAGGCACTGTCGATCCGCGACACCGTCGGCCACACCTTCCGTTCGCGCAGCCCATGCACCGGGAATGCCGCCCGCTCCCGCGAATACGGCCGATCCCACTGGTCGGCGATCACCGTCGACAGCGTATGTGGCGCCCGCTTGAGGAGATTGTTGTCGCGCGAGGCGACGCCCGACTCGATCTCGCGGATCTCCTCGCGGATCAGCAGCAGCGCATCGACGAACCGGTCGAGTTCTTCCTTCGATTCCGATTCGGTCGGCTCGACCATCAGCGTCCCCGGCACCGGGAACGACACCGTCGGCGGATGGAAGCCGTAGTCGATGAGCCGCTTGGCGATGTCCTCGACGTCGACGCCCGCGCTCTGCTTGAAGGGACGGGTGTCGAGGATGCATTCGTGCGCGATCAGCCCGTGCGCGCCCGGCGTAGAGCAGGTCGTACTGCCCGGCGAGGCGCTTGGCGATGTAGTTGGCCGACAGGATCGCCACCTTGGTCGCCCAGGTGAGCCCCTCGCCGCCCATCATCTGGATGTAGCTCCACGAGATCGGCAGAATGCTGGGGCTGCCCCACGGCGCCGCCGAGACCGTGCCGCATGACTTCGCGTGACCCAGCGGCACCACCGGATGGTCGGGCAGGAACGGCGCCAGGTGCTTCGCCACGGCGATCGGTCCCATGCCGGGTCCGCCGCCGCCGTGCGGGATGCAGAACGTCTTGTGCAGGTTGAGATGGCAGACGTCGGCACCGAGGTCGCGCGGGACGGCACAGCCCCACCTGCGCGTTGAGGTTGGCGCCGTCCATGTAGACCTGGCCGCCGTGCCCGTGGACGATCTCGCAGATCTCGCGGATCGATCCTTCGAACACGCCGTGCGTCGACGGGTAGGTCACCATCAGCGCCGACAGCTGTGCCGCGTGTTCGTCGGCCTTGGCGCTCAGGTCGGCGACGTCGATGTTGCCGCGTTCGTCGGATGCCACCACCACCACCTGCATGCCCGCCATCACCGCGCTCGCCGGATTGGTGCCGTGCGCGCTCATGGGAATGAGGCAGACGGTGCGGTGTCCCTCGCCGCGCGCGCGGTGATACGCGTGGATGGTCAGCAGACCCGGCGAACTCGCCCTGCGACCCGGCGTTGGGCTGCAGCGAGCAGGCGGCGAACCCGGTGATCTCGCAGAGGTCCGCTTCGAGGCGCTGGAAGAGTTCGGTGTAGCCCGCCGCCTGGTCGCGCGGCGCGAACGGGTGCAACGCGCCGAACGCCGGCCAGCTCACCGCCATCATTTCGGCGGTGGCATTGAGCTTCATGGTGCACGAGCCCAACGGGATCATCGCCGCGGTGAGCGAAAGGTCCTTGTTCTCCAGCGACTTGAGGTACCGCAGCATCTCCGGTTTCGGAGCGGTACCGGTGGAACACCGGATGGGTGAGATAGCCGCTGGTGCGCCGCAGCGCTCGCGGGAATGGCGTCTACCTGCTCCGGCGTGCGACTCCACGCCGGGTGTCACCTCGTCGAGGGCGAACGCCGCCAACGACGTCGGCCAGGTCGTCGAGCGAGACGGTCTCGTCGAGCGCCACCGTCGATGCAGTCGGGCGCGAAGCGGCGCAGGTTGATCTTCCGGTCGAGGGCCGCGCCCATCACCAGGTCGGCGCGCACCGGATCGAGCCGCACCGCCACGGTGTCGAAGAAGTGCTCGTGCGCGAGTCGATAGCCGAGCTGCTCGAGCGCGCGTGCCAGCAGCACCGCCCGCTCGTGCACCGTGCGCGCGATGCGGTGGATTCCCTCCGGGCCGTGCCACACCGCGTACATCGCCGCCATCACCGCCAGCAGCACCTGCGCCGTGCAGATGTTGCTGGTGGCCTTGTCGCGGCGGATGTGCTGCTCGCGGGTCTGCAGCGCCATCCGGAACGCCGGCGTGGCCGTCGGCGTCCTTCGACACGCCGATGATCCGGCCCGGAATGTGGCGCTTGTACGCGTCCTTCGTGGCGAAGAACGCCGCGTGCGGGCCGCCGTAGCCGAGCGGCACGCCGAAGCGCTGCGAATTGCCGACGGCGATGTCGGCGCCCCACTCGCCCGGCGGCGTCAGCAGCGCCAGCGCCAGCAGGTCGGTCGCCACGGTCACCACGGCGCCTCGCGGCGTGCGCCTTGTCACACAACGCGCGCCAGTCGGGCACCGCGCCGTCGCTGGCCGGATAGGCAAGCAGGCGCCCACGACGTTCGCACCGAATGCGAACGTCGCCGGATCGCCCACCCGGATCTCCACGCCGCGCGCTTCGGCGCGCGTGCGCACCACCGCGATCGTCTGCGGGTGGCAGCCGATGTCGACCAGCCAGACGGGCGTCCCCTCGTGCTTCGTCACCGCCATCGTCATCGCCATTGCTTCGGCGGCGGCGGTGCCTTCGTCGAGCAGCGACGCGTTGGCGATCGGCAGCGCCGGTGAGGTCACTGACCATCGTCTGGAAGGTCAGCAGCGCTTCGAGCCGCCCCTGCGCGATCTCGGCCTGGTACGGCGTGTACGCCGTGTACCAGCCGGGATTCTCGAGCACGTTGCGCTGGATCACCGGCGGCACGATCGTGCCGGAATACCCCATGCCGATGTACGAGCGGAATACGTCGTTGCGCGCGGCAAGATCCGCGCAGCATCCCGAGCACGTCGTGCTCGGAGCGGCCGGCCGGGAAGGTCCAGTGTGTGGTCGGAGGCGACCCCGGCGGGAATCACGGCAGCGATGAACGCGTCGAGCGACGGATAACCCATGGCCGCCACCATGGCCTCGATATCGTCGGCGCGTGGGCCGACGTGGCGGACTGCGAACTCGTTCATGGCGCCGCCGCTCAGCTTGCCGAGATCATCGCGCGGTAGGCCGCGGCGTCCTTGAGGTGCTGGAGATCGTCGCGGTTGCTCAGTTCGATCCGGATCAGCCAGCCGTCGCCGTAGCAGTCAGTTGCGACGGTCTCGGGCGTGTCGGCCAGCGCGGCGTTGACGGCGACGACCTTGCCTGACGCCGGGGCGAACAGTTCGCTCACCGCCTTGACCGATTCGATCACGCCGAACGCCTTGGTGGCCTCGACCATCGTCCCCTCGGCCGGCAGCTCGACGTAGACGATGTCGCCGATCTGCTCGACGGCGTAGGAGGTGATGCCCACCGTGCCGGTGTTGCCATCGACGGCAAGCCACTCGTGATCGTCGGAATACTTCAGATTGTCCGGAACGTTCACCTTCGCTGCTCCTCGTTACCCGGCGCCCACTAGCTCAGGTCCGTCGCCCCGCTCCCCCGCTCCGATCCCTCGACACGCTCAGGAGAAGCTCATGACCCATGACTCACGACTCACGACTTCGCTTGTAAAACGGCAAGGCCACCACTTCCGCCGGCACCCGCTGGTTCCGCACCCCGATTTCGTACGTCGTGCCGAGCGCGGTACCGCCGGGCGGCACATATCCCATCGCGATCGCGATATCCCAGCGTCGGGGACGCGGTCCCGCTGGTCACCGCGCCGCACTCCGTCTGTCGCGGCGGGAAGATAGATGGGATAGCCCGTCCGGGCGATGCCCCTTCCGGTGAGCCGGAACCCGGCGAGCCGCCGGCGGGGACGGTCCCGCGCCGCCTCGAGTGCGGCGCGGCCCACGAAGTCCCCGGGCTTGTCGAACTTGACCACCCGTCCCAGTCCCGCCTCGAACGGCGTCGTCTCCCGGGTCAGTTCCTGTCCATATAATGGCATGCCCGCTTCGAGGCGCAGCGTGTCGCGGGCGCCGAGTCCGACCGGGACGAGGCCATGGGGGGTGCCGGCGGCCAGCAGCGTGTCCCAGACCCGGCCGCCGTCGGCCCAGAGGACGAAGAGTTCGAAGCCGTCCTCGCCGGTGTAGCCGGTGCGGGCCACCAGCGCCGGCACCCCGCACGCGGTGGTGTCGGTGCCGCTGTAGTACTTCACCTGGCTCAGGTCGAGGTCGGTATGGGGCTGCAGGATTTCCCGGGCCAGCGGCCCCTGGATCGCCACCAGCGAAGTCCGCATGGTGGCGTCGTCGAGCGCCGCATCGAACCCGTCGATCCGCTGCCGCAGTGCCTTCGACACCGTCTCGGCGTTCGACGCGTTGGCCACCACCAGGTACCGCGACTCTTCGAGGCGGTAGACGATCAGGTCGTCGATGATGCCGCCGTCCTCGGCGCAGATCATCGAGTAATGGGCGCGTCCCACGGCGAGCTTGCCGGGCCAGGTCACGAGGGCGTAGTCGAGTGCGACGCCAGCCTGGGTGCCGGCGACGTAGAGTTCGCCCATGTGGGAGAGATCGAAGAGCCCGGCCCGCTGCCGCACCGCCTGATGTTCCTCGAGGATGCCGCGGTACTGGACCGGCATGTCCCAGCCAGCGAACGGAATCATCCGGGCGTCGAGGGCGCGGTGGCGGCTGTCGAGGGCGGTCTGATGCACGGGTGAATCCCTGGTTGAACGACCCGGAAAGATACACGCCGGGGCAGCCGCTCAGGCGGGCCGGGGCGGGACGAATCGGAGCCTTCCGCCATGTGATGGCGCGCAAGGCGCCCCCGCGGTGTAATGTTGTGTATCTCCAGCGGTACCGAGGACCCCGAATGCGCAAGCCGGTTCCCCTTCTGGCAATGCTGCTCGTCGCCGCCGCGGCGCCGCTCGCCGCGCAGCGCCTCGCGAAACCGGTCGTCACGCATCTCCCCGGCGGCATCACCCGCGTCATGAACCCGGGGCCCACGGCGTGGGCCGACACCAATGGGTGGAAGCTGGTGCTGGAGACGACGATCCAGCCGGCCGACGGAAGTCCGGGTGAACTCGATCGTCCCGCCGGCATCGCGCTGACAGGAGACGGTGGCGTCGTGGAGTATGACGACCAGGCGCCGGCCATCAAGCTCTTCGACGCAAAGGGGGAGCTCGTCCGGCAACTTGCCCGGCCCGGTGAAGGCCCAGGCGAGTATCGCATACCGCTGGTGACTGTCCAACACGACACGGCGATGATTCACGACCCGACCCTCCGGCGCGGCACCATCATGACGCTCGACGGCAAGCTGGTCGCCAGCTTTCCGACGCTGTGCTGCGACGTCTTCCCGCTGGTAGTCGACATCGCGGGGCGGTTCATCGTGCACGCCGGCGTACTTGAGCCAGGTTCGCATGAACCCCGGCAGGAATGGGTCATGTTGGACCGCTCCGGCAGGCGAGTTGATTCGCTGGCGGTGCCGCCCGCAGATCGGAGGGGAGACTGGACCCTCACCCGACAGACCTCGCGGGGCATCGCCACGTCGACATTCTATATCCCGTTGGCGCCGCGAACCGTTTCGATCCCTCTTCCGACCGATCGGCTGCTCTGGGGCACCACCGATCGTGACCAGTACGTGGTCAGTCGTACCGGGCGTGACACGATGCTGATCTTCGGACGCATCGGTGTCGAGGCGGCGCGGGCGCCGACCGCCCTCCGCGATTCGCTGTTTCACAGCATGGTCGATCGGAACGAACAGCTGAAGGCGGTGGCGTCGGAAGGAGACATTCCGCACGTGCTACCGATGTGGAACGACATGGTCGCCGATGGCGTTGGCAACGTCTGGATACAGTCCGGTGGCATCGGCGGCATACCGCCGCGCTTCGATGTGTACACGGCTGGCGGGCGGTACCTCGGCGCGGTCGCGTCGCCGTTCGGGGGACACCTGAGCCGGACCGCGTGGAGCGCTGATCGCGTGGCCGTGATAACCACCGACGCCGACGGCCTTCCGCTGATCCGCGTCTACCGCATCGACAAGCGCGGCTTCAATTGATCGTGCCGTTCCGCGCCGCCGCAATTGCCGTGGCAACGACGATGGTGTTCGTCGGCATCCTTCCCGCGCAGCGCGTCGAACAGGCGCCGGCGCCGGTCGGCGGTGCCGCGACCGAAGTGACCCGCGCCGCGGCGCTCCTTGCGCGCGGTGACACCAACGACGCGATCGCCATCCTCCTCGCCGGCGCCGGCAGCCGCAACCCGGCCACCGTCGCTGCGTACCGGGCCGATCTCCAATCCGTTGCCTCGCCGGCGGAACTGGCCGAGTGGACGCGGCTCCCCGACGACGGCAGAGCGCCGTGGCTCGCCGCGTTCTGGGCACGACGCGATGCCACCCAGGGGCGCAATCCCGGTGAAGTGATCGCGGAGCATTACCGCCGCGTGGCACTGGCCGACAGCGAATACCCGCGCTGGCGCAGCGGCCGCGACGACCGCGGGGCGGTGCTGATTCGCGAGGGTGCGCCTGACGCGCGGCTCCGCGCCCACCACGACAGCGTCGACGTCTGGGCCTGGGGCCGATCGGACGAGGCGGTGATCGTTGGTTTCACCACCCGGAACCAGTCCGTGCGCATTCAGCCCATCGACCTCGACGCCGACCACGCCATCCGTGAACCGCTCTGTCGCGCCGACCGCTCGCTCTGCGCCGGCCGGCCACTGCTGGCCTACGCTCATCTCCACTCCGCCGCCGTCGACGACGCGTGCGACGACTGCCGCACGCTGCTCGACTCGCTGCATCACATCCCGTCGCACCTGCAGCGCGATACCGAACAGCCGGCCGAAGAAGACCGGAAGATCGCCGACGACGATCTCTATCCGTATCCCACCATGGATGGTGCGGCGGCCGTCCGCCTCGTCACGACGACCGACGCCTTTCCCCGCAGCTTCTCGCGGATCATCACGCCGAGAGTGGAAGCATACGATCTGGCGCGCACCAGCAGTGGGCGGAGCGCGTCGCGCATCGTGGTGGCGTGCGCGGTGCCGGCACGACAACTGATGGCGTACAACCAGAAGGCCAGCGCCGCCGGGCGCGTGCTCTATCCGTTGCAGTTCCATGTCGCCGCCGCGCGCGATGACGGCGCCGAATTCTCCACTGACACCACGCGCACCTTTGTCGTGACCGATGTGCAGGGCGGCAACATCTTCATGGAGACATTCGTCGAACTGACCGTGCCGCCGGGGACCTACCGCGGCTCTCTCACCGTCACCCAGGAACAGGGGCGTGGCGGCACGGTGGCATTCGGGCCGATCGCCGTGCCCGGCAGCAGCGACACGCTCGCCATCAGCAGTCTCGTCTTCGGCCGCCCCGACCTCGGCGTGAAGTGGGACGCCGGTGGGACGCCGGTGACGCTCGATCCGCTCAACCTCTTTCCGGTCAAGCTTCCGGTGCAGGCGTATTTCCAGGCGAGCGGGCTCACGCCGGGTACGACCTATCAGATCGGGTTCGCGTTCTATCGGGCCGATCGCGACACCTCGTCGGTGCCGGCGATGTCGGTGCGGGCGAGCGAACTGGCGCGCAGCGCGCGGCTCGACGTGAACCGTTCGCTGGTGATCGCGAACCTCGAGCCGGGGGAATATCGCGTGACGGTGACGGTGAGTGGCGGCGGGCGGCAGGTCGCCGCCGAGCGGCGGCTCGAGGTGGTGAAGAAGTGAGGCGCTACCGCCGCTACTGACCCGGCTGCAACGCCTCGTCCAGCAGCGTCCGCCCCAGAATCGATTGGATCGTCGCCGCGGCACGGAGATAGGCATACCGCGCGGTGATCAGGCTCGTCTCGGCCCCGATGAGATTCTGCTGCGCCTGCAGCAGCGCCACGATGTCTCCCGAGCCCAGCGCGTACTGCGAGCCTCGGATGGTGGCATCGAGCCGTGCCGCGTTCACCGATGCCGAATCGAGCTCCAGTTCCGACTGGGCCACCGCCGCCTGCGCGAACTGCTGCTCGAGCTGTGCCACGACGCCGCGCCGCGCGTCAGCCAGCGCCACCTCGGCGTCAGTCATCGCGATCCGCGCTTTGGCGACGCTCGTCTCCCGGTTGAGGTTGGTCCACGGATTGAACGAGAAGTAGAGCCGCAGCGAGCGATAGGACTTGAGCTGGTAGTCGTCGAACTGCTGGCTGGTCCACGAGGTGCCGGCCGACAGATCGAGGGTGGGCCAGTAGAGGGACTTTTCCGCCTGGTACTGCGCCTGTCCCTGGGCCAGGTACGCGGCGGCGCTCTGCACCGCGGGAGCAGAATCGACCGCCTCGGCGAGAAGCGCCGCGGTGTCGAGCGGCGCGGTCCGGTAGAGCGAGGAATCGTCGATCGCCGCAACCCGCCCCGCCACGCCGACCAGACGTCCCAGCGCCGCCTCATCAGCGGCGAGATTCGTCTGCGCCTGCAGCAGCCCGACGCGGGCCGTGTTGAGCGCCACGCGCGCGGTGAGCGAATCCGATACGCTCCCCGACCCCGCGTTCACCTTCGCCGCCGCCACCCGGTACTGCCGTTCGGCGAGTGTCACATTCGCCAGTTGGGCCGCGATCAGCTGCTGATCCGAGAGTGCGGCGAGGAACGCCGCGGTGGTAGCGTTGACGTTGTCGAACCGCATGGTGACCAGCTGCGCGCTGGCGGCCGACTCCACCGCCTCAGCCGCCTTGATGTTGTGGCTGCGCTGGAAACCGTCGAGCACCGTGTAGGTACCGGTCACGCTGACCCCGTACGACAGATTGCTGGTGTTGCCGCTGATCACCTGCTGGGTCACCGGATCGAGGCGCGGCTGGCCGGAGCTCAGGTCGAGTTCGGTCTGCGGCGTGACGCTCAACGACGGGAGGTACTGCAGCTTCGCCTGCCGCACGTCGAGCGCCGAACTGCGCACCTGGCCGTTCGCCGAGGCGACCGATGGCGAGAACTGCTCGGCCAGATGCAGCGCCTCTCGCAACGTCACGGCCTTGACGGGCTGCTGGGCGGGAATCGGCGCGGCGCCGAGCCACGCGGCGCCCGCCGTCACGAAGAGCCAGGGGTGTCGCATCGGGGAACTCCCTTCGCGGGTTCGTTGCGTTTTCCGGTACCGGTTGAGTTAGCCGTTACGGGCTCGACGGTCAAGGCGGACGGCTGCCAGGCGAGGCTGGTCGCGCCGGCGAAACGGCGAGCCGGGAATCCCGGCGTCGCGCCGTTCCGGCCGCTATTGACCAGATTGGTCAACGATGGTACCCTGCGGCAACCCGGAGGAACGATGGCTGCGAAGAAGCGAGCCCGTGTGCGGGAGACCGTCTCGCTCTACGACGCCAAGACGCGACTTTCCGCATTGGTCGAACAGGTTGCAATGGGAGGTGAGGTCATGATCACCAAGTCAGGGAAGCCCAAGGCGCTGCTGGTGCCGCTCGACGATGCCCACGTGCTGCGCACCCCTGGCAAGGGAAAGGGGAAGTGGCATGTGGGCGCCGAATTCGACGCGCCGCTGCCGGGTGAGGTACTGGACGCGTTCGGCGCTCCGGCGGACGAGTGAGTCTCCTCCTCGACACCCATGTGTTGATCTGGTGGGAGGAGGGGGCGCGTCTCGACCGGAAGGCGGCGGATGCCATCCGCCGCGCCGAGGTGGTCTACGTCAGTGCCGTTGCCGGTTGGGAGGTGGCCATCAAGACATCCCTCGGCCGGCTCGCGCCGCGTCGCACCGTGGCGCAGGCGGTGGACGAGTCGGGATTCACCGAATTGCCGGTGCTGCTGCGGCACACCGAGGAACTGCAGAAGCTGCCCTGGCATCACCGCGACCCGTTCGACCGGATGCTGGTGGCGCAGGCGAAGTCGGAGGGGCTGACACTCGTGACACGGGACGCGGTGTTCGAGCGGTACGGGGTACGGGTGATGCGGGCGTGAGGAGGCGCTGGACGGCTACGATCCTGCTGTAACCATTCGTTTACGGGTATTGACAACACAAAGCGCCTCGCCGTTGGCGATTAGCGGATCTGGCGGAACTCAGCACGAGGGATGGCCATGGGCCGCCGGCGTGTCGGAAAAAGGGGGTCACGGCGTGCGCCGCCAGGCGGCCGAGTTGCGGCACGATGGCGAGGCGGCGGCCGAGCGGACACGGCCGAGCGTGATCGTGGCCGAACCGAACGGAGTCGTGGCGGACGCCTTGACCCATCATCTCTCCGGAACATTGCTGACTCGGCCATTCGCCACCACGCTGCGCGCCGTTGACGCCGGGCTGGAAAGCAATCCGGTGGACGTGGTCCTGCTGGCCGGGACGTTTCCTCCAGACGAAAGTTCACTGCCGGGGCTGCGTGAGTGGTCCCGCAGGTACCCCACGACGAAGTTCATCGTGATGCGGGGAGGCGATGCCAGCCGTGGTCCCGTCGGAGCGGCGCTGGCTGTTGGCGCTCACGGCGTCGTGCGCATGGATCACCGCGATGGTCTGGCCGAAGTCGACCGCGCCGTCGAGGCGGTGCTCGTGGGCGTAACGTACGTGTCGACAACAGCCACCCGGAACATTGAAGGAAACGGAGCCGACCCCGACAAGCGATTCGCCTGGGCCGTCACGTGCGTGATGGCGGGCTTGGGCTTCACCCGGGCGCTGGCCGAGGTTGCCGTGCTACGGCATGATGACTTCCTCGTCAAGCAGATCGCCGGGAGGTTGGACATTACCGAGGCCGCCGTGCACGACCGATTCAAGCGGATCGGACGGGACCATGGTCTTCGCGGGACAGCGGCGCTCGTCAAGGCGGTCGCGGGCGTGCTCAATGGTCACCGGCCGGCATCCCCCTGAACAGGGGGACCAAAAGAGGACCTTTCGACGGAGCGATACGAATGCCACAATTGCAACACCGAGTGCCGCAATGCCGCCTGCACAAGACGCGTGGCGGTGGAACGCCTCGGCGCTCGGCCGAAGCAACGACGTCTTCTCAATCATTCACACAGTAATGAGCGATACCGATGAGAATCGGAGCCGAAGTACTGCGAGCGGCAGCAGCGACAGTGATGGCCGGGACCCTACTTGTAATTCTCGGCAGTTCTAACCCGTTGTCCGCGACTGGTGGCGCAACGTGTGACTCATCCGACGCATTTCATGCCTGCGTTACCACGGTCTTCACGCGAAACGAGGTATGCACCGGAGGTGGCTGTACGACTTGCGTCTTCATGACCGATTATCGGTGCGATCCTTATGGTAGCGGCGTCAATCAGCTCGACTGGGCCATGGAGTGAAAGCGGTGGCCGCTCCGCGGCTAGTTTCCTCACGGCGACGACCTGATGCTTGAACATTGCGGATTGTTCAGGTGGCCGCGGAACGCGGCGACCCTGTTGAGGATCGTGGTGTCTTTCTGCGTGAGCGCGAGCTGCGCCAGGCCACCCGATCATGATCATGATTTGCCCGACCCCGGCAACCACTTTACCGCGCTTGTTTACCATGGCACAACAGACACGCTACGGGGTACGATTTTACTATCCGACCCCATCATCGGCCGCCCTTCACATCTCGTACTCCAGGGCGAGCACCTATGGATGTCTGACCGCGCAGGAAGTCCTTTCATTCACCTGATAGACCTTCGCGGCCGACGCATTGAGTATTCGGAGGGCAAAGACGGTGGAGGACCTGGCGATTTCAGGGTGATAAGCAGCCTCAGTGTGCGGCCCGGTGACACCACTGCAATGTGGGCGTTTGATGAGGAATCCCGTCGCCTGACAAGACTTGTTGCGGATTCCCCCGGAGAACACCCGAGGACTTTCGAAACACCGTCCGGCCGAATTGTCTATGACATGCAATGGATCTCTGGGTCGCACTTGATCGCGATCGGCGATCTTGACACGAATCGGATCATTGTGGGAGATACGCTCGGTCAGACACTTCACATCGTTCCCGATTCGCTACTTGGAGCTGATTCAGTCTCGGTTGAAGCGCGCCGCGCCCTCTCGAACGGCCTGCTCGCCTGCACAAACCCCGTCACTGGGATCCTTGCAATTGTGTTTGTCGGCGCCGGACGAATTGAGATCCACGATTCCAGTGGCGCACTCCGCGCTCTGGCAGACGTTCCATTCGCCACCAGCGGTAGTTTTGGCCGTGACAGTGACGGGCGTTGGCACATGCGGACACCGTGGCGATTCTACGACGGTTGTGCCGCTACCGCGACCCATCTATATGCGTTGTTCAGCGGGACGCGAGACGACATTCAGAGCGCACGAATCGCACCCGTCAGCGGTCACTACATCCAGATCTTCGACTGGGGAGGCGCACTTGACGGCGTGTGGTACCTTGACCGGGGTGTCGCGGCGATCGCCGTCTCAGGCGATACCGCTCTCTATGCTGCCTCCGCCGAGACATCAACGGTCTTCGAGTACCGTATCCCAGAGATACCACGTCCTGATGCCTTCCCACGGCAACGCCCGTGAGCCGAAACGCTCACATCGCCGTATCGACGACGGAGAGTACCTGTGCGTAAGAGGCTCGCCAACATCTACACTGCAGCTATGTGCATCATCGCTACGGTCCTAGGCTGGCGCGCCTGGATTGTCGCGACTCGACGTCCCGATGCGCTGCCGAATGCCATGTTGGCCGCGGAAGAGGCACGGCAGGCGGCGCCAACGCTCAATGACAATCTGGTTCGGGCAGCGGCTTCGACGGGCTCGTGGATCGGTCCTCACAATGCTCCAGTGGTTGTCCTCGTGTTCACCGATCTCTACTGCGGGCACTGCGCCGCGTTCGAACCGGCACTCGAGGAGCTGCGATCACGGTATCCACAGCATATCGCGATCGTCATCAAAGGCTTCTGGCCCGAGCAGACGCGACCGTCGCTAATGGCCTTCCTCGGCGCGTTCTGTGCTGCCGACCAGGGGCGGCTGGAGACGTACATGGATCATTTCTTCCAAGCTGAACTGCAGCCGGGTGCACCCCTCCCGACCTGGGCGGCGGCCGTTCGAGAGGTAAACGGGATCGATACAAGCAGGTATACCAGTTGCGTGGAGTCCGAAAGCCATCGTGCTCGACTGGTCCGCGACACCCGGGAAGCGCTGGCCCTCGGTGTCACCGGAACTCCAACCACTTTTCTGAATGGTATTCGACTCGTCGGTAGCGTGCGCTTCGCCGTCCTAGATTCCATCGTTGCCGTTCTACTTGACCGGCAACCGAGCGCCGGCTAACACTCCGTTGACATCGGTCAGCGTCTGGCGATCCGGCGTGCTTCACTGCGCACTGGTCCTCGGGCAGGTCGGCAACCTCCGCGGGCAGCAGCGCGCCCAGCCGATCGACACGATCGTCAACGCTGACCGCCCGCTTGCGGCGCCATATTCGTTGGGCGCCATTCCACCGATCGCAATTTCCAATGTGCAGCACGGACGCGACATCAATACGGCTGGCATCGACGCCACCGCCGTATGGGAAGACGGCCGGTTCGCTCTCATCGCAACTTCAACGGGGCTGGTTGCATTCTTCGATCGGCAAGGCCGGTTTCGATTCGCACTGGGCTCGATCGGTGACGGATCGTCGCCACTGCAGTTCAATTACATCAGCGGTGCCTTTAGCCTACCCGACGGCACCGCAGGTGTTTGGGATGCCGGCGCCAGCCGCCTGACTGGATTCAATTCAAACGGTCGCGTGACCGACTGGCAGCGGTTTCCCACAGCACCCTTCATCCAAATGCCAAGCGGCCCGATCCGGGAGCGAGTCGAGGTGGTCGGTGAGATGCGCGACGGGATTCTTATTGGCGAACTTGTGGTGCCTTACGCCAATGGAATGCAGTCCAGGACCTACGACGACTCAGCGACGGTGGTCGCGTTTTCCAATCGCGACCCAGTGCCCCGGCCGCTCCGCCGCGTGCTGGTCGCGCAGAAGTTCGTCTTTCGCCGTTCCGGGCACATGCCGCGGGTCAACTGCCGGTCGGCCGCAACGGGGATGTTGCCGTTGGTGACAGTTGCTGGTATTACACGGATGGCGAAGCGTTCAGGATCGAGAGATTCGATCGGGACGGCAAACTGCAACGGATCATCGAAGTGGCTCGCCCCCCGGCGCTGTTTAATGCCGCCGATCGCTCGGAATTCGTCAAGCGCCGTCTTGCTAGAACTGACACCGCAATGCAGCAGGCGTACCGCGAAGCGTTCGCGTGGATGCACTTTCCAGTCAATGAACCCGCCTATACCAGACTGTTCGTTGATGACCGGGGCGTCCTCTGGGCACGCAGATGGACGATGGATGGAGACCCGACCCCTTGGGACGTCTTCGGTCCAACTGGTCTGTACCTCGGGCATGTGACGGTCCCGCCGGATCTCGACGTACTGGCTGTCCGGTACGGCCGTCTCTACGCTCGTCACCAAACGAATGGCCGGAGCGCCGAGATTGAAGTATTTCAACTCTCTCAGCGGTAGCCGCGAGTCTGGGCCGATCCCACCGCGCCTGACCAGCAGGATCAGGGCCGGTGTCGCTGCATTCCAGGATCCCCCCCTGACACCCACGCCCCCCGCATTTCGTACTATCTTTGCAACGATAATCCGATTCCACCTCCGGCCTGTCCCGCCGCCCGGTCGCCCCCGCGACACCGCGGCACCCAGACCCCAGCCGCGAGTGCCCGCATGGCCGTTCCGGTATTCAACCAGCTCACCCGACGCACCGCCCTCGCGGCCACGTTCGCGCTGGCGCTCACGGTGGCCGCCTGCCACAAGAAGACCGACGATACCGCCACCGCGGCCGATCCCGCCGCCGGCGATACCACCAAGGCCGGCTCCCTCGCCCTTCCCGTCGTGGGCCAACCGGTCCGCGAGGGCGACCTCGTCCTCACCGTCGATGCCACCGGCCAGATCCAGTCGCAGGCCACCGCCACGCTCCAGACCCAGGCGGCCGGCGTGGTCAGCGCGGTGCTGGTCCGCCCCGGCGACAGGGTCACCGCAGGCCAACCGCTGGTCCGCATCGATTCGGTGCCGTTGCTCCTCGACGTCGAGACGGCCCAGGCGTCGGTCGAGAAGGCACAGGTCGACTACCGCAACATCATCGAACCCGACTCGGCCGGCACCGGCAAGGCCCCGAGCGACGCGCGCCGCCAGTACGCCATGGCGCAGTCGGGGCTGACCGCGGCGCAGGTGGCCCTCGACAAGGCGAAGCTCGAGCTCAAGAACGCCGTCGTCACCGCTCCGTTCGACGGCGTCATCGAATCGGTGAGCCTCGCCACCGGTGACCATGTCGGCGCCGGCACCCCGGCGGCGTCGATCGTCGACATGACGCACCTCATCGTGAACGCGAAGGTGCTGGAACACGACATTCCGCTCGTCACGGTCGGTGGTGACGCCTACATCACCGTTGCCGCTCGCCCCGACCATCCGGTGCGCGGCACCATCGCGGCACTGCTGCCGGTGGTCGATTCCACGCTGCATCTGGGCAACGCACTGATCCGCGTCACCGGCGACGGCGTGCTCCGTCCGGGGATGTACGTCGACGTGCGGCTCGAAGCGACCCGGCTGCACCACCGCATCATCGTCCCGGCCAAGGCGATCATCGAGCGCGACGACCGCCCGCTGGTGTTCGTCGACAACCACAACGAAGCGGACTGGGTCTACATCAACCCCGGCCGCAGCAACGGGCTCGAGACCGAGGTGCTGCCCGACAGCGGCACCGGCCAGATTCCGCTCAAACCCGGCGACATCGTGCTCACCGAGGGACAGCTGACGCTGACGCACCAGGCGCCGATCCGGCTCATCGCCACGCAAGACAGCATCCAGCCGTAACGCCGTGTCGCTCAGCTCCGCCGCCCTCAAGCGGCCCGTCACCACGGTTTCCGCGGTCTTCGCGCTGGTGCTGCTCGGCACGGTGTCGCTGCGCCAGATGCCGGTGTCACTCCTCCCCGACATCGCCCTGCCGGTACTCACCATCCGGACCCCGTACCGGGGTGCCGCCGCCGAAGAAGTCTCCCGTTTCGTCGCCGAGCCGATCGAACAGGCGGTGGTGGCGACGCCGGGGCTGGTCGACATGCGCTCGGTGAGCCGCAACGGCGAGGAGACCACCACGCTGCAGTTCGCGTGGGGCACCGACATGGCGAAGACGGTGCTCGCCGTGCGCGAGCATCTCGACAACGCCGCCGAGAATCTCGGCCCCGACATCGGCCGGCCGACGCTGCTGACATCCGACCCCGGCGAACGGCCGATCGCCATCCTGGCACTCACCGGCCCCGGCGATCTCCGCACCATCGCCGCGACCGCGAGAAACGTCCACGCGCGCCGGCTGGAGCAGATCGACGGCGTCGCCAACGTCGCCGTGGTCGGCGATCCCACCGACGAGATCCGGGTCGACGTCAATCCCGACCGCGCCCGCGCGCTGGGCATCACGCCCGACCAGATCAGCACCGCGATCCAGAACGCCAATGCCGACGCCGTGAGCGGCACCATCCGCCGGGGCCAGTTCCGCTTTTCGGTCCGCACCCGGTCGGAACTCAGCGATCCGTCGCAACTCCGCAGCATCCCGGTCGGACCGGCCGGCAGCGGCGTCCGGCTTTCGGATCTCGCCACCGTCACCCCCGCTGCCGCCGATCCGGTGACGGTGGTGCGGCTCGACGGCAAGCCCGCGGTGGGGCTCGTGGCCTACAAGGACGCCGGCGCCAACACGGTGAACGTCACCGCCCAGCTCGACAAGAGCCTCGCCACGCTGCGCCAGGAGTTTCCGCAGGTCGAGATTCATCTCGTCGCGGCCCAGGCGGCGTTCGTCCGCGCCGCACTGAGCAATCTCTGGCAGGAGATCATCGTCGGCGGCATTCTTTCGATCCTCATCATCCTGCTCTTTCTTCGCGATCTCCGGATGTCGATCGCGATCGGCGTGATGGTGCCGCTGTCGGTGTTCGTCTCGCTGACCCTGATGCAGCTCTTCCATGTGACGATCAACATCCTTTCTCTCGGCGGCCTGGCGCTGGCGGTGGGGATGCTGGTCGACAATTCGATCGTGGTGGCCGAAGCCACCGAACGCGGCCGCCATGCCGGTGCCGCCGACATGGCGTCGGCCCGCGTCGCCGCCGACGAGGTGAGCGCACCGCTCATCGCCGGCACCCTTACCACCGCACTCGTCTTCGGGCCGATCGTGTTCGTGCAGGGCCTGTCGGCGGCGCTCTTCCGCGATCTTTCGATCTCGGTCGTGGTGACGCTGATGGCCTCGCTGGTGCTGGCGCTGACGCTGATGCCGGTGTTGACGCTGTGGGGCCACCATCACAAAGCCGGCGCACACACCGATCCCGGACACGCGCACGACGGCGGCGATCGTCCCTGGTCGCCGGAGATGGCGAGCGAATCGCACATGGATGCGTTGCCGCCGGATCCGTCGTTCCTCGATCGCCTGGGCTACATCAGCACCGGCTGGTACGAATCGGGATTGCGCTGGTCGCTGCGCTATCCGTGGCGGGTCGTGGCCATTTCGGTGGTCTCGGTGGCGGGTACCCTCGTGCTGCTGATGCGCCTGCCGCGCGAGATCCTGCCGCGCGTCGACGAGGGCACCGCGGTGGTCGATCTCCGGCTGCCGGCCGGCACCGCGATCGAGGAGACGATCCGCCAGGCCGACCGCATCGAGGCCGCCGCCGCGCGACTCGGCAGCGCCGGCGTCTACGCCCGCGTCGGACTCGCCAGTGACGAAGAGGTGCTGAGCGGGGCCGAGCCGGGGGCATCGGGGACGGCGAGCATGGTGATTCCGGTGGCGAAAGGGATGAAGCCGGCCGACTTCGCCGCCGCGCTCCGCCGCGCCGTTCCCGACCTGGCCCAGGGCGATCTCGCCATCGACCTCGCCGGCCAGTCGGAGTTCGGCGCGCTGATCGGCCGCCAGGGGCGCACCATCGACGTCGAGGTCTCGGCGCAGAACATCGCCGATGCGCAGGCCGCCGCCGACCAGGTGCGCCACGCGCTGACGCCGCTCCCGTCGCTGGCCGACGTGCGCGACGCCTTTGCCGGCACCGAACCGGTGATCGAAGTGACGCCGCAGCGGGCGCGCATCGCCGAAGACGGGCTGCAGGTGCAACCGGTGCTCGACGTGCTGCAGGGCGCGCTCGGCGGCGTCAACGCCGGCGAGTTGCGCTCCACCGACGAACGCACCCCGATCAGCGTCCGGTACGCCGGGGTGGCCAACGAGAATCTCCAGGCCGCGCTCGCATCGACGGTCCACGGCATTCCGGTGAACGACCTCGTCTCGGTCGCGGAAGTCCGCGCGCCGATCGAGGTGGTGCGCGACAATCAGCGCCCGGTGAGCGTCGTCGAGGCGGTGGTGGAAAAGGGCGGCACATCGAAGGCGGCGTCCCGGATCCAGCAGACCGTCTCGAAACTCACCTTCGGCAACGGCGTGCAATGGCAGATCACCGGCGCCGACGCCGAGACGCGCCGCACCGCCCACGAACTCTCGCTGGTGGCGATCCTCTCGGCGGTGCTGATGTACCTGGTGCTGGCCGGTGAGTTCGCCTCGTTCACTTCACCGCTGATCGTGATGACCACGGTGCCGCTGGCCGGAGCGGGCAGCATCCTGCTGCTCTGGCTCACCCATCAGTCGCTCAACGCGGTCTCGCTCATCGGTATCGTGGTGATGATCGGCATGGCCGACAACGAAGCGGTGGTCAAGCTCGACGCGATCCATCGCTACCGGGATCTCGGCTATCCGATCGACGAGGCCATCTACCGCGGCGGTCACAAGCGGCTCCGCGCCATCACGATGACCACCTTCACCGCCATCGCCGGCGTCATCCCGCTGGTGCTCAATCTCGGTAGCGGCGGCGCGCTCTATCAGCCGCTTGCCGCCGGGGTGATCGGCGGATCGATCACCCAGCTCGCCGTCACCTTCTTCCTGATGCCGGCGATCTACGCCATGGTGGAGCGCCGCAAGGAGCGCATTGCCGGGGCGCGGGCGGCACTGCGGGAGGAGCGGACGGCGTGATCCGCTGGGCCACGCATCGCGCCGCGGTGATCTGGGCGCTCGCCGCCGGGATTCTCATCGCCGGCGCGGTGGCGTTCACCAAGCTGCCGCTCTCCACCAAATCGGCGACCGAATTCCCGGAGCTGACGATCACGGACAGCTGGCCGGGGTCGTCGCCGGAGCTGATGGAGAGTTACGTCACGGCGCCGATCGAATCGGCGGTGCAATCGGTGCGCGGCGTCCGGACGACGCAATCGACGTCGAGCAGCGGGTCATGCGTCATCACCGTCGTCCTCGAGCCGGACGCGGACGTCACCATGACGCGGCTCTCGATCCTCGAGCGGCTCCAGGCGCTGCACGACGATCTCCCGCCCGCCGCCGCGCAGCAGATGGCGGTCTTCGACTGGACCCCGGACGACCTGCAGCAGAAGCCGCTGGTCGAGATCAATGTCATCGGACCGTATACGCCCGGTGCGCTGAAGCAGATCGCGGTGGACCGCATCCAGCCGGTGCTCGAAGCGGTGCCCGGCGTCGCCTCGGTCGGTGCGAATGGCGGCGCGAACATGGGGCTCAGCGTCTCGTACGACCCGACGCGTCTCGGCCAGCTGGGCATCGACCCGGCGGCGTTGCGCACCGCTCTTTCGAGTGCCCGCCTCGTCGAGGCGCTCGGCAGCGTGCACGACGGCCCCTACCAGTACAGCGTCGTGGTGCGCGATCAACCCCACCTGACCGCCGACCTGGCAAGACTGCCGGTGATCGCACCTGGCGGTCGGGTCTTCCTGCTCGGCGATCTCGCCGCCATCCGCCCCGAGGAGGACAACGGCGGCGTGTTCTATCGCCTCAACGGGGTGACCGCGGTGAGTCTCTCGCTCACGCGGCAGCCACAGGCCGACGCGATCAGGACCGCCGCTGCCGTCAACCGCGCCGTCGCCAGCCTCGCACCGCAGATGCCGCCGGGGGTCCGGCTCAGGATCGCCAACGACGAAAGCATCGACCTGCGTCACCAGCTGGACGACCTGCTGCTGCGCGGCGCGATCGCATTCGCGGCGGTGCTGCTGGTGCTGCTGGTCACCCTGCGCAGCGCCGGCCGCAGCCTGCTGGTCCTGGGCAGCGCCGCGGTGGCGATCGCGGGGGCGTCGCTGTCGCTGTATCTGCTGCACATCCCCGCCAACCTGCTGACTCTCGCCGGACTCGCCATGGGGATCGGCATCCTGGTGCAGAACGGGCTGGTGGTGGTGGAGCGACTCCGCTGGGTCGACGACACACCCGACGGCCGCGCCCATGCCGGCGAACGGATCGCGTCGGCGGTGATGGGCTCCACGCTGACCACCACGGTGGTGCTGTTGCCGTTTCTCTATCTCCAGGGCGATTCCCGCGCGGAGTTCACGCCGTTCGCGGCGGCGTTCGCGCTGGCGCTGGCCTGGTCGGTGGGCGTGGCGTTGATCGTCGTTCCAGCGGTGGGGCGCGGCGGCCGCGGTTCGCGTGAAGGTGTCAAGGGATGGCCCCGGCTGGGACGCCTCTATCAGCGGATGATGTTCGGTGTCCTGCGCTGGCGGCTGGCCGCCATCGCCTTCACCGCCCTGGCGATCGGTGTCCTCACCTGGGGATTCATCAAGAAGGTGCCGCGGGTCAGCTGGGGAAACTGGTACGAACAGCAGCACCAGATCATCACCGCGTCGGTGGGATTCCCGAAAGGCTCGGATCCGGAGAAGCTGAACGGCATCATCAGCGAACTGGAGCACGTGGCGATCGGCCGCCCCGGCGTGGCGCTGGTCCGCTCGTCGGGCAACAACCTCGCCGGCACGGTTGAGGTCGAGTTCACCGCCGACGGCAGCGCGTCCGACATGCCGTGGGTCATCTCCGACGAACTGACGCAGCGCGCCGTGCTCATCGGCGGCACCGACTACGTCAACGTCAGCAAACCGGAGGGACCAGGGTATTACAACAGCAGCGGTTCCGGCACCCAGGTGAGTCACAGCCTCACGTTGAAGGGCTATTCGTACGACGGCGTGTTGCAGCTGGCACTCGATCTCCAGGCCCGGCTGGAGCGGATTCCGCGGGTCCGTTCGGTCGACATCGAGGCGGCCGGGCGCTGGGGAACGCAGCACACCGTGAGCGTGGTGCTCACGCCGGACCGTCAGGCGCTGAGCCGCATCGGCGCCACCGCGGAAAACTTCAACAACAGCGTCTCGCAGCAGCTCCGGGGTTCCGGCGGCGGCACCACGATGGAAATCAACAACCAGTCGGTGCCCGGTGACCCTCCGCGCGATCGGCGCCAGCAACCGGGATCTGGCGCAGCTCGCCGCCGGCCTGGTGAACAACCCCGAGCAGGTGCCGGTGCGGATCGGCGACGTCAGCAACGTGAGCGAAGTGACGCAGGCGAGCAGCATCCAGCGGGAAGATCAGCAGTACATCCGCTACATCACTTACGACTTCCGCGGACCGCAGAAGCTGGCTGACCGGACCTACAAGGCGTTCATGGCGTCGATTGCGGTGCCGCCCGGCTACACCGTGCTCGACGACAGCTACTCGTACAACGGCGATCAATCGGCGAAGGGACTGGGACTGGTCTTCGGGGTGGGCATTCTGCTGGTGCTGGTGGCGGTGGCGCTGGTGTTCGATTCCGTCTGGGCGCCGCTGATGGTCTTGTTCGCCATCCCGATGGCGCTGGGCGGGGTGGTGGCGGCGTTCTGGATCACCGGCACGGCGTTCACCCGCGAAGCGGCGGTGGGCGTGATCCTCGTCGTGGGGCTGGCCGTCAATCACTCCATTCTGCAGATCGACGCCGCCGTGGCGAAACGGAAGCAGCGCGGTGGCCGTCTCACCGGTGCCGACGTGTGGCACGCCGCCACCGACCGGGTCACGATGATCGTCCTGGTGACGCTCACCACCATCGCATCGCTGGTGCCGATGGCGGTGGGGAACAAGTCGTCGTCGCTCTTCGGCGCCATCGCGCTTGCCACCGCCGGTGGCACGGTGGCCGGCACGCTGGGGGTGATGTTCCTGCTACCGCCGTTCCTGTTGGGTTTGCCGCATCGGCGCCGGCGCGGCGGCCTTCCGTTACAGCCCGCAACGATCAGCGAGCGTTGAAGCAGTTCCACGGCCGCGACACCGTAGTTGCCCCGACCCCTTTCCGGCGGACCCGTTCCGGTTTCACTTCTATGGCTCACAATGCGTACGCGTAGGTGTCCGCCGATCCGATCAACGTTCAGTGCCGAGTAAACGCTGGATCATTTGAATCGCCGCCCGATGGCTCCGTCGCCGATCACCGGCGCGGCCGCGCGTACCGCGCTGCCGCTGTTCGCCGCCTGCGCCGTTGCCGGCTGTGCGCCGGCCCTGCCTGGCGCCGGCGGCGCCGCGCCGTCGGCGCCGACTCCGGCCGCGACATGGCATCCGCCGGCCCAGCAGCAGCAACGCGCCGCCAGCAGCCAGCCGGTACCCGACACACTCCCGGCCGAATTGGCGGCGCACCGCGGCGCCCTCACCGTCGGCGACCTCGTGTCGCTGGCGCTCGACCGCAGCCCCGACACCCGGGCCACGTGGCTCGCGGCGCGGTCTGCCGCCGCCACCTATGGCAGCGATCGTGCCGTCGTCTTCCCCACCGTGACCGGGGCGCTCGACGCCACGAAGATCAAGACGTCGGCCACCGGCGGACGGATTTCCGTGAACCAGGAGACGTACGGCCCGACGCTGTCGCTCAGCTGGCTGCTCTTCTCGTTCGGCGAAGGCGGCGCGATCGGTGCCGCGCGCGACGCGCTCTACGTCGCCGACTGGACACACAACGCCACGGTCGCCGACGTGGTGCAGCGCACCGCACAGGGCTACTACGCCTACGTCGGCGCCGAAGGGCTGCTCGGTGCCGCCCAGGCCACGTTCAACGAAGCCCAGACCAACCTCTCCGCCGCCGAGGACCGGCATTCGGTGGGTGTCGCCACCATCGCCGATGTCCTCCAGGCGCGCACCGCGGTGGCCCAGGCGCGGCTGGCGCTGCAGAACGCCGCCGGCGCGTTGGCCAGCACGCATGGCGCGCTCGCCACGCTGATCGGATTGCCACCCACCGCCGAATTCGATGTCGACACCGCGGCGGCCGGGTCACCGGTGGCCGCCGTTGCCGATTCCGTCGGCGCGCTCATCGACAGCGCGCTCGCCGCGCGTCCCGACCTCGCCGCCGAACGTGCCCTGGCCGACCAGCTCGAGTCGCAGGCAAAGGCGACCCGCGGCCAGTTCCTGCCGTCGCTCTCGGCGACCGGAACCGCCACCAACACCTACGTCGACGGCGCCAACGGGGGCAAGTTCTCCTACAACTTCGGCCTCGCCATCTCGATTCCGATCTTCAACGGCCTCGGCTGGCAATACGCGGCCCGCGCCGCCGAACTCACCGCGCAGGCCGAGACCGCCCGGCTCCGCGGCATGGAGCAGCAGGTGGCGCTGCAGGTGTTCCAGACGTATCAGGCGTTCCGCACCGCCACCGAACAGGTCGCGGCGGCCAACGATCTCCTCACCAGCGCCTCCGCCAACGCCGACGCCGCGCGGGCGCGGTACCGCGAGGGGGTCGGCTCGGTGATCGAGCTCGTCACCGCCGAACAGGAGTTGGCGTCGGCCCGGGCGCAGCAGGTGCAGGCGCGGGTCGACTGGCACACCTCGCTGGTGCAGCTCGCCCACGACGCCGGCCTGCTCGAGCCGAGCGGCTCGACGCAGCTCCATCTCGCTCCGCCCGCCACCGGAAATTCCCCATGACGCGTCGCCGCCCTGCGTGGTCGTTCTTCATCGTCGCCCTGCTCGAGGCCGCGGCCTGCGGCGGTCGCAAAGTGCCGCCCATTCCTCCCGTTCCGGTGAGCGTGGCACCGGTGCGGCAGACCGACGTGCCGCTGATCGTCGCGGCGACCGGCACCGTGGAACCGATTCAGACCGCGGCGGTGCAGTCGCAGGTGAGCGGCCTGCTCGTCAAGGTACTGTTCCGGGAAGGCGACGACGTCAGCCGGGGCCAGGAATTGTTCGACATCGATCCGCGCCCGTTCCAGGCCGCGCTCGATCAGGCCCAGGCCAATCTCGCGCGCGACCAGGCGCAGTGGGCCAGCGCCGAACAGGACGTGACCCGCAACGTGGCGCTCGCCGCCAAGGACTACGTCACCCAGCAGCAGCTCGACCAGTCGCGCGCCGCCGCCAGCGCGCTCGCCGGTACGCTGCGCGCCGACTCCGCCGCGATCGAGCAGTCCCGGCTCAACCTGCAGTACGCCACGATCCGCGCCCCGATTTCCGGCCGCGCCGGCAGCATCCTGGTGCGCGAAGGCAACCAGGTGCGTGGCGGCGCCAATCAGACGCTGGTCGTCATCAACCAGGTCTCGCCGATTCTGGTGCGGTTCCCGATTGCGGCCAGCATGTTCGACGCCGTCCGCCAGCGCGCGACCGGTCGCTCGCTGCCGGTCACCGCCGCTCCCGTCGGCGACTCCACCAGCATCGAACACGGCACGCTGGTCTTCCTCGACAATGCGGTCGATTCACTCACCGGCACCGTGATGCTGAAGGGGTATTTCGAGAACCCCGACCGGGTGCTGTGGCCCGGCGCGCTCGAGCGCGTGGCGCTCCAGCTCGACATCGAGAAGAACGCGCTCGTCGTTCCGGCATCGGCGGTGCAGAGCGGCCAGTCGGGTGACGTCGTCTGGACCGTCGACTCCGCCCACCGGGTGCACGCCCTCAAGGTCGACGTGCAACGGAGTTCGGATACGCTCGCCGTCCTCGCTGGCGGATTGCGACCGGGCCAGCTGGTGGTCACCGACGGCCAGCTGCGGTTGACCGACAACACGGTGGTGTCCATCCGCCAGCCGGCGACCCGATGAGCCTCTCGTCGCCGTGGATCTCCCGCCCGGTCATGACCACGCTGGTCATGTCCGGCATCCTCGTCTTCGGGATCGCCGCCTACCGCAACCTGCCGGTGGCGGATCTTCCGTCGGTGGACTATCCGACCATCACCGTCAGCGGGTCGCTGCCCGGCGCCAGTCCCGAGACCATGGCATCGTCAGTCGCGACGCCGATGGAAAAACAGTTCTCCACGATCGCCGGCCTCGAGACGATCACGTCGTCGTCGCTGCAGGGTTCCACGACCATCACGCTGCAATTCGCACTCAGCCGCAACATCGACGCCGCCGCGGCCGACGTCCAGGCCGCCCTGGCGCAGGTGCAGCGCCAGCTGCCGCCGTCCATGCTGCCGCCGTCGTATCGCAAGACCGATCCGTCGGCGGCGTCGATCCTGCTCTACGCCGTCACGTCGCCCACGTTGCCGCTCTCGACGCTCGACGAATACGGTGAAACCCGCCTGGCGCAGCAGCTGTCGACCGTTTCCGGCGTGGCGCAGGTGCAGGTCTACGGCTCGCAGAAGTACGCGGTGCGCATCGAACTCGACCCGCAGGCCCTCGCCGCGCGCAAGGTCGGCATCGATGAAGTCGTCAGCGCCGTCAACAGCGGCAATGTGTCGCTCCCCACCGGCACGCTGTGGGGCACCGATCGCGCCTACTCGGTGGAATCGAACGGACAGCTCAACGACGCCGCTGCGTTCCGCCCGCTGGTGGTAGCGTATCGTGACGGCACCCCGATCCGGCTCGAGGACCTCGGGCAGGTGGTCGACAGCGTCCAGGACACCAAGTCCGCGGCCTGGTTCGACGGCACCCGCGGCATCGTGCTCGCCATCCAGCGCCAGCCCGGCACCAACACCGTCGAAGTGGCGCAGGCGGTGCGCGACGAGATGGCGCAGTTGACCGCCCAGCTCCCGGCATCGGTCCATATCGCCACCATCTACGACCGTTCGGTCTCGATCGAGCAGTCGGTGCACGACGTCAAGTTCACCCTCGTCCTGACGCTCTGCCTCGTGGTGATGGTGATCTTCCTCTTCCTCCGGAACGTCTCGGCCACCATCATCCCGTCGCTGGCGCTGCCGATGTCGGTGGTCGGGACCTTCGCGGTGATGTACCTCCTCGGGTACTCGCTCGACAACCTGTCGCTGATGGCGCTGACGCTGTCGGTGGGCTTCGTCGTCGACGACGCGATTGTCATGCTGGAGAACATCGTCCGCCACATGGAACACGGCGAAGCGCCGCGCGACGCGGCGTTCCGCGGGTCGAAGGAGGTCGGCTTCACCATTCTGTCGATGACGATGTCGCTGGTGGCGGTGTTCATCCCGGTGCTGTTCCTCGGCGGGCTGATCGGGCGACTGTTCCATGAATTCGCCGTCACGATCGGGGTGGCCATCCTGGTATCCGGGTTCGTCTCGCTGACGCTCACTCCGATGCTCTGCTCCCGCTTTCTTCACGCCAGCCATACTCCGGCCGACATCACCCGGCCGCGCACCACCCTCGGCCGGCTCTTCGATACCACCGAGCGATTCTACGAGCGCGCCGTCAGGGGCTACGACCGCGGACTGGTGTGGGCGCTCGATCATTCGCGCCTGATGTTCGCCGGATCGGCGCTGATCCTCCTCGGCACCTTCTGGCTGGCGCGCGCCGTGCCCAAGGGATTCATCCCGTCGGAAGACCAGGGCCAGCTGCGCGCCACGATCCAGACGATCGAGGGCACCTCGTTCGACGGCATGGAACGCCATCAGATCGAGGCGATGCGCGTGCTCTCGAAGGATTCGAACGTGGCCGCGTACATGGGCTTCATGGGCAGTGGCGGCTTCGGATCGACCTCCAATCAGGGGCGGTTCATCATCCACCTGGTCGACCAGAACAAGCGCAAGCTCTCCGCCGACGACGTCGGCCGGGAGTTGACGCGCAAGCTCAATCAGATCCCGGGCCTGCGCGCCTATGTACAGAACCCGCCGGTGATCAGCATCGGTGGCCGCCCCACGAACAGTCTCTACCAGTACACACTGCAGGGCGCCGACATCGACCAGCTGTACCAGACGGCGCAGGCGATGCAGGAGCGGCTGGCGGCGATTCCGGGACTCACCGACGTCACCAGCGACTTGCAGATCAAGAACCCGGAGGTGAACGTCACCATCAACCGCGAGCGCGCCGCCGCCGATGGCATCACCGTCGACCAGATCGACGCGGCGCTCTACGATGCCTACGGCGCCCGGCAGGTCTCGACCATCTATACCACCACCAACGAGTACTGGGTGGTGATGGAACTGCAGCCCCAGTACCAGCGCGACCTCGCGGCGCTGTCACTGATTTCCATCGCGGGTGACAACGGCCAGCTGGTGCCACTCAACGCCCTCGCCACCGTCACGCCGGGCGTGGGACCGCTCACCGTCAACCACGCCGGGCAGCTGCCGGCCGTGACGCTGTCGTTCAACCTCGCCCCCGGGGTCTCGATCGGTGACGCGGTGGACCGGATCACCGCGCTCGGCGCCCAGGTGCTGCCGTCCGGCGTCACCGCGGCGTTCGCCGGGACCGCCCAGGCGTTCCAGGACGCCCAGCACGGCCTCGTGATCCTGTTGATCCTCGCCATCGTGGTGATCTACATCGTGCTCGGCATCCTCTACGAGAGCTTCATCCATCCGCTGACGATCTTCACCGGCCTGCCGTTCGCGGGGTTCGGCGCGCTGCTGGCGCTGATGATCTTCCACATGGAACTCAGCGTCTATGCTTTCGTCGGCATCATCATGCTGATCGGCCTGGTCAAGAAGAACGCCATCATGATGATCGACTTCGCGATCGCCGCCGAGCGCAACGAACACAAGTCGGCGCGCGACGCGATTCACGAGGCGTGCCTGGTGCGGTTCCGGCCGATCATGATGACCACCATGGCCGCTCTCATGGGGACGCTGCCGATCGCACTCGGGGCCGGCGCCGGCGCCGAATCGCGCCGGCCGCTGGGGGTCGCCGTCGTCGGCGGCCTGGCGGTGTCGCAGATGATCACGCTGTTCATCACACCGGTCGTGTACGTCTGGTTCGACGGCGTCTCGGCGCGCTTTGCCCGCCGCCGCCGCCGCGCCGCCGTCACCGATTCCGCGCCCGCCGACCAGCCCGTTCCCGGCCACGCGTAACGCACCAGCAGCGCGAGGCGAGGTCCGCCGCCGCCCGACCGAAAACACGCCAGTGCCGATTCCGCCCGCTGCCGCCGACCCGGCCGCGGCCATAGTCTGCAAGTCGTTGTTTCCCAATAAGTTAGCAATAACGTCTCGGCTTGTTACCCGGCCCCGAAAGCGGTATATTTCGAGGTTCCCGGTCCGCCGGAAACGGACCGCCGACATTCCCTCCAGAACGGACCTCGATGACCGCGCCTATTTCCCGCGAACGGATCGTTCCGCGACTCATTGAAGAAGAGCTGCAGCAGTCGTTCATCAACTACTCGATGAGTGTCATCGTCTCGCGCGCGCTTCCCGATGTGCGCGACGGACTCAAACCGGTACACCGGCGGATTCTCTACGCCATGAACGAGCTCGGGCTGATCCCCACCCGACCGTTCAAGAAGTCCGCGACGGTCGTGGGCGACGTGCTCGGCAAGTATCATCCGCACGGCGACAGCTCGGTGTATGACGCGCTGGTGCGCATGGTGCAGGATTTCTCGTTGCGCTATCCGCTGATCGACGGGCAGGGGAATTTCGGTTCCGTCGACGGCGACCCCGCGGCGGCGTATCGGTACACCGAGGCGCGGCTGACGCGGATCGCGCTCGAGATGCTCGCCGACATCGACAAGAATACGGTCAACTTCCAGCCCAATTTCGACGACCAGCGCGAAGAACCGTCGGTGTTGCCGTCGAAGCTCCCCAATCTGCTCGTCAACGGCTCCAGCGGCATCGCCGTCGGCATGGCGACCAACATCCCGCCGCACAACCTGCGCGAAGTGGCCGGCGCCATCGAGGCGCTGGTCAAGGATCCCGACGTCACGCTCGACGATCTGCTGGATCACATCAAGGGACCCGACTTCCCCACCGGCGCCTACATCTACGGCGAGGCGGGAATCCGCGAGGCGTACGACACCGGCCGCGGGCGGGTGATCATGCGCGCCAAGGTGCGCATCGAGGAGAACGAGCGCACCGGCAAGAACGCGCTGATCATCACGGAGATTCCCTACCAGGTCAACAAGGCCAATCTGCACTCGGCGATTGCCGACCTGGCAGTGTCGAAGCGGATCGAGGGCATTTCCGGGGTGCGCGACGAATCCGACCGCTCCGGCATGCGGCTGGTGGTGGAGCTCAAGCGCGACGCCATCGGCCAGGTGGTGCTCAACCAGCTCTACAAGCACACCGCCATGCAGAGCACGTTCGGCATCATCAACCTGGCGCTGGTCGACGGTGCCCCGAAGGTGATGCCGCTGAAAGAGATGCTGCAGCACTTCGTCGACCACCGCCACACCATCATCGTGCGGCGCACCGAGTTCGACCTCGGCGAGGCGAAGAAGCGCGAACACATCCTCGAAGGCCTCAAGATCGCCGTCGACAACATCGACGAGGTGATCCGGATCATCCGCGGTTCGGCCGACACGCCCACCGCCGACGCCGCACTCCGCAGCCGCTTCGGGTTGAGCGAGGCCCAGGCCGATGCCATTCTCAACATGCGGCTGGCCAAGCTCACCGGGCTCGAGATCGAGAAACTCGAGGCCGAACTGGCCGAAGTCCGCGCCGCGATCGCCGAGCTGGAGAGCATCCTCGCCTCACGCGAGCGGCGGATGACGATCCTCGTCGACGAGATCAACGAGCTCGCCGCCACCTACGGCGACGCCCGCCGGACCGAGATCCTCACCGACCAGGGCGAGTTCTCGGTGGAAGACCTGATCGCCGAAGAAGACATGGTGATCACCATCTCCCACACCGGCTACATCAAGCGGATCCCGGTCACCACCTACCGCCGCCAGCGCCGCGGCGGCCGCGGGCTCACCGGCATGGAGACCAAGGAAGCCGACTGGGTGGAGCATCTCTTCATCGCCTCGACCCACGACTACCTGATGTTCTTCTCCGATCACGGCACCGTCTACTGGCTCAAGGTGCACGAGATTCCCCAGGCGGGGCGGGCGGCGCGCGGCAAGCCGGTGGTGAACTGCATCAACATCCGCGAAGGCGAACGGGTCGCGGCCCTGGTGCCGGTGCGCACCTTTGCCGACGACGAGTGGCTGATGTTTGCCACCCGCAACGGCACGGTGAAGAAGACGGCACTCTCGGCCTACGGCAACGTCCGCACCACCGGCATCAATGCCATCAACATCGAAGCCGGTGACGAACTGATCGACGTCCAGAAGACCCGCGGCAACGACGACATCGTGCTGGCGACGTCGTTCGGGATGAGCATCCGGTTCCACGAAAGCGACGTCCGGGCGATGGGCCGCGCCACGTCGGGCGTGAAGGGCATCGAACTCGACAAGGGCGACAAGCTGATCGGCATGGTGGTGGTGCGCGAGCGCGCCGAACTGCTGGTGGTGAGCGAGCGTGGCATCGGCAAGCGCAGCGTCCTGCCCGACTACCGCGTACAGCACCGCGGCGGCAAGGGCATCATCACCATGCAGAAGACCGAGAAGACCGGCGCGCTGATCGCGCTCAAGGACGTCCTCCCGGAAGACGAGCTGATGATGATCACCAAGGGCGGCGTCATCATCCGCTGCCCGGTGGAAGGCATCCGCATCAGCGGGCGCAACACCCAGGGCGTCAAGCTGATGAACCTCGATGCCGGCGATCAGATCGTCGATGTGGCGCGCGTCCAGAAAGAGGAGGACGAAGCCGCCGACACGGAAGCCGAAACCGAATCGCCGGCGGCCGACGCGTGAGCGGACCGGCGGCGGTGGCGTCGCTCGACGACCTGCGGGAAGCGCAGGCCGGGCTTCACGGCGTGGCTGAACGCACGCCGCTGATCACGCTCGACGCCACCACGCGACTCAAGGCCGAGCAGCTGCAGCCGATTCACGCCTTCAAGGTGCGCGGCGCCTGGACCGCGGTGCGCCGGCTCTCGCTCGAGGCCCGGCGCCGTGGCGTGGTGACGTCGTCCAGCGGCAACCACGGGCTCGGCATCGCGTTCGCTGCGCACCGCCTCGGCGTCCGCGCCGTCGTGGTCATGCCGGAATCGGCACCGGCGGTCAAGGTCGACGGCGTGCGCCGCCTCGGGGCGGAGGTGATGCTGGTCGGCAAGGCGCGCGGGCCGGAGCAGGGCGCCGCCGCCGAACGGCTGGCGCTGGAGGAGGGGCTCGCGCTCATCCCGCCGTTCGAACACCGTGACGTGATCGCCGGCCAGGGCACCTGCGGACTGGAAATCCTCGAGGACTGGGTCGAAGTCGACACCATCGTCGTCCCCGTCGGCGGCGGCGGGCTGCTGGCCGGCATCAGCGCCGCCGTCGCGGCGCTTCGCCCCGATGTTCGCGTGATTGCCGCCGAACCCGCCGCCGTGCCGAAACTCTCGGCCGCGTTCGCCGCCGGACGCCCGGTCACCGTCCCCGCCGCCGCCAGTATCGCCGACGGGCTGCTGAGCCGCGCCATCGGCGAGATTCCGTGGGCGGTGATCCAGCGCCACGTCCACGACGTCGTCGCCGTGACCGAGGACCAGATCGTCACCGCCGTCCGCTGGCTGGCCGCGCACGGTCTCCAGGCCGAACCGTCGGGCGCCGTCACCACCGCCGCGTGGTTACACTTCCGCGGCCGCCTCCCCGGCAACGTGGCTCTCGTCTGTACCGGCGGCAACATCGATCCGGCGCGTTTCGCCGAACTGGTCGCCTCATGAGCACGCCGCGCCTCCTCCTCGCCACCGAAGACAAGGCCCTGGCGCGCACGTTGTCCTGGGTGCTCAAGGAAAACGAATATGACGTGATCACGGCGCTCGATGGCGCCGAGCTGCTCGAGCGCCTCGACATCGAGGAATACGAGCTGCTGGTGGTCGACATCGGCAACGGCAGCGCCAGCATGCTGCAGCAGCTGGGCCGCCTCCGTGAGGACGTGCGGCATCGCCATGTGCCGGTGCTGGTGCTGTTCGAATCCGGCGCCGACATGGCGCCGCTCGAGACCCTCGGCTTCAACGCGACCGACGTCGTGCAGCGCCCCTACCGGGTGCGGGAACTGCTGGCGCGCATCAAGGCGCATCTCCGGGTCGGCCGCGAGCTCAACAAGGCACGCGCCGAAGCGCGGTCGCGCAGCGAGCTGGTGACGATCCTCAAGGAACTCACCACGTCGCTCGATCCGGAGGAGATCTACCAGATCCTGGTCCGGCGGGTCGCGGCCGGCCTCAGGATCGCACGGTGCTCGGTGGTGCTCGCCGCCCCGGGCGATCTCGAGGGGACGGTGGTGGCCGCCTACGAGAACCCGACACTGCGCGACCTGCGGGTCAACCTCACCAAGTACCCCGAGATCCAGAGCGCGCTCGAGACCGCCAGAACGGTGCTCGTCACCGATGTCGATCACGATCCGCTCTACCAGGACGTCCGTGCCAGCTGGAGCGCCGAAGGCCAGACGCCGCGCACCCGTTCGGTGATCGCGCTGCCGTTTCCGCTGCAGGGCCAGATTGCCGGCGTCTTCTTCCTGCGCACCACCGACAACGATCCGCCCCTCAACCGTCTCGATCTCGGCTTTGCCGAACAGGTGATCGAAACGGCGGTCACCGCACTCGACAAGGCCTACGATCTGGTGCGCCAGGCCGACGGCGCGTCCCAGCTGCGCGAGCTGGCCGACACCGACTCGCTCACCGGCTGCGGCAATCGCCGCGCGCTCGACCGGCGGCTGCACGAGGAGCTGGAACGCGCCCGCCGGGGCGGCCAGACGATCACCATCGTGCTGATCGACATCGACGACTTCAAGCGGATCAACGACACTCACGGTCACCCCATCGGCGACCGCGTGCTGAAGGAACTGGCCGTCGTGCTCAAGAAGGAACTCCGCACCATCGACTTCCTCGCCCGTTACGGTGGCGAGGAGTTCGTGGTGATCCTGCCGCAGACCGCCGGCACCGGAGCCCGGCTCTTCACCGACCGGATCCTTCGCCACGTGCAGCGCCACAATTTCGGCGACCTCGACAAGCCGATCCGGGTCACCGCCAGCGCCGGCATCGCGTCGTTCCCCGACGATCGGGCGGTGGACGACGCGGCGCTGCTCCGCCTGGCCGACGAGAATCTCTACAAGGCGAAACGGGCGGGGAGAAATCGGTACAGAGACTGACAGGTCAACGCTCGACCCTCGACCACTTGACCCTCGACCCCTTGACCCTCGACCCTCGACCATGACCAATCGCGGCTCCACCCTTACTTCGATCCTTATCGCCATCGCGCTCCTCGCCGCCATCGCCGGCGGATTCGTCTTCGGCCAGCGCCACCCCTATCTGCGGGTCACCACGCACGGCGAATGGGTCCGCTACGTGAACGCCCACGGCGACAGTGTCCGCGCCTACGTCGCGTATCCCGAGCGGAAGAACCCGGCGCCGGCGATCATCGTGGTGCACGAGATCTTCGGCTTGAGCGACTGGGAACCGACCATCGCCGACCGGTTTGCGGGGGAGGGGTACGTCGCCATCGCGCCCGACCTGCTGTCGTCGCGGTATGGCTCGACCGATGCCGTCAAGGACAGCGCCACCCGCCTGGTGTCGTCGCTTCCGGATTCGCAGGTGGTGGGTGATCTCGATGCCACGTACGATTACGTCAACGGCCTTCCGGCCACCGAACGCGGCAATGTCGGGGTCATCGGTTTCTGCTGGGGCGGCGGCACCACGTGGAAATTCGCCTCCGCCAATCACGGCCTCAAGGCCGCGGTAGCGTGCTACGGACCGGTCACCGACACGTCGATCCTCGCCACGGTCACGGCACCGGTCTTCGCCCTCTACGCCGAAAACGACCTGCGGGTCACCGGAATGCGGCCGGCGATCGCGGCCGCGATGCAGAATCACCACAAGTCGTTCGTCTCCGACCTGTACAAGGGCGCCGGTCACGGTTTTCTCAAACCCGGGCGGAACGGCTATGGCACCGCCGAATACCACCGCGCGCTCAACGACATCGACGCCTTCTTCGCCAAGCGGCTCGGACATTGACGAGCGGCGGCATTGCGCGGGCGGCGTCCGCGGTGACGCTGCTGGCAACGGCCAGCTGCGGCATTTCGCCGCTCAGTCACCGCATCCACGTCGGCGAGGATCCGTTCGTGGTGTTCGTCGCCACCGGCGTCGACGGCCACACCGACCTCTTTGCGGGGCCGGCTGGCGGCGGCGACATCGTGCAGTTCACCTACACGCCGCTGGTCGAATCGAGTCCCCGTGTCCGCGCCGGCGGTGAAGTCGTGGCGTTTCTCCGCGGCCGCGACACCTCGGCCACAGCGCCGCGCGACGTGGTCCTGATGAACCTGGTCTCGAGCGGCGAGACCAGGATCGTTCTCCCCACCGCCGCCGGCGGCGCCAAGGCACTCGCGTGGTCGCGCGACACCGTCCACATCTACGTCCGCACCGACCGCGGACTATGGCAGGTCGCGGCGCCGCCCGGACCGCCTCGCCCCACACCGGTCCCATCAGCCGATACCGCCAGCGCCGACTCCGCCCTCGCCGTG
Organism: uncultured Gemmatimonadales bacterium; assembly: GCA_963697065.1. GTDB lineage: Bacteria > Gemmatimonadota > Gemmatimonadetes > Gemmatimonadales > GWC2-71-9 > Palsa-1233. Next base: position 580,361 of record CAVOMQ010000001.1, read on the forward strand.
TGGCTCGGCGACCCGCCGTTCGCGCGCGCCGTGAGTTGTTCCGGGGGCGGTGTCTGCACCATCGGCCCGAAGGGCGACACGACCGCGCTGGCACCGCAGGGCCGCGACCCGATCCGCTGGGGCGCCGATTCCGTGGCATGGTTCGAGAACGACAACCTGCAGGTGCGTTCACTCGGCCCCGGCGTGCCGCATCGCGTGGTGTGGCGGGACATGCCGAAGCAACCGCGGCAGCTGGACTATGTGCCGGCGCCGGATAGCAGCGGGATCTGAGGCCATTCGGCTGTTGAGTCGTGGGGGGACTGCGTCGTGGGTCGTAGGTCGTGGGTCATGAGGCGAAAGGCATGGGACGGACGACGCTCCTCACACCGCCCCGGTCGAGAACAACCGCCCGATCCACCCGCCCGCCGCACCCGTGATCGCCGATGACACCGTACCGATCAGCAGCACGGACGCCGGGACGTCGCCCATCAGGTACGACACCACTACGCCGATCAGCGCGCAGACCGCTCCCGCGATCAGACCACCGACCACGTTTTCCATCGTGATCGCCTCGACGCCGATGACAGTGTAGAGGATCCCCGCGGCCAGCGAGATCGCCATTCCGCCTTCGGGATAGAACCGCGAAATGACCGGATTGGAGTGACCCGCCAGTACCATCAGCAGTTGCAGCGCGGTACCGATGACGGTGGCCCAGAGCAGCCCGCGGTGTGACAGTTTCAGTCTTTCGGCCATGACGACCTGTGGGAAGAAGGTGGAATCCGTCCCAAATATGAGCCCGTGCCCCGGCCCGGCAACCTGCGCCGCGCGGATCAGGCTTCCTGCAACGTCACGCCCACCGCGGCGCCGAGGATCAGCACCCCACCGGCAATCGCCAGCGAGCCGAGATGCTCGTGCAGCAGCCAGACACCGAGCACCGCTCCGACGACTGGCTCGAGATTGATGAACGCCCCCGCCCGTCCGGCGCTGACGTGCGACAGCCCCCAATTCCACAGCACGGTGGTGCAGGTCGTGGTGATGACGCCGAGTGCGGCTACCGCGAGCCACGTGGAGCGGTGCAATGCGGCCGGCGGCAGGCCGTACCGCGCCACGACCCACACCGCCAGCATCGCGCTGCCGGCGAGGGTGATGCTGCCGCTCACCGCCAGCGCGGAATGCCGCCGCATCAGCGTCTTGCTGATCAGCACCCACACCACCGCCCCGAACATCGACACCAGCACCATCAGGTCGCCGAGCAGCGAGGCCGATCCGGCGCCGGTGCCCGCCTGCAGCACGATCAGTGCGACACCGACCGTCGAAATCACCAGCGCCGCCCAGGTATTGCGATGATGCCGCTCGTGCAGCACGACGTGGGCCGCCACCGCCACCAGCACCGGTGCCGTCCCGATCATCAGCGCCGCGTGCGAGGCCGTCGTCAGCGCCAGTCCGCCGAATTGCAGCAGGAACTGCACGGGCACGCCGAGCAGCGCCGCTATCAGCACCAGGCCGAAGTCATGGCGATCGAACCGCGGCACGCGCCGCGCCAGGAACGGGAGAAAGCCGAGCGACGCGAACCCGAAGCGGTACAACATCATGTCGTTCACGCCCAGCTCGCGCAACGCAATCTTGCCGAGAATGAACGATGTGCCCCACAGCACGCCGGAAGCGGCCAGTGCCGCGAAGGCCGCGGAAGGGTGGCGGGTCGGAGCAGTCACGGGAGGGAGAAGATCTCACTGCGAGGCGCGGGGTCCAAGCCTCCAGGCATAGAGTGCCACGGCGACAGCGGTAGCGAGATTGAGACTCGACACGCCGGGCCGCATCGGAATGCGGATGGTCGTGTCGGCGCCGGCCACCACATCGTCCGGCAGGCCGCGGCGTTCCGACCCGAAGATCAGCAGCGCGTTGTCCGGAATGGCGCCCGGTGCGAGCGGGGCGCCCTCCGGCGTCACCGCGATCCGCGGCCGGTCCAGGCGCGGAACCTCCTCACTGTGCAACAGCGGCAGCGCATAGTGCAGCCCCGCCGATCCGCGGATTGCGCCGGCGCTCCACAGATCGTGCTGACCGGTACCGATCAGCCCTTCCGCTCCCGCCGCGGCACTGACCCGGATCGCCGCGCCGATGTTGCCGGCGTGCGACGGCGCGAACAGCGCCACGATCGGGGCGGCACCGGGGAGTGCAGCCATTTCTTCGAACGTGGCATCACGGCGGCGGGCGATGGCGATTACCCCGGTGTCGATCCGGTCGGGCGCAAGCGCCGCAAACCGCGCCGCGTCGACCCGATGCGCCGCCTGCCGCAGACGGTCGGCAATGTCCGGCGCCAGTCGTTGCGCCAGCCGATCGACCGCTGCGGCATCCGATACCACCAGCGCCGTGAATGTCGCACCAAAGCGCAGGGCGTGTTTGACGGCGTGAAACCCTTCGAGCACCGCCAGTGCGCCGTCGCGGCGCGCCTCGGCGAACTGCCGCTCGAGCGTCGGCGTCGTCATCGTGACGGCGCCGGATCGAGCCGTGGCGGCCGCCGTCCCCGCCGCTCGGCGCCAAGCAGCGGCTGATAGGCCAGCTCTTCACCGGCGGTCGCGTGCCGCAACATCAATCCGCCGCGGCTCATGTCGCCCCGGCCCACGAACGCAGTAGGAAAGACCAGCTGACGGCCGAACACCGCCGTCAGCACGTCGGCGTACTTTGCCGTTGCAATGCTGCCCAACAGCACCACCTCGGCCTGCCGCGGCAGCGCGGCGCGGAGCCGTTCGGCGTCGCGCACGAGGGCGACACGATACGGCTCGTGGGTGTGATCGACCACGCCGGCCGCCATCGCGCGCAGGTCGGCGGCGCCGATCGTCACGTCGGGGGCGAGGAGCCCGCGATCGCTGGTGATGACGTGGATCGCCCCCCGCGGCCGTGCAAAGGCCCGCGCGTATTCCAGCTTGCCGCGAAAGTAGAGACCGCTCAGAAACGAGAAGAGTTCGCCCACCGGGACGCCTTCGCGGTGCAGGCGCAGCGCCAGGTCGAAGCCGGTGCGCGGCGCCAGCAGCATCCGGGCACGGCGACCCGTGGCCGAAGCGGGCGAGAGCAGGAAGACGCGTTGCGGTCGTGGCATATCGGATCGGCCCCCGGCACGCGCCGTGGGCCGGGTTCGTATCCTAATCAACGCCGGCCGCGCCCGCGGGTTCCGGTGGCGGCGTTATAGTTCCCCGCGGCGTGGTGGCTTCGTCCCTCGACCCTCGACCCTCGACCCTCGACCGTCTTGCCACAACTCATCGAATGTGTCCCCAACTTCTCCGAAGGACGTGACCCGGACCTGATCGCCCGGATCACCGCCGCCATCGAATCGGTCGACGGCGTGCGGCTGCTCAATGTCGACCCCGGTCAGGCCACGAACCGCACCGTCGTCACCTTCGTGGGCCGGCCGGAGCCGGTCATCGAGGCGGCGTTCCGCGCCATCCGCACCGCCGGCGAGTTGATCGACATGCGCCAGCATCACGGCGAGCACCCCCGGATCGGTGCCACCGACGTCTGTCCCCTAGTGCCGGTCTCGGGGATTTCGATGGCCGAGACGGCCGGGTACGCCCGCCGGCTGGCGGAGCGCGTCGGGAGCGAACTCGCGCTGCCGGTGTATCTCTACGAAGAGGCACAGCCGGACAAGACGCGCAGCAATCTCGCCACCATTCGCGCCGGCGAATACGAGGGACTGGCGCGCAAGGTCGTCCGCCCGGAGTGGCAGCCGGATTTCGGCCCCGCGGCGTTCGACGCGAAGCGCGGTGCCACCGTGATCGGAGCGCGCCGCTTTCTGGTGGCCTACAACGTCGACCTCAACACCACGTCGACGCGGCGCGCCAACGCCATCGCGTTCGACGTCCGCGAAGCAGGCCGCACCGTGCGCGACGACGCCGGCAACCCGGTGAACGACGGCGCCGGGCACCCCGTCACCCGTCCCGGCACGCTCAAGTCCGTCAAGGCGATCGGCTGGTTCATCCCCGAATACGGCATCGCCCAGGTGTCGTTGAACCTCACCGACATCGACGTGACACCGGTGCACGTCGCGTTCGAGGAAGTCTGCCGGGCGGCCGAAGCGCGCGGCATCCGCGTCACGGGGTCGGAGCTGGTGGGCCTCATCCCGCTTCGCTGCCTGGTCGAGGCGGGACGGTACTATCTCCGCAAGCAGCAACGTTCGACCGGCGTTTCGGAGCGGCAGCTGGTGACGATCGCCATCCGTTCGCTGGGACTCAACGACGCCACACCGTTCAAACCGGAGGAGCGGGTGATCGAATATCTCCTGCGCGACCCCGCGCAAGCGCGCCTCGTCAACCTGAGCGCCGCGGAGTTTGCCGACGAAACGGCCAGCGAATCTCCCACACCCGGCGGGGGATCGGTGGCGGCGTACGTCGGCGCCCTCGGCGCGGCCCTCGGCACGATGGTGGCCAATCTCTCCAGCCACAAACGGGGCTGGGACGAACGGTGGGAATACTTCTCGAATTTCGCCGACCAGGGACAGGAGTCGCTGAAACAGCTGCTGGCGCTGGTCGACGAGGACACCCGAGCGTTCGAACAGGTGATGGCGGCGTTCGGACTCCCCAGGTCGACCGAGGAGGAGACGAGGGCGCGGCGCGAGGCGATCGAGTCGGCGACACGACACGCCACGGCGATTCCGTTCCGGGTGATGGAAGTGGCACTGGCATCGATGGAGTTGATCCGCGCCATGGCCACCGAAGGACAGGCCAGCTCGGTTTCCGACGCCGGCGTCGGCGCACTGTGCGCGCGCGCCGCGGTGCGCGGTGCATGGCTCAACGTGCGAATCAACGCCAAGCAACTCAAGGACCGGGCGTTCGCCGACGACGTGCTGGCACGCGGGGCCGCCATCGAGCAGCGCGCCGAAGCGGTGGAACGCGAAGTCCTCGCGGTGGTGGACTCGCGCCTGTAGCGGGTCAGCCGCGCGACGCGTCCTTGTGGTGAGTGCGCCGATCGACGGGCCGCTTCAGGCCGCGCCGACCGCCACCGACTCCAGCGGGTGCTCGTCGGGTTCCGATGCGCCGCGCCACACCACCCCGGCCCAAGGGGCGGGAGGTGCCGCCGCCCGAGGTGCAGGAACGAGCGTGGCAAGCCAGCTCATGGTGTCCTCGCTCGCCAGGATCACGCCGCCGAGGGCGAAACCGGTGCGGCTCTGGCCGCGCCACGCATCGATGCAGTTCATGCCATCCCAATCGGCAGAAACCAAGCCAGTCGACTCGAACGCTGTGCGGTCTGCGTATGCATAGCACAAGACCATTACTGACAATGAGATAGACGATTCAGATGGCGCCGATCGAAGTCGCCAACTGTACGAGATATCGACAGTCACCCGTCCATGACGGCACCGGTCTCGCGGTTCATCGCTGTGGCGCCGCTGCACCCCCCATCCCGGCCGGGCGGTGTATGATTGCCGTGGCGCCACTACGGCGCCTCGTTCCCCCGCCGGATCGTCAAGGAGCACCCGTGTCGCGTTTGCGCCGGATTGTGTATTTCGTCGTCGCCATCTTCATCGTTTTCGCCGTCATTCCCGGATTGATCCAGTTCCTGACCGATTGGTGGTGGTTCGGCGAGGTGGGGTACCGCCAGATCCTGGTGCGCGAGATCACCACCGAGGCGGCGCTCGTGGTGATCGTCGCCGTGGTCGCGGTGGCCATCCTCGCCATCAACGTCCGCATCGCCACCGCTGGCGCCGCTCCGGTCCCGTTGGTGCTGCCGGTGCAACCGCAGGGGCCTACGGTCGATCTCGAGCACGTCATGCGGCGCCTGGCGCTGCCGATCGCCGTGCTCATCGGGTTATTCGTCGGACTCGGCGCGTCCGGTCAGTGGGTCATGGTACAGCAGTTTCTCCACGCCACGCCGTTCGGCCTCACCGATCCGATCTTCGGACGCGACATCGGCTTCTATGTCTTCAGGCTTCCGGGAATCAGCGCCGCGCTGTCGATGCTGACGGGACTGGTGATCGTCTCGATGGTGATGCTCTTCCCGATCTACTGGGTGCGCGGCGATTTCCACTTCACACCGCCGAAGGCTTTCCATGCGTCGGCGCGAGCGACGCGGCACGTCGCCGCGCTCCTCACCGCCTTGTTCGTCCTCACCGCGCTCCGGCTCTGGTTCGTCGACGCGCCCCGGCTGCTCTACTCCACCACCGGCCCGCTGGTCGGCGCCAGTTACGCCGACGTGCACGCCACGCTCCCGGCACTCAAGGTGCTCGCGGTGATCGCGGTGGCGGCCGCGGTGCTGGTGTGGGTGGGCGAGGCGCGCGGCAAGCTGGCGCGATACACCGTCGTCGCCGCAGCGAGCTATATCGTGGCGGCGGCGATCGGCAAAGGCGTCATCCCCGGGCTGGTCGAGCGGGTATACGTCGCCCCGACCGAGCTCACCCGCGAGACACCCTACCTGGCGGACCACCTCAAGGCCACCCGGCAGGCGTGGGGGATCGACAGCGTCGACGTCCGCGAACTCAGCGATTCCGCGTCACTCACGCTCGCCGATGTCCGCGCCAATGGCCCCACCATCGACAACGTGCGGCTCTGGGACCGCGGACCACTGCTGGCCACCTTCGGTCAGCTGCAGGAGATCCGCACCTACTACACCTTTCTCAACATCGACGACGAGCGCTATTGGATCGACGGCGAATACCGCCAGGTGCTGCTCTCGCCCCGCGAGCTCAACTCTGACGCGCTGCCATTGCAGACGTTCATCAACAATCACCTGACGTTCACCCACGGCATGGGCCTCACCATCGGGCCGGTCAACCAGGTCACTACCGAGGGGCTGCCGGTGCTGTTCGTCAAGGATCTGCCGCCCACGTCGAGCGTCTCGCTATCCGTGACCCGGCCGCAGATCTACTTCGGCGAGGCGCCGTACGACTACGTCTTCGTCCACACTCGCCAGCCCGAGTTCGATCACCCGTCCGGCGAGAAGGACGTGTACGACTCCTACCATGGCAAGGCTGGCGTGCCGGTGGGAAGCGCCTGGCGCAGGCTGGTTTTCGCTGCCCACTTCGGCTCGTCGAAAATCCTCTTTTCCGACGACATCCAGGATTCCAGCAGGGTGCTGTACTACCGCAACATTACCGACCGGGTCGCGAAGGCGCTGCCGTTTCTCCGCTTCGACCGCGATCCCTACCTGGTGGTGGCGGCCGATGGCACACTCAAGTGGATTCTCGACGCCTACACCACGACCGACGCCTATCCCTACTCCGAGCCGGCGTCCGACGGCACCACCTACATGCGCAACAGCGTCAAGGTGATCCTCGACGCCTACGACGGCACCATGAAGGCATACATCAGCGCGCCCCAGGACCCGCTGGTCCGGACCTGGGCGCGAATTTTCCCCGGACTGTTCACGCCGCTGTCCGAGATGCCGGCAGACCTCCGCGCGCAACTCCGCTACCCCGACGACCTCTACCGCCGCCAGACGGCGCTGTACGCCACGTACCACATGGACTCGCCGATCGACTTCTACCAACGCGAAGACCAGTGGCAGATCCCGACGGAGCAGGGTCCGGACCAGGAAGTGCCGTTCATGCGCCACATCATCATGCGCCTTCCCGACGAACAGCAGGCCGAATACATCTACATGGTGCCGTTCACGCCGCGAGGGAAGCAGAACCTGGCGGCGTGGATGGTGGCGCGGAACGACGGCGCCGATTACGGCAAGCTCCGCGTCTACAAACTCTCGCGGCAGAGCCTGGTCTTCGGTCCCACCCAGATCGAGAACCGGATCAACCAGAACACCCAGATTTCGCAGCAGGTCTCGCTCTGGGACCAGCACGGCTCCCGGGTGGTGCGCGGCGACCTGCTCGTCATTCCGATCAACGCCGCGCTGCTGTACGTGCAGCCGCTCTACCTCCAGGCCGACCAGGGGCGGATACCCGAGCTGAAGCGGGTCATCGTGGCGTATCAGGACCAGGTGGTGATGGGGCAGACACTCGATGACGCGCTCACCACGCTGTTCGGCGGCACGGTCACTTCGGGCAACGCCAACGCCGCCCCGGTCACGGCATCCGGCGCGCCGGCGCCGCCAACCAGCGCGCCGAGTGCCGCGATGCGCCAGCTGATCCAGCAGGCGCGTCAGCATTACGACGCCGCCATCGACGCGGAGCGCAACGGCGACTGGGCGAAGTACGGCACGGAATTGAAAGCGCTGGGCGAGATCCTGCAGCAGCTGGGACCGCAGAACTGACGCCGACCGGAGCAATCTGAACCGGCCCGGGACGCGCCCGGGACGGCGTGGCGTTCAGGCCGTGGACAATGCCTCGCGCCACGACCGCCAGACGAGCACCATCGCCAGCGTGTCGAGTTCGCAGTAGCGCAGCAGCAACTCTCGGCAGGTTGCCAGGACCTCGCCGGTGACCGCCGGATCGAACAGCATCCGGCGGTAGGTGTTCGCGGCCCCGGTCCCTTCGTGGACATCGAGTTCCATGCCACCCACCGTCACCGCCAGCAGCGACTCGTAGGGCCCCGTCCCGTCGGCCACGTCGACGGGGCGTCGGGCCCAGGCGCGGTACCACGCCGGCACTCCCGGTTCGGTGCGCCAGATGGCGTCGAGCAGCGGCTTGATCGACGTCCGCCCACCGGCCTCGGGGTGGAGATAGAACCGCTTGCACGGGCGTTCGAGATCGACGATGCGGCCGCCGTGGTCGGCATCGTGCAACAGCGCGTCGACCCACTCCACCAGTTCCGCGCCAATTTCACCGCACCGCCCGTTCTGCCGGAGAATGGCGCGGAGCGTCGTCGCTTCGTACGGCGACCAGGTGAGCACCGTCCCCTTGTCGCCGATGGCCTCCCGAAGCGTCGCCACGAACTCGCGATGCGGCCACCCGTGGTCTTTGGCCAGCCACTCATGAGGCGCCGGCGCCTGCTCCGGCCCCGCGACGGTGTGGCAGCTCCACTGGAACGCCACCCGTTCATAGGGGTGCATTCCCCGGAACGGCGGCACCGCCATGCCGAGGGTCTCGAAGTCGATGAAGTGCAGCGGCCAGGGCAGTCCCGCGATCAGTTCGAGCAGCCGGTCGTCGAGATACCGCTCGCCCGAATTCGCGCACTCGATCTGCTTGAGCTGTCGGTGGGCCAGTCCCGAGCCGTCTGCCTTCGGGGCGCCGAGCAACTCCACCGGAATGTCCGACAACGCCACGCGACGGGTGTCGATCAGCTCCTGGAGCCACGGCTTGCGCCAGAGCTGCCCGACCTTCCACAGGTCGAGCAGATGATGCGGATGGCGGCCGTGCTTCCCCCAGCATTCCAGGAAACCGTTCGGTTCTACGCCGCGCGCCACGCGGAATTCGCATTTGCCGCAGGCCACGGTGCGGCGCGGTTCGGCACGCGCGACGGCGTCGCCGTCGTAGAGCCGTTCCAGTGCCGCCGCCGTGTCCGCCACATCGCGCGCCACCAGCGCCACCTCGGCCGAGACGTCGCGTTGCACCAGGAATTCGCCGGGATCGATCGCCGCCGGATCGCCGGTGAACGTCACGATCAGGTCGTGCCAGTCGCCGTCGGCATCGACCACGTCGCGCTCGATCCGGAACTGCGACGGCAGGCGATCGGTGGAGCACGTGGCTGACTTGTTCACCACCAGCAGCCAGGGTGTCACCTCGGCAGAGGGAAAGAGCGACTGGAGCAGCGCCACCTGGAACGCGACGTCTTCGACGTACGGCCGCCATGGCTTGAGCACGTCACCCTTCTTGCCGATCATCGACTCGACGTCGTCGTTCGCCACGGCACCATCGCCGTCGTCATCGGCGCTGCCACCTCCCCCGCCGCCAGCCAGCGACTTCGACTTCACCTCGATCAGGTCGAAACGGTTGCCGTTTTTTCGCAGGATGTCGACCCGTGCCTGCCGGCAGCCGGAGAAGAGTGTCGCCTCGAACAGGGTCACCCGCTCCTGTTGCAACAGGCGCCGCGTTTCGTTCCAATCGTTCACCGGGTCATGGCCATACGCCAGCACGACGCCCCCGGGATACAGCATCCGCGCCAGCCGCTCGACCATGTAGCCGCCTTCCGCGAGAAACTCGAGAAAGGGGTCATCGTCGGTCCGCTGGGGGAAGCCGTTCTCCTTGTAATACAACTTGGTGGCGCAGGTGCGCCCCAGCTTGAAGTCGGATTTGGACAGGGTCCGCACGGCACAACTCCGGACGGCGAGACGGTTGCAGCTTAACCGTCCGGCTCCGCCGCGGCGAGTTCCGGTGCCACGTTTGACATCGCCCTCCCGGCCGGTACATTGCGCCGCATCGGCCCGCCGCACGGGTCGCACCGGTCAGGGAGGCACGCCACGAGCGCACTCGACATCATCTTCCTGGGCAGCACCGTCGAGCAATGGTTGATCGCACTGGCGGTGGCGGTGGGCATCTACGTCGTGCTGCGGGTGGTGCGCAGCGTCCTGGTGCTCAGGCTCGGCGCCCTTGCCCAACGCACTGCAACGCGGCTCGACGACACCGTGGTGACGCTGATTTCGCGCACCCACGGCAGCTTCCTCTTTGCGATCACGGCATGGATGGGAAGCCAGTTCCTGGATGCCGCCACCGACGCCCAGCCCACGCTGCACGTCGTCGTGCTGCTGGCGTCGGTGCTGCAGGCAGCCCGCTGGGGCAACACGTTGATCAAGACGGGTGTCGAGTGGCAGGTGGGCCGGCTCAAGCTGCAGCATCCGGCGCAGGCCACCACCGTGCAGGCGGTCATCTTCCTGGTGCGGGTCGCCTTCTTCTCCGTTCTGCTCCTCGTCGCGCTCGACAATCTCGGCATCAACGTCTCGGCGCTGGTCACCTCGCTCGGCATCGGCGGCATCGCCATCGCGTTGGCCGTGCAGAACGTCCTCGGCGATCTCTTCGCGTCGCTGTCGATCGTGCTCGACCAGCCGTTCGTGGTGGGGGACTTCATCGTCACCGGCGAACACATGGGCACCGTCGAACACATCGGGCTCAAGACCACGCGGGTCCGCAGCCTCTCCGGTGAACAGCTCGTCTTTGCCAACAGCGACCTGCTCAAGAGCCGCATCCACAACTACAAGCGGATGGACGAGCGCCGCATTCTGTTCGGCATCGGCGTGATCTATGAAACGCCCCCCGACAAGCTTGCCGGCATCTCCGCCATGCTCGAGGAGATCGTTTCCGCCCAACCGGACGTCCGTTTCGACCGGGCCCATTTCAAGGGGTTCGGCGATTCGTCGCTCGACTTCGAAATCGTCTACTACGTGCTCAGCCCCGACTACAACAAGTACATGGACGTGCAACAGGCGATTAATCTGGAGATCTTCCGGCGATTCACCGACGCCGGGCTGTCGTTTGCGTACCCGACCAGGACGGTGTACCTGCAGAAGACGTCGGGTGAAGAGGTCAAGGGTCAACGCACATGACCATCCACGCCCCCCGCGGCAACACCCGCACCGCCAAAGGTTGGATCCAGGAAGCCGCCAAGCGGATGCTGATGAACAACCTCGACCCCGCGGTGGCCGAAAAGCCCGACGAACTCATCGTCTACGGCGGACGGGGCAAGGCGGCGCGGAACTGGGATGCCTACCACGCGATCGTCGCCACGCTCGACCGGCTCGAGAATGACGAGACGCTGCTGGTCCAGAGCGGCAAGCCGGTGGCGGTGCTGCGCACCCATGACATGGCGCCGAGGGTGATCCTCGCCAATTCCAACCTGGTGCCGAAGTGGGCCACCTGGGAGGAGTTCGACCGGCTCGACCGCCTCGGCCTCATGATGTACGGCCAGATGACGGCGGGCTCGTGGATCTACATCGGCACCCAGGGCATTCTGCAGGGGACGTATGAAACGTTCGCGGCGGCCGCGGAGAAGCATTTCAACGGTTCGCTCGCGGGCACGATCACCCTCACCGCGGGGCTCGGCGGCATGGGCGGCGCGCAACCGCTGGCGGTCTCCCTTGCCGGCGGTGTGTCGATCGTCGTCGAGATCGATCCGCACCGCATTCAGCGCCGGCTCGACACCAACTATCTCGACATGGTCGCGACGTCGCTCGACGACGCGATCGCGAAGGCCGAGGCGGCACGGCGCGAGCGGCGCGCACTGTCGATCGGGCTCGAGGGCAACGCCGCGGAAGTCCTTCCGGCCGTCGTGGCGCGAGGCTTCGCGCCGGATCTCGTCACCGACCAGACCTCGGCGCACGATCCGATGTGGGGCTACATCCCGCCGGCCAGGGCCGACGAAGACATCAACGAACTCCGCGCGAAGCAGCCCGACGAATACCTCGTGCGAGTCCGTGCCGCGATGGTGACACACGTCGAAGCGATTCTCGAACTGCAGCGCCGCGGCGCGGTGGCGTTCGATTACGGCAACAACCTGCGCGCGCAGGCGGCGCTTGGCGGCTGTGGCAACGCGTTCGGGTATCCGGGATTCGTGCCGGCGTTCATCCGCGATTCGTTCTGCGAGGGACGTGGACCGTTTCGGTGGGTGGCGCTCTCGGGAGACCCCGCCGACATCGCCGCCACCGACCGGGCGCTCCTCGAACTCTTCCCCGACGACCGGCGCCTGCAGCAATGGCTCGGCTGGGCCGGTGAACGGATCACCTTCCAGGGACTGCCCGCCAGGATCTGCTGGCTCGGCTACCGCCAGCGTGACCTCGCGGGGCTGCTGTTCAACCGGATGGTGCGCGATGGCACGGTCAAGGCGCCGATCGTCATCGGTCGGGATCACCTCGATGCCGGCTCGGTGGCGTCACCGTACCGCGAGACCGAAGCGATGAAGGACACGTCGGACGCGGTGAGCGACTGGGCACTGCTCAACTTCGCGGTCTCGACGGCGAGCGGCGCCGCGTGGACGTCGTTCCATCACGGTGGCGGCGTGGGGATGGGATATTCGCAGCACGCTGGCCTGGTGGCGGTGGCCGACGGGTCGGAACAAGCCGACCGGCGCTTGGCACTCTGCCTCACCAACGATCCGGCACTGGGCGTGGTGCGCCACGCCGACGCCGGCTACGAGAAGGCGATTGCCGTGGCGCGTGAGCGGGGCGTGGACATGCCATCGCTGGAGGAGTAGCCGCGCGCAAGGCGGTTGCCGGAGCATTGTCGTCGTGAGCGGAGCGGCGGCTGACGAGTGTCATCGTGAGCGCAGCGGTGGCTGACGGATGTCATCGTGAGCGCAGCGGTGGCTGACGAGTGTCATCGTGAGCGCAGCGGTGGCTGACGGGTGTCATCGTGAGCGGAGCGGTGGTTGACGGATGTCATCGTGAGCGCAGCGGTGGCGAAGCCACCGCGCAGTCGAACGACCTGCTGTTCCGGCCGGACACCGACAGCCGCTCAATTGCGCAGCCGCTCAACGCAGGCGCGGCCGCTCCGCTCGGAGTGACAGGACCTCGCCCTCAGCCGCGAGATCTTCCCACGTCGGGTTGGCCCGCTCGATGAGTGCGATCTTCTTCGAGCGACGCCATCCCTTCAGCTGCTTCTCCCGCGCGATCGCCGCGCGCGCGTCACCGCACTGTTCGGCGTACACGAGCCGTCGCACGCGGTACTTCCTGGTGAATCCGCGAATGAGGCCCTGGCGATGGCACTCGACCCGCCGGATGAGATCGTTCGTGATGCCGATGTACAGCACCCGGGAGGCGCTGGCGAGAATGTAGACGTGATAGCGACGGTCGTGCGACATCTCCGCAAGATGCCGCGACCGCGACCGCGACAGTCATCGGCGTGACGCAACCCTGGTGCGGCTTTACGCAAAGCAGGTCGTTCGACTTCGCAACCGCTGCCCTTCGCATTCGCTCAGGGCAGGCGCGGTTGCTCCGCTCACGATGACAACGCAAACCCTTCCCGCGCCCGTCCCCCGCGGTTGCTCCGCTCACGATGACAACGCAAACCCTTCCCGCGCCCGTCCCCCGCGGTTGCTCCGCTCACGATGACAGCGCAAACCCTTCCCGCGCCCGTCCCCCGCGGTTGCTCCGCTCACGAGGGCATCCCGAACAGCTCCCGCCCCAGCGTTTCGACCAGCCACGCTTCGAAGCGGTCGGTGGGCCAGCGGCAATGGGTCACGAACAACTGGTAGACGTCGGGACCGGTGAGCGCCCAGAAGATGTCGGCCGCGGTCTTGCGCGCCAGCCCGCTCCGCAGCACACCGGCCTGAATCCACTCCTTGAGCAGCGGCGCCTCGCGTTCCCGCCGGCGCGCTTCCCCGCGCCGCCACAACGCCACCAGGTCGCGATCGGTATCGCCCGCCACGCGCGCCGTCTCGAGCACGTCGGCGCCGAGCCGGTAGAAGCGGGTGGTGAACGCGACGCGGCTGGCCAACTGCTTCCACGGGTCGCCGGCCGCTTCTTCGAGTTCGCGCTGCAACCGCTCCGGGTCGGCGTCGGCCGCCATCGCGTCGAGCAGGGCGAAGAGCACGTTGCGTTTCGACCCGAACACCGCGTAGAACGTCGGCACCGACACCTTCGCCCGACCGGTGATCGCCGCGATCGACGTCGCGCCGTAGCCGTGATGAGCAAAGAGCCACCGCGCCGCCCGGACCAGCCTGGCCCGGGTGGCTGCGCGCTGCTTGTCGCGCTGATCGGAATGATAGGACCGCTTGCCGGTATCCGTCATATTTGATTATAGTTGTACTATACCCAATTCAGGAGATGGCGATGTTCGCCCGCTTCACCCTGTTGCTGTTCGTCGGCCTGCTCGGCTTCGACCTCGGCGCCGGGACCTATGAACTCCGCAACGTGTTGCCGCTGGAGCAAGCCGGGCTGTCGCAGGGACGGCAACCCGGCGTCGTCGGCACCGCTGGACTGCGGTTCTGGATCTTCGTCACGCCAACGCTGGCCGTGCTGGCGGCGCTGGCACTGCTCGGCGTCCGGTCGGCGCCCGCCCCCCAGGCCGGATGGCGGATCGCCTCCGCCGGCGGCGAACTGCTCATCATCGCGACCACGTTCCTGTACTTCATACCGACCATCCGGCACATCGTCGACCCGTCGGTGACCCCGTATCCGCCGGCGGTGGCCGCCACCAGGCTCCGGCAGTGGATCGCGCTCAACCGGGTGCGGGTCGCCGCCACCACGGTGACGTTCTTTGCCGGATTGGTGGCGCTCACCAGGTCGTGACGCATTCGATTGACACGCTCTGCGGCGGCGGCTCGGCGGCCGCTCGCTGGAAGGTCTCAACCTGGTAGTCGACCTGGTCGGAAAGCGGCTCGTGGCGGGCGGTCCCAGGATCGTCGCATCTATGGCGCGCCACACTTCCCCGGTGGCCCGGCGTAGCGCATACCGAGCAGCTTGAGATTGTCGGCAAGCGGACCCATGCCGACCTTGCGGCGCCGGACGTCGACGCACGCCTCGCCCGCGATCGGGTCGAGGATCGGCGGCCCGGGCTGGTCGGAGAAGCGGGTCTGCGTCCCGTAGAGCTGCGGCTTCCCTTCGCCCACCAGCACCCGGTCCTCGAGATACGCGCCGTCGTCAGCCCGGGCGTCGTCACGCCTGACCGCGGCGAGGAGCAGGGGCAGGTCCTTCTGCTGCACCGCGAGCGGTGCGTGCTGGATCAG
The DNA here is from genome assembly GCA_963697065.1 of uncultured Gemmatimonadales bacterium. GTDB lineage: Bacteria > Gemmatimonadota > Gemmatimonadetes > Gemmatimonadales > GWC2-71-9 > Palsa-1233. The sequence goes on from CAVOMQ010000001.1 coordinate 595,810, forward strand.
CACCCAGGCGTTGTGCGCGCCGTCGTCGCCCACCAGATGGCGCCCGGGCCATCCGTGGGCCGCGATGATCGCCTGCATCCGGGCGACCCGCGGCACGTCGGACGCGGTGACCGCGCGCAGCACCGAGTCGGCCTGGGGTGAGTTGCGGCCGTACTTCTCCGTGATGGCGTTCGCGCCCTGCCGAGCCGCCTGATCGCTGTCGACCATGTTCTGCAATTCGGTGATCAGTGCCGAGTCGAGCGCGGTGCGCCGGCGCTGCAACAGCGCCTGGAGATGGGCCCAGCGCGGATCGTTGTGGAGCACGAAGATGTCGCTGTCGCGGGTGAAGTACCCGTCGTCGAGAAATCCCTCGGTCACCGCGCTGTCGATGTCGCGGAAGGCCCGGTCGGCCTGGCCGGCCTTGGCGGCGTCAGCGCCAGCCAGTGCCAGCATCAATGGCTGGAACCCGCTGATGCCGTAGGCGGTCTCGTAGAGCGTGGCGGCGTCACCATACCGATGCTGCTGCTCGGCGGTGTCGGCCCGCTGGAAGAATGTGACAGCGTCCTGCGCCGGGAGGCGCGCGGCAGCGCAGAGCGCCAGTCCCAGCACCAGAGCTTCAGGCGGCGAATCAGCCGCATCAGGGCCTCGGGAGGAGGGTCGCTGGAGTCTACCGTCGCCGCGGAACTCCTTCAACCGTACATTTCCGCAGTGACCGCTTCCGATCTCATCGTGACCGGCATCAGCGCGCTGGTGACGCCGCGTCCGCCGGGCCCGTGGCGCGGCGCCGCCATGACCGTCGACGTGACGCACGACGCCGCACTCGTCGTCGAGCATGGCCGCGTCGCCTGGGCCGGGCCGCGCCACGATCTGCACGGCGTGGCCCGCGACGAAATCGACCTTGGCGGTCGAGCGGTGGTTCCCGGGCTGATCGATCCCCACACCCACGCCGTCTGGGCCGGCGACCGCCTGGCCGACTTCGAAGCGCGCGCCGCCGGCCTCTCCTACCAGGACATCCTGCGTCGAGGCGGCGGCATTCGCAGCACGATGCACCACACGGCGGCGGCGACCGTCGAGCAGCTCGCGGCACTGGCGCGGCCGCGGATCGCGGCCCTGATCGGCAACGGGGCCACCACGATCGAGATCAAGAGCGGCTATGGCTTTACCCGCGAGGGTGAGCTCACCATGCTCGAAGCGATTGCCGTGCTGCGGCGCGAATCGCCCGCCACCATCGTCCCGACGCTGCTGATTCACGTTCCGCCCGTCGACCCCTCCGACCGCGCGGAATACCTCGACATGGTGACGGGTGAGCTGATTCCGGCCGCGTCGTCCCTGGCCGTCGCGGTGGATGTCTTCATCGAGCGCGAAGCGTTTTCCGTCGCCGAGGCGCGAACGATGTTCGCGGCCGCCCGATCGGCCGGGCTCGCCATCAAGGCGCACGTCGATCAGTTTCATTCGCTGGGCGGGTTGCCGTTGGCGGTTGGCGAGGGGGCGCTGTCGGTGGACCATCTCGAGGCATCGACCGCGGAGGAGATCCGGATGCTGGCGGCGAGCGACACGGTGGCGGTCATTCTGCCGGGTGTGGCGCTGCACCTCGGGACAGCGCCGGCTGATGGGCGCGCCCTGATCGACGCCGGTGCGGCTGTCGCGGTCGGGACCGATCTCAATCCCGGGTCGTCGCCGCTGTTCTCGCCGCAACTGGCCGTGGCGCTCGCGGTGCGGCTCAACGGCCTGAAACCCGATGAGGCGCTCGTCGCCGCCACAGCCAATGCCGCCACCGCGTTGGGCATGAGCGACGCCGGCCGGTTGGCGGCGGGGATGCGCGCCGATTTCCTGGTGCTCGCCGATTCCGATTGGCGCGTGCTGCCGTACACGCTGGGCGAATCCCCCATCGACCGGGTCTTCGTCGCCGGCCGGGAGGTCTCGGTATGAAGGAGAGCCGTGCCGTGGCGATCGGAACACCGCTCGGCATCACCGATGTGGTCGACGTGGCGCGGCGGGGCCGCGCGGTGCGGCTCGACGACACGGCGCGCCGCCAGGTGGAGCGGGCGCGGCAGTTCGTCGAAGAGATCGTGGCTCGTGGTCGCACCGTCTACGGCGTCACCACCGGATTCGGCAAGCTCGCCACCGTCCGCATTGCACCGGCCGACGTGCAGCAGCTGCAGCGCAACCTGATCCGCTCGCACGCGGTGGGTGTGGGCGAGCCGTTCGGTACCGAAGTGGTGCGAGCCATGCTCTTGCTGCGTGCGCAGAGCCTGGCGCACGGCCACAGCGGCGTGCGACCGGCGTTGCTCGAGCTCCTGGTCGGCATGCTCAACGAAGGGATCCATCCGGTCATCCCGTCACAGGGCTCGGTCGGAGCGAGCGGCGACCTGGCGCCGCTGGCACACATGGCGCTCACGCTGATCGGCGAGGGACATGCCGAGTATCACGGCGCGGTGTTGCCATCGGCCGACGCGCTTGCCGCCGCGGAGCTCGAGCCGCTGGTGCTCGAGGCCAAGGAAGGGCTGGCGCTGATCAACGGCACCCAGGCGATGACCGCCATCGGTGCGCTGGTGTTGCATGACGCCACGCAGCTCGTCGTGGCCGCCGACATCGCCGCCGCCATGTCGCTCGAGGCCCTCAAGGGGTCGCGCATGCCGTTCGACCCGCGGGTGGCGTCGCTGCGCGAACATCCCGGCCAGGCGGAAACGGCAGCCAACGTATTCGCCATCTCGGACAAGTCGCCGATCCATGCGTCCCACGCCGATTGCGACAAGGTGCAGGACGCCTATTCGCTGCGCTGCGTCCCGCAGGTCCACGGCGCCTCACGCGACGCGTTGCGACACGCGGCGGAGACCGTGACGCGCGAGATCAATGCGGTCACCGACAATCCGCTGCTCTTCCCCGGGGACGACACGGTGATTTCGGCGGGCAATTTCCACGGCCAGCCGGTGGCGCTGGTCATGGACTATGCCAAGATCGCCATCGCCGAACTGGCGAACATCTCGGAGCGCCGAGTCGAGCACATGCTCGATCCCGCGGTGTCGGGACTACCGGCGTTCCTGGCCACGCAGGGCGGGCTCAATTCGGGTCTGATGATCTCGCAGTACACCGCCGCATCGCTGGTGAGCGAGAACAAGGTGCTGGCGCACCCGGCCAGCGTCGATTCCATTCCCACCAGCGCCAACCAGGAAGATCACGTCTCGATGGGCACCATCAGCGCACGGCAGTGCGCCATGATTCTCGAGAACGTGCGCTGGGTGATCGCCATCGAGGTGCTGAACGCCACGCAAGCGCTGGATTTCCACCGGCCGCTGGAGCCGGGTCCGGGGGTGACGGCGGCAGCGAAGCTGGTGCGCAGCGTGGTGCCGCCGCTCGACGCCGACCGGATCATGACGGGTGACATTGCGGCGGTGCGTGAACTGGTCACCGGGGGTGCACTGCGGAAAGCGGTGGAAGGGGCGGTGGGATCGCTCAAATAGATCCGGTGTGCTGTTCGCAATTCTGACGAGGAGATCACGATGCTCGAGCCGGCGATCGGTATCGCCATCGCCGCGGTGTTGCTCGTGGCTCCGGCCGCCGCACAGACGGTCCGCACCACGCATGGCGACACCACCATCGTGCGCACCGCCGGCCCGGGCCTCTGGGGCGCGCCTCAGACGCCGAAGGAAGTGGTCTGCATCGGCGACGGCAATTCCGCTGTCACCTTCGGCGCCATCGCGTCGGTCGTGGCGCTGCGCAACGGGAACGTAGTGGTATTCGATCAGAAGGGCGTCGACGGTCCGACGCTCATGCTGTTCGACTCGACCGGGCGATTCATGAGGAACGTGGGGCGAAAGGGTGCGGGGCCCGGGGAATACACCGAAACGGCCATCCCGTCCGTCGCGCCGGACGGGTCCTTCTTTCTCTGGGATCCGCACAACGCACGCATCGACCACTACTCCGCCGACGGAACGGTGCTGAGAGGGATCCCAATCCAATCGACCCTGTACTCGAGTGATATGGTCGACATCGATCAGCACGGCAGCATCTATCTGCAGGTGTTGACCGGGCCGATCGCGCATGGCGCCGATTGGCCCATCGGCTTCGAGCGGCACGATGCTGACGGGGCGATTCGCGACACCATTCGTCCGCCTCTATTCGATGACCGCAATCCGCCGTCCGAATTCGGCCAGGTACACAACTTGTGGACGATTCTTCCGACCGGCCAGGTGGCATCGGCCACCGACGACAGGCTTGCCATTCTCATTCACGGTCCCGGAACTCGTGTCGTGGCGATCGAGCGGGCCGTGGACCCGGTGCGGTACGATCCCGCCGATCGGAGGGAGCGCCAGGCGCGGTCGGATTTCGCTTTCGCCAGCCTGCGGCCATACGAACACATGGACAAGCCGCCGCCGGTCCCCGAGGCCAAATCGATGATCCGCGAGATCGATAAGGATCTCGACGGGCGGATCTGGGTGCGACGCGGGGCACCGTCGGTGCGGGTGCCTCCGCATCCGGCGCTTCACGCCCCACCGCCGGACAGCCCGATGACGGGAAAGCCGGTTCCGACGGCCTCGTTTGCGGAGCCCGAGGTCTACGATGTGTTCAGGCTCGACGGCACGTATCTCGGCGAGCTACGGTTTCCGCTCAACGTCAGCGTGTGGGCTTTCAGCGGCAACTCGGCATGGGCGATGACCACGGATTCCGACGATCTGCCGGTGCTCGTGAAGTACCGGTTTGCGACGAGCGGAGATCACTGACCCGGGCCGGGCGTCCCCCGCGCCGCGATCGCTTCCCACGCCGCGTCGACGGTTGCGTTCGCATGACCGTGCGCCGCCGTCCAGTCGCGATTGGCCACCTTTTCGGCCGCAAACCCGATCAGCGCCAGCCACACCGAGGTCCACAGCTCCACGCCGCCGGGCCGGACACTTCCCTCCTGTTTGCCGGTGGCGATGACCTGTTCGAGCGCCTGGCGCCACTCGGCGGCCGCCGCGCGCGAGGTGTCGTCGAGCTCGCGCTCGCCTCGCCACAACAGCAGCAACCGGATTCGTGCCGGGTCGTGCTCGGCGGTCTCCAACCAGAGCCGGCCCAGGGCGCCGAGCCGGGCCGGGGTGGTGCGCGACGGACCGGTGAGTACGTCGCGGATCGTCGTGGCGCCCCAGCGTTGCACGTCCTGGAACGCCGCATTGAGCAGGGCCTTCTTGCTCTTGAAGTGGCGGTAGATCGTCCCTTCGGCCACGCCCGCGCGCGCCGCCAGCACCGGCGTGGTGGTGGCGTGATAGCCAACGGTGGTGAACTGTTCGCGCGCGGCTTCGAGCAGCCGGTTACGCGTGGTGTGAGCGGCGTCTGCCATCGTGCCTCGGCCCCGGGTGGGGCTCGTTCCCCGGACGGATTATCTTCGGGCCGGGACCAAACACTGGACTTCCGCGACCGAAGGAACAGGGATGAAGATGCTCGTACTCGGCGCCGGCCTGCAGGGCTCGGCGTGCGCGCTCGATCTCCTCCGCGACCCCGAAGTCACCCAGGTCACCCTGGCCGACGTCCACCCCGAAGGCATGCCGCGGTTCCTGGCCAGGCTCGACGACCCGCGCCTGGTGCCGCTCGCCCTCGACGTCACGGATCATACCGCCGTTCTCGCCGCCATGCGCGGCCATGTCGCGGTGATGAGCGCCATCCCGTACTACTTCAACGGCGCCATGGCGAAGCTGGCGGTCCAGGCGGGGTGCCACTTTGCCGACCTCGGCGGCAACACCGACATCGTCATGGAGCAGCGCAAGCTCGACACCGAAGCGCACGACAAGGGGCTGTCGATCATCCCCGACTCGGGGCTCGCCCCCGGCATGGTCAACATCCTGGCGGCCGAGGGGATCCGCCGCCTCGATCGCGCCGACAGCGTCCGGATCTTTGTCGGCGGACTGCCGCAGCACCCCGAGCCGCCGCTCAACTACCAGATCGTCTATTCGCTGGAAGGGGCGCTGGACTACTACACCACGCCGTCGTGGATCTTGCGCGACGGCAAGCTCGTACAGGTCGACGCGTTGAGCGAAGTCGAACCGATCGAATTCCCCAGGCCGCTCGGCACGCTCGAGGCCTTCCACACCGGTGGCGGCATCTCCACGATGCCATTCACGTGGGAAGGGAAGGTCCGCGAGATGGAATACAAGACGCTGCGGTATCCGGGACACGCCGCCATCATGCGTCCCATCCGCGACCTCGGCCTGCTGGATCTTCAGCCGGTGATGGTCAAGGGACATCCGGTGGTACCCCGCGAGGAATTCATCGCCGTCGTCTCGCCCCAGCTGACCAAGCCGGAGGGACACGACCTGGTGGCGCTGCGGGTGGTGGTGAAGGGCGTCAAGCACGACAGGCCGCACGGCACGGCGTTCGACCTGATCGACTATTACGACGACGCCAATCACGTCTCGGCGATGATGCGCACGACCGGTTACTCACTGGCGATCACGGGATTGATCCAGGCGCGGCGGCAGGTGATCCGGTTCGGGGTCACCACGCCCGACGAGGGGATGCCGTTCGATCGATATGTGGCCGGGTCTGAACGCGCGCGGGATCGCGATCCACGAATCGGCGCTGTAGCTACCACGCCCATCCGTAGCTGACGTACCAGCGCGTCTGCTTGCGCGCCCGGGCCGCGGTGAGGGTGAGGATCGCGTTCCGCAGCACCCGCACTGCGACACCGCCACCGGCGCCGACCGTCCAGCCGTGCAATGTCAGGTCGAGCGCCCCGTTGCTGGTGTCGCCGGTGCCGTTGGGGAGCGGATTGGCGCATTGCGGACAGGTGGTGGGATCGCGGAAGATGCGGCCGCCGTCGACGAACGCCAGCACGCTCAGCGCGCCGAAGCGTGACGTGTAGACTGCCTGGCGAACCTCGGCCCCGGCCAGCAGCAGCCCCCGTCCCACGTCTTCGCCCATCGCGAGCGCGCGATCCGACTCTGCGCCGCCGAACGTGGTGAATTCGTCTTCCCAGGCGGGCATCGTCATTTCGATTCCCACCGCACCGGTTGGCGAGACGTCGCGCAGCCCGGCGCGCGCGGTAAACGTGGTATTCGGTCCGGGGGATACCCAGCCATTGGCAAGCGCGTAATAACCGCGATAGCCGTCGGCGGCCGAGCCCCCGAAGAGGCCCGCCTGGGCCAGCAAGCCGGAGCGCGTATCGTACTCGCGATCGCGGAGGTCGAGCACCAGCGCGGCGCGGCCGCGGGTATCGGTCTGATCGACTCGCGCGCCGAGGCAGTAGAAGTTGCCCGACGGCGGGAAGACGCACAACGAGTCCCACGGTACCGCGGCGTACCGCACCCGCGCCACGCCGAAGCCGAGCAGCTCTCGGCGATGTTCGACATCGCCGCGCACCGCAACGAGCAGATGGCCAACCAGCCGTCGGGTCAGCTCGGCGCCGATGTACTCCCGCGCCAGAGAATCCGGCTCATCGGGGTCGCCGAAGCGATCGGTGTGATACAACTCGCCGTCGAACTCGCCGCGCCAACCGTTGCCAAGTCGCGGGAAGTCGCCGCGCACCGCGACGCGCCATGACTTGTGAGTGGAATATCCGCCTTCGAGCGAGAGCGCGTCGTGCAGCGTTACCCGGTCAGCGTAATTGGCCTGACGGAAGGTGATGGCGCGGAACATCGCCATCACGCCGTCGTTGGGCGTGGCGGTGACATAGGGGAAATACGACAGCCGCCACGGGACGTCCACCCGGGTGACGTCCTGCGCCGCGGCCCGGGTCGCGCTGAGGGCCGCGAGCAGTGCCACCGCCCATCGGAATCTCACGAGTAGATCACCGCGCAGTCCTCGTGGCGGGCACCCTTCGCGTCACACACCGCGAACGGCGCATGACGGAACGACGCGGCGCCGTGCTCCCCCTTCTTGTTGACGGCGTAATACTGCAGGTCGTAGTCCGGTTCGCCGTTGGGCTTGAGCCAGCGGGGCGGCGTCATGGCCAGCACGCGCCGGAGCGTGGCGAGGCAGGCATCGGTGGGCGCCATCCCCTTGCGCATGTTGTCGACGACCTGAAATCCGCCGCACACCATGATGTTGAGCTCGCCGAGGCCGGTGGAACCGGATGCGCCGACGTCGTTGTCGGCGTACTGGCCCGCGCCGACGATCGCGGAATCACCGACGCGGCCCGGAATCTTGAACGCCAGACCGGCGGTGGTGGTGATCGACGAGATGTCGCCGTTGGCGCCGACCAGATCCATGTTGATCGTGCCGGTGGGGCGGTGCACCATCTGTTCGTCCTTGGACACGTTGACCCAGTCATCGCTGGCGCCACGGTTGGCGCGCCACGCCAGCCACATCTGCCGCGCTTCGGGTGTCAGCATGTCGACCACCTCGTAGCCGTACGACACCGCGAACCGCTGCGCATCCTGGCCGACCAGCATGATGTGGTCGGTGTACTTCATGACCAGCCGCGCGATTTCGCTGGCGGTCTTGATCCCTTCCAGCGCGCCCACGGCACCGGCGCGCTTGGTCGGTCCGTGCATGCACGAGGCGTCGCACTGCACCACGCCGTCCTCGTTCGGCAGTCCGCCGTACCCGACGGAGTGATCAGTGGGGTCGAGTTCCTGGATCTTGACCCCTTCCACGCCGGCGTCGAGCGTGTCGGTGCCCTGGTCCATCAACTCGACAGCGCGGGCCACGCCACGCAGTCCGTTGGCGCTGCCGGCGGCCACCGGCGACGCCAGGAATTTCCGGACAAGCACCATCGGGGCCGTGCCCCAGGCGTTCGGATGGGCCGCGGCGACGGCGGGACGGGCCAGGCCCACTCCGGCGATGGTGGCACCGGCGGCGCCCAGAAATGAACGACGGGTCAGATGGGAATCGGACATGGCGGCCTCCTGCTGCGGAAGGGGGCGGGGACGGTCCGGAAACTAAGTCATCGTGTCGGATCCCTCGACTGCGCTTGACACCGGCCCTCGATCCCCGACCCTCGACCCTCGACCCAGAACGGATGACATCGGGCCGCGCCGGAGACAGATTTACCGCCCTCATGACCACTCCACACCTGCCCCGGCTCGATCCCGCGATCTTCAATCTGCCGGTCGACAAGATGCGGGCCGGCTATTACTCCGACAAATACTTCGTCCGCTCGCGCGACACGATGCGGGCCGACGGCTATTCGCCCCGGGTCACCGTGCAGGTCTTCGGCAAGGCCGACGCCTACCTGGGCGGCATCGACGAGGCCATCGCCATCCTCAAGCTCTGCAGCGAAGACTGGAGCCAGCTCGAGGTCCGGTCCCTTTACGACGGCGACGCCATCTCGCCGTGGGAAGTGGTGCTCGAGATCGAAGGACCCTACGACCACTTCGTCCACCTCGAGACGCTCTACCTCGGCGTCCTGGCGCGACGCACCAAGGTCGGGACCAACACCCGCCGCGTGGTCGAGGCGGCGCGCCCCAAGGACGTCATGTTCTTCCCGGCACGACACGATCACTGGCTGGTGCAGACCGGCGACGGGTACGCGGCGCATATCGCCGGCGCGATCGGCGTCTCGACCGACGCCCAGGCATCGTGGTGGGGAAGCGAGGGGATCGGCACCGTGCCCCACGGGTTGATCGCGGCCTATGGCGGCGACACGGTGCTCGCGTCGCAGAAGTTTCTCGAGTATTCGACGCCGGACGTACGCCTGGTGACGCTGGTCGACTTCGACAACGACTGCGTGCGGACGTCGCTCGACCTGGCGCGTGCCCTCGGCCCGCGTCTCTATGGCGTGCGGATCGACACCAGCGAGATGCTGGTCGATCGCTCCGTCATCCCGATGATGGGGCGATTCAAGCCCACCGGCGTCTCGCCGCAGCTGGTGCACAACGTGCGCGACGCCCTCGATGGCGGAGGATTCACGGACGTGCGGATCGTGGTCTCGGGCGGCTTTACGGTGGAAAAGATCCTGGAGTTCGAGCGGAACGGCGTGCCGGTGGACGCCTACGGCGTCGGCTCGTCCCTCTTCCAGGGACGCTTCGACTACACCGCCGACGTGGTGCGTCACGAAGGAAGGCCCTGCGCCAAGGTGGGCAGGGAATACCGGGAAAATCCGCGACTGGAGAAGGTGACCTGACCTCCTTGACCCTCGACCCCCGACCCGGGTCCCTCGCTTCGCTCGGGATGACGCCATGAATAGCGTCATCTGCTGGGACGTCGACACCCAGGTGGACTTCATCATGTCCACCGGCAAGCTGGCCGTGCCGGGCGCCGAGGCCTTGATGCCGCAGCTGGCGCAACTGACCGGATGGGCGCACCGCCACGACATTACCATCGTGGCCACCGCCGACGATCACGACATCGGCCACGCCGAAATCAGCGATCACCCCGACTGGAAGACGACCTTTCCGCCGCACTGCATGCGCGGCACACCCGGGCAACTCAAGATTCCCGCCACCGCGCTCCACGATCCGCTGGTGCTGCAACCGGTGCCGCTGGCCGCCAACGAGGTCGTCGAGCAGGTGCGGGCGCGTCGGGGCGACATCCTGCTCAACAAACCCGGGACCGACGTCTTCCGGTGGAATCCGAACGCCGCACTGGTGCTCGACGCGCTGGACCCCGAACGCGTCGTGGTCTACGGTGTCGCGACCGACATCTGTACCCGCGCCGCTGTCGAGGGCATTGCGCGGCTCCATCCCGAGGCGGAGCTGGTCATCGTGACCGATGCCATCCGCGGTATCGATGACGCCGCCAGCCGCCATCTGGTGGCCGAGTGGCGCGCCGCCGGATATCGGCTGCTGCAGACCGCCGAGGTGGTCGCTTGACGCTCTCGGGCCGGTACTTTCTTCCCGGGCCGGTGGAAGTCGACGGTGACGTGATGGCCGCGATGCAGCAACCGATGATCGGGCACCGCGGCCCCGAGGCGCATGAGCTGGTGGCCCGCCTGCAGCCGGGGCTGCGCCAGGTCTTCGGTACGTCGCGCCCGGTGATGTTGTCGACCGGGTCATCCACCTCGCTCATGGAAGCCGGCGTCCGCTGCGGCGTGCGCGACCGGGCGCTGTGTATCGTGACCGGGTTCTTCGGTGAACGCTTCGCGAAGATCGTCGAGGCGTGCGGTCGCGAAGCGATCCGGCTGCATGTTCCCGACGGCCGGGTGCTCGAACCGGAGTTGCTCGCCGGGATGCTCGACGGTCCCGAATTCGATGCCGTGACGCTGGTCCATTCGGAGACCTCGACCGGGGCGCTGGCCCCGCTCGCGGAACTGTTGACGCGGCTGCGGCAGCTGGACGATGTCGTCACCATCGTCGACGCGGTCAGTTCGGTCGGCGGCGTGCCGATCGAATTCGACCGCTGGGGCGGGGATTTTCTGCTCACCGGTTCACAGAAGGCCCTCGGACTGCCGCCGGGCCTGGCCTTCGCGGTGGCGAGCGAGCGGTTTCTCGACCGGGCACGCTCCATCGCCGAGCGCGGCCTGTATCTCGACGTGCTGCACCTCCACCATTCCGCCACGCAGTCGGCATTTCCGCAGACGCCGGCGCTGAGCGTCGTCTACGCCGCCCTCCGGCAGACCGAGCGAATCGCACAGGAAGGACTGCCGGCGCGATTCGCGCGGCATCGCGCCATGCGCGAACGGATCGAGACCTGGGTGGCAAGACACGGGCGCTGCGGCATCCTGGCTCCGCCCGGACGGCGCTCCGACACCGTCACCGCACTCACCATCCCGCCACAACGCTCCGCACGCGCCATCGCGGGAGCACTCGCCCAGCGGGGCTGGCAGGTTGCCGTCGGCATCGACGCCTGGGAAGACCGATTGATCCGGATCGGCCACATGGGCGACCTGCTGCCGGATCAGGTCGACGGCGTGCTCGCCGAGCTCGAACCCCTGCTCTGATCGTCACTGTCAACTGAGAATCAGTTCTTGCCGATTGCGCCGTCTATCACAAGACGCGTGCGCGCGGTGGCGTCGTTGTTCGTCACAACGCATGGCGCGGCGGCGGGTTTGCCGCGCGAAGTTTCCATGACGTCAACCAGGAAGGTTCATGACGACTCGAAATCCGGCGGCCGCCGCGGCCCTGCTGATCTGTGCGTCGCTGCTGGCCTGTAACGGCAACTCCACCACGGGTGTCACCGGCACCGCCGATGCATCCGTGACGACCAGTGCCGCGATGGAGATGGCGAGTGTCGCGTCGAGTGATGCCGTCACGATGACGGCTTCGAGCACCGATACCGCCCGCGTCGCGTTCGGCAACATCGACCTGTCCCACGGCTGCGTGTTCGCCGCGGGCCACTTCACCTGTCTTTCGCTGGTCCTTGGCGGTCTGAATCTGCAGACGACGGTCACGTTCTACGACGTCACCGGAGCAACCGAGACGGCGTACGACAGCGTGGCAACCGACTCGGTCCGGTTTGACGGCGATTTCTCGGGTAGCATCACGCGGGGAGCGTGGTCGGCGACTCTCGCGCGCCATCGGCATTTCGTCGTGACCGGACTCGCCGGAATCGAAACCTCCCGCACCTGGAACGGCACGGGCGGTGACACGCTGACGTCGCTGCTGACCGATTCCGCCGGCACCAATCATCAGTTCTCCATCGCCGGCTCGGTGGCGGCGCATTCGGTGGTGGTGCCGGTGGGCGGCGGCGGCCGGCAGTGGCCGAGTTCGGGAACGATCACGGGTCAGCTCACCGTGACATCGACTTCCGGATCCGACAACGGCAAGACGTACCAGGTGAGCGGTACGATCACATTCAACGGCACGGCGGACGTGCCGCTGACGGTGAACCAGACCGTCTACACGGTGGACCTGGCCTCCGGGACGGCGGTGCAATCAGGCTGACCAGGGCGTGCCAGTATGGCATACCCATGGGAAACGGCGGCGGCCCCCCCTCCTTAACGGGACGGTGGAGCCGCCGTCGTTGCGGTTGTGCGGGCCACGGATGGCCCGACAAGACCGGAACCTTCAGCGCAGTCGAGGATCTCCAGATGCGTCGGACCTATCTCCTGGCAGCGGGCCTGGCCTGCGCCATCGCCGCCTGCAGCAGCAACAGCACCCCCACCGGCACCACGGCGCTCGACAACAGCGCCATCACCGCCGACCTCTCGTCCGTCGCCGCCGACGACATCGGCACCGATGTCGATCTGATGACGGGCATGGACGGCGGGCTGGGCAATCTCTCGGGCAACCTGAGCGCCGCGATCGTCGGCCCGGATTATCACTTCAAGCCGAACCTCACCGGCTGCACGTTCGCCAACGGGTCGTTCACCTGTCCCGCCACGCGCCAGAACGGGTTGAACGTGACGCGGGTGATCACGTTCTTCGACGCGGACGGCATCCCGCAGGACGGCTACGATTCGCTCACCACGGCATCGATCAACGTGGTGGCGGACATCTCCGGCGACGTTACGCACGGCCCGTGGAGTGCGACGGTGGTGCGGCATCGCGATTTCACCATCACCGGCCTGCTCGGTGACGAGACCGAGCGGACCGTCAACGGCACCGGCAGCGAATCGGTGAGCAAGTCGCGGGTGCTGCGCAACGACAGCACGCGGTCGTACGACATCACCGGCAACAGCACCCTGGCCGGGATCGTCTTCCCGGTCGGCCCCAACGGCGGCAACCTGTGGCCGACGTCGGGCACGATCACCCGCAACTACACCATCACGCTGACGTCCGGACCGAACGCCGGCAAGACGGTGACGCGCACCGTGGTGATCACCTTCGGCGGCGGATCGACCGCGAGCGCCACCATCGATGGAGTGCCGTTCACCATCGATATCCCGAGCCACTCGGCGACGCCCCGGGGCTGAACCGCTCCCTCGTCCCGGCAATGCTGATCCGGAGCGCGCGGCCCCCGGCCGCGCGCTCTTTGTTCCACCTCGCGTTCCGGCGATATTGGCCGCATGGATCGCGGTCCCGACGAGTACCAGCCGGCCGAAATCGAGGCCAGGTGGCAGCGCCGCTGGCAGGAGCGCCGCACCAACGAGCCCGACCTCGATGGTGCACCACGCCCGTTCTACAACCTGATGATGTTTCCGTACCCGTCGGCCGAAGGACTGCACGTCGGCAACCTCTTTGCCTTCACCGGCGCCGACGTCTACGGCCGTTTCCAGCGCCTCCGCGGCTGGAACGTCTTCGAGCCCATCGGCTTCGACGCCTTCGGGATCCATTCCGAGAACTTCGCGCTCAAGATGGGGATCCACCCATCGGAATTGATTCCGCGGAACATCGCCAACTTCACCCGGCAGTTGCGGGCGATGGGCGGAATGTTCGCGTGGGAACACGCGCTCTCGACCACGGATCCGGAGTACTACCGCTGGACGCAGTGGCTCTTCGTGCAGTTGTTCAAGCGCGGGCTGGCCTACCGCAAGAAGGGGATGGTCAACTGGTGCCCGTTCGACAAGACGGTGCTGGCCAACGAACAGGTCATCGCCGGCAAGTGTGAACGGTGCGGCCACGCGGTCGAGCAGCGGGTGCTGGAGCAGTGGTACTTCCGGATCACCGAATATGCCCAGCGGCTGCTGGAACATCTGGACGATCCGGCGCTGATGGACTGGTCGGAAACGACCGCCGCGGCCCAGCGTAACTGGATCGGCAAGTCCGAGGGCGCCGAGATACGCTTCGCGGTCACGGGAGTATCGGGCCTCGACATCCCGGTCTACACCACCCGTCCCGACACGCTGTTCGGCGCCACGTTCCTGGTGCTGGCGCCGGAGCATCCGCTGGTGGAACGGCTCACGACCGCCGACCAGCGCGACGCGGTCGCGGCCTATCGCGCCGCCGCGGCGGCCAAGGACCTCGTGGCGCGCAAGGTGGGCGAGAAGGACAAGACCGGCGTGCCGCTCGGCAGCGAGGCGGTCAATCCCGCCACCGGTCACGCGATTCCGATCTGGATCGCCGACTATGTGCTGATGGACTACGGCGCGGGCGCCATCATGGCGGTGCCGGGGCACGACGAGCGCGATTTCGCCTTCGCCGAGCGCTACCAGCTGCCGATCGTGCGGGTAGTGGCCGCCCCGGACGACGCGGACGACGCGCCGCTCACCGCACCGCTCACCGACGTCGACCGCGGCCGGCTGGTGCATTCCGGGGACTTCAGCGGCATGCTGCCGCTCGAGGGGAACAAGGCGATCGTGCGTTGGCTCGAGTTGAGCGGGCACGGCACCGCGAAGGTGCAGTACCGGCTCTACGACTGGTGCATCTCGCGCCAGCGCTACTGGGGTCCACCGATTCCGATCATCTACTGCGACGATTGCGGTCCGGTGGCGGTGCCTGAAGACCAGTTGCCGGTGCTGCTCCCGCCGCTTTCCGACTTCCGTCCCGACGACTCCGGCGTCTCGCCGCTGGCGCGCGATCCGGAGTGGTACTACGTCCCGTGCCCATCATGCGGCAAGCGGGGGCGGCGCGAGACCGATGTCTCCGACACGTTCCTCGATTCGGCGTGGTACTTCCTGCGGTACCCCAGCACCGACTTCGACGACCGCCCGTTCGACCCCGACCGCACCCGCCGCTGGCTGCCGGTGACCAGCTACATCGGCGGCAACGAGCATGCCGTGCTGCACCTGCTCTACTCCCGGTTCCTCACCATGGCGCTGCACGACGCCGGCATGCTCGGCTTCGAAGAACCGTTCCGGCGGTTCCGGGCGCACGGGCTGATCATCAAGGACGGCGCCAAGATGTCCAAGTCGCGCGGCAACGTGGTGGTGCCCGACGACTACATCACCCGCTGGGGCGCCGACACGTTCCGCACGTATCTGATGTTCCTCGGACCGTTCCAGGAGGGCGGCGACTTCCGCGACGGCGGCATCAGCGGCCCGCGGCGCTTCCTGGACAAGATCTGGGCGCTGGTGCAGGACGCGGCCGGCGATCCCGACAGCAAGGGTGGCGAAATCCATCACCGGGTCATGGTCAAGTGGCACCAGACCAAGCAGCGCGTCACCGCCGACCTGGAGCAGCTCCACTACAACACCGCCATCGCGGCGTTGATGGAACTGGTCAATACGCTCCGCGACGACAACTGCTGTGAGCCGGTCATCATCGGCGAGCTGGTGCAGATGCTGG
The DNA here is from genome assembly GCA_963697065.1 of uncultured Gemmatimonadales bacterium. Taxonomy (GTDB): domain Bacteria; phylum Gemmatimonadota; class Gemmatimonadetes; order Gemmatimonadales; family GWC2-71-9; genus Palsa-1233. The sequence goes on from CAVOMQ010000001.1 coordinate 611,742, forward strand.
CGCCATTCGCGCCGCACCTGGCGGAAGAATGCTGGGAGCGTCTGGGGCACGACGGATCGGTCTTCGACAGCGCCTGGCCGACGTTCGATCCGGCCCTCACGGTGGAAGACGCAGCGACCGTGGTGGTGCAGATCAACGGCAAGACCCGCGCGACATTGCGCGTGGCGCGCGATGCCGGCGAAGAGGCCATCCGCGCCGCCGCCGCCGACGACGAGTCGGTGCAGCGCCACCTGGTGGGCAAGACCGTCCGCAAGACGATCTACGTGCCGGGACGCCTGATCAACTTCGTCGTGGCGTAACGGGAATGACCAGCCACGAGGGCGGCGATACGGAACCAGCGGCTCGCGACCTGACGTGGGACGAATTCCAGCGCGTCGACATCCGCGTCGGCCGGATCGTGGCGGCACGCCTCAACCCGGCAGCGCGCAAGCCGGCATTTCACCTCACCATCGATTTCGGCACCGACATCGGCGTGCTGGAATCGAGCGCGCAGCTCACCGTGCACTATCGCCCTGACGCACTCGTCGGGCGCGAGGTGATCGCGGTGGTGAACTTTCCCCCCAAACGCATCGCGGGCGTGAACAGCCAGGTCCTGGTGCTCGGCTTGCCCGACGAGCAGGGCGCGGTGGTGCTCCTCGCGCCGGACCACGACGTGCCGCTTGGCGCCAGGATGTTCTGAGCGGTCGGCCGCCTCACGGTTTGGCGACCGGCTTCCCTTCGACGTGGGTCTTGAGCGTCTGGTTCTCTCCCTCGGCACGCAACCGGAACGCCGAGACGATGATCTTCTCGAACGTGCCGACGGCGGAGCTGGTATCGCCCCGTGCGGTGCGAATCGAATCGATGCCGGGAAGTTCGAACGCACTCACCAGTATCGCAGAATCACCGACCGCTGCAACCGAATCGCGTCGCTCGAACTGCAGTCGCTTGAGCGTGTCGCGCACCTCGGTGACCAGGAGCTGCCCCGGCACGATCGCCGATACGATCCACGCGGTCCGCGCCGGCATGCCGTTGCGGACCTGGCGCGTGGTGCTGTCGACGCGCGCGGTGTCGCCGACGGCAAGGATGCCGTGGCCTGACCCGGGTCGGGAATCCGCGGCCATCCAGATCCTCATCGAGTCGCGATCGGCGAGCATCGCGAAGACGTGGTCCGGCGTGGCGCCGATCGTGACCGATGTCGCATTTCCCCCGCTGGTGAGCGTGTGGAACGCATACCAGCAGGTACCACCGATGACCACCACGATCAGCAGCGCAACGCCGACGATCCATTTCCACATGGGACTCCCCCGCGGGCTCGGGCAACGGCCGATAACCTAACTCCTGCGACCCTGTTCCAGACCCTGGCATCTATACTTGTGCCATGACCAGAGCGCTGACGATGGAGGGACTTTCGCTGCCCGAGGCCGAAGCCGTCATTTCCCGGGCTCGATCCGGCGATCCGGCGGCGCTGGAAGCCCTGTACCGGGCCTATAGCACCCCGGTGTACCAGCTGGCCCGCCGTATCTGCCGGACCACGGAAGATGCGGAGGACGTGCTTCAGGAGACCTTCTTCGAGGTGTGTCGTAGCATTCGCAACTACCGCGGAGACGGGTCGCTTTGGGGCTGGATCCGGACGGTGGCCTCCAGCAAGGCGCTGATGCGCCTCCGACGCAACAAGTACCGTGACACCGACGACCTCGATGACGAGCTCGCCCCCGGCCGGTCGGGGTCGTCGGTGGCGTTGCGGATGGATCTGGAAAGCGCGCTGGTGCGGTTGTCGGATACCGCCCGCGCCGTCGTGTGGCTGCACGACGTGGAGGGCTACACCCACGAGGAAATCGCCGCCCAGATGGGCAAGACGGTGAGCTTCTCCAAGTCGCAGCTGGCGCGTGCGCATGCCCGGCTGCGGACCTGGCTGGGCGAGGAGGTGCTGGCGTCATGACGACCCCGCATCTCGACATGGAGCAGTTGATCGCGGTGCGCGATGGCGACCGCAGTGAGCCACACTACGCCGAAGGGTTCGTCCATCTCGCCGGCTGCGCATGGTGCCAGACGGAGGTCGAGCGGCTGCACCAGCGCACCGCACGGCTCAAGGCCCTGCCGCAACTGGCACCGGAGCACGACCGGTTTTCGACGGTGCGCACCCGGCTCGACGTGGATCGGCAGCACCGGCGGGTGCGAACGGGTGTCATGGTCGGGTTGGCGACGGCCGCGGCGGCCATGCTGATCGTCGGACATGACATGATGCATCCCGCCAACCTCGACGCCGAGCAGCAGTTGCAGTCGGCGGTGGCACAATCGCAGCAGCTCGAGCAGACGTTGCACCAGTGGCATCCCGACCAGCGCGTCGTCGACGGCCACACCGCAGCGGTGGTCGCGGAGCTCGAGAACCGGATCGCCCAGCTCGACGCCCAGATTGACGACGCGGCACGGCTGCAGACGTCAGAGCGGTTGCCCCGCGAAGTGGCGCTCTGGCAGCAGCGGGTCGGCCTGATGAATGCCCTGATCGACGTTCATCTCACCAAAGCGAGCAATGTCGGCCTCTGAGGCCGCGATGAAGGAGATGTCCCCATGATCCGTACCTTGTTGATTGCCGCGCTCTGTGCCGGCACCGCGGCCCCGGTTTCCGCCCAGGGCGCCGAAATCATCATCCGCCGTCCCGGCGAGAAGGATCAGGTCATCCAGCTCGACTCGGCCACGACCCGTGCGAAACTCGAAGCGGCGCAGCGTGAGCTGGGCGCGGCAGGCGTCATGCTGCAGCGCGAGATGGGCAAGGCGCTCGAAAGCGGCATCGAGCTGCGCATCGACACCGCCGTCATGGGTCACGCCATGCAGACGCTGGCGTTGCGCGATTCGATGTTGCGGAAGCAGGCCGGGGCATTCACGAAGATCAGGCTGATGCTGCCGGACCCGGCGGCGCGACCGGTGATCGGCGTCACCGTCGCATGGGACCCGCGTCCGACGGACAAGTACGGGGCCTACATCGACGCCGTCTCGCCCGGCGGCCCGGCCGACAAGGCCGGCATCCGCGCGGGTGACATCATCACGAAGATCGGCGGCAAGTCGCTCACGAGCGGCAACGGTGACTCCGTCTACTCGACCGACCAGTCACTTCCGGCGATGCGCCTGATGGAACTCGCCTCGAAGCTCGAAGTCGGCAAGCCGGTCGACATCGAGCTCCGCCGCGGCACCGACATCAGGACGGTGAAGGTGACGCCCATCGAACAGAGCACGTTCATGGCCTATACCATGCCGGCTCCGGCCATTGCGGGGCAGATCTTCGCCACGCCCGCCACGCCCGAGATACCGGCCACGCCGTTCGCGCCGCAGGTCCGGCTGCTCGGCCGCAACACCGAAGGCTATCTCACCAGCAGCTCGTTCTTCAGCGACGTGCTCAACAATATCGAAATGGCACCGATGAACGCCAAGCTGGGCGCCTATTTCGGCACGTCGGAAGGGGTGCTGGTGCTCAGCACCGGGCTCACGGCGTCACGCGCCGGCACTGATTCGGAGTCGATTGCCAACGTGCAGAACACCACGTTCGGCCTCGAAGCCGGCGACGTGATCGTCTCCGTCGACGGGCGCAAGGTGGATTCGCCGTCGCAACTGGTGCGGATCCTGGGCAGTTACGACTCCGGCGATACGTTCAAGCTGCAGGTCATGCGGCAGAAGAAGGCGGAGACGCTCACGGCAAAGATGCCGTAGCGCCCCGCTCCGCCGGCCAGAGCCCCGGACGGTACCCGGTTCCCGCATGTTTCCCTCTCCCTCGTGCGGGTTCCGGTGTACCACCGGGGCTCGCGGCGTTCAGGACGCTGGCGCCGTGTCCACGCTTGGCCGGGCGCTGCCCCACGCCCGCCACATCAGTGCCACCACCGCCCAGGCCGCCACGGCTCCGGTCGTCACGTCACTGAGGAAATGGGCCTGCACCATGAGGCGCGTCACACCGCATCCGGCAGCGAGTCCGAGCCATACCGGCCAGGCGCGGGGATAGATGCGGCACAGCAACCACCCCGCGCCGAACGCCACCATCACCTCACTGCTCGGCAGACCGAAGTGCGACGTCGAAAAAAGCTGGTCGCGGAACGGACGGAAGTAGTAGGCACCGTCGTGCAAGCCGGGGCGTTCGCGACGAATGAGCATCTTCAACAACTCGCCGACCAGACCGCTCACCCCCGGCACGATCGCCAGCAGCCACGCGATGCGTGCGCCCGCGCCCGAGAGCGCCAGCGCCGCGGCGGCTATCAGCCAGAACGGCCAGAAGCCCACCGTCCGGAACATGCGCCCCGCGCCGTGATCATACACGGCGGAGTCATTGATATGGTGATAGGTCCACTGGTCGAGCAGCATGGCGGCGGCCACCAGCACCACCGCCAGTACGATGAACCGCCATGGCGATCGCATGCGGCAAATCTAGCGGCGCACCATATTCCGGGATGCTCCGTTCAGTCCCCGCACTGCTGGCGCTCCTGATTCCGGCCATCGCGGCCGCCCAGGACCTCCCCCCGTACGTTCCCGTCAATCCCGTGTTGGCGTCGCGCAGTCCACTGTACGCGCAGCCCTTCATTCCGGCACATCGCGGCTGGCTGGTGCGAACCGTGATGGACTACTCCAACGCCGTGGAAGTCGACGAAAGCGGCGACGGCCGGCATTACACCTTCGACGCGGAGGTCCTGGAGGCCGATCTCTGGATCACCCGTGATCTGTCGCGCCGCGTCTTCGTCATGGGCGACCTGCCGCTGCGCGGCGGGTACAGCGGATTTCTCGACCAGGCGCTGAACTGGTATCACGACCGGATCGGCATTCAGGTCCCGGCCCGCAAGACCGATCCGCTGAACACCTTCATCTGGGATTTCACGCTGCCGGGCGGCGATCACATCGTCCGCGAGCGACCGGGCACATTCCTGGGCGACATCCGGCTCGCCGCCGGCGCACGGTTGGGGCGGGTCGAATTGATCGCTGCCGCCACCGTGCCCACCACGACCACGAATGCCCCCGGATGGGGTCGACGCACCGCAAGCGCTGCGCTGACCGCGACGGCCCGGTTGATCACGTCGCATCGCGTGGCGGTCGATGCCGGCGCCACCGCGGGGGGCACGCCGCGCGCCGGGTCGTTGGCACAGTATCAGCGCACCACCTTCGCCGGCGGATTCGTATCGGGACGCTGGCGGTTCGCCGGCAACCAGTCGATGTTCGCCACCTTCTGGACGCAATCGTCGAACTGGAAGAACACCGGCTTCGATGCGCTGGACGCACCCGAAGCCACCCTCGACTTCGGCTTTCTCCTCAAGGTCCAGCCGCACGCTCCGGAACTCCAGCTCGGCCTCACGGAGGACCTCTATCCACGCGGTCCGGCGGTGGATGTCGGCTTCAAGATCGGTGTGCGGTGGTGACGGGCCGCCGCGGCGCCCCGTCGACCGCGCCCAATGGTTCCGCACGGAACGCCGAGCGCAACGCCGGGTGGTGCCGCCAGTACCACGCGATCATGGCCAGGAGCGCGAGCGAGTTGGCCGCCAGCACCCCGACGAACGGGAACATCCCACGCGCCGCGGTCGACGCGATCGAGAGCAATCCGTAGAAGAACAGCTCGAACACCACCGCCAGCTGCACCACCGCATAGCGCGCCAGCGCACTCTGCTCGGCGGCCTGGATCAACGCGACGAACAGCAGGCCCAACACCATGAACACGATACCGTGCGCAATGGTGTAGAGAGCCACCGCCGCAACATCAGGTCGTGTGGTGACCGGAGTGTGCAGCACGAGCACTTCGCCCAGGACCGTGGGCGTCATCAACGGGTGACCGCGTATCGTGTCGAGAAGGAAATAGAAGATTGCCACCATCGCGGCGCCGACCAGCCCGGTCGTGACGCCCTCGCGTCGCGCGACGAGATCGGAACGGGCGCTCGGATCGATTGGTTGCGACATATGGGCCCCCCCGGGACCGAATCGGGAATCCTTTGAGGGGGACGACCGGAACGCGCCGCTATGACACTCGGCCGGCCGGCCCTTCGCCGAAGAGGAACTGCTCCATCTGGCGGAGGAGGAGTTCCTTCGCCTCCGGCTGGTGCGGTATGAGGGCGTAATGGTTGATCAATTGCCGTTGCGTGTTGAGCCAGGCCGCCCAGCATTCGCGGCAGATCGTGGTGTACACCCGTTCGCCGAGCGGCGTGGGAAAGGGCCGGAACGCCTGTTGTTCACCTGCCTTGCCGCATCGAACGCATTCAATCGTCGCCATTCCCCCAAACTACCCCCGCCCTAATCCCCGCGCTTGAGCGCCTTCACGCCGCTGGCACTGCCCAGCCCCGCCATCGCCCCGAAGATCAGCGCGGCGCCGCCGCCGACAAGATGCAGAAACCCGATCAGCGCCACCACCGGCCACGCCACCAGCGCGGCGCCAAGCGCCACGACCCACGGAAAGACCGGATGACGCGCCGCATCGACGTACCGCAAACGGCTCCGGACGAACTCCCGGGCCAGGGCAAAGCCGAACAGCGCCCCGACGCCGGTAATCGCCAGACCGAGAAAACCCCAGAACACATGGAACATCGCTTCTCCCTGTGAGGACCACTGTTTCAGTACGGAACGCGACCCGGAAAGATTCAGACCCGCCTTTACCAGCGGATGACCGCGCTCCCCCAGAGGAAGCCCGAGCCGAACGCGGTGATCACCAGCAGGTCACCACGTTCGAGCCGTCCCGCCCGCACGCATTCGTCGAGGGCGATCGGAATCGTGGCGGCGGTGGTGTTCCCGAACCGGTCGATGTTGTTGTACACCTGGTCGTCACGAAGGCCCAGGTCGCGCTGCACCAGTTCCGAGATCCGGAGGTTGGCCTGATGCGGAATGAGCAGGGTGACATCCGACACCGACGCACCGGCTTCGGCGAGCGCGGCACGTACCGACTCGGGCATGCGGGCGGTGGCGTGGCGGAAGACCTCCTTGCCGTCCATCTGCAGGAAGACCTTGTCTTCGAAATGGGCCACCTGATTGCGCGGGTGGTAGATCGAACCGGGCGCATCGACCCAGAGCTTCTCGGCGAGTGCCCCGTCGCCGTGCAGGTCCCAGCCGAGGATCGCCGACGACTCTCCTGCCTCGGCGCGCCGCGCCACGACCGCGCCCGCACCATCGGCGAAGATCACGGCAGTGTTGCGCCCGCGCGTGCTGACGTCCATCCCGGTGCTCTGAACCTCGGCCCCCACCACGAGCACGTTGCGGAACATCCCGGTCCTGATGTATGCGTCGGCGATGGACAGCGCGTAGACGAAGCCGGAACACTGCGTCCTGATGTCGATTGCGGGAATCGGGCCGGCGCCGAGGGCGCGCTGCAGGAAGACGCCGTTGCCGGGCGCGAAATGATCAGGAGAGGATGTGGCGTAGACGATCGCATCGAGATCGCCGGGCGCCAGCTCCGCCGCCACCAGCGCCCGCTCGGCGGCGGCCTGCGAGAGCATCGTTCCCGATTCGCCGGGAACCACCCAGTGCCGTTCCCTGATCCCGGTCCGCTGGCGGATCCATTCGTCGCTGGTGTCCATCAGGCGCGAGAGCTCGTCGTTGGTGACGACTCGATCGGGAACGCAGCTTCCCGTGCCGGCGATCCTGAGCATGGCCATGGCTAACGGTGGGCCGCCGGGGCGATCAAGGCAAGTCCGTTCGCTCAGCGCCGGAAGAGGTACGCCACCTTGACGAAGAACCCGTCGTCTTCGCGCCGGAGATTGCGGAAGGTCAGCGCCTGGTCGCCCTCGTACGTCGAGCCGTACCCGAAGAAGACGACCCGGCCCGGGACCGGTTCGTATGACGCCAGCCAATCCACCCGCAGCGAGTCGGTCCGGCTGGCCCCCACGACGACGCCGTTGACGAGCAGCGGGGCACCGATGACCGGATCCAGGAGCGCTGCCTGACGCTGCGAGCGGTACTCCGCCACGACGCGGAAGAACAGCGCACGGGTCGGTTGCACTTCGATCTTGAGATGCGGAATGATGGTGCGCGCGAATTCGCTGCCATCGCGCGAACGGACCAGGCGCGAGTAGGTGAGCGTCCCGTACAGTCGCACGGACGGCGTCACCCGGGCGATGACCGTGGCACCGAGGTTGACTCCGTGTCCCCGTGCCGCTTCGGGGAAGATCGCGGTGGCGCCAAATGCCGCATTGACGCTCGCCTCCCAGCGGGGGAACAGCGGGGTACTCACCGAGACGTTGCCGTTCCATTGGTCGTAGACGCCGGACGGCAGCCCGAACGGCTGCGAGCCTTCGATGGTCGATACCTGGTAGCCGGTGTAATTGGCCGGATCGAATCGGTCGTAGTTGTCAGCCACCTTGGTGTTGACGTTCCATCCGCCGCGCAGCCGGGTGGACGTGTTCAGCTCGGCGTCGCCTTCGATGGGGCGACGCGACGGAAACTCGTCGTAGCGCCAGACCTGCGGCAGACCGGCGAAGACCGTGAACTGTTCCACCAGCGAACCCGGCGCGCCGTAGACCGAGAAGCGCTCGAAGCCGTGCGCCATCACCACGCCGGTGCGCGGCACGAAGCCGCTCTGGGCGGAGAAGTCCGAATCGATCGCCGTCACCTTGTAGTTGAAGCCGTGCGCCCTCCCGGTACGGTCGAGTTCGAGATCCCACAAGGGACCGTAGCGGATCGGACCGCCGCTGGTGTCGCGCGTTGCCGACCCCGCGAGCTGTCCCTGGAAGTAGTAATACTTGCCGAACAGCAACCGCACGTCGCCCGACGCCAGTCGATTGAACCTGCCAGCCTGTTCCCGGTCGGTGATGGTGAACCCGGCGAGCGAATTGCCGCCGATGTCGCGCCGGATCCGGGTCAGATTGGCGATCGCGTCGGGCTGGCCACTGACGTTGTCCACCGCCGACAGGTGCGCGACGGTCCATCCGCCGAACTTTCCGGTGAGCTTGGCGCCGGCCGCGGGGTTCGCGATGGTCCGCGTGTAGAGCAGGTTGTTGGGCGACGCAAAGAGATCGATGCCCTCCAGAAAGAACGGGCGGCGTTCGGGATAGAAGAGCGCGAAGCGCTGATTGATCGTCACCAACCCGGCATCGGCTTCGACCTGGGAGAAATCCGGGTTGATCGTACCGGCGAGCGTGAGGTGGGTGAAGCCGAAATCGACGTTCCCTCCCAGCTGGGGCTTGACGTTGTCGCGGACAAAGTCGCCGCCGGCGTCGCGCGCACCGGCAAGCTGGGCCGTCACCTCCGGCTGCACCTCGGTCACCACACCGCGGTGGATATCGTGGATCCCGGTGATGGTCCCTTCCTGGGCCAGGAACGATTCGCTGGCTCGCCGCACGTCGGTCCAGGTGTCCTCGTAGCCGGTGCGCTGGGTAATGCGATCGACATTGAGCCCCCATGTCATCGACGCTCCGCCGGGGTAGCGCAGCGACTTGAACGGCACGCGCATTTCGATGCTGTACCCGAAGTCGGTGCGGCGGCCCTTGGTCTGGTAGATGAAATCGGGACTGCGATCGGTCGTCCCGGAGGTGAACGACGTGGTGAACCCTCCCTCGGTCCGCATCCCGTCGTCCTGCACGCCGAGCGGGTTGCTGCCGAAGAAATATGCGCGGCGCCGGTCGTCGAAGGTGTCGAGATACACCGTCACTTCGTCGTCGCTGGTGATATTGTCGCGGCCGGCAAGCGTGGCGTGGACTGACCCGGGGTCCCGGTCGAACGCCAGGATGCCGAAGTAGATTGCCGTCGGCGAATACCACACCAGGACGACGGTGGAATCCGCGGCCGGTCGCCCGTCGACGGGTTGGTACTGATGGAAATGGTCAAGGCGTGCCGCCTGGCTCCAGACGGCTTCGTCGAGCACGCCGTCGATTGCGGGCGCGGCGTCGATCCGGGGAATCGCGACCGACGGAGCCGCAACCGGCTCCTGCGCCGCCAGCCGGTGCATCGCCAGCAGCGCCATCAGGGGAATGGTGAAACGCATGGCCCCGAAGATACTGGCGCCCGGCCCGATCCCCCATCGGATCAGACGTGACAGGAATGTGTCGGTTCGCGGGGGTGCGCTTCGGGACGGGGGAACCGCCACGGGCACCCGGCTCACGAAGCAACGCGGGCCCCGGCATCTGCTGCCGGGGCCCGCGTCACGCGCCAACCGCAGAAGGTTATTCGTACCGCAGCGCCTGGATCGGGTCCAGTCGTGCGGCGCGTTGCGCCGGCCAGAGCCCGAAGAACAACCCGACCAGTCCCGAAAAGGCGAACGCCACGAGAATTGCCGTGATCGAAATCACGGTGGCGGCGCCGTACTGCTTGCTTACAAAGACCGAGGCGCCGATTCCCAGACTGATGCCCACCAGGCCGCCAGTGATGCACATCGCCAGAGCCTCGATCAGGAACTGACTGAGGATGGTGAGTTTGGTGGCGCCCAGCGCCTTGCGGATCCCGATTTCCTTGGTCCGCTCGGTGACCGACACCAGCATGATGTTCATGATACCGATGCCGCCCACCAGCAGTGACACCGCCGCGATCGACAGCAGCAGCGTCGAGAATGTCTGCGCAGTCTGTTGCTGGGTGGCGAGGAAGTCCATCGGCGACTGGATCCGGAAGTCGTCATCCTGCCCCGGTCGGATCCTGTGCTGCCGCCGCAGGACGTTCTCGACGTCGACCATGCCGCGTTCGAGCGGAATCCCGTCGCGGATGATCACCGAGATCGACCGCAACCGGTTGGTGCCGATGACCCGGTATTCGGCGGTGCGCAGCGGGATCAGGATCTGTTCATCGGGATTCTGGAAGCCCTGGGCACCCTTGGAGCTGAGCACGCCGATCACTTCGAACGGCAGCTGCCGGATCGAGATGGTCTGGCCGATCAGTCCCGCGGGGTTGGCGCCGAGCTCGGCGGGGACGTCGGAACCGACCACGGCGTACCGCTGCCGCGCCGCATCCTCACCATTGGTGAACATCCGGCCGTAGGTGAGCGTGTAGTTGTGCGCCTTGGCGTAATTCGCCGTGGTGCCGACGATGCTGGTGTTGATGTTGCTGCCACCGAAGACCACCTGCTGGTTGCGGGCGATCTCCGGCACCACCGCCGAGAGCGTCGTGGCCTGCGCGGCGAGCGTGTCGGCATCATCGACGTACATCGCGGCGCGGTCCTGGGTGGCGATGCCGCCCATGCCCCGGCCCATTCCGGGGTTGATCGTCACGAGGTTGGCGCCGAGGGCGTTGATCCGGTCCTGCACCGCCTTCTGAGCGCCACTTCCCATCGCCACCACGGTGATCACGGCGGCCACACCGATGATGACACCAAGCATCGTGAGCGCCGCGCGCATCTTGTTGGCGCGAATGCTGCCGAAGGCTTCCCGCAGTGTTTCACCGATCAGCATGACTCAACCTCCCCTGCCGCCCCGGCCGCCGCCACCACCACCGCCGCCACCGCCGGTATTGCCGGCGCCGCCGCTACGGGCGGTCGCGCCGGTGGTGGAATTCCCCGATGTCGTCTGGCCGGGCAATCCGGAGTTGCGGCTCATCCGTTGCTGCATCTGCTGTTGCTGCTGGATCAACGATGCGCTGGGCAGGAGGAGCACCGAGTCTCCCTGCGCAAGCCCGGAGAGCACCTCGGAATAGTCGAGATCGGTCACACCGGTCTGCACGTACACGGGCGTCGGCTTGCCGTTGCGCAGCGCAAAGACGATGTACCGGCCGCCGAACTGGTAGTTGCCGCCACTGCCGCCACTGCCGCCGCGTCCGCCGCCCCCGCCGCCATTGCGACCCCGGCCGCCACGACCGCCGAAGCGGCCGCGCCCGCGGCCGGCGGTGCTGTCACCCTGCCCGCCGCCGTTGCTACCATTGCCGGCGCTGCTCGCCATCGAGCCTGCGCCCGGCTGCCCGGGAGCGGCCGGTGCCGCGCCGCCCTGATTGCCAAGCTGTGGTTGCGTACCGGTATCGGCCGTGGTGCGCTGCTGCGTCGCGGACTGCTTCTGCGCGTCGGCCAGCATGGTGGTGAGCTCGTCCTGCGAGATCCCGAGCACCGACCCGGCACTGGCGACGTCCCGCTCGGTCCGCAGCGCGCCGTTCGGCACCGCCAGGACGTTGCTGCGGGACGCCACCTGCACCCGCACGTCGGCGCTCATCCCCGGCTTGAGCAGGTTGTTGTGATTGTCGATCCGGATGTCGACCGGGAACATGGTGACGTTCTGGATCGTGTCCGCCTGCGGCTCGATCTTGAGCACCGAGCCCCTGAAGGTGCGGTTCGGGTACGCCGTGACGCTGACGTCCGCCTCCTGGCCGGCGGCGAGCTTGCCGACGTCCGTCTCGTCGACCCAGGTCTTGACCTGCACCAGCGAGAGGTCGGCAAGCTCGAGCAGCACCGAACCACCGCTGGCGCTGTTGGTCGGGGAGGAAATGACGGTGCCGCGCTGCACATCCTGCACGATCACCGTCCCGCTGATCGGCGCCAGCACCTTGGTGTCGCCGAGTTCGATCTCGGCGTTCTGGAGCGCGATGTTGTCGCGCACGACCGACGCGTGGGCTTGCGCCACCGCCAGCTGAGCCGTTTCAAAATCCTGCTGCGTGACCGCGTTGGCCTTGAAGAGCTCCTGCTGCCGGCGCAGCTGCGCGTTGGAGTTGTTGAGGTTGGCGCTGTCGACCTGCAGGGTCGCCTGCGCGGTCTTGACGTCGTTCGACGGAATCCGCTGGTCGACCTGCACCAGCAGCGTTCCCTGCTGGACATAGTCGCCGGTCTGGGCATTCACCGACAGGATCTCGCCCGACGCCTTGGATTTCACCTGGACGACGGTATCAGGATTGATCGCGCCCGACGCCTCGGCGGTCACGGAGATGTCGCGGCGCACCACCGGGACGGCTTCGTACGGCAGCTCCTTCACCTGCTTGTGACAGGCGCCGGCGAGCGCGAGCAACGGCAGCAGCAACGTGGAGAGGCGCTTCACGATTTCACCTCCGGAGAGGTGCCATCGCTTGCCACCTGGCCATCCCGGAGGATGATCTGGCGCCGCGCGTGGGCGGCAATATCAGGTTCATGTGTGACCAGCACGATAGTCTGGCCCTCCGAGTGAAGCCGTTCGAACAGCATCAAGATCTCCTCTGAAGTCGCCGAATCCAGATTGCCCGTCGGCTCGTCGGCGAGCAGAATCGACGGATTGTTCACCAGCGCCCGCGCGACGGCCACGCGTTGGCGCTGCCCGCCCGAGAGTTCGTTGGGCCGATGCTGCATCCGGTCGGCGAGGCCGACGGCGGTGAGCGCGGCGCGGGCCCGTTCGCGCCGCTCTTTGGCACCGGCGCCGGCGTAGACCAGCGGCAGCTCGACGTTGGCCAGCGACGTCGCCCGGGGCAACAGGTTGAACGTCTGGAACACGAATCCGATTTCCTTGTTGCGGATCCGCGCCAGCTGATCGTCGCTCAGATCGCTCACCCGGTGGCCGTTGAGCCAGTATTCGCCGGAGGACGGCGTGTCGAGACAGCCGATCAGGTTCATCATCGTGGACTTGCCGGATCCGGATGGTCCCATGATCGCCACGAATTCATTGCGGAGGATCGTGATGTCGACCCCGCGCAGCGCCCGCACGATCTCGCTCCCCATGGTGTAGTCGCGCTCGAGATTCCGCGTGACGATGATGGCGTTACGCGGAATGCCCGCTGGAAGAGCCGCCATCCGCTCCGCGGTCGTCGCGATGTCGCTGGCCACGATTACAGACTCCTCCCGATCAGGGCTTCGAGTTGGGCCTTGGCCGTCAGATAGGCGAACCGGGCCGTGATCTCACCGTTCTGCGCCGTGATCAGCGCCTGTTCGGCCTGATTCACCTCGACGATGGTGGCCGCCGAGCTCCCGACCCGGTACCGCGTCTGCACCACGCGCAGGTTCTCCTGCGCCGCTTCGACGGCCACCCGTGCCACGTTGATCTGCTCCTGCGCGCTGGACAGGGCGGCGAATTGCTGCGTGACCTGCGTCATCACCGCGCGGCGCTGGTCGGCGAGGGTCGCTTCGGCGTCGTCGACGGTCACCTGCGCCGTCGTCACCGTCTGCTCCCGGCTGAAGTTGTCGAAGATCGGCCAGCTCAGGCTGAGGCCGAGCGACCGGCTCTGCCGCAGGGTGTAGTTGGAATCGGCCTGATTGCCGGAGTAGCCGAGGCCGAGCGAAAGACTCAGCGTGGGGAAGTAGGTCCCCTTGCTCGCTGAAAGCGACGCGTGCGCCGCCGTCAGATTTGCCTCCGCCGAACGAACCGACGGCGACATGTTGAGCGCTTCGTTCCGGACCGCCGCGGTGTCGATCGACGTCAGCTCGCGGTAGTACGACGAATCGTCGACCGCCGCGACCTCCCCGTCGACCCCGACCAGGTGACCGAGGTTGGCCTGATCCTGGACGAGCTTGGAGAGATGCCCCACCATCGTCTGGCGCGCATTGAGCATCGTGACCAACGCTGACAGGGAATCGGAACGGTTGGCGGCGCCCGCCAACAGTTTCGCAGCCGCCACCTGCAACTGGCTCTGCGCACTGGTGAGGCTGGTGGAATCCACCACCAGCTGCGCCTGATCAGCCAGCACGGCGTAGAACGCCGTGGTTACCGACAGGGCGTTCTGCGCCCGGGCGCTGACCAGCCCCGCGTCCGCTGCCGTGGCATTGGCGCGCGCGGCGGTGAGTTGGTGGTTGCGCTGGAACCCGTCGAACAGCGTGAGACTCGAGCTGGCGTTGAGCGAGACCGACTGGCTCGTCCGATCGCCGCTGATGATCTGGCCGCTGGTGGGCTCGAGTCGTGACGGGCCCTGGGAGAACGACCGGCTGCCGCTCGATGAGAACCGCAGCGACGGCAGAAACTGCCCGATCCGGGCACGAATCGCCGCCTCGTCGGTGGTGATCGTTCCCTGGGCCTGGATGACGGCCGGCTGCGACTGCTCGGAGAGCTTGATCGCCTCCGACAACGTCACCGCCCGCACCGTCGGTTGCTGCGCGCCGAGCGGCGCGCCGAAAAGAAGCGCCGCGAAAGCGGCGCCGGTCAAGAACTCAGTACGGACCACCTTCAAATCCTCCTCGCCCGCCGGGTCCACCGGGCGGGCCGCGATCGCCGCCCGGACCCCCGCGGCCGTGTTGATCATGGGTCCGCCGACGCTGCTGGTCGGCGGCCGTGTTGGCAGAATCGAATCTTTCCCGCTGCGTCGGCGACAACAGATCCCTGATGGCGCCCCGCGTGCGGGTACGATTGGAATCGACCCGCGGCGCGACACGCTGCCACACCGAGTCGAGACTCTGATGGATCGAATCCAGCGCCGGGCTGATCGCCTTGCGGATCGAATCCATCCCCGTCATGCCACGCTTGGCGATGGCGTTGATGCTGTCGCGCACCTCCGGGGACAGATCGAGATGGAGCCGCTGATCGAGCATCGCCGCGTACCCGCCCCCGGCCGACCGGCCCGGCCCATGCGGGCCGCGCCAGATCCACTGGGCCCGGCCGCGCCGTGCGGCAAGCGCCAGACTGGCGCCGCCAACGACCAGACCGAGTGCGAACGCTGCAGCCAGCAGCGTCATGGCGCGGGAACGCGAAGTCGTCACTGCGTCTCCGCCGCGTTCCACGAGGCCAGGAGCACCGAAGCTCCCGGCGCCGAGCCGTCGAGCAGCTGGCTCGCCACCGTCGGCGTCGCCGCGACTTCGTCGGCCGGCGTCGCTGGTGCCACCTTCACGATGGTCCATCCAGCCGCCAGCGCAGCCAGCGACGCGGCCACCAGCCCCTGCCAGAACCACCGCGCCAGCACCTCGTCCCAGCTTCCCTGCCGCTGATTCAGCCGCGCGCGCACTCGGTTGACGAATGCGCCCTCGAACGGCATCGCCAGCGCGTCACGAAGCGCGGCTCCCAACTCGGGATCCGGTTCCGCATCGAACGGCGAATGCTCACTCATCCCACTCCTCCTTGACCGTGCCGAGCACCTTCCTGAGAGCTCGGCGTCCGTGGAACACGTCGGACTTGACTGTCCCTTCCGGGATGCCGAGCAGCGCCGCGATTTCCGCCTGCGCATACCCCTCGGCGTCGAACAACACCACCGCCAACCGCTGCCGCTCCGGGAGCGTGGCCAGCGCCTTCCGCAGACGCTCGCCAAGATCGCTGGTTCCGGCCGACCGGGCCGGGTTGTCCCGCGCCGCCGCAGCCACCGTCTCCAAGGGCTCCGTCGACCGGACACGCCGCCTCCGCCGCAAGTCTCGCGCGGCGTTCACCACGATCTGCATCAACCACGGGCGAAAGGCCCGGCGAGCGTCGTAACGGGAAATGGCCTGCCATGCTGACAGGAACCCTTCCTGCGCGGCGTCGTCCGCGTCCTCTCGATCCTCCAGTATCGTGTAGGCAACCCGGCGAGCCATTGCCTGATGCATCTCGACCAGAGCTCCGAAAGCCTCGGCGTCACCCTGAGCCGCGCGGGCCGCGAGCTCCGCCTCTTCCACGCCCGTCATACGCAGTTCGCGGTGGTCACGTTGAGGCTCAACCCCGCTGCCGGTGGCGGGCGGCGCGGACCGCCAGCGCCGCCGCCGCAGCCATCGAGATGCTGGCCGAGATCCACGCCATCACCAGAGGGAACAACGCGTAGAGGAGCCCTCCGACGAAGAGGACGAGGGCGAGCGGCCCGAAGACCGCCGCCCGGGCCCCGTAGACCAGCCTGCCCACCATGACAATCGCCCGGCGGCGACGTTCGCGAAAGGTGCGGACGTGGGGCGTCTCCCGCGGCTGGCGCGGGGTCCGCTTGTCGAGCGCGGCCGGGACTTGACGGCCGAAGAGGGCGGGGATGCGGCGCGGGCGGAGCAGCACCTCGCTCGACTGGGCGAGGTCGAACAGGTATTGCCGCTCCATCGCCTGTGCCAGGGGATCGTCGTCGACCAGCACGTCCAGCTCCCAGTTGGCGAGCAGCGACGAGGCGTTGAGGTTGCTCGACCCCACGCTTGTCCAGTGGCCATCGGCCACGATGGTCTTGGCGTGCAGCATCGGCCCCTGCCATTCCCAGATCCGCACCCCCGCGCGCAGCAGTCCGCGATAACCCACCCTGGTGATGTTGCGCACCACCCGAAGGTCGCTGCTGCTCGGCAGCAGCAGACGGACGTCAACGCCGTCACGGGCGGCATCCTGCAGGGCCTGATACATCCGCTGCGGTGTCACCAGGTATGACTCGGTGATCCAGATCCGGGCGCGGGCAATGCCGAGAAGGAGGTCGACCGTGCGGTAGGCGCGCTCCCGCCCCGGTTCGGTGGCCACGACGCGCACCTCGGTGCTCCCGGCCGACGTGACGTCCGCCGGCAACTCGTGTTCGTTCTCGGGGAATTCGCCGCCGGCGAACTTCCAGGCGCGCTCAAAAGCGCCGTCGAGCACGCGGGCGCCGGGGCCGGTGACGCCCAGCGCGGTGTCGCGCCACGGCAGCCGCGAGCGCTCCGGGTCACCGCTCCATTCGTCGCCGATGCACAACCCGCCGGCCACCGCCGCCGCGCCGTCGACCACCAGCAGTTTGCGGTGGTCGCGCGCCGCGATGAGCAGCGGGTCACGGAACGCGGGCCGGCTGAAGGCGCGGACGTCGACGCCGGCTTCGCGCAGGGCCTGCCAGAACCGGCCCGAGGTGGCGATCGAGCCGACCCAGTCGTAGAGAATCCGCACCATCACACCGGCCCGGGCCCGCTCGATGAGCGAGGCGGCAAAGTCACGACCGATGGAATCGTCGCGGATGATGTAATTCTCGAGATGGATGCGGTGTTCTGCGGCGGCGATCTGACGGTGCATCTCGGCGTAGGTGCCGGGCCCGTCGATCAGCAGTCCCACGCGGTTTCCCGGCAACGCCCGCGATCCCGTGGCGCGGTCGAGCGCATGCTCCAGCGCCTCGGCTGCCACGGTGACCCGTGGACTGAGCGAGGTCACGCCGCGCCCAGGCCCAACTCGCGTTCGTGCGGCCGCAGGGCCTGGATGACCTCCCCGATCAGGGCGTCGAGCGGCATGCCGAGTTCTTCGGCGCCGATCCGGACGTCGTCCCGGCTGACGCCGCGGGCGAACGCCTTGTCCTTGAGTTTCTTGAGCACCGAGCGCGGTTCGAGATCGGCCAGTGAACGCCCGGGGCGCACCAGGGCGCACGCCACGACGAAGCCGCAGAGTTCGTCGACCGCGAACAGCACCCGGGCCAGGTCGGTGGTGCGCGCCGTGCCGGTGTACGCGGCGTGGCCGAGAATGGCGTCGCACCCCTCCGCCGGAAAGCCCTGTTCGCGGAGATGGCGCACGCCTTCGGAGGGATGTTCGCGAAGGGCGGCGTGGTCGGTGTTGGGGAATCGTTCGTAGTCGAAGTCGTGCAGCAATCCCACCGCGCCCCACCACGCCGGGTCGGCCCCGTAGCGCGGCGCCATGTGGCGCATGGCGAGTTCCACCGCCCGCATGTGCGCGCGCAGCGCCGCCGATTCGGTCCACGCGGTCACCAGCGCCCACGCCCGATCGTGATTCCAGGTCGCGTCTGACATGGCCAACAAGCTATTGCGGGACGAGAGGGGATAGAAGCGTGCCGCGCCGCGGTGCCCGGCGGCGGCGCGGGTGATTCAGTGCAGCGTGCCGCCCGGCGGCGGCGCCACCATCGAAGCCTGGAAGGTGAGCCGCGCCGATTCCGCACCACCCAGCCCGACGACGAAGGCGTATTCTCCCGGACGCGACAACGGCAGATCGAGCACCAGGATCGCCGGCGCTTCCAGTTCGACCACGCCCGCCGGCGGCTCGTGCACCTGCATGGTTCCGGTGTGTTCCAGCACGACGGCCTGGCCCGGGTCGATCAGCCGCACCCGCAGCTCGTGACTCCCCACTTCGGTGCGCCGGCCACGCATCCGCAGCACCAGGTGCGCCCGCGGATGCAGCGCCGGAAACTGCGACACCGCCACGTGCCGCCAGATGCCCAGCACCGACAGCTTGCCGTGCTGGTCGAGCAGGGCGTAATCGCACAGCAGCGCGAGGTCGACTTGCGTCGTCAGCTCACGCGGATGGAAGTGACCACGTCGCCCTGGCGGATGGCGTTGACCACGTCCATCCCCTGTGTCACCTGGCCGAAGACGGTGTGCACGCGGTCGAGATGGGGCTGCGGCGCATGGCAGATGAAGAACTGGCTGCCACCGGTATCCTTGCCGGCATGCGCCATCGAGAGCGTTCCGGCAACATGCTTGTGCACGTTGCGCGACGTCTCGCACTTGATGGTGTAGCCGGGTCCGCCGGTGCCGACCCGCGGGTTGCCGGGGGTGCGGGACAGCGGATCGCCGCCCTGGATCATGAAGTTGTTGATCACCCGGTGGAAGCGGGTGCCGTCGTAGAACTCGCTGTTGGCGAGCTTCTCGAAATTGGCGACGGTGCCGGGCGCTTCCTCGTCGAACAGGTCGAGGACGATCGTCCCGCGCGCGGTGTCGATGGTTGCGGTCTTGGCCATGCCGGAAGTTAACGACGCCGGGCCGGCGGCCCCACCTTGAACGCCGACGGACACAACTCCGCCACGACGCACTGCTCGCAGCGGGGACGGTTGGCGATGCACACCCGCCGTCCGTGCCAGATCAGCAGGTGGCTCACCAGCGTCCAGTCCTTGCGCGGCACCAGCTCCATCAGGTCGGCTTCCACCTTCTCGGCGGTGGTGGCACTGCTCAGCCGCAGCAGCCGCGCCAGGCGCAGCACATGGGTATCGACGGCAATCCCATCATTGATCCCGAAGGCGTTGCCGAGCACCACGTTCGCGGTCTTGCGGCCCACACCGGGAAGCGGCCGCAATTCCTCCATGGTCCGCGGCACGTTGCCGTGATAGTCAGCCACCAGCGCCTGCGCCATCCCGAGCAGGCTCTTCGTCTTGTTGCGATAGAACCCGGTGGAACGAATCACCGCTTCGACGTCCTCCGGCCGGGCCGCGGCGAGTGCCGTGGCGTCCGGCCAGCGCCGGAACACTTCCGGGGTCACCATGTTGACCCGGGCGTCGGTGCACTGTGCCGAGAGGATCGTGGCCACCAGCAGCTGGTACGGATTCCTGAAATCGAGTTCGCAGTGCGCGTCCGGCCAGGCGCGCTTGAGACGCGCGAGGATTTTCGCCGCCCGGGCCGCCAGCGCGGCTTTCGATTCCCGCGCCATCAGCGTCTCGCCGCCCCGAACGCGAGGAACTCCTCGACGCCGCGGCAATTGAGGATGTCGTCGGGTCCGAGCCGTCCCTTCCTCGCCACTCCCACGCCATAGGGAATGTTCTCCAGCCCGGCCAGGCTGTGCGCGTCGGCACCGATGGAGATCATCACCCCGCGTTCACACGCCCGGCCGAGCACCCGCCAGTCGAGGTCGAGCCGGTGCGGGTCGGCGTTGATCTCGATGGCGACTCCCCGCTCGGCCGCGGCGGCAAAGACGCGGTCGAGATCGAGCGGATACGGTTCGCGCGCCAGCAGCAGGCGGCCGGTGGGGTGACCGAGGATGGTGAGGTACGGCGATTCCATGGCGCGGCACAGCCGGTCGGTCATCGCCTGTTCGTCGAGATTGAAGCGCGAGTGGACCGAACCGATCACGAAGTCGAACCCGGCGAGCAGTTCGTCGGGGTAATCGAGCGCGCCGTCGACCAGGATATCGCTCTCGATGCCCTTGAGTACGCGGAAACCGGAGAGCTCGCCGTTGAGCCGGTCGATCTCCGCCCACTGCTCCCGCACCGCGTCCGCGCTGAGGCCGCCGGCGTACGCCGCAGCGCGGGAGTGATCGGTAATGCCGACGTAGGCATACCCCGCTGCGCGGCATGCCGCGGCAAGGTCGGCGACGGTGTTCGTGCCGTCGGACGCCCGGGTGTGACAGTGGAGAAATCCGCGCAGATCCTCCAGCTCCAGCAGGCGCGGCACCGGCAGGTCGAGTTCCTCGCCGCTCTCGCGCAGTTCGGGGGGGATCCACGGCAGTCCGAGCGTTTCGTAGAGCGTTGCTTCGTCCGGCGTGGCGACGAAGCGGCTGCCGGCCCAGAGCGCCGCACCGGAAAGGTCGAATCCGCGCGCCGCCGCACGCCGTTCGAGGGCGGCGAGGTGCGCCTCGCTGCCGGTGGCCTGCACCAGCACCGCGCCGAGGTTCTGTGGCGGCGTCACGATCAGGTGTACGGCCACACCGCCCGCGAGGCGGAGCGTGGCGCGACGCTCGTCTTCGCCGGCGATCTCGCTGCTCCCCGGCAGCGACGCGAGATGGCGGAAGACTTCGGCCGGCGTCACGTCGGCCACCAGCACGATGATCAGCTCGCGCACGATCTCCGACCGTCGCCGCACTTCGCCGGCGACGTGCGCTTCGAGCACGTGCGGCAGTCGCGCCAGCGCCTCCCGCACCGCGCCGGCCTCGTGCGCGGCGTGATGCGACAGCCGCCACTGGCTGGCCTGCCGCAGGAACGCGATGCCCTTGAGAATGTTCTGCGCGGTGCGCTGCCCGAAGCGCGGCAGCGCCGCGAGACGCCCGTCGCGCGCGGCGTCTTCGAGTTCGGCCAACGTTTCGATACCCAGTGTCTCGTGAATCTGGCGCACCTTCGCGGCGCCGAGTCCCGAGATCCCCTGCATCTCGATGAGGCCGGCGGGAACGTCCTCGCGCAATTCCTCGAGCACCTCGGCCCGGCCGGTACCCACCAGTTCGGTCACGATCTCGAGAATCACCGGCCCGATGCCCTTGGCACGCGCCAGTGACCCGTCGGCGAGGGCGGTTTCGAGGTCACCGGGAGTGGCCAGGATCGTCTTGGCGGCAGTATTGAACGCGCGGACGCGGAAGCGGTTCTCGCCCTTGAACTCGAGATACGCGGCGATCTGTTCCAGTGACCGGGCCACGCCGGTTCGGTCCATCAACGCCATCGTGCCCCTTCCGTCAGGTTCCATCGGCCAGCCGGGTGGCGTGCCATGCCAGCGCCAGCAACTCCGCCGGAGAGCCCACCTCGGCCAGTCCCGCCGCCACGCCCCCCGGCATGGTCGGCGAAAACGGCGGCGTGCCATCCGGCCGGATCAGCGCCGCGAGGATCGGTGGGGGCCCCGACGCGACGACCACCGTGACGCCGGGCCGCTCGGGGTGCACGCCGAAGCAGGCCACCACGTCGAGCCGGTCGCCGTGCGCCCGCGCAAACCATCCGTCGAGCGGCTCGAACGTCTCCTCGTCCGCCAGGCGGCCCCAGATCCGGCGTGGTGCCACCTGAATGTACGTCGTGGGAGTCGCGGGGGTCGTGGGAGTCGTCAGGGTCGCGGCGAGGAGGCGGGTGGTGGCGTCGCTGTCGAGTTCGCAGTGGTGCATTCCGTCGGTCCAATACAGATACGCCGCGTGCACGAATCCCACGAAGGCGTCCGCGGCATCGCCGACGCCGCCTTCGGGCCGCAGATCACGGAGCAGCTCGAGCGCCGGCGCGGAGAGCAGAAATGCGTCGAGCCCGGTTTCGGCCCCCAACGCGTCGCGGATCGCCGGGAATCGCTCGCCGGCCAGCGACCCGAAGATGAGATCGAACGGCTGCGGCCGCATGGCTACCGGCGCGGAAGGAAGGGATCGAGTGCGGCGACGAATGCGTCGGGCGCTTCGACGAACGGCACATGTCCGCAGCCGGGGATCACGACCAGCGGTGCCTCGAGGGCACGCGCGGTGGCCTCGGCAGTCAAGAGCGGAATCGGGTCGTCGTCGCCGTGCACCACCAGCGCCGGAAGATGGAGGCGGGTCAACGCCGGACGGACATCGTAGTCGCCCAGTGACTGCCACACCTCCTGCTGGGTCCGGCCGGTGATCCGGAACGGCGTCATCCGGTGCACCAGCGACGGATCGTGGAAATAACCCGCCACCGCCAGCTCGAACAGCCGCCGATTGTGTGCTTCGAGATCACCGCCGCGGGACGTCTGGTTGCGGAGCGCGACGCGTTCCGCCTGCAGCGCCGGCGCGTTGTTGCGGCGCGCCAGGTTGGCGGCGAATCCGGCGCGCTCGCGCTCGGCGGCCGGTGCCGGCGAAACCAGCGCCAGCGATGCGACCCGATCGGGCCAGGTCACCGCGTAGAGCATCGCCAGCAGCGCCCCCCACGAATAGCCGCACAGCACCAGTCGATCGAGTTGCCACACCTGCCGCAGCGCTTCGAGGTCGTCGACCTGCTCGCGCCACCCGACCGGCACGTCGCGCGGCACCGGCGAGCGTCCGCCGCCGCGCTGGTCATAGTAGACCAGGGTGCGATCGGTGGCGAGCAGATCGAACCCCGGAAGGAGGTAATCGTGCTGGGCCCCGGGGCCACCGTGCAGCACGACCACCTCGGGGCCACGGCCGGCACGCCGTTCGTACAGCGAGACGCCGCGGACGTGGCGGATCAGAGCAGCACCGCCAGCGCGTCGGCCACCTGGCGCACCGCCGCGGTCTCGGCGACCGTGAACGGATCGCGGACATCGGAGTCGACATCGATCTGTCCCAGCACGTCGGCGCCGCGCCGGATCAGCACCACCAGCTCGGCCCGGGTGGCTAGATTGCAGGCGATGTAATTGTCGCGGGCGGTCACGTCGCCGACGTTCTGGTCTTCGCCGGTGGCGACGGCGGTGCCGCAGACGCCCTGGCCCACCGCGATGCGCTGGTGCTCCGTGGCGCGGCCGCTGAACGCTTCGAGCACCAGTTCGTCGCCGTGCAGCATGTAGCAGTACACGGAGGTATAGGGCGGCCCGGCGGCCCGGATCCGCTCGGCCGCGAGGGCGAGCAGGTCGGTGCGGCCGGCGCCCTGATTGAAGGCGGCACGGAGACGGGTGACGACCCGGTCGCTGTCGAGGGCCGGCATGCGGAATTCCTTTCGATCGACCAGGTACATTCTACCGACCTCGAACTCCGGGAACCAATCCGTTGCGCATCTCTCCGCGGCTGTTGGCGCTGGTGCCGGTGGCGGTGGCGATCAACCTGGTCGTCGGCGGCGTGGTGCGCGAGCTGGCCCTGCCGGTGTTTCTCGACACCCTCGGCACCATGCTGGTTGCGGTGCTGCTCGGCGTCGGCGCCGGCGTCTTCACCGGGACCCTGAGCCAGCTCTTCTCCGGCCTGCTCAGCGGATACCAGTACCTCCCGTTCGTCGTCATCCAGTGGTTGATCGCGCTGCTGGCGGCACTCGCCGCCCGGCGCCGCGGGTTTGCCGGCCCGTGGCGCTCGGTGGCGTGGGGTGCGGCATGCGGCCTGCTCGGCGGCTCGGCGTCTGCCGTCATCTCGTATCTGTTGTTCCGCGGCGGCACCGGCGGCGGCGTGGCCGCCATCAACACTGTGCTGGTTTCGCTCGGTGTCGACCTCAGGACTGCGGTCACGATCGGATCCGTGACCACCGACGTGCTCGACAAGATCATCTCGTTCCTCACCGTCGGCATCCTGCTGCGCCGGATGCCGCTCCGCATCCTCGGCCGCTTTCCCGCCGCCGCGCGGGCCATCGGACGATGAGCCGGATCGCGCCGGGGCGTCGCGCGCACCCGTTCACGCCGGGAGCGGTGGCCCTCGCGATCATGGCGCTCGCGGTCGTGCTGCCGGGAACGGTCGCTACCACGGCGCTCTATGTGGTCACCGGTCTGCTCGCGGTCCTGACCGGCGCCGCGCGCGCGGTGCGCCTCGGCCTCGCCGTGATCGTGCCACTCGGCGTGTTGCTGTTCATCATGCAGGGCGTCTTCGGCGCCGATCCGCGCATCGCCGCGCCGGTCTTCGGTACGCTGTCGCAGTCCGGGCTGGCGTGGACCGCATCGCAGACGTCGCGTCTCGCGGCGATCGTCACGGCATCGATCGGCTTCGCGACATTGTTCGACCCCCATCGGTTCCTCCAGGCGGCGATCGCGCGGCGGTGGCCGTTCGGCGCGGCCTTCCTGGTGGTGGCGAGTCTCGACGCCGCCGAGCGGCTGGGCGAGCAGGCGCGCCGGCTGCGCGAAGCCCAGCGCACCCGCGGCGTGGCAGTGCGCGGTTCGCTGCTGATCCGCGCCCGGGCCTTGCCGGCCCTGGTATTCCCGCTGCTGCTCACCTCGCTCACCGAAGCCGACGACCGGGCACTCGCACTGGAAACCCGCGGCCTCACATTGCCCGGCCACCGCACCGCGCTCGATCCCCCCGCCGACACTGCCGCCGACCGCGCCGTCCGCTGGCTTGCCGCCGCCGCGGTCGCCGCCGCCTGCGTGTGGCGCGTGATGGCGCGATGATCGCCTGCCGGGCGCTGTCGTTCCGTTATCCGGCGCGCGAGCGCCCGGCGCTCCACGCCATCGATCTCGACATCGCCGCGGGTCAGGTGACGTGGTTCACCGGTGCGCTGGGGAGCGGCACCAGCACGTTGCTGATCGCCCTGGCGGGGTTGGCGCCGCGGCTGAGCGGCGGCGAACGCCAGGGATCGGTGACCATCGACGGCCGCGACCCGGCCGAACAGCACCCGCTCGCCACCGGCATCGCGTACCTCGGTCCGTCACCGCAATTGCAGCTGAGCGGGGTCGCGGCAACGGTGCGCGACGAATTGGCGATCGGCCCGATGAACCTCGGTTGGCCGCGGGAACGGATCGTTGCCGCCGTCGACGCCGCGCTCACCGCGCTCGATCTTCACCATCTCGCCGGCCGGGCCCCGAACGCGCTCTCGGGCGGCGAGACGCAGCGGGTGCTGCTGGCCGCGCTGGCCACCACGTCGCCCCGGATCTGGCTGCTCGATGAGCCGTTCTCGGCGCTCGATTTCCGGGCACGCGCCGCCACCGCGGCCTGGCTCCGCACGCAGGCCCGGGAAGGATCGGCGGTGCTCGTTGCCAGCGACGATGCCGATACCATGGGCATGGTTTCCGACCGACTGATCGCGCTCCGCGAGGGGGGCATTGCGTGCGACGGCGATCCGGCGTCGCTCCTGGCGGGCGACGCGCTGGTCGAAGCCGGCGCGAGCACCACCGGCGCCGCCTCGCTGGCGTGCCTGGCGGGGGTCGCCGCACCCCGGCCGATCACGGTGCCCGCGCTCGTTCGACTGGTCGCGGGGCCCGGCCTGCCTCCCGTTCGGCCAGCCGCGGATGACCGTTTCGACCCCGATTCCGCGCTTGATAGAGGAGCCCCGGCGCTCGCCTTCAGCGGCGTCTCGTTCGCGTATCCGGCCGATCCGCCGCGGCACCCGCGGACGGTCATCGACGACGTGTCGTTCGCGGTGGCGCCGGGAGAGGCGATGGGGCTGTTCGGTTCCAACGGCGCCGGCAAGACGACTCTGCTGCGACTGGCGATGGCGCTGGAGCATCCGGCGCAGGGCAAGGTGGAAACCCTCGGCAGGGCAACGAGCGGGCACTTTCCCGAAGACTTCGCGCCCGACGTCGGCTTCCTCTTTCAGCAGCCCGAGCGGCAGCTGTTCACGGCTTCGGTGGAGTCGGAGTGCAACGTGGCGCTGGGCGTGGCGAGGCGCGATCCCATCGCCGCGCGCGAAGCCGTGGCCCGGGTGCTGGAGCGGCTGGCGCTCACCGACGTGCGCCGCGAACACCCGTACGACCTGCCGCTGCCGCGGCGGCGGCTGGTGGGACTGGCCAGCGTGCTCGTCGCGAACCCGTCGCTGCTGCTGCTCGACGAACCGACCGCCGGACTCGACGCCGCTTCACGCCGGCTGGTGATCGCCGTCGTCAGGGACGAGATCGCGGCGGGACGGACCGTGATCGCGGTCACCCACGACCCCGAATTCGCGCTCGAGGCGCTGGACCGGGGGATGGTGCTCGCCGACGGACGGCTGGTGCACGACGGCCCGGTACGCGACGTCCTTGACGGTGTAGCGCTGCCGCAACCGGCGTCGCTCGCGGTGGCCGTCGCTCTGGGACTCCCGGCCGGTGCCGATCGCCGGGCCGAGGTGAGCCGGGCGGTCCGGCAACGGATGAGCGGCCGGAAGTCAGGGACGTGAATGGGAGGAGGAGGAGGCATGCCGATTCCGCTGACCGCGCTCTTTGCCGCCGCCGTCCATCAGGTCCGCTCGGAGGTCGCTGACCCGAGCGAACTCGAACAGTCGGTGGCGCTCCTGGCACAGGCTGCCGGATTCGAACCGGTGCAGTACGAGGTCGCCGGCGACCAGCTTCTCGTCAACAACGTTCCGATTCCGCCGACCGCACCGGGGGCGGCGTTGCTGCTCGACGCGTTCCGCCGACACCACACGTCGCGGCTCGAGCTTCCCGCGGGACTCTCGCCCCGGCAGTGGCACGATGTCGCGGAGCTGTACGCGTCGGCACCCGGGCTCTACGCCACCATCGACCAGCTGCGCGATGCACTGCGGGCCTCGGTGCCGGCGGCGGTCGTCTCCGCGCCGATGCGCGACGGCGAGGTCGACCTCCGGGAAGCGCTGTTCGAGCTGCCGGGGCTGCGCACGTCGGCACCGCCGGGCGATGCGCCGCAGCGCGCCAGCGACGCCGCGGTCGAAGCCCGGATGTCGCTGGCGTCGCAGCTCGACCCACTGCTCGCATCGGCACAGCAGGCGCACGCCGCGCGCGACTTTCCCGCCCTCGCACGCGCCGTTCTCGGTATCCGCCAACTCGAAGCGGCCGGAGACGACGAACGCCGGGCGATGGTGGCCAACGAACGACGCCGCTACGCCACCGTCGACGTGCTCGACGAAATGGTGCGCCTGCTGACCGAGCCGACCACGCCGGCCGTGGTGGAGCAGGCGGTGCTTGCCGTGGGCCGTGACGGCACCGAGGCACTCCTGCGGGCGCTCAACGGCGCCGGTGGTCCCCACGACCGCCGCGTCTACATCGAACTGCTGGTCCGTGTCCGCGCCGGCGATGACGCCATTCAGGGCTCGCTCACCAGTGCGCGCGCGGCTCTGGTGCGTGATGTCACCGAAGTGGCGGGCCGGCGGCACATGGCGCAGGCCGTCCCCGCGCTCACCCAGTTGCTGCGGCATCGGGAACCGGAAGTGCGCACCGCCGCGTGGCACGCGCTGGAGCAGATCGGTACCCGCGAGGCGGTGGAGGCGTTGACGGCGGGTCGCTAGTCCCACCGCGATTAGCTTCTCGGCATGTCCGGCGCCTTGCGACGCCTGCGCACCACTGCGGCATCCATCTGGACCTGGTCGGTCCTCGGTCTCGGGATCGCCGTCACCTGCCCGATCATCGTGGCGTGGCGGCTGATCGGCTGGCCGTTCGACCGCGTCAATTACTATGGCGGCCGCCTCTTCCGGCTGGTCGGCGTGTTCTGCGTCAAGCTCACCCCGCGCTGGCATTTCTCCGTTCAGGGTGTGGTGCCGTCCGATCCACGCCATCCCTACGTCGTAGTCTCCAATCATGAATCGTTCGCCGACATGCTGCTGCTCTGCCACCTGCCGTGGGAGATGAAGTGGTTCTCGAAGCGGGAGATCATGATGATCCCGATCCTTGGCTGGTCGATGTGGGGCGCACGCGACGTGGGCGTGCGGCGCGGCATGGCCCGCAGCGCCAAGCGCGCGATGGCCGACTGCCAGCAGCGGCTGTCGCAGCGCGTGTCGGTAATGATCTTCCCCGAGGGAACCCGCGCCGCCGGCGACGACCTGCTGCCGTTCAAGGACGGCGCGTTCCGGCTGGCCATCGACGCCGGCGTGCCGATTCTCCCGGTGGCCATTGCCGGGACACGGCACGCCATCGCGCGACACGACTGGCGGGTCAACCCGGCGCAAGCGGTGGTGGAGATCCTCGAACCGGAGCCGGTCGACGGGGTCACCGACGTCGGCGTGCTCAAGGAGCGCGTCCGACAACGGATCGCGGCGGCACGCGACCGGCTGCGACAGCAACTGGCCGGATCGTGACCGGGCTTCCCGTCGGCTTCAGCCGCGAAACACGAAGTACACCGCTCCCACCAGGCAGCAGGCCGCCCAGAGATAGTCGAGCTTGAGCGGCTGCCGCATCACGATCGCGGCGAACGGCACAAAGACCAGCAGCGTGATCACCTCCTGCATCACCTTGAGCTCGGGAAGCGTGAGCGCGGTGAACCCGATCCGGTTGGCCGGTACCTGCAGCAGGTATTCGAAGAAGGCGATGCCCCAGCTGATCACCGCGGCCACGTACCAGGCGCGATTGGACAGATACCGGAGATGCCCGTACCAGGCGATGGTCATGAACGTGTTGGAGCCGATCAGCAACAGGGCGGTGCGCAGCACCACCTGGCGCGGCACGGACGTCGTGGCGACCACGGCGGACTCCTTCGGGCGGACGGTTTCGGATCGATGCGGGCGTCAGGCCGCGGGTACAAAGAAAACCAGGGGAGCCCGGAAGCTCCCCTGGTCTTCACCCCCGCGGTGCCGGACGGTGCTGCCCGTCCGCCGCGAGGCGAATCAGTCCTGGACGAGAATCAGGTACTTCCCGGCGTCCCAGAACGCGGGCGACGTGATGTGCAGGTCGCCCTTCACCTTGCCGTTGGACTGCAGGTTCTGCGCAAGGAAGCTCGGGTTCTGCCGGGTGACGATCTTGTACTCCCGCTTCGGGTCCGGCACCGTCAGCACGGTGTCGGTGCGGAGATCGAGCCGCTGGAACTGCTCCGGCTTGAGATCGCGCGCCGGCTGCAGCGTCTTGCCGCCGAAGACCAGGAACTTGCTCCCTTCGCTGACCAGAATGCCCCGCTTGATCAGGTCATCCTTGGTACCCACCGCGTAGTAGACCGTGTTCTCCTCGTTGACGATGTTCGTCAGCGTGTCGTTCAGCGCCGCGTTGCGCGACGTCAGATCGGCCGACTGCTGCGTCAGCGTATCGGTTCGCGCGGCGAGGGACGCGATCTGGGTCTTCTGCTGCTCGATCGTCGTTTCCTGCTGCTCCGCCGCCGTCTTCATGTCCGCCAGGTTCCGCTGCAGCGTATCCAGCTGGTCGCGCAGATGGCGTTCGGCGACGTTGGTCGCACTCAACCGGGAGCGCTCCGTGGCGACCTGCTTCTCGGCGGCATCCAGCCGCGAGATCACTTCGCGGATCTTGCCGAGCAGCACGGCGCGATACGCCGCGTCACCGGTTTCCGGATGATCGCCCGTGGTGGCCGTCGGCGCCACCGCAAGCCCCTTTACGGCCGTCAGGGCCGAGTCGACGTTTGCCAGCATCGCTTGCGTCGACTGTTGATCGGCCCGAAGCGAATCGCGCTCCTGAGTCAGCTGCTGTTGCTGTGTCGCCAGGTCGTCATACTTGCTCTTGCTGACGCACCCCGCGAGCAGACCAGCCGCGACCAGTACCGTCCATGTGTTCCGCATACCCCTTCCTTGGTGATCCGTTGACTTGAGGACGCCGAGCAGGGCTAACGATGCACACATGGACGCTGGCGGGGTAGCCCTGACCCCTGCAGATTCCGGGACCGACACCGATCGTGAAGAGAGCTTCATACCGGAATGAGTGCCATGCGACACCTCCTGATCATCACCGCGCTCCTCCCCCTGGTCGGCTGCGCCGCCAACACGCAGCGCAATCGCACGCCGGGGTTCGGTGCAGCGCCGGTCAGTGCCCAACCACAGGAAATCGTGGCGCCGAACGTGCCGCTGCTCGCCGGACTGCCGCACGCCGTCAAGGTCGGCCTGACGGTCTACGTCTCCGCGATGGTGCCGCTCGATTCCGCGGGGACGCTGGTGGGACCCGGCGACCTGGAAGCGCAGACCCACCAGGTGATGAAGAATCTCGCGTCGGTGGTCCAGGCCGCGAACGGCGTCCCGGGCGACGTGGTGCGCCTGACCATCTATCTCACCGACCTCACCCCGGCGGCCGTCGCCACGGTCCGGCCGATCGTCCTGGGCGCACTCGACCCGGCCAGTCCGCCGGCGCTCACCATCGTCGGTGTCACCGCGCTTCCCGAGCCGGGAATGCGCGTGATGGTCGACGCGGTCGCGCAGCTCCGGAGCGAGTTTCCCGACCGCAGCAGGATGCCCGGCGGACGCTGAATTCAGGCGTCGGGTAGCTGCCAGAGCTCGATCCGGTTCCCCTCCGGATCCGGGAACCAGGCGTGGTCCCCGTCGGGCGCTTCCTTCCTCTCGTCGATCGTCACGCCCAGTTCACCGAGCTGTTCGATGAACGCGTCGAGATCGCTCACCCGCCACGCGATCTCCACCGTCCGCCGATCGCGGCCCATCGGGTGCTTGCTCTGCCGAACGGTGAACGTCACGCCGCCTACGGTGCACCACCACTCGTGGCTGCCGGGCTCGCGGGTGAAGAAGAGGCCGAGGTGGTGCTCGTACCAGTGGGCCAGGGTGTCGGCGTGGTCGGCGAAGAGCGCAATGCCACCGACGGCGTTGACGGACTGACGATCCATGCCCTTGTCTCCGTGGTTGGTAATGAAACGGTTACGACGAACAGTGCGTCGTGTCGGCGCGCTCGCGGCGGACGACGGCAACGGACCGTGGCGCCGCCGGCACCGCCAGCGCGATCGCCGGCGCGGTCAGTTCCTGGGTGACGGCGCATCCCGGCGGCGGCGTGATCACGGTCACGACGAGATGCAATGTGTCGTCACCGATCCACGCCGTGTCCCGGACCATCCGGAACCCGCCGGTAGTACGGGTGCCCGCGGATACGATCACCGCGCGGCGGGTGGCGAAAGACAACGCCGGCAACGCCGGCCGGGACGGATCGACGAACAGCGTGTCCCACCCCGCGGCGAACGCCGCCGAGTCGCGATATATCCGCATCACCGGATCCGTCCAACCGCTCTGTGGCGAAACGCCCAGGACGTCGACCTGCCGGGACCGGAACCGCCCGCTCCGCCGTTCGCGGCACCATGACAGGGCATGCCCGCCAGCGCCACGAGACCCGCCACCGCCAACCGGACGCTCACCATCCCTCCCGCTCCCGCAACGCGGTGATGTGCCGGGTGTGATGCCGGCCGTGCCACGCGTAGAGCGCGAGGTTCCACCACAACGCCACGGGACGCGGGCGATCCGGGTGCCGGAACGTCCGGGCGAGATCGGCAGGCGACAATTCCTGCAGCAGCATCACCCAGCGCAGATGCAGCGCGTCGAGCAGCGCCAGTGACGGCGCGATCGGCGCGGTGCGCGCATCGGGAAGTTCCGCCCAGCGGGCTTCGCTGTATGGCTTGATGGTCGGTTCGTCTTCGGTGAGCGCCAGGCGGAAGCGGCAATACGAGTTGATGTGCGAATCGGGGACGTGATGCACCACCTGGCGCACCGTCCACCCGCCGGGCCGGTACGGCGTGTCGAGCTGCGCATCGTCGAGTCCGGCCACCGCCGCCCGAAGCGCGGCCGGTGCCGCCGCGAGGTCGGCGATCCAGCCGTCGACCAACTCGGCCGTCGGAGCGTCCGGAGCGTGGAACTTGCCGATCGGATAACGGAGATCGTCGGGCATCGGCTCGCGGCGTTGAGGGTGGCGCGCGTCACTTGGCGCGGCGACGGAGGCTATGTCGGAACGGCCCGTCCCACAACCCGGGTCCAATTGACGGGATCGGTCGCCCCTTCGGTGGACCAGACCAATACGCGCGTGTCACCCGCGAGACCGAGGTGACGCTTCACCGGCTCGAGCGCCGGATCGTCGAGCAATGCCAGCAGCCCGGCGACGCTCGCCGCCCCGGACTCTCCCGCCACCACCAGTGGATCGCCTTCCGCCGGAACCGCGAGCCGCCGCATCGCCGCTTCGGCCCACCGGTCGGGAATCGTGAAGAAGGCGTCGACACTGTGCTGCAGGGTGTCGAACGCGGAGGTCGACGGAAAGCCGCAGTTGAGCCCCGCCATGATGGTGTGCAGCGATCCGGTGGCATGCGCCGGATGGCCGGCGAGTGCCGACGCCAGCACGCAGTCGGCCTCGGTCGGTTCGATGACAGCCAGGCGCGGGCGCCGGGGTCCGTAACGGTGCCAGTAGTACGCCACCATTGCCGCCGGCCAGGTTCCGACACCGGCGTGCAGCAACACGAGATCGGCGTCGACCCGCTCCGCGCCGTGAGGCGACGGTTCCAGCTCGTGCGCCATCGTCCAGTATCCGGCCGAAATCCACTCGGGAATCTCGAGATAGCCGGGATGCGCCGAGTCCTGGATCAGGATCCAGCCATGCGTTTCGCTGGCTTGCCGCGCCTGCGCAACGGCCGCGTCGTACCCCTCGTCGACAAGCACGACGTCCGCTCCTTCCCGTTCGATGGCGGTGATGCGTGCCGGCACCGAATCGGCCGGCATGAAGATCACGGCACGCTGGCCGTGCTGCCGGGCCGTCCACGCCACCGCACGGCCGTGGTTGCCGTCGGTGGCAGTCGTGAACGTGACGTCGCCGGCGGCGGCATGATGCGCCAGCCAGCGGTGGATGGCGAACGACGGCCCCAGCACCTTGAAGGCGTTGAGCCCCAGCCGGCGCGATTCGTCCTTGAGCAGCAATGCCGCGATGCCGAGTTCACGGGCAAGGCCGTCGAGCCGATGCAGCGGTGTCGCGGCATACCCGGCAAGAGTGCGGTGATACGTCAACGCCTCGCGCGCCAGGTCAGCCATTGCGGTCGGATCCGGCGGGGGAGAGGTGCGATCGATCAGCTTGAAGCGGATTCCGCTCACCGCGTCCACCGTTCGACTTCGTCCCACACTTCACGCGCCACCGTCACGCCGTGCGGCCAGGCGCGCGCAAAGTCGCGCCGCAGGGCGTCGGCGTGTTGCGCCAGGTAGCGCTCCAGGTCGGCGCGCGCCGCGGCCTCGTACACAGTGCGGAGCCGGCGTCCGCTGCGGTCGAAATGCACGCCGCGGAAACAGCCGGTGGCGAGAACCTGGGGAATGTGGGTGGCGCGCATCCAGCGTTCGAGCGGTGCCGCCAGATCGGGGACCGGCTCCAGCACCACCTCATACCGGATCACAACGTCACTTGGATTCCGGTCGTGAACAGGCGATCGGTGCTGAGGTAGCCCGGTTCCGGCACACCGTCGTAACGGATGGTGTACGAGAACTTCATCGCGATCTGCTTGGTGAGCGGCGCCAGCAGGTCGCTCTCGGAGTTGACCCGGAGATCGGCGCTGTCGTGGAAATCGGGAAGCAGCTCGAGCGACTGGGACACCGCCGCGCGCGGACCGATGTGGTGCACGTACGAGGTGGCCGCGCGGCCACCGAAGAAGTCCTTGTTGACGCCGGTGCTGCCGACGCCCTGCTGCGTGGTGTACGACACGCCGCCTTCGAATACCAGCTTGTCGCCGGGCGTGCGCACCACCGAAGCCGACAGCCCGGTGTTGGTGGCGACCCGGGCCGACACGCCGGAGAAGATGTCACGCTCCCAGGTGATCGCCGCGTACGCGGTGACGATCTTCTGCACCGAGAGATCGGTTCGCGCCAGCGCCCGCCAGTTCGACGCCACGGTGGCGCCGCGGCTGCGGCCGTGCACGATGCCGAATTGCTGCGTGAAGGTGAAATGCGCCGCGGTGGCGGTGACCTTGTCGCCGAGATTGAGCGTCTGCACCGAGCTGTTGCCGGCGGTGCTCACGAACCCGACGTCACCGGTGAACCGGACCGCGTTCGGCGGGCGCTTCGGGGGGTGGACCGCCGGCGCGCTGCCGGTGTCACCGGCAGCGAAGAGCATCGTGAGCAGAAGCGCGGCGCCGGTGACCATCAGAACGTGACCTGGATTCCCGTCGTCAGGATGCGGTCGGTGGTCTGGTGGTCGTCCACCGGCAACGCGTCGTAACGGATGATATAGCCGGCCCGCATGGCGATCCCGGCGGTGATCGGTGCCACGATATCGGTCTCGCTGTTGATCCGGTAGTCGTGGCCGTCCTTGAGATTGGGCAGGTACTCGAACGCCTCCGAGATCACCGACTTGGCGGTCAGGAAATGCTGATAGTGCGCCGCCACCCGCGCACCGCCGCTGGTGCGGGCCGTGTCGGGACGGACGGCGTTCAGCCAGGTGTAGGTCGCGCCGAGTTCGAATTGCAGGCTGTCCCGCGGTGCCGCCACGACGGTACCCGCGACGCCGACCTGCGGCGTGTAGCGCGACGAGATCCCGGCGAAGGAGTCACGGTCGAACGTCGCGAGCACGAACAGTGCGGTTCGCCGGGAGAGTGCGCGGTCGCCGCGGATTCCGGCGCGCCACAGCGACGTCGTCACCACCGAGTCGTTCTTGCCGTAGACCAGCGAGAACGTCTGCGCGAACGTCCAACCGTCGGTGTGCCCGACGATCTTGTCGCCCAGGTTGATCGAGGTGTTGTTGGTGTTGCCGCTGGTGCTCACCAGCCCCGCGTTGCCCGAAAACGTCACCCCTCCACCGGTGTCCGCGGCGGCGCGGGCGTGGGCGGGTGTGGCAAAAAGCAGGGCGGCGAGCGTAACAGCGACCACGGGGCGTCCTTTCGGCGACCGGGGACGGAAACAGACGATGGCAGCAAGCGGTATGCCGATCAAAAATAACGGTGTGGGCCGGGAGGATAAACCCATGAAAAGACCAGGAGCGCCCAGAGCCCAGAGCCCCGCATGCGAGGCTCGGCCGGCCGGGGCCGGCATCGCGATGGCGCCGGCTGTTGCGCGCCGAGCCTCGTCTCAGGGGCTCCGGGCCATGGGCCCCGGGCCGATTCAGTTCATCGGCACGCCGCACCCCGCACTCGGGGGAGCGCGCCGCTTCTACGCGGCGTCACGAAGTGGAAACTGCGAGCACTGCCAGGGCGCCATCAGCGCCGCAACTCCGCAAGCGAGGCGAGGAATGCCGCCACGTCGCACCGCTCCGGCAGATTGCCTTGTGCCACCGTGGCATTGCCCCCGCCCCTCCCGCCCACCGGGCGCAGCACTTCCTTCAGCGACGACCCCGCGTCGATCGACGACCCCGGCCCCGCCGCCATGAAGACCGCCGGCGGGTCGACGAGGATCAGCACGGTCTTCTCGATTGACGCGGCAGCCTGCGACATGGACCGGAGCAAGGTGCGCGACCCGTGCATCTCCGCTACGATCCACCGCACGCCATCCGGCCCCGGCGCGTGGCCCGCTACGAGCGCCGCCACCCGGGCTGCGGCCACCTCGTGCTCCAACGCCTCGGTCGCACTGTGCAACCCCTTCAACTCCGCCTGCCGCTTGGCGACGATCTCGGCGAGCTCGCCTGCCGAGCAGCTCAGCGTCGCGGCGAGCGCCGCCAGCTGGTCGCGCTGCTCGTGCCATGTGCGGAGCACCCGGCCGCCGGCCAGAAACCCCACCCGCACCCGTCCGCGGATCCGTTCGGTGCCGGTCAGTACCACCGGTCCGATCGCGGCCGTGTTCGCGACGTGCGTTCCACCGCAGGCGCTGCGGTCGATCCCGGCGATCGCGATGACCCGGATGACGCCGGCACGGTCGGACGGCTTGCGCAAGCCTGTCGCCGTGGCATCAACCGCGTCTTCGAAACTCACTGTCACCGGCATCGCGGCCGCGACGGCGGCGTTCGTCTCGGCCTCCAGCGCGGCGAGCTGATCGTCGCTCGCCGACGCCGCTTCGAACTCGACGGTGGAACGTCCGGCGCCGAAATGCACACTGGCCGTCTCCCAGCCGAGACGATCCGCCGCAATGGCCGAGAGCAGGTGCTGCGCGGTGTGCTGCTGCATATGATCGCGACGCCGCGCCGGATCGACCTCGCCATGCACCGGTCCGGCCGCCAGCGGCGAACCCAGCACGTGCACGATC
This sequence comes from uncultured Gemmatimonadales bacterium, assembly GCA_963697065.1. Taxonomy (GTDB): domain Bacteria; phylum Gemmatimonadota; class Gemmatimonadetes; order Gemmatimonadales; family GWC2-71-9; genus Palsa-1233. The sequence continues at coordinate 648,117 of CAVOMQ010000001.1, forward strand.
CGGTCATCATGATCGATGACGTCGAGCACCGCCACGCCGCCCAGCATTCCGGTGTCGTGCGGCTGGCCACCGGACGTGGGATAGAACGCGGTACGGTCGAGCACCACGTGGAGCGGATCGCCGTCGGTGCCGGTCACGATGGCATCGAACGACAGCAGGTCCGCGTCGCGGTAGTAGAGACGTTCCGTCACGTGGCCATCACGGCGTCACCGTTCCGCACCGTGCCCGCGGCCCGTGGCACGAGATTCTGTCCGAACAGCACGCCTGTCCCCTCCACCTTGCGGAATGTCGTCAGCGTGCGGAGCGGTTCCTGTCCCGGGTCGCGCGTGCCGCTGGTCTGGTCGACGGTCGTGACCACGCAACGGTCACACGGCTTCACCACGTCGCACGTCAACGCACCGACCGTGAGGACACGCCACCCGTCCTCGTCCCAGGCGCGCACTCCCGCGATCACGATGTTCGGCCGGAACCGCGCCATCGGCACCGGCACATCGAGCCGCTGATTGAGCGCGTCGAGCGACGCCTCGAGCGTCACCAGCAGCGGGTAGCCGTCGGTGAACGTCGTCTCGGCGCCGTCGCGCGGTGCGTAGTGCGGGTCGAGCGGACGATGCGACAGCCCGCCGAACGCCACCAGCCGGCATTCCGCGCCGATCGCGCCGCTGAACCACGCGGCGGCGGTGTCCCCCTGATCGTGCGCGGTGAGGATGTTCTTCCAGATGGAGACGGTCCGCGGCGCGCCGGACCAGTCCACCTCGGTCCGGAACGGCTCGCTCCACGGCGCCTCCACGGTGAGCGACGGTCCGTCGAGCCGCGGCGCAACGGTGGCGAGCCGCGGCACCTCGCGCTGGGTAATGAACCTGCCGTTGGGCGTCACCAGCATCAGGCGCCGGTCGCCGACGGCACCGCGTGCGTCGATCGGCATGTCGTCGACCGCATGCCCGCGACAGCCCTTGATGGGGTAGACGAAGAGTCCGGTGAGGCGCATCGGAAGGAAGCTAGCGCGACCCCGCCGTGACCCTCAATTTCCCGCGATCGGAGCCGGCCACGTCCAGCGCCACCCATTTTGCTCCGCCGATCGACTGGCCATCTTTCGCCATGTCCGCTCCCCGCGATTCCCGAGGCATCATGTACCGCTCATTTGCGTTGTTGACGACGCTCCTGGTCGCACCGGCCGTTCCGGCCCAGGCCCCCGCCACCGGTACTCTGATGCCGGTGCCCCGGTCGGTGTCGTTCACCGGCCAGCGGCTCCGGCTCGACAGCAGCTTCACGGTCGGTATCGTCCGCTACCGCGACGGGCGGCTCGAACGGGCCGTCACCCGCGCCGTCGCGCGCCTCGAGGCACGCATCGCTCAACCGCTTTCGCGCACCTATGCCTATGACAGCACCGCGACGCTCACGCTCGACGTGGCCGGGATGGGGTATGCGATCCCCGACGTCAACGACGATGAATCGTACGCCCTGAACGTGAGCGATCACCGCGCGGTGCTCACCGCCAATACCGTCGTCGGCGCCATGCACGGGCTGGAGACGCTGCTGCAGCTGCAGAGTGCCGACTCCGCCGGATTCTATCTCCAGGGCGCCGACATTCAGGACACGCCGCGCTTCAAGTGGCGCGGCCTGCTGGTCGACGTCTCCCGCCATTTCGAACCCGTCGGCGTCATCAAGCGCACGCTCGACGGCATGGCGGTGGTCAAACTGAACGTGTTGCACTGGCATCTTTCCGACGATCAGGGCATCCGGGTCGAGAGCCGGGTCTTTCCCGCACTGCAGGACCTCGCCTCCGACGGCAAGTACTACACGCAGGACCAGATCCGCGACGTGGTGCGTTACGCCGCCGACCGCGGCATCCGCGTCATGCCCGAGTTCGACGTGCCCGGCCACTCCAACGCCTGGTTCGTCGCCTATCCCTGGCTGGCCAGCGCGCCCGGTCCGTACCAGCTCTTCCGCGGCTGGGGCGGCCCCGCGTTCGCCATGAACCCCACGAAGGACAGCACTTATCAGTTCCTCGATGCGTTCATCGACGAGATGGCGGGACTCTTCCCCGACCGCTACTGGCACGTGGGCGGCGACGAGGTGAATGCGCGCGCCTGGACATCGAACCCCGACATCATGGCGTGGATGCAGGCTCACAACATTCCCAACACGCAGGCGCTGCAAACCGAATTCAACCGGCGGCTGTTCGCGATCGTCGAAGCGCACGGCAGGATCCCGGTGGGCTGGGACGAGATCTTCCAGCCCGACCTGCCGAAGGAAGCGGTGATCCAGTCGTGGCGCAGCTCCGATGCGCTCGCGGCCGCCGCCAAGCAGGGCTATCAGGGCATTCTCTCGGCGCCGTACTATCTCGATCACATCGAAACCGCCGCATTCCACTATCTCGCCGACCCGATTCCGGCGAACACCACGCTGACATCCGAGCAGCAGAAATTGGTGCTCGGCGGCGAGGCGTGCATGTGGGCCGAGTTCGTCGACACGGTCACGGTCGAATCGAGGATCTGGCCGAGGATGGCGGCCATCGCGGAACGGTTCTGGTCGCCGGCGTCGGTGCGCGACGTGCCCGACATGTATCGCCGTCTCGAGATCACGTCGCAGCGGCTGGCCGAGGTGGGCACGACGCAGCAGGATCACACGCTCGATATGGTCCGGGAAATGGCCACGGGTGACGACGCCACGCAGCTCGATCTCTTCCTGCGATACGTCCGTCCCAAGGGCTTCGGCAACTACGGCACGACGCAGTTCACGCCCCATACGCGGCTGGTCGACGCCGCCGTTCCCGACCCGTTCACCGACTGGCGGATGACCGACCGCGCCACCCACGCCACCACGGGCGACACCGCCGCCGCCGCGGCGCTCCGCGGCGACTTTGCGCGCATGGAGGGCTTCACCGCGACGCTCGCGGCGATGCAGCCCCGCGTGCCGCTCGCCGCGGACGGCGCCGCGGTGGCCGCCGCGCTGGGACGGCTGGGAACCGTCGGCGACGAGGCACTCGACGTGCTCGCCGGACGGCAGGCGGCCACGGCGGCGTGGCGCGCCGGGGCGGATTCGGTGGTTCGCGCCGCGCGCCGCGGCACCTTCGGCCTGCTCCGCCCGGTGGGCGCCGACGCGGTCCAGATGCTCGTCGACTCCGCCGCCCGGGCCCTTCCGCCGTCATCGGGAACACCATAACGTTGGCATCACTCTCGAATCCCTTCGTCACCGAGGCAACATCATGACTCGACGGGTGTTCGCCGCCGTGCTCGCGTCCGCCGGCATCGCGGCGTGTGGCCATGGCTCGCACTCAGCGGAACCGGCACCGATACCGATACCCGAGGCCACCGGACCCAACACGCTGACCGCCGCCGAACGCCATGACGGATGGCAATTGCTCTTCGACGGCCGCACCCTCACCGGCTGGCACACCTATCAGCAATCGCTCGGCGTCACCCGGGGATGGGCGGTCGAGGACGGCGCCATCGCGCGCGTGGATTCGCTCGGCGACCTGGTAAGCGACCAGCAGTTCAGCAACTTCGAACTGGATCTGGAGTGGAAGGTCTCGCGCGGCGCCAACAGCGGCATCTTCTGGTGGGCCAACGAGGGAACCCAGTACGTCTACATGAACGCCGCCGAGATGCAGGTGCTCGACAACGCCAACTTCAAACCCGACGGCGACAAGCCACTGGAGCAGGCCGGGGCGCTGTACGATCTCTATCCCGTGCCGCAGGGTACGCCCGTCAAGCCGGCCGGCGAGTGGAACCAGGTGCGGATCATCGCGCACGGATCGAAAGTCCAGCTCTGGCTCAACGGTGTCCGGACGGTCGACGTCAATTTCGATTCCGACGAGATGCTGAAGAAGATCAAGAACAGCAAGTTCAACGCCTGGCAGTCGTTCGCCAAGTCACGGCGCGGACACATCGCGCTGCAGGATCACAGTGGCAAGGTCTGGTTCCGGAACATCAAGATCAAGTCCAACGACCGGAGTTACTGATGACCCCGCGCCTCCGCCTGCAGGCCATGATGTTCCTGGAGTATTTCGTCTGGGGCAGCTGGTTCGTCACCGTAGGGACGTATCTCACCGAGACCCGCGGGTTTACCGGTGAGCAGGTGGGGCTGGTCTACGGAGCCACCGCCATCGCCGCGCTGGTGAGCCCGTTCTTCATCGGCATCTTTGCCGACCGCTGGTTCGCGTCCGAAAAGATGCTGGCGTTCCTGCACATCCTGGGCGGCGCGGTGATGTGGTTCGTCTCGACGCGGATGACGTTCGCCACCTTCTATCCGGCGGTGATCCTCTACGCGCTCTGCTTCATGCCGACGCTGTCGCTCACCAATTCCATCGCGTTCCACCACGTCGCCGATCCCAACCGCGAATTCCCGATGATCCGGATCCTCGGCACCCTCGGCTGGATCGTGGCGGGCATCCTGATCGGCTTCGTGCTGCATGCCGACGCCAGGGTGGTACCGCTCCAGGTGGCGGCGGGCGCGTCGATCGTCCTCGGGCTCTTCTCGCTGGCGCTGCCGCACACACCCCCCAAGGCCGCCGGCACGAAGTTCCATGTCCGCGATGCGCTGGGGCTCGACGCATTGTCGCTGCTCAAGCAGCCCTCGTTTCTGGTCTTCTGCCTCGGCTCGTTCCTGCTCTGCATCCCGCTGCAGTTCTATTACACCTTCGCCAATCCGTTCCTCAACGAAATTGGCGTCAAGGATGCCGCCGGCGTCCAGATCCTGGGACAGGTCTGCGAACTCGGCTTCATGGTGGCGCTGCCGTTCATGCTACGAAGGCTGGGTATCAAGTGGATCATGCTGCTCGGGATGGGCGCATGGGCGGTCCGCTACCTGGCGTTCGCGTACGGAAACGCCGGTTCGCTGTTCTGGCTCATTCTGCTCGGCATCGTGCTGCACGGCGTCTGCTATGACTTCTTCTTCGTGGGCGGGCAGATCTACACGGACGAAAAGGCCGGCCCGAAGATCCGCGGCGCGGCGCAGGGCTTCCTCAACTTCCTGACCAACGGCGTGGGCTATTTCATCGGGGCGTTCATCTCGGGCCGCGTCGTCGATGCGCACGTCCTCTCGGCTGGGCATCACGATTGGCGCGCCATCTGGGTCGTGCCGGCGATGGGAGCGGCGGCGATTCTGGTGATCTTCGCGATACTCTTCCGGCCCAGGGTGGAGCCGACGATCGAGCCGGTGGCGGCTTGATCATCCGGACGGCACAGCGGCGGGCGAGGGGGCCTCTGGCTCCGCTCTCCGCAATCCACGCTCGCGGTACTGGGTCGTGCCTTGGCGCGCTGCTCCGCGAACGTCGCTGCGAGGCCCCCTCGCCCGCCTTCCGAGCCTTTGACCCCTCGACCCTCGACCGTCGACCCACTCACGAGCAACGACTCACGACTGACGACTGATGACTCTTCTTGAAGCCTGCGTCGACACCCTCGCCTCGGCGCGCGCTGCGGTGGAGGGCACTGCCGACCGGATCGAGCTCTGTGCCGATCTCGCTGACGGCGGTACCACGCCGAGCCATGGAACGATCGCGGTGGTGACGGAACAACTCGACATTCCGGTGGTGGTGTTGATCCGGCCGCGGGGCGGCGGCTTCGTCTACTCACCGGAAGAGTGCGCCATCATGCGGCGCGACGTGCAGCACGCCCGGGCACTCGGTGCGCGTGGCGTGGCGGTGGGCGCGCTCACCGCGAAGGGCGATGTCGACACCTTCACGATGGAGACGATGCGCGAAGCGGCGCGCGACATGGAGGTGACGTTCCATCGCGCCTTCGACGTCTGTCGCGATCCCTACGCGGCCCTCGAAGTGCTGCAGCGCCTGGGAATGACGCGCATTCTCACCTCGGGTCAGCGCGCCAGCGCCGTGGAGGGGAAGGAGGTGCTGGCCGAACTGGTACGGAGTGCGGCGGGGAAGATCGTGATCATGGCGGGCGGTGGCGTGGACGAGACGAACGCGGCCGAGCTGGTGCGCGACACCGGTGTCACCGAGATCCACGTGCGTGGCACGCGGGCTCTGACCGAGCAGGTCGTCTTCCATGAGCACGCGGTGCCGTTCAGGAAAGCGCTGCCGGCGGACGAGAACGTGCGGCTGGTGACGGACGCGGAGCGATTGAGGGCGATCAGGCGCGCGGTCTGAGCGACCCGTGCCGCCCGTTACTCCTCTACCGTGGGCAGCGCGGGGCGCGCCGGCGGCGGCTGATTCTTCCGGCGTGCGTCCGCGGCGTCGAACGTCCGCCAGAGATTCCAGATCCAGCAGCCGACGCCCACCGCGAAGAGCACCCCGCCCGAGACGAGCAAGAGGTGACCGCTGGTCACCGACCGCGTCTCCCAGATGAAACCGCCGACCAGACCAAGGAGGCCGATGTTGGCCAGATAGAGGTGCACGATCGCGAGGCGCGCGCTGTAGAGCGGATGGCCGAAGAGACGCGGGAGGAGTTGATAGCCGACGCCGAATACCAGCATCGTGAGGAATCCGGCGACGTTCATGTGCGCGTGTGCCGGGCGATACACGAGCCACGAGGGATAGATCGCCATACCGATCCCGAGCAGGATACCGGCGGCAAACCAGAGTAGCGAGGCGCGGATGAACGCTTTGATGTACCAGTCCATGGTCAGCGCGGAACCTGATCGATCCGGAGGCACGAGGCAACAGGCTCGGCCGTTCCGGCCACGGGCCGGTCAGACGGGAACGACAGGCATCATCGGCGGGCGCTCACCCCACCGTCACCCGCAGTCCCGACCCGCGCGGCAGCGGCACCCTGAACGTCCCGCCCGCCAACATCCCGGGCTTCGCCGAACGGGCAATGTGCGCTTCCCGGCCGTCGATCGCCGGTGACTGCAGCGATTCGATCTCGACCTTGCCCCGCGCGTGACCGCCGAAATCGAGTTCGACGTCGAGATCCTGACCCACGTCCTTGTTCACCAGGATCACCGAGCGACGGCCACCCCGCAGCTCCGCGCCGTACGCCGTCGCGTTGACGCCTGACGCCTGCAGCGGACCCGCGAAGTCCACCTGCATCATCCTGCCCCCGATGAACGACCCCGCGAACATCAGCCCACACGCCACCGGTTCCAGCGCATATTCCGACCCGAACGCACCGATCGGCGAGTAGAACGGGTGCGGATGCGACGCGATCTCGGCCGGCGACTTCCCTTCTTTGTCCAGGACTTCGTCACCGCCGAGCCTGCCGCCCAGGCCATTCGCGACCACCTGCCCGGTGCCCCCATGCAGGTTCACGCCGACATAGCCGTTCGTCGCCAACAGCAGTGAATAGTCGGCCGACCAGAGGGCGGCGGCGAAGACATCGGAGACACCCGGCTTGCCACCACCGTAGCAGGTGTTTCCCTCCGTCATGCGCAGTGGCACCCCATCACGTCCGCCGCCGCCGCGACGTCTGCCGTCCGCTGCACGCCGGCCAGTGTGGCGGGTTTGAGCAGGTTCGGAATGGTCACGGCGGGATTCGTCGCGGGTCCGTCGAAATAGTAGTGATGCGTGAACGCCATGATGCGCGGCTTGTCGGCGACCGACGGCCACTCGTCGCTGATCGTCTTCATCCACGAATGATTGCCGCCCAGATCGGGAATGCCGAAGCGCGCCGTCGGCACCCGCGACGCGATGGCGCGCGCCAGTTCGAGCCACTCCTGCATCCAGACACGCGCCGACCACGTCTTCGGATCGCGGAGATGGAGGCTGAACAGCTCCGGCTCGTTGCCGATCTGGAAATACTGCAGCCGCGAGCCCAGCGCCCTCGCCACGAACGCCGCTTCATCGGCGGCACGGGGCGGCGTGTTGGTACCCATGTTGATGCCGTAGATGCACGTCCACCCGGTGGCCTCGAGAAACCCGGCGAGGTTGCGCACGGCTTCTGCCGTCACCGGATAGAACTCGGCGATCGGCTCGCCGGGGACTTCGCGCGTCTTCGGATGCACCGGCTCCGGTGAGTCCGGGCCCGCCTTCCACCAGGCGAACTCACCGGTGTTGCCTCCGGTGCGGAGCACACCGCGTGGCGCGAGTGCCTTGAACTGCCGCACCAGCGCCGTGTGATGCGGCGAGAAGAAGCCCGGATCGGCGAGTTGCTCGACTTCGTACGAAAGGCCGAGAAAGTCGGCGGGCACTGTCGCTCCTGTGCCATGCGGCGGAACCCGAAGCGTCACCTGAGAAACGCGTGTACGCTGGGCACGGAGCCGCGAGGCGGTGGCCGCCGCGAGGGCGGCGGCGGTCAGGAAGGTGCGGCGGTCAGGCCCGGTACCCATGAGCAACGGCTCGCGCTTTCCGGCAGGGTTCGAAAGCCCTGCCGCCGTCAATGCGCCAATTGCGTAATTCCCACCCGCCACTCGGCGCTGGCGGCGTTCCAACTCACCCGGTAGGCCCCGGGATAATAACCGGCGATGGCACGTTGCGACGCACTGGCCACCGGAATCGTTTCGTCCGGCTTGGTCAGAAGATACGTCCGCGCCACCATCGGCTCGAAGAAGGTGAACTGGCCGTTCCACGATCCGGTGATGAAGGTGCGGGTGAACGCCTGGCCGTGAAACTCCGCCGCGGTGGAATCGGTCCAGTGCAACCCCATGTGCGGAATGGCATTCGCGGGCGGATCGGCGACATAGTTCGGCAGCCGGTACGATGCGCCGGGGAGATTGGCCGCGTCAGTGGCGAACGCGGGGTCGCTGGGATCGATGGCGTTCCGGTCCGTCAGCGATGTCATGTAGAAATGAAAATCGAAATGCGGCACGGTGTACACCATCGCGGGCGGATGACCGGTCGGATTCCAGTTGAGTCCGATGACCTGGTATTGTGTCGTGTTGCCTGCCGGGAGCGGCACCAGGAATTCGTACCCCCCCATCTTGGGCGTCATCGGAAGGCTGTCGACCGCACCCTCACTCAGCGCAACCCCCAGCTCGGTCGGCGTGCCGTTCTGCAGCACGAGGTACGATCTGGCCGTCCCGTTCCCGACGGTGACGGGCGTGCCATACTCGGTGGATGAGGTCGGCGTCGTATCGGTCGGGCTGCTGGAACATGATGCCAGCGCGGCGGTCATGGTCGCGACCAGCACGCATGCCGTCACGCCCTTCGCGGGTAATGCTCGGTGGTCCCACATTGCTGCCTCCCTGAGGAATGTTCTGGCGGTCGAGCCGGAGGCTGCTCCGGACGACCCGTCCGTGGCCGGGCGCGACCCGCCCGGATCTGATCCTGCCATGGCGCGGTGACACCGTTGAGCCTCGGTGGCACTTGAGTGCCATCATCAGCCAACCTATCTTCCCCCATCCGGGTGTCAAGAGGGGAGTGCTGATGACAGGGAGGCCGTCGATCACGAGTCGCGCCGCTGCCGATGCCCGGGGCGACCGGCAGAAGCGCCGGACCCGAGCGGCCCTGCTCGCTGCCGCAGCGACGCTGCTGGCGGCAGGCCGGACGCCGTCGGTCGCCGAAGCGGCCGACGCCGCGGACGTCTCGCGGCGCACGGCGTACCGCTACTTCCCGACCCAGGATCAATTGCTGGTCGAGGCGGCGCTCGAGGGTTTGCGACCGGAAGTCGAAGCGGCGCTCGCCGCCGCCTTCCCGGACGACTCGGCGGCAGCAGGCGACGTCGCGCAGGCGGAGGCTCGGATGGACGCCGCCGTGCGGGTCATCTGCCGGCTGGCCGTGGCGAACGAACCGCTGCTGCGCACCATGATCCGGCTCACCACCGGCCAGATGAGCGGCGAACGGCCGGTACGGGGTTACCGTCGCATCGACTGGCTGACCTCAGCCATCGCGCCGGTCAAGGCCCGGCTGGGCGGGCGGCGGTTCGAACGCCTGCTGTCCGCGCTCACATCGTGCGTCGGCATGGATTCGTTGTTCCTGCTGCAGGACACCCGCGGACTGAGCGCTCGGGCAGCCGAGCAGGTGATGGTGTGGACCGCCCGCGCGCTGCTTGCGGCAAGCATCGCGGAAGCGGCGGGCGAATGATGAACCCCGCCGAGCAGGAAATCCGTCGGATCCTGGCCGCGCAAGTCGACGGTTGGAACCGCGGCGATGCTGCCGCGTACGGCGCCGCCTGCCAGACCGACGTCGGGTTCACCAACATCCTCGGCATGCGGTGGGAAACGCGCACCGGGTTCACCGACCGCCATGCCGAAATGTTTCGCGGCCCCTTTGCGGGCAGTCATCTCGCGTTCACGGTCGAACGGCTGTGGTGGCCGGGTCCGGATATGGCGATCGCGGAATTGCTGACGACGCTGACGAAGTTTCCGGCGCTTCCGCCGGGCATCAGACCCACCGCGGATGGCAGCCTCCGTACTCGCATGTTGGAGGTCTTTGTCAGACGCGAGGGCCAGTGGCAGATCGCAGCATGTCACAACACCGCGGTACAGCCCGGCCAGCATGGCCGGCCCGGCGACGATCCGGGGCAACGCGATCGCTGAGGTTGCTGATGCGGCGCGCCGGCATCAGTCGTCCCCTCTCGAGTCGCCCTGGCTCATCGTCCTTCGCACCGGGAAGGAACCGGCGCCTGAGCACGTTCCAAGCGTCCATCGATCGCCTTCACGAAGCGTGCCGGGACATCCGACCTCGTCCCCGCGGGCCAATCATATACTATTGAGCGTCGCCCCCGCCCAAACCCGGCAGGTTCATTGACCGATCTTCGATCGCGCATCCAGCAGGCGCTCGCCGACCGTTACACGCTCGAACACGAGCTCGGCGGCGGCGGCATGTCCCGGGTCTTCGTAGCCCAGGAACACCGCCTCGGACGCAAGGTCGTGGTCAAGGTGCTCACCCCGGAACTCGCCGCGGGGATGTCGGTGCCCCGTTTCGAGCGCGAGATCCACGTCGCGGCGTCGCTGCAGCAGGCCAACATCGTGCCGGTGCTTTCGGCCGGCGACATCGAAGGCCTGCCGTACTACACCATGCCGTACATCGAAGGCGAGAGTCTTCGCGCCCGACTGGGACGCGGGCCGCTGGCGATCCCCGAGGTGGTCAGCATCCTGCGCGACGTGGCGCGCGCGCTGGTCTACGCGCACGAGCGCGGCGTGGTGCATCGCGATATCAAGCCCGACAACGTGCTGCTCTCTGGCCACACCGCGGTCGTCACCGATTTCGGGATTGCGAAGGCGATCGCGGCCGCCGCACAGGGCCCCGCGGGCGCCACACTGACGCAGCTCGGCACCGCCGTCGGCACGCCGGCGTACATGGCGCCCGAGCAGGCGGCGGGTGATCCGGCCACCGACCATCGCGCCGACCTCTACGCCTTCGGCTGCATGGCGTACGAACTGATCGCGGGGCGATCGCCGTTCCCTGACTTGCCGCCGCACAAGCTCCTCGTGGCGCACATGAGCGAGACGCCGAAGCCGGTCGGCGAACTGCGGCTCGACTGTCCGCCGGCGCTGGCGGCACTGGTGATGCAGTGCCTGGCGAAGGATCCGGCAACGCGCCCGGCGAACGCCACCGAATTGCTGCACCGTCTCGACGCCGTGGCGTCGCCGTCCGGAGCGGGTGCCGCGATGCCGGCGATCCTCATCGGCGGCCCCGGCATGATCTGGCGCGCGCTGGCGATCTACGCCGTCGCGTTCGTGGCGGTCGCCATCCTGGCGCGTGCGGCGATCATCGCCATCGGACTCCCCGACTGGGTCTTTCCCGGCGCGCTGGTCGTGATGGCGCTCGGACTCCCGGTGGTGCTGTTCACCGCCTACGCGCAATACGTGGCACGCCGGGCGGCAACCGCGACACCGACGTTCACACCCGGCGGCACGCGCTCCACCGCGGCACAGGGGACGATGGCGACGCTGGCCATCAAGGCCGTGCCGCACATGTCATGGCGGCGCACGGTGCGCGGCGGCATCATCGCCGTGGGTGTCTTCATCCTGCTGATCGCCGGATTCATGACGTTGCGGGCGCTCGGTATCGGGCCCGCCGGGTCGCTCCTTGGCGCGGGAAAGCTCTCGATCAACGATGGGATCGTCGTCGCCGCGTTCGATGCACCTGGCGCCGATTCGTCGCTCGGCTCGACCATCGCCGAAGCGGTGCGGACCAACCTGGCGCAGAGCAGCGCGGTACGCGTCATGCCGACGACTTCCGTGGTCGCGACGCTGGAACAGATGCAGCGCCCCGACACCGCCGGGTCGATTTCGCCACCGCGCGCGAGATCGCGCAGCGCGAGCGGTGCCAAGGCGGTGGTGGCCGGGAGCATCGTTCCCGCCGGAACCGGCTACGTCATCACGGTGCGGCTCGTCGGCGGCGGAGACGGGCAACGATCTGGCGTCGTTCAGCGAATCGGCCAAGGATGCCGGCGGAACTGATTCCGGCGGTCGACCGGCTCACCAGAGCACTGCGCGGCAAGATCGGCGAGTCACTCAAGTCGGTGCGCGAACGCGCCCAGTCTCGAGCAGGTCACCACCGCGTCGCTCGCCGCGCTGCGCAGCTACAGCCTCGGATTGCGCGACAACGACGTCAAGGGCGACTACCTGGCCGCCGTGCAGGACTTCAAGGACGCCATCCGGCAGGACAGCACCTTCGCGATGGCCTGGGTGCAGCTGGCCTACTCACAGCAAACCATCGGCGGCGCGGCCCGGGTGGCCGAATCCAATGCCGCACTCACGACAGCATACCGGCTACGCGACCGGCTGCCGGAACGCGAGCGGTACAACGTCGAGGGCGGCTATTACCTGTCGGTGCCGTACGACCGTGCCAAGGCGATCCCGGCGTTCCGGCACGCGATCCAGCTCGATTCTACCAACGTCGATGCCAGCAACTCGCTCGCCGTACGCCCTCGCCAACACGCGCGACTCGACCGGCGCCGTGGCCGCATACACGCTGGCGCTCCAGTACGACTCCACCGACGGCACCATCCTCAGCAATCTGGCGTTCGAGTATCTCATCATGGGCCGGTACCGCGAAGTCGATTCGGTGCTGGGGCTCTTCGCCAGCCGCCATGTGCCGTTTCCAACGGCGCAGATCCGGTTCACCAAGTTCTGGAACGGGCACCAGTACGATTCCGCCGAGGCCCTCGCGCAGATTGGTGTCGACAGCGCCGATGCGCTCCACGCCGCGGGCGCATTGACCGGAATGGTCAACGTCGTGGAGTTGCGTGGCCGGCTGCACGAGGCCGAAGGCTGAATGCCCGGGCAATCGCCGCGCGCGCCAAGGCCCGCGGCGACACGGTGGATCCCTACGTGACCGCAAACTTCCAGGCGTCACTCGACGGTCTGCTCCGCGGCAACACCAGCCGCGGCGTCGCCATCCTCGACTCGGCGCTGCGTGTCACGCCGTCCGCGGCGCTGCGAGCGGTGCCAGCGACTTTCTGGCGCTGGATTATGCGCTGTTGGGGAATCCGGCCAAAGCACGCGACGTGCTCAACCTGCATCTGGCTCGGCTCGACACCCTGGGCCGCCGCCAGGAGGCCGTCCATTGGCACGGGTCCGGGGGGCGATAGCGCTGGCCGAACGGAAGACCGACAGCGCCCTGGCATACTTCCATCAGGGAGACCTCGAAGCCGACGGCCTCCCCACCAGCAACTGCGCTGCCTGCACGCCGTATCTGCTCGGCATCGCCTGGGACCAGGGGGGCCATCCCGATTCGGCGCGGAAGTACCTTACCGAATTCGTTGGGATGCCGAGCGGCGGACATTACAACATCGACCCGGCAGTTCTCGGGTCGACACTCTTCCGCCTCGGCCAGCTCTACGAGAACGCCGCCGACACGAAGCACGCCCTCGAGTATTACGGCCGCTTCGTCGACCTCTGGAAGAACGCCGACCCCGACCTGCAGCCGCGCGTTACCGAGGCGAGAGCGCGGATGGCGGCGCTGAACCGCGCGAAAGGGTAGCGGCGGAACTCGGCGGGGGCGTTCGGCTACCGCGCCGGTTCTTCGTACAAGCCGAACTCGTTGCCCACCGGATCCACGAACGCCGCGAACGCTCCCATCTTCGGACCGATGTCGGTCCGGGGAGTGAGGACCCTTCCCCCACCATCGACGATCTGCCGCAGCGTTTCCCTGATGTCGTCGACCATGATGTAGACGCGGGTGCGTGTGACATCCGGCCTCCTCCGTGGTCGTTCCGCCGAACTATGCGTGCGTGCTCTTCTTCGCCGCGGCCGCACCGGCGACCAGCTTTGCCAGCACCTTCTGGTCGACACCTTCGAGCGAGCTGATATACACGCAACCCTTCCCCGCCTTGTGCTTGCCGAGCGAAGCGAGGAGCTTCTCGGCGCCGGGTGCCGCGTGCAGGCCGTACAGCGAAATGTCGCCCTTGCGCGACGAGAATCCCACCAGGCACATCTCGCCTTCGCGGCCGCTCTCGTACTTGTAATGGTAGCTGCCGAAGCCGACGATGCTCGCCCCCCACATCTTCGGCGGCTCCCTCGTCGCCTTGCTCATCAGCGCGGCAAGCGCTTCGCAGTCCTTGCGCCGCTTCGAGTCCTTGATCGCGGTGAAGTACTTCTCGACGCTTGCGGTTGTCGCCGTCGTCTTGTTTTCAGCCATTGCAGTCATCCTCCGATTCATGGACTGGTCGACCCGAACCGCCGGAGCCCGTCAGTTGCCGCGTGTCCTGTCGTGGAAATACTCCACCAGCATCGTCGCCATCTCCGCAATGCAGCGGTCGCCGATCGACTTCCGCATGCCGCGCGCGTCACCAATGATCCCGTTCGGCGTGATGGTGTCCATGCCGTCGCGGAAGACCTTTGCCATCACTTCAGGCGTGATCGGCCCCACGTATCCCACCTCGGCTGCGGACTCGTGCACCAGCTCCGGGTGAAGGGCCAGCATGATGGAGCTCTCGGCGATGTCTGCGTGACCGCCGACGCGGTCGCCGAGCCCGGTCTCGGCCTCCACGACCCGGCGCCAGAGGTCGATCGTCGCGAGGAGATCGGCAAAGACGACCACCTGCACGTCCGGGCCGACCGCTTCCTGCAACCGCGGTTGCATCGCGGCGAGCGGCGCAAAGTTGCCGCCGTGCGAAGGCACGAAGAGGATCCGGCGAAATCCGTGCCGCGCGAGACTGGTGCAGTAATCATGGCAGATCGCTTCGAACGTCTCGACGCGCAGCGAGAAGCTGCCGGGGAACGCCATGTGATGATCGGAGCATCCGATCCGGATCGTCGGCGCCACGAGCGTGTGCCCCAGCCCGCGCGCCACCTCCTCGGCCAGCTTCGCGCCGTGCTCGGCGTCCATGCTGAGCGGCAGATGGGGGCCGTGTTGCTCGGTGGCACCGCAGGCGATCACGACGGTGGTGTATCCCGCGTCGAGCGCCGCGCGCACCTCGGGTGACGTCATGCGCTCGAGCAGCAGGTCCTGCGGGATCGGCTTCTTTCCCGGCATGCTCCCTCGATTTGTCAGGTACGGGAAACCATCCGCCATCACACCCGCTCCGGCGTGGACGCCGGCACGCCCCGCAGCGCTGCAAACTCGGCCGGTGTGTTCACGTCAGCGAGTTGCGGGGCTGGCCAATCGATCCATTCGGCGGCGCGCCGATGCCGATGCACCACCGGCTCCCCCCAGCCATCGCCCTGCCACGCGAGGAACTCCGGAAAGAGCGCGCGGCGGATCAGGAACGGCGGCGCCACCACCTTGCCGTAACGCGAGACCACCAGCGGCGCCTGTTCGCGCGCCCGGCCGCGATCGACGACGGCCTGGATCATCTCGGCGGTGACGTGCACCATGTCGGGGAGAAGGACCACCGCGGCGTCGTTCGCGTCGGGCACCTCGCCAAGGCCGAAGTGCAGCGAGTCGCCCATCGACGCGGAGAGAGACGGTAGTGCCATGAACTTGCCGGCCGCCCCGAGGGTGGCGTCGATGTAGGGCCGCGGATCGGGCCCGGTCACCACCAGCACCGGCGCCAGGCCGCCATACATGGCGCGGTCGATGGCGCGTCGGATCAGCGGCACCCCGTCGATCCGGAGCAGCAGCTTGTCGGAGCCCATTCGCCGCGATTGCCCCGCGGCCAGAATGACAGCGGCGATTCCCCCGATGTTCCGCGCCATACGCACCGGCCCCCCACTGAGCGACCGGCAAAGCTACGGCGGCGGAGCGTTTGTGCCAGCCTGTCGGGACCGCTACTTCGACGCCGCCAGCGGTGTGCCGTCCGCCCATACGGCGAGGGGAATCACGAACGTCGTGACCGGCTCCGGATGGTCCTGGTGCACGATGACCGGCGAGCCGGGCAGCCCCGCCCCCCAGGCCAGGCTGTCGGTGCGGGGAAAGTAGAACATCAGATGCGGATCGCCGGCGCCGTAGTACGGGCCGAAGTACGTCTGTTTCGACATCATGTAGCTCATGGCGCCGCGCGCCGGCAGCGGCAGTTCGTGCCGGGCATACTCGGCCCGGACGCTGTCGATCATTTGCGCCTTGGAGGCTCCCTCGAGAGCGAGGCGCGTCTTGGCATACACCCGCGGGAGAATGGTGCTGGCCGCCGCCGCGTTGAAACAGGTCGGTTCGCGCACCGTGGGATTCATGTAATCCGGGTCGTCGAAATCGGACGTCCAGGCGCGGTCGACCATGCAGACAAAGCCGTTGGTGCCGTGCACCGCGACTTCGTATCCATGCAGCCCGAGGACAATCACCCCGGCGTGATCGGATATCGAGGGCGGCGCAGCGCTCCGCGCCAGCGCGATTTCCCCGGCGCGATCGGGCATGAGATACTCGGTCAGCGGCAACATCCGCGAATAGCGCGACGACGAATCGTGCGGATCCTGCGCGGCTTCGCTCTGGGCCCGGCACACTGCGGCCGGCGCCACGAGAAGAAGCGTGAGCGTGCCGAGCGATCGAAGCGAGAGCATCACGGCACCTCCGGGCCGGAATCGAGATGCGCCGCCAACCGCTCCAGCGTCACCACCCCGGCTTCCTGAACGCCGAGGGTTTCGATCGCGCGATCGCGCGCTTCGACCGACGGGAAGCGAATCCGCATCGTAAGAAGAGTTCCGCCGGCCGTGGGCGCGAACGTCCAGAACACTTCGCACCGTGTCCGCTCCGTCGCGGACCCGCCATCGAGGAGATAGACGAGGCGTGTCGGCCGAACGACCTCCCGGAACACGGCCCGACCCGGATAGTCGGTTCCGTCGGGGCCGTGCATGGTGTGCGACCAGACGCCGCCCGGGCGCACGTCCATTCCGTGATTCGTCGTGGTGAATCCGTCCGGGCCCCACCATTGCACCACGCGGTCGGGGTTCGTCCACGCTTCCCACACGACCTCCGGCGGCGCATCGAAGCGTCGCGTCACCACGACCTCCAGGTCGGCGGGATCGTCAGCGGCTGAAGGCATCGCTCCTCCTGCTGGTTCTCAGCGGCGCCGAGAGCGCGCGCCGCGACGGCCATGCCGTGCTGGGCGGGCCGGGCGCTTGCCCTGCGACGTCGACAGTGGTGGATGCATCTCGCGCAGATAGGCGTCGAGCCGGTCGAAGCTGCCCTCCCAGAACCGGCGGAACGGTGCCGCCCATGCCGCCACTTCACGGAGCGGCTCGGCGCGCAGCCGGCAGGGACGCCATTGCGCGTCGCGTCCCCGCGTCACCAGTCCGGCGCGTTCGAGCACCTTGAGGTGCTTGGAAACCGCCGGGAGACTCATCCGGAACGGTTTGGCGAGCGCGGTCACCGGGGCTTCGCCCCGGGCGAGACGCCCGAGGATGGCGCGGCGCGTGGGGTCGGCGAGGGCGGCGAGCGTGGCGCTCAGGGTATCGGTCGGCATCGTGTATTTAACTCACAGGTTAAATAAAGGGCCCTCCGCTCCGCGTCAAGAGGGGCATCAGTCCGCTCACGCGCCCAGATCGAACCGGTCGAGATTCATCACCTTGTCCCACGCCGCCACGAAGTCGTGCACGAACTTCTCTTCGCCGTCCCGGCTGCCGTACACCTCCGCCACCGCGCGGAGTTGCGAATTCGAGCCGAAGACGAGATCGACACGTGTGCCGGTCCACTTCGTCTTCCCCGTTTTCCGGTCGTGTCCCTCGAACACATCGCTTTCCTTCGACACCGGCTTCCACTCGGTGTTCATGTCGAGGAGGTTCGCGAAGAAATCGTTGGTCAGGGCACCGGTGCGCCCGGTGAGCACGCCGTGTTTCGTGCCGTCCGCATTGGTATCCAGCACGCGCATCCCGCCGATCAACGCCGTCATTTCGGGCACGGTGAGCGTCAGGAGCTGCGCCTTGTCCACCAGCAGTGCTTCCGCCGGCACGGTGAATTTCGCCTTGAGGTAGTTCCGGAAACCATCCGCGACCGGTTCGAGCACCCCGAACGAATCGGCATCGGTCTGTTCCGCCGACGCGTCCATACGGCCCGCTGTGAACGGCACCGTCACATCGCGTCCCGCATTCCTGGCCGCCTGTTCGATGCCGGCAGCCCCGCCCAGCACGATCAGGTCGGCGAGCGACACCTTCTTCCCGCCCTTTTGCGCGGCGTTGAACTCACGCTGGACGCCCTCCAGCGTCTTGAGCACCTTGCCCAGTTGCACCGGCCGGTTGACTTCCCAGCCGGCCTGCGGCGCCAGCCGGATGCGCGCGCCGTTGGCGCCGCCGCGCTTGTCGGAGCCGCGGAACGTCGACGCCGAGGCCCATGCGGTCGATACCAGGTCCGACACGGAGAGTCCGGATGCCAGGATCTTCGCCTTGAGCGCGGCAATGTCCTTCGCATCGATCAACTTGTGGTTCACTGCGGGGATCGGATCCTGCCAGACGAGTTCCTCGGCCGGCACTTCGGGGCCGAGATAGCGGGCACGCGGCCCCATGTCGCGGTGCGTCAGCTTGAACCACGCCCGTGCGAACGCGTCGGCGAGCTGATCGGGATGCTCCATGAAGCGCCGCGAGATCTTCTCGTAGGCCGGGTCGAACCGCAGCGAGAGGTCGGTCGTGAGCATCGTCGGCGGGTGCGACTTCGACGGATCGAAGGCGTCCGGAACCGTCTCCGTGGTGCCCTTCGCCACCCACTGCTTCGCCCCCGCGGGACTCTTCGTCAGTTCCCATTCGAACCCGAACAGGTTCTCGAAGAAATCACTGCTCCACTTCGTCGGCGTCGCGGTCCAGATGACTTCCAGGCCGCTCGTGATGGCGTCGGCACCTTTGCCGGTACCGAAGGTGTTCCGCCACCCCAGGCCCTGTTCCTCGAGCCCGGCCGTTTCGGGGTCCGGGCCCACGTTGGAAACCGGGCCGGCGCCGTGTGTCTTGCCGAAGGAGTGGCCGCCGGCGATCAGCGCCACCGTCTCCTCGTCGTTCATCGCCATGCGCGCAAAGGTCTCGCGGATGTCGCGCGCGGCGGCGACGGGATCGGGGTTGCCGTTGGGACCTTCGGGGTTCACGTAGATCAGCCCCATCTGGACGGCGGCGAGCGGATTGTCGAGATCGCGGTCGCCCGAGTAGCGCGTGTCGCCCAGCCAGGTCTTCTCAGCGCCCCAGTACACGTCCTCGTCCGGTTCCCAGACGTCAGCGCGCCCGCCCGCAAAGCCGAACGTCTTGAAGCCCATCGTTTCGAGGGCGACGTTGCCGGCCAGGATCATCAGGTCAGCCCAGGAGATCTTCCGGCCGTACTTCTGCTTGATCGGCCAGAGCAGCCGGCGCGCCTTGTCGAGGCTGACGTTGTCGGGCCAGCTGTTGACCGGCGCGAAGCGCTGCTGTCCCCGTCCGGCGCCGCCGCGGCCGTCACCGGTGCGATAGGTGCCGGCGCTGTGCCACGCCATGCGGATGAAGAGCGGGCCGTAGTGACCATAGTCCGCCGGCCACCAGTCCTGCGAATTCGTCATCAGCGCCGCAAGTTCCCGCTTCACGGCAGCAAGGTCGAGACTCCTGAACTCCGCGGCGTAATCGAAGTCCGCGCCCATCGGGTCGGACCTGGAGGAATGCTGCCGCAGCAGCTCGAGTTTCAACTGATTCGGCCACCACTCCTGGTTGGAAGTGCCGCCTGAAGCGACGTGAGGCACGGGGCATCGCGCTTCGGTTTTCGTCGACATGTGCTGACCGCTTTCCTGACGGGACATGGTGAGCTGCCCAGCACCTGAAAATAATCCCGTCTGTCCCCTGCTCAATTCTTGGAAACCGTGAAATACCCTTCCCAGTGCACGTCGAGCGTCGCCGGCGGATTGCCGCTGCCGTGTTCCTCTTCCGTCTCGTGCGCGTCGACGGTCGGCAGGTAATTGGTCTGCGGTGCGGGGGCGTTGGCCCAGTCGGACAGGTTGATCGTGATGGGCGCGTCGCCGCGGACGGTGTCGTAGCCCGGGAATTGATGGATTCCGGTGGCCCAGGCCGGATCGCAGAGATGGAAGGCGGAGCCCCCCATCGCCTGCGTCTGGAACGACGCCGACCCGGTGGAGCTGGTGGGCCACGCCGTCTCCAGATCGAGCGTGGGACCGTTGGTCTGCGTCGGATCGGGCACGATCGCCCCCGAGCAGACGATGTCGTTCCCGTTGGCGTCCACGTCGCCGTGAGCTGCATCACCGGAACCGGTCACGTCGCGGCTGACGAGTGTGACGGTGCGATTCTCGAAATCGACCTTGTAGATGATCTGCCAGGTGACAGTCGCGTCTTCTGTTCTGGTCGGCGCGCCATTCAGTTGCGGATGCGCCTCCTCCCAATGACCGGATCCCGAGAAGTTCACCGTCAGCACGGGGAGTGAGCCGGTGCCGCCTCCGGTGCCGGTGGGCGACTTCTTGTTGCACCCGCCGGTGATCAGCGCGGCGAGAGCGATCGTCGCGACGCGGATTCTTGCGGCTCGATCAACGCTGGCCATCCCTTCCTCCTCCCGGCAGGCGCCGGGACCCTGGTGCAAGCTGTTCCCGCGTGACACCCGAGGTCCTGCGGTGCGACCGGCAATAATACGTCGCCTTCTGATTTCCGCGAGTTGGTCGGGCGGGACGGCTGCCGATCCGGTCGGCGGTGATGTGACCGAGGGATCAACGATCCGAGCTGGTCCTCACACCGGCCCCTGCGCCACATTCGCTCGTTCCCGAACCAGCCGTTCCGCCGACTCGCGGGCGTGTACGCTTCCCACCGCCGCAACCACGTGGCGTGGCCCGGCGAGCCCGAGGCTTTCGGTGCGCACCTCGGCGGCTCGCGCCACCATCCCATGCCCGGATTCGTCGATCAGCACGAGAATCGAGTCGTACTGGAAACGCGGCAACAATTCCGCGGCCGACGCCATCATCCGATTCCCCAGCACGAAGAACAACACTCCCCCTGCGATCGAACCGACGTGCCGGACGATCGATGTCGCCAGCAGCGGGTAGCCGACGTACGAAAGATTCCACCACGGCAGCATGAGGCATTGGACCGCGACACCGGTGATACCGAGCGACATCCCCAGGGCGGTTGGCTCCCGGCCCAGAAGCCGGGGGCGACTCTCGATGATCTGATCCGGTCGCGGCTCCGCACGCGCCGGCAGAGGAATCTCGACCGATTCGATCCGCGGGCCGTTGGGTGTGATCAGCAGGAGCGTGAGTGCGGCCCATACTGCAGTCACGAACGGGAGCAGGGTGACGAACCCCGCCGGAAACGGGCCGACCAGGCCGTCGGTGGTGACCTGCGAGAGTGCCAGCGAGACCACGGCGACCACGAGCACCAGCACGCAGGACCGGACGAATGTCCGGACGCCCTGACTGACGATATCCCGGCGCCACCCGGTCATATCCGCAAGTTCATCCGCCAGCCAGTGCCGGAGTGGCCGGTACGGTACCGTCGGGCCGTCGGCAAAGGCGGGCAATTGGTGATGGCGCAGCGTCGCGACCACCTCGTCGGGTCCGACCGGCGACGGCCCGTCGGGCGGAACGGGAAGACGGCGCATCCACCGAAGCCCTTTCATGGCCAGCACCGGGCCGATCACCACCAGCGCCGCCGCCGTGATCAACGCCAGCAGCGATCGGATCGGCGCATCGGTAGCGCCGATTTCGCCGGCCAGGAGTCGCGCGACCCCCGGCACCAGATCGTGGTAGTGGCGTAGCGTTGCCACGCCGGTGGCGACGAACCAGCCACCGGCCAGGATGCGCGCCAGGCCGATTGCCCGGAGGGGGTTGGGAATCGAGGTTGCGGTCAACGCCCGGTGGGCTCGATCCGTCAGTGCGGCTGGCCCGCCGCGTAGACCACCTTCCCGCCCACGATGGTGTAGAGCACCGTCGTACCGAGGATCGAATCGTCCGGCACCGTCATGATGTCACGGGAAAGGACCGTGATGTCCGCCCACTTCCCCGGCGCCAGCGATCCGGTCTGATGTTCATGAAATTCGACATAGGCACCATTGGTGGTATACGTCTGCAGCGCTTGTTCGCGGCTGAGCTTCTGCTCGGGAAAGAACGCCGAATCGGTGCCGACCATGTCGCGCGTTACGCTGCAATGGAACGACGCGATCGGGCTGATCTTCTCGACCGGAACGTCGGTGCCGTTCGTGACCACCGCGCCGGTCTTCCACAGCGATTGCCAGACGTACGCCCCCTCTTTCGCGCGCTGCATGCCGAGGCGCGGCAGCACGTACGGGGCATCCGAACAGGCGTGGATCCCCTGCATCGACGCCACCACGCCCATCTGCCCGAACCGCGGAATGTCCGCCGGGTTCAGGTGCTGGGCGTGTTCGATCCGCCAGCGCAGCGTGTCGCTCTTGACGTGATGTTCCTCGAAGACCGACTGATAGGTGTTGAGCGTCTCCTCGTTGGCGCGGTCGCCGATGGCGTGCACCGAAATCTGGAATCCGTGGGCGATGCCGATTTCGGCGATCTCCTTGATCCGCGGCATGGTCGTCACGTTGAGCCCGGTGTTGGTCGGGTCATCGTCGTACGGCTTGAGCATCCAGGCGCTGCGCGATCCGAGTGCGCCGTCGGAGGTGATCTCGCCGATCGCGCGCACGGTGAGGTGCCCGTTGCCATCATCAATGAGACGATGTGCCGTGAGCGAGTCGACGTCGTCGGGACGCACCTCGCCCGCACTCACCAGGATATAGAGGCGGAGCGGCATGTCGCCCGAGTCCACCAGCTGCCTGATCGCGTCGATCGTCGCGAACGACTCGCCCATGTCCTGGAACGTGGTGACGCCATTGGCGAGCGCGTTCTGCGTGGCGAGGTGGACCTGATTGACGAAATCGGCGTGTGCCTCTTCGGGTGAGCGCGCCGCGAGGCTCTTCGCGGTGGCGGCGCCGATGAGCGACTGGGCGCGGTCGACGAGCACACCGGTGGGACGGCCGCTGGCATCCTTGATGATCCGCCCGCCCGGCGGATTCGGCGTCGCGGGACCGATCCCCGCCAGCTTGAGCGCCACGTCGTTGGCGATGAGCGCGTGGCCGCTCGCGTGGTCCAGTACGACCGGGTTGTCGGGCGCCGCCTTGTTGATCAGGTCGTTCGTCTGGAAGCCTTCGACGACGCGGCCGGGGGAGCGGTTCCACTTTTCCTGGTGCCAGCCCGCTCCACGGATCCACGCCCCCGGCTTTGTCGTCTTCGCGGCGTCACCCACCATCGCGGCGATCTGCTGCCACGACGGAACGCCCAACAAGTCCAGTCCGGTCAGCGCCTCGCCGAGCCCGGTGAAATGGCCGTGCGACTCGATGAAGCCCGGGATCGCGAGGTGACCCTGCAGGTCGATGACCTTCGTGTCGGGGCCGACATAGCGCTGAATCGCGCTGTCGGAGCCCACCGCCACGACCGTGTCGCCCGAAATGGCAATGGCCTGGCCGGTGGCATGGGTCGAGTCCATCGTCACCACCTTGCCGTTCCGGAGCACCATGTCGGCGGGGTTGAAATGCGGGGCGCATCCGGCGAACGCCAACATTGCGAGCGCAACGCGGGCAGAACGGGTAGTGGGCGTGGATCGGCGTTCGGTGTTCATCGGTAATGGTCTCGGTTGCTCAACGGGTGTGCCGCTCGGGGGTGCCGATAATACTAGCCGATGCTGCCCCCGGAGCTCCCCTTCGTGTCCGTGTTCCATGTGTCGTGAATCGCCTTCCAGCTGCCGTCCGCCTGCTTCGCCCAGACGCAGACGTACTTCCCCGTTCCAGTCACGCGCTTCCCGCCGGGGCCGGCATAGGAATCCTGATAGGTGCCGGTGGTGTAACCCAGGTCGCCGCCCCTGGACCCTGCCGCATGCGTCGTCTTCCACGAAATGGTGAACGTGGAGTCGCCGAGGTAGGCTGCCCAGACCGCGCGTGCCGCCGCCTTGCCGACCGCCACCGGCGCGTCGGGCGGATAGGCTATCGCCGAATCGGCGTAGAACGACGCCACGCTGTCGACGTTCTTCGTCGCCGCGGCGCTGCTCCATTGCGCATCGAGTTGCGTCAGCTGCTGCCCGATGGCGCCGGGGTCGGCGGGCGGCGCCTGCTTTTCACATCCGACAAGGCCGGCGAGGAGTGCGGTCGTGATGAGGATGGCGGTCGGATTGCCCTGTTGGCGGATGCCGGATACACGTGCCATGGCTCCATCGCTTTCCATGCGTGAGGTGGGTCAATACAAGTTCGGTGACGGGCCGACGCAGGCAATGATACGGACAGCGGACTAACGATACCACCAACTCCCGAGTGCGGGATGGGGCGCGGTGGTCACGACGGGCGATACCCCGGGGAGGTCAGTTCGCCACCGCGGCCGTTCGCACCGGGCTCTGCACTGCCAGGAGCTTGCGATGAACCTCGGGCTGCAGAATCGCCCACGTCTCCAGATCACTCGCTCCGAACGCGTCAGGTGACGTGGTCCGCGGCAGGCACGTATGCCGTCACGGTCGCGCCCGTCGGTGACGACCACGACCACATGACGCGGCTGTTTCAGCCAGCGCCGAAGCCCACGACCCTCGGCGTCACCGTCGCAGCCGGGCCCTGACGCGCCGAACGCCAGGACCTCAACCCGCGATGCGGGGCGTCCTGGCGTTCGCAGGGATCGCGAAGGCCGCGATCCCGGTTGTTCCGCCGGCGCTGGCCGGCGGGCTTGCCGCTAGACGGACTTCCGGCGACGCCGAGCCGCGGCCGCCATCCCGACGAGCCCCGTAGCCAGCAGCGTCATCGTGCCGGGTTCCGGTACTTCCGTCGGCGGCGAAGTGGGGCCGAGGTAGCTGAACTGCACCAGCTCGTCCTGATAGTCGACATCCGAGTTGCCGCCCGAACCGGTGTAGATGTCCTCGATCCCCAGGATCCAGGTCGTACCAGCATCGTAGGATGGAGAACCCGGGGTGTTGAAGCCGAACACCGCGAACTGGTTGTCGCTGTTCGAGTAGGCGTAGTTGCCGTTGGTCATCTGGATATAGAAGGCCCAGGTATCGGCCATGTCGACCGGGCTGCCGGGAATCCCGCCGTTGAGCGAGGTCATCGCCAACGTCGTGAGATCGATGTAGCCCCAATCCTGGTTTGCACCGGCGATGTCGCCACCGCTCGATGAACTCCCCGGCAGCAGCGAGAAACCCCATGAACCAGACGAAAGTGAAAACGCCTGGAACCCGCCCGAGGCCGACTCGAGGTACGTCGTGGGTGTCGTGCCGGTGTAGGGGAGCCAACCGCCCGGCCGCTGGTTCGCACAGGAATTGCCGGCCGTTCCGGCGACACCGGTCACGACGTACCCGACGTTGCAATGCGAGCCGTCAAAGGACGAATTGTCCCAAAACGGAGTTCCGTTGTTATTGACGACGCCAAGGGAGGACCATGTCTGTGCTTGGGCGGATGCGGTGGCGCCAACGAGTGCTGCGGTGATCAGGACAGCAGATTTCTTCATAGAAAACGAGTTGCTCCCTTGGGGGTCTACCCATGGTAGAGCAACTGTCGAGCCACATGTGTTGGGGCCTCGATGCCCCGACGTCCATCAGGCGCCACAACGACTTGCGTGACCGTTCCAGGCGGTCGCCTGGCCCCACTGTGGCGCGTGCCCGGCGGCGGCGGGTCCCCGGATGTGGCTCTGGGGCCGCTATTGCCGGCGTGACACGCCCTACCGCCGCTCGAACACGAAGCGATAGTGGTCGAAGAGCTCGCGTTCGAAGGCGGTCGTGTTGGCGGTCGAAGCCGTGGCGACGGCAGGCGTCGAGCTGACCCTTGGAAAGCGTCACGCCGACGCCGGTCACGCCGTGCTGGCGGAAGAAGTCGAGCATCACGCCCACGGAATGCTTCGTCGCGGCAAGCGGGGCGCGAGTGGCCCTCACCCGTTGCCGGCCGGGGCGCATAGATTTGATCTACCGTGGCGCTGCCGCCCACGAGACCACCACCAACATCGTTCGCATCGGGAGAGTACCATGCGCCATCCTGTGACAGGTGTATCCGTCCGGCTTGCAGGCATGCTGGCCGCCGGTGCATTGCTGCTGATCGCACCGTCGTCCCATGCGCAAATCGGCGGGGCGATCCGCGACGCGGTCAACAGTCACATCCAGGACAAGATCAACGACGCCGTGACCTGCGTCTTCGACGACCCCGATTGCATCGCCAAGGCCAAGGCCGCCGGCAAGCCCGTCAAGGTCACCGATGCCAAGGGGAAGAAGGTGTCGAGCGCCGATTCCGCCAAGGCGATGAGCAGCGGCGACTCCACGGCGACCACCGCGTCGGCAGACACTTCCGCCGCCGGCGGCGCCGCGTCCGTGCCACCCGGTCAGGGGGTATGGCTGAACTACGACTTCATTCCGGGCGACCGGGTGATCTTCGCGGACGATTTCGCCAACGACAAGGTGGGCGACCTGCCGACCCACGAAGACATCGGCAGCGGCAATGTGACCATCGTCGACATCAACGGAACCAAGTACCTGCGCACCGTCGACGGCGGCGACATGACGATCACCCTGCCCGAGAACCTGCCGCAGCGCTTCACCGCCGAGGTGACGTTCCACCGGCGGGGCGGCAACGGCGAGGGAATGTTCTTCCACTTCGGCGACAAGGACGACGACAGCAAGCAGCTGCGGATGCGGTGCGACCAGGGATCAGCCGATATCCGGGGCACCGGACCGAACGGCAACAAGCAATCGGGCGAGGACGTGCCAGGCATCGGCGAGAACGACTTCGAGGTCTGCCGGTTGATGGTCGACAGCGCCTACGCCAAGCTGTACGTCAACAACGTGCGCGTCGGGCAGCTCAACGGACTGATCTTTCCGCGCACCAACACCGTCGAGGTCGAGCTCGCGAACGCCGACGACAACGGCTCGCTGATCACCAACATCCGCATCGCCGAAGGCGGCAAGCCGATGTACGCCGCGCTGATCGCCAACGGTCGCGTCTCGACGCACGGCATCCTCTTCGCCACCAACTCGGCCACCATCCAGGGTGAGTCGACGCCGACGCTGGCGGAAATCGGCGACATGCTGAAGACGCACCCCGAGCTCAAGCTCACGATCGAGGGGCACACCGACAACACCGGTGCGGCGGCGCACAACCAGACGCTGTCGGAACAGCGCGCCGCATCGGTGGCGCAGTACCTCGAGAGCCATTTCCAGGTGGATGCTTCGCGCCTGGTCACCAAGGGTTACGGTGACACCAAGCCGGTGGCGTCGAACGACACGCCGGAAGGACGGCAGCAGAACCGGCGGGTGGATCTGGTCAAGATGTAGCGATCCCGTCGGACGCGGGCGTCACGACGGGGATGCCTCTTGCGCCGCAGGTCGCAGGGACCAATGTCGAGGGGCGCTGTTCCTCCAATGCGACCCTGGCGGCGCGGCGAGGCACCCCCGCCATGACTCCCGCCGACCATCCGGGATTCAGGGGATCGCGACGGGGGCACGTCGCAGCGGCAACGGTCGCATTGGAGGAACGACGCCCCTCGATTCGGGTGCCTGCGACCGGCGCCGCAAGAGGTGCCCTCGTCGCGATCCGACGCCAACCGCGAATCGGAACTCTTCGATCGGCGTAGGCGGGCGTCACAACGGAAGAGCAGCACCTC
Source organism: uncultured Gemmatimonadales bacterium (assembly GCA_963697065.1). Lineage (GTDB taxonomy): Bacteria > Gemmatimonadota > Gemmatimonadetes > Gemmatimonadales > GWC2-71-9 > Palsa-1233. The sequence goes on from CAVOMQ010000001.1 coordinate 675,833, forward strand.
GACCGGGATTCAGGGGATCGCGACGGGGGCACGTCGCAGCGGCAACGGTCGCATTGGAGGAACGACGCCCCTCGATTCGGGTGCCTGCGACCGGCGCCGCAAGAGGTGCCCTCGTCGCGATCCGACGCCAACCGCGAATCGGAACTCGTCGACCGGCGTACCCGGGCGTCACGACGGGGATCACCGCCGGCCCCCGGTATCGCACCACCATCCCGCGGCGTAGTTTCGATGTCCCGCGCGCCGGCCGTCCGGACGGTCCGCGCCGCTACCGTTGTTGCCCCGCACGAGGCCGAATCATGAAATTTGCACATCTCCCCCGAGTATTCCGCCCCGTCTGCTCCGTCGTCGCACTCGTTGCATCACTCGCAGCTGTGTTGTTGCCAGCCGCCGCGGTCGCACAGACGCCATCGACGCCTGCCCCCCTCACCGCGCTCCACTGGCGCAGCGTGGGGCCGTATGTCGGTGGCCGAGTCGTGGCCGTTACCGGTGTCCCCGGCAAGGCGAACCTCTTCTATATGGGGGCGGTGGACGGCGGCGTCTGGACGAGCACCGACTACGGCAACGTCTGGACCAACATCTCCGACAGCCTGCCGGGGACGAGCCAGAGCATCGGGGCCATCGCCGTGGCCCCGTCCAACCCGCAGGTGATCTACGTCGGCACCGGCGAGAGCGACATCCGCGGCGACATGATCACCGGCGACGGCGTCTTCCGCTCGGCCGACGGCGGCAAGACGTGGCACGCAGCGGGGCTCGAACAGACGCACACCATCAGCAACCTCATCGTCGACCCGAACGATCCCGACGTGGTCTATGCCTCCTCGTTGGGCCATGTCTTCGTCCCCGACAGCGATCGCGGCGTCTTCAAGTCGACTGACGCCGGCAAGAGTTGGAAGCGGGTGCTGTTCATCAACGACAGTACCGGCGTGGTGAACCTGGTGATGCAGCCCGGCGCCCCCGACGTGCTCTACGCCGCCACCTGGCAGGCATACCGGACACCGTGGTCATTGTCGAGCGGCGGCCAGGGGAGCGGCCTCTACAAGTCGGTCGATCGCGGCGAACACTGGACCAACATCTCGCGCAACCCCGGGCTGCCACCGGGATTGCTGGGCAAGATCGGCGTCGCCGTTTCCGCCAGCGCGCCGAACGTCGTCTACGTTGCCATTCAAGCCAAGGACGGCGGCGTCTTCCGGTCGGACGACGGTGGCAACACGTGGAAGCGCGTCAACGAGGAATGGAAGCTCCGCCAGCGCGCGTTCTACTACATGGCGATCTTCGTCGATCCCACCGATCCCAACACCGTCTACATGCCGGAGGTCGACGCGCTCTACGTCTCCCACGACAGCGCCCGCACCTTCACCCAGCTCAGCCCGCCGCACGGTGACAATCACACCATCTGGATCAACCCCGACAATCCGGAAATCCTCCTCGAGGGGAACGACGGCGGCGCCACGGTCTCGACCGACGGCGGCAAGACGTGGAGCTCGGAAGACAACCAGCCCACCGGCCAGTTCTACGACGTCAACATCGACGACCGCTTTCCGTTCCATCTCTACGGCGCCCAGCAGGACGAAGGGGCCACCGAGGGGCCGAGCGCGTCGTTCGACGGCCAGATCTCGTCGCGCGATTGGAAGTTCGCGGCCGACGGCGAGAGCACGCCCACGGTGCCGCAACCGGGGAATCCGGAGATCACGTTCGGCGCCGACTATTACAGCGTCTTCGTCACGTACGATCAGGCAACCGGCGAGCTCCGGAGCGTGAGCCCGTGGCCGTACTACCGCGACGCCGCGTCGTCGGCCGAGCTGGAGTATCGCTGGGCCTGGACCCATCCGATTCTCTTTTCACCGAATGATTCGAACGAGCTGCTCATCGGGTCGCAGTTCGTGATGCGCAGCGACGACCACGGAGCATCGTGGAAGAAGATCAGCCCCGACTTGACCCGGAACGATCCCGCCACTGAAGCGCCCACCGGCGGCCCGATCGACATCGATCAGTCGGGAGCCGAGGTCTACCCGAACGTCTCCGCAATCGCGCCGGTCCCCGGTGCCGACAGCACCGTCTGGGCGGGCTCGGCCGACGGCCTGGTGCACGTAACCACCGATGGCGGTGCGCACTGGAGCGACGTCACGCCACCCACGTTGCCGAAGTGGTCGAACATCAGCTCGATCCAGCCGTCACACGTCGATCGCAACACGGCGTATCTCACCGCGCAACGCTACATGTGGGACGACTTCTCCCCATACGTCTTCAAGACCACCGACCTCGGCCGGCACTGGACGCCGATCACGACCGGGCTGCCGAAAGACGAGTACGTGTTCGTGATCCGTCAGGACCCCGCCGACGCCGATCTTCTCTTCCTCGGCACGAAGACCACGGTGTACGTGAGCCTGGATGGTGCCGCGAGCTGGCACCGCTTGGCACTCAACCTTCCAGCGGTGCAGGTGCGCGGGATCGCGATCGACAAACAGCAGGGCGACGTGGCGATCGCAACGCACGGGCGCGGGTTCTGGATTCTCGACAACGTCACGTTGCTGGAGCAGATGACGCACCGGACGGCGCCACCCGCCGATAGCGCGGCGTTGTTCGCTCCGGAGCGCGCTTGGTTGACGCATGCGTTCGGCGGCCCGGGCGACGATGACGCGCCCCATGACGCCGGCGAGAACCCGCCGTTCGGTGCGCGGATCTTCTTCCAGATCCCCAAGAGCTACACCGGCTCGACGCCGGTGACACTCACGTTCACCGATTCGACCGGCGCCGTGATCCGCGCGTTCCACCTGCATCTCAAGGACACGTCCGACGCCAAGTGGAAGAACGTTCCCGATTCGGAGTCGACGAGCGTGCAGCGTGCCAAGGGGCTCGACCATCTCACCGCCATCAAGCCGGGGATGAACCACTTCCAGTGGGACCTGCGCTACACCGAGGCCGCCGAAGTCACCGGATTCCAGGCGCCGGAAGACGCGGACATCGCAAATGTTGTCGATGGCCCACCGGTGGTGCCCGGGAGCTATCGCGTCGTGCTCGACTACGGCGGGACGAAGTTGACGGCGCCGTTCGAGGTGTCGCTCGACCCGCGCATTCACGTGAGTCCCGAGGCGCTCCGGCAACGGCTGGCGCTCGAACTCCAGGTGCACGCATCGCTCGACTCGCTCGACACCGCGCTCAATGCTGCAATTGCCTTGCGCGATAGTCTATCGAAGGCAGGGCGCGATTCGGCGGCACTTGCGCCGCTCACCGATGCGATCGACTCGCTCGTGCAGCTGTCGATCACGTCGAGCGAGGGCGACCTGGTGCACGAGCCCAAGATGCGGACCCATCTCGCCCTGCTCGCCGGCGACATCGACATGGCGTATGCGGCGCCGACTGCGGCCGAGGCGGCGGTCTATAAGCAGATGGCGCAGGAGGCGGCAGCAGGTGAGGCGCGGTTGCGGGCGGCGATGGCGCGGGTGAGGATGGGGCGGTAGGGCGATGTGGCAGTTCGTCGATACGCGGGCGTCGCGGCGGGGGATACCTCGCAGCGCCCGCGGGACGTCACGACGGGGGCCACCTCTTGCGCCGCGGGTCGCAGGCACCAATGTCGAGGGGCGTTGTTCCTCCAATGCTCCCCTGGCGGCGCGGCGAGGTACCCCCGTCGCGACTTCCGCCGACTGTCCGGGGAACCGCCGACAGACCATTCCGGAGCCTCCGCCTACCTCCCGCTTGCACCAGAGTCGAAATGCCAGGGAGCGCGCGCCCTCGCCGGTGCGCGGCTCCCTCGTCGCCCCGCCCCTTTCGACACTGTCACCCAAGCGCACGTTTCATGGACGCGGGGGTCACGACGGGGGTACCTCGCAGCGCCGCCAAGGTCGCATTGGAGGAACAACGCCCCTCGATTAGGGTACCTGCGACCTGCGGCGCAAGAGGTATCCCCCGTCGCGACCCCCGTTCAGCAGACGATGCGATCCCTGGCGGCGCGACGAGGTACCCACGTCGCGACGCCGGTTCAACACAAGCGAATAGTGGAGAGGCGTAATGCAACCACTTCGATACTCCATCAACGTCACCCTCGACGGCTGCTGCGATCATCGGGCCGCGAATCCGGATGAAGCATTGCATCGTCACGCGGCCGAGAGCATCGAGCGAGCTGATGCGCTGCTCTTTGGCCGGGTCACATACGAGATGATGGAGGAGGCATGGCGGCCGGTGGCGGAGACGGGGATACGGCCAGACTGGATGGACGACTGGATGGCGCCCTTCGCCCGGACGATCCACTCGGCAAAGAAGTATGTCGTGTCGAGCACGCTGGGGCACGTGGACTGGAACGCGGAGTTGCTGCGCGGCGATCTGCGGACCGCGGTTCAGCGGCTCAAGGACGCACCGGGGAAAGGATTGCTCACGGGTGGGGTAACACTGCCGTTGGCGTTGGCGGAGCTGGGGTTGATCGACGAGTACGAACTGATGGTGCATCCGAGGATCGTGGGCCACGGACCGGCGTTGTTCGCCGGGTTGTCGAAGCCGATCGATCTCGACCTGGTGGGACAGGTGGAGCTGGGCTCGGGGACGGTCGCGATGCAGTACGTGCCGAGAAGGTAGCGGGCCGGCAGCCGGACTTACTGGAATCCCACCAATTCAAAGCGGCTGTCGGTGGCCACGCCGTTGACGTCGGCGCACGCCACCAACGCCGTGACGCCGGTGGCGTCGGGGAACCAGTTCACCATGGCGCAACGCCGCGGCGTGGCGCCGACTGCCGCCACCTGGAAATCGACGCGACCGCCGAGATACGGCATCCGGACCGAGTAGGCCCCGACTCCTGTCCGCGTCACGCTCACCTGGTACCGCACGAAGATGGCGTCGGCCACGGCCGAATTCGTCGCGGTGTACGTCGCGGTCGCCGAGGGCTGGTTGGCATCAACGAACCCGACGAACTCGCCGGTTTCGGCGCCACGACTGATCAGCGCAATGTTGAATGTGGCGTTCCGGGGCACTCCCGTCGGCGTGAAGCAGTAGACTGTCGCATTGAGGTCCGGGTCTGCATCAGCCCAGCCGCCCGCCTGGCACTGGGCATTCCCCGACCCCGCGTTGCCGACCATGATGGCGTCAGGTTCCATGCTCACTGTCGAGACCCCGAGCCGGGCAAACGTGACGACATACGTGCCGGTGGCCGGCGACGTCACGGTGATCGGACGACCGGATGACGAGTATCGCGCGAACGACGCCGGCACGACCGAGCCGGTCGGCGCGCTGTCGTCGACGAACGCGTAGGCAAATCGGTTGGCAAGCGCCGCCGAACCCAGCATGACGTAGTCGAACTGGCTCTGCGTTGCCGCACCGGTCTTGTCGTAGCAATTGATGGTCGCCGCGCCGTTGTTGCTGCTGGTCGTCGCGCAAGTCCCGCCGTTGGCCGCGCCGTACGACGTCACGAATCCGATGTCGGTTTCGCCGGGTCCCCGCGAGTAGTTGTTGACGAAGCTGGTGTACCCCGTGGGCGCCGCATAGGACAGTGTGAGCCCGCTGATGCCGTTGTGACCGCTGCTGAAATTCGCGTCGGGCGTGAAATTGGTGGGTGCCAGCATGCCGTTCCAGTAGAACATCAACCGGTTTCCGCGCACGATGAAGAGCTTGGTGGTTCCGATCACGTCGCCCGCCATGGCATTGACGATGATCGGGCCGCCCACGGCGACTCCGAGCGCTGTGCCGGTGGTGTTGATCGTCGCAGCCCCACCGTTGGGCGAGGACGTGGACCACGTCGCCGGATAGCCGGTGATCTCCTTTCCGTTGGACGCATACGTGTGGGCGACGAAGCTGAAGACGTCGCCGACCTGCACGACACCCGAATCCGGCTCGATGACGACGTTGGCCACCGGCGCCTTGACCACGGAGATCGACGCGGTACCGGTCTTTCCCCCGGCCGCCGCCGTGATGGTCACCGGTCCGCCGACGGTGATCCCGGTGATCGTGCCGGTCGAATCGACGGTGAGAATTGCCGGATTGCTCGAAACCCACGCCACCGCGACCGAGGTGCAGTTGGTCGGCGTGACCGTCGCCGTGAGCGTCGCCGAGAATGACTGCATGATGCTCGCGGGTGCCGTGACGGCCACGGCGGTCACCGAACAACCCGGCCCGGTCGTGTTGTTGCCGCTGCTGCACGCCGCCAACACGCACGTCGTCACGAGGGCCGCGCAACGGATCCGCATGGTCGAGTCCTTTGAGAGGCCAAAAGCCTACCGCGCCGCGAAGACGGCGCAAGGGCCAGATGGCGGGATGCCGGGGCCGATGAAGTGGCGGGGCGCCCTGCCTCGGGCGAATCCATTGATTGAAATCCGGCCAGGGGGCTTCCCGCTATACTTGCGGCACCCCGGGGAACCGGGACATTGAACAGTCAGGACGGTCGAGATGTCGTACGGCACGCATTGCCCGCGATCTCCAACATAGCCGGCGGCGCGCTCGTCGGAGGCGATGGGCCGAAGAACGCGGTGTCATCCGCCGCACTTCTCCAGATCGTCGAGAGCTTCCTGCCGGGGCTTGCCGGGCGGTGCTTCGTCCAATCGGGTGCGTCGTTCCCGCAGTTCCTTTACATCTTCCGCCGGAAACGGCGGCGTCGCCGCATCGAGGCTGTCCCAGAATTACTCGGCGAGTGCGATGCGCGCTGCAGGCGTCATATAGCTGAAGTCCACAACCGGGCGATTGGTCATGGATTCAATTGTCCATTCGGCGTGGCAGGAGTAGAGACCTGCGGGGAGGTCGGTGCGGCGGAGATCTCTCTTTCGCGCACGAGGGACCCGTTGCGCGGTAAGACACCGGCTCGCGTGTTGTCACGTGCCGGGCAGCGCACCTACCAGAAATCTGATCTGCTCGATCAGGTCGTACTTCTCGCCCCACCAAGCGACGAATTCGGCAGGCGAGCGACCGGCGCTGCGGGCGCGAACCAGCGGCTCATCGTCTCCACAGGCATCCAGCCAGGCGAGCCCGTATCGACGCTGCATCTCGGCGGGCAAGACTTGCGCACGGTAGTTGTCGAGGCCACGGGGTTGGCGCCGGGCCATGGATCCAATGTTTCGTGGCGGAGCGTGACCGAGAAGGGGGCCACGTGGCGAGCTGGACCGAAAAACGCGGTCCTGTCTACACTCTCGAAATCCCCACTCCCGCCAGGTACTCGAACGTCGGATCGTAGAACGCTGGCAGCCGCGTGTGATCGTCCGCGTCGCCCGGCGGCACGAAGATCACCATCCCCTGCCGGGCCCGGGTCAGCAGCACCCGATACGCATTGACCAGGTAGCGCTGCGCGACCTCCTTGTTCCGCCGCTGCCAGGCGCCGCCCCGAAACTGGAAGTGTTTCCACGTTGAGCCCACTCGGCGAAGATCCGCGTCCCATGTCATGCAGACCCAGTCGAGTTCCAGCCCCTGGATCTGGAACTCGGTGGCCGGGTCCTCCATGTAATACGACGAGCGCGTGTCGGTGGCGGGGTTGAGGAAGTAGTGCACCGGGTCGGTCTTCACCCGCACGTCGATCGCGTGCGGCTTCAATCGCATCGCCTCCGACGAGGCCACCAGGCCATACCGTTCGCTGCCGCGCGCCCGCTCGCGAATCCACTCCTTTGCCCGCTCGAGATCGCGTGTCAGCGCGATGGGATAGCGCCCGGTGATCTCTCGCAACAACTCCGACGCACCCGCCACATCCAAGTCCAGCACTGACTTCACGAACTCCGACACCCGCTCGGCCCGGAACGAACGCATCGACACCGCCAGGTGCAGGTCCGGATTCCGGCGCACCACGGTCGTGTCGGGCAAATGCTCGATGCTCGCCATCGCGTCGTATTCCGAATCCTTCAGTCGCGGCGAGATGAACACCTGCCAGTGCGGGTAGAAGTCGCGCACCGCATCGAGCCAGGTCGCAATCCCCGCTTCGCCGGCATTGATCTCCTGGCCACCGCCCACCAGGCAGACGATGACCGCCCAGTCCTGGTGCCGGTCCATGTAGCCGATCAGGAATTGCGGCTCGGACTGGTTGAAGCCGGCGATCTTCTTGCGCCGCAGCATGAAGTTCGACGTGGCGGCGAGGTCCCACGCGCGCTGCGCCTCGTCGAAAATCGCCACGTGGTCGCTGGGCGGCAGGTCACTCCTGATGGCGGCATCGCGAAAGTGATGCACGATCTGGATGAACTGCTTCACCGGCTGGGCAATGGCGCCCTTGCGGGCCGACTTGTCCACCAACTTGCGCCGAGCCAAGCTCGTCACGGACCAACGCCTCCTGCAGGACCGCGACCAGCGGCCCGTTACCCGACAGAAAGACCGCATGGGTGTCGGAGTCCACATCACGCCGCTGCGTGGCGACGTTGAGGCCGACCAGCGTCTTGCCCGCGCCCGGCACGCCGGTCACGAAGATGATCGACTTGTGATGGCCGGCGCGGGCCGCTTCAATCAGCTCCTCGACGCAGCGCGACGTGACGGCAAGATTCCGCGCCCCGGCGTCGTGGCGTGAAATCGCCTCGACCGAGTGCTGGGCATAGAGCGCCTGGGCCGCCTCGATGATGGTCGGCGTGGGATGATACGGCGACTCGCCCCACTCCACCGGATCGATCGCGGTACCGCCCGCGAGGGCGAGTCCCTGGCGGAGCGCGTCGGGGAGGCCCGCGCTGTTGCAACGATACGGACGCCGGACGCCGTCGGCATGGGGCGGCTCCCACTCGGCGTCGGAATCGCCGGCTTCGGTGGCGACCAGAATGGGCAGGACAGCGACGTCGTGACTGGCGCGATGGAAATTCTTGAGATCGAGGCCGTAGTCCCACGCCTGGTTGACCGCACTGGCGGGAAAGTGCTCTTCGCCGACCTTGAATTCGATCGGAAAGATCACCGGCCCGGAGATCACCACCGCGTCGATCCGGCTCCCCAGGCGCGGCACGTCGAATTCGAGGTAGAGATAGCCGTCGATGCCGGCGAGTGCGGTGCGCAGGATCGCGGCACTCGCTTCCCAGGCGCCGCGCTGGGCCAGCTCGACGTCGTATTCGCTGTTGGCCGTGAGCGTGCCGAGGAGCTCGGCGGGGCTCCGGGTCACGAAGTCGGCGATCGGCATGCCGAAGTAGGCGGGGGGGCGGGTCACGGGGCTAGCCGGGAGGGCATGGGGAACTATACCAGGGGGGCAACGGCGACAGGTGCAGGGGGACCCGACGCGACTGCGCGAGAGTGAGTACGTGATCGCCAGCGTTCTGCCTGGATGATGAGGACGTTCTTCGCTGAGCCATAGCAGGTGAAGCTGGGAGTGGCGAAACCACCAACCGACTCACTTGACGGCTCAGCGAACATGCATTTACCAGCGCGGTTGACCCCGATGGGGCGCCAGCGGATGGTCCGGCGCTTGGAAGCCGGGGAAGCATCCTGACCCGACGCCTACTGGTCTTTCCAGCCGGTCTCGACGACCTGCCCCTTGCGTTGTTTGACCCCGTCCTCCGTGGTCTGCTTGTTGTGTTGCGCCGACTGGAGCCCCCCGGCGGTCGGCGGAAAGCCCGCGGCGCAGCTGACGGGATAACCGCCCGAATCCTTGTAGCCATATCGCTTCTGGAGGAACGCAAAGAACGAAGCCTGGAGCGCACTGATCCTGTTGATCTGCGCCGAATTGGCGTTCGGGGGCAACGGATGTCCCCCCGTTCGCGTCAGTGGCGGCGGCATGTCTGCCGGGAAGACATCGCTGACATACATGACGGTCCCGGTGGCGTCGCTTGTTGCGGGGGCCCACTCTGATTGGCAGAACACGTACCGTTCATTTGCCGCCGCCGTTGGCACCGCTGCCGCCGCCGCTGCTGATGCCGCGTTCGCGTCGATCGCCGCATTCTCCGCTGGCGAGTCGGTCCACTTGATGTTGATCGCCTCGGTGTGACTCGAGGCCCATTGTTGCTGCAACATGTCCATCGCGTTTGCCCGGCCCGGGGCGTCGTCGGGGCTTCTCGCGCAATAGGCCTGCAGGATCGTCTCGTCCTTCACGGCCGGGTAGTTCTGCCGGACATACCCGACAAAATGCTCCGCCATGTTGTTCGGCGTGGCATCACCTGAAACGATCAGCGCGTAATACATCAGGCTCCCCGACACAGGTCGGTTGGGATCCTTCAGAACATGATACCGGCACAGCCACCAATGCTGGCCTTGGGGCTCGGTGGGCACCGCAGGACCGCGCGCGGGACTGGCCGTGGGAGCACTCTCCCCGTACAGCACCGGCGTGAAGACCAGCGGGACCAGCAGGAACATCAGAAGGAGCAGGGGCCCGACGGGCACCGGAACTCTCGTTTGCCGCATGGTAGTTGACTCCTGTGGCGATAGGATGGGCGGCGATCCCGGGGACGGCGCGATCGTGCGCCCTTCCGGGTTGATCGGTGAACAACGATATACTCCCGACCGCCCCGCAGGTGCGCGGTCTGTAACAGGCTTGAACGCCATGATTGTCGGCCGCTCGGGTTTTGAACCCGAGCTCGGCAAGCAGACCCACCGAGGGCGGCGGCTACCCCACCACGCTCGCACGACGCTCGCGTCGCCGCCGCGGCCACAGGTACGCGGCCACGTTGATCGCAACGACAAATACGGCGAGCAGCCATTGGGCTGTCCGCGTGAGACCGTCCGGATAGATGATCGGGACCAGGTAATGCGCGATGAAGTCACCACGGTAGCCCGCGCCACCCGCTCGCAATGCGAGTGCGTTCTCCAGGGGCGTGAGCGGACAGATGAGACCCGGCATCGCCTCGACATAAGCACCCCACGCCGCGGCCAGCAGCTGCGGTGCAATGAGCCAGCGATGACGGCGAGCGGGGAAACCGCCACCCACCACAAAGAGCGGAACGCGAAGTGCAGCGTAATGACCGCTCGGTCAGCAGGCGTTTGTCACAGCGTCAGCACGGCGCCGCGCGGTGCCACGAAAGCCCCTGGTTTGGTCAACAAACCATACCAGGGACTGCCCGTTAGTATGGTCTAGCCAGTAAACCATACTAACGATGGCTGCTGGTATCGCTTGGTTCGCGGGAGCCACCGGTCGAGGGGACCTTGCGCTTCCGTTTCCCCCTCTCCGGCCTGCGCGCTGCTGCGGGCCGGACCACCACCTCCACCTCGCGCCCCAGCAGGTGGAGCAGCGCCAGCAGCTGCCCGGCCGATTTCGCGGAATTCCCCGGATCGAGGAGCCGATAGAGCTGGCTGGGAGACGTGCCGAGTCGGCGGACTACCTCCCGCTTGGCAAGATCGCTCTGCTCGATCGCCTTGCGGGCCTCCAGCGTGAGGCGATACATGAGGATATCGTTCAGGTACGCGGGATCTTCGTGATATTCGAGGACGGCGTCGAGATGGACGGTGTCCTCCGACCCGGACTCCAGCTGGTAGGTGAAAGCTTCGCGGCCGGCTTCAGGATCGGGATAGACATCGACGACGCGGTCCGCGCTCGTCGGCATGACATCGAGCCTGGCATAGGGATAGTCAAGCGTGCCGCGGGCGGTGCGGACCTCGAACACCTTCTTGCGGTTGTTCGCCTCCACGGCGGTGATCTTCACAGCGCTCCCTCCTCCTGCAGTTCAGCGATCAGGCGTCGGATCCGATCGGTGGCTTCGCCTTTCATGGGTAGCCAGTTCTCGAGATCCCATTTCACCACGAACTCGCCGTCGCAATAGACGTGAACGTGGCGGGGTGGGTGATCGCCCTTCCATGTCACGAAGATGAACCCTCCACGGCGGAGCTTACCCACTGTTTGTAGTACCGTGGAAGGTAACACATGGCAGGCAGCTGGCGGTACCAGCCAGCCGAACACCGCTGACTTGCCGCGGCATCGTGCCGGGGCAACGAACGGAAGGGGATTGCATTCGCGATCATAGGGAAAGCCTGGACTCAGTCAAGCTACTGCGGTCGTTGCTGTCGCATCGATGGCGCAAGAAAACGCATGCGCCCTACCCCCCTCGCGACAGCGTCAACGAGATCTGCCCGGCGTGGTGCGACGTATGGAACAGCGCGTGCGCGAACATCCGCGCCTTCGACACCGTGCCGAAGAACGGCGTGTCCACCGTCTCGAGCCATCCTTCTGCGGTGGTCTCACGAATGACCCGTTCGAGCATCTGGTAGCCCTGCTCCACCAACTGCCGGCTGGTGGCGAGATCGAACTCCTCCCCCTCGTCCTGTCGACCCATCGTCGTATTGACGACGTCACTGGGCGCACCGAGAAAGTTGCCGAATCGACACAGCGTCTCGCCCAGGTGCCGATAGATGAATCCCACCGATGCGGCACGATCGTTGACCCGATAGCGAGCATTCTCCGCCGTGATACGGTTGAACGCGAACGAGCTGGTGTACCGGTTCTGCGTCACCATCTCGAGCAGGATCGCCTGTTCCATTGCCCCCTCGCCGGTGTTTCCGGAATCGCGCTACGCTTTGGGCTGCCCGAACGCCCACACGCAGAGACTCGCCGCAATGAAGCGCGCCACCCACGACGCCCACACCGGCACCTGCACCGGGCCGACCTGCAATTGCCAATGGTTCAGCGCGCGAAGTGCCTGCGCGACAGCGACCATGCCGAAAACCACCCCGGAGACAACCACATAGTTGCGGCGCATGTCGACCTCCATGGAACGGGATGCCGTACGACGAACCCGGCCGGAGAATCTACGGCGACGAACCGGAACGCCGGGCGAACCGCCCGCCGCCGCGCTCCATGCCGACTCCGCCAGCCCTTCCCCCACCCGCCCCCCCGACCGTACTCTCTACTCCTCGTCGTGCCACGCCACCCCGCGGAGACTCGCCCGATGCTCGCAACCCCCCGGACCACGCGCTGGCTCGCCGCCGGCCTGCTGCTCCCCCTCTCCCTCGGCACCCGCGCCTTGGCGCCGCATCCGCCTCGCGCCACTGATCCACCCCTCTGGCTCCGCTACCCCGCCATCTCCCCCGATGGCCAGACCATCGCCTTCAGCTACCAGGGCGACATCTACACCGTCCCCGCCACCGGCGGCGACGCCCACGCCCTCACCCTCGGCGAGTCGTACGAGTCGTACCCGGTCTGGAGCCACGACGGCAAGTCGATCGCCTTTGCCAGCGACCGCTACGGCAACTTCGACATCTTCGTGATGCCCTCGACCGGCGGCGAAGCGAAGCGCCTCACCTGGAACTCCACCGGCGAGATCCCCTCGTCGTTCACCGCCGACGACAAGGCCGTCCTCTTCACCGCCTACCGCCAGGAGCTCTCCACCGACGCACAGTTCCCCGGCGTCATGGCGCAGCTCTGGTCGGTGCCGGCCTCCGGCGGGCGCGTCTCGATGGTGCTGCCGGTCACCGCCGACAACGCCACCACCAACGCCGCCGGCAACAAGCTGCTCTACGAGAACGTCACCAGCTACGAGAACCAGTGGCGCAAGCACGCCACCTCGAGCGCCACCCGCCACGTCTGGCTCTACGACATGGCGACGAAGCAGTATCAGCAGCTCACCCACTTCGCCGGCGAAGACCGCAACCCGGTCTTCGACGCCGACGGCAACGGCTTCTACTACCTGAGCGAGGAGAGCGGCTCGTTCAACGTCTGGAAGAGTTCGCTCAGCAATCCGGCGCAGCACAGCGCGGTGACCCACTTCACCCGCAACCCGGTGCGCTTCCTCACCCGCGCCAGCAATGGCACTCTCTCCTTTGCCTACGACGGCGAGATCTACACCATGGCCCCGGGCAACGAGCCGAAGAAGCTCGCCGTCCGCATCGCCGAAGACGGCCGCCACGGCATCGACAAGGTGGTCCCCGTCAACAGCGGCTTCACCGAGGCCACCCTCTCGCCCAACGGCAAGGAATTCGCCTACGTCTTCCGCGGCGAGATCTTCGTCTCCAGCATCGAGACCGGCGTCACCAAGCGGATCACCAACACGCCCTGGCAGGAACGAAGCGTCAACTTCTCCCCCGACGGCCGGTCGCTGGTCTACGCCGTGGAGCGCGACAGCAGTTGGGAGGTCTACGAGACGTCGATCGTCCGCAAGGATGAGCCGTACTTCTTCACGTCCACCGTGCTCAAGGAAACTCCCGTCGCCGCCACGAAGCACGAGGAATACCAGCCCACCTTCTCCCCCGACGGGAAGGAAGTGGCGTACCTCGAAGACCGCGTGGTGCTCAAGGTGATCAACCTCGCCACCCACCAGTCGCGCACCATACTCGGCGCCGAGCACAACTACTCGTACGCCGACGGCGACCAGTACTACGCCTGGTCGCCCGACAGCAAGTGGTTCCTCGTCTCGTACGGGCTCCCCGACCGGATCTTCACCCCGGAAGTCGGCCTCGTCGCCGCCGACGGCACCGGTGGGATCCGCGACCTCACCCACAGCGGCTACGACAACTATCGCCCCAAGTGGGTGCTCGACGGCAAGGCGATGATCTTCGCCTCCGACCGCGAAGGGACCTGGAGCCAGGGCGGCGGGCTCACCAGCTCGGACGTCTACGTCAAGTTCTTCGACCACGCGGCGTGGGACCGCTTCCAGCTCAGCAAGGAACAGCTCGAAGTGGCAAAACAGCTGGAGGATTCGAGCAAGAAGACCACAACAGACACATCGAAAGCGGCCAAGCCGGCGGCCGACACCGCGGTGCAGCCGATCCGCATCGACTCCGTCAACATCGACGACCGCCAGAAACGCCTCACCGTCAACACCTCGCCGCTCAGCGACTGGGTGCTGTCGAAGGACGGCGAGAAGCTCTACTACCTCACCAGTTTCGACAAAGGCAACGACCTCTGGGTCACCGAGCCGCGCACCCACGAGACCAGGCTCTTTGTCAAGCTGGGCGCCGACAACGCGTCGATGGAACTCTCGAAGGACGGCAAGTTCCTCTTCGTCCTGGCCGACGGGAAGGTCGAAACCATCGCCACCGACGACGGCAAGGTCACCCCTGTCAGCCCCGATGGCGAGATGATCCTCAACACTGCCGACGAGCGGAGCTACATCTTCGACCACGCCTGGCGGCAGTTCGAGGAGAAGCTGATCTATCCCGAGATCACCAACGTCGACTGGAACTACTACTACCGCACCTACCACCGCTTCCTGCCGTACATCAACAACAACTACGACTTCGCCGACATGCTGAGCGAGATGCTGGGCGAGGTGAACGTCTCGCACACCGGCGCCGGCTACCGCGCCGGCAAGCCGAACACCGACCAGACCGCGGCGCTGGGGCTGCTCTACGACTTCACCTGGACCGGTGACGGGATGAAGATCGCGGAGGTGGTGGAAGCCGGCCCCGCCGACAACGCCACCTCGAAGATCGCCGGCGGCGACGTTCTCGAAGCGATCGATGGCGTGCCGATCACGCCGTCAATGGACTTCTCCATGCTGCTCAACCGCAAGGTCGGCAAGCCGACGCTGGTCTCGCTGCTCGACCCGAGGACCAACACCCGCTGGGACGAACGCCTCACACCGATCAGCGGCGGCGCCGAGAACAACCTGTTGTACGAGCGCTGGGTCAAGCAGCGCCGGCACGAGGTCGATTCACTTTCGGGCGGCAGGCTGGCGTATGTGCACGTCCGCGCGATGGACGACGCCAGCATGCGCACGGTGTTCGACGAGATCATGGGCCGCGGCTGGAACAAGGACGCGGTGATCGTCGACACCCGGTTCAACGGCGGCGGCAACCTCCACGAGCAACTCTCCGACTTCCTGAGCGGCAAGAAGTATTTCGACATCATCCCGCACGGACAGCTGGTCGGGTTCGAGCCCGGCAACAAGTGGATCAAGCCGTCGATCGTGCTGATCAACGAGGGTGACTATTCCGACGGCCACCTCTTCCCGCTGGCCTACAAGCTGAAGGACATCGGCAAGACGCTTGGCATGCCGATCGCCGGGACCGGCACCTTCGTGTGGTGGGAGAACCAGATCGATCCGTCGCTGGTGTTCGGGATCCCGATGGGCGCCTGGCGGATGCCGGACGGCAAGTTCGCCGAGGGGACGCAACTGGAGCCGGACATCAAGGTGCCGATGGATCCGGCGGTGATGACGGCCGGCCGGGATCAGCAGATCGAGGCGGCGGTCCGGGAGCTGATGAAGAAATAGGCTGTGCCACCGCTGGGGTCGACGCAGTGACGCCGGCCGTTCACGAGTGTCATCCTGAGCGAAGCGAGCGCGCAGCGCTCGCGCAGTCGAAGGACCTGCTGCTACAGCCCTGACAACAGCGGGTCGTTCGACTTCGCAACCGCTCCGCGGTTGCTCCGCTCACGATGACAGGCCCTGGAGATCCGCGTCGCCACCCGCCCGCTCCGCCCTCCGACAGGCCCGGTATGCGCGCCGAGGGTCCCGCTCGCCGCACCGACCCTCGCACTCCCCGCTCACCATACCGACCGTCCAGCTCCGCGGGCACACCGCCCCGCTCACCATACCGACCGTCCAACTCCGCGGGCACACCGCCCCGCTCGTCACACCGACCGCCGGACTCCCGGTTCACACCTTGGCGGTACCCGCACCGACCGTCCAGGTCTGCGCTGCGACCACATCACAACGCGCGCACACCACCCCGCTCTCCGCACCGACCGCGTCGCTCGGCGTTCTCACCGCACCGCTCCGCCTTGTCACCGCCCTGCTCCACGCGCAGACCCGCCCGGTACCCACACCGAGGGTCCCGGTCCGCGCGCAGACCCGCCCGGTATCCACACCGAGGGTCCCGCTCCCCGCGCAGCACCCTCCCGGTATCCACACAGACCTCGGCACTCCGCGTACACACCCTCACACTCGACATTCACACCCCGCCGCACCGGCACGCACCGCGCAATGCAGCGTCGCCAGACCAGCACAATCCCCGCGCAGCCGACCTTCGAGTGTCCTGATTCGAGGACAGAGTGTCCCATGGCAAGGACACTGACACAACTCCGGAGGTCGCCGTCACGATTCCGGTGGTCGCTTGCAGCGCCCGGGTGGTCACTTGCAACGCCCGGCACCACAACGACTTGCACGCCACGCACTGGGCCGATCAGGTGCAAACGGTCGTTCCGGCCATTTCTGGCACGCCGCTCGCGTCACCCCGCCCGCGACCGTCCCGAACGCGGACGGTGCACCAGGCCCGACACGGGCGCACTTCGCACACGCGGCCACGTGCCGCAGCCCCGGACTCCGGGGCGGGGAGAAACGATGAAAGCACCAACACGCAGGAGAATGGCGATGGCGACGCGGGCGCTCCACTTCTGCCAGGCGCAGATGTCGGACGACCCGGGCTACACCGCCCAGGTGGCAGCGCTCGCAACCGAGGTGGCGCTGAGCGATCCACTGGTTTCCCAGCAGCAGAAGGGACGGGCCGACGAGCACGTCGCCACCCTGCAGCGGCAGGGGCTGCGGGTCGGCGTCACCGAGCGGCTGCGGCACCTCTATCGGGTGGCCGCCGCGCTCGACGCCACCGGTACCGCGGCAAAGCTCGGCGTGGAACTGCCGCCGGATCACCGGTCGTACCAGCTGTTCATCCCGTTCGCCAAGACGATGCTCGACATCGCCACGGCGAACAAGGATGCACTCGTCCCCCTCGGGCTCGGCGCCTCTTTCGTCAACGACCTCGGTACGGCGGTCGCGACACTCGACGCCCAGTCGCAGGCCGCGAACCTGGCGCGCGCCAAGCACGTCGGCGCCTCCGCCGAACTCGACGAGGCAACGTCGCGGGCGGTCGACCTGGTGCGGATCCTCGATGGCTTCAACCGCAACCGGTTCGAGGGCGACGCCGAGCAGCTGGCGGCGTGGGAGAGCGCCATCAACGTCGGCGCGCCCCGCCGGAACGGGGTGAAACCGGCGCCGGTGCCGATTCCCTCACCAGCACTGGTGACAGCGACGAACGGTGACGCAGCACCGGCGGGCGATCCACCGCAGGAGAAGGCCGCGTGACGCCAGCAACCGCAGCGGGAGCGAAGCGATGCGTCGCAGAACCGCTCCCGTTGTGGGGGCGGGCGTGTGTCGCGGCGGGGAGTGTCCTTCAGCACCAATACCACGGAGAGTCGGCAGCCGCGCGGGGGCGCCGGCCAGAGGAGGCGCGGCTGTCTGAGCAGCGCGCTTGCTGATCACGCCGAGATAGTAGCCGCGCCGGCGCGCGCGAGTTCCGCGCCGACGGTTGGACGGCACCCCGCGCGGCCCCGCTCGAGGAATCCGTTGTCCACAGCGGCACGAACAGCAGGTCCCCTCGACCAGCTCGGGGCAGGCTCTCGACTGCGCGACTGCTGCCCCTTCGCATTCGCTCAGGGCCGGCGCGGTTGCTCTGCTCACGATGACACACGTTGGTCCCCTCGCCGCCGCCCGCGGCGCGCAGTAGCTTCACCGGCAACCGATCCATCCCGCACCGACTGCCTCCAGCAGAGGAGCCGTATCGTGCCCGTTCGACTGCCGCCGCTGGGCGCCACCGCGCTCGCGATCTTCTCCGTCATCGCCACCCCGCTCGGCGCCCAACAGGCCACCCCGCTCGCTGCCCAACAGGCCACCGCATCAGCGCCCGACACCGCGGCCGCCAACGCCGTGCCGCCGGAAACCACCTCGGTGACGCAGCACGTGATCACCCTCGACGGCCACGTCATCCACTACACCGCCACCGCCGGCAACCTGCTGGTGCGCAACGACTCGGGCCAGGCGATCGGCAGCTTCTTCTATGTGGCCTACACCGAGGACGGCGCCGACGTGCAGAAGCGCCCGGTCACGTTCCTCTACAATGGCGGCCCGGGGTCGTCGACCATCTGGCTCCACATGGGGTCGGTCGCTCCGGTGCGCGTCAGCTCGGTCGACGCCGCGCCCACACCGCCGGCGCCGTACCGCGTCGACGACAACCCGTACAGCCTGATCGACAAGAGCGACCTGGTCTTCGTCGATGCGATGGCCACCGGCTTGAGCCGCATCGTGGGCAAGGGAACCGGCAAGGACTTCTTCGGCGTCGACCCCGACGTCCGCTCGTTCGCCGACTTCATCACCCGCTACATCACCGTCTACAACCGCTGGAATTCACCGAAGTTCCTCTTCGGCGAGTCGTACGGCACCACGCGCTCCGCCGGGCTCTCCCAAGCGCTCGACGACCGCGGCATTCCGCTCAACGGCATCGTCCTCGTCTCGTCGTTCCTCGACGCGTTCAGCGACTTTTCGGGCCCGCAGCGTTCGCTCGACCTGCCGTACGAGCTGTTCCTGCCGACCATGGCGGCCACAGCGTGGTATCACGACAAGCTCTCGCCCAAGCCGGCAGACATCGCCGCGTTCATGGACCGGATGCGCGCCTTTGCCCTGGGGCCGTACCAGCAGGCGCTCGACAAGGGGTCGCGCCTCAGTACCGCCGAGCGGGATTCGATGGCCGGGGCACTGGCGAACCTCACGGGCGTCTCGAAGCAGTACTGGATCGAATCCGACCTGCGGATGCGGCCGGATCACTTCGAGAAGGAGCTGCTGCGCGGCGAGAGCCGCACCGTGGCTCGCCTTGACGCGCGCTACGAGGGGATCGACGTCGACAATGCCGGCGAATCACCGGAGTACGACGCCGCCAATGTCGCGGTGAACGGGCCGTTCACTTCGGCGTTCAACTACTACCTGGCCAATAGCCTCGGTTACCACAGCGACCGCACCTACCTCACCACCAACTACGGCGTGGTCGGCGCGTCGTGGGACGACCACCACCACGGCGCGGACATGCTCGACGTGGCGGAAGACCTGCGCCAGGCGATGTCACGCAATCCGTACCTCAAGGTCTTTTCGGCCAACGGCTACTTCGACTTTGCCTGTCCGTTCTTCGAGACCGAATACGTGCTGAACCACATGGGGCTCGACTCGTCGCTGGTGAACAACATCACCGTGGCGAATTACCAGTCGGGACACATGATCTACCTGCACACGCAGGCGCTGGCACAGCTCAAGCACGACCTGGCGGCGTTCTACGACAGCACGCTGAAGCGGTAGGGGGATCGCCGCTGTCCGTCGCCCCCTCGAGCGGGGCTGCACGGGGTGCCGTCCAGGGGCCTGCCTCGAGCGCAGCGAAGGGTCGGCAGCAGGCGCTTGTTGGAGGGCGTCCGATGTCATACATTGCAAGACATGAAGACCGCCGCCCTGACGATCCGCCTCGATCCCGACCTCGAACGCCAGTTGGCCCGTGCTGCCCGCCGCAGTGGCCGGAGCCGCAGCGAGCTGGTGCGTGACGCCGTCCGCCGGCAGCTGGCCCTGGCCCAGTTCGAGGATCTCCGCCGGCGGATTATGCCCCTCGCGGAAGCGCGGGGGTATCTGACCGACGAGGACGTCTTCCGCGACGTGTCGTGAAGGTCTTCCTCGATACCAATGTGTTGGTCAGCGCGGTCGCGACCCGTGGTCTATGCGCTGACGTGTTTCATGCCGTACTCGCCGAGCATCAGTTGGTGGTGGGCGACGCGGTCCTGAGCGAGCTGAGGCGCGTTCTTCGTCAGAAGATCAGGCTTTCCCCGGAAGTCATTGCCGAGACGGACACGTTCCTGCGCCGGCAAGCGCTGGTCGTCATGGATGCCCCGCCGCTCCGCATCAAGCTGCGCGACCCCGCCGATCTCCTCGTGCTCGACGAAGCGCTCGCTGGCGGCGCCGATGTGCTGGTGACAGGCGACCGGGACTTGCTCAGCATTGCAAGGGCACCGTTGCCAATCGTGACGCCGCGGGGGCTCTGGGAACTTCTGCGAGCCAACCCCGACGCGAGGTAGCGGACGACCTCCAACTACGGCTTCGGCTGCCCGAACGCCCACACGCAGAGGCTCGCCGCGATGAGACACGCCACCCACGACGCCCAGACCGGCACCTGCACCGGGCCGACCTGCAACTGCCAGTGATTCAGCGCACGAAGCGCCTGCGCGACAGCGACCAGGCCAAAAACCAGGCCCGAAACGACCACATAGTTGCGGCGCATATCGACCTCCGTGGAACGGGATGCCGTACGACGAACCCCGGCCGGAGAATCTACGACGGGGAACCGGAACACGGGCGGGCGCTGCGTGAATCCGCCATCGAGATCCCTCGGTCGCTGCGCTCCCTCGGGATGACAGCACTGTTCCACTCCGCACCTGCGCAGCGGCGGCCCACGGTCCCGTTCTTCCCCCCGGCCCACGGTCCTGTTCTTCCCGCCTGCGCTTTCCCCGGCTAACCTTTTTGTCCTGTTCCCTTGCCATCCCGCACACCCGAGACCCTCCGTGCGCATCAGTGACATGAACTGGATGCAGGTCGAATCGTACCTCGAGCACGACGATCGCTGCGTCCTCCCCCTGGGGAGCACCGAACAGCACAGTTATCTCCGCCTCACCGTCGACTGCATCCTGCCGGAACGGGTCGCCGTCGAGGCCGCCGAACCGCTCGGGGTGCCGGTGTTTCCGGTGCTGGCGTACGGGGTGACTCCCTACTTCCGCGAGTTCCCCGGCTCCATCTCGCTCAAAGTCGAGACCCACCTGCGCGTGGTGGGCGACATCCTCGACTCGCTGGCGCACAGCGGCTTCCGCCGCATCCTGATCTGCAACGGCCACGGCGGCAACGGCGCCGTGCAACAGCTCGCCGTGGAATGGGCCGCCAACCACCCCGGCTGCCGCGTCATCTTCCACAACTGGTGGAACGCGCCGAAGACCTGGGCGAAGGTGCAGGCCATCGACCCGGTCGCCTCTCACGGATCGTGGATGGAGAACTTTCCCTGGACGCGCCTCCCCGGCGTCGAACTTCCCACCGCTCAGCGCCCCATGACGCCAATGGACAAGATCCGCGCACTCGACCCCGAGGCGCTCCGGGAGTTCCTCGGCGACGGCAACTTCGGCGGCGTCTACCAGCGCTCCGACCAGGAGATGCTCGACCTCTGGCAGGTGGCGGTGGCCGAAACCCGCGCCCTCCTCGACGGCCGCTGGGGCGACGCGGCGTAACGCCGACTCCATGCGCTGTCTCGTCTGGGGCGCCGGCGCGATCGGCGGCACCATGGCGGCGTATCTGGCGCGCGCCGGCCACGACGTCACCGCTGGTCGACACCGTCGCCGACCATGTCGACGCCATCAATCGCGTCCGGCATTTCGCATCACCGGACCAATCGAGGCGTTCACCACGCCGCTCCGCGCGTTCACGCCCGACACGCTGCACGGCGAATGGGACACGATCATGCTCGCCACCAAGGCGCACCACACCGAATCCGCCCTGACGCGCACTCCGCCCGCACCTGGCCGCAGCCGGCTGCGTGGTCTCGGCCCAGAACGGTCTCAACGAACTCGCCATCGCCCAGGCCGTCGGCGCAGCCCGCACCATCGGCGCGTTCGTCAACTTCGGCGCCGACTACATGGAACCGGGCGTGATCTTCTACGGCGGACACGGCGCCGTGGTGGTCGGCGAGGCGTTCGGCCCCGCCGATCGACGCGTCTCACCGCGCGTCCTGGCCATGCGCGATGCGTGGCGCGACTTCGACCGGCCGCGCCATCGTCACGCCAACATCTGGGGCTATCTCTGGGGGAAGGAGGCGTACGGCGCGATGCTCTTCGCCACGGCCCTCACCAACGAGTCGATCGCCGACGCCCTCGCCATGCCGCGCTACCGCCCGCTCTACATCGCCCTCGCGCGCGAGATGCTGGCCGTGGCCGCCGCGCGCGGCGTCACCCCCGAAGCGTTCGACGGCTTCGATCCGTCGGCGTATCTGCCGACCGCTCCGCCGACGCCGCCGAGCAATCGCTCGACGCCCTGGTGGCGCACAACCGGAAGTCGGCCAAGACCCACAGCGGCATCTGGCGCGACCTCGCCATCCGCAAGCGCCCCACCGAAGTCGATGCGCAACTCGGCATCGTCGCCACGCTCGGCGCCGAAGCGGGCGTGCCCACGCCACTCACCACCCGCCTGGTGGCAGCTGATCCACGAGATCGAAAAGGGAACCCGACCGATGTCACTCGACACACTCGACACGCTCGCGGACACGACGGCATGAACTTCGACTTCCGCGGGGACACGGCCGTCGTCACCGGCGCCGCGCACGGCTTCGGGCGCGCCATCAGCGTGGCGTTCGCCGAACACGGTGCTGCATGTGTGGGCGTGCGACGTGATCGAGCCCGAGCTGCACGAAACCCGGCCGACTCTGCCAATCGGCCGGTGGCAAGTGCGAAACACGTGTCGTGGACGTCACCGACAGCGACGCCGTGGACGGAATTCGTTGGCGCCGCATCGAAAGCGCACGGGCCAGCGTCGACATCCTCGTCAACAACGCCGGCGGCGTGCTGGGCCAGGTGGGGCGCCCGCTCGAAGAGGTCACCGCCGAGCAATGGCAGGCGATCTTCGACGTCAACGTGACCGGTGCATTCTACTGTCGCGCAGGCCGTGGCACCGGGGATGAAAGCCGCGCGCTCCGGCCGCATCATCAACATCTCGAGCGGCGCGGGGCTCGGCATTTCAGCCTCACCGGTATCCAGGCCTACGCGTCGGCCAAGGCGGCGCAGATCGGCCTGACCCGACAACTGGCGCACGAGCTGGGACCGTGGGGAATCACCGTCAACAACATCGCGCCCGGTTTCGTCCGCTCGAATCCCACCACCGAAGCACAGTGGGAGTCGTACGGCGCCGACGGACAGCAGATGCTCGTCGACCGCATCGCGCTCAAGCGCCTGGGATCGGTCGACGACATCGCGTGGGGCGTGCTCTTCTTCGCCTCCGAATACGCGGGCTGGATCTCCGGACAGGTGCTGTCGATCGACGGCGGCAGGTAATGGCGATCGACAACGTGCTCGACGCGCTCCGGAAGAATCACGACGCCGTCCTCGGCGCAGCTCGTCGAGTTCGCGTCGATTCCGAGCGTCAGCACGGATCCCGCGCATGCAGCGGACATCGCCCGTGCCGCCGGATTGGGTCGCCGCTGGGCTCTCGGCTGCCGGGCTCCGGGCTCGCCGTTCGGCACCATCGCCACCGGTGGCAACCCCGTCGTCTACGCCGAATGGCTCGGCGCGCCGGGCAAGCCACCGTACTGGTGTACGGGCATTACGACGTGCAGCCACCCGATCCGCTCGACAAATGGGAGTCGCCACCGTTCACGCCGACGCTGCGCGACGGCCGGCTCTATGCGCGCGGCGTTTCCGACGACAAGGGGCCGATGCTGATCCCGATCGACGTGGCCGAGGCGTTCTTCGGCGGCCGAGCAGACGCTGCCGATCAACGTGAAGTGCATGATCGAGGGCGAGGAGGAGATCGGCAGCCCCAACCTCGAAGCGTTCGTCGCCGAGCATCGCGAGCTGCTCGCCGCCGACGTCGTGCTCTCGGCCGACGGCGCCATGTGGCGCATCGACGAACCGTCGCTCACCGTGTCGAACCGCGGACTGTGCGGGCTGGAGTTGACACTCACCGGGGCGGCGAAGGATCTGCACTCGGGGCGCCACGGCGGCGGCGTCGCCAATCCGCTGCACGCGATGGCGCGAGCTCATCGCGTCGCTGCACCAGCCGGACGGACGCGTGGCGGTCGCCGGTTTCTACGATCGCGTGCGCGAACTCGATGCCCGCCGAGCGGGCGCGCCATCGTGCGGCTGCCTTTCGATGATCGATGAATATCTGGCGCAGGTCGGCGCACCCGCCGCCGTCGGCGAAGCGGGATACACGCACGCTCGAACGCCAGTGGACGCGGCCCACGCTCGAAGTGAACGGCATGTGGGGCGGCTACGAGGGGCCGGGACAGAAGACGGTGATTCCGAGCGAAGCGCACGCCAAGATCACCTGCCGCCTGGTGCCGGATCAGCGATCCCGACGAGATCATCGCACTGGTCACCCGTCATCTCGAATCGCACGTGTCCGCCGGGCACGCGGCTGTCGGTCACGCCGCGGCGCGCACGGCACGCCGGCCGCACGCATCGCGCCGGATCACTTCGCGCTCAAGGCCGCAAGCAAGGCACTCAAGGCGGTCTACGGCGTCGACCCGCTGGTGGTGCGGATGGGCGGCACGGTGCCGGTGGCCGAGATATTCCAGCGGCTGATGGGACTCGACACGGTCTACTTCTCGTTCTCCACTGCCGACGAGGACTTCCACGCGCCGAACGAGTTCTTCCGCGTCAACCGCCTGCACGAGGGGCTCGAGGCGTGGGCCCGCCTCTGGGACATCCTCGGCGAGGTGAAGAGATGACCACCGGCGACGCCACGCCCGCCGCCGATCTCGCCAGCGCCGAAGCCGACGTCACGGCGCACAGCGCGTCGCTCAAGAAGGAACTGGGCGTCCGCGACCTGGCGCTGACGCAGATCCTCTTCATCATCGGCCTCACCTGGATCGGCGTCGCCGCCACGCTGGGCCCGTCGCACGTGGTGATGTGGCTCGCCGCGATGGTGCTGTTCTACTTCCCGATGTCGGCAGTGGTGATCTACCTCAACCAGCTGATGCCGCTCGAAGGCGGCCTCTACCAGTGGGCCAAGCTGGGCTTCAACGGCACGGTGGGTTTCCTGCTGGCGTGGAATCTCTGGCTCTACGTCATCGTCTACACGTCGGAAATCGGCATCCAGTGCGCCACCTACCTGGCGTATGCCATCGGGCCGAGTGCTGCGTGGATGACGTCGAGCACGGCGTTCACGGCACTCTCGTCGGCGGTGATCCTGACGTTCATGGCGGTGTCGGCGGTGATCGGGCTGGCGGTGGGGAAGTGGGTGCACAACATCGGCGGCGTGTTCATGCTCACCATCTTTGCGATCCTGATCGCGCTGCCGTTCATCGGGCTCGCCACCGGTCACCTGGCGTCGTTCCATCCGTTTCATACGGCCATGCCCAAGTTCACCCTGTTCAACCTCAACATCCTCGGGAAACTTGGCTTCGGGGCGCTTGGCGGCTTCGAGTACATCGCGATCCTGGCCGGCGAGATGCACACGCCGTCGAGCGCCGTCCGCAAATCGGTGCTCATTGCCGCCCCGGCGATCGCGCTGATGTTCATCCTCGGCACGGCGACGGTGGTGGCCTACATCCCGCCCGACAAGGTCGACCTGATCGGGCCGATGCCGCAGGTGCTGCGGGTGGGATTCGGCCCGTTCGGGATCGCCGGGCCGCTGGTGACCATCGCCATCCTGATGACGCTGGCGATGCGGATTGCCCAGGTGAGCGTGTCATTCACCGCCGTCACCCGGCTGCCGATGGTGGCCGGCTGGGACCATTACCTCCCCGGCTGGTTTTCCCGCCTCCACCCGCGCTACCGGACGCCGATCAACTCGGTGGTGCTCGTGGCGGTATGTTCTTTCGGCATCTCGCTGCTGAGCCTGATCGGGGTGGGGAGGCAGGAAGCGTTCCAGCTGCTGTTCAACGGCGGCGGCGTGTTCTACGCGCTGGCGTACGTGGTGATGTTCGCCATCCCGATCTTCGGGTTGCGCGGTATCACACCGAAGCCGCCGCTCTGGCTCAAAGTGGCGTCGTGGTCGGGGCTGCTGATGACATTGCTCTACATCGTGCTCTCGGTGTTCCCGATCGTGCAGGTGAAGAGTGCGGCGGTGTTCGCGTTCAAGATCTCGTCGATGATCGTGGTGATGAACGTGGTGGGTGTCGGAATCCTGATCGCCGCCGGGCGGCGGGCCCAACGTGCAGCGAGAGAGGGGTAACATGTCGATTCCCGCGTGGCGGACGCATGCTGGCCGCCGAATGGTGCCGATGCTGTTGGTGTTGGCCGCGAGTGTGGCCATGAGCGCGTACACGCCGCCGCGCAAGGGCAACCTCGCCGGCGAATGGGACGTCTACATCGCCCTCGGCGCCACACCCAAGTATGGCTTCGAAGGGTGGCGCCGGATGGCGTTCGCGCACTTCGCCGGGAGCGATTCGGGGAACGTGGGATACATCCACCGGCGCACCGGCCAGCCGATCATGACCGTCAGCAGTGTCTCGCTGAACGGTGATTCGGTGGTGCTGACGCAGAACGACCAGGTGAACCTGCACGCGGCCTGGCACAACGACACGCTGGTCGGGCTGGAATACACCAACGGGCGGGTACAGCCCCGCCGCTACCGGTTCGTGCGACGGAGCACGCCGGGGGTAGTGGAACACGACTACCAGGTGTGGAACATTCCGGCGTCGGATTCGCAGTACGCCACCGTGGTCGACACCACCAAGCTGATGCCGACGCGCGACGGCGCGATGCTCGAGACCTACATCGTCCGGCCGGTCGGTCCGGGGCCGTTCGGCGTGGTGATGCAGCGTTCACCGTATCGTGCCACCAACCCTGCCGCCGGCCGCTGGTGGGCGGCGCGGGGCTACATCTATATCGGGCAGATGGTGCGGGGCCGAGGGAAGTCGAGCGGCGACCCGGCAGCGTTCGGCGATTACGACACCGACGTCCGCGACGGCTACGACGCGGTGGAGTGGGCGGCAAAGCTTCCGGGGAGCAACGGCAAGGTCGGAATGATCGGCCACTCCGACGAGGGGCGGCTGGTGTGGTTCGCCGCGGTGGGGGCGCCGCCGCACCTCGCCGCCATTGCGCCATCGGCGGCGACCAGCGATCCGTGGCAGATCGTGCCGTACGCGGCGATGGCGTTCGGGCCGATCAATGTCGACTGGGCGTGCATGATGCAGGGGACGACGCGCAGCACCGCCGAACTCGACATCGGCAAGGCGCTGACCTATCTCCCGCTGCTGACGCTGCCGCAGCGGCTGGGCTGCGGTGACGTGCCGCTGTGGGATCGGTGGATTGCGCACCCCACCCTCGACGCGTACTGGCGCCAGCACGCGGCGACGACGTTCATCGACAAGGTGCGGGCCCCGGTACTGTCGCTGGCTGGCTGGCACGACGATTCGCGCGGCCCGATCGACTATACCGACGCGCTGCTCAAGGTGCCGAACCATCCTGTCTGGCACATCGTGGAAGGGCCGCAGGCGCACAAGGGTGTCGACTACGTCGCCGGTGATTTCGGGCCCGACGCCGTCTACCAGTATCGCGACGTGCAGATCCGCTGGTTCGACCACTATCTCCTCGGCAAGAACAACGGCGTCGACACGCTACCGCCCCTCGATCTCTTCATCATGGGTGACAACACGTGGCGGCAGGAAGACTCGTGGCCGCTCAAGCGGCAGCACCTGACCAACTGGTACGTCTCCTCGGGCGGCAACGCGCGCACCAGCAGCGGCAACGGCACGCTCGACACCCTGCCACCGAAGGGCGCGGCGTTCGACACCTATACCTATGATCCTGGCGACCCGACACCGTTCCTGATCGATTCGCGCGAACTGGAAGAGTCGCTCAACGAGGACTACACCGCGGTCGACGCGACTCGCAACGACATCCTGGTGTACACGTCGAAGCCGCTCACCAGGCCGATCGAAGTGACGGGCCAGATGACGGCGACGGTCTATGCCTCGAGTGACGCCAGGGACACCGACTGGGGCGTGATGCTGCTCGACGTCTTCCCGGACGGACACGCCGAGCGGGTGCAGGACGGGCTGGCGCGAGCGCGGTTCCGGGACGGGATGGACAAGCAGGTGCCGCTGGTGCCGGGGAAGGTCGAGAAGTACGACATCGATCTCTGGTTCACGGGCATGGTGTTCGAGCCGGGGCACCGGATCCGCGTCGCGATCTCGTCAGCGCTGTTTCCCAAGTACGACCGGAACCTCAACACCGGCGGGAACAACGAGACCGATTCGACGTACGTCTCGGCGCACCAGCATCTCTATCACGACGCATCGCACCCGACGCACGTGACGTTGCCGGTGATTCCGCGATAGGGGTCGCGGAGCGGCGCAGCCGCGCGGGGGCGCCGGCCAGAGGAGGCGCGGCTGTCTGAGCAGCGCGCTTGCCTGTTGAACGCGATTTCCGCTACTCCGGCGCGCGCGAGTTCCGCGCCGACGGTTGGACGGCACCCCGCGCGGCCCCGCTCGAGGAACTCATGTCGTGCGCCGGAAAGCAACATCAGGCGTAACGGACCGTTACCGATGCCCCCGCACGGTCCCCCCGTCAGTCCGCCCGGCCGTTCAGTGCCCCGTGCTGCCCGCCGCCATCATCGCCTTGACCACATCCTGCGACACCTTGTTCTTGTTCAGGTCGATCAGGCCGTCGGCGGTGAGGTCGTAGTTCGGCTTCGACATCTGCACCTTTGCCAGGATGACGTCCTTGCTGAGGCCGCCCGCGACCATCTTGATGACATCGTCGTTGTCGAGGGTTTCCTTGGTGGCTCCCGGCGCCTTGTCCGCAGCCGCCATCATCATCTTGATCACGTCGTCCGGCACCTTGCCGGTGTTGAGCTGCAGCAGGCCCGACGGGGTGATGTCGAATTTCGACTTGGTGTTCTGCACCTTGGTCACGATCAGGCTCTTGGGCACCTTGGCGGTGAACATCGAGATCACCGATTCGTTGGTGAGCACCTCGGCGGCGGCGCCGGAGCCCTGGGCGTGCGCCGCACCGGCGGCGGGGAACAGGAGGGTCACGGCGAGGGCGGTGCGGCGGAGAAGCGACGACATGGATGGCTCCGGCGGCGATGGGTCGGGTCAGGCAAGGGTCGAACAGGGTAGTGGCCCGGTCAAACGTACCCGTCCGCAGGCAAAGTGGGGAAGAGCACACCCATGGCTCCTCAGGCGGGGCCGCGCGGGGTGCCGTCCAGGAGCCAGCCCCCGAGCGCAGCGAGGGTCGCCGCCCCTACGGCAGGGTCACGAACAACTCGCCGGTGAGGGACGAGACACGCCCCGTCTGCTTCGGCGCTGGACGGTTGAGATAGGTGACAACGAGGAGTCCGGCGGCGGCACCCTGTTGGGCCCGCACTTCGAGCGCCATGTTCGGGGCACCGGCGCGTCGAGCGCCGAGGGCGCTGTCCGCGGCAGCACCGACCGGGAACTCGAGATATACCGAGCCACCGCTCCGGATCCGCACCGTGTCACCTGCCGGCTCGAGCACCACAAACACACCGGGTGCCACTGCCGTCGAGTCGGCACTGGTCATGTTGTCGAGCCGGAGCGCGAGGCGGTATCCGGTGATGGAGACCGGCACCCGCAGCGGCGCCGCGGAGAAGTAGCGGTTGGCATTGAACGGCGCTCCGCCGGGTGTCGCCTCGTGATGTTCGACGCCGATCGCGTGCACCAGGGCGCTGACCGTGGGTTCGACGCCCGCACCACCGGTGTCGCTGGCCGTGCCGACCGCGCGGCGCAGGGAATCGGAGAGCCATCGGCGCACCGAGGCGATCCCGTGCGTCTCCAGCAGATAGCGGAAGCCGGCGTTGATCGCGACGGCGTCGCTGTCCGACACGACCGGGGGACCGGGGGCGAGTTTCCCGTCGATCAACCGTCCGGTGCGCGCGAGGACCCCGGCGAGACGGGCGGCCTGACTGCGCCGCGACACGGAGTACATTCCCCACGGTCCGGCAAACGTCACCAGGGCCAGCAGCGTGAGTGAGGCCGGAATGACCTTGATGTTCCTTCCACGCGAAAAGGCGTAGTACACCGCCATCGCCGCGAGCCACACCGAGAGGATCACCAGCACGTAGCGCCGTTCGGTGATGCCGTACTGATGCACCCGCTGCCAGATCGCGAGCCAGAGCATCACGATCGACGGCATGAGCGCCAGGTAGAAGCCGCGGGTGAATGGCCTGACCCAGCGGTATTCGGGTCGCTCCTCGAGCGGCTGCACCAGGAGCCACGAAAGAATCCCCACCACCGCCACACTCGACACCAGATAGCCGATCCATCCGCTCGGCCATTGCGCCGTCACCACCACCTTGACGAGATACGCGGTGAGGATCACGAGATAGATCGCGACCAGCGGCACGAGGATGAACTGCGAGAACGCGCGGAGCACATTGGGATAATCGGTGTCGTCCTGCAGCGCGTCGAGATGGCGCGGTATGCCGCCGGCGAAGTAGCAGGTGCCGAAGATGAACACGAGCACGAACCAGAGCCGGGCGTAGGTCTCGCCCGGCATGGGCACATCGAACAGCTGTTCGAGGGCCGCGATGGCGATCGCGAGGCCCAGGTAGAGCACGCCCGCCGAAATCACCGTGACGATGGCGCGCAACAGGAGCGTCTTGTTGTACTGCCAGAACCCGTTGGTGCCGGGCGCGCGGGCAAACGGGGCCACCGCCGCGATTCCGTGGAACGCGAGGCTGAGCTGGACGTAGCGCTCGACCCGCATCACGTCGGTCCACCCGGGCCACAGATACCAGAAGAGGAAGAGTCCGGCCACGATCACCAACGCCATGCCGAGCCGGTCGAGCAAGCGACCGCGGCATTCCGCCAGGATCGCTGCGACGAAGAAAAGCGGCAGGGCGAGCGACGCGGCGGCCAGGAGCCGGAGCGCTGCGGGGTGATCACCGGGTGCCACGATGCATATCGCCGCGCCGGCCGCGACCAGCGACGCCAGCAGCAGTTCGGGAAAGCGCCGCACGGCGGCGGTCGTGGCGTCGAGCGCGCCGCGCAGGGCGCGGAGCCGAACTCGGCCGGGGGCGGGCGATGCGGTCATGTCAGCTCACGGTTCGGGGGGTGATACGCGGAAAGTCCCTTGCTACCGCCCCTCCTCCTCCACCAGCACCGCGGTTCCGTAGCACAACACTTCCGTCACCCCCCGCATCACCTCGGCGGTGTCGTAGCGCACCCCGATCACCGCGTTGGCCCCCATCCGCTGCGCGTGCGCCAGCATGATCTCGAACGCATCTTCGCGCGCCCGCTCGCACATCGTGGTGTAGATGGTGATGTTCCCCCCGAAGACGGTCTCGATCTTCGCGCCGATGGCGCCGAAGATCGACCGCGACCGCACCACGATCCCCCGTACCAGCCCCAGCGACTGCATCACCACCAGCCCCGGCAACTCGAACGTCGTGGTCGCCAGATCGTGCGGTATCGCCGCCACCGCATTGCTCCCCCGCCGCGCTATGGCCGCCATGTGCCCCTCGCCACCGCCGGGACGAACTCCTCGACGCCGCGCGGCGGAAACGCCAGCGTCTTCTTCTGCTCGGCACTCATGTACGCCGCCATCAGCGTGCGCACCACTTCCACGCCGTCATCCCACGTCAGCAGCGGCTTTTCTTTCCCCAGGAAGACCCGCACAAAATGCCGGTCCTCGGCGACATAGCCGTAGGTCGCCGCCTCGTCGGGTACCACCGGCATCAGACCCGGTCTCGGCGTTCTGCTTCTCGACCAGGTCTTCGCCCGGCTTTCCCCTTGACGCGCCGCGAGAAGAAGCAGCTCAGCTCCGAGTTGAGCGTGTTCCAGCTCATCGAATATTCCGGCCCGAGCAATTCGCTGCTGAGCCGGAGCCCCGGCCCGACGAAACTCCACGACGTGGTCGCCTCGCCGATCACCTCTGTCGCCGCTGTCGGTGCGGAACGTCACCGTGACCGACGCAAAGTCCTCCGACGGACGCCGCGCGTAGTCAACCCCGCGACCGTAGCGTTCCTTCAATTCCCGCACGTACTCGGGCCGGCTCCACTTGAGCGACGCGATCCGCCCGTCGATGGCCACCGGCTTGAGCGAGCGCCGCGGCTTGCCGGGTTCGGTCAACAGGAAGCGCACCACCTCGATGGAGTGGCACATCATGTCGTTCAGCACTCCACCGCCCTGCTGGGATCCCTGCCAGAACCAGGCGTTGTGCGGTCCCGAATGTTCTTCGGCGGCGCGCGCCAGAAACGGCCGGCCGGTGGTGCTGGCACCACGTGCCCAGATGAGATCGCGGCCGCGCGAGAGTCCCGGCGCGAAGAGCTGATTCTCGAGATAGCCGTGCCTGAGTCCCGCGCGCTTGACCAGTTGGGCCACATGGCGCGCCTCGGTCACAGTGCGCGCCAGCGGCTTTTCACAGGCGATGCCGATCAGCTCGCCCTTGCCGCGTTCGATCGTGTCGCAGATCTCCTCGACGTTCTCGACCCGCGCCTGGTTCGGACCGCTCAACCAGATGGCGTGAATGTCGGGATCGGCCACCATCGCGGCGATCGACTTGTACGCTTTCGCGTCTCCCACGCCGCATGCCTGCGCCAGCTTTGCCGCGCTCGCCGCGTGCGCCCCATTGGGACTCCACACGCCCTTCACGTCGGCGTCGCGCACGCCTTGCCATCCCTGGATGTGGAAGCGGGTGTTGAACCCCGACCCCACGAACCCGACGCCGAGCCGAGTGGGGCGCTTCATGAGTAATGGACCCCGAGTCGGGCGAGCGCGTCCGGCGGACAGCCGGGCCAGGCGGGCAGCGCGGTATTGCCGATGTAGCCCACGTCGGCGATACCCATCTTCGAGGTGAAGAAGCCCGTGGCCGTCAAGTCGCGGAACGAGCTGAACCAATCCACGCCTCGCTTGAGTCCGGGCGCCGCCTTGGCGGGCCACGCGATAGCGTCGAGCATCTCGCGGCGATGCGCGTCGGTGCAGAGCGAGAACGCCGCGCCGTAGCGGTCGCGGCACTGGTCGTCGAGCCACGCCAGCCCGCCGCGATGCGCCGCCTGCATGTTCGGTTCGAGCGAGAGCAGCGTGTCCATGAACTCCGGTACCAGGGCGTCGGTGGCGGAGCCGCTCGTGGCGTCCTTGGGGATGATGTAGTCCACCAGCAGCGCGCACAGTGGCCCATTCGTGCGCGGTGTAGACCTTCCGCACGTACGGACCCTGGCTCAGCTGCTCGGCGATGTGTTTCGAGACGGCCGATGCCTGCGCCGGCAGCGGAACGATGAAGGCACCCGCTGCCGCCGCGGCGATGCCGAGCACTTCGCGCCGGGTGAGTTCGGCGGGCTTCTTCGTGTCGCTCATATTGCACCCGCCTTCCGTTGATCGGCGATGTATCGCGAGGTGCGCATCGCCAGCGCCAGAATGGTGAGCGTGGGATTCTTGTCGGCCTGGCTCACGAACGGCGCGCCGTCGGTGACAAAGAGGTTCTTGCAGTCCCATGCCTGGCAGTTCGCATTGAGCGCGCTGGTCGACGGATTGTCACCCATGCGAGCGCCGCCCACTTCGTGGATGATCGAGCCGCCGGTGGAAATGCCGTACCCGTCATCGGCGCTTGGCATCTCGTCGGCCGGCTTGGCGCCCATCTGGTCGAGCAGTGCCCGGAACCGTTCCTGCATGTGCTTGACCTGCAGCTTCTCGTGGTCGCTCCATTTCCAGTGGAAGCGCAGCACCGGAATGCCCCACTGGTCCACGGTGCGCGGATCGATCTCGCAATACGAGTCGTCGTTGGGGATCATCTCGCCGCGCCCCGAGAAGCCGATGGTGGTGCCGAAGTATTTGCGGTACTGGCTCTTGAGCGACGCGCCGTAGCCGCCGCCTTCGGCAAAGCTCTGGATGCCACCCATGAATCCGTAGCTCGGCATGCCCATGCCGCCCCAGATCTCGGTGTGATAGCCGCGCGGAAAGTCGAGCGTCTTGTTGTCGGTGGTCCACGGCAGGTAGAGATGCGCGCCGCCCACGCCGTCGCAATTGTGCCTCGGCTGATCGACGAGGGTCGGGACGAAACCCCAGACGTCGCTGCCGACCGTATCGGTGATGTACTTGCCCACCACACCGCTGGAATTGGCGAGCCCTTGCGGAAACTTGCTCGACTGCGAGTTGAGCAGGAGCCGGGCGGTTTCGAGCGCGCTGGCGGCGAGGACCACGACCTTCGCCGAAATCTTCTGTTCGGTGCGCGTCGCCTTGTCGATGGCGATGACGCCGTCGGCCAGGCCGTCGGCGCCGATGGTCACTTCGCGCACCATGGTGTTGGTGCGGAGCGTCAGCTTGCCCGTCGCGAGCGCCGGAATCACCAGCACGTTGGTCGACGAGAAATTCGCGTTGACGCCGCAGCCGCGATTGCATTGTGAGCAGTAATGGCATGGCGGACGGCCGTGGATGCCCTTGGTGAGGATCGAGAGCCGCGACGGCACGCAGGTCAGGCTCAGCGCGTCGGACGCCTTCTTCACCAGCATCTCCCAGCAGCGCGGGATCGGCGCCGGCAGAAAGATGCCGTCGGGGTTGTTGCGCAATCCTTCGTTGCTGCCGAAGACACCGATGAGCTGGTCGGTCTCGTCGTAGAACGGCTTCATGTCGTCGTAGGAGATCGGCCAGTCGTCGCCCAGGCCGTCGACCGACTTGTGCTTGAAGTCGTCGGGCCCGAACCGCAGCGAGATGCGTCCCCAGTGGTTGGTCCGCCCGCCGACCATCCGGGCACGCCACCACGAGAAGTCCGTTCCCGGCGCCTTGGTGTACGGCTCGCCGGGGATGTTCCAGCCGCCGATGCAGGCGTCGTGCTCGCCGAACGGCCGCTTGTCCGTGCCCCGGCCGCGGAGTGGCGTCTGGTACGGCCACACGAACATGTCGGAGTTCTTCGTATTGTCCCACGGAACGCCGGCTTCGAGCAGGATGACGTTGGCGCCGGCCTTGGTCAGCTCGTAGGCCGCCATGCCACCGCCGGCCCCGGAGCCGACGATGCACACGTCATAGACCAATCGGCGTCGGAGATTTGCCATTGGAGGTCCGTTGGTGATCGGTGAAGTCCAATTCTACGTCGAAACGCGCTCATGGCACAGAGTCCGGTGGCGCCACGGGTCGCGCCGCGGAGATACGCCGACTCCGGGGTCGCGACAGGGGGACCTCGCCGCGCCGCCAAGGTCGCATTGGAGGAACGTGGTCATGCGATGGTGGTGCCTGCGACCTGCGGCGCAAGAGGTCTCCCCTGTCGCGACCCCTGTGCCAGCGGAGTGGGGGGTCGGGAAGAGCCAGCAGCGTGGAGGCCGCAGTGGTCTTCTCCCTACCCATCCGCTTCCCGTTGGCGGGGATCACGGCGGGTCCTCTTGCGCCCTCGGCCGCAGGCACCGTTTTCAAGGGGCGATGTTCCTCCAATGCGGCCTTGGCGCTGCGAGGCTCCCGCCGTGATCCCCGCCGGCCAGGAAGCGGCCGCAACTCCCGCCCGGGTGTGCAATTCGATCGCGGTACTCGTCTCTCATGTGACGACCCCGCAACAGGGACCCCGGGTCCGGGAGGTTGAAGATGCTGCTCGTATTGATGTTTTCGGCGATTGCCGGGTCAGTCGTATCGACGACCCATGTGGCCGCCCATCGCGTGACGGCCGACACCATGTACACCATGAACGACGGCTACATCTTCGGCCTCCGTAACATGGTCGACCAGGAGGAAATCGAGACGGCGCGGCTGGCCATCGGCCGGGCGTCCAATCCGAAGGTGGTGAGCTTTGCCCGCTTACTGCTCCACGGGCACTCCAGCGCGCAGAACAGCGCCAGCGCGCTGGGAAAGCGGCTGGGCATCACCCTGAGGATTCCGGCCGACAGCGACAGCGCCATTGTCCATCGGCACCGGGCCGAGGTGGCGCGACTGACGAAGCTGCATGGCACGGCGTTCGATCGCGTATTCCTGACTTATGTGCGCGACGATCACATCGCCACGATCGCCAGGGTGAACACCTGGTACCTTCCGGCGGCGAGCAACGACAGCGTCAAGGCATACCTGCACAGCATCATGCCGACGCTGGAGAGCCACGAAAAGACGGCGGCGCAGTTGCTGCTCGAGATGCCGAAGGCGCCCGGCGAGTAGCCGGGCACCGTGGCGTGCCCGCGGCCTCACGCGCCGCGGGCGTTCCGCGTTGGTCAGAACTCCAGGTTCTTCAGGTACTCGTAGCTGATCGTGATGTCCTGGAGCGGGCTCGGCGGATTGTCGTGCTCCACGAAGTAGTGCCTGATGCCCGCTTCCTTGTGGTGCGAGAAGAGCTTCACCCAGTCAATGGTGCCCTTGCCGACATCTTCCATCTGGTACTGCGGCGCGGGGCCCGAGTCCTTGACGTGCACCATCTGGAAGCGGCCCGGCCACCTGGACCAGAAGTAGAGCGGGTCGCCGCCGCCCTTGGTGATCCAGTAGATGTCCATCTCCATCAGCAGCTTGTCGGGGTTCGCCGCCTCGAGCAGGAGTTCGTACTTCGTCTTGTCGCCCAGCTTGACGAACTCGGCGTCGTGATTGTGGTAGGCCAGCTTGATCTTGTTCTCTTTCGCGTCGTCCGCCGCTTTCTCGAGCGTGTCGGCGAGGCGCTTGATCGCTTCGACCGATGCCATGTCGGCGTCGGGGACGGATGCCACCACCAGGTATTTGTGATCGATCTCGGAGGCGTCGTCGAGGCGCCGGGTCCACAGCCCGCGGATGTCGTCCATCGAGATGTGCGCCGACGGCGAGGTGAGGCCGTTGTCGTCGAGCAGCTGTTTGATGGCGCGCGGCGGGCGATTGAAGTACCCGGCGAACTCCACCTCCTTGTAACCGATCTGCGCCACCTCGGCGAGCGTCTTCTCGACGCTGGTCTGCATCAGGTTGCGAAGGGTGTAGAGCTGCAGGCCGATCCGTTCGATGCGATCAGCGCGGCGCGCCGCACCGAGCGCATCCGGTGGCCACGGCAGGGCGGCGGCCGCGCCGGCGGCGCCAATGGTCTCGAGAAAGTGGCGACGGTCCATTCAGCGTCTCCTTTGACGGGACAGAAGGAACATCGCGCCGCGGCGCCCGGCGCGCCACCGCCGCCGCCGGTCAGGAGCCGCTGGCGTCGAGCTCGAGGTGGAACCGGTGCAGGAAGCGGCGGGCCACCGGCGCCATGACGACCCCCGCCGTCAAGATGAACACCAGCCCGGCATACAGCGCGTAGACGGTGGCGAAGAGCTTGCCGGCCACCGTGGTCACGGTGCCGACCGGCCCCATCCCGCCCAGCAGCATGGCGGAGTTCTCCATGGCGTCGAGCCAGGAGAAGTGGGCCAGCCAGTGGTAGCCGTTCATGCCGATCAGGAGGGAGGCGCCGATCAGCGAGGCGCTGTAGGTGAAATTCCGCGCAAGGTGGCGGTAGAAGATGGGCCGGGGTGGCAGCGGGCGGAGATGGCGTTCATTCACGGCGAGCTCGCGGGTTCGAGTCGCCGCAATATCGCCGAGCGGCAGGGCGGATGCTCCCGGGGCACCCGCCAGCCGACGGAACTTCCTACGACGACTTCTTCCGAAGGGCGTGATAGACCACGAGGATGATGATCGCGCCGATCACGGAGCCGATGAACCCGACGCCGCCGAAGCCGAGCATCCCCCAGAGCCAACCACCGACCAGGGAGCCACCGATACCGAGCAACGTGGTCTTGATGAATCCGCCCGGATCGTTGCCGGGAACGAAGAACTTGGCGACCGAGCCGATCACGAACCCGATCAGGATGACCCAGAGCAGATGCATATCCCCTCCGTTTGCGGTTCCAGAATGGAGCAATCTCCCCTTGGCGGACGCAGTACCGGTGTTCCGGGTTTCAGTTCCACCCGGGAAACGTCAGTGCGGCGCGGGGACCAGGCGCGTCAGTTCGAGGAATGCCACGCCGGTGGAATCGACCCGGCGGCTCACGACGCGGTCGCTGTCCGCCGCCAGCACGCGGGTCGACGCCGGCACCTGGAGTTGACCCATCAGGTGGCCGTCGGCACCGAAGATGGCGTAGCTCCGGGTGGCATCGGTGGGAAGCGCGGTCTCCGACACCCACAGGCGGCCGTTGCGGCCGGCAAAAGCGTCGTCGTACGGCGCCACCGAGTCGGCAAAGCGTTGCGACGTCACCGATGCCCGCGCCATCGCCTTGGTCTGCTGGTCGGCGCCGCGAAGGGCATCGATCTGACGGAGGTCGCCGGCCTCGACCGAGTCGCGCAACGCCTTGGTCACCGGCCGCACCGGAGCGTGCAGCACGATGAGCCGGCGGAGCGCACCGCTGGTGTCGCGCACCTGCAGCGTCCAGTCGTCACCCGTGCCCACCATGATGTCGTGTCCCCACGGACGCACCACCGTGGTAGGGCCGAAGCGCACCGGTTGGGTGGTGATCGATTGGTCGCGGCCTTCGCCCGACGCCACCGCGAACCACTCCGTGCCCGTCCATTTCGCCAACGTGTCGACGGCCGTGGGGGTGAGGCGCAGGAGATAGCTGGTGCTGCGGTGCACGTTCTGGTCGGCCGACTTGGGCTGCTCGAACGGATTCTCGACCGCGATGGCGTCCTGGCCGTTGACGAACAGCACCGTGGCCTGCACCGGCTCCTTGGGACCGAGATGTTGCTGCGTGACGGGCTGAATGTTGGCGCCGAGGCGGATGTAGCGCGCCGGGAGGTCGACAAGCCAGACCGAGCCATCGTCGGCCAGGTGCAGCTGGCTCGGCGAGACCAGCGAATCGGGTGTGCCGCGCCCGCCGTAGATGGCCTGCACGGCGCCGGTGCTGTCGAACAGCACAAGGCGGTTCATCCGGCCGTCGATCACCACGAAATGGTCGGGATCGAGAAAGATCGCGTTGCGCATGGCGGTGGCGTCGTGGAGCATGTCGGCCGACGCGCCGCCGATGGTCGCTATCGGCGCCGACAGCCGGTACTGCTGCACCGCCGCGAGCGCGCCGGCGGGGTGATCGAGAATCGTGACCCCGGACGAATCGCGCGTGGCGACCACGATCTTCGGGCCGCTCCGGCCACAGGCCGTGGCGGCCGCCGCCAGCAGCAACGTTCCGATTCCGACGCTTCGCAACATCATCCCCTCCCGCTCAGTTGACGGCGCTGGCCCGCACCAATTGGCTGGCTGCCGCGGTATCGAGTTTGACCCGGATCAGCTGTGCCTGCTTCCACCCGCTGCGGGTGTTGAGCACCCGGAGCAATACGCCGGGCTCGACCCCAGAGGTATAGGATGCGTCAAGCCGCGTTTCGGCGAGTTCCTTATCGGTGACGGGGTCGACGATCTGCATCATCGTGTCGAAGGCGCGATCGGGATCGGTGATGACCGCCACCGCGTCGGCCGTGGCGTCGTGCGAGGGCGCGAAGCCGCGCGACCAGTGGCGATCGGCCACCTGGCCCACCACCCAGAGTCGCCCGACGTCGTCGAACCAGGCATCGACCAGCATCGGTGACGGCGACTGGCTGACCGAACCGCTGTGCAACGTGTCGTAGGGCAGGAACCACCCGGGCGCAGGCTCCGCCAACACGCCGATCGCGGCCCCGGTGGTATCCCAATGCTCGAATTGCCACCGGAACGCGGTCGGCATGGTCCACCATGTTCCGTCAGGCCCGATCATGATGTGGCGCGGCGCCTTGATGGCCAGTGCCGCCGAATCGGCCGAGCCGATCTCACGCACCACCTGTCCGGTCGCGTCGAGCAACAGCGCCGGCAGCGGGTGTCCCGCGTCGGACGAGGTGACCAGCAGGCGTCCGTCGCGCAGAATCACCGCGTCCCACGGCGAGACCGGGAGCGGCACGGTGCGCACGTAGTTGCGGCCCGGTCCGAACACCAGCACGCGATCGGCGGCATCGAACACCCAGAGCGAATCGCCGGGACCGACCCGCGTGAACACCGGCCGACGGAATCCGGAGGCGCTGTCGGTGGTCGCTTCGAGCGTACCGAGAAATCGTCCATCGCCGGCGTAGACGAGCGGCGTCGTCTCGCCTCCCGTACCCGCGGGGATGAGCACGCGGACACCGCTCCGTAGTCCGGCGCTCACCACCGGATCGTTCGCTATCACCCCCGGACCGCTGGTGGCACCGAGCGTCGCCAATGGGATCAGCTGAATCGGTCCGAGATGACGCGACAGCCCGCACCCCACGATGGCGATCGTGCACAAGGCGCCGAGTGGGCCACGCATCATTCTTCTCCGAAGTCCGCCCGTCCGAGGTACGCCGGGCCACGATGACCGCCGACCGCCGTGGCGAGCGCGGCCAGCGCCAGAAGATACGGCAATGCCAGAAAGAATTGATACGGCACACTACTTCCGGAGGCCTGGAAGACGAACTGCAGCGCGGTAGCCCCCCCGAAAAGCAACGCGGCGGCCGCGACTCCCAGCGGCCGCCAGCGGCCGAGTACGACGATCGCGATGGCGACGAAGCCGCGTCCGGCGGTCATCTGTTCGGAAAACGTCCCGACCTGCGCCAGCACCAGCGCGGCACCGGCCAGCCCGGCGCACGCGCCGCCGAACAGCGTTGCCAGCGTGCGGACCCGCGCCACCCGCACGCCCGCGGCCCGGGCGGCGGCGGGAGATTCTCCGGCCGCACGCAGTTCCAGCCCGAATCGGGTCCGGAACAGGATCCAGACCGAGAGCGGCACCAGCAGGTACGCCGCATAGGTGAGCAGCGATTGACCGAAGAACGCCGCGCCGAGGACCGGTATCCGGTCAAGCAGCGGAACGTTCAGCGCGCCGAGCGCCGGGAGCCCGAGCCCGGCTCCGGCCGGCCCCCAGAAGGCGCGTGCCAGGAGACCGGTAAGACCGGTCAGCCCGAGGGTGACCGCGGTGCCCGCGATGATCTGATCGGCGCGCGCACCGATGACCGCGGCGGCAAAGATCCCGGCGGCGGCGACACCGGCGATGATCGCCGCAACCACGCCGGCCCCGGGTCCCCAATTCGCCGCCGCGACGGCCGCGCCCAAGGCACCGCTCAGCATCGCCCCTTCGATGCCGAGGTTGATCACGCCGCCCCGCTCGGCCACCGTTTCGCCGATCGCTGCAAGTGCCAGCGGCGTCGCAACCCGCACCGCTGCGGCCGCGAATCCGGTCATCGCCTCGAGCGTCATGGCTGGCGCCGCCGGCGGGAGACGAGGAGCGTGATGATCACCACCGCTTCGACCACCTGCACCGCCACGGCGGGAATTCCGGCATCGCGCTGCATGGCGCCGGCGCCAGCTTCCAGCGCCCCGAAGAGGAGCCCAGCCACCGCGATGCCGAGCGGCCGCTCGCCGCCCAGGAGGGCGACCGCGATCGCGGTGAAGCCGTAGCCCGGCGAGAGGTTCTGATAGAGGGCGTATGTGACGCCGGAGATCTCGATCGCCCCGCCCACGCCGGCCAGGGCACCAGACCAGAGCAGCGCCGCGGCCACGATCCGCTTCTCCGAAACCCGCCCCGCCAGATGAGCCGCCGTGGGGCCGGCACCGACCGCTCGGAGCGCGAAGCCCCAACGCGTTCTTGTTAGTAGTAGTGACAGCGCCAACGCCACGACGATCACAATTGCGAAGCCCGCGTGCAGCTGGGTGCCGGGAATGAGGTGGGGCAACCGGGCCGCGGAGGGAATCGGCGAGCTTTCGGGGTAGACGCGGGTCGGCTCCTGCAGCGGGCCGGTGACTGCGTAGCTCACCGCGGCGTCGGCCACGAAGTTGAGGAGCAGGGTGGCGATGACTTCGGTGACCCCGAAGCGGACACGGAGCAGAACGGGAACGGCCACCCAGAGGGCGCCAGCCACACCACCGGCGGCGAGCACGAGCGGGATCGACACCGGGCCGGGCAGCGCTGGCGTGGCGAGCGCGAGCCAGGTGGCGGCGATGGCGCCCGCGGCAAACTGTCCTTCCATGCCGATATTGAGCGCACCTGCCCGGCTGCCCAGCGCGAACGCGAGGCCCAGCAGGATGAGCGGGGTGGCATGCACCAGCGTTACCGAACTCACCGCGTACCACGACCCGAACGCGCCGCGCCACAACGCGGCCAGCGCCGCGGGAGCATCGAATCCGGCGACGGCGAGAAACGCGACGAGCACCGCGAGCCCGAGCCCGAGGGCGACCGCGGTCCGCGCTGCGCCGTGATATGCGCGGCGGGGAGCGGCGACGGCGGTCACGCGGCGCGTACGACGCCGAGCATGGCGTCGCCGACGCGATCGCGGCCGGTGCCGGCGGGGACCTCGCTCAGCGCGCCAGCGGCGATCACCACGATCCGGTCGGCGAGCTGCAGCACTTCGTCGAGATCGGACGAGTACACCACGACGAGCAGTCCGCGACGGGCGGCGTCGCGGAGTCGTGCATGTACGGCGGCGGTGGCGCGAATGTCGAGCCCGCGGGTGGGATCTTCGGCGACGAGTATATCGGGATCGGCGGAGAGCGCGCGGGCGAGTACCAGGCGCTGCTGATTGCCGCCCGACAGCGACGCAACCGGTGCCTCGGCCCCTGCCGCACGAATGTCGTACGCGGTGAGCAGCTCGCCGGCACGACGCCGCCATAGGTTCCAGTCGACGATTGCCGGTACATCAGGAAGGGCGCCGAGGAGAAGGTTCTCCGCCACGGTGAAAGCCGGAATCAACCCCTCGGTGGTCCGGTCTTCCGGCACGAAGCCGGCCGATCCGGAGATCTCGAGCGTGCCAGCGACGACGCGCGCCTGGTCGAGACCCGCCAACGTCCGCAGCAGTTCGCGCTGTCCGTTTCCTTCGACGGCGGCGATGCCGACAATCTCGCCACCGTGCCACTCGAACGACGCGTCGCGGACGCGGGCAACGCCATCGTCGCTGCTGGCCAGCGACAACTGCCGTGCCCGGACCACGCCGCGCGGCGACGCGACGTCCGGTGCCGGGCGCTCGTCCGGTGAGCCAGGTGCGACCACCGCCGCGGTTTCCACCGGCGATGCGTCGCCCAGCATGGCGCGGGCGAGCGTGTCGGCCGTCTGGCCTTCACGGTCACCGCTCCAGGCCACGCGCCCCCGTCGCAGCACGGTGATCCGGTCCGCCGCCTGGAGCGCTTCTCCGAGCTTGTGGGTGATGAGCACCACTTCGCCGCCGGTGGCCGCGAACGCGCGCAGGCTCTGAAGCAGCTGCTGCACTTCGCGCGGCGCGAGCACGGCGCTCGGTTCGTCGAGCAGGAGGATCCGCGCTTCTGCCGCCAGCGCCTTGACGATCTCCAACCGTTGGCGGAGCTGCACGCCGAGTCGTTCGGCTGGCACCGTCGGGTCGAGCGGCAACCGCAACCGGTCGATCAACTCGGCGGCACGCCGTTCGGCGGCGCGGCCGGTTTCCCGCCATCCGGCGAAGAGGGCGACGTTCTCGCCCACCGACAGCGCCGGCACCGAAGTGAAGTGCTGGTGCACCATCCCGATTCCGGCGGCGCGCGCCGCGGCGGGCGACGCGATGGCGGGTGCGCGAAAGGCGATCGCTCCGCCGGTGACGGCAATCTCGCCCCGGTCGGGGCGGATCATGCCGTAGGCGATGCGCATCAGGGTCGTCTTGCCGGCGCCGTTTTCGCCCAACAATGCATGCACTTCACCGGGAGCGGTCTCAAAGGAGACGTCATCGAGCGCGGTGACCGCGCCGAAGTGCCTGGTGATGTGCCGGAGTGCGAGCAGCGCTACATCCCGGTGGGATGGTCGTGAAACTGCCAGGGAAGGCCGAAACGCTCGGCGAGATGTTCGGCCAGCGCCTGGACGCCCACGGTTTCCGTGGCGTAGTGTCCGGCGTAGAGCACGTTGAGCCCCAACTCGAGCGCATCGTGTGCGGTATGGTGCGCGCCTTCGCCGGTGATGAATGTGTCGAGGCCCGCTTCGGCGGCGGCAGCGATGCGTCCGCCGGCGGCACCGGTGATGATGCCGACGCGGCGCGTGGTTTCGGGGCCGCCCGGGACCAGGTGCACGCGCGGCGCCGAGAGCAGTTCCGCCAGCCGGGTGACGAGCGTATCGCGCGACATGATGAGCGGGCCGGCGGCGCCGAACGGCAGGCCGCGGTATTCGTCGAACGGCACCGGATCGACGATCCCGAGTTGCCGGGCGAGGACGGCGTTGTTGCCGACTTCGGGGTGGATGTCGAGCGGAATGTGCGATGCGTAGACCGCCACGTCGTGATCGAAGAGCGGCCGCAGTTTGCGATAGCGCCGGCCGGCGATGGGGCGGTTGCCGTCCCAGAACAACCCGTGGTGGACCAGCAGCATCACGCCGGGCGGCGAGACGGTGACGAGATGTTCGACGGTCCGGAGCGACGCATCGACCGCGGCGACGAACCCGGTGACGGTGCCGCTGTTCGCCAGCTGCAGTCCGTTGAGCGCGAACTCGTAATCCGGCACCGCGGCGGTGCGGAGATAGCCGTCGAGGTAGGCCACGACCTCATCAAGTGGGGCGGCGGTCATGACGAGGAGTCGTGAGTCATGGGTCGTGGGCCGTGAGCTTCGGATCCTGCGGGGCCGGCGACGGCAAGCG
Organism: uncultured Gemmatimonadales bacterium; assembly: GCA_963697065.1. Taxonomy (GTDB): domain Bacteria; phylum Gemmatimonadota; class Gemmatimonadetes; order Gemmatimonadales; family GWC2-71-9; genus Palsa-1233. The sequence goes on from CAVOMQ010000001.1 coordinate 720,496, forward strand.
TGCCGGCGATGATCGAATCGCGGGCGGCGTCGACACGAGCGGCGAGTCCCGCGGGCCAGATGTCTTGCATCGCCGGGTTGACGGCGAGATGAATGACGCCGCTCTCCAAACCGAAGCTCTCGACGCGGGGGGTGAACGTGCCAGCCCGGACCTGGGCCACCAGCAGCCGCATGGCGCGCGGCAGATCGATGGCGGCGGAAGCCACGACGTTGTCGGTGGCCAGGGCGGATTGATCCTGGTTGGCGCCATAGACATCGACGCCCGGATGTTCGCGGGCCGCGGCGAAGATGCCGAGCGCCGCCGCGTCGGCGTTGTGATGCAGCTGGTCGACGCCGAGACGGATCATCGCCAGCGCGGCTTCCTTGCCGGCGGCGGCATCGTCAAACGTGTTGAGATAGACGATGCGGCTCTGCACATCGGGACGTGCCGCGCGCGCCCCCTGCAGCCACCCCTCGTAGCCAAGGCGGATCGGCGGCAGCTCCATTCCGCCGATGAAGCCGATCTTGCCGGTCCGCGTGAGCGTGCCGGCGATCAGGCCGCAGAGGTAGGTGGCTTCGTGGATCCGGAAGACGAGCGGCACCACGTTGCCGCTGACCCGTTCGCCGCTGGTGATGACGAAGATGGTGCGCGGATACTGCCGTGCCACCCGCTCGGCGGGTTGCTGGAATTCGAACCCGTGGCCGAAGACGACGGTGTACCCCTGGGCGGCGTAGCTGCGCAGCGCCTCTTCCTGTTCACCTGGTGTACGCGCTTCGGTATTGGAAATCGCCACGTGGAGCGAGTCGCGGATCTGCAGCAACCCCTGCCAGGCGCCGGCGTTCCACGCCGCGTCCGCGACGGAGCCGGGCGTGATGAGTGCGACGCGGAACCCGCCGGGTGACGACGCCTTGCCGCCACACGCCGAGGAACCGATCGCCATCGCCGCCGCGAGCCACCAACGGCCGCGCACGTCAGCCTTCGAACGGGTGGCCGAGGAGCAGCTCGAGCAGCCGGGCCAGATCGTCGTTGGAGTAGTACGAGATGGTGAGCAGGCCGCGGCCGCGGCGCTTGGCGGTGAGCCTGACGTCGGTGCCCAGGCGGCGGCGGAGCGCGTCCTCGACGCGGCGGGCGTCGGCGGTGGCCGGTCTTTGCGGTGCCGGCTTCTTCATCATGCGGCCGCGGTGCTTGCCGGGCACTTCGCCGCGCACGATCGCTTCGACCTCACGGACCGACCACCCCTTCTCGACGATCTGGACGGCGAGCTTGGGGATGGCGTCGGGATCCGCGAGGGCGAGGAGTGCGCGGGCATGGCCCTCGGAGAGCTTCCTGGCCTGGACGAGGTCCTGGACGTCTGTCGGTAACTTCAATAACCGCAATGCATTAGCGACTGTTGACCGGTCCTTGCCGACCAATCGGGCGACCTCCGCAGGCGGCATCTTGAAATCGCCGACGAGGCGCTGGTAGCCGTGGGCGGCGTCGATGGCGGTAAGGTCATCGCGCTGGAGGTTCTCGATCAGGGCCATCGTGAGGACCATCTGATCGTCGTAGTCGCGGAGGATGGCGGGGATCTTCGTCCATCCGAGGCGTTGGGCGGCGCGCCACCGGCGTTCGCCGGCGATGATTTCGTAGCGCGATCCGACCTGCCGGACGATGATCGGCTGGAGGAGGCCGGAGGATTCGATCGACGCGGCAAGTTCGGCGAGCGCGTCTTCGTCAAACGTACGCCGCGGCTGGAACGGATTCGGCATCAGCTCGCGGACCGGGATTTCGCGGAGCGCCCCGCTGGCTTCCGCCTGTTCGCGAGAAATGGGACCGAGCAGCGCCTCGAGACCGCGGCCGAGTCTCCTGGATTCGCTCATTTCGTTTCCCTCGGCGTGGCTCGCGTCAGCGCATCGGTGCGTTTCATCAGCTCCTGGGCCACGGCGAGGTAGCTCTTGGCGCCCACCGATTGCACGTCGTAGAGCAGGATCGGCTTGCCGAACGAGGGAGCCTCGGCCAAGCGGACGTTGCGGGGGATGACCGTCCGGAAGACCTTGGCGCCGAAGTACTCCCTGGCCTCCGCCACCACCTGCCGGGACAGGTTGAGCCGGGCGTCGAACATGGTCAGGAGCACGCCGTCGATCTGGAAATCGGGGTTGAAGTTCTGCTGCACGATGCGGATGGTATTGAGCAGCTGGGAGATCCCCTCGAGGGCGTAATACTCGCATTGGATCGGGATCACGACGCCGTCGGCGGCGGTGAGGACGTTGAGCGTGAGCAGCCCCAGCGACGGCGGACAGTCGATGAGGATGTACTCGTAGTCATCGCGAAGTGCCGCCAAAGTCCGCCGGAGCACCGTTTCCCGCTCGCCCAGAGAGATCATCTCGATTTCGGCGCCGACCAGATCCTGTGTGGCGGGGAGAACGTGGAGGTACGGCAGCTGGGCGTCGGGGCGGACCGCATCCTGCGCCGGGATCCCCTCGACCATCACCTCGTACAGCGAGGCCGTCACCTCACGCTTGTCGATGCCCATCCCCGAGGTGGCGTTCCCCTGGGGGTCAGCGTCGACCAGCAGCGTCTTCCGCTCGGCGATCGCGAGCGAGGCGGCCAGATTAACGGCGGTCGTCGTCTTGCCGACGCCGCCCTTCTGATTGGCGATTGCGATTGTTCGGGCCATGGCTCGCTGTTGCCGAGGGGAGTCCGGTGCGTCGAGGCGTAAAGATACCGGCCACCGGTCAACCCGCAATCATCTGCGCCTTGGTTTCACGTGAAACCAATCACGTCGTAGAATCAACATTTCGTATGCAATACGTTGTATCATATGTTCTTATACTATATCGAAATCGTCCGGAAACAAGTGGGCCGCCGGCCTCTTCACCGGCGGCCCAGTCGAGCCGCAAATACCGCCCTGTGTCCGGACTACGGCATCACGCGCGAATCCAGCGCACCACCTCGGCCAGCGACGGTCGCTTGCCGTACATCAGGATCCCGGTGCGATAGATCCGCCCGGCGAGCCACGCCATGGCGACGAGGGCCAGGACGCCGAGTCCGAGCGATGCGGCGAGCTGCAACGGGGGCACCGCCGCCAGCGACCAACGCACCGGCATCGCGAACTGCGAGAAGAACGGCACCATTGACAACGTGACGCCGAGCCCGCTGGTGGGATCCTTGATCAAGGCGAACACGCTGAAGAAGCCCATCACCAGCACCAGCGAGATGAACATCAGATACTGCTGCGCATCCTGGATGGCGTTGCACATCGAGCCCACCATGGCGTACACCGCGCCGAACAGCAGGAAGCCGAGGACGAAGTATGCCAGGAACACCGCGAGCAGCGTGCCGGAGAGCGGCGGGATGTGGATCTGCTGCATCGCCGCGGCATTCACTCCGAACAACGACGCCAATCGATCGCGCTGTTGCGAAAGCAGCAGGTATGCACCACCCCAGATGGCCAGCTGGAACAGTCCCGCCGACCCGACACCGAGAATCTTTCCCATCAACATCTGGAACGGCCGCACCGACGACGCCAGTACCTCCATGATCCGGGAACTCTTCTCCTCGATCACCGACGTCATTGTCTGTTGCCCGTAAATGATGACCGTGAGGTAAAGAATGAATCCCATGGCGTAGGCCACCACGAACGAGGCGGCGCCGCTCTGTTCGGTGGCGTGGCCGTTGGAGACCTTGGTGGTGACGAGGTTGATCGGCCGCACCGCATTGGAGAGAATCGCCGGGTTGACGCCGGCCCGCTCGAGCCGGTCGGCGGTGGCGGCCTGCGACAGGCTCGATTGCAGCTGGTCCATGGCATCGAAGGCACTGGCGTTGCTACCGAGGTAGGCCGCCGTGCCCGACGCCACACCGGAATCGCTGACCACCAGCACGCCGTCGAACGATTCCGGCGCCGCCTGGCGGTCGAGTCCGGTGAGCGCCACCAGCGAGTCGCGCACCGCCGGAATCCGCCCGGTCGCCGGCACCCGCGTCACGTGGTATCGGGCGAACGACGCCGCGCCGTTGCCGAACGTCTGCCGTTCCAGCGCCGCCTGCATCCGCATGCCGAGCGAATCGGTGGTCGCGTCGACGAGCGCGAGCTTCATGGTGCGGTCCGTCCCGCGCATCATCAGCGCCGGAACCACGAAGTAGAACACCATCATCACCGGCAGGAAGATGGTGGAGATGAGGAACGCCCTGGTGCGCACCCGGCCGATGAACTCGCGGCGAATGATGGCGAACGTCTTGTTCACGCGGCCTCCCGTGCCGGAACTTCCGCCGCATCGCCGACCTTGGCGATGAAGATCGACTGCAGCGACGGCTCGACGATCTCGAACCGGCTCAGCGCCACGCCCCGCTCCACGAGCGCCCGCAGCAGCGCCTGCGGATCGGCGCCATCGGCCAACTCCACCTCGGCGCTCGCTCCGTAGTCATCGACCTTGGCGGCCAGCGCGCGGTCGGCGAGCACCGGGGCGGCCGCGTCCTTGCCGCCGGCGAACGACAGCGCGATGTGGCGGAAGCCCGATTCCGCCTTGACTTCAGCTATGGTGCCGTCGACCACCTTTTCGCCCCGGGCGATGATCACGATGCGGTCGCACATCCGTTCCGCCTGTTCCATCACGTGCGTCGAGAAGAGCACCGTCCGGCCTTTCCGGGCGATGTCGACCACCGTGTCCTTCATCACCTGCAAGTTCACGGGATCGAGCCCGGAGAACGGCTCGTCGAGAATGACCAGGTCGGGTTCGTGCAGCAGTGCTCCGGCGAACTGGATCTTCTGCTGCATCCCTTTGGAAAGATCTTCCACGCGCTTCAGGGCCCAATCGGCCAATCCCAGCTTTTCGAGCCACTCGTGGGCGCGCCGGGTGGCGTCCGCCCGGCCCAGTCCCTTGATCTCGCCGAGAAACGCCAGGTGCTCGAGCACCCGCATCCGCTTGTAGAGGCCGCGCTCTTCGGGGAGATAGCCGACCCGCTTCGACAGGTCGCGCGACGAGCTGTTCAGCCCGAACAACGCGATCTTGCCCTCGTCGGGCTCGAGAATGTCCATGATCATCCGGATGGTGGTCGATTTGCCGGCGCCGTTCGGTCCCAGCAACCCGAAGATCCCCCCGGCCGGCACCTCGAAGGAGAGATCGCGCACCGCGGTGTGTCCGGAAAACCGCTTGGTCACCTGCTCGACGGATACGGCAGAACTGGGCATCGTTGCTCCTTGATCGAACGAGCGCTCGGCCCCGAGGTCTGGGCCCAGAGCCCATGGCCCGGGCCCGGGCCCGGGCCGGGCCGGATGGGTCGGCCCCTACTACTCGACTTCGGGTCCTTCGGTTTCAGTCTGTGACGTCGAGCCGCGTGATCGCACCGGCTTCGTCAGCGGGAAGGATAAGATGTTTCTCGGTGGCCGAGACGCCGAACTTGCGCTGGCGTTCGAGCCAGGTGTCGCGATCGAACGGGGCCATTCCCGGATCGTGGATCGCGACGTCGTGCATCACCACGCCGCGGGCATTCCGTTCGTGCCAGCGACCGACGTACGTCCTGCCGCTCGTCCCGGTGATCACGACGGTCACACCGTGGAGTTCGTCGTGACCGGGGTGGAAGACGTGGCCGCTCACGCGCAATGACTGTCGAAGGCCGACATCAGCAGCGCCGCCACCTGATCGGGACTGCGTCCCTCGATCTGGTGACGGTGGACGAAGGCGACGACCTCGCCGTCTTTCATGAGCGCCACCGACGGCGACGACGGCTGATACTCGCCGAAGTAGGAGCGGGCGCGGGCCGTCGCGTCGACGTCCTGTCCGGCGAAGACGGAGTAGAGCCGGGCCGGCTTGACCCTGTGCTGCAGCGCCCGGGCCAGGCCGGGGCGGGCCATGCCGGCGGCACACCCGCACACGGAATTGACGAAGACCAGCGCGGTGCCTTGGCCCGCGCCGAGGGCGCTGTCGACGTCGGAAACGGTGCGGAGTTCGGTGACACCGAGGCGGGTGACTTCCTCGCGCATCGGCTTGACCATCATTTCGGGGTAGGGCATGGGCGTGTGGCTTTCGTTGTCAGTCGTGAGTCGTGAGCAGGTCGAGGGTCAAAGGCTCGGGGACGGCGGGCGGGGCTCTGCATCCAGTGCTTCCTTCATCGCGTGCCATGCCAGCGTGGCGCACTTGACCCGCATCGGATACGCCGCGACCTGTGACAGGGCCGCCAACTTCCCCAGGGCGGCCGGGTCGGAATCCTTGCCGGTGAGCAACGCGTGAAACCGCTCGAACAGTTCCCGGGCCTCGGGAACGGTCTTGCCGGCAAGGGCCGTGGTCATGAGCGACGCCGAGGCGCGCGAGATGGCGCAGCCCTTTCCCTGGAACGCCACGTCGCGGATCGTGCCGTCGGGGCCCACCACCAGCTCCACCGTCACCTCGTCACCGCAAAGAGGATTGTGCCCTTCCGCATGATGCGTGGGCGCGTCGAGCTTGCGATGATTGCGCGGGCTGCGATCGTGCTCGACGATGACCGCCTGATAGAGATCGGTCAGTGAACTCATCGCCCGAACACCTGCTTCGCCTTGTGGATGCCGGCCGCGAGCGCATCGAGGTCATGGCGCGTGTTGTAGGGACCCACCGACGCGCGGGCCGTCGCGGCAAGTCCGAAACGGCGATGCAGCGGCTGGGTACAATGATGCCCGGCGCGAACGCAGATGCCGTCGGCATCGAGCAGCGAGGCGAGATCGTGCGGATGGATGCCCGCGACGGTGAACGACAGCGCCGCCACCCGGTGCCGCGGGGCGCCGAGCAAGGGTCGACGCCGGGAATGCCCGACAGCAGCGCCGCGCCGTACGTGATCAGGTCGTTCTCGTGGGCTTGCAGCGCGTCGCGATCCTGTGACGTCAGCCATTGCAGTGCCGCGCCGAGCCCCACGGCGCCGGCGATGTGCGGCGTTCCCGCTTCGAATCGCCCCGGCGGCGGAGCAAAGGTGGTCCGCTCGAACGTGACCGTGTCGATCATGTCGCCACCGCCCTGATACGGCGGCATCGCGGCAAGGTGCTCGCCCTTCGCCCAGAGCGCGCCGATGCCGGTCGGGCCGAACACCTTGTGCCCCGAGAAACAGTAGAAGTCGCAACCGAGACGGGTGACGTCGATCGGCAGGTGCGGCACGGCCTGTGCGCCGTCGACCAGCACCGGAACGCCATGCGCCCTGGCCATGCCGCACAGCGTGGCGATCGGATTGACGGTGCCAAGCGTGTTCGACACGTGCACCACGGCGAGCAGGGCCGGGCGGCGCGCCAGCAGCGCCTCAGCGGCGGCGAGGTCGAGCTCGCCGGCGTCGTCGATCGGGATGGGCGTGGTGATTGCGCCGGCGAGCTGCCACGGAACGATGTTGGCGTGATGCTCCATGGTGGTGACCAGCACCGTGGTCCCGCCGGCGATCCGCGGACGGAGATAACTGCTCGCCACCAGATTGATCGCCTCGGTGGTGCCGCGCACGAAGACGATCTCGCCGTCGGCGACGCCGCCGAGAAAGCGCGCCACGCCGGCGCGCGCGTCATCCCACGCCTGCGTGGCTGCTTCGCTGAGGCGATAGACGCCGCGGTGGATGTTGGCGTTGTGACTGGTGTAGAAATCCCGCACCGCGTCGATCACCACTCGGGGCTTCTGCGTGGTGGCGGCGCTGTCGAGATAGACGAGCGGCGCCGTCCGCTTGCCGTCGGCGAGCAGCGGGAATTCGGCGCGCAGGTCCGTCAATACCGGATGGGAGCCGACGGGCGACGCCGTGGCAGCGGCCGGATCCATCGCGTCACGCGATGAGCGCGTCGAGCTGCGCATGCACCATCCGTTCGAGCGCGTTGCGGAGTGGGGAGTCGGGAACTTCCGCCAGCACTTCGGCGGCGAACGCCCAGACCAGCAGGGCCCGCGCGGCGCGGCCGGCGATACCGCGGGTCTGCACGTAATAGCGCTGCTGTTCGTCGAGCCGGCCGACGGTGGCGCCGTGGGTGCACTTGACGTCGTCGGCAAAGATCTCGAGTTGCGGCTTGGTGTCGACCTTGGCCCGCTCGGAGAGGAGCAGGTTGCGGTTGGTCTGCTTGGCGTCGGTCTGCTGCGCTTCGGGGTCGACCACCACCTTGCCGTTGAACACGGCGCGACTCCGGTCGGCCAGCACGCCCTTGTAGACCTCCCACGAGTTGCAGTGCGGGGCCTGGTGGTGGATGACGGTGTGGTTGTCGACCAGCTGTTCGTGGTCGGTGAGGTACAGCCCGTACAACAGCGCTTCCGCCCCCGGCTCGGCCAGCGCGGTGCGGAGATCGTGCCGCGCCAGACGGCCGCCCGACGCGAGCGTCACCGAGCGGTAGTGCGAGTCGCGCCGTTGCGACACCTGCGTCAATCCGACATGCCAGGCCGTCTCCGGCTCGCGTTGCAGGCGGACATGCTGCAGCCGGGCGCCGGCGCCGAGCGCGATTTCGCACACCGCGTTGGTGAAGTGGGCGGCGCCGCCGGGGGCGGCGTAGGTCTCGACCAGCGACGCGGAAGCGCCGTCTTCGAGGACGATCAGCAGGCGCGGTGACACCACGCACTGCGACGCGGACTCGGTGACGATATGCATGACGTGCACCGAGGCGTCGAGCGCCGCCGACGGCGCCACGTGCAGCACCGCACCGTCAGCAAAGAGCGCGGTGTTGATCGCGCCGAACGGCGTCAAGGCCGGGACGGCGTGCGCACCGAGGTGCCGTTCCACCACCGGGTCGCCGGCCGCGATGGCGGCGGCGAGGGAACGCAGCTGCACGCCGGCGCCGGGCGGGATGCGGCAGAGATCCGGAGCGACGTACCCGTCGACCAGCACGATCAGCGGACCGGTGCGGACGTCGAATTCGAGTCGCTCGACCGTCTCCTCCGGCACGCTGGTGCCACCGTCGGCAAGCCGGAAGGGAATGACTCCGAGTGGCTGAACCGGCGTGAACCGCCAGTCTTCCCACTTGGTAGTGGGAAGTCCGATTGACGCGAACTGCTCGGCGGCCTCACGCCGCCGCGCCACCAGCCATTCGGGTTCCGTCGCTGACGGCCGTTCCGCGACGAGTCGGAGGAAGTTCTCTGCCGGCGCGGGAGGCGCCTGGGTGGGAGCGGACGCGACGGTCACACCGGCTCCGGGACGCCGGTGAGCCATTCGTAGCCCTTCGCTTCGAGCTCGAGCGCGAGGCTCTTGTCGCCCGAACGGACGATCCTTCCCGCCGCCAGCACGTGCACCTGATCAGGGACGATGTAGTCCAGCAGGCGCTGGTAGTGCGTCACGACGATGGTGGCATTGTCGGGGCGGTGGAGCGCGTTGACGCCGGACGCGACCGTGCGCAGCGCGTCGATGTCGAGGCCGGAGTCGGTTTCGTCGAGAATGGCGAGTTTCGGGTCGAGCACCGCCATCTGGAGGATCTCGTTGCGCTTCTTCTCGCCGCCGGAAAATCCGAAGTTGACCGCGCGCTCCATGATTTCCGGACCCCAGTCGACCACCTTGAGGCGCTCTTCGAGCAGATCGAGAAAGTCGATCGGGTCCATTTCCGGCTCGCCACGCGCCTTGCGGATTTCGTTGTAGGCGGTCCGCAGGAAATACGCGTTGGTGACGCCGGGAATCTCCACCGGATACTGGAACGCCAGGAAGATGCCGGCGTGCGCCCGCTCTTCCGGTTCCAATTCCAGCAGGTCGTGGCCGGCGAACGTCACCGACCCGTGCGTGACCCGATAGGCCGGATGGCCCGCCAGGACCTGCGCCAGCGTGCTCTTGCCGGAGCCGTTGGGGCCCATCACCGCGTGGATTTCGCCCTGATCGACGGTCAGCGTGATGCCACGCAGGATTTCCTTGTCGCCCGCCGACGCGTGGAGATCACGGATCTCGAGCAGCGCCATCAACCCACACTCCCTTCGAGACTGATGCCGAGCAGCTTCTGCGCTTCGACGGCGAACTCCATCGGCAGTTCACGGAAGACTTCCTTGCAGAAGCCGTTGACGATGACGCTGATGGCGTTCTCGGTGCTGAGTCCGCGCTGCTTGCAATAGAAGATCTGGTCTTCGCCGATCTTCGAGGTGCTCGCTTCGTGTTCCACGTCGCTGGTGGAGTTCTGCACTTCGATGTAGGGGAACGTGTGGGCGCCGCAGCGGTTGCCGAGCAGCATGGAATCGCACTGCGTGTAGCTCCGGGCGTGCGCCGCCCTGGGCAGCACCCGGATCAGCCCGCGGTACGAGTTCTGGCCGCGGCCGGCGCTGATGCCCTTGGAGACCACGGTGCTGCGGGTGTTCCGTCCGATGTGGATCATCTTGGTGCCGGTGTCGGCCTGCTGCCGACCATTGACCACCGCCACCGAGTAGAACTCGCCCACCGAATCGTCGCCCTGGAGAATCACGCCGGGGTACTTCCAGGTGATCGCCGAACCCGTTTCCACCTGCGTCCACGAGATCTTGGCGCCGCGCATCGCCTTGCCGCGCTTGGTGACGAAATTGTAGATGCCGCCCTTCCCTTCCTCGTCACCCGCATACCAGTTCTGCACGGTCGAGTACTTGATGGTGGCGCCGTCAAGCGCCACCAGTTCGACCACCGCGGCGTGCAGCTGGTTCTCGTCGCGCTTGGGCGCCGTGCACCCCTCGAGATACGACACCGACGCACCTTCGTCGGCGACGATCAGCGTGCGCTCGAACTGCCCGGTATTGGCGGCGTTGATGCGGAAGTACGTCGACAGCTCCATCGGACACCGCACCCCCTTCGGGACATAGCAGAAGGAGCCGTCGGAGAAGACCGCGGAGTTGAGCGCGGCAAAGAAGTTGTCCGACGCCGGCACCACCGAACCGAGATGCTCGCGCACCAGATCGGGATACTCGCGCACCGCTTCGCCGAACGAGCAGAAGATCACGCCCGACTTGGCGAGCGTCTCGCGGAAGGTGGTCCCGACGGAGACCGAATCGAAGATGGCGTCGACGGCCACGCCGGCGAGCAGCTTCTGCTCGCTGAGCGGGATGCCGAGCTTCTCGTACGTCTCGAGCAGCCGGGGATCGACCTCATCGAGCGATCCGAGCGGCTTGCGGGTCTTCGGCGCCGAATAGTAGGTGATGGCCTGGTAATCGATCGGGTCGTGGTGAATGTTGGCCCAATGGGGTTCGCGCATCTCGAGCCAGCGGTGGAACGCCTTCAGGCGCCACTCCAGCAGCCACTGCGGCTCCCGCTTCCGCTCGGAGATGAAACGGATGGTGTCGTCGGACAGGCCCGGCGGCGCCGTGTCCTGTTCGATGTCGGTGACGAACCCGTACTTGTATTCGCGGTTGACCAGCGCTTCGACCGAAGAGCTCATTGCCGTTCCTCGTCCTTCGCCGACTGCACGACGTGATAGCTGCAGGTGCCGCATCCCGACGTGATGCGCGAGCGCCGCTCGATGGTGGCGTCGAGCACCCGGGCCAGGAAGGCCTCTTCGGCGTCGCAGATCTCGGGAAAACGCTCGGCGACCACCTGATGCGGGCAGTTGTGTTCCGTCAGCACGGCATTGCCCGCGGTCGTCTCGGCCCAGGTGGCCATGTAACCCTCGGCGGCGAGCAGTCGTGCCACGAGTTCGCCGCGACGCCCGGCCGGCAGGTCGGCTGACCCGGCCTGGGCGCGACTGGCCAGTGCCCGATAGTGGGCTTCGAGCAGCGAAATCGCGGCGGCGCGTCCCTCGCTCGCCACGAGATGGTCGAGAAGATCGGCCACCGTCTGCTGGTAGCGGTCGGGAAAGAGGGCGTGGCCGCTGGCCGTCATCCGGTAGGAATGCGCCGGAGCGCCGACGCCGTGCGGCGCCAGCTCGTGATCGACGACCCCTTCCGCCTCGAGTTCCCGGAGATGATGCCGGACGGCATTGAGCGAACAACGCAGCGCGACGGCCAACTCCTTTGCCGTGGCGTGGCCGCTCCCCTTCAGCGCGACGAGCAGCGCTGCCCGCCGGCCGCGGTGCAATCGGATCGCGACATTGGCGGGGTCGGGGTCGGGGAGAATCGGCATCGTCCGCATGGGCGAAATCCTACTGGCTGGAGTCGGAATTGTCAATTTGCACCAGACAATTGGTTCAAATGGCGTATGCTTAAGTACAGTAACAACTTGACACGTCAGGGCGGCCGCCGGTCAACCCCTTTCGCAACTGGGCCGTAGACGGTAGGCTCCCTGTCATTTCCACCATCCACACAAGGACCGATTCGTGAGTTCTCGACGCTCTGCAGCGGGTATTGCCGCGCTGGCTGCCGCCGGCCTGATCCTGGGTGGCACTCCGGCAGCGGCGCAGCAATCGTCCGACTCGGCGGTGACGATGCCTTCGGGCGATTACGTCATCTATGCCCGCGACACTTCAGCGACGAGCAAGGTCGCGATCGCGGGGTGGCCGTTCGTGCTGAAGGGAAACGGCAGCTGGACCATCACCGCACCAGACGGCAGTTCGTTCGCGGGAACGATCGCGCAGGACAAGGGGGAGCTGAAACTGACCGACCAGACCTGCGCCGACACCGGGATCTACGTCGTGAAGCGTGACGGCGACGGGTATGTCTGGGACGTCAAGTCGGAAGCGTGCACAGGGCGCGACACCGGGATGACGGCCCTGCTCTTCCGTCCAGGCAAACCGAAGGGCAATTGAACGGGGCCTTGCGCCCGCCGGGTGGTGGTTTCTACTCTCTCCGGTCGCCGGCGGGTCCTGTCGCTATTCGGACGTCACCACCGCCGGTCCGGAGGTAGCTCGGATGGCGTACGTGATCACCGAAACGTGCATCGGGGTCAAGGATCGGGCGTGCGTCGACGTCTGCCCGGTCGACTGCATCTACGAAGGGGACGATCAGCTGTTCATCCACCCCGACGAGTGCATCGACTGCGGGGCGTGCGAACCCGAGTGCCCGGTGAACGCGATCTTTCCGGAAGAAGACGTGCCGGAGAACCTCCGGCCGTTCATCGCGCGGAACCGCGAGGTTTTCGACAGCGATACCCCCCCGGGGCGCCCCAGGAAATAGCGCTCGGCAGCGCAGCGGAGGCGAGGGTGGCCCGCCGGGGCCACAGGAATTGGCCCCGGCAGGCTCCTCGATAGGAAGGCTTTGAAGCAAGATGGCGGTGGCGAATGGAGAGGTTTCGTCAGGGCCGCCACGAGTAATGACGTTCCAGCCCCCCCGGTTGTTGCACACCACGGAATCCAGGAATCGCACCTCCGGCGGACCCCGCTACGTTTCCGTTCGACCTCGTCCGGAGCCGCCATGCCCACGACGGACTACATCCGCCACGCCGCGAGACTTTCGCGCAAACTCTATCTCGATTCCGCCCTCGGATCGCCGCCAGTTCCCGACCCCGAGTTCTTCAAGACCCTGGCGAAGGCGCTGGAAGACATCGCCGACGGCCTCGAGCAGGTCGCCAAGCGGCGCGAATAGTGACCTTTCGCCTCGTCGACCGGCCTGACACGTTCGGCGCGGCGATGTCGGAGATCGCCGGGGCGAGCCCCGTGGCGATGGACACGGAGGCCGCCTCCTTCCATCGCTACCACGACCGGATCTACCTCCTCCAGCTCTCCACACCCAGCGTCACGCTCGTCCTGGACCCCCTCGGCGTCGGCGACCTCGCGGCGATCGGCGAACTGCTGGCCGACGAAGGCACCGAGAAGGTGTTTCACGATGGGGTGTATGACTTACGACTACTATTCAAGCAGTATGGTTTCGCGGCCAGGAACCTATTCGACACCCGGATCGCCGCGCAGTTCTTGAACGAGCCTGGAATAGGCTTGGCGGCGCTCCTCGAGAAGTATTTCGGCATACGACCAGACAAGCGCTTCCAACGGGCCGATTGGTCGGCAAGACCACTCACTCCGGCAATGCTCGAGTATGCCGCCGGCGATACGTCCAATCTATTGGAGTTGCGCTCGCTGCTACTACAACAGCTCCTCGACATTGGTCGTGCGGACTGGGCGAAGGAGGAATTCCGCATTCTGGAGTCGAGCCGGTGGGACGACGCAACCGCCGATCGAAGCGACGACTATCTTCGAATCAAAGGCGCGCGGGCGCTCGACCGGCGCGGGCTGGCGGTGCTCAGGGAGTTGCAGCGCTGGCGGGACGCATTGGCGTCGGAGATTGATCGGGCGGCGTTCCGCATCGTGGGGAACGAAGCGCTCCTCGAGCTGTCGCAGCATCCCGTGGTGTCGCCGGGCGACCTGGCGCGCGTCAAGGGTATCGGCCGTGAGGCCCAGGGGCGGTGGGGAAGCGAGATCGTGGGTGCGGTCAGGCGCGGCCTGGCAGTTCCGGATGCCGAACTTCCGCGATTCCCGCGTGGGGCGTCGCGCGCACCGGACGCGGGCTACGAGGAGCGGCTGACCCGCTTGAAAGCGGCCCGGAACCAGCTGGCTGAACACCTGGCGCTGGCGCCCGGGGTGCTCTGCCCCAACGGGACGCTCGAGGCCATCGCGCGGGCCGAACCGCGTGACGCGGCCGGGCTTGAAGTGGTCGACGGGGTGCGCCGATGGCAGGTGGGTGCAATCGGCGCGGATCTTCTGCAAGCGCTGGCGAGTTAGCACGGAGACGGAATGAACGCACGGCGAACGGCGCCGTCTCATCACGGCGGCGAGACCAGTATCACCGCGGCAGGATCATGAACGACGCAGCACCACCATCGCCGTCAACGACTCCTCCGGAGCCACGCGTGACGCCCGACCTCATCCGGCGTGCGTTGCGTGGCGTCAAGGATCCGGAGTTGGGGCTGAACGTGATCGACATCGGGTTGATCTACGATGTCGCGGTCGACGAAGCGGGCGCGGCGAGAGTCACGATGACACTCACCTCCCCCGGATGTCCGGCCGGCCAGGAAATCCTCGAAGACGTCCGCCGCACCGTTGCCGACCTCGAAGGCGTCACCACCGTGAACGTCGATCTGGTGTGGGAACCGTACTGGACGCCCGAGCGAATGGATCCTCGCGTCAAGGCGTTTCTCGGTCAGTAGCCGCCGCACTATCCGCGCGACCAACGCCGAGCTTACTGTCCGCTGGCCGGGGCGGTGGCCGTCTCCGCGCGCATCGCCAGTCCGCCACAGAAGCCCAGCGTTTCGCGGACGATGTCGGCAACCCTGGCGCGAATGACGCTCAGCTCGAGAAACGAACGCCACGGTGACCGCGGCTGATAACTGCGGTTGGTGAGCAGCACCACGAAGAGGTTCTGCGCGGGATCGAGCCAGAGCTCCGTGCCGGTCCAGCCGGTATGCCCGATCGTCGTGGCGGTGGCGCACTGGCCGAAGAGCGACGGCTTTTCGCCCGGCGGATTCGGTGTGTCCCAACCCAGCACGCGTGTTCCGCTCGTCGCCGAATGCTCGAGGAATTGTTCGATGGTGGCTGGCGCCAGCCATGCGGAGCTGTCGTTGGCGGTCGAGTCCTTGAGCCACGACTGCGCAAAGCGCGCCAGATCGAGCCCGGTGGAGAACACGCCGGCGTGTCCCGCGACGCCGCCGAGCACCCGTGCGTTCTGGTCGTTGACGATGCCCGCGACCGGAGCGCCGCGCCAGCGTGCGGTCGGCACGGCGTACGAGCGGAGCGCGGCCGACGGATTGTACGTCGTGGCCTTCATGCCGAGGGGTGCGAAGACGACGGAATCGGCGAACGCGTCGAGCGATTGTCCCGTGATACGCTCCACGATCAACCCGGCGAGGATCGCATTCAGGTCGCTGTACTTCATGCTCTCGCCGGCCGGGCGCTGCAGCGGAACGGCAAAGAGGCGCGACACCGCCTGGGTCGGCGAATCGGCGCGATACAACGGTGAGTCGGGTGGCAGACCGCTGGTGTGGTTCAGCAGCATCCGCACCGTGACCTGATCCTTCCCCGCTCCCACGAATTCCGGCAGATAGGCGTGCACCGGCGCGTCGAGATCGAGCAGGCCCTGATCGACCAGCACCGCGGCGGCGCTGGTGGTGGCGACGACCTTGCTGATGGACGCGAGGTCCCAGAGTGAATGCGCGGGATCGGGCGCATCGGAGCGCGAGCTCCACGTGAACCGGCCGTATCCCTTCGAATAGAGAATCGTGTCCGCTCGGCCGACGACCACGACCGCGCCGGGGTAGATGCCGAGGTTGATGCCGCGCCGGATGGCGGCGTCGATGGCGGCAAAGCGCTGCGCCACGCCCCGTGTCGCCAGGAGCGTCACCAGACCAACCGTCATCAGCAGCGGCTTGGCTCTCATGATCCTCATTCAGAGCAATTTCGGGTCCATTGGAATTGGCGCCGTCGGGTCACGGCGTCAAGGCGTGATGACACGGAGCGGCCCCGACGGAATGGCGTAGAGGAGCAGGAGTGTGGCGCGATCCCGGGCAGATGGTGTTTCAACCGGCGACGTCGAGAACATCAAATCGTTGGACCGATCGGAATGCGGCAGTCCCATGGCGTGGCCGAACTCGTGTGCGGCAACCCGGCGCCGGGCGTTGCGGGGGATGACGCTCGAGTCAGTATTCGCGCGAAGTGCGAGGGTGATGTCGGCGGTGTGGATGACGCCGTCCGATGTCCAGTTGAGGGATGTCGTGCCGACCTTTCCGGAATCGGCGACGGTCCGGGCCCACCGGACGCGAATGGCGGCCGAGTCGCTGTCGGCCACCTCGCGAAAGCCGACACCTGCGTCATTGCCGACCCATGCCTGCATGCCAGCACGTGCATCGTCAATGGCATCCGGCGACCAGCCCGCCAGGGCGGTGTCGGGGATGAACGCCACCGGGATGGCCGAGCGGAGGCTGTCGGGCCACCGCACCACGACCGAGTCGGTGCTGAGCAGGAGCGAGTCGAGAAAGACATGGTCGCCCTCGCGGGCGATGCGGCGACGCACGGCCAGACGGGCCAGCATCACGAGGGTCGGCGTCGGTCCCGACTCGATTTCGGCGCGACCGCTGACGACCTCGCCACCAGACGCCGAATCGGCCTGCCCGCCGGCGGCCGGGAGCGGCACCGGTGCACCCGGATTCGGGATGGCACCCGGGCCGGGTCCCGGGCCGGGCGGGCTCGCGGCCCGCCGGGGCGAAACCGTGGTGGAAGCCACCGGCGGCGGCGGCGCGGCCGGCGGCCTGTGAGGGCGGTCCTCGACGAGGAGCGCCACCAGGGTCAGCAGGATGCCGAGGAGGATGAGCCGGAACACACAATGAATATCGGCAATCGACCCCCTGCGTTGCGAGTCCTCGCTGGCGCCGGTGCCTGGCGGGTCCTACCATTGTGCCGTGTTCGACTCGCTCGGCGGCGCGCTGATCCGGTGGCGATGGTTGGTGCTGGCCGCATGGGCCGTCATCGGGTTCGTCGCGGCCCGGCACGCCGGGGAGACGGTGGGGCGCCTGCAGCTCCGCGGTCACGCCGACCAGGTCACCGAAGCGCTGACGGCCGATTCCCTGCTGGCTACGCGTTTCCCCCGTCCGGTTGCCGAGTTCTTCGCCGTCACGATGTCAGGACCGGCGCCGGTCACCACCGGCGCGGGTGGCCGTCTCCTCGATTCGCTGCTCGCCGTGGCGGCCGCACAGCCGTACGTCCGCAGCGTCATCTCGGTGCGGAGCAGCCACGACTCGTCGATGGTGTCGCGCGACGGGCACTCGACATTCTTTCTCGTGTCGTTGAGCGTCGACCGCGATTCGGCGGGGCAGGTCGTGGCGCCGTTCCGGCAGGCGATCCACGGCGCCGCGGCGCGTGTTGCCGGCAGCGCGCCGTTCGCGGTGCAGGTGACGGGGCGGGCGCCGCTCGACATCGACGTCCGGAGCGTGAGCGCCGAAGACGCGCACCGCAACGAGCGCAAGTTGATTCCGATCACGCTGGCGGTGCTGGTGCTGGCATTCGGCGCGCTGGTGGCTGCGCTGCTGCCGATCACGGTCGGATTTCTCGCCATCACCATTGCGCTCGCGATCGTCGGCGTGCTGGCCCGGTTCATCGACATGTCGGTGTTCGTGCTGAACATGATCTCGATGATCGGCCTGGGCGTGGGGATCGACTACTCGCTCCTGGTGGTGACCCGCTTCCGCGAGGAGCTCAACGCCGGACTCTCGCCACCGGAGGCGGCGGCACGCACCGTCGGAACCGCCGGCCAGGCCGTGCTCACCTCGGGAATGACGGTGGTGGTGGGATTCGGCGCGCTGCTGCTGACACCACTTTCGGAGACGCGAAGTGTCGGGCTGGCGGGGCTGGTGGTGGTGGGAGTCGCCGTGCTGCTCTCGGTCACGCTGCTGCCGGCGCTGTTGGCGTTGCTCGGCCGGTCGATCGACCGGCCGAAGTGGCTGGCGCGGCGCCTGGCGTGGTATCACCGGCCCCAGATCTGGGAACAGTGGGCGCGGGGGTTGTCGCGGCACCCCTATCGCGCGCTCGCCATCGGCGGGTGTGTCATCGGCCTGCTGACCGTGCCGGCGGTGGGCTTGCGCATCGGGTTGCCAAGTCACAACTGGTGGCCGACGGAGACCGAAGCCGGCGCCGGCGTCGCCACGCTGGAACGGATGGGGATGGGCGGATACGTCGAGCCGATCCGGGTGGTGATCACATTCCCGGCGGGAACACCCGCCACCGGTGCGGTGGCGCTGCGGGCGCTGCAGCACCTTTCCGACACGCTCCGCGCCGACCCGCGCATACAGGACGTCAAGTCGCTGGTCGACCTGCACCAGGCGCAGGGCATTCTCGGATTGTCGATGTTCTACAGCGATCTCGACTCGGTGCGCGCCGCCTATCCCGATTTTCTCGACGCGTATCTGGCGCGTGACGGCCGCACTACGCTGCTCGACGTGATTCCCGCCGACACCACCTCACTGACGACATCGATGGACCTGGTGCGCGCCATCCGCACACTGGCCGGATCGGGGCAGATCCGCCAATTGCGCGGCGCCACGGTGCTGGTGGGTGGTTACGTCGCCGGTGCACTCGACTTCCAGCGCCTGCTGCTCGATCGCCTGCCGCTCATCATCGGCCTCATCCTCGCCGTCACCGCGGTGATGCTGGCGATCGTCTTCCGGTCGGTGCTGGTGCCGATCAAGGCGGTGGTGATGAACTCGCTGTCGGTGGCGGGGACGTTCGGGATCATCGTGCTCGTCTTCCAGAAGGGGATCGGCGGACGGCTGCTGGGGCTGGACGGACCGACGTCGGCGATCTACGTGGTCGTCCCGGTGCTGGTGTTCGCCGTGGTGTTCGGGCTGTCGATGGACTACGAAGTCTTTCTGCTGATGCGGATCAAGGAAGCGTTCGACCGCCACCGGCGGCAACACCAGGATGTCGT
The DNA here is from genome assembly GCA_963697065.1 of uncultured Gemmatimonadales bacterium. Classification (GTDB taxonomy): domain Bacteria; phylum Gemmatimonadota; class Gemmatimonadetes; order Gemmatimonadales; family GWC2-71-9; genus Palsa-1233. The sequence continues at coordinate 739,632 of CAVOMQ010000001.1, forward strand.
CAGCGGGCACGACGGCGTCCGGTCGCGCGATCCCGGCGGCCACAACCTGAGCGCGACCCGTGAAGGCCTGTCGGCCACGGCGTCGGTGATCACCTCCGCGGCGTTGATCATGATCGCGGTGTTCGGCGCGTTCGCGTTCGTGCGCGTCCTGATGATGCAGTTCATCGGCTTCGGGCTGGCGGTGGCGGTGCTGCTCGACGCCACCGTGATCCGGATGGTGCTGGTGCCTTCGCTGATGCAGATCGCCGGACGATGGAACTGGTGGCCGGGCGAGCGGGATTGAGCCCCGGGCCGCCGCCGCTCAGCTCTTGGCGTCGACCCAGTTCTCGCCGATGCCGATCGACACCACCAGCGGCACCGACAATTCGGCGGCGTGCTCCATTTCCCGCTTGACGACCCGCGCCGCCTGCTCGGCTTCGTCTTCGGGGGCCTCGACCACCAGCTCGTCGTGCACCTGCAGCAGTAATCGCGCCTGGAGCGCCTCGTCGCGCAGCGCCCGCGCCAGCCGCACCATCGCGATCTTGATGAGGTCGGCGGCGGAACCCTGCAACGGCGTGTTCTGCGCCGTGCGCTCCGCAAACGAACGGGTGTTGAAGTTGCGGTCGTTGATCTCGGCGATGTAGCGGCGCCGCCCGAAGAGCGTCTCGACGTAGCCCTGCTCGCGGGCCAGGTCGACCTGGCGGTCGAGGTACGCGCGCACGCCGGCGAACCGCGCGAAGTAATCGGCGATGAACGCCTTCGCCTCGTCCTGGCTGATGCCAAGCTGTCGGGAGAGCGCGAACGGCCCCTGCCCGTAGATGGTCCCGAAGTTGATCGTCTTGGCGCGGGCGCGCATTTCGGCGGTCACGGCGGAGGCGTCGACGCCGAAGATGATCGCCGCGGTCTGGCGATGGATGTCTTCGCCGGCGCGAAAAGCGGCGATGAATTCGGGGTCGCCCGACAGGTGTGCCATCAGCCGCAACTCGATCTGCGAATAGTCCGCCACCACGAACCGCCACCCCGGCGCCGGCACGAATCCCCGCCGGATCGCTTCGCCGCGCGGCGTGCGCACCGGAATGTTCTGCAGGTTGGGTGAGTTCGACGACAACCGCCCGGTCTGCGCACCCACCTGGTTGAACGACGTGTGAATCCGCCCGGTCTGCGTGTTCACCTCGAGCGGCAGCACGTCGACGTAGGTGCTCTTCAGTTTCTGCAATTCGCGGTACGACAGGATCAGCGCCGGCAGCTCGTGGCCCATCGCGGCGAGTTGCTCGAGCACGTCGGCGTCGGTGGACGGACCCGTCTTGGTCTTCTTGAGCACCGGGAGGCCAAGATCACCGAAGAGCACCGTCGCCAGCTGGCGCGGCGAGTTGATGTTGAGCGGCCGGTCGCCGGCGGCCCGCTGGATCTCCTGCTGGAGCACCGCCAGGTCGTGGCGCAGCGCGTCACCCAGTGCCGTGAAGCGCTCCGCGTCGATGGCGATGCCGGTCCATTCCATGTCGGCCAGTACCGGCAGGAGCGGCATTTCGATCGTCTCGAGCAGCGGCTCGAGGGCGTTGCGTTCCAGTTCCGGTGCAAAGTGCTGGTGCAACGCCAGCACGGTGGTGCTGTCGGCGCCGCAATACGCCGCGGCGCGCTCCACGGCGACTTCGGCGAACGGGATCTGCGTCTTGCCCTTGCCGGTCAGGTCGGTGTACTGCGTCATCGTCTGGCCGAGGAATTCGAGCGCCAGGGCATCGATGCCGTGTGAACGCCGCGACGGATCGAGCACGAACGACGCCAGCATCGAGTCGTACGCCAGCCCGCGCACCTCGACGCCGGCACGCCGCAGCACCTGGACGTCGTACTTCAGGTTGTGGCCCGCCTTGGGCACGCCGGCATCCTCGAGCAACTCTCGGATCGGTGCCAGGCGGTCGTCGTCGATCGGCGGCAGGTTGCGCACCGGCCCGGTTCCGGCGTCGTCGGTGAGGAGCGTCGACGGCGCCCGGTGGGCGAAAGGGAGATACCAGACGTCGGTCGGGCTCGCCGCCAGCGAGAGCCCGATCAGTTCGGCGTCGTGCGGTTCGAGCGAGGACGTTTCGGTGTCGAGCGCCACCAGCGGCGCCTGACGGAGACGCTCCGCCAGCGCCGGGAGGTCGGCACAGTCGGTGACGACGGTGACGTCGAGCTCCGGCGCCGCCGGCGGCGCTATGAGCTCTTCGCCAACCACCGCCTCGAGCCGGTCCAGCCGCGGCAGCAGCGAGTGGAACTCCAGCTCGGTGAAGAGCCGCACCAGCGCCGCGCGGTCGGGCGCGGAAACGGCGGTGTCGTCCAGTTCGAAGGCCACCGGAACGTCGGAACGGATGGTCACCAGCCGGCGCGACAGCCGCGCGACGTCCGCGGATTGCTCCAGCGCCTCGCGAGCACGCTTCTGTTTCACTTCGCCCCGGCGCGCGAGCAACGTTTCGAGGTCGCCGAATTCCTGCAGCAGTTGTGTGGCGCCCTTTTCGCCGATGCCGCGCACGCCGGGCACGTTGTCCGACGAATCGCCCACCAGCGCCAGCCAGTCCGTCACCTGCGCCGGGGGTACACCCAATCGTTCGGAGGCGTTCGCCTCGGTGACCCAGACCTCGTCCACGCCGGCGGGGCCGCCGCGACCGGGGTTGAGCAACGCGATGCCGGGACGGATGAGTTGATAGAAGTCCTTGTCGCCCGAGACGATCACCGCCTGCAGGCCGAGATCGGGCGCGCGGACGGCGAGGGTACCGATGACGTCGTCGGCCTCGTAGCCGTCGACCTCGACCAACGGGATGCGGAACGCGGCCAGCAGTTCGCGGACCCGCTCGACGGACCGGTCGAAATCGGCCTGCAACTGGTCGTCCAGCTTTTCACGGGTCGATTTGTACTCGGCGTATTCCGCAGTACGAAACGAATCGCCGGCATCGTTGACCCAGACGAGATAATCGGGTTGGTACTTCTCGCGGAGGCGCAGCAGGAAATTGGTGACGCCCCACGACGCCGACGTGTTCTCGCCGCGCGCGGAACGCAGCGGGCGGGTGATCATGGCGAAGAACGCCCGGTAGATCAGGGCGTAGCCGTCGATCAGGAACAGTTGCGGGGGTTCGTGCCTTGCCATGGCGGAAGAATAACGGCCGAGGCCCACCGCCGGTTGCGCCGCCTACGGCGAACCCTGCTGGATCCGCACCCGCACCTGCTCGAAAGCGGCCCGCGATTCGGGAATCAGCTGAAAGCGCCCGAACCCCGAGACGTCCTGGAAGTAGAGATCGAGCTGGTACTTGACGTACTGCCAGTGGATCACGCGGTTGAAGCCCTGAACGGTGGCGGATTGATCCTGGATCTCGTCGGGCTCGCCCAGCGTGATGTAGACCTCGCCGCGATCGGTGCGCCAGCCGGGAAAGCCCGGCTCGACAAAGCGGCGGTTGGCGATGGCGAGACGGGCGAAATAGGCGTTGAGTGCTTCGTTCTCCGGCGTCGCCGGGTTGGGATCGGTGGAGCGGTAGAATGCCTTCCACAGCGAGTCGCGGTCCGCCTTGGACGCGTGCCGCATCGCGTTGATCTGCCGGTCGTCGCCGAAGTACCGCAACAGCGACAGCAGGTCGTCGAAGTTGGTCACGATCCATGCGTCGGAGAACGACACCAGCGCCGACGTGGTACGCACCACGTTGCCGGGCCCGGCGGCGAGGGTGGGCTGACCACGCCCCACCGGGCCGTGCTCGGGGCCGAGGGTGATGTCGACCTGCCCCAGCGGAGCGGAATCGGGGGAGAGGCGCACGATCCGGCCTTCGATGCCTCCGGTGCCGTCGAAATGCGCCGTCGCCACCTTGATCACCGAGTCGCGGTCGTCGCGCACCACCAGCGGAATGTCGTGCCGGCCCTGGAAGCCGACACCCTCGAAATAGACCAGCAGCGTGTCGCCGCCGTACGCGACGGTGCCGCGCGGGTTGAGCACCACCGAGAGCGTCGAGTCGCGCGACGTGCGGGCGTGCACCTGATAGACGAGGATCGGGCCCGTGAAACTCCCGGGCCCGAACGCCGGCACCGTCATGTCCTTCGTCGCGGTGCCCACGTTGCCGGTGGTCAGATCGCGGACCCGTACCACCAGGTGATAATCGCCGGGGACCAGCGGTTGCTGCTGCTGGGCGAGAATGCTCTCGTCGTTGCGCTGCGTCTCCTGGAACGTGGCGACACGGACGGTGTCGTTCCGTCCCACGATGATCGGCGCCATCCCCGGTTTGTCGAATTCGTACTCCACCCGGTAGCGCGCCGAGAACGCGCCGCTCTGACGATCGAACGAGAAGTTGTCGTTGCTCAGCGACAGCCCGACGATGACGGTGGTCGAGTCGCCCGCGGCGGGGATGAACGCGACGGCGCCGATGTAGTGCATGTCGCCGGTGGCCACGAACCGTCCCAGGCGCACGTAGAGCGCGGAGGGATCGAGCATCTGGGCGGCCTGCTGGGCCGGATTGGGCGCGGTGTTCTCGCCGACGCGAGTCCAGTCGCTACAGCCGCTGGCGGCGGCGGCCAGGGCGACCAGCGGCAGCACACGGCGCCAGCTGCCGAAGGGGAGAGGGCGGGGGGTGTTCGGCATGGTTCTGATAATACGACGTCCGGGACCGCGCCGCTTGCGCTTGCCGTCGGGGCTGGCCGGGAGATAGGTTTTCAGCATCCCATGTCGCAAGATCCCCTCGTAGGTCGCACCGTCGCCGGCTACACTGTCCGCAAGGCCGTCGGCGAAGGCGGCACCGCACAGGTCTATCAGGCCGAACACCCCGAGCGCGGCAAGGTGGCGCTCAAGGTGCTCCGGCCGCGTCTGGCCACGGACCCGATCGCCATCAAGCGCTTCCTGCGCGAGGCGGAGTTCGGGGCCCGGGTGGTGCACCCCAACGTGGTGCGTACGTTCGACTTCGGCGAAGCCGACGGCGTGCAGTACCTGGCGCTGGAATGGGCCGAGGGTGAGCCGCTGGAGAATTTTCTGGCGCACACCGACAAGGTGGCGCCGGCGGTCGCGGCGAACATCGTCCGGCAGCTCGGCGCGGCCCTCCAGGAAGCCCACAAGGTCGGGATCATCCATCGCGACCTGAAGCCCGCCAACATCATGTACGACGCGGTCAAGCAGCAGGCCCGCCTGCTCGATTTCGGGATCGCCCGCGACGCGGAACTGCCCCCCGAAGAACGGCTGACGCGCGCCGGGTTCTTCGTCGGCACGCTGCAGTACGTTGCCCCGGAAGCGCTTTCCGGCGAACTGGTCGGCGAGCAGGCCGACGTCTACTCGCTGGCCGTGATCGCGTACCAGTTGCTCACCGGTGTCACGCCATTTCCGGGAAAGAACCCCCGCGAACTCTTCCAGCAGCTGCTGAGCGAGGACCCGATTCCGCTCAACCAGGCAACCCGGGGCGCGCGCTATTCCAATAAGGTGGAAGAGGCGGTGATGAAGGGGCTGGCGCGCGACCTCTCCAAGCGGTGGAAGACCGTCATGGACTTCACCAACGCGTTCTGCGAGGCGGTAGAAACCGGACCGGAGAAGAAGCAGGGCTTCTTCTCCTCGCTCTTTCATCGCGAGTGATGGCCGCTCCACCTCGTGACGCGCTGATCGCGCTGCTCAAGGCGCGATCGGTGCAATTCGGTGACTTCGTGCTGGCCTCCGGCGCACATTCCGCGTTCTACATCGATTGCCGGCTGACGACGATGTCCGCCCCGGGACAGACGTTGATCGGGCCGCTTGGGCTCGCGGCAATCGATGCCGCCGGGTGGGAACCCCGCGCCGTGGGCGGACTCACCATGGGTGCGGATCCGGTGGCGTATGCCATCGCCCGGGCCAGCGTCGACCGCGCGCAACCGATCGACGCATTCTCGGTGCGGAAAGCGCCGAAACAGCACGGCACCGGAAGGCGGATCGAGGGCAACTTCGCGTCCGGGTGGGAGGTGGTCGTTGTTGAAGACGTCATCACCTCCGGCGGCTCGGCGCTCGCCGCCGTCGACGCCGTAAGGAACGAAGGCGGCGTGGTGCTTGGCGTCCTGGCGCTGGTGGACCGCGAACAGGGAGGCCGGGCCCGGATCGAGGCCGCCGGACTCGGCGTGAAGGCGTTGGTGACGGCGCACGAGCTCGGCATCGGCTGACCTGCGTGCCGCGCCGCCGGTGTCAGGCGCGACCCAGCAACGCCTCGAGCGCGTACCAGATGCCGAACATCAGCGACCCCACACCGAACACCGGCGCCACTTGCACCAGCCGCCGCGCGGAAACTCCGCGCACCAGCCCGTAACCGAACGCGGTCGACAGCGCCGCCATCGACAACGCTGTCGCCCCGGCAAAGAGCAACAGCGACGCAACCCGCAGCGGCTCGGTCGGCGCGCTGGTCACCAGCAACAGTCCGACACCCGCCGACCCACCAACGCCGTGCATCAGGCCGATGCCGTACGCCGCCAGTGGCGACCGGCCCAGATCGGCGGGATGCTGGTGGACGTGCTCCGCCGTGGCACCCGCTTCATGCACATGCGGGTGGGCGTGCACGACATCGTCGTGCTGATGCACGTGGACATGGAAATAGCCGCGCTTCCAGCGCCACAGGAGGCGCACGGCGAGCCACATGATGATCACGCCGATGGCGACTTCGGCGCCGCGTTGCACTGGTTCGGGGAGGTGCACGTCGAAGATGATGAGCGGCAGGCCAAGCGCACAGAGCGTAGTGGCATGGCCCAGTCCCCACGCCAGTCCGAGCCACGAGGCGCGCCGGCCGCCGGTGCGGTCGTCGGAGAGCACCAGGGTCGAGACCGCGGTGAGGTGATCCGGATCCGTGGCGTGGCGCAGCCCGAGCAGCAGGGCGACGACCAGTACCAGGAACGGGCCGTGCGCGAAACCGGCGATCCAGCGATCGATTCCGGGCATCAGCCTCACTCCGTTCCGGCGGCGATCCGCGCTGCCGCCACCGCCGCCGGAAAGTACCACGGTATCGAGGCTCCCGCGGGCGGCGAGCAGGGCCGCGGCCCCGCCTGCGCGCGTCATGGACAATCCCGATCCGGACGCGATCATTGACGCATGGTGCCTCCCGGCAGTCCGAACACCATGTCGCTCCGGCCGGTCGCCCTGGCGGCGTGGTTGCTGGGGGTCGTAGTGCTCATTCCATGGCAACTGGCCTGGAATGCCGATCTCCGCGTATCCGCTCCCGGACCCGGCACACCATCGGCCGAGGTCGAACGCCGGCTCCGCCGCGACTTCGATTCGCCGTTCGCCACCAGCGCCGTGCTGGTGATCGCGGGACTCGACGCGCCCCGCGACACCGACCGCTGGCGCGCCGCGGTGCGCACCATCACCGATCCTGTCGTGGCCCGCCCCGCCGTCACCGCCATCGTCTCGGCCGGTACTTCGCTCGACACGCTGCTCGTCGCGCACGATTTCTCCCTGGCCCTCGCCGTCGTCGGGCTCAGCGACCGCTACCCCGATGCCCTCGATTCGCTCCGCGCCGCAACGGCACGCGCGCTGCCGCAGCTCCGCAGGACAATGCCGCGACTCACGCTGGAATGGACCGGAGAAGCGCCGCTGCTGGCCGACCTGTCCCGGAGCGGCGCGCACCAGACCCGCGTTGCCGAACTGCGCGCGCTACCGCTCACGGCACTCGTGGCGTGGTGGGCGTTCGGGTCGCTCACCGCCGCCCTGCTGGCCAGCGTTGTCGCGGTCATCGCCATCGCCGCGACGTTCGGTGTGCTGGGCGTGGCAATTCCATGGATCGCGCCGGCACTACCGGTGCGCATGCTTGTTCCGCTGGTCGGGCTGGCGCTCACCGTCGACTATTGCCTCTATCTCGTCCGGCGGAGCGACCTGCCGCCTCCGGTTCGCGTTCGCACCATCGCGATCGCGGCACTGGTGGTTGTCATCGGCTTCGCGGCGCTCGCGATTGCGCCGGCTGGCGATCTTCGCGCGGCAGCACCCGGCGGCATCGTGGTCGTGATACTTGCCGCGGCGGCGGCGCTCACCCTGGTGCGCACCCGGCCGGCGCCGCCGCGCCACGACGCGACAGGACGGTGGCGACAATGGGGGGAACGAGTGACGCAGCGTCCGTGGACGGCATTGCTGCTGGGCGTTGCACCGTTGACAGCGCTCTCTGCCGCAGCGATGCACGCCCACCTCGCGACGCCGCTGCGCAACTGGCTTCCACCGCAACTCGAATCCGCCCGCGCCCTCGACCGGCTCGACAGAGTCGGCCGTGCCAACGCCGCCGGCACGCTGCACCTGCTGCTCACGACGCCTGCCCGTGTGCTCGACACCACCGGCTGGGAAGCGTTGCGCCGCGCCGATAGTTCGCTGCGCACCGTTCCGGACGTCGGTGCCGTGCGCTCGCTTGCCACCATCGGTACCGGGGCGCTCGTCGTGGCGCAGCATGTGCTGCCGGACGCCGTCCGCCGCACTTACGTGAGCCGCGACGGCCGGACGGCGCTCATCGAGGTGATTCCGGCGTCGACCGACGGAGATACCCTGGCCGCGCTGGTGCACCGGATCCGGGGCATGAACGCCGCGGACATGACGGCGCTGGCGGGGGCAACCATGCTGGTCGGCGGACTTCCCGCGTACATCGTGGACTACGCCCAGGCGGTGCGCACTGCCCTTCCCTGGATCGTCGTCGCCACCGCCGTTGCCACCCTTCTCGTATTGCTGGCGGCGTTTCGCGCGCCGGTCATCGCCGCGAAAGCCGTGCTGCTCAATCTCCTGGTGGCCGCGGCGGCGGTCGGTGTCACCGTGCTGATCTTCCAGGAAGGCGTCGCCACGGCACTCGTCGGCGGTCACGCCTTCGGTGCCGTCTTTCCTACCGTACCGGCGCTGGCGTTCGGCGCGGCGTTCGGGATGAGCATGGACTACGAGTTGTTTCTCCTGGTCGCGGTGCGCGACGCACACCTGCAGGGCAGAGCCAATCGCGACGCCGTCGTCGCAGGCGTCGCCGCGAGCGGGGCACTGATCGTCCGCGCGGCCGTGCTGATGGCCGTCGTCTTCGCCGCGTTCATCAGCAGCAGCCTCCTGCCGCTCCAGATGGTTGGTACGACACTCGCCGCCGCCGTTCTGCTCGATGCCTCGCTGGTGCGCCTGGTCCTGGCACCCGCCATCCTGACCCTGGCCGGCCGGTGGAACTGGTGGCCCGGGCCAGCCGTCCGGCAAGAGCGCCGCGCCGGCACTGGCGGCGTCTCGCACCGCACCGTAGGATCCGGGTAGTATTCCGGATCTCATCCCCTGCCGCGGGGTTGCCATGCGAAGGGCGTTCGTCTGGTGGACACCGGCTCTCACGATCGTGGCCGCGTGCTCGTCGAATTCCAATCCGGGCGGCGGCGGCGGGACCACGACGATGGTGATCTTCGACGGGGATGGGCAATCCGGCACCGTCGGCGCGCTCCTCCCGATCGCCCCGGCGGTCAAGCTCACCAACGACAATGGTCCCGTTTCCGGCGACACGGTCACCTTCGCCATCACGGCTGGCGGCGGCAGCCTGCTGAACGCCACGGGTGTCAGCGGCCAGGATGGCGTCGCGCGCGCCGACGCGTGGACCCTCGGCACCGTGGCGGGATCCAACATCGTCAGCGCCACGGCCACGAAAGTCGCCGGCAGTCCCGCGACGTTTCATGCCACCGGGCATGCCGGCGCCGCCGCGGCCATCGCGAAATCGGCGGGCGACGCGCAGAGTGCGGCGGCGGGGGCCGCCGTGGCCGTGGCACCGGCGGTCACCATCAGCGACCAGTACGGCAACGCCGTCGCCGGTGCGAACGTTACCTTTTCCGTACTGCAGGGCGGCGGCAGCCTCTCCGGCGCGGCAACCGTCGCCAGCGGCACTGACGGCACCGCTGCAGCTGGCGGATGGACGCTCGGGCCGGTGGTCGGCAGCAACCAGCTGAACGCGGTCGTGGCCGGACCGGGTGCGCAGGTGGTGTTCACCGCGACCGCCGTGGTCGGCCCGGCGGCGGTCCTGACCAAGGTGGCTGGCGATTCGCAGACCGCCAACGCCGGCAGTGCCGTAGCCGTGGCACCCAGGGTCAAGCTCACCGATCAGCTCGGCAACCCGATATCCGGTGCCACTGCCACCTTCGCGGTGGCCTCGGGCGGCGGCAGCGTGACCGGCGCGGCGCAACCGACGGCTGGCGACGGGACGGCGGCGGCCGGAAGCTGGACGCTTGGAGCGACACCCGGAACCAACTCACTCACGGCCACAGCCAACGGACTTACCGCGACGTTCACCGCCACGGCCGCCGCGTTCCTCAACGCGGCGCAGTACGTCGGCACCTATAGCGGCACCTGGACCAACACCACCTTCATGTCGACCGGGGGCGGCAACGTCATCATTTCCATCGACCAGGCGACATCGACCGCCACCGTCACCGCGAGCGCCACCGGCAGCGTCCTCGGCACCCCGGGCGGCGTCGCCCCGGGAGCGAAGGTGGGGCCGTACGCGTCCACTGGTGCCGCTTACACCGGTACGATTCCGGTCATGGGCGACGTCACCGCCACCATCGACGTGAACGGCAACATCGTCGCCAGCGGCGTCAACATTCCCAACGCGGCGATCACGCGCTGGGACGCGAACGGGACGATCACCGCGACACAGATCCATCTGAATTTCACGGTGACATTCACCGCCGGACCACCGGCCATCGGCTCGATCACGCTGAACAAGACCACGTAGACCGTCCCGGGCGTCTCAGCCCTTCCCCGGCGCGAGCGGCCGGAATTTCCGCCACACGCCGGCGTAGGGGCGCACCAGCCGCTCGACGAAACGGTCCAGCACGGTGCAGAACGGATAGCGCGCCCGGAATTCACTGGGCGTGATGCCCAGCACGATGCGCAGATGCCGCCCGAACGATTGCGGACTGGCGTACTGCAGCCGGTACGCTACGTCCGATACCGACAGGTCGCCTTCGTCGAACAGCCTCGCCGCATGGCACAACCGCACAGCCACGAGGTGGTCCTTCGGGCTCGGCAACCCGGCCCGGACGAAGCGCGACACGATCGTCGACGGCCGCACCTTGAGCTGGTCGGCCAGCTGGCGCACCGTCGTGCGGTCGGGCGCGCCGCGAACCAGCTCTTCCCAGAAGTGGCGCGCCCCGACGGGAATCGTCCCCAGTTCATCGAGTACCGGGGCGAGGATCGCCTGCGCCCGCTCTCCCGGGGGCCCGCCCAGCACCTCGCGCAGCCGCCGCCATCCTGACGCGTCGGTGGCGTCGATCACCTGCCGCACGCCGGTGGCACCCAACCGCAGCAGCGCCTCGCTGTTGCCGGGGGCACGGCGCGTCACCAGCGCCACGGTGGGAATGGCCGGAAACCGTTTGGTGAACTGTTCCAGCAGGGCCGGGGCGTCTTCGGCACACCGGCCCACGGAGACCAGCACCGCATCGACGGCGCGTTCCCGTACCACCCGCAGCGCGTCGCGCACCGAGTCGCGGTGCACCAGCGAAAACACCCCGTTTCCTGCCGCATCGACCCGGAGTCGCTCCCCGGGTTCCAGCACCGCCGCAATAGTGGGCGTCAGCGTGTATGGCACGGTCTTCACCTCGTCGTCGGGATGGCCGACGGTCCACCGAGGTAGTCAAAGAACGGTCAAAGGAGCGAAGGAATCGCATCGCTCGACGGGGAGCGGAGAAAATGCAGGGCGGAAAAGCGCCCCTGCGCCTCCGTTCCGCCACCCCGCTAGATTTCCCCGTGCAGGCGAGACGGGATGACCGCGGTCCGGCTCCGGCCGGGTCGAGGAAAGTCCGAGCTCCACAGGGCAGGCCGCCAGGTAACGCCTGGGCGCCGAAAGGCGACGGACAGGGCCACAGAAAACAGACCGCCCCGAGCCGCAAGGCGAAGGGTAAGGGTGAAACGGTGGGGTAAGAGCCCACCGCCCCGGGCGAAAGCTTCGGGGGCACGGTAACCCCCGGCCGGAGCAAGGCCAAATAGGCGGCGAGGTGCGGCCCGCACCGTTCGAGCCGCGGGTAGGCTGCTTGAGGCGGTTGGCGACAACCGTCCCAGAGAGATGGTCATCCGCGCCGGGCAACCGGCGCGAACAGAACTCGGCTTACGGTCTCACCTGCACCGCGCCACCCGCCCTTCGCCCCTGCGGGCGGCGCGGCCCGACCCGGAGCCCATGTCCTTCACCGGCGGCGAATGGAGTAACGCAATGCTTGCCCTGCTGTGCTCGATTGCCTCTCTCGCCGGCGGTGTCACCCATCCGGTGCCGCCCGGACCGGTTCACTATCGCGTCGACCTCAGCGCCTCCCAGGACGTCGATGCCTCGGCCCTCGGCGGCGGGGAGAACACCACCAAGTTCGATGTCACCGGCTACGTCTCGGTCACCATGACCGATACCACCGGCGGACAACTCGCGCAGATGGTCATCGATTCGGTCACCCTGCCCGCCGGCGCCGTGTTGCCGCAGGGGATCGGTTCACCTGACAGCGCCAAGGGCATCTCGTTCCATGCCTATGTCGTGCAGGGGAAGGTCTCGACCGTGCCGCCTCCGTCCGGGCCGAATTCGCTGGCCGCGATCTTCGGCGGCACCATCGGTGTCCTCTTCCCCGGGGTGCGCGCCAACGCCAGGATCGGCGACACCTGGACCGACACCACGACGGCCAAGACCAGTGACAATCGTACATCCGTCACCATCACCAAATGGTCTGTTACCGCCGTCAACGGCGACGAAATGACCGTGCAGGGTGCGGCCACCGGCACCACGGAGGGGACGGTCTCGTCGTCCCAGGGCGATATGTCGCTGAAGGGGACGATTGACGGCACGCGCAACGTGACGACGACCGCCGCCGGCCCAGCCTCCCATGCCGAAGCGACAGCCAATACGCAGGCAACAGTGACCCCGGTCACGATGCCGACCGCCGTCATCTCGGTGAAGGGATCCACGACGATCACCGTGACGAAGATTCCCTGATCCGCTCTGGCGGCATCCCGCGGACGACGCAGCCGCCGGCCCAGCGCCGGCGGCTGTGTCATTTCCGGCCCCGGCGGTCGTCGCCGATGCAACACGAACGGTGTCAGAGAGGTCCCGATGTCCATTCGCCATGTTGCGCTCACGGCAGCGCCCGCCTTCGCGCTGGCGAGTCTCGCGGCGTGCAGCAACACTCCTCCGGCCACGGCGGTTCGCCCCGAAAGGCCGAGCATCTCGATGCGCCGTGCCTGGCAGGCCACGGTCGAGGTCGATCAGTCGGATTCGACCGTGACCACGCTACCCTCGGGAGACCGCGAAGAACACGCCACCAGCCGCCATGCCACGTTCACGCTCCGGGTCGACCCCCGAGCGCGTACCACGGCGCGCCTCGACCGCCTCGCGATCGAGCCATCACCAGCGTCGGTACCCCTCGGCGCCACCTGGACGACCAACTGGCCGAGCGCGTCGGCGAGGATCACGCCGCACGCGAAAGACGCGGCGGCGGCTCCGCTCGCCGCGATGGTGCGCGACCTCCTGCCCCAGCTCCCCGACGATGCAGTCGAACCCGGCATGCACTGGTCCGACTCCACCACGGCCAGGCTCATTCCTGCGGCCGGGCTCACCGCCACCGAACGGCGGTCGACGGCATGGACCAGCGACCAGTTCACGATGTGGGACGGACGGGAAACGCTGCCGATCGTGGGACGCGGCGACTACGAGCGGATCGGCAACGGAATGGTGGACCATGCCGCCGCTTCGCTCACGTCACAGGGGAGAAGTATTTGCAAGTACTACCTGACGATCGATGGCAGGATCGACGCCGCCGTTTGCGACGATTCCCTCGGCAGCATGGTCAGTATCCCGTCGCAGCGACGCCTCATTCCCACCATGCGCCATGTGACCACCACGATCCGGTTCGTCGGTGGCAATTGAGCCTGGTGGCTGCGTAGTCGTATCGTCAGCTACTACCCAATGGCGTCAGTTGCAGGTCGGATAGTTCGGGCTCGGGCCATCTTTCGCGGGGCGGTCCGGGCGGTTCGCCACCGCCGTCATGATCTCGTGGATCCATCGGCCCAGCTTGGCGGCGTGGTCGTAGTCGATGTACTGCGGCTCGTCGGTCACCTGGTGATAGTCCCGTGAGTAACCGGTCGAGAAGTAGGTGACCGGCACCTCGTGATGCACGTAGTTCACCTGGTCGCTGCGGCAGAAGCGGTTGAGCGGGTTGGCCGGGATGTCCCAGGTGTCGTCGATAGCCATCGGCTCGGGCGAGATGGCGTTGACGGAGTCGATGATGTCGCCGAACTGGGTGGACTCGCGACGCGAGCCAAGGGTCTGGACCGAACTGGGCCCGCCGAACTTCACGTCGGTCACCCGCCCCCGCGCCACCATGTCCATGTTGAACGCCGCCGCGACCGAGTCGAGCGGAATGGTGGGATGATCGGTGAACCATTTCGAGCCCAGCAGTCCTGCTTCTTCGCCGGTGTGGGAGACGAAGATGATCGAGCGAGCCGGATGCTCGGTCGCGAAGCGCTCGGCGATCTCGAGCAGGATCACCGTGCCCGAGCCGTCGTCGTCGGCGCCGTTCTGGATCGAATCGCGACGCGGTGGCCGGATCGAACGCGCGTGTGCGATCATCGAGTCGATCAGATGCTGCTGCAGCGGCGTGGGAGGGCAGATGGGGCGGTCGTTGGCGCCCTGGGGCCGCATCACCGTGTTGAATGCGCGGACCGAATCGTGGTCGACCGTGGCCACGACGCCGTTGTGGTCGTTGTGCGCGCTCACCAGCACGTATTCGCCGGCCAGCGCCGGATTCGACCCGGGTAGAATCGCGATCACGTTGCGGCCGGGATACGGCGACTTGCGCCAGGCATAGCTCCACGAGCCGTCGATCGGCTTTCCCGCCGCGCCCACCGTCAATTCTCCCGCCGGCTTGCCGAAGATCACCTGGGCCGCGTCGCCGGAGATCGTGGCGGTCGGGACGCCGCCACTCGGCAGCGTCGGCCGCATGCCACTGCGGAGGGTGAACGCCGCGTCCGCGGCGGTGCTCGAGAAACCGTCTTCGATCAACAGTACCGCCACCGCTCCGGCGGCACCGGCGCGCTCGAGTCCGGCGGCTTCGCCACCCGCCCCGCCCCGTCCACCGCGTCCACCGCGCGCCGCACCGCGTCCGCCACCGCCCGGTGCAGCACCCCTGCCGCCCGCCTGTTCGATGGCGTACGCCGCACCGCGCGGCGCCGGAAAGCCGGCGTTGGGGTCGCACGCGTTGTTCGCGCCTCCGGCGCCCGCGCCGCCACCGGCGCGACCGCCGCGGAACCCGCCGCGGCCACCGAGCCCGGCCGGCGCGGTGAACACCGCCACCTTGCCACGGAACGCTGCGGGATCGAGCGCCGTGCTGTCATCGAGCGCGCCGGCGAAGACGGCCACCGCGCCGTGCAGATCGGCTTGAGCGGCCACGCCGTTGGTGGCGGTGGGCGCCGTCGGATACCACTGGCCGCGGGCCGCGAGTGCCGTGCCACCGGCGTCGAGTCGCGAGGCCGCCACGTCGAATCCCATCGGCCCGTAATCGATCTCCTGGAAATACCCACCGGCATCGCCCGCCGGCTTGAGCCCGAGGCGCTTGAATTCTCGCGCGATATAGGCCGTCGCCTTGTAGTCGCCGAGCTCTCCCACCTTCCGCCCCATCATCGAATCGTCAGCGTACTGGTAGAGCCGCGTGCGGAGATCGTTGGCCGTGATCGCCGGCACCGTGGGCCGCGGCGCCCACTTGAGCGGACCGGTCTCGTCGGGCCACACGGGATGATAGGCCGGCATGGTGGAACTGTTCTGCGCAGCCAATGGGGTGCAAAACGCAGCGAAGAGCAGGGCGGGGGAAAGGAGGCGGACTTTCACGGGCATCATCCGGAAGAATTGAGAGTCTGAACAACGTGAGGCGCCCATGGCCTGTCGTCCCGAACGCGGGACCCGGCCCGCCCCGCCGCCCGGTTCGCGAACACGCGGACACCCGGACGGTGCTGACCTTCCCAAGCCGGGTCCGGCGTGCCGGGCTCGGGGCCCTGGGCTGCTTTCTAGTCCAACAACCGCAGCGGCATCACCAACGCCAGGTACGACGCCGGATCGTCCCAGCCGACCGGCTCGACTGTGGCCGCGCGCTCAGGCGCCTTGAACGTCATCCGCACCTCGTCGGTGGGGATGTACTTCAACACCTCGAGCAGGTAGTTGGCGTTGAAGCCGATGTCGAGACCTTCGCCCTCGTACGCCACGGTGATCTCTTCCTGTGCTTCGCCGAGATCGGGAGTGGTGACCGAGAGCCGGCAGGAACCGTCGCCGAACGCCATCCGGATCCGGTGAGTCTGGTCGCTCGCCACGATGCTCATCCGCCGCAGCGCCGCCATCAGCGACGACTTTTCCGTCGTCGCCGCCTTGTCGTTCTCGCGCGGAATGACCTGCTCGTAGTTGGGATACGGTCCCTCGATCAGCCGCGTGTAGACCTGTGTTGCCGCCGACCGGAAGCCGAGGTGATTGTCCGACCGTCCGATCTCGATCTCGTCGTCGGCGTTGAACAGCTTCCGGAACTGCTCCAGTGCCTTGGGAGGCACGATCAGCTCCGCCTCGACCCCGGCTGTGCCCTGCAGCGGGATTTCCATCTTGGCGAGTCTGTGGCCGTTTGTGGCCACCATCCGCATCCGGTCGGGAAGCAGCTGCCACAGTACGCCGTTCAGCACCGGGCGGCTCTCCTCGGTGCTCGCCGCAAACGCCACGTGCGCAATCAGCTTCTGCAAGTCGCCCGCGGTGGTGCGCGATGCCCCGTCGAAGCTCACCTGCGGGAAGGCCGGGAACTCTTCCTTCGGCAACCCCAGCAATTTGAAGCGCGACCGGCCGCATTCGATCGTGACCCGTTGTTCGCCCTGCGTCGTGACCCGGATGCCGGCACTGGGAAGCTCGCGAACGAGCTCCACCAGCTTGCGGGCGGGGAGCGTGACCGCGCCTTCCTGGTCGACCGACGCCGGCACCACCGTGCTCACCGCGATGTCGAGGTCGGTACCTGAAAGTCGCAGCCCGTCCTTGGACGCTTCCATGAGGATGTTGGCCAGCACGGGCAGCGTGGTCTTGGTGGGCACCGCGGCAAAGACAGCCAGCAGTCCCTCCTGCAGCTGTTCCCTCGTGATGGTGAACTTCATCAGCGTCCCCGGGTTGCTAAAGTCACTTCGATTTCCAGTTCATAAGAATATCGTAGTAGTAGCAGTAGAGGTGCTGGATATGTGGACTGCCTCTCCAAGCTGATGCGCGGTCACGAGCTGCGGGTTTCTGCGCCGTGGACACCGGCGTGGAGCATGGGGACGGCGCCACTGCTTACCCACCGGTTTCCGCACTCGCCAACGTCTTCCACGCGGCACGGACCAACACTGTACCTAGACTGTCAACAACTCCTGTCGGGCCAATTCCACGCGCTCCCGGAACTGGCGGTCGCGGCTCAGCTGCGCCTGCACCTTGTCGACACTGTGAATCACCGTCGAGTGATCGCGGCCGCCGAACGCCTGCCCGATTTCCACCAGCTGCATCTGCAGCAGTTCGCGGGCAAGGAACATGGCGATCTGCCGCGGCACCGTCAGCGTCTTGATCCGCGCCTTGGAGCGCAGCCCTTCCGGCGTGACCCCCCAGCGCCGCGCCACCACCTCCTGGACCTTCTGGATGCGTGGGCAGCGATCGCGACTTGCTCTCGCCTTCGTCGCCGGGGCGGATCTGGTCGGCCAGCGCTTCGCGCGCCAGGTCGATCGAGATCTCGCGGTGCCGGATCGAGGCGTAGAGCAACAGCTTGATGATGCACCCCTCGAGTTCGCGCACGTTCGACCGCACGTTCTCGGCCATGAAGCGCAGCACGTCGTCGGGAATCGTCGTCTCGAGATGGTCCTGCTCCTGCTTCTTTCGCAGGATGGCGATGCGGTGCTCGAGGTCGGGCTGCTTGACGTCGGCCACCATCCCCCACTCGAACCGCGACACCAGCCGGGCCTCGAGACCCGGAATGTCCTTCGGGGGCCGGTCCGAGGTCAGCACGATCTGCTTGCCGCCCTCGTAGAGCGCGTTGAACGTATGGAAGAACTCTTCCTGCGTCGCTTCTTTCCCTTCGAGAAAGTGGACGTCGTCGACCAGGAACAGATCGACGTCGTACCGGTAGCGCTTGCGCAGGTCGGCCATCGTGCGCGAGTGGATTCCTTCGATGACCTCGTTGATGAACTGCTCGGCGCCCACATAGAGCACGCGCGTTCCGGGGGCGCGGCTGCTCACCTCGTGGGCGATGGCCTGCATCAGGTGGGTCTTGCCGAGTCCGGTGGGGCCGTAGATGAAGAACGGGTTGTACTGCTTCCCCGGCGCTTCGGCGACCGCGTGCGCGGCGGCGGCGGCCAGTTCGTTCGACTTGCCGATCACGAAAGTGCCGAACGTGTAGCGATCGTTGAGTGGCTGCGCGCTGGGGTTCACTGCGGCCGGCGTTCCACCCGCGGGCGCCTCGCCCGGCGCCGGCGGCACGAACAGGTCCATCTGCGGCCGCTTCTGGCGGTCCGCGGCCACCTGGAATGCCACCGCCACCGGCTCGCCGGCCGCCTCGCTCGCCACGCTCGTCAGCGTCTGGCCGTACTTCTCTTCGTTCCAGCGCTTGGCGAAATCGTCCGGCGTGCTCACCACGAGCGTGCCGCCACCCAACGAAATGGCCTCGTTGGAGGAGAGCCACGTCTGGATCATCGGTTCGGGGATGTCGCGCTTGGCACCCTCGAGTACCCGTTTCCAGAGCTCTTTGGCGGACAGCGTCATTGCGTGTCGATTGTCGGCTGCAGGTATGTCGGCGTAAATCGGGAGGCCGATTCTACGGCCCGCATGTGGAAAAGTCAAACCTTGACCACCGGGGCTCGAATCCGGTAGCTTGCCCGGCTCGTTTGGAAGGAGTGCTGCGCCATGATGCCGACATATCGCCCGCGGAACAAGCGCCGGATCGCCCGGCACGGATTCCGGAAGCGGATGGCCGACCGCTGGGGCCGTGCCGTGCTGTCGCGCCGCCGCAAGAAGGGGCGGAAGCGTCTCACGGTCACCATCGCCTCGAAGCACGCCCGCGTCTGACCGGCGCCGAGCGGTTCGGTCGCTCGCGCCGGCTGGGCAACCGTTCCGACCTCCGCAGGGTGCTGGCCGATGGCCGGCGTCGCCGCGGCCCGAGGCTCGACATTCACTGGATAGATTCTTCGGCGGGCCATCTGCGGGCTGGAATCGTGGTTCCCCGGTTCCAGCAGACCGCCGTGGCGCGCAATCGTCTGCGGCGGCGTCTCGCTGAGATCTGGCGGCGCAAGATCCAGCCGCAGCTGCCGCCGTGGGACGTGGTGATCCGGGCGCGACGCGACGCCTACCTGGCGCCGCTCCCGTTGCTCGAAGCCGACCTGCTGGCGTGGCGTGCCGCGGCCGTTTCGTGAAGGGGCTGATCGGGTGGTGTCGTACCCAGCACGGGCCCTGGCCCTCGTCATTCGAGGGTACCAGCGTTTCATTTCGCCGGTCCTGCCGCCGGCCTGCCGGTTCACGCCGACGTGCTCGGAGTATGCCCGCGAGGCGATCGTCCGTTACGGTGCGCTGGCCGGCGGATGGCTGGCCCTCAAGCGCTTGGCGCGCTGCAACCCCTGGAACCCGGGCGGTGACGACCCCGTCCCCTGACTGGACGAGTAACGCGTGAACGATCGCCGGCTGCTGGTGCTGTTCGTCCTGGTCATGGCGATCGCCTTCGGCCCGATGCTGTTCGTCAAACCGAAGCCGCCGACCAGGCCCGCCGGTTCGCCCGCTCCCGCCGCCGAATCGACCGCCGCGCCGAAGCCGGCGGCAGGCACCGCTCCGCTTCCGCCGGCACCATCCGCCGCGATCGCACCGCAGTCGGGCGCGTCCACGCTTCCGCCGGTGACCGGCCAGGTCGTCACCGTTCGCTCGCCGCTCTACGAGTACGGTATCTCGACCGCCGGCGGCGAGATCGTCTCGAGCCGGTTCCTGCGCTACCGCTCCACCGCGCCCGAAGACAAGGGAGACACCCTCCAGCTGCTCGCGACCGGAGCGCCGCTGCTCACGTCCCGGCTGGTGGCAGGCGGCGACACGGTGCGATTCGACCAGGTCGACTTCACACCCAGCAGTGACGCCGTTGCCGTCACCGGCGGTCCGGCGACGTTGACGCTGCACGGAACCACGCGGCAGTACGACATCACGCTCGAGTACCACTTCCGTCCCGACGACTATCGCATCGCCGTCAACGGGAGCATCGCGGGCCTGGGCGGCGCCGGCGGAACGTTGCTGGTGGGACTGGGCGATGGCTTCAAGAACACCGAGGCGAGCGCCCGTGACAACGAAATGCAGAGCGGCATCGTCACGAAGACCGACAAGACATCGTTGCTGCGGTTCGGCCAGCTCAAGCCGCAGACCGTGCGCACGCTGTCGGGGCCGTTCGAGTGGGCGGCGGTGAAATCGAAATACTTCGTGGCCGCACTCTTTGCGTACGACTCCACCGGTCCGCAGGCCTTCACGGGCAGGATCGGCGGCGTTCGCGCCGCAGTCAGCGATACGCAACGCACGCCGTTCCGCGCCGAGGTGGAAGCGTCTCTGGCGGTGCCGGCGAGCGGGTCGTTCAACGCACAGATGTACGTCGGTCCGCTGGAATACGCGCGCTTGCGCGCCGTCGGACACGACTTCGACGACGTGAATCCCTACGGGTGGGCCTGGATCCGTCCGATCATCCGGCCGTTCGCGTTCATCATCCGCTGGTTGTTCGTCTGGATGCACGGCGCGCTCGGACTCGGGTACGGGCTGGTGATCGTGCTCTTCGGCATCCTGGCGCGCGTCGTGACGTGGCCGCTCAACCGCAAGGCGATGCGTTCGATGCTGGCGATGCAGGCCGTCCAGCCCCAGGTGAGCGCGCTGCAGGAGCGCTACAAGGACAATCCGCAGCAGCTCAACCAGGAAATGTTCCGCCTCTATCGCGAGAACAAGGTCAGCCCGCTGGGCGGCTGCTGGCCAATGCTGATTCCCTATCCGCTGCTCATCGCCGTGTATTTCGTGCTGGCGTACTCGATCGAAGTCCGCGGGGTGTCGTTCCTCTGGATGCCCGATCTGTCCCGCGCGGATCCGCTCTTCCTGATCCCGGTGATCATGGCGGTGTCGCAGTTCGTGCTCGCCAAGATCGGCCAGATCGGAATGCCGCCCAATCCGCAGGCGAAGATGATGATGTACGCCATGCCGGCGGTCTTCCTCTTCCTCTTCTCGCGGCTGGCGTCGGGACTGAACCTCTACTACGCGGTGCTCAACATCGCGTCGTTGCCGCAGCAGTGGCTGGTGGTGCGCGAACGCCAGCTGGCCAACGCCGCCGGCGTGGGACCCGCGTCGAAAAAGAAATAGCGCGTCTTCACGCCCGCCCGGGAATGGCGGGCATTCGCAGCGCCCGCCGCACCCCGACTTCGGCGACGGCGTCCGCCGTCATCCGCCACGCCAGATAGCGGCCCGCTCCCGCCGGAACGTCACGCTCGCCGCGCTCACCGCTCCAGTCGAGCCAGCGGTTGACGGCGTCGACCGCGGCGTGATCGATGTCGGCCCGCAACAACGCCCGCAATTGCTTCTCCCGCTCCCGAAGGCGCTGCCACTGCGCCGGGCCCAGGCCCAGCAACCGATGCGGCGCAAGCCACGGTGCGATGGCGGCGGCGGCATGCAGCCCGATCCCCTCGGTGTAGAGCCATTCGGCGAGTGGCACCTGTGTCGCCAGCTGCCAGCGGTCCCACGGCGCCGCCATGCTACGCACCGGACTCGCCGACTCCGGGTCGCGCCACCGTGTCAGCGCGGCGACGCCGCGCGCCACGTCCGTCGCCAGCTGGTCGGCGCCGCGATCGCAGTCGACGAGCAGCACGACCGCAGCAACCGGGTGCGGCAGCGCTTCGAACGTCGCACCCGCTCCTTCGCCGGGAAACAGCACCACCTCCGCCGGCCAGTCAGCGCCGTGCTCGCGCGAGTCGGCGACGGCCGCTCGCAACGTCCGGTGCAGCGCCGGATCTCGCGCCGTCTCGCCCGCCTGGCACAGCGCGGCGCGATCGGCCACGCGCGGCAGGTCGCCGCCGAGTGGATTGCGCTGGCGGGCCAGAAGATCGAGGAATGGGGCGTGGGCGCGACGGAACGCCGCTTCGGAACCGGATCCTTCACCCGCCTCGACCGCGGCACACCACGGCGAGACGAGATCGATGATCACGTCAGTGGTCGGATTCGGGGCGGCGCCGCTTGGCGGCGGTCTCGAGAAAGCGCCGCTCCTCGGTGGTCAGCGACTCGACGCCGAGCGCGCTGATCTTGTCGAGAACCCGGTCGATTTCGGCCGTTTCGTCGACCGCGTCCGTCCGCGCCGCCGGTGTGGCGGGAGCGGACGTGATGGCTTTCGGCTGCACAGCGGCCGCCGCGCGCCGGGCGGCCGATTCGCCGCGGGCCGGCACCGGAACACGCGGTTGCGTCATCGTGACCCGTTGCGACACCGGCGACCGGCCGATTCCCTGCAACAGGAAGAACAGCATGCCGGCGCCGAGGCCGCCGAGGTGCGCCAGGTGGGCGATGTCGTCATTCTGCGACAGCGCGCCGAAGACCTCGAACCCCACGAACAGCCAGACCAGCACCTTCGCCTTGATCGGCACCGGAATCGGGAACACCATCAACTCGGCGTCGGGCGCAAACCGGGCGAACGCGTACGCCACGCCCATGATGGCGCCTGACGCGCCGATGAACGGGGCGACCGGCATGATCCCGGAGAGGAGCAGCGAGAAGATTGCCGCGCCGATTCCGCAGTAGAAGTAGTAGACGACGAACCCGGTCGACCCCATCCGCTGCTCCACCACCGGGCCGAAGACGAACAGCGCGATCGAGTTGAACAGCAGATGGACGAACCCGGCGTGCACGAACATGTACGTCACGAACGTCCACGGCCGCTGGAACGCCACCGCCGGATCGAACGCCATGGCGTTGGCCACCGCCGGCGACGTGAAGATCGTCTGCTGCAGGAGCAGCACCACGGCGTTGAGCGCCAGCAGGCGCAACACCCACGGGGTGATTCGGCGAGGAGCAAGTTCGGTGTTCATCATCCCACGGCCAGTTGGCAGATCCTTTCACACAACTCCGGAAACGTAATCCCGACCGCCGCCGCCGACTGCGGCAGCAGAGAGGTGGACGTCATACCCGGCAGCGTGTTCACCTCGAGGCAGAACAGCGCGTCCTCCGGGCTGAGCCGGAAATCCACCCGCGAATAGCCGCGCAATCCGAGGCTCCGATGGACCACGAGCCCCAGCCGTCGCACTTCCGCCGCGATCTCCGGCGCGATCGGGGCGGGGAACCGCTCGTCGGTCATCCCGGGCGTGTACTTGCACTCGTAATCGTACAACTCGTGCCTGGGGATGATCTCGCCTACCGCCAGCGGCTCGGCCCCGAGCACCCCGACCGTCAGCTCCCGTCCAGGTATGAACGTCTCCACGACGATTTCGGTGTCATGGCGCCCGGCCTCGAGCAGCGCTGGGGCCAGTGCGGCGGGGCCGTCGACCACCGACAGCCCCACCGTCGACCCCTGCCGGGAAGGCTTTACCACGACGGGCCAGCCAAGCTGGATTTCGACCACCTCCGGGGTGACCGGCGCCATCAACCAGTCCGGGGTGGGAACATGGGCCCACGAGAAGAGGCGCTTGGAGAGATCCTTGTCCAGCGCCAGGCCGCTCCCCAGTGGCCCCGACCCGGTGTAGCGCACACCGGCCACCTCCAGCAGATGCTGCACGGTGCCGTCTTCGCCGCTGCCGCCGTGCAGTGCCAGGAACACCACGTCGGCCGTCCGGATGACAGGATCGGTCAGAAGACCGCCCAGCAGCAGCTCGCGCTCGCGCGCCACCAGGGTCGTGATGTCGCCCGTCCCGGGTGGCGCCGCGCCCACCTTGAGGCCGAGGAGCCGCTCTTCGGCGGCGGCATTGAGCGGGCCCACGGTGGTGTCGACCACGGTGACATCGTGGCGCCGGCTCCGGAGCGCCGGGACGATCTGCGCCGCCGAGGCGATGGCGACATCGCGTTCGGCGGAAGAACCGCCGGTGAGTACGGTGATGCGCATGGGCTCTACCGCCCGATCATGACCCGGAGCAGATCGTATCGCGACACGATGCCGACCAGCTTGCCGTGGTCGGCCACCAGTGCTGCCGGAGTGTCGTGCGTCAACAGCGGCGCCAGCCGGTCGAGTGTGAGATTGCTCTCGACCACCGGCAGCGCCGGGTCCATCACGTCCTGCACCGCCCGGTCGAGCACCCCGGGGTCGCCGATCGCGCGCGTCATCAACGTGCTCTCGATCAGCGATCCGACACATTCGCCGTCGGCGATCACCGGCAACTGCGACACGTCGAACGTGCTCATCAGGTTGAGCGCCTGCCGCACCGCGGCTGCCGGCGCCACCTGCACGATCGGCGGCGCATTGCCGTGCCGGCGGGTGAGCAATGCCGCCACCGTGGGCTGGGGCGTGTCGAGCAGCTGATTCTCCTGCAGCCACGAATCGTTGAACACCTTGCTGAGATAGCGCTCACCGGTGTCGGCCAGCACCGTCACGATGCACGCCTCCGGATCGTCGATGGTCCGCGCGAGGTCGAGCGCGATGCAGAGATTCACTCCCGACGAGCCGCCGGCGAGGATGCCTTCGACACGCGCCAGCCGGCGCGCCATCGCCATGGCGTCCCTGTCGCTGACGCTGCGGAATTCGTCGATCACGTCCCACCAGATGGTCGTCGGGACCTTGTCGCCGCCGATCCCTTCCACCTTGTAGGGCGCGCCGTCGGTGCCGAGCGTGCCGGTGCGGTGATATCCGGCGTAGAGGGAACCGACCGGATCGCCCGCCACGACGCGGATCGCGGGATTCTTCTCCTTCAGGAACTTTCCCGCGCCGCTCACCGTGCCGCCGGTACCGGCTCCCGCGATGAAGTGGGTGACCTTCCCTCCGGTCTGCTCCCAGATCTCGGGCCCGGTGCTGGCGTAGTGCGCTTCGGGGTTGAGCTGATTGTAGAACTGGTTGGCCAGGATCGCGCCCGGGGTGTCGTGCGCGATCTGCTTGGCCTTCATGACGTAGTTCTCCGGGTGATCCGGCGGCACCGCCGTCGGCGTGATTACCACCTCGGCGCCATACGCCTTGAGCAGCCGCACCTTCTCCTGGCTCATCTTGTCCGGGAGCGTGAAGATGCAGCGATAGCCCTTGATGGCGGCCGCGATCGCCAGCCCCACGCCGGTGTTGCCGCTGGTCCCCTCGACGATCACCCCGCCCGGCTTGAGCTCGCCGCGCGCTTCGGCGCCCTCGATGATCGCCAGTCCGATGCGGTCCTTGATCGAGCCGCCGGGGTTGACGTACTCCGCCTTGCCGAACACCGGCGTGCGAATTCCTCCGGCCAGCCGCGACAACCGGATCAGCGGCGTCCAGCCGATCGTTTCGAGCACCGAGTTGTAGGGTCGCGGATGCGGCGGCGGTGTCACTCGTTACTCGTCGCTGCGGCCACCGAATCCGGCAACCGGAAGGAGATCGGCACCTGGATCGGCGCCGTCACCGCCTCCTTGCCGCGATGCGCCGGCGTGAAGCGCAACTGCGGAGCGGCCTGCAGCGCGGCGGCGTCGAATGCGGCCTGTCCGCTCGACTTGGCGATCCGGGTCGAATCGGCGACGATGGCACCGGTCGAGTCGATCACCAGGTACAGCATCACGTCGCCCTGGACGCGCCTGGCGTACAGATCCTGCGGATAGGGAATCGGCGGTTCGCCCGCCACCAGCGCCGCGGGCGTGAATGACGCCTCGGGCGCCCCGCGGCTGTGACACGCGCCGACCAGCGCGATCAGTACGGCGGAGCCGACGAAGACTCGCACCCGTTCAACCTAATTCCTCTGGGGACTCACGCCAGCCGACGCGACCGTGATCGGGCGCGATGCCGTCGCGCCTTGACCCGGTTGCCACAGGCCTGCATGTCGCACCAGCGCCGCGAATGATTTCGCGTGACGTCGAGAAAGAAGCGCCCGCACTCCTCGCAACACTTCAGCCTGCCGAGGTCCGGAGTGGCGAGAATCCGGGCCGCCGACCACGCCATCGGCCACAGTGCACCGACCGCTCCACGCGGCTCGGCGATCCACCCCCAGCCATACCCGCGCACGGTCGGCCGCAGTCCACGGCGCGACCCACCGCCGGCCAGGATGCGATTGAGCAGTGCCAGGTCCCGTTCGTCGGCGCTCCCGCCGCCCGATTCGGCACGAAAGATCCGCCGGAGGGCGTGTTGAAAACGCCGCGCCAGCCACCGCCGTCACCACCCCGCCGGACAGGGCGTTTGCCCCGGTGCCCGGGCCGTCCGACCCGTTCACGAAATCTATCGCTTGAACACCGGCAATGCGCCGCTGCTGCTGTGGCATATAACTATCGTAAGCAATTTAGGTGGTTACTGCAAATCAGCGGTCCGGGTCCAGTTCCCCACGGATTTTCGCCAGCTCCTGGAGTGCCTGCAGCGGCGTCAGGTGGTCGGGGTCGAGCCGCTTGAGCCGCTCGGCCAGCGCTCCATCGGACGGCTCGCTCCGCGGGTGGCGCTTCCCGCCAGTTGCAATGGATCGATCGCCGCCGCGGGCGGCCCGATCGAAGAGCGACGGCTGCTCCGGATCGGGGTCGGGCGGAGCCTCACCCGCCACCACCCGGTGGCCGGTCTCGAGCGTACCGAGGACCTCCCGGGCGCGGGTGACGACTGCCGCCGGAAGCCCCGCCAGTTCGGCCACGTGAATTCCGTACGAGCGGTCCGTTCCCCCGGCTTCGAGCCGGTGCAGGAACACGATCCCGTGATCGGTTTCGCGGACGGCGACGTTGAGATTGCGCGCGTGCGCCAGCTTCTCGGGAAGCTGCATCAGCTCGTGATAGTGGGTGGCGAACATCGTCCGGCAGCCGACCTGGTCGTGGAGATGTTCGGTCACCGCCCACGCGATCGCGACGCCGTCATACGTGCTGGTGCCGCGGCCGATCTCGTCGAGCAGCACCAGCGATCGGGCCGTGGCGTTGTGCAGGATGGCGCTGGTTTCACTCATCTCCACCATGAACGTCGACTGCCCACGCGCCAGGTTGTCGCTCGCGCCCACCCGCGTGAACACGCGGTCGGCCACGCCGATCTCGGCCGCCTCGCGCGGGGACGAACGAGCCGATCTGCGCCAGGACGACGCAGAGCCCGATCTGCCGGAGGATGGTGCTCTTGCCGGCCATGTTGGGGCCGGTCACCAGCAGCACGCGCGAGGCCTCGGTGAAGTGCACGTCGTTGGGGACGAAGCGCTCGCGCGGCATCATCCGTTCGATCACCGGATGCCGCGATGCGCGCAGCATCAGCTCGAAGCCGGCGTGCACCACCGGCCGCACGTAGCGCTCGGTTGTCGCCGTCTCGCCCAGCGATGCCAGCACGTCGGCAAGCGCCGTTCGCCGCGCCGTCTCCTGCACCCGCGAGATCTCATCCCGCACCCGGCCGCGGAGTGCATCGAACAGCGTGCCCTGTAACGCGGCGATCCGCTCCTCGGCGCCCAGGACCCTGGCCTCGTAGTCCTTGAGTTCCGGCGTGACATACCGTTCGGCGTTCGACAGCGTCTGGCGCCGTTCGTAATCGGCGGGGACGGCGGCGCTGTTGGCGTGGGTCACTTCGAGGTAGTACCCGAAGACCTTGTTGTAACCCACCCGGAGCGAGGCGATGCCGGTCCGTTCCCGTTCGCGCTGCTGAATCGCCGCCAGCGCGCTCTTGCCGTTGTCCCTGAGGTCGCGCAGTTCGTCGAGCGCGGTGTCGTATCCCGGCGCGATGGCGTCGCCGTCGGCCAGGGCGATCGGCGGCCGTTCCACCAGCGCACGGTCGAGTCCGGCGGCGAGGTCGGCGAGCTGATCGAGCGACGCGACGTGATCGAGCAGCGCCGATCCGCCGGCGTGCGCCGCCACCGCCGGCAGGCGACGCAACGAGTCCCGGAGTGCGCCCATCTCCCGGGGATTGGCCCGTCCGGCGGCGGCCCGGGCGGCCAGTCGTTCGATGTCGCGCACGCCGTCGAGCGCGTCTCGCAACGCGGCGCGGCGCATTCCGCCCTCCGCGAGTGCCGCCACCGCGTCGAGCCGTGCGTTGATGGCGTCGCACTCTGCCAGCGGGGAAAGCAGCCACTGGCGGAGCAGGCGCGCCCCCATCGGCGTCATGGTGCGGTCGACCGTTTCCAGCAGGGTGACACCCTTTGCCCCCGCCTGCAGCGGTTCGACCAGCTCCAGGTTGCGCCGCGTCATCTCGTCGATCCAGCAGAGCTTTTCGCTGCGGCGCACCTCGGGCCGCTTGAGGTGGGGAAGGCCCTGCGGTTGGAGTTCGTGCGCGTAGCGGACCAGCGCGCCGGCGGCGCCCAGGGCTGGCGCGTCGGCGCGGCCCAGCCCCAGGCCATCGAGCGTCGTGAGCTGAAGGCGGCGCGCCAACTCTTCGCCCGCCAGCGCCGGATCGAACTCCCATGCCTCGCGTTCGGTGATGAGCGCGTCCAGCCCCGAAGCGAGGTCGGACCCCGCCGGCACGACGATCTCCGCCGGCGCCAGGCGGTCGAGCGTTTCGGCGAGCGCACCGGGCACGACCGTCTCCAGCACCAGCTCACCAGTCGAAAGATCGAGCGCCGCGATACCGGTTCCGCCGTCCGCGGCGGCAACGGCCACCAGCCAGTTGTTCCGCGAACCGGGCGACCATTCGTCGTCGAGGAACGCCCCCGGCGTCACCGTTTCGATCACCGCGCGCTTGACGATCCCCTTGGCGAATTTCGGGTCTTCCACCTGTTCGCAGATGGCCACCCGATGGCCCTGCGACACCAGCTGCCGCAGGTACCCCGCCGCTGCCTTCACCGGCACCCCCGCCAGCGGCACGCCGTCACCGCGCGAGGTGAGCGTGATGTTCAGCGCGCGCGCTGCGGTGTGCGCGTCGTCGAAGAACATCTCGTAGAAGTCGCCCATCCGGAAGAACAGAATCGCGCCGCTGTGGCGCGACTTGATCTCGTGATACTGGGTCAGGAGCGGTGAGGACGGAGGCACCCGGGAATACTAGCCGGAACCACGCAAGCCAAGAGGCACGGGTCGCGTCGCGACGGGTCTGGTCGCCGGCCGTCGCCGCTCGTATGCTTTGGCACCCCCGTTCCGTTGAACGAAAGCGTGGTCCGCATGACGGCCGAGCGGCTACTTCGCCGGTGGGTGTTCCCGGGTGCTCCCTTCCTGCTCGGTCTGGCGCTGGCCGTTCCGCCGGTCCGGCATCGCCCGCCGGTCGACCCGGGGCTGTTGACCGCATTTACCTGGCGTAACGTCGGGCCGTTCCGGGCGGGCCGCGTGGCCGCCGTGACCGGGGCCGTCGGCCAGCCGGGGGTCTACTACATGGGGATGGTGCTGGGAGGGGTCTGGAAGACCACCAGCGCAGGCGTCACCTGGTATCCGGTCTTCGACAGCATCAAGGACGTGGCGTCGATCGGCTCGGTCGAAGTGGCGCCGTCCAACCCCGACATCGTCTACGTCGGCACCGGCAGCACCGGCGGCGGCAATGGGATGTACAAGTCGACCGACGCGGGCAGGACCTGGCATCATCTCCCCGGCCTCGAACAGAGTCATCAGATCCCCAGCCTGCTGGTCGACCCGAGGAACCCCGACGTCGTGCTGGCCGCGGTGCTCGGCAACTCGCTGGCCGCTGACAGCAGCCGGGGCGTCTACCGCAGCACCGATGGCGGGCGCACCTGGAAGAAGACGCTGTACGTCGACAGTCTCACTGGCGCCCAGAACATCGTCTGGGCCTTCGACCATCCCGATGTGATTCTCGCCACGACCATCCAACGCGGCGGTGGGCGGGGCTTCGGTGGCGGCGCCGCCGCCGCGGGCGGGCGCGGCGGGGCCGCACCGGTCGACCGCACCAAGTTGTTCAAGTCGACCGACGAAGGACTCACATGGACTGAAATCAGTGGCGGAGGTCTGCCTCAGCTGACCGGGCGACTCACCGCCGCCGTCGCGATGCACACCAACGCGCAACGGATGTTCATCATCGGCCCGGTCGGATTCGGGCTCTGGCGTTCCGACGACGGCGGCTCCACCTGGCGTCACATGGCGGCCGACGACGACCGGATCGCAAACGGCCAGGGGAACTACTCGTCCGGAGTCTTCGTCAACACCGCCAACCCCGACATCGTCTACACCCTGGCCACCTGCACCTACGTCTCCACCGACGGCGGCGCCCACTTCAACGGATTCCACTGCTCCCCCGGCGGCGACGATCCCCAGGTGATGTGGCTCGACCCTGCAGACGGGAACCGGATGTTTCTGGGGTACGACCAGGGCGGCACCATTTCGCAGGACGGCGGGCTGGCTTGGAGCTCGTGGTACAATCAGCCGACCGCCCAGATCTATCACATCGGCATCGACAACTCGTGGCCGTACTGGATTTACGGCAGCCAGCAGGACGCCTGCGCCGTGGCCATCCGGAGCCGCGGTGAACTCGGCGCCGTAACGGTGCTGGACTGGTTCCCCACGCCCGCCTACGAGAACGGATTCGTCGCCCCCGATCCGCTCAACAGCAACGTGCTCTACATGCTCGGTTCGACCGCCGGCATCGTGAAGGTGACCAAGCCGACCAATCAATGGGTCGACGTGGCGCCGAACGTGGATACCAGCCTCGGGCTGCGCCGCACCGGCGACCAGCCGATCATCTTTTCGCGCGCCAATCCGCACGAGTTGCTGCTGGGGTACCAGTATCTCTATTCGACCGTCGACGGTGCGGTCAACTGGACGCGGATTTCGCCCGACCTCGGGGTCCCCGGCCGCGGCGCCGCCCCCCCGGCGGGTGTCGGCGGCGCCGGCGGTGGCCGCGGTGGCACCATCAACGCCATCACCACGTCGAACGTCGCGCCCGGCGTCATCTGGGCCGGCACCAGCAACGGCCTGGTGCAGGTGACACGCGATCACGGCGCCACCTGGCACGATGTCACGCCTCCCGACGAAGCGGCCCAGGGCGGTGGAGGATCCGCTGCACGTGGCGGTGGCGTGTCGGCCATCGACGCGTCGTGGCAGGATGCCGGTGGCGCGTACGTGGCGTTCAATCGCGGACTGGCGCGGAACGCCCCCGATTTCTACCGGACTCACGACTACGGCCGGACCTGGACCCGCATCGTCAACGGCTTGCCGGTCGATCAGGTCAGCGGCAGCTACTCACGAGTGATCCGCGCCGACACCAGACGGGCGGGCCTGCTCTTTGCCGGCACCGAGAGCGGACTCTACGTGTCGTTCGACGACGGCGACGACTGGCAGCCCTTGATGGCCAATCTCCCGAACACCTCGTATCGCGACATCGCCATCAAGGACAACGATCTCGTCGCGGCGACGTACGGCCGGAGCATCTGGATTCTCGACGACATTTCCGCGTTGCGGCAATTGACTCCGGAGATCGCCGCGGAGCCGGTGCACCTCTTCAAGCCCGGCGACGCCATCCGCGTCCGGCGCAACATGAACACCGGCACGCCATTTCCACCCGAGATTCCCCACGGCGACAATCCTCCGCTCGGCGCGGTGATCTACTATCACCTTGCCGCGCCGGCACACCATGTGGCGCTCGACGTGCTCGACGCCGCGGGGCACGAAGTCCGGCACTACGCCAGCGATCCGATCCCACCGATTCCCGAACCGCCGCCGCCCGTTCCGGCGCTCTGGATCTATCAGCCCCAGCCGCTTCCCACCACGCCGGGAATGCACCGTCTCGAGTGGGATGTCCGCTACGACGCGCCGCCGGCATTCATTCACTACATGGCGCACGTGACCGGGGCGGTGCCCGGTGACACCCACTGGGGTCCCGAAGGGCCGTTGGTCCTTCCCGGCTTCTACACGCTGCGTCTCACCGTCGACGGCGCGGTGTCGACGCAGACGGTCCGCGTCCGCAACGACCCCGGATCGACCGCCACGCCGGCCGACCTCGTCGCGCAGCACGATCTGCAGATGAAGTTGTACGACGGCGCCAGAGAAGCGTGGGACGGTTTCCAGCAGGTCGCCACGATGCGAGCCGCGATTGCCGCCGTCGTAGCCCGCCCGCCCCCCGCGGCGGTGGCGGCGGCGGCGGCCGAGCTCGATTCGACGCTGTTGCACATCGGCGGTACCGGCAGGCCCGCTCCGGCTGGACGCGGCGGGCGGGGCGGACGCGGTGCGGCGCCGGAGCCGGATTTCACCACCCTCAACGGCGTCGAGGCCGAAGAAGGTGCGGTGCTGGTGTCGCTCAACGGACAGCTCAAGGTCATGGACATGTCCGACATGCCACCCAATCCCTCCAAACTGAAGGCGTGGCGGATGGTCTGTTCCGACCTGCGATCGACGGTGCTGGCGTGGCGGGCGGTGAATGACAAGAACTTGCCGGCGTTCAACGCGCTCTTGTCGCAGAATGGCCTCGCGCCGATTCCGGCGGCCACGCCTGCGTTGGTGCCTCCGGCCTGCGTCGCGTCGGCGCCGTCGACCGCCGGGAGAGGCCGCGGCGGCGCGAACTAGGCATCCCGGTCGGCGCGCGGTGGCCGCGCGCTGGCCGGACTACGGCGTCGGCGTCACGTACGGCGTTCCGCCCACCAGTTTGCGGAGTTTCGCCACCTGGGCCGCCGCGTCGTCGCGCGAGGCATACGGGCCCACCTGGACGCGCGTCAGGCCGCGCGGTCCGGAGAGTTGATACGCCTTGTAACCCGCGTTCTTCAACTGCTTCAGCAACCGGTCGAGCGCGGTGCGATCGCTGATCGCCGCCACCTGCACCCGCCAGTGATCAGCCACCGCCGCCGGCTTCGCTCCGGCGGGAGGCTTCCGCACCGGTACCGTCGCCGGCGGTGCGATCGGCTTGCCCGGCGGCGGCTGGTGCGCGGCGCCGGCGTCGGCCGGCGCACGGCGTGTCGTGTCGGCCCGGAGACGATGCGTCGTGTCGCCGCGCGCCGTGGTGTCGCGGCGCTGCGTCGTGTCCCGAGGCTGCGCGGCGTGTTGTGTCGTGTCGCGATGCGCCGTGTCACCCGCCGGCGGCTTGGCTCGCAGCGACTCGGGGACCTGCGGCACGACCTCCAGCCCCGGGCTGATCACGCAGCGCTGTTTGGCGAACGTGAGTTGATTGCGCAACTCGATGTCATCGCCCACCAGGTCGAGCCCCTTGCCCAGCCACGTACACGCCAGCTGCAGGTGCTGTCGCTCGAACGCCGCCCGCGCGCCCCACAGCGCCGCCGTCGCCAGAATCGGCGACGCCGGGTAATCGCTGAACAGCCGCGCCACCCGCTGTTCGACCGCGTCGAGATTGCCGGTGCCGTAATCGAGTTGTGCCAACCGCAGCAGCGCCTTGTCGGCCCAGCGCGAGTGGGGATAGTCGACGGTGATGCGCACATAGTCCTCGCGCGTCTCGTCACCGCTCCTGGCGACGATGGCGGCGGTGTACAACGCCTCCGGGTAGCTGCTGTCGGCCGGCGAGAGCCTGGCCAGGCGGGCCGCGATCAGCGCGCGCGCGGAATCGGGATACCCCTCCTGGTCGAGCCGCACCACTTCCTGGAATTGGGGATTCGTGGGCTGCAGCGGCATCTGTGCCGCGAGCGGTGGCGCAAGCAGCGCCGCCGCGGCCAGCGGAACGAGCACGTGCCAACGCGTCATGCCGCTCGCTCCAGCCGCGACGCCGCCAACGCCAGCACGAGATCGGTCACGATACCAGTCTCGTCGGAGACCCCGGTGTTCTTCAACGCCATGTCGGCGGCAAGCGCCGCTGCGATCGCCCCGCGGATTCGTCGCGCCGGCCAGTGAGCCGCCACCTCCGCCACCAGGTGCGCCGCCGGACCATAGCTCCCCACCGCCGGCCGGACCCGGAAGCAGAGATCGGTCACGGTCCGCGCCAGCGCCTCGCCGCGCAGCCGCTTCCGCTCCGCCATCGCCCGTGCCCAGCCGAGCAGCAGCAGGGAAGAGCCAAGCAGCGTCACCAGCCGCACGCCGGAAACACCGCTCGTCTCCAGCAGGCGCGGCAGCAGCGTGACGGCGCGACCCGTCTCGTCCCGCAGTACCGCGTCGCGCCAATCGTCGGGTGTCTCGCCGAAACGCACTCCGACCAGGGCCCCCACCGTGTCGCGGTCGATCGGCTCGGTGCCCGGGAGACCGGAGAGTTTCTGGATTTCGGCGTGCAGGCTTCCCAGGTCGCCGCCGGTGGCGCGGACCAGGTGTTCGCGGGCCGTCGGCTCCAGCGCAACGCCCGCCGCCGCAAGGCGATCGTCGAGCCAACGGTCGAGTGCGTCGCCAGTGGGGGCGTTGCAGTCGACGAGGACCGCGTGCCGCGCGAGGTCCGCGTCGGGATCGTCGTCGTTTCCCTGGACCATCACCAGCACCGTTTCGGGCGACGGATGTTCCAGGTACGCCACCGCCGCGCCCTTCGCCTTTGTCTTCCGCTTCCACGCCTCGACGTCCCGCAATACCACCACCCGATGCTCGGCCATCATCGGCAGCGTCGCGCACGCGGCGGCCAGTCCTTCGGGGTCGACCTGCGCGGCCGACACGATGTCGAGATTGAAGTCGCGCAGGCCGGGGTCGAGCACGATGTCGACGATCGCCGCGAGGGCGTCGTCCTTGAGCAGCCCCTCGCTCCCGGCGAGGTAATACACCGGCGCCGGCGCCCCCTTGCCGAGGGCGGAACGCAAACGGACGGGATCGAGCCGCGCGGCCATGACGGGCAATCTACGACGGTCGTCCCCCGCCGCGTATCACCGCCGCGACGTAGAGCAGCGCCACCAGCGTCTTCGCGTCCGTGATGTCCCCGTCCCGCACCATCGCCATCACCCGCGACCAGTGCAGCTCGTGGCGCTCCAGAACCTCGTCCGGCTCGAGCGCCGTCTCCCCAGGCTCGAGCCCCGTGGCCAGGTAGAGATGGATCTGCTCGTCGGTGAACCCGGGCGTGGTCCAGATCTTCGTGAGCGGCAGCAGCGTCCGGCAGCGATAGCCGGTTTCTTCGGTCAGCTCGCGCCGGGCGGTCGCCTCCGGCGCTTCGCCGGGATCACGCCGGCCCGCCGGAATCTCCCAGCAATAGCCGTCCGTGGCGTGGCGGAACTGCCGCAGCAGGATCAGCCGCGGATCGTCGTCGCGCGGATCGTCGAGCAATGGCACCACGGCGGCCGCACCCGGGTGGCGCAGCATTTCGAGCGTGCCGACCACGCCGTTCGGATACCGGACGGTGTCGAGATCGAGCGAGACGATCCGACCGGAGTAAATGCGCTCGGATTCGAGAAGGGTCACGGCGTCTGCGGTTGAGGTTCAGGGAATAGTAGCGGCGAGAGCGCCCACGGCCTCCGGCCCGTGGTGCGCTGCTATTCCAGCACTCTCCGCACCTCGGTTCGCATCGCCCTTCTCGCCGGCAGATATCCCGCCGTGGTCCCGATCAGCACCAGCATCGCCGCCACGGTGGCGAGGACGACCGGATCGAGCGGACTGAGGTGGAACACCATCGTGGCCATGAGTCGCGACAGCGGTACCGCGCCCGCCAGTCCCAGCGCCACACCGGCCGCCGCCATCGCCAGCGCCTGCGCCAGTACCGACCGGAGCAGCCGTTCCGGCGTGGCGCCGAGAGCCAACCGCACCCCGAACTCCTGGCTCCGCAACCGCACGCCGTACGACAGCACGCCGAAGACGCCCAGTGCGGCCAGCAGCAACGCCGTCGCCGCGAACGCCAGCAACACCTTGAGCGTAAACGCCCGCTGCGACGTCCCCTGTCCGACCGCGTCTTCCAGCGGCATCGCCT
Organism: uncultured Gemmatimonadales bacterium; assembly: GCA_963697065.1. Classification (GTDB taxonomy): domain Bacteria; phylum Gemmatimonadota; class Gemmatimonadetes; order Gemmatimonadales; family GWC2-71-9; genus Palsa-1233. Next base: position 775,293 of record CAVOMQ010000001.1, read on the forward strand.
GATCCATCACCAGCTGCGGGTCGATCGCCGCGAGTGCACGCCGGATCGCGGTGGCGGCGACGCCGGACGGAAGCGACGTCGACACGGCTTCGAACAGTGCCCAGTTCCTGTCGCCCGAGAATTGATCGTGCGAGTGATACACGTAGAACGCCGGCGTCCCGAGCGGATCGAGCGCGCCGTCCGCCACGACGCCGATCACCTGGCTGGTGTGGTCGCCGCTCCGGAGCCGCTGTCCCAGCGGTGAGACGCCGGGAAAGAGCCGCTTGGCGAAATTCTCGCCGATCACCACACGGTCGGCCGCCAACGGGGTGTCACCGTCGTCGAACGTTCGCCCCGCCACGAGGTGAACGCCCGCGGCGGCGAAGTAACCCGGTGTCACGATCCGCTGTTCCGCTTCCGACTGGGCCTGTTGCGTTCCCACCAGCGGCCCCGTCAGCGCCCGCACTCCCCAGCTGTTGTAACTCCCCGTGGCGGGCAGCTTCGACGTGGCGCCCGCAGCGCGCACGCCCGGAATCGCCGTGATCGCGGCGTCGAATCGGCGATGGAACGTGCTCCGTGCCAGCGAGTCGTACCGCACGCTGGGGAGATGCACCTGGAACGTGAAGACGTGTTGCGGCGTGATGCCGAGCGGGAGACTCTGGAGCGCGCGAAAGGAGGCGACGAGCAATCCGGCGCCGCTCAGCAGCACGAACGCCAGTCCGATCTGCACCACCACCAGCGTGGCGCGGAGCCGCCCCTGACGGCGATCGCCTGTTGCCGTCCTGCCGTGCCGCCGGAGTACCTCGGCCGGCTCGGTCCGGCCGGCGCGCCACGCCGGCGCGAGTCCGAACAGGACGGCGCTCAAGGCCGTCACCATCACGGTGAACGCCAGCAATGGTACGCTCAGTCCGAGGTGGTCCAGGCGTGGCACCGACCCCGCGCCAAGTGCCACGATCGCGGCCATCAATCCACGCGCCGCGGGCAACGCCAGCACCGCACCCGCGGCCGCCAGCACCAGGCTTTCGGTCAGCAGCTGGCGCACCAGCCGGCCGCGCCTGGCACCGAGTGCGGTGCGCATCGCGAATTCGCGCGAGCGTTCCGAGCTCCGCACCAGCAGCAGATTGGCGACGTTGACGCACACCAGCAGCAGCACCAGTCCCACCGCACCGACGATGAGCGCCAACGATCCACGAGTGCCGCCGACGATGTCGTCCTTGAGCGGATAGAGCCGCGCCCGCATATGCTGTTCGCCGTTGCTGAACAGTTTCCCGAAGTCGATGCTCACCGCGTCCAGCTCCGCCTGGGCGCGCGCCAATGACACCCCCGGACCCAGCCGGCCGATCACCGAGAGATAGTGATTGTCGGCGTTGCTGATGTCGTTGCCCGGCGTCAGATCGAGCGGCACCCACGCGTCGACATCGCGGCCGGTCAGCGGATCGGCAAACCCGGCCGGCATGACACCGACGATGGTGTGCGGCACCCCGCTCATCACCAACGCCCGACCGATCACTCCCGGGTCGCCGCGAAAACGGCTACGCCACAGGCTGTTGCTGAGAATCACCACCGGACTCCCGGGCGCCTGGTCGCTGTTGGTGCCGATGTCCTCGTCGGGCGTGAATGGACGGCCCAGCATCGGTGGCGTGTGCAGCACGTCGAAATAGCCGGCGCTGACGATCTCGGTACGGATCCGCCGCACATCGTTCCCCTGGCCGATGTCGGCGCCGGTCCGGTCATAGAGATTGAGGGCCGCGAGACTCTGCAGCGACGACACCCGCTGCTGATACACCAGGAAGTGCACCGGTGTCACGACGTTCCGACCGGCGGGGTCGTCGTCGCTGTGCTGATAGAGGCGCACCAACTGTCCGGGATTCTGATACGGCAGCGGCCGCAGGATGACGGTGTCGAACGTGCTGAAGACGGCGGTGGTGGCCGCGATGCCGAGCGCAATCGTCGCCACCGCGACCAGGGTGAAACCCGGCCGGGATCGCAGCGTCCGCAGCGCATAGCGCACGTCGCCGCCGAAATCGGTGGCGCCGCGGACGCCGCGCGCGTCGCGGACATCCTCCTTGATCCGCTCCACGCCGCCGAACGCCGCCGCGCTCCGGCGCCGTGCCTCCGCCGGATCGAGGCCTCCGCGCGTTCGCGCTGCGGCCTCCATGTCGACGTGAAACCGCAGCTCCTCGTCCAGCTCGCGCTCGTCGCGCCGGCGGAAGAGCAGCGCGCGCACCCGCTCCGACCAGTCGCTCCACACGCTCATGCGACACCTCCGGCCACATGATGGGCGTCCAGGACCCAGTTGATCGCGGTGCTCGCCCGGCGCCACTGGGCGCGGTCCTGCTCCAGCTGGCGATGCCCGGCGGCGGTGAGGGCGTAGTAGCGCGCCCGGCGCCCCGATTCGGTGGTGCGCCACGAGCTGGTCACCAGTCCGCGTCGCTTGAGGCGGATCAACGCGGGATAGAGCGATCCCTGCGGCACCAGGAAGACCTCGCGCGAGAGGCTCTGGATCCGCTGCGCAATGCCCCAGCCGTGCATCGGCTCGAGGGCGAGGGTCTTGAGCACCAGCAGGTCGAGGGTGCCTTGCAGTACGTCGGCCATCGGTCGTCTCTCCTTCAGGACGTCTGAAGGTAAGACACCTCACCGGGCGATGGGGTTGCAGGGGGAGGGCGGCCCGGGGCTCAGGGCTCAGCGCCCTGGGCGCCTTTCAGGCGATCTCGAACCGCTCTCCCTGCTTCGGCACGTGCACCTCCTTGACCCCTTCCTCGGTCAGGATCTGCGCCATTCCCTGCAGTGCGTCCGGTTCGCCGTGCACACAGAACGCCCTGGTGATCGGTCCGCCCAGGTCCTTCACCCACCGCCGCAACTCGTCGCGGCCGGCGTGCGCCGAATAGCCGTCGACCGTCGTCACCTCGGCCTGCACATGATAGCTGTCGCCGAGGATGTGCACGTCCTTGACCCCGTCCTGCAGTTTCCGCCCCAGCGTGTGGACCGCCTGATAGCCGACCAGCATGATGCAGTTCTTCGGATCGGTGCAGTGATTGGCCAGGTGGTGCGTCACGCGGCCGTTCTCCGCCATGCCTGACGCGGAGATGATGATCGCCGGTCCCTTGAGCGTGTTGAGCTTCTTCGAATCCTCGACGTCGCGAACGTACGTCACCAGGTGGTAGTCGAACAGGTTGTCGCCGCTGTTCACCAGCGCCTCGTTGTGATCGTACAGTTCGGGGTGCATCCGGAAGACGGCCGTGGCGTCGACCGCCAGCGGCGAATCGATGTAGATCGGGATCTGCGGAATTGTGCCGGCACGTGCCAGCTCGTGCAGCCGGTACACCATTTCCTGCGTGCGCCCGATGGCGAACGCCGGGATGATGATGATGCCCTGGCGCGCCGCCACGCGATTGACGATTTCGCCGAGATGTTTTTCGGCATCGGCCGACGTGTCGTGATTCCGGAGCGCGTAGGTGCTTTCCACGATCAGCGTGTCGATGGCGCCGGTGGGGCCGGTCGGATCACGGATGATCGCCTGTCCCCAGCGCCCGATGTCGCCCGAGAACACCAGCCGGTGCGCCGGCTGGGTGAACTGCACCTCGACGTTGGCGCTGCCGAGGATGTGCCCGGCGTCGCGGTACGTCACGGTCAGATCGCCGACGCGGAACGGCCGCAGATAGGGATGACACTCCATCAGCGACTCCGCCTTCACGGCGTCGTCCACCGTGTACAGTGGTTCCGGCGGAATCGGTGTGCGGCCCTTGCGCCGCAGCCACTTGGCGTCCGATTCCTGGATGTGGGCCGAGTCGGCCAGCATCGGTGCGCAGAGATCGCGGGTGGCTGGCGTGGCGTAGATCGGACCGTCGTATTGCCGGCGCGCCAGCAACGGCAGCCGGCCGGAGTGATCGATGTGCGCATGGCTCAGGACGACGCCGTCGAGGCGCCGCGGATCGAAGCCGAACACGGCGTTGAGCCGTGCCGCCTCGTCCCGGTCGCCCTGGAACATTCCGCAGTCGAGCAGCACCTGATGGCCCGACCATTCGAGCATGTGGCACGAACCGGTGACCTGGCCCGCGGCACCCCAGAACGTGATGGCAATACCGCTCACGAGAAGAAATCCTGGATGAGGACGATGGGAAGCTTGGCCGCTTCCTGGCAGAAGTACCAGAGTTGCAGTCCGCGATTGGCGGAAATGGGCGACGTACGCGTGGGAGAAGTGAACGGGACCAGGCCAACGTGGCGGGCATCGAGGCGGAGGCGCGCCAGGTGGAACGGATCGCTCACCAGCACCACCCGCACCCGGCCCGTGCCCCGGAGATAGGCGGCCACCGCCTCGAGCGAAGCCGCCGTCGAACGGCCCACCGGTTGCACGGCGATGGAGTCCGCTGGCAGCCCGGCTGCCACCAGGTACCGCTGTCCCGCGGTCGCTTCGCTTACCCGGTCGCCGGGGGCCAGGCCGCCGGTGACGACGACGATCGGGGCATCGTGGCGGCGATAGAGTTCGGCGGCGTGATCGAGACGCGCCTTGAAGACCGGCGAGGGCCGACCGTTGTACTGCGCGGCACCGAGGACGACGATCGCGTCGGCCGGGCGCGCCTGGTCGACCGACGCGGCCCGTACGACGGCCGCGAGCGACACCAGATAGCAGACGACGGCGACGGAGAGTGCACCCGCGACCCACCGCCCGGCGCGCCCCTTCAGAACGGGAACGACTCCCCCTGCCTCGGGACGATCACGTCGCGCACCCCTTCCTCTTGCAGGATCGTGACCATCATCGCCACCGCCAGGTCGTCGCCCTGCACCACGAAGGCGCGCTTGACCGGTCCGCCGAGCGTCCGGATCCACGCGCGCATCTCCTCGCCGTCGGCAAAGCCGGAGAAGGCCGTCAAGGACTCGATCGCGGCCCGGCACGTGACCGTCTCGCCGTCGCAGACAACACTCTCCGCGCCGTCCTGCAGCATCCGGCCCACCGATCCTTCCTCCTCGAACGAGAGGAAGATCACGGTGTGGCGCGGATCGCCGAGGTGGCGTTTGAGGTGCTGCACCGCGCGGCCGGTGCCACAGCTCTCGTGCGGCGCGATGATGACCGCCGGCCCGGTGAGCGCGTCGATTTCGGCGCGCGCCGCGGGCGTGCCGCCGTAGTGCAGCAGCGCGTCGTCGAACGCACCCCGCGGTTGGCGATACGCCGGTTCGGCCGCCACCAGCATCTCCGGATGCAGGCGCAACACCGTCGGCAGCGACACCGGCGTGGGGGTGTCCATCCAGATCGGCAAGTCGGGGATGGCCCCGCGGTGCGCCAGTTCCTGCACCGCTCGCACGAATTCGTGCACCGGGCCGATCGACGCCGCCGGCACGATCACCATCCCGCCGCGGGCCGCGGTGTCGCGAATGATCCGCGCCAGGTGGTCGCGCGCTGCCGCAAAACTGTCGTGCCGCAGGTGGGCGAACGGCGAGCCGAGAATCAGCGTGTCGACGTTGCCCGGGTCGGGCGCCGGATCGCGGAAGATCGACGATCCCGGCCGGCCCACGCTGCCGGAGTAGATGATCCGGTGCGAGCCGCCCTCGCCGGTGTGCATCTCGATCGACGCCGAGCCGAGGATGTGCCCGGCCTCGACGAAGTCGAAATCGAGATTGCGTCGCAGGGAGAGCTTGCGGCGGTACGGTTGGCCCCGAACATCGCCAGCGTCGCGAACACGTCCGGCAGGGCGAACAGTGCCTCGCGTCCCGGCCGGTCGCTTTCCAGCGCCGCTTCCGCCAGGAGGACCGCGGCGCAATCCTGGGTGGCGGGCGTGGCGTAGATCGGGCCGCGAAAACCGTGACGCACCAGCTGTGGCGCCCGGCCTGCGGCGGCAAGGCCGCCGTGCGAGAGCAGCAGCGCGTCGACTTTCGACGGATCGAGCGGCAGTTCGCGGTTGCGCTCTTCCGATTGGGTGACGTCACCCTGGAAGAGGCCGGCGTCGAGCAGCACCCGTGCCCCGGCCGCTTCCAGCAGCATCATCGAACCGGTGGCCGTCGCCGCGCCGCCGAAGAAGGTGAGTGTCCGGGGAGCGCTCATTTCGTTCCGAAGAGGCGGTCCCCGGCATCGCCGAGGCCTGGGAGAATGTAGCCCTGCGCATTGAGGGCGCGGTCGCAAGCGGCCGCGTAGATCGGAATATCGGGGTGTTCCCGGCTGAACGCGTCCACCCCTTCCGGAGCCGCGACCAGGCAGAGCAACGCCAGGTCGCGCGCGCCAGCCTCTTTCAGCGCCGATGCCGCGGCAATCGCCGAACCCCCTGTTGCCAGCATCGGATCGAGCAGGAAATACCAATGGTCTTCGGCGGGCGTGGGCACCTTGAAGTAGTAGGAGACCGGCTGCAGCGTGTCGTGGTCGCGGTACAGCCCGATGTGACCCACGCGGGCGTTGGGAATCAGCTGGACGATGCCGTCGACCATCCCCAGTCCCGCCCGCAGGATCGGCACCAGCGCGATCTTCCGCGCGATCCGCTCGCCGGTCGTCTCCTCCAGCGGCGTCACCACCACCACCGGCTCGGTGGGGAGGGACCGGGTCACCTCGTACGTCATCAGGGCGGCGATTTCGCTCACCAGCTGCTTGAAATCGCGGCTCGACGTGGCGGCGTCGCGCAGCAGCGCAAGTTTATGCCGGATCAGCGGATGGTCGAGGACCGTCAGCCCCCGGCGCGGGGCGGTGGGCATGGCGGGAAAGGTCTCGCCCCTGCCGGTGGTTGGCAATGTCGGGCCTGGTAGAGAGATTAGGAACTCCTCCGTCCCAGACCCGGTCTCACCGGGAGGTGGTCATGTCCAGAATCATGCTCTCCGCCACCCTGCTCGCCGCGGCCGTCGCCGTTCGCCCCGCCGGCGCGCAAGGCAATCCGTTCCAGGCCCGATACGACGCGCTGCCTGCCATCACCGTGACCTACTCCTATACCGGCGACATGTCCGGCAGCGGCAAGACCACCGCCGACAACCGCCGTCTCGCGAGCTGGACCGCGGTCAGCGGCAAGTTCTTCGGCAAGTCCTCGAACGACACCACCTGGTCGCTGTCGACGCCGGATACCATCTGGAACGCGGACCTCGACAAGAAGACCGGCACGGTGTCGGTCAACCCGCTCCCCGCCATGCACCAGGCGTACGACAACCTCGACGGCGATTCGAAGACACGCTTCCACGCCAACGTCGCCGCGATGGCGCAATTCGTCACCCAGGCGCTCAAGGGCATCCCGCTCGGCGGCCAGCCGAAGGAAATGAAAACGATCGCCGGCGAATCGTGCGAGCTGACCAGCCTGGGGATGTTCTCCTTCTGTACCATGAAGACGGCGCCGATCGTGCTCTACAGCTCGGGGTCGATCCTCTGCGTCCACTACGAAGAGACGGCGACGACCGTCACTCACACTGCGGATGCATCGCTCTTCCAGGTGCCCGACCACATCAAATGGAGCCAGTTGCTCGACAAGGCCCGCGCCGATTCGATGGCGGGGGCGTGGGTCAAGTATCTGGCGTCGAAGGAACTGTCCGATTCGATCGCCAAGGCCAGGCAGGAATACGAGAAGAAGGCGGCCGGGAACGATCAGGCGCAGGCCACCCCGACGCCGGGAGACACCGCGCAGCAGATCTCGCCGGAAGATCAGAAGAAGATGTGCGACGCGCTCAAGAACTATTCGCTGTCGACGGCGCTGAACGACGCCTGGAAATCGTTCCTCAAGGAATCGGCGCAGAACGCCGGCCGCGCCGCCGCCGACCGCCTCTTCGGGCACATCATCCACCATTGATGGCGCGATGAACGTGGAGCGGAGCCTGACCATGCGACCGACAGCGTGGATGACGCTGCGTCTCGCGTTGCTCGCCGCGGGCGCGGCCATGGTCGGCGTGCGCGCGCCGGCGGACGCGCAGGCCGCCGTCCCCGACAGCGCCATCAGCTCCGCCGCGCTGGCCGCGCGCCAATGGCTGGCGCTGCTGGCCGACCACGAATACCTCGCCAGTTGGGAACAGGCCAGCCCGTTCTTCCGCAACCAGATTGCCCGTGACGATTGGCGCGCCACCGCGGAGCGACTCGAGCGCCAGTTTGCCCGGAGCGACCAGCGGCGGCTGGCGTCGGCGCAGTGGTATCACGATCAGCCGCCGCTGCCGCCACGCGACTGGGTGGTGCTGCGGTGGGTCACCAGCCTGCGCGATCAGCGCCAGGTGTTCGAGACGATGTCGATGTTGCTGAACAGCGACGGCACCTGGCAGACCGCCAACTACCTCCTCTATCCCGACGTCGACGGCGAACCGATCATCGCGCCCGAACACGACAACGCCGGGTTGCGTCCGGCCGGGCCGCCGCGTCCGTCGACGGTGGCATGGCCGGGGCACGGGTGACCGCGGGGCGCGCGGTACGTGCCGCCCTGGCGCTTACGGCCTGCGCGCCGCAAGCGAACAGCGCGGTGCTCACCGCGGCGCACCGCACCGCCATCATCGACAGTATTCGTCCGGTGATCGCGGCATGGACCGATTCGATGAATCATCGCGACGCATCAGGCGCGGCGCGCTACTATGCCGCCGATCCGGCGTTCCGCTGGATCGAGAATGGCGAGGTCCGCTACACCTCGCCGGCGGAAGTCGTCACCGCGATGAACGGCGTCTTTCCGTCACTCCGTTCGTTCGACCTGCACCTCGTCGAGCCGACGATCACGCCCCTCGCCCCCGGCGCCGCGTCGGTGACGGCGTCGTTCACCCAGACCATGACCGACACCGCTGGACATGTCACCGGCATTGCCGGCGCCGTCTCCTTCACCATGGTCCACGGCGACTCGGGCTGGCGGATTCTCGTCGGGCACGCCTCCGCACTGTCGGTGCCGCAATCCGGTTCGCCGGGCCCGCCACCGGCCCGCAACCCCTGACCGCCACGTCCGGGGTGGCCGCGACCGCCATTCACCGCTAGGGTTCAGCTCGGATTGGTCTCTTCTGAACCCTCAACGCGAACGAGTCATGCCACCGTCTCACAGCACCGCATCGGATGCGCTCGCCGACCTGCTCGACCCCCTCGCCCACCGGCTGTTCAAGGCGCGCACCGTCATCATCGCCGGTGAGATCAACCAGGAGCTCGCGGAGCATGTCACCGCCCAGTTGCTGGCGTTGGCAACCGAATCGGCCAAGGAGCCGATCACCATCTACATCAATTCGCAGGGCGGTCACATCGAAGCGGGCGACACCATCCACGACCTGGTGCGCTTCGTGGCGCCGCCGGTACGAATGGTGGGCACCGGTTGGGTGGCGAGCGCCGGCGCGCTGATCTACGTGGCCGTGCCGCGCGCGCTGCGCTTCTGCTTGCCGAACACGCGCTTCCTGCTGCACCAGCCGGCCGGCGGCATGGGCGGCACGGCATCCGACATCGCCATCGAGGCCCGCGAGATCGTCCGTATCCGCGAGCGTCTCAACAAGATCTTTGCCCGCGAGACCGGCCAGTCCGTCGAGCGGATCGAAGACGACACCACCCGCAACTTCTGGCTCGACGCAGCGGAAGCGCAGGAATACGGACTGGTGGGCAAGATCATTTCCAAGCAGGACGAGCTTGGCTGATCGGTTCGCCGACCACTTCTCGGCGGTCGCGCCGAGCTACGCCGAGTTCCGCCCCACATATCCCGAGGCGCTGTTCGACTGGATTGCCGGCGCCGCGCCGGCGCGCCGCGCCGCGTGGGATTGTGGCTGTGGCAACGGGCAGGCCACGGTCCCGCTGGCCGCGCGGTTCGAGCGCGTGGCGGCCACTGACGCCAGCATCGGCCAGCTCCGGCAGGCGCCGCACACCGCCGGGGTTACCTGGCATTGCGCCACTGCGGAGGCGAGCGCGCTGGCGCCCGGCATCATCGACGCCGTGGTGATCGCGCAGGCGCTGCACTGGTTCGATCCCGGTCGATTCTGGGAAGAGGTCCGGCGGGTGGGCCGTCCGGGTGCGCTGGTGGTGGCGTGCACCTACGGACGGTACTTCACCGGCAACGCCCCGATCGACGCCGTCCTCCACCACCTCCACGACGACGTGATGGGTCCGTTCTGGCCGCTCAATCGCGGCTACGTCGATATCCGGTACGCCACCATCCCGTTTCCGCTCGCCCGGGTCGCGGTGCCCGATTTCCCGATGCGCAAGGAGTGGTCCCTTGCCGACGTGCTGGGTTACATCCGCACGTGGTCCGCGACCCAGCGCTATTTCGCGGCCGGATGTCCCGACCCCTTTCCCGAGGCGATGGAAGTGCTTGGCCCGCGGTGGGGACCGGCGCGGCGCGCCGTGCACTGGCCACTCACCGTGCTGGCCGGGCGGCTCCCCGCCTGAGACCGTCGCGGTGGCGAACTCCCCGCCGCGGTGCGATCGTTCCACCATCCTGAACGGAGACTGTGGCATGCGCGTTCTGCCGATCGTGGCCCTGTTGGCTCTCCCTGCGGGCGGACTGGTGGCCCAGACCGGCGCCGCCGTGCCCCCCGAGGCGCAACAGATTGCACTGGCCGTGCTGCCGCTGCCGCAGCAATTCCGTGCCTCGGCCACGGTGCTCGGCTACCGCCAGCCGGGAAAGCTGGTGACGTTGCGCGGTGGCACCGGCGAGATGATATGCCTCGCCAGCGTGCCGGGGGACTCCGTCTTTCACGTCGCATGCTATCACCGGTCGCTCGAACCGTTCATGTTGCGCGGCCGGCAGCTGCGCGCCCATGGTCTGAAGGACCAACAGGTCGACTCGGCGCGCTTCGCCGAGGTCAAGGCGGGCACGCTGAAGATGCCGGCGCGAGGCGCCTTGTGGACCCTGACCGGTCCGATGCGCGCCGTCGATCTCTCGGCCGACACCGTCGGCAGCGCCGTCAGACGGCTCACCGTGGTGTATCTCCCATACGCCACCGCCGCGACCACCGGGCTGCCCGACACGCCGGTTCCGGGAATGCCTTGGCTGATGGACCCCGGCACCGCCAAGGCCCATATCATGATCATCCCGAAGTAGGCGCACCGGAGGCACTGCCATGCTGATCGACGCCGTCAAGCGCAATCTGGTGCGCGATCTCGCCGGGTTCGCGTCCGAACTCGATGCTTACCCTGACGACGCCACGGTCTGGGCGCTGCCTCCCGGTGTCAGGAATTCCACCGGCACGCTCGTCGTGCACGCCTGCGGCAACCTGCGTCATTTCATCGGCGGCGTGCTCGGCAAGAGCGGCTACGTGCGTGACCGCGACGCCGAATTCGCCGTGCGTGATCTCTCGCGCCAGGAACTGGAGATGCTGCTGGCGGTGACCCGCGACGAAGTCTCGCGCGCACTCGATTCCCTCGACCCCGGAGCGGTCGACGCCGACTTTCCGGTGCCGGTCGGCGGCGTCACCCTCCCCACGGGGCGCTTTCTCGTCCATCTCGCGGTGCATCTCGGCTACCACCTCGGGCAGGCCGACGTTCACCGCCGCGTGGTGACCGGCGAGGCCGTCGGGGTCGGCGCGGTCGGGCTCAAGCAGCTGGCCGATCCGGTGCTGCCGTAACGGTCGACGCAACAGATCGGCGCCCCGGGGCATCGAATCAACGGACCCATCCCGGGAGTGACGATGCATTGCTGGCGATTCGGTGGTTTCGCGGCATTCACGATGATGGTGACAGCGCTCCCGGTCGGGGCGCAGGTGCATCCCTGCAGCGACGGCGTCTTCCGGCAGTTCGACTTCTGGGTCGGCGAATGGACGGTGAGCAATTCGCAGGGCGCGGTGATTGCGCACAGCACCATTCAGCGGACGGCCAACGATTGCGCCATCACCGAACATTGGCGCCCGGTCAACGGCCCCGACGGGGTCAGCATCAGCTGGTACGCGACCACCGATTCGATGTGGCACCAGCAGTGGGTGGGCGGCGGCGGCTGGATCGAACGGATGGCCGGCGGTTTTCGCGACGGCACGATGACGATGATCGCCACCGAATCGGCGATGCTCCCGGGATCGAGTGTCCCCGCGTCGGCCGCGCCGCAGGCGGGGAAGTACCGCACCAACTGGGCGCTCCAACCCGACGGATCGGTCAAGCAGTGGGGTGAGGCGACCACCGACGGCGCGACATGGACGCCGGCATTCGTCGGGATCTACCGCAGAACGGGGTGACGATCGTGGCCGACGAGATGGTGCGCCGCAACATCGCGTCAGGAGTGCGCTGGGAAGCGATCGTCGGCTACTCGCGCGCCGTGCGCGTGGGGCCATTCGTCTCCGTCACCGGTACCACCGCCACCGCTCCGGACGGCTCCATCGTCGGTCCCGGTGACATGTACGCGCAGACCCGGCAGGCACTGGCGAACATCGCCACCGCGCTCGAAAAGGCGGGCGCGACGTGGACCGACGTGGTGCGCACCCGCATCTTCGTGACCGACATTTCCCGCTGGGAAGACGTGGCGCGCGCGCACCGCGAGATCTTCGCCGACATCCGTCCCGCCACCACGATGATCGAGATCTCGCGCCTGATCGATCCGGCCATGCTGGTGGAGATCGAGGTCGATGCGATCGTGGGTGGAGCGCCGGCCGGTGTTTCCTGAGTTCCGGGCGCACCGCGGTTGCTCCCGCTGGTGATTCCCGGATATAATGCCCGCCCTTGGGGCCAGGTAGCTCAGTTGGTAGAGCACGTGACTGAAAATCACGGTGTCGGGGGTTCGATTCCCTCCCTGGCCATCGTCGAACCCGCACCATCGTACGGCGCCAGGTCCGCCCCCGCCGACCCTACCTGAACACCGATTCCAGCTCGATCCGGCACTCGTCGGCCAGCGCCGGGTGCCGCCACGTCAGCGCCGTCCGTTCGACGGCCGGCAGCAGCGACTCCGGTGTCCACACTTCGACCTGGCGCGCGTCGATGTCCACCACCCAGTAGGTCGGGATCCGCTGCTCCTGGTACAGGCGGCGCTTCGTGAAGCGATCGGCACGCAGGCTCGACGGGCTCAGGATTTCGATCGCGAGGTACAGTTGCCCGATGTCGGCCCATTGTTTCGACACGAGGAAGCGGTCGAGATCGGCGACGAAGAGATCGGGTTGCACCAGCGTGTCGGGCCCGAACGAAATGTCAGCCGGCGAGGCGAGGGCCGCCTCGATCCCGCCGCCGGCCAGGTAATGGTGAAGGGGGACAAACAAGCGGCTCAGCACCAGCTGGTGCGCGCCGCGGGGAGCGGGCGTCACCAGCAGCTCCCCGTGGACCGTTTCGTACCGGTTGCCGTCGTCGGGCAAGGCGCGCACGTCGTCGGCCGTGAAGTATTTCGCGAGCGGCATGGCCATAGTATCGCCTCGGCTTGGGCGGGGTGACAAGCGAACATGGCGCCATGCTACGCCGTGAAGCCGCGCCGCGGGCATCGAGATCATGCCACACGGGGCCATTTTCCGCGAGTCGCAGTCGGAAAGCCGAGAACGTCGCCCGCCCGCGATAGATTTCCCGCGACACCCTGCCCGCCGAGGGCCGCCCCGATGCCGATTCGCAATCTCACGCCCGCCGACTGGCCCGCCGTTCGCCGCATCTACGAAGAAGGCATCGCCACCGGCGAGGCGACCTTCGAAACCGAAGCCCCGTCATGGGAACGGTGGGATGCGTCACACCTGGCGGCCTGTCGGTTGGTGGCCACCGAGGGCGGCGCGGTGGTCGGCTGGGCCGCGCTTTCCCCGGTCTCCGACCGCTGCGTCTACGGCGGTGTGGCCGAAGTCAGCGTCTATGTCGGGGAATCGGCCCGCGGCCGTGGCATCGGGCGCGCTCTGCTCGACGCGCTGGTTACGGCGTCGGAAGCGGCGGGCATGTGGACGCTGCAGGCGGGCATCTTCCCCGGGAATGTCGCCAGTGTCACACTGCACGAGCGGTGTGGCTTTCGCGTCGTGGGCCGCCGCGAGCGGATCGGCCGTCAGCACGGCGTGTGGCGCGACACCCTGATCCTCGAGCGGCGGAGCGCACGGGTAGGCCTTTGACGTCCCGGCCGGATACCTTTGCCGCATGGGACCCGGCGATGCGCACGACGTAACACGGGGCGGGGCGGCGCGCGCGACACTCCGCGCGACGACGTTCATGGGGCTCGTCGCGGTGTTCGCCTGCAGCCATTCCGCCCCGTTTGCGACCGGTGAATACGGCGCGGTGGGCCCCTACCGCGTCGTCAACGGCGAAGGACAGCTCACCACCGGCGGGGGCGGGACGCCATTCTATGCGCTCGATGGAGGTGCTATAGCGTTCGTGCGGTCCGATTCGACGGGACAGAACTGCTTCTTCGTGCTTCCTCCGGGCGGCGGCAGTGGTCTCTGGAATCGTTGCGGCGGCAACGAGGCGGTCGGACCACGCGACAGTGACTTCCGGTACGCCGCGGAGGCGTTCGGGCCCGGCGGCAAGGCGCTGTACGCCGAGATCATCGGGCCGAGGAACTTCGGTGCCCCGCCCGTGCCGCCATGGCCATTCCCGACACTCTTTCACGGCACACTCTGGCTCGGCGATTCGTCGCGCTTGCCGAACGATGATCGCCTGCTCATGCCGCTCTATCACGACTCGGCCGGGTACGCCAGGGTCCCACCGGACTCGATCAACTGGGTTACCAACGCCGAGTGGGCCGCCGCCGACACCTTCTTCGTCATCGCGCAGAACCTCTCACCGGCCGATGTCGTCACCCCATTGGGCCTGGCCCGCGGCGTGATCACCGCGCAGGGGTTCGCGCTGCACAAGGTCCCCGGCACGACCACCGTGCGACTCTACGGACTGGCCGACGGCGGGCACACGGTGGTGTTCGCGGACACCGGATTGGTGTTGTGGAAGGTGTCGCCCGACGGTGGAGCGGTCGTACGAGCCGGAGAACTCCCGCCGGGTCCGTCGCGTGCGCTCATGGGTCTGTCATGCGCCGGCGACCGCTGCGTCGTGGTCAGTCACGAAACCGCGCCGAACGGGCGGGCGGTGATCACCACCGCCACACTCTGGTCGTTCGCCATCTCGTCCAGCGCGATCACGCCGCTGCGCACGTTCACGTCGGCGCCGCTGCCGGGGGCGGTGGCACTCTCGCCCGTCAACGACGATGTCGTCTTCCTGCAGGGCGGGCAACTCTATCTGCTGCCGGGCGGAGCAGCCGGACCGTGAACGCCTAGCTCGCCATGAGCTCCCGCCCGATCTCCCCCATCGCCGCAAACGTCGCATCGATATCGGCAATGGTGGTGCGATGCGAACAGATCGACAGCCGCTGCGTCACCCGGCCGCGAATCCGCGTCGTCATCGCGAACGCGATCTGCCGGCGCTGCAGCTCGTCGGCAATACGCTGATTGAGCTCGTCGAGCCGCGCGTCGTCTCCCCGCAACGCGGCGGGCGCAAAGCGGAAGGAGTAGATGTAGAGCGCCGGTTCGGGCTGCACCACCTCGAAATCCGGTGACGCCGTCACCAGCCCATTCAGGTGCCGGGCACACGCGATCGTGCGGCGGAAGATCTCGCGATAGCCCTCGGCACCGTAGTACCGGAGCGACATCCAGATCTTCAACGCGCGCCACGTGCGCGACAACTGCGGCCCGTACTCGAAGAAATTCAAGCCGGCGTATTCGTTCGCCAGCGACGGCAGCAGGTAGGTGGCTTCCATCGTGTAGGTGCGATGCAGCGCGCCGGCGTCGCGCACCAGCAGACACGCCGCTTCGTACGGCACGCCCAGCCACTTGTGCGCGTCGAACGACACCGAATCGGCGCGTGCCATCCCCTGCATCGCCGGCCGCAGCTCCGGAAGCATGGCGCCGAGCGCGCCGCATGCTCCGTCGACGTGGAACCAGAGCGTGCGGCGCGCCGCCACGTCCGCCAGCGCGTCGAGATTGTCGATGGCGCCGACGTTGATCGATCCGCAGTGCCCCACGATCGCGAATGGCGTCATGCCGTCCGCCATGTCGGCGTCGAGCATCGTCTCCAGCGCCGCGACGTCGATCGTGAAATCGGGACGTGACGGCACGCGCCGCAACGCCATCTGTCCCAGGCCCAGGAGGTCCATGGCACGCACGAACGACACATGTGTCTCGTGGTCCGCCATGTAGACGGTCATCGTGCCGGGGCGGTGCGGGGACTGCAGCCCTTCCTGCTTGATGTCCCACGTCGCACGACTCACCAGCGCCGTGCGCAGCGCCGCCAGGTTCGCCATCGTGCCGCCGCTCAACAGCACGCCGCCGCAGTCGGCCGGGTAGCCGATCAGTTCCGCCAGCCAGCGGATGGTACGCCGCTCGATCTCCGTCGCCGCCGGTGAGGCCCGCCACCCGCCGAGATTGGCGTTGAGTGCCGCGGCCATCGCTTCGGCCAGCGCGCCGATCTGCGTCCCCGATCCGTTGACGAACCCGAACCACCGTCCGGAACCCTGTAACGAGCTGTTGGGAACGATCTTCTCCGTCCAGTCGCGGAGGATGTCGGCCACCGGCTCCGCGGTCTCGGGCACCGGCGCATCGAAGAGCGCGGCGACGTCGGGCGGCCGCTGCGCCGGAAACGCGGGCCGATCGGGCAGCTGCGCGAAGAAATCGGCGAGCAGGTCGATGACCTGATGGCCCAGTTCCTGGAATTCTGATGGCGGAAGATCGACGGCGGGCACGGGAGCTCCGGTTGGGGTTGAAATCCGCGCGGCGGGATAATGGCGTGAGGCGTGGCACGGCGCCACCGCGGGTTGATCGGCGAATGTCGTGGGTCATGGGTCATGGGTCGCTCCCTCGCCCCTCGGCCCTATTTTCCCCCTGTGTCCGTCAACGCCCCGTCGCTCGAATCCATCCGTGCCGCTCGCGATCGGATCGCCGGCATCGTCGTCCGCACTCCGCTGCTCGCGGTCGAATTGCCGCAACGCGACGGGCCGGTGCACCTCAAGCTCGAGAACCTCCAACCCATCGGCTCGTTCAAGTTGCGCGGCGCCGCCAACGCGATGGCCGCCGCGGGCGCCGATGCATTGGCGGAGGGCGTGTACACCGCCAGCGCCGGCAACATGGCGCAGGGCGTGGCGTGGTGCGCCCGCGAGTTCGGCGTGCCGTGCGCGGTCGTTGTGCCGGACCGGGCCCCGCAGACCAAACGCGCCGCCATCGAACGCCTCGGCGGACGGGTGATCCCGGTGCCGTTCGACCGCTGGTGGCAGACCCTGACCGACCGCTCATATCCCGGGCTCTCCGGCAC
Source organism: uncultured Gemmatimonadales bacterium (assembly GCA_963697065.1). Taxonomy (GTDB): domain Bacteria; phylum Gemmatimonadota; class Gemmatimonadetes; order Gemmatimonadales; family GWC2-71-9; genus Palsa-1233. The sequence goes on from CAVOMQ010000001.1 coordinate 792,337, forward strand.
GTTCGTGCATCCGTTCGCCGACACGCACGTGATGGCTGGCAACGGCACCATCGCACTCGAACTGCTCGAGGAACTGCCGGAGATCGACGTGGTGGTCATTCCGTTCGGCGGCGGCGGACTCTGCTGCGGCATCGCGGCGGCGATCGGGGCCTTGAGCCCGCACACCAGGATCTGCGCCGTCGAGGTCGACACCGCGGCCCCGCTCACCGCCGCACGGGCGGCGGGCCGCCCGGTGCGCATCACCCGGCAGGCGAGTTTCGTCGACGGCATCGGTGCTGCGGAAGTGTCGGCGGACATGTGGCCGTTGGCGGCGGAACTGATCGACGAGGTGACGGTGGTTTCTCCGGCGCAGATCGCCGGTGCCGTGCGCTTCCTGGCCGAGCGGGGTCACGTCGTCGCCGAGGGCGCCGGCGCGGCGCCACTCGCCGCCGTGATGAGCGGAAGCGTCGGCGGGCGCCACATCGTGTGCATTGTCAGTGGTGGCAATCTCGAACCTGATACGTTCGCCGCGATACTGCGCGGCGACCCACCGGAGGGACACGCATGACCCATGGCGAATATTTCCCCCTGAAGAACGGGCTCAACCTGCCGTTTTCCGAAGCGGTGCGGGTCGGATCGGTGCTCTATCTCTCGGGACAGATGGGGATCGGGGCCGACGGCAAGCTGGTCGCCGGCGGCATCGAGGCCGAAACGCGGCAGATCATGGAGAACATCAAGGACGTGCTCGCGCGACACGGATCCTCGCTCGACCGGGTCGTCAAGTGCACCGTCATGCTCGCCGACATGAACGAGTGGGCGGCGATGAACGCGGTCTACGTGAAGTATTTCAGCGGTCATCTCCCCGCCCGCAGTGCCTTCGGCGCCAACGGGCTCGCTCTCGGCGGACGGGTGGAACTCGAATGCATCGCCACGGTCGACTGATCGCGCTGGCCGGCACAGTACTCGGCACGGCGTGCCGCCGCGGCGCGCCGCCCCGCGCCGATTCCACCGCGGCCCCGACGCCGCCTCCGGCGCAGATTGCCGCCCTCTTCCATTGCGACGACGGCACCATGGTCGAGGCCGACTTCCGCAACGACACCACGCCCGCCGTGGTGGTGCTCACCATCGGTGACGAACGCATCACGTTGCCCCGGCAGCGCAGCGCCGACGGCGCGCGGTACGCGGACTCGACCAACGAGTTCTGGAACACCGGTCACGACGCGTCGTTCAGCCGCAGCGGCAGCAAGACCACCTGTCACACCGGATTGCCGGCCGCCGCCGCGCGCGACACACCGTGACCATGCGGCGCGATCCCACCCGTCTCGGTGGCGGAACCCGGAAGCGCGCCGCGGCCGACCCGCACCGCGCCGCCGCGCACGAATTGGGGAAACGACACCAGCGCCTGGCCCAGCTCTGCCGGGCGGCGCACCCCGTGGAGCGCGTCATTCCCGACCATCGCCCGCTGTCACATCTGGTGGTGCGAACCATCGTCGCCCAGCTGGTGTCGACCGCCGCGGCGCGGTCCATCATGGCGCGGTTGCTCGACGCCCACGCCGACATCGACGGCGTCATCGCCTGGGCGATGCGCACCCCAGAAGACGATCCGCCGCAACACAGCCTTTCGCGTGCCAAGCGGAAGGCGATCGCCCACTGGGGGCGGTTCGTGGCCGAACACGGTGACCCGCGGGAACGGTGGAGCACGCTTTCGGCGGACGCGCTCCTCGAGGAGATCATGGCCCTCCGCGGACTCGGCCGCTGGAGCGCCCAGATGATCGCCATCTTCGGCTTCGGCCACCCCGGCATCTGGCCGGAGGGAGACGCCGGCGTGATGCGCGTCGCCCGGGTGGTGTTTCGCGGCATCCGTCCCGCCACCCGGAAGCGGCTCATCGCTGGATACGAGACGCACGTCGCCCTCTGCTGCTGGTCGGTCCTCGACCACGGCCGCCTCGCCCAAGTCGCCGCCGCCGATTAGTTTGGTTCAGTTCACGACCGCCCACGACCCACGACCCTCGAACCTCGACCCTCGACCCTCGACCCTCGACCCACGACCCTCTACCCCCGACCCAATGACCCCGCGCGTCCTCCCCGAATACGGCTACATCGTCGCCCTCATCGCGGCGTTTCTTGGCACGTTCCTGATCGCTCACGCCATCGCCTGGGCCAGCGGCTACCAGGAGAAGTAACCCCCGACCCCGCGACACCTTCCACTGCTCCCGGGCATCCTCGTCCGGGGGAGAAACGCTCGTCGGTTTTCATCCTGGCGAGTGGGCTGGCCGTATATTCTGTGAACCTGACCCTGACGGCGGCGAGCAAACTCGGTGACTGACAAGCTGTTGGACGATCTCAAGGACGCGCTCGGCGACGCCTATACCATCGAACGGGAGCTCACCGGCGGCGGCATGAGCCGCGTCTTCGTGGCCAAGGAGCACGCCCTCGGCCGCGAAGTCGTCATCAAGGTGCTTCCCCCCGACCTCGCCGCCGGGGTCAATCGCGACCGGTTCCGCCAGGAAGTCCAGCTCGCCGCCCGGCTGTCGCACCCGTACATCGTGCCGCTGCTTCATGCCGGCGAGCATGGCCAGCTGCTCTGGTTCACCATGCCGTACATCGACGGCGAGTCGCTCAAGACCCGCATCGAACGCGACGGCCCGCTGCCGGTGAACGAGGTGGTCCGCCTGCTGCACGATGTCGTGGAGGCGCTGGCATACGCCCACTCGCGTGGCGTGATCCATCGCGACATCAAACCCGGCAACATCCTCCTCGACGGCCGTCACGCCCTGGTCACTGATTTCGGCGTGGCCAAGGCGTTGACCGCGGCCCTCTCGTTCGGTCCCGGACACACCACGTCGGGCATGGCGATCGGCACGCCGGCCTACATGGCGCCGGAGCAGCTTGCCGCCGATCCCACGGCCGATCAGCGTGTCGACATCTACGCCGTGGGTCTGCTGGCGTACGAAATGATCACCGGCGCCAGTCCGTTCTCGTCGAAGTCGCCGACGGCCACCATGACCGCGCAGCTGACGCGGGTTCCCGATCCGCTCCACCTGGCGCGTCCCGATGTGCCGCCGGCGCTCTCGGCGCTGATCCAGCATTGCCTCGCCAAGTCGCCCGACGACCGCCCGAAGGACGCCAAGGAAGTCCTCGACGACCTCGACAGGATTTCCGGCGCAATAGCCGCGGCGGAACACCACGAGGTCCATGGCCCGTCCGCTCGGCCGGCCTCGTGGATTCCGGTGGCGATCGCCACCGCCGGCGTGGTGTGCCTGGTGGTCGCGGGAATGTGGCTGTCGCAGCGCAACAAGGGAGCGGCCGCGGCGAAGCCGGAGACAGTGCTGATCCCGGCCGGTACCGACAGCGCCACGCAGTTGCCGCTCAAACTGCCGGTCAAGCCGACGTTGACGCACGCCGACTCGCTGCATATCGCCGAGGCGCTGCGCGACGAACTCGGCCAGCTCGAGTCGGCGGGCCCGACGGCGGTGCCGAAGACACCGCTCCCGCCCAACGTGACGTTCATCGAGCTCGACTCGGCGGTGCGGGCGCAGTATCGCGAACTGGCGCAGGCGCAGACCACGGTTTCGGTGACGACCGGCATGACCGGCGTGCGTCCGCCACCGCCGCCGCCGGGCGATACCGGATCGAATGCGGTGCGGAGCGTACTCGTGCTGGGATTGGTGCGAGGCGACGACTCGACGCTGCGTGCGCTCGAATCAGGCGTCGAAACGGAACTGATCGGTCGCCTCGAACGCGGCCGGCCGGGCGAGCCGCCGCGGTGGCATGTTCTCACGCGCGATTCGATCACGCATCCCGAAGCACCGGCGACGCGCCAGTTCATGAGCGCCGACGTCAACGTCTTCGTATCGCTCCGGCATAAGGGCCCTGACTCCACGTATCTCTCGATCACGCTGCGCAACGGAGCGCCCGGCTCGAACAACGGCTTCCGCGTGTTCGACAGCCCGGCCGTGCTGAACCCCACGTCGATCGATCCCTTCCGTCCCACGGTGCGCCAGGTCTCGCAGGTCCTGGAGTACATCCGGCGGCAGCCGCCGGGTTCGCCGTGGACGTTCGACGAGGGCCAGCGCGGCCGCTTCGGCCCGAGCGGCGGCACGCCGCCCGGCGGCCCCAACATCCGTTTCGAATCCCCCGGCCGCCACCGCGATTCGCTGTAACAGGCGCGACCGCCCCGCGCCCTCTTTCGTCTGTCCGGTGTATGCGCGGGGCCGGCACAGGGTCTCGTAGCGACGCTCACTTTGCGCGCGGACGTTGGAGCCTGGCCGGTCACCGGGAGGCCGCCCCGCGCAAAGTGCGGAGCCAGAGACCCTGTGCCGGCCCCGTCGTCCACCGCTCTTGCGGGGTCCGCCCGGTCGGCCTAGTTTGACCGTCATGTTTAACCGGATGGTCAAACCACATGGTTAAGGCCGCCCGCCGCCGCGCCACTGTCACGGCCCCGGTGCGACACGACGGCGACACCGAAGCGCGCATCCTCCGGGCCGCCCACGCCGTCTTCGTGCGCCGCGGCACCGCCGGCGCCCGGCTGCAGGAGATCGCCGACGAGGCCGGGGTCAACAAGGCCCTGCTGCACTACTACTTCCGCAGCAAGGACCGCCTTGCCGCGGCGGTGTTCCAGAGCGTCGCGAGCCAGCAACTGCCACGAGTGTTCGAGATCCTGGCGTCGGAACTCGACATCGAGGCCAAGGTCCGGGGCGTCGTCGGGTTGCTGCTCGACCGCCTGCTCGAAGCGCCGTACGCCCCGGGGTACATCCTCAGCGAACTGAGTCGTCACCCAGAACGCGTGCCTCAGTTCGTCCAGGCGGTCCTCGGTGTGGCGGCGGGCGGCGTGTTGCCGCGACTCCGCAAGACGCTCGGGCGCCAGATCGCCGAGCGCGCCAGGGCCGGCACGATGCGGGACATCCCGGTGGAACAGTTCGTCGTCAACCTGCAATCGCTCTGCCTCTTTCCGTTCGTCGCCCGGCAGATGCTCTGCGCGGTGCTGCAGCTCGACGACGCCGGCTTTGCCCGCTTCATCGCCGAACGGAAACGCACCCTTCCCGACTTCATCCTCGAGGCGCTCAGACCGTGAAGCCCGCCTACGGTATCGCCGCGGCGCTGCTCCTTGCCGGCGTCTGGCCGGCACGGGCACCCGCGCAGCAGCTGACCCGGGTACCGGTGGCACTCCGGCTCGACAGTCTGCTGCAACAGGCGACAGCGACCGATCCGCGTCACCAGCAGCTGGCACTCGACGCTGCCGCGGCGGATCTGGGCCAGCGCAACATCGACGCGGAATTGCTGCCGTCGCTTTCGGTCGACGGCACCGCGCAGTATCAGTCCGATGTCGCCAGACTCCCGGTCACCATCACGTTGCCCGGTGGCGCCACGATTCCCACGCCGTCGCACGAAACGTACGACGCGCACGTGAGCGCCACCGAACCGTTGTACGATCCGTCTCGCACCGCCCGCCGCCGCGCCGCCAACGCGCGACTCGGCGTCGCGCAGGCCCAGGTGTGGACCACACTGTACACGCTGCGGCAGGAAGTGACCGGCGCGTTCTTCGCCGCCGCTGCCGCGTCGGCCGAACGGCAGGCGCTGGCGCAGACCATCGCGGATCTCGAGGCGCGGCGGCGTGAGACGGTCGATCGTCTCCAGCACGGCGCGGCGCTGCCGTCGGACACCGCGATGCTCGCCGCCACCATCATGCAACGCGAACAGGATGACACCGCGCTTGGGGCCACATTCCACGCCGCCATCGCCCGCCTGGGGCTCCTCGTCGGCCGCACTTTTCCCGACAGCGTCACACTCGGCATTCCCGATCTCACCGACGCCGTGGCCGCTGCGCGCCAAGAGCTCGATTCCACCCGCGCCCGCCCCGAATTCGCGCAATTCGCGGCCAGCGACACACTGCTCTCCCGCACCGCCCGGGTGCTCGACCGCCGTCAATGGCCGTCGCTCGCGGCGTTCGGCAGGGCGGGGTACGGCCGGCCCGGACTCAACCCGCTCAACAACAGCTTCGAGTCGTACTGGGTGGGCGGTCTCGAAGTGAAGTGGTCGCCGTGGACGTGGGGCGTCACCCGCCGGCAACGCGACTCGCTGGCAGTCGAGCGCAACATCGTCGCCAGCAACGAGACGGCATTCAGCCAGTCGCTGGTGCGCGTCGCGCAGACCGATCTTGCCTCCATCGACCAGCTGGCGGCCGCACTGGCGCTCGACGACCGGATCATCGTGTTGCGCGGCCAGGTGGAACTGGAGACGCAGACGCAGTACAACGCCGGCGTCGTCACGACCGCGACGTACGTCGACCGCGCCACCGACCTTCTCGAGGCGCGGCTCGCCAGCGTCTCGCATCAGATCGCCCGCGCCCAGGCGCAAGTCCATCTGTTGACGACACTCGGCCTCGAGGTACCGTGATGCTCCGTTCACGTCTTGCCGTCCTCACCCTCGTCCTTGCGGCCGCGTGCCATCACGCCCCGCAACCCGACGCCTTCGGCAACGTCGACGTCACCCCGGTGGTGGTGTCAGCCGAAACCGCCGGACGCCTGCTCACGTTCACCCCCGCCGAGGGCGACACGTTGTCGGCCGGGCGCGAAGTCGCGGTGGTCGACACCGTGCCGCTGGTCCTGCAGCGCGACCAGGTGGCGGCGCAGCGGTCGGCCGGCGTCTCCCGGATCAACTCGGCGGGATTGCAGATCGGCGTGCTCAATGCGCAGCGCGACGTGGTGGAGCGCACCTACCAGCGCACCCAGTCGCTGTACAACGATCACGCCGCCACGGCGCAGCAGCTCGACAAGGCGGAACTCGACTATCGCACCCTGCTGGCGCAGGTCGCCGCAGCGGGCGCGCAGCGCGAAACGGCGGTGCGTGACACCGCCACCACCACCGCGCAGATTGCGCAGATTCGCGACCAGATCCGGCGCAGCCACATCGTCAACCCGATTGCCGGCGTGGTGCTCACCACCTACGTGAAGCCCGGCGAATTCGTGCAGCCCGGCGAGGCGCTCTACCGCGTTGCCGATCTCGACACCGTCGACGTCCGCGCCTATGTCACCGAGACACAGTTGAGCACCATCCGGCTCGGCCAGCGTGCCGTGGTCGCGGTCGACACCGGCCAGGGCGCGCGCCGTGGGCTCCCCGGCGTGATTACGTGGATCGCGTCGCAAGCGGAGTTCACGCCGACTCCCATCCAGACCCGCGACGAACGCGCCAACCTGGTCTACGCCCTCAAGCTGCGTGTCGCCAACCCGCAAGGGATGCTCAAGATCGGCATGCCGGTCGACGTGCAGTTCGGACCGTCGCCGGCGGCGCCTGCCGATTCGGCCCGCAAGTGACTTCGCCCGGATTGCGGAACAATCCCTCGGCCGAAGTGGCGGTCGAGGTTGCCGGGCTTGCCCACTCGTACGGCGACACCAGGGCGCTCGACGGCATCAGCTGCAGCGTCCGGCACGGTGAGATCTTCGGCTTCATCGGCCCCGACGGCGCCGGCAAGACCACCCTTTTCCGTATCCTCGCCACCCTCATCGTCCCCGACAGCGGAACGGCGACGGTGCTGGGCCTCGACGTGGTGCGCGACATGTGGGCCATCCGTCGGCGTCTGGGTTACATGCCCGGTCGTTTCTCGCTCTATCCCGACCTGAGCGTGCGGGAGAACCTCGAGTTCTTCGCGTCGGTCTTCGGCACCACGATCGCGGCCGAACGGGAACGGATCGCCCCGATCTGGTCGCAGCTGGAACGGTTCGGCAACCGTCGCGCCGCCGCCCTTTCCGGCGGCATGAAGCAGAAACTGGCGCTCTGCTGCGCGCTGGTGCATCGCCCCGACCTGCTGCTGCTCGACGAACCCACCACCGGCGTCGACGCCGTTTCACGCCGCGAGTTCTGGGACCTGCTCACCAACCTCCGCAACGACGGCCTCACCGTCGTGGTCTCGACACCCTACATGGACGAAGCCGCACGCTGCGACCGCGTCGCCCTCATCGATCGCGGCAAGCTCCTCGGCATCGACACGCCGCAGGCCATCGCCGCGTCATATCCGCGGCCGCTCTACGGCGTGCACGTCGCCGACCGGCATCGCGCCATCCTGGCGCTACGTCGCTTCCCGCACGTCCACACCATCTACCCGTTCGGCGAAGTGCTGCACTACACCGACACGCGCGCGGCGATCGCGTCCGACACGCTGCAGCACGAACTGACCGGATACCTGGCGCAGGAAGGCGTGCCCGGTGCGACGGTCGAGCCGATCGCGCCGTCGATCGAAGACACCTTCATGGATCGCATGGGCACACCGGCGCTCGGCGCGAGCGCGGCGGCATGAACGCCGAGCCGGTGATCGTGGTGCGGGATCTGACCCGCCGGTTCGGCGATTTCGTGGCGGTCGACGCCATCTCGTTCGATGTGGCGCCGGGCCAGGTGTTCGGGTTTCTCGGCGCCAATGGTGCCGGCAAGACCACGGCGATCCGGATGCTCACCGGATTGCTCTCGCCCAGCGGCGGCAAGGCCACGGTCGCGGGCTACGACGTGGCGTCGCAGGGCGAAATGGTCAAGCGCAACATCGGCTACATGAGCCAGCGCTTCTCGCTCTACGACGATCTCACCGTCCGCGAGAACATCCGTCTCTACGGCGGCATCTACGACCTTCCCCGTGCCACGATCGACGAACGGATGGGCGAGATCCTCGGTCGGTTGGGCCTCGCCGAGATGGAGCGGACGCTGGTGCGATCGCTGCCGCTGGGATGGAAACAGAAGCTGGCGTTCTCGGTGGCCCTGCTGCACCGCCCGCGGGTGGTCTTTCTCGACGAACCGACCAGTGGCGTGGACCCGATCACCCGCCGCCAGTTCTGGGAGATGATCTACGAAACCGCCCACAGCGGCACCACGGTGCTGGTGACCACCCATTATATGGACGAGGCCGAGTACTGCGACCGGCTCTTGATGATGGTGGCGGGGCGGGTGGCGGCGGCGGGCACGCCGGACGCACTCAAGCGCGAGCACGGCGTCGACTCGATCGACGAACTCTTCGTGCGGTTGGCCCGGGAGGCCGATGCCGAAGCGGCGGCGGGGGCGTCCGCATGATGTCGGCGCTGTGGGGGCTGCTCCGCAAGGAAGGCTATCACATCCTCCGCGACCGCCGTACGCTCGTGGTGCTCATCCTGTTGCCGATCGTCGAAGTGGTGCTGTTCGGCTTTGCCATCAGCGTCGACGTCAAGAATGTGCGCATCGCCATCGTCGACCCCACGCCCGACGCCCACAGCATCGCGCTGCGGGACAAGATCGCCGCCACACCGGCGTTCATCATGGAGCGCGTCCTCCCCAATGCCGATTCGTTGAACCGGCTCTTCCAGTCCGATGCCATTCACGAGGCGGTGGTATTGCCGGCGCAGTTCGGTCAGCAGCTCGGGACCGGCCAGCCGGTCGACGGTGCAGGTCATCACCGACGCCACCGAACCGAACACCGGCACGGCGCGCCAGGAATACATCACCGCCGTCATCCAGGATTACGCCGCGTCGCTGCGGGACTCCACCAATCTCCCACTGATCCGCATCACGCCCCAGGTGCGGATGCGCTTCAATCCCACCCGCAAGAGCTCCAACCTCTTCGTTCCGGGCCTGATGGCGATGGTGCTGACGATCATATCGGCCCTGATGACGGCACTCTCCCTCACCCGCGAAAAGGAGACGGGAACGATCGAAGCGCTGCTCGTCTCGCCGCTCCGGCCATGGCAGATCGTGGTGGGAAAGGTGCTGCCGTATCTCATCATCGGATTCCTCAGCGTGGCACTGCGTGATCGTCGAGGCGCACTGGATCTTCCAGGTGCCGGTGAAGGGAAGCGTCACGCTGCTGCTCGCCGAGGGGCTGCTGTTCATTCTGGTCTCGCTGTCGCTGGGCGTGCTGATCTCGGCCCGGACGTCGTCGCAGCGCGTCGCGATGATGGGGACGCTCCTCGGCACCATGCTGCCGACGCAGATGCTGTCGGGGTTCGTCTTTCCGATCGACAGCATGCCCAGGGTGCTGCAGTGGGTGTCGCTGGTCGTGCCGGCGCGATGGTTCGTGGTGATCGCCCGCGGCATCATGCTCAAGGGGATCGGACTGGCCGACCTCTGGAACGAGACATTGATCCTGCTGGGCATGGCGCTGGTGCTGCTGGTGCTGAGCGTGCGCTCGTTCGACGCGCGGCTGTCATGAGCCTGGCGCATTCGTTCCGGCGGATCCGCGTGCTGGCGCGCACCGAGGTGCTCCACCTGGTGCGCGACCGCGCCACCATGGTGCAGATCATCGTGGCTCCGCTGATCCAGCTGCTGCTCCTTTCCAACGTGGCCACGTTCAGTGTGAAGCAGAGCCCGGTCTACGTGGTCGACTTCGACCGGACCTCCACATCGCGCGCCATAGTCGAACGGCTGCAGGCGTCGGGCTTCTTCGTGCTGATCGGGTCGTCCGCCTCGCCGGCCCGGGCCGACACGTCACTGCTCGACGGCAAGGCGACGATGGTGATGACGATTCCGAGCGACTTCGAGTCGTCGCTGGTGCGCGACGGTTCGGCGTCCATCAACCTCGATGTCAACGCCGAGAAGGGCGCTGCGGCCGGCATCGTACAGTCGTATGCGGCGCAGATCTTCGACGCCGAAGCGGAGGACCTCAACGCGCAGTGGCACCCGGATCCCGAAACGTTGCCCGGGGCCGCGGCCACGCTGCGGGCCATCCCGCGCATCGACGTCCGCACCCGCGGCTGGTACAACCCCACGCTCGACTACAAGCAGTACATGGTGCCGGGAATCCTGGTGGCGCTGGTGACGATGGTGGGGACGCTGCTGGCCGCGCAGAATATCGCCCGCGAAAAGGAGGCGGGGACGCTGGAACAGCTCAATGTCACGCCGATCACCAAGGGACAGTTCATTGCCGCCAAGCTCTCGCCGTTCCTGGTGCTGGCGCTGTTCGACCTGGTCGTCGGCCTGATCGTCGGTGTATTCGTGTTCCATGTGCCGGTGCAGGGTTCGCTGCTGCTCTTCTTCGGCAGCGCCCTGCTCTACCTCATCTCGGCGCTGGCCATCGGACTCTGGATCTCGACGATGGTCGACACCCAGCAGCAGGCGATGTTCGTCACCTTCTTCATCCTGATGGTGTATCTCCTGATGAGCGGCATCTTCACGCCGGTCGATAGCATGCCGGGGTGGGTGCGGGCGATATCGAATGCGCTGCCGATCCGCCACTTCGTGTTGATCGCGCGCGACGTGCTGATCAAGGGGGCGGGCATCGCGCAGGTGAAGAACTCGCTGCTGGTGCTGGCGGGGTACGCGGTGCTGATCCCGGTGCTGGCGGTGAGGCAGTACTCCAAGCGGAGCGCGTGAAGAGGCGTCATTTGGCGCGAGGTCACCCCGGCGTGGCCTCGCGCATGCCAGTAGATAAGTTCTGATCGTCCGTTGGCGCCGGATCGCGCCGGGAGCACCTCTTGCGGCGCCGGTCGCAGGTACCCTGATCGAGGGGCGGTGTTCCTCCATTGCGACCGTTGCCGCGGCGACGTGCCCCCGTCGTGACCCCGCGTGCCCCCCGGCGTAACGTTCGTCAACGCAGTGCTCGTCAGCCCGAACGGAGACTTCCGCTGAAGACCGGTAATGGCCTGATTTGTCGTTGGCGCCGGATCGCGACGGGAGCACCTCTTGCGGCGCCGGTCGCAGGCACCCGGATCGAGGGGCGATGTTCCTCCAATGCGACCGTTGCCGCTGCGACGCGCCCCCGTCGTGACCCCGCGTGCCCCCCGGCGTAACGTTCGTCAACGCAGTGCTCGTCACACCGAACGGAGATTTCCGCTGAAGACCGGTAATGGCCTGATTTGTCGTTGGCGCCGGATCGCGACGGGAGCACCTCTTGCGGCGCCGGTCGCAGGCACCCGGATCGAGGGGCGATGTTCCTCCAATGCGACCGTTGCCGCGGCGACGTGCCCCCGTCGCGATCCGCTGCACCCCGGTTGAGCAGTCCTGATCTGGCGTCGACTCGGGGTCATGACGGGGGGACCTCGCCGCGCCGCCAAGGTCGCATTGGAGGAATGCCGCCATCCGACGTCGGTGCCTGCGACCTGCGGCGCAAGAGGTCTTCCCCCGTCGCGTTCGGGCTGTCGGCGCAGTTGGCGCTCGACGATGAAGACGTGAAACACGATGGCCGCGGGATCTCCGCGGCCATCGGGCGCGGCGGAAACGCCGCGCGGCACATTCGCAGTGTGAATCAAGTCTATCACCCGACCGGACCATCATCAATATCCTGGTTGGCGCCAGGGGTGCGGGTGAGGAGATTCGGACTCCCACGGGCTCGCGCCCAGCACACTGCGAATGTGCCGCGTCTACCGGTTCCGACACACCCGCCCCATACTCTGGCACTGAAGGCTCCGGCTGCCGCGACGCGGGTCGGCAATGCACCATGCCGCTGGCAAGGGAAGGGTATGTCAGCATTGGCAATCGAGTCGGGCCAGATTTACGCAATGCCAACCATTCCGGCGCAGACCGACGCGCGGCGTTCCGCCTCATGACCGACACCGGGCAACCGCAACGCGTCCGCTGGATCCCGCTCGTCGTCGACGCGGCGCTCTTTCTCGTCGCGCTCGGCGTCGTCCGCCACATCCTGACCGAGTACCACCTCCGTGACATCGTCGACGCCATCCACGGCATCTCCCTGCCGTATCTCGGCGCGAGCGTCGTCCTCACGGTCTTTGGCTACGCCGCGCTCGTGGGCTACGACTATCTCTCGCTGCGCGTCACGGCGCGCACCATTCCGATCCGGCGGATGTGGTCGGCGTCGTTCATCAGTCACGCGGTGCAGAACAGCTCCCCGATCGCCATCGTCTCCGGCGGTGGGGTGCGCTATCGCCTCTTCCGCCGGCTCGGCATCACCGGTCCCGAAACCGCCGCGGTGGTCGCGTCCAACACCATCACCTTCGTCATCGGGCTGTGGCTGGTGGCCGGCATCGCGTTCGTCATCGCACCGATCCCCATTCCGGCGGCGTTCCACCTGCCGCCATGGTCGCTCCGGCCGGTCGGAGTCCTCTTCCTGCTGCTCGTCGCTGCCGCATACGTCCTTGCCTCACGTGGCGGCGGGACCATCCACGTGTGGCGCATCGAACTCGAACTGCCGGACGCAAGCGAACTGCTGCAGCAAGCCGCGGTGTCGAGCGCCGACTGGCTGCTCAGCGCGGCGGCGCTGTATGTGTTGATGGCGGCCGCCGGGCCGGTCTCGTTCCCGCGTTTCCTGAGCGGCTTCCTGCTCACCCAGATCGTCACCCAGGTGGTGCCGCTCCCCGGCGGCATCGGCGTCTTCGAGGCGGCGATGCTCATCCTCAAGCCGCCATCCGTGCCGGCGCCGGCCGCGGCCGCCGCCCTCCTCATCTATCGCGTCCTCTACTACTTCGTGCCGCTGCTGGTGGCAGCCGCAATGCTCGCCGTCCGCGCCTCGAACAAGCCGAAGGACGAGCAACAGGCGGCGGTGCGCGTCAGCAACGAGATCGCGCCGCACCTCTTCGCCGTGCTCACGTTCCTCGTCGGCACGCTGTTGCTGGTCGCGACCGTGCTGCCGAGGCAGGTCACCGGTTTCCAGGCATTCGGGCGCCTGCTGCGCGTGGCGATCGTGGAAGGGTCGTACTTCCTGTCGTCGCTGGTCGGTATGGGGCTCATCCTGCTGGCCTTCGGATTGGAACGCCGGCTCCGCGGCGCCTTCCGGCTTACCGTCGGCCTGCTGGTTGTCGGGATGCTGTCGTCGCTGCTCCGGGCGCTCGACGTGGTCGCCGCCGGGTTGCTGATGGCGCTGCTCCTGCTCTTGCTGGCGGCGCGCCGGGAGTTCGACCGCACCATTCCGTTCAGTGAGGAACCACTCAACTTCGGCTGGCTTGCCGCGGCGCTTCTCGCGGCACTCGGGGTGGGCTGGCTCGGCATCTATCTGCAGGTGAAAGGGGAGTACACCGGCAGCCTCTGGTGGCGGTTCGCGGTGGACGCGAACGCCCCGCGGGCGCTCCGGGTGACGTTGAGCGTCCTGATGGCCACGGCGGTATTCTTCGGCGTGCGGCTGGTGACGAAGGCGCGGCGTGCCGGCCCCGGCTGGTGGCGGCCACGCGGCCGGGCCGGCGGTGGGGATGCCGGGACAGGTGCTGCCGGACCGTCGGACGCCGGGTAGGCTGGTGCCAGGCCGGTGTTACGCCATAGGTTCATGTTCGATACCGCGGGGTGATCCGCCGCAGAGTAGTTGCCGTGTGGTCCGGTACAGCAATATCGCCTGGAGGTCACATGACGGACCCGGTCGCCGACAATTCGTTCCACCGGTACCAGCTGCATGCCGAAGGCGAGATCGGGCACCTTCGCGACCACGTGACGCGCATGGAGATCAACGGCCTCCGGACGGAAGACGTCTACGCCCTCAACCGCCGTCTCGAAGCGCTGGCCACGGACCTGGTTTCGATGCAGGCGGCGTTCGACGTGCAGGGTGCCGATCTCGCGGCACAGCAGGCGGCGCTCGACGCCCGGCCAGCGGATCTGGCGGAGAAGCAGGCGGCGCTCGACGCCCGTGACAGCGAGCTGGCGTCGCAGCGCGCGGCGTTCGACATCCAGGCCGGCGAATTCGCCACACGGCGCGCGGCGTTCGAGATGCAGGTCCGCGAATTCGCGGCAAAGCGGAGTGCGCTGGAAGCGCAGGCCGCCGATCTCGCCGCCAGGCAGGCGGCGGTCGACGTCCAGGCCGCCGATCTCGCGGCGCAACTGGCGGCGCTCGACACGCCCGCCGAACAGGGCGAGGTGTATTAGGAGCCGCCCATGCTCCGCTCGCTGCTGCTCTTTCCGATTTCACTTGCCGTTGCCGCGTCCGTGGCGGCCCAGGGCATCCCCCGATTCGAGCCGCTCGAACGCGGCGTGTGCGACAATTGCACCGTCACGCTCCAGCTTGTCGCGACCGTCGGTCACGCGAATGATGCCGAACTGATCGAGGACTACGGCACGCTGCACGCCGTCCCCGGGGGATTCGTCGTGCAGAACATCATGGCGAAGACCCCGCTCCTGCACTACGACAGCAGCGGACGCTACCTCGGCTTCCTCGGTCGGCTCGGCGGCGGTCCGGGGGAGTATCCCCTGTACATCCAGGCGATCATCTCCGGCCCCGGCGACTCGGTGACGATCATCGGTCCAGGGCATCTGGCGGTGATCTCGATCGCGACGGGTCGAGGGCGGAGCGGTCCGCTGCCGGTGGGAATTACAGGGTTCAGCGGCGCGGTACTGGCGAACCGATCGCTGATGCTCAACCTCAATGAGGAAGGGAAGCCCGCGTTCGCGCTGCTCGATCCCGCGGGACGCCTGTTGCGGGCGTTCGGCGACACCCAGCCGATGGTGATGCTGCCGCATCAGGATGGACGCACCATCCACGACGTCAATGCCACAGAGTACTTCGTCACGCCGTCGCGCGATGGCGGCGCCTGGATCGCGGCGCACTACTACCGGCACCAAGTGGAGCGCCTGTTACGGCAAGGAACCGTCGTCACATCGTCGACGCGCCGGCCGGCATGGTTCCTGCCCTACGCCTACGCCGACATCGACGAAAAGCTCTATCGCCTCGGCGAGTCGCGCGCGCCGAGGCCCACCCAGGCGGTGGGAATGGGACTCGCCGCCGACGGCAACGTGATGGTGCTCTATCGCGCAGCGGACGCCAATTGGAAGCCCGATCCGAACGCTCCGCCGCCACCCAGACCCGGCATCGAGTATCCAGTCGACAATCGCGTTCCGACCGGAGGGATGGATCGCTACGTCGACGGCATCCTCGAGGTCTACGACGACGCAACCGGCCGCTTCGTCGGATCGTGGCGTTCGGACGTCACACCGACGTCGATCACGCCCGGCGGTCTGATCTGCATCCGCAACCAGGACGCCGACGGCATTATTTCGTACCGGGTCTATCGGGTGAAGGTCAACGGTAGATAGCTGCTCGGCCGCCGCCGATTGCCCGCGCGCAGGACCCTGCGTTATTCGGACCGCCTCGGCAGAAATTGGATGAAGGTGATCGGCCACGGAGCGCAACATTGCCTGCGTGCACCGTGGTTGCCGTCCCTCGGCCGCCGAGGCCATACTGTGGCCATGCCCGTCCCGCAGTATTACACCGCTGAGATGGTCCGCGCCCTTCCCGACGACGGCAACCGGTACGAGACCGTCCACGGCGAGCTACTGGTGAACCCCGCCCCGCGCGCCACCCACCAGGAGATCGTCAAGCGATTGCTCCTGGCGCTGGCAGACTACCTGGGACCGTCCCACCGCGGCGATCTGCTGATGTCACCGGCCGACATCTCGTTCGGACCCGACACGCTGGTCCAACCCGACGTCTTCGTCGGCGACCTCGCCGAGGCGCAGCGCACCGGCAAGTGGAGCGATGTCGGCCGTCTCTACCTGGTCATCGAAGTCCTGTCGCCCGGCACCGCGCCGGCCGACCGGTTCGTCAAGCGGCGACTCTATCAGCAGGAACGGATCCCGGAGTACTGGATCGTCGACGGTGACACTCAGCAGGTGGAGGTGTGGACGCCCTCGGATGTCGCGCCGCGCGTCGAGCGCGAGTGCCTGGTCTGGCGGCATCCGTTGCTCGCGGAAAAGTGTACCATCGACATTCCCGCCCTGTTCAGCCGGACGCTCGGCGGTCACTGACCGCCCGACGCGCCGTGCCGCGCAATCCGGATGGGCTCAGCGGAAAAAGGATGACAGCGATCGCGCACTGCATGCCACATTGGTCGCGTGCACCCGACTTGCCTATCCCCAGCCGCCGAGGCGAACGTATGGCCATGCCGATCCCGCACCACTACACCGCCGAAATGGTCCGCGCCCTGCCCGATGACGGCAACCGGTACGAAACCGTTCACGGCGAGCTGTTGGTGAGCCCCGCCCCGCGCCCCACCCATCAGCAGATCGTCAAGCGCCTGCTGGTGGCGCTCGATGGATACCTCACGGCGAACGGTCGCAGCGACGTGCTGATGTCGCCCGCCGACATCTCGTTCGACGCCGACACGCTGGTCCAGCCTGACCTGTTCGTTGGCGATCTGTCGCGACTCATGCGCACCGGAAAGTGGGCGGACCTCACCACCCTTTACCTGGTCATCGAAGTCCTGTCGCCCGGCACGGCGCGGGCCGACCGGTTCGTCAAGCGCCGCCTGTATCAACACGAACGGATCCCGGAATACTGGATCGTCGACGGTGACAATCAGCAGGTGGAGGTGTGGACGCCCTCGGATGTGGCGCCGCGCGTCGAGCGCGATGGGCTGCTATGGCGACATCCATTGCTCGACGCGGCGTGCGAGATCGATCTCGTCACGTTGTTCGCGCGGGGGTGAGCGTCGGGAAATCGAGGTGCCGCCAGTCCGCCGCGCGGGAGGCCGCTCGCTCCAGTTCGCCGCGCAGGTAGTCGGACAGCGTCATGCCGGCGCGCGCCGCTCGCGTCTTGAGCAGCTGGTGCAGTCGTACCGGCACGTGGCGGATCTGGATCATCCTGGGCATGAGCGCACCATATGCTGCATGTGGAGCACGTGTCAAGCGGGTGAGTATTGCGACGGCCACGGTGCGCGGGACCAGCGCCCTGGCTGCTCCCTTGTCCCGACTCCTCGCCCGCGCTAGCATCTTCTCGCCCTCCAGGGCGCGCCCCGTCCGAGGGCAGGGATCGTCCCACCTGGGCTCGATCGCAATCCACATCGACCTCTCTTCAGCCCACTGCAGCCGACGCCGGGGAGCCCACGAAAGGGGGAATCATTTCACACACCGGGTCGCTCGACACCGATCCCTACCAGTCGCTGATCCTGGCCGTCAAGTCCAACGACGCGGCAGGAGCGCGTGCGCTGCTTGCCGCCCATCCGGAACTGCGGAAGCGCCTCGACAACGGCACCGACGAACTCGGCTTCGGCGCCACACCGCTCATCGGCGCGGTGCACCGGAAGAACCGTGACATGATCGACGCACTGCTCGACGCCGGCGCCGACATCAACGCGAAAAGCGACTGGTGGGCGGGCCCATACACCGTGCTCGACCATGCCGACGAAGAGCTGCTGCCGTTCCTGCTCCAACGCGGCGCACGACTCGACGCCTGCTCGGCGGCCCGATTCGGATTGCTCGACCAGCTGGCGCGGATCGTCGCGGCCGACCCCGCCGCCGTGCACCTCCGCGGCGGCGACGGCAAGACCCCGCTCCACTGGGCAAAGGATGTCCCGACCGCGCGGTTCCTCGTCGAACACGGCGCCGAGGTCAACGCCCGCGACATCGACCACGAGTCGACGCCGGCGCAGTACCTGATCCGCGAACGCCAGGACGTGGTGCGCTACCTGATCTCCGTCGGCAGCGAGACCGATATCCTGATCGCGGCGGCCCTGGGCGACATGGCGATGGTACGGAGCATCCTCGACGCCGATCCGGACGCGATCGGGACCGCGGTGAACGAGCGGTGGTTTCCGATGAAGAATCCGCGGGCTGGCGGCACCACATATATATGGACACTGGGGCAGGGGCAGACGCCGCTCATGGTGGCGCGCGAGTTCGGACACGACGACGTGCTGGCGCTGCTGATGGAGCGCAGCCCCGACGACATCAAGCTGGCCCAGGCCTGCCTCCTGGGCGACGAGCAGCTGTTCGAACAGTTTCTCACCGGCCGGCGCGAGACGGGCGCGGCGCTCACCCCCGACCTGCAGCAGCAGATCGTGACCGCGGCGATGAACAACAACACCGACGCCGTGCGCCTGATGCTGCGCGCCGGGTGGCCGGCCGGCGCACGCGGCCCGCACGGCGGCACGCCGCTCCACTGGGCCGCCTGGCACGGCAATGCCGCAATGGCGCGCGAGATCCTCCGCTACGATCCGCTGGTCGATGCGCGTGACGATACGTACGACGGACCGCCGCTCGGCTGGGCCCTGCACGGCTCCGTCAACAGCTGGTTGCGCAAGAGCGGCAATCACGCGGCGGTGGTCACCATGCTGCTGAAGGCCGGTGCGAAGCATTGGGGGCTGGACGAGAAGATGTCAGGAAGCGACGCGGCACTCGAGGCGTACCGGCAGGGGGTCAGGTCGCGCTCGATGTCGGACGGTGCGCGCGATAGTTGAGCGCCACCGCCTCGACCAACAGCGCCACCTCCAGGAGATCGCCTCCGATGCTCCGGGGCCAGAAATCGCCGGCGAGCATCGCCGCTCCGACCAGGATCATCGCGATGCCGGTCAGCCACAACCGGTCGCCGGCGCGGCGCAGCCTGATCGAAGCATCAGTCAGCGCGATCAACGCGAGGATCAGGACCACGAGCTTCACCGGCATCGGTTCCTCACGCTGTAGAGACATTGCTGCTCGCGGCAATCTGGTCAGCCGGAGGTGGCCTGTCCAGCATCCACCGACTCCGCGGTCGACATCACCGACCCGGCGGTCGCTGACACCAGCTCCGCGGCTGGCCGCAGCACGTCAGCGGTGACTGTCACGTTCCCCACGGGCCCGTTCACCGGTTCCGCGGCCTGTCGCACAAACCCAGCCGCCTTCCCCACCGACGCCGCTGCCTGACAGCGCGGCCGCGCGGCCGCCTGCACGACCCAGGCGGCCGCTCACCGCGCCTCGGCGGTCGCCTGAACCGGCCCCGCGGCCGTCGATACCGCCCTGGCTGTCGCCAGCAGCCAGCGCGCGGTCGCTGCCAGGGGTCGAGCGGCTGCCGCGAAGCGTCGCGCGGCGGTCATCACCCTCGTTGCGGACAACATCAGCGGCTCTGCGCACGCCGACAGCGCCGTGTCGCACGCGGCCCCCGGCCCCGTGGACCCGCCGATTGTCCTGATTTCAGGACACCACTGTCCCATACGAAGGACACCGGCACGATCGGAAGTGTCCCGGGCAGGATTCCGGTGCTCGCGGACGGCGCGGAAGTGGTCCGGGCATCGCGCTGCCCTGCAACGAGTTGCACGCTGTGCACCGAGCCGAGCGGGTGCAAATCGTCACTTCCCCCATTTCTGGCACGCCGCTCGCATCCCGTCCCGCTCGACCGTCCCGATTCCGGGCGGCGCTTCGACCCGTCACGGGAGCACCACTCATTCAAGCGGCCGCGCGCCGCAACCCCGAAAGGGGCAGGGAGGAACGATGAAAGCGTCAACACGCAGGCGTATGTCGATGGCGATCCGCGCCCTCCACTTCTGTCAGGCGCAGCCATCCGACGACAGCGGCTACCAGTCGCTGGTGTCGTCACTGCAGACCCAGCTGGACCAGCTCGGTCCGCTGGTGTCGCAGCAGCAACAGGGCATTTCGGACGAACACAGCATCCGGATGCAGCGCGAAGGGCTGCGCGTCGGGATCACCCAGCGGCTCCGTCACCTGGCGCGGGTGGGCAGCCTGCTCCCCGACAGCACGGCGACGCCGGCGGCCGCGTTCCGGAGGGCGCCGTTCCGGATGCCATATCCGGAATTCACCCCGCTCGCCAAGTCGATGCTGGCTCTCGCCACCGCCAACAAGGATGCGCTCGTTCCGCTTGGCCTGGGCGCCACGTTCGTCGACGACCTCACCGCGTCGGTCGCCGCGCTCGACGCCGCGACCGAGGCGGCAAACCTGGCCCGGGCAAAGCATGTCGGCGCCGGCGCCGAGCTCGACGTGGCGACGGAGAAGGCCGTCGAAACGGTGCGCATCATCGACGGCTTCAACCGCAACCGGTTCAAGGACGACGCCGAACAGCTGGCGGCGTGGGAGAGCGCCATCAGCATCGGCACGCCGTCGCGCCATCCGGCGACACCGGTGCCGGTGCCCGGCCCGGAACCCATTCCGGCACCCGCCCCGCAACCGGTGACGGGCGCGAGTGACGCGCCGGTGGAAAAGGCCGCCTGACGCGGGAACCGCAGCGGGAGCGGATGCAGCCGGTCCGCTCCCGTTGTGGTGCCGCATCCATCGAAAGGAGGGTGACGTCATGACGAGCAGTGCCACACCGCGCGGGCGCACGGCGATCTTCGCCCTGACTGCGCTGATGCTGATCGGATGCTGGGCGGTGGTGATGTACTTCGGGATGTTCCGCTGGACACTGGTCGACGCCGAGCGCGGACTCGGTGCCGTGGTCCTGACGGTGGCGACAGTGGCGGCGCTGCTCTGGTGCGCCAACGAGTGCGGACTGATTACGCTGTCGTCGACGGTGAGCAAGGGGGTGTGGACCGGATTCATTTCGGTGGTGCTGGTGGGTGCCGGCGACCGGATCGCCACGATGCTCAAGCCGCCGCCGGCGGTGCTGACCCCGGCCACCGGCCACGCGCCGCGCACCATGTTGCCGCCGGCGCCGGACAGCGTGTCGCGGAGCGCCATCGCGAAGGGGCAGGTGCCCACCAACGTCGTCCAATGTTACGCCACCGCGGTCGATTCGGTCTTTGCCAGGATCCTCGGCGACTTGCCGAACAGCCAGGACGAGAAGCAGTTCGCGCAGCAGCTCGCCACCAGCGGGCTCAGGCTGCGTGACGTGGTGCGCCAGGAGCTGATGAGCGACGAATACTACGACCGTTTCGTGGCCGACAGTGCGCCACGCACGGTGACGCTGCGGCTCTACCGCACCATCCTGGGGCGCACTGATCCGCCGAGCGAGGCGGAGCTGCAGGGACACCTGGAGAAGTACGCCGTGTGGGACAAGCGGACGGCATTCAACGTCGACGCCGCGGAGTTCGTCGGGTCACGAGAGTACATGCAGAACGTCGGAGCGGGGGGAGTGCCGGGGATCGTCGTGATGCCGAGCGTGTGTGGGGATCGGCGGTAACCGGGACCGCGTAACCTGCCCGCGTGGATCAGCTCACTTGCCGTTCCGCGTCCTGGATCTATCTATTTCGACTGACCCCGTCCGGAGAGTGTCATGCCGTTCCTGCACATCGTCGCGGTTCTCACCCTGAGCCACCCGGCACCGGGCCGCGCAGCCGCACCGCGACCCGCCGCGATGCCCGATCCCGTCAATGCCTGCTCGCTCCTCACCGCGGCCGAAGTGAGTTCGGTCATCGGCATCAAGAGCCTCCCGGGTCAGAATCCGCCACCACCGTTCAAGGGGGGCGATTCCATTACCGCCATGTGCACGTTCGCCGCGACACCCGACGCCGGTATGGGCGATCCCAAGGTACTGATCACGGTGCTCTCGCCGAACGCCGCAACGTTCAACGACGCCATGACCCTTCCCGGCGCCACCCGCACACCGGTTCCCGGAATCGGCGACAAGGCGGTGTTCGTGACGTTCAAGGCGCCCGGCGCGGTGCCGTATCTCGCTGTCCGCAAGGGCGATGGCGCGTTCGAAATCCGCGTCAGCGGCGCGAAATCGTCGCTGACGCAGAAGCAGGCCATGGAAACGGCGCTGGCGAAAATCGCGGTGGGTCGGTTGTGACCGAAGCGTCTCGTCGCTGAGGTGACCCGCGGCTCCGCGCCGCTCGGCGGTAGCGCATGCCGAGCCACGCGTGCGGGGCCATGGGCCATGGGCTCAGGGCGCTTCTACACTTACTGCGGTCCTCCCCGTGCCGCCGGTTCCGCCATCCGCAACGCCTCCGGCAGACTCGCCGCCAGGTCCTGCTGCCCCACTTCATCGAGCAGTCCCGATTGCGCCATCGCCACCATCGGTTGGGCGTGCAGCCCGCTGAGGATGACGCGGATCCCCTCGGCGCGGGCCTGCCGGATGACGGTGCGCAGCGCGTGGATGCCGGTGGCATCCATCGCCGGCACGTGACGCAACCGGATGATCAGCACCTTCGGCTTGCGCGCCACCGTTTCGATGGCGTTCCGGAATGTCTCGGCGGCGCCGAAGAAGAACGGGCCGTTCACCTCGTAGACCTGCACGTCGTCTGGAATCGCCGCCGGCGCGATGATCTCCATGTCGGCCTCTTCGGCGGCGTCGGGATCGGCGACCTCCCGCGTGATCGGCGTCACGTTGGTGACTTCCGCCATCCGCTTCATGAAGAGGAACGCGGCGAGCACCATCCCGACTTCGATGGCGGTGGTGAGGTCGATGAACACGGTGAGCAGGAAGGTCACCATCAGCACCGCCACGTCGCTGCGCGGCGAGCGCAGCAGGCTCCGGAACGAGCGCCACTCGCTCATGTGGTACGACACCACCACCAGAATGCCGGCAAGCGCCGCCATCGGGATGAGCGCCGCCCAACGCCCGAAGAAGAGCGTGATCAGCAGCAGCGTCAGCGCGTGTGCCATTCCCGCCACCGGCGTGCGCCCGCCGTTCTTGACGTTGGTGGCGGTGCGCGCGATGGCGCCGGTGGCCGGAATGCCACCGAAGAGCGGGCTGGCAATGTTGGCGACGCCCTGTGCCACCAATTCCATGTTCGAGCGGTGCCGCCCGCCGATCATCCCGTCGGCCACCACCGCCGAGAGCAGTGATTCTACCGAGCCGAGCAGCGCGATGGTGAACGCCGGGCCGATCAGCTGCGAGATGCGCGCAACGGTGATGTGCGGCAACGTCGGAGCGGGCAGCCCGGCGTGGATGGCGCCGAAGCGCGACCCGATGGTTTCCACCGGGAGATGGAAGATGCGAACGACGACGGCCGACGCGACCACCACCACGAACGGGCCCGGTACTCGCCGGCTGACCCACGGCCAGAGCCAGATCAGCACGATCGATCCCAGCGAGATCGCCAGCGCCCACGGATTGATCGACGTCAGGTGGGTGAAGAAGAGCTGCCACTTGGGAACGAACGCCGCCGGCACGTTGGCGACGTCGAGGCCGAGGAAGTCCTTCACCTGGCTGGAGAAGATCACCACCGCGATGCCGCTGGTGAATCCGATCACCACGGTGTGCGGAATGAACTTGATGGCGGCACCGAGGCGCGCCAGGCCGAAGCCGACAAGCAGCACGCCGGCCATCATCCCCGCCAGCTGCAGCCCGTCTACTCCGTACTGCTGCACGATGGCGTAGACGATGACGATGAATGCGCCGGTGGGACCGCCGATCTGGACCCGCGAGCCACCGAGGGCCGAGATCAGGAACCCGGCGATGATCGCGGTGTAGAGACCGCGCTCCGGGGTGACGCCGCTGGCCACCGCGAAGGCGATGGCGAGCGGGATGGCGACGATGCCGACGATGACGCCGGCGGAGATGTCATTGAGGAATTGTTGGCGGGTATAACCGCGAAGGGTGCTGAGCAGTTTGGGGACGAGCATTCACGCGCCGGTTCGAGGCGGGGGAATAGTGCTCGCCGGCAGGCCCGCGGGCAATACCTGCCGAGCCGCGGCTTCAGCCGCGGGCCGTCCGCCTCACTGCCCGCACGACGGCATCGTCGCCGGGCACTGTGCCGGCGTGATCTTGAACGTCGCCGCGCCGGTACTCGACAGCCAGTTGCTGCCGCCGGGGTACGTCGCGCTGGCATTCGCCGTCCCGATCGCGACGTTGTTGGTATACGTGATCGGCACCACCGGCAGATCGAGGCCGCCCGGGCCGGTCACTTTCGCGGTGCAGGCGTTGGTGATCGGCGACCCGGTGTACTTCTCGTTGGAACACGTCACCACCGTGACGGTGGCGGCCTGCAGGATCTGGAACGTCGCCGCACCGGAGCTCGGCAGCCAGTTGCCGCCGCCGGCATATGCCGCACTCGCGCTGGCGGTGCCGGCCAAGACGTTGTTGCCATAGGTGATCGGCGCCACCGGCTGATCGAGCCCACCAGGACCGGTCACCACGGCGTCGCAGACATTGGTGATCGCCGACCCGGTGTATGTCGCGTTGGCACAGTTGACGGTCGTGACGGTGGCAGCCGGCGTGATCTGGAACGTGGCCGATCCGCTCACCGCACCGAGATCACCGCTGCCGGTATAGGTATACGACGCGGTCGCGGTGCCGACGCCGACATTGTCGGTGTACGTCGGCGTGGCGGTGAAGTTCAGTCCCGGTCCGGTGATGGTGGCCGTGCACGGCGTGAGCGGCGCGCCGGTGTATGGCTCCGATTCGGGGCAGCTCAACGCCACCGACGGTGTCGACTGGTCGATGGTGATCGTCGCTGTTGCCTTCGACTGCTGGTAGAGCGGGCTCCCCGCGTTGCACGTCGCGGTGAACGGGTACGTGCCGGCGCCTACCGGTGGCGATCCGTCCTTGGTGCCGTACGTCAGCGTGGGCGTGACACCATTCGAGCAGCTCCCGCTGCCGGGATGCGGCATGCCGTCAAACGGCACCGTGACATCGCTTGCCGACGCGGTGCTCGGCAGCGGGTCGCCGGTGGCGGTGAAGGTCACCCCCGACTCCTGGTTGCCGTTGCCGTCGACGAAGATCACGCCCTCCGGCGCATCGCCGCCGGGTGTCGGCATTGCGGTGACGACGTTGGTGCCGGCGTCTGGCCCGAGCGTCCAGCAGACGCCGGCCTTGCCGTCGGTGTCGGTGGCGTTGCTGGCGGCGCTGCCGAACGTGCCGCAGGCATTGTCGCCCAGCGTGTCAGGAGCAATGCTCCCGCCGCCCGCGGTGACGTTCCAGCTCAACGGCACGCCGATGAAGGGCGTCCCCTGTGCCGTATGGATGGTGACGACGGGGCGGCAGAGCGGATTGAGCGGCTCTCCCGCCGTGGTGTCGGCGGAGAGGCAGTTGTCACCCTGCGCCGCGAAGGCCTGGTTCGGCACCTTCGAACCGAGCTTGAACTCGGTGGCCGATCCGCCCACACCACCCGACGCGAAGAGGGCGTTGTCGACGGCGCCGAACGGCGAGAACTCCGTCGCCGAGCCGCCGACGCCGCCCGATCCGTACGCCAGGGTGCGCGCATAGAGCTTGGCCGGCAGCACGAGATCGGCCAACGTCCGAAGCCACTTCGGCAGACGGCTGGAGGCGCTCGACGAGGGGCAGCCGAGGAAGCTCGGATCGGCCGGTGGCGTGATCTCGAAGCCGCTGCTGGCCTGGTGCCCGATCCGGAGCCGCTGGAAGACGTCGTCGGGAACCTGCAGCGACGCGGAGATGCACACCGCCACCACCACCGGCTTCATCAGCGGCGACGACGACGAGATGGTGAGGAACGTCGGGTACTGATCGAGTTTGGTATCGAGCCCGGACGGGCCGTTCGGGTCGAGCTCGTTGATGGTGAGCATGGTCGGCACGTCGACGGTGCCCGGTCCGAGCAACACGCCCGAGTTGCCCGAGCTGCTCATGACGACCTGGGTGTCGGCGGACGGCTGGACGAGATAGGTGTTCTGCGACAGCCCGGCGTAGCAGAGCACGCTGCCGATGAAGTTGTTGATCTCCGCGGGCTTGCCCGGGAGTGTCGCCTGCATCGCCTGCTGCTCGACCCACGTGACGATGCCCTTTGCCGCAGCCTGCGCGCCGGCGGAGTCACCCTGTGCGACGATCCCCTTGAGGGTGTCGAGTTTCGCGAGCAGCGGCTGCACGCCGGCGGAGCTGCCGCCGTACACCTGCCAGGCGAGACTGGTGAGCTTGAACAGGGTGGTGCACGAGCCGAGGCCGTTCACCTCGGTCGGCCCCGACGGGGTGCCCGTGGGCGCATTGCCGTTGCACCCCGCCGAAATGATCATGGCGGCAACAACGACCCACACGGAACGCTGGCGCATCTTCACCCCTGACAGGAAACCGGCCCGAACAAGCCATGGAACGTGCCGTTCGGAGGGCGGAAGCGCAAGCGGACGGGGGGCCGGGTGCGGCAAGCGGGTCCGATCGAGCCGGGGTCACGACGGGGGAGACCTCTTGCGCCGCAGGTCGCAGGCACCATCGTCGAGGGGCGGCGTTCCTCCAATGCGACCTGCGGCGCGGCGAGGTCCCCCCGTCGCGACCCCCGCGTCACCAACGTCACCCAAGTGGCTACGGTCTTGCCATCCTCACTGCTTGCCCGACCCCACCAGCTGCTGGAACGCCGGATAGTCCTGCAACGATCGGAACTCCCACCCCGGGTCCTGCCGGTACCCGGCCACCCGCTGAGGATTCACGGCAAAGTTGAGCTTGAGCAGGTCGACGGCCTGCTGTTTGTCGCCGAGCGTGGTGTAGGCGATGGCGCCGTAGAGGGCGAGATCGCGATTCGGGTCGATGCCGGGGTCGCCAAGGGAACGCTGCACCAGGTGGCGGGCGCTGTCGGCGAGCGCCGGAGTGGTCTTGCTGGCCCGCGCGATCACCGTGGCGACCAGCATGTCGGAGTTCAACGTCCACAGCTGCCGCTGCGGGGCCGGGGCCTCGGCGCTCACCGAGTCGGCCAGCAGCCAGGCGCGCGAGATATCAGGCGTGACGGCTGTGGTCGTGAGGAAGAGCAGGTTGCAGCGCGCCGCGCGATAGTCGGCGGGAAAGCGGCGATTGAACACCTGGCACCAACTGTTCACCTGATCGAAATTGCCCAGGTCATATGCTGCCAGGACGAGTCGCGTCAACACCAGTTCGGCGCCGGTCTGGAACTCGTCGGCCTGATAGGCGCGCTGGGCGGCGAGCAGGACGTCGGTGTTGGCCGAGGTCGGATAGTTGTTGTAGAGGTGCGAAAGCGACGCCCAGGCGCCGGCCTGCTGGGGGTTGGTCCGCGTGGCGTGTTCCAGGTCGTTCTTGGCGGCGGTGATCAGCGCCGCCTTCTTCGCCGGATCGGTCTCGAGGTTCTGCAGCCAGCTCCAGTACTCGAGGTCACCGCGCAGCTCGAGCGCGTCGGCGTTGTTCGGATCGATCTGGAGCGCCGTGTCGGCGTACGCGGTGCCGAGCGTGACCCACCGGCGCATCTCCATCGGGTCGCGGGTGATGCGCGAACGGCGATAGGCGAGGAGGCCGCGCTGCGTCACCGGATCGGGCCACTTCCGGTCGAGCGACGCGGATGCGGCGAAGAGTGAATCGGCGGCGTGGTACCCGCGGGCGATGCCTGCCGAGTCGTTGTTGCCCACCGCCGTCTCCATCCCGCGACGCGCCTCCTGGCCACGTTGCAGAAGGAGCCAGGCGTCGTTGTTCGACGCGGCGGCGCGCTGCTGCTGCAGGGTGATCTGTTCACCAAGTTGCTGGCGGATGAGCCCGGCGACGCTGGTGGCGAGCGAATCGCGGATGGCGAGAATGTTATTGGCCGGCGCGGTGAAGCTCGCGGTCTTGAGGTCGACACCGCTGCCGTCCTCGAAGCGGATCCCGACGGTGATCCGGTCACCCGTCCTGCCGACCTGGCCGCGCACCAGATAGCCGGCGCTGAGCGCGCGCGCGATGCTGTCGTCGGGGAGGTTCGCGTCGCGGAAGCGGGCGGCGCCGGCGCTCGAAATCACCGTGAAACTCGACCCGCCGGAGAGCGACTGGATCAGCCCTTCGGTGAGACCGTCGGCGACCGGCGTCAACGAGTGATCGCTACTCGCGTCGGTGAAGTAGAGCACCGCGAGGCGATGCGCTTCCGGGCCGGCGTTGACGAGTTGCCGCGCCCGCGCCGCAGCGGCGGCCGCCGTGCGCCAGCGCCAGACACCGATGCCGCCACCAATGAGCACCAGGGCCGCCACCGCGAGCACCCAGGGGCGCCGCCACAATGGCACCGGCGCCATGCCCTGCGCGGCGTACATCCCGGTGGGGGTGCGCCGCATGGTGGTGGTCGACATGCGCATCGCCCGCATCGTGGCGGTGGAGCCGGGTGTCATGCCGAGGAGTTCGACGAACTTCGCCGCCGTCTGCGGCCGGTCGGCGGGGACCTTTCCCATCGCGGCGTAGATCGCCTCTTCGACTTCTTCCGGCACGGCGTTCCGCACGATCCGGATGCTCGGCACCTGTTCCATGGCGTGGCGCGCCATGATCTGCATCGAGTTCTGGCCGGTGAACGGCGGCACGCCGGCGAGCATCTCGTAGAGCATGCAGCCGAGGCTGTAGATGTCGGCAGTGGGACCGACGGTGTCGCCGCTGGCCTGCTCGGGCGCCATGTAGTACGGCGTGCCCATCGACATGCCGGTCTGCGTCAGCTTGCGATCGCCGGTCTGCGACACTGCCCGCGCGATGCCGAAGTCGGCGACGAGCGCGTGGTTGCCGCTGAGCAGCACGTTCTCCGGCTTGATGTCGCGGTGGACGATCCCCTGTTCGTGCGCGTAGCCGAGCGCGTCGGCCACCTGCAGCGTGATCGCGATGGCGTCGTCGACGGGCAGCATCTTCTCGCGGTCGAGCTTGTCGCGCAGCGATTCGCCCTTGACGAACGGCATGACGTAGAAGAGCAGATCGGCCGCGGAGCCCGAATCGTAGAGGCCGAGGATGTTGGGGTGCTGCAGCTTGGCGGCGAGGCGGATCTCGCGCTCGAACCGTTCGGCGCCGACCGAGGCGGAGAGGTCGGGGTGCAGCACCTTGATGGCGACTTCGCGGTCGTGCTTGAGGTCCTTCGCGAGAAAGACCGTGGCCATGCCGCCGTGGCCGAGTTCGCGTTCGATCTGGTAGCGATCGCCGAGGGCACCGCGGAGCCGGGAAATGGTGTCGGAGGCGGCAGCGGGGTCGGCGACGGCGGACGACGGAGTGATCGATGGCGGTGTCGCGGCCGGCGCCGGGGTCGACGCCGGCATCTCGACGGTGAAGTTCCTCCCGCAGCGATGGCAGAAGATCGCGTCGGGGGGGGGCGGGGTCCCGCAGTTGGGGCAGGTTTCGGGCATCGGGTCAAACTTACGATACGGCGGATCGGCGCGCCGGGGGAGGGGCGAGTGAAGGCGGGCAAGGCAAGATCGCCCATGGCCCGTGGCCCCGCACACGGAACTCGGCGCGCGACGGCAGGGCAGTGCGGCATCAGGGCTGGTCTTGCGGCGACCTCCGGCGGTAGCTGAGGCCGAGTCACTCCTGCGGGGCCATGGGCTCTGGGCTCTGGGCACCTTTCGGACTCCGCGGTTCTCCAATCACCTCAATTGTGGCCATTATTAAGGCATGTCAGCTCCCCCGCCCGATCCCGCGAACCTCACCGGCGCCGTTCTCGACGGCCGCTATGACGTGGGCAAGCGCGTCGGTGCCGGCGGGTCGGCATTCGTATACGAGGCCCGCGACACCACGAACGATCACCAGGTCGCCATCAAGGTGCTGCTTCCCGATCTTCTCCAGGACGCGGTGGCGATGGAGCGACTGCGCCGTGAAGCGTCGATGGGCGCGCAGCTGGAGCATCCCAACCTCTGCCACATCATCCGGATCGGGAAGGCGGTGGGGTTCGAGTTCGTCGTGATGCCGTTCGTCGCCGGCGAACTGCTCTGCGACCGGGTGTTCAAGACCGGGCCGCTGTCGCTGGCGTCGGCGGCGACGTTCGTGGCGGACATGGCGGACGGGCTCGACTTCGCGCATCGGAAGGGCATCATCCACCGCGACCTCAAGCCCGAAAACGTGATGATCGTGCGCGATGCCGACGGGGGCGAGCGCGCCGTGGTGATGGATTTCGGCCTCGCGATCGTGCGCGACATGGGCGCCGATTCGGCGCGGCTCACCCGCACCGGTCTCGTGGTGGGGACGCCGGAGTTCATGTCACCCGAACAGATGTGCGCGATGCCGGTCGATGCCCGGAGTGACGTCTACTCGCTGGCGTTCATGACCTACGAATTGCTCACCGGGCAGCTGCCGTTCGAGTACAAGTCGCAGCACGAGCTGATGCTGGCGCGGCTCCGCGGGCTGGCGATTCCGATCCGTCAGCGCCGGCCCGATCTCGAGTTGTCCGAGGCGGTGGAGCAGGTGCTGGCGAAGGCGTTGCGGAAGGAACCGGCGGAGCGGTACCAGACGATGCCGGAATTTGCGGACGCGTTCGGACGCGCGGCGCGGGGGGAGGAGGTGGCAGTCGAGTTACCGCCGCCACCGCCGCCGAAGCAGCAGGCCGCGCCGGCCAAGCCGCCGGAGCCGGGTCCCGAGCCGAAGAAGCGGGGGTTGTTCGGGTTGTTCGGGAAGTAGCGCCGGGAGTCGGCCGCTATGCGCCCTCCTTCACCTCGTAGATCTCGTCCGCGACCATACCGTGCGCATGTTTGTGCACGATGTTCGCCGCGTCCTTGTTGGGGGCCTCGACGAGGCAGAAGATCTTGCCCTGCTTCTCGTCGACCCAGTACCGCTGATACTTGACCCCGTGCTTTCCCTGCAGCTCGAGGTCCTTGCGATGCGCTTCCTCGACGTCCTTCGCTGAGACCGGTCCGTCGAGATTATGAACGTCGAGATAGAGCGGCATGGTGTTCTCCTTGTCGAACGCGGATGGGCGTGCGGGCGCCTTCATTCGTGGTCCATCGGAACCGAAGAGCAATCGATGCTACGGCCGATCCCGGAAATCCGCAACGGCCGCTTTCCCGGCAATACTTGTCCCTATTGGCGGCCGATCTCCGGATAGACCAGCGTCCATTCCTTGATGCCCGCGAAGAGCAGGTCGTCGGCGCGCTGGACCGCCGCGTCGGACGCCTCCTGCGTCCTGGGGGCGACCGATTCGCTCACCCGGCTTTCGATGATCACCGCTTCACGCGTCGGATGCTGGACCAGCAAGTAACAGGTGACCGTTGCCGTGGCGGTGCCGATCACGTGCCGCGAGAGGCACTCGGCGTCGCCCGACTCATGATGGTCGTAGATGTGCGACCCGACGAATTCTCCCGGCTGCGTCCGGAAGTTCTTCGAGTCATAGACCGCCTCGACATCGTGCGCCGCCTCGGCCGAGGCGCGATCGCGATAGGCGACGAACGTGATCGTGGCCGGGTTGATCGGCCCGGCGACGTCCACTTCGATCAGGCCGACGACGCCATCGGCCTTCTGTTGCACGTCGAGGTCGACGGTGAAATCGTGCGCCAGCTTGAGCGGCGGCGCCAGGAAGGTGGAGTCGAAGCGTTCGTGCGAGAGGAAGTCGTAGATCCTGGGCCCGGTGTAGATCGCCGGCCCGCCGGTTGCGACGGTCCCGCCACCGGAGCCGGTGTCGGGGGGTTGCGATGAGCCGGAGTCATGCCCCGACGGGATCGCCGCCGGCCGCACCCGCGTCCACACCGCGCTCCCCAGTTTCCCGGCGGCACTCAGCGAATCGCCCCGGATGAGATATGTCCCGTCGTCGACCCACGACATCGTCGTCGCCTTGAGCGAATACTTGCCGTGGCGCGCTTCGAACGCGCCACTGTGGGCGGGAACGTTTCCGGGACCCTCGGCGTGGAAATCGTAGCTGCCGTCGGCGTGGATTGCCCAGACCCATCGGGCCACGCCGTCCGCATTGGGCACATTGAGTTCCCAGGTGCCGACCAGGTCGGGGTCGACCTTCGACTGGGCACACGACGGCGAAACGAGCAGCAACAGCAGCGGAACCGCGTAACGCACGGGGGATTCTCCGGTACAGGCCGGTCGGGTGATGGCTGCGGCGAGATCCGGGAATCTCCGCCGGGATCAGCCCGCGCGCAACGCCGTCGGAGCGCCCGCTTCGCTCCCGCGCCCCGATCTGCACCCCGAGTTCCGCCTGCGGGGCTCCGGGCTCCGGGCCCTGGGCTCTGGCCTCCGGGCCGTTCTTTTCGTTGACGCCTTCCGCCGCAGATCCTATGTTCTCCCAGTCCCTCGCCCCGTTTCTTCGAGGACCGTGCGAGTGCCGCCGCCTGCGCCCATCCGGTCAATCCCGGACAGGGCGTGTGGCTGTCGACGCCATATCAAGGAGAAGAACATGTCGATCCGTTCGCTGTTGTTCGGCTTTGCTGCTTCGACCCTCATGGTTGCGCCCGCCGCGGCGCAACGCGGCGCAACACCGGGTGGCCGGGGCGGCGGCGGCGGCGGCGCGGACACCAGCGGCATTGTCGCGGTCGAGAACATCTCGACCACGCAGCACACCGTCACGATCGACGGGAAGCAGATCGCGTACACCGCGCGCGCCGGCACGCTGGTGCTCCGCGACGACGACGGCAAGCCCAAGGCGAGCGTCTTCTTCATCTCCTACACCAAGAACGGCGAAGATTCCACCAAGCGCCCGGTGACGTTCTTCTTCAACGGCGGACCGGGTTCGGCGTCGATCTGGCTGAGCATGGGCATCATGTCGCCGATGCATCCGGAGATGGGGCCGAACGGCTCCGAGCCGGCGCCGCCATACAACCTGGTGGCGAACGAGTACTCGCCACTCGACGTGACCGATCTGGTGCAGATCGACGCGATGAACACCGGGTATTCCCGACCGGCGAGGGGTCACGAAGCCACCGAGTTCACCGGTGCCAGCAACGACATCGCGATGTTCGGCGAGTTCATCCGCGACTACCTCGACAAGTACCAGCGCTGGCAATCGCCGAAGTATCTCTTCGGCGAGAGCTACGGGACGTTCCGGTCGGCGGGGCTCGCGTCGGAACTGCAGAGCAACGAGGGGATCGAGCTCAACGGCATCATGCTGCTCGGCACGGTGCTCGACTTCCAGTACATCTCGCCGTCGTCGACCAATGACATCGGCTACGCGGCGTTCCTGCCGACCTTTGCCACCACGGCGTGGTACCACAAGAAGCTCTCGCCGGATATGGAGAAGGAATCGGTCGACCAGATCGCCCAGGCGGCGCGGACCTACGCCTTCGGCGATTACCTGACGGCACTCGCGAAGGGCAACACGCTCACCGACGCCGAACGGAACGCGGTGGCGCAGAAGGTGGCGTCGATGACCGGTGTATCAGCGCAGTTCGTGCTCAACTCGAACCTGCGCATCTCGGACGGCATCTTCCGCACCGAGCTGCTTCGCGACGAGCGCGAGATGGTGGGGCGGTACGACAGCCGGCTGATCGGCATCAACGGCACGCCGGCCAGCCAGCGCCAGGACTACGATCCGTCGGACGAGGCGCCGACGGGGGCGTTCATGTCGGCGTTCATGCGTTACCTGCAGGTCGACCTGGGCTACTCCAGCCCGCTGCAGTATTTCATGGGCGGCCACACCGGGCGGTGGGAGTACCCGCAGGGACAGTTCCCGAGCGAGGTCGAGTCCCTGCGGCTGGCCATGGCGAAGAATCCCTATCTGCACGTGATGGTGGGCGCCGGGTACTACGACATGGCGACCCCGTTCGCCAACGCCGAGTATGACTTCTCACACCTGGGCTTCGACAAGACGTACCGCGACCGGGTGCAGTTCGACTACTTCCAGAGCGGCCACATGGCCTACCTGAACCAGACGTCGGCCAAGGAACTCCAGGGCGACATCGAGAAGTTCATCGCGTCGACGGTGCACGAGACGGATTCGTCGAAATAGGGCGAAGGAGTCGCGTTTCGCCGAAGTCCGCGATCCAGAGACGATCCGCCGGAAGCCCGAGTTTGTTCCATCGGGCTTCTGTGCGTTTCGTGGGTTCGTCCATCGGCTCGTCGGTGAGGCGGAAGGTGCCCCAGTGGATGGCGAGCATCAGCGGGGCGGGCGCGGCGGGGTGGGCCGCCGTGACATCGCCGTAGAGCTGCACCGCTTCTTCGGGGTCGGCGTGGACGACGTGCATGAACCAGCGCGGATCGTACGCACCGATCGGGATCATGGCGAGGTCGAAGGGGCCGAGCCGGGCGCCGATGGCTGCGAATTCGGGGTGATACGCGGTGTCGCCGGCGAAGAAGGCCCGCTTTCCGCCGACTTCGAACGCAAAGCCGCACCAGAGGGTGTGGTTGCGATCGCCGATACGGCGCGCGCTGAAGTGGCGCGCTGGTGTGGCGGTGATGTTGACGTCGCCGATCCGGGTATCCTGCCACCAGTCGAGTTCCACGATGTGCCGCACGCCCCACGGGCGGATGTACTTCCCCAGCTCCGACGGAACGACCCATGTCGCATCCGGATGCGCGCGCGCGATGCGCTTGACGGACGCCTTGTCGAGGTGGTCGTAGTGGCTGTGCGACAACGCCACGATGTCGAGCGGCGGGAGCGAGTCGATCGACAGCGCCGGCGGCATGACGCGGCGTGGTCCCATCCACTGCACCGGGAACGCGCGTTCGCTGAACATCGGATCGGTGAGGATGTTGCGGCCGTGCATCTGCAGCAGGACGGTGGCGTGGCCGATCCAGGTGGCGGCGAATTCGTCGGCGCTGCGGCGAGGGTAGATGATGACGGGCGTGGCGGTGGGGAAGCTGCCGCGTGACGGCGTCGGCGCGAAGACCTGGCCGCGCCGTTCGCGCCGCCAGCGGAGGACATCGCGCCAGCCGCGCGGATCGCTGTCGGGCCACGGATTGGTGAAGCGGCCGTCAGGGGTGCGGTGGGCTTCGGGTGGCGATGGTTCGGTGATCGGTTCTGGCAGCGGACCGTTCCGGGAGCGGGAGGGATGACTTCGAACGCCGAAGTCTACTCAGATGCTGTCGTGCGGCAGGAGGTACACCTGGCCCCCCTGTTGGAAGACCACGTCGCCATTGGCGGAAGAGAGTGAGAGGTTGCCCGGGACGGGCAGCAACAGCGGAGAGAAGACGCGAACCTCGGTGACGTTCCCCGACGCGGGATCGAAATCCCAGAGGGTCGCGGTGCGAAGGATGTTGCCATTGCGCTCGACAGAATCCTCCTGGGTGAGGACGACGCACCCGGTTGCGGCACAGGAGAGACCGCGAAGCGACCGGGAATTGCCCGGCGGGATGCTGCCTGCCGAAGTGACCGGGCCGCCGGCGGTCGACACCTTCCAGAGGACGAGCCCGGTATCGGCGAAGACCAATTCGGTGCCTTGAGCAGTTGGCGAGTAGAGCCGCACCGAAGCGGTTCCCGGCACGACAGTAAGTGTGAAGGTGCTCGAACCTACGACGCCGCGGGCAATGCCGAACGATGTCAGCGCATCGGCCGGGCTGAGATTGCCGGCGACCACGAACAGTGTCGAATCGTCGCCCCACTTGGCATTCGTGACCCAGTTGATCGAATCGGGCGGGACGACGGCGTGTCCGATCGAGTCGCGGTAGAGCTGCATGATCGGTCGCGCGCCCGACGAGTCAACCAGCCAGAGCATGGCGTTATACTCTGTGGGAAAGGGCCACGGGCTGTTCGGGTTCACCGGACCGACAGCTCGCGAGTACAACACCTGGTTGGTGGAAGAGAGGGCTTCTGTCGCTACGATCACCGTGTTGCGAGGCTGTGGGGGCGGAGGATTGGCGACTGGTGGTATGTGGTAGCTCCAGACCGCGCTGCCGCCTTCTGGCGGGAGCCGGTAGGTCCAGTACCCCTCGGCGACTCCTATTCCCCGGCCGTCCGGCGTGAAATCCAGCAGCGTCGCGCCGCCTGTCGTGAGTTGCCCCTCGCCCTGCGCCGTCCGATATGGCCCAGTCGCGCCGTACTCGCCGGTCACGAACGGCGCCGAGTGGCACGCGGCGACAGTGGCAACTGTCGCAAGCAGACCTCGTCGCACCGTGTCCGACCGCACTGCCTCGGCCTCGACCGCTACTGCGTGACGCGGTTGAGCTTCACCGAATCGACGCCGGGACCGAGTCCGCCCACCGTTCCGACGATGTGATCATCGGTCAGCGTCCCGGAGACGGTGAGCACGGAATAGATCGGGCCGGTCATGGTAAGCGAGACGTTCGGCGCGGCGTACGTTCCGCCGACTGTCTCGGGGGAGATGCCGCCACTGGGCGGCACGTTACTCAGCTGACCGCTGCCGCTGACGGTGCCGTAAGTCTCGGTGAGCGTGACCGACATGGTGATGTCGCCAGCGGTGCCGGTCCATGTGCCGGCGATGCCCGTGGCCTGGTTGCCGTTGGTCGGCGTGCCGCCGCTGGAGCAGGCGGCGGCCAGAATAGCGGCGACGGCCAACAACAGCTCTTTGGGCAATGAAATGTGCGATGACATGGTGAACCTCCGTTCAATACTGCTGACGATAGGACTAATACCGTGTGCTCACACTCCGCGCCAGAATGATGTCGATGCCGAGGGTGATCGAGGGAAAGATTTTGAGCACCGATTTGCTCGGCGGCGCGATGCCTTGCAGCGCGCTCGGTCCCGTCACCTCTGACAACAGGACGCCGGTCTCCCGGGCCTCGAGTCGCCATTGCATCCAGCCGTTGGCGTTCGTCGACGCGCCGACCCCGATGTCGAACGTCGGGCGGGTGTCGCTCCACGCATTGTCCGGGTAGATCGCGATGGTCGACGCAAAGGTGCCGACGCTGTACGCCCGCGTGCTGTTCGACAGCAGCGTGATGCCACCCATCAACCTGAGGTAGGGCTGGAGCATCTGCCGCGCGCGAATCCGATAGATGATACCGGCGTCGAGCGAGGTGGCGGAGCTTGCCATGACCGTGGATCGGTAACACGCCGTGTCGGCG
This sequence comes from uncultured Gemmatimonadales bacterium, assembly GCA_963697065.1. Classification (GTDB taxonomy): domain Bacteria; phylum Gemmatimonadota; class Gemmatimonadetes; order Gemmatimonadales; family GWC2-71-9; genus Palsa-1233. The sequence continues at coordinate 829,331 of CAVOMQ010000001.1, forward strand.
GAGCGGCAGGTATCGTCGAACCCCATGCCGACCGACGCAAATTCGGCGGTCAGGCCGAGGTGCTCGCCGGTGAAGCGCACGGCCTGCGCCGTGAAGAGGAAGCTCGACTTGATGCGGCGGCCGAGCATGAGATGCTCGAGCGGCGACAGAGATCCGGTGGAATCGGTACCCGGAGCTTGATAGGGCTGATCGGCGACGTGCCACAGGTCGCTCCCCGTGATCCATCCGCCCGAGATGCCGATGACAAAGCGGGTCTCGTCCGACGGGCCCTGTGCCGAAAGGGCCCCGGTCCCCAGAGCGACGACCGCGGCCAGGACGGAAGCGATTCTCCAGCGGACTGCGGATGGCGGGATCATGACCTACCTTTACGGTGGTCGAGGGCTGAGAGGCCAAGTGTACACACGGTTCGGGAATCCGCCAGGATGGGCCATGATGATGTTGCTCGCGGCAGCTCCATCTCGCTGGGCGGCCGCACAGGTGCCTCAACGGCGCCAGGAACTGCTGGCCTTCCGGGACTCGCTGGCCACCGTGCACGACGTGACCGCACTGCGCGCGTTAGAGCGGGCGCAGGTCCGGCTGGCCCACACCAACCGTAACGATACCACGCTCCATCTCCGGCTCGGGTTCATCGGTCTCCGCCTCGGCGACCTGAGGCGCAATTCCGACGACTATCGTGACGCCGTCGGCGAGTTCCAGTGGGCCGCTCGGCTCGACTCGACGCAGGCGCTGGCGTGGTACGGCCTCGGGATGGCGGAATTCGACCGCGCGCTGACCGTGCCGCCGGCGATCCGCAATATGGAAGCCGGCTTCCTGCACGATCCGATCGGGCAGGCTGCGGCCGATCTGGCGCGGAGCGACGTGGCGCCGACGCCGTACCCGGACGGTGTCGCCGAAGTGGTGGCGAGGGCGCAGCGGCTGGAGGAACAGCCGTGGATGCAATTCGCGCTGGCGGCGGTGCGGGACGCCGCGGGGACGCCGGGCGCCGCGACGCACGACGGCGTGCTGGCCCGCGCGCGCATCGAGCGGTCCGACGGCATCGCCGATTCGGCGTTGGCGGTCATCGCGACATATCTCAAGCGACATCCCGACGACCCGACGGTGCTGCTGGAAGAGGCCCGGATCCGCTTCATCGGCGGTCGCACCGACGGCGACGTTCCGTGGTATCGCGGCCTCGAACTGGCCGATCCAGCGACCTTGGTGCTCTACCGCGGCGACCTCGGCGCGGTGGCGAACGACACCGTTCGCGAGGCACTTGCGGCGAATGACGGGACCGCACGGGTCAAAGCGATAGCGCGCTTCTGGCGAACCCGCGACGAGCTCAGTCCCGACGGCGCGGAGCGCCTGCGCGACCACTATCGCCGCTTGAACACGGCACACAACGAGCACCCGCTCGCCAATCGCGACACCGTGATCGACGCCCTCGCCGCGGTCGACGTGGAGGGCCGCGTCGTGGTCCGGCATGGCGAACCCGACGCGACCGGTCATATCAGCCTCAAGGATCTGCCGCCCAACAAGGCGTGGTGGTACTTCCTGCCCGGTGGCGATTCGTTGCTGTTCGTCTTCGCGAAGGGCGAGAATAGAGAGCCGGAGCGCCTGCTGCCTGGTATTCACTCCTTCGCCGAGAACGTGATAGGCGATCGCACTTTTCACGGACTCGGCGACAGCGCCCGGAAGGCAAACGCAAGGATGAACGACGTGCTGGCGACGCGCGGCGCCGAGTCGCCGGATACATGGAGCTTCGGATACGAACTGGCGTTGCCGGCCGCGATCGCTCTCGTTGCGATCGGGTCAGATTCGACAGGTCCCGAATTGCAGATCGCCTGGTCGGTTCCCGGGAACGGGGTCGTTCCGGAACGCGCGATCGACGATTTCGTCTACCGGCTGCGGCTCCGCGCCGTGCTGCTCGATTCGGCGAGCGATGTGGCGGGAGCGGTGGATACCACCGTGCTGATCGCCCGCGATCATTGGCTTCCGGACGACAGTCTGCTGGTCGGCCGTGCCACACTCGAGGCTCCGGCGGGCCATTACACCATCCGCGGCGGCCTGGAATCCGACGGCGTGGGCGTCGTGACGCCGCGGGAGACGGTTGTGCTGGCGCCGCTCGCCTCACCGGAGATGTCGATGTCGGATATCGCGCTGGGGCGGCGCGGTGTGCCGATCGATTGGCCGCTGGCGCCGGGCGACACGGCCTGGGTTGATCCGTCGGGTGCGTTCCCGCGCAGCGAGCCGATGGAGATGACGGTGCAGGCGTCAGGCGTCCCGGACGACGCCGATTACGCCGTTCAGCTAGCCGTCCTCAAGGTTCCGGATTCGGCGACGGCGGTGCGGGGACAGGACGAAGCCGCCTTGGTCACCGGCTCGACGATGCGAATCGACTTCAAGGAGCACCACGGTCACGGCATTGCGACGATCGAGCGCTCGTTGTCGCTGGGATCGCTTGCGCCGGGGTGGTACGTGCTCCAGGTACGTGTCGCCGTTCAGAACGGTGAGTCCCGCACGCACGGGAAGGCCTTCCGCGTGGTGAAGTAAGCGCTACGTCCTGAAGCCGAGCGCGCCTGCCACGTGGCGTTGGCGTTCGTCCAGCGTCAGAAAGGTGATGTCTTCCGGGTTCTCGGCGATGTAGAGTGCGGTGGCCAGATGCCAGCAATCTGCGCCGCGAACATACCCGGTCGTCAGGACGCGACTGATCTCGGGGCTGAGCGGCCGGTGGGGAGTGACCCACGTCAACCGTCGAAGAATCGGGGAGTCCGCCTCCAGTCCGTTGCGCCGCAGCACCGAACGCAATTCGGCCTCGAGCAGGTTGGATGCGAGCAGTTCATCGTAATGGGCGATCCGCCGTCGAACCGCCTGACCCTGTGGCTCACGGAGGATGACGGCGATCAGGCAGGAGGTATCAACAAAGCCCAGCGTCACTCAATCACGGTCCTCGAGGAACCGCTTCAACGCGCCGGGACGACGGGCGACCGGCTTGAGTGCTTCGGCAAGTGACGGTGCGTCCTTTGCTGGGCGCAGGACCACCCCCTCCGCTTCGAGGCGATCAAGACGTGCATCAAGCGTCTCGTCTTTCGGCTCGATCGGCCGCAACTCCGCGGCCGGTTTGCCGTGGACCGTGATCACCACGTGCCCGCCTTCGCGCACCCGTCGTACCAGGGCCGAGAGACGCGCCTTGGCTTCGTAGAGGGAGTAGGTGTTGCGCATGACGGGAAGCTAGCGAATCTGGTCAGACTGGTCAATTTCGACGACCGGCGGTCGCGACCGGCGGGCACCACGCCCGCCGGCCGCCCGCCCCGCTACTTCCAGCAGGCGATGATCAGCGAAATCGCCACCAACTTGACCAGCCAGTCGCCGGCGTCGATCACCGCGGCCTTCCAGGGCTGATTCTCCCAGAGCGACATCCCCCAGAAGATCATCACCGGGAAGGTGACCCAGAGAAAGATCCCGAAGTGGGCCGCCGACATCCACGTCTTCGGATAGTACTCGCCGACAATGTGCGCCATGAAGAACGCGAGGAGCAGGCACCGGATCAGTTCGGCGAGCATCTTCCCCATCGGCATCTTGCCACCGGCCATCGACGCCGGATCGATGCCACGGGCCCGCATCCACGGCTTCACGAACAGCAGCGGACTGTACCACAGCCACCCCAGCACGAACGCCGCCAGTCCGGCGACGAGCACCGCCACGAAGTTCACATGGACGTGCAGCACGTTGCACCTCTCTCCTGATCAGGCAGGAATCTGGTCCCGGGGGATGGGCGGGGACGGCGGTTCGCGGGCCGGCCCGCTCGAGGGATCGGGGCAATGAGATACCGCCGGATTGCCGGGTCCGCCAGAGCGGGGGTCCCGCCGCAACACGAATGCCCGGGTCGCCAAGCCGCGTAACGCGGTACCTCGGCGAGTCCCGAAGAGCCGCGTGGCGGGTGGGGTTGCGCTACCGTGGCCCGCATGCCCGGTTGCATCTCTCTCTCGAGGAGGCCCACATTATGGGTATGGCAGCCACGCACGAGATGTCCGTCGCCGAATTCCTGGCGTTGCCGGAAGACGGGCGCCGCCACGAACTCCTCGACGGCGAGCACGTCGTGAGCCCGACGCCGCGGTGGGTGCATCAACGTGCCGTGCTGGCGCTCTACGAGTTGCTCACGCCCATGCTGCGGGGTCGCGACGACGTCGAGATGTTCTGTGTCCCCGGCGACCTGCAACTGAACCCGCGCAGCGTGGTCGAGCCCGACCTGTTCATCCTTCCCAGCGGGCCCGGTCCCCGACTGCAGGATTGGTCGCAAGCGCCGGTCCCGATCGTCGTTGCGGAGGTGGTCTCGCCGAGCACCTCGGCCCGCGACCGCGGCATCAAGCGTCGACTCTACATCGAGGCCGGCGTGGAGGAATACTGGATCGTCGATCTCGATGGTCGCGTATTCGAACGGTGGCGGCGTGGCAATGCGTTACCCGAGGTGGTCGACAGCGAGTTCCGGTTCGCGGTCGGGAAGGGTATCAGCGGTGTGTTTGATCTGCAGCGGTACTTCGCGGACGTCCTGCGATAGCCGAGTGCTCGCATCTACTTCCCGCCCTCGAGCCGGCGCCGGAGTTCCGTGGTCCAGTCGAGGACCATCACCAGGCGCCGCTGGTCGTTGGCCGGCTTGACCATCACGAAGCTCTGGCCGTCCGGGGCGATGTCATAATCGGCGTGATAGATGTCGGTGGCGTACGGACCGGTGAGGACGGTGCGGCGCCCGGTGACGATCATCGTCGGCGTGGTCGAGAGGGTCGCCTCGATGATTGCCTCACCGGCGCGATAATAGATGTGGCGGCTGTCGGCGCCCCAGAGTGGCTCCAGACCGCCTCCGGCCGAAATCGGCACGTGCCCCCCGACGGGCGACAGCGGGCGGACGTACACCTCGTATGGGCCCGATTCGTTCGAGATGTACACCAGCCACTTCATGTCCGGCGAGACGCGCGGTTGCTTCTCGTCGTAGACCGAATTGGCGAGCGGCACGGGTTTCGTTGCCGAATCCAGCGGCATCATCCAGATGTCGCGATTCGAATTCCAGGTGTCGATTCGGAAGACCAGCGAGCGGCCGTCGGGCGTGAGCACGCCCTCGTTGACCAGCGTGCCCGTGGCCGGAAGCCGAGTCGCCGGGGCGCTGCCATCGACCGGTTGCCACCAGAGTTCCGCGTGGGCGTTGCGCAGCGTCGAGTAGAGCACGCGCTTGCCGTCCGCTGACCACTCCGGGCGGTCATTGGTCCCGCCGTTGGTGAGGCGCTGCAGCGCCCCGCTTCCCAGATCGAGCGTCCAGATGTCGGCGCCGTCCCCATTGACGACCTCGAAGGCGAGCTTGCGGCCATCGGGCGAGAACCGCGGGTGCAGATACTGCAGTAGCGCGGGTGTCAGCACGGTTTCGACGCCGGCGGGCGTGACGCGTACGAGCTGGGCCGCCGAGCCGCCCTGCTGGTAAAGCAGCGTGCCATCGGGCGCGAGGTCGGCGCCGGCGAACCAGCTGCGCACGGCCACGCTGTCGCCGACCTGGATCGGTGTGCCGATGTCGAGCGTGCTGGTGTTGAACGGTACCGCCATGATGCCACCGTCCGGGCGCACATACAGGAGGTGGCCGTCGAACATGCCGAGGGCCCGGGCGGCGCGAATGCCCGAGTAGATGCGGGCCTTGTGATCGCTGAGCCGGATGGCGGCGAGGGTGACGTCGTCGGCGGTGCCCTTGGTGCTGGTGTACACCACCACCTTCCCGCCATCGACGACCAGGGGCACGAGTTGGTAGCGCTCCTGGCTGGTATCGACGGTGGTGAGAGCCGTTGGTTTGCCGCCGTCGGCCGACACGAGATACATACCGATCGCACCCGGTGCCTGCGGCGGAAAGATGATTTCGCTGTTCGACATCCAGGCGACTCCCCCGATGTCGGCCGCTTCCGGTGGCGTCACCGTCACCAGCGGTGAGCCGTCGATCCCGATCTTCCGGATCGCTCCGTCGGCGGCCTGAAACGCCACCCAACGGCCATCGGGTGAGAAGACGGGGTAGACGGCGTTCTCCGTCCCGGGAAGGACACGCGCCGCGAGCTGGTCGAGCTTGCGGACGGCGAGCGCCCAACCGGTACCCGTGGTCACCGACACCACGGCCGTCTGGCCGTCCGGAGCGAGTGCGACGTCTGCCACCGTGCCGAGAATCGGATACGCCAGGGGCGGATTGTTGGCGGTGGTGAACTCCAGCCGGCGCACCTGCAGCGTGTCCGGCGTGCCGGGTCTGCGCCACGCCCAGAGTGCTGCCACCATGGCCACAACCGCTACGCAGCCCAACGCGATCGCAACACGGGTGGTTCGAACAAGCCGCTGGCGCAACGCCATTGGCGCCGTGGTTGGCGCACCCGTCACGACGGGCTCCGCATGTGGCGCCGCCAGGGCGGCACCAAACTCGGCGGCGGACGCGAAGCGATCGGCGGGGAGCTTCGCCAACGCCCGCATCACGGCCGACTCGACACCCGGTGGCACCGTGTCGCGCAACGTGTGAAGCGGCGTCGGCCGTTCCGTCATCACCTTGGCGACGATCGCCTGCACCGTCGAGCCGGTGAACGGTGGATCGCCGCTGAGCATTTCATAGAGTACGGCGCCCAGTGCGTAGATGTCGCTGCGGGCGTCGATCTGCTTCTCGCCCATCGCCTGTTCGGGGCTCATGTACTGCGGCGTGCCGAGTGAGAGCCCGGTCTGCGTCATCCGTTCGCCGCCGGCGGTCTGCACGGCGAGGGCGATGCCGAAATCGGCGACGAGTGCCGACCCGTCGTGCAGCAGGATGTTTTCGGGCTTGATGTCGCGATGGATGACGCCATGACGATGTGCGTAGTCGAGCGCGCTCGCCACCTCCTGCGCGATCCGGACCGCTTCGCCGATCGGGAGGGGTTTCTCCCGCGTCAGCCGCCCGCGCAGCGACTCCCCTTCGACGAACGGCATGACATAGAAGAGGAGTCCATCGACCTCGCCGGAATCATGCAGCGGGAGGATGTGCGGATGCTGCAGATTGGCGGTGGTCTTGATTTCCTGCAGGAAACGCTGCGCGCCCAGGGCGGCGGCGAGGTCGGGGTGGAGCACCTTGATGGCGACCTTGCGGTCGTGCTTGAGGTCCTCGGCGAGCCAGACCGTCGCCATGCCGCCGGCACCCAGCTCGCGCTCGATGCGATAGCGGTCGGCGAGGCGGGCGGCGAGGCGCTCAATTGTCACGCCGAACTCCTTGTCGCGGATCGTCGGCCGGATGGCGGCACTGGATATCGTGGCTCAACGATGGATCCGGTAGAGCAGCACGTCCTGACCACCGTCTTCTTCATGGTAGCGCAGGAACGTCACGCGGTCGCCGCGGAAATCCACCTTGATGTTGGTCGCCGTATCGGCGACATCGAATGCGCCCACGATGCGGTCGCCCTGCCACGCTTCCCAGCGGTATCCGGTCTCCATGTACCGCTCGACCCACACGCGGCCCGAATCGTCGGTGGCGAGATCGCGGATGGCCGGCTTGGCGCTGGCGCGGGACTCGCCGCCGCTGCACGACGCGCCGGGATGTTTCGGAAGCCAGCCCTTGTAGTCGGCGATGCCGGCGTTCCACTCGGCGTCGGAGATCGGCGCGCGCGTCACGTCGTGGACGAGTGCCTTGACGGTGTCGCCGGCGGCATTGGTGACGACGAGCCGGTAGTCTGGTCCGGTGGTCTGCAGCAGATCGCCCTGCGGTGTGACGACGCGCTTGCTCGGTGCGTTCCAGAAGGGCGAATCGAACCAGGTGAAACCGTTTGGCTCGACACAAACGACGTAGCCGTCGTGACCCTTCGGCGGGCCGGTCGACTCGATCTGCTTGTGGGGCGCCAACCACAGCGTGTCGTCGTGCCCGGTGGGTGGAAAGCGGATGAAGTTCGACTGGTACTTGCCGCTCGGACCGAGACCGCCCTGGTAGAGCCACAACGTGCCGCCGAGACCAGCAAAGAGCGGCAGATCGCCTGTCAGCACCGGCCCGGTGAGCCGCCATTCGCCCCGAAAGGCGGCGTCCCGGCCCCAACGGAGGATGCGGGCGTTTTCCGGATCGTACACGATCAGTTCGTCGCCGAGCCAGCCGATCGCTTCGGGGACACGGAATTCGGACGGTCCCGAGCCGACGCGACCGATGGTGCCGAGGAACTTGCCGCTGTCGTCGAAGCGGTAGAGGGTCCGTTCGTGCGGGTCGAGGACGATCACGCCGCCCTTCGGGTCGATCAGTGCGGTGATCGCCCGGGTGAAGCCGACGCCATCCGGCGAGAGAATCGTCGCCAGCTTTTCGAGATGCCACGCCGGCGGTTCACCGCGGACAGTGACGACGGGGTAGCGTGACTGGGCCCGCGCCGCGGCGGCAACGAGCGTCAGGGCGAGCACCGCGCCGATCGTGCCCACCGTTGCCGGCTTCATCTCACTGCGGCTCCACGTGATACAGCGCCTGCATCCCGGCGAGGATGTGCGGTCCCACGTGGCAGTGGAAGAGCCACGTGCCGGGGTCGTCGGGCACCATGTCGGCCACTTCCATCGCCATCGGGAGGAGCGATGCGACATCGGTGCGCATGCCGTGGATCAGCACATCGTTGCCGTGCCAGTGTGGCGCATGGATCTCGAAGCCGGTGGTGGCCATGATATACCAGCGGACATGCTCGCCGATCTTGATGGTCAGTCCGGGGAGGTTGCCGAAGACGTAGCCGTTCATCGCCTCCATGACATTCCCGCCCGGGTTCGGAAGCAACGCCAGTTCACCGAACGGGCTGGTGACGAGCTTCACGTGCTTCGGGTCGTGGGTGTAGCGCGCGACGTTGTCCATGACGTACCAGCTCTGGTTCTCGTCGAACTCGTCGAACGCCACCACCAGTTCACGGTCGACGTCCTTCGGAGTGCCGTCGGCGCGCGCCATGTTGCGCGCGGTCACGATGATCGGTCCCACCAGTCCAGCGTCGACGTCGCGCTCGTCGCTGACGTGCGAGTGGTACATCCAGAGAATCGAGCTGGGATCGTTGGGTCCGGGCCCGGCGCGCTCCGTCACCGGCCAGACGTAGACATGGGTGCCGCCCGGCGGTACCGCATCGTCCGATTTGTCAGCGCCGCTGGTCGAGTCGGCGTACGGTGAGCCCTCGGAACTCTTGGTGTAGAACACGCCGTGCGGGTGCATGCTGGCAGGATGCGGCGTGTTGTTGCGGAAGACCACCCGGATGGTATCGCCCACCACGGCGCGGAGCAGCGGACCGAGAATGCCGAGGTGCTGCCACTTCGCATCGCGCGGCTTGAGGGTGGCGAAGGTCGAGTCGGTGTACTCGCGGTAGACCGCCTTCTCGTAGATGTGACCGATGTCGTCGGAATCGTTGCCGACGAAGAACCGCGCGACCGAATCGAACGGCTGGCCGGTGACCAGGTTGGTGCCGCTCGGCGCGTAATTCCAGGTGACGGTGTCAGCCGCGACGTAGTACGTCCGGGTCTGGGGTGGTGGCGCCGACCCGCCGCCGGTCACCGCGCATGCGGTGACGGCTGGTGCCACGAATGACAGGAACCACGTGGTGGAACGAGGCATCGGACCTCCGGCACGGGGCGAAACGGATACCGACGAAAATGCGCATGGGAATCGACGAATGACTCTACTGCGCCGGGGCGGGATGCACCAGTCGGGAGGGGAATTGCAACCGGCGTCGTCGCCGGGCTGACCCGCTCAGTGACGAATGCCCGCGTTCGTGCCTACGGCCGGCGCGAGGAGCCGAGTGCCTCACTGCACCGCGGTGGGCGCCTGGCGGGTGGTCATGTCGTTGACGCCGAGCTCACCGAAGACATTGTCTCCCCAGCAATACGCGGCGCCGCTGGCCGTGAGCCCGCAGGTGTGGACATGGCCGGCCAACAGTTTCACGAACGTCAGCCCGCCGATGACCGCCGTGGGTGTCGGGTGAGCAGTGGTGCTGCCGTCTCCCAGTTGACCGAGCGAGTTGTCGCCCCAGCAATACGCCGCACCCGCCGTGGTCAGGCCGCACGAGTGATTGGTGCCCAACGCGAGCTGCTTGAACGTCAGGCCGCCCACGACCGCCGCCGGCGCGTTGCGAGAGACGACCGTGGTGCCGTCACCCAACTTGCCCATGCCGTTGTCGCCCCAGCAATACGCGGCACCGCTCGTCGTGATGGCGCAGGTGTGAGCCCACGCCGTGGCGATGTGCGCAAACGCAAGACCGCCCGCCACCGCGGTCGGCGTCTTGCGATTGATGCCCGTGCCATCGCCGACCTCTCCGTTGAGGTTGTTGCCCCAGCAATACATCACGTTCGCCGCGGTGCGTCCGCAGGCGGTGTTGCCGGTGACGGAGAGTTCCGCGAACACGATTCCGCCGCTCACGGCCTCGGGCACGAGATCATCGTTGTTGGTGCCGTCGACGAGAGTGCCGTCGGCGGTGGCGCCCCAGCAGTATGCAGCGCCACCGCTGGTGAGGGCACAGATCCCGGCCTGGCCAAGCGTGATCTGCGTGAACGAATGGCCGCCGCTCACGAGCGTCGGCACGAGCCGCTGGTTGACGGTGCCGTCGCCGATGCCTCCAGTGCCCCAACAGTACGCTGCGCCGGAGGCGAGCAGGCCGCAGCTTCGGCCCACGCCAGTTTCGAGTTGCGTGAACGGGTAGCCACCGCTCACCAGCGTCGGCACCAGCACGTTGTACGTGTCGCCGTCGCCGATCTGGCCGGAGAGGTTGTGTCCCCAGCACCAGCTCTGCCCGTCGGTGGTGCGGCCGCAGGTGGTGTAGTCGTATCCGGCGGAGAGATCGGCGAAGACGTGCGAGGATCCGGTCGTCGCCGAGACCGTGATTCCGGCGTATCCCGACTTGCCGTCGGCCGAATCGGTGGCGCTGATGGTGGCAGGGCCTGCCGTCAGGGCGGTGACGACGCCTGCCTGGGTGACCGATGCTACCGGGGGCGAGCTGGACGACCAGGTGAACGCCCGGACGCGGGTCGACCCGTCTTTCGCAATCGCCGCCGCCGTTACCGTTTCCTGTTGTCCCGGTGTGAGCGTCGTCGACGTGATCGTGATCGAGATGTGATCGACCGTCGTGTCCGCCGATCCGGTGCCGGTAGTGCCGGTCGAGCCGCTGTTTCCGCACGCGGCGAGCGTAGCGACCAGAGCGAGGGTGGCACGCGACGCAATGCGGGCGAAGGAACGGCTTGCCATTCCGGGCATCAGGGGCTCCAGGCGGGGTGGAGAAGGCAGCGATATGTAGCGCGCCGGCGTCGACCGGGGAAGGCAAGAGGCCGGCGTTCAGGCGCACCGGTATCGACGTATTATTGATTACCCTCGATCCACATGGCGTTCCCATGGACACCTTCGAAGCGATCGGCACCCGTCGTTCCGTCAAACAGTTCGCCAACCGCCCCATCAGCCGTGACGAGATCGAACGGCTTCTCGAGGCGGCCGTGCAGGCGCCCAATCACCGGATGACGCAGCCGTGGCACTTCTTCGTGCTCGGTCCGGCGACGCGGCGCGCGTACGGCGAAATCCTCGGCTCGCGGAAGGCGAAGAAGGTGGAAGATCCGGAAGCGGCGCGCGCTGTGATCGAGAAGGTGGCGGCCACCGAAGCGGCACTGCCGGCGATGATCGCGGTGAGTGTCACGCTCGATGAGAATCCGGAAGTGCGCGAGGAGGACTATGCCGCCACGATGATGGGTGTGCAAAACCTGCTGCTGGCCGCGCACGCGGCGGGACTTGGCGCACATCTCAAGTCCGGCGCGGTGATGGACGATCCGCGGACACGGGCCGCGATCGGGATTCCGGACGGGGAGCGGATCGTGGCGACGATCCAGCTTGGCGAACCGGCGTCGGTGGCGGAAGCCAAGGTGCGGCGGCCGGCGGCAAACGTGACCACCTGGCTGCCGTAGCGCAGCGGGCCTGGAGCGTTACTCGGCGGGGTCGAGATAGACCTGCACGGGTTCGCGGACGCGCCGTCTACACGGCCAGCGGGGCGCCGGCAGTGTTTCGCTTGCCGTGAGCGAGTCCAGGCTCATATGCGCGGCTCGGCGAGGATGCGAGCCGAAGGCCTGCCCTGAGCGCAGCCGAAGGGGGCGGCGGAGGGGCGGTCGCTTGTATCGGTCATGAACCGGGCACTCTATGGCTCGGCTATCATGGGATCGATGACCTCAAGGAACGGAAACCGGTGGAAATCGGTGTCGCGGGTACAGATCCGGTGGATGCCGTGCTCTCGCATGAGACCGGCGGTTTCGGCGTCATGCCAGATGTTGCCAGCGAGGCCGGGGACCTCGTCCACCAGACCCCCGAGCACCCCGCGATGGCGGTCGGTCGGCACCAGGAGGCCGAGCCCGGGCGCGGCAGCAACCGCTTCGAGGAAATCATCCGCCGCGCGGGCGGACCACGGATGACGGAGCACCCGGGGATGCGTCACCACCCGCAGAAATTCATAACAGATTCCCCAGGTCAGGTACCATGCGGCGCTCCCCTGGCGCCACTGTTCGACCAGGGCACGGCACCGCGTGTGCTCCGGAGCGCTCGTGTCGGCGGCATACACCAGGACATTGGTATCCACCACGAACACTAGCGGCCTTCCATGGCGCGGTAGAGCGCGTCCCGGTCGGCAATGTCGACCGATGCTCCGCCGCTGTCGAAGGACGGCAACGGCGGCAAGGGTTCGCGGTCACGTCGCGGCCGCAGCAGGTTGCGGAGCGCCGTCTCGACGAGCTCCGACATGGTGCGCCCGGTCCGGGCGGCCTCGCGGCGGAGACGGGCCATCACCGTGTCGTCGATGTTGAGAGTCGTTTTCATATGGATAACCATATTGCAGATATGGGTATATGTCAAACTGGGTCCGTTCGGCTTCCGGCACGGTCTCACCTTGGTCGCGACGCGGCAGTCGGTGGTGATTGGGCGAACGGGCGCGGAGCGGATGGGGCCGGACCGACGGTACGATCGTGCTTGCGGTCGTGGGCGAACCAGACCGTGGCCATGCCGCCGGCGCCGAGTTCGCGCTCGATGCGGTACCGGCTGGTGAGGGCCGCGGTAGGGCGCTCGGCCTGGCTCATGCTGCCATTTCCTCCGGTCTCGCGGTCCCGGCCGACAGCTGCTTCATGTACGGAATCAATGCGCCAGCGATCACCGTGCCGATCAGGGCCACGAGACCGAGCTTCATGAAGAGGTTCGTGTACAGTGGCAGCGAGTCGACCGGGTTCGTGACATTCTGTGGCACGCTGGCGAACGTGGCGACGTAGCTGCCGAGGTACTGCGAGATGCCGGTGGCGAGGAACCAGACGCCCATGATGAACCCGCGCAGCGACGGGCCGACGTAGCGCGCCACCATGGCGAGCCCGAGCCCGCTGATCAGCAGCTCGCCCAGCGACTGGAAGGCGTAGCCCGCGACCATGAACCAGAACGAGACCCGGCCCCCGTGTGCGAAGTGACCGCTGAAGCCGTAGATGAGGAACCCGACTGCCAGCGCCGCGAAGCCCATCGCGAACTTGGTGGAGATGTGGAAGTCTCCCTCCTTTCCGCTTGCCCAGATGAGTGTAGAGCCAGGCGAGCCCCGGGCTGAGGAGAAAGATCCAGAGTCGGATTCAGCGCCTGGACCTGCCCGGCGGGCACGTGGTACCCGAAAAGGTCGAGGTTGACGTTGCGCAGCGAAAACAGCGTGAGCGACGTGGACATCTGCTGGTAGAAGATGAAGAAGAGCATGCCGAGCGCGGTGAGGATCATCACGGAAATGAGGCCCTTGCGCTCGCGCTCGGTTCCCTGCGCATCATCACGCCGAAGATGGCGAGCATGGCAGGAACCCGAGGACGACCGTGGCGCGCGCCACGGTCCGGTTCTGGATGATGAACGCGACCAGCACGATGCCGACCGCAATGCCGGCGAGGACCAGGACGAGGCGCGTCCGTCGAGCGGCTCGAAGTCAGGCTCCGAGCCCACGTGCTGCAGATGGCGGCGCATCACGAGGTAGTTGAGAAGACCGACGACAAGCCCGCCGGCGCACACCGCGAACGCGGCGTGCCACCCGACCTAGACAGCAATCAGCGGCGTGGCGAGCTGCGATACGGTCGCGCCGATGTTCACCGCCATGTAGTACATCGTGAACGCGCTGTCGATCTTCGCCGGATCGCCTTCGTAGAGCTTGGAGATGAGGTTGGCCGGATTCGCCTTGAACACGCCGCCGCCCACCGCGACGATGGCCAGCGCGGGGAAGAGCAGGCCGGGATGGCCGGGGATCGCGAGACCGACGTAGCCGAGTGCCAGAATCAGCGCGCCGAGGACCATGGTGCGGCGGCTGCCCAGGAGCTTGTCGCCGATCCAGCCGCCGATGGCGGGAACGGTGTAGGCCAGGGCCGACGAACGCCCCGTAGGTGAGGTTGGCGCGGTCATCGGTATAGCCGAGCTGCTGGACCATGAACAGCACGACAACGGCCGTCATGCCGTAGTAGCCGAACCGCTCCCACATCTCGATGAGGAAGAGGGTGGTGAAACCCCTGGTCCGCGACGGTGCCTGCGCGTCGGTGGTCATGTCCGGATCCTCGATCCGTGGATGGTCGGCGGAAGTGTGCTGGATCACTATTATCCCATCAGGGGTGCTGACGCGCCACTGTACCGCCACATCTCGCATCCGGGACGTCTCCATGCATGCCTTCGACAATCCGTCCGATTTGCTGCGCCGGACGGGTCTGGTGAAACGCCTCCTCGACTACGTGCGGGTCGACACCCAGTCTGATCCCGACAGCGAAACCTGCCCGAGCACCACCGGCCAGCTCGAACTGGCCCGGCGGCTGGCGGCGGAGCTCGGCGAACTGGGGCTCACGGGCGTGGGGGAGCCCGACGTGACGATGGACGAAAACGGGTACGTCCTGGCGGAATTCCCGGGTAACGCCCCCGGGAGGATCGGCCTCTGCGCCCACATCGACACGGCGCCCGCCTTCACCGGCACCGGTGTCAAACCGCGGGTCGTGGAGCGCTACGATGGCGGGCCGATCGAGGTGGGAAATGGCGTCGTCATCGATCCCGCCGACACGCCGGAGCTCGGGGAGTGCCTGGGCGACACGATCATCACCACCGACGGAACCACGTTGCTGGGCGCCGACGACAAGGCCGGCGTCGCGGCGATCATGGGCGCGCTGGAGATCCTGCAGCAACAGCCGGAGATTTCCTGGCCGACGATCCGCGTCTGCTTCAATCCGGACGAGGAGATCGGCCGGGGTGCCGACCGCTTTCCGCTGCAACGGTTCGACTGCCCGGTGGCGTTCACCATCGACGGCAGCTTCACCGGCGAGATCAACGTCGAGACGTTCTCTGCCGACAAGGCGGTCGTCACCTTCACCGGCGTGTCGGTCCATACCGGCACGGCGCGCGGCAAGATGGTCAACGCGCTGACCTGGATGGGGAAGTTTCTCGATCGGCTTCCGATGGGTGAAGCACCGGAGTGCACCGCGGGGCGGGAAGGGTTCTACCACCCCTACGTGGCATCGGGCGACGCCGCGTCGTGTTCGGTGCAACTCATCCTGCGGGAGTTCGACACGAAGGCGTTGGAGGAGCGGGGCCGCCGGCTGGAACGGATCTGTGCCGGGCTCATGGCGGAGGAGCCCCGGCTCAAGGTGAAGGTGGAGATCAGCAAGCAGTACCGGAACATGTTCGACGTGCTGCGCCGGCATCCCGAGATCACCGAGCGGCTGCAGCAGGCGGTGCGCATGGCCGGGATGACCCCGAGGCTCGAGGCGGTGCGCGGAGGAACCGATGGATCACGCCTGACCGAACTGGGGATGCCGACGCCGAACATTTTTGCCGGCGGTGTCAACTTTCACGGGCCGTCGGAGTGGATCTCCACCCGAGTGCTGGCGCAGTCGGCGTGCACCGTGCTCAACCTGGCGCAGCTGTTTGTGGGGGAGACATGAGGCATCGTTACTGTTCCTTCCCCGATCCGGGGCGCGAAGTCCACGCCGTCATCACCCGCACCTCGCGCAGCGGCGGTGACGGAACGTGCCGCTTGAACACGAACCGGTTGCCAGCCATGCCCACGGCGTAGTTGCGTCCGGGGAAGTCGGCAATGATCGCGCTGAACAGCTTCTGTGGACTGCCGAACGGTGATGGACTCGAGGGGTCGTAGCCGATCGAATAGAACGTCTGCTCGGTGACCGCCTGCCCATTGATCGATCGTGACGCGTCGGTTGCCCCGATCAGGGCTGTCCCGCCGGCTTCGACGGCGAACATGGCGAAGTCCTGGGGAGCGATCACGATCCGCCGGGCGCTGCCGTCGAGGGCCAACGCTTCCGGTGCGCCATTGGAACTCTCGCCGAGCTCCAGTACCCATCGGCCGTCTCCCGTCGGCGTGTAGATCGCAGTCGCCGACACGCCCACGGCGCGGCCGAGGCGTTGTCCGTCGTGAACCACCCACACCGAATCGCCGGTCTTCGCGAGGTAGCTCCCGCTGTCCGATAGCGCAAACACGGTGTTGCTGATGGCCGTGCCGGGCGGGAGTACCCGCGATGCGGTATTCTGATCCGGGTTGCCGATGAACCCGGTATCGCCACGGGTATAGACGATCTGCCGTCCGTCGGTGGTCCACGACGGGTTTCCCAGCGAACGACCGGCCAGCCAGGGCGTCACCTTTCCGGTGGCCACGTCGATGATCTCGATCCGGTCGCCGCCGCCCGTGCTCACGTGGACGGCGAGGCGACGGCCGTCGGGGCTGAGGGCGAGACCATCGTAGTCGTCGGGGGGCGCCGGGATGGTGTCGATCCGCCCCGAGCGATCCGCGCGCAGCAGGATTCCGACGTCGGCCACATCGCCGGGGGCGTAGGCCAGCACCCCGGATGCGCTGACCGCGAACTGTGCCCCGCCCCGCCCGGTCTCGACCCGGACACTGTCCGCGATCGCGACGGCCGGACCGGTCACGCGAAGCCGGACAGCGTCGAACGGGGCAGCGTACAGGCGTCCGTCGAGCGTTGCGTACACGAGATGACCGTCGCCGTCCACGTCGCCCGCTACGGCCTGGAGCACCTCCTCGCCTCCGCTCGCTGCCGGCTGCATGACGACCGAGTTCTTGCCGGTCTCCAGGTCGATCACCCAGAGCGCGCCTCGGCTGCTGGCCAGCACGTGACGTCCGTCCGACAGTGCCTTCGGGAAGCCGCACTCGGTCATGCAGGCGATGGTCCGCACCGAGTCGCCGGCCGGCGTGAGGACGAGCAGGTGGCCGGCGAAGCCCTCCGAGAGGATCACGCGCCCGTTGGCCATCGCGGTGCCGCCCCACGCCTCTCCCGCGAACTGGGCTGGCGGAGGTCGGCGCACCAGTGTCACGCGGCCGTCGGCCAGCGTTATCCGCATGAGACCCTGCGGCCCGAAGAAGTACACCATGTCGCCCGACGCCGAGAAGAACGGTGCCTCCGCGCCGGCGGTGCCGTCGAGGGGGCGCAGATCGAACTGTGACAATGTCCGCAGGTACAGCTGCGACACGTCGCCGCGGCGGGCGACGAAGACGAGTTGTCGCCCGTCGGGTGACAGCGCCAGCGTTTCCGTTCCCTCCGACATCTGAAGTTCCGGCGCCAGTTGCAGCGAGTCGGGAAGCAGCACGCTGGTGCTCAGGGCCGCTTCGGCATGGTCTGGTGCGCGGCCGGCTCGGCCAAGCAGCCAGCCGCCGGCCAGTCCTGTGGCGGCGAGGAGGAGACCGGCCGCCGCCAGGAGGCGCCGGCGTCCCGCCGTGCCCGAGGCCACCGCGGAAGCCGCGGTGTTGAACGACGGATTGCCCAGCGCGTCGGCAAATTCCTTCGCGCTGGCGAACCGATCCGCCGGCAACTTCTCCAGCGCCTTGCCGAGCGCCGCGGCCACGTTCGGCGGCACGCTCTTCCTGAACTTCGTGACCGGTTGTGCTTCCTCGGTCACGATCTTCATGATCACCTGCTGCGCCGAGCCGCCGGTATGTGGAGGCTCGCCGGCGAGCATTTCGTACAACACGCTCGCCAATGAATAGATGTCGCTGCGCCCGGTGATCTCCTTGTCGGCGGTCGCCTGTTCGGGGCTCATGTAGTGCGGGGTGCCGAGACTGAGCCCGGTCTCGGTCATCCGTCCGCCGGCGGCGGCGCTCACCGCCAGCGCGATCCCGAAGTCCATCACCATCGGCCGGCCATCGTGGAGCAGGATGTTCTCGGGCTTGATGTCGCGGTGGATCACGCCGTGGCGATGGGCGTAGTCCAGCGCATCGGCGACTTCGCGTGGTGATCCTCACCGCCTCGTCGATGCCGAACTGCGTCTCGCGGTTGAGCTTGTCGCGGACGCGTCTCGCCCTGCGATATAGGGCATGACGTAGTACAAGGCTGCCCGTCGGCGGAGCCCGGAGTCGAACAGCGGCAGGATGTGCGGATGACTCAGCGCGGCGGTGGTCTTGATCTCCTGCACGAACCGCTCGGCGCCGAGGACCGCGGCGAGTTCGGGCTTGAGGACCTTGATGGCGACCTGGCGATCGTGCTTGAGGTCGTGTGCGAGCCAGACGGTGGCCATGCCGCCGGCGCCGAGTTCGCGCTCGATGGTGTAGCGGTCCGACAATGCCGCCCTGAGGCGGTCGATGGTCATGCCGCGATCCTCGAGCAAAAGGGCCGAACGGGCTCGGTCATGCCTCACGCGGATCGGCTGCGGGGAGACGGCACCGGGAGCGGTCGGCCGCCCTCATATTATACCTGTCATCGCGCTCTCCGGCTCCCTCGTCCGACGGCGCGGGCCCACCGCAGGCTGGAGGAAGAGACCATGACCAAGCGTACCGACGAAGACGAACTCGCCACGGAACCTTCCCGACGTCGCTTCATGCAGGAAATCGCGCTCGGCTCCGCCGCAGTGGTGCTCGGCGCCGGCCGGGCGCGGGCGTCGGCAGTTACCGACACCGAGCTCGCGGTCGATGCCCCGTCGCAGGCACCGGAACCGATGGCAGTGGCACCCGCGCCGGTGCGGGCCAGGACGTTCCCCGTGGCGGCCGTCAGCGGCGTGCCGCTGGGCGGCATCGGCACCGGATCGGTCGAGGTCCGCTCTGACGGCTACTTCCACGAGTGGATGATCTTCAACCTTGGGCCGTGGGCACAGTCCGGAAGCCGGATCCAACTCGGCACGCCGCCCCAGATGGATCCGGGTGCGCTGGCGTTCTTCCTCCGCACCGAAACCGAAGGCGAGGCGCCGATCGTGCGCCGGCTCGGCACGCGCGGCGACCAGGACGAGCTGTATTCGCTGAGCTGGTGCAAGAACGTCGAGGCGATCGAATACGACGCCGCGTTCCCGTCGGTCACGCTCAAGTACCTCGATTCGACGCTGCCGGTGTCGGCGTCGGCCCTGATGTTCTCGCCGTTCGCGCCGCATGATGCGCGCACCAGCGGCACGCCGGGATTCGACGCCGCATTCACGGTCAAGAACACGTCAACCAAGAAGGTTACGGTCGCCTTGATGGCGAAACTGGCCAACCCGTTGGCCTGGGGCGCGGCAGACCGCGCCCTCAAGCTCGACGTGTCGCAGAACGGCCAGGCGACATATCTCACCATGCGCACCGATGCCGACATGCCGCAGCCGTCGACGGTCGGCAGCCTCGGTCTCTCGGTGACGGGCGGCGAAGCGAGCTGGATCGGCGGAGATTTTGCGCAATATGTCAGCAACGGCTTCTGGGGTGGCATCTATGCGTCGTTCCTCAACGAGTTCCGCGCCACCGGTCGCCTGCCGAGCCTCGATCCGCAGACCACGCCGGTCGGGCTGCTGCAGCTCACTGACGATCAGATCACGGCGCTGTCGCCCGGTGAGAAGCAGGCGATCGCGAAGCAGCTGCGGGGGTACGCGTCATTCGCGGCACTCTACCAGAGCTTTCAGCGAGTCGAGGGCGCGGGCGTCGACGGTGACGCGGCCCTCGGACGATTCCTGATCCAGGCGCGAGGGTGGCTCGACGACCTTGCCGGCCGGGACCGGAAACGGGCGCGGTGGGGTGACGCGGCGCTCTCGTCGACGGTCGATCTCGCTCCGGGTGAGGAGCGCGAGATCCGGTTCACGCTGGGATGGTACTTCCCGCATCATCTCAGCCCGCTTGGCTCCGACATGGGCCACGCCTACGAAGGCTGGTTCAAGGACGCCGAAGAGGTGAATCACTTCCTGGCCGCGAACTACACCGCGCATCGGGATGCAACGGTCGCGTTCTCCGGCGCGCTGGCCAACACGACGCTCGGCCCCGAGTTGGGTGAAGCGTGGTCGGCGCAGCTCAGCACGCTGGTCAAGTGCACTTGGTGGAACCGCGACGGCGAATTCGCGGTGTGGGAAGGCCTCGGCTGCTGCGGCTTCCAGACGATGGACGTGTCGTACCAGGGGTCGGGGAGCATCATGGCGCTCTTTCCCGAGTTGCAGCAGCGCCAGATGGAGATGAGTGCCAGGTTCCAGCGCGACGACGGCCGGGTGCCGCACTTCTTCACGCCGGACCTGTCGCGGGTCGATAGCTCGTTTGCTCGCGTCGACATGAATCCGCAGTTCGTGCTGATGGTCTGTCGCGACTGGCTCTGGCGCGGCGACAAGGACTACCTCGACACGATGTGGCCGCACGTGCAGCGCGCCATCGAGAACACGGCGCTGCTCGACACCGACGGCGACGGGTTGCCCGACAAGGACACCCGGCTCAACACCTACGACAACTGGGACTTCTTCGGCACGCCGGCGTACATCTCCAGCCTCTGGCTGGCGGGGCTGAAAGCGGGAGTGCATCTCGCCGAGGCGGTGAACGACACCGCGACGGCGGAGAAGTGGCGGGCAACGCTGCGATTGGGGGCGGCGTCGTTCGACAAGCTGCTCTGGAACGGCGAGTACTACAGTCTCTGGGTGGACGGTCCGCGGCGCGACGAGTGCTGCATGAGCGACCAGCTCTCGGGCGAGTGGTACACGCAGCTGATGGGATTGGGGCAGAGCCTGCCGCGGGAACGGATCGTGGCGGCGCTCAAGGCGATCGTGAGCCATAACTTCTCGGCCGAACAGGGATTGATCAACGCCTCGTATCCGGCCAACGCGCAGCCCCGCTTTCCAACCTACGAGAATCCGCAGGCGGCGGGGAACTGGACCGGCATCGAATACGCCTTTGCATCGATGCTGTTCGAATTCGGCCTGGTGGAAGACGCCGTGGCGCTGGTGCGCGCGGTGGGCGATCGGTACGCGCGGGCGGGCCGGATCTGGAATCACGTCGAGTGCGGCGACCACTATTATCGCGCGATGTGCAGCTGGACCACGTTGCTGGGGGCGACGGGGTTCAAGGTCGACATGCCGGCCGGTATGCTCACGGTGGCCCCGGTGATCGAGGTGGTCGACGTGAAGGCGCCGTGGGTGGCCGCCACGGCGTGGGGCGAGTTGGAGCAGAACGGGCGGCGGCTCTCGCTCGGCTGCCGCACGGGAGCGATCACGTTCAGGCAGCTGCGGGTGAACATCCCGGGGCGATCGTTCCGAGCGCAGCTCGCGGGGCGGAACCTGCCGTGCACGACGGCCGAAGAGAACGGGTACCGGGTGCTGAGTTTCGCGTCGCCGGTGACGCTCGCCGCGGGGCAGACGCTGGTGGTTTCGGCCTAGGCGGCGGGCGCAGGCTTCACGGCTTCAGCCGGGCTTTGAGGTCGGCAAACCAGTTGTCGATTTCCACCAGCGGCGTGGCCGTGGCACCGGACCCGATCGGCTGGCCGAGGAAGGCGAAGCGGCCGTCGGGCATGACGTCGAATGCCTGATGGTACCCGATGTAGTTGAAATGTGTCGCGTCGAACAGGGGCACGAGCGCGGTGACGTGGAAGTTCGGTTCGGTGGCGATCTGCGCCGAGACCATCCGATTGGATGCGTCGAGGAAATAGAGCTGCTTGCCATCGGTGACCAGGCTGGCGATCCGCCGCCGCCGTTGGAGACCTGCCAGTGGCTGCCATTGCCGGTCGGGAATGGCCGCACGTAGACCTCGTTTTCGCCGGCATCGTCCGAAACATAGGCCACCCAGTGATCATCGGGCGATAATGCCGGCTGCACTTCGGTGAAGCGGCTCGTCGCGACCGGCACCGGCGCGGAGTCCTTGGTCGCGTTGACGGCATAGATGTCGCCGTTGCCGGCCGACGAGTTGTCGGTGCGGACCAGCAGCCAATGGCCGTCGTGCGACCAGGTAACTTCCTGGATGGCGGCGGCGAGATGGGCCAGTCGCCGTTCGCTGCCGCTGCCGTCCGCCGCCCGGACATAGACGTCGCTGCCGCCGCCACTGTCGCGGACGAACGCCACGTCACGGCCATCGGACGACCAGGCCGGTCGTCGGGCGCCTCCATCGAACGTCAGCCGCGTGAAGGGGCCGCGTGGCAGTTGCTTGATCCACACGTCGAGATCGCCGCCGAGGGCGCCGACGCCGACCGCCGCGCGAAGCCCGTCCGGCGAGAGGGCGAACGAATTGAACGGTCCGGTCCATGATGGATCGGGAGTCGTCATCGTGCCGCTGCGATCCGCGTACTGCAGCGTCGCCATGTCGCTGCTGGCGTTGCCGATCCCGTAGACGAGCGTTCCGGATCGTGACCACGTCAGGATGATGCGATTGGCATTGATGGCGACTCCCTGCAATACCGGTATACCCGGGCCACGGATCGTCAGGGTGGAGAGGTCGAACGGTGCGACGATGGCGACG
The DNA here is from genome assembly GCA_963697065.1 of uncultured Gemmatimonadales bacterium. Taxonomy (GTDB): domain Bacteria; phylum Gemmatimonadota; class Gemmatimonadetes; order Gemmatimonadales; family GWC2-71-9; genus Palsa-1233. The sequence goes on from CAVOMQ010000001.1 coordinate 851,956, forward strand.
CCGTCGCGCCGCAGATACATCAACTGGCCGGTGGGGAGGAGCCAGCCCATCGCCGCGTCGTCGACCAGCGTCTTCTCCTTTCCAGTCCGGAGGTCCAGGACGTGGAGGCTCATGGTGACGCAGTTGGAGGCGCACACCTGAAACAGCACGCCGCGCGAATCCGGCAATGGCGTCGCGTCGAACGGGGCGGCCCCCTTGAGGACGCCGTCGGCCAGCGCGACGGTGCTGACGCCGCCGCTGGCGGGCACGCGGCGCAATCCGTTCAGCCTGGCGTCGGTGTAGACAATCGTGCCATCATCGAGCCACGCGGCACCATAGCCCGAGCCGACCGAGTCGGCGAGCGTGACGCCCGGGCCACCCGCGACGGGGATCTTTCTGAGCTGGTTGCCCGTGCCGTACGCAATCGAGCGCCCATCGGGAGAGAAGGACGGGTCGGTGGCATGTTCGGTTCCAGCGAGCGGCGTCGGATCGAGAACGTCGCGATGCTTGAGCCAGATCCGGCCGAGCGTGTCCCCGATGAAGGCCAGGAGCGATCCGTCGGGAGAGATCGCCAACGGTGTGCCGATCAGTTGGCTCGTCTGCAACTGCGCACTATCCCCGAGCGAGAGGTAGCGCCGTTCGATCGGCCGCTCGGCGCTGCCGCGCGCCGTGTTCCACCACCACGCGCCGAAGAGAATCGCCAGCACGCCCACGGCGCTCGCCACCTGGAAACGTCGCCGCCACCCCGCGGCGTCCGGTGACGCCGCAGCGCCATGACTCGCGGCATGCCTCGCGTGCGTCGGGGCACGGCCCGCAAGCGCCTCGGCGAATTGCGCCGCGCTGGCAAAGCGGTCGGCCGGAAGCTTCTCGAGCGCCTGCAGCACGGCATCTTCGACCGATGCCGGCACCGCCTTCCGCTGCAGGCTGATGGCGCGCGGCTCCTCGGTGACCAGCCGTGCCACGATGGCCTGCACGCTGGGGCCGGTGAACGGCGGCTCACCCACCAGCATCTCGTAGGTGACCGCGCCCAGCGAATAGATGTCGCTGCGCGCGTCGATGGTGCGCTCGCCCATCGCCTGTTCCGGGCTCATGTATTGCGGCGTGCCAAGCGACAGGCCGGTCTGCGTCATCCGTGCCCCACCGGCGCTCTGCACCGCCAGGGCAATCCCGAAATCGGCCACCAGCGCGTGGCCGCCCTGCAGCAGGATGTTCTCGGGCTTGATGTCGCGGTGGATGACGCCGAGGCCGTGGGCATAGTTGAGCGCGTCGGCCACTTCCCGCGCGATCTGCACCGCATCGTCGACCGGCAGCTGCCGCTCGCGTTCCAGCCGCGCGCGGAGTGTCTCGCCGGTGACCAGCGGCATCACATAATACAGCATGCCAGGTCCTTCGACTTCGTGGCCCTGCGGGCCACTTCGCTCAGGATGACTCAGGTGCACCGCACCTGAGTCAAGCAGCGGCAGGATATGCGGGTGCTGCAGCCGGGCGGTGGTGCGGATCTCGCTGAGGAAGCGGTCGGCGCCGAGGGCGGCGCCGAGATCGGGGTGCAGCACCTTGATGGCGACGTCGCGATCGTGCTTGAGGTCGTGCGCGAGATACACGGTCGCCATGCCGCCGGCGCCGAGTTCGCGCTCGATGGTGTAGCGGTCGGCGAGGGCTGCCGCGAGGCGGGTTGGCGGGTCTGTCACGCGGACTCCTCGTCAGCTGGATGGTCGCGATGAGCGGGGTTTCCCAAAGGTATCTCCCGCACCGGCAACATGCTGGCGTGGGCGAGCAGGCGCTTACCGCAGGCGCCGAGCCCGCGCGCAATGGTACCTTTGTTCCGGCCCCCATGTCGCGCCGATTCGAACGTCTGGTTCCAGTGCCCCCACGCGGGAGGTTCCGTGAAGGCTGTCTCGCTCACCGTCATGCTGCTGCTCGGCTCGCTCTCGGCGGCACCCGCCCAGCAGGCGGCGAAGCCCTCCGTGCCCAGGATTCCGGTCGAATCCTACCAGCTGCCGAACGGGCTCACCGTGCTGCTCTCGGTGGATCACTCGGCGCCGGTGGTGGCCGTCGACGTCGAACATCACGTCGGATCGAAGAACGAGGAAGTCGGCCGCACCGGCTTCGCCCACCTCTTCGAGCACGTGATGTTCACCGGATCAGGCCACGTGCCCTACGGGGTGCACGACAAGTACACCGAAGGCGTGGGCGGCTCGAACAACGGTTCGACCAACGATGACAAGACGAACTTCTACGAATCGGTGCCGTCCAACTACCTCGAGACCGAGCTCTGGCTCGAGTCCGACCGGATGGGGTGGCTGCTCGACGCGCTCGACATCGCCAAGCTCAACGCGCAGCGCGACGTGGTGAAGAACGAGCGCCGCCAGAGCTACGACAATCGACCCTACGGACGCGTCGGTGAAATCATGGACGCCGAGATGTATCCGCAGGGTCATCCCTACCACTGGCCGACCATCGGATCGATGACCGATCTCACCGCCGCGTCGGAAGCCGACGTGAAGGCGTTCTACAACAAGTGGTACGGTCCCAACAACGCCGTGCTGGTGATCGCCGGCGACTTCAATCCGGCGCAGGCCAGGGCCTGGGTCAACACGTACTTCGGCCCCATTCCGCGCGGTCCCGCCATTACCCGCCCGGTCGTGCCCGCAGCGCACCTCGACGCGCCGAAACGCTTCGTCTACGAAGACAACGTCTCGCTCCCCGAGTTGTTCATGGAGTGGCCGGGCGTGGGTGTGCGGTCCGCCGATCGCGCCGCGCTCAGCGTGATGGGCTCGATCATCAGCGGCGACCGGACGCAGTGGCTCACGAGAGAGTTCGTCTATGACCGCCGCTGGGCGTCGTCGATCTCGCTCCGGCCGAGCATGAACGAGAACGCCGGAACCGTGGATCTGACCGTGGTGCCGATTCCGGGCGTCGACCTCGGCAATCTGGAGACGGCCATCGATTCGGTGATCGAACGCTTCAAGGGCGAAGGACCGACCGCCGAACAGATGAAGAAGGCCACGGCGAGCATCGAATTCGGGTCGTACAGCCGGATGCAATCGATGCTGGGCAAGGCGGTGACGCTGGCCAGCGGGTGGATCTATCACGACGACCCGTCGTGGTACCGCACCGACATCACCGAAACGCTGGCGGTGACGGCGGCCGACGTGAAGCGGGTGGCCAACCAGTATCTCGGGCCGGACCGCATCGTGCTTTCGGCGGTGCCGATGGGGAAGCGCAACCTGGCGTCGCACGCCGATCAATCGACGCCGGTCACCTCGCCCTTTGCATCCAGGCAGGAGGTGGGCCAGTGAAACATCGCATGCAGTTCCTCGCGGTCGTCGTCCTTGCGGGACTGATTCCCGGCGCACTCGTGGCGCAAGGGGCAACGCTCGACCGCACCAGGCCACCGCCGGTGGCGCCAACGCCCGTCCTGAAGATCCCCGCATGGACGGTGGACACGCTCTCGAACGGGGCGCGCCTGGTGGTGGTCGAAAAGCACGACCTGCCGATCGTCTCGCTCGCGATCCATTTCCAGGGCGGTACCAATCAGCTGGGAACGAAGGACGGGGTGTCGCAGTTCGTCGGCGCCATGATGCGGGAAGGGACCGTGGCGCATACGGCCGATGAGCTCAACAACGAATTGGCGCTCCTGGGCACCAATGTCGGGTTCGGCATCGGCGAGGAATCGGGTGTCGCGTCATTCTCGTCGTTGTCACGGACGTTCGACTCGACGCTGGCCATCATGATGGACATGATGCTGCATTCGACCTTCCCGGCGCCCGCGCTGGAACGTCTCCGGGCCCAGGCGCTCGCATCATACACCCGCGCGCAGGACGTGGTGGGCACCGTGGCATCGGAGATTGCGCCCAAGCTGTTGTACGGCGACCAACCGTATGGCCGGGTGACGGACGATGCCGACCTCAAGGCGGTCACGCGCGACGACGTGGCCAATCTCGCCAAGGCGTTCTTCGTGCCCGCCAGCGCCACGGTATACGTGGTGGGTGACATGACGCGGGGCGACGCGAAGGCGAAACTGGAACGCGCGTTCCGTGCCTGGCCGGCCAGCGGGAGCAAGCTGGCCATCAGCTATCCGGCCGCACCGGCACCCGGACCGACCACCATCTACCTGGTGGACATGCCGGACAAGCCGCAGTCGGAAATCATCCTGGCGCGCACGATTCCGCCGGAGTATTCGCCCGACATGCCGGCGATCGACGTGATGGACGCCATCCTGGGCGGGATGTTCCAGTCGCGGCTCAATTCGGACATCCGCGAACTGCACGGCTGGAGCTACGGCTTCAACTCGTATTCGGCGTGGATGAAGGGTCCCGGATCGGAGCGGGCACTGGGGGCGGTGACGCGGGAAAAGACTGACTCGTCGCTGATCGAGGCGATGAAGCAGATCCGCGGAATGACCGGCTCGATGCCGATCACCGCGAGACGAACTCACCGCGGCAAAGAACTCGCTGACGCTGTCGTTGCCATCGCAGTTGCAGTCCAACGCGGGGACGGCGGCCGTGGTGTCGGAGATTGTCGACAACGACCTGCCGAAGAACTGGTGGTCGAGCTACATCGCGGCGGTGCGGGCGACGACCGCGGCCGATGTGGCGGCGATGACGTCGAAGTACATGGACCCCGGGCACCTGATGATCCTGGTGGTGGGCGACGGCGCGAAGATCGCTGACGCCGTCAAGGCATCCGGAATCGCGCCGGTGGTGGTGCTCGACAAGACCGGGAAGCGGGTGACGAAGCCCTGAGGGTCCGGCGTCGCCTGGCGACCGTCGGGACTGCCGCGGCGCTTGCGTCCCGCTATTCATCATATTACCATGATCAATAGACCTAATATCGGGGTGGACGCGGTGATTCTTTCCCAGACAGCAGCCTACGCCTTGAAGGCGGTGCTATTCCTGGTCGAGACCGGGGGGGGAGTATGCCCGGGTCGACGATATCGCGGCTGCACTGGATGTTCCCCGGAACTATCTCTCCAAGATTCTGCACGCCCTGGCGCGAGCGGGGATCCTCGCCTCGACCCGGGGACCCGGCGGCGGCTTCCGTCTCGCGATGGACCCGCGCCGGCTCACGTTGCAGCGCGTCGTCGAAACCTTCGGCGACGTCTCCGGGAACCCGGGTTGTCTCCTCGGCCGGCCCCGTTGCACCGACGTGAATCCCTGCCTGGCCCATGCGCGATGGAAGAATGTCTCCGCCGCAGTCCGGACGTTCTTTGCCGAAACCACCGTGGGCGAGCTGGCGAAGGAGTCGGGCGCCCGGGAGGCCGCCCTGCGCTGAGCGATACGACCAGCGCCGGGAGGCGCGGTGTCTCTAAATAGATCATATAGATATGATGAATAGAACTTCATGAAACGGAGGCGGACGATGCGGGCGCCAGGGGTAATGGGGCGGTGGGCGGCGGTGATCATGGTGGCGGGAGGGTTGGTCGCGTGTGGCGGGCATGGCGGAGGTGGTGCCGGCGGGGCTGGCGGCAACACGGCCGGCCCGGACACGTCGGTGACGGCGAGTGTCACGATCACCGACGCGTCGCGACAGCAGGCTCAGCAGATCTTCTCGACGCGCTGCTCGGTCTGTCACGGTCTGACGGGACACGGTGACGGCCCGGGGGCGCTGGCGCTCGATCCCAAGCCCCGCAATTACCACGACACGGCGTGGCAGGACAGCGTGACCGACAAGGAAATCGAGACCGCCATCCTCTACGGTGGAGCGGCGGTGGGACGGAGTGCGGCGATGGTGCCCAATCCCGACCTGGCCAGCAAACCGGACGTGGTGGCGGCGCTTCGGGAAATCGTGCGGAAGTTCGGCAAGGCGCAGTAGCCGTGGCGGACGGCAACTCAACCAGGGACGGAGATGGAGTCATGACGACGAAGCGGTGGTACCACCGCGCGGGGCGTTGGTTCCTCGCGCTGGGAGCGACGGCGGCGTTCGCCGGGTGCGGCGGTGGGAGTGCCGGGGCTGGAGCGGGATCTTCAGTGGTCGCGTTGATGCGTGCCAGGAAGCTGAGCGAAGCGGACGTCACCGCGGCGCTCAAGACCTACACGCCGACGGGCCGGATGGATCCGTTCATCATGTTTGCCTCCGGGGGCCACAGCGGTCAGGTGATCGTGATCGGCGTGCCGTCGATGCGGATCCTCAAGTACATCGGGGTCTTCACCCCGGAGCCCTGGCAGAGTTACGGGTTCGACGATCAGACCAAAGCGCTGCTGGCGAACTCGTCGCCGAAGGGGCACGTCCTGACGTGGGGCGACAGCCACCATCCGGCGCTGAGTGAAACGAACGGCGACTACGACGGCAAGTTCCTGTTCATCAACGACAAGGCGAACGCGCGCGTGGCGGTCATCAGTCTGGCCGATTTCGTGACGACGCAGATCGTCCATTCGCCGCTGCTGGGCACCGATCATGGCGGCACGTTCGTGACGCCGAACACCGACTACATCATCGAGGGCGGGCAGTATCCGGTGCCGCTCGACGGCAGCTACCAGTCGATTTCGGAGTACAACGACAAGTACCGCGGCGCGGTGATGTTCTGGAAGTTCGATCGCGCGGCGGGCCGGATCGATCCGGCGCAGTCGTTCGCGATGGAATTGCCGCCCTACATGCAGGATCTGGCCGACGCGGGCAAGCTCGCCAGCGACGGCTGGGCGTTCATCAATTCATTCAACACGGAGCGATCGACCGGTGGCGACATGGAGGGGAAGCCGCCGCTGGAGTCGGGGGCGTCGCAGAACGACATGGACTATCTGCACGTGATCAACTGGAAGAAGGCGGCGCAGATCGCGGCCCAGGCCGGAAAGACCGTGACGATCCAGGGGATACGCGTCATTCCGCTCGCCACGTCGATCGCCGAAGGATTGTTGTACTTCGTGCCGGAACCGAAGAGCCCGCATGGCGTGGACGTGACCCCGGATGGCCGGTACATCGCGATCTCGGGCAAGCTCGACACCCATGAGACGGTGTACGACTGGTCGAAGATCCTGCAGGCGATCACCGCGAAGGCGTTCGAGGGCAACGATCCCTACGGAGTGCCGATCATCGGCTTCCAGACGGCGCTGCACGGGCAGGTCGAACTGGGCCTCGGTCCGTTGCATACCCAGTGGGACGACCAGGGCAACGGCTACACGTCGCTCTTCATCGAATCGAAGATCGCCAAGTGGTCGCTCAAGGACATGAAATTGCTGGAGAAGATTCCGGTCCATTACAACATCGGCCACCTGGCGACGCCGGAAGGGGACACCGAGCATCCCAAGGGACAGTACGTCATCGCACTCGACAAGTGGTCGATCGACCGGTTCAACAACGTCGGGCCGTTGATGCCGCAGAACATGCAGCTGATCGACATCAGCGGGCCGCAGATGCAATTGTTGTACGACCTGCCGATCGGCCTGGGCGAACCGCATTACGCCCAGATCATCAGCGCGGACAAGCTGAACGCGTCGCAGATGTACACGCCGGTCGGCGAGAATCAGGTGACCCACACCCACGATCCGAACGCCACGACGACGGAGAGCGACGCGCGCGTGGAACGGCACGGGCGCGTGGTCGACGTCTTCATGACCGCGGTGCGGAGTCACTTCAGGCCCGACCGCGTGGAGGTCACCCGAGGCGATACGGTGCACTTCCACATCACCAACCTGGAGCAGACGCCGGATGCGACGCACGGCTTCGGGCTGGGGCAATACAACGTCAATCTGAGCCTCGAGCCCGGCAAGACGGCGAACGTGACCATCGTGGCCGACAGGGCCGGCGTCTTCCCGTACTACTGCACCGAGTTCTGCTCGGCGTTGCACCTCGAGATGATGGGCTACCTGCTCGTCAAGGAGTAGACGCGGTGACGACACGGGGGTGGGTGACGATGGCGGGCGCGGCGGCGGTTCTGGGCTTCGTTGTTGCGCCGGCAATGGGCAACCGCGGGTCCGCTCCGATGCCTGCCGTTGTCGTCACCCCCGCGGTGCGGGCCGTCGCCGCGTGTCCTCCGGGGGGCCAGGTCGTGCCGCCCGGGGCGGCGTTGCAATCCGTGATCGACGCCGCACCATCGGGCGCCGTGCTCTGTCTCGTGACCGGTACGTATCGCGCCCCATTGACGATCACGCGGCCCGTGATCCTGCTCGGCCCCGTCGGCGCACTTCTGGAGTCGTCCGACACCGGGACAACGCTCCGGGTGCTGGCCGACGACGTGGTGCTCGACGGCTTCACCGTCGCGGGCAGCGGCCGGCGTTACGACAAGATGGACGCCGCGGTGTATCTCCGGGGTCGAAGGGTGCAGGTCCGGCGACTCACGATCCGGGACGCCCTCTTCGGTATCATCGCCGAGCAATCCGACAGCGTGGTCATCGCGGACGACCGCATCGCCGGACTTGGCGACTTGCCGGTTGGGATCAGGGGTGACGGCATCCGGCTGTGGGAAGTGCGGGATTCGCGGGTGATACGCAACCGGCTCATCGATTCGCGGGACATCCTGGTGTGGTATTCGCCGGGGAACACGATCGCGGGGAACAGCGTGGTCGGGAGTCGGTATGCCACGCACTTCATGTATTCCGACGACTGCACGGTCGCGGATGCGGACTATCACGACAATGTGGTCGGGGTGTTCGTGATGTATTCGCGGGGCGTCACGCTGCGGAATACCACCATCCGCGACAACGTGGCCGACGACGGGATGGGGCTCGGCGTCAAGGAATCGGGCAATCTCCGGGTGGAAGGCAACCGCTTCATTCACGACCGGAATTGCCTGTATCTCGATACGTCACCGTTCCGCGAGGGCGACTCGGTGCTTGTTCGCGGCAATCGATTTGTCGGTTGCGCTGCGGGCGTCACGTTTCACAGCAGCGAACATCGCAACGCCTTCTTCGACAATGCGTTCGAGGGCAACGCGGTCCAGGTCGCGGTGGAGGGGCGGGGAACGGCGGAGGGCGTGTCATGGCGCGGCAACTATTTCGACGACTACCAGGGCTACGACTTGAACGGCGACGGCATCGGCGACGTCGCGTATGAATTGCAGGATTTCTCCGGACAGCTGGTGGCGGAGCATCCGCAGTTGGCGTTCTTCCGGGGCACGATCGTCCTGGACCTGCTGGACGTCGCTGCCCGGGTCTTCCCGATACTGGAGCCGGCCACGCTGCTGCGCGACGGACTGCCGCGTATGACGGCTCCCGTCGAGAGAGGTGAGTTGCGTCCATGAAAATCGAACTGCGGGACGTCACCAAGCGATTCGGTGACGTGGAGGCGCTGCGCGGCATCAGCGCAATGGTCGACCCCGGCGAACGCGTCGCCCTGGTCGGACCGAACGGGTCCGGGAAGTCCACGCTGGTGCGGGCCGTGCTGGGGATCGTGCGTTGTGAGGGCATGGTCAGTCTGGACGGGTTGGATCCGTTCCAGCACCGGATGCGCCTCGCGTCCCGTCTGGCGTACGTGCCCCAGACGGCGCCGAACTTCGGCGCGACAGTGGGCGAACTGCTGCGGGCCGTGGCGGCATTGCGCCGACTGGATCTGGACGTGATCCGCCATACCGCCGCGGAAGTGGGTCTGGACATCGACGCCCTCCACCGGCGCCCAGTGCGGACGCTGTCCGGCGGAACCAGGCAGAAGCTCCTGCTGACGCTGGCGTTCGCCGGCCCGGCGTCGCTGCTGATTCTCGACGAGCCGACGGCAAGCCTCGACGGCGAAGCACGCGAAGCATTCTTCCGGTTGTACCGCGAGCGCGCCGCCGACGCGACACTGTTGCTCAGTTCGCACCGGCTGGAGGAAGTCCGCCGCCTTGTGGACCGCGTCATCGCCCTCGAACACGGCACCATCGTGCTCGACGCGCCCGTTGCATCGCCCGAGGTGGCGCGTCACCTGCATCGGGACGGGTGGTGGCAGGAAGTCCAGCAGACCGTTCGCTGCGCCGGTGGGAAGGCGGCGTCGGCATGAACACCGTGACGGACCTGCGACCCGTTGACGCCCTGCCGTCCGGATTGGCGCGATTTGCGGCACTGGCGCGGCTGGAGCTTGGCGACGTGCTGCGGTCGCGCTGGCTGTTGTTCTGCATCGGGCTGTACGCAACGCTCGCCGTGGTATTCGTGGCGTTGGGGTCTCGCGAGTCGGACGTGGTGTCGTTCACCGGAATGCCGCGTGTGCTGCTCTCCTTGAGTATCGCCCTGGCGGTGTTCCTGCCGCTGTTGGCGTTGACGGCGACCGGTCTGGTGATCAGCCGGGCGCGACGTGATGGCACGCTGGAGCTGTTGTTCGGCCAGCCGATCGGGCGCGACGATTACCTGCGTGCGGTGACCGCCGTCCGCTTCCTCGCGCTCTTCGTCCCGTTGCTGGTGCTGATGCCGAGCGTGGCATTGATAGGCGGACGGGGGTTCGGCCAACCCGTTCCATGGTTGTTCGTGGGGCTGGCATTGCTGGTATCCGGAGCGCTGCTGTGGAGTTTCACGGGAATCGGCTTGCTGGTTTCCGTCAGCGTGAATGAACCGGACCGGATTCAGGTATACCTGCTGTTGATCTGGGTTTCGGCGGTGGCGTTGGTCGACTTCGGCCTGGTCGGCGCGATGTTGAGCTGGAGACTGCCGACGGTGGCGGTCTTCGTGCTTGCCGCTCTCAATCCGGTGGAAATGGCGCGATTGGCACTGCTTTCGGGCGCCGACCCGACGCTGAACACGCTCGGGCCGGTGGGGTACTTCCTCTATCATGGCCTGGGGTCGACCTGGCTGTCGGCGATCGGTGTCCTGTGGCCGACGGCGATCGGAACGGTGGCATGGGGTGCAGCACGCCGGAGCTTGCGGCGCGGTGATCTGGTGTAATGGACGGCGGCCGGCCGGCCGCCAGGAGGCGCTGATGACGAAGTTGGAAATCAGACTGCGGCCGTTGGTGGACCGCTTCGAGGCGTTTCTCGACGAACCGATCCGGTTCCGGAGCCGGATTCTGCTGGCGTTCCTCGTCGTTCCACTGGCATTGAGTTTCTGGCGGCCGCTGTGGCGGATCAGCATGGAGGCGCCACAGTATCCGCACGGCCTCTACCTGGACGTGTACGCCTACAAGCTCGGCGGTGGCCACGGCGGACATGACATTCAGGAGATCAATGAACTCAATCACTACATCGGAATGCGGCCGATCGAGCGAAGCCAGTTTTCGGACCTGGACTGGATTCCGTTCGCCGTCGGGCTCCTGGGCATCCTGACGCTGCGGGCGGCCATGGTGGGGAAAGTGCGCTCGTTGATCGATCTGAGCGTGCTGAGCGGCTACGTCGCCGTGTTCTCGTTCATCCGGTTCGTCTACAAGTTGTACGTCTTCGGCCATGATCTCGATCCGCACGCACCGGTCAACATTGCGCCGTTCATGCCGGTCGTGATCGGCACCAAGCAGGTCGCGAACTTCACCACGCACTCCTGGCCCGACCTGGGGACCGGCTTCATGGTGGTATTCGCCGGCGGCGTCGCGGCGATTGCCGTCTGGCACTGCGTGGTGGGGTATCGGGAGGCGTGGGGAAGGGGCGCGCCTGCCTGAGGGTCCGGGCCCACCGCCGCCGTACGACACCTGCCAGCGGCTGCGATTACCAGTCGGGAAGGGCCGAACGTACATCTCGTCTTCTCCGGCGTCATTCGACACGTAAGCCACCCAGCGGCCATCGTGCGACCAGGTGGCCGCCTGGACGGCGGCGTCGAGGTTGCGCCAGGCGGGGCTCGCTACCGCTGCCGTCGGCAGCGGCCCTGCATTGCCGATCGACGCCCCGGGTCGTATCGTCCGCGGAGCCGTTTGCCCGCGCAACGTACTTCGCTTTCAATCCGGGGTATCACCGATGAGCCACCGCACGCATTCGCTGCTGGTCGCGGCCGCCGCGATTGTCACCCTTCCCGCGTCCCACCTTTCGGCACAGAAGCCGGTCATCACCAAAGCCAGCGAGCTTCCGGTACACAGCTACCGGGTCACCGAGCCGGCGTCGAAGATCGTCCAGGACAGCGCCGCCATGGACCGGCTGGCGGCCGTGCTCGGTCGAGATCTCAAGAGCGACCTGGGCCGTTACGACATCCGGGACCAGACGACCCGACGCGACGACTACGCCACCCTGGCGAGCATCGCATTATTGCGCGGCGAATACGCCGCGGCCCTGGCGTATTCCGACAGCGCCGGCCGATTGCAGAGCAAGCCGGCCGAGCGACTGCTCAATGGCGTGATGCTCCGCGCCATCGTGGCGGCTTCACGCGCCCCCGCCGCCGGCGCGGCGGCGGTCTTTTCCGCCACACTCCGGCGGGAGCTCGATGCGCTGCCGTATGACACGGTGCAGGCGGAACTCAAATCGACCAGCGGAGGTCTCGCGACGCTGGCGCCCGGTCTCGTGATCGGCATGGTCCAGGCCAGCGACGACTCGGCGTCGATGAGCGGTTCGATTTCGGAGGATATTGCCACCAGCCTGGTGAATTCCGCGGTCGCGCTGCGGCGGCTCTATCCCTACCGCGATGCGGCAATGGCAGAACTCAACCGGGTCATCGATGCGCATCACGTCGAGAAGGCCGACATCTGGGCCGCGCGGGACGTATCGCTCGACAGCCGCACCGGACTGACGCCGGTGGTCGTGGCCATCAGTGACGTAGGAACCGATGTGAGCCTCTTTCCGGGCCGGATCTGGACCAACCCGAAGGAGATTCCCGGGAACGGCAAGGACGACGATCACGACGGATATGTCGACGACGTCCACGGCATCGGGTGGACGTGGGATGGCAAGGAAGTGCCGGGCGTGCTGCGTCCACTGGCGCCGTACACCCAGGCCGACATGGATACCGCCGCGACACAAATCGAAGGATTCGACGATCTGCAGGCGCATCTGAATACGCCCGCGGCGCGGGCGGTACAGGCAAAGATCGCGTCGCTTGCCCCGGCCCAGGTGAAACCGCTCTACGAACGATTCGAGTTCTACACCAACTATGCCCACGGCACCCACGTCGCGGGGATCGCATCGCGCGGAAATCCGGCGATCCGGCTGCAGGTCGACCGTCTGGAATTCCCGTATCAGATGATTCCGCCGGCGCCGACTCAGGCGTTCGCGGACGGCTACGCGGCGGCGATGCGCCAGGATATCGAGTACTACAAGCGGACCGATGTGCGCGTGGTCAACATGAGCTGGGGCATCAGCCAGGACGACATGCAGCAGATGCTCGAGGTGAATCGCATCGGAAAGTCGGACGAGGAACGGAAGGCCCTGGCGGCGAAATACTTCTCCATCGTCGCCGACACCTTCCGCAACGCAATGGCCAGCGCGCCGGGCGTGCTCTTCATCTCCGCCGCCGGGAACAGCGACAACAACAACGCCTTCACGGCGACCCTGCCGGCGTCGTTCGACCTCCCCAACACCATCACCGTGGGGGCGGTGGACCAGGCCGGCGACCAGGCGGCGTTCACATCATTCGGGAAGGTCGACGTCTACGCCGACGGGTACGAAGTGGAAAGCGTGTTGCCCGGTGGCCAGAAGCAGAAGTGGAGCGGCACCAGCATGGCCTCACCGCAGGTGGTGAACCTGGCCGCCAAGCTGCTCGCGTTGCATCCGAAGCTCACACCGGTCGAGCTGAAGCAGCTCATCGTGCAGGGCGCGGATGCCAAGGAGGTCGGCGGCCGCACCATACGGTTGCTGAACGAGAAGAAGTCGCTCCAGTTGGCGGCGGGCCAATGACACTGCCAACGTGGCGGCTCAGGAGGCATCGGGTCAACGCCGGGGTTGTGCTTGTCATCGTCGCCGGGCTGCTGCTCCTGGCGCCGCAAGCTGTCCGCGCCCAAGACCGCCACTGGGTCGGCACCTGGGGGGCAAGCGCCGAAGGCGGTCCGTCGTCGGACACGCCGTCACTGAAGGCGTTCGATGATCAGACCATTCGCCAGGTGGTGCGCATCAGCATGGGCGGCGACACCGTCCGCGTGCGACTGTCGAACGAGTTCGGCCAGACGTCGCTCCGGATCGGTTCGGCCCGGGTCGCGCTCTCCGCCGGCGGCGCGAATATCGTTCAGGGCAGCGGCCGCACGCTCACGTTCGCCGGCGACTCGTCCGTCACCATCCCCGCCGGCGCGCCGATGTTGAGCGATCCCGTGGTGATGCATCTGACACCGCTCACAGACGTGGCAATTTCGCTCTTTCTGCCCGACTCGGCACCCGCATCGAGTTACCACGAACTGGCGATGGCAACGTCGTACGTTTCCGCTCGGGGCAATCACACCGCCGACGCGGCGCTCCCTGTCGACACGACCTCGCAAAGCTGGTATTTCGTGAGCGGCGTCAGCGTGCGCGCGCCTTCGAATGCCATGGCGATCGTGACGCTCGGCAACTCCATCACCGACGGCTATGGCTCGACCGTCGACGCCAACGCGCGTTGGCCGAACGCGTTGGCGCGGAAGCTGGGCGCCTCGCAGCTGCTCGGCCGACTTGCAGTCGTCGACCAAGGCATCAGCGGCAACCGGATTCTGCACGACATGTCGGGACCGGACGCACTGTCCCGCTTCGATCGCGACGTGCTCGCGCAGCCGGGGGTGAAGTACGTCATCGTCATGGAGGGAATCAACGACATCGGGTTCTCGTCATTCCGCGACTACAAGGATCAGGACGTGAGCGCCGCCGAGATCATCGCGGGGCTGCAGCAGTTGATCGCGCGGGCGCACGACCATGGACTCCGGATCTACGGTGCGACGCTGACGCCGTTCGAAGGCTGCAACTACTTCAGCGCCGCCGGTGAAGCGAAGCGGGAAGCGATCAACCGATGGATCCGGACCAGCGGCGCGTACGACGGGGTCATCGACTTCGATGCCCTGGTGCGCGATCCGGCCCACCCCACGCGCTTCCTGCCGAAGTACGACAGCGGCGACCACCTCCACCCCGGCGACGCCGGTTACCGCGCGATGGGAGAAGCGGTCGACCTGAAGCTGTTCGAATCAGGCACGTGACGGCGACACCCATCAGGCCGCCGGCGCGGCGGCCCCTCGCCGCAGCATCCACCGGTAGAGCCACACGGTCAAGCCTACGAAACCGGCCAGCCCGAGCCACGGTGCCGCCGCGAACGACTCCGGCACCAGCCCGATCGGCGCCTCCTTCGACGTCGCCACGATGAGTCCGGCGTTGAGCACGCCCCAGAGACTTTCGCCGACAATCAACCCCGATGCCACCAGGGTGCCGAGCCGCGTGGTACGGCCCGGATTCGGTGTCGCAGCGGCCTTGCGAACGAACCAGTGCGAAATGAGGGCGCCGACGATCACCGCGGATGTCGCCGACATCGGCAGATAGATCCCGATGCCGACGGCAAGGGGCGGAATGCGGAGCTTGTGCATCCGGCCCAGCAGCGTGTCGAGCAGGATGAGCCCCACGCCGACGAGCGCGCCGATGCCGATCATGTTCCATTCGAGCTTGCCGCCGATGACGCCCTTGGCCAGCGCGGAAATCAGCGTAGCCTGCGGCGCGGGGAGCGGATTGGGGGCGATGACGCCGACATTTGCCGCACCGGCAAAGCCGTACGCCCTGGCAAGCAGGTTGAGCACCCACGGAATCACCAGCGCACCCGCACCGACCCCGACGATGAGCGCGATCTGCTGCCGCCGGGGTGACGCGCCGACCAGCTGGCCGGTCTTGAGGTCCTGCAGGTTGTCGTTGGAGATCGTGGCGCAGGCAAAGACGATCGCCGTGATGAACAGCGCGAGCGCCACCAGCGCGGGCCGGGTCACGTCGGTCGGTGTCACGACCAGCGCCAGCAGCGAGGCGCAGATCACGATCGACAGAATGCCGACTCCGGAGACCGGGCTGTTCGACGCGCCGATGAGACCGGCCATGTACCCGCAGATGCCTGCGATCAGAAACCCCACCAGCAGCACGAACGGCACGGCCACGAGCGTCAGTCGCCAGGCGTTCGGTGCCAGGACCGTCGAGCGCGCGAACGTGAATGCGAGGATCGCGGTGATGACGAGGCAGACCGCGGCCAGGGCGACAATCCACGACGGCGAGAGATCGCGGTCACGGTCATCGCCCACTTCGGCGGCGCGCGACGCGGCGAGCGTGCTGACGAGACCGCCAAGGACCGGCCTGGCGAGCGTGGCGAGGGTGTAGATCGCGGCGATGCCGATGGCGCCGGCACCGACAAAGCGGACCTGCGTGCTCCAGAGCGTCACCGTGTGCTGCGCGAGCGTCACCCCGGCAGCCGCCGGTTGTGTCGCCGTCAGGATCGGCACGGCGATGACCCACGAGATGATCTGCCCGACGAGCATCGCGACGCCGACGGACAATCCAACCAGGTGTCCGGCGCCGAGCAGCGCCAGTGACCACGCGATGTCGTAGCCGCTCGATGCGCCGCCGCCCAGCGCGAAATAACGGTCGACTTCGGCGGCGGCGACGCGCGTGGCGGTGAGAATGGCGAGTCCCGCCGACGCCACCGTGCCGAGGATCACCGCGGTCAGTCCCTCACGCGCTTCACCGGTGTCGTCCTTCACTTCGCCGCGAGTGCCGGATCCGACTTTGAGCACTTCGGCGGCGGCCACGCCTTCCGGGTAGGGCAGGTCGGAGTTGGTGACCAGCGCGCGTCGGAGCGGAATGGTGAACAGCACACCGAGCACGCCACCACTGACGCAGATCAGGAAGGACTGCCAGAACGGGAAGCCGGTCCACCACCCGACGATGACGAGGCCCGGCAGCACGAAGATGATGGCCGACAGCGTACCAGCGGCGGATGCGACCGTCTGGACGATGTTGTTCTCGAGGATCGACGAATTCTTCACCGCGCTCAGCACCGCCATCGACATCACCGCAGCGGGAATGGACGAGGCGAAGGTGAGGCCGACCTTGAGTCCGAGATAGACGTTGGCGGCGGTAAAGACGGTGGTGAGCAGGGCGCCGAGAACCAGCCCGCGGATGGTGAGTTCTCTGGGTTTCATGGCGGCGAACATACGTCTTCAGCCGATGCCGGGCGAGAGGCGGCAGCTCATCCGGTCAGTTGGCCGGTTCCACCAGGAACTGTTCGATGCGCCCGTCCGGAACGGTGAAGGTCGAGAGATTGACGTGCATGCCGCCGGCAAACTGGACCGCAAAGCCGCGATAGGTCATGCCACCGCGGTCGAATCTCGAGGTCTGGTGAACACTCTGGATGAGGCCGAGGGGACCGAGCGATGTCCGGTAATCGGCAAGTCCCTGCTGGTCGAAGTAGAAGTTGCAGTTGGCGGTGAAGCGGGAGCGATCGATGGTGCCGTGCTGCAGCCCGGCGAGCACCTGGCGCGCCAGCGACTCGGCGCTGTCAGCGTCGGAACTGGTCACCGACCCCGGGCCGACCAGGCCGAGGATCGCCTGTCCGATCATCCCCGCTGCCGGGCTCGCCTCCTGGTTGGTCAGCACCGCGACAGCGATCTTGTCGTCGGGGAGGACATAGTTCGCGGCGACGAAACCGCCGACCTCACCGCTGTGGGCCACGACGCGGTGACCGTTCCACGCGCCGATACTGAACCCCAGTCCGTAGTTGCTCGTCTTGCCGTCCTTGAGCCTGGTCGGCGCTTCCATGGCGGCGTAGGATGCATGCGAGAGCAGCGTCTCGTTCATCACCGATACATCCCATTTGAGCAGATCGCCGACCGGCATCGCCATCTCGCCGTCCGCGAAATACCACCCCGGCGCTTCCATCAGCGCCGGGCGCAACGGCCCCAGCGCATGCCGGAAATACCCGGTCGGTTCGAGCAGGCTGTGCTGGGTGTCGAGATCGATGGTGTTGGGCAGCCCGACCGGTTGCAGAACCTGCGATTCGAGGAATTGCCAGAACGGTTCGCCGCTCACCTTTTCGACGATCAACCCGACGATGTTGAAGTTGGTGTTGCTGTACTGGTACTGCGTCCCGGGATCGAAGTCGAGCGGCTTGGTGGCCCATTCGTGCACGATCTTGTCGGCCGACGTCGGCCTGGTCCACGCGGGAATGGTGTAGTCCTGCGGCGCATAGTCCTCGTAGCCCGAGGTGTGCGACATGAGATTGCGCAGGGTGACTTCGTTCGATCGCGTGAGTTCCGGGAACCATTTCGACACCGGGTCGTCGATCGAAAGCTTTCCCTGCTGCTGGAGCAGCATGACCGCCGCCACGGTGAACTGCTTGCTGATCGACCCGATGGCGTAGTGCATCGCGGGCGATGCCGCCCGGGACGGGGAGAGGCCGGCCTTGCCGAAGGCCCGGACATAGACGATCCGGCCGTTCTGCACGATCCCGACCGACGCACTCGGCACCTGGGTGTTGTCGATGACGTCGGTAATGGCAGTGGCGAGCCGGGCGGACAAAGCTGGCGGCAGTGAATCGACCGATTGCGGCAGCGCCCGGTGTAGCGGAAGGAGTGCGAACGCGACGACGACGCTGAACGACCTCGTCAGGTTCCGGGTGATCGATGGCATCGGGAGCCTCCTTGCTCTGGAGATCGTGGCGATGAACGACCAGAGAATCTACCTCGCCACGGCGTTCCCGAGGGCCCCTTCTGGTGCACCGACCACGCCCGAGCTGGCGCTACCAGCGGTCGGAGGGATTGCTGCCGATCAGCACCGAAAGATCGCCGGTATCACGAATCGCGGTCGCCGCCTTGATCAGGGCATCGACGGCCACCCAGGTCAGTGCACCGCCCAGGCTGATCCGTTGTGCGCCGGCGGCCACAATCGCCGCAACGGTGAGACTGCGGCGTGCCAGCACATTCACCGGCTTCGACACCGCGCCACACACCGTGCGAATGTCGTCGACCGTCTCCAGTCCCGGTGCGAAGAGCACATCGGCGCCGGCGCGCTCGTAGGCCCGCAACCGCGCGATCGTGTCGTCGAGGTGGCGATGACCGTGAACGAAATTCTCCGCCCTGGCCGTCAGCACGAACGGGAAGTCGAGCCGCCGCGCCGCCTCGAGGGCGGCGTGGACCCGCTCAGCAGCGTGATTGATGTCGTAGATGAACTCGCCGTCGCGGTCCCAGTCTTCGATCGATCCGCCGACGGCACCCGACTCCGCAATCCGCGCGATGGCGCGCGCGGCGTCTTCGGGGCGCGGGCCGTAGCCGTTTTCGAGGTCGACGGATACGGGGAGCGCCGTTGCGCCGTCGACGGCCCGGGCATGCGCCACCATGTCCGCGAGCGTCGCACCGCCGTCACGGCGCCCCAGCGTGAACGCGAAGCCGGATGAGGTCGTCGCCAGGGCCTTGAATCCCATGCCCGCCAGCATCCGCGCGCTGCCGGCGTCCCACGGATTAGGAATGACGAATGCCGGGCCGGCGTGCAGCGCCCGGAACATCACCGCCTTCTCACGCTGATTCATCGGTCACCCTGAGCACGACCTTTCCCGACTTCTCCCGCGCCGCGACGTGCATGAACGCCGCCCGCGCCTCGGCAATCGGGAACACCGAGTCGACGATCACCCGTACCGAGCCATTTGCGAGCAGCGGCAGGAGTTCGAGAAGTTGCTCGCGGTTCGGCGTCACCACAAAGTAGTCGGCGGCCACACCCGGAGGCGGCGATTCGGAAACGGTGACGATCCTGCCCCCGGGCCCGAGAAGACCCGATGCCGCGGCAAGCAGCTCGCCTCCCGTCGTATCGAAGACCAGATCGACGGCGCCGAGGTTGCCCGCCCGGAGTGCTTCGCGACGTTCGACCACGTCGTCGGCACCGAGCTGTCGCAGCAACGCGTGACGCGTCGCCGGCGCCACGGCGATGACATGGGCGCCGCGCCAGCGGGCCAGTTGTACCGCGACGTGACCCACGCCGCCGGCGGCGCCGGTGATCACCACCCGTTCGCCCGGTCGCAGCGCTCCATGGTCGAAGAGCGCCTGCCAGGCGGTGAGGCCCGCCATCGGCACGGCGGCGGCCGTCACGTGATCGAGGCCCGCGGGCTTCGGTGCCGGGCACCGCGCTGGCACGGCCGCGAATTCGGCCGCAACACCCTCCCGGTCGAACGGGGTCAGGCCGAAGACCGCATCGCCGATGCGGATCGTGTCCACGCCATCGCCGAGGGCAACCGTCACGCCCGACACCTCGAAGGACGGGATGCAGGGCAGGCGGTCGGTCGACCAGGTCAGTTCGTCGCGGGTGATGGCGGCGGCGTGGACTCGTACCAGCACCTCGCCGGGTCCCGGGTGAGGCGTGGTGATCCGGTCGAGCGATAGCGCGTCGACGCCGCCGGGCGGATGGAGGCGGAGCGCGAGCATGGTGGCGGGAAGCGTGCGGGGCGAACGATCCGGTACCGCTGGAGAGGAGGCAGGCATTTATCTTCCTAGTAAGATAGTTGCCAAGAAGCTATCAGCCGGTTACTATCCGGTCAATGGCCAGCCCGGGCACGGATCCCATCGACGAAGTCCTGCGGCAATGGCGCCGCGAGCGCCCCGGGCTCGACCTGTGGGCGCTGGCGCTCATGGGGCGCCTCTTCCGGGTGGTCCAGCTCGCCGAGGAGCGTCTGGCGCCACCGCTCAGGGCGCTGGGGTTGGAGGCGGGGTGGTTCGACGTTCTCGCCGCGCTGCGCCGGGCCGGCCCGCCGTACCAGCTCAATCCCACCGAACTGCTCCGCACCGTGATGCTGACGTCGGGGGGGATGACCAAGCGAGTCGATCGGATGGTGGAAGCCGATCTGATCGGGCGGCGCCCCGACCCCGACGATCGGAGGGCGACGCTCGTGCGGCTGACGCGGAAGGGCAAGGCGTTGGCTGACAAAGCGGTGGTGCTGCACGCCGGGAATGAGGCCCGGATTCTGGGCCTGCTCAGTGTCGCAGAGCGCCGTGAGCTTGATCGTCTGTTGCGGAAACTGGGGGACGAATAGCGGAAGGGTGTCACTTCCCCAGTTGCTGCAGCGTTGTCGTCCAGTGGAGGACCATCGCGAGCTCGTGCGATCCGCGGTCCCCCGAGGAAACCATCAGGAAGCGCTTGCCATCGGGGCTGACGTCGTAGGTCCGGAAGTACAGGCCCAGCAGCAGGCCGGGATTCGCGAAGAGCCGCTGGGGCTGACCGTGGGTGAAGGTCGCCCCGATGGTGGTCGGCACCGCGAACATGTCGCCGCGCTGGCTGCGGTAGAAGAGCTCCTTGCCGTCGCGACGCCAGAGCGGTTCGACGCCGCCACCCACGGAGATGGCGAACCGCGCCGAATCGACGTGAGGGAACGGCCGCACCACGACCTCGGGCTGCCCCGATTCCTCGGTGTTGTAGGCCAGCCAGTTGCCGTCGGGCGAGAGTGTCGCGGCGTAGTTGTCGTACTTGGCGCTGACCAGCGGTCGCGGCGCGCTGTCCGCGCGTGAGGGAGTGATCAGCAGGCGCCGGGTGCCGACACCGCTCCCGAAGCTGCGGTAGATGGTGTAGCGACCCCGCGGATCGAAGAGCACTTCGTCGAGGTCGAGTCCCGGCGGCGACATCGCGGTGGCGGTGTCACTGGCATCGGCACGCCGGATCCAGACGGTGCGGTGGCCGTTGTTCGAACCGAGATAGGCGACACTCTTCCCGTCGGGCGTCCATGCTGCCCGGTCGGCGTCGGTCTGGTTGATGCTGAGCCGGGTGAGTGCGCCGGTGGCGAGTTGCTGGATCCATACGGCGGGGCCCGCGGCCTCGATCCGAGCGACCGCCGCCCGCGTGCCATCCGGGGAGAGCGCCACCGTCGTCAGCAGGCCATCCGCCGTCGAGTCGACGGGCGTGACACCGCCGTCGCGGTTCACCCAGACCAGCCGGTCGCTCGCCGAGCCCCCCGCCGCGTAGACGAGGGTACCGTTTGCGGACACGGCGAACTGCACCGTCCCGTTGATCCCTTCCCGCTGCACTCCAGACAGCACCAGGGCCGGCGCCCCGATCAGCACACCACGCCGGGGGTCGAACCGCCCGACGAGCACGTCGCCAGTGGCGCTACCGATCGCGAGGAATCCCGGCGCCACGTACCGCCCGTACGAGCCGCTGGTCAGGTCGGTGAGATGTCCGTTCCGGAGGTCGACGACCCCGATACGGATGCCGTTGAGATTGCCCTTCCATACCGACACGATCGCGAAGCGCGATCCCGGGAGCACATCGGGAAAGTCCTCTTCGAGCACGCCCTTGCTGGAGTCGGGATGCGAAACCACCTCGATCGCACCGCCGGCCGCCGGCACGCGCGCCAGGCCGTGCGATGGATCCGCAAAGTAGATGTACCCGTCATCGCCCCAACTCGCGCCGAAGCCTGCGGCCTGGCCCTGGATCACGGTGCGTACCGCGCCACCGGTGGCGGCGGTCACCATGATGTTCGCCGCGAGCAGCGTCCCTCCCGTGCCGCCGGTGATGAATCCGACGGACTCGCCGTCCGGCGAAAAGAACGGTGCCGCGCTGACGCGGGTGCCGGGCAGCGCGCGAGCCTGGTCGTCGGCGAGGTCGCGCATCCAGAGCGACGACTGCGTCCCGGCCTGGCCCGCGAAGGCAACGCGTCGGCCATCGGGCGAGATCGCCAGGACGGCATTCTGGATGTTCTGGATGGTCGCGCTGTCGCCGAGGGAGAGCGTGGCGCGCACGACGCCGGCATCGCCGCGTGGCGATCGTCGCCCCAGGCGTCCGACGCCAAGACCGATCGCCAGGGCGATGACGGCCACGCCAGCCAGCATCAACCAGGTGCGCCGGGTCGGCATACGTGGCGCCGAAACGGCCGCCATCGTTGCCGTCGCCCGCTCCGGATGCTGCAAGGCCTCGGCGAACTCCGCGGCCGAGGCGAAGCGGTCGGCCGGGAGTTTCTGCAGTGCGGTGCGCACCACCGCTTCGATACCGGGTGGAATCGTCTTGCGCTGCACGGTGAGGCTGCGCGGCTCTTCGGTCATCACCCGCGCGATGATCGCCTGCGCGGTGGGACCGGTGAACGGCGGCTCGCCCACCAGCATTTCGTACAACACGCAGCCGAGCGCGTAGACGTCGGTGCGTGCGGTGATCTCGCGCTCGCCCATCGCCTGTTCGGGACTCATGTAGTGCGGCGTGCCCAGCGACATTCCTGTTTCGGTCATCCGGGTACCGCCTTCGGAACGGCTGGCGGCGAGCGCGATGCCGAAGTCGGCCACCAGCGCCTGGCCGTCGTGCAGCAGGATGTTCTCCGGCTTGATGTCGCGGTGGATCACCCCGTGCCGGTGAGCGTAGTCGAGGGCGCCGGCGACCTCGGTGGCGATGCGTACCGCGTCGGCCACGGGAAGCTGGTGTTCGCGGGTCAGCCGGTCGCGCAGCGACTCGCCTTCGACGAACGGCATGACATAGAAGACGGTTCCGTCAACCTCTCCCGAATCGTGCAGCGGCAGGATATGCGGGTGCTGCAGATTGGCCGTGGTCTTGATCTCGGCCAGGAAACGTTCGGCGCCGATGACCGCGGCCAGTTCCGGCCGCAACACCTTGATGGCGACCTGGCGGTGGTGCCTGATGTCGTGCGCCAGGTACACCGTCGCCATGCCGCCCGCGCCGAGTTCATGGTCGATGGTGTAGCGGTCGGCCAGGGCGGTGGATAGGCGTTCGATGGTCATGGTTCGCCCGGCCCCGGCGGGATCGGCCACTTCACCTTGCCGGTGCAGGCCACCTGGCCGGCCTGCTTGAGGATGGCTGCCATTCGCGGCTCATCGCTGAGTGGTGAGAAGAGCGGGTCACAGCCGATGGCACTTTCGGCGATATAGAACGAACGGGACCTGACCGCCCGGTCGAGTGCGTCGAGCGCCACCGCCTTGCGGCCGAGCGCGCCGTCGACGATCGCGAGATCGATGTCGTGGGAACCCGCGGACGAATCCGCCGCAATGATGCCCAGTTGGCGTTCCGTCCCGGCCCGGTCTCCGCCGAGTGCCAGGACCCACGCGTGCATGGCGCGGACGTTGGGCGCCAAGGAGTCGGCCAGGAAAAGACGATCGACCATCACCCGCGTACTGTCGGACTTGCCCATGAAGGCCAGTGCTTCTCCGAGATACATGAGGCTGTACACGAATGTCGGATCGAGTTCCAGTGCCCGTTGGGCGGCTCGTGCGGCCTCGTCGAAGCGGTGGGCGCAGACGAGCGAGTAGCTCAGGTCGTTGTACGCTACCGCCGACAGGGGATCGAGATTCGTCGCGGCCCGGTTTTCACTGATCGCCTCGTCGGAGCGGCCGAGGACATTGAGGTTGTCGCCGTGCCACTGGCGGGCGGTCACGTTGCGCGGATCGAGGGCGATCGCGGTGCGGAACTCCGGCTCCGCCTCGGCGGGGTGCAGCTGACTGGTCAGCGCATTCGCCAACGCGAGGTGCGCCGCCGCGAGCGTGGAGTCGATCGCCAGCGCATGTCGTGCATTCTGCTCGGCGTCCGCCAAGATCGAGTCGCCACGGAGCTGGACATATGCCGGGAGGATTCCCTCGGTCAGCGACAGGCCGGCATAAGCGCGGGCAAAATCCGGGTCGCGGGCGATGGCCTGCTTGAAGTAGCCGATGGAGCGATACAGGTTGTCGCCGCCACGTTTGGCAAAGAAGAACTGGCCCTTGAGGTAGAGATCGTATGCCTCGGCGTCCTTCGTGCCACGCTGCGCGGAGGCGCTCCGCACACCTGGGGCGCTGCCGAGTCCGAGGGCCGTTGCCACCGCAGCGGTGATCGAATCCTGTGCCGCGGCGAAGTTACCGTCCGCCGGGAGCATGAACTCGTGACTCCAGAGCGCCGTCTCGTCCGAAACCTTGACGAGATCGACGGTGACGGTCACCTGATCGGCGGTGCGGCGGAACTCACCCTGCAGCAGGACGGGCACGTGGAGGAGCGCCCCGGCGTCGTGCACCGATCTGCCCTTGGCCGCCGCCGACGAGGTGCGCGCCTTGACGGCAAGTCCGGGCAGCTTCACCAGCCCGTCGCGAACATCGTTCGCGATCCCGTCGGCGAGATAGTCGTACGCGGTATCGTGGCCGACGTTGTCGAATGGCAGCACGGCAATGGCATGGGTGGTCATACCGCTGCGCGCACCGCCGAAACGCCACCATCCCAGCGCCGCGACCGCCAGCAGCCCCACCACGATCGCAATCGGCGGCCACCCGATTGCCGGCCGCCCGCGGACGGCCCGTACCGGCGCGGTCTGCGTCGGCGTGATGCCGACCGACGGCGTGCCGAACGGCTCCAGGGCGGCGTGCAATTCGGCCGCGGTCTGCCAGCGGTCGGCGGGGCGCTTGGCGAGACAGCGCATGATCACCGTCTCGAGCGGCACCGGGATCGCCGGCCGTCGCTTCGTGACCGGTTCGGCCGCTTCGGTGACATGCGCGGCCAGCACCTGCTGCGGCGTGGCGCCGACGAACGGCGGGCGCCCGGTGAGCAGCTCGTACGCCAGCGCGCCCACCGCATAGATGTCGCTCCGGTGATCGATGTGCGGATCGGCGGCGGCCTGCTCGGGGGACATGTACGCCGGCGTGCCCACCGCGACGCCGAGCGTGGTGACGGTGTTGCGCCCGGTGGCCTCACTGATCGCCTTGGCGACGCCGAAGTCGGCCACCAGGGCGTGCCGGCCGGAGAGCATCACATTGTCGGGCTTGATGTCGCGATGCACCACGCCGTGGGCGTGCGCTTCGACCAGGGCGTCGACCACTTCGCCGATCAGGCGCGCGGCCTCGTGCACCGGCAACTCGCCTTCCTTGTCGATCCGTTCGCGCAGCGACTGACCGGCGACATATGGCATGACGTAGTAGAGCAGGCCGTCGGCATCGCCCGAGTCGAGCAATGGCAGGATGTTGGGATGCTGCAGCTGGGCGGCGATCTCGATCTCGCGCAGGAAGCGGGCCGCGCCCATCGAAGCCGCGAGGTCCTCGCGCAACACCTTGATGGCCACCTTGCGGTGGTGCTTGATGTCTTCGGCGAGATAGACCGTGGCCATCCCGCCCGACCCGAGTTCGCGCTCGACCGTGTAGCGGTCGGCGAGGGCCGCGTTGAGGCGGTCGAGGATCGTCACGATCGGTTCACCGGGCCGTGCCCGCCTCCGCGACCTTGCGGCGGAACTCGGTGATCCAGTTCGGTGACGCCACGAGCTGATAGCTGTTTTCGGCCGGCACCGAGGTCAGGAAGCGCTGGCCGTCGCGGGTCGGATGGTAGTAGGCAGAGAAGTACTGGCCGCCTAGACCCGCGCTCGGAAATACCGCCATGACGGTATCGCGACCGAGGACCGTTGCGGTCGGCGACCTTGCCAGTCGTGCGGCCATCAGCGAGCTCCCGGTCAGATAGTACAGACGAGTGCCATCGGCCGACCAGACCGGCGCCTCGCCGCCGCCGACCGATATCTGGATCTTGGCCGACGGATCGGGATACGACCGAAGATAGACCTCGTCCTCGCCCGATTCATCGCTGACCAGCGCGACCCACTTGCTGTCGGGCGAGAACTGCGGCGCGTGATAGTCGGCCCGGCTGATCAGATAATCGTGCGCCACCGACGGCGAGTCGATCGCGACCCGCTGCAGCGACCAGACATCGCCGGGAATCACCGTGAGCAGCAGTGACTTGCCGTCGGGCGACATGGCGGCGCCTCCGGCAGGATAGGGAAAATCGCGGACTTTCACCGGTGCGACACCGCCGGCTGCCCGCTGGCGCCAGAGGGTGGTCCCGCCTTCGCCGGCAGCGAAGTAGATCACGTCCTGACCGTCGGGACTCCACGCGACCGAGTTGACCGTGCCGCTCGTGGTCAACCGCGAGAGCGTCCCGAGTGAGAGATCGTCGATCCAGACATCGGGCTGCCCGCTCGTGCCGAGGACCACGGCGATGCGCCGCTCGTCGGGCGAGAGCGCACCGCGCCGAAGACGCCGCGCCGTCGTTCCGATCGGGACCGGCGTGCCGATGCGGGTGATCCACGACAACCGCCCTTTCGAGCCGCCGATTCGAGGTGACCATCGCACCGCCCCGTGAGACATAGACCTCGGAGTTGCCGTTGAGGCCCGGGCGTCACGCCGACGGGATCGTGCACCGGGATCGGCGAGCCGCGCACCTTCTTTGCGTTGGCGTCGAGTTGCACGGCCATGATCGAGCCGTCCGCCCGGACGTAGACCAGGTAGCCGTCGAGCACCGCGAGCGGTCGGATTCCCTTGATGCCGAGCCGGGTGACGTGGCCGTCACTGAGCGAGGCGATCGCGAGCTGCGACGAGCCGAGACCTCCGAACCATATTGTGAAGACGACGCCTTCCCGTCCGGCGTGCTCAACGGCCAGATGATGATTCCGCTCGCCAGTGGCGGAATCGACGTGTGTCACGGCGATCGGCACGCCGCCGGCGGCGCTCACGCGGGAAATCCCGGCGAAGGGGCCCCACTGCCCCAGGAGAATCTCGTTGTTGGCCGTCCAGTCCGACCCGTTCTGCGCTCCCGCGTCGGCGATCGTCACGGGTGCGCTGCCGTCGAGCCGGATCTTGTGCTCCTTCCCGGCCGTTTCGAAGCCGACCCACTGTCCATCAGGAGAGAAGTACGGTTCTGACGCGCCATCGGTGCCGGGAATCGGCGTGTGCCTCGAGCTGGCTCGGTTCGGACGAAATAGAGCCTGTTGCTGAGGAGCGCTCCGCTCGCCCCGGGTGGAACAACGCTGTAGACCACCGTACCGCCGTCGGGCGAAATTGCTGCCGGCCACGGAAAGTTGTCGATCGGCCGTGTGGTGTCGGTCGTCGCCAGGACAAACGAGATCGGCGGCAGCACCGGGCCGCGGCCTTCGGGCGCGCCAGGAGGGCAACGCCCGGCGATCGCCAGCACCGCGACAGTGCCCACGCCGATGAATACCGGGTCCCTGAGGCGCGATCGCGCAGGCTCGCCGGCCCTGCGGCGTGCGCGATCATGGCCGAGGTGTAACCGCGATCGGCGAGCGCAGCGGCGAATTCTCCAGCCGTGGCGAAGCGGTCGGCCGGGAGCTTCTCCAGCGCGGTGAGCACCGCCTGTTCGACGTTCATCGGAATCGTGTGCCGCTGCGACGTGAGCGAGCGCGGTTGCTCGGTGACCACCCGCGCCACGATCGCCTGCGCCGTCGAGCCGCTGAACGGCGGGTCGCCGGTCAACATCTCGTAGGCGACGCAGCCCAGCGCATACACATCCGACGCCGCGGTGATCTCCCGCTCGCCCATCGCCTGTTCCGGCGACATGTACTGCGGCGTGCCGAGCGACATCCCGGTCTCGGTCATCCTGGTGCCGGCGCTGCTGGCGGCGAGCGCGATGCCGAAATCGGCCACCAGCGCGCTGCCGTCGTGCAGCAGGATGTTCTCGGGCTTGATGTCGCGGTGGATCACGCCGTGGCGATGGGCGTAGTCGAGGGCAGCCGGCCACTTCGGTGGTGATCCGCACCGCGTCGCCGATCGGGAGCTGCTTGTCGCGCTGCAGCCGGTCGCGCAGCGACTCCCCTTCGACGAACGGCATGACGTAATACGCGGTGCCGTCGATCTCGCCGGAATCGATCAGGCCGAGGATGTGGGGATGCTGCAGGTTGGCGATCGTCTTGATCTCGCGCACGAAACGATCAGGCCCGATCACCGCGGCGAGTTCGGGGCGCACCACCTTGATGGCGACCTTGCGGTCGTGCTTGAGGTCGTGGGCGAGATAGACCGTCGCCATGCCGCCCTGCGCCAAGTTCGCGCTCGATGCGGTAATGGTCGGCGAGACTGGATCTGAGCGAGTCGAAGGTCACTGGGTCACTCCCCCGACGACGTCGATGTCCGTCATGGACCATTCCCTGGGTCAGGGGGGAACGATGGCGCGATGCAGCGCTGCGGAAATGGGGGCATGAAGGCGTCAGGAGTATAACGTCCGGCCGGGAACCGGGCGCTGCGGCGGCTTTACGACGAGTCTGCCGGCCTGGCCGACGGCGCCGCGGCGTTCGGGTTCGCCTTGGCGAAGAACCCCGCCGTTGCGGATGGCACCAAGCGAATCGCATCCGTCTCCGGCCGCGGTGCAGGCTTTCGTCGCCATGGCCGCCCTCGAACTGCCCGACCGCCCACGGTCAGGCGAGCGGCCTGGCGATCGCGAACCGGTAGCCGTCGGGATCCTTGATCCGGAACATCCGGACGCCCCACGGCATGTCGGCGGGCTCCGAGTCGAGCACGCCACCGCGCGCCTTGATTCCCGCCGCGAGTTGATCGATGTCCTGCTCGGTGTTGAGCGAGACCGAGAACCCTTCAGCCTTCTGGCGTTCCCATCCGCGCGCGCCGTCGTCCTGATTGAGCAGGATGCGCACCTGGCCTGCGGACACCGCTACCGAACGAAGCGCCCCGTCACGCTCGTAACGCCGGCCTTCGGCGAAGCCGAGCACGCCGCAGTACCACGTCACGCTGCGGGGCAGTTCATTGACAGTGAGCGAGAGTTGCAACGACGTGGCGACGAGCCCCGCTGCTGCCGCCTGCGCAGTGCCGGTCGGGCCCGGTTGGCGTGGCGCCAGCCCCTCGGTGATCCACTCCTTGGCCCGGCCCAGTTCGGCGTTGCGGAAGTCGCGAACATGGCCCGGCATGGCCAGTCCGAACACCGTGACAGCGCCGCGGAGCCAATCGACGTCGGTGACGAACGCAACGCGCTCCCAGCCGGCGAGGTGCTTGAAGCCCAGCAACGCGTCGTCCCACATCGCCGCCGGTTCGAAGCCGGTGAATTCCGGTCCGACATGATAGAGAAAGCGGACGCGACGCTGCTGCGCGAAG
This sequence comes from uncultured Gemmatimonadales bacterium, assembly GCA_963697065.1. GTDB lineage: Bacteria > Gemmatimonadota > Gemmatimonadetes > Gemmatimonadales > GWC2-71-9 > Palsa-1233. The sequence continues at coordinate 881,467 of CAVOMQ010000001.1, forward strand.
AGCGCCTCGACGGCGGGAATGACGACGTCGTGGTAATCGCTGGCGGTGACCTTGCCCTTGGCGGTGAAGCCGAGGACGTTGTCCGGGAGATCCTGCATGCGTTCGATCATGGTCCGTTCCGTTCCTTTGCGCTCGAAGCGAGCGCCGCGACGTAAGCTAATGTCGGCGCGGCCGCTGGTGCGGTGAAATGCCGCGGATGATCAGCCTGCCGCGTCCCGACGCGGCGAACGGCTTGGTGCGCCTGGCCGCCTCCGCCAGCAGCGCCTCGACCTCGGGACGTCCCACCGTGTCCGCCGATTCGAGCCGGATCGAGCGGACCTGGTTTCCCGATCCCACCAGAATGCCGGCCGGGTCCGGGAGCCGCGCCCCGTAGAGAAAACAGAGCGCGATCGAACCGGCTCGCGCGGCGATCGACACGATGGCATCCGACGGGCGCTCGGTTGGTCCGTATCCGATCACGAAGAAGTTGTAATTGTCCCAGACGAGCTCGTTCGCGGTGGGAAAGCGGCGCCGCAGCGCCGCGCGAATCGCGCGGATCCGGCGCTGGTCGGCGGGAGAGAACTTGGCGATGAATCCGGCAAGCTGCTTCGATGCCGGCGCGGCGGCCGGTGGCAGCATCCGCCGCCGTGGCCTGGCGGCGCGTTTACGCGGTCGATCCGGTTTCCTGATGGTGCGGTTCGGCATCTCGCGTCCCCCGATCGGCGTGCCGGAGTGTCAGTGCCAGCAGCACCGCGCCGGCACAGACCCCGATGTCGGCCACATTGAAGATGTACAGCCGGTGGCCGTCCGGTCCAATGTCGCTGAACTCATCCCCGCCGCGCCCGCGTTGACAGGCAATGTCCCGGCGAGGATGTTTTCGGCCGCCGCGGCCGGAACAGTCCGGCCTCCCCAGCCGCCTTCACCGAGGATACCCATGCTGCACAGCGTTCTGGCCGTCGTCGTCGGATATGTCGCCATGGCGATCCTGGTGATGATCACCACGGCGGTTGCGGTGCGGTTCGTGCTCCACCAGCCGCTGACTGCGATGCGCTCCCCACAGACCCACCAGTTGTCGGCCGCGTATCTCGTGGCCAACGTCGCCGGCAGCGCCGTCGCCGCGGTCGCCGGCGGGGCTGTCACCGCGGCGATCGCCGCCGATCACCGCGTGCGACACGGCGTCGCCCTCGCGGGCCTCATGCTCCTCATGGCGATGTTGTCGATGCGGCAGATGGGCTCGGCACAGCCGCGCTGGTACCGCGCCGTGCTGGTGACGGTGATGCCGGCGCTCGCCGTGGGCGGTGCCGCGCTATGGACGGCGTTGATTTCGGCTTCGTGACCGGCTTCGGCCCCGCCCCCCGCGGGCGAACGGCGCCCGGGACGGGTTCGTGTTTCCGCGTTGCTGACACATGAAACGTTCTGCACCCATCGTCACACCGATCGACGCTGCGGCGTTGCCTGTGGCCCATTCGTGACATGGATATCCGGCGCCATCGCCACCGAAGACGTTCGATGGCCAGACCCATCATGCCGGACGACAAGTCGAAAGCAATCTCCCGGGTGCCGCCCTGGATCAGGTACACCTACACCAAGGCGAAGTTCGTCGATTTCAAGAGCGACAACAACGCTACCTCCAATACGGTGGACTTCTCGGGCAACGCCGTGCCGCGAGTGCCGCCAAACCTCTACGCCACCGGTGTCGATATCGGAACCAGCAGCGGCGTCTACCTTAACGGCTCATATCAATACGTCGACAAGGTGCCGGTGAGGTTCGACAACTCCACCTACGTTCGCGGATATCACCTGCTCGATGCCAAGGTGGGGTACGAGGCGAAAGTGGCGCCGCACTGGATGCTCAACGTCTTCGCGGGCGGCGACAACCTGACCAACAGCACCTACTACAGCTTCCTGTTCGTCGATCCGAACTACAAGGGCCTGGCGCAGGCGGCCGACGGCGGCACCGGCGACGGCTACATCATCCCCGGTCCGTACAAGGCGACGCTTTATGCCAGTGGGACACTGCAGTACGTGTTCTGATCGCGCGTGGTCCAGCAGACCCACGGGGCCGGACGGTGATGTCCGGCCCCGCGGCGTTCAGGGGCATCGGGGGCGGCGCACGGCGTCATCCCCGGCCAGCGTGTACGCCGCGACGAGCGCGTACCGCGAGCCACGCCACCGCGGCCACGAATCCCACCACCGGACCGAGCAACACCTGATTGAGGAACTGGGCCCCGACAATGCCGCCGATCGCCGTTCCGGTGATCGCGGTCACCAGGATCTTCCAGAGCGGGATTCGGCGCAACGCCGTGAACCCGGCCAATGGCATCAGCACGGCGCCGAACGCCGCGCCGAGCAGCGCCACGTCGACCAGCACGCTGGGCAACACGCCCAGCCAGGCGCGCTGGAACAGCAGGAGCCACGTTGTCGCGGACAGCATCCCCGCCACGGCGCCACCTGCCGCGCCGAGCGCCGCGACCTCCACCGCAACCAGTACCATGCGAACCGGAGACCGGCGTTCCAGGTCCATCCCTCCGGTGTGTTCCAGCGCCACGTCGTGATGCCTCATGCGTCCTCCCTCGCCCAAACTTCTCACCCGGCGTGATCGATGTCCATCCAACTCACCGGTCCGTTGTTCCACTCCTGAAACAAGCACCCATCGATCGGTCTGCGGTGTCGCGTCAATTCGCGGCTTCGATCCGCCGGATCTCGCGATCCTGGAACCACGGCAAGCAGACCATCGCCACCATCGCGCCGACCAGCGCCATCCCCATGTCGGTCTGCGTGTCCCACGGATCACCCTGGGTGCCGAGGAAGGCGTCGGCGCCCTGGCCGAACGCCATCGCGGCACCCCACTCCACCAGTTCGTAGAGCAGGCTCACGGACAGCGCGACGGCGATCGACAATGTGGTGGTCCAGCCACCCGGCTTGACGATCCGTTTGCGCAGAAAGACTTCGCGCGCGATCAGCGCGGGCACCAGCCCCTGCGCAAAGTGACCCAGCTTGTCATACGGATTGCGGTGCATGTGCAGCATCGACTCCATCCAGAAGCCGAGCGGCACCCGGGCGTAGGTGTACGCGCCGCCCACCAGCAGGATCGTGGCCTGGCAGGCAATCAGCACGTAGACGAGCGGCGTCAGTGGAAACCGGTACCAGCTCCAGATCAGGAATGGCGCCGCGAGGAAGATCGGCGCCACCTCCATGTACCACGTGCCGCGGTCGTACGGGTGGAGGCCGGAGATGATGAGCAGCGCGATCACCACCAGCGCCAGGATCGGAATCCAGCGGGGCCTGCCCGTCATCGTGCCTCCGTTGTGTCGCCGGGCCGCCTACCAGCCCAGGATCATCGCGAACATCAGCGGGGCCACGATGCTCGCGTCGCTCTCCACGATGAACTTCGGCGTGTCGGCTTCCAGCTTGCCCCAGGTGATCTTCTCGTTCGGCACCGCGCCGGAATAGCTGCCGTAACTGGTAGTCGAATCGGAGATCTGGCAGAAGTAGCTCCACACCGGCACCTCGGGGCGCTGCAGGTCCTGGTGCAGCATCGGGACGACGCAGATCGGGAAATCGCCGGCGATGCCGCCGCCGATCTGGTAGAAGCCGATCCCGGCGTCGCCGCTGTGCTTCGTGTACCAGTCGGCCAGTCCCATCATGTATTCGATGCCGGTGCGCACCGTGTGCACGTGCTTGACGTCGCCGCTGATACAGTGACCGGCGTACATGTTGCCCAGCGTCGAGTCTTCCCACCCCGGCACCCAGATGGGGAGGTTCTTCTCGCACGCCGCGAGCATCCACGAATTCACCGGATCGATCTGGTAATACTGCTTCAGCTTGCCGCTGCGCAACACCCGGTAGAAGAACTCGTGAGGGAAATACCGCTCGCCGGCCTGGTCGGCGGCCATCCACTCGTCGAGCACCGCGCCCTCCAGTCGCCGCATCGCCTCCATTTCTGGGATGCAGGTGTCGGTCACCCGGTTCATGTGCCGTGCGAGAAGTTCCGCTTCGTCGTGCGGGGTGAGGTCGCGGTAGTGCGGCACGCGTTCGTAGTAGTCGTGCGCCACCAGGTTGAAGATGTCCTCTTCCAGGTTGGCGCCGGTGCACGTGATGGTCTGCACCTTGTCGCGGCGGATCATCTCGGCCAGCGACAATCCCAGTTCGGCCGTGCTCATGGCGCCCGCGAGCGTGATCATCATCCGGCCGCCCTTGTCGAGATGCGCCGTGTAGGCGTCAACGGCGTCGATCAGCGTGGCGGCGTTGAAGTGACGGAAATGGTGGCGGGCAAACGTCGAAATCGGTCCGGCCTTGGGCATGGTGCGGCTCCTCGGATGTGACGGCGAACGGCCTGGGCGCGCAAAACATAGGACCCCGACCGGTCCGCCGCCACGCGGCATTAGCTTCGGGCGTGACTTCCCGATCAACGCACGAATGCTGGGCGACCGTCACTCCAGGACTCGAGACGCTCGCCACAGCGGAACTTTCGTCCCTCGGTGTGGCGGCGTTCTCTTCGGAACCGGGCGGCATCACGTTCACCGCCGACGCCGGATTACTGGCGCGGGCGTTGCTGCAGCTTCGTATTCCCAACAGCATCCTGGTGCGCCTGGCCACCTTCCGCGCCAACGCCTTCGGCGAGCTGGAACGGAACGCCGGCAGAATCGACTGGGGAACGGTCGTGGCGCCCGGCGCAGCCGTCCATTTTCGCGTCACGTCGAAGAAGTCGCGCCTGTATCACCAGGACGCCATCGCCGAGCGGCTGGAGCGATCGGTCATGGCGGCCGTGAAGAGTGTCACCGTCGTCCGCGCTCCGGCCGATGCGTCGGTGCTCGAGGACGACGTCACCGCGCTGCCGCGCGTGCAGCGCATCGTGGTGCGGGTGTTCCGCGATCAATTCCTGATCTCCGCCGATGCGTCCGGTCCGCTGCTCCACCGCCGCGGCTGGCGGCTGGAAACGGCGAAGGCGCCGCTGCGAGAGACTCTTGCCGCGGCCCTCCTCGCCGCCGTACCCTGGGCGGGGGACGCGCCCCTGCTCGATCCGTTCTGCGGCGCGGGAACCATTGCCATCGAAGCCGCCCAGGTTGCGCGCGGCATGGCGGCCGGCCGCAATCGGCGCTTTGCCGCCGAGTCGTGGTCGATGTTCGATGGCAATGTGATGGCCGAGACGCGCCGGCAGCTGCGCGCGGCGGAACGTTCCGTGTCGGCGGTGTCGATCACGGCGCGCGATCGAGACGACGGCGCAATCCGCGCCGCTCGCGCCAATGCCGAGCGTGCCGACGTCGCGGGCGACGTGTCGATCGAGCGGGCGGCCCTTTCGTCGCTTACCGATGACGCTGGAACCGGATGGATCGTCACCAATCCGCCGTACGGTGCACGCCTCGGCGACCAACGGACGTTGCGCGATCTCTATGCCGCGCTGGGCAACGTCGTCCGCCGGCGCCGGCCCGCATGGCACATTGCCATGCTCAGCGGCTCCCGAATGCTCGAACGTCAGACGGGAATGTCCTGGACGGAGTGCGCCACCACGACCAATGGCGGCATTCCGGTGCGGTTGCTGCGCGCCTGACCGCGCTACGATCCCGGCGTCAGCTTTGCCAGGCGCTCACTCCAGATCCGCGTCAACTCCCAGCGTGTGCCATGCAGGGTGAAGGTGTAGATCCCGGCCTGGTCGGGGGGAACGCCGACGGGATGAATGGAGACGTCCACGCGAACCGGCGAGCGATAGGAGAAATGCGTCGTCGGCACCAGCCCGGGTCCGTCGTCCGGTCCGGCGTCGCTGGTCGGTTCCGCGCTGAACGACGCCACGAGCTGCTCCAGTCCCTGCGGCGTCGACATCGAATCCACCAGCATCGCTACCAGCGCCGCCCTGTGCACCGGATCACTATGACCGTCGCGCGCGAGCACCACGCCGAAATCGCGGGTGAAGTTTGCCCGTAACACCGGCAGGTCGACCGATCGATCGATCGCCGCCACGTCGTTGGTGGCCACGCCGTGAAGGAAGGTGCCGAACGCCCGGCGCGGCATGAGCACATACCATACGACGGCCACCAGTACGGTGAAGCCGAGGAGCCAGAGGAGGGGCGACGGGCGCCGCTTCATTGTTGCTCGACCGTCACGGCGCCGGTGTTTCCGGCAACAGGATGAACCGCGCCGTCCGGGCGGGGTCGAAGAACACGCGGGCCGCCGCCTGGACACCCGCCGCCGTCACGGCGTCGAGCCGCTTGTTCCAGTCGAGGATGCCGCTCAGCGGCTGGCCCGGGTCGTGCCCGTCGGGAGAGGTGTATTCCGACAGCTCCTGCAGCCACCAGTCGTTGGTCTTGACCGCCACTTCGGTGGATTGGTGGAGCTGCGCCACCACCTTTTCGAGTTCGTCCGCTGTCGGACCGGTGCGACGCAGTGAGTCGATCAGCTGCTGTGCGGCAACCCACATCGTGTCGGCCTGCGCCGGCGCCGATGTGAACGCGATCACCGCGGTATAGGCGGGGTGCGGCGCCAGGGCGACGTCGACATTCACGGTGACGCTGTACGTCGCCCCCATTGCTTCGCGCAGCCGATCCAGCAGGCGTTGCTGTAGCACCTCTGCGGCGATCTCCCCGTTCAGACGCGTCGCGAGGTCCGTCACGGCCGGTGTGCCGGTGAACGCCACGACCTGGTGTGCGACCGGCTCTTTCCCCTTGTGCACCGTCCGCTCCACCACCGAGTCCGGCGGCCGCGGCTGCACGTCACGCCAGCTGCGGTGTTGCGACGTGGCCGGAAGCCCCCCGAGCCAGCGCGCCACCAGCGGCCGCAGCGAATCGACATTCACCGCGCCGACGATCACGAACGTCGCGTCACCGAAATCGGCAAAGAAGTCGCGGTAGAGCGCCAGCGACTCGCGCGGATCGACCTGGTTGAACCGCTCGACCGAGAGGGGCTGCGCCCTCGGCGAGTGATCGCCCATCACCAGTTCGACCGTGTCCTGCAGTGCCGTCGTCGGCGCCAGATCGCGATTGGCCAGCTGCGTGCGGACCGCGCTCTGCAATGCCGCCGCGGCCGTCGAGTCGTACCGCGGCGCCGTCACCCGGAGCCAGAGCAGCTGCAGCGCACTCTCCAGATCCTTTGGCGCCGAGATCGCCACCAGATCGCTGCTGGTTTCGTCGGCCGTGGGGAACACCTGCGCGATCTTGCCCGCCATCCGCTTGGCCAGCGACGGCGCATCGAAGACCCCGGCGCCGCCCGCCATGGCGTACGGCACCGCCAGCTGCGCGTCGAGCAGCAGGCTGTCGGGAATGGTCGAGTAGCCGCCGGGAATATCGGCGGTCATGAGGACCTGGTCGGCCTTGAAATCGGTCGGCTTGACCAGCACCCTGACGCCGTTCGACAACTTCCAGTCGGTCACCCCGACGTCGCGGTTCGTCGTCTCCGATACGATCCGTCCTGGTGTGGGTGGATCGGGGACCAGCACCGCCGCCAGCGCTGCTTCGGTCCACGGCGCGGTGGTCAGGGTGTCGGTTTCGCGCACGATCGCCCGGAGCGAATCGGCGCCGGGCAACGTCGCACTGCTCCTGGCCGGCGCGGTGAGCGCGATGAAGCGGTCGTTCCCCTGCGATGCGTCGCGGATCGCGGCGTTCATCTCGTCGACGGTGATCGTGGGCAGCATCCGGCGCACCAGCGCCAGCTCCTCTGCCGCCGAAATGGTGATGTCGCCGTTGAGGAACGCATTGATGTAATCGCCGACATACTCGTCGGATTCGGTGTGCCCCTGCTCCGCCGCGGCGTCTTCCGCGCCGCGTTCGATGGTGGCCTTGGCACGGTCGAGTTCGGCGGGGAGCACGCCGTGCTCGTCGAACCGCCGCAATTCGGCGAGTGCCGCGCGGAATGCTGCCGCGCTCTGGCCTTCCTTGCCCGAGACGCCGAGCGCGAAGACGCTGATGTCCCGGATCAGCCGCGACGGCCCGAACGACATCCCGGTGTACGGTACCGATGGATTCTGCACCAGCGTCCCGATGCGTTGCCCGGCGATGTTGGCGAACAGTCGGTAGATCAGTTCACGCCGTTCGTCGGCTTCGGTCTGGAACACCACCGTCGGGCGGCGGATCAGCAGCTGGACGCCGGTGCCGGTGAGCTCCGAGTCGGTGATCACGGCCACCCGCGTGCCGGGAAGGTCCGGCACCGCCGCGTCGGTGCGCGGCCGCTCATGAGCGGGGTTGCGCATCCCGGCAAAGTGCGACTCGATCAGCGCCCGGATCGAATCGACCGGGAAGTCGCCGACCGCCACGATGCCCATCAGGTCGGGGCGGTACCAGTCGTGGTAGAACTGCTTCAGCTGCGACGGTTCGGCGTGCGCGATGATCGCGGTGTCGCCGATCGGCAGCCGCGACGCATAGCGCGACCCCTGGAAGAGCACCGGAAATTCGCGGTCACGCACCCGGCTGCCGGCGCCCAGTCCGCTGCGCCATTCCCCCAGCACCACGCCGCGCTCGGCCACCACTTCGCTGGAATCGAACTGATCGCCCATCGCCCAGTCCTGCAAAACGTCGAACGCCCGCGGCACCACACCGGCGCTGTCGGTCGGCACCGGCAGGATGTAGATCGTCTGGTCGAACGACGTCTCGGCGTTGAGGTCGGCGCCGAAGCGCACGCCGATCGACTCCAGGTACTTCACCAGGTCGTTGCGGGCAAAGTGCGTCGTGCCGTTGAACGCCATGTGCTCGATGAAATGGGCCAGGCCGCGCTGGTCGTCCGCCTCGAGGATCGAGCCGGCGTGCACCACCAACCGCAGCTCCAGCCGGTGCGCGGGATAGCTGTTGTGCCGGATCCAGTAACGCAATCCGTTCGGCAGCTTGCCCGTGTAGACCGCGCTGTCGCGTTGCAGGACGGGGCTCTGGGCGGCGGCGGGACGGCTGGCAACCGCCAGCGCCACCCCGGCGCAGCCCGCGGCCACCCGCAGCAGGCGGCGAATCGGACGCGGCCGGCCGGCGTCGATGGATCGGGAGGTCATGACGGTGTCCATGATGAGATCGATCCAAGGTAGCGCGGCGCCGGACGGCGTCGCTATACGGACAATTCCGCCACCTCGGGCCACCCGTAACGCGCGGCGCCGACCAGGCAGTGCAAGTTGGGCGCGATCCGGGCCGACGCGGCCACGTGAGTGTGGCCGGCCAGCACGGTCACCTCGTGTGACGGGTGCGCCGCGGCGAAACGGGAAAGCACCGTTCCGGTGGCCCCGCACACCAGAAGCGGCAGCCACTCGGGGCCGGCCAGATGGCCCCGCGGCGGGAGCGCTTCGACGAACGGTGGGACATGGGTGGCCACCACGATCCGCCGGTAGCCGGCGGCCGCCCGGCCGAGCAGCTCCCCCAACCGGGCAGCGTCCGCGTGGCCAAGCACCTTCTTGACGGCCAGCTTCCCCGATCGCGTCGGTTGGGCCGCCAGCTCCGCGATCCAGCGGTCGTCGTTCAATACCAGCGGCGTCGCCAACGGGTCGCCGAAGGCCCCGTCGGCCCACCCGTCGACGCCGACGAGCGCAGTCTCTTCGTCGAGCGGGACGACTCCTGCCGGCGGGAGCCATTTGACCGGACTGGCAAGATTCGTCAGATTGATAACGCTATCTCGTGTGCTGGCGACGCTGCCGTGATAGTGGTCATGGTTCCCAAGGACGAAGTAGATGGGACGCCCGGTGGCGTCGGCGAGGAAGGCGAGATCCGCGGCCAATCGTGGTGATACCGAGATATCGCCGGTCACGATGACGGTTCCGGCAGAGCCATTGCGCAATGCGGTGCGCAGCGCCTCACGGCGTTCCGGCGTGGCGTGATCCAGGTGCAGGTCGGTGGCCCAACCGATCAGCGGCATCCGGAGAAGGTACTGTGCTGAACCATTTTCCCCGGTTCGCCGGACGGCCCGACCTTGTGCCAATGGTCATTTGATCGTCAGATTGTTACCTAACCCGGTTCCCATTCCCAGTCTCACCCATAGGTCGGAGGTCATTGCATGTCCGTTCCTCACCTTCGTGGTCTCACCGCTGGTGTTGCCGCTGCCGCGGCGCTCGTCGCTTTCCAGCCGTCGGCGGCCCGCGCCCAGGCGCAGACCGCCGGCACCCGGTTCGGGGTCGAGGCGGCGTATGGCGACCATAACGTCAACTTCGGCGTCGGCGCGTTCGTCAAGTTCCACCTGGTTGAGCTGAGCGAGCACCCGATCACGGGACGGGTCGCGTTCGACTACTTCTTCCCGGGCAACGGCGGGTACGATTGCGTCGACTGCGGCTACAGCCTCAAGTACTGGGAGGCCGACGCGGACGGGTTGTATGACATCGCCTCGAAGGGCAACGTGAAGCCGTACCTGGGCGCCGGCCTGACCTATGCGCACGAGTCGGTGTCGTTCAATTCCGGCTACTGTAATGGGTTCGGCGTCTTCTGCCCCACCTACGGCAACGGCAACTTCGGCCTCAACGTCCTCGGCGGATTGAACTTCATGGCCAACTCCAAGCTCATGCCGTTCGTCGAGGCCAAGTACGAGCTGCGGAGCGGCGGAGAGTTCATGCTCAAGGGCGGCATACACTTCTAGTCGTCGCCACATCCGATCCGCAGTACCTCGAACGGGAGTCGCTCGATCGAGCGGCTCCCGTTCGTTTGGAGCGGCGCCGCAACGCCGGGCCGTCTCCGCGCGTAACCACGGCAATCATCTTCCGGAGTCGTCGTGACCAGGACCGTGTCGTGCGCCGTCGCGATTTTCGCGCTTGCCGTCGCTCTTCCCGACGCCGCGCATGGCCAACTCGGCGTCGTCGTCCAGGCCGACCACGGCAGCAAGACCGGCGGTGCACCGGCGTGGGGCGCCGGCGGCGGCATCCGCTATCCCCTCGGATACTGGTCGCAACGTGGCGGTTTCTTCGGGGAGATCACCTTCGACTGGTTCTTTCCGGACCGGACCGTGGTCAACGGCGCCAGCGTCACCCAGACGTACTGGGAGACGAACTTCAACGGCGTCGTCGACCTCAAGTCAGCGCCGTGGCTCTACGTCGGGACCGGATTCAATTTCACCTATCTCACGATCCACACCGGTGCTCTCGCTGCGCCATACGGCGGCAGCGAACTCGGCGTCAACCTGATCGGCGGCATCAAGCTGGGGAATCGCCACGGTGCCCCGTTCCTGCAGGCGCGCTACGAGCTCGGTGGAGGCAAGCAGTTCGTGGCCAGCGCCGGGTTGCACTTCTGACGGTAGCGAGCCCAGGGCCCAGGGCCCAGAGCCCCGAAGCTTGAACTCGGCGCGCGGGACTCAGCGCGCCGCGTCGATAAACGCCTCGAACAACCTTCCCACACTGGCCGCGCCAGGAGCGAATGACTCCGGGTGCCATTGCACCGCCACGGCAAACGTCTCGCCCGGGAGCTCCGCGCCTTCGATCAGGCCGTCCGCGGCAATCGCCGCCGGGATCAGCCGCCCACCGAGCTCCCGCACGCCCTGATGATGCATCGAGTTGACCGGCAGGTTGCCGGCGCCAAGGGCCCCCGCGAGCCGCGTGGCAGGGTGGATGTCGACATCGTGGGAGAGATGGTCGCGCGACCAGCCGGCCGTGGGGAAGTAGTCATGCTTGATGGAATCGGGGCGCTCGGTGGCGATGTCCTGCCACAGCGTTCCGCCGGTGGCCACCGCCATGATCTGCAGTCCGCGGCAGAGGCCGAGCAGCGCTTTGCCGTCTTCGACCGCCCAGGCGGCGAGCTGCAGTTCCACGATGTCGCGGGCGGGATCGATGCGGCCCAGCGCCGGATGTGGCGCCGCGCCGTACCGCGCCGGATCGATGTCGACGCCGCCAGGTATCAGCACGCCGTCGAGCCGGTCGTAGATGGCGCGCAAGCGTGGCGGTGTCGTCATCGATCAACGGAACCAGCACCGGGACCCCGCCGGCGTGTCGCACCGCGGTGACGTAGCGCTGGTTCATGACCCACGACGCCGGCAACTCGCCGGGGATGTGCTCGATGGCGTGCAGCGTCTGCGTGGTGACACCGATCAGGGGACGCGTCACGAGCGCACGCCTTCGGCGGTCTCGCGCACCAGCTGGTCGACCACGGCCTTGAGATCACCGCTGGTGCGCCACGTGGCCAGCTGCCGGTCGGCACTGGTGCCTTCCTGCAGCAGCCGGAAGGCGTAGCCCACTTCGGCGGTACTCCCCAGCTCCTCCACCACGTCGCCGATGAACCACTCGAGCAGTTCGCGGATCAGCTCGCGGGCCGGAAGCTCCACACCCTTGCCGAAATCGATCATCCGGCCGTCCAGCCCGAAACGCAGCGCCCGCCACTTGTTCTCTTCGATCAGGTTGGGCGAGTACTGGCGGAACGACATGTTGTCGCGGCGCAGCTTCCACAGCTTGGCGATGATCGCCTGGAAGATCGCGGCGATGCACACCGCCTCGTCGACCCGGGTGCAGACATCGCAGACCCGGAACTCGAGCGTGGGGAACTTGTGGTGGGGACGGACGTCCCACCACAGTTTGCTGGCGTCGGGGACCGACCCGGTGGCCACCATCACGTCGACGAATTCCTTGTAGTCCGACCACGAATTCATGGTGCGCGGCACGCCGGTGCGAGGAAACGACCGGAAGACGATGCTGCGATACGATTTGAGCCCGGTGTTGCGCCCCATCCAGAACGGCGATGACGTCGACAGCGCCAGCACGTGCGGCAGGAAATAGCGGCAGGCGTTCATGGCGTCGATGCGGAACTCCGGATCTTCGATGCCGATGTGGACGTGGGTGCCGAAGATGAGCAGTGCTTGCGCCAGCTCCTGCAGGTCCTCCTTGACGCCGATATAGCGCTCCAGTGGCGTGATCTCCTGGTCGATCCACGACGAGAACGGATGCGTTCCCGCCGCGGCGATCACCAGTCCGTTCTTGGCCGCCACGTCCATCACCATGCGGCGCAGCCGCACCAGCTCGGCCTTCGCCTCCGCCGGCGTGTGACAGACCTGGGTGCCGATCTCGACCATCGACTGGTGCAATTCGGGCTTGATCTCGCCCAGGATGACCGAGTCCTCCTTGAGGATCTCCGTGATGTAGCTGCGCAGTTCCCGGGTGACCGGGTCGATGATCTGGTATTCCTCTTCGATGCCGATGGTGAGCGATGGAGCTTTCACGAGGATACTCCCGGCTCGGTCGAGCTCGCCGCGGGCAGGACATATGTCCCGATGCGGCTCATGCGATGATCCGCGGGTCGAAGGTGAACTTCCGTTGCCGCTTCAATTTCACCTGACCGAACCGCGGATGCACGGGATTGATGAGGAGATTCCACTCTTCCGCCACCGGCGCCGATGGCACCAGCAGGGCGAGCGACTTGCCGGCCGCGAGCCAGGCATCACCGGCGGCGCGGCAGGCCGGGTGCTCCGGCGTTCGCGCCCACGTGGCGGGAAGCCGCGTGACGTCGAGGCGCGAGACGGCGGCATCGGGCATCGAAAGCTCCAGCAGGTGGAGGTCCCGCGGCGCGTCCTGCACGTCGACGTGCACCAGCAGCTCGAGCACCGCCAGCGCGCGGCTCGACGAGCAGTAGATCACCGGCCGTCCGGCAGAATTCCACCGCCCGCCATAGAGCCGCGCCCCCTCGCCATCGAGCGCCCGATGGGCGCGCCGGCAGATCCGCCAGGCCAGCACCGTCAGCTGTACACGCCGTGCTCGATGCGGCCGAGCACGCGCTCCACCGCCTGCGCCCCGGCGTCGCTGTCAAGCAGGTGCAGCGGAATCCGGCCGCCGAGGGCGCGATTGGCCTTGCCCATCCAGCGGTTGGCGGCGTCGCGGTCGCCGAGTGCCTCCTCGGCCCGCACCACCACCCGCACCAGCCGCGCCAGACGGTCGGATTCCTCTGCCGAAAGTGGTGCTCCGGCAGTGCGCTTGCGCTGCAGCGTCCGCGCGCTGCCCACCACCCGGTAGAGGTCCTGTTGGGTGCCCAGCGCCGGGGTGAATTCTTCCAGCACATGGTCCAGCGATCCCGAAGGCAGCCCGCTCCGGACCACCTCGGCGAGTTCGACCTCGGACGAGACGGTACGGTGCAAGACCGCATAGCCGCCCAGTTGTTCCGCCACGCGCAGCACCATCTTTCACCTCCGCCGTTCAGGGCTGGTTGCGCCATTTGACGTATTGATATTACGCATTTGGCGCGGCTGCGGCAAGCGGCAAGCGGCAAGCGGCAAGCGGCAAGCGGCAAGCGGTAAGCGGCCGGGGCGGTGTCGGTCCGGTGCCGAAAAGCGCGCTACTCCCGCGCTGCCACCACGAACGTCGGTACTGTCGAGCCACCGCCGGCCGTCACGTTGACCAGGGTCGACGTCGAGATCCGGCAGAGGAGGCCGTCCGCATACGCGCCCTGCCAGCAGAACGGCGCCGCGTCGACGATGCGCTGATCGAGTACGAGCCGACCATCCGCGACGGTGGGAAAGACCTCGTACGGCAGGTCGATGCGCCGCTGCACCACGTACGGCGCCTCGAGGGCGGTGCGCAGCGCCGCTTCCCACGCCGCCTGCTCCACTTCCCAACCGAGCACGATGCCGGCGCCGCCGTAATCGTCATTGGGCTTGAGCACCAGCGTGCTCCGGTTGGCCGCGATCCACGGCACCAGGTCGACCGTGGTGCCATCGACCATCGTGTTCCGATGCTCCACGACCCGCGTCCACGGCACGTGCTGGGCAATTGCCTCGCGCTGCACGGCCGGAAACAGCGCCGCGTTCCGTTCATCGCTGAGAACAGCCAGCGACGCCTTCTTGTGCAGCGGCTTGCAGCTGAACGGGTTGACCAGGCAAGCTTTGCCGTCCAGCACCGCGCGAACCAGCGGGTGATCAAGACCACCTTCGGCGACGAGCTCGTGAATCAGCACCCGCTTGTAGATCAGGTCGACTGGTGTGCCGTCGGCATCGCGCAGCACGCCTTGCTGGTACGTCAGCGCCTGCGGTGTGGTGATGCGGCAGGGATATCCCATGGCGGCGAAATAGTCGCGGCAGAGCCGGAATTCGGCCCCGGTGGGAACGTCGTCCCAATCGACAATCGCAATCGACGGCCGGGTGCGCGTGCCCCGGAAGCGGTGCCAGACGTCGAGCAACGTACCGAGGAGAAAATGCCGAGCCGGCAACGTCTCGACTCGCCAGCGCCGCGTGAACTCGCGCATCGCGGGGAGCGCGAGAAAGAGTTCGGCCAGCACGTCGGTGTACGCGGTGCCGGCCGGCGTTTCGGCGTTGTACTCCGTCACCCAGGGCGTGCCGGCTGCGTCGATGAAGGTGTCCAGTCGCGACAGCGGCGCCATGCTGGACAATCGCGGTGCCCGCTCCAGCAGCGTCACTTCCCAATCGGCCAGCCGGAACTGCGCCCGGAACGCCGCATCGTCGAGCGCTCGCTGGCCCGCAACGGCAAAGGCCTCGAGCAGGGCAGCGCTCACCGCACAGAGGCGCCGGTACGATCCGGGCGAGAGAAAGCGCGGCCGGATGACGGTGCAGAGCGGCCGGTCGCCGAAGACGAGGCCCCGTTCCTGCTGCCGGGCGGTGAGCCACCCGGCCGATTCTGCCGCGATCCCGTCGTCGAGCGCGTCGTTCCACGCCCGGGTCGCGTCGCCGGGCGTCATGTCAGCTGGTGCCGCCGAACAGGGACCGGGCTTCCGGCGGCGGCGGCGCGTGGGGCTTGAATGCCCGCGCGATCGCCATGTCGGCCATCTGCTTCACCGCCCAGTCGAAGTACTTCGGCGTCAGCGAATTGACGTCGAAATCGGGCGCCGGGTTCATGAAATCGATGGCGTACGGCACGCCGCCGCGGATTGCCCATTCGATCGAATTCATGTCGTAGCCGAGTGCCCGCACCAGCGTGCGCGACTTGGTGATGATCTCCTCCCGGAGGGGTCCGGGCAGGAAGTCGTCGTCATCGTGGTACTTCTTCTCGCGCGGATCGTACTTGATCGGGAGGACCTGCTCGCGCCCGACACAGAGGCAGCGGACGAACTCGTCCCAGGCGACGAATTCCTGCACGATCATCGTGAGCAGGCCGCTGTGATCGTAGTGCTGGATCAGCTCCTCGAGGGTGCGACAGACATAGACGTCCCGCCACCCGCCGCCGTGCGCGTCCTTGAGGATGCACGGCATGCCGACGTAATCGGCTACCGCGGCTCCAGTCGAGCGGGTACACCAGGTTGCGCAGCGACTCGTCGTGCTTGATGCCGGGCACGTAGGCCTTGTTGGGGAGCGCCATCGTTTTCGGCGAATCGATGCCGTTCGCCTCCGCCAGGGTCGCCTCGAAGAACTTGTCGTCGGCGGTCCACATGAACGGATTGTTGATGACCGTGGTGCCGCGGAGCACGGCGTGCTTGAGCCAGACGCGGTAGAACGGCACCTCATGCGAAATGCGGTCGATCACCACGTCGTAGATCAGGCGTTCGTCGGCCGCCGGCGCGCCGAGGCGGACATATTCGGCGGTAACACCGGCATTGCGCCGGTTCACCTCTTCGATGAAGGCCGGCGGCCAGGACCACTCACGACCCACCAGCAGGCCGATGCGTCGCGCCGGGAAATGTGTGTTCACGGTCATCAGGTCCGTTCCTCAGTCATGTCCGCCGATATAGCGGCGCACCATTTGTTGCCACCACGGCCAATCGTGCGCCCAACCGTCCCAGACACGCAGCGCGTTGCCGATGCCATGATCCACCAGCGTGGCGGAGAATTCCTCGTTGTAGCGGCACAGCGAATCGTCCCGCCCGACCGCCAGGATGATGTCCATCCGCCGGAACGCCGCCAGTCGCGCGGGATCGTGTTCGTGCCGCATGAAGTCGGCGGGATTGTAGAAGTAGACCAGATCGTCGGAGAAGCCGTCAGTGAGCCGCTTGATATCGGGAAGACCACTCATCGACAGCACCCGGTTCACCCGTTCAGGGTGGCGGCAGGCAAAGCAGATCGCGTGATAGCCGCCGAATGAGGTGCCGGTGAGGATGAGATACGGATTGCCGTTCAGTTGCGCGGTCAGCGGCAGCACTTCGTCGAGCAGGCAGCGATCGTAGCGTTCCTGCCATTCGGCGCGACGGTGAATGGCGATCGATTCGTTGTACCACGAGGCGTCATCGACGCTGGACACACAGAACAGCTGCAGCAGGCCCGCTTCGAGCTGGTCGCCGAGGGCGGCGCACATGCCGCAGTCTTCCCACTGGTGCCAGCTTCCCTGGCTGGTGGGGAAGACGACGGCGCGCGCGCCGGCGTGTCCGTGCACGTCGACGTCCATGCGCCGGCCGCCGAGGGCCGGCGAATTCCATGCGTGATGACTCCGTTGCCACATGCGGGGTGGATCCGTTGCGGGAGGGGTGCTGGAAGGTAGCAAACGACGGCCGGGAAGGCGTCACATGCCTTCCCGGCCGCCGAAGATCGCCGTCCGGGTTACCGACGCCTAGTGACCCTTCCCCTTCTTCGGTGGCGCCATCGAGGCGGCGAGCATGGCCGAGTCATTCGGCGCCGCGAGCGACGAGACGACCTTCCACGCACTGTCCTGCTTGACCGAGACGGCGAGCCACGAGCCGGTCGACGGATAGGCGGGGCTCGCGGGCGATGTTGTCCAGGTTCCACCGGAAACGGCGGACGTCGGCGACGTGAAACGGATGAAGGAGGTCGTGATGGTCATCGTCAGTTTGGACGGCATCATCTTGAACGACGAGTCAGCAGCCTGCTGCATGCCCGCGGCGCCCTGGATGAGCCGGCCGTCGGCCTCGACGTCGGCGTAGTCGCCGGTGACCATCCCGCCGATTGCGGCGGCGTTCTGGCTACTCCACGCGGCGGCGTAGCTGGTGGCGACGGCGGTGACTGCGGCAGAATCGGCGGCGGTCGGCGCTGCGGCCGTCTTGCCGGTCGACGACGGCGAGCAGGCGGCGATCAGGGCCGCGAAGGTGAGCGGGCAGGCAAGGGAACCGATCTTCATGGCGTTCTCCGGATTGGCGATGGGGGCGGTCGGACGCCATCGAAGCTAGGCCCCGGTACCGGGGCCGGTAAGGGCCAGATCCGGCGCTACTCTGCCCGCATCACGTCGACGGGATTGACCCTGAGGGCGCGCCGGGCCGGCAGGTACGTCGCCGTGGCCGCCGCGAGCAGCAGTGCCACCGGCACGGCGACGAACGTCGCCGGGTCGTGGATGGTGACACCGTAGATCAACGACGCCATTACGTGCGCCAGCGCCCAGGCGCCGGCCAACCCGACGCCGACGCCGATCAAGGCCACCAGCGCCATCTCCCGCGACAGCAATCCCACCAGATCCGATCCCGACGCTCCGAGCGCCGCGCGGATGCCGAGTTCGCGATGGCGCTGGGTGACGCCGTAGCTCACCACCGCGCCGACGCCAACGGCGCCGAGGACGAACGCCAGCGCGGCAAAGACGGTGATGAGCAGCGTATTGGTGCGTTGCGGCGCGAGCGACTCGCTCATTACATCTCCCATCATTTGCTCGTGGTACGATGCCAACGACGGATTGGCGTCGTGCACGGCGGTTCGCATCGTGGCAATCAGCGCGCCCGGCGCAAGTGAACCGCGCGCGACGACGGCGAGATTCGGCAGGATCTCCTGGCTCATCGGGAAGTACATCTGCGGCAGCGGCTGCCGCGCCAATTCCTGATCGTGCACGTCGGAGACCACGCCAACCACGGTGTAGGCGGCGGGACCGGTGTGGAAGGTCCGACCGAGCGGTGAGGTTCCCGGCCAGTCGTGCTCCGCGACGCCGGCGCTGATGATTGCCACCCGCGAGGCGTTCGAGTCGTCGCTGGCGGTAAACGTCCGGCCGGCAAGGAGACGGATACCCATGGTGCGGAAATAATCACCCGACACCACCAGATTCTCCGCGCCTTCGAAATCATCATCCGTCGGCGCCGGCTCGTCATCGGCGGTGATACTGAGCAGGATCCCGCCGCTGGCGGCGAGCGGCAGATTGTTCACCGCACCGGCTGCAGTCACGCCCGGGGTCATTTGCAGGCGGTCGAGGATCGCATCGAGCGTCGTTCGTTCGGCGGCCCGCGAGGATTCCTTGGGGAAGGCGAGCTGCAACGTGCCGACGTGTTCGACGTTCATGCCGGAATCGGTGGACAGCAATCGCGTGAAGGAACGCAGCATCAGCCCGGCGCCGATCAGCAGCATCACCGTCAGCGCCAGCTCGGCGCCCACCAGCAACCGGCGCGACGGACCGAGCGTGCCACCCGTGGCGCCGCGTCCGCCGCCCGACTTGATGGAGCTGCTGAGGTCGCCACGCGACATGCCGAGTGCGGGCCAGAGCCCGAGCGCGATGCCGGTTGTGAGCGCGAGCCCCGTCGCGAACGCCAGCAACCGGAGGTTGACCGTGGCCGACGCAACGCCCACCAGATTGGCGGGCATCAGATTGTGGATCAGGTGCAGCGCTGCGGGCGCCAGCAGCAGACCAATCAGTGTGCCGGCCGCCGCGAGCATCACGCTCTCCGTAAGCAGTTGGCGAATAACTCGTCCCCGGGTGGCGCCGAGGACTTCGCGCACTGCCACCTCACGACGGCGCGTGTTGGCCTGCGACAGCAGCAGGTTGGCCGCATTCGCGCACGCGATCAACAACAGCAGCCCGGTTGCGCCGAGAAGCATCTTCAGCGCCGCGCCTCGGCCGCCGACCAGGGTTTGTTGCAGCGGCCATGCCGTCCCTCGCCGCTCAAGGTCGTTCAGCATGATGTGGACGTATCCGGTACTGTCGGCCTCGCGGTGGATTCCCGGTGCGAGTCCCTGGCGCCAGCGGGCCATCAGCTGGTGCGATGCCGCCTGGCGCGTGGCACCGGGGCCGAGGCGCGCGATCACCGACGACGGGAGGTATTGCTTGAACGCCTCGAACGTTTCGAAGGTCGTCGGCACCGTCATCGGGATCCACAGGTCGCTCTGCTGGGGAAACGAGAAGCCTCGCGGCATGACGCCGATGACCACATAGGACGCGTTGTTGAGTCGGATGGCCCGGTTGACCATCTCGCGGCCGCCGAATTGCCGTTGCCACAATCCCCACGAAAGCACCGCGACGTGAGCGGAACCGGGATGTCCCTCGTCCGCAGCGAAGGCCCGGCCGACAGCGCTGTGAACGCCCAGCGTGGTGAAGAAGTTGACGGTGACGACGCCGACCGTGAGACGGATCGGGCGCTGCGGATCGGAGAGATTGAGTCCGCCGACGGCCCAGCCCGCGGCACTCGAGAACCAGCTCGGCATCGCGTTGACATCGTTGATGTCGAGGATGTGGGTGTCGGACTTCGGGAACTGCTGGCCCGGGCCGGGATCGAACGGAATATCGACATCGGGCAGTGTCACCAGCTGCTCCGGATGCGGAAACGGCAACGGCTTGAGCAGCGCCGCGTCGACCGCGGAGAACATCGCCGTCGTCGCCCCGATGCCCAGGGCCAGCACGATCACCACCGCCGCTGTGAACCCCGGCCGCTGCTTCAGGCGCCGCGCGGCATAGCGGACGTCCTGGCCGAGGGATTCCAGCCACCCGAAACCCCACTGGTCGCGGCTCTGTTCTTCGGTCCGGGTGGCATTGCCGAATACGCGCCAGGCCTGCGCTTCGGCATCGGATTCGCTGCACCAGCAGCGCGGATCTGCTCGGCCCGGAGTTCGCGGTGCAGGCGCATTTCTTCTTCCAGCTCGCGGGTGGCGCGGTCGCGCGTCAGCAGCAGGTGCAATCGCCGCCACCACGATGCGCCGAGTCACCCGGCCGGCTCCGGGATGGAGGATGCGCTGGATGGCCAGCGTTACCCGGCGGTACGACGTCAATCTCATGCGCCAGCTGCTTCTTCCCCGTCGCGGTGAGCCGGTAATACCGCGCCCGGCGATTCTCCTCCGTCTTTCCCCAGGTGCCGGTGATCCACCCTTTGATGAGCATCCGTTGCAGGGCGGGGTAGAGCGATCCCTCCTCGACGCGCAATACGTCGGCGGAGGTGTGCTGGATGGCCTCGGCGATCTCGAATCCGTGCTGTTCCTCGCGATGCGCCAGCGTCCGGAGGATCAGCATGTCGAGCGTACCGGGCGGGATGGCGTCGTGCGACGAGTTGGCCATGGCATAGATAGTCTATGTCATGGATGACCCGCCCACAAGTCCCGTCGCAACGGCGACTTGATCAACTTGACCAAGTCGGTGTACGTTGCGGCACCGTCAGGGAGACACAACATGGCCCGACCGGTCAACATCTACGATGCCAAACGCCATCTCTCCAAACTCGTCGATCGGGCGAGCCGTGGGGAGGAGATCATCATCGCCAAAGCGGGGACGCCGGTGGCACGTCTGGTGCCACTCCGCGAGTCGCGCGAGGCCCGTGTGCCGGGTGGTTGGCTCGGCAAGATCCGGATTGCCGCCGATTTCGACGCGCCCCTGCCGGAGGCGCTGTTGCGGGCGTTCGAAGGCGTCGAATAGTGCCCCGCACAACGAAGCACGCTGTCCGGGAGCGGCGGATCGGTCCGGCCCGTCCGCGCGCGGCGATCCTGCTCGACCGGCTCCTGCTCGACACCCACGTGTGGCTCTGGTGGCAGGCGGACGACCGACGGCTCGGTCGGCGCGCGCGCGACGTCATACGCGATGCCAGCGAGGTGCGGTTCAGCGCGGCTTCGGCCTGGGAAATCGCCATCAAGACGGGCCTCGGCAAGCTGCGGCTGCCACCGGACGCCGACATCGACAACGAGCTGACGCGCGTCGGGTTCTCGGCGCTGCCCGTGACGGTGGGGCATGCCGCGCTGGTGCGCACACTCCCCCGGCTGCATCGTGATCCCTTCGATCGGATGCTGGTTGCGCAGGCTCTTGCGGAAGGCCTGACGCTGGTCACCGCGGATACGGCGCTGCAGCCATACGGGATCGCGGTGGTGGACGCCGGCACGTAAGGCCATCACCGCCGAGCGCCAACTGGTGCCGGCTCCCGGCCGCTACTACCGTCCGATGTACCATGCCTGAGCAACCCGGAGATCCGTCACCCCGACATCGACCGCCTTCCCGCGGGCGCGCCATGGCGTTGCAGGTGGGCCGCGCGCTCAAGCACCGCAATTACCGGCTCTACTTCGCCGGGCAGGGGACCTCGGTGGTGGGCACCTGGATCACCCGGGTCGCCACCAGCTGGCTGGTCTACCGTCTCACCGGCTCGGCTGCGCTGCTTGGCCTGGTCGGGTTCGCGGGGCAGGTGCCGGCGTTCATCCTGGCGCCGTTCGCCGGCGTCTGGATCGACCGCATCAACCGCTACCGATTGCTGTTGACCACGCAGACGCTGGCCATGCTGCAGTCGTTCGCGCTGGCGGCGCTGGCGCTCTCCGGCGTGATCAAGGTGTGGCACGTGCTGGTGCTGCAGCTGTTCCAGGGATGCATCAACGCCTTCGACATGCCCGGGCGGCAGACCTTCCTGCACCAGCTGGTCGAGGATCGCGCCGACCTTCCCAATGCCATTGCGCTCAACTCCACCATGGTCAACGGCGCGCGACTGCTGGGGCCGACCATCGCCGGGCTGCTCATCGCCGCGTTCGGCGAGGGGTGGTGCTTCCTGGTGGACGGGATCAGCTACATGGCGGTGATCGGCTCGCTGCTGGCGATGCGGTTGCCGCCGCACGTCCGGCGCGAGGCCGCGAACCGGATGCTGCACGATCTCCGGCAAGGCGTGCGCTACGCCGCCGGTTTCCTGCCGATCCGCGCGATTCTGCTGCTGCTGGCGCTGGTGTCGCTCACCGGCATGCCCTACATGGTGCTGATGCCGGTCGTCGCGGTGAAGGTGCTGCATGGCGGTCCGCACACCTACGGCTTTCTCATGGGGGCCACCGGGGTCGGCGCGATGATCGGCGCGATCTACCTGGCGTCGCGCGAGTCGGTGCTGGGATTGGGGCGGGTCATCGGGCTCGCCGCGGTGGCGTTCGGGACCGGACTGATCACCTTCTCGCTGTCCCGGTCGTTCGCACTGTCGATGGTGCTGCTGCTGGTGGCCGGGTGCGGCTTCATGGTGCAGATGGCCGCGAGCAACACGCTGTTGCAGACCCTGGTGCAGGAAGAGATGCGTGGCCGAGTGATGTCCTTCTACGTCATGGCATTCATGGGCACCACGCCGTTCGGAAGTCTGCTCGGCGGATCCCTTGCTGACCGGATCGGCGCGCCGCGGACCATCCTGTTCGGCGGCATGGCCTGCATCGTGGGGGGTGCGGCGTTCCTCGCCATCCTGCCGAAGGTGCGCGCCATTGCCAGGCCGGTGTATGTCGAGCGCGGCATTCTCCCGATGAGCGCCGGGGTCAGCGAAGCGACGGTGCTGACGGAGGAGATGGAGCAATAGGGCTGCACGAGTGCCCGGGCGTGCAAGCAACCACTTGCACGCACCGTTTCCTCCGCTAGCTTTCCGGCCTCATGACGACTCGCAATTCGATCCTCGATGTCACCGCCCGGCTCTACGCCGAGCATGGCTGGCGCGGCACCACGACGCGGAGCATCGCCGAGGCGGCCGGTGTCAACGAGGTCACGATCTTCCGGACCTTCGGGTCGAAAGAGTCGCTGCTGGTGGAGGCGATCGGTCACGCCACCGCGGGCGACACCCCGGTCGTGCTGCCGGAAGCGCCGATGCGGCTGCGCCAGGAGATTACGGAGTGGGCGGCGGCGCAGCACGCGCTGATTTCGGCCAAGCGCGGGATGATCCGTTCGTGTCTCGCCGAGTGGGAAGAGCATCCCGATCTGGCGCCCAAGGCGTGCCGAGGCGGTCAGCTGGCCGCGGCAGATCTCGCCCGCTACCTGGGCGCGGCGCGCAAGCGCAAGCTGATCGGATCGCGCGGGTCGGTCGAGGCGGCAACGTCGCTGTTCGTCAATGCCATCTTCCTCGATGCGATGATGCGGGACGTGATGCCGGAGGCGTCTCCGGAGTCGGTGGCCGACACCATCGCCGCATTCGCCGATCTGATTCTCCGGGGACTTGGCGCGGCCGAAGCGTGATGATCCGCCGTGTGTTGCTCCTGCTGCTGGGTGCAGCGGCGAGCGCGTCGGCGCAATCGGGGCCGCCGCCACTGCGCCTGACCCTCACCGCGGCACTCCTCCGCGCCGACTCGGCCAGCCCGGCGGTAGGCATCGCGCGCGCCGGCACCACCAGCGCGCAGGCGTCGTGGCTCCGGGCCAGGTCGGCGCGGCTGCCGCAGCTCAACGGCGCGATCACCTACACGCGCACGCTGGCGTCGGAGTTTTCCGGCTTCACGTCGAGCACGTCGAGCGACACCTTCCCGGCGCCGGTCGACTGCACCCATTACCACCCCAATCCGTCGCTGCCGATCGCCGACCGGCTCGATTCGCTGGAGCACGGCCTGGATTGCACGGCGAACGGCTCGTCACTCGACTTCTCGAAGTTGCCGTTCGGCCGGCCCAATCAATGGAACATCGGCCTGTCCGGGTCGCAGGCATTGTTCAACCGGCCATTGGCTCGGCAGCAGGCGGCGGCCGGGGCCGGACGCGATCAGGCGGCGATCGCGCTCGACGCCCAGCGGGCGCAGGCGGTGCTCGACATGGCGCAGGCGTACTTCGACGCCCAGCTGGCGCAGCGGCTGCTCGACATCGCCGACTCGACGTTGGCGCAGGCCGATCGCACGCTGGCGCAGACCCGGCTGGAACACCAGGTGGGCAACGCCGCGGAGTTCGACCAGCTTCGTGCCTCGGTGGCGCGCGACAATCAGAGTCCGGTGGTGATCCAGCGTCGGGCGCAGCGCGATCAGGCGTTTCTCCGGTTGCGGCAGCTGATCGACGTGCCGCAGAGCACCCCGCTCGAGCTGGTGACGCCGCTCACGGACACCACCGAAGTGGTGCTCCCGGACTTCGCGGCGCGGATCGCCTCGAGTGGCGACACCGCGCTGGCCAGCCGCGCGCCGGTTCGCGAAGCGGCGGCCGGGCTCGACGCGAGCGAAGCGCAACTCGGCGCCGCGCGCGCTGAGCGATTGCCGGCGCTCTCGCTCAACAGCACGTACGCCAAGATCGATTTTCCCCGGCACGCGCTGGCGTTCGAGAGCTTTCTCACCGACTGGGAAGTCAACGTCCAGTTGACGGTGCCGATTTTCAACGGCGGCCGGTTGCAGGCGGACGCGCTGGCGGCCGAAGCGGCGCGCGAGACGTCGGCGCTGCGGCTCAAGCAGGCGCGGCAGCAGGCGGAACTGGATGCGGTCGACGCCCGCACCCAGCTGGAATCGGCGCAAGCGGAGTGGCAAGCGAGCGTGGGCACCGCGCAACAAGCTGCGCGGGCCTACTCGATCGCCGAGTTGCGCTACCAGAACGGGCTCTCGACGCTGGTGGACGTGTCGGACGCGCGAGTGCAACTGGGCCAGGCCGAAGCCAACAGCGCCCAGGCGGCGCGTGACCTGCAGGTGGCGCGGCTCCGCGTGGCGCTGCTGCCGGGTCTGCCGTTCGCCGCCGGCGCGGCGCCAGGCGGTGGCAGCGCGACGTCGAACGGCGCGGCGGCCCCGACCACGGCGCCGGCGTCTGTCATACGTACCGGGACATCGACCGTTCCGACCGGAGGAAACTGAGTGCCGACCTTGAGGCGAATCGCGATCGGGGCCGTCGCAGCCGTGAGCATGCTGCCGGTATTCACGGCCTGCGGCCGATCCCCGTCGCCCGGTGCCGCCGCGCCGCCGGTGGAAGTGCCGGCGGCGAACATCGTGATGGTCGACAGCGCGCTGGTGGAGAGCGGCCCGTCGCTGTCCGGCACGCTGCAGGCGCGGCACAGCGCAACGCTGCGGGCGCAGGTGGCGGGTGATCTGCTCGCGGTCGACGTCGACGAAGGGATGCACGTCGATGCCGGTGAACCGGTGGCGTTGATCGACACACTGACGCTGGCGGAGGCAGCCCGCTCGGCGCAATCGCAGCTGACGAGTGCCAGACTCGGCGCCGAAGTGGCGCAGCGGAACTATCAGCGCTCGGTGACGCTGCACGACGCCGGCGCCATCGCCGACCGCGATCTCGAAACGGCGCACGATCAATCGGTCGCAGCCGATGCGGCGGTGGCCGACGCCCGGAGCCGCGTGGCGTCCGCGGCAAAGCAACTCGCCAACGCCACCATCCGGGCGCCGTTCGCCGGCGTTGTCAGCGACCGGGTGGCGCACGCCGGCGACGTACTGCAAGTCGGCAACCCGATCATGACCATCATCGATCCCGGCGCGCTGCAGCTCGACGCCTCCGTCCCGGCCGATTTCCTCGCCGCCGCCAGGGTGGGCACGCCGGTCGAGTTCTCCGTCAACGGCGATTCCGGCCAGATGTTCGACGGACGGATTGCGCGGGTCAATCCCGCGGTCGATTCGATCACCCGGCAGGTGCAGATCCACGTGACGGTGCCGAACGACAACCGGGCGCTGGCGGCCGGGCTGTTTGCGCAGGGGCGCGTCGTGGCGCACTCGGTGCGCGGTCTGGCGATTCCGTTGACCGCGCTCGACCCCAGGAGTGCCACGCCCGAAGTCCGCCGGGTGCGCGGCGGCAGGACCGAGGGGGTGGCCGTCACGCTCGGTGTCCGCGACGATCTCGCCGAGCGAGTCGAGGTGACGCAGGGGCTGAACCGCGGCGATACGTTGCTGGTGGGCGCGTCGCTCGATATTCCGGTCGGCTCGATGGTGCGCATCACGCGCCCGGATCGCTGAGGCCGCCGTGCGCCGCATGTGGATTTCCGACTTCGCCATCCGGCGGCCGCTGATCACGGTCGTGACCATGCTGGCGTTGGTGGCGTTCGGCATTGCGGCGCTGATCAACCTGCAGACCGACGAGTTTCCCGACGTCTCGCAGCCGATCGTGGCGGTGTCGATCGTCTATCCCGGTGCGGCGCCGGACGTGGTCGAGCGGGAGATCATCGATCCGATCGAGGAAGCGATCTACGGCATTTCCGGCGTGGACCGGAGCCGCACGGTATCGAATGCCGTCGACGGGCTGGCGCAATTCACCGTCTTCTTCGACTACCACAAACCGGTGGCCGAGGCGGCGCAGGACGTGCGCGACGCCATCTCGCGCATCCGCAGCAATCTTCCCGACGAGATGGAAGAGCCGGTGATCTCGCGGTTCGATCCGTCGGAGCTGTCGATCCTCTCGCTCGACGATCACCGGCCCGAACATGTCGGCGCAGGATCTCACCCAGATCGCCGATCCGACCGTGGTGCGCGCGCTACGCGGCGTCCCCGGCGTGGCGGATGCCTCGGTGGTGGGCGGGTCGTACCCCGAGATGACGGTGCAGCTCAAGCCCGACGCGATGCAGGCTGCCGGCATCGGCATCAACGACATCGTGACGGCGCTCGGGACCGAGAACCTCGCCGCCCCGGTGGGACGGCTCAACAGCCCGCAGACCGAAGAGTCGATCCGGCTGCTGGGCCGCCCCGGCGACGCGGCGGCGTTCCAGCAGGTGGTGGTGGCGCAACGGAACGGTACGCTGATCCGGCTCGGCGACGTGGCCGACGTCTTCCAGGGCCACGAAGAGCAGCGCACCGCGTCGGTCTACAACGGGCACGACGCCGTGGGCATCGAAGTCAAGAAGGCCAAGGGCTATTCCACGACGCATGTCGTGGATCAGCTCCGGACGGTCATCGCGCAGCTCGAGCCGACACTCCGCGGTGGCGCGAAGATCAACATCGTGCGTGACGCCGGTTTCCGCGTCACCCGGGCGGTCGACAACGTCAAATCGGCGCTGATCGAAGGCGCGCTGCTGACGGTGCTGGTCGTCTTCCTGTTCCTCAACTCGTGGCGGTCGACGGTCATCACCGGCCTGGCACTGCCGGTCTCGGTGCTGGCGAGCTTCATCGCGGTGTGGGCGGCCGGGTTTACGCTCAACACCATGTCACTGCTGGGGCTGTCGCTGGCCATCGGGATCCTGATCGACGATGCGATCGTGGTGCGCGAGAACATCGTGCGTCACGTGGAGATGGGAAAGGACCACTACGACGCGGCCCAGGAAGGGACCGCCGAGATCGGCCTGGCGGTCGCGGCGACGACGTTTTCGATCGTCTGCGTCTTCGTGCCGATCGCGTTCATGTCGGGGCTGAGCGGTCAATGGTTCAAGCCGTTCGCGCTCACCATCGCCTGCGCGGTGCTGGTATCGCTGTTCGTGTCGTTCTCGCTCGATCCGATGCTGTCGGCGTACTGGCCCGACCCGCACCGCGGCGAAGCGCACCGGCGCGTGGACTCACCCGGCAGCTCGAGAAGTTCAACCACTGGTTCGGGCGGTTGACGGATCGCTACGGCCGCATCGTGGGCTGGGCACTCGATCACCGCGCGGTGATGGTGCTGCTGGCGGTCGGGGCGTTCGTTGGCGCGATCGCGCTGCAGATGACGGTCGGCGGGTCGGGATTCGTCCCCAATTCCGATCGCAGCGAGATCGAAGTGATCGTCGAGGCGCCGTCGAGCGCGAATCTCGACTTCACCGAGGCGCGCACCGAGGCGGTGGCCGCCATCGCGCGCCGCCACCCGGAAGTGGCCTACACCTATGCCGCCATCGGCACCGCGCTGCCGGGCCGCACGCCCGGCGTCGACCAGGCCGACCTCTACATCAAGCTGGTGCCCAAGACCGACCGCAATATCTCCGAGAGCGAACTCGGCGCCGAACTGCGGCGCGAGTTCCGCGAGGTCTCCGGCGTGAACACCTCGGTCTTCACCGGCGGTTTCAGCGGCACCATCAAGGACATCCAGATGCAGTTCACCGGCCCGGACGAGGCCGAGCTGTCGCAAGTGGCGCAGGTGGCGGAGGATTCGATGCGCACCGTCGACGGCGCCGTCGACGTGGGACTCTCGGTCCGCGGTCCGCGCAAGGAGCTGACCGTGCGGGTCAATCGCGGCCTGGCCGGCGCGATGGGACTCTCCATCGCGCAGATCGCGCAGGCCATGCGGCCGGCCTTCGCGGGCATCCACCAGGGGGATTGGGTCGACCCCACCGGCGAGACGCGCGACGTGCGGATCCGGCTTTCACCCGAGGCGCGCCGCCGTGCCGCCGATCTCGCGCAGTTGCCGCTCGCGGTGCCGGGGGTCGCTCGCGGTGCGCCCCACACGATTCCGCTCGGACAGGTGGCCTCGATCGGCGAAGAGGAGGCGCCGGGGCAGATCGATCACCTCAATCGCAACAAGGTGATCATGGTGGAGGCGAACGTGCAGGGGCGGGCGCTCAACAGCGTCGTGACCGACGTGCAGAAGAAGTTCCGCGAGATTCCGCTCCCGCCGGGCTATGCCATCTCGATCGGCGGCCAGGGGCAGGACCAGGCCGAGGTCTTCCTCGACATCTTCACCGCGCTCGGGATCGCGGTCATGCTGATGTATCTGGTCCTGGTGGTGCAGTTCGGGTCGTTCCTCGATCCGCTGGCGATTCTCATCTCGCTGCCGCTGTCGCTGATCGGCGTGGTCATCGCGCTGATCATCACTCACGACACGCTCAACATCATGTCGCTGATCGGCGTGATCCTGCTGATGGGCATCGTCGCCAAGAACGCCATTCTGCTGATCGATTTTGCCAAATGGGCGCGGGAAGAGCGGGGCGTGCCGCTGCGCGAAGCGCTGATCGAAGCGGGACGGATCCGGCTGCGGCCCATCCTGATGACCACCTTCGCCCTGATCGCCGGCATGATCCCGGTGGCGCTGGGGCGCGGCGAAGGCGCGGATTTCCGGGCGCCGCTGGGCCGCGCGGTGATCGGCGGCGTGATCACGTCGACCGTGCTCACGCTGCTGGTCATTCCGACGTTCTACGAGATTCTCGACGGATTTCGCACCCGCGCCGCCGACTTCTTCGCGCGGATCTTCGGCGGCAGCACCGCGTGGCGCCCGCGCACCGGTGAGCACCCGGTGCCGGACACCTCGGCGCTCGACGACGGTGTCAGCTCAGGTGTCCGAGGATCGCGCCCATGACCGTGAACTGCAGCACGTAGTACCCCGCGTTGACACACCACAGAATCGTGCTGCGCCGCTCGAAGGCGTAACTCGACGCCAGCGCCAGCCCCACGAAACAGAATCCCACCACCGCTCCCCGCCTGGCGCCGCTGAGCGCACCGCCGTGGTGCGGCGGCCCGATCAGCAGCGCATCGAGCACGTACGCCGCCACCAGTGCAGCCGCCAACGCGATGCCGTACGCCCGGGCGGGCGAGAAATCCTTCCGGACGTCCTCGGCGGTGAATCGATTCTCGGACATCCACGGTCGCGCAAAGAGCAACGGCGAATACCAGAGTCCGCCGAGGATGAAAGCCGCCGCCGCCGCGAGGACGACGGCGAGATAGTTCACTTCCGGCATGACCGGACTCCGGGGGCGAGGTTGGCAGGAGGGCGAGGGAGGCGGATAGCATGCCGCCAAAACCGACAGTCCGGAAGGGCGCGACGTCTGGTCCGGAGGTTGCGATCCAAGGGGTGTGACCCAGCTCTCGACGTATCATACTGAAACGCTGCGGCCGTTGCCGGCCGCTTCCCGGACGGGCCGATGCGCCGCCCCGCGGCGGCGGCTGGCGTGGTTGTGGCTGGCGGCGCTGGCACCGCTCGCCTTCGTCGCCGGCTGCCACGATCTTGAGGCCGCGCCCGCCTCCGCCTTGGTCTGGGCCCGCAATCCCGGTCCGATTTCGCTTCCGGATCCGAGTGGTCCGCGCCAGGTGGGGCGGATCATGGTGGTCTGGGCCGACGCAGCGCGCCAGCGCGTGCTGCCGGTGTGGGTGTACTACCCGGCGATCTCCACCGACACGGCCGCGGTGCCCCTCCTCCCTGATACAGCGTGGACCGAACTTCACCGGCGGGAGCTGATTGCGAAGTTCGGCCCGGCCGGCGACGCGCTCGCGGCGATGAAGACGCATGCCGGATGGGGGGCGCCGGTCGAGTCCGCCGGGCATCGCCTCCCGGTGGTGATCTTCGCTCCTGACCACGGCTGGTTGCCGACCGACTATTCGGCGCTCATCGAAGCGCTGGCGAGCCGTGGTTTTGCGGTCGTCACCTTTGCGCCGCCGGGCGACGGTGGTGCAATCCGATTGCCCGACGGCACCGTCGAGCCATCGTGGAGCGAGGCTTCGTGCGATCGTGTCGCGGCGGACATGGCGTTCATCGCCGCGCAGCTCGCATTGCTCGACCGCCAGCCGGCGTGGAAACTCGCGGCGGCGCTGGATCTGCGCCATGTCGCGGTGGCCGGCGTCGGCACCGGTGGCTCGGCGGCGCTACTGGCGGCGGGCCGCGATCCGGCGCTGTTCGCCGCGGCAAGTCTCGACGGCGACTTCTTCAACACCGCCGGGGCCGGCACCGCGCACCAGCCGCTGCTGTATCTCTCCACGGAACCACCCGGTGCCGATTCCCTGGCGCCATCGCAATGGGGCGAGGTCGATCGCTCCGAGCGTCGCCGCGATCAACGCTGGGCGGAAACGGCGGCGCACTCGGTGCACCCGGTGCGCATCATGGTGGCTCATATGTATCGCGGCAACCTCGTCGATGCGGCGCTCATTCCGGCGTACGCGCTGCCGCCCACGCTGCACGAGACCAGGGTGGGTTCGATGCCGCCGGCACAGGGTTTCGCGGTGGTGGCGTCGGCGGTCGCGGCGTTTCTCGACGATCAGATCGTGGGCGATGTCGCGGGACTCGCCGCCGCGCAGGTGACGTATCCCGAGCTGCTGGTGGACCGTTAGCGCGGCGGATTCCCCGCTGGCGGCCGGCGCTGCCAGAACACCGCCAGCACGATCACCGTGATCGTCAGTGTGAGCCAGATGGCGCGCTGCGCCGGATGATCGATCGCCATGGTGAGCAGGATGCCGGCAAAGATGAACGGCAGCATGGTGCGGAGAAATCGGAGACTCATCAGCGGCGGCTCCGGCGTGTCAGGTTCGCCTCACCAGTGTAGCGTATGCGCCGCAGCACCCATCCGTCAATCGCGAACGCGACGCCGGTGTTCCCAGTCGGTGGGCAGGTCTTCAAGCGAAATCGGGGGTCGTCCTGTCGGGGGAGGCAGCCAGGGCCGCCGCATCGGCATCCAGAGGCGGACGCCGCGCCGGTATGCTTCGAACTCACGGCCGAACTGGCGCTGCAGGTTGCGCTCGTCTGCCGGCCGCACCGCGACATGCCACACCATTGCCAGCACCACCACATAGCCGAGCACCGGAATCGAACCGGTGTAAAGCGCCGCGGCTGTGCCAAGCCCGACGGTGGCAAGCATCATCGGATTCCGGCACCAGGCATAGGGCCCGGTTACGACCAGCCGTCGGGGCGCGTCGAACGGCAACGGCGTGCCTTCGCCCGCAACGGCCAGGGTGAAGGCGGCCCAGAGCATCACCAGGGCCGAAACGCCAAAGCAGACCACCGCCAGTTCCGGTGCGGTCGGCAGGAAGGTGTTGACGGTCTGCAACCGCTGTTGCACCGCCAGGATGGCCCACGGTACCGTGCCCAGCGCCGCCAACCAGAACAGCACCACCGCGGCGAGCGATTTCACGGTGTTCCACAAGGGCGGCGCCGGGCCAGCAGGGCGGTAGAAAGCCAAGATTCGATTCCCGGTTGCGTTTCGAAGGCCACGAAAATGACAGGTCCCTGTTCCGCAAGATATGAACCGCGGCGCAGGGACCGGCGCAAAGATGGGCGTTGAAAGGACTTATTCCGCCCGCATGGCCGTCACCGGGTCGACTCGTGTGGCGCGGAAGGCGGGAACCAATGCCGCCAGCAGGGCGGCCGCAACCAGCAGCGCCGCCGCGGCGATCCAGCTCACCGGATCGAGCGGCGACACACCATAGAGCAGCCCGGTGAGCAGGCGCGTGGTCGCGATGCTTGCGACCAGTCCGATCGCCAACCCGATGCCGACCATCTGCATTCCCTGGGCGGTGACCATGCGAAGGATGGCGCCGGTGCCGCTGCCGAGCGCGGTGCGAATACCGATCTCGCGGGTGCCCTGGGCCACGACGTAACTCATCACACCGTACAGGCCGGCCAGCGCGAGGACGCCCGCAATGGCGGCGAACGTCGTCAGGAGGGTGAGATAGAACCGCGGCTGCCCGATGCTCTCGGCCATGATGTCGGTCATGGGTCGGACATCGGTGTTCGCGGCCTGGGGGTCGACGCGCCGGATCGCCGCGGTCACTTCGCGCGCAACGGCTTCGGGGCTGCCATGCGTCACGCGAATCATCAGCGGAAACGCGCTGAAGCCGCCCGCCTGCAGGTACGTCTGATAGATCTCCGCCGCCGGCGGACGGTACGGGCCCACGTTGCGGATGTTGCTCACCTCACCGACGATCGTGGCGAACGTGGTGTCACCGGTGTAGAAGCGCTTGCCGATGACGTCGCCATTCGGGAAATCGCGCGTGGCCAGCGCTTCGTTGACCACAACGACCTGCTGCGCGTTCTTGCGGTCGTCGTCGGACGGCTGCAGCAGCCGTCCCCGGACGAGACGCTGACCGGTGACGTCGAAGAAGCCGGGTGTGACGACGCGCACTTCGACCAGCGGCAGCTTGGTGGTTTCGTCACCCGGTTGTCCCTCGTAGCGGATGTTGAAGTTCCATCCCCAATTCTGGTACGGCAGCAGCTGGATGGAACCGGCCGCCGCCACGCCGGGCACGGCGCGCACCGCCGCAACAGCGGGATCGAGGAAACGTCGCAGGGCGGTATTGTCGTGGTACGTCTCGGGTGAGACGGTGGTCTTGACGGTGAGAATCTGCTCCGGGTCGAATCCGGGATCGCTGTCGGCCAGGCGGACAAAGCCCTTGAGCACCAGTCCAGCGCCAAGGAGCAGCACCATCGAGAGCGCCACTTCGCTGATCACCAGCGTGCGCAGTGCCCGCTGGTGCCCGCGCGTCATCCCGCCGCCGCGTCCGCTCCGGAGCGCGTCCTGCGGATCGACCGACGCGCTGCGCCACGCGGGATACGCGCCGCAGCAGAGGGCCACCACGCCAGCCAGCACGACGGCGAACGCCACCACCCGGAGGTCGATCGCCAACCCGGCCAGCTGCGGCAGCCGCCGCGCCGCAAGCGCACCGATGGTTCGCACACCGATCCAGGCGAGCCCGATGCCGAGGACGACGCCGATGGCGCCGAGCAGCGCGCTCTCGATCAGCACCGGGCGCATCACTTCCCAGCGGGACGCACCGATGGCAAGCCGCACCGCCATCTCGCGCCGGCGCTGCACGCCGCGCGCCAGCAGCAACGACGCGACGTCGGTTGCCGCGATCAGCAGCACCATCCACACCGCGCCGAAGACAAGCAGCAACGGCGTCTGCACCGCGTGGATCGCTTCCGCCTCCATCGGCACGATCCGCACGCCTTCGCCCTTGAGTCCGGGATACTGCGCCTCGAGTCCGTCGAAGACGCGGTCGATCTGGGTGCCCACCGACGCCACCGTGGCGTGCGGCGCCAGGCGGCCCATCACCATGATGAAGTTGCTGCCGCGCTGCGACAATTCCTGTGTCGTGAAGCGCATCGGCACCCACAATTGCCCCGAGAGCATCTGGGCACCGCGCGGAATCTGCAGGCCGCGTGGCGCGATCCCCACGATCGTCACAGGCTGGCCGTCGATGCGCACGACTCGTCCCACCACGTCGGCGTCGGCGCCGAAGCTCTGCCGCCAGAATTCGTCGCTCAACACGGCCACCGCCGGCTGGCCGGGCTGATCGTCCTGCGCGTTGAGCATCCGTCCCCGCTGGGCCGTGACACCGAGCATGGGGAAGAAGTTGCCGGTGACGCGCAGCGCCGCGGCCTGCAGTGCCTGATCGGGGAGGGAGACCAGCGCGGTCTTGTACGTGATCGCGGCCATCGACGACAACTCGGTGGTTCCGCGCGCGAGGTCCTGGTAGTTTGGCGCCGACATCGGCCAGCTGTTCGCCTGCGGCGCGGTGCGATAGACCTGCACCAGCGCTGCGGGGTCGCGGAACGGCGGCGGGCGGAGCAGGGCGTGGTCGATGGCGCTGGAGACGGCCGACGTGATGCCGAGTCCGAGCGCCAGGCAGGCGATGGCACAGGCGGTGGTGGCTGGGGTACGCCGGAGGCCGCGCCACGCCTGGCGCAGGTCTCCGGCCTGGAACAACATCATGGTCCCTCGGCGGAGCGGGTCAATCGTTGGATGCGGGTGGCACTGGCAGGGTTGCCGCCGTGCCCTCGATCGAACGGCGCCCCCCCTACTCCGACCGCAGCGCCCGCACCGGATCGATCCGCGCGGCGCGGAGCGCGGGAACCAGAGCCGCCAGCAGCGCCGCCGCGGCGAGGACCACGGTGGTGACCACGAACGTCACGCCGTCGGTGACCGAGACGCCGTAGAGCAGGCTCCCCGAGCACCCGCGTGAAACCGAACGCGCCGACGAGACCGATGCACGATACCGATCGCCGCCATCATTCCGGTTTCCCCGAGCACCATGCCCAGCACATGCCCGCGGCCGGCGCCGAGTGCGACGCGCACGCCGATCTCCTGGGTGCGCTGCTGCACGGTGTAGGCGGTGACGCCGTAGATCCCCACCACCGCCAGCCCGAGGGCGAGCAGCGCGAAGGCGCTCACCAGCGTCATGTTGAAGCTGCGCGCCGCCGTGGACTCTCCCACCAATTCACTGAGCGTGGTGAACGCCGCCACGGGCTGCTCCGGATCGACCGACGCGACCGCCCGGCGCACCGCGTTGGCCAGTGTCAATGGATCGTGCGCGGAGCGGGCGACGATCCACGCGCTCATCTCGGGCTGGCGTTCGAACTCGGCCTGCCCCTGTGCGAACGGCAGGTAGATCTCGGCCTTGACCGGGTCGGTGAGCGAGGCATAGTGGATGTTTCCGATCTCTCCCACGATCAGCGTCGATCCCCCGCGGAGATCCATCGTGCGTCCGATGGGGCTCTCGTTGGGCCACAGGCGCTTCGCCAGGGAGACATTCACGATGGCCACCGGCTGCGTGTTGGCGCGGTCGTCGTCGGTGAACGTGCGGCCGGCCACGAGTGGGATGTGCAGCGTATTGAAGAATCCCGGCGCCACGAGGTTCTGGTCGATGTCCACGTAGTCTGCAGGGTTGTCCAGGCTCCACCGGAATCCGGCCACCTCGCCGCTCATCGGAAGGGTCAGCGACACCGACGCGCTCGCGACGCCGGGCTGTCGCCTCAGCGCTGTCGACCGCCCGCTGGTAGAAGTCGAGCTTCTGTGCTTCGGTGGCATAGTGCGACGGCGTGAGACGGATGCGCGCCGCCAGCACGTTGTGGACGTCGTAGCCGGGATCGACGCTCCGCAGGCGCACGAAGCTCCGTATCAGGAGTCCGGCGCCGGTGAGCACAACGACCGCGAGCGCGATCTCCGCCACCACCAGGCCACGCTGCAGACGGTGACGGCCGCGGCCGGCCGTCGTCGTGGCACTTCCTTCGCGCAACGACGTATCCAGCGCCACGGCGCCTGAGCGCCACGCCGGTGCCAGGCCGAACGCGATGCCCGCGACAAGCGAAATCAGCAGGGCGTACACCAGCGTGGCAGGATCAATGCCGATCTGGTGAACCCGCGGCAGCACGGCCGGCCATGCCTTGAGGATCGCCGCGACGCCGATCCTGGCGAAGAGCAACCCCACCGCGCCGCCGGTGAGCGCCAGCAGAATGCTTTCCGTGAGGAGTTGTCCCACCAGCCGGCCGCGCCCGGCACCGAGCGCGCGGCGCACGGCGAACTCACGCTGCCGCGCCGTGGATCGGGCCAGCAGCAGGTTCGCAGCGTTCACGCACCCGATGATCAGCACGAACCCCACCACCGCGAGCATGACCAGCAGTGGCGTGCGCGCATCTCCCGTCGCCTCATCGCGAACGCGCATGGTGGCAAAACCCGGTGGGCGAAGGCCCGGCTACGCGGGCTCCCGTGCGGCGATGACGCTCAGGTCCGCCGCCAGTCGCGGTATGTCGACGCCATCTCGCAGGCGGACGACCGTGTTGAAGGCCTGGAAATCCGGGTTCGTCTCCAGGTCCGGCTGCGCCACGAACGCCTGGCCAAGCGGCGCCCAGATCTGGGTGCCGTCATCGGGAAAGGCGAAGGCCGCCGGCATCACGCCCACGACCGTGAAGCCTTTGCCGTCGAGCGTCACCGCTCGGCCGATGGCGCCGGCGTCGCCGCCGAAGAGCTGCAGCCACAGGCCGTGGCTCAGCACCACCACCGGTTCACGGAGATCGGACGGGACGAAGCCGCGGCCCAACGCCGGCTGCATGCCGAGGAGCTGGAAGAGCGAGGGTGACGCCAGGGTCGCCTGTACCTCATGCGGCTGGCCCTGCCCGGAGAGATTGTAACGCGACTCGGTGAACGCGGCGATGCCGCTGACGGCCTGATGCAGGCCGCTGACGTCCTGCACCTGCTGATACGACAGCGGGCCTCGGCCCGGGGGCCTGAGCGCGAGCTTGCCCCCGGTGCTCCAGAGCTGCACGAGCTGATCGTCGTGGGGATACGGCAGCGGCTTGAGCAGCACGCTTTCGGCCACGCTGAAGATCGCGGTGTTGGCGCCGGTGCCGAGTGCCAGCGTGAGGATCATCACCAGCGCAAAGCCGCGGTTGCGGCGCAGGGAACGCAGGGCGAAGTGGGCGTCCTGCCGAAGGGTGTCGAGCATGAATCGCTACTCGGGAACGCGCAGCGAATCG
Organism: uncultured Gemmatimonadales bacterium; assembly: GCA_963697065.1. Lineage (GTDB taxonomy): Bacteria > Gemmatimonadota > Gemmatimonadetes > Gemmatimonadales > GWC2-71-9 > Palsa-1233. The sequence continues at coordinate 918,884 of CAVOMQ010000001.1, forward strand.
CTGTGGCCCGCGCTCCGTTCCTTCCTTACCACGCAGGGACGGCCCGCGCCGCACATCATCACGGTGTCCGGGCGCATCCGGATGACGTAGTACGTCGAATCGGACGAACCCCTGCGAATCACGACGCCCGAATCCGGGGCCGTCATCGTCTTGTCGAAGCCTCGCGCTACTTTCACAGCCTCCTTCTTCCGCTCGACGGCCTGCGCATCGTCCCGGGCTGTCATCGTCTTGTCGGCCCCTCGCACCTCTTTCGCGGCGTCCAGCTTCTTCCGCTGCACGTCTACTTGGGCCGCCTTCATCTTCTCCTGCACCCAGACGCTCCTGGTCGTGCCGGTTCCGACATCGCCCCGATCATCCGCCGCCCCGCTCGCCGCCGCTCCGACCGAAGGAGCCGCCTCCGCGACATCCACACCGCGCGCGGTCGGGACGTCACCCGCCGACCCCGACACGCCGCCGGTGACTCCGGTGAGCGCTACGCCACCGGCCGCGGTATGCACCGAACCGGCCAGCCGCGAGTCGGCGATCGTGACCTCTCCGGCATCGGTGGACAGCTCGGCCAGGCCCTGCGCGCTGTCGATCGTGATCCCACCGCTGGCGATCGCGCCCCGGAAGGTTCCGTCGACACCGCGAATCGTCAGCGGTCCACCCGCCGACTTGATCGCGATGTTGAAATGCCGCGGGACGGAGACTTCGAATCGATGCGCCGTGCTGCCCGGGGCGTCGGAGCTATCCAGCCGCGATTGCAGTTCCACCTGGTCGCCGTCGGGTTGCAGCGACACCATCGTGTGGCGCCAGTCACGGCCGCCGAGGGTGGCGTGGAGCTCGACCGCCGACTGATCCCAGCCGCGGATCACCACCTCGCCGCCAGTCTGGAGCGTCACCAGCAGCGTGCCGCCTGCTCGCGCGTCGAGCCGCCGCGTGAACGTCGAGTCGCCGCGCTGCACGCTCGACGACGGCGCCTGGCGCGCCACCAGCGTGGTGCGCAGGCCGGCAAACGGAATCAGCACCGCAGCCGACAACAGTACCGAGGCGGCCTGGAATCGCGACGACACCGGGCGCCGCGAACGGTTGAAGTCGAGCATGGCGCGGAGCCTCGTTTCGAGATCGGATGCGTGGGCCATCTGCAGCGCCGCCGCCGGGAGCGCGGTCAGCGGTCGCGCGCCACGCGCCAGCTCCAGCAGGTGCGAGGCATAGGCCACCGCGGGACAGCCGTCGGCGAGCACCCGGTCATCGGCGGCGTGCTCCGCTTCGATGCGCAGCCGCGATGCGGCAAACCAGACGGCGGGATGGAACCAGAACAGCGACTCGGCCGCAGTCGCGATGAGTCGGCCGAGGTAGTCGCCGCGCGCCACGTGCGCGAGTTCGTGCAACACGGCCACGCGCAGGCGTTCGTCACTCCACGCCGGGACCGACGACGGGAAGAGCAGCACCGGGCGGAAGAGTCCCGTGGTGAGCGGTGCCGCCACCGCGTCGTGCGCCAGCAACCGCACCCGCCGCCGGATGCCGGCCGAAGTGAGCAGCCGCTGGAGAGGGACACGGTCACCAATCGACCCCGCGACATCGTGTGCCGACCCGATCAGGCGCCGCACCGCGAGATGCCCGATCACCGACCGGCAGAGCACCACCAGCGCGCCAGCCAGCCACGCCATGGCAAGCAGCAGCGCCGCGTGCGCGGAGACCCACGCGGCGGCGAGGGCCAAGGCGCTCGCTGACTGGCTAGCGCCCGGAACCGTTGCGAACGGGGTGGCCGACGCCGTCACCGCGGCGCCAGACCAGATAGCAGTGGTGGTTTGCGTCACGGGCGCGGTCGGCGCGGTCGGCGCGATCGGGAGCGCCACCTCGAGCCGCGGGGCGAGCGGCATCAGCAGCACGATTGCGGCGGAGGCGCCGAGCGCCAGCAGCCACACGGTGTACCGCACCGCGGCGGCGGCGCGACGCAGGAGCAAGGTGAGCAACGCCGCGACAACGCAGACCACCGTCGCCTTGACGACGCACAGCGACCGCCGCCACCGTGAGCGCAGTGCCGAGCAGGACAGGGATGGTCATGGGCGCCGCCCGTTCCGCCGCGCTTCGTCGATGAGGTGAGCCAGCCGATTCAACTCGTCGTCCGACAGTTCGCGCTCGGCCGAGCCGAGCATCGCCACCACCGCCGACTCGGTCGAGCCCTGGAAGAAGGTGTCGACCAGGTGGCGCGCTGCGGTGCGGCGCAGCTGCTCCGGATCGCCGGTGGGACGGTAGACATAGCGCGGGCCGTTCCACTCGTGGCGGGTGTAGCCCTTGTCGGTGAGCAGCCGCAACATGCCGCGAACCGCGGAATAGCTGGGCGGATCGTCGAGATCGGCCAGCACGTCGGCGGCGGTGGCCGACCCTCGGCGCACCAGGATGTCCATGATCTGCCGCTCGCGGCGGCCGAGTTGGGAAAGGGACTTCCTGGGCACGCGGACTCCCGGAATGGCGACGTCCGGGAATGTGCTAATGGGTTAGCACGTTGTCAATGGGGTGACGGTAACCGGCCGTGAGCCGCGAGCCGTGAGGCCGGGGGCGCAGTCAGCGTGAGTGGGTCGTGGGCCCGGTCAACATGCCACTCTCAGCGCGCAAGCACACGCTGATGCCGTGTGCCGGCCTCATGGCTCACCGCTGCCTTCAGAATCTCTCCAGGTCCTTCCCCACCACGACTCTCCCCTTGTATCCGCCCTTCCGGACCCCCGCGATCAGTTCGCTGTCCGTCGCCCCCATGCGGACGATGTGCGTCAACACCAGCAGTTTCGGCTGCGCGCGGGCGGCGATCTGGCCGAGCTGAACGTCCGACGTGTGGAACTGGTGCATGTACTCCGGCCAGTCGCTTCCGTCCGGCCGGTTTTCGGGAGCGAGCTTTGCGGCGGGGTAGACCTCGTGCACCAGCACGTCGACGCCTCGTGAGGCCGCTTCCAGCGCCGGGCAGGGACGGGTATCGCCCGAGATGACGATCGATCGGTCCGGCGTGTCGATCCGATAGCCGTATGCTTCCTTCCAGCTGCCGTGCAGCACCGGTATCGCCGTCACCTTCACGCCGCCGCTGTCGTACACCACGCCCGGCTTTATCTCATGCACGGTGACGCGCCAGCCGCCGCGGGCGTCGTGCTCCAGCCCGTTGGTGCGGACGTCGATGTCCTCGCTCCACGCCGCGTCGATGTTGTCGACCATGGCGCGCAGCCCGTGCGGTCCATAGGCCTGCATCGGTTGCGAACGTCCCATCACCCACGAGGTGAAGATCAGATCGGGCAGGCCGAGCGTGTGATCGCTGTGGAGATGGGTGATGAACAGCGCGGTGACGCCGTTGATGGGAAGATGGGCCGCGGCGAGACGTCGCTCGACGCCGGGTCCGGCGTCGAACAGGAAGGTGCGCCGGCCCACCACCACCGCCGTTGCCGGGCCGGAGGCGTCCGGATCGGGCCTCGGCATGCCGGTGCCGAGGAGCACGACGACGGCGCTGTCGCCGGGAGAAGCAGGTGTGATCGTGGCTGTGGTGTGAGCCCCGGGGCGCGATGGGGCCGCGAACAGGGCGGCCGTGGTGAGGAGAATCGGCAGGCGCATCGTCGTTCCGCGAAGGGGTCAGAGCGAAGATGCGGGGCTCAGGCCGCCGCCGCTACTGGATGTCCATGTCGAACTTGCCGTCGCTCACCCGGATGGTGTCGGCCGGGGACGTCGACGCAAACCTGGGGACCACGATGAACGAGAACGTGCCTTCGACGTGGGTTGCCGTGAGGGACGTGACGGTCATCTCGCCCTGGCCGCCCGGAAGTTCGCTGGTCCAGCCGCGGTTGCCCATGACGAACTCGACCGACCCGCCGGCTGCATTACCGTAGCCGAGGGGATAGGTCCCGGTGGCAGCGACGTTTCGCGCGTCGAGCGAAATCGTCACGTTGTCGAGACAGGTGCCGGTGACGACCATCAGATTGTTGCTCATGCTGGCGCGGTGGGACGCCTGGCTGGACCAGGGGGCGCCGAAGAGTGTGGCCGTGATCCCGACCGAGCTGCCGTTGGTGCCGCCGCCGCCGTTGTCCGCCGGGGTGGTGATGGCATTGCCGCCGCTGCACGCCGTCGTCAGGACCGCCGCCAGCAGGGCATTACGGGTGACGATCATGGTCCGGTCCTCCGACTGCGGTCGAGGGGCGGGGCGGAACGCCTCGCAGCGTAAGCAATACGGTACGGTACCGCGAACGGCAAGGGGGGCGAGCGGATAGCTGCCCGCCGCCGTCACGCTGGTCACGGCGATCGAGATCGTCATGTAATCCGAGCTGGTTCAGGTGATGCTGATCAGGTTGCTGCTGTAGCTGGCACGGTAACTGGCTGCACTGGTCCAGGCGGTGCCATTGATGGTGGCGGTCATCGCTGCGGAACCGCCGCCGTTGTTGTTGCCGTCATTGTTGTTGTTCGTACCGGTCGGACTGCTGCTGCAGGCGGCCACCAGCACCGCTGCCGCCACACGTGTTCGTGCGATCATGACGACGACTCTTCTTGGGGCTGGCGCCCGGTACAACGGGTGGGACTCCGGCGCGGTCGAATACCCACTGTTCGCCACGCATTGCGCAGGAACCCGCCTCCGACCGTCATCACCGGTCGTCAGCCCAACCGCACCGCCTTCAGCCACTGCGCGGCGATCGCCTCGTGCCCGGCCAGCGTGGGGTGCACCCCGTCGACGAGCCAGTACGACGGCGGAGCCTGCTTTGCCAATTGCTGGAACATCCCGTGCAACGGCACGAAGGTGGCCCGGGCGTCGTGCGCCATCTGGCGCGCCGCGGCACGGTACTGATCGAATTCCGGGAACCAGTCGGCGCTCACCGAGCCGGTCACCAACACGAACGGTTCGAGCACCACCAGCCGGGCGTCGGGCAATGCCCGGCGGGTGCTGGAGAGCAGCGCCGCGTAGCCGTCATGGTACATCGCGGCGGTGCCGTGATAGTCGCCGGTGCGGGTGTGCCAGATGTCGTTGACGCCGATCAGGATCGAGAGGAGGTCAGGCGCCAGCGCGATGGTGTCGGTCTGCCACCGTGCCGCCAGATCGGTGACGGTGTTGCCGCTGACGCCGCGATTGAAGACCTGCGGATCGAGCCGCGGATATCGGTCGCGCAGCGCGGCCGCCAGCAGGAGCGGATATCCCGTCCCCAGGGCCCGGAAGTCGTCGGGACCCGCGATCGACCGGTTGCGGCCGGCGTCGGTGATCGAATCGCCCTGAAAGAGGATGCGGCGAGGTGCGTGCGGCACGGCGCGGCAGGACCGGAATGGCGGCGGCCAGGAGCGTCGCGGCGCTCTGGCGGACGAATTCACGACGCGAGGCGGGCATGGGGCTCGGCGGTGGGATGTGGGGTGAAACCCTGCATCAAGGTCGGTTTGACGATCTCGAAGTAGGGCGAGACATCGAAGTCGCGCGGCATATAGAGTCCGTACTGCCGGATGTGCTGTAGTTCGGAGACGGAGTCGGCGGCCTGGGGATCGCCGTCGCGCGCCAGCACCGACCGCGGCAGGATCGGATACCCGATCTGCTCGTAGGCCTCGGCGATCAGCGTCGAACAGATGGCCCGGGTCGGATCGCCGGCGGCGATGGAGAGCAGGCGGCGGCGCCAGCGGGTCGGTACCGGCGGCGTGGGAAGAAGGTATCGCGCCAGGTCCCAGATGTGCCGGGTGTCGTACTGATGGCCGAGCCGCACGACAGCATAATCGATGACCTGCCGGATTTCGGCGTCAGTGAGCCCGACTGGCCGGCAGATGCGCGTGTGCATCGACGCGTACATCCCCAGCGGCACCGCCCGCACCCCCTCGGTGACGTCAGCTTCGATCAGCACGTGCGGATCAGCTCCCACTGGCGGGGGGCCGAGCGCGTCGCCGATGAACAGCGTCGCGTGCGACCAGGTGGACTGGGTGAGATACTTGATCGCCACGCTGATCCGGGTATCGCCGTCGATCAGCAGGACGTCGCCGGGGCGCAGCGTGGCGCGGAGGAGTTCGGGGAACTGGTCGAGACCTGAAACGGGCGCGGCCGCGGCCGGGTCAGGAACCGCGCCAGCGCGCGTCCCGCCTGATCAGCTGGAAACATGGTGACGGGGATGATACCAAGCCGGAACCGTCCCGGCGACCTCGGCCCTCAGCGCTCCTCGGGATCGACCTCGGGGACGTTGGTGTCGCGCTGTCCCTGTCGCAGCCCTTCGCGGGCCTGGGCGGCGAGGTCGCAATACCGCTGGCGGAACATCTCCAGTTCCTTCTCTTCCAGTTCCTCGAGGTCGAGCATGGCGTTGTGCGCGCCCTGTGACGCCCGGATCAGCTCGTCGAGCTTGATCTGGATGGCGTAGGTGTCGCGGTTCTGGGTGTTCTGGATCAGGAACACCATCAGGAACGTGATGATGGTGGTGCTGGTGTTGATCACCAGTTGCCACGTGTCGCTGTAATGAAAGAGCGGTCCGGTCACCGCCCACATCACGATGATCAGTGCCGCCACGGCGAAGGTGGCGGGGCGGCCGGCGAGGCGGGACGCCGTCTTGGCGAACCGGGTGAAATGACTCGGGCGGTGGGGCAACATGCGGGTCTCCTCCGGGGGGACAGGCCGCCGCGGTGATCGCGACGGTCGCGCCGGCCGTGGGCGTCAAAGGTTGTTCCCGGCCCAGCGCAAGGCGATGTACACACCGATGGCGCCGCCGACGATGCTGACCATGAACGCCGTCATGGTGCCGATCGCCGCGCCGGCGAACCAGCCGATCGTGCTACCGACGGTAAAACCGAGCGAGACCAACAGTCGCTTCACGGCGCGCTGTCCGGCAGCTCCCGCACCCAGATGTCGCGGTAGCGCACCTTGTTGCCATGATCCTGCAGACGGAGCGGCAACCGGGCCGGGTGTGCCAGGTACGGCGGCCGCGTCCCGTTCGCGGTGGGCCCGATCAGCACGGTGTTGTCCTGCACCAGCACGCCGTTCTGGATCACCGTCTCGCGCGCCGGCGCGGTGACCTTGCCGCGTGCGTCGAAATGCGGCCGATGGAAGATGATGTCGTAGGTCTGCCACTCTCCCGGCGGACGACAGGCGTTGACCAGTGGCGGGAACTCGCCGTAGATCGACGCCGCCTGGCCGTCAGGGTAGGTGGTGTTGTGGTACGAGTCGAGCACCTGTGTTTCGTACATCCCCATGAGGTAGACACCGCTGTTGCCGCGTTCCTGTCCGGTGCCCATCGGCGGAGTCGGCGTCATCCATTCGACGTGGTACTGCGCGTCGCCGAACCCCTGGCGTGTTTCGATGTCGCCGGTGCCCGGCGCGATCTCCATGTAGCCGTTCTCCACTGTCCACTTTGCGGGTCCGGCAGTGGTGTCGACCGAACGCCACCTGGCCAGCGAGGTGCCGTCGAACAAGACGATCGCATCCGACGGCGGCGGCACCGGTGCCGCGGCCGGTCCTGGCGTGACAACCGGCGGCTGCGGCCGCTGCAGCGAATGCTGCGGCCAGGACGACGGATTGCCGGGGACGGGGTTGGGGTTCTGGGCGGCTGCGGCAGCCGGCAGCACGGCGGCGCAGGCAAGGACGGCGAGCAGGCGTGAAGCGCGCATGGCGGACTCCGCGCGAAGGAAATGGCCAAGCAGGGGGGATGCACCCCCAGGCTCCGGTCGGCGCCGGATGCCGGGACGGTTCCTCCTCAATGTAGTGCCATGGCGGCCGGGGTTAAGATTCCTGCCCCCGATCACCGGAGCCGGTCATGGCATCTGCCAAGCAGCAGTTCCTCGACGCTTACGAACGCGAGCATGCCATCACCATGCGCCTGCTGCGCGCCTACCCGACCGACAAACTCGAGCTCCGACCGCACCCGAAGAGCAAGTCGGCCCGTGACCTGGCGTGGGTGTTCGTGGCCGAGCGCACGCTCGGCAAGCACGTCTTCAACAACGACCTGGCGGGGGCGATGAGCGGCGGTGGGATGGCGGCGCCGTCGGACTGGGGCGATCTCCTCACCGCGGTGGAGCAGGCGCATCGCGAATACGGCGACATGGTCCGCGCCACGCCGGACGACGAACTGGAGAACACCGTCAAGTTCTTCACCGCCCCGAAGACGATGGGCGACGTCAAGCGGATCGACCTGCTCTGGTTCCTGCTGTTCGACGAGATCCACCACCGCGGCCAGTTCTCGATCTATGCGCGGATGGCCGACGGCAAGGTGCCGTCGATCTACGGCCCCAGCGCCGACGAGCCGTGGAGTTGAGCGAAGCGCCATTTGGGTAAGTTGCAAGCGCCAATTGGCGCATCGGCCGGGACCGGCGCGGGCGGCCAGCCGCGGATGCGGCGGCCGCCTTGTCGCGAGCCGGCGCGCGACGACGACCCCTACGACGTCAACTACGCCTCGCCGGCCGTGCTCGACTCGGCCGGGGTGCGGTTCGCGATTGCGTCGGGCGAGCCCAACCCCGACACCCGCAACCTGCCGTTCGTGGCGGGGATGGCCGCGGCGTTCGGGTTGAGCAAGGACGATGCGCTCAAGGCGGTGACGCTCTGGCCGGCGCAGATCTTCGGGGTGGCCGACCGGATCGGGAGAATCGCGGTGGGGAAGATGGCAAACGTGGTGGTGACCGACGGCGACCTGCTCGAGGCGCGGACCAGCACGAAGTACCTGTTCATCGACGGGCGGAACGTGCCGCTCGACAACATGAACACCGAACTGTACAAGGCGTACCAGGACCGGAAGTAGGGGCCCGGGCGGCGGCACGGGTCGGACTGCATCGTCCGGCCCGCGCTACCATGACGGACCGGATTCCTACCGCAAAGAGAGCCGGTCGCCTTCGTCGGTCAAGGTGGCCACTGCAAGTGCCCGGGTAATCGCTTTCGGCAAATCGAAGCTGGCGACGGTCGTTCCCGCACGGCAGCCTTCAACCTGCAGTGCAGATCGTGCGATGTTCAGTCGTAACTTGCTGCCATGTTTTGCAAGGGCGTCCTGAATCCTCCCGAGCTGCAACGAGTCGGGCCGCAACGAGCCAAGAAACCCAAGCGCATCGTCACTTCCGCTGCACGCGGGCCAGTCACTGCACGGTGCCGCTCCACATGTCGGCGATGTGTCGCTGTGAACCGTGTAGCCAGAAGTAGCACCATTCTGCATCGTTATCATGCTTGGATCGATGAGGCATCCGGAATAGCAGGTCCAGCAATTACCTTGAGTTTCCGGTCTCGCTTGTGCAATGAGGCCGTGTTGCAAGCTGAGGCAACAGAGCACGGTGCCGACTCCGACGGACACGCGTTTCATGGCTTCCTCCCTTTGGAGATGGTGATTGTCCACACTGTGATTACCGGCTCCCCGTTTGTCTCGGTATAGCCAACGAGGTGATGCGAGTCCGCGAACCACACGAGGTGGCGGTTGACAATGGTGTCGGCGACGATCTGCCCCTGGATCGGATCGAACGCGACAATCCTGGTTGCATGGGCCAAGTCATGATCAATCACACGATGGACGCGACGTTGCTCGCCATTCGGTCCCCGGAACATTGAATCCGGGACGGCGGGTCCATAGCCCCGCCGCCACTCGTTGCCGGGAACAGTGGCCAAGGCGATGAGCAGGCTGTCAGCGAATTCAGCGACATCGATGAATTGCGGTGCGCCCGGCCCGCCGAGCGCCCCGTCGTCGAACGTGGGCGCCGGCTGCGAGAGCCAGGGAAGTGCTTCCGACCAGCGGCGCTGCAGGGCACCCGAGTCCAGCCGGTGTTCTATGACGAAGCTGTCGAGCACGCGCACCGCCCAGAAACCAACCGGTCTGGCCGTACCGACGACGAAGCGAATCACATCGGGTTGCTTCGGTGGAACGATTGGTACAGCCGGGCCGAAGGATACAGCGATGCGTTCGCGGTTGGTTCGGTGGAAGGAATAGCCGATGCTCGCGGGAGTGGTGACCAACGTCGAGACAATCAAGCCGCTATCTGGTAACGCATAGAATGTTGGCGCTGCCACGCCCGGGGGAATGGGTGTGGACCAGAGGAAACGACCGTGATCGTCAAGCACCGACTGTCGGGCCAGCGCCAGGTCGAGGATGTGAACTTGCCCCTTCCGGTCCAGTCGCATGCCCACGGGGGCCCGGTACTCACCGGGGCCAGAACCGGACCGTCCGGCTTGTCGCAGGAACCGGCCGCTCGAGTCGAAGAGTTGCAGTTCGCCGCGATTGGCCAATGCGAGCAGAAGTTCTCCCGTGCCGGGTAATCGAACCAAACCGCCAGGCAACCCCACCACCCGGTCCGTGTCAATTGTCGCGGTCAGCTGCAAGTTGACTTGAATACATGCGGCGCATGGCAAGTTGCCATGGCGCGCAGTAGTCGATTGCGCGGATGCAGGAGACCGGATCGGCGCGACACTGAAGGCAACGGTCAGCAGGCTGGTCAACCGTGCGAGAGATGGCAATCGAATCCTGGCGGCCGGAGGCATGCGGGAAGTGTAACCAACCGGGGGGGGCCGCAATACCGTCAGGGGTCGGTGCCGCGGGTCCCCTCCGCCACCAGCGCCCGCAATTCCGCCCGCGCGTGACGCCCGGCAGTACTGTGGCGGTGGTCGCGGGCAAACCGGGCCAGCTCGCGCATGAGCCCGTCGCGGTTGCCGGTGGCGCGATGGAGATCGATCAGCGCGTTCGTCACGAAGGTATGGTGCGTTCCACCGACATCCCGCTCTCTGGCGACGAGATAACTCTGCGCGGCACCGGCGGGATCGCCAAGGTGGTCGGCAAGAAGCCCGGCAAGCAGGAGCCGGGCGGTGGTGTCGTCCGGGTGCTGATCGACGATGTCGCGAAGACAGTCGGCCGCCTCGACAAAGCGCTGCTGCGTGATCAGGGTGTCGATCTCGGAATGCTGGTGCGCGTGCGGATCGCCCCCCGTGGCCAGAAAGGCGTGAATGGCGTCACCGGCGCGATTGATGCCCAGTTGAATCAGGGCCGCGATACCCGCAGCCAGCAGCGGATTGCAGAGCAACAGCAGGAGATATTCGGAGTGGGTGATGCGGCCAGCCCTGGCCAGAAGGTGTTCGAGGAAGTACAGCAGGAAGATATTGAAGACGATCATCACCACGAACGGCAGGATCTCGTCGCTGCGGCGATCGGTGAGCCGCTTCGTCCGTCCGCGGGTGCGGAGCCAGCCGGTCATGCCTCGCGCCGGAAGGGGAGCGAGACGAGGAACGCCGCCGCCGCGATCACGATGATCAGGGGTCCTGCGACGACATGCAGCACCGGTGCCAGCAGTTCGCCGAGCAGGGTCGCCGCCATCGCCAGCGCCACCGCCATCGACTGCATCTCCTTGAGACTGCGGGCCAGGTGCTTGGCGGTGGCGGCCGGGATGATGATCAGCGAGCCCATCAGCAGCACGCCGAGATAGCGGAGGCCGAGCGCCACCGAGACGGCGAACGCCAGCAGGAAGATCAGGTTGAGGCGGTCGACGTTGATGCCGGCGGTCGACGCGAGTTCCGGCGACACCAGCGCGATCACCAGCCGGCTGCGGGCGCCAAGGATGAACGCGATCACCAGGATGGCGGCCAGCAGGCCGAGGATCGTCTCGGTGCGGCCCGAGGCCTGCGGATTGCCGAGCAGCGCCTCGACCAGCTCTTCGCCACTGGCGAGCATGGCGCCGATCGCCAGCGCTGCCGAGAACGTCACGCCGATGATCGCCTCGGTCGGAATCCGCGTCCGGGTCTCGATTGCCCAGATGAGAATGACGCCAATGAAGAGCGCCGCGAGCCCGCCCAGCACCGGATTGATGCGGAGCGCCAGCGCCAGGCCGATGCCGGGGAGTGCCACGTGCGACAGCGCGTCAGACGCCAGCGGCAGCCGCCGCATCAGCGCGAAGGCGCCGACCAGCCCGGCCGCCGCCGCCATCGCCAGCGGGAGGATCAGCGCACTAGGGGTGAGCGACATGGTGTCCGTCGTGGCCGTGAAACATCATCGGCGTGCCGTAGACCTCCTGCAGCCGTTCCGGCGTGAGAATCTCCATCGGTGGGCCGAAGCAGGTGTGATTCGGCGACAGACAGAGCACGTTGTCGGCGTAGCGGTACACCAGGCTCAGCTCGTGCGACACCAGGATGAGGGTCAGACGTTCTTCCTGCTGGAGACGGCGGAAGAGGGTGTAGATGCCGACTTCCCCCGGTTCATCGACACCCGCAGTGGGTTCGTCGAACAGCAGCACGTTCGGCTTGCCTACCAGCGCGAACGCCACCAGCAGGCGCTGGAACTGACCGCCGGAAAAGGTCCCGATGGGACGCGCCGCCGTCGGCACGTCGAGGCCGACCAGGCCGAGCACGCGCACGGTGTCGCCCACGGGAGCGCCGAGGACCTGCACCTTGGCGTCGATCAGCTCGGTGCCGGTGAGCGGCAGGTCGCGTTCGATGTCGAGACGTTGCGGCACATACCCGATCCGGGTGTCCGGGGCCCAGCGGATCGTTCCCCGACTCGGGGTCGAGCCGATCAGCGCCTTGAGCAGCACCGTCTTGCCGGCGCCGTTCGGCCCGATCACCGTGAGCGCGCTGCCGGCGGCTACATTGAAGGTGAGGTCGGTGAACACGGCGCGGCCGCCGAAACTCACCGAAAGATGGTCGACTTCGAGGGCGTGGGACTTCACCCGATCCCTGCTCGCTCTTTCGCTTTCGCGATCACCGCACTCATCACGTCGCGGTGTGTGTCAAAGGTGTCGTCCACCACCTGCAGCGTGGGAATGGTCGTGGGCGAAAGCGCCAGCGTGGCGTCGTTGAACGTGCCGAACCCGGATTCGTGCACCCCACTGCTGCCGCGCCCCGGCGCCGGCGTGCTCAGGTGCGAGAAGTTGCGACAATACTTCCGCATCGCCGTTCCCAGCCCCACCTGGTACATCGGAATGAACTCCGCGAGCGCGTCGTAGGGCATCTCGCCCACGCAAGGCACCCGCGGATACTTGCGCCGGAGGTCGAGCACCAGCTGGCGGATGCCGTCGTGCATGTCGGCCTTGGTGTTGTTGACGTACCCGCCGGCGATGTCGAGGAAGTAGGCGTCGGCGCCGTACCGCACAATCATCTCGTCGATCCGCCCCGCCAGCCACTTCCGCCACGACGGCACCCCGAGGTTCATGTACGCCAGCCACCCCTCCTGGTGGCGGTCGTTGTCCCAGTCCACCCAGTCGAGATCCATCACGTCGCCGTCGATCCTGGCGGTGGCGGCGTCGGCGATCTGCTTGAACTCGGGGTGTTTCCGGTTGGCGGCGTTGGTGCCGAACATCGGCAGCACCTTGAAGCCGAGTTTGTGGGCGCCGTCCATCAGTCGGCGGAAGCCGGCTTCGCCGCCCATCCGGTCGGATACGCGGTACTGGGGATAATCCCAGTAATAGCGACCGTCCCATGCCGACAGGAACGCCATCACCCGGTCGGCGGGAATCTGCGTGGCCATCCAGGTGAGGATCTCGAGCATCCGGGCGTAATCGTTGAAGACGTAGCCGGTGTAATGCTGGCCGTGGAGCGTCGTGACCAGCGCCAGGTTGCGCATCCAGTCGGGGACGTCGGGGCGCGTTTCCCACGCTGGCATGTGGAAGGCCTGCTCCAGGTGCTGATAGTGCATGCGTTCGGCGGTTTCGCCGTCGGGCACCGTGCCGATCCGCCACGGGGGCACGGCGTAATGCGTGCTGTGCGTCCAGCCGTCGGCTTCGGCGATCGCTTCGACGCGGTAGCCGGTCTCCCCGGGCTGGAAGTAGAAGCGCTTGGTGCCGACGCGGTCGTCGAGCGACGAAATGAAGTGCACCTTCCGATCGTCGCCGTTGACGATGGCGAGCGGCGTGCCCATGCCGCCGGCGGTATTGCCGCCGAAGAGATCGCCGCCGCTGAAGGGATAGCCCACCAGGACCTCGCTGTCGTTGCCGCGCCGCCCGGCGGGGCCACCGAAACCCACGGCGCCACGGGGAATGCCGCGGATCACGGTACTCACCGTCTTGACGGGCACGGGCATGTCGACCACGGTGTCCCACTCGATGATGTCGCCATTCTTCCGGAAGTGCGCCGTGAGCTTGCCGGGCGCCTTTTCCTGTCCGCCGGCCCACACCAGTCCATCCGCGGTGACGGTGAGCGTGTCGTCGCTGCGGTCGATCTTCATGCCGGCGGCATCCAGGCCGCAGGCATTCTCGAAGGTGAACACCATGAAGCCGAAGGTGTAGGCACCGAATTGCACCGACGGTTCCGGAAAGTCGAACGAGAATTTGTCGTAGGCGCGGCCGCGCGGCGGAATGAACACGCCGGTGGTGGACGTGAACGGAAGGATCTCGGGAACCGGCGCCCTGGCGACCGGCGTGGGAATAGTCCGGTTCGTGGCCAGCGCGGCGAGTTCCGCCGGCAACATCGTCCCGGCGCCGGCCGCACCCAGGACCTTGATCAGGTCACGGCGTGAGAGCGAATCGCTCATGGTCCATCTCCTCCGGGGCGTCGCCGCCGGTCTCGAGGCCGGTCATGAGGCGCAGGACGTGGTCCTGCGTGGCGTCCTGGCGCGACACCTCGCCCACGATGGCGCCGCCGCGCAACACGAGGATGCGGGACGACAGGTTGAGCAGTTCCGGCAGTTCGCTCGAAATGAGCAGCACAGCCGCGCCGTCAGCGGCGAGGCGATCGATCCAGGCGTGCAACTCGGCCTTGGCGCCGACATCGACACCGCGGGTCGGTTCGTCGAGCATCAGGATGCGGCTCTGCGCCGCCAGCCACTTGGCCAGCACCAGTTTCTGCTGATTGCCACCGGACAGCGCGCTGGCCGGCCGCTCCAGCAGGTCGGCGCGCACCTGCAGCCGCTCGCAGTATTCGCGGGCCAGCGCGCGCTCCTCTCCCTCCCGGATCCACGTCAGGCGCGACAGCCGGTCGAGCACCGGCAGCGTGGTGTTCTCGCGCGCCAGCATGGAGAGAATCAGTCCCTGGCGCTTGCGATCCTCGGGAACGAGTCCGATGCCAAGCCGCATCGCGTCGCGCGGCGAACGGATGTGAACCGGGCGCCCATCGACGCGGATCATGCCGTGTGCCGCGGCATCGAGCCCGAAGATGGCATGCGCCACTTCGGAACGACCGGCGCCGATCAACCCGGCCAGGCCGAGCACTTCGCCGGCGCGGAGCGAGAACGAGATGTCGCGAAAGCGCCCCGGGCTGCCCAATCCCTCCACCCGCAAGGCTTCGGCGCCGCTGGGGGTGTTGACGTGCTGCGGGAAGTACTTCTCCAGTTGGCGTCCGATCATCCGGTGGACCAGCGTGCTCTCGTTGAGCGCGCTCACCGGATCGGTCGAGACGTGCTGCCCATCGCGCAACACGGTGACCGTGTCGCACAACCGGAAGATCTCCGGCATGCGGTGCGAGATGTAGAGCACCGTCACGCCGCGCCGCTGCAGGTCGCCGATCAGGCGGTAGAGGCGCTCGGCCTCGCGCTCGCCCAGCGAGCTGGTGGGTTCGTCGAAGATGATGACGCGGGCGCCGCTGCCGACTGCCGCCGCGATCTGTACCAACTGCTGCTCGGCAACGCTGAGCGCCCCGAGGCGGCGGTCGGTGTCGATGGCGGCACCGATCTCCGCCAGCATCTCCGTGGCACGCGTCCGCAGGGCATCGCGCGCCACGAAGCCGGCGTGCGACGGCAGCGTGCCGAGGCAGAGGTTCTCGCCGACGCTCATGTTGTCGCAGAAGGCCAGCTCCTGGTGCACCATCGCGACGCCGGCGGAGAGGGCGTCGCGCGGCTTGCCGAAGCGGACCGGGCGGCCTGCGAGGCGGATCTCGCCGGCATCGGGGCGCTGGATGCCGGCCAGCAGCTTGCTCAGGGTGCTCTTGCCGGCGCCGTTCTCTCCGCAGACCGCGTGGCACGATCCCGGGGCCACGTCGAACGTGACGGCGTCGAGTGCCGTGACTCCCGGGAATCGTTTGGTGATGCCTTCAAACGCCACCGCGGGAGTCGTCATGTTGCGCCGCTAGTTGGGCAACGCCAGGTACTTGGGGTCGACGTCGGTGAATCCCCACGCCTTCAGCTGCCGGGCCCAGGTCCCGAGGTTGTCCCTGGAGACGCGGATCAGGTTCATCACCACGTGCTCCGGTACCGGCTTCTTGAGATAGACGTGGTCGAAGATGGTGTGGACCGACTGATAGCCCCACATGAACGTCGGCTGCGCCAGCAGCACCGGCGCCAGCCCCTTGTCGACGTACGCCAGTTCGGCCGGCAGCGCATCGACCGACACGATCTTGATCTTGCTCGGATCGAGATCGGTGAGGAGCGCCTTGGTGAACAGCGCCCAGCCGCCGATCATCGCCCAGCCCTGCAGGTCGCGGTATGCCGTCTGCACCCGCAGCACTTCGGCGGCGGCGTCCTGCGGCGTTTCGATGTGATTGAAGACGTTGACGATGGTGATGCCGGGATACTTGGCGGCCTCTTCCTTGACGCCCTGCACGCGCTTCTGGAGGTTGGGCGCGTTCTGGTTGCCGGCGAGGATCGCCACCTTCCCGGAGTCGTGCATCTGCGCCGCCAGCTCCGACATCACTTCGCGACCCATCGCGTCGTCGTCGCCACCGTAGAACGAGAAGCGCTTCGAGTCGGGGGCATCGCTGTCGAACATCATGACCGGCACGCCGCGGGCGACGGCATCGTCGATGGCGCCGGTCACCTTGCTGGCGTCGCTGGCCGACATCAGGATGGCGTTGTCGCCCTCGTTGACGGCGTCGGCCACGCGCTGTGCCTGCACCTGCCCGTCTTCCTGCGGCGGCGTCAGCCAATCGATGACGACGTTGACCCCGTATTGCTTGCTCAACTCCTTGGCGGCCGAGTCGGCGCCGGTCCGGGCGGAGAGAAACACCGGGTTGGTCGAACTCTTGGCGATGAGGGCGATGCGGAACGTCTTGCCGCCTCCGCCGTGACTGCCGCACGCGGCAAGTCCGAGCGCGGCCAGGAAGGCCATCGGACGGGCCGAACGGGTCGAAATCATGAAATCTCCTTCGGGGGTACCGTGCTTCGAATATGCCACTGATTGGGGCGGACCGCCCGGACTACCCCGGCTTGGCGCCCGCCAACCGCTTTGCCAGCAGCCTGGAGCCGCCCTGGTCGAGCACCACCGCCACGATCAACGCGGTGCCGATGATGATCCACTCGTAGTTCTGGTCGAGATGCAGCGTGCGAATGGCCTGCCGGATCACCACGATCAGCACGGCGCCGAGCATTGCGCCGACCGCGGTGCCCTTGCCGCCGGAAAGCGAGGCGCCACCCACCACCGCGGCGGCGATGACGTACAGCTCGTATCCCGTGCCGTCCGACGAGGTAGCCGAGCCGTAGAACGCGGCTCCGAGAAAGGCCGCGAGACCGGCGGTGAGACTCGACCAGAGAAAGACGCCGAGACGGACGCGGTTTACCCGCAGGCCGGAGAGGCGGCTTGCTTCCGCGTTGCCGCCGACCGCAAAGACGTGCCGCCCCATCACCGTACGCGTGAGATACACCGCGCCCAGCGCCGCGATCGCGACCATCACCAGCAGCGGTACCGGCGAAAGGGACGCGCCCAGCCCCAGCGGAGCCTGCGCCACCGAGGTCAATGCGGTCGGCACCAGGATGCTCTCGGCGCGACTCATCACGAACGCGATGCCGCGAAAGACCCACATGGTGCCGAGTGTGATGATGAACGAATGCACCCCGAGTCCCACCACCATCATGCCGTTCAGCAATCCGCAGATCAGCGCCACGCCGAGGCAGACGGCGAGCCCGAGCAGCACGGTGAGTACCGGATTGGTCGGTCCCACCGCGCGCAATACCATCGCCATGGTGACGCCCGAGATGGCGTACACCGCGCCGACCGACAGATCGATATCGCCGGCGATGATGACCACCGTTGCCCCGACGCCCATGATGGCAAAGCCGCTGGCATCGGTGGCCATCTGGATCAACGTATGGATGTTGAGGAAATTGTTGACCGTGTGACCGGTCAGCGGGTCGGTGTGGGAGCCGGCGACGAGCGCCAGCACGGTCCCCAGGACGAGCAGAACGGCCACCAGTCCCATGGATGGCGAGCGCAACAGCGAGCGATGCACCGGGAGGGGTCCTTCGGGTTGAAGCGCTTGCAAGACTACGACTTGCCGGGTACCCTGTCAACGTGATCAACGGCTCCGGAATCTTCCCGAGGGAGCGATGAAACTGCATCAGATCGGTGCGCGCGGCCGGACGGAAGCGGGTCCGGAACCGGCGCCGCGCGTGTCTCCTCCCACTCCGCCGGAGCCGTTGACGTTCGGCGTGCTGGTGGGCAACCGGGGGTTCTTTCCGGGGCATCTGGCCGAGGAGGGCCGGCGCGACATGCTGGCCGCGCTCGAGGCCGAGGGATTTCACGCGGTAGCCCTCACGCCCGCCGAGAGCCGCTACGGTGCGGTGGAGTCGCGCGACGAGGCCAAGGCGTGCGCCGAACTCTTCCGCGCGCACCGCGGCACCATTGCCGGCATCATCGTCACCCTGCCGAACTTCGGCGACGAACGCGGTGTGGCCGAAACCCTCCGGCTGGCCGACCTCGGCGTGCCGGTCCTGATCCACGCCGCGGCCGACGCCACCGACCGGATGACGATCGCCGACCGGCGCGACTCGTTCTGCGGCAAGATCTCGGTGTGCAATGTGCTGTCGCAGTACCGCATTCCCTTCACGCTGACCACGCGCCACACCGATCGCCCCGGGACGGCAATCTTTCGAGGTGACCTGCAGCAGTTCGCCGCCGTCTGTCGCGTCGTCCGGGGACTCCGCACCGCACGTATCGGTGCCATCGGTGCTCGGCCGGCGGCGTTCAAGACGGTGCGCTACAGCGAGAAGATCCTCGAGGCGAGCGGTATCGCCGTCGAGCCGATCGACCTGTCGGAAATCCTGGGCCGGACGGCGCGGCTGGCCGACGACGACACGGCGGTGACAGCCAAGCTGGCCGCCATCCGGACGTACGTGCCCACTGACGGCATTCCCGATCCGTCACTGCTCAAGATGGCCAAGCTCGGCGCGGTCGTCGACCAGTGGATGCACGAGGCCGACGTCACCATCAGCGCCGTGCAGTGCTGGACGTCGATGGAGGAGTTCTTCGGCGTGGTGCCGTGCACCCTGATGAGCATGATGAGCAACGAACTGCTGCCGAGCGCCTGCGAAGTGGACGTCTGCGGGACGCTGAGCATGTACGCGCTGGCGTTGGCGTCGCAGACGCCCAGTGCGCTGCTCGACTGGAACAACAACTACGGCGACGATCCCGACAAGGCGGTGTGCTTCCACTGCAGCAACCTGCCGAAGCACTTCTTCACGTCGGCTCGCATGGATTACCAGGAGATCATCGCCGGAACGGTGGGGAAGGACAACACCTTCGGCACCATCGTGGGGCCGGTCCGCGCCGGGGCGATGAGCTATGCCCGTTTTTCCACCGACGACCTGACCGGCCGGATCCGCGGCTATGTGGGCGAGGGGCGGTTCACCGACGATCCGCTGCGCACCTTCGGCGGCGCCGGCGTCGTGGAGATTCCCCGTTTGCAGGAACTGCTGCACTACATCTGCGAACGCGGCTTCGAGCATCACGTGGCGGCGAACTTCTCGCAATCGGCGGCGGCGTTGCACGAGGCGACGACGAAATATCTGGGGTGGGATGTGTATCAGCATGCGTAGATGGCCCGGCGGCCGGCGCCCGGAGGGTCTCCCGTGACCATCGTCGCCGGGGTCGATTTTGGCACGCAGAGCGTGCGAGTGTCGATCGTGGAGAAGTCGCAGGGGGTGATCGGATTCGGCGTGGGCGAGTATCCCGTCATTCGCGATCCGTCCGATCCCGACTTTGCCACGCAGTCGCCGGCGGCCCAGATGGCGGCGTTCGTCGACGCCATGGCGGCGGCCCTCAGGGACGCGAGGGTCGACGGCAGCGCCGTCCGCGCACTGGCCGTCGACACCACCGGGTCGACCGTCATTCCGGTCGGTGCCGGGCTCGAGCCACTGGGCGACTACTACCTCTGGTGCGACCACCGCGCCGCCGCCGAAGCGGCACGGATCACCGAGGTCGCGCACGAGGTCGGGCTTCCCGCCATCAGGATGTCCGGCGGCGTGTATTCGTCGGAGTGGGGCTTTGCCAAGCTGCTCCACTGGCTGCGCCACAATCCCGCGCGCCGCAAGGAATACGTCACCGCGCTGGAGCACTGCGATCTCGTGGCGGCGCAATTGTGCGGTATCACGGATCCGCACCTGGTGCCGCGCAGCATCTGCGCGATGGGACACAAGTGGTTATGGAGCGCCGCCGACGGCGGATTGCCGCCGGAGGAGTTCCTGGTGCGCGTCGACCCGTTGTTCAAGGGGATCCGCGCGTCGCTCGGCGGCCGCTACGCCACGTCCGACCAGCTCGCCGGTACCCTGTGCGCCGAATGGGCAGCGAAGCTGGGCCTCGACGCCGGGATCCCGATTCCGGTGGGGGCGTTCGACGCGCACTGGGATGCGATCGGCGCCGGCATCGCCGAAGGCGACGTCGTCAACGTGGTCGGGACGGCGACGTGCGTCATGGCGATCGCGCGCGCGCCGTCGGAAATCCCGGGCGTGTGCGGCATCGTTCCCGGATCGATCCATCCGCGTTTCGTCGGCATCGAGGCGGGTCTCTCCGCCATGGGGTACCTCTTCGAGTCGACGGCGCGGCGCACCAACACCACGGTGGCGGAGTTGAGCCGCGGACTGGACGGTTATCGCGCTGGCCAGACCGGCCTGCTGCGGCTCGACTGGGACAATGGCGATCGCACCGTACTGGTCAATCCGAAGCTCGGCGGCGTGACGCTGGGATGGAACCTCAATCACACCGCCGCCGACGAACTGTTCTCGGTGATCGAGGCGACGGCCTATCACACCCGCGTCATTCTGGAGCGGATGAGCGAACACGGCGTGCCGATCGAGCGGGTGATTCATGGCGGCGGCATTCCCCAGAAGAGCGACGTGCTCAACCGGGTGTACGCCAGCGTGCTCGGCAAGCCGGTCCTGGTGCCGGAACGGCCGATCACATCGCTGGGTTCTGCGATCTTCGCGTTCGTCGCGGCGGGCATCTTCACCACCGTCGAGGCCGCACAGGCAGCACTGTGCCCCGCGTATCGCGTGGTGCCGCCGGATCCGGCCGCGGTCGCGGTGTATGCGCGGTTGTACCCGATGTACCGCGAACTCTATTTCGGATTCGGCGTGCCAGGATCGGACCCGGTGGCGCTGGGCGCTGTCCTGCCGGCACTCCGCGCGATCGCGGCCGAGGTCCGGAGCACCGGCAGCGTCTAGGCGCCGCCCTGCCCGTAATACGCCTGCCGGCCATGCTTGCGGAGAAAGTGCCGGTCGTGCAGGACCGGTGCGATCGACTCGGCGTCATGATCGAGTACCACGGTGTGATAGGCCAACCGGGCCACTTCTTCCAGCACCGCCGCCACCTCCACCGCACCCGCCACGGTCGGCGACCAGCAGAAGCTGGCGTGCCCGGCCACCAGCACCGCGGGGACCGTCGCCGGATCGAGCCCGGCGAAACGACGCACGATCGCGTGGCCGGTGTTGGCCTCGTACGGGCCGGCGATCTCCGCCTCGCTCATGGTGGCGGTGACAGGGACGGCACCGTGGAAGTGATCGGCATGCGTCGTGCCGAAGCACGGAATCTCGCGCCCCACTTGGGCCCACACCGTGGCGTAGTGGGAATGGGTGTGCACCACTCCGCCGATTGTGCCGAAGGCGCGGTAGAGGACGAGGTGCGTGGGAAGATCCGATGAAGGGCGCAGCGCTCCCTCGACCGTCTTGCCGTCGAAATCGGTGACGACCAGGTCTTCGGCGCGAAGCGCGTCGTACGCCACGCCGCTCGGCTTGATCACCACCAGGCCACGCTCACGGTCGGCCGCGCTGGCGTTGCCGAAGGTGAACGGCGCCAGCCCGAGGCGCGCCAGTTCCCGATTGGCGTGGAGAACCTGCAGGCGAAGATCGTCGAGCATCGTGATAATCTTGGGCGCGGCGCGACCAGCGGGCAACAGTGGGCGCCAGACGGTACCTTCCGGCACACCCCGGCGGAGGCGGGCGTCATGACGGACTATTCGTATCTGATCGTCGGTGGCGGGATGACTGCGGACGCCGCGGTTCGCGGCATCCGCGAGCGCGATGCGGACGGAACCATCGCGGTCTTCGGCGCGGAAGGCGATGCACCCTACAGCCGACCGCCGCTCACCAAGGCGCTGTGGAAGGGCGATCCCTTCGACTCGGTGTGGCGCCACACCGGCGATGTCCCCGGCGTGGAGCTGCACCTGGGGTGCCGTATCGCGACCATCGACCCGCGGGCGCACCGGGTGGTCGACGACCGGGGCACGTCGATCGGGTACCGGCGGCTGCTCCTCGCAACGGGTGCGTCGCCGCGGCGGCTTCCGTTCGGGGGCGAAGGCATCATCTACTACCGGACGCTGGACGACTATCGGAACTTGCGGCAGCGATCGGACAGCGGCGCGTCGTTCGCCGTCATCGGCGGCGGCTTCATCGGGTCGGAAATCGCGGCTGCACTGGCGATGCAGGGACGCAAGGTGACTCTGATCCTTCCCGAAGCGGGGCTCGGTGCGCGAGTATTCCCGTCCGGCCTGTCCAGATTTCTCGTGGACTACTACCGCGATCACGGTGTCACGGTGCTGACCGGCCAGCAGGTCACGGCGGTCGAACGGAGCGGCGCGTCGTGGCGGATGTCGCTGGGTGCGGGGATGGAGACTGCCGATGTAGTGGTGGCCGGCGTCGGCGTTGCGCCGAATGATCAGCTGGCCCGCGCGGCGGGCATGACGGTTGACGACGGCATCGTGGTCGATGACCGGCTGCGCACCAGCGCGCCCGACATCTTTGCCGCCGGTGACGCGGCGCGGTTCCACTCACCACAACTTGGCCGCACCCTGCGGGTGGAACACGAAGACAACGCGTTGTCGATGGGTGGGGCGGCCGGCCGGTCGATGGCGGGAGACGAGACGCACTACACGCACCTCCCGTTCTTCTACTCGGATCTCTTCGACCTGGGCTACGAAGCCGTGGGCGACACCGATCCGCGCCTGGAAACGGTCGAGGACTGGCAGGAGCCGTTCCGGACTGGTGTGATCTACTACCTCGCCAATGGCAGGGTACGCGGCGTGCTGCTCTGGAACACGTGGGGGCAGGTGGATCGCGCCCGGGAATTGATTGCCGATCCGGGACCGTTCAGCGCTGCGATGCTGCGGGGCCGGCTCCCGGTGGCGTGAGCGCCGCCGCCTCGCGGCAGCGATCGAGCACGAGGCTGCGGACGGCGCGGTTGCGGGGCAGGAAGGGATGCAGCGCCACTACCGTCCGCCATTCTACCACGGCGTCGTGCCGCAATTCGTCGGTGGCAACGATCCCATCGTTGATCACGTCACCGAACGGACTCCACCGCCCACGCGGCCCGGCGATGCCCGCGATGACCGTTTCCGGAATCGTCGCCTCGGGAACGGCGGCCATCCGCTGAGGCGACGCCAGCATCGCCCCGGCGTCACCGTTGAGAATCCGATACCAGAGCGCGCCGCGGAATCGCCGCGCCAAGCGCGGGGAATATTCCGGGGAGCCAAGCAGTATCAGCCGGCGTGGCCGGCACTCACGGGGAAGATCCGCCAGCGCCATGCGAAGCAGGACGCCACCCAGCGAGTGGCCGATCGCCACGTACGGTTCCACCGCGACCCGCTGCAGCTGGCGTTGCAGCCGCCGCGCGATCACCGCAATCGATTGCGTAGCGGCCACGTAGCCGAAGCAATGTGCTTCGATCCCCGAACGGCGCAGCGCCCGCGCGAGCGGCACCATCGAGAGCCGCGTTCGCCCCATCCCGTGCACGAGTACGGCACGCATGGCGGAAACTTACTACTCCCTGGGGCGCATCAGCTCCACGTTGATCGTGATGCGGACCTGCTCTCCCACCAGCACGCCGCCGGTTTCGAGCGCCTGATTGTACGTCAGCCCGAAATCGGCGCGGTTGATCGAGCCGGTCGCGCTGAAGCCGAGCCGTTCGTTTCCCCACGGGTCGCTGGTGGCGCCTTCGGCGGTGACGTCGAGCACCACCTCGCGCGAGACGCCGCGAATGGTGAGGTCGCCGATCAGCTTGAACTGACCGGAGACGTCACCCTCGACGCGGCGGCCGATGAAGGTGATCGTGGGATAGTTGGCGGCGTCGAAGAAGTCGGCCGAGCGGAGGTGCTGGTCGCGCTGCTCCACCCGGGTGTCGACCGTGGCCACCGGAATGGTGACGCTGAGCTTGACGGACGACGGGCGCTCCGGGTCGTAACTCGCTGAGCCGGTAACACCGGCGAACCGCCCTTTGACCGTCGAGATCATCAGGTGACGGACGGCGAATTCGACGTCGGCGTGTGCGGTGTCGACCTGCCACGGGGTCACCACCGCTGGGGCGAGGGTATGCTGGGACATGGTCTCGATTTCCTTGCCGCGGCGGCTTCGGGCCGGGCGCGGGCGTGCGGCGCATATTGTTCAACATGAAACTGTTCACATATGAACCATTGGTCGAGTCGCAGAGCGTCGCAAGCAGGCGACCCGGCTCTTTGTTCATTGGTGAATAATACAGCACTGACCGCAGGGCGCAAGCCCCCACTTCCGGCCCGGGTGGCACGCCTTCTGCTCCGTGAAACCGTTACCTGCTCAATGGTTCTCACGTCTCGCCGGGCGGCCCCGTTCATGCCCCGAACGATTCTGGTTGTCGAGGACAACGTTCTGACCCGCAAGATGGTGCGGATTACGCTCGAGAAGCGCGGTTATTGCGTGCTCGAGGCACCCGACGGCCAGACGGCGCTGGTCCTCTTCACCAGCGAGCACCCGGCGCTCGTCCTGCAGGACCTTCACCTCCCCGACATCGACGGGTCGGATCTGATCGCCCGGCTGCGGCAGCTCCCTCAGGGTGACGGGGTGCCGATCATCGCGTTTTCCGGATTGATGTCGAAGATCGAGGAAGCCCGGGCGGCCCGGGCGGGATTCACCGACTACCTGTTCAAGCCGGTGCAACCCGAACGCCTGCTCGAGGTGGTCGAGGCGTACCTGGCGCCCCGGCGCCAGCTGGCGGAGCGGCCCGGCGTCGGGCGCCGGTTGCTGCTGGTTGATGACGACCCGATTCAACTTCGGCTCGCCGCCACCCAGCTGGAGGACTACGGCTTCGAGGTCGAGGGGGTCGGCGACGCGGACCAGGCGGTCGCTGCAGCCGAAGCGGCACGGCCCGACGTGATCGTCGCCGATCTGCTCATGGGCGGGAGCAGCGGGGTCGAGCTCTGTCTCCAGATCCGGCGCCATCCGCGGCTGGGCGACATCCCGGTCGTGATCATCTCGCCGACGTTCGCCCATATCGACGACGACGACCGCCGGCTCGCCGAACAGATCGGCGCCAGCGCATTCGTCGAACGGGGACCGGGGCTGTCGGACGTGGTGCGCGAGGTGCTGGCCGTGCTCGACCGGGCACCGCCGGCGCGCCCGACGGCCGACGCCGACTCGCTGCACCAGGCCTATGTCGCCCGGCTCGTCAAGCAGCTCGATCATCAGAGCACGCTCAACACCCGTCTGGCGCGCCGCGCCGGGATGGATGCCGCCTTGTTGTCGATCATGACCGGCGCGGCCCAGCTCCTGACCCGCGATATCGATCTGCCGCTGCTGCTGCAGGAGGTGTTGTCGCGAGCGCTCGATGCGGGGGGGGTCTCGGCCGGGGCGATCTTTCTGCTCGACGACGGAGCGCCGGCGATGCGGGCGCATGTCGGCCTGCCGAACGACTGTGTCGACAACATGCGACGGTTCTTCGGGCGCCTCGATCTGCTCCAGGATCTGTGCCACGCCGATCAGCCGGTGCGGATTCCGTCGCCGGCGGTCTCGGACTCGACCTCGGCGACGCTGCTGGCCGACGCGGGCTGCGCCGCGTTGGCGATCGCGCCATTGCTGGCGTCCGGCACGTCGCATGGCGCACTGGTGATGCTGTCCAACTCACGCGAACTGGGTGAAGGATGGCTGGCGTCGATCGGCGCGGTGGCAAGCCAGCTGGGGCAGGCGGTCGCACTGTCGAGTTCGATGGCGCAGTTGCGCCTCTCGGAGGAACGCTACCGCTCGCTCTTCGAGGGCCTTCCCACCGGGGTCTTCCGCAGCACCCGCGAGGGAACGATCCTGGATGCCAATCAGGAACTGGTCCACCTCCTCGGCGCCCCGGACCGGCAGGCGCTGCTCGACCTGTCCGCCACGTCGTTCTACACGGATCCGGAAGACCGCGAACTGTGGCAGCGGCGACTGCGCCGCGACGGCGAGGTGCGCGACATGGAGCTGCAGATGCGGCGGCTCGACGGCAAACCGGTGTGGGTGTCGCTCACCGCGCGCGCCATTCGCGGACCGGACAGCCAGATTCTCAACTACGAAGGCGCGCTGACCGACATTTCCCCCCGCAAGAACGCGGAAGCGCTTCTTCGTGCCACCGAGGACCGGCTCCGCCTGGCGTTGGCGTCGAGCGATGCGGTCATCTACCTGTTGCGCGTCGAACCGGACGGGCTGGTGCCGGAGTGGACCAGCGAAAACCTGTCCCGGGTGACGGGTCATTCGCTCGATGCGGCGTCCGATCCGGCGTGGTGGCGCTCGCACATTCACCCCGACGACCAGGCCAGGGTCGAGGCACAGGAAATCGAGCCGCTCACGTGGACCGAACGCACCCGTGAGTACCGCTTCCGTCGCGCCGACGGCGAGTATCTCTGGGTGCGGGACGCACAGCGGGTGGTGCCGGGCCCCGACGGCCGGCCGGCGAAAATCGTCGGGGCGTGGATCGATGTCACCGAGCGGAAGGCGCTGGAGACGCAGCTCATTCAGGCGCAGAAGATGGAGGCGATCGGCCAGCTCGCCGCCGGGGTGGCACACGACTTCAACAACATGCTGACCGCGATCTCCGGCTACGCGGAATTGCTCCATGACGATCTCGTCGGCGATGACGCCCTTCGCGGCAGCGTGGACGAGATCCGGCAGGCGGCCGCCCGTGCGGCGACGCTGACGCGCCAGCTGCTGGCCTTCGGCCGGCGCCAGCTGTTGCAGCCGGTGGTGCTGGACCTGAACGAGGCACTGCGGGCGACCGAGAAGATGCTCGGCCGGATCATCGGCGAAGACATCGAGCTGCAGACGATCGCCGGGACCGACCTCTCGCCGGTGAAGCTCGATCCCGGCCAGATGGAACAGGTCATCCTCAACCTCGCCGTCAACGCCCGTGACGCGATGGAAGGGGGCGGGCGCCTGACCATCGAGACCGCCAACGCCTACTACACCGCGGCCGATGCCGAGGCACGAGGGTTGCCCCGCCCGGGATCGTACGTGGTCCTGTCGGTCACGGATACCGGCATCGGCATGGCGGCCGACGTGCAGGCGCACATCTTCGAACCGTTCTTCACCACCAAGGAGCAGGGCAAGGGAACCGGGTTGGGATTGTCGACCGTGTACGGCATCGTGCGCCAGAGCAACGGCAACATTCTCGTCTACAGCGAGCCGGGCGTCGGCACGACGTTCAAGCTCTATTTCCCGGCCAGCGCCGAACGGCTCTCGGCCGCCGCGTTGTCGGCTCATGAGACGCCGCTGCGGCGCGACGCCGCGATCCTGCTGGTCGAGGACGAAGACGCCGTGCGCCGCTTCGCCCGCGAAGTGCTCCGGCGCCACGGCTATCGGGTGACGGTGGCCGCCAACGCGGAGGAGGCTCTCGAGATTGCCGCGCGCAACGAACCGGTCGACCTGTTGCTGACCGACGTGATCATGCCGGGCATGGGAGGCCGGGCGCTGAGCGACCAGCTGCGGTGCTCGCGCCCGGACCTCAAGGTGGTGTTCATGTCCGGTTACGCCGGCGAGGCGATCGTCCGGCACGGGATCCTGGCGCCGGGTACCGCGTTCATCGACAAGCCGTTCACGGCCGCGGGGCTGCTCGAGAAAGTCGGTCAGTCGCTGGACGCGGCGTGATCACCGCCGCGGCGAAGCGTTCCATCTCCTCGCGCTGCGGGCTGCATTGCAACAGCACCAGGTCGACGCCAGCGTCGACGAACCGCTCGATCTGCCCGGCGACCCGTTCCGGTGTTCCCACCAGTCCGGCGCGCAGGCCGCGGTTGGACACCGAGTAGTCTTCGATGCTGACGCGCTGTTCCAGCCGGGTATTGCCGATCCAATCCTGATAGTTCGCGTACCCCGGTGACTCGGGTGTGACGGTGGTGATGCGGGCCACTTCCGCGTTGGCTTCGGCTTCGCTGTCGCGGATCACCGCGTAGGCCGCCATGCCGAAGCGCAGCGGTGGCAGGTCGCATTGCAGCTGGTCGGCGGCCTGACGGCGGCGCCGGCACATGTCTCCCACCCGCGCGGCGATCCGTTCCGGCGGGTCGCCGTGCATCACGTAGGCATCGGCGTACCGCGCGATCATCGTCCGGGCCGCTTCGGATTCGCCGCCGGCGAAGATCGGTGGCCGGGGCCGGACCGCGGAGGCACTCGGTTTCGGTTCAAGCACGAGGTCCTCGACCTGATAGAATTCTCCGTCGTAGCTCACCTCCGGTTCGCGCCACGCCGCGGTGACGATCTCGAGCCATTCCCGCGTCCGCTGATACCGCCGGTCGTGTTCGTCGAATGCGGCGCCGTATCGGCGCGCTTCGTCCTTCCACCATGCCGAAACGACGTTCAACGCCAGCCGGCCATGGCTGATCCGGTCGATCGACGCCGCGCTCTTGGCGAGAATGGCCGGGGGGTGAAAACTGGGGCGGACCGCCACCATCAGCTCCAGTCGCCTGGTGACCGCGGCGAGCGCGGCCGCGGTCGACCACGCATCGAGCGACGGCGCGTTGATCCCCTTGATGTCGTTGAGGAGCAACTCGGCGATGAGCGTGATGTCGTAACCCAGCGCTTCGCTGCGCTGCGCCAGGTCCCGCACATATTCCCACGTCGCCTCCATGCCCTCGTCGGGAACGTTGCGCAGCCATCCGCCGAACACCGGCAGCCAGTAGCCGTAGCGCATCAGCGCACCCTCCCGGCCGCGGTCGCCGTACGGGGACGGTGGCGTCCTTCGCGCGCCAGGCGCAGGCGTTCCTCGAGATAGTCGACCAGGCGCGCGTGCGGATCGAACCCCACGACGCGTTCCGCATCGGCCACGAAGTTCGACAGTGCGTTGATGTCGAAGAACGAGGGACGACCGTCGCGGTCGTCGATGAGGAACTCGATGCCGCCGACGTCCAGCGATGCGGCGCGAGCGATCGTCTCGGCGAGGTGGATCAATTCGGGTGACGGCGTCGCCGCTTCGACACGCAACCCCGATCGCGGGGAATCGGCGGGACACACGCCGCGGTCGAGCGGCAATCCGCCGGCGGTCTGGCACGCGGCGGCGGGGCAGAGGTCGAAACTCCCCGGCGCCGGATAGACGTGGAGCGCATACAGGAACCGGCCTCCCAGCGTCTCGATGCGGGTGATGCGCTGGTGACGCAGCGGCGCCGCCTCTTGCACCAGCACCGTTCCATCGACGCCGAGTGCCAGGACGCCGGACGCGACCACGTCAGCCAGCGCCTCGATCCGCTCGAAGCGGACGATCCCCGCACCCGAACCGCCGACGTTGGCCTTGATCAGTACCGGAAATCGGAGCGTCTTCGCGGCGGACACCACCTGCGAGGCGTCGTTGATCACCACGGTGCGGGGATGCGGAATGCCGAGTTGTCCGAGCAGGCCGAGCTGAGCGGCTTTCGAGACTTCCAGGGCATACGCGGCGGCGCCGTTGACCACCGCCGTGCCCGACCGGTCGAGATGATGCAGCCAGTGCAGCGTGTAGAACGTGCTCTGGGGATGGCCGCGGACATGCGCCGATGGGCTGGCGCGATTGAACACCAGGGCATGGGGTGACGGCGCGTCGGGATCGTACTGATGCGACGCGGCATCGAGCCCGGTCCAGGGGATTCCCCGCCGGTCCAGTTCGGCGAACAACGGCCGGAACCAGCCGGGGTGTTCGAAGTAGACGGCGAGTGGCGACGAGTGGGGTACCTGCGGCATCGGCAACGCTCCGGTAACGAGTGGCGCCGCCTCCGCTGTCTCCGTCATCGATGATCACTGTCCGGCGCCGATGGGCGCCGGCCCGGGACCGACGACGAACAGGCCCGGGCGGCAATGCGGCCGCCCGGGCTGTCGCGTTTTAGCTCGTTGTTTAACGTGGCGGCAATAGGCGGCAAATCACCACGGAATCAGTTGTCGACGGGGAGTCTAGTCAGGCTCGCCGTCTCGGGTCAAGCATCGCGGTGGCTAGAAGCGATAGCCGACGCCCAGGGCGATGACCGGCCAGCCGAAAAGCTTGTTGACGTCGGTCTGCGACTTGGTCTGTTGGGCCGTGAGATCCGACGCGAGCTGGGCATTGCCGGATGCGCCCGTCGCCGAGAGCGTGAATGTCGGCTTGCCGATCCGGACACCGAGGTCCAACGCGAAGAAGATGCCGCCCTTCTTATTGGCCGGCGTGCCGAAGCCGAGCCCGAGATACGGCGCAGCACTGGCGAACTTGAGTCCCGCCGTCAGCGTGCCGACCTCTGCCGCGGTGTAATCGTGATTGTTGATCGAGAACGTTCCCGATCCGGATGGCTTGCCGGTGCCGGTCGCGGTCAACGGATTGCTCACCACGCCAACGGTGAAGTGGAAGGATCCATGAGCACCGGGGTAGAGATCGAGCAACCCATTCAAGCTGTGGAGCTTGGCCGACAACTTGTAGGAGATGTCGGTCTGCGTGCGGCTGGTGTTGAGCGAGAAGAACTCACCGCCCACCCGTACGCCGACATGTGGCACGACCAGCTTGGAAACTTCGCCGCCGATGCCTTGCGTCCCGGCGCGCAGGGTGATGGCCATGTTCTGCGAATTCTGCGCAGTCAGGGCGGAAGGAGCCGCCGCGACGGCGGCGACGAACAAGGGAAGGAGCACGACGGACGCACGCATCTGACGCCTCGCAGGAGTTGGAAGACCTGATGGACGACTGCGCTACGCACGACATCGAGAGCTTCGCGGGCTTTGGTCGTCCCGCGATATGTCGGGAAACGCCCTAATCGTAACACCGGCGTGACATTGATGCCGGACCGGCGCCGCCGGGCCGGGGATCAGAAGTGATCGTCCTCGCTGTCGCCGGGTAGCGCCGGTGCGTCGCGTTGGCCGCTGTGGGGAAGCTGGACCCGGCCCCACGGTGACGACTGCCAGTTGTCGGGGCGCTCGACGCCGCGGATCCAGGGGGGGATTGTCACCAGCAGGTGCTCGCTCAATGCCCGGATGTACGGCTCGTACATCGTCCGGACCTGCGCCAACTGAACGTCGAGGCCCTCGCCGCCGCGAAAGCGGATCCCGGCGTCGTCGAGCCGCTGGCGGAGTCGCTCGAAATCGATTTCCGGCAGCCGATCCGGCCCGGCGTGGGATGGTTCGATCTGGAACACCTGGACGAGGTCTACCACGGCATGCCGTGCCATCGCGAAGGTCAACTCCGCCTGGCGCATGCACCATCCTTCGACGCACACGATCACGACGGCGCTGGTGTCGAGAATGGAGGTGAGCGCCGAGAGCCATGACTCGTTGATGTGTTGCGATCGGAAGTAAGCCAGGACCGGATACGACAGGTGACTCTCGAGCAGCTCGGCGGCCCAGCGTTCCCAGTCGGCGAGCAGCGCGGCGAGCGCACGGTGATCGGTATCGCCACGCTGGCGCCAGAGAAGTTCGGCGGCGGTGGGCGGCGATCCGGCACGGGCGTCGAGCAGGGAAATGGTTGCTTCCCGGCGCGAGAACGCCTGGTAGATGACGGGAAGGTAGCCGATCACCGACGCGAGAAACGCAAAGCCGATCCCGGCTTCGATCACCGCCAGAAACCTCGGCCATCCGCCGGCGGGCACCACGTCGCCCATGCCGAGGGTGAAGAACGTCGTACCGCTGAAGTAGACGTCGCCGAAGAACCCCTGCATGTGTCCGTCGAAGCTCAGCCCCGGACCGGCCGCCCACTGCATGGCGCCGAACGCGAAGACGATCATGGTGGCCCAGACGCAAAGCAACACCAGCAGCGACAGCGGGCCGTAGTAGCTGAGCCACGCCTCGCGCCGCTTGTTGGTGAGATGTCGGCCCAGCGCGCGCCAGGGGAGCCAGCTTATCCGGTAGA
The DNA here is from genome assembly GCA_963697065.1 of uncultured Gemmatimonadales bacterium. Classification (GTDB taxonomy): domain Bacteria; phylum Gemmatimonadota; class Gemmatimonadetes; order Gemmatimonadales; family GWC2-71-9; genus Palsa-1233. The sequence goes on from CAVOMQ010000001.1 coordinate 950,951, forward strand.
AGAGGCGGGTGAGTCGGACGCCGCGGCTGATGCGGCGGGGAAGCACGATGGTTTCGAACGCGTCCCAGAGGGCGATTGCGACCATCAGGACGCCGAGTGCGGCCGCCAGGAAGTGCATCTTGAAGGGTAACCTGTCGGGCGCGAGGGCGAGATGATACTATTTGCGGTCGCGAATCCCCCAGCTCATTGTCCCGACTCATATATCAGCCGGAAGCGCGCATGAACCGTATTCGACGTCTCCTCGCCGCGAGCACACTGATCGCCGTCGCCGCGGCACCGATCGGAGCGCAGACCTTCCCGACCGGTGACCCGGTCATCAAGCACATCTACGCCATCGGCATGGACAGCACCCACCTCGTCTCGCTGGCGCACTCGCTGTTCGACTCGCTCGGTCCGCGTCTGGAGGGCAGTCCCCAGACCAAGGCGGCGCAGGACTGGCTCGTCGCGATGTACAAGTCGTGGGGCGTCGACGCGCGCGAGGAACAGTACGGCACGTGGCGCGGCTGGATCCGTGGCCCGTCGCACATCGACCTGATTTCGCCCCGGGTGCGCAGCCTCGAAGGGCAGATGGTCGGCTGGTCGCCCGGTACCGGCGGGAAGGATGTTGTCTACTCCACGATCATCCTGCCGAGCTTCAAGGACAGCACCGAGTTCGTGAAGTGGCTGCCGCAGGCCAGGGGGAAGCTGGTGCTGATCGCCCCGCCGATGCCGAGCTGCCGCCCGTGGGATCAGTGGCTGCAATACGCCACCACGGCCTCGGCCGCCCGGATGGACACGCTCGTTTCGGAGATCAAGGCCGACTGGAATCGCCGCGGCGCCAACGGACAAGCCGACGTCCGCGGCACCGGATACTCGGCGGCGCTGGGTGGCGGCGAACTCGGCGTCCGCCTCGAAGCGGGCGGGGCCGGCGGTATCATCTCCTCGCGTCCCAAGCTGGCGTATCCGACGGCGCTTCCGGAGTCACTCATGGCCGGTGGCGGGCGGGGCGGCCGTGGTGGGCGCGGCGGGTTCGGCGGCCGCGGCGGCTTCGGCCGCGGCGCCAACGCCTCGGTGAACATGAGTCTCAACCTTGCCGACGGCACCGTCACGGTGGACTCCAATGCGCTCAAGGCGGCGATTGCCGCGGCGGCCCGGAGCGGCCCGACGGGTCCCAACGGTTTCGGCGCGATGGAGATCTTCGAGACCTACAACACGAAGACGCCGGCGATCGCGCTCAACTGCGAAGACTATGGCCTGGTCTACCGTCTCACCGAGGAAGGTGACGCGCCGAAGCTCCGCCTCAACCTGCAGAGCAGGCTGCTCGGGGAACAACCGGCCTTCAACGTCATCGGCGAAGTGAAGGGCAGCGAGAAGCCCGATGAGTACGTGGTGCTCTCGGCGCACTTCGATTCGTGGGACGGCAGCAGCGGCGCCACCGATAACGGCACCGGCACGCTGACCATGATGGAGGCGATGCGCATTCTCCGCCTGGCATATCCGCACCCCAAGCGGACCATCATCGTCGGTGACTGGACCGGCGAGGAAGAGGGCGAGGTTGGTTCCAAGGCGTTTACCGAGGATCATCCCGAGGTCATCAAGGGACTGCAGGACGTCTTCAATCAGGACAACGGCACCGGCCGCATCCAGCGCATCGGCGGCGGCGGGATGGTGGACTCTCCCGCGCACGTGAACCTCTGGTTGAGCGCCATTCCCACCCAGTGGCGGGACTCGATCACGGCGCAGTTGCCCGGCGGACCGTCCGGTTCCGGCAGCGATGGCTACTCGTTCACCTGTTACGGCGTGCCCACGGCGGACCTCGGAGCGCTCAACTGGGACTACAGCACCATGACGTGGCACACCGAGCGTGACACCTACGACAAGGTGGTGTTCGACGATCTCCGGTTCAATGCCACGCTGACGGCGATGCTGGCGTACGAGGCCTCGGAGGATCCCACCATGATCCGGCACGAAAAGGTCGATCTGGGCAATGCCGCTGGCGGCGGACGCGGCGGCGCCGGGCGTGCGTGGCCCGCTTGCGAGAAGGCGCCGCGTACCACCAAGCCGCGCCTCAAGTAGTCTGATTCGTGCAGCGCATCGCGGGCGCCGGGGGACACCCCGGCGCCCGCTGCGTATTCATCGGGTCCGGCGGAACGGCGCCAGCAGCTTGCGCCAGCTCGCCGCCATCTGGCGGTACTCGCCGGGGCACTGGTCGCGGCGGTCGGAGGGCAGGATGCTGTCGGTGAAGATCGCCGGATAGCGCGTGGTGTCGCTGCCGTAGATCCAGCAGAGCAGGTTGTAGACCCGCTGGATGTTGGTGGGGTGGACGTCGGCCAGCGTCAGGGAGTCGAACTGATCGAGCTGGTTGCTGGTCGCGAACCAGCCGACGGCGCCCAAGGCGAGCGAGTCACCGGCGGGGCCCTGCTGGAGCAGCAGCATGGTGGCCAGCTGGTCGACGGCGTCTTCTTCGCGCCCGGTGATCGGGAGATCGAGCACGTCGACCAGGGCGTGACCGATTTCGTGCATCAGCGCAAACGTGATCGTGCCGCTGATCAGGTAGGTGTCGCTGTCACCCGGAAACTCGTCGGCAAGTTCCTGGAACAGTTCGTAGCAGAGGGTCACCCGGTGGGTCAGCGAATCGTACGCGGCGTTGGGTTGGTCACAATCGGCGGTGGCGATGGTGATCGACTGTGGCAGTCGCAGCGAGTCGTTGAGGCGGGCCGCGATGGTATCGAGAAACTGGTTCGCGATCAGTCCCTGCCTGAAGTCGCGATAGATCGGCGGAGCGGAATCGTAGCTGACGCGGAACCGGCCGGTGTCGGCAGGCGCCGGCGAACCGGCCTGCGCAGGCGGAATCCTGACAATGCGACAGGCCCCGGCCAGCAGCAGCGACCCCATCGCGATCGCCAGCATCCGAGACGAGCCGCCTCGCCGCGTCGTCACGTGGCCCGCGATCTGACGATCTGGTCGGCGGCACGCTGACCGGTTTCCAGCGCCCCTTCCATGGTGGCATTGATTCCGCGTCCCGCGGTGGCCTCGCCGGCAAAGAAGAGCGTGTCATGCACCGGCCTCGCCAGCTTCGCCGCCGAACCAAGCCCGCCGGCCAGCACGTAGCTGTAGGCGCCACGGGCGAACGGGTCGTGCCGCCAGTCGTGACGGTGACATGCGACGAGGGCATCCTGCAACGGGCCGGTCGGGACGTCGATCGTGTGGCTTAACGATTCGATCGCCACGTCGACCAACGAATCGGCGGGCATTCCCGCCAGATGCGTGGCGGCGGGGCCGCCCGCCCACCCGGTGATGATCGCTGCGGGCGACGGGTTGGCGGTCCACCACGTCGGGATCGGCTGTGCGCCGTCGACGACAAACAACAGATCGTTGCCGGCCGGCGTTGCCCGCCAGAGCGGCTCCTGGAAGACGAACACCAGCTTGACGGCGTCGCCCATGGCGAGGCCGCCGAGCGCCGCCGCCAACCCCGGCGGATCGGGGTGGAACGCGATCGCTCCGTCGGCGTCGGGCGGTAGCTGCAGAATCGCCAGTGGGAGGGTGATCACGGCCGCGGCGGCCTCGAACGTCACCGCCGAACCGTGATGGTCGGCATCGACGGCGACATGGCCGGGGCGCCAGCGAATGCGCCGCACCACGGTCTCGAGGTGGATGTCGACTGGCGCGTGCCACGACTGCGCTATGGCTTCGGCGATCGCGGACGTTCCCGCGTCGGTGCGGCAGGACGCGGCATCCGCCGGTCCGTTCTGTTCCACTTCGGCCAGCCAGTGCACACTGACGCGCGCCGGGTCAGCCGCATTGAATCCCTCGACGTAGCCGAGCAGCCAATCGTCGCCGTGACCGGATTTCCGTCCCAGCGCGTCGGTCAGCGCAATGTCGCGGTGCGCCGCGGCCGCGATCCGCTGGATCCGGCTCCCGGGATCCTCTCCGGATCCGGACATCGTGTCCCACTTGCCCGCGACGCGGGTCCAGAATCGACCGGTTGCCTCGGCCGTCGGGATGTGATGCGCGGAAAGGATCTGTTCCATGACGCCGGTGCGGGATATCCACTCGGCACCGAGTTCGATGGGATGGGTGACACCCCGGTGCCAGGTGGTCCAGGCACGGCCGCCGAGACGGTCGCGCGCTTCAACAAGCGTGACCGACCTGTCGTGCCGGCTGAGCCGTTCGGTGGCGGCGAGCCCGGCCAGTCCGCCGCCGATGACGATGACATCCATGGCCATGCGGGGGACGATAGGTGGGAAGGCGCTTGCACCAAAGGGTGCCGGCGGGGAGGCCGGGCGGTCCGGCCCGGGTCCGCGAGTCCGTTACCCTTTGTGGCTCAACGCCAGCAGCGACAGCGCGTCCATCGCCATGTGCGCAATGATGATCGGCCCGAGTCGCCGGGTCTTCACATACACGATCGTGAAGATGACTCCGGTGGGAATGATCGTGAGCGCGCCCACCGGCCCCTTCCAGAGGTGTGCCAGGGTGCGCAACGAGAGACTGACTCCGGCGGCAAGCCAGACACCGCGGGCCTCGAGCCGGCGGAACCAGTAACCGAACCACAGCAGCTCCTCGAAGATCGGGTTGATCACCGCGCCGAGAAGTGCCGCGGCGGTCGAGACATGCACGACCGTGCGAAGCTCCGAAGCCACCCTGGCCTCGCCCTGGGTCGCCGTCATCAGCATTCCCAACGCCGCGGCGACCGCCATGACGATCGCGAAAATCCCGATACCGGTCACGAGGTCACGCATCGTGGGACGCTTGATGATCTCCCCGAGCGGCCAGCCGCGGCGTCGCAGATACACGCCGAGCAGCAGCGCCACCACCACCTGCATTCCCAGCGAAAGCAGCAGACGCGACGTCGTCAGGTCGGGCACGTAACCGGGTCCGGCCACGTGGTAACGCAGCACCTGGCCGGCAAGCAGCACACCGGACGTGAGCAGGAACACCAGCGCCATTTCGACCGATTGCCCGGGGCGGTCGATCCAGCCTAGTTTCTCAGCGCTCGAGTCGGTGATCATCGCTTCTCCATCCTGCTCCGGGACCCCTGCATGGCGGCACCCACTCTCGACCAGATTCGCGCCGCGCGGACCCGCCTCGCCGGCGAAATCCACCTGACGCCGCTCTTATCATCGGCAACCCTGGCATCGCACTCGGGCGCCGCGATGTGGTGGATGAAATGCGAGGCGCTGCAGAAGACCGGGTCGTTCAAGGTGCGCGGCGCGCTGAACGCGGTCAAGCAGCTCGACGCCAACTCGCGGAGCCGAGGGGTGGTGACGGTGTCGGCGGGCAATCACGGGCAGGCACTGGCCTGGGCGGCGAGGGCCGCGGGAGCGCACTGCACCGTCGTCATGCCCGCCGGTGCCACGGCCTCGAAGGTCGCCGCGACCCGTGGATATGGCGCGGATGTCATCCTGCACGGCACCGCCGCCGAGGCCTTCGCGCAGGCGCATCGTCTTGCCGATGAGCATGGTTACACCCTGGTGCATCCCTTCGACGATGCGGCGGTGATCGCCGGTCAGGGCACCGTCGGCATGGAGATCCTCGAGCAGGCGCCCGATGTCGAAGTGGTGGTGGTGCCGATCGGTGGCGGCGGCCTCATCGCCGGGGTCGCCAGCGCCATCAAGCAGCAGCGTCCGTCGGTCAAGGTGTACGGTGTCGAACCGGACGGCGCCGCAGCGATGCGCTTGAGCCTCGACGCCGGCCATCCAGTCCGCATCGAGAAAGTGCAGACCATCGCCGACGGGCTCGGTGCGCCGTTCGCGGGCGATATCACCTTTCCGATCGTGCAGCAATACGTCGACGACGTGATCCTGGTCTCCGACAAGGAGATCGCCGCGGCGATGTCGCAGCTGCTGTCCCGCACCAAGCTTCTGGCCGAACCGGCCGGCGCCGCGGCGACCGCCGCGACCCTGAGTGGCAGGATTCCGGACGTCGCCGGACACCGGACGGCGGTGGTGCTGAGCGGCGGAAACGTCGACCTCGACCGCCTCTGTGCGTTGATCACGGCCGGGTGACGGATGCCGGTGGCCGAGCCGGGGCGCCTGATGGTCGAGGTTCGCGCGCACCCGCGGGCGCGGCGGACGGAAGTCCGCGCCGTGGGCGATGCCTCGCTCGAGATCTGGTTTCCTGACGCGCCCGAAAAGGGACGTGCCAACGAGAGACTGATCGAACTCGTGGCCGGGTACTACCACGTCCCGAAGCGAGCGGTGACGCTGGCCTCGGGACGTGGTTCCCGAACGAAGTTGTTCGCGGTCGAGACTACTTCGGCCACAGCCAGCCGAACGTCCCCGCCATCAACAGGGCGTACAGCAGGCCGTCGATCGTCGACTTGAACGTGAGTCCGAACCCGCGCCGGTACCAGATCGCCAATTGCCAGAGTCCCAGCGCGAATCCGGTGAACGCCACCGCGCCCACGAAGCGGAACACCTGCAGATACGGCGCGCCCGGCGCCAGGGCGTGACACGCGACATAGCCGGCAAAGATCGCCACCACCAGCAGGTAGATGAACCACTGGAACAACTGCTTCCCCATGCTGAGCGACGGCTTCGCGACCACCGTGAGGATCAGCATCGGTCCGCGGGTGAACTTCGCCTTGAACTCCTCCGACCGCATCTCCGCCATGCTGTTCGCCCGCGGCACCATGAAGTCGCCGTCCTGGAGGTTGAACGGCCGGACCGCATCGAGCATGGCGTCCTGGTTCGGGACCTGCGGATAGTCACCCTTGTGCCACGGCAACACCATGTGAACGATCGAACTCACCACGAAGACGATCACCGCCGACAGCAGAATGGGGAGCCACAACGCGGACAACGCCGTCATCACGACCTCCGGCCCGGGGCCTGACCGAGTGGTACCGATATGGTGCGGGGACCGACCGGCGACTGGTGCCGGTCGACGACTACTATAGCGCCGGGCGCGATTTCGGCCAGTGGGTCGCCGCTATTCCTGGTCGCGTTTCCGCGACCACCGCCCGCCCCGATGCGCCGGCGACAGGTCGATGAGAAGTGCCACCACCAGTCCGACGATCGGCCAGAAGCCGGTGAACGATCCGCCGAACCAGTGCTGCACTGCGGTGTACCAGAGCAGCGTGGTGGGCAGGAAGATGAAGCCGAGAATCGGCCAGAGCGGCGTGTTGAAGAGTCCCGAGAACCAGTGGGTCAAGAGCCACAGCAACACCATGACCAGTCGTGGCGTGACCAGCGCGAGGAGAATCAGCAGGCAGGACATGGCGTGCCTCCGTGTCGGGCTACCGTGACGTCAGCGGTGCGCCATCAGGCCGGCGGCGGACAGGCACTCGCTGATGCGGTCCCAGGACCGCTCGATGTCGTTGTCGAGACCGGCCGAGAATCGGATCAATCCATCGCTCACACCCATCCTCCGCCGCTCGTCTTCGGGAATTTCCGACGACGTGCTATGTCCGGGCGCGCTGAACAACGTCTTGAAGTAGCCGAGACTCACGGCCAGGTAACCCACCCGAGCGTGCTGCAGCTCGGTCATCAGCCGGTCGGCCGACGCCTTGTCGCCCGCGTCGACGGCGAGAATGCCGCCGAAGCCGAAGCCGGAATTCATCAACTCTCGCATCAGGGCGTGCTGGGGGTGGCGCGGCAGGCCGGGGTAGTGCACCGGCAGCCCGGCGTCGGCAAACCGGTCCGCCAGATATGCCGCGTTGCGGCTGTGCCGCGCCATCCGCACGTGGAGCGTGTGCAGGTTCTTGAGAATGCCGGCGGCGCGGATGCTGTCGAGCACCGGCCCCAGCAGCATCGAAGGCCCGGCGTTGATGTCGTTGAGCGCCCCGATGAATTCCTGCGACGACACCACGCCCCCCGCCACGCAGTCGCTCATGCCGTTGATGAACTTGGTCATGCTGTGGATCACGACGTCAGCGCCGAGGCGGAGCGGTGAGAGCAGCAGCGGGGAAAAGGTGTTGTCGACCACCAGCGAGGCGCCATGCTGGTGGGCGACTTCGGCGAGCAGCGGAAGGTTCGCCACCTCCAGCAACGGGTTGCTCAACGACTCGCAGTACAGCACGCGGGTCCGTTCCGTCATCGCGGCTGCTACCGCCACGGAGTCCGTCAGGTCGACGAACCGCGTGGTGATGCCGAAGCGCGGCAGCAGGTTCTTGAGCAACGCATAGGTGCCGCCGTAGACGGTGCGCCCCGAGACGATCTCGTCGCCGGCGGAACAGAGCTTGAGGAGCGTGGTGCTGATCGCCGCCATCCCCGACGACATGACCTGCGCCGACTCGCCGGCCTCCATCCGGGCCAGCGCCTCGGCGAGATAGCGGTTGGTGGGGTTCCAATGGCGCGAATAGAGAAAGCAGCCTTCGATGTCGTGTTCGAAGACCTCTTCCATCTTGGCGACACTCAGGAACGTGTAGGTCGAGGAATCGCAGATCGACGGGTTGACATCGCCGAACTCACCGAAGACGAGGTAATCCTGGATGCTGGTGGCGGGGTCGAACCCCGCGCCCCGCCGCGCCTCGCCGCGATCGTCGGTCACGGCGTCACCGAAGCGCCCGCCAGCTGAGCCACCGCCGCCAACGTGGTCTGGGCGGCGTTCAGTCCCAGCAGGAAGTCCTTGTCGGAATAGGTGCTGTAGACATCGGTCGGTTGGTGCCACTGCGGGTCCCAGCCGGCGCCGATCTGCGACAACCGTTCGTTCTCCCGCAGAGAAATGGACGGCACCAGATCCTTGAAGGCGTCGGAATCGGTGTTGCTCATCCGGTCGCCGACCGCTGCCGGATAGTCGGTGGCATAGCGGTCGTTGGCGGCGCGGAAGAACCACGCCAGCTCCTCGGCGCCGGTCGCCATCTTCGACGTACCGGCGAATTCGATGTTGACGTCGGCCTCGCGGCGCTGGTCGGCCGACACCTTGCCGTCCGGCCCCGGCATGCCGTGGTCGAAGAGCATCATGTCGTGCTGGATCATGCCGAGCCACTTCGGTTCCGGGTACTTGCCGGAGCCGGCCGGGTCTTCCTTGCCTTGCAGTGCGGCGCGTTGTTCCACGTACGCTCTGCTGCCGTTGAGCCCGGTCTCCTCATTGTTCCACAGGATGAAGCGGACGGAGATGTCCGTCCTGACGTCGGGTGACGAGAAGACCCGCGCCAGCTCCATCACCAGGGCCGCACCGGAGCCGTCATCGTTGGCGGCCTGGCCATAGCCGTGGCCGTCCATGTGCCCGCCGACGATGTACATCTCGTCGGGATGCGTCGTGCCGACCTTGGTGCAGTAGACCTCTTCCCGCTCGCCCGGCGTGTCGGGCTGCATGTCGATCCGCCGGATGGCGGTATCAGGCTGCAACCCGGGATTCATGTTCACCCCGGTCGGGCCGCGGAACCCCTTCGCCGGCGGCCGGTAGCCGCCGCGACCCGCGCCACCGCGCTGCCCGCGGCCGGTGCCGCGTCCCCGGGCTCCCGCGCTGTCGGGCAGCGGTACCTGCCGGCCGTCATATTCGTAGCGGATCCGCTCGGTGTTGGTGCAGCCGTCGCTCTTGAGCTGCGCTTCGATCCAGTCGACGGCGGCGCGATTGCGGTCGGTGCCCTGGCGGCGATCGCCGAATTGCGTCAGGCCCTTGATCGTCACCTTGTATCGCGCCAGATCGAGCCGCCCGACCAACGTTGACACCACGCTGTCGAGGTGCGCCCGGTTCGTAGCGGTGCCGGTCTGGGCGGCGGCGCGGCCCGACCCGACGGAAACGGCGCAGACGGCGCCAAGCGCGAGCAGTGGGTGACGCAAACCGATCCTCCCATCAGCGACACCCCGGCGGTGCCGACCGTTGTATAGATAGCACCGCCGGCGCCCGGGCGCGTGCTACCGCGCCAAGCGCCCCGTCGGCGCATGCCCGGATCTGTGTCGCGGACGAAGCGATTCGATTTCGTCTTCGAAGATCCGCAGCCGGCGCAACGCCTCGGCCCGCGGATCGGAAGTGCCGGGGGCCGCGTCGAGTGGCTGGCAGGAGTGAAAGTCCACGTAGCGTCGCATGGCGGTGGCGGCATAGAACGCCACCGTCACCACCGGCTGGTCGTCACCGTGGGCGGCACAGAGCAGGGAATCGTGATCGAATCGTTCCGGAAGGCGGGACTGGATGACCGAGGCCACGCCGGCCAGGTACGCGGCGACCAGCGTCGAATCCGTCGGTCCGCTGAGGGCGAGGCTGTCGTTGCGAAACCACACGGCGCCGTGGGCCGCGACCAGGAGCGTGAACGGGGAATCGCATTCCGCAGTGCGACAGGTGGGCGTGACCGTGACGCGGACGCTGTCGATCGGCGGCAGGCCGAGGATCTGCGCGGCGAGCGGATGAAGGGCGTTGACGGCGACAAGCAACATCGCCGCGGCGCCGGCTGGCGACATGATCCGGCAGGTCATGGCGCCGCGTCACGTTCGCCGGCGTCGCTGCTCAATACAACAATTCGTAATTCAGCCGGATCCCACGCCCCGGCTGCGGCACGAAATCCTTGATCACGGACAGGTTGTCGCGATAGATGGTGTTGAAGGCGTTGTCGAGGTGGATGCTGATTTCCGATACCATGCCCTGATGCACCAGCCGGATGCCGGCGCCGATGTTCATCACGGCGTAGCCGTCGGTGGGCGTGTCGCCGTCACCGAGGCGCGTCTGCCTGGCCGCCAGCCGCCACTCGACCATCCCCATGTACCGCTGATTCTGGTACGCGGCGCGCACCAGGCCGCGGAGCGGCGGAATGAACGGCAACGGAACGTCGAGCCGCGTGTCCTGCGCGTTGACGTAGTCAGAACTGGCGTGCAGCACCCAGTCCGCGGCGGGGACGACCGTCAGGCTGGCCTCGAATCCCATGAGCCGGGCCCGCGTGGCGGAGAACTGGCGAACCGGGAAATCCTCGATCGTGTCGCCCCGGAGGAACCCGTAGATGTAATGATCGATCGAATTGACGTATGGCGAGATCTCGAACGACACCCGCTGGAAGTCCCCCTTGAGCGAGGCGTCGATGCCGAGGCCCGTCTCCGGTCCGAGGCTGGCCGTGCCGATCGAATACGTGCCGCTGGCTGCATCCAGTCCGTTCGCGAAGAGCTCCTGTACTGTCGGCGCCCGGAACGATCGGGCCACGCTCACCGAGGCCGTCAGATGTGGCGCCAGTTGCTGGAGCGCCCCGATGGATGCCGTGAAGGCATTGCTGGTGCGCGATGTGTCCAGGGTCTGAAAGACGGGATCGGTCGATTGCGCATACGGGTGCGTCTGGATGTGGTTGTAGTCGAACCGGGCGCCGGCCTGGAGCCTGGTGTCAGCGGCGGCAAGCAGCTCCTCGTACGCGTACCCGGCAAGATCGGTCGTCAGCGAATTCGGCCCGAGCGGCTGGTCTCCCTCGATGGTCAGGTTCTGCAGGTCGCTCCACAGTCCGATCGTCCCGGAAAGTCTGGCGGTCGGCCGTTGTTGCAGCTGGAGCACGCCGTTGAACTCCTGCTTGTGGAAGTGGTTCGCCTGAGGATCAGACACCCCGGTGGAGTCCTGGGCCGTCGGGAACTCGGAGTGGTTGTAGTCATCGTAACTCGCATTGAAGCGCAGTTGCCGGAAACCGCTGCCCGCGGTGTTGACCAGGCTGCGGAGTTCGACGGTGTTGCGCTGCTGCGCGATCCGCGACGTCGTCGGCGGCACGTCGATCCAGTCGGGGTTGGGCGGCACCCCGGGGATTCCGTAATTCATCTGGTAATGACGCGCTCCGACGCCGATCATCCCGAAATCGCTCTGGTACGTGTACCCCGCGCCTTCTTCGCTGGTACGGTCGAACGACTGCGGGATCCGGCTCAGCGCGAAGGTGGCGCCGGTCCCGGGGTCGATATACGTGCCCGACGGAATGCGGATGTCGCCCGAGTGGACGCCGCCCGCCGAGAGGCGGATGGCCGAATGGGTACCGCTGTAGACGTTGTTGAAATAGCCGGCATATTCGTTGGCGACGCTGTTGCCTTCGACCGCGACCGTACCCGACAGCTGGCGATCCGAAACGTCCGGCACGATGTTGGTGATGACGTTGACCACCCCGCCGATCGTGTTCGGCCCGTACAACAGCGTCGCCGGGCCGCGCACGACATCCACCTGGGAGATGCTCAGCGCGTCGATCGGTGTGGCATGGGCCGGATCGTAGGTGGCGATGTCGCCCATCCGGAGCCCGTTCTCCAGGATCAGCACCTCATTGTCGCCCAGGCCCCGCAGGATCGGTCGCGACGGCGCGGAACCGTTCCCCCGGACGGTGACCCCGGGAAGATCCGACAACTTTTCGGCAAACCCCATCCCCGCGCTGTTGTCGAACGCGACGCGCGACTTCGATTCCGCGGACTGATACAGATCGTCGCTGGTCTGCGGCGTGGGCGATGCCGATACGATGATCTGCTGCAACGGAACCGGAGACGCGACCAGTTCGACGTTCACCGACGCGGTCGGGCCGGTCACGTGCACCGTGTCCGTGACGGATGCATACCCCGTCGCGGCCACGAACAGACGGTAGGTCCCGAGCGGGACATCGGCGAACGCATACGATCCGTCGGCACTGGTCCGCTCGGAGCGGTCGAGCTCGAGCAGCTGAACGGTGGCCCCGACCACCGGATGGCCGGCACTCGAGACCCGGCCGTCGATGGTCTGCGCTGCGACTCCGCCAGCAAGGAGAACCGCACTTGCGGCGTTGATCGCCGCCACACGCCAGACGCGATTCAACACGAAACACCTCCGGAATCTGTTCTGCCCGGCGGATAAGCTAAGTCGGGAAGGCGCCGCCGGCCACGGTGCCACGCGCGAGCGGTCGCCAGCTCATTGCCCCGGATGATACGTCCGCTCCGTATGCCCCTTCAGCTGGCCCCGGTAGTAGTACACCGGGCGCAGATTGCCGCTGGCATACCGCTCCGCCTCGTCGTCGAAGTGCGGCGACGACGGATCGCCGCTCTCGCCCCCCGCCGTCACCGCCCGCGCCCGCACGCTGTCGCCGAATTCCACCACCGCCACGAAGCTGTTGCCGCTGGTGCCGTACCACTTGTTCGTGTTGGAATACGCCCGCGCCCCGAACGAGGCCAGCGATCCCCATTCTGACGAGACGAACGGCACCGGGATGCTCGGCTTGGTGTCGTCGAAATGCGAGTTGATGCTGTCATCGAGCCGCTGGAAGCGGTTGATGTCGCCCCATGGCGTCTTCCAGCTGCCGAAATCCTGCGCCAGCTTGTCGGACGCCGCCGCGAGTGACTGCACCAGCGCTTCAGGGGACGCACCATTGGAGACATAGTCAATTGCCGGCAACCCCGCGGCGCGAGCGTCACGCCCCACCCGCCGCAGCACGTCGCTGCCCCAGAACACCGCCAGCGATGTCGGCACGGACGCCGTCCCCCACCGGAAATCCCAGTTCCTGAGCAGCGCAATCTGGTCCGCGACCTTCGGCTTGAGCGAATCGGTGGCCGGCAGCGCATCATAGCCCTTGAGCAGCGCCGGAATCATCGTCGCGAACGCCGGCAGGTAGCTGTCGAATGCTGCCGCGGTAAGCGACGTCATCGTGAAGTCTTTCCGGCCCGGGAGCACCCGCAGTGCGTGATAGCCGCGCTGTGACTCCTCCGTACCGGTCTCGACGTACTTCGGGAATTCCGCCCGCTTCGGGCTCGCTGATCCCGCCGCCGACCACGGCCAGTTGTTCGAGTTGTAGATGAAGCCGGTCGACGGGTCGAGCAGGCCCGGCGTTTCGTCGATCGAGAGCAGACCGTGGTACGCCGTCGCCGGATTGCTGCCGTCGACCGGCTTCGTCCAGTCGAAGGACGTGTCACGCTTCGGGATGTAGTTCGAATGGAAATACGCGATGTGCCCCTCGGCGTCGGCGAAAATGGTGTTGTTCGACGAGTTGGTGTGCAGCTCCAGGATCTTGCGGAACGCCGCATAGTCCCTGGCCTTGGTGCGGGAATACGATTGGATCAGGGCGTTGATGTGGCTCTGCATCAGCGAAACGCTGATCCATTTGTCGCCGACCTTGCGAACGACCGGCCCGTTCCGGGTGTAATAGACGGTGAACGTCTTGCGGTCCATGCCGGTCGCCGTCCGGAACGGCACCGTAATCTGCTTCGAGACCACCGGCAGTTCCTTGTCGCCGAAGCGGTAGACGTACTTCCCGTCCTGCTGGCTTACGGTTTCGAGGAATTCGTCGATATTGTCGACACCGCTCGACGTGTGCATCCAGCCGGCGGTGGCGTTGAAGCCCTGATAGATGAAGAACTGCCCCCAGGTGACAGCGCCGTAGGCGTCGAGCCCCTCGTCGCTCGCCATCTGCAGTTCCGAGCGGAAGTAGAACGACGTGTGGGGGTTGATCCACAACAACGCGTGATGGTCGACGGTGTTCGCCGGTGCGATGGCGATGCCGTTCGACCCCGACGGCTCCGGTGGCGGCGCCAGTTCGTCATCCCCTGGCCCGTCGCCGCCCCGTCCCCGGCCGCGCCCGGCCGGAAGCGGTACGCCGCCATAGAACGCCGCCAGCTGTCCCACGTTGATCCGCTCGATGTCGCCGCCGATGCTCCCCTCGGTGAACGACAGCGCCATCCACGGTTCGAACCGGGTGATCACCCGCGGCTTCACCTCGGGGTGCTTGTAGAGATAGAAGTTGAGGCCGTCGGCAAAGGCGTTCATCAGTCGCTTCAGCCATTCCGGGCTGGCGGCGTATTCCTTCTGCAGCGAATCGGGATCGATGAACAGCTTCTGCCGCAGGTCCTGGTAGATCGCCCGCTCGCCCTCGGCCTCGGCGGTGCGGCCCAGCGACGTGATGTAGTTCGTCTCGACGCGGTTGAAGTCGTCTTCGGCCTGGGCGTACTCCACGCCGAAGACGGCGTCGGCGTCGGTCTTGCCGTAGACGTGGGCGATGCCCCAGTCGTCGCGGATGACGGTGACGCTCGCCGCTTCCTGTTGCCAGCGGGCGAGATCGGTGGACTGGGCGGCAAGCGATGAGGTCGCCACGAGGGCTGCGAGCGCCACGCCCGAGCCGAACGGAAGAGCGGTTTTCATGCGGGTCATTCTCCGGTCAGGCCGAGTCTCTCGGGAACGAGGAGCCCAGCACGCACTGGTGATAGCCGGGCGGCGCGGTGGCGCGCCGCCGCCGGTTCATCCGCCCGGTCCATAGGATAACGCGTCGTCGGCGCGCTGGCGCGGGCACGCCCCGCTGCGTATCGTCACTGCGCCCCATCCTGCAACTGTCGCTCGCCGTCGCCACTCGGAGGTCCGATGCCCAGCCGCCGCCACTTCGTGCAATCGCTGGTCGGAGCCAGCGCCGCTCTGCCGATGTTCCGCTCCAGCGCCATTCGCCGGGTGATCCGCGCCAACGATCGTTTCGGCCACGCCGCCCCCGCCGACGCCGCCACCGACGAGGCCTACTGGACCGAGATCCAGCGTGCCTTCGACACCGACCGCACCTTGGTCAACCTCAACAACGGCGGCGTCTGTCCCGCGCCGACCGCACGTCCTCGAGGCCATGATCCGTGACCTCCAGTTCACCAACGAGTCGCCCGCCAACCACCTCTGGGCGGTGCTCGAGCCGCGGATCGAGAGCGTCCGCCGCGACCTGGCGCATGACTTCGGCTGCGACCCCGAGGAGATGGCGATCACCCGCAACACCTCCGAGTCGCTGGAAACGCTCATCCTCGGCGTCGATCTGCAGCCCGGCGACGAGATGATCACCACCACCAGAACTATCCCCGGATGCTCACCACCTGGGACCAGCGGATGCGGCGCTACGGCATCGTGGTCAAGAAACTGGTCTGTGCCGGTGCCGCCGCCCTCGCAGCAGTATCTCGTCGACATGTACCGCAATGCCATCACCCCGAAGACCAAGGTCATCGAGGTCACGCACATCACGAATCTTTCCGGCCAGATTTTTCCGGTGCGCGACATCGTGACGATGGCGCGGCGAACGCGGCATCAAGGTGTTCGTCGACGGCGCCCACGCCTACGCCCACTTCCCGTTCACCCGCGACGAACTCGATGTCGACTACTACGGCACGTCAGCTGCACAAATGGTTGCTGGCGCCGATCGGCACCGGCTTCCTGTACGTGCGCAAGGAGAAGATCGACGGGGTCTGGCCACTGATGGCGGCCGGCGCCGACCAGAACGGCAACATCCGCAAGTTCGAGGAGATCGGCACCCATCCCGCCGCCAATCACAACGCCATATCGGCGGCGGTGGCGTTCCACCGCGGCATCGGCGCCGAGCGCAAGATCGCCCGGCTCCGCTATCTCCGCGATCGCTGGGCCAAGCGGCTGCTGGCCGAGAGCGATCGGGTGCACATCCCGACGCAACTCGATACACCGTACTCGGGCGCAATCTGCCTGGTGATGATCGACGGCGTCGACGCCGGCAAGCTGGCGGGATGGCTGCTCGACAAGCACGGTATCGTGACCACGCCAATCGGCAACGCCGAGTTCACCGGCCTCCGGGTGACGCCGAACGTCTATACCACCCCGGACGAGATCGACACCTTCGGTGACCTCATGGTGCAGGTGATCCGCAAAGGGATGGCATAATCGTGCGTCGTTCGTCATGCGTCATGAGCGGCGGGGCGGGCGAGAGGGCCTCTGGCTCCGCGCTCCCGCATCCCCGTCCCTGAGTCTGCGTCAGACCTTGGCGGACTTGCTCCGCGAAACGTCGCTGCGAGGCCCTCGCCCGCCCCGCCGCTCCGCTGCCCGCCCCGCGCGCTCCGCCTCACCGCGCGTCGCCTCACCGCTCGATCACGACGCATGATCAACGACTAATGACTGCCGTTCCAGCTGTTGTTGCTCACATCCGCGTCCATCCAGATCCCGCCGTCGATCGTAACCGACTGCAGCACCTTGCCGCCCGGAACCGCCACCGACGCTTCCTGCTGGTTCGCCTGCCACACCCGCGGCGTCTCGTGCACGGTGTCGGCTGCGCCGCCGCCGGCATATCGCAGGATCAGGTCGAACGGGGCGTCCATGCCCCCGATATTCTTCACCGCCACCGTGTAGCCGCGCGCGGCATGGGTCACGCCCGCGACCGCCAGGTCGATGTAGTCGTTGCTGAAGTACCAGTCGCGCCAGAACCAGTTCAGGTTCTCCGCCGAGACATCGTTGAAGGTGTTGAAGAAATCCCACGGTATCGGATGCTTGCCGTGCCAGCGGGCGATGAACGCTTGCAGGCACTTCTTGAACATCGCGTCGCCCAGCAGGTCCTTCACCGCCAGATAGCCGAGTGACGCCTTGCCGTAGGCGTTGTTGCCGTAGGCCACTCCCTTGAGCACGTCTTCCGGCGTGATGATCGGCAGATCCTCGAGCGGCGACGGATCGCTGGCCCAACGCGCCACCCGGAACTGCTGATACAGCTTTTCCGCCGCCGGCTTCCCCATGTCCACCTGGTTGATCAGGTACTCGAACGTCGTCGCCCATCCCTCGTCCATGAAGCCGTAGCGCGTCTCGTTGATCCCCATGTAGAACGGGAAGTAGGTGTGGGCGATTTCGTGGGCCACCACGAACCGCGAGAACGACGTGTCGGCGTTGCTGTTGTCGTTCACCATCATCGGGTATTCCATGTCAGCAAAGCCGCGGAACACCGTGCTCTTCTCATACGGATACGGCACGCCCGGCCACTGGTGCGACAGGAAGTCGAGGGCCCCCCGCGCGAACTGCACCATGTAGTGGTAGTCCTTCGCGTCGTCGTTGTAGGCCGACTGCACGCTGGCCCGTCGATGCGCCGCGTCGTCCACCAGCACGCTGGCGGCGTCCCAGTCGTAGTGGTCGCTCACGCCGAACGCCATGTCGGGGATGTTGGTGGCGGTAAAGTGCCAGGTATTGACCGAATCCTGCCGCGTCGTTTCGCCGGCCGATGTCGCCGAAGCGGGCGCCACGTGGACTGTGGTGTCCGACGTGAACGAGGCCCGGAACCGCTGCAGTGGCGCGGACTGGAGCACCTGGTCCGCGTCCGTCAGTGTCCCCGTGCCCCACACCACGAAGTTCCGCGGCACCGTGATCGACACGTCGTAGTCGTTGAAGTCGCTGTAGAACTCCTGGGACCCGGTGAAGTCCATCACGTCCCAGCCGTTGTAGTCGTCGTAGACGGCGACCCGCGGATAGAAGTAGGCCAGATAGTACGTGGTCGGGTCGATGATCCCCTCACGGCCGCCGCCGCCGGTGACGTCGTAATGCCAGGCCACGCCCATCTGCACCGAGTCGTGCGGCGACAGCGGTATGGCCAGTCGCACCACTTTCCAGGTGAAGACGTTGGCGTCGTCACCCCAGGCCTGCGGCCGGCCGTTGACCGAGAACGAATCGATGTGCGTTCCCGAGCCGAGGTAGTCCGCGGCGGCGCCACCCATCCTCGGCGCGCCGGGCTTGTGGACGTTACTGAACAGCTTGAAGACCAGAAAGCGCAGCGTATCGGGGCTGTTGTTGTGGTAGACGATCTGCTCACTGCCCCGGATGGTCCGGTCCGGCGGCGCGGCCTCCACCGCGATGCGATAGCTGGCGTGGTTCTCCCAGTACGCCGGTCCCGGCATCCCGTCGAGGGAGCGGGTGCCGTGAGCATAGGCCGCCTTGATGGCGCGGGGCATGTACAGCGGTTGCGGCGGCACAGGATTGAGCAGCAGGGGCAGGCCGAGCAGCGGAGACAGCCACGGCTTGGTGCTGATCAGGCGGGGCCACAACGACAGGCCGTCGAGCATCGGGATCAACTCCTGGGAAGGTGCGGAACGAAAGGATCTCTGGTGGTGGAATGCACGGCGGGTGGCGAAGGTCGCACCGGCTCGTGCCCGGGGAATGCCGGCTGCAGGTTGATCAGCTGCTGATTGCCCGGGTTGACGTCGGGGAAGTCCCCCGCCGGATCGATGGCGACGCTCGCGACGGTCGCGGCACCGGGAACCATCACCACGGTCTGCCGCTTCCCGCCGAGCCAGACGTCGACCGGTACCGTGATCCGCTGCACCGTGCTGTCGCGCCGCGTGACCACCAGGTCGACCGGCATCGGCGCCAGACCGTGATCGCCGATCGTCACCGCCAGCGAATCGCCGACCCGCGCCGTTCCGTCGATCGCCTGATCGAGCGACCACGCATGATAGAACCACGTCGTCCAGAACCACGACAGGTCACGTCCCGACACGGTCGCGATCGCGTTGAAGAAGTCGTACGGCTGCGGGTGGCGGTCGGTCCACTCGCGTCCGTAGGTCACGAGGGCGCGGTGCAGCGTCTCTGGCCCGATGATCGCCCGCAACGCCGCCAGCACCTGGGCCGTCTTGTCGTAGTAGATCACCAGGTAGGTGTTCTGCGGAAACTCGTCCCCCGGCCGCATCAGGATATCGTCCTGGCCACTGCGGACCGCTGCCAGGTAGAGCGCGCGTTGTCCGCGCTCGGAATCGTTGGGCCGGCCGCCGGTGCGATTGGCGCCGTAGAGTGCGCGCATCGCCTGCGCCGCATCGAACTGGGTGAATCCTTCGTCCATCCACGGGTAGCGCGTCTCGTTCGAGCCGACCTGCATCGGGAACCACATGTGCCCCGTCTCGTGCATCAGGTCGCCGGCCAGCGACAGCGTATCGGCCCAGGGCTGCATCAGCGTCATCATCGGGTATTCCATCCCGCCGCTGTCGAGCACGCCCTCCATCGACGTCATCTGCTCCCATGGATAGGGCCAGAGCCACGCCGACAACTGTTCGATGGCGTCGCGAGTGAAGCGCGCACCGCCGGCGTGCCACGCCGCCGCGGCCGGCGTGAGACGGAAGAAGGAATTGATCGCGACCGTATCGACCGTGCCGATCGGCGTCGTCACCAGCGCGCGGGTGGCGTCCCAGGCGTACTCGTCGCTCGTGCCCCACGCAAAGTCGCGCACGTCGCGGGCCGAGAACTGCCAGGTTGCGGTGGCACCGCCGGGCGCGAACGCCGCGAACGCCGTCGGCCCCGGCGTCAACACGCGCACCACGCCCGGGGCAGTCCGCGCCGCCGCGAGACTGTCGCGCGCCGCCTGCGACAGCACCGCCGCCGCATTCTGCAGCGTGCCGGTTGCACCGACCACCCAGCCGTGCGGCACGGTGATCGCCACCGAATAGTCGGCGGGATCCATGTAGAACTCCGCTTCCAGCAGGTACGGGTCGGTCACCCAGCCGTCGACGTCATCGTACACCGCCATTTGCGGGTACCAGTATCCCATGAAGTAGACGTCGCCGTCGCGTCCCTCCCGGCCGTCGGCCGGCGACGGCGCCGGCACGTACCACCAGCTGATGTCGAGCGTCGTCGTGGCGCCGGGTTGGAGCGGCTGCGAGAGCGGGATCGACATCACCGTTCCGTCCACAACGTATTGCCCCGGGTGCGGCGGCTGTCGTGGTGGTGAGGTGATCGGCATCGCCGGGTTGTCGTTCGTGGCGGCGATCACCGGCGCACCGTCGACCGCCACCGACAACAGCGTCATGCCGCCCGTGATCGGCACGCTCTGGCGGCGCGGACTGCCGGGAGCGAAGGCGTTCTGGCGCACATAGAGCGCCAGCGTGTACAGGGTGTCGGGTGCGATGTTGCGGTAGCTGATCGTTTCCTTCCCGGTGACACGGTGTGTCGCGGGATCGAGTCGAACGTGTATGTCGTAGCGGGGGTGCTGCACCCAGTAGCCCGGCCCCGGTGCGCCGGTGCGGGTGCGCGTGCCGCGCTCCACCGCGCGGGTGAATCCGGGTGATTCGAACACCGGACCGGGAACCGGCCGCGGCGCGAGCATGGCGGAATCGGGTTCCACGATCGGTGACGGCCTCGTCTGCGCCACGAGCGGCGCGCCGCTGGTCGCAGCGCAGAGCATGAGCAGCCAGCCGGCCCGCGCCACGCATCGCGGCGCCGCCATTGTGCGTTCGGTCACCACACCCTCCCCGGGGAACTGTCGCGCCATGCTGCAAACTACCGCGCGGCGCGCGCCCGGTCAGGCGCGGCGGCCCGCCGGGTTCCATTGGCCCTCGAGCATCCAGTCCCACGGACACAACCCGGCGGGCCGGACCGGCTTGAGGCCGTAGCTCGACCACGAGTACTCGACCCGCGAGACCTCGACCCGCTCCAGCCCCCAGGTCGCCGCCACCACCTTGAGCTCGGCGGCGGCGAAGTGCTTGGTGGGGACCCCCACCACCGACAACACCCCGAGCGGGACCGGCTTTTCACCCCGCGGCACATGCACGCAATTCCGGCCGCTGCCGCCCCCGCCGGTCGCTTCGGCCAGCAGGCATTCCGACTCGATCGACGGCACCACCATGATCAGCCGGCCGCCGGGCCGCAGCAGATCGAGTGCCCGGGTGAGCGTGCCGATCCGGTTCCGCCGCCGCGGATGAATCACGACGTTGACGCACAACACGGCGTCGCACCGGTGCTGCCACGCCTTGAGCGTGTTCGGCGGATGAACGACGGTGACGTTGCGCATTCGCCGCGTTCTGCGGGCGGCGATCTCGGTGCAGCGCGGTGATTGATCGTATGCCACGACGTGGCCGAACGTGCGCGAGAGCAGCGGCAGGAACGCGCCGGGTCCGCAGCCGAAATCAGCGATCAACTCCGAGCATCCCGCCCGGGCGGCACGCTGCAGCGCCCCGGGCACCACGCGCCGCCGGTCGGAGCGGCGTGCGCTGAAGACGTAGTCATCCCACTTCCCGGCCAGGCGATCCCAGTAGGCGACGTTCACGGTTGGCTCCCGGTTGGCGTGCGGGAACGACGATGCAGCTCCTCCGAGAAGAACATGCGATGAATGGCGGTCGACGCAATGTAGTCGAACAACACGCTGCCGTGGACGGCGCCTGGAGCGCGGCACGCAGCGTCGTCCTGCGCTTCGACCGTCACGTTGCACGGCAGCAGCAGGACGACGCGCGGCTCGGCGGACAGGGCGCGATACGCCAGCGGCGGATTGCAGGCGCCGAGAATCAGGGCCGGACGGTTGTCCCGAGCGCCAGCGAATCTTTCACGACGCGATCCCTTGCCCCCGCCGAGCGGTGCCGTATTGTTGTTGCACCTCCCCTGCGCCTTCAGTGTTGTTTAGCGGTGAAACATCGCCTTCATCCGTTGAGGAACCGCATGTCATTCCGTTCGGGTCCGTTCTGGTCTGGCGCCGCGCGCCGGCTGTTGCTCACGCTGGCGGGCATCGTCGCCGTCGCGCTTCCGCTCTCCGCCCAGCAAGGGCAGGGCAAGGTGTTCACCGCCGACGATTACCGGCAGGCCGAGATGGACATGGCCGCCTCGGCCGAAATCACCCGGGCCGCCGACGCCGGCCGCGTCACGCCCAACTGGGTGGCGGACGACCGCTTCTGGTACCAGGACGGCAGCGGCCAGTTCATGCTGGTCGATCCGGCGCACAAGTCCAGGGTGCCGGCGTTCGACCAGGCCCGGGTGGCCGTGGCTCTCTCCGCCGCCACCGGCGGCCAGTACGACGCGAGCAATCTCCCCTTCACCTATATCACGTTCACCAAGGATAACAAGTCGATCATGGTGACCGTCGACGGGAAGGAATGGAGCTGCCTGGCGCACGGGTCGAAGTGCACGGCGCTCCCGCCCGGCTCGATTCCCGCACCACCCGCCAACGCCGGTCGCGGCGGCCGGGGCGGCCGTGGCGGCCGCGGCGGCCTGGCGTTCGGACGCGGTGGCGGCGGACAGTCGTCCGACGGACATCCGCTGGCGATGGCGCCCAACGGCAAGATCGGCGTCTTCATCCGCAACTGGAACCTCTGGGTGGAAGACACCGCGACGCATCAGGAGCGGCAGCTGACCAATGACGGCGTCGAGAACTTCGGGTACGCCACCGACAACGCCGGCTGGACCAAGAGCGACCGTCCGATCGTGCAGTGGTCGCCCGACTCGAAATTCATTGCCACGCAGCAACAGGACCAGCGCGGCGACGGTGACATCTACCTCGTCACCACGCCCAACGGCGATCCGGGCATGGGTCCCATTGGCGGGCACCCGGTGCTGCAGTCGTGGAAGTATCCCCTCCCCGGCGACAGCGTGGTCACCATGATCCACCGGCTCGTCATCGATGTCGGCACCGGCAAGACGGTCCGGTTCCAGATGCCGCCCGATCAGCACCGCTCCATCCAGGGCGACAACCTCAGCATGAGCGACGTGAAGTGGAATCCCGACGACTCCACCGTCGTCTTCGCGTCGGTGTCGCGGTTCCACCAGCACGTCTGGATCCGCGAGGCCAACACCTCCACCGGCGCGGTGCGCACGCTGTTCGAGGAATCGGAACCGACCCACGTCGAATCGTGGACCGGCTGGGATGTGCTCTGGCCCAGCAAGGAGATCCTCTGGTATTCGCAGCGCGACAACTGGGGCCAGATCTATCTCTACGACCTCACCACCGGGCAGCTGAAGAACCAGGTCACCACGGGCGTCGGCGACGTCTCGGCCGTCGACAGCGTCGACCAGGCCACCCGGACGCTCTGGTTCACCGGTGAGGGGAAAGATTCCACCCAGATGCCGTATTACCACCATTACTACCGGGTCAATCTCGACGGCACCCATCAGGTGCCGCTCACCCCAGGAGAAGGTGAACACACCGTTTCGTTCTCACCCGACCGCAAGTATCTGGTCGACGTGTGGGACGAATCGGACATGCCGCCGGCCAGCGCGGTCCGCAGCGCCACGACGGGGGCATTGATCATGCCGCTGGAGCAGTCCGCCGACACGGCGAAGCTTCGCGCGATGGGCTGGCACCCCGTCACCACCTTCCACGAGAAGGCCCGTGACGGCGTCACGGATGTCTACGGCCTGATGTACAAGCCGGCCGACTTCGACCCGAACAGGAAGTACCCGATCGTCAACAACATCTACCCGGGACCGCAGACCGGCAGCGTCGGCGGCTGGGCGTTCCGCGCCGCGGGCGGCGAACAGCAGGGGCTTGCCGATCTCGGTTTCGTCGTGGTGCAGATCAACGGCATGGGCACGCCCAACCGCTCCAAGAAGTTCATGGATGCCTACTACGGTGACATGGGTGACAACACCCTGCCCGATCAGGTGATCGCCGAGAAGGAGCTGGCGCAGCAGAATGCGTGGATCGACCTGACCCGGACCGGCATCTACGGCCACTCGGGCGGCGGCTTTGCCACCGCGGACGCCATGTTCCGGTATCCCGACTTCTTCAAGGTCGGCATTTCGGAGTCGGGCAATCACGACAACCGCGAGTACGAAGACGATTGGGGCGAACGGTACGAAGGGCCGGTCGAAACGCTTTCCGGTGGCAAGACGAATTACGACGAGGCCGCGAACGAGGAGGTCGCCAAGAATCTCAAGGGCCACCTGCTGCTGGCGCACGGCACCATCGACGACAACGTGCCGCCGTACAACACGTTGCTGGTCGTCGACGCCCTCATCAAGGCCAACAAGGACTTCGACCTGCTGCTTCTCCCCAACCAGCACCACGGCTACGGGACAGCATCGGCCTACATGCAGCGGCGTCGCTGGGATTACTTCGTCACCTGGCTGCTGCACGGCACGCCGCCGACGGACTACGTCATGGGGCAGGCACGGCGCGGCGGAGCGCCCGGCGCCGCCGGTCGCGGCGGACGGGGTGGACGCGGAGGCCGGGGCGGGAATTGAACTGAAAGAAGCCCAGGG
This sequence comes from uncultured Gemmatimonadales bacterium, assembly GCA_963697065.1. Classification (GTDB taxonomy): domain Bacteria; phylum Gemmatimonadota; class Gemmatimonadetes; order Gemmatimonadales; family GWC2-71-9; genus Palsa-1233. The sequence continues at coordinate 975,461 of CAVOMQ010000001.1, forward strand.
CCAGTAGCCCGGGGCCCCGAATGCGAAATTCGGCGCGGAGAGACGATCCTCCACGCCGAGTTTCGTTTCTGGGGCTCAGGGCTCAGGGCTCAGGGCTCAGGGCTCAGGGCTCAGGGCCCTTTTCACATCCATACGATCCACGACGTCACCCGATCGTCCGTAACAACGAACGGCTTGCTCATGAACGACAATGGTCGCGGTCCGGGCGCGCCGCTGATCTGAGGCAGCCCGGCAGTCACGTCCGTCACCCGCACCGCGAAGCGATCGATCACCGGCACCGTGAACCGGAGATCGATGCCGTCTTTCGGCATGCCGTAGAACGTCAGCAGCTGTCCCGCGGCGCCGACGTGGTACAGCGGCTGGTATCGGTCTCCCGACCCGCTGATCAGCGGTCGTCCATCGAGCACCACGTCTGAAATCGCGACCGGCACCGACGCGAACGCCAGCCTGATCCACCGCGTCTCGCCTGGCGCCGTGATTCTGAGATGCAGCCGGCGCCCGTCCGGGATGAAATCGGACGACACGATGCGCACCACGGCGCCGGGTGTCGAGTCGGGCGCGGCCGGCATTGCCAGCAGCGAATCGGCGCCGAAACCGAGATGGTACTGCCGGAACGAGTGCTTCGCGGGCGATGCGCCAAGCGTCGCCCGGGTCCACGCGTCGGGACCACGGTCCCATGTCACCCACCACGCCCGGCTGCTGTCGGTTTCGGCCAGATAGAGAAGCGAATCAGGGTGGGGATGGGTGGCATTGAATCCGCCCGAGAACTCGGCCACCACCAGGACCAGCATGCCGATGCCGGCGAGGACCGGCAGGGCGATGCGCCAGGCACTCTCCGCCAGACGGATCGGCACCGCGATCAGCAGTGCCGCGAAGGCCGCCAGCAGGACGCACGGCGCCAGGAACATTCCCGTCGAAGCGGAATTGAGCGCCGGCACCAGCGGCGAGACGAGCGTCAGTGCCGGCAGCGCCGACAGCGCCACGACCGGCGCCGGCCAACCGAGCAATACCGCCGCGGCCCCCAACAGTGCGCCACCCAGTGGCCACGCAAACAGGTAGCTGGCACCGGGCAGCTCGCGCGCGCAGACGATACCCGCAGCGGCCCAGAGCAGCAGTGGAACGACCACGAGATCGAGTACCGTGCTGGCGCGCGCCGCCAACCGGATCCCGGCGACGACGAGCGCCACACCGATCAGCGCGAACCCCGCCGGATAGAGCGATGCGTGATACGGGTTGCCCTGCAGCATGTCGCGGAAACCCGGATGCAGTGCCGCGGTGGCGCGCCATCCCACCCAGGCGAACGCCGCCGGCACGACGAGCGAGCCGAGCGAAACCAGCGCACCCCGGCCGATTCCCCGCCACGACAGCGCCTTCCGCCCCACTGCGGCCGCGAGCAACACCAGCACCGCCGCGGTTTCCGTCAGCGCGATCGGCAATGCCCAGCTCTCCGGGTAGTGCACCACGCCGACCACTGGCGCGTCGAAATACTCCGCGTCGGTGGTGCGCAGCGGCGCCAGGTCCGCATTGCCCAGCGATCGCGTCAGCGGCAGCAGGTAGTCGCCCTCGTGCTGCAGGCTTCCCGGGTCGAGCGACGCCACGTTGTCCCGCGGCGTGTGGTAATGCGTCACGCCACCGACGAATCCCAGATTGTATCCGCCGCCCTGCCACGCGGAGTGCAACCAGATGCTGAGGTCGGTGTCGCTGGGCAGCAGGCGGTAGACGTCGCCGGTCAGGGAACTGGCGCGCGCGTCCGGTACCGCGTCGGCAAGGATGGATATCAGCGGTGCGTCGCCGACCGTGGTCTGGAACATGTACGCCGGTCCGGACACGCCTCGCGAATCAACGTTCAACACCACGCCGGCACCCTGCGCCCACGGGTGCAGGTCGACGAACGCCTCCGCGCCGAGCAACCCTGCTTCCTCGGCGTCAGTGAGTACCGCGACGAGATCGTTGCCGAGCGGTGGGGAATGCTGCAGGGCCCGGAGCGTCTCGAGGATCGCCACGACACCCGAACCGTCGTCGGCGGCGCCATGGGATCGTGGCACCGCGTCGTAGTGCGCCATCAGCACCACCGAACGGCCGGGATGCGTGCCGCGCTTGAGGCAGATGACGTTGTCGACCGCGGCGGCGATCGGCGTGTCGCCCAGCGTGTTGAAGCCGGTCGCGTGCTGCACATCGACCGAATCGCACCCCAGCTGGTGCAGCCGGGATACGAGATAGTCGCGCACCCGGGCGTGTTCGGCGCTTCCCACCGGGTGCGGCGTCCGGGCAATGAACTCGAGATCGTGCAGCGCCCGGTCGGCGGAAAACCGATCGGCAGCGGCGGTGGCGGGGAGCGCGCGCGGCGCCCCCGCGGCTGCAAGGCCGAGCCAGGCTGCTCCCGCGAGAATCAGCAGGACCGTCCAGTCGGTGACGTGGCGCGTCGGAGAGCCTCGGTTGTTGGCGTACCGGTGGCGCCGGGGAACCCCGGCGCTTCCGGCGATGTGATCGGACGGCGGCTACTGCACGCAGGCCCCGAACGGATCCGGCTTGGGGTGATCCACCACCGGCCGATGATCGAGGTCCGCCACGTGCCGCGTCAGGTCCGCGATGAAGTTGGCGACCCGCGCCATGTGGGCGTAATCGATGAACTGCGGCTCGTCGGTCACCTGGTGGTAGTCGGCATGCCCGCCGGTGGTGAAGAAGATGATCGGAATGCCGTACCGCGCGTACGAGTAGTGATCGCTGCGGCAGTAGATCTGCTGTTCGTGCCCGTTCGCGTCGAGCGAGTAGTCGAAGTCCAGCCCGTGATGGTCCTGGGTGTTCACCGTCTCGGCCAGATTGCCCAGCTCGGTCGAGAGCCGCCGGGACCCCACCAGCTGTACGTAGTTCGCGTTGCCGTGGATCCGCACCTTCATCCCCTTCTTGTAACCGGTCACGTCCGACGAATCACCGCGACCGATCATGTCGATGTTGAGCTGGGCGACGATCGAATTGCGCGGCACGGTGGGGAAGTCGGTGAAATACGTCGATCCGTAGAGACCTTCTTCTTCGCCCACGTGCGACACGAAGAGAATCGACCGCTTCGGCTTGACCGGCAGCGACGCGAGATACTGGGCAATCTCCACCAGGCTGACGCTTCCCGAACCGTCGTCGTCAGCGCCGTTGAAGATCGAGTCGATCCGCGCCGTCGCGCCGTGCGATTCCGCGCGCACCCGGGCGAGGATGCCGTTGACCTGGGCGGCCTCGGCCGGCGTGAGCTTTGGCGCGGGATCGTCGGCGCCGCTTGACCGGAAGAGGTGATTGACGACGTACTCGGAGTCGTCCGGCACCGGATGGCCGAGATCGCTCATGCCGCTGCTGGTGGTGCCGATGTGATCGTTGTGCGCGCCGATCGCCACATATTCACCGCGCAGCGACGGATCGCTGCCCGGCAGGATGGCCACCACGTTGCGCACCGGAAAGGGCAGGTGGAACGGCTGGTTGAACGTGCGCAGCGCGCCCGTCACCATCGGGCCGAGCGTTCCCGGCTTCACCTGGCTCATCGCGGCGCCGACGAGTTCGTCGGCAGCGTGGTAGGTGACGTAGAGATACGCCGGCATGGCGGCGGTGTCGGGGTTGGCGCTGGGGACCGTCGGATTGGGCTGGTTGAACGACGCGATCTGGTCAGCCGGAATGCTGTCGAGTCCCGCCACCACGATGGCCGCGGCGTCACTGAAATACGCCGACACTTGCTGTCGGTTGGGAATGTGCGGCGGATTCTGCGGGATCGAAGCACTCGACCACAACACCACGATCCGGCCGGCCGCCATCTGCTGCGGCAGCCGGTGGAGCGAGTCGGCCCAGTCGCCGGCAAAGATCACCTGCTTCTCGTCCACGGCGCGCAACGGGTGGCCCGGCAGCGGCAGTCGCACCAGATAATCGGTGCCCGATACCAGGGCGACGTCGTTGACCGCGATCGTCGCGGTGGTGTCGAACTCCTCCGCCAGGAACGGCACCGTCTGGAAGAACGTGCCATTGTCGCCGGCCGGCTGCAGGCCGAAGTCCTGGAACGCATGGGCGATATACTCGACACCCTCCGCGTTCCCCTTCGACCCGATGAACCGCCCCTGCATCGAGTCGTCGGAGAAGAGGAACAGCCGGGTGCGGAGATCCGCCGCCGTGATCGAGTCGGTTGTCGGCTCCGGGGTGTGCGTGCGGGGGCGCAGCAGCATTGACCATTGGTCGGTGCCCGTGGTCTGGGCGGCGGCGGCGGCGGGGAGGCACGCCAGCAGGGCGGGCAGCAGGCAGCGCAAACGAGGCGTCATGGCGGCGGATCACTCCTCTCGGGAAGTCAGCTTCCCATGATGTAATTGCAGCCCATCTCCTCGGCGCGCAGCACGGCGAATATCCCGGAGGGCTGCAGGATGATTCCCGGTATGAGATGCGCGTGGGCCCGTTTGGTCGCTTCGTCCTGCGACACCTTGTCGCGTGCCTTGATGTTGGAGATGATCTGCCCGAACGCCAGGTTGCAGGCAAGGACGATCCCGCCGTTGGCCAGGAAGTGCGGCAGCATGTATTTCGCGAACCCGCCCTGATTGCCGCTGCCCGTCCCGCCGCCGACCGGATTGGCCGTCATCCACTTGTGGCCGCTGTCGTCCTTGAGCTTGAGCGCCTTGCCCACCTGGTATTGGTCCCAGTAGGCATTGTCCATCGCCAGTGGTATTCCGGCATGGCGCACCACCACCACGGCATCGAGGTCCGTCGCGGCCGTGCCGTAGACCTGGGTGTGCTGTTCGCGCCAGAGCCCCGCCCGGAACACCGCCCCGCCCTCCGAGATGCTCGGCGAATCGAAGACGGCGCGGTACTTTCCGGTCAGGCGATCGGTCCACGACATGTCCCACTTGGGGTCGATGGCGCGGAGCGGGAGATCGGCGGGACGCGCCCGCCCGGGCTGGCCGGCGGCCGTGTAGACGCCGCTGGCGCCGAGCCAGCTGAGAAAATTCCGACGGGGAATCGACATCATGTCCTCGGACGGGATGTGACCGCGATGTGACGCCGGAAAAGTACCATGGAGAGATCATGCCAGCCACGAACCGCCATCGCATCACACCTCCCCGACTGACCGGCGCCGTCGTGCTGCTTTCCGCTGCACTGGCGAGCGGTTGCGGCCCGCACCCCGGGCCGTCGGCGCCCGCCACGCTCGACGCCGGACGCCTTCCCACCGGTGTCACGCTCGATCCGGTCGGCCGCTCGATGCCGGTCGGGTCGTATCCGTTCACCATGATCCCGGCCCCGGGCGGCGATCGGGTCGTGGTCATGCTGGCGGGTTATGGCGCCAACGGGATCCAGGTGGTGCAGCGCTCCACCGGTGCCGTGCTCCAGACGGTGCGGCAACCGGCGGCGTTCGTGGGCCTCGCCTTTTCCCCCGACGGCCGATACCTGTACGCCTCGGGCGGCAATCGGGACGTTGTCTACCGTTACCGCTGGCAGGATGGCGCGGCCACGCTCGCTGACAGCTTCGTCGTCGGTTCGCTGGCGCCACGCCAGGAGGGGCGGCGCTATCCGGCCGGCATCGCCCTCTCGCCTGACGGCGACCATCTCTATGTCGCGGAGAATCTCGACGACTCGCTGGCGGTGATCGATGTCGCGTCCGGCGACGTGGTGTCGCGCGTTCCGGCCGGCCGCTATCCCTACGGCGTCGTGACCGCCGCGGACGGTACCGTCTACTCCACCGCGTGGGACGGCATCTTCGTTCGCGTCTGGAAGCCGTACGACAATTGGCTCAATCTTGACGACAGCATCGCCGTCGGTCGCCATCCATCGTCGATGCTGCTGTCACCGGACGGGTCGCGACTCTACATCACCTCCGCCAGCACCGACCGGATCACGATCGTCGATACCCGGAAGGACTCGGTGATCGGCGAGATCCGTGACACGATTCCGAACGGTACCGGTGAAGGAAGCACTCCGGACGCCCTGGCGCTCTCCACGTCGGGCGATACCCTCTACATCGCCGAAGGCGACAACAACGCCGTGGCGGTGTTCGCGCTGAACAGCGGTGCCTCGGGCGGGACACTCCTGGGACGGATTCCCGTCGAGTGGTATCCGAGCGCGCTCGCGGTGGAGCACGACACGCTCTTCGTCGTCAACGCCAAGGGGCGCGGCACCGCGCCCAACGCTACCAACGGTCCCGGCCCCGGCGCGCGCGGCGGCCGCGTGCCGGCGGAAGCGGGCTACACTCTCGGCCAGCTCGACGGCACCGTGTCGACCATTCCGCTCGCCGGGCTCGACCTCACCGCGCTGTCGCGCCGCGTGGCGCGCGCCAACGGATGGGATCATGTGGCGGCCACGGGCGGCTATCCGCCGTTCACCCATGTCATCTACGTCATCAAGGAGAACCGCACCTACGACCAGGTCTTCGGTGACCTCAAGGGCGGAGACGGTGACACGTCGCTGGTCTTCTTTGGCCAGAGCGTGACGCCGAACCAGCACGCCATGGCGGAGCGGTTCGGCATCTTCGACCGGTTCTTCGTCAACGCCGAGGTGAGTGCGGACGGTCACAACTGGTCGACCGGCGCGTACACCACGGACTACGTGCAGAAGACGGTGCCGCTCAATTACGGCGGCAAGGGGCGCAGCTACGACTACGAAGGGGAGAACCGCGACCAGCGCCCACCCGGCGACGAAGACGTCGCGTCACCCGCCAACGGCTATCTCTGGAACCTCGCCCAGCGCCGCGGGATCACCTTCCGCAACTTCGGCGAGTTCGTGGCCGAAGCGGGCGGGAAGGGGCCGCTGCCGTCCGGCTATGTGGGGCTCAAGCCATACCTCGACGCCCACACCGATTCGGCCTACCCCGGATTCGACCTCGATATTCCCGATCAGCACCGCGCCGATGTCTGGCTCAAGGCGCTCGCCGGCTGGGAAGCGGGTGGCGACATGCCGGCGCTGCAGATCATGCGGCTCCCCAACGACCACACCATGGGCGCCTCGGCCGGCGCGCTCTCACCTCGCGCCTACGCGGCGGACAACGATCTGGCGCTGGGACGCATCATCGCGGGACTGTCGCGAAGCCGGTTCTGGAAGAACACGGTCGTCTTCGTGCTCGAGGACGACGCCCAGAACGGCCCCGACCACGTCGATTCGCACCGGTCGAACTTCCTGGTGATCTCGGCGTACAATCGGCCGCACACCTGGCACCGCTTCGCCAACACCACCGACGTCATCGCCACCATCGAGCAGATCCTGACCCTCGACAATCTCTCGCAGTTCGATCGCTTCGGACGCCCGCTGCGCGGCATCTTCGCGTCGTCGCCGGATCTCACGCCCTACACCGCGCTCACCCCGCCGCAATCGCTCGGCGAGCGCAACCCCCCGCGCGGGCCGGGCGCGCGCCAGTCGGCCAACCTCGACTTCCGCTTCGAGGATCTGGTCGACGACAACACGTTCAATCACATCCTGTGGGAAGAGCTGAAACCGGGCCGGCCGTATCCGGGAACACGCACGTTGACGGCACCGGAGATGGCGGGAAAGTAGAGAGAGGCCCTGGGCCCAGAGCCCATGGCCCCGAACACGGGATTCGGCGCGCGATGTCCGAGTATGGTGGGGAGGGCGGGCGAGAGGGCCTCGCAGCGACGTTTCGGCTATGGGCGCCTTTCCCCGTGTACGCCGCTGTCATGCGGCTCCGGCATCGGCAATCCGATCCTCGACTTCAGATCGATCGGCGCGCGAATCCCGGCCTGCAACCCCGACAGCAGATCGTCGACCCGGAATGTCGCGTGTGCCGCGCTCCAGATGTAGGAGTTCTGTACCATCCTGGCGCCCGATGCCCAGATCCGGATGGTGTCACCAGCCGCGCTGGGGAGAAACGTCGAGCGATAGACGATGTCGTGAAATTCCGGTATGACCCCGGCCGTTACGATCGGCGCCGGATACGTCTGCCAGTGCATGCCGTCGGCGCTGCGGGCGAAGTGCAGCGCGTCGGTGGAGCAGGAGAGCCCGCTGGCATAGCTGTTGTAGATCGCCCAGAACTCGTTCCGGGGCGCCACCCACTCCACATCGATGTGCCAGATGACCCGGCCCGGCTCGGCCAGGTCGGTCGTGCCCGGCGCATCCCAGTTGACGCCGTCCAGCGACACCCGCCGTTCGACGGTACTCGACGTCGCCTGGCAACCGTTCGGGCCGGCGTTCACGACCCACATTATCCACGGCGCTTTCGGCGCGCCGCGGACGACCGTGGGCGACACGGCGCCGTGGCTGGGCACGTTCAACACCTGCACCGGCGCGCTCCAATGCGTGCCGTCGGCGCTACGCGTCAGCCAGATGATGTTCGACGACACGTACACCTGGCGGTAGTAGAGCCAGAGCGTGTTGGTGGCGGTGTCGACGGAGACATCGGGATCGGAGAAGTACCCCGACCCGTTCGGCTGTTCCACCGGATTGGCCAGTCCGGCCGGCGCGCGCCAGGCGTGTCCGTTACGGCTCTGATAGACCGACGGGTTCTCGTAGGTGGCGTCGCCGCCGGGGTAGGGCGTGATCGCCAGCCAGCGCCAGCGACCCGGTCCCCCCGACGCGATGTCGGGGTGCACCACCTGGCCGCTCCCCTCGTACGTCGAAAGCGTGAAGGGCGTCCATTGGGGATTGTCCATTGACAGCGACGCCGCGCAACTCACCGGATCGCACCCCGCCGCCGTGGCGACCGCGTTCGCCGAAATGCCGGCGGCGCTCGCCGTCAATTGCTGGTTGCCAAGGTCGGGGCCGAGGATCCACGCAGTGGACGCGGTTCCGGTGGTGTCGGTCGTGGCCGTGGGAACGGCGATCGAACCCTCGCCGCTGGCAACGGCAAAGCTCACCGACACCCCCGCCAGCGGCCGCCCCGCCTGGTCGGCGACGCGCACCCGGATGCTGTCGGCGAGGGGATCGTCCGCCATCCCCGATTGGCCGTTGCCGGACACCACGGTGATCGCACTCGGTGACGGCGGAACCACCTTCACCACGAACGCCAGCACCTGGTCCGGCAGGCCGGCGCCGACGCCGCGAATGACGATGGTGTCGACGCCGACCGGCAGCTGATCGGCCGCGCCGATCGAAAGGGTGGCCGCGGTGCCGGTCGTGGCCGCCGGGGTAATCGCGGCCGAAAGTCCGGTGGGTACCTGCTCCGCCAGGAGCGCAATGCTCTCGCCGTAATTGGAGCGAGTGATCGCGATCACCGGAAACATCGACGCGCCCTGCTGCAGCGTGACCGCCGCCGGCGTCGCCCCAAGCCGGTAGCTCCCGGCGGCGGAAATCGTCAGCACCAGCGTTGCCGTGCGGTCGCTCATCCCTGGTGCGGTGCCGCGAACGATCAACGTGTAGGTCCCCGGCTCCACGGTCGGTGCCACTGACAAGGTGAGCTGCGTGGTCTCGGCGGTCGCGAGCGAGTCGGCGAATTTCACGGTCACGCCGGCCGGCGGGCTGTCGAGCGTCAGCTTCACGCCGCTCGAGAAGCCGTTCCGGGCCAGCACCACCTGCAGCGACGAATCCGACTGCCCCTGGACCACTTCCAGCGTCGGCGCCGAGAGCTGGACGGTGAACGTCTCCGCCGGGTGCGGCACGACCACCAGCTGGAACGTTGCCGTGGTCTTGGCGACTCCCGTTCCGGTGCCGCGCAACGTCACGGTGTACTGGCCCGGGGCAACCGACGCGGCAACCACCACCGTGACGGTGGCCGTGGTGACGTTGCCGTGGGTCGTGGCGTCGGCCATCGTGGCGGTCACGCCGCCAGGTCCATCGTCGAGCGCAACGGCTGGGTCGCCCGAGAATCCGCCCGAACGAGTGACCAGCGCCACGATGTTCGTGCTGCCACCCGCCTCGACGACGACAGACGGAACGCTCACCGCCAGGGAGATGCCGCCGGTGTTGGCCGTGGTACCGACGCCGGCGCGACCACTGCAGGCGGCGGCCATCGCCGCGAGCGCGCCGGCCATCCGGAAGCCCCGGAGGGAGCCCGGCACGCGCGTTCCCCGCCGCCGCCATTGCCACCCGAACGGGTGACCGGCGGCCAGACGCTCCGCTCGGCGCCGGTGGGGCGCCGGCGTCGGGACGCTCGAGGGGTACGCCGTGGAATTCAGCAGAGGAGTCGGGATGTGGTTTCGGTGGCGACAATTCTCGCGTGCCGCCGGAAGAACGAGCAAGGCCCCCCCCGGTGTTCCCCGCCGGGTGGGGTCGGGGGAGAGGCGCTACTCCCCCAGGACCGGTTCGGTCCGCTCGTCGGGGCGGGGAACGAGGTGCGGCGAGCTGTTCAGCAGCCTGGCGCAGGTGTTCCAGCGGAGGATGGCGTCGTCGTCGCCCGGTGGCCGCAGCGGTTCGGCCTGCTCGTACCGCGACATCGCCTCGCGCAATTCGTCGTGGGCCACGAACCGCGACCCCGGTGCCGGCATCCGCTGGTCGAGCAGCGCCCTGGCTCGTCGCTCGGCGATCAGTCCGGCATAGTACGCCCGCTCGTAGGGCGAGTCGAGTTGCTCCAGCGCCTCGCGTGCTCTTCGGACCGCACTGGCGTCGACGGGGAACTGGTCGGTCCGGGCCAGCAACATCGTCCGCCATGCCAGCTGGTGCTTCGGCTCGATCGCCACGACGTCGAGGCAGATGCTCTCCGCCGCCCCCGGCTGATTGAGCAGGCGGTACTGCTCGGCCTTCTCGAGCGCGGCGGGAACGGCATCGCGGGAGAGCGATTTCAGGTCGAACATGGGGGACCTCCTTCGAAACTCGAAAGGCGCCCTGAGCCCTGAGGCCATGGCCCCGAACACGGGACTCGGCGTGCACGGGGGGAGGGCCGTGGCCAGTCGGGCAGGCGACACGCTGGTGCCAACCTGTGAAGGCGAACGTCGTGTGCCGGGCTCAGGGCCATGGGCTATGGCCGCCTTTTCACCAACCGGACCAGCGCCTTGAGCGGATCGTAATACCGATCGGCCACCCGCTCCTTGAGCGGAATGATGGCGTTGTCGGTGATGGTGATGCTCTCCGGGCAGACCTTGGTGCAGCACTTGGTGATGTTGCAGTAGCCGATGCCGTCGGCCTGCTTCAGTTCCTCGGTGCGGTCGGCGGTGTCGAGCGGGTGCATCTCCAGCGCCGCCACGTGCACCAGGAAGCGCGGGCCGATGAACTCGTCGTCCTTGTGGTGCTCGCGCAGCACGTGGCAGACGTCCTGGCACAGGAAGCACTCGATGCACTTGCGGAACTCCTGCACGCGGTCGACGTCGCTCCTGCTGCATCCGCCAGGTGCCGTCGGCAGCATCGGGCGGGCGCGGCTTGAACGGCTTGATCCGCTTCTTGACCCGGAAGTTCCACGACACGTCGGTCACCAGGTCGCGGACATGGGGAAAGGTCCGCATCGGCTCGACGGTCACCGGGCGGTCGAGGGCGAGCTGACTGAGCCGCGTCATGCACATCAGCCGCGGCTTGCCGTTGATCTCCGCCGAGCACGAGCCGCACTTGCCGGCCTTGCAGTTCCAGCGGCAGGCCAGGTCGTTGGCCTGCTCGGCCTGGATCTGGTGGACGGCGTCGAGCACCACCATGCCGTCGCTGACCTCGGTGCGGTAGTCCTGGAACTCGCCCGCGCCGTGCTCGCCGCGCCAGATGCGGAAGGTGGCCGATTCGCTCATGCTGCCTGCTCCTCGATGACTGCTTGCAGCTCGGCCGGCAGCGGCGGGATCGGCCGCGGCTCGAGCGCCATCGCGCCGTCGGCGCCGCGGTGCGCCACGATGTTGAACGTGGCGCGTCCGGGTCCTTGTCGGGGTAGTCGTCGCGGAAGTGCGCCGCCGCGGCTCTCGCGCCGCTCGAGGCCGAGCGGGTGATCGCCTCGGCGAGATCGAAGCAGATTCTGCAGGTCCAGCGCGGTGTGCCAGCCGGGGTTGTATTCGCGGTTGCCGCTGACGCCCACCAACGCGGCCCGCCGGCGCAGCTCGGCGATGCGGTCCAGCGCCTGCCGCATCTCTTCTTCCGGCGCACGATGCCGACCAGGTCCTGCATCACGTCTGCAGCTCGTGCTGCAGCTGGTACGGACCCTCGCCCGACGCGCCGTGCTCGAACGGCGCCAGCGCCTCGGTGGCGGCGGCTTCGACGGCCGGCGCGATCGATCGTGCCCGGCGCCGTGGCGTCTCGGCGAACGCGGCGGCGTACTCGCCGGCGCGCTTGCCGAACACCAGCAGGTCGGACAGCGAGTTGCCGCCCAGGCGGTTGGCGCCGTGCAGGCCCGCGGCGCATTCGCCGGCGGCGAACAGGCCCGGCACGGTGCGACATCTGCGTGTCGCCGTCGACCCGCATGCCGCCCATGATGTAGTGCGTGGTCGGCCCGACCTCCATCGGCTCGCTTCGTGATGTCGATGTCGGCCAGCTGCTTGAACTGGTGGTACATGCTCGGCAGCTTCCGCTTGATGTGCTCGGCGGCGTCCGGGAGCTTCTCCTTGATCCAGGCGATGTCGAGGAAGACGCCGCCGTGCGGCGTGCCGCGCCCCTCGCGGACCTCGCGCATGATGCAGCGCGCCACGTGGTCGCGGGTCAGCAGCTCGGGCGGACGGCGCGCGTTCTTGTCGCCCTGGGTGTAGCGCCAGCCCTCGTCCGGGCTGTCGGCGGTCTGGTTGCGGTAGTTCTCGGGGATGTCGTCGAACATGAAGCGCGCCCTTCGTTGTTGCGCAGCACGCCGCCCTCGCCGCGCACGCCCTCGGTCACCAGGATGCCGCGGACGCTGGGCGGCCAGACCATGCCGGTCGGGTGGAACTGGATGAACTCCATGTCCATCAGCGTCGGCGCCGGCGCGTAGGCCAGCGCATGGCCGTCGCCGGTGTACTCCCAGCTGTTGCTGGTGATGCTGAACGCGCGCCCGACGCCGCCGGTGGCGAGCACCACCGCCTTCGCCTTGAAGAGCCGGAAGCGCCCGCGCTCGCGGTCGTAGCCGAACGCGCCCGCCACCCGGTCGCCGTCCTTGAGCAGCGTGATGATGGTCACTTCCATGTGGACGTCGACGCCCATGGTGCACCCCGTGGTCCTGCAGCGTGCGGATCATCTCCAGGCCGGTGCGGTCGCCGACGTGCGCCAGCCGCGGATAGCGGTGGCCGCCGAAGTTGCGCTGCAGGATGCGGCCGTCGGCGGTGCGGTCGAACACCGCCCCCCACGCCTCGAGCTCGCGGACGCGGTCGGGCGCTTCCTTCGCGTGCAGCTCGGCCATGCGCCAGTTGTTGACGTACTGGCCGCCGCGCATGGTGTCGGCGAAGTGGACCCGCCAGTTGTCGCGGTCATCGACGTTGGCCAGCGCCGCCGCGATGCCGCCCTCGGCCATCACGGTGTGCGCCTTGCCGAGCAGCGACTTGCAGACCAGGCCCACCGTGGCACCCTGGCCGCCGCGGCCGATGGCCGCGCGCAGCCCGGCGCCGCCGGCGCCGATCACCAGCACGTCGTGCTCGAAGGCCTCGGACGTCGGCCATCAGAAGATTCTCCAGTCGTGCCAGATCCCCATCGAGCACAGCCGGACGTAGAGAGTCGCAGAACGGCACCATCAGCAGCGAGCCACGCCCACTTGATGATGATGGCGGTTGAGACAGGTCGCGCAGTCGTACGCCACGGCGCGCACGGGGTGGTCCGACAGCCGGTCGAGCATCCCGCCCACCAGGTGGCGCAGCGAATGGCAGCCGAGCGTGTAGCCGCCGAGGAGGACGACGTTGGCCGCGAGCACCAGCGTGCCGACGCCGATGCCGAAATGCTGTCACGCCGTCGGCGTCCGGCAAACCACAGCGCCTGCCACACGTCGTACAGCAGGAAGCCAGGAAGAGCACCGCGAGGTAGAGGAAGTAGCGATGGACGTTCTGGAGAATCAGGGGAAAGCGCTGCTCGCCGGGATAGCGGTTGCGCGGCTCGCCCACGGCGCAGTTGAGCGGGTCGGCCCAGAACGCCTTGTAGTAGGCGCCGCGGTAGTAGTAGCAGGTGACGCGGAAACCGCCCGGCGCCCAGAGAATCAGGAGGGCGGGCGAGAACACCAGCCAGCCCGGCCACCACCCCGGCTTCGGTCCGAACCACGCGTGGGGCGAACTGCCGAACAGTTCAGGCGAGTAGAACGGCGAGAGGTACGGGCCGTACGTGTAGTGGTTCCCCTGCAGCGCCGCCCAGGTGGCGTAGACGATGAAGAGGCTCAACACCGAGAAGATGGCGACGGGCTGGCATCCACCAGGCGTCGGTCCGCATCGTGTGTCCGAAGCGGTGCCGCGCCAGGGGAAGGGGCGCATGGGTCATGTGTGGAAACGCCTCCGGAATCGGGCGTTCCGAAGTTGGGCGTTCGGAGAGCGGCGGGCAAGTGTTTCGCTGTCACGTCGCTCCCGGTCTTCAGGTCGTATCGCCCGGCGCCGCCTTCCCCTTGGTGGTCGACACGACCGAGAGATGCAGGATGAGTGGTTCGAGCGCACCGCCGGTCGTGAAGAATTCGTATTCGCCCGTGGCGTAGGTTGTGATGGTGTACTCCAACGTGCCGCTGGCGCTGGTGCCCGCCAGGGTCTTTTCGATCAGCGGGCGCTGCATGCTCGACTCCATGGGCCGGATCGACAGCCCCACGTTCTGCCCGTCGAGCTCCGCCCGGTAGGTGGTACCCTTGGCGAGATAGGCGCGCACCGTTTCGCCCACCGGGATGGTGAACGTGTGTTCCGCGCTCTGGCCCGCGCCGACGGTCGGCGCCTGGTCCGACGCGGCAGCCTGTGCCGACGGCGTCGGGGGCGAGCTGGAGCACGCCGCCGTGAGCAGCGCCACGCCGGCGCTGATGATCCCCTGCCGCAGACTTCTCATGACATCCTCCAATCGACAGCCGCAAGAGGTGACGAAACCCGGCCGGCCGATCCGCACGTCGCGGGGCGGAACGCCCGCGCCGCGGACCTCAGCGGCTCACGACCGCCGTGATCGTCGTTCCCGGCGCCGGCCCGAACGCCCCCGTCGCCTCGAGGCGGTCGAGTACGATGTTCCAGTGCAGGATGGACACGAACGACGTATCGCCCATCGTGAAGTCCACCTCGGGGTCGGTGATATGAAACGTGCCGGCCAGGTCGGCCATGACAGCCGGCGCCAGATCGCTGGCCGGCAGGTTGAGCTGGCCCGTGACATGCCCGTCGCTGGTGAGCACCATGTTCAGCGAGCCGCCGATCAGGAGATAATCGACGTGGGTGGTGCTGCTGGGAACGTCCACTTCGAGTGTCGTGGCGTGATAGGTCCCGGCGATGTCGCCGGCGGTGTGGCCAGGCGGCAGGCCGTTGCACGCCGAGACGGCGACGGAAGCGGCGAGGACGAGCTCGGTACGCATCGGGTTGCCTCAAAGAGGACATGCAAATGTTCCACCGAATGTTGCAATGCGAAAGGCGCCCCGGGCCCATGGCCCATCGGCGCTCCTCGCTTATTCTTAGCATCCCGCTCGCAGGAGATCCGGACATGAGGCACTTGCGGCGCGGCCTGCTGGCCGCGGTCACGGTGGTGATGCTGGCCCTCGCTGCCGCGACGGGGGCCGCCCGGCTGGCCGCGCAGGGCCTTCCGGCACGCTTGACCGACACCGAGTTCTGGCAGCTCTCCTCGTCGATGTCGGAACCGAACGGCTACTTCCGGTCCGACAATCTCCTGTCGAACGAGACCGGGTATCAGTATGTCATTCCGGAACTCCTGAAGACGACCCGTCCCGGTGGCGTCTACCTCGGCGTGGCACCGGAACAGAATTTCACCTACATCGTCGCCCTGCACCCTGCCATGGCGTTCATCGTCGACATCCGCCGCGGCAACCTTCTCGAGCACATGATGTACAAGGCCCTGATCGAGCTGTCGCCCGACCGCGCCACGTACCTCTCACGGCTCTTCTCGCGCCGCCGCCCCGCCGGACTCGATACGACATCGACCGCCGCGGCGCTGTTCGCGTCGTTCGACACCGTCCCCCGCGACAGTGCACTCTACCGGCAGACACTCGCCGCCATCGACGACCACCTCACCCGCGATCACGGCTTCCCGCTCGACCAGGAGGACGTGCAGCAGATCGCCGGGATCTTCGACGCCTTCTACGAGGCCGGCCCCGAGATCAACTACTCGTTCCCCAATCAGGGCTACGGCTTCCGCGGCGGCCGGGGCATGCCCAACTATTACGACCTCATGGTCCAGAACGACGGCACCGGGCTCGACCGCAGCTACCTCGCCGCCGAGGCGAACTACCGCACGCTGCGCGATTTCGAATCGAAGAACCTGCTGGTGCCCGTCGTGGGCAACTTCGGCGGCCCCAAGGCGCTGAAGGCCGTGGGCCAGTACATCCGCGACCACCACTCGTTCGTGATGATGTTCTACACCTCCAATGTCGAGCAGTACCTCTGGCAGGACGGCATCGCGCAGCAGTTCTACAACAACGTCGCCACGCTGCCGCTCGATTCCACCAGCACGTTCGTCCGCTCCGCCGGCGGTGGCTTCCGCGGCAGCGGCGGCGGCTTCCGCCTCGGCTCGCTGCTCAGCCCGATGCAGGCGTTCATCGCCGACTTCCAGCACGGCAAGATCCAGAGCTACTTCGACGTGATCCAGGATTCGCACTGAGCCGGAGCGATCCTCGCCTTTCCCTATCCTCTTCCGGTGGCAGGGGTCGCGATGGGGGGTCTCGCCGCGTCGGCGGTCGCATTGGAGGAACGTCGCCATCTGATGATGGTGCCTGCGACCGTCGACGCAAGAGACCCCCTATCGCGACCCCGCATCATCGGAACTCCTGCACGCTCCACCGCCGACCGCAATCCGTCATGGCGGACAAAGAAGAGGTGATGCTGCTTGTCTGCCGCGGAGCCACGACAGGGATCCTCTTGCGCCAGCGGTCGCAGGCACCGTCCTCAGCTTACCACGTTCCTCCAATGCGACCGCCGGCGCTGCGAGGTTCCCCGTCGTGACTCCGCGGCGGCGAGCGTCGTGATGGTGGTAGAGGACGATGGTCGTGATGGTGGTAGAGGGCGAGAGCCGAAAGGATGAGCAACTACGGCAACGCGTCCAGGAACGCCATCACGGCGTCGATGAAGGTCGGCTCCGTCTTTTCCAGCAGCGACGCGTGGTCACCGCCATGCAGGATGGTCAGGCGCTTCGGGCGCGATCGGATCCGGTTGTAGATCCGGTCCAGGTCCCCGCGCGTCATGCTCGGGTCGAACTCGCCCTGCACCATCAGCACCGGCATGATGAGACGTGATGGGTCGAGCGCGTTGAACTCGTCGGCATGCCGCCAGTCGGTGAGGATCGGGTCGGTGGTGAGGGCCGTGCTCATGTACGCGGTGATCGTCGCACGGGAGATCGACCCCGGGGTGATGAAGTCGCTCGTGGCATCGTCGGCGGTGTTGCGCTGGTAGAGTGGTTTCTCGTCGGCCGGGTCCGCCGTGTATGGCGTCCTGCCGTCCCAGGGATAGCCGTAGAGCACCAGCGCGGAGAGACGCTTCGGAAACTCCTGTGCCGCCAGCTGTGCGACCAGCGCTCCGTTCGACCATCCGAGCAGTACCGGCCGGCGGGTGCCGTGCGGACGCGCCGCCATCCACGCCAGCACGATCGCCACGTCTCTGGCCGATCGCTGCGGCGTGTCCCAGCCGGTGCTGTCGCGGGGCGTCGAGCCGTAGCCGCGCAGGTCCACCGCGCATGCCGCCCAGCCGTGCCCGGCCAGGGCTGCAAGCACCGACTTCGCTTCCCCCGGTACCTGCAGGTCGAAATCCGGGAGCGAACTCCAGGTGCGTCCGTGCACCAGCAGGATGGTGCCTTGCGGCGCGGCAGGCGAGCGGCACCACACCGCCAGCGGAAAGCCGTCGGCCGGCACGGTGTAGTGCACCAGATCGGAAACGGACTGGGCCGCGACGGAAGCGGGGCCCGCGGCGGCAGCGGAAAGCGTGAGGAGCAGCGCCGCTGTGGCGCGTCGCGCCGCGCGCCTACTTCGGAATGACGCTGAGCGTGCCGTTGTTCTCCAGCACGGCGTAGCGGACGTCCTCGACGCTGGCACACCCTTCCTTTCGCAACGCGGCGTGCAGTTCGTGATGCGTGAGCCGGAGCCCCCGCATCGCGTCGTCGTAGAGCCGGCCGTTGTGGATCACCACCACCGGCCGCCCTTCGATCAGTGCCTCGAGCTTCTTGCTGCGATCACTGAGATACCCGACGCCGTAGTTGAGCCCCACCAGCGCCACCGCGGAGATGAGGCCGCCCACCAGCGAGTTGTCGCCGGCGTTGATCGAGTTCTGCACCGCATTCGACAGCACCAACAGCAACACCAGGTCGAACGGCGCCAGTTGCCCCACCTGCCGCTTGCCGGTGAGCCGCAGCAATACCAGCAGAAAGAGGTAGACCACCAGCGCGCGAACGATCAGTTCCCACCAGGGGACCGCGATCTTCCACATGGCCAGGCCTCGAGAATGTTCCGGGAAAGGGATGAAGTAGAACGCCGGGGTGTTGTTCCCGGAAGGGGGATGCCCGATCTTCGGATCGTCCTCCACCAGGGGAATTGCATGCGCCGGCTCTCGCTCGCCGCGTTCCTGCTCGCCACACCGGTGATACTCCACGCCCAGTCGGCCGACTCGGCCATCAGCCACGTCCTCGACGGATGGCACCACGCCGCCGCCACGGCCGACGCGCCCGCCTACTTCGGCGCGATGGCCGACGACGCCGTCTTCCTCGGCACCGACCCCGGCGAGCGCTGGGTCAAGCCGGCGTTCCAGGCCTGGGCCAAGCCGTATTTCGACCGCAAGAAGGCGTGGGACTTCCACCCGCACGACCGCCACATTGCGTATTCGAAGGACGGCAAGATCGCCTGGTTCGACGAACAGCTCGACACCTGGATGGGCCCGTGCCGCGGTTCAGGCGTGCTGGTGAAGACGGCGAAAGGATGGGTGATCGAGCAGTACAACCTGGCGATGGAAATCCCGAACAGCCGGGTGAATGACGTGATCAAGCTGTTGTCGGGCAGTGGAGGGTAGCGAAAGACAGCCCAGGGCCCAGAGCCCGACAAACTGAACTCGGCGTGCCGAGCGGGGGCCGTGGGTCTCGGATCCCCGGTTTTTCATTTCTGCTCGCGGGGGGCACGACAGGGCCTCGCAGCACAGCCTGCCCCGAGCGCAGTCGAGGGGTTTCGCGGAGCGGCACGCCAACGCCTGACCCAGTACCATGGACGGGGATGCGTGAGCGCGGAGCAAGAGGCCCTGTTGTGCCCCCGCCGAACAGATCTCTCCCCGTGCGGACTCTATCGGCAAGACGAACGAGTCGCCCGAGCGGGCGTCCGGAGCGCGGGTGGGTGAGAGGGCCTCTGGCTCCGCGCTCCCGCATCCACGCTCGTGGTATTGGGCCGAACGTCGGCCCGCTGCTCCGCGGAAACGTCGCTGCGAGGCCCTCTCACCCACCCTCCCACCTCAGGAGCTTGCCGCTGCGCGCCGAGTTCCATGTTCGGGGCCCTGGGCCCCGGGCTCTGGGCCTTCTCTTATTGCGTCTTCACTCCCATCAGATCCACGACGAACACCAGCGTCGCATTCGGCGGAATCACGCCGTCGCCCGCACCCATCGCACCGTAGCCCAGATCCGCCGGAATGATCAACTGGCGCCGGCCGCCCACCTTCATGCCCGCCACCCCTTCGTCCCACCCCTTGATGACGCTGCCGGTGCCAAGCTGGAAGGTGAACGGCGCCGCGCCGGCCTGGGTGGCGTCGAACTGTTTGCCGTTCGTGAGCCAGCCGACGTATTGCACCGCCACGATATTGCCCGCTTTCGCCTCGTCGCCTGAACCGACGGTGATGTCCTTGTAGTAGAGACCGTCGGGCAGCTTCGTCGACGCCTTCAGGTCGACATGGAGCGAGGGATCGAACGCCGGCGTGGCGTGATGACATCCGACCAGACCAACCGACGCCGTGACGACGACGAGACCGGAGAGGAACGTTCGCATGAGCAATCGTTATCCGTTTGGAGACGGAAGGAAGATATCGGGATTGGTGCACAGGGTGATGGCGGCGATGTGTGCGCCGCGCAGATCCTGCTGCCTCACCGCGCCGCTCACGATGACAACCGCCGCTCGCGCCGCTAATCGTCCCTGACGACACTCCCCGGCTGGATGGCGAGCGCCCGTCGCGCCGGCTGCACCAGGCCGATGCCCACCATCACCACCACCAGCGTCACTACCGCGCCGAAGGTGAGCGGATCCGCCGCCGGTACGCCGGCGAGCACCGCCTGCATCGCGCGGGCGGCGGCCCACGCCAGCAGCGCGCCGGGAATCACCCCCGCCAGCGCCAGCAGTGCCGCTTCCCGCATCACCATCCGCACGATCATCCCCGCCTGGGCGCCGAGCGCCAGGCGGATGCCGAATTCCTGGTGGCGTTGCGAGACCGTGAACGCCAGGACGCCGTGGATTCCCACCGCGCCCAGCAGGAAGGCGATGATCGCGAAGGCCGCGAGCATGCGCACCTGAGTGGTGCGCGCTGCCGTCTGCTGCGCCACGATCGCGTCCATCGTCTGCACTTCGGTGATCGGCAGGTCGGGATCGGCCCGGTGGATCACGCTTCGCACCGCCGGGATCAATGCCGGGGGCGCCAGCGTCGACCGGATCGCGAGCGTCGATGGCGTGTAGCCATACACCTCGCTATCGGCCACCTGCTGGTACGGCAGGTAGACCTGCGGTTCCGAGGTGCGCTCGAGCCCGCGGACCTTCACGTCGCGCACCACGCCCACCACGGTGCGCGGATGAAACGCGAACGTGAAGTGCTGCCCGACGGGGTCGAGTCCTGGCCAGTAGCGCTTCGCGAACGATTCGCTCACCACCGCGGTGAATGCCACGCTCCGCGTGTCGGCCGCGGAAACGGCTCGGCCCCGCTCGATGGGAATGCGCATCGTCTCGAGGTAGCCGGGGGTGACGAACCGCAGTGACGCGGTGTTGTCGGCCGAGATCCGTTCGGTGGCGCCCGGCACCACAACCGGCCAGATACCGCCGCCCATCGTCAGCGGGAGGCGGGTGATGAAGCCGGCGCTCTGCACGCCGGGAATGGCGCCGATGCCGTCGAGCACCTGCTGGTAGTAGATGGTCCGCTGCGAGACGTCGGCGTACTTGTAGTACGGCAGCACGGTGCGCAGCGTCAGCACGCCGTCGGCGCGGAAGCCGGGGTCGACGTTGCGCACCTTCCAGATGGCCCGGAGGAGCAATCCGGTCGAGGTGAGCAGTACGATCGACATCACCACCTGTGCGACCACGAACGCCGCTCGCAGCCCCGCCTTGCGGCCGCCGCCGGCACGCGCGCCGTCGCGCAATGCGTCGAAGGATGTCCCACGCCCCGCGCGCAGTGCCGGAGCCGCGCCGAATCCCACGCCGATCAGCAATGTCAGCAGCGCCGCGAGTGCGAGCATCGGCAGGTTGACCGTAGGGGGATGCGCCAGCGGCAGCGACTCGGGAACCAGGTGCGCCAGCAGCGGCAGCAAGGCCACGGCGAGCACCGTGCCGACGATCCCGCCGCACGCCGCCAGTACGAGGCTCTCGGTCACCAACTGGCGCACCAGCCGTTCACGCGCGGCGCCGAGGGCGGTGCGCACCGCCAGCTCGCGGCGGCGCGCCATGGCGCGCACCAGCAGGAGATTGGCGAGGTTGGTACAGCCGATCAGCAGTACCAGCAGCGACGCACCGCAGAGCGCCAGCAACAGGAAGCGCGCCTGTTCCGCCGAGCCGTGCATGAAGGTGTCGCGGAGCCCGAGCACGTCGCTGCCGATGGTGGCGTCGTCCTTCGGCCAGGCCTGCGCCAGCTGGGCGGCGACCGCGCTCATGTCGTGTTGCGCCTGCACCAGCGACACACCGGGCGCGAGGCGTGCCACCACGTCGAACCAGTTGTTGCTGCGGTCGGGGTCGACCACTTCGGGCACCTGCATCGGCTGCCAGAACGTCACCGACCGGTTCGGAAAGACGAACGTCTTCGGCATTACCCCCGACACCACGTACGGTGCACCGTCGAGCACCACCGTGCGGCCGACGATCGCCGGATCGCCACCGAACGCGGTGCGCCAGACGCCTTCGCTGAGCAGCACCGTCGTGGTGCCGTCGCGGTAGTCATCGGCGCTGAAGAGGTGGCCGAGGAGCGGATGGGCGCCGAGGATGGTGAGCAGGTCGCCGTGGATGGCGATGCCCTGCAGTTCCTGCGGCGTGCCGGTGCCGGTGAGCGCCGCGGAAACCGAGTGGTATGCGCCCATCGCGGAGAACGAGTGCGACATCCGGCGCCAATCGCGGTAATTGGGCGGCGACGCCTCGAGGCCATTGTAGCCGGGGGGCGCCTCCCAGACGGTGACGATCCGGTCGGGGTCGGGGAACGCCAGCGGATGGAGCAGCGTGTAGTCGGCCACCGAGAATGCCGCGGTGTTGGCCCCGACGCCGATCGCCACGACGAGAATCGCGGCAAGGGCAAAGCCGCGCTGGCGGAGCAGCGAGCGGCGGGCGTAGCGGAGGTCCTGGCGCAGCAGGTCCCAGTGCACGGCGGCGGCGTTTGCAAGCGTGTCGCCGATGGTGCGGAGCCACACCGCCGTCCGCCCCGTCCATCCGCTCGCCCCGCGCAGCCGTTCAGCGAACACCGCCGTCATCTCGGCGCCGTACTCCCGCCGGAACGACGCGGGATAGCAGTGCACCAGCGCTCGGTAGAGGCGCGTCACGCGCGGCTCGGCGCCAGCCCCTGGGCGCGCGCCATGCGGACCAGGTCTTCCAGCCGGCGCGCCTCGGCGCGGGCCACGCGGGTGCCCAGCGGGGTGATGCGGTAGTAGCGGCGGCGCTCGTCGTCGAACTCGCGCGCGGGGCGCTGACGCAGCTCGGCGATCAGCCCCTGTTCCAGCAGCCGCTGGATGGTGCGGTAGAGCGTTCCGGCGCTGAGGCGCACATCGCCGCCGGTCCGGGCCTCGACGTCCTGGATGATGGCGTAGCCGTGGCGTTCGCCGGCACCCAGGGCGATGAGGATGTGGAACGTGGCGGGGGGGAGCGGCAGGAAGGCGGCGGAGTCGGTGGCGTTGGTCATGGTGCTGAGTATAACCACAGTGGGTATAGCCGCAAGGATGATAGAACGACCCGCTATTCCCCCGCTGGGCCCCCGTTGCGGCGCGACCCGCCGTGCTCGGCAACGCACCCCCGGAACCTCGCACAGGGCCACCGCACCACGGCACACGACCACCGCACTGGCGCACCCGCCCGCCGCAGCTTCGCACCGCCGGACCGCCCTCCGGCCCCCTACCATCGGAGCACCGCACCCGACCGCCGCAGTTCAGCACCCTCTTACCGCACTCCGGCCCCCGACCACCGAAGTGCCGCACCCGATCACCGCAATTCCGCGCCTTTGGGCCGCACTCCGGCACCCGACAAGCGCGATCCCGCACCTCCTGACCGCACTCCCGCCACCGGCCGCCGGCGAAGCGCACCAGGTCGTCGCAGTTGCGCACCCCTGGTCCGCGCTGCGGCACCTCACCAGCGCGCCGACGCACCGCGCCACCGCACTCCGCGCCGCGCGTAGCGCACCGGCGCACGCGGGCGCCGCAATTCCCCATCGGGAGACCGGGCTCGCGCCACAGTGCTCCGGCCGGCGGCAAGCGACCGACTCCTTCCGTTCCCCGGCCTGCGCCCGGCGTTCCCGGTCCGGGTCACCGCCGTCACGGAGCAGCGGAGTGGTGCAAGCGTGGGCCGCATTACCCCCAGCGAGCACCGGTACGCCACACCGCTTCACCGCACATCGGTCCTCGACCTTGTCCACGCTGTCCCCGAGCACCGCACATCGATCCACAACCATGTCCGCGCCGTCCCGGGCCGCCGCGGAGCCTCACACGACCTCCTCCACGCCGTCCGCGAGCACCGATCGTCGGCACTCGACCGCCTCCGCGGCGTCCGGGAGCACCAGCCCTCGGCCCCGACGAACTCCACACCGTCCGCGTGCACCGCGCCGCCGGCCGTACCCGCCGCCGCTGACCAGGTGTCCTGAAATCAGGACACCACTGTCCCTCCAGCAGGACACTCGAACGCCGGACGAGCGCCCGGCCCGCCCCTTGCCGGACCGCCGATCCGGGGTCGTTGCCGCGCTCCGTGGCGTCCCGGGCAACGCGTGCAAGTTCGCATTACGGCAATACTTACCGGCTACCACCAGGGCCGCGCCGCCGTCGCCGCATCGCACGATTTCCCTCTGCCGCAAATCGTGGCACGATCCTCGCCATGACTGCCGCCGTCCCCCGATTGCCGCAATCCGTTGCGACACTCCCGTCGGGTGGATTTCCCGAATGTCGGTTCCACGAGTTGTTCACCCTCATGGAAGGAGCGTCGTATGCGGGCTCGAATCCGCAGCAGTCTCAGCATGGCGCGCCGGGCGCTCGATTTCGCCAAGGCGCACCCCCTCACCGACGGTGGCTTCACCACCATCGTCACCCGGCTCGGCACCAACCTCACCAGCGGCGACGCCCTCGCCACGCGCTTGGCCGACGGCATGGCGGCCGAGCGGGCGGCGGTGGAGGCCCGGCGGGAGGTGAAGACCCGGATCCACGACGGTCAGTTGCGCCGGTTGGTGCGCGTGGCAGGCCTCGCCGCGCAGAGTCACCCCGAACTCGCCGGGCTGTTCCGGCTGCCGGAAGCGAAGATCGCCAACAAGCCGTTCGTCCTCGCCGCGCAGTCGCTGCTGGCGGCCGCCACCGCCAACAAGGATGTTCTCACCGGTCTGGGGCTGGGCGACACCTTCGTCGACGAGTTGACGGCATCGCTGCGGCAGTTCGACGCGGCAGGGGTCGAGGCCGCGGCGCATCGCGCCGATCACGTCGGGGCGCGCGCCGAACTGGAGTCGCTGACACGCGAGGTGCTCGAGGATCTCCGGCTGCTCGACACCTTCTACCAGGCGGTGACGCCGCCCGACGCCGACCTTCTCGCGGCGTGGCAGAGCGCCCGCAACCTCGGGCCCGGGTACCGTCACACCGCCGCTGGTGGCGCGGCGCCACAGCCCGTGCCGGCGCCCGCGCCCGTTCCCGCGCCCGCACCGGTCGAACCGCCAGCTCCCGTTCCATCGCCGGCTCCCGTTCCTGCGCCGGACTCGCAGGGCGCCGAGTCCGATTCACCGGCGGCCGAGGCCGCCTGACATCCACCTCACGAGTCACTCTTTCAGGAGGCATCGATGACATCCCGGACATTCTGCCTCGGCAGAAAGCGCTCGGAGCGAGATGCTCGCACGCTCCGGCTGGCACGTTACCTCGGCCCGGCGCTGCCGCCGCCGCCGAGGGAGGTGAACTGGGCGGCCGGCGTGACCGGCTGGCCGATGTACGACAACGACCGTTACGGCGACTGCACCTGTGCCGCGGCGG
Source organism: uncultured Gemmatimonadales bacterium (assembly GCA_963697065.1). Lineage (GTDB taxonomy): Bacteria > Gemmatimonadota > Gemmatimonadetes > Gemmatimonadales > GWC2-71-9 > Palsa-1233. The sequence goes on from CAVOMQ010000001.1 coordinate 1,000,730, forward strand.
GGCACATGGTGGAGGTGTGGACGGCGGCCGCCGGCAGGCAGCGCACCCCCACGGCGGCGGCCGTGCTCCGGATGTATGAGCACTTCACGCCGCCGGGCCCGGAGAACGGCTGCAGCATGCTCGACGTGCTGCGGTACTGGCGCGCCACCGGGCTGGGGAAGGACCGGATCGGCGCCTTTGCGCTGCTCGCGCCCGGCAGCGTAAAGCAGGCGCGGGTGTCGATGGCGCTCTTCGGCGGCTGCTACCTGGGATTGATGCTGCCGGAGTTCGTGGTCGACGCCGACGACATCCTCGCCGTGCCGTGGACCCTCAGGCCGTACGGGATGCGGGGCGATGGTGCTCCCGACCCGATGGCGGGGCACTGCGTCAACGCGGTGGGCTATGACCGCCGCAACGTCTACGTGGTCACGTGGGGCACCATCAAGGCGATGAGCTGGGGCTTCTACGGCGCGTACTGCGACGAGGCGTACGCGGTGTTGAGCAGTGATTTCCTCGCGAAGGAGAAGTCCCCGGCGGGATTTGACCTGGCGCAGCTCAAGGCGGACCTCCAGGCGATCACGTCGGTTGAGGGGACGACGAAAGCGGCGTGAGGGTGGCGTGGGTGCAGGTAGGCGAAACAGGATGCCGCGGCAGGCAGCCACGCGCTCGGCCGGGATGGCTTCATCCCGGCCGATATCCCGCGCCGGCCCGATTCACGGAGTGCTGAACCGCAACTGTATGACGGAGGCGATATCGTCTTCGTCGTACTCGACAGCGAGGCCCGAGGTCGCATTTGCCCATTTCAGACTACATCGGGGCGGAAGCACCAGGCGTCCGATCGCCTCTCCGTGAACATTCAGCGCCATCCATGTCTCGCGATCGGTGCCGTCGCCCCGTCGCAGCCAGATCGTGCTGTCGACACCGACGATGAGCTCGTCTATCAATGGATACGTCATCGGGATCGACATACCTGGATGCTCGTGGCGCAAACTGTCGCGAAGGCTGTTCGGGACCGGGGCGGGTCGGTCAGCGAGCTGCTTGTCCAACAGTCGACTACCTCCGACGTCGACGGCGGTGATTCTGCCGGTACCCCGGTCGGGATGGCCCGGGGTATACAGCACGAGCAGGGTTCCGTACGGGTCAGCAGCAGCCAGCGGCACCGCGCAGAACGGAACCCGGGCGGCCGCGTTGCCCTTCGTGAAGACACAATTGTCCGCGGCGGAAATACGGCCGAGGAGGGAGAACCCTGTGCCGCCTCGAGTGGTCGCGGTGAACGAGACCGCTCCTATTCCGAGCAGATCAGCCCCGGCCGCGCTGGCGGTTCGCCCGCGCGATCGCCAACTCAGGAGCAGTGTATCTGCCGGGCCGAGGGCGTAGACGCGGGGCGCGAACAGACGATCGCCCGGCTCCGGACTCATCGCCGTCCGGGGAGCCGGTTCAGGGAACGTGGCCAGGAGCTGCCCGGAGGATGTGAACAGCGTGATGCGCGACAGCATTGGATCCTCGGCCCAGAATCCGTCCGGCCGAACGCCGAGTTCGTGCAACAGTTCGAATTCGCCCGGTCCGCCCCCTTTACGGCCGAAGACCCCGCGGCGCGTCCCATCGGGTCCGAAAAGGAGTACCCGCGCATCTTCGGGCTGAGCAATGGCGATCACGCCGTCCGGAGCCTCTGCGATGCCGGAGATGACGGAGAAGTCGCCTTCGATCCGCGAGGCGATGTGCACGCCGATCAAGCCGCTCTGCGCGGCGCACGGCACGCCCGAAAGGAGGGTCACAAGGAACAGCACAACGGCCGAAGTGGCCGTTGTATGTCCCGAGGCGGCGCCACTGAAGCCCCCGGCCACGGTCCTGTTCAGTTAAAGGTGCGTTCCATAGCAGCGCAGTTCAGTGCCGTTGACGCAGACTGTGCTGTCAATGTGATACGCATAACCGCAGATGGCGTTGCAGTCGAAAGGGTCACCGCAGCCGTTCACCTCGTTGCTCGCTCCGCACTCGATGTCCCCGCCGCCGGTGGCGCTCAGTAGCGAAGCGTTTCCGACCAAGCACACAAAGAGACTGACGAGCGTGATCCGCGTTGCATTCGACATCTTGCCCTCCGCATTGGTGGTGAGTGTGACAGTTCTCCTGGGCGGTCCATCTTCTAGCGCGTTCCGGTCCTCGCGACCGCTTGCGTGTCGACCGTTCCGATCGCCTTGCTCACCAAAGCCTCGAGATCCTTTGCATCCGGTATCGAGTGCAGAAGAAGGTCGTTCACGACGATCGTCGGAGTTCCGGTTCCTCCAATTGACCGGGCGTCTGCGATGTCACGCTCGATGACCGGCACGCGGTCGGTTCGGTCGCTGCACAGCAGGAATGCCGTTATATCGGGCACTCCCGCATCCTTCGCGAAGTTCACGAACGGTTTGACACCGAGCGAATCCTGCTCCTGGTACATGAGCTCATACAACTGTCGGAATCTTCCCTGTCGTGCTCCGCACTCAGCCGCGCGAGCGGCTTGGTACGCAAATGGATGATACGGCAACGGCCAGTTGCGGAACACGACAGCAATCTTACCGGGGAAGGTTAAGAGTGCCGAATCAAGGGCACCATCAATGAATCGGCGACACGCCGGACATTGAAAGTCGGCGAACTCCACAATCGTCACGGGCGCCTCAACGGGGCCCATCCGGTGCCCGACCGACGCGATGCTCCGCCAGTCGGCTACCCGAGTGGGTGGGCCGGAGCCCAGTTCGGTCTGGATGGGCCCGGCGAATTGTCTCCGGGCAACGATAGCGGTCGTGACAACGGCGCAGCCGACTGCGACGTACATGACGGCGCGCTCGATTCCGGAGCTAGTCATTCATTGCTCCCCGTGCGGGTCAATTGTGAAGACGGCGATCTGGACAGCCATCGCTCACGTCGCCCTGGCTAGCCAATGCACCAGCCGGTCACACGACTCATGCCATGGCCGCCCCTCACGGAATCGGCGCGACGGTCGCAGCCGGGCATCTCGACATGCGGCTAAGCCCCATAAGTCAATCGTATCATGGGCAGGACCGGCGTCAATTACCCGACTGGGTACGATTTCCAAGAGCTTGTTCCCGCGATGGACGACCCCGCGGATTTCCATGCGGCTGGATATCGCAGCCACAGCTCACTTACTCCGCGGGATGGCGGATGGCAAGTCTTGACCGGTCTCGGGTGCCAGTGTCGTTCAACCCTCACTGAAGCCGCATATTCGTGTTGCACGCCGATCAGGCAGGGTGCGCGGCGACGTGGACGGATCAGCACCGACTGCCCCGCCAGGACACCATGTCGATGCAGCGTGCCCATCGCCCCCGCGGATCGCGGGAGTAGGTGCACCCGATAGTCCGCTGGCGCCGCCAGCATTTCCGGCCGCCGCTCCGTCGTCCTCACCGCCGTACGACCGGCGCGGCCGTTCACGGCAGAGCGTGCTCGAATCGCTGCGCGACACCGGACGGTAGCCAACGTCCCGTGGCACACTTCGCCAATCTGACCACCCCACGGCACTTGGCCTACGAGCCCGCTGAAGCACCGATTTGTCGTGCCCGTTATGTGCTTGGGTGCGATCTACATGTGGCCATCGTGGGTGGCCGCGGTGGGCAGACCGAACGGCGATGGGCTGGTCAGGATGATGGCCGGACCGACATGAGGCGGTAAGCGATTGCCAACATCGTCCGGTCATGGATTCCGGTATCGTCGAACACCTGTTGCAACTGTTTCTTGACATTGTCGACGGAGCAGCCGAGGCGGCTCGCGATGGCAGGATTGTGCAGTGGCTGCGCCACGAGCTTGACAAGGGCGTGCTTTCTCGGCGAGCGAGCGATCGCGGCCCGCAGGAGACGTACCTGCTCGGCAAGCGGGTCGTCGTCAGGCGCGTCGGCGGGCATCTTGGGGGGGGGGGGCGAAAGAGGCGTCATCGACGTTTCCCCGGCTGTCAGGGAGCGAGCATTGGGTGCCGGCGGACAGCGGACCGCCCTGAATGTGCGTGTCATGTACGATGGCGTCAACCCCGGCATTTCAGTGCGTATGACCGCCGAAACGTGTACGTGGTGACGTGGGGCACCGTGAAAGCGATGAGCTGGGGTTTCTACGGTACGTACTGCGACGAGGCGTACGCGGTGCTGAGCCGTGATTTCCTGGCGAATCGGAAGACGCCGGCGGGGTTCGATTTCGAGCAGTTGCAGGCGGATCTGGCGGTGATCACGGCAGTGAACGGCACGTCGAAGGCGGCGTGAGGGTTACGTCGCTGCGGTGGCAGGCTCGGCCGGAGATCATGATCTCCGGCCGGCCTTGCGCCGAACTGCTCTATTGGCCCGGTCCCGCCGAGTCCGCCTTCCGGTGCGCCAGCGACACCGAATCCGTCGGCAGTTCCCGCGACGCCGGCACGACGGTGAGGGCGATCGTCGAAGGGTACCTGCTGCTGTGATAGACCACGTTGTGCGCCACGACCATCGCGGACGTCGTCTGGTTGTCGGCGCCCGTGTTGAGGTTGCGATCGAACTGCGGGAAGTTGCTGCTCGAGACCGTCAGCCGCAGGCGGTGACCGGCAAAGAAGTAGTTGCTGATGTCGATCGGCTGGAAGGTCACCTTGTAGACGCTGTCCTTCTGCATCCACACCGGACCATGATTGTAGCCGTCGCGCCAACGCATCCGCTGGATGTTCGAGGTGAGGTTGTAGGCGGTCCCGTCCGGATAGACATCCACCACCTTGAAGGTGAAGTCGGTGTCCTTCTGGTCCGACGATACAAAGAGCGTGACGGTGATGGGGCCGCTCACCTCCATCCCCTCGCTGAGTGGCGGCGTGGTGTACACCAGCACATCGCTCCTGGCTTCCAGCTGGCGCTGATCGTAGACACCCAGCGGCACGGTCCCGAGGCAGCAGCCGCCCCCGCCCACGGTCGGCACGGGATTGGCCGGATCGTAGGTGAACCGGTCGGGCGCTCCGCGGGTCGCCGGCGTCGTGGCGAGGACGCCGTCACCCTGGAGTGAATTGGCGTCGCCGGCACTTGCCAGGTAGAAGGTCTGCGTCTCGGCGCCCGGCGGCGGCCAGGTGGGCGAGTCCTTCCAGAGATTCTTGCCGAGGAGATAGTAGGTGACTTTGGCGTGATCCTTCAGGACGCCATTGTCTTTCCCTTTGAGGTAATGATCGAACCAGTCGAGGATGTAGTCGTCGTACGGGTAGCGGGAGTCGCCGATGTCGAGATCGCCGACCTTGAAGTCATCATGGGCGTCGGTGGACCGGGTGTATTGACAGTGCAACCCCGGTGCGATGATCGCGTACTGCTGGTCGGCGATCGCGGGCGGCGCCGTGCGGCGCACGAAGTTGTAGGCGGCAAGATTCGGCGACACCGACACATCGTACCAGCTCATGAACCACAGCCCCGGGCGGTTGACCGGCATGCTGTCGTTCCAGAGGCCGCCCTTGTACCAGGCGGGGGAGTCGGGATCGCGAGCAATCATATCGCCGCCGGTCGGTACCGGCTCCGCCGTCTCGAAGATCCCCGGCGGGCCTCCCACCGAGAGGATCATGTCGGAGACGGGGAGGTGCCAGAGGGCCTTGTTCCAGTCGACCGGTGGCATGGTGGGCACCAGGTCGAACATCTTGGCCATCTCGATCCGCTCGGCCTGCGTCATGTCGGGCGGCACCATCGGCCGGAACTGGTTCTGGACCGTGTACATCCAGTCGATGAACAGCATCCGCAGCGCGCCGCCGCGGAACCAGTTGCCCTGCTCGTAGTACGGGCCGACGCGCCCGACGCCGGCACCGAACCCTTCGACGTTGAAGGTGGCGAGTCCGGGAGGATTCTCCGCGGCGACGCCCAGCTGCCATTCCGCGGTGGACGAGCAGCCGATCGGTGCCAGCCGGCCGTTGGCCCACGGCTGCGTCGTCAGCCAGTTGATCTCGTCGACGCCGTCGGTGCGCGGTGCACCGAGGATGTCGTAGTTGCCCTGGGAGTAGAAGTGGCCGCGCTCCTGGATGATCGCGTACGCGTAGCCGTGCTTGATGTAGTTGAGTTCCTGTGTCATGTCGGCCGGCGCGCCCAGCGCGACATCCCAGTAGTTGAAGTCGTACGGCGTGCGCGACAGGATGATCGGCACCGGTCCCGCGGCGTTCTTCGGGCGATAGATGTCAGCCGCCATCTTTGCCCCGTCCCGCATCGGGATCCACACCTTGCGGTCGATGACAGCGATCTTCTCCAATTCCGCTTCCATCGCGTAGCGGCTCGCCGCCAGGGTCGTGCGGTCACGTGCGCTCATCGCCTGCGCGCGTGCGGCGGGTTCCCAGTAGAGGTATTGGTCACTGCGTTGTGCCAGGGTAGGATGGATCGTGGACGGAGTCCGCGGTGTGTGATTGCGACTGACCCTGCCCCTGCACGGGTGGTACCAGGCCGAGCAACGTCATCGCGGATGCGGTCATCACGAATGCGAAGCGCAGCGATCTTCCGGACGCCATGGTGGGACCCTCCCTTGCGGTACGGTTGCCACGACCGATCGACGGATCATGCGAGAGGCCAACGCTCGCAACGAGAAGCTCAGCGCCCGGTGCGCTCGTGCAGCCAGCGGGTGACCGATTCTGCGGTCTCTCCGGACCGGCGTCCGGCCAGGAGATCCTCAACGTTGAGGTCCTCGTCCAGGTCGGGCCAGTGAATGCCGCGGCCCCCGCCGGTCAGCCGCCAGTGCGCACGTTCGGACGCCGTACCGTGGCTCAGTCGCGGGTACCAGGCCAGCGGGATTGCCAGCGACCGCCCGTCGTTGAGCTCGACGGTGAGCAGGTCGCCGGTGAGATGGACGTCGCGAGCGGTCACGGCGTCCCGCTCAGCTGGTGAAATGGTCACTCCACGCCTTCCTCAACCCTGTGGCATGCCGGCGAACCAGCGCCTCGATCACGGCCAACTCCCAATCCGCGAAGCCGATGCTGTGGGGCAGCTGGATCGGATTCAACCAGAACTTGGCTACACTGTCGTCCCGCTCGACGTGCACGTGCCGCGGCTCGCCGCGGTCGCTCGAATAGAAGTAGAAACGGTACGGGCCCGAGCGAAGCACGGTCGGCATGCGAAGTCTATTGCTCCGGATCGGGAAAACCAACTCGGCGCGGTGCGGACTGGTCCGCGACGGCTGCCGGCGCTGGATGCGCCCGGATCAATCGAGATGAATGGATGGGAGCTGAGTCTCAACGGAGGGTCAAACGAGCTGATCACCGCCGCACCGCCACCCGCCGCTCGCGGGTCACTTCCTGCTTCGTGACCGGATCCTGCAACCGGATCACCAATCGGTAGTTGCCGGGCTCGAGTTCGCGCACTGACAGCTGACGCTGCACCAGCTGGTGCACGCTGTCGGCTGTCGCCTGGACCGACACCGTGATGCTCGGCGCCCTGGGGTTCCCCTGCACCTTCCACATCTCGAACCGCATGGTGTAGCCGTGGCCGGGGACGAGGCCGTCGGCTTCGAAGGTGAGTTCCACCGGCTCGGTGGTGCGCCACGCGTTGGTGGGATTGAGCGGAATGGCGACGCCGTCGTGGTGCCAGACCAGCCCCGCGTCGGTGCGGCCGAGGATCGGATCGCTGAGCCGGAGCGTCGTGCCGTCGAACAGCACCACCGGGACGGCGTCGAGGCGTTCGCCGGTGCCGCGGGTTTTCGCCGTGTCGGAGACGGTGATGGCGACGTCCCAGGTGCCGGTGGGCGCGGGCACGGTGAGGTACGTGCTGAGCCAGTCGTTCGGGGCGACCGGTGAGGCGCTGTGCCAATGGCGGACGGTGTCGAGGGCGGCGACGATCCGGCCCGCGGCGGAGTCGCCGATGACGACGCGGAGATTGGCGGCGAAGGCGCGGCGGGCGGTATCGCTGACGACCTTCCCAGCGGGAATGGCGACGACGATCAGCGTCCCACCGTTGGGAATGCCGAAGGCCTGGGTGACAGCGCTCAGGGTGTCGTGATAGGTCTCGGTGTTGCCGTCGGTGTGCTCGGCGATGATCCGCTGCTTGCTGTAATCCTCAAGGAGGCCTCGGCCGCCACCGCAGAACCGCGGATCCCACTGGCACTTGATCATGCCGTCGCCGAGCGGGAGGTTGCGCGCAATCATGCCGAAGCGCGGCGAAAACGTTGATGGTCTGGAGAATCCCACGATCAGGCGCCCCGAATCGGTCATCCAACCGAGATTCTGCTCCGTCATGACATCGCCCATCATCGGACCGGGATAGTCGGTTGGATCACCGTGCCGGAGGACCAACGCTCCCCGGTCGTCGACGATGCGGCTATCTGCGCGGAGCCGATTGAACGCGGCGGTAACTACATCAGTCCGCCCTGTTGGCTGCGGGCTGCCGGTACCGCCGTCGTCAACGAACCCGATCGTGACTCCGCCGTCCGGATCCCACCGGTACTTCCGCAGCACCTCGCGCCAGCGGCGGAACTGTTCCGGCAGCCGTGTCCCGGGCATCCGGCCGTCCTCCAGGTCGCGACGGGCCCAGAACTTCTGCAGCCAGGTCCGGTGCATGCCGGGTGTCATCGGGACGGAGTCCCACGCTGCCAGCTCCTCGGGCCTGGCGATCCACTCCAACTCTTGCGTATACACGGCGCGGCCGGCCGAGTCGGCAATGACCGCCGCGCCGGCGTAATAGGCCTGCCGTCCCGCCGCCGTATCACCGCGCGCGAACGCTATCTCGGCGCGCAGATGACTCCATTCGACTCGACCGATCGCTGCCGAATCGGATCGAACGAGCGCGGCATCCGACGAGTCGAGCGAGCCGGATTCGATCTCGAGCCGAATGCGTGCGACGACTAGTGTCGTCGGCATCGCCTTGTTCCGCGTTGCCAGCGCCCGAAGTTGCGCCAACTCGTCGCCGGGAGACATCCAGACATAGGGATACGGTGTGATCCGCTCGAGTTGCTCGGCGCTCCAGACATCGCCGCTGTCCGTCGCCAATACGCGCCATAATGAGCGAACCGCGGGTGCGCGCCACTGCTCCTCGCGATAGGTGCGGGCCGCTTCCGGCGGCGAAATCGGATCGGCCATTGCAAGCGCGACGCGGGCGGTGAGCCTGGCATCCGCCGCATCGAGTTGATGCTGAGCGGCGTTCTCGACCATCCGCCAGGCGATCGGCTGGAGCTTTGCCCGCGCTGCCGCGTCACCCTGCTCGACGCGGGCGACGAGCGCGTCAAGAGCGGAGTCCGGTGGCTGGCGCGCGGGCGCCATGGCGGAAACAGCGGCGAGCGCGATCTGAAACACTGGCAATCGGACCTGCCCGGTGGACGGTCGCCCGGGATCGTGGCGATCCCTGTCGAGATTTGCGCCCGGTGTAGCGGGATGTCAAGCGGAAGGGCGCCCATGGCCCTGAGCCCATGGCCCCGGATACGGAACTCGGCGCGTTCGACCGGAACTCACCGGGTCATCGAGCCCACCGCTGGCGCCAAGTCCGACCTGCGGGGCTCAGGGCCCCGGGCTCGGGGCGCTCTTCGTATGCCGACCTCCGCTACCCCTCTCGTAGTGCCACCACCGGATCGATCCGTGTCGCCCGCCGCGCCGGGAGCCAAGTCGCGACCAGCGCTGCAGTGACCAGCACCACGACGATCGCCACGAACGTCAGCGGATCACCCGGCGTCACCCCGAATAGCAACGACCGCATCACCCGCGTGAGCAGCAGCGCCGCAACGAGGCCGATCGCGGCTCCGGCGACCACCAGCACGGCTCCCTGGCGAACCACCATCTTCAGCACCCGGCCGCGATCGGCGCCGAGTGCAACACGGATACCGATCTCGCGGGTGCGCTGCGTCACCGCGAACGACACCACGCCGTAGATGCCGATCACCGCCAGGAGCAGTGCCACGCCGGCGAAGAGCCCCAGCAGCACGGCGCTCAACCGCGTCTGCGCGCTCGCGGCACCCACCAGCGCATCCATCGTCCTGATGTCGTAGACGGGATCGTTCGGGGCATACTGTTGCACGGTGCGTCGCGCCGCTGCCGCCAACGCGGTGGGATTGCCGCTGGTACGCAGGAAGATGGTGGCGGCGGGCGGCGCGAACTGGTCGTATGAGATGTACGCGTCGGGTGTCGCCACCGAATCGATGGTCTGGTAGAGCACGTCACCCACCACGCCCACCACGGTCGCCCCGGTCCAGAAGCCGCCCTGATAGACCTTGGCCTGTCTGCCGATGGGATTCTCCCCCGGCCAGAACTTCCGTGCCGCAGCGGCGTTGACCACCAGCACCTTCGGGGCCCCGATCCGATCGGCGCTCGTGAAGGTGCGACCCTGTCGCACCGGCACGTGCATGGTGCGGAACCACTCCGGCGAGACGAACTGCACCCCGACCATCTGGTTGGCGTCGGCCGCCACGGCCGGCTTGTCGGGGAACGTGATGATGGTGAACGCGCAACCGCCGGTGAACGGCGCACAGCCCGCGAGTCCCGCACTGGTCACCCCCGGCAGCGCGCGGAGTTGGGTCAGCAGCTGATCGTAGAACCCCGGCATCGAATCCTGTGCAACGGCGCCCGGTGCGGTGGCGAGCCGGATGGTCAGCACGTGGCCGGCATCGAAACCGAGATCGGTGGCCAGCAGCTTGCCGAGACTGCGGAGCATCAGCCCCGAGCCGGCCAGCAACACCAGCGCGAGGGCGACTTCGGCGATGACCAGTGCGCGCCGGCTGCCACCGATGGGCCCGGTATGGCCCCGGGTAGCGTCGCCGGTGCGCATCGCGTCGACCACCTGCGGGCGCGTGGCCTGCAATGCGGGAACGAGCCCGAAGAGCACGCCCACCAGTAGCGTGATGCTGAACGAGAACAGGAGCGTGGCGGCATCGAGCCGGATGGTGCCGAACGAGGCCACGCCGAGTCCGGTGAGCTGTTGCGCGTTGAGGGCGTCGGCGGCGTTGAGCCGGCTCATCGCACCGATGCCGGCGGTGGCCAGCAGCACACCCGCGACTCCGCCAAGGAGCGCCAGCAACAGACTTTCGGCCAGCAGCAATCGGACCAACCGGCCCCGCCGGGCACCGATGGCGAGGCGGATGGCGATTTCACGGCGCCGCGCTACCGCCCGGCCCAACAGCAGCGATGCCAGGTTGACGCAGGCGATGAGCAGTACGAAACCCACCGCGCCGAAGAGCACCAGCAGCGAACGCCGCAGCACCGGTGCGATCCGTTCGGCATCGAGCGGGTGCGCGTCCGCCCCCCATGTGCCCTTGGGGCCCGAGAAGAGCATTCCCTGGGCGATCGGTGTCTCGCGAAAGACGAGTGGACCGAGCGTGCGCGCTTCGGAGGCCGCATGCGCCGCCGTGACGCCGGGGTTCAACCGCCCGACCATGGAGTATTCGAGCGACCACGGTTGACTCAGCGACGACGAATCCTGCGCGGTGACGGGCACCCAGATGTCGGCATGTCCGGTCAGGCCGTTGAAGCCGGGCGGGGCGACGCCCACGATCTGATAGGGATCGCTGTCGAGGTCGACCACCTGGCCGATGGCCGCTGGATTTCCGTGGAAGCGCCGTTGCCAGAGCGCGTCGCTGATGATCGCGACTTTCGCCGCGCCGGGATGCGCGTCCTCGTCGCGGGGGAAGTCGTTGCCGGCAATCGGGGTGACGCCAAGTGTCGACAGATAATCGGCCGTCACCGTTTCGCCGTGGAGCCGTTCGGGGTTGTCGCCGATCAACGAGTAGTCGCGGTCGTCATAGAGCGCCACGGAACGGAACGACTGCTGGTGGTCGCGATACACGACGTACTTGGGCCACGACCAGGGCAGGAGCTGGTTGCTCGGCGCGGCGGGATCGCGCGGCGGGGTCTGGGCGATGGCCATGAGTCGAGCGGGGTCGGCGAATGGCAGCCGGCGCAGCAGCAGCGCGTCGACCGCGGAGAAGATCGCGGTGTTGCCGCCGATGCCGATGGCGAGCGTGGCCACGGCAACGAGCGTGAAACCGGGGCGGCGGGCGAGCCCGCGCGCGGCGTAGTGGATGTCGCGGCCGAGGTCGTCGAGCCATTCGTGCCACGCGGCCCGGCGATCCCGCTGGTCCGCGTCGTGGTACCACGCGTGTCGCGCCGTGTCTTCCGGCGTTCCCAGGCGACGCAGCGCTTCCCGTCGCGCGTCGTCTTCCGGCATGCCTCGGGCCACGAACTGCGCAATGCGCTCGTCGAGATGAAAGCGCAGCTCCTGATCCATTTCGTCGTGCGCGGTGTCGCGATGGCGGACGGCGAGGCGGAAGAGGCGCCGCACGCCGGCCTTGATGTCGCGGGTCATGCCCGCCCCCGTTGCTCGGCGAGCACCGCCATGACGGTGCGGGCGTAACGCACCAGTGACGCCGACTCCGCCTTGAGGTGCTTCCGCCCGGCGGCGGTCAGCCGGTAGTAGCGCGCCCGGCGGTTGTTCTCAGTGACGCCCCATTCGGCCTCGACCAGCCCGCGCTGCTCCATGCGGTGCAGCGACTGATAGAGGGCAGCGTCGTCGACGGCGAGTTCACCGCCGGAATGCTCTTCGAGCCAGGTGGTGATCTCGAAGCCGTGCATCGGCACCCAGGTGAGCGCCTTGAGGACGAGGGTGTCGAGGGTACCCTTGAGCAAGGGTCGGTTGGTGTCGGGCATCCGCTCTCCATGGAGTCTTTACTGAGACTCTAGGATGAACGGAGGGCGGGGAGGGTCGCAAGGGGCCCGACGGGGGACGTGAGTGCCGATCTTGGTGTCATCCCTCGCTGTGCTCGGGATGACACCGCGGGGGCGCCCGGGATGACGCGACGCGTCACCCGGTCGGCGCGACGCCAGTGCTCGATCCGTCCTTCTTCTCGACGACGACGGTGTAGTGCTGGGAGAGTGCCGCGATTGCGCCGAGGGCAACCCACACCGGCAGGAGGACGGCGCCGACCACGCCCATGGTGAGGGGAATCTCCATCAGGGTGTGGCCCTGTTCGTTCTTCACGATGATCCGCCGGGCGTTGCCTTCCTTGACCAGTTCCTTGACCCGATCGACCAGTTTCTCGCCGGGGACCTTGTGCTCTTCGGTGGTCGTCACGATGCGCTCCAGTGGGATTGAGGTCAGCATCAAACCTATACCGGGACGGGCGAAGTGTGGTGGGATGTTACAGCGTCGGAACGGATCAGTTCGTTCAGCGTTCCTCGATCCGAAAGAGGCGAATGGTGTAGGGGTGATTCTCGTCGGCTGACTCGCACACCATCGCGATCCAATGGTCAGCGATCGCCACCGTCTGCATGACGTTGGAATCTCTGCAGTCAAGCATCTGGCGGCCGAGGAACGTGGTGTCGGTGAACACGTCGGCGAATGTCGAATCGTTTGCCTGCCCGACGACCCACAGTCGACCGTGGTCATCAAATCCGAGTCCTCCCGGCACGAAGTGCGGCAGGGTGTCGCGTCGTGCTCGCCGTTCGAGATTTCCGAGATCGAGCCCCGGCACGACGCGGCCATCCGGGCCATCGTGCGGCTCTGACTGTCGGCGGAGACGCGGTTCCACCCCTTTCAGTTCCAACGGTGTCCGCATGCGCGGAGCGAGCTCGCGCCCGAAGGTGACGACCGTTCCCGAGCCAGTCCGATACATCGCGAGGGAATAGGAATAGCCGTCGCCGATGACCAGGCGCCGGCCATCGAAGGCCGCCATGGGCCAACGTCCGCTCCGGGATGCCAGCACGCCAAAGCGGCGCAACACGGTATCGGAGGCAGGTACCAGAATGGAGGGTCGGCCGGACGACCACAAGTCGATCTCCGTCAGTCGAGAACGGGCGTGGTCCACGAACCCATCGTTGACAACCAGCGCCCCGGCACCCGCAGCCACGGGCTCATACCCCGCGGCATTGGGGCGATCCACAAGCACCTCTCCCGATGGCCGGAACACGATCGCCTGGCGCCGCTGTGGCATGGCATACACGAATGCCGTATCGAGCGAGAACAGCATGCCGTCCGGATCGAGTTCCCCCGGGCCTTCACCCCGTCGACCCCACTGTGCCACGGGGTGGCCTGTCGAATCGAATACGGCCACGAACGGTGCTTCATCGGAACAGAGACATGCTACTTCGCCGTTTTTCAGGACGGCGAGGTATTCGGGGCGGCGCATCAGCAGCGTATCCGCCGTCATCGTGAACGGAGCGGTCGCGAGTGATGGCATTCCGCCCCCCGCATCGGTCGCGGCCGGCACTGTGTGGTGCGGTGCGCGCTGAACGCACGATGTCAACGCAAATGCGACCGCCAATGATGTGGCACGCGCGGGGCCGGCACGCGGGTGCCGACCCCGCCCGGCCTCGACTTCAGGCAACCGCGCATTCGTGGTTGTCAAGGTACGCCTTGTTCTCCCAGTGGCTGCTGACGCTTTCCGTGCATGTGTAGTGCGGCCCGGTGTTGTGATTGGCATCGCTGTACAGGTCGCAGGCGTCGGCGAGCGCGGAGCACCAGTAGGGACAGCTGTCCGACCAATCGTCGGCACCGCTGCAATCACCGCCGCCGGTGGCGCGCGCCGGCGCAGGACGAAGGACCATGGCGAACGCAATGGCCAGTCCGCCGACGATCATGGGGTAGCGCATACCGTAGCTCCGATGTGCAGATCGGGGGAGAACGCGATAGCATCCTACCCCCCCCCCGTGCACAATTCGTCAAGATCGCGCCGCCGCCATCAACCTGTGGTGTCAACCCGGCTTCAAGCGACAGAACGCCCCCACCCACTCAGTGTCGCTTGAAGTACTGAATATCCCGTTCGTGCTTCTCCGCCCCGGCCCTGGTCGGGAACGTGCCGAGGTTTCGCCGCTTGCCCGTCTTCGGATTCTTCTTCCTTGAATAGAGGCGGTACTTCCCGTCGGGCAGCTTGCGGATCACTTCCGCTTCGCTTTCCTGGTGGCTTTGCGGGCGACCTTCTTCACCTTGGTGCTCCGCTTGGCGAGCGCCACTCCTGCAGCGGCGGCGACAGCGGCAGCGGCGCCGACCGCGGCGGCCACCCGGCGGCGACGCGTCTTGGCGCGACCGCTGATCTTGTCGGCTGCGCGCGACACGAGCTTCTTCGCCTTGGCGCCGGCGCTCCTGGCGGCGGTACGCGACTGACGCAGGCTTTCCCTGGCGTGTTGCACCGCGCTGCGTCCTTCCTCGACCGCGAGCATCGCTTCGTCGGTGGCCTTGTTCGCAGCACGCTTCATACCTGCCATGGCATTCCTCCGTTCATGGTGGGGCGGCAGACCGCCGCCTCTGAGTGGGACGGCGCGTGGCCGTCGGCTTGCACGTTCGACTACCAGAGGATCGACAGACAGGTGAGTGATCCGTCGCCCTTTTCGAACTCCGACATGTCGAGATGCCGGACGTTGATCTTGTGTTCCTGCGCGAAGGCCTGCAAGCGGACCGCCGTGCCGGGATAACCGGCAAGCGCCAGCAACGCGTCGCCGATCCGGATGGTGTTGGCGGCTTTCGGTTCGCCGGGCGCCGTTTCGACGATACAGTCGACGGCGAAGCGGGAGACGTCGATCCACTCGGGCGCAGCGAGGAGACAGCCATTACCGAGGTAGGTGACGGCGGACTTGAGGTGGAGGCACCGTTCGACCGGAACCGCGACGACCGACTCGCCAGCCGCCTTGAGGAACTCGCGCAGCGCCGCCACGCCCGCGGCGTTGGTGCGCGAGGAGAGCCCGACGTACGTGGTGTCTTCGACCTGCAGCACATCACCGCCCTCGAGCCGGGCCTCCGGTGGCAGAGTCACCAGGCTATGGCTCGGTCGGAGTATGTCGGACACGGCGCGCTGCTCGCCCTCCCGTCGGTCGACCATGCGGGTATCCAGCGCGCGATTATCACGGACGACCATGGTGTCTTCGACGAAGACCCCGTCGGGGAATGCCTCGTCGGGCGGGACGTCGCCCACCTCGACGCCGGCGTGCTGGAGCTCGGCGACATAGGCGGCGTGCTGGTGATCGGCGAGTGCCCTGTCGACGGTCACGCCTTGCGCGGCGTAGTACGACTGGTAGGATCGTGGCAGCCGGCGGACGAGGCCGTGGGTCGGGGCGGGCATGACTGAAGTCTAAGCCCAGAGCCGAGAACCGAGAGCCGAGAGCCCCGCACGGGGAATTCGGCTTGCTGAACGGGGAGGCCCTGTGCGCGGCGAGGCGGACGAGAGGGCCTCTTGCTCCGCTCTCCGCAATCCACGCTCGTGGTATTGAGTCAGGCGTTGGCGAGCTGCTCCGCTGCCTCCGCTGCGAGGCCCTCTCGTCCGCCTCCCCGCTCGCAGGTGGGTGATGACTCGGGACGCTCGACCCTCGACCCCAAACCCTTGACCCTCGACGAGGACGCGCGGTGAAACGCAACGTGATCTTCGCAGTTCCGACGGTGTTGGCGGTGCTCTCAGCCTGCGGCCAGGCGCCGACTGGCAGCGACAACGTCGCCGCCTACATCCGCGACATCAAGGCGATCGACACCCACGCCCATCCGCTGGCGTATGTCGCGCCCGGCGCGCCGGCCGACACGGACTACGACGCGTTGCCGCTCGACGGGATTCCTCCGTTCCCGTTGCCGTGGGGGCTGCGACCCGAGAATCCGATCTTCCGCGTGGCGCAGCGCACGCTCTACGGTCTGAAGGGAAGCGACACGGGGCCGGCCTGGCAGAAGGCGGTCGACACCGCGCGCGTCGCGGTGATGCGCCGAGAGGGGGCGAAGTTTCCCGATTGGGCGCTCGATGAGGCCAACGACACCATCATGCTCGCCAACCGGGTGGCGATGGACGGGCTCGATCCGGTGCGCTTCAAGTGGGTGGTGTTCGACGACGCGCTGATGTATCCGCTCGACATCAGCGGCGAAGCGGCGCGCGGTCCCGATTTGCACGCGCTCTATCCGCTGGAGGCGAAGCAGCTGCAGCGCGACCTGCGAGCGGTGGGGCTGAACCACATCCCGGCGACGTTCGATGCGTACGTGCATTACGTGGTCGATTCGACGCTCGCAATGCAGCGCGGCCGGGGTGCCGTGGCGATCAAGTTCGAAGCGGCGTATCTGCGCCCGCTCGACTTCGGGCCGGCCGACACGGCCCAGGCGCGCTCCGTCTATGCGCGTTATGCCGAAGGTGGCGTGCCCACCCACGCGGAATACACCGTGCTGGAGAACACCCTGTTCCGGATCATCGCGCGCGAGTCAGGGCGGCTGGGGATGGCGATCCAGATCCACGTGCTCGACCAGTTCGGCGGCTACTACGACGCGGCAGACGCTACGCCGGACGCGCTCGAATCGGTGTTCGACGACCCGGCGCTCCGCGATACGAAGTTCGTGATCGTCCACGGTGGCTGGCCGCACGTCGAGGAAACGCTGGCGATGCTCGCCAAGCCGAATGTATACGCCGACATCTCGATGATGGACCTGATCGGCGAGCCGGGTGCCCTGGTACACACGCTGCGGCTCTGGCTCAACGAATGGCCGGAGAAGGTGATGTACGGCAGTGACGCCTTCGACGGTGGTAACGGGCAGGGCTGGGATCAGCTCGCGTGGATCGCCTCCCGCAATGCGCGCTGGGTGCTGACCGGCGCCCTCGGCGGCATGGTGCAGGACGGGGAGATCAGCGAGGTGCGGGCGATGGAGTTGGCGAGGATGGTGCTGCGCGACAACGCCGTGAAGGTGTACGGACTGAAGTAGAAGAAACACAACGGGCCGGGATTTCTCCCGGCCCGTCGTTTCCCTCAAGCCTGCGCCTGTCGCTTACGAACCCTTCTTGTACGTCGACGTCCGCGTGGTCGGCGCGCCGCCGTTGCGGCCCGGCCGCGTGCTGGCGACCATGAGGTTGCCCGACGCGTCCATCGACAGCGTCATGGTTGTCGTCGTCGGACCATTCCCCCGGTCCATCGTCGTGGAGATCACCAGGTTGCCGCCGTCCCACTTGGCGGTATTGGTCTGCTCCACATCGTTGCCGCCCATGCTCATGGTGCTCTTGGTGGCCGTGCCGTCGAGATTGTATGTGGTGGCCACATCGTTGCCGCCCATCGACCGGGTGATGGTCAGCGTCTTGGCATCCTGCGCGATTGTCACCGTCTGGCCGAGCCCGCCGAAGCCGCCGCGGCCGCGACCACCACCGCCGCCGCCGCCACCGCCGCCACCGCCACCGCCGCCACCCATTGCGGTCGTGTCCGGCACCAGTGTCCAGGAGCCGGCGAAGTTCGGGGCCTGTGCAGCCAGGGAAGCGGCGCTCAAGAGCACCGTGGCCGCGGTTAGGAATCCTACTGTACGACGCATGTGTGTTACTCCGGTAAGGGCGGGTCGACCGCCACGGGGGAACTGCGGGAACCACAAAAAAGCTATGCGCAGATACGGCGGGGTGCCAATGAACGTTGGAGAGGTCGAGGGTCGAGGGTCCAGGGTCGAGGGATTGTTCAGAGGAAAGCGCGCGGTGATCCTTCGGGTGGCTGCCAGGGGCACCGCGGTTCACTTCGGAACGGCGGTTGAGACGTACCCTCCGAACCTGACCCGGCTCATACCGGCGTAGGGAGGCGGCCCAGTTCGCAGGAGTCAGCCGTGGCCACCACCGCCCGCCCAGACGCTTCGAGCTTCGCCGAGGCGTACCCCAATTCCCGGAAGATCCATGCGGAAACCGGTGCCGCAGGCCGGGTTCCATTCCGTGAGATTGCGCTGGGCGATTCGCCTGACGGGTCGCACAACCACGCCGTCTATGTCTACGACACCAGCGGTCCCCAGGGGTACGACGTCCGGGAGGGGCTTCCCCCGGTCCGGCTCCCCTGGATCATCGAACGCGACGTTTCGACCTCGGAACGCGACCAGACCCTGGGGCTCCCGATGCCTGTCGCGCTCCGGCGTCCGGTGCTCCGGGGGCGCGGGCCGGTAACTCAGCTCCACTACGCCCGCCGTGGGATCGTGACCCCCGAGATGGAATTCGTGGCGGTCCGGGAAGGGATGGAGCCCGAGCTGGTGCGCGCCGAGGTGGCGCGCGGACGCGCGATCATCCCGGCCAACATCAACCACCCCGAGCTCGAGCCGATGGTGATCGGCCGCGCGTTCGCGGTGAAGATCAACGCGAACATCGGCAACTCCGCCGTCAGCTCGTCGATCGAGGAAGAGGTCGACAAGCTGCGTTGGGCCACGTTGTGGGGCGCCGACACGGTGATGGATCTCTCCACCGGCAAGAACATTCACGAAACCCGGCAGTGGATCCTGCGGAACTCGCCGGTACCGATCGGAACGGTGCCGATCTACCAGGCGCTGGAGAAGGTGGGCGGCGTCGCGGAAGACCTGACCTGGGAAGCCTATCGCGACACACTGATCGAGCAGGCGGAGCAGGGTGTCGACTACTTCACGGTGCACGCCGGGGTGTTGCTGCGATTCATTCCGCTCACCGCGCGGCGTGTCACCGGCATCGTCTCCCGCGGTGGCAGCATCATCGCCAAATGGTGCCTGGCGCATCACCAGGAATCGTTCCTCTACACGCACTTCCGCGAGATCTGCGAAATCATGCAGGCGTATGACGTGTCGTTCTCACTCGGTGACGGCCTGCGTCCCGGCGCGATTGCCGACGCCAACGACGCGGCGCAGTTCGCCGAGTTGAAGACGCAGGGCGAGCTGACCCGCACCGCATGGGAATTCGACGTGCAGGTGATGAACGAGGGGCCGGGGCACATTCCGATGCACCTCATCAAGGAGAACATGGAGAAACAGCTGGAGTGGTGCGACGAGGCGCCGTTCTACACGCTCGGCCCGCTCACCACCGACGTCGCACCGGGGTATGATCACATCACCAGCGCCATCGGCGCGGCGCTGATCGGCTGGTACGGCACGGCGCTGCTCTGCTACGTCACTCCGAAGGAACACCTCGGCCTTCCCGATCGCGACGATGTCAAGGCAGGCGTGATCGCATACAAGATCGCCGCCCACGCCGCCGACCTGGCCAAGGGGCATCCACGGGCCCGGGAGCGGGACGACGCGCTCTCGAAGGCGCGTTTCGAGTTCCGCTGGCGCGACCAGTTCAACCTCTCGCTCGACCCGGTGACGGCGCTGGCCTTCCACGACGAGACCCTGCCGGCGGAAGGGGCGAAGGTGGCCCATTTCTGCTCGATGTGCGGGCCCAGGTTTTGCTCGATGCGGATCACGCAGGACATACGGGATGCGGCGGCCCGGCTGGAGGTGGAGCAGGGGATGGCCGAGAAGGCGGCGGAGTTCCGAGCGCGGGGGTCGGAGATCTATCTGTAGGGCGACAGGACTGGGTTCCGGAGCGCGGCGGCCGGCGGAGGTGTCCCGGGGCGCTGTGCGGAGCGGCGTGCGTGCGGCGTGCACCTGTTCGACAGGTGTGGCCCATGGGCCACAGCGTCCCGGGCGGGAGAATCCCACCGGAAGGCCCTTCCGGGCGTATAGTTATGTGATGCCCTTCATGCGAAACGTGCTGTGAGAGAATCGTCGGTCATCGGCGAAATGTCGGTCCTCGTCGAATGGGGAGCCGCGCTGCTGCTGACGCTTTCTGTTCTTGCAGCTGCCCCGGCTCAGCAACCGGAAGCAGTTGATCTGGACGTGGGCGGGAGCCTTTGCGGCAAAGACCGTCAGCGTATCATGGTTTGCCCTGGATGCGATCGGCAGTTTCCTCCGGATTCCGGCACACGCAAACCTGCTGGTCGCGCTCCTCAGGTTCAGCTATTGGCCCGGGGGCTTCCTCTATCTCACATTGGTAACCATCGGCGTTTTCGATTTCGCGGGGCGGCGGGTCTCCTCGACCGCATTGTGGCGGATCGTGGCTGGCGTGGGGATGTTGGGGGCGTTCGTCGGGACGGTGGAAGCGGACAATTTCGGCCAGCAACTGGAGATCATTGCGACGCCCGTGCTGTTGTTCGGAAGTGTACAGTTCATCATTGCTCAGGCAAGAGGCCGGCGTCGGCGAGGTCTGCTGATCATGGCGGCGGCGATGACGCTCTTTGCGACGATCGAGACAGTCTTCTTCTTCAATTATCTCGCGAAGGAATTGCCGCCGAAGCTTGCTGCGATCGTATTCAGGATGGAGATCACGTCAGGGTATCTTGAAACCGCGGCGTTGATTCTGCTCGGATCCGCGGTGGTGATACTCCTCGTCCAGGATTCACTGCTCGAGGCTGAAGACGAGCGGACCGAGCGCATTCACGTGCTGGCGTCGTCCGAGGACCGGTTGCGCCGTGTCATCGCCGGCGCGGGCGAGGCGATTGTCACCGTGAACCACACCGGCGCCATCGACCTGGCCAATCCCGCTTTCGACGCGATGTTCGGTGTACAATCGGGGCGTACCATCGGGCGCGAGATCACCGAGCTGGTCGACGTCACCGGCACCCGGTTGTTGGCGGGTAGCAGTTCGGGCGACACGTCGGGATCCAGGACGGTGGCGCCGCGTGTGACCATCGGTCGGCGATCCGATGGCTCGACGTTTCCGATCGAAGTGACCGTGGGCCAGCTTGCCGTCGACGGCACGCACGGCACGGTCGCGATCATCCGGGACCTGACCGACCAACGCGCCGCCGAACGGGAACGCGAGGCGTTCGAGCGGCGGATGGCGGAAGCCGAGAAGATGCTGGCGATCGGGCGCGTCGTTTCGGGTGTGGCGCACGAGCTCAACAATCCACTGGCCGTGGTGCTCGGCCAGAGCGAACAGCTGTACGAGACGGCGCGTGAATCGGAGATGCGCTCCGGTCTCCGGATGATCAACGAGCAGGCACAGCGGGCGCGGCACATCGTGAAAGACCTGCTGGCCTTCGCCCGTCGCCGTGACGACGCCCGCGAACCGGTCAACATGGCGGCCAGCGCGCGGCGGGTGGCGGCGTCCCAGAACGGCCAGGCCACGGACCACGGGGTGACGCTGCTCACCAATCTTCCCGAACGCCTCCCACCGGTGGTGGCCGACCCGTTGGCCATCGAACAGGTCCTGGTCAACCTGATCGACAACGCCCTCGACGCAGCGGGGCCGGGTGGAACCGTGACCGTGTCGGGGCGCGGCGCCAATGGGCGAGCCGAAGTCCTCGTGGAAGACAGCGGACCGGGAATCGCCGACGACATGGTCGCGCGGATCTTCGAACCGTTCTTCACCACCAAGCCCACCGGGCAGGGAACGGGCCTGGGGCTGTCGGTTTCGACCGGACTGGCCGAGCAGCACGGGGGAACGCTCCGGGTGGAGAACCGCCCGACGCAGGGCATTGGCGCGCGATTCATCCTTTCGATTCCCATCGACCCCGAGGCGATGGCGGCGGTGCCGGCCAACCGCAAGACGGCGACTCTTCCGAGACCGCCGCGGCGGGACGATGGTTCGGTCGCCGAAGCGATGTTGATCGACGATGAATCCGCGGTGCGCGCCACGCTGGCCAGGATCTTCCAGCGCGGCGGATGGGCGTTGCGGGAGTCCGCTACCGGCGAAGAGGGACTGGCCTGGCTCCTCACCGTCCCGAGCGAAATGGCACCGGCGGTGATCCTCTGCGACCTCAAGATGCCGGGGCTCAACGGGAAGGAACTCTATACCCGGCTCGTGGAGACGCGTCCTGACCTGGTGCCGCGGGTGATCTTCGTGACCGGCGACGTGGTGGAGCAATCGACCGCGGCGTTCCTGGCGTCGGCGGGGCGCGAGGTGGTCGAAAAGCCGTTCACGGTGGCCGAGATCGCCACCGCGGTCGAGAAGGTGGTCGGCAGGGCCTGAGCCGCGGGAAGATCACCCCTTTCACTAGCAGAAATCCCCTACAGCGAGTACGGTTGCACCCAATAGCTTGATGGCGCCCGCCCCCCACACGCCAACAAGTCGAAGGAGCACCGTATGAAGACCGCCATTGCCATCGTCTCTGGAGCCATCGGAATCGTCATGCTCGCGGGTGCCGTCAAGGAGTTGAAGGCCACCACCACTGGCGGCATCCCGCCAGCAGATAACGTCCCGTGTTATCACAACCTCTGGAGCTGCAGCTACGAAGACAGCGATGCCTACTGGAGCGGCTGCGATCCCAATGGCCAGCAGGGTGAGATCACTACCCAGACCGCCAAGATGATCTGCACGACGTATCACGATTCCTGACCGGTCCCCCCCGACCCACGCCCGGCCGCCGGAGAGTCTGACTCTCCGGCGGCCGGGTCGTTTCTCCACCTGCCTCTGTCGGTTTGACAAACGGCGCTGCCGGGCTGGCAATCCGGACGGGTCGATACGTCCGCTCCGGCAGACTCGGGGCGGCACGGGGGATGCCCTGTCCCGGGGCAGAGGCGTCCCCGCCTCGCCAACTGACTGACAGGGCCCGCATGGCGGGCAGGAGATGAGTGGACATGTACCGCAATGGAATGATGTGGAACCGTGGCAATGTGATGGTCTCGCCGGCACTCGACCGGTTCCTGACCCGCGCGTTCGACGTCCCCGCGTGGGGCTTCGATGCCAACGTCCGCGAGTTCGATGACCACGCCGAGATCGTGATGGACGTGCCGGGTGTGAAGCCGGAGCAGATCCAGGTTACGGCCGAGAACCGCACGCTGACCGTCAAGGTGGCGCGCGACGGGCGCGATGCCTCGAGCCGCGATTTCGCGATCGGGAGCAAGTACGACGTGACGCAGGCCAAGGCGAACCTGGCGCTGGGCGTGCTGACGGTGGTGCTGCCGAAGCTCGCCGAGGCGCAGGCGCGGACGATTCCGGTGTCCGCCGCGTAGACCGGTTCCGAACTTGCGTTCGCATGGCCCGCCCCTTGAGGGGCCATGCGGACTTGCGCCCGTCGTGCCGACCCCGGCGCGGCGGGCGTCTTATGTTCCCCGGGTACGTCTCTCCGGAGGAACCGATGATCACCGCCATCAACCCTGCAACCGGTGCCGTTGCCGGCAGTTACGAGCCGATGACCAGCGACGGCCTGCGCAAGGCGCTCCGGACCGCGGAGCGTGCCGCGGCCGATTGGGCCCGCACGTCGTTCGGCGATCGCGCCGAAAAGATGCAGGCCGCCGGAAGATTGCTCCGCGAACGCGCCGACCAACTCGCCTGGCTGATGGCCGAGGAGATGGGGAAACCGATTACCGGCGGGAAGGCGGAGGTGGAGAAGTGCGCCTGGGTCTGCGACTACTACGCCGAATATGCCGAACAGTTCCTGGCTGACGAGCCGAGCACCACGGACGCCAGCCGCAGCTACGTGCATTACCGGCCGCTGGGGGCGGTGCTGGCGGTGATGCCGTGGAACTTCCCGTTCTGGCAGGTCTTCCGGTTCGCGGCGCCCTCGCTGATGGCGGGGAATGTCGGGCTCCTCAAGCACGCGGCCAACGTCCCCGGGTGTTCCCTCGCGATCGAGGAGATCTTCCGCAATGCCGGCTTTCCCGAAGGCGTCTTCCAGACACTGCTGATTGACCACAACCAGTTGCGGTTGGCGATCCGGAACCGCGCGGTCAAGGCGGTGACGCTGACCGGGGGCACGGCGGCCGGCCGGGCGGTGGCCAGGCTGGCCGGTGATCGGCTCAAGAAGACCGTCCTTGAACTCGGCGGCAGCGATCCCTACCTGATCCTCAGCGACGCCGACCTCGACCTCGCGGTCGAGACCTGTGTCACGGCCCGGTTGATCAATTCCGGGCTGAGCTGCATCGCCGCCAAGCGGTTCATCGTGGTCGAGACGGTGCGGGAGGAGTTCGAGCGGCGCTTCGTGGAGCGGATGGCGCGCGCCCGGATGGGGGATCCGATGGACCCGGCCACCGAAGTGGGGCCGCAGGCGCGCGCGGATCTTCGCGACACGCTGCACCGGCAGGTGATGGAGAGCGTGACGAAAGGGGCGCGTTGCCTTCTCGGCGGGAAGGTGCCGGATGGCGCAGGTTCGTTCTATCCGCCCACCGTGTTGACCGACGTGCGGAAAGGGATGCCGGCGTTCGACGAGGAGCTGTTCGGGCCGGTGGCGGCGGTCGTGCCGGTGAAGAACGAGCGGGCAGCGATCAAGGCGGCGAACGATACGGTGTTCGGACTGGGTGCGGCGGTCTTCACGCAGGACGTGGCGCGTGGCGAGCGGATCGCGCGCGAGGAGCTGCAGGCGGGGGCCTGTTTCGTCAATACGTTGGTCAAATCCGATCCGCGGCTGCCGTTCGGCGGAATCAAGGAGAGCGGCTACGGGCGGGAGCTGGGGCGGCACGGGATCCATGAGTTCGTGAATGCGAAGACAGTGTACGTGAAATGACAAAGGCGCCCTGAGCCCAGGGCCCTGAGCCCCCCAGGTCGGACTCGGCCAGCGCTACCGCCGGACGGCGGTGCCAGGATCGGTCGATGCCCCGCTGCCCTCCGCCGTGCAGGCCGAGTTCCGTGTGCGGGGCCATGGGCTCAGGGCTCAGGGCGCCTTTCGTATTCCCTCAACACTTGATTGTATCAACTGTTGATGGTATATCCATTTCATGCCATCCGAACTCGACCTCCTCCAGGGTACCCTCGACGTTCTCGTGCTCCGGGCCCTCACTCGCCGGCCGATGCACGGCTATGCCATTGCCCGGTTCATCCATGACGGTTCCGACGGGGCGTTCACCATCCTCGACGGGGCGCTGTATACCGCCCTCCACCGGTTGGAGGAGCGGTCGCTCGTCGCGTCCGAATGGGGGATCTCCAATCAGGGGAAGCGGGCGAAGTTCTACCGGTTGACGCCGGCGGGGCGGCGGGCGCTGACCGCCGAGATCAGGAGCTGGCAGCGGTACGTGAAAGCGGTGGCGGGGGTGCTCACGGCGGTACCGGAGGCGACGTGACCCGGCTCGGCGACGGCTGGCGGCGGCTGACGCGGATCTGGCGCCGCGACGTGGCGCGGGATGTCGACGCCGAGGTGGAGTTCCATCTCTCCGAGCGCGCGGCCGAGCTGGAGCGGGGTGGCGAGCGGCCGGAGGTGGCGCGGGTCCGGGCGGAGCGGGAGTTCGGGGACCTCGGCCGGATTCGTGGGGAATTGGCCGATATCGACGGCCGGATCGCGCGCCGGTCGCGCTGGCAGGATCAGTGGGAGACAGTGGCGCAGGATTTCGGCTATGTGCTCAGGAGCGTCCGCCGTTCGCCGGCATTCTTTGCGGCCGTGTCGCTCACGTTTGCGCTCGGCATCGGGGCGAACGCGGCGGTGTTTTCGGTGTTGGACCGACTGTTCCTTGCTGCGCCGCCGGGGGTCGTCGAACCCGGACAACTCCGGCGGATCGTGCGGCAGGACACTTCGGTCGTCACCAATCCGTCGCACCAACTCCGGCCGGTCTTTGCGTACCCGGAGTTCCTGGACATTGCGTCCACGTCCTCGGTGTCCGTCGTGGGGTACGACTTCGACATGTCGCGACTCGGGCGCGGTGCCTCGACCACCGATGTCGGCGTCACCCACGTCCTTGGTGACTACTTCGCCACGCTCGGCGTGCAACCGGCAATCGGGCGATTCTTTTCGCCGGACGAGGAGAAGATCGACGCGCCGCAGTCGGTGGCGATCATCAGTCAACAGTTCTGGATTTCGCACTTCGATGGTCGAGAAGATGTCGTCGGGCAGCAACTGATCGTCGATGGCCGTCCGTACACGGTGATCGGCGTGGTGCGCGGCGACTTCCATGGCCTGGATCAGGACGTCGCCAGTGTGTGGCTCCCGATGAACACCGAAGGGTGGGGCCGACCGGGGAGTTCGTGGGATCAGGCGAATTCATTCTGGATCCGGCTGATCGCCCGCGTGCGCACGCCCGCGGAGGCGGCGCGACTGACGCAGTCAGCGACCGTGTTCTTCCGTCAGCATCTCCAGGAATCGCCGGGCAACGCTCATGCAGTCGCCATGCTGGCGACGCTGGTGGAGCCGGAGCTACCCGGATTTCCGGCGCCGGGTGTCGGAATCGCCACAAGGCTGGCCGCGATGACATTGGTCATCCTGATGATCGCGTGCGCCAACGTCGCGAACCTCTTTCTCGCGCGGGGAATGCGGCGCCGACGGGAGATCGCGGTGCGCCTGGCGCTGGGGATCAGCCGCCGGCGGCTGGCGTTCCTGTTGCTCGCCGAAAGCGCCGTTGCGGCTGCGATTGGCGGCGTACTGGCGCTGGCGATGGCGTTCGAAGGTGGCGGGGTGCTGCGCCGGATGGTGATGCCAACGGTGCGCTGGGGTGCGCCCGGTCTCGACCGCCACGCGTTGCTGTTCACGTTGGGTGTGGCTGTCATCGCCGCACTGGCGGCCGGTCTGATCCCGTCGTTGCGGGCCAGCAAGCCGGACGTGGCGCGGGAACTGAAGATCGGCGCGCGCGAAGGGGTCCAGCAGCGGTCGCGGCTGCGGACCGTGCTGGCGGTGACACAGGCAGCGCTGTCGGTGGTTCTGCTGGCGGGTGCGGCGTTTCTGGTGGTGAGTCTCCGCAAGGTCGAGTCGATTCCGACCGGGTACCAGCCGGCGCGGACCATCTTCGCGTCGGTGCAGGCGGATCCCGAGCCGGAGAGCGGGTTCTTCTCTCGGGCGACCAGTCCGCGCGAGATGGCGCAACGTCTATCGGCCCTGATGATCTCGCTCCGCGACGTAGCCGGCGTCCAGACGACCGGATTGACGGCCAACGAGCCGATGTGGGCGATGAACTTCCTGTCGCTTTCGATTCCCGGCCGCGATTCGCTGCCACGGATCGGTGGGGCGTCGCCATACGTCTTTTTTGTGTCGCGAAGCTATTTCGATGCTGTCGGCATCCGCTTGTTGCACGGTCAGTTTTTCCGTGAGACCGATCGGTACGGCCCAACGGCGCCGGTGATTGTCAATGAAACGATGGCGCAGCACGTACTGGCCCGGCGAAAGTGCTCTCGGACAATGCGTGGTGCTCGACAAACCGGGCAATACCTGCAGCACGGTCATCGGCGTTGTCGCCGACACGCACGAAGACAAGATCATCGAGCCGGATCGCGTGATGCAGTTCTACGTTCCGTTGGCCGACAGCGGATTCGGACAGGTCGGCGCGATTGCCATCCGTGTCTCGCCTGGCAAAGGCGAACAGGTAGCGACGGTGGTACGTGCGCGGTTGGCCGATGAGTTCGCGGGGTGGGCCGAGCCGCAGGTGCGGGTGATGTCGGACTACCTGGATCGCCAACTCCAGCCGTGGCAGGTCGGTGCGCAGCTCTTCTCGGCCGCCGGCCTCCTCGCCCTGCTGGTCGCCATCGTCGGCATCTACAGCACCATCTCGTACACCTTCTCGCAACGCACCCACGAGATCGGTGTGCGGATGGCGCTGGGTGCTCGTGCCTCGAGCGTGCTGCGACTGGTGGTGGGTGAAGGCGTGCGGATCGTGCTGATCGGCGTGGTCATCGGCATTCTGCTGGTGCTCGCTGGTGGGCGCTTGATCGCCTCGCTGCTATACGACACGTCGCCGCACGATCCGGTGGTGCTGGCGTCGGTGGCGGTGACGCTGGTGGTGATTGCGATCGTCGCCTGCGTGGTGCCGGCGTGGCGCGCGCTGCGGATCGATCCGGTGCAGGCGCTCAGGGCGGAATAGCGCAGTATCTTGAGCGTGACCCCCGCCACCGAGGTCACGCTCGTGCCCGACTTCTCCCGCCGCGAATTCGTCGTCGCGTCCGCCGCCGCGTTTCCGGCGTTGCGGATGAT
Organism: uncultured Gemmatimonadales bacterium; assembly: GCA_963697065.1. Taxonomy (GTDB): domain Bacteria; phylum Gemmatimonadota; class Gemmatimonadetes; order Gemmatimonadales; family GWC2-71-9; genus Palsa-1233. Next base: position 1,029,141 of record CAVOMQ010000001.1, read on the forward strand.
GCCCCGTCCGATCATTGCTTCCGCCGCCGAGGATCGGATGGCGTGGTGGCGCGAGGCGCGCTTCGGCCTGTTCCTGCATTGGGGTCTTTACTCGATCCTGGCTGGCGTGTGGGATGGCAAGGACGACTATGCCGAGTGGATCCGCAACAACGCCCACATCCCCGTCGATGTCTACGACAAGCTGGTGCCGCGGTGGAATCCCACCGAGTGGGATCCGGACCGCTGGGCGGCCCAGGCCAAGCACGCCGGGATGAAGTACGCGGTGCTCACCACCAAACATCACGACGGTTTCTGCCAGTTCGACTCCGCGGTCACCGACTTCGACGTGATGAGCACACCGGCGAAGCGCGACACCTGTCGCGACCTGTCGACGGCGCTTCGGAAGCAGGGGATTCGCGTCGGCTGGTATCACTCCATCATGGACTGGCATCACCCCGACTATCTGCCGCGGCGCGACTGGGAAAAGGCGACGCGCCCGGTGGACGGTGCCGACTTCTCGCGCTTCGTCACCTATCTGCACGCGTCGGTCGACGAGATCCTCAGCGACTACGGTGACATCGACGTCCTCTGGTTCGACGGCAACTGGGAAGCGACGTGGACGTATCCGCTGGCGAAGGCGTTGTTCGACGAGATCCGCACGAAGCATCCCGGTGTGATCATCAACAACCGGATCAACGGCGCCGGCACGCCGAAGGGCGCGGAGCTGGGCGACTACGGCACACCGGAGCAGCAGATTCCCGCCACGGGCATTCCCGGGAAGGACTGGGAGTCGTGCATCACGATGAACGACAACTGGGGCTACCAGGCGGCGGATCACAACTGGAAGTCGCCGCGGCAGCTCGCCGACCTATTGGTGGAGACGGCGTCGAAGGGTGGCAACCTGCTGCTCAACGTGGGGCCGATGGCCAACGGGCGCTTTCCGCCGGAGGCGGTGGAGCGGTTGCAGATCCTCGGCGACTGGATGGCCGATCACGGCGACGCGATCCACGGCACGACCGCGTCGCTCTTCCCCGACACGCTGCGCTTCCGGTCGACGACCCAGGGAAACACCGTGCATCTCTTCGTCAGTGACTGGTCTCCGGGAGCCATGCCGCTGCCCGGATTGCAGACGCGACCGGCACGGGCGTGGGCGCGGCTGGGCGGAGGGAAGCGCCAGACGTTGCCGGTGACTGGTGCGGCTGGATCGTTCGCGATCACGTTGCCCGCCATGGCGCCGGCGACATTGCTGCCGGTGGTGACGGTGGAGTTCGGCTCCGCGCCAGTGGTACGGTAGGCGGCGCTACGCGAGGAGGGCGTCGCCGCGTTGCTGGAGTCGTGGTAACGCCAGGACGGACCGGTCGGTCGCCCCGCGCCGAGTCGCCCGCAACACCCCGCGCGCGTCGTCACAGAACACCGCGCTGATGCCGGGGTGGCGGGCGAGGCGGCGGAAGCCGCTCGCGGTCCGGACCCGGAAGACCCAGAGGGCGAGCCCCGCCGACCGGCACCACGCGGCGACGTCGTCGCTGAACAGACCGCGATACACACAGACCCCGCCACCGCTCTCCCGGAGCATCGTCTCGACATCGGGTCGGAGCTGCACGCAGAGCAGGCCGTGCTGAAAGCCGTGGTGCAGCGTGGTGGTGACTCGGGTCTCGGCGTCGATGCCACGGAGAACCAGTCGCGCCACCCGGAGGGTGCTGCGGGCGAACGCCGATTCGATCCAGCGGCCCGGCGCACCGAGCCGGGTGAGGTTGCAGTGGGCCAGAATGAGCGGGCCCGACGCGCCGAGACGCTGCAGCTGCCTGAGCGACTGCGGCACCCACGACATCCAGCTGAGTTGGTCGGAGACGCCGCAACGCTCCGCGAGCGCCAGATGTTGTCGCTCGAAGCCCACATCCTTCATGTCGATGCAGAGGCGCTGCGACGGATTCCGCCGTGAGGCGAAGATCCGCAAGCACTCGTCGAACTCCAGCAGGGTCTCGCCGGAAGCGTACCGGACGTGACGCAGCGCGGCACCGTCCATGCGCGCAAAGTCAGGGCGGGTGTCGAGATGGTACCGTCCCCGGGGATTGTGGTAGACGAAGATCCGCCCATCGGCGGCGACGCGGGTGTCGACCTCGAGGGTGGGAGCGTCCGACCGGCAGGCGCGCTGCAGCGCCGAGCGGCAGTTCTCATACCGGCCGAAGCCGCGGACGCGGTGACTGATGAGTTTGTGGCAATCGACCATGGTGCGAGCGATTCCGGCGGAGGGAGACCCACTACAATACCGCGGACTTCGAGAGCGGGCGAGATGGGTGGGGCTGGTCGGGTGGCGCTCCGCGGCGTTAGCATCAGCGGGCCTGTTCATCCCACCATCACCGGTCCTCCGGGGCCGCTTCGCGGGAGTGTGTCATGCACGTTGCCGTTACGGTCATCGCACTGGGGTTGAGCACCGCCATCCTGGCCGCACCGCCAGTCGCGGCCCAGACGGAATTCGGGGCGTTCGTCGGGCATCAGATGGACGAATCGTTCAGCGGTTCGCTCCGGTTCGGTGTCGAGGCGAGATACCACCTGAAGAACTCGCCGTTGCAGTTGCAGCCCGCGGTAAGTGACCAACCGGGGACCGGTGGCTTTCCGGCCGAGCTGCGGGTCGACGTGAACCTGCTCTACCAGACCGCTGCAGCCGATGACTGGCCGATCGAGCCGTACCTCGGCGTCGGCGGCGGGTACGACCACGTCGGCGGAGACTTCAGCGCCAACAAGCTGGTCGGCAACTTCGTCGCCGGCTTCCGGCTCAAGCTGAAGGGCGCGACTTCGATCACGCCGTTCGTGAATTCGGAGTACTCGTTCGCGAAGCAGTTCACCAACCTGTATCACCTCGAGATCGGGATTCTCTATTCACCGTCGAAGCGGTAACCGGATGCCGGGGTGGCGATGGCGCGCGGCGGCGGTCGCGGCGCTGCTGGCCGCCGCGTCGATGGCGGCATCGGCACAGGCGCCGTGGCCGCTCGCGCCAACGCCCGTCACCGACATCGGTGGAGTGAACGCAGGCCCGGACCAGGAGCTGTACCAGGTCGCAGGCGCGGACCGGCTGGCGGATGGCCGGATCGTGGTGTTGAACGGCAAGCCCGTGGAGCTCCGGATCTATAGCGCCGACGGGAAACTGCAGAAGCGCATCGGGCGAACGGGGCAGGGGCCGGGGGAGTTCGCCAACGGCACGCGCCTGATCGCCGCCGCGGGCGACAGCATCGTGACCTTCACCGGCGAGACCCGCTGGCAGGTCTTCCGTACCGACGGAACGCTGGTCCGTGAGTGGACGGTGCCGATCGCCGACCAGCCGCGCGCGGCACTCTACCACCGTGCCGTGCTGCGCTCGTCCGGGCAGGGCGTGAGCGTCTGCGCGCGGACCCTGATCAACCGCCTGCCGGTGCTGCCGGCGCCGCAGCTGCGGGAACTCTACGCCGATGACATCGGCCGGTTCTGGGTTCACACCTTCGGCGACTCGACGCATTGGGATGTGTACACGCAGGGCGGGGCGTTGGCCGGTGCCGTAGCACTTCCCGCCGGGTTCCAGATGTACCAGGTGGCCGGCGACTTCCTGGTGGGACGCGTGTTCGACGGCGACGACCTCGAACACGTCGTGGCGTATCGGATGAAGATCCCGCAGGGGTTGCGATTCGCGCGGTCTCCGGTCTGCGCGGCGGCGATCGATTCCTTCCCGGTGACGGCACCACCCCAGCGGGTCAGCGACTTCAAGACCACGCTCCGCAACGCGATGACGGCAGAGGAAGGGTACTTCTCCGACAACGCCGACTATGCGCGCACGGCGTCGGTGCTCCGCGTCGACGCGCCGCCGGGCGCCAAGCTGTTGATGCTCTCCGCCGAGAAGTACAGCTATGTGCTCGGCGTCTTTGACGACCGGACCACGCTGTTCTGCGGCATCGCGGCAGGACCGCGGATACCGGCGGGGTGGCTGGATTACCGCATCGTGTGCGGGGAGTGATGGGGAACGGGTCGAGAGTCGAGGGTCGAGGGCCGAAGGTCAGAAGCCGGGGGTCGTATCTCGCGGCCATGATAATGGGGCTGGCCGGGTCGGCCGCGGCCCAGGCGCCGCAGCATTGGCGACTCGTGCCCGAAGTGACCTACGGCACTCGCGGCGATCCGGCGGCGGAGCTGACCAACGTGGTGGGATTCGTGGTGGCGGACAACGGCGACGTACTGGTGCTCGACGGGGAGTCCAAGAATCTGCGGCGGTTCTCGGCTGACGGGAAATTGCAGGCTACCATCGGGCGCGAAGGCGCGGGCCCGGGGGAGTTCAGGGGGCCGACGGGGATGGTGCGTGGTCCGGGGAATACCATCTGGATCGGCGACCTCGACAACCACCGGTATTCCGTTCATGCGAGTGACGGGACGTTTCTTCGGAACATTCCGTCCGGCACCGAGGTTGCCGGGCCGTTGTACTCCTGGGATCGCTTCGTCGCCGACGGGCGGCTTGTGCACGTTGCCTTCGTCATCAACCGGAAGACCGGCGATGCGGACGAGATGTTCCAGCGCCGTGCGTTCGGTGCCGGCTCGACCGATACCGTTCCGGTTCCGAAGTGTCTGCCGCCGACACTGGCGAACTACCCACAGTCGACCTGGGAGGCCGGCGCCCACATTCCATTCATGCCCTACGGCCTGATCGCAGTAGATCACGATGGTACTGCATGGTGCGGGTACGGCGGCGCGTCCACCCTGTACCACCTTCGTCTCGGCGCCCACGACACGCTCGGCGTGATCCACGGCACGGTGGTGGCCGTTGCAGTCTCGGCGGCCGAGCGTGATTCGGCGATTGCCGCGATTCGCAAGTACACCGGCCCGGACTTCGGCAAGGTCGATCTCGGCAGGATCCCCCGCGTTCATCCACTGATCACGACACTGCAGCTCGACGACGCGGGGCGGGTATGGGTTCGACTGTGGGTCCGCGGCAACCGCACCCGGGCGCAGGTCTTTTCGCCGATGGGGCGGCTGGTGGCGGATGTGGATGGACCGGCGACGCTCGATCGCGACAACATCGTGATTCGCGGCGACCACCTGTACGGGGTCGTCAAGGATCAGGACGATATTCCGTCGATCGTGCGCTACCGGATCGAGCGTCGTTAGGGCCGCGTCGAGGGCCTGTCCTGGGCGACTCACGGCTGCGGCCGCGCGGAGTCGAAGGATCGAGGATAGAGGGTCTACGGAGTCGCAGCGCCAGGATAGTGCACCGTTCCATTGGGCATCTCCTGCGCGCCGGGTGTCAGTGTCGCCGGCACAACCTTTCCCAACCCCATGATATGCCGGACCGGTACGCCGTCCGCCAGCAGGTAGTCCGCCACGATCCGCCGATGACACCGCCACCACACCGCTTCGGCACACATGATGGCGCAACGTCGTTCCCGCGCCCGCGCCTCGAGGGCCTGCAGCCCTTCCCGGAACGGAGCAGTTTCCGCGTAATCGGCGTAGTTCCTGAAAGCGTCGACGCGCCAGAGCCCGTTCGACGACGGTGGTGCGCCCCGGCGGCGATGTCGTCGACCGCCCAGCGCCGGCAGGTGCCGGTAGCCGATATCGTATCCGGCCAGCGTGTCGCCGAGTGTGTCGCCATTGAATTGCGGGGCGGCTCGCGAGCTTGGAATCGACCGGATGTCGATGAGCAGCGCGACCTCGACCTGGCTCAGCAGCGCAACGAACTCCGGAATCGTCCGTGTCGAGTGGCCAATGGTGAAGATGGTGAAGTCGGCGGGAGCCGGGCGCACCGCGTAACTTGGTTCGGGTGCCAACTCGTTCATTGCCATCAGGGGAACATCCATGTCAGAACCGGACCAGGATCTGTCGCAGAACCCTCAGGATGATGCCGGCCAGCAGGTGACGGCCTCACTCGAGGCACCGAGCACGCGCCGGGCCTTTCTCTGGCAGGCGTCAGCGCTGTCACTGGCCATTCCGGGAGTGGGAGTGGCGATCGCGTCGTGCGCCCCGGGGCACAAAGAGGGCGCGGGGTCTGCTGCCACGGGCGCGCCGGCTGCGGGTGCAACGCAGACCGCCGTCACGCGGCACAACCCGGACAGCAAGCTCGACTCCTCGCTCCATGCCGGCGGGGCCAGCGGCACCGTCCCCAGTGCCGCGGCGGCGTCGGTTGTGTATCACCGGTTCGATCCGACATTGCCGGCGCTCTCCGCCGAGCGAACGCTGCGTCTGCAATTCACGGCGCAGGAGACGCCGATTCGTATCTCGGACGACACCGTGGTGGCGGGCTGGACCTTCAACGGCGACACGCCGGGGCCCATCGTCCACTGCCGCGTCGGCGACACCGTCGAGTTCACGCTCACCAACGATGTCGTCATGCCGCACTCGATGGACTTCCATGCGGCGCAGATCAACCCGAAGGTCGCGTTTCGCTCGGTGAGCAAGGGCGAGTCGGTGACCTTTACGTTCAAGCCGAAGTACGCCGGGGCGTTCCTGTATCACTGCGGATCGGCACCGGTCCTGCTCCACATCGGCAGCGGTATGTACGGCGCGATCATCGTCTCGCCGGAAGTGCCGTTGGCCCCCGCGAAGGAATTCGTGCTGGTGGAAGGGGAGATGTACCTCGGCCCCGCCGTCAACGGCGTCCGCCCCTTCGACTATACCAAGATGCTCTCGACCTTGCCGGACTTCGTGATGTTCAACGGCCGGCCCGATCAATACGCGCGCGAGCCCATCCACGTGAACGTTGGTGATCGCGTCCGGTTCTGGGTCGTGAACGCCGGGCCGACGCATGCGTGCTCGTTCCACGTGGTCGGGGAGCAGTTCGACACCGTCTATCTCGGCACGCCGCCGAACAACGCCATCCACGGTGTGCAGACCTTCGGTGTTGTCGCCGGGGGCGGAATGTGCTTCGAGCTGGTGTGCGACGTCCCGGGTGAGTTTCCCGTCGTCAATCACGCGTTCGGGCACGGCCAGAAGGGAGCGATTGGCTATCTCGTGGTAGATGGCTGAGGCATTCCCCACAGCTACCCGTTCGTCGGTGGATCACGGCCAGGTGGCGTGATCAGGACGGTCCGCCGCCCTTCCACCATTCCAGTGCGCCGAGGTCGAACGCCAGCCGCCGCTCCTCGGCGGCGTACAATCGGGGGGCATGCGCGCGAAGCAGATCGCTGCGGGTGATGATGCCGATCATCCGACGCGACCCATCGCGCGAGACGACCGGAAGCCGGCCGACGCCGTTCCGCACCATGGTGTCGGCGGCGTCGCGCAAGGACTGGTCGGGATGGATCGTCACCGCGGCGCGATGGACGAGCGAGCCGATCGTGGCGCTGGCCGGCGCGGCGTTGATGTCGCGCATGGTAACGATGCCAACGAGTTGATCGCCGGCGCCGATCACCGGGAATCCCTGATGTTTGCCGAACTCGCCCGCGGCAATTCGCATCCGCACCGCGTCGACCGGCTCGGCCGCCGCGAGTGTCGTCACGTCAGCTGTCATCGCTTGTCGCACCGGAATCCGGCGGAGATAGTCCACGCTGTAGTCCTCCTGGATGAGGACACCGCGGCGCGCCAGTTTCTCCGTCATGATCGAATGCCGGCTCAGCAGGCGGCTCACGTAATACGCCATGCTGCATCCGGCCAGCAGCGGGAGGAGGCCGAGGGGCTGCCGCGTCGTTTCGAATGCGAAGACGACCGAGGCGAGGAGGGCGCGCGACGCCCCGGCGAACATCGCGGCCATCCCGACCAGCGCGGCCACCGGCGGCGCGATGCCAAGCGACGGCGCGGCCGTCGCCGCGGCGATCCCGATGAGGGCCCCGAGGCCGCTGCCGAACGTGAACAGCGGGGCGAGTGTTCCGCCTGACGTGCCGCTGCCGAGCGAGAATGACCAGGCGACGAACTTGAGCACCACCAGCATCGCTACGGACGCGACCGTGAGCTGTCCGCTGAGCGCGGCGGTGATGTTGGGATAGCCGACGCCGAAGACCCGCGGATCGATCCACCCGGCGACGCCGACCGCGATCGCGCCCAAGGCCGGCCACCACATCCAGTGGACCGGCAGACGGTCGAATCCGTCCTCGACGAAATACACGGCCCGGGTGACGCCCGCGGCCACGGCGCCGATGATCGCGCCGAGCACGGCATAGGCGGCGAGCGCGGTGCCGCCCGGCTCGGTGACCGCCGGCATCGGAAAGACGGGAGCGGCCCCGATCAGCACCAGGCGTGCCCCGGCGGCGGCGCACGACGCCATCGCGACGGGAATGATCGACCGGGCGCGGTATTCGAACAGCAGCAATTCGACGGCGAGCAGCACGGCGGCCACGGGCGTGCCGAAGGTCGCGGCCATTCCCGCCGCGGCGCCGGCGGCGAGGAGCGTCTTGCGTTCGTCGGCGGTGACCGAGGTGACCTGGCCCAGCAGCGAGCCGAGCGCGCCGCCGGTGGCGATGATCGGCCCCTCGGCGCCGAACGGACCGCCGGTGCCGATCGCGATGGCGGCCGAGAGCGGCTTGAGGATCGTCAGTCGCGGGGGAATCCGGCTGTCGTGATGGAGCACGGCGTCCATCACTTCGGGAATGCCGTGACCGCGGATGGCGCTCGAGCCCCAACGCGCCATGATGCCGACGATCACGCCACCGACGACCGGAACGAAGATGACCAGCGGCGAGAACCGCGTCGTGGCGACGTCGAGCGGGGCGGTCGAGAAGCGATGGAAGAACGCGAAGTCGGTGATGCCGCGGATCAGGAGCAGCAGGCCGTCCGCCGCCATCCCGCCGAGGACACCGATTCCGACGGCCATCAACGTCAGGAGCAGGAGCCGTGAGGGAGCGTCGCTGTGTTCCGGGACTTCGTGGTCAGCGGACACGGCGCCTCGTGCGACCGCTCGACGCGGCGGATTCGCCGAAGAGCAAGGGTGGAACGTCCGCGAGTCCTGCTGCTTCGACCCACTGTTCGAGGGCCATGGCAAGCCGGCGCTGTTCCGTGGCCGACATCTGCTTGAGTCCGGCGGCGAGGTGGACCGGCGCCGGAAGCTGCGTGCGCCGGAGGAGGCCTCGTCCCGATGCGGTGAGGTGGAGTCCGGTGCGGCGGCCGTCGGTGGGGTCGGGGCTTCGGGCAATCAGGCCCCGTTGCACCAGCCTCGCGACCACGACGCTCACCGTCGGCTGGGTGGTGTGGGTCCGTTCGGCGAGCGCGTTCAGCGTGGGCAGCGGTCCGTCAGCCAGCTGCTCCAGCACGAAGCGCTGCGCCGGTGACAGGCCGGCGGTGCGCTCCAGCTCGCGCGCCGAGAGGTCGATGGCGCGCACGATGCGGCGCAGGGCGATGAGGGCCCGGGTGGCGGGGGAATACATATAGATGCATCAATATAATTCGGATCGAGGGTCGAGGGGTTGTCCTGGGCGAGGCGCGGCGCCAGCCGCGCGAAGTCGATGGATCGAGGGATGACTAGATTCAACAAATGCACCGACCACTGAAGCGCGCGGCGTCTGCCGCGTCACGATCCCGGCCGCGGGTGCGGCACGACGCCGGGGCCGTCTACCAACTGCGCGTGGAGCTCGACGGCTTCGGCGGCACCATCTGGCGGCGGGTGCTGGTGTCGGCCCGGGCGCCGCTGGTCGAACTGCATGCCGTGATCGAATGCGTCATGGGCCGCGATGGCGTTGCGGGGTTCGAGTTCGCGGTCGACGGGGTGGAATACTTCGACGTCATTGACGGTGCGACCCCGGGTGTGGCGGCCGAGGCGGTTGCGCTCGAAGACCTGCAATTGCACACCGGCACGCGCTTCGTCCACCGGGCGGAGCTGCACGGCGAGCCGTGGTGTCACATCCTGACGCTCGAGATGGTCGGTCCGCGGTTGGTGGGGCAGCGTCTGCCGGCGTGCGTCGCCGGAGGCGGCGCCGGCCCGCCGGAGATCTGCGGCGGTCCCGGGGAGTACGTGGCGCTGTTACAGCAACTTGGCGATCCGCACGCCGCGGCCCGGGAGGGATGGATCCCCGATCAGTTCGATCCGGCGTACGTCGATATCGTCGGCATCAATGCGGCGTTGAGGAGGGTCGAGAAGCGAAGGCGGGCGAGTTGAGCCCGGCGCCCCGGGCTATTTCCCGACCGCTCCTTCTTCCAGCGCCAGCTTCGTCAACCCGGCGACGGTGCGGACGTTGAGCTTGTCCATCAGCGATTCGCGGTGGGTTTCCACGGTGCGGTGCGAGATGCCGAGCCGGGCGGCGATCTGCTTGTTGGTTTCGCCGACGGCGATGCCCTCGAGCACGTCGCGTTCCCGCGGCGTGAGCACGTCGAGCCGCGACCTGGCCGGCGGCGCGTTGCGTGCGGCGGCGAGGCGCGCCGCCACGGCCGGCGGGAAGAAACTCTCGCCCTCGAACACGGCGCGCACCGCGCGACGGAGTTCCGCGGGCGGCGAGTCCTTGAGCAGGTAACCGCGCGCACCCGACTTGACGCTTTCGAGGACGTACTCGGGCTGATCGTACATCGACAGCATCAGCACCCTGGTCGGCAGGCCGCGGCGCCGCAGGTCGGCGGCCACCTGCAGCCCGGTGCGACCGGGCATGGCGACATCCATCACCAGCACGTCGGGCCGTTCCCGCTCGACGAGTGTCAGCGCCTCGTCGCCGTTGTTTCCTTCGCCGACGACGCGGACGTCGGGTTCACCTTCGAGTACCCGCCGGATGCCCTCGCGAACCACCGCATGGTCGTCGACCACGGCGACGCGAATCTTGTTGTCCATCACGACACTCCCTTTCGTTCCCCGGCCGCCTCGGCGCCGGCCGGTAGCACTATCGGCACTTCCACCGTCACCAACGCGCCCTGCGCACCGCTCCTCCCGATCATTACGGACCCGCCGAGCGCCGTGATCCGTTCGCGCATGCCGGCGAGACCGAGATGGCCATCGCGTTCGAAGGTGGCGAAGCGGGGCGCAAAGGGGAAGCCGCGGCCGTCGTCGCGCACGGCGAGTCGGAGCAGCGCGTCGTCGACCGTCAACTGCATCGTGACATGGGTGGCGCCGGCGTGACGCACCACGTTGGCGAGTGCTTCCTGTGCGGCGCGGAACAGCGCCAGCTCCGCGTCGGGCTCCAGGCGGGGGATCGGCTCGGCGAGGTCGAGCGCCACTTCGAGCTCACCCCGGCCGCTGACGTCAGCGGCGAGCGACCGGATGGCGGGCACCAGGCCGAGGTCGTCGAGCAACGCCGGGCGGAGATCGTTGATGACGCGCCGGATGCCGCGGATGCCGCCGTCGACCAGATCGAGCACATGATCGAGGCGCACGCGCGCGTCCGGTTCGATGTCTTCGCGTACCATGCCGATTTCGAGTTTGACCGCCGACAGCGTCTGGGCCGTCTCGTCGTGCAGTTCACGCGACAACCGGCGCCGTTCGGCTTCGTGCTGGCTGACCATCATGCCCTGCAGGCGGCCGAGTTCGTCGGTGCGCGTCGCGAGACGCCGGGCCAGTTCCGACAGCACCATCATGCCGAAGCCGATGCCGACCGCCAGCTCGAAGACGATGTCGAGGAAGTAGCCCCACGGCGTCCAACCGCCCCGCGCGCGCAGGAACGGATAGTCGAGATGGTGCAGTCCCCAGAGGGTGAACGCGAGGGCGACGAACATCGCCACGGTCGAATCGGTGCGTCGCGCGTAGCGCCAGAACACCCATCCGGTCCAGAGCGTCGCCCCGGAGATCAGCAGCACCATCGGCACCGCCACCACCAGGAAGCGGTCGAGCGCGTGCACCGCGACCCACGCGAGCAGCAACGGGAAGAGGGCCAGCACGGCGTACCACGGCCGCCAGCGCGCATTGCGCGAGAACACCAGCGCGGCCCAGAGAATCGCGAGCGCAACCCAGCCGGTGGCTACCTGGTGCCAGTACAGCCAGACGAGGTTGCCGGTGGCGAGGTACGCAATGATGGCACCGAGGCGGACCACGTAGAGACTCCACGCGGCGGCCCACCAGGCGAACCAGCGTTCGGGGAGTCGGCGATAGAGCAGGAGCGCGAAGCCGGCCAGTCCGGCCGTGATGATGGCCTGGAAGACGGCATCAGCCAGCTCGGGGCGACCGGTGAGCGGCACGATGTTCTGCACCATGGCGGGAAACGTGGCGCGCCGGGTGCGTGGTCGGTAGTGGCGCGGTAGCTTCTCTCCCGATGACCGACCCACCGGTTCTGTCGCTGGAGCGCGTCTCCCGGCGTTTCGGGACGTCCACCGCCGTCGACGCGATATCGTTCTCGGTGGCGCGCGGCGAGTTCTTCTCCCTCCTCGGCCCGTCGGGTTGTGGCAAGACCACGACGCTGCGGTTGATCGCCGGTTTCGACCGCCCCGAGCCTGACGGCGGAACGATCCGGATTCTCGGCGACATGGTCAACGATCGGCGTCCGTATCAGCGTCCGGTCGGCATGGTGTTCCAGCATTACGCCCTCTTTCCCCATCTCTCCGTGCGGCGCAACGTGGCGTTCGGCCTGGAAGAGCGGCGGGTGCCGCGCGCCGACATCGACCGGCGGGTGCATCGCGCGCTGGAATTGGTGCGTCTCGATCCGGCGGCGTTCGCGTCACGCCGGCCGGCGGAGCTTTCCGGCGGCCAGCGGCAACGCGTGGCGCTGGCACGCGCCCTGGTGCTGGAGCCGCCGCTGCTGCTGCTCGACGAGCCGCTGGGTGCGCTCGACCTGCAGTTGCGCAAGGAAATGCAGCTCGAGCTGAAGGCGCTGAACCGCACGCTCGGCACCACCTTCGTGCTGGTGACGCACGACCAGGAAGAGGCGCTCGCCATGAGCGACCGGATCGCGGTGATGTCCGCCGGCCGGGTGGAGCAGCTCGGCACGGCGTCGGATGTCTATCAGCACCCGCGCACGGCGTTCGTTGCCGGATTCATCGGCGCCGCCAACCTGTATCGCGGAACGGTCGCGGAGGTCAGCGCGGGCGTGGCTCGCGTGGTGCAGCAGAATGGGTGCGAGTGGGGCGTGCCGATCGTGCGAGCGTGCACGTCGGGCGAAGATCTCGTGATCGCGGTGCGGCCGGAGTGGCAGCACCTGACCACGCGTGGCGGTGCTCCGTCGGGTGAGAACTCGCTCCCTGGGCGGGTCCGCGACGTGCTGTTTCTGGGCGACGTCCTGCAGGTGCTGGTGACGCTGGATGGGGGTGGTGAGGCGCGGGTGGCGTTGCGCAACGAGGGCGCGGTGATGGCGGCGTCGTGGCGTACCGGCGACGCCGTAGACGTATGCTGGCGTCCGGTCGACGGGCAGGTGCTGGCGTGACGGCGCTGCGGCGGCGGATGCTCGCCGCGCTGCACCGCCGGCCGGCCGTCGCCGGGCTGCTGCTGCTCCTCCCGGCCGCGATCTGGCTGGTGGTGTTCTTTGCGGTGCCGCTCGGGATCATGGCAACGTACGCGCTCCGGCCGCGGCACATTCTGGGCGGCGTGTATCCGGGGTGGACCACGGTCCACGTTCTGCGGCTCTTCGATCCGCTGTATCTCGCGGTGGTGTGGCGGAGCGTGGTGATGGCGACCCTCACGACGGTGCTCACGCTGGCGTTCGGTTATCCGGTGGCGGCGGTGATCGTTCGAGCGACGCGGTGGCGGCCGGTGCTGCTGCTGCTGGTGGTGCTGCCGTTGTGGACCTCGTTCCTGGTGCGAACCTACGCCACGATCTTCCTGCTGCGCGACACCGGCGCGCTCAATGCGCTGCTGCTCTGGTTGCACGTGATTCATCAGCCGCTGCGGATGCTGTATACGCCGGGCGCGGTGCTCTTCGGGCTGGTCACCGGCTCACTGCCGTTCATGGTGCTGCCGATCTACGGCTCGCTGGAACGGCTCGACCCGACGCTGCTCGAGGCGGCCGAAGTGCTCGGCGCCGGCGAATGGCGGCAATTCGTGCGGGTCACCTGGCCGCTGACGCTGCCCGGTGTCATCGCCGGGATGACCCTGGTGTTCGTACCGGCGCTGGGATCGTTCCTGCCATCGGACCTTCTCGGTGGCGCACGGGTGATGCTGATCGGCAACCTGATCCAGAATCAGTTCACCAGCGCGCGCAACTGGCCGTTCGGATCGGCGCTGTCGGTGCTGCTGGTCGTGGCGATGCTGCTTGCGATGGTGATCAAGTCCCGATTCGCGAAGGGTGCGGAGCTGGTATGACGCGACGCTTCGTCACCGGCCTGGCGGTGCTGGCCTACGCCGCGCTGCACCTGCCGTTGCTGGTGTTGATGCTCTGGTCGTTCAATGCGTCGGCGAGCGGCGCCCGATGGGACGGGTTCACGCTGCACTGGTATCGACGGCTGCTGGAGCGTGGTGACCTCCTGATCGCGCTGCGGACCTCGCTCGAAGTGGGCATCAGCGCCACGATTCTCTCCACTGTGCTGGGGACGCTGGCCGCGCTGTCACTGGGGCGGGGACGGTGGCGGGGACGGCGAACGGTGACCGATTCGTTGACGGTGCCGATCGTCACACCGGAAATCGTCGCCGGCATTTCGTTGCTGGTGCTGTTCACCGGGGTCGGGATGCACCTCGGCGTGGTCACCATCCTGATTGCGCACACGACGTTCTGCCTTCCGTTCACGGTGCTGGTGCTGCTGGCGCGACTCAAGGCGATGGACCCGACCCTGGAAGAGGCCGCGCTGATGCTGGGCGCCGACGAATGGCAGGCGTTCCGGCGCGTCACGCTGCCGCTGTTGCTGCCGGGGATCGCGGCGGCGGCGCTGCTGGCTTTCACGCTCTCGTTCGACGATTTCCTGGTCACCTTCTTCACGGCTGGCCCGGGCACCAGCACGCTGCCGCTGGTGGTCTACGGCATGGTGCGGCGCGCGGTGGAGCCGAGTGTCAATGCGCTGTCGACCCTGCTGGTGGTGGCGACGACGATGCTGCTGTTCACCGCGCGGCGCTGGCTGCGGGAGACGCCGGCCAATGGCTGAGCAGTCGCGGCGGACGTTCCTGGCGCAGTGCGGGCAGGCCGGGTTGGGCGCGGGACTGGCCGGCATGCTCGCCGCGTGCGTGACGCGGCGGATCGCGCCGCCGCGTGACGAGGAGGCCCGCTCGGCGGCGGGTCCGCTGGAGCGGGAGCTGCACGTCTACATCTGGTCCGACTATGTCGCCCACGACACGGTCTCCAACTTCGAACGCGAGACCGGCGTGCGTGTCACCTACGACACGTACGAGAGCAACGAGGAGATGATTGCCAAACTGGTGGGCGGCGGCAGCGGGTACGACGTGATCTGTCCGACCAACTACCTCGTCCCGGTGCTCCGCGACGGCGGGTTGCTGCAGCCGCTGGACCACGCCGTGCTTACCAACTGGGGAAATCTCGACCCCTATTTCGTGAACCACGGCCGGGATCCCGGCGGCCGGTACTCCATGCCGTATCAATGGGGCATGACGGGTGTCGCGTACCGCGACGATCTGATCGCCGAGCGGCCGACGAGCTGGTCGGTGTTCACCAATCCAGCGCTGCGACTGCGGATGACGATGCTCGACAACGAGCGCGACGTGCTCGGTTCCCTGTTGATCTGGCGCGGACATTCCTACAACTCGGTGGTGCGGAGCGAACTGGAACGGGCCCGCGACGACGCGATCGCCATCAAGCCGAATCTGCGGGCGTACGTGTCCAGCCCGGTGAAAGCGCAGCTGATCAGCGGTGACGTGGCGCTGGCGCAGCTGTGGAGCAGCGATGCGACGATGGCGCAGCTGGAGGAGCCGCGGGTGGTCTTCACCATTCCGGACGAGGGGGCGAACGTGTACAGCGACTGTCTGGCGATCCTGCGGGGCGCCCCCAATCGGCGGGCGGCCCACGCCTGGCTGAATTACGTGCTCCGGCCGGAGGTGGTGGCGGCGATCAGCAACGAGGCCGGCGGCGGGTCACCCAACCGGGCCTCGCAGCCGCTGCTGCGGCGGCCCTCGCCGCCCCCGGGGCCGGCGTTGCTCAAGCGACTGGAATTCGCGCGCGACCTGGGGCCGGCCAACGATCTGGCCGACCGCCTCTGGACGGAGGTGCTGGCAGCGTGATAGTTTCTCCGCCCGGCCCTGATTCCGGCGGACAAGGGAGAGCACGGCGATGCTGTACGATCTGGGAATGGTCCTGGCGGGCGTGGGTGCCACGGTGCTGATCGGGGCGCTGACGTTCGTGACGCTGCTGCTCACCGGTCTGATCATCTCGATGTTCGCGTTCACGGCCGCCCCCCTGATCGACAAGATCTTCAAGGACTGACCTCGGGTTCGTCGGCGGCCTCGGGTGCGTCAACCGGCGTGCTGGCCGAGCGGTGGGCGCCCTCGAAATTGACCCTGGCGCCGACGAGCATTTCGCGAAGCCCGCGCACCTTGACCTGGTGTCCGCCCGCTCGGCGCAAGAGCATGGCCATATAGCCGAACGAATCGCCAAGCGGCGCGAGCCCGACGGTGCCGCTCTGGGCCTTGAGTTCGTCGAGCATGCGGATCAACCCGCGCAGTTGGGATTCATCGGCGTGCTGGGTGGCGAGCAGTTCGATCACCCGTGTCATGTGGTCGAACTTGCGCGGTAGCAGGTCCAGCCAGGCAAGCTGGGCCTGCTGGCGGGCCGACAGCTTCTGAGTCATGGGGCAAGATAGACCTGTCCGGCGGCCGTTGAGGGCCGCGTTCCGATCCTCCTCTGCTTTCGGAGTCCCGATGCGTTGCCGCAGCCGTGCTTTCGCCGGAGTTGCCCTCTTCACCCTGGTATCCGGAGCGGCGCCGCTCGCCGCCCAGTTGACGGTGGCTGAGCGCACCGACTACGCCCGGACCTCGAGCCACGCCGACGTGGTGGCGTTCATCGACTCGCTGCAGCACCGCGGGGTGGAGATGTATCGCGGCGTGATGGGGCGTTCACCGCGTGGTCTGGCGATTCCGTACGTGGTGCTGTCCCGCCCGCAGGTGACCACCCCCGCGGCCGCCAAGCGGACCGGCAAACCGATGTTCTACGTGCAGGCGAACATCCACGCCGGCGAGGTGGAAGGGAAAGAAGCGGTCCAGGAGTTGATGCGCGACCTGACCCTGGGGAGTCTGCGGCCGTTGCTGGACAGTGTCATCATCATCTTCGCGCCGATCTACAACGGCGACGGCAACGACGCGTTCGGTCCGCAGGCGCGGAACCGCGGCGAACAGGATGGGCCGCCGATGGTGGGCCTGCGCGCCGACGGCGCGGGGTACGACCTCAACCGGGACTACGTCAAGCAGGATGCGCCCGAGACGCGGGCTTCGCTCACGCTGCTGACGGCATGGGATCCCGACGTGTTCATGGACCTGCACACCACCGACGGGAGCTACCATGGCTACGCGCTGACGTGGTCGCCGGGGCTCAACCCCAATCACACGCCCACGAACGACTGGGTGCAGGACACGGTGCTGGAGTCGGTGCGGCGCATCGTGCGCGCACGCGACAACTTCGAGACATACCCCTACGGCAACTTCGCCGGCGGCAACGACAATCGCGCCGGCGGCTGGAACACCTACGAATCGCTGCCGCGGTACGGCACGAACCTCGAGGGAATGACGCGGGTGTCGATCCTGAGCGAAGCGTTCAGCCACGATTCGTTCCCGCGGCGCATTGCGGCAACTTATGCGTTCGTGCTGGAATCGATCCGCTATCTCAACGAGCACCGCAACGAACTTCGTCAGCACGAGAGCCTGACCAGCGCGGCCCGTCCCGATTCCGTGGTGATCCGGGGCGATGACCTGGCGGCGTCGCCGGCGCGGATGGACACGGTACTGGTCGCGGTCACTCGCACCGTGCCGCGCCCACCAGAGACCACCGCCGACTCGATCGCGATGGCGCAGGCGCCGCGCACGCCGGTGATCCGCGACACGATCGGGTGCAGCGAGGCGGCGGCCGCCACGGGCGCCGCCGGTGGGCGGGGTGGCCGCGCCGGCCGCGGCGGTGGGCGCGGCTTCGGCGGCGGCGGGCGAGGCCGCGGCGCGAGCACCGAACTCGAACTCACCGGTGAAGTCGCGGCCCGTGTACATGGCGGTGCGCGACCGGTTTGCTCCGGTGCTCAAGGAGAAGATTCCCGGCGCCTACATTCTCGATCCGGCTGCGACGCCGGTGGTGGAGTTGATGCGGCGCCAGGGGATCCGCGTGGAACAGACGACCCGGACGTGGATCGGCGAGAGCAGTCATTTCATGGTGGACTCGATCGCGCGGCAACGGTTCTTCGAAGGGCATTGCGGCACCCGGGTCGACGGCACGTGGGGCGCGCCGGCCGCCGACACCGTGGCGACCCACAGCTACCTGGTGTCGACCAATCAGCGCCTCGGCATGCTGGCGTCGTTCCTGCTCGAGCCATCGTCGGAAGACGGCTACGTGTTCTGGAACTTCTTCGACGCGGGGCTGAGGGCGGGAGCGACGGCGCCGATCCGCCGCGTCGACGCGATGCCGCAGGTCGGCGTCATCGACGTGCACTGACGCGGCAACGTTTCGGCGGGTCGAGGCGTCTAACTGACGACTTCCACGCCCCGGTGCCGCCATGCACGTGAAGTTCGCGCTCCGAACGCTGTTCAAGACCCCGTTCGTCACCTCGATCGCCATCGCGTCGCTCGCGCTGGGGATCGGCGCGACGGCGGGGATCTTCTCGCTGTTCGACCAGATGCTGCTGCGGCCCGTGCCGGTGCCGCATGCCGAGCAGCTGGTCAACCTGGCCGCTCCGGGACCCAATCCGGGGTCACAGTCGTGCAACACCGCCGGCGACTGCGACGCGGTCTTCAGCTACCCGATGTTCCGCGACCTGCAGCGGGTCCAGACGTCGTTCACGGGAATCGCGGGCGTGTTCGACGTGGGCGCCAACCTGGCGGCGCGCGGCAACACCAAGAGTGGTGAGATCCAGCTGGTGTCGGGGAGCTATTTCCCGGTGCTCGAATTGCGACCCGCCCTGGGCCGGTTGCTCACCCCCGACGACGACCAGCGAATCGGCGAGTCGGCGGTGGCGGTGCTTGGCTACGATTACTGGAACGCCACGTTCGGTCACGATCCCGCGGTGCTGAATCAGACGTTGATCGTCAACGGGCATCCGCTCACGATCGTCGGGGTGGCACCGCGCGGTTTCGACGGCATCACGCTGGGGCAGCGCCCCGACGCGTTCGTGCCGATCACGATGCGCGCCGCGATGCAGAACGGCTACAACGGCTTCACGCGCCGCACCACCTATTCGACGTATCTCTTTGCGCGCCTCAAGCCGGGCGTGACCCTGGCGCAGGCCCGCGCCGCCATCAACGTTCCCTATCACGGCATCATCAACACGGTTGAAGTGCCGCTGCAGCCGCCGATGGCGCCGAGCAGCGTGCAGCGTTTCAAGGACAAGGTATTGACGCTGACACCCGGCGCGCGGGGCCAGAGTCAGGTATCGGGCCAGGCGCACACACCGCTGCTGCTGCTGCTCGGGGTGACCGCGTTCGTGCTGCTGATCGCCTGTGCCAACATCGCCAACCTGCTGCTGGCGCGCGGGGCGTCCCGCAGCGGCGAAATGGCGGTGCGACTGTCGATCGGCGCCGGGCGCTGGCAGCTCGTCCGGCAGCTGCTCGGCGAGTCCTGTCTGCTGGCGTTCTTCGGCGGCGTCGCCGGGCTGATCGTGGCGCACTTCACGCTCGTCGGGATGAACGCGCTCATCCCGGCGCAGATCGGCATCGTCTTCGACGTGCATCTCGACCGGACGGTGCTGCTCTTCTCCCTGGTGCTCACGTTCGCTACCGGCCTGGTGTTCGGCCTGTTTCCAGCGCTCCACAGCACCCGTCCCGATCTCATCGTGGGGCTGCGGGGCAACACCGGGCAGCCGGGTGGGAGCCGGGCCGCGGCCCGGTTCCGCACCGGGCTCGCCACGGCGCAGGTGGCGCTCTCGATGGCGCTGCTGGTGTGCGCCGGGCTGTTCGTGAAGAGTCTCAGCAACATCAGCCGGGTGGACCTCGGACTTCGCCTCGATCATATGATCACCTTCGGCGTCTCGCCGGAACTCAACGGGTACGACGGTGCGAAGTCACAGCAGCTGTTCCGGCGACTGCGCGACGGCCTGGCGGCGCTTCCCGGCGTCACCGGTGTTTCGGCGGCGATGGTGCCGGTGCTGGGTGGCAGCAACTGGGGGAATGACGTCCACATCGAGGGAATCCATCGCGACGTGGGCGACGAGTTCAATGCCCGCTTCAACGAGGTCGGCGCGGGGTTCTTCCGCACGCTGGGCACGCCGTTGATCCGGGGACGCGAATTCACCGATGCCGATGCCGTCGGTGGGTCGAAGGTGGCGATCGTCAACCAGGAATTCGTGCGGCAATTCGGACTCGGGGACGACGTGATCGGCCGTCACATGGGACTGGGAGACAACGGCCCCGACGACCTGGAGATCGTCGGCGAGATCCGAGATGCCGCCTACAGCAGCGTCAAGGATTCGGTGCCGCCGCTCTTCTACTCGCCCTACGCCCAGGACAGCACGACCGGGAACCTGACATTCTACGTGCGGACGACGCAGGATCCGGTACAGCTTGCCACGAGCATCCGGCGCACGGTGGCGGCGCTCGACCCCAATCTCCCGGTCGAGAACCTGCGGACGATGGACGAACAGGCGCGCGACAATGTCTTCCTCGACCGGTTCGTGAGCCTGTTGTCGACGACCTTCGCGGTACTCGCCACGATTCTCGCCGCGATCGGGCTCTACGGCGTGCTGGCGTACACGGTGGCGCAGCGCACCCGCGAAATCGGGTTGCGCATGGCGCTCGGCGCCCCGCCGGGCGCGGTGCGGTTCATGATCCTGCGCCAGGTCGGATGGATGCTGATGGTCGGCGGCGTGGTCGGCATCGCGGCCGCGGTCGCGGCCGGGCGCCTGATCCAGTCGCTGTTGTACCGGATGCAGGGGTACGACCCGGCGGTGCTGGTGTCCGCGGCGGTCGGGCTCTCGGCGGTGGCGCTGCTGGCCGGTTACGTTCCGGCGCGTCGCGCCGCCGCGGTCGACCCCCAGCAGGCATTACGTTACGAGTGATCGTCCGGCCCGGTGCCGGACGGCGCCGAACCCGGAGATCTACGGATGTTGCAAGCCGGCCAACCGGCACCGGATTTCGCCCTTCCGGCCGATGACGGCACCACGGTCTCGCTCGCCGCACTTCGCGGCAAGACCGTGGTGGTCTATTTCTATCCCAAGGACGACACGCCGGGGTGCACCACCGAGGCGTGCGAGATCCGGGACAGCTGGCACGCGATCACCGCGACGGGCGCGGTGTTGCTCGGGGTTTCGCCCGACAACGTCGCGTCCCACCAGCGATTCCGCGCGAAATACGGACTGCCGTTCCGGCTGCTGGCCGATGAGGACCACCAGGTGGCCGAGGCGTTCGGCGCGTGGGGAGAGAAGCAGATGTACGGACGCAAGTATTTTGGGGTGCTCAGGAGCACGTTCATCATCGACCGCAAGGGCGTCGTCAGCGCGGTGTTTCCCAACGTCAAGCCGGCGGGCCATGCGGCCCAGATCCTGGCGGAGTTGCCGCGATGAGGTCCCGGTCCCAGCCCGCGAGGTTCGTCATCCGCTACGCAATGCTCATCCTGGCGGCGGCTTCGATCCCGGCCGCTCCGGCCGCGGCCCAGACCATGGCGTCGAAGCCGAGCACCGTCTATGTCGCGCCATCGCCGGGCGAAGCGAAGCACCTGAGTCATATACGCCAGCTCACCTTCGGCGGCAGCAACGCCGAGGCGTACTTCTCGGCCGACGGCAAGCGGCTGATCTTCCAGCGGAAGGTCAGCACGGAGAAGGATGTCGGGTGCGATCAGGAGTATGTCATGAACGTCGATGGCTCGGGCATGCATCGCATCTCGAACGGCAAGGGCCGCACCACCTGCGGGTACTTCATCAACGGCGACCGGCGGATCATCTACAGTTCGACGTTCGCCTACAATCCGGCGTGCCCGCCGGTGCCGCCCGATTCGCTGGGTTACGTGTGGCCGCTGTCGCATCTCGAGATCTATTCGGCGCTGCCTGACGGCTCCGATCTCAGGCCGCTGACGCACAACGGTGCGTACAACGCGGAGGCGACGGCGTCGCCCGACGGCAAGCGGCTGGTGTTCACGTCGACGATGGACGGTGACATCGAGCTGTACACCATGAACGTCGACGGCACCGGATTGAAGCGGATCACCCATCGCCTCGGGTACGATGGGGGCGCGTATTTCTCCCCGGACGGCAGCAAGATCGTGTGGCGGGCGGCGTATCCCGTCAGCCGCGCCGACACCGTGCAGTACCGGCAACTGCTGGCAAAGGGGTTGGTCCGGCCGTTTGCGCTGGAGATCTGGATGGCCAACGCCGACGGCAGCGATCCGCACCAGGTGACGCATCTGGGTGGCGCCAACTGGGCGCCGTATTTCCTGCCGGACGGCAAGCGGATCATCTTCGCGTCGAACTACGAGCACCCGACCAGCGGGAATTTCGATCTTTACGTGGTCAACACCGACGGAACCGGGCTCGAGAAGATCACCACCTACGGCGACTTCGACGGCTTTCCGATGCTCTCGCCCGACGGGCGGAAGCTGGTGTTCGTGTCGGCGCGCAACAGCAAGGGGCCGGGCGAGATCAACATCTTCGTCGCCGATTGGAAGGACTGAGGCCGCGTGGCGGACATCCGCCGGACATCGTTGCTGCGGTGGCTGATCGAATGGGTGAAGGCGGTGGCGGTCGCGGTGGCGTTGTGGCTGTTCCTGCGGACGTTCGTGATCGAGGCGTTCCGGATTCCGTCCGGCAGCATGGAGAACACGCTGCTGGTGGGCGACCTGCTGTTCGTCAACAAGTTCATCTACGGGGCGCGGATCCCGTTCCTGCACTGGCGACTGCCGGCGCTGCGGGAGCCGCGCCGCGGCGACATCATCGTCTTCGATTCGATCGACGAACAGAAGATGAAGATCGTCAAGCGGCTGATCGGCCTGCCGGGCGACACGCTCGAGATGCGCGCCGGCGTGCTCTACCGCGACGGCAACCGGCTCACCGAACCCTACGTGATCCATACCGACCCGACCGACGGGGCCGACCCGGTGGCGCGGGAGCGGATGCGGGAATGGCAGGTGGAGCATTTCGCCGGCCCGGTTCCGCGGCACTATGACCCGGACATTCACCACTGGGGGCCGATCGTCGTTCCGCACGACTCGCTCTTCGTGATGGGGGACAATCGGGACGGGTCGTACGACGGGAGGTTCTGGGGATTTCTTCCCCGCGCCAACGTCTGCGGCGAGCCGGTGCTGATCTATTTCAGCTACAACGAGGAGAGTTCCGACGCGGCTCCGGTGCTGATGGACATTCGCTGGCACCGGCTGTTCACCGTGCCGCGCTGAGCTTCGGGGTGCGGGTATGCGGCGACCGCCGCGTCAGGGGTAAGCGGCTTGCGGTTCGGCTCGATCGATGTAGGAAACCACCCGGCCGCAGGCCGCGCAGGTGAGAACGACGCGCCCCTCGGCCGCGGACGACGCGCCCTCTGACCGGTCCGGAGTGCGGTGGACGGCGTTGCTGGCACACGAAGGGCACCGCAGCGCCTTACCCTCCCGATCGGCGCTGATGAGGCTCAGGGCCTCATCGGGGCGAAACTCCTTGACGTGGCGACGGCTCACGGCCGGTCCTTTCCACGCTGCAGCCCAGAGGGGAGAGCCCGGGCCGTTCCGCGCCCTTCTTTAGTAGGTCATTTCGGCTGACTCGTCAAGAGTCGTACTGTCGGATCTCTTGACGGCACAGCCCCCACGGCGCAACGTTCCCCCACTTCGGGGGTCGGAAATGACCGAGCTGGCCGCACCGCAAATTTCGTCGTTGATGGAGGCCCTCCCGGGCATCGCCGCCGTGCTGCGGAGCCCGGTGGCCAACGCCATGGTGGCAGTCTCGAGGTCGGCGGTGGGTTTGGAAACCTTCCAGATCGACCACGCCGAAGAACTGCTCCGGTTCGGTGTGCGGCGGAACCTGCTGGCCCAGGAAGAGGTCGACAAGGTGCTCGAAGAGCTCCGCGACGCCCTCGCCGGGCGCCCGCCCAAGCCCCAGCCGCCGCCGCCGGAAAAGCCGAAGAAGGTGCCCGGGACCCCAGCTCCGCTGCGGATCACGGGGGGCGCGCGGCGGCCGACACCCCCTCCTAGACCGGCGCCCAAGCCGGTATCGAAGCCGCTATCGAAGCCGGCGTGGCGCAAGCCAGCCGCTGCCCCGGCTGCCCGGGCCGCGGTGGCGCCGAAGCCACCGAAATCGAAAGTGGTCGCCAAGCCCAAGGCCGCACCGAAGCGCCGCCCGCCGACCCGGGCCCACAAGGCGGCGAAGCCCGCCGCCAAGCGCGTTTCGCCAGCCCCGAAATCCCGCAAGACGACGAAGCGTCGCTAAAGCCGGAATCCCTTGACGAGGCGGGTGAGCCGGTCGGCGGTGGCCACCATCGTGGTCGCCGCCGTGGCGATCTGCTGGGTGGCCGATGACTGCTCTTCGGCCGACTCGGTAACGGCCTGGGCCACCCCGGCGTTGACCTGAGCCGAACGGACCACGTCCGCCGCCGTGGCGGCCAGCCGGTCGGCCAGGGCGCGGTGGGCGGCGGCCTCTCTCGCGACGGTTCCGGCGGCCTCGGACACCTCTTCGACCGCTGCCACGATCTCGACCAGGGCGTTGGTGACCCCGCCGGCGGTGTCCTCGACCCCGGCCACCCGTTCAGTCCCTTCACCCACGGTGTCGGCGACGAGCCGCACCTGCTCCTCGAGCGACGCCACGGTCTTGGCGATTCTTCTCGCACCCTCGGCGCTGGTTTCCGCAAGCTGGCGGATTTCGCCCGCGACGATGGCGAACCCCTCGCCGGTCTCGCCGGCGCGGGCTGCCTCGATGGCGGCGTTGAGCGCGAGCAGCTCGGTCTGGGCGGCGAGCTGACCGGTCAGTGAGACGAAGTCGACGACGGTGGTGGCCGCTTCGGTGAGTCGCTCGACGGAGCGGGTGATCCGTTCGACGACCTGATGGAGCTCGAGCAGGGTGTCGGACGCGGCGGCGAGATTGTCGCGGTGCGTCTCCGCGGTACGGCGAATGGCGTCGGCCACGGCGACGACACGTTGTCCGGCGCCGGCGCTGCGGGTGGCGGCGGCGCGGAGGTCGCCCAACACGGCGTCGCTCTCCCGCATGCCGGCTGCCTGCCGTTCGGCGCTGGCGGAGACGTCACCGATGGCGCGCGAGATCCGGCGCGCGTTGTCGGTGAGTTGCTCGGAGCGGGACGAGAGCTGCGCGGCATGGTCGGTGAGCGACGACGAGACCTGTGCCACGCTGCGGACGATGCTGCGCAGCCCTTCACTCATCCGCTGTACCGCGGCGGCGAGCAGGCCGAGTTCGCGGGGCATCGGTCCGAAATCGATGGGACGGAGATCGCCGGCGCCGACCTGCTCGGTGGCACGGACCAGACGACGCAGTGGCAGGACGACTGCGCGCACCGTGGCCACCGCGGACGCGATGCCAAGGATCAGCGCGGCACCGAAGAGCAGCCAGATGACGTTGCGGCGCTGTTCGCTGGCCTGCGCCAGGCGCTGCGCGCGCTCCGCCGCCGCCGATGCCTGTACCGCGACCAGCGCCCGCACTTCGTCGAGCAGGGAATCGGCGGCGGGACCGCGCAGCGATTCGTCGGCGGTCGGCGAGCCGGGTGAGTCACGTTCCAGTTCGCCGGCAAGCCCCACCACGCGGCCGAGGACGCGGGTTTCCGCCGGAGTGAGGTCGTACTGGGAGTAGGCGCGGGTGCTGCCGCGGATGGCGGCGAAGGCGGAGTCGAGACCGCCGCGATCCGTCGAGTCGGGATGGGCGGCCAGGACATCGCCGGCGCGCACGGCGGTCACCACGTCGTGGGTCAACGCCTGCGCCAGGACGTTGCGCTCGCGCAGCGTTGCCAGTTCCTGCCGTACCGCGTTGTCGAGCGAATTCATCGCGGAGACGCCGAGGAGCGTCATCGCGAAGACGAGCAACAACAACAGTGCCGTCCCGGCGGTGACCCGGCTCCGGAGTGACGGGAGGTCGGTCATGCCGGGACGGCGCCGCGCAACCGGCTAGGAAGCGAGCTTTTTGACGTTGGCCGCCTGCAGTCCCTTCGGTCCCTCGACGATGTCGAATTCGACCTGGTCACCTTCGGCAAGTGAGCGGAAACCGCTGGCGGCGATGGCGGAAAAGTGGACGAAGACGTCCTTGCCGCCTTCCTGCGCAATGAACCCGAACCCCTTCGCGTCGTTGAACCACTTCACGGTACCCTTCGGCATTGCAGGCCTTCCTGGAACGAAATTGGAGCCGGACCCGGCCGGGCCGGGGGGAGCAGAGACTAACGATGCGCCGAGATCGGCGGAGTGGCAAGAGCAAGATTATCATCCATACCATGTCTGTCCCTACCACCCTCGTCGTCCGGACCTTTTCCGACCGCGCGGAAGCGCTGGCCCACGCCATCCTCCGGGCGGGGGAAGCGCCGCGCCTGCTGGCATACGACGACACCGTCGGCTGTCCCGTCGAGCAGGCCCTGGCGGCGCTCGAGTGGACGCGGGTGGTGGGGATCCTCCCCGACGACGACCTCCTCCACGCCGGCCGCCTGACCAGCGAGACCGCGGCGGCGGTGGTGGAACGGAAGACCGGTGACGGTCGGCGATGGGTGTTTCTCGGACCGAGGCTCGACGCACCGCCGATCGACCCGTTCGAGGGGGAACTCGTGCTCGACGAGCCGGGCGTGATCGGGATCGCCTTCGCGGACCGTGCCGCCGGTCTTGCCCATTTTCTCCGGGCGACGAGCGGTGGAGGTGCGTTGCTGGCCCAAATGGGGCGGCGCGCTCCCGAGCTGCGCCACATGCGGCGCTGGCTGCCGCCGATCGTCCAGGAACTCGGTGCGCCGTGTGCATTGATCGCCGGCTGGTTCGCTGCATCGTCCGGTGGAGCGCTCTTCCTCACCGGGGAAGAGGGCGATGCGACGCATCGTTACATCGAAGTCGGAATCGATTCGTGAACGCACCGGGTCACGGCGTGCTCTGCCTCATTGCTCTCGCCGCCGCATTGCCGCAGCGCAGCACAGCCCAGGCGGGCGGCGGAAGTGCGCCAGCGATGTCGCCGGCCGACAGGGCCCAGGCGCAGGCGCGGTTGCAGGCCCAGGCCGTGGAAGTCTTCAACGTCCCGATCGACACGGCGCGGGGCATGCTGCGCGCGGCGATGGTCCCGTTGCGCGACACCCTGCAGACCGTCGACGGCAACGCCGAACGGATCATCCGTGCCGACGCCACGCGGTCCACCGCCGTGGTCGCATCCAGCGCGCGGGTGCTGGCGATGCAATGCGGTGGCAGCGACAGCGTCGCGGCGTCGACTTACGCGCGCATCGCGGGGATGAACACCAGCAGCGCGAACGGCGATCGATTGATCGGGAACTACCGCACCGCGATCACGGCGTTGCGCGGTGCGTTGGCAAACTGCCAACGGCGCGTTCCCGAAGCGCTGGCGCAGCAGACGCCAGACGTGCCGGCGATCATGACGGAGGTTCGCGCCGTCGACCACGCCATTCGCGACCATGACGCCGCGATGCAGGCATTGGCCGACGGTCTGCAGATCTACCTGATGCCGAAAGGGTACCTCCCGCAGGGTCATTGAGTGGTCGGAGGCGATGTGGGATTGTGGATCAACATTTCCACATGGCGTGGACAGATCTCGGAACTGCCGTGCCAGACGGCGATTGGAACCCACACGGCGCGCACGTCGAAGTGAGCTAACCCGAATAAAATCAGGCACTTGCGCGATTCTGACTGTGCCCTAGCTTGGAGTGCAGATGGGCGTTTCGCGCGTCCCATCCTCTCCGATCTGGCGCCTCGGAGAGCCGTGCGAGCGAGCGGTCCGCGAGCCGTTCCGACTCGAAGCGCCCACATCGACGTTGCGCCCCCGAGCGCATGCGCTGACGTGCAAAAGCGGTCGATCGGATTCCCGATCGGCCGCTTTTTTCATGCTCCGGGCGAAGCGAGCGATCCCGTATTCGTATTCGTCATGGGTCATGGGTCGTGAGTCATGAGTGATGAACGTCGATCACGTCTCCCGCTTCACGTCCGTTCTCCCGAAATCCGGCGCCACTTTCATCAGCCAGCGATTGTCCAGCTGCCAGACCTTGCGCGACGAAATCCTGGCATCGGTCGGGAACAGCTCGTGTGACGCGTACGCGTCGCCGATGGCCGCCGTCTTGGCGCTGGCGTCGTCGGCGAAATGGAGAATCTCCGCTTCGAGCGTCAGCGGTCGCACCGGCGAGCCGAATTCCAGCTGGCCATGGTGCGACAGGATGAAGTGCTCGAGGATGAGCGCTTCCTCTTCGGTGCACGGTGGCTCGGGCGCGTTGCGGATGGCGTCGCGGAGCATGTTGACGCCGAGCACCAGATGACCGATGAGACGTCCGGGCTCGGTGACTTCGAACACGCCGGTCTCCCAGCGATAGCTCTCCAGCTTGCCGATGTCGTGCAGCAGAACGCCGGCGATGACCAACTCTTCGTCCGCTCTGGCCACCTTGGCGATCTGGCGTGCGATGGCAAGGACTTCGCAGCTGTGCTGCAGCAGGCCACCGATGGCGGCATGGTGCCCGGTGCCAGGGGACCCGGGGCATTCGCCGTAACGATCGCGGAAAGCCGAATCGGCGTAGAAGAGGTCGAGCACCGCCGAGAGCCGCGGTGCGGTGATTCGCTGACGGCAGTCGTCGACGTACTGCCAGTACTTGTCGACCGGACCGACGCTCGGCACCAATTCGGAAAGCGGGACGCTGCCCTTGGGGAGATGGCGGACGGAAGCGGCCTCGACCTGGAGCGAATCGCGGTAGCTGTTGACCTTGCCCACCACCTGCACCAGCATCCCCCTCGACAGCCCCTGGATCATCTCGTCCTTGCCGGCCCAGAACGGCGCCGATTCGATCCGGCCGGTGCGGTTGCCGAAGACGAGCGTCGTGCGGGCATATTCGCCGGTGCGAGCTACGACATCGACGATCAACAGAGGGTGGTGGATTTCGTCGCCGGCGGCCAGGGCGCTGAGGTCGATGGGATCGGGCATGGGAGTAAGGTCGTAGGTCGAGGGTCGGGGGTCGAGGGTCCTGGGCATACGAGTCAAGGGTCGAGGGTGGAGGGTCCAAGACACCAGGCCAGCTGCCGATAGTGAAGAAACGAGCGATGTTTCGTCCGTTCAGCGCCGACGTAGCGTGGTGAAGCGGGCATCAGACCGGACATCTTCGATCCTCAACCTTCGACCTGCGACCCTCGACCGTCGACCCCCATGAAGCCACTCCACATCCGCCTGATGATCTCCGATGGCCAGCGCGACGATGTCACCACGCTGCGCGAGGCGCTGCAGTCGGCCGGGCACGTGGTGGTCGACGCGGACGTGTCTGGCGTGCCGCCAGGCGTGTCGCCGGCGCCGGACTTCGTGATCTCCGAGGGGGCCGCCCTTCCGGTGCCGGAATCACTGGAGAGCGCCGAAGCGCGGCACATCCGGGCGGTGCTGGGCTTCACCGGTGGCAACAAGCGCCAGGCAGCGCTGCTGCTCGGCATCGCCCGCTCGACCCTCCTCGCCAAGGTTCGCCGGTACGGCATTCGTTAGCGGGTAATCCTCCCCAATCGAGAAATGACCACCCGGTGCGAGGCGCTGCCGCGCGCCAGCGTCACGGTGCGGTTTGCCGCACCCATGGCGAGCCCGGCGGGGCTGAACGTGATCGGCGCCCCGCTGCCGGTGAGGCCGACCCCTTCGGTGACCGGGCCGGGAGAGCGCCACTCCACGACCGGCAGGCTGTCGAGGGTGCATTCGACCACCAATGCAGAGTCGGCGAGGACAAGCCGGGCCGGCGCCGAGAGCCGGCGCGCCGTGGCGCGGGCCATGTCGAGCGCCGCGACCACTTCGGCGGTCTGGTGCCGCACCGCCATGCGGTCGGAAAGGCCGGCCAGACGAGGCAGCGCCACCAGGGTCATGAGACCAAGCAGGGTGACGACGGTGACGAGTTCGATGAGGGAGAAGCCGCGCCGCATGGAGCCACGATACGGCGCCGTTGCCGGATGTCCGGCGCGATTGGCCGCAAGGCGGGGCGCGAAAAACGCGCACCGCCACGATCAATCGATCGGGCGCTGCTCGTCGATGAACACCAGGGCGCGGCGCCGGGTCACGACCGCCTCGAGTGCGCGGTGCACCTCGGGATGGATGACGGTGCCCACGAGGTCGCGCATCCGCGCCACCGCCTCGTCCGGGGTCATCTTCTCCTGATACGGCCGTGCGGTGGTGAGGGCGTCGTAGATCTCGGCAACGCCGAGGATGCGGGCGCCGATCGGGATGGCGTCGCGCGAGAGGCCGTCGGGGTACCCCGTTCCGTCGGCCCGCTCGTGGTGCGAGCGCACGAAGCCGATCACCTCGCGCAGATGGGTGAGCGGGGCGAGGATCTGCGCCCCGATGACGACATGCGTCTTGACGTGATCGAATTCGTCTTCGGTGAGCGGGCCCTGCTTGGCAAGCACCGACTCGCGGATGCCGATCTTGCCGATGTCGTGCAGCCGGCCCGCAGTACGCACCAGTTCCACCTGCTCGTCGCTCAGGCCGAGTTCGGAGGCGATGGCGGCGGAGAGATCGGCGACGCGCGCGGAGTGCCCGCGCAAGTAGGGGTCTTTGGCTTCAAGGGCGTTGACGAGCGCTTCGAGCGTGGCGACCGAGATGCGCTCCAGATTGCCGCGCTCGCGGCGGAGTTCGGCGCCGCGCTGGACGATCTCCTGGCGGAGCCAGGCCTCGGTCTGGGCCTGCTCGATCATGTCCCGCCGGCGAGCCAGGGCACGGCCGATGGCCCGTTCCAGGTCGGGGAGGTCGACCGGCTTGACGAGGTAGTCCATGGCGCCGCGCTGCATGCAGAGTGCGGCGGACTGGGCGTCGTTGACGGCGGTCAGCATGAGGATGGCCACGTACGGCTCGAGCTCGAGGAGCTCGGGGACGAGGTCGAGTCCGGAGGCGTCGGGAAGCCGCACGTCGAGCAGAATGCACGAGATCTTGCGGCGGCGGGCCTCGCTCAGCGCTTCGGCGGCGGTGGCGGCGGTGACGACCTCGTGGCCGATTCCCGCCAGGAACCGCTGCAGCGACAGACGGACCGATTCCTCATCGTCGACGAGGAGGGTCGTGACGAGGGTATTGGTATCGTCCGGCGGACCGTGTGGCGCTGTCCGCAAGGGTTGAGGATGCATCGATGCTCCGGGGCCCGACCGGGCCGTTGACCGGGGTTGTTCAAGTTAGCCGCCGGGTCGCCGGGACCGCCCCGGCGCCCACCGCCTTCTGGTGCAAGTTCTTCGCCGCGCGACTCTCCGAACCGCCCGACCGGGCCGGCGGAGGGCGAACTTGCCGAGGCCTGCCGGTTCCCGAGCCCCAGAAGCGGAGCGTCCCGGGCAGCCGCGGGGCGTCCTGGCCCGAGACCGCATTAGCTTGTTTTCCAGCCGTCGAGCGGAAGCGTACGGGCCGATTCCGCACCTTCTCGAAGTATCGGATCCGGGTTCGACCCAACCGAACAATCCAGTTGCGGGGGAGGCGAGCGATGTATCGCAGGTTCCTGTTTACCGTGTTTGCCGCGGCGACACCGTTCACCGGACCCGGACCGCAGGCGAAGGCAACGGTCCCGGGACCGTTGCTGTACATCGTCAACCAGGCCGGCGCGTCGATCACGGTGGTCGACCAGGACAACCTCGTCGTCGACACCACGCTCGACCTGACCACCATGGGGTTCACCGCGAACGCCAAACCGCATCACGTGGCCGTCGAACCCGACGGCTCCTACTGGTACGTCACCCTGATCGGCGACGGCCGGGTGCTCAAGCTGGACCGCACCAACCGGGTCGTGGGGCAGGTGCGGATGGAGACGCCGGGGCTGGTGGAGCTCGATCCGCGGCGCGACACACTGTACGTCGGGCGTTCGATGACGGCCCCGAAGCCGCCCCAGTCGGTGGGGGTCATCAAGCGCTCGACCTTCACGCTGGTCGACGAGCAGGAAGTGCAGATCGCGCGGCCGCATGCGCTGGTGGCCACGCGAGACGGCAAGTGGATCCACACCGCCTCGCTGGCGGAAAACACCATCGCCTCGATCAACGCCGCCACCGGGCGCGTGACGCTGTCGCACATCCCCGGTGCCACCCGGACGATGGTGCAGTTCACGGTGTCTCCCGACGGCCGCTGGATGATCTGCGGCGGCCAGGTATCGAGCTCAGTGCTGGTGTACGACCTCTCCAGGTCGCCGCCGCTGGTTCCGGCGCGTGAGATCGCCATCGCCGGCACGCCGTGGGACCCGGTGTTCTCGCCCGACGGACGGCACGCCTACTTCTCGCTGCAGACCGGCAACGCGGTCGTCGAAGTCGACCTCGACGCCGGCAAGGTGACGCGGACCTTCCCGGGCCACTTCGCGCAGCCGTACGACATGATCATGCGCCGCGATGGCAAGGTGCTGTTCGTCGACAACGAGAACACCGGCGGCGGGATGTCGTCGACCCCCGGGAATGGCTGGCTCTCGGTGATCGATGTCGCAACGGGACGGGTCGTGAAGGAAATCCCGCTCGGCAAGGGGCCGACCGGAATGGGTGCCGCGGGAGCGCGGTGAATCCCTGGCTGGTCGCGGCGCTGGCCGCGGTAGGCACGTTGGGCGCGGCCGGCTTCGGGCAGCACGCGAAGCCGGCCGTCTGGTCGTACGCGCGCCGGGTGGACGGGATCGATGTCCGCGACCGCAGCGGGGCCTTGATCGCGCAGCCGTTCATCGGCGGCTTCGACAACCCGCGCCCGCAACTGGTCGATCTCGGTACCGGCCGTCTCGACCTGTTCGTCCAGGAATTCCCCGATCAACTGATGTACTTCGAGCACGTCGGCGACCACTTCGTCTGGCGGACCGACCAGTACCAGGCTCTCGAGATCGGCCAGTGGTTCCGGTTCGCCGACCTCGACGGTGACGGGCGGGTCGATCTGCTGGCGGAAGAACCATTCGGCTACATCCGGGTCTACCGCAACGAGGGAACCGCAGCTGCGCCGCAGTTCGTGCCGGCGGTCGATTCGCTGCGCGACGTCGACGGCGCGCCGATCTACGCCGACCCCCAGAACATCCTCAACGTCGTCGACATCGACTGCAATCATCGTCTTGATCTGTTCATCGGGCGCCTCACCGGCACCATTGACCGGTACGAAGCCGACGGCACCGACGCGCACGGTTTTCCGCGCTTCCGGATGATCGACGAACGCTGGCAGGGGATCGAGATTCTCGGCCCGACGCCGGGAGTGCTCAACGGGATCATGCCCGACCGCAGCGGTATCGGCGGCGGCGGCACCTCGCGCCACGGCGCCAACACCATGGCCTTCGGCGACATCGACGGCGACGGGGATCTCGACCTGTTCTGGGGCGACTTCTTCGAACCGGGGCTGCTGCTGATCCCGAACGAGGGGAGCTGTGCCGCGCCGTCGCTGCGCGCGGCGCCGCGCCGTTTTCCGTTCGGCTCGGCGGTGGTCACCAGCGGGTACAACGCCCCGACCACCGGCGATGTTGACGGCGACGGCCGTCTCGACGTCGTGATGGGAGTGGTCGGCGGCGCCTACCAGCCCAATCACACCACGATTGCGAACCTCTATCTCATCGAACAGAAGCAGCCGGGAATATTCACCACCGTTACGTCGCAGCTCATTCCGATGATCGACGTGGGGAGCGAGAGCGCGCCGGCGCTGGCCGACATTGATGGTGACGGCGATCTCGACCTGCTGGTGGGCAACAGGATCGACCCCGCCAACGACAGCTCGGGTACCATCACCTGGTTCGAGAACGTCGGCACGGCGTCCCACCCTGTGCTGCAGGATCGCGGGACGCTGCCCATCCGCGGCCAATACAACTACGCCCCGGCCGTGGCCGATCTCGACGGCGACGGGCTCCCCGATCTGGTGCTCGGCACCTGGACCAACAACGTCGAGTGGTATCGCAACACCGGTGCGCGCGGCAAGCCGGCCTGGAAGCTGGCCGATTCCGCGTTGGTGGAGTTGGCGCGGGGGAGCAACACCGTGCCGGCGGCGGGAGACATCGACGGTGACGGACTGATCGACCTGGTCGTCGGGTCCGCGTCGGGTCGCCTCACCTTTTATCGCAACGTCGGCAGCCGGACGGCGCCGCGATTCGCCGTCGTGACCACGGCGCTCGATACCATCAAGTTCGGCCGGCGAGCGGCCCCCGCGCTGGCCGACATGGACGGCGACGGGCGTCCCGACCTGCTTGTCGGCAACGAGGACGGCACAATCGTGCTGTGGCGCAATTCGGGAACGCGGGGCACATTCAAGTTCACCCGCGACTCGACCTTCGTGATGCAGAGCGCGCCGGATGCCACACCGGCGGTGGGCGATCTGCGCGGCCGGGGCGGACGCGACATTCTCGTCGGCACCGAGGGCGGCGGGCTGCGCTGGTACGAGGACACGGCGCCGCACCAATAGACGACGCGAAGTGGCAGGTCGATTACCGGTGATCCACGTGACTCCTGGCCCCTGACGGAGGTGTGAGCAATGGTGATGGGACTGTTGGCGATACTGTCGCTGGTCAATCCGGCGCGCCCCGGTCCGGGCGGCGACCCGGCCATGGCAGGCTTCGGCACGGCCGTCGCCGTGGCGGGAGACGCGGTGTACGTCGGCGAAACGGCGCCCGGAAGTACCGCCGGTGTGGTGCACATCTATCGTCGCACGGCCGCCGGCATCTGGCACGAAACCGGATCGGTTGCATCGCCCGACACGACCGCGAACGATGGATTCGGCTCGCAGCTGGCCACGGACGGCAGCACGCTGCTGGTGACGCGCATGACGGCGCGCGACTCGCTCCGGGGTCAGGTGCTGGCGTACCGTCGGAACGGCACCAGCTGGGCGACGGCGGGCACGCTCGCCGCGGCCGCACCGGCGCCCATGGCGCAATTCGGCGCGGCGCTGGCGCTCTCCGGCGACCTGGCGCTGGTGGGCGCGCCCGGCGAAGGCGGCGGGGCGGTGCATCTCTTCCGCCGCGGCAGCGACGGATCGTGGCACGATACGGGGACGCTCGATCCCGGCGTCACGCTGCAAACCGGTGACCTGTTTGGCGCCAGTCTCCTGCTTGCCGGCGACCAGCTGGCGGTCGGTGCGCCCGGCCGGACCGGGACCGGCGTGGTCTTCTTCTTCCACCGTGACGCGAGCGGCGCCTGGAGTGCCGCCGGGACGGTGGCGGGACGACGGACGCCGGCCAATGGGATGTTCGGCGCCGCGATGCTTCTGGCGCATGACACGTTGTACGTCGGTGCGCCGCAGGCGAACGCGTCGACCGGAGTAGTGACCCAGTTCGTATGGGACGCCAAGTCGACCAGCTGGGCCGAGCGCGCCACGCTGTCACCGTTCGAGACCGGGCTCAACCGGTTCGGGGCAACGCTGGCGATGGTGCAGGGCGAATTGTGGATCGGCGCGCCGTACAGCGGCCGGGCACGGGGTGTCATCTACCGGGTGCGGAACGACGCCAACGGTTTCACCAGCATGGTCAAGCTGACGGCCGATTCGTTGAACGGCCCGGCACGGTTCGGCATGGCGATCGCGCAAGGCACCAATTTCGTGGCCGTGGGCATCCCCGGCGACGCCGGCGAAGGCACGGTGGCGTTCCTCTCGCGGAACGCGGCGGGCGCCTGGACGGTGCGCGGCCGGGTGTTCGTGCCGCGGAAGGAGTATGCGGCGGTCACCGGCGGCGAGGTGCGGTGCGGCAGTTCCGGCAAGGTGACCGACTTCACGTGCTCCAACACGGGGTTGCTGGCGTTTCTCCCCATTTCCGCCATCGGCGGGGGCCGCGGCGTCGACCTCAACGACAATTGGGGATGGACTGATCCGGCGAGCGGTCGTGAATACGCGCTGGTGGGCCGCACCGACGGCACCGCGTTTGTCGACATCACCGACCCGGTGCGTCCGCGGTACCTCGGCGACCTGCCGATGACCCGCGGCGCCAACGCCTCGGCGTGGCGCGACATCAAGACGTACCACAACTACGCCTTCATCGTGTCCGATGCGGCCGGGCCGCACGGCATGCAGGTGTTTGACCTGACCCGGCTGCGCAAGGTGACGAAGACCCCGACGATGTTCACGGAGGACGCGATCTACGACAAGATCAACAGCGCCCACAACATCGTGATCGACACCGCCACCGGGTTCGCCTACGCCGTTGGCAGTTCGGGCGGGGGCGAGACCTGCGGCGGCGGGCTGCACATGATCGACATCCACGATCCGCTCCACCCCGCCTTTGCCGGCTGCTACGCCAACAAGCGGACCGGCCGGGGCAACACCGGCTACACCCACGACGCCCAGTGCACCGTCTATCACGGGGCCGACACGCGGTTCGACAACCACGAGATCTGCATCGGGTCGAACGAAACCGCGATCGACATCGCCGACGTCACCGACAAGCAGCACCCGGTGTCGCTGGCCACCGCCACGTATCCCGACGTGGGCTACACCCACCAGGCGTGGCTCACCGAGGACCAGCACTATCTCTATCTCGACGACGAGCTGGACGAGATGAACGGGAAGGGGCTGGCGGCGCAGGGCACGCGGACGCTGATCTGGGATCTGAGCAAGCTCGACGACCCGGTGCTGATCAAGCAGTACCTGGGGGTGAGCAAGTCGATCGACCACAATCTCTACGTGAAGGGGAACCGGGTCTACCAGGCGAACTACACGTCCGGGTTGCGGATCCTCGACATCACCGATCCGACCAACCCGCACGAGGTGGGTTTCTTCGACACCTATCCCGACGGCGACCCGGTGGAGTTCGACGGTGCGTGGAGCAATTACCCGTACTTCAAGAGCGGCACGATCCTGGTCACCAGCATCGGGCAGGGGATGTTCCTGGTGAAGGACCACAGCACCAACGTGGTGCCGTAGCCATCAGTCGACGAAGTCGACGATCACCCGTCCGGGAATGAGGTTCGCGTCCGCCGCGCGGTCGAGCAACAGCTGGACCGCGCGGCGTCCGCGTTCCCCGTAGTCGACGGTCCAGTCGTTGACGTACATCCCCACGAACGTGTCGGTGCGTTCATCGGAAATGCCGCGATTGAATTGCCGGGCATGCTCGAGCGCCGGCCGGCGGTTGGCGAGACCGTATTCCACGCTGGCGCGGAGGTCGCGCGCCACCTGGGCGATGATCTCGCGGCCCAGATCGCGTCGCACCACGTTGCCCCCCAGCGGCAGCGGCAGTCCGGTCTCGTCGAGCCACCACGCGCCGAGGTCGACCCACAGCGCCAGGCCGTCATCGGCGTAGGTCAGCTGGCCTTCGTGGATCAGCAGGCCCAGGTCGACGTCGCCGGCGTGGACGGCGGCTTCGATCCGGTCGAAGGGGAGCACGACCGCTTCGAAATCAGGTTGCCAGAGTCGCAACGCGAGATACGCGGTGGTGAGCAGGCCGGGGACGGCGATCCGCTTGCCGGCGGTCGAGGATCGAGGTGCCTGTCCCGCGCGCAGCGAGGGATCGAGGGTCGACGGCCTTGACCGGCCGACCAGCCGCGGGCCGTACCCGTCTCCCATCGACGAGCCGCTGCCGAGCAGGGCATAGTCGTTGGCGAGGTAGGCGTAGGCGTGGATCGACACCGCCGAGACGTCGAGCTCCTTGCGGCGGGCGCGCTGGTTGAGCGACTCGATGTCCGACAGTTCGTGCACGTACCGCAGCGAGCCGGTGTCGATCTTGCCCGACGCCAGCGCGTAGAACATGAACGCGTCGTCCGAATCGGGACTGTGGGCGACGCGAATCGTCGTCGTCATCAGTGCGCTCCGTCGCCCTTGAGGTAGCTCTGGAGGAAGGCGCTCCGCTTGGTGTACTCGGGGCGGTTCTTCTTCATCTCGGTGGTGAAATGGTCGCGGAATGCGGCGCGCGCCGATTTCACCGCCGCGGAATCGCCCTGGTAGCCCGCCACGACGGCGCGCACGTACAGCCCGAGCAGGTTGTCGGGCGCGAGCTGCAGGATGGTATCCGCCAGGGCTTTCGCCTCGGGGAGCATCCCCACCTGGGTCTGGAGCATCGCGGCGGCGTAGCGGGCGTCGATGTCGCGGTCGCTGGCGGGGAGGTTGGCGTACGCCCCGAGCGCCATCGGCGTGAAGTTGACGACGGTCGCGGTGTCGCCCTTGTCCGCCGCCTGGGTGATTCGCGCGTCGAGCCGGTCGAATTGCTCGCGCGGCGTCATGCTGGAAATGTCGGGCGCCGGTCCGGTGGGGAAGCCGGCCGGAGCACCGGTGGTGGCTTGGCCGGTACCGGCATTGCCGGCGTTGGCCATCGATGGTGCCGAGGGGCCGATGCGGTGTGCGGCCGCGTAGAGCACCGCCACCACCGTCACGACCACCAGCACGCCGGCGATGATCCACGGCGTGCGATTCCCGGCCGATGCGGGCATCGGTTGCATGGCACGCGGGGCATACGGCGCGCCGGGGTAGGCGCCGGGCGCGGGCGGCCAGGGGACCGGTGCGGGCCGCTGGGGCGGTGCGGGACGAGCGGCGGCGGCACCGGCGTCGGCTGGCGCGCCGCATTTGTGGCAGAATCGCGCACCCGGTGACAGCACGGCGCCGCAGGTGGCACACTGCCGCGGCGTGAGCGGCGTGCCGCAGCTGGAGCAGAAGTTGCCGCTGGCGGGTGCACCGCAGCGGGGACAAGACGCAGACGCGTTGGCGGTCACGGGCGCTCCGGGAGGTTCGGCGATCGACTCATGAGATACCGCAAATATAGTCCGCCCTGCTGGCGCCGCCGCGCCATTTCCACTACCCTTGAAGCAATTTCCCCGGTGCGCCCATGACGACTCCGCCGCCCGACACCATCGATCTCTCGAACGCCGATCACATGGGCGATCTTGCCCGTGGCGGTACGACGTGGTCGGTGCACCTCGAAACCCGGCAGGACGGCCCGGTCACCGCCGGGCGGGTGCACTTCGTCGCCGGCGACGTGCGGCGATCGTCCGCCTGGATCTTCCGCGAATGGAGCGCCGCCGACGTCAAGGCACGCTTCACGGAATTCTCTCCTCTGGAGCTCTGGCGCCTGCTCGAGAGCCTGAGCTGAGTCTCCTGCCGTGACGAAGGCTGCGCTCGCGGCCGCGTTGGCGCTCGCTCTGCCACCGGTCCTCAGCGCCCAGATCCCCGCCGACACCGCGCCGCGCATCGTCAGGATCGTCCTCGATCGGCGCAACGTGTTCGACTCGTCCGATTCGACGCTGCTCGTACCCCGGCTGGCCAACGCGCTGCACATCACGACGCGCGCCGGGTTGATCCGCCGTGAATTCCTCTTTGCCGTCGGCGACCGCTACGACTCGGCGAAGGTCGCCGAGACGGCGCGCAACCTCCGGGCGCTGGGGGTGTTCAGCGAGGTCGAGATGGCGCACACCCTGACCGATTCGGGGATGGTAGTGACCGTCATGACGCGAGACGGCTGGACCACCCGCCCCGATTTCCGGTTCCACTCGACCGGCGGCTCGGTGGCCTACACGCTGGCGCTGATCGAGGACAACCTCCTCGGCACCATCACCCAGGCGCAGGTGCTCTACCAGAAGAATCCCGACCGTACCACCACGCTGTTCTACTTCCACCGCAATCGCCTCGTCGCCGGCCGGCTTGGCAGCACGCTGGAGTTCGCCGACCAATCGGACGGACAATTCTTCCTGGGCAATATTTCCTGGCCCTATCGTACGCTCGAATCCCGGTTCGGCGCGTCACTCGACTTCGACACCCAACGTGGGCGGGTGCTGCTGTTCCGCGACGGGCTGGATCAGCCGGACGATTCGCTGGAGCGCCGCTATGTCCTGGGCCGCGTGGACGTCGGCACGGCGTTGCGCGCGTCGAGCACCGGCTATTTGCGGACCGGCGCCATCTTCCAGGTGCGTCGCGAGGATTACGCGCCCGAAGCGGTGGCGATCGACTCCGGCATCGCCGGCCACTCGGTAACCGGCGCGTTGGGTGGCTATGTCGAGGCGCGTCACGCGCACTTCATCACCGTCCGCGGTTATCAGTCGTTCGGGCGACTCGAAGACGTCGACCTGAGCAGCGTCATCCGGATCTCGGCGCTGGCGGCGCCCCGCGGGCTCGGGTATTCCCGTGACGGCATTGCCCCGGGCATCGCGTTTCACGCCGGTGTGGGCTTCACCGGTGGATTCGCCACCGCGGACTTCACCGCCAGCGGACTGTACACCTCGTCGGGACTCGATTCCGGCGAGGTGACCCTCGGGGCGACCGCAGTGCTGCTGCCGTCGGTGCACCATCAGTTGATCGTGCACGGCGAGGTCGGTGCGCTGCGCCACCCGGCGCCGGGCACCGAATTCGACCTGGGGCTCGGCGTCGGGCCGAGGGCGTTCCGGCAACACGCCTTCACCGGTGACCGCGAGTGGTTCAGTACCGCCGAATACCGGTACACCGTATCGCAGGAGTT
Source organism: uncultured Gemmatimonadales bacterium (assembly GCA_963697065.1). Lineage (GTDB taxonomy): Bacteria > Gemmatimonadota > Gemmatimonadetes > Gemmatimonadales > GWC2-71-9 > Palsa-1233. The sequence continues at coordinate 1,069,408 of CAVOMQ010000001.1, forward strand.
TCTGAAGGTGACCGGCGTGGGGCTGGCGGCGTTCGTCGACCAGGGCGGTGCGTGGTGGTCCGACGATGCGCCACGCAGCGGTTGGGATATCGGGATCGGCCTGCGATTGGGCCCGTCGCGCGCGCCCGATGTCGAGTCGACCCGCATCGACATCGCCCGTCGCATCGGCAACGACGCCCAGTCGGGCGGCTGGGTGCTTGTGGTGGGCAAGGGCTTCGTGTTCTCGACCGGTCCCCGAGGCGGTGGGCAATAGCGTTCCCGGGTCCGCACGACACCGCCTTGCCTGTGGTGACGCGCGTACTAGCGTTACGGGACGGCTGGCGGTACCGACCGCCGCGCCGTGTGAACCCATTTCACAAGGATCTGTCGATGCTGAAGGCTGTACTCACCGTCGCGGCGCTGACCGCGTTGTCCCCGACGCCGCGATTCCACGCTGAGTTGAAGTCGTCGATTCCGGCGCGCGGCGCGGCGGTGCATTCCCCGGCGACGGTGACGCTGACGTTCACCGAGGAGGTCAACCGCGCCGGCACCGTGATCCAGATCATGCACGCCGACAGCAGCGAATTCGCGCGACTCGTGGTCAAGAGCACCAAGGATCCCGTGACGGTCACCGCCGCGGTGCCGAAGCCGCTGCCCCCGGGGAACTACTTCATCAAGTGGCGCACGGTGGCGTCCGACGACGGCCACAGCAGCAGCGGAACAGTGCCGTTCCGCGTCATCGCCGGATCGTGAAACGGGGCGGGATGCTGCTGGCGGCGCTGCTGGCGGCGTGCAGTTCCGGCAGCAGCGAGCCACTTTCCGCGCACGGATTCGTGGGCGCCGAACTGAATTCGCCGCTTCCCAAGCCGGACCTGGTCTTTACCGACACGCATGGCCAGCCGTACCCGTTCAAGTCCGCCACCGCCGGCAAGGTGACGTTGCTCTATTTCGGCTACACCCATTGTCCCGACATCTGTCCGGTCACGATCGCCAACCTCGCCGCCGTGGTCGACCGGATGCCCGAAGAGGTGCAGCGCCGCCTCACCGTCGTGTTCGTGACGACCGATCCGGATCGCGATACGCCGCCGGTGATCGGCAAGTGGCTCGCCGCGTTCGATCCGACCTTCGTGGGGCTGACCGCGTCCGATTCGGTGTTGCAGGCTGCGCAGCGGATCGTGCAAGTGCTCCCGGCGGTCAAGGACACCGCCACGGTGCCGAGCGGCAAGCCCGGCGACTACATCGTCGGACACGCCGCGCAGGTGGTGGTGTACACCCGCGACGGGTTGGGGCACCTGGAGTATCCGCCGGACACCCGGCAGCGCGATTGGGCGCACGACCTGCCGTTGCTGGTGAAGTTCGACACTACTGGATAGTCCGGAGGCGGCCGGCCGGCGCCGTCGAGCCGACTATCTTTTCGGCATGCAATGGTGGTGCTCGGCAACCGGGAGGCCATGGACGTGGGCATGGCAGTGGTATCCCGGCGTCCATCTGCTGTTGATCCTGGTCGCAATCGCGTGGTGGGCGCTGGGTCGCGTGCACCATTGGCCGCGCCGCCCGTGGGGTTGGTTCCTCGCCGGATGGTTCGGCATGTGGGCTGCCCTCGACTGGCCCATCGGCAAACTGGGCGCCGGCTATCTCGCCAGCGCGCACACCGTCGAATTCCTGCTGCTGACCCTCCTTGCCGGCCCCGCGCTGCTCCGCAGTGTGCCGGCCGAGGGATGGGCGCGTCTCGCGCCGGCGGGATCACGTCGTCACTGGCTACTCGGTCGGCTTGCCGGAGCACTCGGCGGACTGCTGATCTACGATGCCATCGTCATTATCACACACTTTCCGACGGTCGTTGATAGCGCCATGACGTCGCAGCTCGGATCGCTGGCCGTCGACCTGTCATGGTTGGTGGCCGGAATGGCGCTCTGGTGGCCGGTCATCGCGCCGGGGGCGTTCCACCGGCTCGGTACCTGGGGGATGATCGGCTACCTGTTTGTGGCCGGGATCGCGCCCACCGTGCCAGCGATGATGATGGTGTTCTCCACTTGGCCGTTGTACCGCCTCTACGAGCTGGCGCCGCGCGTCACGCCGTTCCTCACCGCCAACAACGACATCCAGCTTGCCGGGTTGGTGATGAAGGTCATCGGGGACATTCCGGTGTGGTTCGTGATGTTGTTCATCTTCTGGGGCGACCGGGACCGGCAGTGGGAACTGATCGATGCCTGAACGACACGTACGGGTCACGCTGGAGATCGAGGGAGAACCACCGACCGAAACCGATGCGACGCTGGTCGAATTCACGCCCATCGAACGGATCAAGCGAAGCGCCGGCATGCTGGCCGGCACACTGTTGCTGACCATCGTGATCGTGTTCATTCCCATCGTGCATTTCGTCGGCGTGCCGCTGGTGTTCTTCAGCGGCATCACGGTTTCGGTGTTGCAGATGCGGGCGACGGCGCGGCTCGATCCGGTGCAACTGGCGTGTCCGAAATGCGGCGGCATCAACCGCCTCGGTGGCGGACTCGGTGTCGCGCATCTGGCGGACACGACACACCACATGTGCGAGAATTGCCGGCGCGAGCTGACGCTGCGCATCACACCGAAGGCTCCCGGAGCGTAATTCTCCCGTCCGTCGCCGCGCGGACCGGCCTTCCCCCGCGGCCCGTCATCCGCCGGGCGCGTCGCTTGATCGGTCGATTCCCGGCGTTCATCGCCGATCTCTGGGCCCCGTTCCCCGTCGATGCGATCCTCCTCCCACGCCGATCCGCTCCGTGTGCCGGGGCGACGGTGTCAATCCGGGAGGCGGAGATGACGCGAAGTTCCTGGCGGTCGAGGCACGGCCGGCGTGCGGCACGGTGCGTGGCAGGGCTGGTCGTGGCGGGGTGCGGCGGCAAGGGGATGACGATGTCGTCCGGGGGCAACACCGTCACCGCGCTCGCGTCGCTTGCGTTCTCGCCGCAATCCATCACGGTGCAAGTGGGTAGCAACGTGACGTGGGTGTTCCAGAGCGTCGGGCACACCGTGACGTTCACCGCCGCCCAGGGCGCACCCGCTGATATCGGCAGCGTGGACGCCCCGCAGGCGAACACCAGCGTGAGCCGCACGTTCGCCACGGTCGGGACCTACACCTACCACTGCAGCATCCATCCGGAAATGACCGGGACCGTCATCGTGTCCCAATACTGATGCGCCGGCGACGGCGCGAGATCGCGGCCCACAGGGGCCGAGGAGTGCTCATGCGGATATCACAGTGGCTGAGCCGAGGCGGTGGGCTGGCGGCAATCGGCCTGCTGGCGTGCGGTGGCAGCCCCACCACCGCCGGGTCGGGTAACGGCGGCAACAACGGCAACACGTCTGGCCAGGTGCAGGCCTCGCCGTCGCTGCAGTTCTCGCCGGCGACGGTCACGATCGCCGCGGGACAGTCGGTGACGTGGGTGTTCGGCGGTGTCGGGCACACGGTCACGTTCGACAACATCAACGGACATCCCGATGACATCGGTGACCCGGCGCATCCCCAGGCCAACACCAGCGCCAGCCGGACGTTCGCGCAGGCGGGGACGTACACGTACCACTGTTCCATCCACCCCAGCATGACCGGGACGGTGATCGTGACGGCCGCCGACGGCGGTACCGGCGCAGCAGGCAACCGCGACACCACCACGCCGCCAGACACCAGCTACACCAAGTCGCCGGGCGACACCACGTATGACCCGTATCCCTACGGAGGGCAGTAGATCGGCCCGTCCGGTCCGGCGCGACGGCCCCCTCGCGCCGCCGACCGGGCGGTCCGCTCGCCAGCTTGCCTGGTCTCCGAAATGACCGCAGACTTCGCGCACCTCTGATCGGGACGGTTCGCTTGACCATCCGCCGCAGACTCGAAGTGATGGGCGGGGCCACCGTCCTGGCGGCGCTCGCCGGCGCCGTCTTTGCCCTGCAGGCCCACGCCGTGCTGCTCGACGCCGGTCTGCCGGCCAGCTTCTGGCCGCTCTTCGCCGCCCAGACGGTGCCGTGGCTGGTGTGGGTCGCGCTGCTGTTCGGCATCCTGCAACTGCCGGTCTGGTGGCCCACGTGTCCCGGCGTTGCCAGGTTCATCGTGCTCAACTCCGCGATCGGTCTGGTGGTCGGCGAGCTGCACTTCGCGCTGTCGCGGGGCGCGCTGTCGCTGCTCGACGCCACCGTGGTGCCGCTCGCGACCGGGTTTCCCCCGGGATCGGCGCATTGGTCGCTGGGCCAGATGGCTGGCGACCTGATGATCTACTGGCTGCTGGTGGGGCTGGTGTACGTCGCCCACTATCAACATGTGCTCGACGACGAGCGGCTGCAGTCGGCGCAACTGGCGGCGAAAGTCGCCACCGCCGAACTGAGCGCCCTCCGCGCCCAGCTCTGCCCCCATTTCCTGTTCAACACGCTCAACTCCGCGTGTGCGCTGATGCCCTCCGATCCCGAGCGCGCCGAGGTGATGATCGCCAAGTTGAGCCAGCTGCTGCGCCTGGCGCTGCAGACCGACGGCATCCACGAAGTCCCGCTGGTCAAGGAACTCGAGTTCGCCCGCGCCTACCTCGACGTCGAACGGATCCGTTTCCAGGAGCGGCTCCGTGTCTCCATCGACGTCGACCCGGACGTGCGCGACGCGATGGTGCCCAACTTCCTGCTGCAACCACTGGTGGAAAACGCCGTGCATCACGCGGTGGCGCCGTCGCGCGAGCCGCGACAGCTCGATCTGGTGGTGCGCCGCCGCGACGCCGCGCTGCTGATCGAAGTCCGCGACGATGGCGCCGGACTTCCGAGCGGCACGTTCGACCGTCGCCGTGGCGCCATCGGGTTGAGCACGACGCGCGCACGGCTGGAACACCTCTACGGCGATCACTTCCGGCTCGAGGTCCGGAACCGTGCGGAAGGAGGGGCAGTCGCGGAGGTGGTGCTGCCGCTTCACCTGGCGCCGCGCCAGGTGGCGGAGGTGGCGGCATGAAAGCGATCCGGACGGTCATTGTCGACGACGAGCCGCTGGCACGGCAGCGGATCCGCGAGCTGCTGGTCCCGCAGGAGGACGTCGAGGTGGTGGGCGAATGTGCGTTCGGTGAGGATGCGGTCGCGGTGCTGCAACGTGACCGCCCCGATCTCGTCTTTCTTGACGTGCGGCTCCCCGACCTCGACGGTTTCGGCGTGCTCGAGCGCCTCGACGGCGATCACCGTCCGCTGGTGATCTTCGTCACCGCCTTCGACCAGCACGCCGTTGACGCGTTCGGCGTCGAGGCGGTCGATTATCTCGTCAAGCCGTTCGAACGGGAGCGGTTGTTCGGCGCGCTCGATCGCGCCCGGCGGGCGGTGGTGGCCCGCACCGGTCGGCCGGCGGAAATCGCGGCGCGAGCTCCCGGTGGCCGGGTGGCGATCCGGGCCGAAGGGCGGGTGCTGCGGGTACGGGTGGACGAAATCGAGCGGGTCGAAGCCGACCGCGACGTATCGCGTTTCAGCCTCCGCGGTGGGACGGTGGTCGAGGCGCGCGAAAGTCTCAGCAGCGTCGAGCAACGCCTGCCGCGAACACTTTTCCTGCGGGTTCACCGGTCGCACATCGTCAACGTCGCGCGGGTACGCGAAATCCACCCCTGGTTCCAGGGTGAATCCGTCCTGTTGCTCGAAGACGGAAGCCAGGTCGTGACCGGTCGGACCTACCGCGACCGGGTGCGCGCGCTGTTGCGCTGAGCGGCGGTGTCCGGCGGAAGCCGGCGCCACGATCCGGTTAGCTTTGAACGGGCGGCCTCGCACCGGGGCCGCGCTGATCGGGGCAGACGACAGGAGTCACCGATTTTCCGGATTCTGCTGGCGCTGCACCAGGTGCTGTTGGGAACCGGGCCGAGCGGAGTACACGGCACCATCCGTTCGGCGGCCACCGGCGCGCCCATCGCCGGCGCGCAGATCGCGGTGGACGGGATGCCGCGCGCCAGCGCCGACTCCGCCGGACGCTACACGGTGGCGTCGCTCCCGGCGGGTTTTCATGAGATCCGCATCGACGCAATCGGATATTACACCCGCGAAATCGGCGTCGACCTTCCCGACTCGCTCGATCTCCCGCTCGACGTGGCACTCACGGCATCGCTCACGATCCTGCCGGATATCAGTGTCGCCGCGGCCCCGGACCGGCCACCGGTCTCGGCGCTGGGCCCGGTAAGCGCCGGCCGCCTCGGCGAATACCGGTTGGATCGGGGCTGGCAATCGGGGGCGGTGGCACAATCAGCCGATGCGTTCGGTGCGCTGCTCCAGGCGCCCGGCGTCGCGGGGCGCGCGGGAATGGCCACGTCGCTCAGCGTGCACGGCGGCGGGGCGATGGAAAACGAGGTGCTGCTCGACGGCATTCCGCTGTTCGACGCGACACACTACGCCGCGACCTCGAGCGCCGTCGAACCCGACGCAATCGCCACGCTCGGCCTGTACAGCGGCGTGCTGCCGACGCGGTTCGGCACGCGGTTGTCGAGCATCATCGACATGCAGACGGCCGATTCGGGGATGTCGAGCGTCGGCAGCACCGGTGCCGTCGGATTGACCGACGCCCGGTCGTTGATCCGCGGCCCGGTGGGACGGGGTGGCGGCTACCTGATCGGCGCGCGAGCGTCGTTCCGCGACCTGCTCAGCGACGGCGACGGCGGCACGGCCGTCAACGGCTATCGTGACTTCACCGGGAGCGCACGCCTGCCGTGGCTTGGCGGTACGCTGCGCCTGGTGAGCTTCGCGACCGGCAACAACCTCGGGCTGGAACCGGTGGCCGCCACGCTGCCCCATGGCGACGGCGACGCCGGTAGCGGTGCAGCGCCCGATCTCGGCTGGGGAAGCACGTCGCTGGGCGCGTCCTGGAGCGGCGGCAGCCGCAACCGGACATTCTCGGTGCGCGCCTGGTGGGCAGGCGCCAGGGCGACCATCCAGTGGCCCACCAGCGGGGTGTCGGAACTGCTTCACAGCAGCATCGGAGAGGCCGGCGTGCAGGGCGACGTCGACGCCGGGCCATGGCAGGCCGGTGTCTCGCTGCTGCGGCCGGTCACCACATACCGGGTGACATCGAACGTGGCAGATCCGGCGCTGCTCGATCTGCGAAACGCGCCGCTCGTTGCCTCGGCCTATCTCGCCGGGAACCGGCAGCTGGCGCGGATCGCGTTGAGCGGCGGGATCCGCGCCACCACCGATCCCGCCGGCATGGTGGTGTTCGATCCGCGCATGACCGTGTCATTCCTCGCAACGGCGGACACCCGCTTCGACTTCGCGGCCGGACGCGCGCATCAGGTGCTGCAGCCGATGCTCAACGACGAGAATCTCCTCGGCAGCGTGGTCGGCATCGATCTGCCGATGGCGTCGGGTCACGGCATTCCGACGGCGGAGTCCGACGAACTGACCGGCGGCGTGCGGCACCGTTTTTCCGGCGATTTCTCCGTGTCGCTCGAGGGATACGCGCGCCGGTGGAACGGATTGCTTCTTCCGGCGGCAACGACGACGGGGCTGTTCGTGGCCGATTCACTCGCCGTCGGTGGCGGGACCGCCACCGGGGTGACTGCCGGAGCAGTCCTGCTTCACGGGCGCGTTTCGTGGCAGACGGCGCTCGGCGTCGGCCGTTCCCAACGACGCGCCGGGAATCTCCTCTACCGCTCGGGATTCGATCGCCCGTGGGCGCTGAGCAGCAATTTCTCCTACCGATTGGGCACCGGCACGCTGGCGCAGGTGGCGGTGACGGCTGGGGCGGGGAACCCGGTGTCGGCGGTCGCCTCGCCCGTCGATTGGCGGCCATACCAGCAGTTCGGTGGTGGCGGTGATCTGGGCGGCACACCGGTGTCGGCGGGCGGGATGGTGAACGCCTTCCGTCTTCCCGACATGACGCGCGTCGACCTGGGCCTGCGCCACAGCTGGTCCGTGTCGCTCGCCGGGCGTCATCAGACGTTGCTCACCACCGTGCGCGTCGAGAACCTCTTCAATGCGCGCGACCCCGTCGGCGTCGCGCAGCTCAGCGACGGCACGCAGCGCCTGCTTCGCGGCACGCCACGAGGGCTGAGCATGGAGCTGGGCTGGATCTTCTGAGGACCGCCATGTGTCCGTCGTGTGTCACACCGGGCGCCCCTGGAACGTTCTCCTGCCGTGACGTGCTTGACACTGACCCCCGTTCCCGCCGCCGAGTCGCCGCGGATCGTCCGGATACGCGACGTGGCTGACTCCGAGGCCGACGCGTTCGCCGCGGCGGTGACGCGGCTCTACGACGCGCAGTATCCCCGGCTGTTCCAGTACCTCGACCGCCTCTCGGGCGACCCCGAGCTGGCGGCCGACGTGGCCCAGGAGGCGTTCGTGCGTCTCTTCACCCGTGGCGCCATGCCGGAGCAGTCCGGGGCGTGGCTGGTGACCGTGGCCACCAATCTCCTCCGCGACGAAGCCCGGCGGACCAGCCGGCGGCGCCGGTTGCTGGAGGCGGCGCCGGATGCGGTCCCGCTCCCCGCATCCTCGACCGACCCGGCGGCCGAGCTGCTGGCGTCGGAACGGCGCGACGCGGTGCGCCGCCTGCTGGCGGAGCTGGCGCCGCGCGACCGCCAGGCGCTGCTGATGCGTCACGCGGGCTACAGCTATCGTGAAATCGCCGCCGCACTGTCGCTGGCGGAAACCGGCATCGGCTCGGTGCTATTGCGTGCTATGAAATCATTTCGTAAAGTGTACAACGACACGGAGGGCGGCGATGTCTGACCGCCACCTCGACGACGCCGGGCTGCTGGCGGCGCTCGACGGCGAGACGCCCGGGGCGCAGGCGCATCTGGCCGGGTGCCCGGCCTGCCGGGAGCGGGCCGACGCCCTCCAGCGCGAGGCGGCGCAACTCGACGGCCTGCTGGCGTCGCTGGACCATCCGCTGGTGCGGCCGGCGCCCGCCGCGGAACTCTTCCGGCGCGCGGCGCGCCCGCGGCGGCGGGCCTGGGTCCGGTTGACGCTGGCCGGCGGCCTGACGGTCGCCACCGCGTTGGCCGCTGCCGCGCTGCCATCGTCTCCGGTGCACCGCTGGCTGGTGCGCCGCCCGGCGGCCGTGCCGGCGGCTGCAGCGAGCTCCGCCGCCCCCTCGGCGCCGCTGCAGTCGTTGCCGGCCGCGGCCGGCGTCGTCATCCCCCACCCGGCGGCGATGACCATCGTCGTGCAGCACGCGCAGGCCGCCGGCACGCTCGTCGTCACGCTCACCGCCGACAGCGACGTTACCATCGGCGCCCGCGGTGGCGACGTGGCGTACGACGTGAGCGACAGCGGGGTGACGGTCCGGAACCGGGTGGCGGCCACGGAATTCGACGTGGCACTGCCGGTGGCGCTCCGCGCGACGCCGATCTATGTCGGCGGCGTCCGCGTCTATCCCACCGGTCGCGCGCCGGATCCGGGTGCCGCACCAGGTGAAACCCGGTATCGCATCCCTCTCGGCTCGACCGGGCAATGACCTGTTGGCGACTGCTTGGCGCCGGCGTCGTGCTGGCGGCCACGGGTGTGTCGCCTTCGCTGGCGGCGCAACAGGCCGCCGGTGACACGGTGGCTCCGGCCGCCATCTCCCCGCGCATCCCGACCGTCGATGAGACGCTCGGCACCGCCGGTGCCCCGCTGCTGATCGACGCCAACGGCAACTTCGCGGTGGTGCGCGACACCGGCGGCCGGCCGCGGGCGGTGTTCTATGGCAACGGCTACGGCGTCCGGTTGCGCATCCATCTCATCGCGAGTTACGCCGAGCTGCCGCTGTTCGCCGCCGAATACGTGCTGGGCCAGCGGCTCCTCAACGTGGAGCGGACCAGTCTCACCAGGCCGCGCGGGCTGCGCTCGGCGCATCAGATGGTCGCGATGGGCCTGGGCGCGCTGTTCGCGATCAACACCGTCACCGGCGTCTGGAATCTCTGGGACGCGCGCCACGACCCCAACGGCCGCTTCGTGCGCACGTTGCATGGCTTGACGATGCTCGCCGCCGACGCCGGCTTTCTGTGGGCGGCGCAGACCGCCCGTGGCGCGCGCCGCACCGACGCCGGCGCGGTGCATCACCGCAACATCGCCATCGGGTCGATGAGTCTGGCGACGGCGTCGACGCTGATGATGTGGCTCTGGAAACATTGACGATGACCGGCGTGCTCGCCCCCGTGATTCACCTGCTGGCCCCGTGGCAGTCGCTGATGTCGGATTCGACGGCGGTGTCGACCAGCGTGACCACGGTGCACCTGATGTCACTGCTGTTCGGCGGAGGCTTCGCGGTGGCCGCCGATCGCGCCACGCTCCGCACCCGGCTCGGTGACGGTGGCGCCGCCCACCGGCAACTGCGCCATCTCGAAGCGGTGCACCGGCCGGTGCTGATCGCGCTCGCGGTGCTGGTGCTGAGCGGCGTGGCGCTGGCCGCGGCCGACCTCGACAGCTTCATCGCGTCGCCGGTGTTCTACGTCAAACTCGGGCTGGTCGGCCTGTTGGTGATCAACGGCGCGGTGCTGCGCCGCACCGAGCGATCGCTCCTCCGGCTCGACCCGAACACGATCGATGACGGCCGGAGGACGCGCGGGGAACGCCTCTGGCGACGGCTGCGGCGGGCGTCGTGGTGCAGCCTGGTGCTCTGGGCGGGGGCGGTCGCCGCCGGTGCCGCCTTGACGAATGTCGCCTGATCGCCGCCCGAGTCTTACTCGAAAGTCGGAAACGATGCCCACCGAATCCTCTTCGAACGACCCGTCAGCATGCGAATCCTGCCCGCTGGTCCGCCGGGAATTCCTGCAGCGCCTGAGTGGCTCCGCCGTGGGCGCCCTGGTGATGCTCGGCATGCCACCTGGCGTGGCCGCGCTCGTCGAACCCGTGCCGATCACCCCTCGGCGCGTGTTCGGGCACAACCCCAGTTATCCGGTGCCGGTGCAGGACGGCGTGCAGATCGATCGCGACAACCAGGTGATTCTGGTCCGCTGGAACAACCGGATCTTCGCCTTCAACCTCGCCTGCCCGCACCAGAATGCCACGCTGCACTGGAATGCTGGCGACGACGAGTTCCAGTGCCCCAAGCACCATTCCAGGTACCGGCCGGACGGGACCTTCATCTCCGGCCGGGCCACCCGCAACATGGATCGATTCTCCATCGCCCTGGCGGGGAACGAGATCGTCGTCGACGTCGAGGCCATGCACCGCGACGACAAGGAGCCAGCCGTATGGATGGCGAGCGAGATCACCCTGCCGGCATAGCGTCGGGGTTGCCGGGCGCTCCGGCGCCGTGCCGTGGCCTCTGCCGGCGCGATTTTCTGGAGCAGGCGTTCCGGCTGGCGGCGGCGGGGTTGCTGGTGGGATGCGCGGCGAACGCGACGTCGGCGACCGTACCGCAGTTCACCATCAACATCGGTGATTATCCGCCGCTGCTGAATGTGGGGGGAATCGCGGTCCTCCCCACCAATCTCACCCGGGGCAAACCGATCGCTGTCTCCCGGACCGGCGCCGACACGTTCGTCGCACTCTCACTGGTCTGCCCGCACCGCGGGTTCACGGTGGAAGCCGTCAGCGGGACATTCTACTGCCCCGGGCACGGCGCCGAGTTTGCCGCGACCGGCGCATGGACCGGCGGACAACCGACGTCGAACCTCTCGACGTATCCGGTGCAGTACGACTCCGCGGCGGCCTCGCTGACCATCGGCTGACCACACCGGCACCGCGCGCCGGGTTGAGAAAGCGGCCCCGCCGGGCCAGCTTTGACCCCGCGGCGCCGTAGCCAAGTGGTAAGGCAGAGGTCTGCAAAACCTCCATCACCGGTTCGACTCCGGTCGGCGCCTCTCGTCGGGCTGTCCCGGCAGCGTCGCATCGACCGGCCGGTCACTTCGTTCCAGGAACACCGTGTCGTCGGGTGGTGCCTTGTCGAGTGGGAAACGAGGCGCGATGATGCGCCCGATCGTGATGCCGCGTTCGTCGAGCAGTTTGTAACTGTTTTCGGGAACGGGCACTGCCCGCGCAATCATTTGTAACCTCCGGGGGCTTCTGCTCGTTCTGATGCCCATGACGCTCACCACGTTGCACCGCATCGCGATCCGCGCCATCACACTGGCGGCGCTGGCCGCGGCGTGCGCGCCGCCGCCTTCGCCGCCGCCGGTCTACCACAGCCAGCCCGCCCCGGGTTCCGACTCGCTGGTGGTGCCGGTGGTCTCCGTTACCGGCGCCGTTCCCGACGGCGAAAACCGCTGGGTGGTGCTGGCGCCGGTCGAAGGGCGCGTGCTGATCGCCGATTTCGGCAGCGATTCCGTCCGCCCTTATCCCGGGATCACCAAGGCGGCCGTGCCCGACGCCGCGACGCTGATCGGCGCCGGCGACACCATTCTGGTGGCCGACTGGGGCCTCCGCCGCGTGACGGCCTGGACCGAGGCCGGCAAACAGCTCGCGGCGTGGCCCATGCCGGATGTGCTGCGCGGGGCGCTGCCTCGCGGGCGCGACGCCGCCGGGCAGTGGTACTTCCAGATCGACCCCGAGCCCAAGGACGACGGCAGCGGGCTGCTCGACAGCGCCGCGGTCGTGCGCGGCGATCCGCAGCTCACCCGATTCGACACGCTGGCGCGCCTCGCGGCACCCGACCTCGCGATCACCCAGGGGATGAACGGCAATCGCTACCAGCGCCGCGCGCTCTCCGGGTCGGATCTCTGGGGCGTCGAACCGGACGGCACGCTGTGGCTCGCGCGCGTCTACCAGAATCAGATCGAATGGCATTCGCGCGCGGGCGGAAAGCCGGTCAGGACCAGGCCGCTTCCCGACCGGGTGTTGCCGGTGACCCAGATGGACCGCCAGTTGTACCTGCAGCGCTATCCTGAGGATCAGCGCCCGATCGCCGCACGACTTCCGTTTGCCGCGGTCAAGTCACCGTTCGAGCAGGTCTTTGCCGGCCAGAACGGACGGATGTGGCTGTTCAAGAGCGACACCGCGCTGGCGCCGGTGCGCGCGTTCCAGGTGGTCGATTCCACCGGCGTGCTGTTCTACGTTGACGTGCCCAGCCGCGGCACGGCGGTCGGCCTGGCGGGCAATCACGTGCTCATGGCGGAGCAGTTCCCGGGCGGCGTGCGGTTGCTGCAGTACGTCATTCCCGCCGAGGCGGGCCGCTAGGGTTCTTCGCGGTCGCGATCCTCGGCCGCACGCCGCGCTTCCTCTTCGGCTCGCGCTCGCCGGCGCTGCTGATGCCCGTCGTACCACCGGCGCGTGATTTCACCGGCCAGTCCCGTGTTGCCCAGCCCGAATGCCAGGCCGACCGCCAGCGCGACGGCGCCGACGATCAGCGTGAACGCGGCCGTGACGATCTCCTCCGCCACGCCAAGCTGCTGCAACGCCATGAACACGGCGATCACCACCACCGACCCCTTCGCCGCGTTGGCCAGCACCGGGACGCCTTCGACGCCGCCGGCCGACGCCAGGATCAATCCCCGCACGAATTCGCCGATCACCAGGCCCAGGATGACGATCACGATGGCGCTGATCAGCGTCGGAATGAACGCGATCATGATCCCGAACATCCGGTTGATGCTGTCGAGTCCGAGCGCCGCCGAGGCGAGCAGAATGACGATCAGCATCACCAGCCAGAACAGCAGCTTGCCGACGGTGTGCACCGGATCGAGGCCGCCACCGGTACGCGCCACCGCTTCGCCCAGGCCGCCGCGTTCCGCCACCCGGTTGAAGTCCATCCGCTTCAGGGTGCGGTCGACCCACCGTTCGATCTGGCGCGCCACGAAATAGCCGGCGAGGAGGATGATGGCGGCGAAGAGCACCGCCGGAAGGACCGCACCGATCTGCTGCAGACCGGCCTGGAGCCGGTCGAGGATGGCGTTCACGATGTCACCTCGAGTACCAGTTTGCCGAACTGTTCATGGGCCGCCATGCGGCGATACGCCGCCAGCGCCTCGTTCCATGGCCGGACACTGTCGATCGGCGGCCGGAGGGCGCCGGTGTTGCCGAGGGTCACCACTTCGGCGAATTCGCGCGAGGTGCCCATCGTCGAACCGAGCAGCGACCATTGGAACCAGTACAACCGGCGCAGGTCGATGCCGACGTCGTGACCGGTGGTCGCGCCGCAGCACACCAACCGTCCGCCCGGGGCGAGCGCCTGCAACGACCTCGCCCAGGTGGCCGCCCCGACCGAGTCCACCACCACGTCGGCGCGGCCGCCGAAGTGCTCCTTGAAGCGCGCCGCGACGTCGGGGTTCCGGGCGTGATCGATGCCGAGTTCGGCGCCGAGCGCCGCCGCCGCGCGCAGCTTGTCAGGTGACGACGAGGTCACGCCGGTTCTCGCGCCGAGATGGGTGGCGATCTGCAGCGCGGCGATGGCCACGCCGCCACCGATGCCCCAGATCAACACCCGTTCGCCGGCCTGCAGCCGGGCGCGCGTGGCCAGCATCCGCCAGGCGGTCAACGTCGAGAGCGTGAATGCGGCGGCGACCGGCCAGCTCCATTCGCCGGTGATCGGCCGGAGATTCCGGGCCGGCAGCACGATCTCCTCGGCGGCCGTCCCCGGGACGTGTTCGCCCAGCACGCCGAACCGGCGGCAGAACACCTCGTCGCCGGCGCGGCATGGCTCGCACTCGCCGCAGGAGACGCCGGGGTTGATCACCACCCGGTCGCCGGGGCGAAGGTCATGCACGTCCGGGCCGGTCTCGAGGACCACTCCGGCGCCGTCGGAGCCGACAATATGCGGAAAGTCCCGAATCGGAACGGCGGGAATGCCGTCAGCCACCCAGAGGTCGAGGTGATTGAGCCCGATGGCGCGAATGCCCACCCGGACGTGGTCCGGGCGGCTGAGCGCCGGCGCCGGGAGGCCGTCGATCAGGGTGAGATGTTCTGGTCCGCCCGTGGCGGTAAGGCAGAGTGCGCGCATGGCCGCGAACGGACACCTTGCAGAAGCGACAGAGTGACGCGACATATTATAGCGCGTTGTGCCGTGCCGATGCGCGTGGTGCAACCCCGAGTGGCTCGGCAACGGCACCCGCATTTCACCCCCTCTTTACCGCTCCGGCGCAGGAGAGCACCAAATGGCGATGAGCGAAGGATCTTTCGATTTCCAGTATGGGTCGCTCGAAGGAGCGGCGTTCGTTCCGGCGTCCGCGCCGCGAATGGAGATTCCGGAGCCGGCTCCCGGCGCGGTGCCGAGCCGTCCCCGCAAGAAGGCCAAGCCGGCCCGCAAGGCGCCGGCGAAGCCCGCGGCCAAGCCCGCTGCGGCCAAGGCGGCACCAAAGAAGGCCGCGAAGAAGGCAGCCAAGAAGGCAGCCAAGAAGGCCGCGCCCCGCAAGGCCGCGAAGAAGGCCGGTCGCAAGGCGGCTCCGAAGAAGACCGCGCGCCGGAAGCCGGCGCGGAAGGCGGCACCGAAGCGGAAAGCGGCAAGGCGTTCGGCCGCGAAGGGACGCAAGCGGCGCTGACCGCCGCGGGCCCCTGTCGGACTGCGCGTCCCGGACGGTTCCGGGGCGCGCTGTCGTTTTCGCGCCGGGCGGCGATCGGCCGGCGAATGTGCTGCCCGCGTCGGCTGGCCCCGGCTAGCTTCCCCGCATGACGATGCCGACGCACGCCGGACCGGTCCGCCTGACGGCGTTTTCGCACGGCGCCGGTTGTGCCTGCAAGCTGGGCAGCGCCGACCTGGCCGAAGTGCTCCTGGGGCTCCCAGCCATCAGCGATCCGGCGGTGCTGGTCGACGCCGCGACCCGCGACGACGCCGCCGTCTACCGGATCGCCCCCGACCGCTGCCTCATCGCGACCGTCGATTTCTTCACGCCGATCGTCGACGATCCGGCCGACTGGGGCGCGATCGCCGCCGCGAACGCCGTCAGCGACGTCTATGCCATGGGCGGCCGCCCGCTGTTCGCGCTCAATCTCGTGGCCTGGCCCCGGACGGCGCTCCCCTTCGAACTCCTCGCGATGGCCCTCAAGGGGGCGTCGGAGGTGCTGATGCGAGCTGGCGCGCCGATGGTCGGAGGCCATTCCATCGACGACCCGGAACCGAAACTGGGGATGGCGGTGATCGGTGAGGCGCACCCCGACCAGCTGTTGACCAATGCCGCCGGCCGTCCCGGCGATCTGCTCGTGCTCACCAAGCCGCTCGGTACCGGCATCATCACCACCGCGGCCAAGCGGGACCAGGCCACGTCCGAATGGCTTGCCGCGGCGGTGCGGTCGATGACGACTCTCAACGACGGCGCGCTGCGCGCCGCGCGAACGGTGTCGGTGCGTTGTGCCACGGACGTGACCGGTTTCGGGCTGCTGGGACACCTGCAGCATGTCGTTACCGCAAGCGGCACTGGTGCCGAGATCGACTTCGATCGCCTGCCGCTGCTCGACGGCGCGCGCGAGCTGGCGCAACGCGGCGTCGTTCCCGGTGGCACCAGGCGGAATCGGGAGGCGACCGGCGCCGACTGGGACGACGCGATCGCGCCGGCCGATCAGCTGCTGGCGTGCGACGCGCAGACATCGGGCGGACTGTTGCTCGCCGTGGCGCCGGAAGGGCTGCCCGTCCTGCTGCGGCAACTGGAACACGAGCTTGCACCGGCGCGCGCGGTCATCGGGCGCCTCACCGCCGACCGCGGCACCATCCGGGTCGGGCGCGGTGTATCGCTCACCACCGCCTGACGCCATGGGAGAGATGCGCTGGACGCCCGAGCGGATGGAACAACTCGAGAGCGCGGTGCGCCGCCGCCGCCGGGCGATCCTGCGCCGCCGCGGCGACGAATACGTCGTGGTGGCCGCCGGGTTGACGCAGTCCCGGGGCCGCGACGCGCTGATCGGCCATCTCGCGATGACGGGGGAAGACCTGGTGTTCGTGCTCGATGAGCTCGACGATTTCCGGGTGCTCGACACATGACCGGTGTCGTGCCGATCGCGGTGCTGCACCTGGACGAGAGCTGCCTCGGCAACGGACGCGAGGGGGCCAATCCGGGCGGCGCGGGCGGGCTGGTCGAGATCCGCACCCCGGCGGGTGTGGTGCGACGCGATTTCTTCATCCACTCGCCCGATACTACCAACAACCGGATGGCACTCGCGGGCGCCATCGCCGCGCTGCAACTGCTGGCGCGCAAGGGGCGGCGCCTGCAGATGGCCGTGGTTTCCGACTCCGAGTATCTCGTCAAGGGGATTCGCGAATGGGCGCCCGGCTGGCAGGCGCGCGGCTGGACGCGCAAGGGTGGCGCCATCGAGAATCTCGAATTGTGGCGGGCGCTGTGGCAGTCGCTGGACCTGCACGACGTCCAGTGGAGCTGGGTGCGCGGCCACGCCGGCCACCCCAAGAACGAGTATGCCAACGACCTCGCGGTCGCCGCCGCCACCGATCAGCATACGTCGGCCGGCCTGGTGGATTCGGGATTCGACGACTGGTTCGAACGGAAGCGCGCCGCGGGGCGCTATGTCGACTATGATCCGGACGCCGCGTTCGGTGTGCTGGAACGCAAACTGGCCGGCGGCCAACGCCTTGCCCTCGCGGAGGAGGGACGATGACTGATCTGGAACGTTTCGCCGCGACGCTGCTGGCCCAATGGCGCGCCGACGACCAGCGCGCCGCCCAACCGATCACCGTGGCGGCGGTGCTCGATCACCTGCTGCCGTACAAGACCGCACGCCGCCTGCTGGGCATCGACGTCAGCGAAGACTACGAGGCGCTGGTGTTGCGGCTGATCGCCGAAGAGGGACGGTTGATGACGGTGCAGCCGGTCGGCGCCGCCGAAATGGCGCGCTCGACGATGGCGTCGAAACTCCCCGATCTGTCCAACCTTGACCTGCTCCGGTCGGCGACACTGGAGTTCACCGAAGATACCGTGGCGCGTCTCGACGGTGTGCTGCCGATGCCGGCGTCGCGCGACGAGTCGAAGTGGGCGCCGCCGCCACGGCCCGACAGCGAAGTGATTCCGCTGCCGGTAACGCCCGCGCCGGCCGAGGAAACCGCCGCGTCCAGGGCACCCGCCGCCGCCGATCCGCCGCCGGCGTTCCTCACCACCATCGAGTTCACGCCGCCGGCCGGCGGACCGTGCTGGAGTTGTGGCGAAGGGCTGCCGTCCGGTCGCCAGGTCAAGTTCTGTCCGTTCTGCGGCGCCGATCAGCGGCAGCCAAAATGCGCCGCCTGCGGCGAGGCCGTGGAACGTGGCTGGCGTCACTGCCCGGAGTGCGGTGGCCGGCTCTGGGGTGCGTGATGCCTTCGAATCTTCCGGAGCGGATCGACCGCGCCGCCTTCGAGCGCGTGCTCCAGCGCGCGGCCGAATTGCAGGCCGCCTCGCGCGACATCGGTGAAGGGCTCAGCGAAGACGAGCTCCTGGCGCTCGGCACCGAAGTCGGCATTCCCGCCGAACATCTCCGTCAGGCGCTGCTCGAGGAACGGACCCGTCTGGCACCGCCGGCACCGGCGACGACCACCGACCGGATCTTCGGCCGCGCCGACGTGACGTCGGCGCGCGTGGTGCAGGGGAGCGAGGACGCCATTGCGCGCAGCGTGTCGCGGTGGTTGGAGCGTGACGAACATTTCGTGGTGCAGCGCGCCACGGTGCAGCGCATCACGTACGAGCCGATGAGCGCGTTGGCGGGGGCGGTGCGCCGCGCGGCGGCGATGTTCGACAGCCGCCGCTCGCGGCCCTATCTCAACAGGGTCGACCTGGTCGTCGCCGGATTCACGCCGCTCGAACCGGGATTCGTCCACGTCACGCTGTCCGCCTCGCTGCGGGCAACGCGTCGCCTCGTGGCCGGCGTCACCACGCTGGTCAGTGGTCTCGGCGTTCTCGGCTTCGTGCTGATGGCCGTCCTCGGTGCCCCGGTTCCGCTGGCGGCGGTGATATCCGCTCCGTTCGTGGTGCTGCCGTGGTGGCTGGGATCGCTGTTCCGCCGCTTCGTGGCACGGGCCCGGATCGGCCTGGAACGCGCGCTCGACGACCTCGAGCGCCGGCCAGCTCTGGGCAGTGGTGCGACGGCCGAACCGCCGCTCGGAGCGGTCGGCTCGCTGGTCCGCGACGTCACCCGTGGTGTGCGCAAGGCGTTGAACGAATGAGCCGCGCGCCGCTCGCTGCCGCACTTCTCGCCGCTGCCGCGTGCTTCCCCACCACGACCCGTCCGCCGTTCGCGTCGCTGCCGGCGGCGCAACAGGCCGAACTCGAATTGCCGGTTCCGCAGGCCACACGGGAGACGGCGCTGGCGCTCCACGCGGATTCCATCCCGGTCGAGCGCACCGAGCCGAAGGATGGCTGGCTGGAATCGGAGTGGTTCGATCCGATCACGTTGCAGCCGACCGCTGCCCGGCACATCGGCCCGAACGTGGTGAAGGTGCGTGCGTTCGTCGGGCCGTCGCGACCCAACTTCAGCCTGGTGCAGATCGAGGCCGTCTACATCCCCTACGCCGATCCGTCGCGCGACGAGCGGACCCTGGAGCGCGAGGTTCCCGACAGCAGTGCCGCGGGCAAGCGCGTGGCGGCCGTGCTGGCCGGGATGGCGCGGCAATACGGCGATAGCGCCGCGCGGGCCGGCCCCGTTCCCGCAAGCTCCGGTGTGTCGCCCGCCGCGCCGAACGGATCGCGCGGACATGACTGAGCCGATCACCGTCCGCACCGATCTTCCGCTGCGCGCACGTTACAGCGAAGGCGCCGGAGCCTACCGCATCATTCCGCAGGCCGTGGTCCGGCCGGAACAATTCCCCGAACTCAAGGCGGTCATCACCCGGGCGCGCGCCGCCGGCTGGCACCTCGTGCCACGCGGTGCCGGCAGTGCCATGGACGGCAGCAACGTCGGCCCCGGGGTGGTCGTCGACCTGTCCGGCTACGAGGCCGATCGGTGCGATGTCGACGCCCAGGGGCGGCGTGCGTTCGTTTCGCCCGCCGTGAGTTGCCGCGCCATCAACAACGCCGCCCGCGCCGCCGGCCTCCGTCTCCCGCCCGAGCCATCGAGTGCGGCATTCGCGACCATCGGCGGCATGTTGTCGACCAATGCCTCGGGTGCCCGGTCGGTCCGCTACGGCAGCGTGCGCCGCTGGGTCGACACCCTGATGCTGCTGACCGCCGACGGGCCTCTCGATCTCGCCCGGGGGCGCCCGCTTGACACCGACCACCCCGTGTCGGTCCGCTGGCGCCACACGGCCGAGCCGCTCATTCGCCGGCATGCGGACGTGATTCGCGCCCGCTATCCCCGGGTATCGAAGAACAGCGCCGGTTACGCGCTCGATCAGTACCTCGCCAGCGGCGATCTGATCGATATCGTGATCGGTTCCGAGGGAACGCTCGGCTTCATCACCGATATCGGGTTGCGGCTCGACGCCGTGCCGGCGCAGCGCGGTTCGCTGCGTGTGGCGCTGCGGAGTCGCGACGATCTGGTGGCGGCGCTCGAAGCAATTCGCACGCAGGATCCCTCGACGCTGGAGTTCCTGGACCGCTCCTTCCTCAGATTCGTGGCCGATGTCGTGGCCACACCGGAACGGCCCGGGCTGCTGCATGAGGCGGGCGGGCTGCTGCTTGCCGATATCGAGAGCGACGACTTCGACGACATGTGGCAGCGCGGCGCGGCGGCGGTGCAGGCCGTCGGCGCGCTGGCACTGGATGCCCGACTGGCTATCGACGAGACCGAAATCGACCGGCTCTGGGCGGTCCGCCACGGGGCCAGCCCGCGCCTCGCCGGCCTGACGGACGGCCGGCGCTCGCTGCAGCTGATCGAGGATGGCTGCGTGCCGGTGGCGCGCCTGGTGGACTATCTCGACGCCGTCGATGCCGCCTGCGCTGCCGAGCGGGTCGACGTGGTGATGTTCGGACACGCCGGCGACGGACACGTTCACGTCAATCTCCTCCCCGATGTCAGCGCGCCGGATTGGCACGAGCGGGTGGAGCGGATCTTCGATCACGTCAACGACGCGGTCATCGCGCTGGGCGGTACGCCGTCCGGAGAACACGGCGCCGGCCGCCTGCGCGCCGGGCTGTTGGAGCGGCTCTACGGTCCTGAAGTGCTGGCCTGCTTCCGGGCGGTCAAGCACGCCTTCGACCCCCAGGGGATGTTCAATCCGGGGGTGATCCTCTCCGACGGCCTCACACCGCTCGGCCGGCTGAAGATCGGCCGCGACGCCGAGCCGCTGCCGCCCGGGGCCGCCGAGTATCTCCGCGAGGTCGAGGCGGCGGCGACCTGGGGCGTGCCTCGCTACTTTTGATCTCGTCTCCAACCCAACCCGGGCATGCACCTGTATCGTGAACCGCTGGTCACGCTGATCGCCTCCCCGCATTTCATCGAACCGCAACACCTGCCGGTGCAGTGGAACGAGCCGGGCACCGACGGCGAACGGCTGGCCGAGTTCGCCGGCCGCCTCTGCTACATGAGCCAACGGAACCCCGCCAATCGCACCACGGCGGAGTACCTCGGCAACATCCTCAAGCAGGGCCACGGGTCGGTGCTGGAGCACGCCGTCTATGTCGTGCTGATCGAAGGCGTCTCACGGTCGCTCTCCCACGAGCTGGTGCGCCACCGCGCCGGTTTCGGGTATTCACAACTGTCGCAACGTTACGTCGATGAGTCCGAGGCGGCGTTCGTCGTGCCCCCCGCGATCCAGGGCGACGCGGCGCTCGAACAGGCATGGCTGGAGCAGGTCGAGCACGCGCAGGCCGGCTACGTTGCGGCCGTCGAGCGGCTCATGGAGCGCTATGGCTGGGTGGAGAATCGCATCCACCGGCGGAAGATGGCGCGCGAGGCGGCGCGTTCGGTATTGCCGAATGCCACCGAGACGAAGATCGTGATGAGCGGCAACGCCCGCGCGTGGCGCACCATGCTCGAGTTGCGGCTGAGCGAGGGTGCCGAGCGGGAGATCCGCCGCCTGGCGGTGCGGGTGCTGGAGACGCTTCGCGGCGCGGCACCCCGGTTCTTCGCCGATTTCGAACTCTACGCGGCCGAGGACGGCGAACAGGCCGGCCGGGTCACGTACCACAAGGTCTAGGGGTGAACCGGCGTGGTCGATCCGATAGATTACGCACTCCAATGACTCGTTCCGCTCCGGCGGCGACTCCCCCCGTGCGTATTGACCGCTGCGTGTGCCGCCAGATGACCTTCGCCGAGCTGCTGCCCCTGGCGCGGAGCCGGGGCTGGGATCTCGCGACGATCGGCCTCGAGACCGGCTGCGGACAGCAGTGCGGTCTTTGCCGGCCGTACCTGACCGTCATGCTCGCTGACGGGACCACCGTGTTTCACGACATTCTCGACGGAGGCGGCACGGAGTGACCGGCTCCACCGGATCGATGGCGGCGCTTTCGGCCGACTCTACCCCGCCGCGCGCGTGGTACCGCGCGATCCTCAGCACCAATACCCTGGCATTTCTCGCCCTGGTCGCCGGGTGGCTGTCGGTGACGGCGTTCGTCGTCGGCAAGCGCGATTTCGGTCTCGGGTTCGCGGCGGTGTCGAGCCTCATCGCGCTGTTCACCGTCCGCCGCGGCCGCGCCATCGCGGCACGCCAGAAGGAATCGCTCTCCCGGGCGCTGGTGGCGTCGTCACGGCGCAACCGCGAGCTGGAGCGGA
Source organism: uncultured Gemmatimonadales bacterium (assembly GCA_963697065.1). Lineage (GTDB taxonomy): Bacteria > Gemmatimonadota > Gemmatimonadetes > Gemmatimonadales > GWC2-71-9 > Palsa-1233. The sequence continues at coordinate 1,091,830 of CAVOMQ010000001.1, forward strand.
TGCGCAACGTCGCCGCGGCACTGCTGGCCGGCGAGGACCTGAGCGCGCTCAACCGCGAAGTGGCCCAGGCGGCGGCGGAGCTGCTCGAAGCCGAAGGCGGCGCCATCATGCTGGTGGTGGAGGAAGGGCGCTTCGCCAAGGTGGTCGCCGGCGCCGGGCCGCTGCAGGCGGCGGTCGGCGCGTTGGTGCCGATCGAGGAGTCGCTGGTGGGGTACGTGATCAGCGGCGACGAGGCGCTGCTGGTCGACGACATGGAGCGTGACCCGCGCAATCATCCCCACGAGCACCTGATCGGCCGTCTCAGGAACGCCGCGATGGTGCCGCTGCGCTCGGCGGGACTGGTGGTGGGCGCGGTCTGCGCGTACAACCGCGTCGACGGACAGCCGTTCACCGACCACGATCGGCAGTTGCTGCAGACGCTCGGCGACCAGGTGGTGCTCGGTCTCGACCGGACGGCGGTGTTCGAGGAGCTGCGCCGCAACGAGAAGATGCTCGCCAACAAGAACAAGGAGTTGCAGCGCGTCACGCAGCTCAAGAGCGAGTTTCTGGCGAACATGTCCCACGAGCTGCGGACGCCGCTCAACGCCATCATCGGCTTCTCCGACCTGCTGCTGACCGGTGAACTCGGCGAGCTCGCCGAACAGCAGCGCGAGTTTCTCGAGGCGATCTTCCGGAACGGCCAGCACCTGCTGGGGCTGATCAACTCCGTGCTCGACCTCTCCAAGATCGAGGCGGGACGGATGACGCTGACCGTCGCGCCGTGCGACGTGCGCGACTGCATCACCGGGGCGGTGACGGACACGGTGTCGCTCCGTGCCGCGAAGAATCAGCATTGCGTCGTCGACCTGGCCGCCGATACGCCGCTCGAAGTCCAGGGCGACAGTACCCGGATCCGCCAGGTGCTGTTCAACCTGTTGTCGAACGCGTCGAAGTTCACCGGCGACGGCGGCATCATCACGGTGTCGGCGGTGCGGACCGTCGCGCCGATGCCGGTCGAGGAGATCGTGCGCGCCGACGAGCAGATCCGGATGGAAACCCGGGACGTGGTGTGGGTGTCGGTGTCGGATTCGGGCGTCGGCATCCGCAGCAGCGACATGGCGAAGCTCTTCCAGGAGTTCTCCAGGTCGACGCGTCGACTTCGCGCGCGGCGCAGGGGACCGGGCTCGGCCTGGCGCTGTGCAAACGCTTCGTGGAGCTGCACGGCGGGCAGATCGGCGTGGAGTCGATTTACGGCAAGGGTAGTACGTTCTGGTTTTTGCTCCCGGTCGACGGTCCCCCTGGCAGCCGGGAAATCGGCCCCGAAAACCCGTAAAGGGGTACCGGGTATCAAGGCTGGCGGAGCATTGACGCTCACTCCTTTCAACGGCAGATTGTCACGATCATGACGGCCCGATGGGTGCCCCGTGTTCGCGCAATCGTCGCGCTCGCGTTGTTCGCACTCGCGAGTGGCGCGGCGCAAGTCGCTGATGGCCTGATTTATCATCGGCGCCCGGCACCGATTCCGGTCACCCGCGTCAACACCACCGATCGCACCCACGCGGCGAGCTGCAATCTCGACCAGCAACTGGCGACGCCGCCGCCGGTATCGAGCCCCGACGACGTCGGCCGCCTCGAGCCGCCGATTCGCGAGGCCGTGCCACAGCCTCCCGTCGAGACACCTCGTACCCGGGTCCGGCCCGGTTCGATCAGTTCCCGCGCACCTCCCGCGCTCGCCTAACCCCACAACGGTGTCATCGCCGGTCGCCGCCGCTCCGCGGAGGCCATCCGGCACAATGCTGGCTGGCTGACGCGTCCCGAACGCGCCGGCTGCCTTCCGCGAGCGTGACCGCCCGCGGCGGACATCAATCTGTTGGAGTTGGCATGTTCACTTCGTTGCTGGTGGCCGCGTTCGTCGCGGCAGCCCCGTCCGCATCCGTTCCCACCCTCAAGCCGCCGCCACGGGCGGTCAACGCCGACCTCTACGGCCGGATCACCGACAGCATCTACCGGAAGCCGCTCCAGGGGGCCGACATCGTGGTGCGTCGCGGCGCGTCCGAAATCGAGCGCACCACCTCCGACCAGTTCGGATCGTGGCGGATCCACGACCTGACCCCGGCGGACTACACCGTGGAGTTCCGTCTCATCGGCTACCGCCCCGAAACCCGTACCGTGACCATCGGTGGCAGCAGCGCCGATGTCGAGCTGGATCTCGTGATGGCCCCGCAGGCGGTGACGTTGAACGCCATCTCGGTAACGGCATCCCCGGTGGCGGTCGATACCCGTACCGGGGACCAGATCTTCAAGGAAAACGATTACCAGGGCACTCCCACGCAGACCACGTCGCAGATCGTGCAGCAGTCGATCGCTGGCGCAGCCCGTGCGCCCACGGGTGAAGTGCACATTCGCGGCCAGCATGGGGAATACACCTACTACGTCGACGGCGTGCCGGTGCCGCCCGGTATTTCGGGGAGTCTCAACGAACTCTTCGATCCATCGGTGGTGAACCAGATCACCTTCCAGACGGGGGCGTGGGACGCCGAGTACGGCAAGCGGAACGCGGCGATCATCAATGTCGAGACCAAGGTGCCTGCCGGTCCGTACCACTTCTCCGTGACCGGCTACGCCGGCGACTACAGCAGCAACGGCCAGACCGTCACCATGAGCGCCAATTCCGGCAAGCTCGGCTACTTCCTGTCAGGCACCCGGCAGAGCACCGCGATGCGGCGCGAACCGGTGGTGGCCACCTCCGATGCGGCTGGTGACGTGACGGGCCTGGACAATTTCTCCAACAACGGCACCGACTGGTTCGGCTTCGGCAAGCTGCAGTACGTCGCCACCGATCACGACCTGGTCAATCTCGACGTCAACCTGTCTCGCTCGAACTTCGCGACACCGTTCGACTCCGCTGACGGCGTGATCAACGACCAGGAAACCGATCTCAACCACTTCATCAACCTGTCGTACGATCACAAGCAGGTCGGCGGCAGCCACGACGGATCGGAAGCGTTCATCGCCACGTACTACCGGCACGGCGGACTGGACTATGTCCCGGGCCTGACCGACGACCCGAGCTTCTTCTTCTATCCGGACACCAGCACGGCATACAACATTGCCGAAAACCGGTCGTTCAACATCTACGGTGTCAAGGCCGACTATCTGCTCCGGTTCTCGGAACGCCTCAATTTCAAGGCGGGCACCGATGTCGCGCTCACTCGCGGCGCCGAGGCATTCAGTACCCGTGACGCATCAGGAAATCCCGGGCCGGCCTCGAACTCGGACCTGAACGGCAACGACGAGGCCTTCTACCTGCAATCGGTCATTCAGCCCACCGAGAAAGTGGAATTCCGGGTCGGCGCGCGGTACGATCGGCACGCCTATCCGCTGTCGGCCACGAAGGACAGCACCGCGAGCCAGGTCTCGCCCCGTTTCCGGGTGACGTACTTCCCGAACACCGGGACGTCGATGTGGTTCTACTACGGTCGGCTCTTCATTCCCACCAATACCGAAGACCTCCGGGCGATCACGCAGGCGGCGACCGGCGGCGCCACCGAGGAACCGACGGTACCGGAACGCGATGACTTCTTCGAAGTCGGCTTGACGCACCGGTTCACGAACGGCCTGGCGGTCAAGCTTTCGGGATACCACAAGAAGAGCGAGCCGGGGATCGACGACACCCAGCTGCCCGGCTCGGCGATCACCACCGATGTCAACATCGAACATGTCCGCATCACCGGTATCGAGGCAGTGCTCGATGTCCATCCTGCCGGGCCGGTATCGGGCTTCGCCAACATCGCGCTCAATCACGCCTACGGATTCGGCGCGATCACCGGCGCGTTCCTGGAAACGACGCCCCCGGCCGAGGCGTTCGATCTCGATCACGACCAGCGGCTGTCGAGCACGGTGGGATTGACGTACTCCGACCACGGCGTGTTGCTCAACGCGATCGGCATCTACGGGAGCGGGTTGACCAATGGGGTGACACCGAACGCGCCGGGGGTCGACGGCTACGACCCGACCCAGCCGAGCACGCCCGTGCTCGGAACCGGCCTGTTCGACTTCAACTCGCCGTTCAAGGTCGACCCGAGCTTCATCCTGAATCTTTCCGGCGGCTACAGCTTCTCCGCCGGCGGATGGTCGGTGCAGCCGCAGCTGTTCGTCGACAACGTGTTCGACAAGCTCTACATCCTGAAGGGCGCGTTCTTCAGCGGGCCGTCGTTCGGCCGGCCCAGGACGTTCAACGTCCGGCTGACGTTGGGGATCTGACGTGCGGTTCGGGCAGTGGGTGGTGGGCAGGGCCGATGGCGCGGCGGACCAGTGGCGCGGTCCGCCGCGGCGCCTACCCCCAGGCGCCGGCCAGTTCGGCGCGAGCTTCCCACGCAGCCACCCGCGGCGCCAGCAGTCGTGCCGCCAGGTGTGCCGCCGGGAGGTCGTCTTCGCGAAACCACTCCGGCGTGTCGCTGCCGATGCACAGCCACCCGACGAATTCGCCCGCCACCGACAGCCGTGCCGCCAGCAGCGACCTGAGCCGGGTGGCGCCGCGCTGATCGAGCACCGCCGGCCAATGCGCCGTCTCGGCGCTGAGGTCGTCGATCCGCACCAGTTCGCGGGCACCGAAATGGTGCACGAGCTCGTCGACCGCGTCGATCGTCGACGCATCGAGGCGCACCGGTGCGGCCGCCGCGCGATCGCCGCTGAGCAGCGTCCAGCACTCCGGCGCGGGAGCAGCTGCGAGCAACTCGAGTCGATCATGCGGGAGCTGGTTGGCGAGCGCATCCGACACCAGCTGCACCAGATCACGGCCGTCGCGTCCCCGCTCCATGGCGTCGAGTACCCCCTCCGTCACCCCGGCGATGATGGCGGTCCGTTCGTCGCCGGCGGGGGCCGGAATGACCCACGGCTGGCTGGCCAGTCGGCGGCACCCGGTGGCCAGCTGGGCGGCGACGCGATGCAGCGTCCGCTGGGTGCCAAGTTGGTAGGCGTCAGGGGCGAAGCTCGCGGCGACCAGCAACCCCACATCCTGGACTTCGGCCCGGATCGGGACCGCCATGACGGACCGGTACCCCGCCGCCGCCACCTGATCTTCCAGGGAAAACAGCGCTTCCTGCGACACCAGCGGTTCCGCCGGCGGGATCGCCAGCCGGTCGCCGGGGAGGTCGCGGGGGCCGACCAGCATCACCCCGCCACGGCTGGGATAGAGCCAGAAGGCCACCAGATCGGCCGGAATGGCCGTGGCCACCGCGCCCCGCAGCGCCTCGTACCACGTGGCCATCTCGGCAAGGCTCGGCCGGCGCCCCGGCCAGGCAAGAACCGGGACGAACGGGATAACCGGCTGCGGGAGTTCGAGATCCATTACCCCGCCTCCGGGTGCAGGGGCCGTGCCACGGCGGCTCCACTTACGATACCCCACCCCCCTATTTAGACTCTCCGGCACGAGGAGCGACCATGCCGAACGACCAGAATCCCCCGCCGCTCGAGCTCCCTGAAGAGGGCAAAGTGGCGCTTGCGAAGCGGCTCCGCCGCATCGAGGGCCAGGTGCGCGGCCTCCAGAAGATGGTCGACGAGCAGCGGGCGTGCGCCGACGTGCTGGTCCAGATCGCGTCGGTGCAGGAGGCGCTCCGCGGCGTGGGGAAGATGTTGCTGCAGCACCACCTCGCGGTGTCCGTCACCGAGGCGATTCGCGCCGGCAACACCGGCCGGAACGACGAGATGGTGGCCGACCTCGTGGCGCTCTGGGGGAAGTGACCGCACGCCGCCGGCGCGACCGGTAGACTCGACCGCCAGCGCGATCACGGCGCGGCGGCGACGGGATGGGTTCCCGTCGTGCGGAGCACCATGCGGTCCATGTCGGTGGTAATGGTTCGCAGCGCCCCCAGTGCCACCACACCGCCCAGGAAGGCGGCCAGCGGAAGGAGCGCCACGGCGCGATTGAGTCCGAAGCGATCGGAAAGGGTTCCGACCAGCGGAAAAGCGATCGCGTCGCCGGCGAGGTGAATGAACAGGAGGTACGCCCCGACGACGGTGGCACCGAGTGTCGGGGGAACGACGTCGAAGATGATGGCGGTAATCGGCCCGTTGTACCACGACAGGAAGAAGAAGCCGATCACGAAACCCGGCACGAAGAGCCGCAGGTCGTGCAGCGTGAGCACCCAGAGCGCGATCGGACCGCCGGCAAGGAATCCGGCGGCGGTGACGATCACGCGTGCGCGCCGCGTCCACCGGCCCAGCCAGTCCGCGATCCAGCCACCGGCCAGCGTTCCCGACACACCCGCCAGCAGTCCCCATTGGCCCATCAGGGCCGCCGCTTCGGCCGGGCCGAGTCCGAACTGGCGTGTCATGTACGACGGCCCCCAGCCGACCAGGCCATTCAGCCCGAACGAGATCATCGCGCCGGAGACGAACACGAACACCAGCGTCGGCGTGCGCAACACGGTATGCCCGGCGTTGATGAGTTCGTCGACGGCGTTTTCGAGCGCCGGGGTGAATGGCGTTTCTTCCCGGCGGTCCTGCTCCAGCAGGCGCACCCAATGCCGGATGTTCACGGCGGCGCCGAGTCCGATCGATGTGGCGACCAGCGCCGCAAAGCGGACCGAGCTGATGGCATACTCGAACTCCAGCAGCAGTGCCAGCAACACGCCGATCGCCGAGAAGACCAATAGCGGCGTGAGTTGGCGCATCACCTCGCGGACGCCGAGGCGCAGGGAGCGCAACATCGACCGGATGGTGAGGCGTGGTTCGGCGCGCGTGGGGTCGACCAGCCGGGTGACCAGGACGGCGAGCAGGAACCCCGGCAACCCGACGGCGAGAAACGCCACCCGCCAGCCATACAACTCCGTCAGCCACCCGCCGAACAGGATGCCGAGCACACCACCGATCGGAATGCCGGCGTTGAGGATCCCCATGGCAAAGGCGCGATTGGTTCCCGGGAAGTAATCGGCGACCAGCGAATTGGACGCCGGTCCGTACGCCGCCTCCCCGACGCCGACCAGCGCCCGGCAGACGAAGAGGCCGGTGAAGCCCTCGACCAGCCCGCCGATCGAGGTGAACGCGCTGAACAGCGCGGTGCCCCACGAGATCACCGTCTTGCGGCTCTTCAGGTCGCTCAGCACGCCGAACGGCAGCGCGGCGACGGAGAAGACCAGAATGTACGCCGACCCGAGCCAGCCGAGCTCGGTGTCGCTCAACGCGAGGTCGTGCTTGATCGGCTCGAACATCGCGAAGATGATGTTGCGGTCGAGGTAGTTGAGCAGGTTGATGAGCGCGAGGAGCCCCAGCGCTCCCCAGGCGCTTCCGGCGCCGACGCGCCGCGGCGACGCGGGCGGTCCGGCGCTCAGGGGGCGACCGCGGAGAGGTGGTAGCGCCGCTTGGTGTCGAGCAACGTGCGCACGGCGAAGCGGGGATCGTCGGTGATGCGGAAGAGCCTGTCGTCGCCCGGCGAGATCTTGCCGTCGGCCAGGAGACGCCCGGTGATCCAGTCCGCCATGCCGCGCCAGTAATCGCTGCCGAAGAGCACCACGGGAAAGTCGTTCACCTTGTCGGTCTGGATCAGCGTCAGCGCCTCGAACAGCTCGTCCAGCGTGCCATAGCCGCCGGGGAAGAAGACGAACCCCATGGCATACTTGATGAACATCATCTTCCGGACGAAGAAGAACTTGAAGTCCAGCTCCCGGGTCAGCCACGGATTGGTGTGCTGCTCGTGCGGCAGCTCGATGTTGCAGCCGATCGAAATCCCGCCGGCCTCGAACGCCCCCTTGTTGGCCGCTTCCATGATGCCGGGGCCGCCGCCGGTGATGACTGGCACGCCCGCTTTGGCGAAGAGCCGCGCCGTCTCCTCGGCGGCGCGATACATCGGATCGGAAGGCGTGACGCGAGCCGACCCGAAGATCGACACGCCGCCGGCGACGTCCTGGAGGTTGTCGAATCCCCACACGAACTCGCCCATGATGCGCAGCACCCGCCACGAATCCGACGTCTTGCGCAGGCGCAGCGTCTCCGCGCTCACCGGGACGTTCAACAACTGCTCGTCTTCGGTCGGTACGCGCTTGCGCGCCGATGGGCGCGCCCGGGCGGCGCGGCGCTTCCGTTCAGCCATGGCAGAGTTCCTCGAGCAACGCGCGGTGGTCGGCCGCGGTGTTGTAGAAGTACGGTGAGACGCGCACGTGCCCCGGCCGCGCATCGACAATGAAGCCGGCGCGCGCGAGCCGCGCGACATCGCCGGGAGGGTCGGTGCGAGGGAGCATGACGATACCGCTCCGGCGTGCTGCCTCGGACGCAACGTGCGGGCGGAGGCCGAGGCTGCGGGCGTCCGCGATCAGATCTTCGACCAGGGCCGCCGTTGCCGCGCGAATCGCCGGCACGCCCGCGGCTTCGATGACGTCGAGACCTCCCAGCTGCGCGAATACCGCCAGCAGCGCCGGCGTTCCCCCTTCGAATCGTCTCGCGTCGTCGTGCGGCTCGAAGCGCCGCGGGTCGAACGAGAACTGCTGCCGGTGGGCGAACCACCCCGGCGCCGTCGGCATGAGGTGATGGGTGGTCTCGGCGCGGGCATAGAGAAACGTGATGCCGGTGCCGCCGAGGAGCCACTTGAGCCCGCCGGCGCAATAGAAGTCGACCCCGAGCGCCGCCACGTCGACCGGCAGCTGTCCCGCCGCCTGGTAGCCGTCGATCAGCGTCAGGGCGCCGTGGCGGCGCGCCAGCGCCGCGATCGCCGCGACATCCTGGATTGCCCCCGACGTGAAGTTGACGTGGCTGGTGGCGACGAGCGCCGTGCGGTCGTCGATGGCCGCGGCGAACGCATCAACAGATGTTGATATGTTGTCGTCGGATTCGAGGATCACGAGGTCGACGTCGCGGGGCAGCCATTGGTACGGCAGGGTTGGGAAATCGAGCGCGGTGGTGACGATCCGGCGGCGGCGTGAGGTGTCGAGCGCGCCGGCGACGGCACCGAGAATGCCGGTAATGGACGAATGGAGCGCGAGCTCGGCCGGCGCCCCGTTGACGAGGCGGGCGTAGCGGTGGCGCAGTTCGTCGAGCGCGCTCCACCAGACGTCGTACCAGTTGGCGGCGCCGCGCTGGTCCCATTCGTCGAGGCCCCGTTCGACCCGCTGCCGCGACTGGCGCGAGAGGGCGCCGAGCGAGCACGAGTTGAGGTACACGGTCCGTTCGAAGATGGGAAAATCGGTTCGCCACGCCGCGAGCGGGTTCTCGCCGGCCGTGACGTCGGAGACGGATTCGGCCACAGGGCGGTTGGTGATCACCCGCGGAATATACGGGCGACGAGGCGGGCCCCGGGGCGGGTGCGCCGCCCCTTCGCCCCGGCCGCCGCCTCTTCTACGTTCCACCCGTGCCGGCAGGCCTCGATCTCGAACCCCGTTACCGCCAACCGTGGCGCGCCCTGGTCATGGCCCTTTCGGCCCGGGCCCTGGTTTCGCCGCGCCTGGCGCTCGACCTGCTCGCGACCGCCTGGGCGTTCCGGCGGCAAGGCTGGTGGCGGACGGCGCCGTTCCTGCCCGTGCCCGACCGCGACTATCTCCGCTGGCGCATGTACACCGCGTACGGCAACGAGGATGCGGTCCCGCCTCCGGACGATGTGATCCGGTTCGCCCGCTGGCGGCGCGAGACGATGGGCCGATGACGGCCGGCCGCGACACGCGTCCGCGGGTGGTGATCATCGGCGGGGGCTTCGCCGGGCTCTACGTCGCCAAGACATTGCGGGGCGCCGCGGTCGACGTCACGCTGGTCGACCGGCGCAATCATCATCTCTTCCAGCCGATGTTGTACCAGGTTGCCACGGCGGCGCTCAACCCGTCGGACATCGCGTCGCCGATCCGCTCGATTCTGCGCAACGCCCGCAACGTCGATGTGGTGCTGGCCGGCGTGACCGCAGTCGATGTTGGCGCGCGAATGGTCCACCTCGACGACGGCGAGACGCTGACCTACGACTACGGCGTCGTCGCCGTCGGCGCCGAGCCGTCGTATTTCGGGCACCCGGAATGGGCGCCGCTGGCGCCGGGGCTCAAGAACCTGGAGAACGCGCTGGACGTGCGACGCCGGATCTTCCTGGCCTTCGAATACGCCGAGCGTGAACCTGATGCCGATGTCCGGCACAAGCTGCTGACGTTCGTGATCGTCGGTGGTGGGCCGACCGGTGTCGAGCTGGCGGGTGCGGTGGCTGAAATCCGCCGTTTTGCGCTGTCGCGCGACTTCCGTCATATCGACCCGCGCGACGCGACCGTGGTGCTGATCGAAGCCGGCACGCACATTCTCCCGGCCTATCCCGAACGGCTCGCCGCCAAGGCGCGCGCGGAACTCGTGGCGCTCGGTGTCGACGTGCGCGAGGGTCACCTGGTGACGGCCGTGAATGCCGACTCGGTGAGCGGCAAGGACTGGACGGTGGGCACGACCACGGTGGTGTGGGCGGCGGGGAATCACGCCGACCCGCTGCTCGAGACGCTGGGCGCGCCGCGGGACCGCCAGGGGCGGATCGAGGTGACGCCGGAATGCACCGTGCCGGGCCACCCCGAGCTGTTCGTCATCGGCGACGCGGCCGCGGTACCCGACGCGCGCTTCGCAAGCGGCACGGTGCCCGCTATTGCGCCAGCGGCGATCCAGATGGGCGAATACGCCGGTAAGCAGATCATCGCGGCGGTGGCAAGGCGCCCGCGCCGTCCGTTCCACTATCGCAACAAGGGCCAACTCGCGGTGGTCGGGCGCGGCAAGGCGGTGGCCGATCTTCCCGGCGCGGGCTTCGGCGGCTTTCCGGCGTGGCTGATCTGGATCTTCATTCACATTGCGTACCTGATCGGCTTCCGCAACCGGGTGCTGGTGCTCATCCAATGGGCCTGGTCGTACGTCACGTATGGTCGCGGGGCGCGGCTCATCACCGGATCCGACGGCGTCGAACCGGAAGGGTCCGTTTCGCCATGACGCCGTTCTCCATCGCCGAACTCCGCGCCGAATCCGAACACATCGGCTTCGTGGCCTGCGGCGTCGCGACGCTCGAGCCGAGCGCGCACGGCGACGCACTGGACCGCTGGCTGGCCGCCGGCCGGGCGGGCACGATGCGGTACCTGCACCGGCAGGCGGCTCGGCGGAAGGCGCCCGCCACGATCACCCCCGGTGCACGGACGGCGGTGGTGGTGCTCGAGAACTACACGGCGCCGCCATCCGAGCGCGCCAGCGCGGCCGAGGCGTACCACATCGCCACCTATGCGCGCGGCACTGATTATCATCGCGTCACCATGGCGCGACTCGAAACGCTGGCGGGGTGGATGCGGGGACGCGGCGCGCTGCTGGCGCATCCGTGGCTGGACGCCGGTCCGGTGCCGGAGCGCGAGCTGGCGCGCCGCGCGGGCCTCGGTTGGATCGGCAAGAACACCATGCTGATCCATCCGCGGGTGGGGTCGTACACGTTCATCGGCTCCATCTTCACCGATCTCGACCTGCCGGCGCCGCCGCCGCCGGTGGTGGACCTGTGCGGCAGCTGCACGCGCTGTCTCGACGCCTGTCCCACCGCGGCGATCGTGGCCGACCGGGTGGTCGATGCCACGCGGTGCGTGTCGTACCTCACCATCGAAAGCCGCGCCGAGCCGCCGTCCGAGCTGGTGCCGCATTACGCCGGATGGGCGTTCGGGTGCGACATCTGCAACGACGTCTGCCCGTGGAACATCAAGTTCGCCCAGCCGACGACGGTGGCGGCGTTCGCGCGCCGCCCGGCACCGGACCGGAACGATCCCGACGCGTTCGAACGCCTCGGCGACGCGGAATTCACCATGCGCTACGGCGACACGCCGCTCGCCCGCGCCGGCCTCGGCGGCATGCGCCGCAACGTGCGGGCGGCGGTCGCCTCCCACCTCGACACGGAACCGTCATGAGCATTGCGCTGCAGTCGTTTGCCGTCTTCGTCCGCTCGCTCGATACGGCACGCGAATTCTACGAAGACCGCCTCGGGCTGCCGCTCAACAAGTCCGGTGCGTTCGGGTTCGAGTTCTTCGAAACGCCGCCGCATCTCGGCGTCCACCCGGCCAAGCATCCCGAATCGCAGGCGATGGTGGGGCGTCACACCGGAATTACGCTCCGGGTGACCGAGCTCCTCGATCTCTGCTCCGAGCTGGCCGGACACGGCGTCCGCGTCGTGACCGAGCCGACGCAGCAGGACTTCGGCATGATGGCGATGGTGGCCGATCCCGACGGCAACATTCTCGCCCTCTGGGAAGACAACGTGACGCCGCCGGAGCAGCCATGAGCCTGCCACGCGCCTTTGCCAGCGACAACACGGCGCCGGCGCACCCGGCCGTGCTGGCGGCGCTGGCGACGGCCAATCATGGGGAGGCCCCGGCCTACGGCGAGGACGGGCGGACCGCCCGGGCGCTCGACTGGTTGCGCGAACGGTTCGGCGCTGCGGCCGAGGCGGCGCTGGTCTGGAACGGCACCGGCGCCAACGTCGTGGCGCTCCGCACCGCGCTGCGCCCGTGGCAGGCGGTAATCTGCGCCGAGCAGGCGCACATCAACCTCGACGAATGCGGCGCGCCGGAACTGATGACCGGCTGCAAGCTGATCGATCTCCCCACCGAACACGCCAAGCTGCACCCGGACCAGGTTCGCGACGCGGTGCGCAACATCGGCAACCAGCACAACGTGCAGCCCCGGGTGGTGTCGATTACCCAGAGCACCGAGTGCGGCACGGTGTACACCCGTGACGAACTGGGCGTGCTCTGCGACGTCGCCCACGGGCTGGGGCTGGTGGTGCACGTCGACGGCGCCCGGCTCGGCAACGCCGCGGCGGCGCTCGAGCTGCCGCTGCACGAGTTCACCACTGATGTCGGCGTCGATGTGCTGTCGTTCGGCATCACCAAGAACGGCGCGCTCGGCGCCGAGGCGGTGGTGGTGCTCAATCCGGCGCTGGCGGGCGAGCTGGCCTGGCTCCGCAAGCAGTCGGCGCAGCTGGCGTCGAAGATGCGGTTCCTCGCGGCGCAGTTGCTGGCGCTTGCGGAAGACGACCGCTGGCTCGCGAACGCGCGGCATGCCAACGCCATGGCCCAGCGGCTGGCGCGGGCGGTGAGCGACCTGCCCGGCGTGCGCATCACGCATCCGGTGGAGTCGAACGCCGTCTTTGCCGTCATTGCTGCCGGCGCGCGGGAAGCACTGCAGCGGGACTTCCAGTTCTATCTCTGGGACGATCATACCGGCGAAGTGCGCTGGATGACGAACTGGGCGACCGCCACGGAAGATGTCGACGAGCTGGCGGCAGCGGTGAGGAGGGTCGTTGGTCATTCGTCATGAGTCGTTTGCTCGGGTCGTGGGCCTGGGGTCCTGGGTCGTGAGCCGTTCGCCGGGATTCCATGACTGACGCCTCCGCCATGCGCCTGGCCCGTCCTGCAGCCGGCGTTTACAGCTTCCTCGGGATATTCGTGGCGATCTCGATCGCGATGGTGCTGGGATGGACCATGGGGTGGGACGTCGCGATCCTCCGCGCTGCCGGTGCGTTCCGCGCCGGGCGGCCGGCGCTGATCACCACGTCGCAATTCCTCAGCAATTTCGGCTATGGCAAGTACGAGATCCCGGCGGCGTTCGGCATGGCGGGGATCATCTGGTGGCTGGGGCGTCGAGACCGGGCGCTGCGGCTCATCTGTGCCGGCCTGTCGGGCGAACTCCTCTACGTGATCGCCAAGGAAGTCTTCCGGCGCCCGCGCCCCGAGGTGATTCCACACCTGAGCCAGGCCGGATGGTATTCGTATCCGTCAGGGCACGCGATGCTGGCGCCGATCGTCTGGTGGTTCGGGCTGTACCTGATGGCGCGGAGTCAGTCGTCGCGCGCGGTCGAGATCACGCTCATCACGGTCGGCACGATGATCACGGTGCTGCTCGCTGCGTCGCGGGTGATTCTCGGCGTTCACTATCCCAGCGACGTGCTCGGCGCGTTGGCGCTCGGCATCGGTTGGGTGCTGCTCTGGCGGGAGCCCGGGCCGTCGAGCAGCTCGGCGACTTCGCCGGCGCCCGCCATCAGATAGTCGATCCGGTTCGACAACTCGCGGGCGGCGTCGAGGTCGGCGGTGAGGGAGCCGGCCGCGGCGTGTCCGGCGGCGATGCGCAACAACCCGACGCGCAGCGTTTCGATGGCGGCCACAGCCCGTTGCAGCCGCTCGCCCCAGGGTCCGTCGGCCTGGTGCGCAATCTGCTCACGCGCCACCGCCGCTTCGTGCTCCAGCCTCGCGACGACCGCCGGGAGATCGGCGAGTGCGTCGCGGTCGGTGTCGGGGAGCGCGTCGAAGAGCGTGGCGGTTGCCGAACCGAGTGCGGTTTCCGTGGGGCGCCAAGCGGCCCAGTCCGCGGCCGGTGAACGCTTCAGGCCGATGGCGGCGATGCGCGCCATGGCGGATCCGAGCGGCCCGTTCCAGACCTTCTGGCGCAGCCGTGCGAACGGATCGCGCGGCTCGAGCCGGCGGCCGGGAAAGACCAGGCCGAAGAGCGCGCCGGCGACGGTCGTCATGGTGAGCAACCCGAAGCTCTGAAACCAGAATCGCGGCGAGCCCACCGCGCCGCCCAGCAACGCGCCGCCGGCGAGCGTGGCCAGCGCTCCGGCAAAGGCGGCGTACGTGGCCCACCGCACCAGCCGGGCAAGCGGATGGACGGCGCGCGATGCCTCGTAGCGCAGTTCTTCTTCGCGCTTCTGCCGGGCGATCGCGGCGCCGTGCCGCAAGTCGTCCAGGGTGACACCGGCTTCGAGCGCCTTGCGGGTTTCGCTGATGCGCCACAGGCCATGCCCGACCCACGGTGCGACGGCACTCGACCAGCAGAGCGCGATGAACACCAGCTGCCCCAGGGTGAGCGGTCCGCTCATCGTCGCGCCGACCCAGGCCATGATGCCGATGCCGTAAAAGAAGCACGACCAGATGACGTAGATCCCCTTCAGTTCGCGGCCCCGTTCCACCCAGACCCGCACCGGCACCGGAAGGTCGGCGGTGACGGCGCCAGGTGCGGGAGTGACGGCCTCGGCCATGGCCTCGGCGGACGGAAAGCGGTCGTCAGGGTCCTTTTCGAGCGCGCGGTCGACCGCCGCGGCCAGGAGTGGTGGTGTGTCGGGTGCCAGGTCGCGCACGCGCGGAGCTCGGCGCGTCACGTGTTGCGAGAGCATCTCGGCGACGGTGCCGGTGAACGGTGGCGTGCCGGTGAGACAGTGGAAACCAACGGCGCCGAGCGCATACAGGTCGCTGCGCCCGTCCGTGGGTTCGCCGCTGGCCTGTTCCGGCGAGATGTACTCGGGGGTGCCCATGACGGTGGCGGCGTGCGGGCCGGGAGTGCGGGACAGACAGGCGATGCCGAAATCGGTGACCAGCACCCGATCGCTGTCGTGTTCGAGCAGGATGTTGTCCGGCTTGATGTCGCGATGGATCACGTCCTGGGCGTGGGCGTAGGCCAGCGCGTACGCGGTATCGCGGACGATGCGAGCAGTGTCGTGCGCCGGCAGGCGGCCGGTGCGGCGGAGACGGTCGCCGAGTGTTTCGCCGTCGACGTAGCGCATGGCGTAGAAGACGAACTGGCCCGCCTCTTCGACCGCGTGGATGGCGACGATGTTGGGGTGCGCGAGGCGTGCCGCCATCCGCGCCTCGTGGAGAAATCGCTCGCGGATTCCGGGTCGTGCGGCGCGTTCCGGCGGCAACAACTTGAGCGCCACGGGGCGGTCGAGGCGCACGTCGCGCGCGAGATAGACGATGCCCATGCCGCCGCGGCCGAGTTCGCGTTCGAGCGAATAGCGGCCGGCGAGCGCCTGCTGCAGCGCCAAGAAGAGCGGGTCGGGAGGTGGGGCGCGGCGGGTCATGGTGAGTGCCGCATGATACTATGCCGGCGGAGCCACCGCCGCTTCAGGGGCAGTCGGACATGAGGATCGATCGCGTCCCGCACCGCGATGGCGTCGGCGACGCAGTCGTCAGGCGACCGCCTGCTTGCGTGGTTCCGGCGCGCCGCGCAGGTTATTTCCTCGAACCGCGCCGCTGTCGGCACGAGGCGCAAACATGTTCCGTCCACCGCGAGGTACCCCCCATGCCACTCGCCGCAGCCCTCCTCCCCGAATTCGATCAGGAAATGGCCAGCACCCGCCGGCTGCTGGAACGCGTTCCCGACGACAAGGGGCAGTGGAGACCGCATCCGAAGTCGTTTCCCCTCGGTCATCTGGCGCAACTGGTGTCGTGGATGCCCGGATGGGTTGCCAATGCGCTCGAGGAACCGTCACTCGATCTTGCCAGCGCTGGCGGGTACAGCTTCGAGACGACCGGAACCCTGCTCAAGGGATTCGACGACGGCGTTCGCCAGAGCCGGGACGCGCTGGCGAACGTCTCCGACGCCGAGTTCGCCAAGTCGTGGTCGCTCAAGCACGGCGACCGGGTACTCTTCTCGGCGCCGCGGTCAGTGGTGGTGCGAAACCATATCAGCCACCTGATCCACCATCGTGGTCAGTTGACCGTCTATCTCCGGCTCATCGATGTGCCGATCCCGCCGATCTACGGACCCACGGCCGACGAGCGGACCTGGTAGCGTAAGGCGACGGCGGGCGAAGTCGTCGTTCGACTCCGCCCGCCGCCCTGCCGCGTGTTGCCGCGCCGGCTATTCGCCGATAGTGCGCGGATCCGCCTTGACGTTGAACGTTTCGCTGAACGTCTTGCCGCCGACGGTCAGTTTCGCGGTGAACGTTCCGGTGGTCTGCGCCGGCGCCGCCGCCGCGCCACTCCCGCGTCCCCCTCGGCCGCCACGCCCGCCACCGAACCCGCCGCCCCCAAAGCCGCGCCCGCGCCCGCCGGCCGGATTCCACACCACCCGGTGCAGCCCCGCGGCGCCGGAGAACGGTGCCGGCGTCGTACGCCAGAGCGGTGAGGTGTTGGGTATACGTCCGGCGCCACCGCCGCCCCGTCCGCCGAATCCGCCGCCGGCACTGGCGTTGGGGCTCGGCGCGGTGCTGAAGGTCTGCACCGTCGCTCCCGCCTCGTCGAGGATCTCGAGCGTCACCGGATCGCTCTGATCGCTCTTGAGGTAGTAGTAGATGTACGCGCCGTCGGCGGGATTCTCCGCCTGTGGTTCGTCTTTCTGCAGCGGCGTGCCGTTGTCGCCGCCCTGGTCGACGCTGATGGCGTCGGCCGGCTTGAAGAGGTACGCGTCGGCCTGTGCCACCTGGTCGGTGATCTGGCGCATCGGGGAGATGTCGTCGACCACCCAGAAGCCGCGGCCGTGCGTCGCCACGATGAGGTCGTTGGCGTAGATCTGGAAGTCGCGCACCGACGTGATCGGCAGGTTGAGCTGCAGCGGCTGCCAGTGATCACCGTCGTCGAAGGAGACGTACGCTCCGCGTTCCGTGCCGGCAAAGAGGAGCCCCTGCCGCATCGGGTCCTCCTTGACGGTGTGCACATAGACGCCGCCGGGGAGACCGGCGGTGATCTTCTGCCAGGACTTGCCCATGTCGCGCGTGCGATAGATGTAGGGATCGAAATCCTGGAGCTGATGCCGGTCGACGCTGGCGTACGCCGCGTTGTAGTCGAAGTGCGAGCCGTCGATCATGGTGACGCGGCTCCACGCCGTCATCGCCGGCGGCGTGACGTTGCTGCCAGGTCTTGCCGTCGTCGGAAGTGACCTGGATGTTGCCGTCGTCGGTGCCGATCCAGACCAGCGGCATCAGGATCGGCGACGGTGCGATGGTGTAGATCACGCCGCGCTGGCCGTTGCGATGATTGTCGCTGTTGAAGTCCGCAGCGGCGGCGGCATCGAGCGTCGATGGCACGCCGGGGTCCGGTCGGGTGAGATCGTCCGAGATGCGAGTCCACGACGCCGCCATGTCGGTCGACTTGTAGAGGAACTGGCTGGCGTAGTAGAGACTGCGCGGGTCGGCCTGCGAGAGGACCAACGGCGCCGTCCAATCGGTGCGCTCGGTCTCGCCGTCGGGCGGGGTGGGACGCCCCGCGCCCCGACCGAGCGATTGAGCGCCAGGTCGAACCGTCCGCCGGCGCCGCCATAGACGATTCCCGGGTGCAGCGGGTCGCCCGCGGTATAGCCGCTTTCGCCGCCGGCGCCGATCGGCTCCCAATCGCGCATGGAGATCTCGCCGAACTTGCCGCGGCTGCAGACCGCCACGCTGCCGCTGTCCTGCTGCGCGCCGGTGATCCAGTAGGGGAAGCGGTAGTCCACCGAGAGATGATAGATCTGCGCCGTCGGCTGGTTGAGCCACGAGCTCCACTGGATGTCGCTCGGGTCGGCGGCCTGGAGATTCTGGGTGATGACGGTGCCCTGGTCGCTGCAGACGATCATGGTGTTGGAATCGTTCGGCGAGATCAACGGCTGGTGATAATCGTCGCCGCCGGGCGAGCCTCGGATGACGTCCCAGGTCTTGCCGCCGTCGCGCGTGCGAGAAACCGCCACGTTCGAGATCACGACGAAGTCGGCGTTCTTCGGGTCGACGGTGACGTGCTCGAAATACCAGCCGCGGTCCCAGAGCGATGTGTCACCCGACATCTTCGTCCAGGTTTCGCCGCCATCATCGGAGCGGAAGAATCCGCCCTGACGCTCGGGGGCCGCGCCGCCGCCACCTCGTCCGCCGCGACCTCCGGCCGCTGCCGCCGCTGCCGCCGGCGCGGCGGGCGCGGCGGCGGCCCCCGGTGCCGGCTCCAGGTTGTCCACGACCGCGTAGACCCGCCGTGGATTTGCCGCCGAGATCGCCGATACCCGACCGACCCATGCCGTCGTTCGGCAATCCCTTCGTGAGCTGGTGCCAGGTGCTGCCGCCGTCGGTGGATTTGTATATGCCGCCGCCGGGGCCGTTGCTGGGGCGATAGGTGTACCACGGCGGACGCCGCGTGTTCCACAGGCCGGCGTAGACGACGCGCGAATTGGTGGGGTCGATCACCACGTCGCACGCGCCGACATTGTCATTCGGACCGAGCACCTTCTGCCACGTCTTGCCGCCGTCACGGCTGCGGAAGACGCCGCGGTCGGGGTTGGGTGCGTAGAGGTGCCCGACCGCCGCGACGAAGACGATGTCGGGGTTCTTCGGGTCGACGGCGATCCTGAAGATGTGCTGCGTCTCGTCGAGGCCGAGATGCGTCCACGTCTTTCCGGCATCGGTGGACTTGTAGACGCCATTCCCGAAACCGGTGGAGTCGCGCAGCGTCGACTCGCCGCTGCCGACGTAGACCACATCCGGTGTGGACGGTGCCACGGCGATGGCGCCGATCGACGCCACCGGCATGGCGTCGAACACCGGTTCCCATACCCGTCCGGCGTTGACCGACTTCCAGACGCCGCCGTTGACCGATCCGAAGTAGAACTCGTCGGGACGTCCCGGGACCCCGCTCACCGCGTCGCTCCTGCCGCCGCGGAAGGGGCCGAGCATCCGCCACCGCAGTCCGGCAAAGAGCTGTTCCGGTTGCGGCCCGGTGGTCGGGCCGAGGAGGGCTCGATGCAGTGCCGCCCGGGCGTCGGGTGCTGGTGCAGCTCGCAACATGCGAGCCCACGACGGACCGAGAATGGCCAGAGCGCCGCCTACCCGCCCCGTCAGGGCCAGGAAGTCGCGGCGTGCGATCGCGGATTGTTCGGACACAGGGTGCTCCCAGTGCAAACCGGAAAGCCGGGGGGAAGGCAGGTGCGAATAGTAGCGCTATTTCCCTCCCTCGTCAGCACCACCCGCATTGATCGCGTCGGTGGGCACCACCACGCCGTGCGCGCCGAGCCGGCGGAAGAGATCCCACTCCGCCTGTTTGGCGTTGTACGATTTGCGGCCGTCATACATCGCGGCGATCAGCAGCGTGCCGTCTTCGCGTCCGAGATAGCCGACCAGCGTGGCGACATTGTCGAGGGTGCCGGTCTTGGCGCGCACCACGCCGGGCTCGGGGAGTCCGCGCGCCAGGCTGCGCAGCGTGCCGCTGCCGTTGGCGGGGAGGAGCAGCGGGAAATCCTTGCCGGCAGCGGTGAGCGGGAACCTGGCGAGGTACGTGGTGAACACCAGGGGCGAGACCCGGTCTTCTTCGGAGAGCCCGCTGCCATCGACGAGATGCAGCGAGTCGAGCCCCGTCACCTTGCGGACGTGTTGCATCAGCAGCGCCGCCGGATGGTCGGGTCCGCCGCCCCAGCGCAGCAACAGCTCGGCACCGATGTTCACCGAGCGGGTATTGATCTCGTGCGCGATCGAATCGAAGGGATCGGACACGACCTCGGCCAGCACCCGGCGCGGCGTCGGTTCCGACGACGAGATGGCGGAACTCCTGATCCAGGTGATGCCGGCCGCGGCAGTGGCGGCCTTCCAGACCGCGTCGAGTGCCGCGGTGGGATCGTTGATGACGGTCCCGTACCGGCGGGGCGAGGCATCGATCCCGATGTGGCCGCTGACCACCCACCGTCCGTTGGTCTGGGGCGACAGGTAGATGTGCACGCCGCGGCCCGACGTCGTGGTGGCGGTGACGGTGGCGAGACTGGAGATTCCGGTCGGCGCGTCGCCGGCGATGACGGCGGGCGCGCCGATGCGATTACCCGGTCCGACCGCAAACTCGGCGACGTTCTCGTTGAGCGTGACGGGTCCGACAGGGGGCGCGAAGAGCCGGCCGCGGTCGCGGTCGGACCAGACCGACGGATAGGTCGATTCCGGATCGCCGACGGAAGTGGTGACCCGCAGCGGCCCGATGAGCCGCCGCACGCCGATCGCGGCCAGCTGCTGGGCCAACGCGGCCAGGGTCGGGCCGCCCCGATCGGGCCGTTCGAGGGTGGGGTCGCCGTTCAGCTCCAGCGCCCAGTCGCCGATCCAGGTGCCGGTGGTCGGGTCGACCCGCCCGTTGCCCACAACCCGGGTCGGGCGCCGCGCGGTTCCGCCCACCTCGGTGCGGGCAAAGCCGGTGGTGAGCAGCTTGACCGTCGACGCCGGCGTCATCGGCTCGTCGCCGTTGACCTGCCAGATGACCTGTCCCGACAGATCGGCCACCACCACGCCCCACGTGCCGGGCGAAGTGCGGCGCGCCCGGGCGAGCCAGTCGTTCAACTGGCCGACCAGGGGCGACGCGTTCGCCTGCTGCGCCCCCAGCGGGGCCGCAACAGTGAGCGCAGTCAGCAGTGAAAGCAGGTTGCGACGGACCATCACATCCTTTGACGCAGCAAGATCCGTGCAGGTTCGCCCGGCTACTTCAGATGGAGCTTGGCGATGGTCTGCAGTTGCATGTTGCTGGTACCCTCGTAGATCACGCCGATCTTGGCGTCGCGGTAGTACTTCTCGGCCGGATATTCCCGGCTGTAGCCGTAGCCGCCGAACAACTCCAGCGCCTGGCCGGTGATGCGGTTGGCCGTCACCGATGAGAAGAGCTTGGCCATGGCGGCCTCCTTCGTGAAGGGGAGGCCGGCATCCTTGAGGCGAGCCGCATTGTAGACCATCAGCCGCGCTGCCTCAAGGTCGGTGACCATCTGGGCCAGCTGGAACTGGACGCCCTGGAACTCCGCGATGGTCTTGCCGAACTGCTTGCGCTCCTGCACGTACCGGGTGGCCGCGTCGATGGCCCCCTGCGCCACACCGATCATCTGGGCCCCGATGCCGATCCGTCCCTCGTTGAGGGTCTCGATGGCGATCTTGTACCCCTGGCCCACCGGCCCGAGCACGTTCTCCGACGGCACCCGGCAATCCTCGAGAATCAATTCCACCGTGCTCGACGCGCGAATGCCGAGCTTCTTCTCCCGTTTGCCGACCGCGAAGCCGGGGAACTCCCGTTCCACCAGGAAGCCGGTGATGCCCTTGTAGCCGCGCGACGGATCGATGTTCGCGAACACGAGGAACAGTCCGGCCTCGGCGCCGCTGGTGATCCAGAACTTGCGTCCGGTGAGCAGCCAGTCGTTGCCGTCCTGCCGGGCCCGCGTTTCCAGGGCGAACGCGTCCGACCCGGAATTCGGTTCGGAGAGCGCGAATGCGGCCAACAGGTCGGCGGTGAGGCGGGGGAAGTAGCGCGCCTTCTGCTCGTCGTTGCCCCAGCGAAGCAGTGCGTTGTTGAACAGCGTGTTGTGCACGTCGACGTAGATCGCCGCCGAGGCGTCGACGCGGGCCAGCTCCTCGATGGCGATCATGGCGAGGAAGATCGACCCGCCCGCGCCGCCGAACTGTTCCGGCACTTCGATGCCCATCAACCCGAGCTCGAAGAACTTGTGGATCAATTCGGGCTTCATCTGCGACGCTTCGTCCATTTCGCTGACGTGCGGCGCGATTTCGGTTTCGGCGAATTCCCGGACCGTCTGGCGGAACAGCTCTTCTTCTTCGGAGAGCACCGAAAGGGGCGGCGCGGCTTGCTCGACGGGCATCGGATCGATCCGGTTCGTGTGCGAGGGAAAGATATCACGAGATGGGAGCCGAGCGACCAGAGACGGGATCCAGCACCGACAGGGCCACCTCGACCTTCCCGAACGGCGCCGAAACCTGTACTCCGCGAACCGCGCCGCGGATCGCGGTCAGCAGCTCGCGCGCGATGGCGACCCCCTCGGCCAGTGCCGCGTCGCGCCCTGTGGCGCTGGCGCGCCGCATCCGGTCGAGAATCTCGGGAGGGACCGTCACGCCCGGCACTTCGTTGGCCAGGAACTCGGCGTTGCGCAGCGAGATCAACGGCCAGATGCCGGCGATGATCGGCACACCGAACGATTCGGCGCGCGCCAGGAACTGCTCCAGCCGGGCGCGATCGAACACCGGTTGGGTGATCGCGAAGCACGCGCCCGCTTCCGCCTTCCACCCGAAGCGCCGCAATTCGTGTTCGAGGTCCGGTGCCGCAGGGTTGACCCCGACGCCGTGCACGTATCGGGTCGGCGCGCCGATCGGATTGCCGCCGGGATCGAGCCCCTGATTGAGTCGCGCCACCAGGTTGGTGAGACCGATGGCATCGATGTCGAATACCGCGGTGGCGTCGGGGTAGGGCCCCATCTTGGGCGGATCGCCGGTGATGACGAGGAGATTGCGGAGTCCCGACGCGGCGGCGCCGAGGAGGTCGGAGAGCATGCCGAGGAGGTTGCGATCGCGGCAGGCGTAGTGCACTACGCTTTCGAGGCCGGTTTCGCGTTCGATCAGCAACCCCGACAACAGGGCTCCCTGACGGCTCTGGGCGCGCGGTCCGTCGGGCACGTTGACCGCATCGATTCCGGCCGCCTTCAGGCGTCGCGCCTGCGCCAGCATCGGTTCGGGGTCGACGCCACGCGGCGGCACGATCTCCACCGTGGTGATGAATTCTCCGGTGGCAAGCCTGGCGCCGAACCGGGAGCGCTCGCGCAGTGGTACCGGGGTGACGCCTTGCGGCGGCGCCGTTTCGACGGCGGCGACGCTGACGTGATGCGGGACGACGCTGCGCACGAACGAACGAATGGCGTGGATGTGCTCCGGCGTGGTTCCGCAACAGCCCCCCACGAATCGCGCGCCCGCCTCCACCATCCGGCGCGCGTATTCGGCCATGTACTCGGGGCTGGCCATGTAGATCTTGCGGTCGGCGATTTCGCGCGGCAACCCGGCATTGGGCTGGGCGGCGAGCGGAACCTGCACCACCCGCGCGAGCCGCTCGATCGCCTCGAGGACCACCTGCGGCCCGATCGAGCAGTTGACACCGACGACGTCCGCTCCGGCGGCGGCGAGCAACGGTCCGAACGTCTCCGGAGCCGTGCCATAGGCGGTACACGCGTCGGCGCCGACCGTCATCTCCGCCATCGTCGCCAGCGTCGTCCGCGCTTTCACCGCGCGAATCGCGGCGACCAGCTCGGCGGCGTCCGAGAAGGTCTCGAGGCAGAACCCGTCGACGCCACCGGCGAGGAGGCCGTCGACCTGCCGGCCGAACGCCGCTTCGGCTTCGGCGGCGGCAAGTTCGCCGAACGGTTCCATCCGCACACCGAGCGGCCCGATGGCGCCGAGGACGGCGACATCGGCGCCGGCCGCGCGCCGTGCCAGCCGGGCGGCCGCCGCATTGATCGCCTCGGTGTCGGCGGCCAGCCCGTACTGCGCCAGCTTGATGGGGTTGGCGCCGAAGGTGTTCGTCTCGATCAGCTCGGCGCCGGCCGTGACGTACTCGCGATGCACCGCCTCGACGACGTCGGGTTGTCGGACCACCAGCTCGTCGTAGCAGACGTTGAGGAACATCCCCCGCTGATACAGCATCGTGCCCATCGCGCCGTCGACGACGTGGACGCCGCCGTCCGTGATCAGCTCGCGCAGCGTGGTCATCGCGACTCCTTCCGGTATCCCAATACCGGCGAAAGCCAGCGCTCGGCGGTGGCGAGATTCCAGCCTTTGCGCCGGGCATAGTCTTCCACCTGGTCGCGATCGATCCGTCCGACGCCGAAGTAGCGCGCTTCGGGCCGCCAGAAATACCAGCCGGACACCGATGCCGCGGGAAGCATGGCGTACGATTCGGTGAGCGTGATGCCCACGCTCCGGTCGAGGTCGAGCAACTGCGCCAGCGTTCCCTTCTCGGTGTGGTCGGGACAAGCGGGATATCCTGGTGCGGGGCGGATGCCCTGGTACCGCTCGCGAATCAGGTCGGCCGGGGCAAGCTGCTCGTTCGCGGCATAACCCCACCATCTCGGTTCGCACCTTCTGGTGCAAGCGTTCGGCGAAGGCTTCGGCCAGACGGTCGGCAAGTGCGGCGAGGAGAATGGCCCGGTAGTCGTCGTGTCCGGCGCGGGCCGCGGCAGCCAGTTCGGCCACACCCCGTCCGGTGGTCACCGCGAAGGCGCCGACATAGTCCGCCACGCCGGCATCGGCGGGTGCGACGAAATCGGCGAGCGCGAGCGACGGTCGGCCGTCGGCGCGTTCTGCCTGTTGTCGCAGCGTGTGGAGCGTTGTGATCGGCATGCGAAGATCCGTGTCCGCGAAGAGCACGATGTCGTCGCCAACGGAGGCGGCAGGCCAGAATCCGGCCACGCCATGCGCGGTGACAGTGCCGCTCCGCTCCAGTTCGTCGAGGAGCGCTTCGGCGTCGGCCATCAGTTCGCGCGCCGCCGCGCCGCGGCGCGCGTCGGCGAGCGCGTCGGGATACGAGCCGGGGAGTTCCCACGCGCGGAGGAACGGCGTCCAGTCGATCAACGGGCGCAGGTCGGCAAGCGGCCAGTCGGGGTACGAGCGGATGCCGGTGAACGCCGGCACCGGCACCGGGATCGCAAGGTCGATCGGCAGGCGGCGGGCACGGGCGTCGGCCAGCGGCACCAGCCTGCCTTCGTGCTCGCCGGCGCGCTCCCGGCGGATCGTGGCGTACTCGGTGGCAACCCGCGCTGCGAGCGTCTCCCGCTGCGCCGGATCGCGCAGCGCCGCCGCGACCGGCACCGCGCGTGAGGCGTCGAGGACGTGGACCACCGGCTTCGAATACGCCGGCGCGATGCGCAGCGCGGTGTGGGCCTTCGAGGTGGTGGCGCCGCCGATCAGCAGCGGCACGGTGAACCCTTCGCGCTCCAGCTCGCTCGCCACGAACGCCATTTCGTCGAGCGACGGCGTGATCAGCCCCGACAGGCCGATGATGTCGACGTCGTGTTCGCGCGCGGCCGCGAGGATCGTGGCCGCCGGTACCATGACGCCGAGGTCGATCACTTCCCAGTCGTTGCACTGCAATACCACGCCGACGATGTTCTTGCCGATGTCGTGCACGTCGCCCTTGACCGTGGCGAGCAGCATCCGGCCGCGCTTGCGGGGCGGGCCGCCCTGGCGGTCGGCTTCGAGGAACGGAATCAGGAACGCCACGGCGCGCTTCATGACCCGGGCGCTCTTGACCACCTGAGGCAGGAACATCTTTCCGGCCTGGAAGAGATCGCCCACCTGGTTCATTCCCGCCATCAACGGACCTTCGATCACGTCGAGCGGCTTCCCGGCGGCGAGACGTGCTTCGTCCACATCCGCTTCGACGAACTCGACGACACCGTGCACCAGCGCGTACTGCAGCCGGTCGGCGACGGGCGTGGTGCGCCAGGCGAGATCGGGCCCGGCCGTCGCACGGCCGATGGCGCGATCGGCGACCTCGAGCAGTCGCTCGGTGGCGTCGGGGCGGCGGTTCCAGAGCAGATCGGCGACGCGTTCGCGGAGCGCCGGGTCGAGATCGTCGACCACCGGAATCTGGCCGGCGTTGACGATCCCCATGTCGAGGCCGGCTGCGATGGCGCGCTCCAGGAAGACCGCGTGGATGGCTTCGCGGACGGCGTCGTTGCCGCGGAACGCAAACGACACGTTGCTGATGCCGCCGCTGGTGCGGGCCCGGGGGCAACGGCGCTTGACCTCGCGGACCGAGTCGACGAAGGCATTGCCATACTCCGCGTGCGCCTCGATGCCGGTGCCGACGGCGAAGACGTTGGGATCGAGAATGACGTCGTCGGGGGCAAAGCCGACGCGATCAACGAGCAGGTGAAACGCCCGCTCCAGGATCGCGACCTTGCGCTCGACGGTGTCGGCCTGGCCGGTTTCGTCGAAGGCCATCACCACCGCGGCCGCGCCGTGGCGCCGTACCTGTTCGGCCTGCTCGAGGAATCGGGCTTCCCCTTCCTTGAGCGACAGCGAATTCACCACTGGCTTGCCCTGGGTGTTCTCCAGCCCGGCCAGGATCACCGCCCACTTCGACGAATCGATGACCAGCGGTACCCGCGACACCGCCGGGTCGGAGGCGATCAGCCGCAGGAACGTCGTCATCGCCGCGGCACCGTCGAGCAACGCGTCGTCGAAGTTGACGTCGAGCAGTTGGGCACCAGATTCCACCTGCTGCCTGGCGACCGCGAGCCCGTCCTCGTAGCGGCCGTCGCGCACCAGTCCGGCGAAGCGCCGCGATCCCGACACGTTGGTGCGCTCGCCGATGTTCACGAAGTTGGTGTCGGGGCCGATGACGAACGGCTCGAGCCCGGCGAGCCGGGTCCGCGGCGGCGGTGAAGGGATCCGCCTTGGCGCCACACCGGCCGTGGCGTCGCGAATGGCGGCGATGTGTTCGGGCGTGGTGCCGCAGCAGCCGCCGACGATGTTGACCCACCCGGCGCGGGCCCACTCGCCGATCGCCGCCGCCATCGCGTCGGGACCGAGATCGTAACCGCCCATCGCGTTGGGCAAGCCGGCGTTGGGGTGCGCGCTGACCCGCGTGGCAGCGACCCGCGACAACTCCTGCACGTGGGGGCCGAGCAGGTCGGGACCAAGGGCGCAGTTGAGCCCGATCGACAGCGGCCGGGCGTGCGCCACCGAGATCCAGAATGCCTCCGGCGTCTGTCCCGAGAGCATGCGCCCGCTGCGATCGGTAATGGTGCCCGAGATCATCACCGGCAGCCGGAAGCCGATCGAGTCGAACACCGATTCGAGCGCGGTGATGGCCGCCTTGGCGTTGAGCGTGTCGAAGACCGTCTCGATCAGCAGCAGGTCGGCGCCGCCGGCGACGAGCGCCCGGGCGGCGGTGTTGTAGGCGGCGACGAGTTCGGCAAAGGTGACATTGCGCGCCGCGGGATCGTCGACCGACGGCGACAGCGACGCCGTGCGCGGCGTGGGGCCGAGCACGCCGGCCACGAAGCGTGGCCGTCCGTCGGCTTCGAAGGCGTCGGCGGCATCGCGCGCCAACCGGGCGGCCTCCGTGTCGAGCTCGGCTGCGTATGCCTCGGTGCCGTACTCGCCCTGCGCGATCGCGGTGGCGTTGAACGTGTTGGTCTCGATGATGTCGGCGCCCGCGGCGAGATAGGCGTCGTGCACCGCGCGCACCGCGTCCGGCCGGGTGATGGTCAGGAGATCGTGGTTGCCGCGCACGTCACGCGTGACATCCCGGAAGCGGTTGCCGCGATAGTCGGCCTCAGTGAACCGATGCCGTTGCAGCATCGTGCCCATGGCGCCGTCGAGCAGCAGGATGCGCTCCGCCAGCAGGGCCGGCAGGGCCGCAAGGCGCGAGGTGCGCCGCGAATCGGGATCAGCCATGGGTGTTCCGCAATGTCGGGGGAAAGGTAGGTTTCGACGGTGACCAATGCGAGGAACCCGTCCCGGTGACCGATCGCGATCAGGGCACGCTCGTCCGCGGCATCGGCCTGCTTAGCGCCACCGCGCTCAACATGACCGACATGATCGGCGTGGGGCCGTTCATCACCATCCCGCTGATCATCGCCGCGATGGGTGGCCCCCAGGCGATGCTGGGATGGATTCTCGGCGCCTTCTTCGCCATCTGCGACGGGCTGGTCTGGGCCGAGCTGGGGGCGGCGATCCCCGGTTCGGGGGGTTCGTACCGGTTCCTGAAGGAGATCTACGGCCCGAACAAGCTCGGCCGGCTGGTGTCGTTCCTCTTCATCTGGCAGCTCACGTTCAGCGCGCCGCTGTCGATCGCCTCGGGCGCGGTCGGTCTGGCACGATATGCCGGCTACTTCTGGTCGGGGCTCGACCAGGTCCAGGCCGCCCACACCTTCCATCTCGCCCTGCCGCTCCTGGGGACGCTCGAAGCGCGACTGGTGATGACGCCCGGCACGTTCGTGGCCATCGGCGCGCTCGCCGTCGCGGTGCTGCTGCTGTACCGGCGGATCACCGCGGTCGGCAAGCTTTCGCGATGGCTGTTGGGCGGCGTGCTCGTGACCGTGGCATGGGTCATCTTCGCTGGTGTGACCCACTTCGATCCGGCGCGCGCGTTCTCTTTTCCGGCCGGGGCGTTCCGCCTGTCGCCCGGATTCTTCACCGGGCTGGGTGCCGCGATGCTCGTGGCCACGTACGACTACTGGGGTTACTACAATGTCTGCTTCCTCGGCGACGAGGTTCAGGACCCCGCCCGTACCATTCCCCGCGCGCTGCTCTGGTCGATCGTGCTGGTGGCCTGCATCTACATCGTGATGAACATCAGCATTCTCGGTGTGGTGCCGTGGCAGGAACTGCAGCAGGCGGCGGGCGACAATTCGCGGTTCTACGTGGTGTCGGTCATGATGGAACGGCTCTACGGCCGTTGGGCCGGCCGGACGGTGACCGTCCTGATCATGTGGACCGCCTTCGCGTCGATCTTCTCGCTCCTGCTCGGCTATTCGCGGGTGCCGTTCGCGGCGGCAGAAGACGGCAACTACTTCCGCATCTTCAGCCGGATCCACCCGAAGTACCGGATTCCGTCGGTCTCGCTGCTGGTCCTGGGCGTGGCGGCGATGGCGGCCAGCTTTCTCCAATTGGCGGACATCATCGCCGCACTGGTGGTGATCCGGATCATGCTCCAGTTCCTGTTCCAGACCGTGGGGGTGATCGTCCTGCGGGTGCGGCGTCCCGATCTGCCGCGTCCGTTCCGGATGTGGCTCTATCCGTTGCCGGCGCTGCTCGCCACCGCCGGATTCGTCTTCGTGCTGGTGGAGCGACCGAACTTCCTCAAGGAAGTCCGCTACGCGGTGGTGATCATCGTGGTGGGTGTGCTGCTGTATCTGGTCCGCTCATGGAAGCGGCGCGAGTGGCCGTTCGTCGCCGGATCCGCCTGAGCGTGGCGGGACGCTGCCGCCGAGCGCGGGCTGCCGCCGGCCGCTAGCCGAAGAACGCCCCCATCACCAGCCGTTCGGCGAAGTAGAGGATGAAGTACGCCACCAGCGGCGAGATGTCGATCATGCCGATGGGCGGAATGACGCGTTCGAGCGGTTCCACCAGCCAGTCGGTGAGGATGTAGAACGGTCGCATCCACCGCGTGTAGCGGCCGACACCGAACCACGACGCAATCACGCGGACAAAGATCGCCGCCATCAGCACCGCGAAGACGTCGTGCGTGAGTTCCGCCAGCAGCAGCGTGCCGCCCACCTGGGCGCGGTAGACGACGCCGGCGACGAAACCCAGCAGCCAGTTGACGGCGAAGATGAGCACCAGCCCGCCCACCAGGGTCACGCCGGTGAGCCAGAGCGGTGCGTCCTGGGGGTTGCCGCCGCTCCGCACCAGGCGGCGCTCCATGGGGCGCAGCATCGGATCGCTCCAGCCGCGGACGAAGCGCGCCCAGCCGCCGAACGCGGTGATCCGGCCGGAACGCACCGCCCAATGCGTTGCCGCCACCACCAGGGAAAGCGCAAACGCCCCCGCGGCGGTGTAACGCGCGAGGGCGATGAGCGTGCTGGCGATCGTGGCGAACGTCACCCGTTATTCCATCACGAATTCGCGGGCGAACGCCACCTCGAATGCGAAGGTCTTGGACCGCGAGCGGGTCTCCATCAGGTCGGCGATGCGGCGCAGGCGATCGGGGATCTGCAGCAGCTTTTCCTGCGCCCGGCGGCCCCACTCGTCGAGCCCCTCGAGCGCCTCGATCCGCCAGTGCGCCAGCTGATCCTGCACGATCTTCAGATAGTCACGCGGCCCGTAGATGCCGGAGCGGCGGATGACTTCCGCAAATTCCTTGAAGCCGGGAATGGTCACGCCGGGCATGTCGATCGCCGGCATGATCATCACCGCCGACCGCAGTGCCTCGCTGGGATCGCGCTTGAGGATCTCGGTGAAGACCTTGCGATAGAACGAGAAGTGCCGCGCCTCTTCCATGGCGATCTTCGCCAGGATGCCGCCGAGCAGCGGCTCGTACTGATCGATCACCCGTCCCGTGTTGGCGTGGGAGAACTGCGTGGCGCGTTCCTGCAGCGTGGTGTAGACGAAGACCCGATACGGGTCCTTGTCCCACTCGGGATTGAAGCCGTTGCGAACATACTCGAACTTGAGCTGCTCGAACTTCCGCTGATCCACGATGCCGGTGTCGCGCGAGTACATGGTCAGCACGTCGCCGTGGCGGTCCTCTTCGGCGGTCCAGAGGTTGTTCCAGTCGCGCCAGTGCGAGTCCTCGCCCAGGTACAGCGCCAGCAGCCGGTGGAAGTGCGGCAACCCTTCTTCGGTCAACGTGTTGAGCGCCAGCGCGGCGCGACAGGCATCGGGAATTCCGGCCGCCCGCTGGCGGAGCGCCAGCCGGTGGGCTTCGGCGTCTTGCCCCGCCGGAGGCGCCAGCAATTCACTGGGAAACCACAGCTCCCGCTTCTTCTCATGCTCGGTCATCAATTCGCGCACCACCGGCTCGAGGTCGCGCAGCACCTCGACCTTGTGCCACATCCGGCGTGCCTGGTCGGTCAATCCCATCCCGTGTCCTTCCCCGAGGGGAGGCTCATCCTCCCCAGAACCGAAAAATCGCCCTGTTGCGGCGATTTTGGAAGCGTCCGGCTCCGCGCCGGAACGCGGTCGCAACAATCTAACACATTGGTACGAAACGAGTTGTGATCAGCCGCCGTGGCATTCCTGGGACACCGGCTGGCGCCGCTGGCAGGCGATGGCGTCGTTCATTCCATGGGTCAGCGGCCCGCAGGCGGTGGTCTGGGCGGCCTGGGCGGCCTCCTCGATGGTCTCGTTCGACGCCGAGGAGCAGTTCCGGACGCCGTTGTAGACGACACAGATGTTGCACGTGGCCTTCTGGGCGGAGAGCGTGGACCAGGCCAGAAAGGCCACGAAGGCGACGACCAGGGCGATCGCAATCAGTTTGCGGTGGCGGTGCATGGCAGGTCGGAATCTAGCGCGCGGCCGGGAAAGACGCCCGACCGGGTTTGAACGGCCCGCCCGCAAGACCGGGCTTCTTCACGCCGACCCCGTCCGGAGCACCATCGCCCACCGCGGCGCTCTCACAAGAGGGTGCCGTGCAGGATCACCAGCGCCACACTGAAGTAGATCACGAGCCCCGTTACGTCGACCAGGGTCGCCACGAACGGTGCGGACGCGCTGGCGGGGTCGAGGCCGAACCGCCGCAACGCGAACGGCAGCATCGATCCCGCCACCGAACCGAACAGCACGACGCCGATCAGCGCGAAGAACACGGTCAGCGCGACGAGCACGAAGTGGGCGCCGTAATCCTGGCCCACCGGCATTCCGAACAGCGTCCAGTGGCGGCCGGCGAGGAACTGCCAGAGCAGGATGCGGACGAAACCGATGGTGCCGAGCATGGCGCCGAGGGCGACGCCGGACGGGATTTCACGAACCACCACCCGCCACCAGTCCTTGAGATGCACCTCCTTGAGCGCCATGGCGCGGATGATCAGCGACGTGGCCTGCGACCCGGAGTTGCCGCCCGAAGAGATGATCAGCGGGATGAACAGCGACACCACCGCGGCCCGTTCGATTTCGTGTTCGAAATGCCCCATGGCCTGCGCGGTGAGGGTTTCGCCCACGAAGAGGATGGCGAGCCAGCCGGCCCGCTTGCGCAGCATCTCGAAAAAACCGATCTGCAGATACGGCTCGTCGATGGCCTCCATGCCGCCGAATTTCTGCACGTCTTCGGTCTGTTCGCTGACCAGTGCGTCTATGATGTCGTCGACGGTGACGATGCCGAGGACGTGGTGGCCGTCGTCGACGACGGGGACGGCGAGCAGGTTGTACTTGGCGATCAGCCGGGCCACGTCTTCGCGATCGACGAACGGCGTCACGGTGATCGGCCGGCGGGCATCGCCGATGCCGGCGACGCGCGTCACGCCCGGGACCATCATCACTTCGCGCAGCGAAATGACGCGTTCGAGTTCGGCCGTCTTCGGTGTCAGCACGTAGATGGCGTACACCGTTTCCTTGGCGTTGCCGACCTCGCCGATGTAGCGCTTGACGTCGTCGGCGGTCCACGTGCTGGGCACGCCCACGAACTCCGTCGTCATGATGCCGCCCGCCGACGTGGGCGGGTAGTTCATCAGCGTGCGGAGCGTCTCGCGGGTCGAGGCGGGGAGCAGGTGGAGCAGCCGCGCCCGCGCCTCGGGCGAGAGCTCGCGGTACAGCTCGACTTCCTGGTCGGCCGAGAGCGCCTCGACCACCGACGCCGCTTTCTCGATGTCGAGCGATTCGAAGATTTCGCCGCGGCGTTCGAGTTCCGGCTCGTCGAAGAGCTGGACCGCCAGCTGGAACGGCAGCGCGGTGACGACCTTCACCGCCGCTTCGAGCGGCAGCCCGTTCAGCGCCTCGGCGATGTCGGCGGCACGCAGGTCGGCGGTGGCCGCCGCGAAGTCGTCGGCGTCACCGCTCAACAGGTAGAGAAATTCCGGAGTCAGGCCGGGCGGTGCGGTATCGGTCATCGGAGGCCGTCCGGGGGTGCGGGTCGTCCCTGCTTACGAGTGGATCGCTACCTGGTGCTCGGCAGACCGGGCGTCTGGTCGGGCGTCTCGCCGTCCATGATCGGCGTGATCTGCGCGGTCCAGCCGCTGGCGAACTTCACCACCAGCCGGTGGCCGAGCGTGTCGGCCGAAATGGAATCGACGCTCGGGAACTTCCTGGCGTAGCTGATGGCCGCCGCGGCCTGCTTGGCATAGCCGGCCGGGTCGAGCCCCGCGTAGGCCTTGCCGAACGCGCGTCCGATCGCGACCGCCGTGGCCTGGTCCGGCCCGTACGACGCGAACTGATCGGCCGGCAGCAAGCCGTGTTCGCTGGTGACGTAGCCATACGACTGATAGGGGCGGCAACCGGCGGCAGCCAACAGCAGCAGGGCAGAGGGAACGAGACGGCGCATTGCGATGTTCTCCGTGCGAAGTCTGACGAGCATGGTAAGGTAACCGACGCGGCCAGCACCGGTATCCTTGTCCGCCCGGAGGGGCGGGCGTACCCTTCCGGCCGGCATTGGCCCGAGGAGTGACTCGATGAGCGCGATCGGCAATATCCCGGTTCCGGTCAACGAACCGGTGCTGCAGTATGCCCCCGGATCGGCGGAGCGGACAGCGCTCCAGAACGCGCTGATGGCGCTCGACGGCGGACCGACCGACATCCCGGTGGTGGTCGACGGCAGCGAGCATCGGGATGGCGACGTGGTGCGCCGCACCGCCCCACACCGTCACGAGCAACACATCGCCACCGTGCACCAGGCATCGCCGGCGCTGATCCAGGACGCGATCGACGGCGCGGTCGCGGCGCAACGCGAATGGGAACAGTGGTCGTTCGCCGATCGCGCCGCGGTGTTCCTCAAGGCGGCAGATCTCCTCGCCGGTCCGTGGCGCCAGCGGGTCAACGCCGGCACCATGCTCGGCCAGAGCAAGACCTCGCACCAGGCCGAAATCGACGCCGCCTGCGAGCTGATCGACTTCCTCCGGTTCAATGTGCATTACGCCGAACGGATCCTGCACGAACAGCCCGGATCGTCGCTGCACGCATGGAACCGGATGGACTACCGGCCGCTCGAAGGATTCGTCTATGCCGTCACCCCGTTCAACTTCACCTCGATCGGCGGCAACCTCCCCACCGCGCCCGCCATCCTCGGCAACGTGGTGCTGTGGAAGCCGTCGGCCACCGCGTCGCTCTCCAATTGGTTGTTCTACGACCTGCTGCGCGAGGCGGGACTGCCGCCGGGCGTGATCCAGTTCGTGCCGGGCGACGCGCGCGCCATCACCGAGGCGGTGCTTGCCGATCCGCGCCTGGCCGGGATCCACTTCACCGGTTCGACCGAAGTGTTCCGCGGCCTGTGGCACGGCATCGGCAGCCGGCTGGACCGCTACCGGAACTATCCCCGCATCGTCGGCGAGACCGGCGGCAAGGATTTCGTGCTGGCGCACCCCAGCGCCGACGTGGAAGCCCTGGTCACCGCGCTGCTCCGCGGCGCGTTCGAATACCAGGGACAGAAGTGCTCGGCGGCGTCGCGGGCCTACGTTCCGCGGTCGCTCTGGCCCGTGGTCGAGCGGCGCATGACGGAAGAGATGGCGCAGCTGAAGCTGGGCGATCCCACGGAGTTCCCGGTGTTCGTCGGCGCGGTGATCGACGAGAAGGCGTTCGCCAGACTCGAGAAAGTGATTGCGGCGCTGAAGACCGACCCGCGGGCGCGCATCGTGGCGGGCGGCGGGACGGACCGCCGCAAGGGGTGGTTCGTCGAACCGACGCTGGTCGAGGTGACCGATCCGCGTCACCAGGCGATGACGGTGGAGTTCTTCGGCCCGATCCTCTCCGTGTTCGTCTACGATGACGCGCGATGGGACGAGACGCTGGCGCTGGTCGATAGCGCCACGCCGTACGCCCTCACCGGCGCGGTGTTCTCGCAGGATCGCGGCGCCGTGATCTCGGCGGCGCAGGCGCTCCGTCATGCCGCCGGCAATTTCTACGTCAACGACAAGCCCACCGGCGCGGTGGTGGGACAGCAGCCGTTCGGCGGCGCGCGCGCGTCGGGCACGAACGACAAGGCCGGCAGCGTGCTCAATCTGTACCGCTGGGTGTCGCCGCGGTCGATCAAGGAGAACGGTGCACCGCCCCGTGATTGGCGCTATCCGTTCCTCGGCGACTAGCCGCGGCGCGCGCCCCGGAGCTTGGCGGCGGCCTCTGGCGGCGGCGGGGCTCGTGACCCTCGCCGCCGCGCGGCTGTCGGGTCAGGAGACCGCACCATATCCCGCCGCCGCCGTCGACAACGCCGGGTATCACGAGCAACTCGGCAGCGACGTCGTCAGCCGGTCGGGCAACGCCACCGTGCACCGTGTTCTCCGACGCGAGGCCAGGTTTGCCGTGTCCCGGCAGGGTGACACCGTCATCGTCTCGGCCGACTCGCTGCAGATGACGGCCGTGACCGGCAGCGACACCACCCGGCTCGACACCGGTGGTTTCATCGGCGGTCGCTGGCATCTGCTGCTGACGTCCGACGGCCGGGCCCGCGTACTCGAGCGCCCCTTCGTGCCCGGCGCGCTCGGCGAGGTGAACGACCTCGGCGCGGCGATGGACGACTTCTTTCCGCGGCGCCCGCCGGATGTGGCGATTGGCGCGGCCGTGTCGGATCTATCGGGAAGGCAGTGGCGCCGGCTTGCCGATTCCGGCGCCGTGCGGCGCTACCACTGGACGATACGGCAGACGCTCGACTCGACCCGCTACGCGGGTGACAGCGTGCGGGTCCCGGTGCACCAGCAGTCCACCGAAACCGGCAGTGTTGCCTGGCGGCCCGACACCGGTCCGCTGGCGTGGAGCCGGCGCATCGCCAGCACGATTTCGACCAGGGTCAACAACCGGACCATCGACGCCACCGTCACCGAGACGATCACCGTGCGGAGGATGCCATGAATCGGCGCCGCGCGGCGGCCGACTGTCCCTGACGTCAATGCGCCTGCGCGCCGCCGGTGACGTGCCCGGTGCGGAAGAGCAGCAAGAGGGGCAGGGCGCAGGTGAAGGTGATGCCCATCACCAGGAAGAGTTTTTCGAACGCCAGCACCGACGCCTGCTGCTGCACCTTGAGGTCGAGAATCTGGTAGGCGCGGGCCTGCGCCTCCTGCGCCGACGCGCCCAGATGCTGCATTCCGGCGGTGACCCGGGAGATCCAGGACGCGACGCGCGGATCCGATGGATCGAGATGCGGCAGCAGGCCGTCGCGCGCCCGGTCGGTGTAGCGCGCCAGCAGGTTGGCCGCGGCCGCGATCCCGAGTGACCCGCCCAGCTGGCGCGACAGGTTGAACAACGCCGTCCCCTGTCCCATTTCCTGCGGCTTGAGGTCGGCCACCGTCAACGCCGTCAGCGGGATGAAGATCAGTCCCAGCCCCACGCCGCGCAGCACCATCGGCCAGAACGTGTCCGACATGGCGATTTCGGTGGTGAAGTGCCAGTGCAGGATCATCGCCCAGAGGAACAGCAGTACCCCCATCACCACCAGCGGCCTGGCGTCCATCTTCTGCGACAGCTTGCCGACGAACGCCATCGTGAACGCGCTGGCCAGTGCGCCGGGGAGAATCACCAATCCGGTGTCCCACGCGGAGTAGTTCAACAGCCGCTGCAGGAAGACTGGCAGCGCGAACACCGACGCATACAGCGCAAAGCCGAGCAGGATGGCAAAGACGACGCCCACGGTCAGCTGGCGATTCTTGAGGATGCGCAGGTCCACCATCGGATGGCTGACCGTCAATTCACGCCAGATGAACGCCACGATCCCGACGACGGCGAGGATCGCCTCGAGGATGATCTCCGGCGACGAGAACCAGTCCTTGGCCTCGCCCCGCTCCAGCATGATCTGCAGGCAGCCGATGCCGATGGCCAGGAGCGCGAGCCCGGTAAAGTCGATGCCGCCCCTCCGCTCCACCTTGGCCGACGGCTCGGGGACGTATTCCCAGCAGAGCAGTCCGGCGAGGATGCCGAGCGGCACGTTGATGTAGAAGATCCAGGGCCAGGAGTAATTGGTGGTGATCCAGCCGCCCAGCGTGGGGCCCAGCGTGGGGCCCACCATCACGCCCATACCGAAGATTGCCGTCGCCACGCCGCGTTCTTCGCGGGGGAAGACATCGAAGAGAATCGCCTGCGCGGTGGAGATCAGTGCCGCGCCGCCGATCCCCTGTGCCACCCGCGAGCCCACCAGTTCCGCCAGGCTGTGCGCATGGCCGCAGAAGAACGACGCCAGCGTGAACAGGATGATCGACCCGGTGTAGTAGTTCCGCCGACCGAAGAAATCCGAGAAGTACGACGTGATCGGCAGCACCACCACGTTGGCGACGATATAGCCGGTGCTGACCCACGCGATCTCTTCCAGCGTGGCGCCGAGATTCCCCATCATGTGGGGAATGGCGACGTTGACGATGCTGGTGTCGACCAGCTCCATCACCGAGGCCAGCGTCACCGCGAACGCGATCAGAAAACGGGCGCGGTAGATCTCGTCCCGGGTCCGCTCCACGGGACGTGGCAGTGCGATGCTGGTCACGGCGTCACGACGTGCGGTGGTCCGTGGTGCGGATCGATACCGTCACCGACATGCCGGGGCGCAGCGGATAGGTGGAATCGACCGGCTGCGCGATCCGGATCCGCACCGGCACGTTCTGCACCACCTTGGTGAAGTTGCCGGTGGCGTTGTCGGGCGGCAGGAGCGCGAACTTGGCGCCGGTGGCCGGCGAAAGGCTCTCGACCGTGCCGTAGAACGTGTGGCCGTCGTAGCTGTCCACCGTGAACGACACGGAATCGCCCACCGCGACGTTGCCGAGCCGGGTTTCCTTGACGTTCGCGGTGACCCAGACGTCGTGCAGCGGCACCAGCGTCATGGTGGTCTGGCCGGGCTGCACCAACGTGCCGGGGTCGACCGTCCGCTTGCTGACGATGGCGTCCATCGGCGAGGTGACGACGGCCCACGATCGGCGGAGCTTCGCCGCGTCGAGCGTCGCCCGCGCGGCCGCCACCCGTGCGTCGGCGCCTCCGAGGGCCGCGGTCGCCGCCGTCACTTGTGCGGCGGCGGCGGCGGCCTGGCGCTTCGTGGCGTCGAGCTCCGCCCTGGCACCGTCGTATGCCGCCTGCGCCGCGTCGAGCTGCTGTGCGGCCACGATCTGCTTTGCCGCCAGTCCCTTGACGCGGTCCAGATCGGATTGCGCCTTGGTGAACGCCGCCTGCGCCGTTGCGACCGAGGACTGTCCCGCGTCGGCCGTGGCGCGCGCCGCCTCGACCTGCGCCGCCAGCTGACCGGTCTGGCGGCTGTTCCCCGCCATCGCGATCGCGGATTCGAGATCGGCCTGCGCCTTGGCCACGTCGGCGTCGAGATCGCGCGCATCGAGCACCAGCAGCGTGTCGCCGGTGTGGACGATGGTGTTGTCCTCTACCGGGACCCGCAGCAGGAAGGCCTGCAACTTGGTCGCCACCGGCAGGAGCCGCCCGTCGATCTGGGCGTTGTCGGTGACCACGTGGTTGCGGTGATAGAGATACACGCGGACACCCCACACCGCCGCGGCAATGGCGATGATGGCGACGACGAGGATCGGGATCTGCTTCTTCGACATGTCAGTGCACCTGATCGAGGAGGCCCAGCGCCCTGGCGGCGCTGACTTGCGCTACGCCGACGGCGACCCGGGCCTGAATGAGGACATCGCGCGCCTGCGCCACGTCGGCCTGCGCGTTGGTGGTCTCCACCGTGCCGGTGACACCGGCGCTGAACCGATCGCGCGCTTCGGACAGGACTTCGTCGGCCAGACGGAGCCGTTCGGTGGCCAGCGCCACCTGGTCGTGCGCCGAGGCGAGATCGAGCACCGCCTGGCGGGCGTCGGCGTCGACCTGGTCTTCGAGATCGTTCACCCGGACCTGCTCGGCGTCGATGCGCACCTGCTGCTCGTCTTCGCGGCGTTCGCGCCGGAAGCCGTCGAAGATCGGCAGGCTCAATCCGACGCCGATGTTCCAGGTCCGATAGAGCGAATCGGTCCGCGTCCCGGACGTCTGGATGTATCCGCTGGCGCTCGCCTGGGGCAGTCGCTCGCGCTTGATGGCGGTCATCCCTTCCCGGAGGATCGTCAGCCGCTGTTGCTCGGCGGCGAGGTCGGTGCGGCGCTGTCGGGCCAGTGCCACCGCGCTGTCGGGATCGGCCGGGATGCTGTCCAGGGCCAGCGCCGGCTCTCCGGTGGTGACCAGCGGTGTGGCCGGCGGCAATCCCACCGCGCGCGCCAGCTCGAGTGCCGCGCGGTCGCGGGCGTTGCGCGCGACGGCCAGCGCGGTCCGCGTCGCGGCCGCTTCGGTCTGGCTGCGGGTGAGGTCGATCCGCGGGGCGGCGCCGGCATTGACCCGTGACGCGGCGATATCGAGCAGCGCGAAGGCGGTCACCGAATCGTCCTCGCGGGCGGTGATGGTGGCCTCCGTGCTGGCCAGCTGCAGCCACGCCGCACCGGCGAGCGCCGCCGACAGTTCGCCCACGTGCCGGGCATCGAGCCCCGCGACCACCGCGCTGTCCCGCGCGATCCGCAGGTGTTCCAGCGTCGAGGCGTCGTACAGCAGCTGCGAGAACTCCGCCCGGCCGCGATAGAGGGTGAACGGATCAGTCACCGCCGGGAAGCCGGGAATGGCGATGCCGAATTCGTGGAGGTTGATGGTCTGGCGCTGCACCGAGGCGCTTGCCGACACGTCCGGCAGCAGCGCCGCCCGGGTCTCGCCGACGCGCGCGTCGGCTCCCCTGGCGGCGAGTCGCGCCAGGGTGGCGCTGACGCCGTTCGACCAACCGCGCCCGATCGCTTCGCCGAGTGTCAGCGCGCGCGGCGACTGCGCCGCCGCCGGCAGCACCGCAAAGGCCAGCAGTGCCACCCCCCACTTGCCGTGCGTCATCGTGTACTCCGCTTCCGCTGGCGACGCCGCGGCGCGGGCCGTGACCGGCGCCGCACCCTGATGCCGTCGAGCAGACATTCGATCATCTGTTGGCGCAACACGTCCGGTTGCACCGGCGACTTGTCGAGGTCGCCGAAGAGAAAACGGGACTGATGCAGCTGCACCATGAGCGCCGGCAGCATCAGCGGCACCACCCGGACCGCCTCGGGACGGAATTCACCCGCCGTCACGCCGCGCTCGACGATGGTCCGCAGCAGCCGGCGGTGGCGCTGCACCACATGGTCGAAGAAGAACTGACGGACGCCCGGGAAATTCGGGAGCTCGGCCTGCACGATCCGGGTGAGACAGACCATGTCCTTGCGGGCCAGCGCATCCCAGAGCCGCTGCACCGCCTCCCTCAGCAGTTCGGTGGCGCTGCCGGTGTGCTCTCGCACCAGCGTCTCGACGCCCTCGAGCTGGGCGACGACCTTCTTCTCCACCATTGCACGGAAGAGGTCGTCCTTGGAGGCGAAGTAGAGATAGACCGTCCCCTTCGACACCCCGGCGCGCTGGGCCACCTCTTCCAGGGTGGTGGCGTGGAAGCCGCGCTCGCCGAAGACGGTCACCGCGGCGGCGAGCAGCTCGTCGGGACGCGCCTCCGGCCGCCGGTGAAACCGCGGAGCGGTGTCCGGATCGGCGGGTGCCGGCGGCGGAGCGGGGTGGGACGGGCGTCGTAGCGTCATTGTTGATTACTTACCGGTCAGTAAGATAGGTGGAGCCGGGGCCGGGTCAAGAGGGGTCCTGGGTCCACTTGTGCCGGCCGCCATCTTCCGCCGACATTGCTCCATCCTCGCCGGGAGGCCGATCGCCCATGACGGAGCCCTTCCTCAGCTCCGATGAGTACGATGAACAGGCCCACCAGCTGTACAACGAAGCTCGTTACGATGACGCCCTCGCGTTGCTGCGCGACGGGCTGCTCCGCTACCCGCAGGCGGTCGATCTCCACGTCGGCATGGGTTACGCCCAACTGGCCCGCGAGGAATACGCGTGGGCGCGGCGCGCCTTCGTGCAGGCGCTCGGCCTCGACCCCGATCACGAGGACGCCCTCGCCGGGCTCGGCGAAACACTCCTGGTGCTCGGCGACCTCGGCGGCGCGCTCCGCGCCTTCCAGCACCTCATCGACCTCGGGTTCGACGACGATCACGAGCTGATGCTGCAGGTGGGGCGGGCGCTCTTCCGCGAAGGTTTCTTCGCCGAAGCGCGACGGTTCTTCGAGCGGGGCCAGGCACATCATCCCGATTCCGCCGAACTGGCGGCGTCGCTCGGCTACACCGCCCATCGGCTCGGTCTCGACGCCGACGCGCTCTACTGGCTGCGCCGCGCGCTCGAACTCGACCACAGCTACTGCGAACCGCGCATCTATCTCGGCAACATGCTCTACGACCGGGGTGAGACGCGGGCCGCCCTGCTGCACTTTGCCCGCGTCCGGCCCGACGATCATTTCGACGATCTCGGCCTGTGGCGCACCATCGAGCTGCTCAAGGCCACCGGCAATCTCGCCGACGATCATCCCGATCTTCGCCCCTGGTTGGCGCGCCTGGCCGAACTCGGCAGCGAAGTCTCCACCGACGCGGCCATGCTGGCGGAGATCGAGGGTCGCCAGCCCGACGGCACCCCGCGCGACCCCAACCAGCTCGAACTCTTCGGCACGCTGGCGCGCAACGTTCCCGAAATGCAGCGCCGTCCCGCCACCGACGCCGGTTCGCACGTCATCGAGACCCTCGGCGGCCTGGTGTTGCGCGGCAGCTGGGACGACCTGGTGCTTCAGCTGCAGGCGGTGGAAGGGGCGTGGGCCGACGGCACGGTGGTGCAGTTCATGCACGCCTTTGCGCGACGTGGCCTGGCGGAGACCGGGGTCAAGATCCCGGTGGGCGACGCGGAGGCGTTTCTGCGC
The DNA here is from genome assembly GCA_963697065.1 of uncultured Gemmatimonadales bacterium. Lineage (GTDB taxonomy): Bacteria > Gemmatimonadota > Gemmatimonadetes > Gemmatimonadales > GWC2-71-9 > Palsa-1233. Next base: position 1,133,646 of record CAVOMQ010000001.1, read on the forward strand.
GGCTCGGCGGCGGCGGGTGTCATCCGGATCCTGCAGTGATCACCTTCGACGGTGTCAGCAAGACGTATCGCGGGCTGATCCGTCGCCGGCCGGTGCACGCGCTCAGCGACTTCTCGATGACGATGGAGCGCGGCGAGGTGGTGGGAATCGCCGGCCCCAACGGCGCCGGCAAGTCGACGCTGATCTCCCTGGTACTCGGCTTTCTCCATCCCAGCGGCGGCCGCCTGGCCATTGCCGGCGCGCCGCCGCGCCGGTACGTCGAGCACACCGGCGCCGGGTATCTCACCGAGCTGGTCAATCTTCCGCCGCGCTGGAAGGTGACCGCCACCCTGCAGCGCATGGCAACGCTGGCCGGCGCCAGCGGCGCCGAGCGCACCGGCCGGGTCAACGACGTGATGTCCGAGCTGGGGCTCGACGAACATCGCGACAAGGCCATCCGCCAGCTGTCGAAGGGCAACCTGCAGCGCGTCGGCCTGGCGCAGGCATTGCTCGGTGATTTCGACCTGGTGATTCTCGACGAGCCGACGCACGGTCTCGATCCGCTGTGGACGCAGCGCTTCCGCGATGTCGTGGCCCGCCTGCGCCGCCCCGACCGGCTGATCGTCATCGCCTCGCACAACCTCGACGAACTCGAGCGTCTCGCCGACCGCGTCGCGATCCTCAACAAGGGTCAGCTGCAACGCGTCGTTTCGCGCGGCGCGGCGTCGCCGGTGGAAACGGCGATGGCCTGGCGGTTGGTGCTGGAGGGATCGCCCGACGTGTTGCGGGTCTTCCCCGGGGCGACGGCGCTGCCGCAGCAATCCGGCGGCTGGCGGCTCCGTGCCACCCGCCAGGAATTCAGCGCCGGCGTGGCGCAGCTGCTGGCCGATGGCGCGGTGCTGGTGGAGTGCCGCCCCGAGGAGAGCCTGCTCGAGACGGCGTTCCGCAGCGCGGTGCAATCGTGACACGCGACCGTTCGCCGTTCCGCTACCTGCCGTGGCTGGCGCGCACGGTCGCAGCCGGACCGCTGGCGCTCTTCGTCACCGTCGCGGTGGCGCTCGCGGTGGTTCTGTGGCGGGTGCATGCCATCCAGCCCGGCGCGCCGCCGCCGCGGGCGGCCGACATCCAGAACGCCACCTGGAGCGTCGTGCTCACGGTGGTGGTGCTGATCGCCGTCGGCGGCGTCATGGGCACCGACGTGCAGCGCGGCTACTATCGCTCCTACTTCAGCAAGCCGATGGGGCCGGCGTGGTACTACGCGCAGCGCTTTCTCCTCGGTGCCGCGGCCGTGCTGGTGACGCCGATCGTCTACGGCGTCTGTCTCAAGCTGATGCTTCATACCACCGACTTCGGCTGGCACGGCACGCTCTTCGCCGCGATCGGCATGGGGCTGCTGCTGACCGGCGGGGCAACGCTGCTGCTCTCCACCGTCACGTCGCGCGACTGGCTGGTGGTCTTCCTGCTGGTCTTCCTGCAGACCCGGATCGCGGCACTGGTGGAATTCTCCAGCCGGCTTCACGCGAACCTGCCGGCCTGGGTGGTGTGGCCGTGGAAGCTCCTGCCGCCGTTTCATCTCATCACGCCGTCGGGTCCGGCGTTGCACGGCGGCGACCTGCTGCACGTGCTGGCGTACGGCGCGGCGATGGTCGTCGCCGCGCTGGTGATCATGCGCTACCGGCCGTTGGGCAGCGGTGGGCGCGCCTGACCGGCGGCCGTCGCCGCACCGCGCTCCCACCGACGGACTGCAACGCGAACAGCTCGCCAACGGTCTGACGCTGCTGGTGCAGCGCCGCCGTACCGTCCCCGGCGTCGCCCTCGTCTGTCACGTCCGCGCCGGGTTTCTCGACGAACCCGACGCGCTGGCCGGCATCTCCCACGTGCTCGAGCACATGCTGTTCAAGGGGACACCGACCCTAGGCCCCGGCGATCTGGCGCGGGTCGCGAAGGGGTTCGGCGGATCGCTCAACGCGTACACCGCCTACGATCGCACCGTCTACTACATGACCGGGCCGGCACGCCACGCGCGCGACCTGATCGCGTTGCAAGCCGACCAGGTGCGGCGGCCGCTGCTCGACGCCGGCGAACTGTCGCGCGAGCTCGGCGTCATCATCCAGGAAGCACGGCGCAAGCTCGACACGCCGTCGGCGGTCGCCGGGGAGCAGTTGCACGAACTGCTCTTCGCGGCGCACCGCATCCGCCGCTGGCGTATCGGCAGCGAAGACGTGCTCGAACATCTCACCCGCGACGAGGTGGAGGGGTACTACGCCAGCCGGTATCTCCCGGCGCGGACCATCGTGTCGCTGGTCGGCGATCTCGACGAAGCGGCCGCACTCGACGCGCTCCGCGAGTTCTGGGACGACTGGCGCGGAAACGCGCCGCCGCCCGAACCGGGACCGGTGGAAACATCGCCGCCGGCGTTCCGCGCCCGCAGCCTCACCGGCGAGGTCGCGACGGCCAATCTCGTCGTCGGGTGGCGGGGACCGGGCTTGCTCGACGAAACACTTCCCGCGTTGGAACTCGCCACCACCGTGCTCGCTGGCGGTCGCGCGTCGCGCCTGGTGCGCATGCTCCGCGATCCCGGCCTGGTGACCGACGTCGGCGCAGCGAGTTACGGCGTGGTCGATACCGGCGTCTTCGCCATCGGTGCCGAACTCGAAGGGAAGCACCTCACCGCGGCGCTTCCGGTGCTGGGTGCCGCCGTGCGCGACCTGGTGGACCGCGCCGTTCCCGCCGACGAATTCGACCGTGCCCGCACGATGCAGCTGCTGCGGATCCGGCGGCGCCTGGAACGATTCGAGGCCCGGGCGACGGCGTTCGCCGAGGCCGAGGCGCTGGGTGACGTCACCCGTGTCGACCGCGAAGAATCCGATCTGCTCGCCGTCGATCCGCCGGCGTTGCGCGACGCCGCGGCGCGGTATCTCGCCGAGCCCGGATCGGCGGTCTGGTATTGTGCCGGCCAGGATCCACGCCTCGACCCGGTGGCGCTGGAATCGGCGCTCGCGGGAGCGCCGCGTGGCCCCGCGCTGATTTCTGCCGTCGCCATCGACGTGCCGCACGCGCCGGTGCGGCCGCGGTTTCACCAGACTTCGCAGGGCGTGCGGCAATCGAGCGGCGACGGTCTCGACGTACTCGTGGCACGGCACGGCGACACCGGACAGGTGGCGCTCTCGATCTATCGCCTCCGCCACGACGTCGAGACGCCCGGGACCGCGGGGCTGGCGATGCTTGCCGTGCGCGCCATGCTGCGCGGCACCCGCCGCCGTGATGCCGCCGAACTCGCCGCCGCCGCCGAGTCGCTCGGCGCGGTCATCTCGCCGCTCTTCTCGACCGACGTCCTCGGCTTCGGGATGACCGTCGTGGCCGATGCCGCCGATCGCGCCGCGGCACTGCTCACCGAGGTGCTCACCGAACCGCGGTTCGACCCGGACGCACTGGCGGCCGAACGGGCGCTGCTCATCGCCGACGCGCGAGCGGTCGCCGACGACATGGTGCGCTATCCGTTCCAACTGGCGTTCGGCACCGCCTTCGGCGATCGCGGCTACGGCTCGCCGGCGCTTGGCACCGAGGCGTCACTGGCGTCGTTCGACGTCGACGCGTTGCGCCGCTGGCACGAACAGCTGCTCACGTCGGGACCGTCGACCGTCATCGCCGTGGGCGATCTCGACGCCGATGCCGCCGGACCCGCGTTCCTTGCGGCGGCGGCCGCCGCGGCGCCGAAATCAAGCGTTGTACCGGAGCCGCTTCTGCCGGCCGCGGTGCAACCCGGACACCGCGCCGCCACGCGGGAGCGCGAACAGGCGGCGCTGGCGATGATCTTTCCCGGTCCTTCGCGCGACGATCCCGCGCGCTACGCCGCCGAGGTCTGGTCGGCCATCGCCGGTGGACTCGGCGGACGGCTGTTCGAATCGTTGCGCAGCGAGCGTTCGCTGGCCTACACGGTGATGGCTTCATCGTGGCAGCGTGCCCGCGCCGGCGCCGTGACCACGTACATCGCGATGGCACCCGAACGTCTCGACGAGGCGCGCCAGGCGATGCTCGACGAACTGGAGCGCTTCCGCCGTGAGCCGCCGTCGGACGACGAGCTGTCACGTGCTGTGGCGATGCTTGCCGGGCAGACCGAAATTGCGTGGCAGACCGCCGGCGCGAAGGCCAGCGCCATTGCCGATGCATGGCTCTTCGGCGAGGGGCTCGACGAACTGGCCGAGCCCGCGGCGCCGTACCGCGCCGTGACCGCCGAGGCGGTCCACGAGCTGGCGCACCGCAGCCTCGACCCCGCGTTGCGCGCCGAAGGTGTGGTGGAGCCGCAGCCGGGGTAATTTCCGGCGGTGTCCACCTCCGCCCTTCGTCCCGCCGCCCGCTTCGCCGTCGCCGACGCGATCACCCTGCTCCGGGTGCCGCTGGCGGTCCTCTTTCCGCTCTTCAGCAGCATGCCGGTCCGCCTCACCGTCCTGGGCCTTGCCGCCATGACCGACCTTGGCGACGGCTTCGTGGCGCGGCGGTTCGGCGCGTCGCGATTGGGAACGGTGCTCGATCCCATCGCCGACCGGCTGTTCATGGCCTCCGCCTATGCGGTGGTTCTCATTTCGGGCAAGCTGCTCTGGTGGGAGGTGCTGGCGGTGCTGGCCCGCGACATCATCGCCACCACCGCGTTCTTCGTCACCCTCGCCACCGGCAGGGCGACGGCGGTTCCGGCCCGCGCCGGCGGGAAGGCGGTGACGGTGCTGCAGCTGCTCACGCTGCTGGCGTTCGTCGTCGATTCGTCGCTGCTGCGCCGCCTGGCGTGGTGCACCGCCGCGGTGGGCCTGTACGCCATCTGGGACTACAACACGCAATTCTTCCGGGAACTCAGGGCACGATGACCGCAAGCAATGTCCGATCCACCACCCTCGAGTGGCAGGGCGACCTCCGCTTCACCGCCGGCCAGGAGGGCGGTCCGGTCATCACTGTCGACGGCCAGAACATCGCCGGGCCGAGCCCGATGATCACGCTGCTGATCGCCGCGGCGGGATGTTCCGGCGCCGACGTCGCCGACATCCTCCGCAAGAAGAAGGTGACGCTCAGCCGGTTCCGGATCGAGATCTCGGGGCAGCGGCGCGAGGAATACCCGCGCCGCTACACGGCGTTGAAGATGGTTTTCCGACTGGCGGGCGAGGGACTGACCGAGGAGAAAGCGCGGCGGTCCGTGGAGCTGTCGATCAAGAAATACTGCTCGGTGGTGGCGTCGCTGAATCCGGACATCCCCGTGACGACGGAGATCGTGATCGAGAGTCGTTAACGACCAACGACCTCTTCCACCACCGCCCGCTTCACGACGGGCTGGCAGAACCGCTCGCCCAGCACGCGGACCTTGCCGAGCTCGTCGGCGCCGAGCTCGGCGTAGCGCTCGGCGAGATACTGCATGGTGTCGTCCATCCACTCCTTCTGGTGTTCAGGAGCGGCTTCGAGTACACCGCAGCGGAGGATGTGGCTGAACAGTTCGTCCCGGGCCTGATCAAACTGGGTGGGCATTGCCGGTGTGCGGGGTGCCTTGTTCTTCGACAAACGACCTTCCTTCATGAGTTGCGTGCGGCGCGGCCCCCCTGCGGGGCCTCGCGTCGGCAGGGAATATAGGGATTCCGCCTCCTTCGGGGCAATCCGGTACCTCCGGGCATTAGATTGGTCACCGTCGCCGCCCGGTCGGGGCGGCGCGAGCGCCCGTCCACCACGCAACCCGCCCCCGTCGTGTCGGCCCCTGCGGGCCAGCGCTCGCCGGCGGAGGCATCAGAGGACGCATGGCCCAAGGCCAGCAGCGGTTCTACGTCGCGCTCGGCGCGATTCTCCTGATCGGCGTGATCTTCGTGGTCACCCGCCGCAACCAGGGCATGATCTCGATTCCCGCCGACGTGACTGTCACCGCCGCCGACACCAGCGGGTTCCACGGCTACGAAGTCGGCAAGCCCGGCGCCCCGGTGACCGTGGTGGAGTATTTCGACTATGCCTGTCCGCATTGCGCCGTGTTCGACGAAGTCCAATTTCCGGACGTCAAGGCGCAGCTCATCGACACCGGCACCGCTGACTGGCTCTACCGCGACCTGCCGTTCCACCCTGACAGCCGGTTGGCGGCGCATGCCGCCGCCTGCGCCAACGACCAGGGGAAGTTCCTCGAAATGAAGGCGCAGATGTTCTCGCGGCAGAACGACTGGGCGCTGGGGAGCAATCCGATGCCCGTGCTGACCGACATCGCGAAGAACATCGGACTCGATGTCGGTGCCTGGACGGCGTGCATGAAATCCGCCAAGTATGCCGGCCGGATCCAGGCCTCGTTCGACGAGGCGAACCGGCTCGGCGTGAACGCGACGCCCACGTTCCTGATCGACGGCCGCCTGTATACCGAAGTCACCAGTGACCAGCTGATTCACCTCGTCGACTCGATTGCGGCGACGGCGCCCCGCCGTCCCGCGCCGGCAGCGACACCGGGGCGGTGACCTCCGGGAACAAGACGCCCACCGGCAAGGCCTTGGCCGGCCTTGCCTTTGCGGCGTTGGGCGTGGTCTACGGTGACATCGGCACGTCGCCGCTCTACGCCATCAAGGAGTGCTTCAACGGCAGCCGCTCCGTGGCGATGACGCCGCAGAACGTCCTCGGCGTGCTCTCGCTGGTGTTCTGGTCGCTCAACTTCGTGATCTCGTTCAAGTACATCGCCATGGTGCTCCGCGCCGACAATCGCGGCGAAGGCGGCATCCTGGCATTGCTGGCGCTGGCGCGTCCCGATGGCTACCGCGTCGGCCGCGGCCTGATGATGATCGGCCTCTTCGGCGCCGCCCTGCTTTACGGCGACGGCGTGATCACGCCGGCGATCTCGGTGCTCTCGGCGGTGGAAGGCATCAAGGTGGCCACGCCGGCCTTCGAGCACTGGGTCATCCCGATCACCATCGGCATTCTCTCCGGGCTGTTCCTCTTCCAGCGTCGGGGTACCGCCGGCGTCGCGGCGGTGTTCGGGCCGATCACGCTCCTCTGGTTCCTCGCGATCGCCGCCCTCGGCATCAACGGCATCATCGGCTATCCCGCGGTGGTGCGCGCCATCAACCCGGTCTACGCCTGGCGGTTCTTCGTGACCAACGGATTCCAGAGCTTCGTGGTGCTGGGCTCGGTGTTCCTGGTCGTCACCGGCGGCGAGGCGCTCTACGCCGACATGGGCCACTTCGGGCGGCGTCCCATCCGGGTGGCGTGGTTCTGCCTGGTGTTGCCGGCGCTGATGCTGAACTATATGGGCCAGGGCGCGCTGCTGTTGCGGCGTCCCGACGCGGTGGCCAATCCGTTCTACAACCTGGTCCCCGACGCGGTGCTCTACCCGATGGTGATCGTGGCCACCGCCGCGGCCATCGTGGCGTCGCAGGCGCTGATCTCGGGAGCGTTCTCGCTCACCCAGCAGGCGATGCAGCTCGGCTTTGCGCCGCGCATGCACGTCATCCACACGTCACACACCGAGATCGGGCAGATCTACATGCCCGGCATCAACGCGGCGCTCTGGGTCACCTGCGTGGCCCTGGTGCTGCAGTTCGGCTCGTCGGACGCGCTCGCCGCCACATACGGCGTCGCGGTGACCGGGACGATGCTGATCACCTCGATCCTCTTCGCGGTGGTGGCCCGCAAGCAGTGGAACTGGTCGTGGTGGCGCATCGTGCCGCTCACCGTCGCGTTCCTGGTCGTCGACGGCGCGTTCCTCGGCGCCAACCTGATCAAGTTCGTCGAGGGCGGCTGGTTCCCGCTGGCGGCGGGCTCGGCGGTGTACGTGCTGATGAGCACCTGGCGCCGCGGCCGGCAGCAGGTCACCGCGATCCTCCGCGAAACGTCGCTGCCGCTCGACCTGTTCATCCCCGACATCGCGCGCCGCAAGCCGTATCGCGTGCCGGGGGTGGCGGTGTTCATGACGTCGATCCCCGACGTGGCACCGCCGGTACTGCTGCACCACCTCAAGCACAACAAGGTGCTGCACGAGAAGGTCATCCTCATGACCATCTCCGCGCTGGAGATTCCGCAGGTGCCGGAGAGCGAACGGGTGACGCTGGAACGCCTCGGCGAAGGATTCTATCAGCTCAGGGCGCGCTACGGCTTCATGGAGTCGCCCGACGTGCCGGCGATTCTCGCCGCCGTGGCGCCCGAGCTGCGCGAACCGGGCGACGCAAAGGCGCCGTCGATGCGACTCAACGAGGTGTCGTTCTTCCTCGGGCGCGAGACGCTGATCGTGGCCCCCCGCGGCCGCGACAAGTCCCGCGCTGCCGGCGCGATGGCCGGCTGGCGGGCGAGTCTCTACGGCGTGATGCAACGGAACGCGCAGACGGCGACGGCGTTCTTCGGGCTGCCGCCGAACCGGGTGGTGGAGCTGGGGGCGCAGATTCAGGTGTAGCCGCGAGCCGTGAGCTGGTGCCGTAGCGTGTCGGCTCACGGCTCATCACTGATGTCCAGCCAGCCCCTGCTTCGCCTCGGCGTCGTTCGGATCGATCCGCAGCGCCTGCTGGAACAGTGCCGCCGCTTCCGCGTTCTTCCCCAGTGCCGCCTTCGCTTCCCCCAATGCGGTGATCATGTCCGGCTGGTCCGGCTTCAGTGTGACGGCTCGCTGCAGGACTGTCTCCGCCTGGTCGGCGCGGCCGGCGCTCAGCAGCGCGCGGCCGGCGTAGTAGAGCGCCTGCGCGTTGGCGCCGGGGATCATCGCGGCGCGTCCGGCCGCGGCCACCGCGTCGGGAGTGCGGCCGACCTCCGCGTAGGCGAGACTGAGCAACGCGAGATTGTCGGCAGATTTCGGCGCGGCCGCCACGGCGCGTTCGAGTAGCGGAATTCCCTGATCGGGGTGGCCTTCTTCCGTCAGCAACGCGCCGAGCCAACGCAAAGCGTCGGCGTCGTCGGGATTCTGCCGCAGGGCGCGCTGGAACGATGTCGCGGCTTGATCGGCGCGGCCCACACCCATGTATGCCAGCCCGAGGTTGAGGAGCAGGTGCGCATCGAGCGCGCTGTCCGCCGCGGGTCCGAGCCAACGCAGTGCACCGGCCGCGTCGCCGCGGCCGAGCAGGATGTCGGTCAGGGCCGCCAGCGCGGGGCCGTGGCCCGGCGTGATCGCCAGTGCTCGGCGCAGCAGGACGAGCGCGCTGTCCTTGTTGCCGGCGCTCACCTGGCTCATGGCGAGGTTGTACCACGGGTCTGCCAGGGTCGAGTCGTTCGCGGCGGCGCGGCGGAAGAGCGAATCGGCGACAGCCTTCCCGCCGGGATGATTCAGCAGCGCGTCGCCCAGGTTGGTCAGCGCGCGCGAGTTTCCGGGGCGCTCGCGGACCGCGTCGCGCCAGAGTTCCACGGGGTCCGCGTACAACGCGCTGCGGGCGTAGGTCAGCGCGGCGAGTCCGAGCACGATCAGGGTGGTCCCGATCGCGAGCGGCCGGCCGGAGTGCCGCGCCGGATTGGCCGCGATGTCGCCGCCGGCCGCGCGCAGACGTTGCCACAACGTGATCATCGCAATCACCAGCACGGCGAACACCGCCGCTGACGCGAGATAGACGCGCCGCTCCGCCGCGATCTCGGTGACGATGGGCACCACACTCGACGACGGCGCCAGAATGCAGAAGAACCACGCGCCACAGAAGCCCAGCCAGGTCCAGTGATCGTCGCGGATCCACGCCGCCACCGTGAGGATCGCCAGCACGGCCAGAAACGCCAATCCCGGCAGCCCCTGTTGCCACGGCACGGGATGGGTGCCGTAGTCGAGATTGAAACCGCTCGGCCAGATGATGAGCCGCAGGTAGTGAGTGATCGCCCAACCCTGGCTCACCAGATACTGCCACGGGGTGATGCCGTGATGGAAGCCGACTGTGGCTCCTCGTGGCACGCCGGCCATCAGGACGACGAGCACGAGCAACGTCGCGAGCAACGCTCCGTAGAATCGGCGGCGCCCCCGGAGCTCCGGGGCTCGCAGGGCCTGCCAGCTTCCGACCCGGAACGCCCGGTCATAGAGCACCACCATGAGCGGCGCGCTGGCCATCACTTCCTTCGATCCCATGCCGAGCAGGCAGGCGGCGATGCCCGCGGCGTACCACCGGCGGCGTGACACCCCGGATACGGCATCCCATGCGCGAATCGATGCATAGAGCGTCGCGAGATAGCAGCAGGAAACGAGCAACTCCGAACGTTGCGCCAGGTAGTTCACCGCTTCGGTCTGAATCGGGTGCAGCAGCCAGAGCGCGGCGATCGCCAGCGCCACGGCATCCGCGTCATGGCGCCAGCGTTCGCTGAACCGCGCGGCCTGCAGCGTTCGCCGCACGATACCGAACAGCAGCAATCCCGACGCGACATGGAGCAGCATGTCGAACAGGTGATAGCTGATGGTCTTGTCCGGCCCGCCGGGATCGGGGCTCTGGTCAACGCCGAGCATTCGATTGACGGCGTAGTTGATGGCGAGCGAATAGTTCGCCACCGGGCGCCCCGCCACCGGCGTCGACGGCGCCGACTGGGCCGGTGGCCAGAGATGGGTGATGCTGGGATTGTTCTGGATCGCCGTCGGATCGTCGAAGATCTGCGGACCGCGCAGCGCGGGTGCAAACGCCACGATCGTGGCGACGACAACGGCCGCCAACCCCCAATGGACCGCGGTCCGACGCGGACTTGGCAGGGGAGGCGATGAAGGCGGCCGCACCCGCGGTGCTGCGTCCGGCGGGCCTTTCGGCGCAACGGTCGCGAACGAAGTCTTGCGCCGCTGCTTCTTGCTCAGGCCTCGCCCTCCTCGTACTGCTCCTTCAGGCGCTCGACCACCCTGGGATCGGCCAGCGTGGTGGTGTCGCCAAGCGCCCGGCCGTCGGCGATGTCGCGCAGCAGGCGCCGCATGATCTTCCCGGAGCGCGTCTTGGGGAGATCGGCGGTGAAGATCACGTCGTCCGGTCTGGCAATGGCGCCGATCTTCATCGCCACGTGCTCGCGCAGCTCGTCGCGCAACGCCGGCGTCGCCGCCACCCCTTCCTTGACCGTCACGAATGCCGCCAGCGCCTGCCCCTTGAGGTCGTGCGCACGTCCCACCACCGCGGCTTCGGCCACGCCGGGGTGATCGACCAGCGCGCTCTCGACCTCCATCGTGCCGATCCGGTGACCGGCCACGTTCAGCACGTCGTCGACGCGGCCCAGGATCCACCAGTACCCGTCGTGATCGAGCTTGGCGCCGTCGCCGGCAAAATATCTTCCTGGGAAGCGATTCCAGTAGGTCTCGCGGTAGCGCTTGTCGTCGCCGTAGATGGTGCGCAGCATCCCGGGCCAGGGCTCGGTGAGGGTGAGAAAGCCGCCGCCTTCCTGCACCGGCTTGCCGTTGACGTCCACCAGTTCCGCTTCGATCCCGGGGAAGGGAATCGTGGCGCTCCCCGGTTTGGTGGTGACCACGCCCGGCAGCGGCGTGATCATGATCCCGCCCGTTTCGGTCTGCCACCAGGTGTCGACGATCGGACAGCGGCCGCCGCCGATGTGCTCGTGGTACCACATCCACGCTTCGGGATTGATCGGTTCGCCCACCGTGCCCAGCAGCCGCAACTGCGAGAGGTCGTGCTTGGCGGGGTGGTCCGTGCCCCACTTCATGAATGCCCGGATCGCCGTCGGTGCGGTGTAGAGAATGGTCACACCGTGGCGCTCGCAGATGTCCCAGAAGCGGTCCCGTTCGGGCCAGTCGGGCGCCCCTTCGTACATCAGCACGGTCGCGCCGTTCGCCAGCGGGCCGTAGACCACGTACGAATGTCCCGTCACCCAGCCGATGTCGGCGGTGCACCAGAAGACGTCGCCGTCCCGGAGGTCGAAGACGTACTTCGTGGTGGTGGTGGCCTGGGTGAGATAGCCTCCGGTGGTGTGGACGATCCCTTTCGGCTTGCCGGTGGTGCCTGACGTATAGAGGATGAACAGCAGATCCTCGGCGTCCATGTGTTCGGCGGGGCAGTCGGTCGACGCCGCTTCGAGCGCGCGGTGCCACCAATGGTCGCGCCCTTCGGTCATCGGCACCGTCGTCGGGTCCATGCCGGCGCCGCCGCGGTGCACCACCAGGCAGGCCTTGACCGACGGGCATCCCTGGAGCGCATCGTCGGCAAATCGCTTGAGCGGTACCAGCTGCCCGCGCCGGTAGCCCCCGTCGGCGGTGATGCAGCACACCGCCTTCGCGTCGTTGATGCGATCGCGCAACGATTCGGCCGAAAATCCCCCGAACACTACGGAATGCACCGCGCCGATCCGCGCGCACGCCAGCATCGCCACCGCCGCTTCCACGACCATCGGGAGGTAGATCGCCACCCGGTCGCCGCGCTCCACGCCCAGCGCCTTGAGGGCGTTGGCCGCCCGGCAGACTTCGCGGTGGAGATCCCAGTAGGTGAGCACCCTCCGGTCGCCGGGTTCGCCCTCCCAGATGAGCGCGGCCTGGTTGCGCCGCGGTCCGCGGATGTGCCGGTCGAGGCAATTGTGGGAGACATTGAGCTTGCCGCCGACAAACCACTTGGCGTGGGGGGACTTCCACTCCAGCACCGTGCGCCACGGCTTGAACCACTCCAGCGCGCCGGCCTGCTCGGCCCAGAACTGCAGCCGGTCCGCGGCAGCGGCCTGATAGAGCGCCGGCTGCGCCTGCGCCTGCCGGGCAAAGTTCGAGGGCGGCGGGAAGCGGCGGTCCTCGTTGAGGAGGGTCGAGAGCTGATCGGTCATGGGCGGTCGAGGGTCGATGGTCGAGGGTCGAGGGTCCAATCTATCGTCGCATGCGGTGTTTTGACCCTCGACCCTCGACCCTTGGCCCTTGATCCTCCACCGTCGACCCATCGCCGTCAGTGGCCACCAATCTGCCGCACCGCCGCCACAGCGCCGCCTTTCCGCCCCGTTGCTTCCTCTTGGCAAGGCCCTTGCTGATTAAAGGAGCGGAACCGGCAGGGTCCGCACTCCGCGCACCCATCGGCCGGTGGCAGGGTGGAGGGTTCGTGACGGTATCGACCGCTCAACAGCCGGTCCGCGTGCTGCAGGCTCCGCCGAGCCTGGGGCTTTCGACGCGGGAGGCATTTCGCTACGAAGCCAACGCCCTCCTCGATGAAATGGCGGAGGGACACGGCCGCCTGGTCGTGGATTTTGCCGGAACGACCGAGGTCGATTCCTCCGGGCTGAGCGCGCTGGTGATGGTGCAGCGCCACGCCACCGAACGCCGGCAGGAGGTCATGCTCCGGGCGGTGGGCCAGGAGCTGGAGTTTCTGCTGGTGCTCACCAAGCTCGACGACCTCTTTCTCTTCGGCGCGGCAGGAAACGAATAGGGCGCCCTCCGGTTCGTCCCGCACTAAGTTTTCCCGATGCCATCCGAACAGCCGGTCGTCGCCGCCGCGGGCCTTCAGCGCCGCTTCGGTTCGGTCACTGCACTGCGCGGGGTCGATCTCCGCGTCGACGCCGGCGAGCTGATCCTGCTTCTCGGTCCCAACGGCGCCGGCAAGTCGACCTTGCTCCGCTGCGTCGCCGGGCTGGCCCATCCGCAACGCGGCGCCGTCCGCATCCTCGGTCTCGATGTGCACGCTGACCCGGCGAGTCGCGGCGCCATCGGATTGCTGTCCCATCAGAGTCATCTCTACAACGACCTCACTGCGGGCGAAAACCTCCGCTTCGCCGCGGCACTGCATGGCCTGTCCGACAGCACCGGCCGCGTCGCCCGGGCGCTGGAGCTGGTCGGATTGAGCGCCGAAATCGATCGGCGGGTGGCGACGTTTTCCCGCGGCATGCTGCAGCGTCTGGCCATCGCGCGCGCCATGCTGCACCAGCCCCGCCTGCTGCTGCTCGACGAGCCGTTCACCGGGCTCGATACCGCATCGGCGGCGACGTTGCGGCGGCACCTCGTCGAGCAGCGCGCCGCCGGATGCGCCATCGTCTGCGTCACGCATGAGCCGGCGGAGTTGTGGGACGCTGCCACCCGCGTCGTGGTGCTGGTGAACGGGACCGTTCGTGCCGACATGGCGCGTCCCGCAGACCTCGACGCCTTCCGCGCCGACCTCGGCCGGCTGCTGGCCGCGTGAGCGTGCTGCGGGTCGCGGCGGCGATCGCCGCCAAGGATCTCCGCGTCGAATGGCGTCACCGCACCGCGCTCATCAGCGCGACCACGTTCGCGGTGCTGGTGCAGCTCGTCTTCGTGTTCGCGCGCGATCCCGGCGCGGTGTCGCTCGCCACCCTGGCGCCGAGCGTGCTCTGGATCACGCTTGCGCTGGCAACGGTGGTGGCGCTCAATCGCGGATTCGTTCTCGAACGGGAGAACGGCGCGCTCGACGGGCTGCTGCTGGCCCCGGTGTCGCGCGTCGCGCTCTTCTGGGGCAAGTGGGTCGGCAATCTCTGTTTCGTGCTGACCGTCGATGTCGTCGCGTTCCCCGTCTGGGTGGCGTTCTTCGGCGTCGAGCCGTCGCCCGACCTCTGGACCCTCGCCGGCGTGGTGGTGCTGGCCAGCATCGGGTTCACCGCGGTGGGAACGCTGGTCTCCGCCATGACGGTCCGCACCCGGTTCGCCGAACTGCTGTTGCCGGTGCTGCTCCTGCCGTTCATGCTGCCGCCGGTCACCGCCGCCGCCGAACTGTCGATCCGCCTGCTCGAACATCGGCCGGCGGCGGAGTGGTGGGGCTGGATTAGATTGCTGACACTCTATGACATCGCGTTCTTCGTGCTCGCAACGCTGCTCTTTCCGAGGGTGATGGAAGAATGAGCGACGCGACCAGGCTGATCCGGCGCGGGTGGATCGTCACCGTCACGGCACTCGTCCTGCTCGCCGGCATCTACGTGCTGGCACTCGGCTTCACGCCGCCGGAGGCGCTGCAGGGCGAGGCGTTCAAGATCCTCTACGTGCACGCCCCGGCGGCGTGGGCCGCCGAGACGGCGTTCATCCTGGTGGGCGTTGCGGGGATCCTCTTCTTGTGGCGGCGCGACCTCAAGTTCGACATCTTCGCCGAGGCGTCGGCGGAAGTGGGCATGATCTTCGGCACGATCATCCTCACCACCGGTCCGATCTGGGGCCGCACCATCTGGGGCGTGTGGTGGGCGTGGGACCCGCGGCTCACGTTCACGCTGCTGCTCTATCTCCTCTTCGCCGGCTACTTCGCGCTCCGCTCGGCGCTGCGCGATCCGATGGAGCGGGCGCGCTTCGGCGCGGTGATCGGCATCATGGGCATGGTGCTGGTGCCGTTCATCCACCTCACCGTCTTTCTCTTCAACTCGCAGCATCCCATGCCGGTGCTGTTGCCCGGCAAGAAGTCGCCGCTGCCGCCGGTGCTGCTGCGGCCGCTACTGTTTTCGTTCGGTGTGTTCACGCTGCTCTATATCGGATTCGTGATGGTGCGCTACGGGATCGGGCTCCGGCGCGCCGCGAGGGAGCTGGCCGATGCCTGACAACGGCAGTTACCTGATCGCCGCCTATGTCGTGGCGGCGATCATCCTGGTGGGTTACGCCATCAATCTGCGGGGCCGCAGCCGGGAGTAGCGCTACTCGGTCGTTGCGGATGCCCGTGGCAGCAGGATCTGCCACACCAGTGCTGCGGCGACGGCGCCCACGATCGGCCCGATCCACCACACCGCCTGCGCCGTCATCACGCCGCTGATGATCGCCGGGCCGAACGCCCGGGCCGGATTGGCGATGCCGCCGGTGAGCGGACCGCCCACCAGCACGATCGGCAGCAGCGTCAGCCCCACGCCGAAGCCGGCCATCTTCGGGCCGGCGCGGTTCACCACCGTGATCATCATTGCCGACATCAGCAGGAAGGTGAACACCGCTTCCAGCGCGCAGGCCTGTGGTACCGTCACCAGGTCGTAGAGCGACGGCGTGCCGTAGCCCACCAGATAGCCCACGTTGTTCGGGATGAGCGCCTTGACCAGCGCCGCGCCCGCCAACGCCCCGGCCAACTGCGACACCACGTAAACGAAGGTGTCGAGCGGCGAAAGCTTGCGCGCCACGAGCAGCCCGATGCTCACCGCTGGGTTGAGATGTCCGCCGGAGATCCCCATGGTGACGGTCACGGCGATCGCGGTGACCAGGGCGTAGGCCGCGCCCATTCCGAACACCCCGAAGTTGGCCTTCGGGAACGCGTTCATGATGACGACACCGGCGCCGAAGAACACCAGCAGGGCGGTGCCGATCATTTCGGCAATGGCGCGGCGCGCGAGGGACGGCATCGGCGACTTCCTCCGTTGGAGCGGAACGACGGGATGGGCGGCTTCCGGTGCCGAATCTACATCTCGGCGGCCTTGAGCAGGAGCGTGGCGTTGCAGCCGCCAAATCCGAACGAATTCTTGAGCACCACCCGCGGGCGGGTGGAGAGCCCCGCTGGCGGCACGTGCGCCAGCGATCCGGCCGGGTCCGCATCGGCGCAGTTGAGGGTCGGCGGGATCCAGCCGCGCCGCATCACCATGCAGGCGATGGCGGTTTCCATCGCGCCGCTCGCGCCGAGGGCGTGGGCGTGCCATCCCTTGGTGCCGCTCACCGGCAGGGTATCGGTACCGCGGCCGAACACTTCGCGGATCGCCCCCGCTTCGGTGGCATCATTGAGCGGTGTCGACGAACCGTGCGCATTGACCCACTCCACCTCGCCGGTTCCCACGCCGGCATCGTCGAGCGCCTGGCGCATGGCGCGCGCCGCCTCGCGTCCGTCGGGGCGCGGCTGGGTCATGTGATACGCGTCATTGCTCAACCCGAAGCCGGTGATTTCGGCATAGACCGGCGCGCCGCGCGCGGTGGCGTGCTCCAGACTCTCCACCACCAGTACCGCGGCTCCTTCGGCCATCACGAAGCCGTCTCGGCCGGTATCGAACGGCCGCGAGGCCGAGGCGGGATCGTCATTGCGCGTGCTCATGGCGCGGATCAGCGAGAACGACCCGAAACAGAGCGGGTAGAGCGGCGCCTCGCTGCCGCCCGCGAGCACCACGTCGGCGTCGCCCCGCTGAATGGCGCGGAACGCGTTGCCGATCGCCAGCGTCCCCGACGCGCAGCTCATCGCATTGGTGGCGTTGACGCCCACCACGCCGTAGCGGATGGCGATGTTGCACGAGATGGCGCCGCCGAAGACGGTGAGCGCCAGCAGCGGGTCGACGTCGCGCGGGCCACCCTGCAGGTACTTGCGGTATTCCATCTCGGCGAAGCCGACCCCGCCCAGCGCCGTACCCATCAATACACCGACCCGGTCGGGTGATTCGCTCGCGATGTCGAGCGCGGCGTCTTCGATCGCCAGCCGCGACGCGAAGAGCGCCAGTTGCGAACAGCGGTCGGTGCGCCGCACCTGTTTCGCCGAGAGTTCGGCCACCGGATCGAAGTCGTCCACCTGGGCGGCGACGTGCGAGCGGAATGGCGACGCATCGAACCGGGTGATCTGCTGCACCGCCGAACGACCCTGTCGCAATCGGTGCCAGACGGCATCGCCGCCGATGCCGATCGGCGTCACCAGGCCGAGGCCGGTGATGACGGCGCGGCGCGTCACGAGACACGCTCGCCGGCGGCGCGGGCGATGCCCGCCAGCGTCCGCGACGCGATGCCGTGCACGAACACCGGGCCGATGACCCACGCCGCCGCGGGCCGCCCGATCAGTGGCCAGCCGGGGCCGTTCCAGGTGTGTATCACGCTGACGTCACTCCATCCCTCAGGGGTTCGATCGATGCGCCAGACCACATCCATTCCGGTCGTGATTCCGGCAATGTGCCGATACCGGATGACGCGCGTCTCCGGTTCGACGTCCATCGCCGATCGCCACCACACCGGCCATCGCAGCGGACCGAATGGCCGCCACGCCGCCATCTCCACCGTGCCGCCTGAACCGCGTGCGCCGTCCCGGCGCGTGACATGGCGGTAGTGGGAGAGGATCTCGGGCCACCGTTCCACGTCGACCGCAAGGCGCCACACCGCGTCGGGCTCGGCGCGGATCGTCCGCCGGTCGACCGTCTCCATCACTGGTCGGTTCGCCACCAAAGCGCCACGCGGCCCAGCGGCCGCTCGGCGGTGTCGCTCCCATGGCACCCCGCTTCACGCGCCAGCGCCGCAAGTGCGTCCGCCGAAAAGCCGCGCGACACCGACGTCACACCGTCGGCGATCGTCACCGGATGGAGGCCGAGAAGGCGCCCCGCCACCGGAAATCCGTGCCGCGCCAGCGGTGACGGGCGCAGGTCGCACACCAGCACGCCGCGGCGTGCCGCCCGCGCGGCTGCGCGAAACAACTGCACCACTGCGGCGCGGTCGAGATGATGCGCCAGCTGGCTGATCAGCACCAGGTCGACGCCGCGGTCCCTGACCGGCAGCGAACCGGCGCACGCCACCGCCACCGGCATCCCCGCACCGCGCGCCATTCCCGCCGCCGCGGGAATCCGTTCGATGCCGACGCAACGCAGCGTGATGTCGCGGCGTGCCGCCCAGCGGGCCGCCGCCGCCGGGAGATCGCCCGCGCCGGTGCCGATGTCGCACAGCGTCACGGTGCGGCCGGCGTCCCGGCGGTCGAGCAGCCGTGCCAGGCCGAAGTACATCACCGAGCGGCCGCCGAGCCACCGATTGGCACGGGCGATGTCCCGCAGCATGCGGCGCACCAGCGCCGGATCGGTGTGCGGATCGTCGAGCGCTTCGGTACCCACCGGGGAACGCCCCGGCGCCGCCATTCAGCGCTCTCCGAGGTCGGTGTAGCCGCCGCGGTAGTGCAGCAGCGGCCGGTGCTGCTCGGTGATCGTCCCACCCGTTACTTCGGCGAAGAACACCGTGTGGTCGCCGGCGCCGACGACTGATCGCTTTTCACAGCTGAGGTGCGCCAACGCTCCGTCGAGGAGCACTTCGCCGTTGTCGCCGCTGTGCCACCCCACGCCGTCGAACCGGTCGGCGAGCCCGCTGGCAAAACGGCGCGACAGCACCTCCTGTCCGTCGGCCAGGATGTTTACCACGAAATGCGGCGCCGCCATGAGCGCCGGGTGCGCCGTCGCCGCCCGGTCGACCGCGATCGAGATGAGCGGCGGCGCGAGCGACGTCGACGCGAACGAACTCGCCGTCATGCCGACCGGGTTGCCGGCGGCGTCTCGCGCGGTGACGATCGCCACCCCGGTTGCGAAACGGCCGCACAATTCGCGGAAGCGTTCGGGGGGAAGCACTTAAGGACGGCCCGGAGCCCGGAGCCCATGGCCCCGCACGCGGAACTCGGCGTGTGATGCGGGCGGCAGCGAGTCGTCGGAACCGGTGCCGCGACGGGGCCCGCCCGCGCAGGCGAACCACGCATGCCGGGCCATGGGCCATGGGCTCCGGGCGCCTTTGGTCACAGCACCATCCTCGCCAGAAACACCGGATTGAGAACACTCGACGGCGGCAACAGGCTTCCGGTGACGCCGATCAGCGTATCCGCCATTCCGCGGCGCTCGAGCCTGGCGATGGCGCGGTCGAACAGCGCCGGTGCCAGCATGCCGTAGCCGATCAGCCGCTCGATGAGCCACTTGCCGAGGAAGGCGCGGCGCCGGAGCGAGCGGTAGGAGCGCAGCGCCGGGACGGTCATCGCCCCCGGTCGCCGCAACGCGTGGTCCAGCGTTTCCGCCGCCAGATCCGCGCCGCGGAGCGCCGACCAGATTCCCTCGCCGGTGAACGGATCGAAGAAATCGGCGGCGTCGCCCACCAGCAGCACGCCCTCGGCCACGCTGGAGCGCGAGAAGCTGTCGAACGGACCGGTCACCAGCACCGGGCGCACGATGCGGCTGGTGTCGACGCGGCCAGCGACGGCGGGAAAGTCGAGCAGGTTGCGACGGAAGAACGCCGTGACGTCGCCGCGCGCCTCCGCGGCGCGCCGTGCCGGGACCACCAGTGCCACATTGGCGACGTCACCGCCCAGCGGATTGAGTCCCACATAGCCGCCGCGACCGACGTGCAGCTCGGCGGTGGTGTCGAGTCCGCCGACGCCGGCGACGTGCGCCACGAAGGCCACCCGCCGCAACCGCCCGTGGCGGAGCAGGCCGGCGCGCCGCGCCACCACGCTCCCCAGTCCGTCGGCGCCAACCACCACGCGAGCGCGCCGTTCTGCGATCCGGCCCGCGGCGTCGCGCACCTTCACGCCGGTCACCCCGGTTCCATCGCGGAGCAGGTCGACGACCGTGAGCCGTTCTCCGGTTTCGGCCCCGGCGCGGCGGGCGGCGGCGAAGATCGCGGCGTCCAGCACACGGCGCGGCATTGCCAGTCCGGTCGATCCGTTCCAGTGCGGCGCCGCGTTGGCAAAACGCCCCAGCAACCTGCTGCCGTCAGGGCCACACACGGCGGTGCCGGCGAGCGCCGGGCCGGCAGGTGCCGCGTCGCGGTCGAGGGCACCGATCCGCACCAGCTGGCGGACCGTCGCCGGGCTCATGTATTCGGAACAGGGCTTGTCGCGAGGGAACGCGGCGCGGTCGAGGAGCAGGACCCGGTGCCCCGCGCCGGAGAGGTGAATGGCCGTCGCACTTCCCGCCGGGCCCGCGCCGACGATGACGGCGTCGAACGGTTCAGGCGTCACGCGGCCGTTCGGTGGCCTGCCTGGCGACGCGCTCCCGCAGCGGTTCGGGGCAACTGCAGCGCCGGGTCAGTGCCTTGATCCGCGCCAGGAACGCCTGCTCGTATTGCTCCACGCACAGGCACCGCTTGCAGCCGTCGAGATGGCGGCGGAGTGTGGCCGCGTCGTCCGGGGGAAGTTCGCCGCGCCGGAGCGCGTCGAGATGGTCGAGAACGGCTTGGCAATCCGGCGGCAACTCGGTCATGCGGCGCTTCCCCTGGTGGCGATGATTCCGGTGCTCTCGGCATAACGTCGCAGGCGCCCCTGCAGGATCCGCCGGGCCCGGAACAGTCGCGACTTCACCGTGCCGACCGGGATCCCGAGCGACTCGGCGATTTCGGCGTAGCTCATGTCCTCCATGTCACTGAGAACCAGGACTTCGCGAAAATCGTTCGGCAGCTGGTCGATGGCCTGCAGCACCTCGTCGTCGACCAGGCGGTCGAAAAACCGGCCTTCCGGGTCGGGCTCGGTCGGATCGGGAGGTTCGGGGACGGCGTCCATGTCCACCGCTGCCGGCTCCCGCTTCCGGACCCGCCACCCGTTGATGAACTGGTTCCGCAGGATGGTCACGAGCCACGCCCGGGCGTTCGATCCCGGACGGAACGACGCCCACGCCCTCAGGGCCCGCAACATCGTGTCCTGGACCAGGTCTTCGGCGGCGCTGGGTTCGCCGGTCAGCCGCAACGCCACGCGATAGAGCGTATCGAGGTGCGGCAGCGCTTCCTGTTCGAAGCCGGCGGGGGCGAGGGTATCGGACATATCGGAAAGTAGTCAGGCAAAAGGCGGAAGATCGAAAGGCGGAAGACCGGACGCCTTTGGTCTTGTATCTTGTTCCCCGACCATGCCCACCACCGTGCCGGCGCTGATTCCGTTGTCGCTGCTGGAAGCCGTGCAGAACATCGACACCCCCGCCGACGACGGGCTCGGTGCGCTGCAGGAGGAACTCGTCGCCAAGCGACTCGGGTTGTCGCCGACGGTGGCGGCGCAGATCGCCAGGTATCGCGGACAGGTCGGACAAGGCAGCGAGGTGGGCGAGGACGAAGCGCTGGCGGTGTTCCGGCTGGTCGGCCGCCGCGGCGACGCCGCGCTGGTGTACGCCGACGCCGGACGCCGCGCGGCGCGATACGTGGCCCGCCGGCTCGGTGTCGCGACGCGCGGCGCCATCGCCGTCGCCCCCGGCAATGCCCGGCGGGCACTGGGGATCAAGGCGGCGGGGAATCTCTCGCGGCGCTGGCTGTTGCTCGATCTGCGCCGGAGCGAGTCCGGCGCGCGCTCCGAGAGCATCCGGTCACTCACGGCCGCCGCGCGCGACGACGGCGCCGCGTGCCAGTTCTACACCGCCGCGCTGGGCGAATTGCTCCGCAACGTGGCGCGGCTGGAGTGGTCGGTGGATCACGTCTCATGCCGTGGCCGCGGCGATGGCCTCTGTGCCTGGCGGGCCGCACCACCCGGGAGTTACGAATGAACTCGCTTGCATCACTCGATCGGAACGCACTCGCCGCCACCCTCGAGCGGCTCGGCGCCGACGGCTGGCTGCTGTTCGACTTTCACGGCTGCAACCCGGTAGCGCGCCAGATCCTGCCCGGCGGCATGGGGACACGGCGTCTCTTTGTCTGGATTCCGCGCCGCGGTGAGATCACCGCCATCGTCCACCGCATCGAACTGCAGCCGTTCGAAGGCTTTGCCGGCAAGGTGGTCCCGTTCGCGCGACACGCCGAGCTGGACGCCGCGCTGCGCGCCACGCTGTCGGGGAAGACGGCGGCGATGGAGGTTTCCGCCCGCGACGCGGTGCCGTATCTCGATCGCATTCCGTGGGGTGTAATCGACCTGCTCCAGTCGATCGGCGTCACGGTCGTCTCGAGCGCCGATCTCGTCACCCGATTCGCCGCCACGTGGTCGCCGGAGGAGACGGCCGAGCACGTCGAGGCGGCCGAGCGGCTGCGGAAGGTGGCGTTGGCAGCGCTGGCGGCCGCGGTGACGCGGGGCGGCACCGGGCTCACCGAGTCGGCGATGCAGCAGGAGGTGGTGGCGGCGATGCAGGCGGCAGGACTCACCCTTTCGACCCCGCCGATCGTGGGCTTCGGCCCCAACGCGGCCAATCCCCATTACGAACCGCACCCGGGGGCCGACCGGACGCTGGCGCGCGACGAGGTGGTGCTCCTCGACCTCTGGGCCGGGATGCGGCCCGGGGCGGTCTTTGCCGACCAGACCTGGATGGGGTTCTCGGGACGGTCGGTGCCGGAGAAGGTGCAGCGGGTGTGGGAGACGGTCCGGAACGCCCGGGACGCCGCCGTCCGCGGCGCTGCACTGCCCGGGCCCGGTCCGGAGAGCCGGTCTACGGCTACCTGGGAGACCAGGCGGCGCGGCAAGTCATTGAAAAGGCTGGATTTGGGGACTTCTTCGTGCACCGGACCGGTCACAGCATCGACCGCGATCTGCACGGGTCAGGACCTCACCTCGACGACTACGAGACCCACGACGACCGGGCGCTGCTGCCTGGAACCGGCTGCTCGGTGGAACCGGGGATCTACCTGCCGGGTGACTTCGGCGTGCGGAGCGAGATCAACTCTACTGGGGGCCGGACGGGATCACGGTCACGCCGGGGAAACCGCAGGTGGAGCTCGTAACGGCATGAAGGCGGAAAACCAGAAGCGCCCTGAGCCCATGGGCTCAGGGCGCTTCTGGTCTTTTTTCCCCTTAATGCCGATCCCTCACCCTAGCAACCCCCGACCCCCGTTTGTGACCTTCGCTTGACACTATTCCTTGGGCGCGGCATATTCTCGCCACCCCGGGAATTTCGGCGGGATTTCCTATCGTCAGCATGGATGCAGAGATATAGAGCTGGATCGCGCGGCTGCCGCCCCATTTCACGGGGCTGATCGGGCTGGAAGCACATGCCGCCGTGCAACACGCTGTAACGCAGTTGCTGGACCGAGGTAAAGATGCGCGAGCCCCCCTGCGCGTTGCGGTTATCACTGGAGCCGGTACCCTGCCGTCGCGGCGGGGATTCTCTGACTGACGGCGTCGCCCCCCTCCCGGGAGGCGGGGCCTGACCGGCAGAGCAGTTCGCAACACTCGTGTTCACGCCTTCGGAGGACATACCATGACGCAATCTTGTTGGAAAGCCTTCGCCCGCACCCTCGGGGTGCTGGCCGCGTTGGCCCTGTTTGTCGGAACGCCGGCCCTCAGGGCCCAGGCCACCGGCAAGCTGGAGGGCCATGTCACCGATCCACAGGGGCAACCCATCCCCAACGCGACGGTGCTGATTCCCGGAACGGCATTTACGGCGCCGACCAACGCCCAGGGGTACTACTTCATCGAGAACATCCCGGCCGGATCGTACTCGGTGCGAGCGCAGTACGTTGGCTATCGGCCCCACGAGACCCTGGGACAACGGATCCTGTCGGGTCAGACGATCACCCTGGATTTCACCCTGGAACAGGCTCCGGTGACGGTGCAGAACATCGTCGTGACGGAGCAGGCCACGAACCCGCTGGTCCCCCGGGACCAGGTCACATCGAAGGACATCGTGACCGGGGCAATGGTCTCGAAGCTTCCGGTCGACCGGGTGACGGCGGCGCTGTCGATGCAGGCCGGCGTCGTCCAGGTGACGAACTGCGGCACCAACGGCGCCTGTTCGACGTCGTTCTCGGTGCGCGGTTCGCGGACCAGTGAACAGGCCACCTACGTCGACGGCGTGCCGATCCAGTCGGCCATCAGTTCGATGGTGGGTTCGGCGCCGTCACTCGGCCTGGCGGTGAACGCCTTCGAAGACGCGTCGATCACCACCGGCGCCGCGTCGTCGGAGTTCAGCAGCGCGCAGGGCGGCATCATCAACCTCACCACCCGCACCGGCGGCTCGAAGCTGAACGGGAACCTGGGATACGAAACCGCCGAACTCGGCGGCCAGAAGTACGGGCAGGGTTACAACGTGTTCTACGGGTCGGTGGGTGGCCCGGTGATGCACAACCTGACGTTCTTCCTGCAGGGCCGTCTGGAAGGCACCAATTCGAACAACCAGGGGTACCAGGGCTACCTCTACCCCGCGTATCAGGCGGTGCGGATCGATACCACGTTCCGCCTTCCGGTCACGTCGGGGAGCGCGACGTCGGACAGCACGGACGTCAACGTGTATGACTACGCGGACGTGCAGGGCGCCTGCTCGAGTTACGCCAACGTGGCCACCGCCAACCAGTCGCAGCGCGCCCAGGACATGCGCAACAACTACGGGTCGAGCTGCAACCGAACCAGCGGTACGCCTCGCCGGGCACGACGTACTATCGCGACGGCGAAGTTGAACTACTCGTTCGGCCAGGGCTCGCGCTTTGCGGCCAGCTACCTGTTCAGCGGCACGCAGAGCCGCGGGACATTGGCCGACGGCGCCGCCAGCGGCAGCCAGACCGGGTCGAACGTCGCAATCCTGAACTGGACGCAGACCATCTTCCGGAAGGCCACCCACCAGCTCTCGGTGGATGCCTACCTGTCGTGGCAGTGGAACAACTCCCTCAACAGCGACCTGACGGTGGCGTCCGAGCAGGCGACGCGGAGTTCGCCGCTGGGCATCATCACCCACAAGCTCCAGTTCAACGTCAACCCGAGCGACGCGCCGGTCGACTCGACGTTGATCTACAACTTCCTGCTGCAGAAGACCACCAGCCGGATCGGCATGACCGACTCGAAGAACACCAACCAGTACAACGGCCAGGGTTCGTTCATGCCCAACGCGTCGTGCCCGGTCGATCCGGTGGGGTGCGCGGCCGGCGGCGGTGGTGCGTTCGGCAACGAATACGGCATGACCTACGACGTGGAGAATCAGCTGATCGGCAAGGTGGACTTCGACTGGCAGATCGACCGCTACAACCGGATGAAGATCGGCGGCCTGTTCACCAACTGGCAGCAGCTGACCAACTTCACCAACAGCTCGGTGGGCGGCAACGACTTCACCGGCAAGCCGACCAATCGCTCCGCCTACGCCGAGGACCGTCTCGACCTGGGCGACGTGGTGCTGGTCGGCGGCGTGCGGTACGACTACTACTGGTCGAAGGCATACCACTGGAACGAATTCCCCGACATTTCCACTCGGCCGGGCTTCACGCCGGATTCGCTGTTCTGCCCGGACGGCGCGACGCCGAGCGCCACGGCGGCGTGCGCGCTGATCCAGGATCCGTCGCACCACTACGTGTCACCGCACGTGCAGGTGGCGTTCCCGGTGACGCCGACCACCAACTTCCGCCTGTCGTACTCGCAGGCGGTGCAGGCCCCGGACTTCGGCCTGATCTACGAGAATGCGCTGACCGACATCAACACCGGTGGTGCCGAACAGCCGGTCGCGGTGGGGTTCGGACCTCGACTTCGGCAAGACGATCAAGTTCGAGTTCGGTGCCCGGCACGCCTTCAGCCCCGACATGGTGCTGGACGTGGCGGTGTACAACAACGACAACGTGGCCAACCCGTCGATCAAGTTCACCTATCCGATCGATCCGCAGACCGGGGCGCCGACCCGTATCTACGTGGCGCAGAACACCGACTTCGGCAACGCCCGCGGGATCGAATTGACGCTCGACCGCCGGATCGGCAACTACTTCAACGGCCGGCTCGACTACACGTACGAGAGCGCGGTCAACACCGGGACCGATCCGACATCGTACATCAACTACTTCGAGCCGTTGATTCCTCCGGGTACGATCGCCGAACCGCCGACGGCGGCGCTGGCGACCGGCACCTCGCGGCCGCAGAACCTCGCGGCGCAGTTCACGCTGACGCTGCCGCCCGACTTCATGCAGGGGAGCGTGGTCGGCAAGATCCTCCACCGCACCTCGCTGTTCGTGCAGGCGCGGTTGGCGTCGGGGTTGCCATATACGGCGTGCCTCCCGACGGACGCCAGCACGATCCAGACGATCTCGCCGGGCGCCTGCGGTGAGATCCAGGCGGTCACCGAGATCAACGCGGCGCGGCTGCCGATGTACAAGCAGTTCGACGCCCGCCTGACCCGCGACTTCCGAATCGGCCGGTACGCCTTCACCGGCTACCTGGACGGCCGGAATCTGCTGAATCTGCAGAACATCACCCGGGTGTGGTCCACCACCGGTACCACCACCAACGGTCCGGCGTACGCCATCGAGTGGACCAACGACTCGATCGCGTCGATCACCACGGCGAAGCAGATGTCGATGTACGACGCCACCACCGGCAACATCAATCTGCCGTCGTCGGTGGCGGGGTGCGCCAAGGTGGGCAGCGGCAGCACCTCGTACGCGGCGCCCTGCTTCTACTACATCCAGTCGGAGCTGCGGTACGGCAACGGCGATGGTGTCTACACGCTGGCGGAGCGGAAGGCGGCGTCGGATGCGCGGTACGCCTTCACCCGCAGCGTCTCGAATTTCGTGACAGGCTCACGGACCATCCGGTTCGGCCTGGAAGTGGATTTCTGATTCCGGCGGGGCGGGCGGCGGCTCATGGGGAGCCGCCGCCTGCTTCGGCGGGCGACTCTTACGCAGCTTAGACGCGAGGAATCAATGCACGCACTGCCTGGTACGCGGAAGATGGTTGCGGGACTTGCCGTGGCGGCCGGCCTGCTCTGGCTCGCCCCCGGGACGGCGAACGCCTGGCCGGTCGTCAGGACGTCCGGCGTTCACCTGCTGGCGTTCTCGGTGGGCGAGTACACACCGAACCGGACACAGGACGGTATGTCCACCCGGGGCGAGTTCGGTCTTGATCCGACCGGCTCGGGGACCACGCAAGGCGGGTATTGGCCTCGCGGCACGGTTGACAATTACATCTACAACTCCGGCCTCGAAGCGGCGGGGGTGATCGGCGGCGACCGGTCGACCAATCCGTGGGCGGGCGACACGATCATGGTCAAGTGCTTCGACCCGATCGGCACCCAGCGCCACTGCGAGGAAGTGACGCAGATCTACCAGTCGTCCAACGCGGCGGACGCGGCCAATTGGCCGGACGTCGCGCGGGTGCCGCAGGGCGACACCGGCGAGGCGCTGTTCGACCCGTTGCTGCGCGGCACCGTTGCCGCATCGCAGGACGACGCCGAATGGATCGTCTGGGACGGTGATCCGCTGCTGATCGCCGGCCGCCAGCACCCGATGGGCCTCCTCGCCGAGTACCGCGCGATGGGGTGGAACTACCCCACCGGGAATGAGGACATCGTCTACATCATCCTGACCTTCTACAACATCACGTCGGCCAACGCCAGCGACTACTCGGGCGCCCGGCCGTCGATGCAGCCGTACCTGGTGCAGAAGGCCGCTGACTTCCAGTCGTTGAACAACGCGCACTTCGGCATCACACTGCCGGCCGCGGGCTACGCCATCAACCCGCTCTATGCGGTCTGGGGCTCTGACGAAGACACCGGCAATCCGAACGACAACTACAGCACGGTGAACCTGCCGTTCTCGCTCTTCTTCGCCTACGAGGCCAAGTTCAGCAAGACCGGGCAGGGTGGCGCCACGTTCGACCCCGCCGTCTTCGGCTCGCCGTTCTTCGCCGGATTCGGCTTCGTCGGGTTCAAGTACCTCAAGGGCCCCACGGGGCCGGGCAAGATCCAGCTGTTCACCAACACCACCAACGGTGGGGCACTGCCGGATCCGAGCAATTCGCAGCGCCTGTTCCGGATCTTCGCCGGCACGCCGACGAGTTCCGACGGGTCGTGCAACATCGCCGGCGATCCGCTGGTGACGCACGTCTGCTACATCCAGAACACGTCGGTTGACATCCGTTCGTATGCCTCGTCAACGGCGTTGAACCTGCTGCCGGGCGTGCAGCAGTCGATCGTCGTCGCGGTGATCTACGCGGCACCGGTGGCGATTCCGGGCTTCAGTCCGACGGCCACGACCGACGTCAAGCCGGGCAACCCCACGTGGGACGAGTCCGCCGATTCGATGGTGGCGCTCAACGGCACCAACACCATCGATTCGCTCACCGGCTTCAAGGCGTATACCGGCGGCCTGACCGACGCCGACGGGAGCAAGCACGTGCCGGTGCAGACCGACTTCAAGTCGGTCAAGGGGTCGCTGCTCGACAAGGCGCTGGTGGCCCAGAACGTCTTCGACCACCACTTCCTGCTGCCGTTCGCCCCGGATCCGCCGAGCTTCTTCCTGGTCCCGGGCGAGTCCCAGGTGACCATCCTGTGGAAGCCGTCGCCGTCCGAGACGACCGGTGACGCGTTCTTCGCGGTCGCCAGCTCGCCGACGACCACCAACCCCGACGGGAGCACCGGGCCCAACGCCCTGTACGATCCGAACTACCGCAAGTTCGACGTCGAGGGTTACCGCATCTACCGGGGCCGCACCGACAACCCGTCCGGGCTGTCGTTGCTGGCGCAGTTCGACTACGCCGGCACGGTGCTGTCGGATTACGCCGGTATCGTGGAAGATCCGAATCATCCCAACTGCGCACCGGAGCTCGGGCTTTCGGGGTCCAACTGCGCGGTGAACTTCACGCAGATCACCCCGGGCGTGCTGAGCACGGCGCACGTCAATTACCCGCTCAACGGCCAGATCATCCAGGTTCTCCCGGGCGGCCGGACCACGCTGTCGAACGGGAGCGTCATCGTGATTCCGAGCGGCGCGTCTCCGGACACGCTGATCACCGGCGGCAACAGCGGCAAGCCGGCCTTGAAGGACACCGGGGTGCCGTTCGTCTTCACCGACAAGGCGGGGGCCTGCAACCTCTGCGGCGTCAGTGACAACGTGACCTACTTCTATGCCGTCACGGCGTTCGACGTCAACTCGCTGCTGTCCGGTCCGGGTTCGCTGGAATCAGCCCCGATCACCAAGTCGGTGCAGGTCGGCGCTCCGGCGTCGAACTACGCCAACAGCGGGACGCTGACCACGGAAATCGACGGTCGCAACGGTGCCTTGACCGACAATACCGCGCCGACCATGGACCCCGTGACCGGCGAATTCTCCAAGAAGTCGCAACCGGCCAACGGCTTGAGCATGTCGCTCGGATCGTTCGCGACGCAGGTGTTGAAGGGAAGCGGGTCGGCGGTCATGACCTTCGACTCGACGGCGCTGAGCGGCGAGTTGAGCTTCACCGACTACTTCACCGCGTCCGCCGGTTCGTCGTCCACGACGATCTCGGTGCCGTTCTCGACCGGATCGACCGATCCGGGTTCGACGGTGTACTCGGCGTCCGGCTCGTTCACGGCCATCAACGTCGACGCCACCCAGGCCGCGATCTATGGCGGCGGGTCGGGGTACACGCTGTCGGGGAGCTACACCGTCAAGCGTGCCGCTCCGTACATCACCGGCGTGCAGGTGCGCGGTTGTGTCAACGGCGGACTCACCGGCCCCAACGACGGCAACTGCTTCTTCAACGGTCCGCGGTGGTTCTCGGGTGCCAATGAGAACACCCCGGATCCGAACGTGGCCAATCCGGAGAACTTCGAGACCGGCAGCACCTCGATCCCGATCGAGGGCGCCAGCAACGCCGGTTCGTTGCCGGGGGTCGTCGCGGTCAATCGCCCGGATGCATACGGTTGGCTCGGCGGCAGCACGTGGCGTGACCGGCAGTACACCCTGACCCCGTTCGTGAGCGCCGCGGACTACAACGTCTATTGGGGCAGTGGCGGCAAGATCGATTCGGTCATCGATGTCACCCACAACGAGCCGGTGCCGTTCTCCCCGGTGGAGAACAACAGCTGGGGTATCATCAACTCGACCACCGCGCCCGCGTCCGCGAGCGCGGACAAGTCGGCGTCACTCTCGATCGCGGACTTCAACTGCATCCCGCCGCTGCGGACCTATCTCAGCGGGTGCACTGCAACCGACTCGTTGACCAACACCGCCGTGCCGGGCCCGATGGCGTACAGCGTGGGGAGCCTGACCAATCTCAAGCCGGCATCGAACGCCGGTTTCGGGCTCTACCTCAAGGGCGAGATGTTCCTGTTCGAGTTGCAGGGCGGATCGCTGCCGGCGGCCGGAACGGTCTGGACGATGCGTGACTACGTGGGTGCCGTCTACGGCGGCAAGAACGACGCCAGCGAATTGGGTGATCTCGGACCGTACGCGTTCTACCCGGGACCGGTGCGGCCGTTCAATTCGCCGGGCGCGTCAGTCAAGCTGACGTTCAACGTCACCAACCAGCTCAACGCGGTCGATGACGCGGCGCTGGCGGCGGTCCACACCGTCCCCGATCCGTACTACGTGCGGAGCGCCTACGACATCTCCGGCATTTCGAAGATCATCAACTTCGTCAACGTCCCGGTGGGCGCGACGATCCGGATCTACTCGTCGAGCGGCGTGCTGGTGCGGGTTCTGACCAACACGTCGACCACGAACTCCGGTGTGGTGCCCTGGGATGTCCGGAACCGCTCCAACCAGTTCGTTGCCAGCGGGGTGTTCTTCTACAACGTGGAAGCCAACGGCCACAACCATACCGGCCGGATGACCATTGTCGATTTCGCAGCCAACGCGCAATAACGTTCACCAGCCACATCGGGTCCGGCGGCCGGGCATCCGGCCGCCGGATCAGAGGAGACCAGACCAGATGATCCGCTCCCGTGTTCTGTACGCCGCGTTGCTGGGCTCGATGGTTGCCACGCCGGCGATTCTCGCCGCGCAGCAGGAGCTGCCGCCGACGTCGGCCACCGACAACACCGGCTACGGAACGACCGCGGCCGAATTCCTGCTCTTCGGCGCGAACGCCCGCGGGATGGCACTCGGCGGCGGCTACGCGGCCGTCGCCACCGACGTTGGCGGGCTCTACGCCAACCCGGGCGCCCTGGCGCTGCTGAAGCGACCCGCCATCGAAGGGTCGCAGCTGCAGTACGTGGGCGACACCAAACTCAACTGGGGCGGCTTCGCCCTGCCGTTCGGCGGCGGTTCGAGCGCCATCGGCTTCCAGATCGGCTCGTTCGGCTTCAGCAACCAGCCGGTGTACACGCCGCAGTCCCCGACCGGCGATGGCTCGTTCTATTCGGTGAACGAGACCTACCTCGCCGGTTCGCTGGCCCGGAACTTCTCGGACCGGTTCTCGGTGGGTATCACCGCCAAGGGCGTCATCGACAAGCTCGGTTCGGTCAGCGGCCACGCATTCGCGGTGGACTTCGGCACGCACTTCCACTCGCAGTTGAGTGGCCACGCCGTCCGCTTCGCGTTCGCCCTGACCAACCTCGGCACGTCGATGAGCTACAGCGGCGAAGGGTTGAACACCAAGATCGCCCGGACCGCGTTCTCCGATTCACTGAACGGTGACTCGCAGCTCAACTCCAACACCGTGGCGGTGTCGCTGCAGTCCTCCTCGTGGGGCCTGCCGACCCTGTTCCGGGTAGCGCTGGGTTACGACGTCTGGTCCAGCAGCAACGCCCGGCTGACGCTCCTGGGTGAGTTCAACCAGATGCGGACCAACAAGGGCGCCTACGGCGGTGGTGCCGAGTTCGCGGCCGACCACATCGGCGGCAGCGGCGTCGGCGTCGCCCTGCGGGGATCCTATTCGTCCAATCCGTCGTTGAACTACAGCGTGTCGGGTGTGAGCTACACCGAGCCGAGCGCCGACAAGAGCTCGGGGCTGGCCTACGGCGGCGGGATCTCGTTCGCGAGCAAGGGCGGTTTTGCCGTCGGATTCGACTATGCCTGGAAGAAGATCGGGATTCTGGGCAACGTGAACTTCTACAGTGTGACGGTGGGCTGGTAAGCGCATGACGGGTTCGACGGGCATGGCACGGAACCGGTCCAGCCGTACGGAGGCAGGCACATGTTGATCGCCGCCGTGCTGGCCGCCGCGCAGATCGCGGCCGGGCCGCTCCCCCAAACGGGAGCGGGCGGGCTCGAGGTGCGCACGGTCCGGTTCTGGGTGCCCTCGTCGAAGGTGACCGATGTGCTGGGACTGGTGAACGTCCCGTACGCCATCGCGACGCCGATCGGTGAAGGAAATGACGCGTTCATCGCCTATGGCGTCTCCATCCGGGTCATGAACGCACAAGGCCGGGTGCTCGACAGCGAGTCGTGGACCCGGCACGCCCCGGCGGCCCTCCGCCGCGAGGGGGGAATCGGCTTCGAGACGCTGCGCTTTCCGGTGACCGCGGGTTCGTATCTCATCGATGTGTCGGTGACCGATTCCGCGACCGGACGGATGGTGAGCGATTCCACGCAGCTCACCGCCTACCCGGCGTCGCCGTCGGCCTCGGACCTGGTGGTGGCCAACCAGATGCGGGTGACCGCGCCGGGAGATACCGCCGTCCAGGCCGGCGAAATCGCGCGGGGGAGTTACCGCTTCACCACGTCGCCGGTGCCGCAGATCGACATCAACCGCCCCGATCTGGCGTACATGATCGAGGCGTACGCCGCGGACTCCACCGCCGGTGAGCTCGATCTTTCGCTGACCACGATGACCGGGGCGCTCATTCTGCAGATTCCGGCGCAGACCAGGGCGGTGCCGGCCGAGGGGGGCGTGTTCACCGGTCAGCTTCCCCTCGAGGGGCTCCCGCCGGGCAACTATCTCCTCAAGGCGGCGCTCAAGATCGAGGGCCAGGCCGTCGAGCGCGAAGCCGAATTCTCGGTGGCCGACACACGCTCGGTGCTGGCCAGGTCGGTGCAGTTGAACAACGCCTCGCGCGGTATCGACGAGGTGTTCTTCGACACCCAGCCGGAAGATTCGCTCGACGCCGAGGCCGAAGAACTGGTGCTTCTCCCCGGGGTGTCGTCGCGCGAGCTGGCGCCGTACAACCCGACCGAAT
The DNA here is from genome assembly GCA_963697065.1 of uncultured Gemmatimonadales bacterium. Taxonomy (GTDB): domain Bacteria; phylum Gemmatimonadota; class Gemmatimonadetes; order Gemmatimonadales; family GWC2-71-9; genus Palsa-1233. The sequence goes on from CAVOMQ010000001.1 coordinate 1,166,820, forward strand.
TGACGCTGACGGCCAAGCGGCGCTTCCTGATCAACTTCTGGGCCCCGCGCGACCCGAACAAGGCCACGCCGGTCAATGAGGCCCGCGTGGCGTTCTACGGTGCGGTGGACTACGCCAACTCCCACTACGGCCAGCGGAACGTGCCGGGCTGGAAGACCGACCGGGGCCGCATTTTCGCCCGGTTCGGCGCCCCGACCGACTCGTTCATCAACCCGATGCAGGGGCGCGGCATTCCGTACATGGTCTGGCGGATCTCGCGCGGCAAGGATCGCTGGTTCGTCTTCGGCGATCCGAGCGGTGGCGGCAATTGGCAGTTGCTTCGCTCGAACGAAATCACCATGCCCGGCATGGCCGGCTCGTTGGTCGAGCAGCTGGCGGGGCCCGGTGGCGATGGTGTGGGCCCCAGTCAGGATATCGCCGAGTGGCTCGGACTGGACAAGAACTACTTCGTCAACAACCCGTAGCGGGCAGCGACGCGGTTGTCGTCTGCAACGCGCACGCACTAACCGGAGGGAAGGGGATATGAAGAAACTGGCTTGTGGGACGGGCGCCTTCGTCGTGTTGTTCGGCCTCGGGGCCTGCTTCAGTGACCCGGGCGCCACGATCAACAATGGGAGTTTCCATACGGTGCAGGCCAGCCCCACCGTCTCGGTGCTCAACGTCGGCGACTCGGATCAGATCCTCGTCCGCCTGGTCAACGACGCCAACAACGCGGTGTCCACGGAGTTCACGATCGTCAATCCGAACCCGGCCGGGATCAGGGTCGATGCAACGCCGAATTATCGCAATGCTTTCTTCGGCGGTTCGGACACGCTGGTTCCGGTGCCTGACAAGGCGCAGCAGCAGTACTACGTCGTCGGCCTGACAGCGGGCGACTACCAGTTCATGGCCGTCCCGACCTACAACCCGTCGGATACCGGTGTGATCACGGTGCACGTCATCGCGCCGTGAGTTGAGGCGGGCGACATCGTGTGGTACCGGAGCGCCCCGCCGATCTGATCGGCGGGGCGCTCGGCCTTGTTTGGATCCGGATACGAAGAGGCGTCCGTTGGCCTTAGCGGCACGGCGCCCATGGCCGATGGCCCCGCACACGGGACTCGGCGCGCACCGGGAGGGCCGTCCGACCGTCGGGCTCCTTGCTCGAGAGCCCTGCGGTAGCGCATGCCGAGCCCGGCGGCGGGGCCCCGGGCCGCGGGCGCCGTTCGGTCTTCCGCCTTCTTATTGGTGTGCCAGCGCCGCCATCGCGGTGACCACATCCTCGCCGTCCCGCCACTGCATCTGGAACAGCCGGGCGTAGATCCCACCCTTCCGCAACAGGTCGGCGTGGGTGCCCTGTTCGACGATGCGGCCGTGCTCCAGCACGATCAGCCGGTCGGCGCGCTGCACCGTGCTGAGCCGGTGGGCGATGATCAGCGTGGTCCGGCCCACCATCAGCCGCTCCAGCGCCCCCTCGACCAGCCGCTCGCTCTCGCTGTCGAGCGAGCTGGTGGCTTCGTCGAGCACCAGCACCGCCGGGTTCTTGAGGACCACGCGGGCGATGGCGATGCGCTGCCGCTGGCCGCCGGAGAGCTTGATGCCGCGCTCGCCGACCAGGGTCTCGTAGCCCTGGGCCCGCTCCATGATGAAGTCCTGCGCGTTGGCCGCCCTGGCGGCCGCCACGATCTCGCTGTCAGCGGCGTCCGGGCGGGCGTAGGCGATGTTCTCGTGGACCGTGCCGCTGAACAGGGTCGGTTCCTGCGGCACCATGCCGATGGCGTGCCGCAGGTCGCGCAGCGCCAGCTGGCGCACGTCGATCCCGTCGAGCAGGATGGCCCCCGAATCGACGTCCCAGAAGCGGGGCAGCAGCGACGCGACCGTGGTCTTTCCGGCGCCGGAGGGGCCGACCAGCGCCACCACCTCGCCCCGGGAGATCCGGAACGAAGCTGGTCGAGCGTGACCGGCGATCCCTCTTCCTTGCGGTAGCTGAAGTGGACGTTGCGGAACTCCACCTCGCCCCTGACCGGCCTCGGAAGCGGCACCGGCTCGGCGGGGTCGTGGATCGGTGACGGCGTTTCGAGGAGGTCGAAGACCCGCTCGGCCGCGCCGACGGCTTCCTGATAGGCCGAAAAGAACGACGTCAGCGCCGCGATGGAGGCGGCGATGGTCACGGCGTACAGCAGGAACGAGACCAGCGAGCCCGCGGTGAGGTCGCCGCTGAGCACCATCCGGCCGCCCTGCCACAGCACCGCCGTCACGCCGCCGAAGGTGGTGAGCTGATGACGCCGAAGAACAGCGCCCGCACCCGCGCCCGGCGCGGCCGCCACGACGGCTTTGCAATCAGGCTGCCATACCGTCGCCGTTCCTGGCCTTCCTGCGCGAAGCCCTGCACGGTGCGGATCTGGCCAGCGCCTCTTCCGCCATGGCCATGGCCTCGCGATCTGGTCCTGCACGCCGGTGCTGGTGCGCTGCAGCCGGCGGCCGAAGAGAAGCCGCTGGCGACCACGATCGGCACCACGGCCAGCGAGGTCAGCATCAGCTGCCAGTGCATCAGGAAGAGCATCATGACGCTGCCGGCCAGCGACAGCGCCTGCCGGGCGAACTCGGCGAGCTGGTTGCTCATGACGCCCTGCAGCAGCCAGATGTCGAGGCAGCCGGGAGGTGAGGTCGCCGGTGCGCCGGTCGGTGAAGAAATCCGGCGGCAACTCGAGCAGCGTGCCGAACAGCTCACGCCGCAGCCCGGCCACGGCCGTTCGCCGGTGGCCGAAAGCCGGTAGACCTGGATGTAGTTGAGCACCGCCTGGAGGGCGAACAGCCCGAGCAGGCTCAGCGCGATGCGGTTGAGCAGCGGGCGATCATGGTTCTGGAAGGCGGCGTCGAGCAAGTACCTGACGGCGAGCGGAAAGGCGAGGGTGATGGCCGAGGCGGCGAGCAGGGTCACCGAGGCGATGATCAGCCCGCCGCGGTACGGGCGGACCCGGGGCGAGAGCCGAGCAGCGGCCGCGGCGACGGTGGCTTGCGGCGTTGACTCAGTTCAGGGTCCTCCGGGCCGGAGCGTCAGGGTGGCGACCTGCGCCGCCGGTCCCATGTGGCCGAAGGAATCCAGCGATCCACCGCCATCGCGGCGAACAGCAGGGCGAGGTAGAGCAACGAATACTTGTACAGCTCCATGGTGGCGGTCAGAACAGTCCTCGCGGGCGATCCGCCAGCAGAGCTGCAGGAAGCGGAGGCCGAGGAGCAGCCGCGGCCACACCGTAGACGAGGCCGCGAGCCGATCACCGCCGGCATGATGGTGAGCGGGATGAGCATCAGCGTGTAGAGCAGCATCTGCCGCTTGGTTTCGCGCACGCCGTGGACGATGGGCATCATCGGCACGTGGGCGGCGCCGTAATCGCACTGCTTGTTCAGCGCCAGCGCCCAGAAGTGGGGCGGCGTCCAGTAGAAGATGATGGCGAAGAGGTAGAGCGCGCCGAGATCAGGTGGCCGGTCATGGCGGCCCAGCCCACCAGCGGCGGGATGGCGCCGGCGGCGCCGCCGATCACGATGTTCTGCGGTGATGTGCGCTTGAGCCACCGGTGTAGACCAGGATGTAGGACAACAGGCCGACAGCGCCAGCCGGCGCTCAGCGGGTTGACGAGGTTCCAGAAGAGTGCGAAGGCGATGGTGCCGAGCGATCGGCCCGAAGAAGAGGGCTGCGCCGGGGGTGATGCGGCCCGAGGGAATCGGGCGGATGCGGGTGCGGGCCATCATGTCGTCGATGTCGCGGTCGAAGCACATGTTGATGGCGTTGGCGCCGCCGGCCATCAGGTATCCGGCGATGGCGACCACCAGCAACTGGCGCAGCGACGGCATCCCCGCCGGGGTGATGAACATCGGGGCGAGGGTGGTGAGCAGCAACAGCGAGATGATTCGCGGCTTGGTCAGGGCGACCAGGTCGCCGGCCAGCGAGGGGGTCCGGACGGCGGCGGCCGGAGCGGCTTCAGGCATCGATGGGCAACGTCTTTCCTGCCGCGGTTACTGGACATCCGGGGCAATTGGAAGCAGTATTGGTATCGTCCCAAGATACCCGCCCGCGGCCCCCCTCTCAAGCGAGGCGCGGGGTCCTCCGACCAAGGCCACGCCACTGACCGCATCCCCCGAGGGCGAAGAGCGCCTGCCGCGCACGCTGGGCGCGTGGAGTGCTGCGGCGGTGCTGATCGGCACCACCATCGGCAGCGGCATCTTCCGCGTGCCGAGCGACGTGGCGCGCCTGGTGGGCGAGCCCCGGGCGATGCTCGCCGTCTGGGCCATCGGCGGCATCGTGACCCTCTGCGGCGCACTCACCGTGGCCGAACTCGCCGCAGCGCTGCCGCGTTCCGGCGGCATCTTCGCCTACATCCTCGAGGCCGAAGGGGAGTTCGCCGCGTTCATGTACGGCTGGGCGGAACTCACCGTGTTCCGCGCGGCAGCGGTCGGGGGCATCTCGATCATCTTCGCCGGCTACGTCGGGCAATTCGTTCCTCTGGACGCGCTACAGGAGAAGCTGCTGGCGGCCGCGTTGATCCTGCTCATCGCGCTGCTCAACTATCTCGGCGTCTCGTACGCCTCGGCGCTGATGAACGTCACCACCGTCCTCAAGTACGGTGCGCTGCTCGGTCTCGCGGCGTTCGCGTTCGGGGCGGGGACGGGGTCGGCGGCGCACTTCAGCGAGCCGGGCCGGCTGGTGACGGCGTCGACGATGCTCACGGCGCTGGTCCCGGTGCTCTGGACCTACGACGGCTGGTCGAACCTCTCCTTTGCCGCCGGCGAGGTGAAGAATCCCGGCCGTGCGCTCCCGCGGGCGCTCATTCTGGGGACGCTGGCGATCGTGGTGATCTATCTGCTGGTCAACGCCGCATACCTCTATCTGCTGCCGGTCGCGACGATGGCGGGCTCCGAACGGGTATCCGCCGCCGCCGTCGAACAGATTCCGATGCTGGGCCGGGCGGGGGCATCGGTGCTGGCCGGCATCGTCCTGCTGTCGTGCTTCGGGTCGGTGAACGGATCGATCATGACCGGGCCCAGGGTGCTGTTCGCCATGAGCGACCGGGGACTCTTCTTTCCGGTGATCGCGCGGGTCTCGCCCCGGTTCAGGACGCCGTCGGTGGCGATCTGGCTGGCGGCAGGGCTGGGCGTCACATACGTGATGCTGAACACCTTTGCCCAGCTGGCCGACCGGTTCGTGCTGGGGGTCTGGCCGTTCTATGCCCTGGCCGTGGCGGGGGTGTATATCCTCCGTGTGCGGCGCCCCGACCTGCCCCGCCCCTACCGGGTGTGGGGCTATCCGGTCACCCCGGCGCTGTTCCTCCTCGCCTCGGTGGGCATGGTGGCCAACGCCCTCGTCACCAATCCGCACGACACCGGAGTCACCTTCGGGATCATCCTGGCGGGATTGCCGGTGTATTTCCTGTGGCGTGGGTGGGCGCGCAGAAGCCGCAGCTGACCACTCCGACCCGTCCGGACACAACGACCCGTGCCCCATGCGCTGACACCGTCGTCCTCGCGACTTTCCGGGGCGTCATTCAGGCTGAGACCGTCGTCCTCGCGACTCTCCGGGGCGTCATTCAGGCTGAGACCGTCGTCCTCGCGACTTTCAGGGGCGTCATTGACGCTGACACCGTCGTCCTCGTGACTTTCAGGGGCGTCATTCAGGCTGACACCGTCGTCCTCGCGACCTTCAGGGGCGTCATTGACACTGACACCGTTGTCCTCGCGACTTTCAGGGGCGTCATTGACGCTGACACCGTCGTCCCCCCGATTTCCGCGTCGTCACGCGCGCTCGAACCCTCGTCCTTGCGACCCACAGGGGCATCGGGCGCGGCTGAACCGTTGTCCTCGCGACTTGACGTCCCCCGGGGGGCTGCCTCCTTGCGCTCATTGTAACGAAGCACGACATTATCGCCGGCGGGAGCCGGAGGATGCCCCCGCACCCCCGGTTTCGAGCCCCTCGACGCGAGGTTTTGTGCTCCGCTTGGCACGCGGCCGTGACCGCTTCTTGACAGTTCCGACGGAGGTTCCTCTCCGGTTCGGATCAGGTTTGTCCCGCCCGGGGCGGACGTCCTTCCGGGTCTTCCAACCAGCGACGGTTTCATCCAATCCTGGAGGCTGTGTGAAGAGAATGGGTGGTGTGAGGTGGCTGCTGCTCGCGACACTCGGTGCCGCGGTGGCGACTCCGCTGGCGGCGCAGGGTGTGACGACCGGCGCGGTCCGTGGCAAGGTGACGAACGCCAGCGGGCAGCCGGTAGTGGGTGCCACGCTGTCGCTGGTCAACACCCGGACGGGATTCCAGATCACGGCATCGACGCGCGAAGACGGCCTGTTCGACTTCGAGAACGTGACGCCCGGCGGTCCGTTTACGCTGGCGGCCCGGGCCATCGGCTACCGGCCGGTCTCGCGCAGCGGGCTGATGGTCTCCCTCGGCCAGGTCGTCACCGCCGACCTGTCGATGGAATCGTCGGCGGTGACGCTCGAAGCGCTGACGGTGACCGAGCAGGCGCCCAGCCCGCTGCTGTCGAAGGCGCGCACCGGCGCCGCGGTGTACGTCACCGATTCCTTCATCCAGCGGCTGCCGACGCTCTCCCGCAACTTCACCGACTTCATCAGCACGGCACCGCAGGTCAACGGCACCTCGGTGGCCGGCCAGAACAACCGGTACAACAACATCCAGATCGACGGCGGCGTCAACAACGACCTTTTCGGTCTCGGCTCGACCGGCACCCCGGGTGGCCAGGTCAATGAGCGCCCGATCTCCCTCGAGGCGGTCAAGGAATACCAGATCCTGATCGCGCCGTTCGATGTCCGCCAGGGCGGGTTCACCGGCGGGCTGGTGAACGCGGTGACCAAGTCGGGGAGCAACGAGTTCCACGGTTCGTTCTTCGGCTACGGCCAGAACCAGGATATTGCCCGGAAGACGGTTGACCGCGGTCCGCTCGGCACCGACGTGCTCAACAATTATCACGAGTATCAGTACGGCGGCACGGTGAGCGGTCCGATCGTCAAGGACCGGCTGCAGTTCTTCGCGGCGGTCGATCTCAAGAGCCGGGCGTCGCCGTTCACCGCCGGATACCTGCAGGGCGTCGATTCGATCGACAAGGCGGCCTTCGGCGTCACTCAATCGCAGGCCGACAGTGTGGCAACGTGGGCCAAGGCCAATCTGGTCGATCCCGGTTCGGCGGGGCAGATCACTGACAAGACGCCCGATCACGACATCTTCGTCAAGTTGAACGGACAGTTGAACTCGAAGAGCCAGCTGGAAGTGTCGTTCAACCACGTCACCGCCAGCGACGGGTCCCTGATCCGCAGTTCGTCGTTCTCGGGATACCGCAGCGGCTACGAGCTGGGGAACGCCGGGTACAGCATCAACAACACCACGCAGACGGCCCGGGTCCGCTACAACGTGGCGCTGGGCTCGCGGTACACCAACGAACTGCTCCTCGGCTACCAGAAGATCGACGACCTGCGCAATCCCGGGATGAATACACCGCTCATCTTCGTGGGGACCGGCAGCGCCATCGCGATCGGCGCCGAGCGCTTTTCGCAGGGGAACGTGCTGAAGCAGAAGAATTACGAGGTGACGGACAACCTCACCATCGGCACGGGGACCCACCTGGTGACGGTGGGGACGCACAACGAGTTCTTCCAGTTCTACAACCAGTTCTTCCCGGGTTCGTACGGCGTGTGGGGCTTTGCCAGCGCCGCGGCGCTCGACGCCGGCACGCCGAACCACTACGAGATCGCGCTGCCGCTCCGCACCAACGGCCCGCTGGCGCAGTTCAAGGTGAACCAGATCGGGTTCTACGCCCAGGACATCTGGAGCGCGACGCCGAAGTTCTCGTTGACCTACGGCGTGCGTCTCGACGATCCGCTGCTGCCGGGGAAGCCGGACGCCAACCCGGCGCTGGCGGCGGTGCAGTTCACCCACTTCACCGATGATGGCAGCCACGGCACCGGCACGACCGACGTGGCCAACACCGCCGACTTCAGCACGTCGCCGCTCTGGTCGCCGCGCCTGGGCTTCAACTACGACGTCAAGGGCGACCAGTCGACGTTCATCCGCGGCGGCATCGGCATCTTCAGCGGCCGGCCGCCGTACGTGTGGGTGTCCAACGCCTACGCCAATTCGGGACTGACGCAGGAGACGCTGACCTGCAATGGTGCGTCGGTCCCGACGTTCACCACCGATCTGGCCAGCCAGCCCACCAGCTGCGCCTCGGGCGGTCCGCCGAGCCCGCCGGTGCCGTCGATCGTCTATTTCGACCATGGCTTCAAGTTCCCGCAGACGCTGCGGGGCGCCCTGGGTCTGGATCACCAGCTCGGTTGGGGGACGGTGCTCACCGTCGACCTGCTGTACACCCGGACGCTCAATCAGTTCTACCTGAATGACGTCAACATCCAGGGTGTGCAGAGCAAGGAGGCGGGCGAGGGCGGCCGGTTGATGTATGGCGTGGCCGGCACACCCAACGCGTCCGGCATCGCGTCCGTCGTGGGGGTGAAGCGGATCAGCACGTCGTATGCCGACGTGATCCGGCAGTCCAACTCCAGCGGCGACAACTCCTACTCCGGCACCGTGCAGCTCAACAAGCGGTTCACCGGCTTCCTGTCGTTCGACGCCGGCTACACCTACAGCAAGACCAAGGACCGGGAGTGCCTGACGTCGAGCATTTCCAACTCGAACCTGCGCTTCGCGGTATTGCAGGGTCCGCTCGACGACCGGCCGCTGGAGACATCGTGCTTCGACGTCCCCAACAAGATCGCGCTCACCGGCGTCTTCAACATCCCGCTCGGCTTCCAGGCGTCGGTGACGTACACCGGATACTCGAGCACGCCGTTCACCTATGTGGTCAACAACGACGCCAACGGCGACGGCCTTGGCGGCAACGACCCGATCTACGTGCCGCGCGACTCGGCGGATATCACGCTCAAGAACCCTTCTGACTGGGCGACGCTGAGCAAGTACATCCAGAGCGATCCCTGTCTCGCCAATGCCAAGGGCACGGTGATGGTCCGGAATACCTGCCGCGGGCCGTTCCAGAACTATCTCAACGCCCGGGTGAGCAAGGTGATTCCGACGGTCCATGGCCAGTCGTTCGAGATCTCGCTCGACATCTTCAACCTGCCGAACCTGCTCAGTGCGAGCTGGGGCGTGGTGAAGTACACCACCGGGTTCGAGGACCAGGCGATCCTCAATGCCACCGGTTACGACGTCAACAATCAGCGGAGCCAGTACACGCTGATGAACATGTCGGGGTTGAACGCGGTGCAGGCGGCGTCCTCGCGGTACAAGCTGCTGCTGAGCGGTCGCTACACGTTCTGAAGTCCGCCGCTGGCCGCGATACCCGACGGGGAGGCGCATGCCTCCCCGTCGGGCTTTCCAGAAAGAGCGCCGATGGCCCTTGGCCCCGCAGGCTGGACTCGGCCAGGGAGGGCCAGCACCGCCGCGCTCCTGCCAGGGGACGCGCCGCCCTCCGTTCCGCGCGCCGAGTTCCGCGTGCGGGGCCATGGGCCATGGGCGCTCCTCCTGTTACGTCCGCACCCGCCAGAGCAGGAACCCCGCGACCACCGTGAATACGGCATTCATCGACCACGCCGCCATTTCGGGAGTGACCAGGTCCTTCCCGCCGACGGCCTTCATGATCTGCACGCCGGTGAGATAGACCAGTGTGGTGCCGAGCGCGATGGCGAGCCCCAGGGCGGCACCGGCGCGCGGATTGGTGACGGCGAGCGGTGCTCCGAACAGCGCCACGACCAGACAGGCCACGGGGATGGCGTACTTGAGGCGGTAGTCCACCGCGAGCATTCCCGGCCGGCTGCCGATGCGTTGCAGCTGGGCCAGATAGTCCCTGAGTTCCGACGCCGTCATTTCTTCCGCGTGCTTGTCCTCGCTCATCAGCGTGCCCGGGCCTTCGACCAGCGCGCGCTGCATTTCGGACCGGAAGCGGAAGACCGCCGCGGTGCCCTGGTCGGACAGCGCGAAGGTGGCACCGTCGCGCAATTGCCAGCGGCCGGGACGCACCCACAGCGCGCTGTCGGCGGCGATGGTCCACCGTGGCTGTCCGGTCGCGGGATCGGGGCCGCGGCCGAGCACGCCCACGGCGCGCCCCGGCGCGCGATACAGTTCCTTGCCGATCCACGTCCAGCCGTCCGGTGACGTGTAGGCAAAGTTGAATCGCAGCTGGGCGCGGGCGGAGCGGACCTCTCCCTGCAGTTCCTTCTGCTGCTCGGTGGCATAGCTCGACCATTCCTGCACCGCGAAGTTGGCCGGCACGGCCAGGACGGCCAGCAGCATCATCGGCGCGACCAACCGGTAGAACGACACGCCGCCCGCCTTGACCGCCGTCAACTCGTTGTGACGGCCCATGGCGTTGAGCGTGAAGACCGTGCCGAAGAGCACCGCCGCCGGAAACAGCATCGCCATCTTCGACGGGAAGAGATAGGCCTGTCCCAGGAAGATGTCGTGGAGCGAGATCCCCCGGTCGGTGAGTCTTCCGAAGCGTTCCGAGAGGTCGATGAGCGTAGCCACGGCCGGCACGCCGAGCACCGACAGCAGGAACGTGCTCATCCACTGGCGGACCACGAAGCGGTCGAGCACCCCGAAGAACTTCACCGCGCCCTCCGGATCCGGCGGAGCCAACCGAAAAGTCCCTGCCACACGCTCCCCGAGCGGGTGCTTCCCATCTCGCGGTTGGCGCCCTGAACCGCCAGCAGGCCGAGCACCGTGAAGAGCACCAGCGGTCCCTGGATGGCCAGCATCGGACTCACGTACCCCTTCTTGGCGACGTTCTCACCGCCGATCAGGAGGATATAGAAGCCGAGGAAGATGACCAGGCTGGCGCCGATGACCAGCCCGATCCCGCCGCGCGGATACTTCAGCGCGAGCGCGATGCCGAGGAGCACGAAACAGAACGAGCCGAGCGGAATGGCGAACTTCTTGTGGAACTCGACCGCGTAGCCGAGCATCGTCAGATGGTAGTTGGTGATGCTGCGCGAGGCTTGCGCGGCGAGCGGCGCGGAGGTCGGCAGCCCATCGGACGAGGTCGGCGAAACCACCGGCGGCACGAGGAACCGGGGCGGGGCGCCGGGTGGCGCGCCCGGTTGGATCACCGGCACCGGCCGGGGTTCCGGTGTTGCGGCACCCGGGTGCTGCTGGCCGGGGGCGACGGGCCGCTGGACCGGTTGCTGCGCGTGCAGGGCCGGCGGCAGGATGAGCCGCCGGAACCACCCCTCCACCTTGCGGTAGGCGCCGCAGTGCGGGACCGGCACGGAAATGTGCACCGCGGGGTGCATCACCGGCGGCAGTGCGTTGAGATAACGCAGGTCGCGGCGGGTGTAGAATTCAGCTTCCTGGATCTCGGCATCCGCCTGCCGCTGCGCCTCGTCGCGGGCGTCGAGCAATTCGCACCCGGTCATCGAGCGGTTGTCGCCGCGGTTGTCGACCTGCGACGCGAGTTGCAGCTGGTTGGTGACGTCACGGATCCGGACCTGATCGGTCACGAACGCGGTGCGCTGCAGGCGTCCCGGATCCGACTGTTCGTAGTCCAGCGCCTCGCCGTCAAAGAGCGTCAACAGCAGGTCGGTCCCGCTGGGCGACTTGGCCATGCGGCCGCTGTCGGCGACAATGATGCTGCGGGAGTCGGCCGTGCTCAGGTCGTAGATCTGGACGGCGGTCATGGCGCCGGTGACGGGATCGATCTGCGACGCCTTGAGTACGTACTTGGTGAACGTCGGCGGAAGGGGGTTGAGCACCTGAGGACGCAGCGACAGCGTGGGCATCTTGTTGAATACCGCCGACTGCAGCGCGCCGAACCGCGTGTTGCTCCAGGGCACCAGCTGGTCGTAGAGGATGAAGTTCACCGCCGCGACCGCAATCGCCGCCAGCAGGGCGGGGCGCGCCATGCGCCAGACCGAGATGCCGGTGGCATACATCGCCACCAGTTCGAGGTCGGCCGCGAGCTGGCTGTAGGCATAGAGCGTGCTCACCAGCACCGCCATCGGCAGGCTCAGCGCGAGGAGCGCCGGCAGGGTGAGCAGCACCGCCTCGATGATGACGTTGGCGTGCAGCCCCTTGCCGCCGAACTGGTCGATGAGCGGCGCCAGCTGGTTGAGCAGCAACAGGCCAGTGAGCGCCACCAGCCCCCACAGGAAGGGCGCCGCCAGCGCTTGCAGGATGTGGCGTGAGATCAGGCGCATGTCATGTGTGGCGGAGGTGCGGTTGTGGGCGCCGGCGTTCCCGGCCTACCTTTCGACACTCCATTCTTCAAGCTAATCAGCAGGTCATCCCTTCTGTGCCCAACCTGGTCCGGGCCTTCGCCGTCATCCTGACCCTGTTCCCGATCGCGCTCCGGGCACAGGCGCCAGTGTCTGCGCCGGTCCGCTCCACGCTGATCGACACGACCAGCCACCCGATCGGGTTCCAGGCCACGTTGCCGGAAAAGCTTCCGGCGAGCATCCGGGTGCGCGAGCTGGACGAGCCGTGGCTCTGGGGTCCGGTGATTCCCACCGGCCGGCTGCTCAGGGCCTTCGATACGGCCATGGCGGATTCGCAACGGACGGCACCGGGCAACGTGTTTCACCAGCTGTTGTTCAGCGATCTCTACGGCCGCCGGGTGGTTGACACGGTCATCGCCGATCACAGCGGTCTCTTCGGGTTGTCGCGGAATACCGCCGACGTCTCCTTCAACGGTCAGCTGCGGTTCGACCTCAGTACCTCGCGGCAGCGCAACCTGGCGTGCACGCCCGCGCTGGCGCAGGATCCGACATCGGGCTGCTCGGGCGGGTTCACCGCACCACAGATTGACGACCAGGTGGTGCTGCAATCCAGTGGTGTGCTGCTGCAGCGCTTCCATGTCGACATCGATCTTGACACCAAGCGCGATCTCGCCACGTCCAACACCATCAGTGCGCGCTACATCGGCCTCGAAGACGAGAAGCTGCAATCCGTGAACGTCGGATCGGTCACCTTCCAGGCGCCGCCGTCGCGGTTTCTCGCGGCCACCATTCCGGTCAACAACTTCGGGATCAGCGCCGTCGCGCAGTTCGGACCGTTGAAACTGCAGGGCATCTTCGCGACCCAGAAGGGGAGCCAGGTCGCGACCCGCACGATCCAGGTAGGTGCCACCACCACCGAGCCGACCGACAAGCTGGAGCGCGACCTGGATTTTGCCGCCGACCAGTTCTTCTGGGTCGTCGACCCCCGCACGCTTCCGGGATATCCCGCCGTCGACGCGCTCGATGCCGGCGCCATCACGCTGCCCACGGACCAGCAGCCGGTGCAGATTCGCGTCTACCGCTACGTGGCGGCCAACGCATCGACCGGGCAGAACGCCAATTACGACGGCATCACCGCGGTCGGCGTCAACGGCAGCGAAGTGGCCGGTCCGATCCGGTGGCGCCTGCTCGAAGCGGGGAAGGACTACTGGCTCGATCCGTCCGGGCTCTGGTTCGTGCTCTCGGGGAAGATCAACCCCAGCGATTACCTCGCGGTGAGCTACCAGACCCGGGCCGGCACGACCGTCGGGACGTTTCCGGCGGTCGACAATCCGCAACACGGCGACACCCTGCGGCTGATCTATCTGCCGAACCGGGGACCCTCCTCGCCGGTGTTCCCGTACGAGATGCGCCAGGCCTACCTGATCGCGGGGGGATCGCTGGTCCGCTCCAGTCTCAGCCTCTCGGTGCTGCAGGGGAACACCGAACGCCCCGACAGCGCGGCGGCGGGGACGTTCCTGTCGCTGATGGGGCTGGCCGTTCCCAGCGATCCGGCGGTGCTCGACATCGACAACCGGGTGTTTCCCCGGACCCGCGATCCGCAGGCCAGCCAGACCATCCAGGACGCGTTCGTGATCTTCCCGAACGCCCAACCGTTCTCCGACAGCCGCCTCGCGCCGTCGGAGCGGAACGATTCGCTCTATCAGACCCCCGAGTACCTGTTGTTCAGCCAGGGTCCGCCGTCGAAGTTCTCGCTGCACCTGACATTCAGTGCGCAGGGCGGCGGCGATCGGTCCGGTGTCACGCTCGATGCGGTGCAGATCAGCGACCAGAGCGAAACCGTCCAGGTGAACGGACGGCAGCTGACCCGCGACATCGATTACACCATCGATTACACCACGGGACGCATCACGTTCCTCGATCCCAACGATCTGTTCCCTTCGGGTTCGGGGACGGTGACGGTGCGGTTTGCCGAGCGGAACTTCTACGCCGTGGCGCCGACGTCGATCGCCGGGTTGACCGGGACGTGGCAGCTCGGCAAGTACAACACCATCAACGCCATGGCGCTGTATCAGGCGGAGGCGACGGCGTTCACCCGGCCGCCGATCGGCTACGAGCCGCGCGCGTCGCTGATCGGCGGCGTGAGCGGCGACTTCACCTTCGACGCCCCGGCCGTCACCGGCTTCCTCAACCGGATCGGTGCCCGGCACACCACCGCGCCGTCCAGCCTGCACCTCAACGGCGAACTCGACCTCTCGCGCCCCGATCCGAATCGATCCGGCGCGGCGGTACTGGAAGACTTCGAGAACGACGGCGCCATCCCGATTTCGCTTTCGGAAACAGCGTGGGTGCCCGGATCGGCGCCGCAATCCGGGGCTGGGCTGGCCAATGTCGGTCTGGGCGCCGGCTTCGACCTGGCCGATGCGGTGCAGCTCACCTGGCAGAACCTCGTGCCCGACATTCACGGCAAGCCGGCCAAGTTCTACTCGCAGGATATCGACCCCACCATCGTCACCACCACGTCGTCGACGCCGGCGGTACCGGAGACGGTGCTCTTCATGGCGATGCACGCCGACAGCGAGGGCGGGCAGGTCGACTCCACCGAGGCCGAGCACTGGCACATGCCGCACCGCGAGCTGCACCCGGAGTGGCGGACGTTCACCACCGCGCTGTCGAACACCGGCATCGACCTGAGCCGCAATGACTATCTGGAGTTCTGGCTCTACGAGTCGGGTGGCAATCCGGTGGAGGCGCAGCACATGGAGATGGTGATCGACCTCGGCAAGGTGAGCGAAGATGCCGTGGCGCTTGCCCCGGACAGTTTCGTGGTGGTCTCGCCGACCGACACGGTGTGGACCGGGCGGCAGTACGTGGGGCGCGGCCGCCTCGACACCGAGAAGTCGACGTTCGGCACGTGGAGTGCGGTCAGCGACGACATCGGCATTCTCGGCGACCGCCCCGACAGCGTGTTCGGTCCGGGCGGGATCGTGATCCGGCATCCGGCGCTCTGCCAGCGCTCGCTGGGCGCGCAGGTGCTGCTCTTCCCGTGGGGCGATCTCGGCGAGCGCTGCACCAACGGCAACGGCAATCCCGACACCGAGGATCTCGACGGCGACAATGTCCTCGACGCCCAGGGCCCCAACGACGACGTGTACCGCTACATCATCGACTTCGGCGACTCGGCCGCGAAGGACTCGGTCCGCTCGCACACCGTCACCGATTCGCTCGGCCACACCGCCACGTGGACCCTGTATCACGTGCCGCTCCGCGCGCCGGACGACACCATCGGCACGCCGGACATCCGGTTGGTCAAGCAGATGCGGGTGGCGTTCATCGTGCCCGCGCACGCCGACCCGGATTCGACGGTGCACTTCGCGCTGGCACGGATGCGGTTGACCGGAGCGTCGTGGGCGGAGCGCGCCACCAGCCCCATCCGGGGCATCGGCGGCGCCACTGCGCAGCCGCACGGTGCGGTCGATATCGGCTCGGTGTCGACGCAGAACATCGAGTTGGGCTACACCTCGCCGCCGGGTATCGGCAACGCAGCCACCACCGTCACCACCGGCCAGAACCAGCTGGCGGAGCAGATCAACGAGAAGTCGCTCCGCATCGTGGTGCAGGACCTGCTGCCGGGCGAGCGGGCCGAGGGTTACACGCGACTGCTCACCGGAAGCCAGAACCTGCTGGCCTACCGGGAATTGCGGGTGTGGGTCCACGGCCGGGGGCCGGGGTGGGACGGCGGGCCGTTGCAGGCCTTCGTCAAGATCGGGAGCGACGCCAACAACTTCTACATGTACCGCGCCCCGGCGTCGGCGATGACGTGGGATCCGGAGTTCGTGATCGATCTCAGCCGGTGGACCGCACTCCGCGAACAGATCGAGAATGAACGGCTGCAGAGCAGCACGCCGGTGAGCGACCCGGCGTGCGGCGGTGACCCGACAGCGTGGGTGGCGTGCGACGGTCCGTACGTGGTGCAGGTCCACGACCCGCAGGTCAATCCGCCCAATCTGGCGGCGGTGCAGGAGATCAGCGCCGGTATCGACTATCCCGACTCGGTCGGGGCCGCGATTCCGGAGACCGAGCTGTGGGTCGACGACATCCGCGCGTCGGCGCCGATCTCCAGGGTCGGCCTGGCCGGCACGATGTCCGCGCGGCTGGTTGCCGCCGATGTGGCGCAGTTCGACGTCGGCTACGTCGGCGAAGGCGGCCAGTTCCGGCTGATGGGCCAGAATCCGAATTATCAGACGACACGCACGTTGACGTCGACCGGTACGGTGCACATCGAGCACTTCCTGCCGCAGCGTTTCGGACTGGTGATGCCGTTCACGTTCACCAGCAGCAGTGGGCACGTGACGCCGGACCTGCTGAGCGGGACCGACGTGGCGGGCCCCGGACTGAGCGGCCTGCGCGTCCCCCACAGCCGCACCACGACGTGGTCGTTCTCGATCCGGCGCAGCATCAGGGCGGCGCACCTCGTGCCGCAACTGCTGCTCGATCCGTTTTCGATCACCGCGGCCGGCACCAATGGCGCCACCACGGCCGAGCTGAGCGATGCGAAGGCGTCGGCATGGAACGTCGGCGTGGTCTACCAGCTGAGCGTGCCGCGTCACACGGAAAGCCTCGGGCTCAAGGGATTGGTGCACGGCCTGCCCGACTGGTTCCGGCACAGCACCGCCGGCCAGGGGCTGACCGCGGCCAGCGTTGCGTGGTGGCCCACCGGGGTGCACCTGGCGTCGACGCTCTCCCACAGCGTCGGCGACTTCACCTCCTATGCGGTGCCGATCGAACGGCTCAGCGACACCATCCTCAAGCCGGTCACCGCCGAGCAGTTCCTGTGGCTCAACAACGCCGGCGTGACATGGCAGCCGCTCGGCATGCTGGTCGTGACCAGCGACTGGGCGAGCACCCGCGACCTGCGCCATTACCCGGACACCACGTCGCTCGGGCGCCTCGTCACCGATTCGCGCCAGGCGCTGTTCGGCGCGGACATCGGTGTCGAACGCGACCGCACGTTCGCCAACACCATCGGTCTCTCGCCGCATCTGGCCAGCTGGCTGCGGACGGAAGCATCGGTGCAGTCGAACTTCGTGCTGTCGCGGAGCCTCACCAGCCGCAATCCGGTGCGGATCGACGGTGATACCGCCGGCGCCTACATCCTGCCGCAGACGCTCAACAACTCGCGCACCATCGCGATGCAGGTGGCGGTGGATCCGTCCATCGCGCTGCGGCGGCTGTTCGGCGATTCCAGCGGGGTCGCGCGATTCGTGACGCGGATGCGGCCGATCCAGTTCATCCATCGTCATTCCCTCCAGTCGACCTACGACCTGGCGACCTTCACGCCGGGCTGGAACTATCTGCTGGCGCTGGGCTCGCTCGACCGGTTCCTCTCGTACGGCGGGCAGACGGCGATCGGTGTGGCCAACGACGGCATCAACACGGTGGTGACGTCGTTCGATCTCCCGGCCGGGGTGTCGGCGGCGTTGTCGTATTCGGCCACCGGTAGTGATCACTACCAGCAGAACGGCAGCGGCTTCCTGCTCACCACCGCCCGCTCCACGGATTGGCCGAACGGCAACGTCACCTGGAGCCGCACGTTCCGCGGCGGAATGATCAACCTGGTGCGGGTCGGTTCGACGCTGGAACGGCGCACCACGTCGTCGTCGACGCCGCTGGCGGGCGGGGAAGGGTCGAGCAACAATTCCGACCAGCGGACGTTCAGCCCCAACGCGGTCGTGACACTGAGCGACGGTGTCAATCTGGGCTTCGACGCCTCGACGAGCCGGACCAACACCACCGGCAACGGCAACATCACCCAGAGCCGCGACAGCCACATGACGTTCACGGCGAGCTGGCACATCAAGCTGCCGCGGATCGTCTCGAAGCTGCGGCGGTCGCTGCAGACGCAGCTCTCGCTCGAACAGCTCGACAGCTACGCGTGCATCCAGCGGTCGAGCGATTCGGCCTGTGTCCCGTCGTCGGACACCCGCCACATCGAGGTCCGGGGAGGCTTCACGGCCGCGATGGGCAGTGGGGTGACCACCGGTCTGGTCCTCGGCTACGTATTCAACGATATTCGCAACCTGGAACAGAAGCGGTCGGTGTTCACCATCGACCTGCAGGCGAGTATCCCGCTCGAAGCCGTGGGGCTCCACTGAATGCGACCAATGCGCACCGTCATCGTGATCGGAGTGGCAGCCGGCTGCGGCGGGGTGTCGGCGGCTCCGGCCAAGGAATTCAACGGGCAGCAGGCCTACCAGTATGCCGCCACCCAAGTGGCCTTCGGCCCGCGCATCCCCGGCACGCCGGGGCACGCCGCCGAAGAGCGGTGGCTCGATTCGCTGGCCCGGGCCAGGGCTGACACGGTGGTGCTGCAGCAGTGGTGGCACCACACCCAGCACGGCGATTCCATCCAGATGACCAACGTCATCGCCCGGTTCAATCCGAAAGCGACCAAGCGGATTCTCTACCTGGCGCACTGGGACACCCGCCCGCACGCCGATGGCCCGGACTCGAAAGACAAACAGGCTCCGGTGCCGGGCGCCAACGACGGCGCCTCGGGCGTGGCGATCCTGCTCGGCGTCATGGACGCGCTGCACCGCCAGCCGCCCACGATCGGCGTCGACCTGCTGTTCGACGACGGCGAGGACTTCGACGCGTTCAGCGGCGCGATGTCGGACGTGCTGATCGGGGCGACGTACTACGCCAATCATCCGCTTCCCGGGCCGCAACCGGAATTCGCCGTGCTGTTCGACATGGTGGGCGACAAGGACCTCCGGATTCCGATCGAACCGCTCTCGCAGATCGCCGCGCCGAACGTGATCGACCTGATCTGGAGCGTCGCCGACCAGCTCGGGTACGGGCACATCTTCGTGCGCGAGCCGCAGGGGGCGATCACCGACGACGACACGCCGCTGATCAATGCCGGCATCAAGGCGGTCGATCTCATCGACTTCACCTACCCGCCGTGGCACACGCCGGAAGACACCATGGACAAGATTTCGGCGGCGAGCCTCGATGCGGTGGGCAACGTCGCGGTGGCGGTGATCCGGCGCGAGCAGAAATGATCCCCCCGGAGTGGTGACGGCCGGGTAGTCTCCCGGCATGGCCTCCACCCTTTCCCGGCGGGAACGGCGTGCGTTGGTGGTGCTGCTGGCGCTGGGCGTCGCCGGACACCTCGTCCGGGCCGTGGCGCACCGCGCGCCGCCGGCGGTCGCCGCCACGCTGCTCGACCCCGCCGGGGACGGCGACCCGGTCGCGCACCGCGATTCCATCCGCGCGCTGACCCGGCCGCTGGGCGACAGCGAGCGGGTCGACGTCAACCAGGCGACGGCCGAACAGCTCGAGCGACTCCCCGGCGTGGGGCCGGCGCTGGCCGACCGGATCGTGGCGCTTCGCGAGAAATCGGGGCCGTTCCCGGGGGCGTCCGCCCTCGCCGCGGTCCGCGGGATCGGTCCGGCACTCCTGTCCCGGCTGGCCGGCCACCTCTCGTTTCCCGGCGCGGCGGCCGAAGCTGTAGGGGTTGTCCCGGATTCACTGATGGACCTCAACCGGGCATCGATGGCGGAATTGGACAGTCTGCCGGGCATCGGGCCGGCCAGGGCGCACGCGATTGTCGCATTTCGCGACAGCGCCGGCCCATTTCGCAAACTGGACGACCTCAGGCGCGTTCCCGGGATCAGCGCCGGACTGGTGGCCCGCCTGACGGGCCGAGTCACGATTCACTAGCCCCGTCGCGGCGCCCGGTTCCGGCGCTCCGGGGCATTCCCCTTGCACTTCGGGGCAGGGATGACCGCACCGCACCCAGCACCAGGCGCTCCCCGTTCGGGGGCCCCGTCGGTCGACCGACTGGGCGATCTGCTCCTCTCACAGGGGCTGGTCACCCGGGAACAGCTGTCCGCGGCGCTCCAGGACCAGCGGAGCAGCCACCAGCGGCTGGGGTTCATTCTGGTGCGGCAGGGGGTCATCGACGAGCTGGAGCTCACCAAGGTGCTGGCCCGCCAGTACCGGATGCCCGCCGTCGATCTCTCGCGGTTCGAAGTCGACACCCGGATCCTGCGCCTCATTCCGGCCGACCTGGCCGCCAAGCGGATGGTGCTCCCCCTGAAGCGGGAGGGGCGCACCCTCACGGTGGCGGTGGCCGATCCGGCGGATCAGGGACTGCTCGAGGATCTCAAGTTCATCACCCGGTTCGATCTCTTCCCGGTGCTCGCCGGCGAGCAGACGCTGCGCAACCTGATCGAGCGCCACTACGAGACCGGTGACGAACAGCTGCAATCGATCCTCAAGGAGATGGAGGGGATCGGCGACGACGTCGAGGTGGTCAAGGAGGAAGACGACACCGAGTCGATGCTGCAGGCGGCGGTCGACGATGCGCCGGTGGTCAAGCTGATCAACGGCATTCTGACCGACGCGGTGAAGCGCGGCGCCTCCGACATCCACATCGAACCGTTCGAGCACGAGATCCGGATCCGCTACCGGGTCGACGGCGCGCTGCAGGAAGTGATGAAGCCGCCGCTGAAGATGAAGGCGGCGCTGACGTCGCGGGTGAAGATCCTGGCGCAGCTGAACATCGCCGAGCGGCGGGTGCCGCAGGACGGCCGGCTCAAGTTGAAGATGGGGACGCGGGTCATCGACTTCCGGGTCTCGACCCTGCCGGTGCTGTTCGGCGAGAAGATCGTGCTGCGCATCCTGGACAAGGGCAACCTGACGCTCGATCTCACCAGGTTCGGCTTCGAATCCAAGGCGGAAGCCGACCTGATGCGGGCGATCCTCAATCCCTACGGGATGGTGCTGGTGACCGGCCCGACCGGATCGGGGAAGACCACCACGCTCTATTCGGCGCTGCAGCGGATCAACACCGTCGAGACCAACATCATGACGGCCGAAGACCCGGTGGAATACAATCTGCCCGGGATCAATCAGTCGCAGGTGCGGCCAGAGGTGGGGCTGACCTTCGCGGCGGCGCTGCGGGCGTTCCTGCGGCAGGATCCGAACGTCATCATGATCGGTGAGGTACGCGATCTGGAGACCGGCGGGATCGCGATCAAGGCGGCGCTGACCGGCCACCTGGTGCTGTCGACGCTGCACACCAACGACGCCCCGAGCACGGTGGTGCGCCTGATCGACATGGGCATCGAGGCGTTCAACGTGGCCAGCGCGGTCAACCTGGTGGTGGCGCAGCGGCTGGTGCGCCGGATCTGCACCAACTGCAAGGTGCCGGTGACGCACACCGACGCCGAACTGCGGGCCCTGTCGGACAACATCGAACCGCTGAAGAAGATCGCCTATTACCACGGCACCGGCTGCGATCAGTGCGGTGGCACCGGCTATCGTGGCCGGGCCGGGCTGTACGAGGTCATGGCGATGACGCCCTCGCTGCGGCGCATGGTCCTGACCGGCGCCTCGACGCCGGAGCTGCGGGATCAGGCCGTGGCCGAAGGTATGCTGACATTGCGGATGGACGGCATGAAGAAACTGGAACGCGGCATCACTTCCCTCGAGGAAGTCGTCAAGGAGACGAGCGAATGACCCTCAATCTGCGTGCGCTGCTGGAAGAGATGCTGGCGAAGGATGCGTCAGACCTGCATCTGACCACCGGCGTCCGGCCCAAGCTGCGGATCGACGGCGAGCTGTTGGATGCCAGCGTCGACCACGTGCTCGGACAGAAGGACACCCTGTCGCTGGCGTATTCCGTGCTCACCGAGGCGCAGAAGAAGCGTTTCGAGCAGGAAGACGAACTCGACTTCTCGTTCGGGATCCAGAGCCTGGCGCGGTTCCGCGGCAACGTGTTCAAGCAGCGCGGCTGCGTCGCGATGGCCATCCGGATGATCCCGTTCAGCGTCAAGTCGTTCGACGAATTGCGCCTGCCGCCGATCACCGCCAAGCTGGCCGAGCGTCCCCGCGGCCTGGTGCTGGTGACGGGACCGACCGGTTCGGGCAAATCGACGACGCTGGCGGCGATGATCGACAAGATCAATCGGCAGCGCAGCGGGCATATCATCACCGTCGAGGATCCGATCGAGTTCATCCACCGGCACCACCGCTCGATCGTCAATCAGCGCGAAGTCGGCACCGACACTCCCTCGTTCGCGTCGGCGCTCAAGTATGCGCTGCGCGAAGATCCGGACGTGATCCTGATCGGCGAAATGCGCGACCTGGAAACGATCGCGGCGGCGCTGACCATCGCCGAGACCGGCCATCTGGCGCTGGCGACGCTGCACACCAATTCGGCGCCGGAAGCAATCAACCGCATCATCGACGTGTTCCCGAGCAACCAGCAGTCGCAGGTCCGGGCCCAGTTGGCGTTCGTGCTCGAAGGCGTCATCACCCAGACGCTGCTCCCCAAGGTGACGGGGAAGGGCCGGGTGATGGCGGCCGAAGTGATGGTGGCGACGCCGGCCGTCCGGGCGGTCATCCGCGACGACAAGGTCCACCAGATCTACTCGCTGATGCAGGCCGGCAAGAAGCACGGCATGCAGACGATGAACGACGCGCTCTACCAGCTGTACATGAGCCGCGAGGTGTCCAAGGAGGAATGTGTCCGGGTCTCGCCCAGCCCGCAGGAGTTCCTGCGGTCGATCGGCGAGGTGCCGGTGGAAGAGCAGCCGATCGCCGAGTCGCGAATGGCCGCGTCGCGGTGACGCGGCGGCCGGGCGGCGCCGGGTGGCCGGCCGATACTACTTACTATTCGAGTGCCGGGCGGCGGCAGGCCGTCCGGTGGACAGCACCTGGGGGAACCGATGCCGGTCTTTGAATACACCGCCAAGAACGCCACCACCGGCCAGATCATGAAGGGCACCTTCGACGCGCCCACCCGCGACGAGGTGCTCGGGCACCTGCGCAAGAACCGGTTGCTGCTGGTCTCGCTCCGGGAAGCGCCGAAGGAACTGAAGCTGTCGTTGCCGGGCCGCTCGATCAGCACCCGCGACATCGTCATCTTCACCCGGCAGTTCGCCACGATGATCAATTCCGGTCTGCCGCTGGTGCAATCGCTCAACATTCTCACCGCCCAGACGGACAACCCCAAGCTCAAGGACGTCGCCCGCGCGGTGGTGATGGATGTCGAAGCCGGCAACACCCTCGCCGACGCGCTCGGCAAGCACCCCAAGGCGTTCTCGCAGCTGTACGTCAACATGGTGGCCGCGGGCGAAGCGGGCGGTATTCTCGACACGATTCTGCTCCGGCTGGCCACGTTCCTGGAGAAGAACGACAAGCTGATCCGCAAGGTGAAGAGCGCGATGATCTACCCCAGCGTGATCTTCACCGTCGCCATCGGCGCCATCGCGGTGCTGCTGATCTTCGTCATCCCGGTGTTCCGCGAAATGTTCGCGTCGGTGCAGATGGAATTGCCGCTGCCGACCCGGATCGTCATCGGCATGTCCGATTTCCTGCACACCTTCTGGTGGGCGGTCCTGTTCGTCGTGGGCGTGGGCTACTTCGGGTTCCAGCGGTATTACACCACCACCGAAGGCCGCCGGCGGGTGGACGGCGTGCTGCTCGGCATGCCGGTCCTGGGTGACGTGCTGCGCAAGTCGGCGGTGTCGCGGTTCACCCGGACGCTGGGAACGCTGGTCTCCTCGGGCGTGTCGATTCTCGACGGGCTGGAGATCACCGCCAAGACGGCCGGCAATACCGTGATCCAGGACGCCATCATGGCGTCGCGGTCGTCGATCGCCGGCGGCGACACCATTGCGGCGCCGCTCGACAAGTCCGGCGTCTTCCCGCCGATGGTGATCTCGATGATCGCCGTCGGTGAGCAGACCGGCGGGTTGGACGAAATGCTCAGCAAGATCGCCGATTTCTACGACGACGAGGTCGACGTGGCCGTGGGGGGGCTGCTCTCGCTGATGGAGCCGCTCATGATCCTCTTCCTCGGCGTCATCGTCGGCGGGATGATCGTCGCGATGTACCTGCCGATCTTCAACCTGATGCAGACGGTGCAGCAGTAGCGCCGCCGGTCGCTCCGCAGGAATCCGGAGGCCGCGGATCCCCGCAAGGCGGGGTTCGCGGCCTCGCGGTTTCCCTCGCGCCGCGGCCGGGTTCTGCCTAGGTTTCCCCGGCTCTGTCTCCTTTCCTTCCGACGCCGGAGTCTGCCATGGGCGGTTCGCGGTGCGCGCTGCTGGTGCTGGTCGCTGCAATGGGAACGTGGTCGGTCCGCCCGCTCGCGGCCCAGGACAACTACGAGATCCAGGTGTATGGCTCCGAGCTGGTACCCACCGGCGCCACGATGGTCGAGCTGCACAGCAACTACACCACGAAGAGCGGCGTCGACCTCGGCCCGGGCCAGTACACCACGCGGCACGCCGAGCACGAAACGCTCGAGATCACCCACGGTTTCACCGACTTCTTCGAAATCGGGTACTACAACTTCACCACGATCCAGCCCGGCACGGGCTTCACCTGGGTGGGCACGCACATCCGGCCGCGAGTGGCGATACCGGCCAGCTGGCATTGGCCGGTGGGGCTGAGTCTGTCGCAGGAGATCGGCTATCAGAAGAAGGAATTCTCGCCGGACACGTGGACCTACGAGATCCGCCCGATCATCGACCAGCAGCTCGGCCGCTTCTACTGGGCGCTCAATCCGACGCTGGAGATCTCGCTGAAGGGGCCCAACGCCAATCAGCGGCCGGAATTCTCGCCCAACGTGCAGCTCGGCCTCGACGTGTCGCGGAAGGTCAATCTGGCGCTCGAGTATTACGGCAATTTCGGGCCGGTGTTCGACTTCGAGTCGTTCCGGAATACCGAACAGGAACTCTTCCCGGCCGTCAACTACAACTTCGGCCCCGACTGGGAATTCAACCTGGCAACCGGCATCGCGCTGACCAGCCACACCGACGTGGTGGGGCTGAAGATGATCATCGGCCACCGGTTCGGCATGACGCACCATGGTGCCTGACCGCCACAATACCGCTGCCTCCAACCCTGAGAGTGTGACGATGTCGAAGATTCCGCTCCTTCTGCTGCTGGCCGCGACGCCGCTGGCGGCACAGCAGGCCTCCCGGCCGCCGTTTCATCCGGTGTCCGACACCTCCATCTTCGCGCCGCTCGTGGAGCTGCCGTCGCCCAACGCCTACCGCGAGGGGAGCGGCATGCCGGGCCAGGACTACTGGCAGAACAGCGCCAGCTACGACCTGCAGGCCACCCTCGATACCGCCCAGGACATGGTGCACGGCCACCTGGTGATGCGCTACACCAACCACTCGCCCGACACGCTGCGCTTCATCTGGGTCCAGACCGAGCAGAACGCCTTCGAGCACAATTCGCTGAACTCGTTCATCTATCCGCCCGATTCGCGGTTCGGGGCGCAGGATTTCGAGGGCGGCGACGTGATCGAGTCCTATGACCAGGTGTTGCCGGGGGTGGCCAAACAGCCGGCCCGGCACGTGGCGCTGCACCTGATCGACAACGGCACCGTGACCGAGGTGGAACTGGCGCGGCCGATCGCCCCCGGCACCACGGCGACGTTCGAAGCGACCTGGCACTTCCTGGTGCCGGTGCACGGCGCCGACCGGATGGGCCACGACGGCTCGCTCTACGAGATCGCCCAGTGGTATCCCAGGGTCTGCGTCTACGACGACATCCGCGGCTGGAATACCGATCCGTATCTCGGGCAGGGCGAGTTCTACGAGGACTACGGCGACTACACCGTGGCCGTCACCGTGCCCGCCGGCTACATCGTGGCCGGAACCGGGGCGCTGCAGAATCCCACCGCGGTGCTCACGCCCACCGAAATGCACCGCCTGGCGCTGGCGGCAAAGTCCGACACCACCATTCCGATCGTGACCCAGGCCGAGCTGGTCAGCGGCAAGGCGCGCCCGGGCACCAGCGGCACGCTGACATGGAAATTCGCGGCGCACAACGTGCGCGATGCGGTGTGGGCTGGCGCTCCCGATTACATCTGGGACGCGTCCAGCTACAAGGGCGCCATTGCCAACGCGTATTACCGTCCGAGCGCCGCGTCGATCTGGAACGATGCCGCCGACCAGGCGCGGATGTCGATCGAGGAATACTCGGAACGCTGGTTCCCGTATCCCTACCCGCAGATCTCCGTGGTGGAAGGGCCGATCAGCGGCATGGAATACCCGATGCTCGCCATGGAAGCGCGCAGCAACAACAAGTTCGGCCTGTACAACGTCATCACCCACGAGGTCGGCCACAACTGGTTCCCGATGATCGTGGGGTCGAACGAGCGCGAATACATGTGGCAGGACGAAGGGTTCAACACCTTCATCAACATGTTCTCGGAAGCGCGGCGCTATCCGCAGAACGGCACCGAAATGCAGCGGGCCGCGTCCGACCGCAACACCGTCGAGCGGGTGATGGCCGCGGGCGTCGACCAGCCGATCATGATCAACCCCGACCGCATCAATCCGTTCCTGCTGGGGATCTCGGCGTACGTCAAGCCGAGTGTCGGCCTGCAGCTGCTGCGGCAGGAGATCCTCGGTCCGGAGCTGTTCGACGAGGCCTTCCGCGCCTACATCCAGCGGTGGGCCTACAAGCATCCGGCGCCGGCCGACTTCTTCCGGACCGTCGAGAACGTCTCGGGGCGGCGGCTCGACTGGTTCTGGCGGGAGTGGTGGTACGAGAACGACCGCTTCAACGAGGCCGTCGATTCGGTCCGGACCGCCACCGCCGGCGACACGCTCCACGTGTCCGTCTGGTACGGCAACCGCGACCGCGGCGTGCTGCCGATCAGGGCACGGTTCACTTTCGGCGACGGTTCGGTGGAGAACTACGACTATCCGGCGGAAGTGTGGAGCACCAACACCGTGCAGTATCGCCGCGACTACGACTTCGTCGGCAAGACGCTGAGCAAGATCGAGCTCGATCCCGATCATCTGCTGGTCGACGTCGATCGGAGCAACAATTCGTGGACGGCAAAATAGCCTGAAGAGCCCGGGGCCCAGAGCCCCGAATGCGGAACTCGGCGCGGAGAGCCGTACTCCACGCCGAGTATCGTATCCGGGGCTCAGGGCTCTGGGCTAGTCCATCGCCACCAGCCCCTCGCTTTCCAGCACGTCGGTCTTCCGGATGAGCAGCAGCAGCGGGATCAGCACCAGGATCAGCATCGCAGCGAGCATGTAGACCCGGGCGAACGCGATGACGCTGGCCTGGCCGGTCATCTCGGCGTCGAGCAGGTGCAGCGCCTGGCGCTGGGCCGCGACGGGATCGCCGCTCTGCGCCAGGAATCCCGCGGTGAGCTGATGCAGCCGGGTGACGGTGACCGGATCGGAGAGGGTGACGTGCTCGCCGATGACGGTGCGATAGGCGGCGGTGAAGTGCTCCACCAGGGTGGCGAAGATGGCGATGCCGAAGGACCCGCCGAGTTGCCGGAAGAAGTTGTAGAGTCCCGTTCCCTGCGCCAGTTCCCGGGTCGGCAGCCCCGCCAGCGTGACCGTCGTCAACGGCACGAACATCAGCCCCAGCCCCGAGCCGCGCAGGATGAGAGGCCAGAAGAAGTCGCCCCGTCCGCTGGCGCTGGTGATGTGCGCCAGCTGCCACATCGACACCGCGAACAGGACCGCGCCGACCGAGACCATCAATCGCGGATCGACGTAGCGGTTGATGCGGCCGATGACCGCCATGGCGACGGCGGTGGCCGCCGATCCGGGGAGGAGGATCAGGCCGGTCTGCTCGGCGGTCATGTGCAGGTCGCCCTGCAGGAATACCGGCAGGGTGAAGACCGATGCGTACAGGCCGACGCCCATCACCACGCCGAGCAGGGTGCCGACCCACACCTGGCGATGGCGCATCACCCGGAAGTCGATGACTGGTCGTTCGGCGGTCAGCTCCCGCCACAGCAGGGCCACACCGCCCACCGCGCCGATCACCGCCAGCGTGACGATGGTGCGCGAGTCGAACCAGTCGAGGCGCTGGCCCTGTTCCAGCAGGTACTGCACGGCGCCGACGCTCACCACCAGCAGCGCGATGCCGATGGCGTCGATGTTCCGGGTGCGCTGCTGGTGGGGCGAATCGTGCACGTAGCGGGCGATCATGAACGCCGCCAGCAGGCCGACGGGCACGTTGATGTAGAAGATCCACGGCCAGCTATAGTGATCAGTGATATAGCCGCCGAGGGTCGGGCCGATGGTGGGGCCGACCATGACACCGAGGCCGAAGAGTGCCATGGCGGTGCCGGCTTCCTCGATCGGGAACGACTCGAAGAGCACCGCCTGCGAGACGGTCATCAGGGCGCCGCCGCCGATGCCCTGGACGACCCGCGCGGTGACCAGCATCGCCAGGGACCCGGCCTGGCCGCAGACGAACGACGCGGCGGTGAACACCAGGACCGAGCCGACGAAGTACCGCTTCCGGCCGAAGAACGACCCCAGCCAGCCGGTCATCGGGATGATGATGACGGTGGCCAGGATGTAGCCGGTGGAGACCCAGGCGATTTCGTCGAGCGAGGCGCCGAGGTTGCCCATCATGTCGGGGAGGGCGACGTTGACGATGGAGCTGTCGATGACATAGATCATCGACGCGAGCACCACCGCCACGGCGATCACGTATTTATGGGGCGCGCCCCGGTGGGCGCCTTCGGCCACGGGCGGGGCGGCGGGGTGCGATTCGGCGGGCGGGGCGGGGGGGGCGGACATCGGGCGTTCAGTATAGACTGAACGCTAACGGCGGACCAGCCGCCTCCGCCCCGCCGCCCGCATCCGCCACTCCGCCAGGGCGTCGTCGGCCCGCCCCAGCACGAACTCCTGCACCGCCGCCATGTACGCCAATCGCTGCTGGATGGCCGCGGGCGCGGTCCGCAACCGCCGCCGGGCGTCGCTCACCAGCGACCGCAGCCGTTCACGCCGTGCCAGGCGGTAGGCCAGTTGCCGGGCGAAGAAGTCCGGTGTGATGGCGTAGTAGGCGCGGCGATCACCCGGCCGGCGGCTGCGCTGGACCACACCGCGCGCCAGGAGGCGGCGGGTTTCCGTGCTGACGCTTGCCTTGCTGACTTTGAGCGCTCGGGAAAGCATGTCGATCGACCGCGGCGTATCGCTCAGCAGCAGGAAGGCGAAGATCCGACCCGCGATGCGGGTCAGACCGTCGTCTTCCGACACCTTGCCCATCTGGGCCACGAACCAGTTCTCCTGCCGGTTCATGATGCCGGTGCTGACCCGCTACGACTGCCACCCGCGGAATCGGCCCGCGGCCGCGTCGGAGCTGGCGCGCCCGGCGCACCACCCATTCGTCCCCGGCCAAATCCGCGGCCGCCCTGCGGCGGGACAGCCCGTTGCGCGCCGGGTGCCGGCGCCCCCGCCGAGGGTTGCCGTGCCCCGGCGCCCATCGGCGGCCCGCCTCGTCCGCCCATGGCGCCGCGACCCATCATGCCGGGCCGGCGCATCATCATTTGGCCGCGTCCGCCCATGGCGCCGCGACCCATCATGCCGGGCCGGCGCATCATCATCCGGCCGCGCCCGCCCATGGCGCCGCGACCCATCAAGCCGGGCCGCCGCATCATCATCCGGCCGCGCCCGCCCATGGCGCCGCGACCCATCATGCCGGGCCGCCGCATCATCATCGCGCCGCGGCCACGGCGCATCGCCATTCGTGGTCCGGTTCGCCGCGCCATGGCCATGCGGCGCATCCCGGCGGGCCGCCGGCCGGAACCGGCGCGACCGCCCACCAATGGTGCAAGTTCGCGCCGCATCCGGGCACGCGTCGAATCGATCGCGGTCTGTTCGGTCGTCAACTCCTTCTGGTACTTCTCACGGATGGCGCGAATCTGAGCCCCTGTATCGGCGACGGCGGGGGTGCCCGTGTTCTGCGTGGGTCGTGGCGCGGGCTTCTGGGCGGTGAGTGGCAGTGCCGTGGTGAGCGCGAGCGCCAGCATTGCGGGAATCGTCTTCATGGCAGCTTCCTCTGTTCCGGACGCAAATGATCCTCAGTTTGCGTACGCGGACCGGGTCGGCTCGGGTTGACGGACTGTATCAGAGCGGGACGTCGGAATCGGTCC
Source organism: uncultured Gemmatimonadales bacterium (assembly GCA_963697065.1). Lineage (GTDB taxonomy): Bacteria > Gemmatimonadota > Gemmatimonadetes > Gemmatimonadales > GWC2-71-9 > Palsa-1233. The sequence continues at coordinate 1,196,968 of CAVOMQ010000001.1, forward strand.
AGGCCGACCAGCCATCGGCGAGGTCGACTACCGTGCCGAAACCGAGTTGCTCGAGCAGCGAGGCGGCGATGGCGGAGCGAGACCCTGATTCGCAGTGTACGGCGATGGGCGTGGTCCGGTCCCTCCCCTTCATGGCGGCGACCAGGGTTCCGAGCGGGTGATGCTGGGCTGCCGGGAGGTGGCCGGCCTCCCATTCGTGGATATCCCGGACGTCGATGATCTGCCACCCGTCATCGTGCAGCGATTCCGCGTCAGTGATCCGGGCGCGCCGGATCGAACGCATCGCGCTGCGGTGCGTGACTGCAAGTTCCGGCCAGAGCAGGGCGCCGTCGACGGCATCGAGACCGATCGATTGCAGTGCGACGCGGGCGTCGCGCCAGCTCGCCTCGTCCGGCGCCAGGAGATAGAGCGGCCGGTCCGGTGGCAACAGCCACCCCGCCCACGTGGTGAATGCGCGGTTCAGCGGGATACTGACCGAACCGCGGATGTGGGCTGCGGCGTAATCCTCCGCTGCGCGCAGATCGACGACGGTGCCACGTGCCGCCGCTTCCGCGAAAGCCGCTGCCGGCAGTACCGGCGGCGGGGCCGTTCGTCCCAGCAGCGGCGGGCCGTCGCGATTGGTCTGTTTCATCCGGCCGAAGTAGCTCGGTGGTGTCGGCTGTCCTTCCAGCACCGCCTGGACGAACGCTTCCTGATCCGCCACCCCGAACGCCCAGTTGGTGCGCCGCTCGTAGCCGAGGGTGCTGGTGGGGAGCGCGCCAAGTGCCTTGCCGCACGCCGATCCGGCGCCGTGGCCGGGCCAGATCTGGAGGTGATCGGGGAGTGCGGCGAGTCTGCCGAGGGAGCGGAAGAGCTGGCGCGCACCGGCCTGCATCGTGCCGGCCGCCCCGGCGGCGCGTTCCAGCAGGTCGGGGCGACCGACATCGCCGACGAAGAGCAGGTCGCCGCTCACCAGCGCCACCGGTTCGTCACTGCGCTCGGTATCGGTCACGAGGTAGGCGACATGTTCCGGCGTATGCCCCGGCGTGTGCCAGACGTCGATCCGCACGCCGCCCATCGCGATTACCTCCCCGTCGTGCAGCAGTACGGCCCCATCCGCGGCCGCGTAGCGGTATTGCCACTCGGCGCCGCCTTCGGCGGACAGCATCAGCCTGGCGCCGGTGGCGGCGGCCAATTCACGCGCCCCCGAGACGAAATCGGCGTGAATGTGCGTCTCGGCGACCCGCGTGATGCGTACGCGTTCTTCGGTTGCCGCGTCGAGGTAGGGCGCGATGTGTCGTGCCGGATCGATCACGATCGCTTCGCCGATGCGCTGGCACGCCACCAGGTAGCTGGCCTGCGCCAGCCGTTGATCGTAGAACCGGCGGACAAGCACCCGTTACGCTCCAAGTGCGCGGTCGAGCACCGCCGCCAGCCGCACGCCGGCACGGAGGAGCCGCTCGACGATGACCGGCTTGGCGGCGGCGACATAGACGGAATCGATATCGTGCGAGGCGGGCAACAATCCGTAGACCGTCCGCTTCGCGATGTCATGCGACTCCATTGCCCACTGCACCGGCGTGCTGTTGGCGATCGCGGCAAGATCGGTGCGATGCGGCAGTTCGGCGTTGATCTCTTGCACGACGGCATCCTCGTCGCCAAGGGTCTGCAGCAGACCGGTGTCCCAGAGGGAGTGCAGGTTGGCGGGATTGCCGCGGTAGACGACGTGCACGTCGTTGCCGCCCTTGTCGTGGTCGTCGCTGCCGTGCAGCGGCTGATGGATGTCGCCGACGAGATGGATGACCCACCGCAGCGCTTCGGCCCGCGCCGAATCGGAACGCGTGGTGTCGGCAAGAATGCCGAGCTGCGTGGTCAGCGCGTCGATGGCACAGGCCGAATGGGGACAATCGCGGGCCGGATCGTAGGCGGTGTCGGAGAGCTCGATGTCGACGTAGTGCCAGGGGGCGGTGGCGGGGCGGGCGCGGCGGATGTCATCGGCCCAGGTGCTGACGTCCTCCAGGCTCTGGTCGCCAAGAAGCCGCTCGGCCTCGGCGCGCGCGCGGGGCGTCAGCCGGGACTCGGCAACCCGGGCCACGACGTGATGGCCTTCGACCCCCCAGCGGAACCGGGCGTGTGCAGCGGCGGTCAGGGTCAGGAGTCCCACGCAGAGCAGAGCGGCGATGCGTCTCATGTTCGATCCGGTCGGAAGGTCGGCCGCGCGCGGCGGAAGAAGATAGCCCACATTGTAGCCAAACCGGGGACGGCGCGCCTGCGGTTCCGGGGTGGGCGCAGGGCCGGGAAACGATGCCGCCGTACCGCAACCCCGGGATGGCAGACGGGCGATGGAGGACGAGGTGCGCTTGCGATGGCTCGGGGTGGTGGGCTCGCTGGTGGTCTTGACTCAGGCGGCTGCCGGGCAGACGCCGTCGCCCGGCCTGGCGCCGTTGCCGGGGTCGCGCATCACGGACTCGGGAGTGGTGCGGGCCGGCGCGATCATCGATTCGGTGTTCCTGGCCCGCACCCGGCTGGTCGACACCGTTGATATCGGTGACTTCGCGTCGCACGTGGTGGCGCGTCTCGGCGTGCCGCCGTTCGGCGACTCGCTGTTGTTCCGGGTGACGTCGGATACGGAACTGGTGCGGATTGCCGGCCGGTTGAGCAATTTTCCGGTGTACGAGCGGAACGAACTCGGGCCGATCTTCCGCTTTCTCGATTCGACCGCGGTCTTCGTGGCGGAAATCTCCATGCCGCAGCACGACCAGGGCATCATGCGCTTTCATCTCGACCGGGTGACGGTGCAGGGCATTGGCATTCCCGACATTCTGCTGTTGCCCGCACTGCAGGAATTCGCCACGCGCTACCCGGTCCTGGCTGACGGCGGCCGCGAGTTCCTGGTGGCCATGCCGCCCGACGCGCATGCGCGACTGGTCCACAACGGGCTCGAGATCTCGATGCCTCCCAGACCGTAGCTTGGCCGCCGGACACGATCCCTGGGCGGCGGTGCGCCGCCCCGACTATCGGCGATTCCTCATCGCCCACTTTGCCACCACGCTCGGCATCCAGGTACAGGACCTGATCGTCGCGTGGCAGATGTACCTCGATACCCACGATGCGCTCTCCCTCGGCCTGGTGGGCCTGGCCGAGGCGGTGCCGGTGCTGGTCATCTCGCTGTTCGGCGGGCACGTCGCCGACCGGATGGATCGGCGGCGCCTGGCGCTGATCTCGACGTGGATCCTGCTGGGGTGCTCGCTGATCCTGGCGGTACTGGCGGGTCTTTCGGGGCGGGCGGTGCATGTTCGGGTCGTGGGTGTGTATGTGGTACTGGCGGTCATCGGAACCTGTCGAGCCTTTCTGCAACCGGCGCGGACGGCGCTGGCCGCCTCGATGATCCCGCGCGAATCGCAAGCCAACGCCGTCACCTGGCGCGGCATCACCTGGCAACTGGGCGCGGTGCTGGGTCCGGCGATCGGCGGTGTGCTCAATGCAATCATCGGTGCCCGCGGGAGTTACCTGGTCGAGGCGGCGCTGCTGATCATCGGACTTACGGGCCTCGGCGCGATCCGCTTCCGCGGCGTTCCGCCACGAACCGACGGGGATTCGCTCTGGCGGTCGCTGGCCGAAGGGCTGCGCTTCTTCCGCGGCCAGCAGGTGCTGCTCGCCGCGGTGACGCTCGATCTGTTGTCGGTGCTGTTCGGCGGGGCGGTCGCGCTGCTGCCGATCTTCGTCGTCGACATCCTCCACAGCGGACCGAGTGGACTGGGCCTGCTGCGGGCCGCTCCGGCGGTCGGCGCCGTGATGACGTCGATCTATCTCGCGTGGCGTCCGCCGTTCCAGCGGGCCGGCCGGGCGCTGCTGATTGCGGTGACGATCTTCGGCGCGGCCACGATCGGCTTCGGCCTGGCTCGCGCGCTCTGGCTGTCGTTCGCGTTCCTGGTCATTACCGGTGCCGCCGACATGATCAGCGTGGTGGTGCGCTCGACGCTGCTGCAGCTGCTCGTTCCCGACCGCCTCATGGGCCGGGTGTCGGCGGTCAATGCGATCTTCATCGGGTCGAGCAACGAAATCGGCGCGTTCGAATCCGGCGCGACGGCGCGGCTCTTCGGCGCGGTGCCGGCGGTCCTGCTGGGCGGCGCGTTGACGCTCACCACCGTCGGTGGCACCGCGTGGCTGGCGCCGGACCTGGGGCGGGTAGGTCGGCTGGATGAACTGGGGAAGGAGTTTCAGCCGGTCTAGGCGCGCAGCCTCCGCACTCGTCGCCGGTCGAGCAGCACGAGCACCAGATCGGTGGTGATGATCACGGCGCTGATGGCACACCACGGGCAGAACGACCGCAGCAGCACGAACTCGTCGTACTTGAGCTTGAGGGTGAACAGGAACCCGAGCCCGATCAGGATCGTCAGCAGGTTGGTGATCCGGGGATCGTCGATCCGATCCGCACGGGTGCCGATCAGGGACGTGATCACGATCGCCGTGTACCCGAGGGTGCCGATCAGTGCGACATCGACTCCCAGAAACCAGCCGTAGCGGGAAAACTGCACGCGCTCGCAACCCTCGCCCGCTGTGCAGACCAGCTGGCCGACCAGGCCGAGCTTCCAGAGGTGGAGGTACAGCGCCACGATCCCCGCCACCAGCGCGGTGAGCGCGATCCAGTGGCGCGGTGTCAACGTGCCCGGCTGTCCGGAAGAAGTCACGGCCGGATTCTACCCGGAGTCGGTCAGGGACGGAACCGCCGTGCCGGTCACAATGGTCATGGGAGTCGTGAAGGTCATCTGGTCAGGACGAACAGCTGACCTCCAGGTGGAGCGCCCAGTCCGGTGGCGGTGCGGCATATCGCTCGGCGCCGGCGTGTTTGTCGAACGGGCTGGCGAGGATCCGCCGGAGTTCCTCGATCCGGCCGAACTCCCCGCTTTCGGCCAGTGCGATCGCTTCCTGTGCCATCCAGTTCCGCAGCACGTACGCAGGATTGGTGGCCAGCATCCGCCGGCGGCGCGCGTCGTGGTCCGAGTCCTCGCGCAACAGGCGGGTGGCGTACCGGGACAGCCATTGATCGGCGGCCGCGTCGTCGGCCAGCGCGTGCCGCACCAGCTGGCGCGAGGCGTCGTCGCCCGGCGTGTAACGCGACAGGGCGCGGAAGAAGCCGGTGTAGTCGGCGGCGTTGCGCTGCAGGATCGCGAACAGTTCGTCGAGGAGCGCCTGGTCGCCGGATTCGGCGGTATCGAACCCGAGTTTGGCCCGCATCAGCGCGTCGATCGCCGACTCGAAGGTGACGCGATAGTGTTCCAGTGCGGCCAGTGCCGCGTCTTCGCCCACCAGCGGGAGCAGCGCGTCGGCGAGCCGCGCAGTGTTCCACAACCCCACCATCGGCTGCTGGCTGAACGCATAGCGCCCGCCGGGGTCGGAGTGGTTGGGGATGAAGTCGCGATCGTAGCCATCGATCCAGCCATACGGGCCGTAGTCGAGCGTGATGCCCACGATCGACATGTTGTCGGTGTTCATCACGCCGTGCGCAAAGCCGACCGCCGTCCATTGCGCGATCAGGCGCGCGGTGCGCTCGGCGATTTCGCGAAACCACGCGGCGTACCGCCCGGCTGCGGGAAGTACCAACAGGTGCGGGTAGTAGCGGTCGATGACGTGATCGGCGAGTGTGCGTACGGAATCATGCTGCCCGCGCGAGGCGAAGAGCTCGAAGCTCCCGAACCGGATGTGCGTGGGCGCCAGCCGCAGCAGCACCGCTGCCGTCTCGGTCTGCTCGCGATAGACCGGGGCATCGCTGCCCACGATGGCCAGTGCGCGCGTCGTGGGAATGCCGAGGCCGTGCATCGCTTCGCCAGCGAGGTACTCGCGGATGGTCGAGCGCAGCACCGCGCGCCCATCTCCCATGCGGGAGAACCCGGTCAGGCCCGATCCCTTGAGCTGCACGTCCCATCGTTCATGCCGGTCGTTGACCACCTCGCCGAGCAGGATGGCGCGCCCATCGCCGAGTTGCGGCACCCACACCCCGAATTGATGCCCGGCGTAGATTGTGGCGACCGGTTCCGTCCCCGTGAGCGGCCGGGTGCCGTTCATGGCCGTCACCAGTTCGTCCCGACCGAGCTCGGCCGGGTCGAGGTCGAGCAGCAGAGCGGCATCGGCGTTGGCCGCGACCAGATAGGGCTCGGGGAGCGGCGTCGGCCCGATGCGCTGGCGGAATACGTCAGGGAGCCGGGCGAAGGCGTTGTCCCAACGGAGCGTTTCCAGGGTACGTGTCACCCCGGAAACGTAGTGAAACCCGGGCGGGCGCGAGTACGTTTAGGTTTGAAACGAGGCGCTCGGGGTACCGCCCGGCGACGATTTCAGAGGGGGCCCGGATGGACCGCAAATACTGGATCAAGGTGGCGGTGTCGATGGTGGTGATCTTCATCGTCGGTGCCGTGGTGGTGCACGGCGTGCGCGCCGGGATCACGCGCGGCAAGGTGATGCTCTCGTCGGTGATGCCGGCGGGGTTGTCGGCGGGGTTGCCACTGTTGCACGCCGGCTTCCGTATCGACGGCGACCGGGTCGGCGACATCAATCGGCTGCAACTGATGCGCGCCACACCGGGCCGGGTCGATTCCGCGGTGATCACCGTGTCGCTCCAGCACGCCGCCATGTTGTCGCGCTTCTCCGATTGCCGGCTCATGGTCGAGAACGGGCGGCACCTCGATAGCCACACCTCGTTCGACTGCGCGACGCCGGCCGATTCGGCTTCGCTCGACCTGGTGCCCTTCGGGCACGTGGTGTTCGAGCCGGGAGACAACAACGTCACGCTGTGGGTTCCGAACGACCAGGTGGCCGAGCTGGCCCGCAACGCGGCCCACGGCGCCGGCGATTCGGGCGATGTCGACATCCGGTCCGACCACGGCAACTTCTCGGTATCGGTCAACGGCCATCCGATCGTGCAGGCATCGGGCGACTCGAACGGCGGGTCGCTGGTCGTCCGCGGTCCCAGCGGGCGCCCGATCGTGGATATCTCCGGCGACAGCGCCGGCGGCCATGTGAGGATCATGGATAGCCAGGGACGCACGAAGGTCGACATCCAGGGACCGTCGAGTAACCACTGAAGAGCGCCGATGGCCCATAGCCTATGGCCCCGCGTACGAGGCTCGGCCTGCAGGGGCGACCTTCAGGCCGAGTCTGGCATCCGGAGCCGACCGCCGTGGGCTTAACTTTGAGCCGTGTCCTCCCACTCCACCCCGCCTGAGCCACATCGGTCTGCCTCCCCGATGGAGGCAGGTTCGCGCGGCATCCGCCGTCACGGTGCGCTGGTGCGCATCACGCACTGGCTCAACGCGCTGTTCCTGGCCGGCATGATCGCGAGCGGTCTGCAGATCTACATGGCGTTCGAGCATATCGGTTATCACGGTGACGTCTTCAACGTTCCCAATCCGTTCGACGCCAGCCGGATCGCGATTCCAAAGTCGCTCGGCCTCGGTGGCTGGCTGGCCGGCGGGTTGCGCTGGCATTTCACGCTGGCCTGGCCGTTCGTGCTCACCGGCGTCGCGTACGTCCTCTTCCTGATCACGTCGGGCGAATGGCGTCACCTCCTGTTCCGGCCGCGCGATCTTCCGGGCGCATGGCAGATGACCCGGTACTACCTGCGGTTGCGGCCGGACCACCCGCCGCAGGGAAAGCACAACCCGCTGCAGAAGGGCGCCTACACCTTCGTCCTGGTGCTCGCCGTGCTCTCCATTCTCAGCGGTTTTGCCATTGCCAAGCCGATCCAGCTGCGGTTCCTGACCGATCTGTTCGGCGGCTACGAGTGGGCGCGGTACTGGCACTTCGTGGCGGTGTGGACCTTCACGGCGTTCGTCATCGTCCACGTGATCATGGTGTTCGCCGCCGATCCGGCGTCGTTTCGTGCGATCATCACCGGGCGCTACCGGGGAAGGTTCACTCGCGATGACTGATCCGCGCGATCCGGTGGCCCGGCGGGAGTTCCTGCGGCGCGTGGCGCCGGTGCTGCCGGCGGCGGTGCTTGCCGCGTGCGGGTGGGACGGCGGGCACGCCCTGCAGCCGGTGTTCAACAAGGTGATCACGTTCAACAACACGCTGGGGGAAAAGTTGCTCGCCGTCCGCGGCGCAACGGCCCCGCCGCACCAGGTGCAGGCCGGCTCGATGCCGTCGTATTTCATCTCGGATGCGATGCCGGTGCTCGACGACCCGACGGCGTGGCGCCTGGACGTCGGCGGCCTGGTCCGCCAGCCGGCGTCGTTCACGCTGCAGATGCTGGCGCAGCTGCCGCACGTCAGTTACACGGTGACCCACCACTGCGTCGAGGGGTGGTCGGTGGTCAAGTCGTGGAGCGGGGTGCCGTTCGCGTCAATCGCGGCGATGGTCGAGCCGCAGCCGCACGCGCGCTTCGTGCGGTTCGATTCGTTCGACGATCAGTACTACAACGGGTGGGACCTGGCGAGCGCGATGCACCCGCAGACCATTCTTGCCGACGCGTTCCAGGGCAATGCGCTCCAGCCGGCGCACGGCGCGCCGCTGAGGCTCTACTCGCCGATCAAACTGGGGTACAAACTCACCAAGTACCTCACCCGGATCACCTTCACCGCCGACAAGCCCGGCGGCTACTGGGAAGACCAGGGGTATCCGTGGTTCGCGGGGTTGTAGGCGAACACGTGAGGGAGACGTGGTGGTCATGACCACCCACTATCCTCTTCATTCCTTCCGCCTCAACCGCCCCAGCTCGCGACGTTCCTTCTTCCCCGGGCGGCCGGCGCTGAACACCGGTTTCGGCGCCAGTCGCAGCTGTTCGGCAAGTCGCTCGCGGGCGGTGCGCGACGCGTCGGTTTCGCGGTAGAGCGCCGCCGCCGCCGCGGCGGAACCACGGCGCTCGCCGGTGGCGGTGACCTCGACGACATAGAGATACGGCGACTGGCGAATGGAGATCTCGTCGCCGGGTCGCACCTGACGCGCCGGCTTGGCTCGCTCGCCGTTGACTTCGACCTTGCCGCCGGCCACCGCGTCCGTCGCCGCCGAGCGCGTCTTGTAGAAGCGAGCTGCCCAGAGCCACTTGTCGATCCGCACTGCCGTCGTGGAGTCTCTCACACGCGCCGCTCGTGTGCGGCAAAGCCCAGGGCGCCGTTCAACCAGCGCACCAGCGGGCGCAGCACCTCGACATCTCGTTCGAGACGCCGCGGCAGCGCGGGGTCGAGCACCTCGGCGTCGGTCAGCATGCGCCCGGCCGTGAACGACTGGTATCGGAGCCATCCCGCGGCGGGGTGGTCGGCCGCAAATCCCCGCGGGAGCCGCTGCAGCATCGCTTCGTCGTCGAGTGCACCGAATCGCCGCCGGAACGCCGGCGCGCGCACGATGGCGGCGAACTCCGCCGGCCGGGCGGCGAGGGCCGAGCGAATCGCGCGCAGCTCGTTCCGCGGCGGCATCCAGATCCCGCCGCCGACCATCGACCGTCCCGGCTCGACGTGGAAATACAGGCCGGCGCCGCCGTGCGCTTCCGACCCGACGCCGCGCCCGGCATCGGCGTGATAGAACCAGCATGCCACATGCGTCTTGTACGGCGATTTGTCCTTCGAGAACCGGACGTCACGATAAATGCGGAACATCGACCGTTTCGGCTCGCCGACGAGTTCGGGAATGATCAGTGCCAGCCGGGCATCGACGTCTTCGACGAAGGCGTGCATCGGCGCGCGGGCCAGGCGTTCGTAGTCGCTGCGGCGGGCCATGAACCAGCTGCGGTCGTTGTGCCGTCGCAGCTCGCGCAGGAAGCGGAACAGACCGCGCTCGAAGCCCTCGAACGCCGCCGGCGCGGCCGGTACACGTCGGGAACGTGTTGTCAGGTGGTCCTCCCCCGGGCGGATGCGCCCGCGATCCAGCATATTACATCAACTTGAGCACATCGACTCCACCTCTCGAGACCGTCGAGGTCCGGGCCGGGGCCTATCCGGTCGGACCGGAGCTGCCGCCGTCGCCACGCCGCGGCCTGGAGCGGCTCGCGCTGCCGGGGCCGCGCACGCTGCTCTCCGGCATCCTGGTGGTGCGGCTGGTGCTGATCGCGATGGCGCTCGGCCGCGTGCTTGGCCCGCCCCAGGGGGCTGCGGAGCGGCCGTTGGCGGCGTCGATCACCGCGCTTGCCGCCGCGGCGCTCGCGGCCACCGCCTGGCTGTTCTGGTTGCTGCGCCGTTCCAGCGAGGCGCCGGGCCCCAATTCGGTCCTCCTCCAGGCCGGCGTCGACGTGCTGATCGTCACGTCACTGGTCACCTTCACCACCGAAGCGGTCGCCGCGCTGTACATCGCGCTGGTGACGGTGTACGCGCTGATTCTCCCGGTCGGGCGCGGCCTGCTGGTGGTGGCGCTGGCGGTGGGGAGCTACGTCACCGCGACGCTGATGTCTAGCCTGCCGCACGACGCGGCGTTCTGGCCGCAGGTCGGGGTGATCGCCTTCATCGGGGCGCTGATCGCGGTCCTCGGCAACCGGTTGGCGGGCGCATCGCGCACCCACCATGCCCTGGCGGCCGCCCTGGCCCAATCGCAGCGGGAGGCGCACGAGATTCTCGGGACGATCCAATCGGGCGTCATGACGGTCGACGGCGACGGCCGGCTCGGTTATCTCAACCCACGGGGCCGCGAAATCCTGAGCGGCGCGCCGTTCCTTCTCGGGCAGCCGGTGCTCGAGATTCTCCGGGCGCGTTCGCGCGAACTCCACGACGCCATCGTCCGCGGCATCAGCGACGGCACCCGCGTCTCGCGCGGCGAGGCGGCGGTGCGTCGCGCCGACGGGACCCTGTTTCCGGTGGGGCTGAGCACCACGACCTTCAGCCGCCCCGGCACCGGCCGGCGGCTGGTGACCGCCATCTTCACCGACATCTCCGACCTGAAGCGCCTGCAGGAGTTCCGGCTGCGCGCCGAGCGGCTCGAGGCGGTGGCGGCGCTGAGCGCGTCGCTGGCGCACGAGATCCGGAATCCGCTGGCGGCGATCCGCAGCGCCGTCGAGCAGCTGGCCCACAATGTGGGCGACGACGAAGACGAGCAGACCCTGGCGCGGCTGGTGATGCGCGAGAGTGAGCGACTCAACCGGCTGCTCAGCGAGTTCCTCGACTTCTCGCGGGTGCGGGCCGGCGAATTCGCGCAGCTCGATCTGACCGAGGTGGTGCGCGACGCGCTCCGGATCGCCCAGGAGCATCCAACGGCCCGCGGTGTGACCATGGCGATCGACGGCGAGCCCACGCTGATCGATGCCGACCGCGATCTGATGCATCGCATCGTGAGCAATCTGGCGCTCAACGCGGCCCAGGCGATGTCCGGCCAGCGGCACGGTGACGGTGACGGTCGGCCGCGCGCCGCTGGGCGAACGGCCGCCCGGGTCGGTCGAGCGATCGATCCGGCTGATGGTGCGCGACGACGGGCCGGGGATTCCCGAAGCGGTGCGGGAGCGATTGTTCGAACCGTTCGTGACGGGGCGGCAGGGCGGCACCGGACTCGGACTGGCCATCGTGCAGCGGGCGGTCGCGGCGCACCGCGGCGTCATTCTGGTCGACAGCGGTCCGCGGCAGGGCACCACCTTCACCATCTATCTACCGGCGACCTGGAACAGGGAGAGCGGGGCATGACTCAACAGCCCTCGGTACTCGTCATCGACGACGAGTCGGGCATTCTCGATACGCTGCGCATTCTGCTCAAGAAGGAAGGGTTCGAGGTGCTCACCGCCCAGGGCGGCAAGGCGGGCCTCGACGCGATCCGCGCCAACACGCCCGACATCGTGCTCACCGACGTGCGCATGCCGCAGGTCACCGGCCTCGACATTCTGCAGGCGGTGCGCGAAACCGACCCGATCACGCCGGTGATCCTGATGACAGCGCAGGCCTCGCTGCAGAGCGCCATCCAGGCGGTCAACGCGGGCGCGTTCTACTACCTGCAGAAGCCGTTCTCGAACGACGAGCTGCTGGCCATTCTGCGCCGGGCCTGCGAATTCCGCCAGATCCGCGTCGAGAACAAGCAGCTCAAGCAGGAGATCCGCAAATCGGGCGCGCCCCGGGCGGCCGTGACGCGCCCGGTGGGGAAATCGCGCCGGTTTCTCGACGTGCTGCGCCTGGCCGACGTCGTGGCACCCACCGATTCGACGGTGCTGATCGGTGGCGAGAGCGGCACCGGCAAGGAAGTGCTGGCCCGCTACATCCACGACGCCTCGCTCCGCAACGACGGGCCGTTCCTGTCCATCAACTGCGGCGCCCTCCCCGAGACGCTGCTCGAGAGCGAGTTGTTCGGGCACGTCAAGGGATCGTTCACCGGCGCGGTGCGCGACAAGCAGGGACTGTTCGCCGCGGCGCGCGGTGGCACGTTCTTTCTCGACGAAGTGGGCGAGATGCCGCCGTCGCTGCAGGTCAAGCTGTTGCGGGTACTGCAACAGCGCGAAGTGATTCCCGTCGGCGCCACCGAGGCGCTCCCGGTGGACGTCCGGATCATCGCCGCCACCAACCGCGACCTCGAGGAGGAGGTGCGGCGCGGGGCGTTCCGGTCCGATCTCTTCTACCGGTTGAACGTCATCGCCGTCGACCTGCCGCCGTTGCGCGAGCGGCGCGACGACCTCATTCTGCTGATCGACCACTTCCTGCAGGACCTCGCGACGGAGCGGAGCCTCGAGCCGAAGGCGCTCTCCAGCGAGGCCATGGACGCCGTGATGGTCTACGAGTGGCCCGGCAACGTCCGCGAACTGCAGAACGCGCTGGAGCACGCGGTGGTGATGGGCAAAGGAAGCCTGCTCGAGCCCCATCACCTGCCGGAGCGCATCACGCGGCGACGCAAGGAACCGCTGGTGGCCGAACGGGCGCAGCCCAATCCGCCGCTCGATCTCATCGAGCGGGCGTACATCATGTTCGTGCTGCAGTCGGAGGGCGGCAACAAGACGCGCGCCGCCGAAGCGCTCGGCATCGACCCCAGCACGCTCTACCGCAAGTTGTCGCGCTACGAAGAAACCGAGGTGAAGTAGGTGGCGCAGGCCGCGGCGCTCTTCCTGCTGCTGTTCGGCCTGCTTCCGATCGCCAACTGGATTCCCGGTGGCCACGACGCGCCGCAGTACCACGAGTGGCTGACCGGATGGTTGAGCGGCGGCGGCATCCTGGCGGGGGTGCTGGTGGTGCTGGTGATCGTGCTGCGCAGCATGCCGGAGTGGTGGTTGCCGGGCGCGTGGGGACGGATCGCGGCGCGGTGGCGGCGCAGCCGCTGGGTGGCGGATGCGGCGCTCGGCGGCGCGGTGGCGATCACCTGCGCCGCCGTCTCCCGGCTGGTGCTCTCCGCCAGACCGCTGCTGATCGACGAAATCATCCAGCTCTATCAGGCCCGCATTTTCGCCAGCGGTCGGCTCTGGCTACCGCTGCCTGCTCACCCCGAATTCACCAGCGCGATGCACCTGCTCGACTGGCAGGGGAAGGTGTTCGGCCAGTTCCCGGCCGGCGGTCCGGCCATGCTGATGCTTGGCGTGCTGGTCGGGGCGGCGTGGCTGGTGGGCCCGGTGTGCACCGGCGTCGGTGTGTGGTTCTTTGCGCGACTGGTGCGGCGCATCGAGCCGCACGACGGCGCCGCGCTTGCTGCGGTGCTGCTGTTTGCCTTCTCGCCGTTCGTGGTCTTTCTCGGTGGCTCGATGATGGACCACGTGTCGGAGACGATGTGGCTGCTGGGTGCGGCGCTCGCGCTGGCGCACGCCGTGGGCGACGACGACGCCCATCCGTTCGCCGCGCTCCTGACGGGAACATGCCTCGGCATCGCCGCCACGATCCGGCCGCTCGATGCGCTGGTGTTCGCGCTGCCCACGGCCTGCTGGCTGGCGGCGCGCGTGGTACGACCGGCAGGTCATGGGTCACGGGACGTGGGTCATGCCGGACCGACCCGGCCGGAACGGCGGCGTCACTTCGTGGCATTGATCGCAAGCGGGATCGGCGTGGCGGTGCCGGTGGCGGCGATGCTCGCCGTCAACGCGGCGCAGACCGGCCATCCGCTGCTGTTCGGCTACATCGCGATGTGGGGCAAGACCCACGCACTCGGCTTTCACGCGTCACCCTGGGGTCCGCCGCACACGCCGGCGCGCGGTGTGGAGCTGGTCAACCTCTACCTGCTGCGGCTGCAGGTCTATTTCCTGGAAACGCCGGCGCCGTCGCTCCTGTTCGCCACCGGCGCACTGGCATTGACGCGGCGGCTGGAGCCGTGGGACCGCTGGATGCTTGCGGTCGGCGGCGGACTGCTGCTGGCGTACTTCGCCTACTGGCACGACGGCTTCTACCTCGGGCCGCGTTTCATGTTGCCATTGGCGCCGTGGCTGGCGCTGTGGACCGCCCGGTTCCCGTCGCGCCTGGCAGACCGTGGCGCGTCGGTACCGCTGCAGCGCGCCATGGTGGCCACCGGGATGCTGGCATTGGTGATGGCGCTGACGGGGTGGGTGCCGATCCGGGCGCGTCAATACCGCAACGGGATGCTGTCGATGCGGCTCGACGCACCCGGCGCGGCGCGGGCGGCGGGGGTGCACGACGCGGTGGTGCTGGTGCGGGAGAGCTGGGGGGCGCAACTGGTGGCCCGCCTCTGGGCGCTGGGGGTGACGCGGCCGGAGACGGAACACATCTACCGCAGCACGGATGCGTGCGCGCTCGACTCGGTGATCACGTCGGTGGAGCGGGACCATGGTGACAGCACCGAAGTGGAGCGCAGACTCGGCCCGCTGGTGGCCGACTCGGCGCGACTGATCACCATTCACGATCTCCCCGACACCACGGTGCGCTTTCTCCCCGGCAGCACGCTACGCCCCGAATGCGTGCGCCGCCTGATCGAGGATCGCGCCGGGTTCACCGTGTACCCGCCGTTCCTGCTGGCGCGCGGCGACAGCAACCGCTACCTGCGGGACCTCCATGCGGACGACAGCGTGCTCGTCGATGCGAATCCCGGCCGTCCGCTGTGGCTGCTGACGGAGGATCCGGAGATCGGCGGAGGCCTGCGATTCCATCGGGTGTCGCCCGATTCGATGGAGCAGGAGTGGCGCGCGCCGTGAGGCCCGACGGTCAGTTGGGCGCGCCGAGCCGTTCGGCCCAGGCCGGCGCGAGGATCTCGACGACGACCGTGTCGGACTGGTCGCGGAGTGTCAGCCAGTTGACGGAGTGACCCACCGCCATCCAGCGGAGCGTGGCGCGTGGCAAGGGGCCGCACGGGTTCACGTCGTTCAGCACGCCGGCATGGTCGAGGGGCTGCTGCAACCGGGCGACGACCGCTTGGCAGGACAGATCCTGGAATGCCGGCAGCGTCGAGTCGGGAACCTGCAGCGCGCGGGCGTAATGCGCCAACTCGGTGCCGGTGATCGGCCATCGACGGCCACCCTGGGCGGGCGTGACGATGAAGACCGTGTCCAGGCGGGGAAGCGCGGGCAATGTCCGGACGACTTTCGCGGCAACGTCGGCTATCGATCGTTTGTCGCTTGCCGTGCGACCCGCGACGGGAGCTGTGTACACCACGACGATGAGTCCCGCGGCAGCAGCCAACCATTCTCCGCCGCGGATCCCCCTCGCCAGCTGGACTCCGGCAAGCAGGAATAGCCCCACGCTCGCGGCGAAGAACGGTATGCCGTAGAACGCCGAATACCGGGGCCAGAAGCTGTATGCCAGTGCGCCCACGAGTGGAACCGAAACGAGGGCCGCAACGGCCTGCCAATATCGGCGTCGCTCCGCGGCTGGCCGGCGCTGCGCCATCAGCGAGCCGACGACGATCAGCGCGACGAACGCAAGATTTCCGGGATACAGGTCGCTCCACCACGCGGCGGACGTGAAACGATCCGGAAGCAGCATTGCCTGGAACAGCACGGCCGCGCGGCCGGGACTCCAGCCGCCCTCGGCAAAGCTCCGGGCGTACGCCTGCGGGCTGGCCTGCGAGAGGGCCGACACCACATTCGTGACCTCGAGCAGCAGGATGGCCAGGAGCGCGAACCCGAGCCAGCGCTCGCGCGCGTCGAACCGCGGCCGCCGCCACCCGGCGCCGGGCTCCCAGCAGACCGCGACGGCCACGACGACGGGCAGGCAGATACCCAGCACTTCCTTCGTCACCAACACCGCCAGGCACAGTACCGCGATCGCTACCGCCCGCCAGCGCCAACCCTCGGTGGTGCGGTACCCGAACGCCACGAGCAGCGTCAGGAGCAGCAGCGCGACAGCGAGAGGCTCGCCCATCAGGAACAGCCACCCTTCGGTCGAGGGTACCGCGAGCATCAGGATGAGCGCCGCGATCGCCGCCAGCGCCGGCGTTGCCCCGAGCCGGCGCGCGACGAGCACGAAGAGTGAGCCGCACACCAGCATCAGCGCTGCCCGATGCCACTGCCAGGCAACCGGGTTGTCGCCGGCGACGCGCCATGTTGCCGCGAGGTAGAGGTAGGTGAGATAATTCGCGCGACCGTCAAGCCGCGTAAAGGCGACCAAGGCATGAAACGCCGACGCGATACCATGGGATTGGCGGAATAGCGGCAGCATGTCGTCGTAATCCCAGACCGGAAATGCGCTCGGCGTGTCGGGCCGGATCACCGCGAGGGCCAGTACCGGCGCCAAGCACGCAAGGAGCCACTGGATCGGAACGGATTTCGTCGCGGGCACGCCAGTTGTTTGCGTCATCTGATCATCATCCAGCCCGGTGCGAGGAAGGGCGCGTTGAATCGACACTGTCCGGTTTGCGACTCGTCATCGTCCCGCCCGTTCATGGTCCGCGGCGGGTTCGCCATCGTTGCCTGTCAGGAATGTGGCGTCCGTTATCTCGACCCGCAGCCGACGGCGGCCGAACTCGACGCCTTGTACGGAGAACACTACTTCGCTCACGGTGAGGCGGGCGACCCCGGCTACGATCGGTATGTCGCCGAGATCGAGCACATCCGGCGAACGTTCGATGACCGGGTCCGCTATCTGCCGTCGCCGAAGCCGGGTGACCGGCTGCTGGATGTCGGCGCCGCCATCGGCCTGTTCGTCGAACGGGCCCGCCGCGCAGGGTGGGACGCCGAGGGGCTCGACCCGAGCCCCTGGGCATGCCGGTATGCGGTCGATGTGCTTGGCCAGCCGGTTCGACAGGGCACGATCGAGTCGGCCGCGCCGACACCGAACACGTACGACGTCGTCACGATGTGGGAAGTCATCGAACACCTGCCTGATCCCCGGGACACACTGCGCGCCGTTGCCGCAACGCTGAAGCCCGGCGGCCTGTTGGCGCTGTCCACTCCTGACGCGGGCAGTCTGGTTGCGCGACTGCTGGATGGACGGTGGCCCGGTTGGACCAAGGTGCCGGAGCATCTGACCTTCTTCGACAAGCAAACTCTGGGCCGCTTGCTTCGCGATGCCGGCTTCCGGGTCGAAACACGGCGGTACGTGCCGCTGGTCGTCAGTCGTGGTTATCTCCTGGATCGGATCGGTGGCGTCGTCGGTACGCGGCTGCATCGCCGCCTGCCGGAACGATGGCTCGGCCGCCCGGTCCGTGTGAATCCGTTCTACGATCTGCTCGTTGTGGCGCGCCAGGCGTGACGACCGGTTCGATCGACGCGGCCCCGGCCCCGGCCCCGGCACTGAGCGTCATCCTGCCGTGCTACGCCGGCGCGGCGGAGGCACGACAGACGGTCGCCGTGCTGGTCGACTATCTCCCGAAGGTCAGCTCCAGCTGGGAAATCGTCGTGGTCGACGACGGCGGCAACGACTTCGATGCGGTACCGCTGTCCGCCTCGCCGCAGATCCGCCTGGTCCGTCACCCGGCCAATCGCGGCAAGGGCGCCGCGGTGCGGACCGGGATGCTCGCGGCCCGCGGGGGCGTGCGCATCTATACCGACGTCGACATGCCCTATGACCGGGAACTGCTGCCGTTCATGGCCGATTGCGTGCTGCGGCGCGGGTTCCATCTCGTCATCGGCGATCGAACACTCGCCGACTCGTCGTATGCGGAGGCCACCGGGTGGTTTCGCCGGCGTCTCTCGGCGCTCGGTTCACTCGTGATCGGTTCGCTGGTCACCGGCGGCTTCTTCGATACCCAGTGCGGTATCAAGGCGATGTCCGGTGAAATCGCGGATGCCGTGTTTCCGCTGGTCCGGACCCGCGGGTTCGCCTTTGATGTCGAAGTCGTCTACGTCGCGCTGAAACATGGACTCGATATCAAGAGAGTTCCGGTCCGACTGCGGCGAAACCTCAGGTCGACGGTTCGCCCGATCCGTGACAGTATCGTGAGCGCCGTGGATATCCTCCGCATCAAACTGCGGCAGATGCGGGGCCAGTACCGCAACGATCAGCTCGACGCGATTCTGCGCGGCGAACGCGCGCGGGCATACGCACCGTTTCTCCCCGACTGACGGGTTCCGTCCTGTTCGAACCGTCAATGCCCGCCCGCTGCACCCCGCCGCACCGTAGCCGGCACGCTGTCATCGGCCGCTTCGGCGCGCCTGATCCGCTCCAGGTCGCGCCCGAACTCGGGATGCCCACGGGCAATGCCGTCCTGCGCCGTCTGCGTCGCGGCGCGCCATTGATGCAGCGCCAGTTGACACTCGATCAGCTGCGAACGGACGATGTCGGTCGTGGTGTCGACGGCGAGACCTCGCGTCAGAATCGGTACCGCTTCGTCGCAACGGTTCTGCGTCCGCAACAACTGGCCGAGCCGGATGTACATGTCGACATCGTGTGGCCAGAGCGCGAGGGCGCGGCGGTAGGCCGCCTCGGCCCGCACCGCCTGGTCTGCCGACTGCCAATAGACGCCTGCGGCCAGGGCGGCGAAATACGTGGTCGGCGCGTCCCGCGTCAACTGCGCACTGAACACGGCGTCGTCGTGCCACACCGGTACCCGGCGCGCCGAGCGGACCGTGGCCCACGCCAGCCACGCGGCGGCTGCGGTGCCCAGCGCAAGCCGGATCGGACGGCCCGAAACACGATGGGCCAGGGCGTCGATGCCCGCGCCCGCCGCGATCACGAAGCCGATCGACGGCAGGAAGAACACCCGCTCGGCCATCAGCAACCCGGTCGGGAGCAACAGATTGCTGACCGGAGCCAGCGTCACTGCCGCCCACCAGAGGCCGAACGCCACGACCGGCGCCCGCCGGCGACACCAGAAGAACAACGCCACGACGACGATCACGATCGCGACGCCGATGGCGTGCCGCGTCGTGAACGGCCCGCCGGCCGGCAGCGCCGGCGGGCCATAGGCCGCCTGCAGGTGGTTCGGCCAGACCAGCAGGCGGCCGTATTCCGCGACCGTGGCAAGGAACGTCTTGCACCGTGCCAGGAAACCGAGTCCCACCAGCGCCGGCGCGACCGCCTCGCCGCCGACCGTCGACGTGATGGTGGTGCGGGCCAGCAGCATCGCGGCCGTTATGGCCACCAGGGCAAGGAGCGGCCGAAGCCGCTGAAGCAGCGGTTTCTCGGGCTCCGCGGGGAGGAGCCACTCCAGGCCGGCGACGAGCACCAGCGCCATGAATCCCTGTTCCTTGGCCGCGATTCCGGCCGCGACGGCGGCTATCAACGGCACCATTCCGCGCCACGAGTGCAGCGTCCCCCGCTCGCGGGCCCGCAGGTAGAGCAGCACGGCACCGAGTAGTGCCAGCGCCGTCCAGAGTTCGCCCTGGCCAACCGCGTTGGCCACCACTTCGACATGAACCGGGTGCACCACGAAGCACATCGCCGCGGCGAGCGCCACCCAGCCGGTGATGCCCAGCCGGCGCAGCAGCTGCACCAGCAGCAACGCGACGCCGAGGTAGGCCAGCAGCGACACGACGTGGAAGAGCCACGGGCGCCCGCCGCCCGCCGCCCATTGCAGCGCAAACCCGAAGATCGTCAGCGGTCGCCAGAGGGTGTGCTGCCAATAGGGCGAGGTCGGGATGAGGTGCCATCGGGACGGGTCGGTCACGATCGGATTCGCGACGATCACCTTGACGTCGTCGAACGCGAAACCATTGGCGATGCTGACGCCCATCGCGAGCGCAACCGTGGCGACGAGTACGAGCACCACCGTGGAGCGGCGGAGCGTCACGGCGTGCCGGCGCTGTCGACCGGCGGAGGGAGCCGAACGGTGCCCTTGGGGGCGTGAGCCGTGAGGGCACTGTCGGCGATCGTGCCGTAGAGCGCAAAGCTCTTCGGCTGGTTTCCGTATTGCACGCCGATCTGCGCTTCGCGCCAGGCGTGGAGGTAGTCGCCGATCAGCACCTCGCAGGTGATCAGCGAGGCCCGGGCCGCGGTGTGATACGGGTCGAGTTCCAGCACCCGATGATAGAGACGGATCGCGGGATAGCAGTCTCCCGCCAGCCGGTAGTGATCGGCGAGATCGAGGTCGACCGGCCACCCGGCCGGATAGAGCTGGATGGCGCGCTGGTAATGGTATTCGGCGCTGCGGCGGAGCTTGGCGTCGAACAGGATCTGGGCGTAGGCGAAATGCGCGCGATAGCTGAGCGGAGCTTCGGTGATCGCCTGGTGCCAGAGTGTGTCCTGATCGTGCCACACCAGGTCCCGTGCTGCGCTGCGCGCCAACCCCGCGCCGAACAGCGCGGTGGTGCCGGCAATGGTGACCGCCCGGCCGATCGCGCCCTCGGCGTAGAGACGGGCGCCGATGGCGGTGAGCACGTCGGCCGCGGCGAGAACCATTCCGGCGCTGGCCAGGAACAGGGTCCGCTCCGCGAGCACGATGCCGGTGGGAACGAGCACGTTGCTCACCGGGAAGAGCGCCACCGCCATCCACAGGATGCCGATGCTGACCGCCGGACGACGGTGCCGGCACCACCACGCCGCGGCGACGGCGGCCGCCAGGATCGCGGCACCGAGTGTCTGGCTCCAGCCCCAGTGCGTGGCCGCGACGATCACCTGCGGTGAGTAGTCGACGCGGAGATGCGCGGGCCAGACCAGGAGCCGCAACCATTGCGGCACGACCCCGAGCATGGTGAGTGCCCGGCCACCCATCGAGAGGCCGACGAGGGCTTCCGCCGTGAACGTCCCCTTGGCGTTGCCCAGTACCGCCGTCCGGGCCGCCAGGGCGAGCGTGGCCATCAGCACGAGGACGAGGATGAACGGCCGAAGCGCCGTCAACCGCTCGCGCCACGGGCGAGCGTCCCGGACCGCGAAGAGCTCCAGCGCCAGCAGCAGTCCGGGGAGTACCGCCGCGCTCTCCTTGAACAACATCGCCGCGAAGTAGCCGACGGCCGTCACCGTGATCCACCGGGCATCGAGCGCGACGCCGGCGCGCCGGCGGTCGATGTACCGGACCATGAGCCAGCCGAGCAGCACCACGACCCACAACTCGGCTTGGTTCACCGCCACCGCCACCGCCTCGACATGCACCGGGTGCACGGCGAAGAGCGAGGCGGCCACGACCGCGCCGGCCGGCGTGAGGAGCCGCCTGGCGACCTGGTACACGGCCCAGGTCGCGGCGATGTAGAGGAGAATCGACCCGATCCGGAATGGCACGGGGCTCCCGCCCCCGATCACCCACTGGACCGCCAGCACGAGGCTGGTCAGCGGGCGGTAGAGCTCCTGCGGAAACGGCTCCGGCCAGTAGGCGTGGGTGAACACGGTCCAGATGCGGGCGAGCGAGTGGATGGTCGCGTTGGCCGCGATGATGGGCCGGTCGTCCTGGCACCACTGATTGGGGAGGCACAGGGCGGACGCGATGAGGGCCAGTGCCAGCGGCAACGCCGGGATGAGCCGGGCGACCGGGCGGGGTTCGGATTCAGGCGACTGGGAACTCAATAGGACATTCCGGCTCGGGCTGGGGGATGGTGCCACGG
Organism: uncultured Gemmatimonadales bacterium; assembly: GCA_963697065.1. Lineage (GTDB taxonomy): Bacteria > Gemmatimonadota > Gemmatimonadetes > Gemmatimonadales > GWC2-71-9 > Palsa-1233. The sequence continues at coordinate 1,218,677 of CAVOMQ010000001.1, forward strand.
CGAATGTCTGCAACTTGAAGGCCCGGCGCGACAGGGCTGGGCAGGCATTGCAGACTCCAAGGGCGCCGCCGCCACACCGACCGGTATCCGGTCAGGTCGTGATCGCGGATCGCTATATCGGACAACAAGTTAGCCATAAGTGACCGGGCGTGGCATCCCGGTTGCACATTATGGCCGCGGCAACGCTGGGCTGCGGATGCGTCCTGGCGCTGATGGCCACCACTCAACGCCTCTGGCACGGAGACATGCACATGCTGCGCAACCGCAAGGGCTTCACCCTCATCGAGCTGCTGATCGTAGTCGTGATCATCGGCATTCTGGCCGCCATCGCGATTCCGAAGTTCGCGGCGACCAAGGACAAGGCCAAGCTGGCCTCTGTCAAGACCGACCTGCGCAATCTGGAAACGGCGCAGGAAGCGTACTTCTCTGACTGGTCGACCTACGCGACCGACTATGCGACGCTCAGCGCCGCTGGCGAGCTGTCGCTGTCGGCCGGCAACACCATGAACGTCAGTGGGAGCTCGAGCGGGTACACCGCCACGGCGACCAACAGCACCATCTCGACCGGCATCAAGACCTGCACGGTGCAGGCCGGTGGTGGCGCGTCGACCACGCTGGATCAGGTCATCGTTTGTAGCTGAGTCCGGCTTTCGAGCAGTATCTTGGGGGGCGTCCACCGGTGCCTGCCGATGGGCGCCCTTCTCGCTGCAGCAACGGGGGGCAACCCCTTGACCTTCTGGCGGATGTCGGGAGACCGATCGCAGATGAGCGCGGAACGACGCGGGTTCACCCTGATCGAGCTGCTGATCGTGATCGTGATCATCGGCATCCTCGCCGCGATCGCGATTCCGAAATACGCTTCGACCAAGGAAAAGGCGTATGTCGCGAGAATGACGAACGATCTGCGCAACCTGGCCGTGTCGCAGGAAGCGTATTTCGACGACAACAACGCGTATTACAGCGGCACGATCCCGTCGAGCGCCCTGATCTACAACCCCTCCGTCGGCGTGAGTGTCTCCATCGACGCCGCCACGGTCGACGGGTGGGCGGCGACGGCCAGTTCCGTGGGCACCAGCCGGCAATGCCAGGTCTTCTACGGCAGCGCCGGCCCGGTCGGGGTCGCGACGATCGAGGGCAAGATCCAGTGCACCACCTGACCTGATCCGGCAAACGGGAGGCTCCGCATGACCGGGCCGGCTGCGCAGAATGCGTCGCCGGCCCGCATTGTTTTGATGTCGCTGGCGGCCGCGCGCGTCGTAAACTCCCGCCCATGGTGCATCCCCGTCAGGGCGAGTCCCTCATCGAGCTCATCGTGGCACTGGTGCTGGTCGCGGTTGCGGCGAGCGCGGCGGCCTCGGCCGCGGTGACCGCGAGCCGGCTCATCCGGCATGCGGACCGGATCTCGGCGGCGTCGCTGGACCGGTGGGAACGCTACCGAGCCGCCGAGACAGCGCTGTCGTGCGCCGACACGGGCGCCGGGCGAGTGCTGCCGCTCGATTTCAACGCCACCCCCGAACTCCCGTTGCTCTCCACCTTGGTGCGATGCGGACGGTGAACCGCTCGGGGCTCACCCTGGTCGAGATGCTGGTGGGGCTGGTGCTGTTGGCCCTTCTCGGCGCGATGGCAGCGGTAGTAGCACGCGGTGCGGGCATGGAGGCCGCGGCGGTCTGGTCGGCGCTCGACCGGACCAGGACCATTGCGGTTGCCGCTGCCCTTTTGCACGAGGACTTGCGTGATGCATCGGTCGCTGACGTGGCGGTGCCGGTGCCGGCCTCGCTCGAAATCGGGGCGCCGGTGGGCGACGCGCCGGTGTGCGGCCTCGCCGCGAGCGAACTCTTCCTCGTCGCCGGCGCGTGGACCGGTGCGCGGGCTGTGGAGGCGGGGCGCGACGTGGCGCGGGTGCTGGCCGACCCGGTCGGCGAAGTCTGGGACACGGCCGCGGTCACGGCCGTGGCCGACGACCGGTGTCCCGATGGCAGTGGGGCGGCGGTGCGACTGACGCTCGCTCACGCGCCCGATGGCGCAGCCGCCGTCGAAGTGTTCGAGCCGGTCCGGATCGCGGCCTATCACGCGGGAGCCGCGGACTGGTTCGGCCTCGCGCCCGCCGGCCCGTCGTCGCTGCAGCCTTTTGCCGGGCCGATCGCCACAGGCACCGCGGGATTCGGTATCCGCGGGGGCCAGCTCCTCGCCGAGTTCACTCCACAATCGGGGAGCGACACAGTGCTGACCATTCCGTTGGGAGGGCCATGACGGCCGGGCTTTCCGCCGAACGCCGCGGTACCTCGCTGGTGGTGGCGCTGGCGGCGTTGGTGCTGGTCGGCGCCTTTGCCGCCGCCGGCCTCGCTGCCGCCGCGGCGCGGACCCGGCTCGCCGCGGCTGACCGGTGGAGCGGGGAAGCGCGGCTGGTGGTGGCCAGTGTCCTGGCTACGGTCGCCGTGGTGGAGCGCCCGGCGCTCGCCGTCATTGCCGATGGTGAAACTCGCGCCGTCGCCGCAGGGACCCGGCCCGACGGGTGGGAGTTCGACGTCGCGGCGTCGCGCTCGGGCGCCCTGATCCGGGTCGTGGCCCGGGTGCGCCGCCGGGACGCCGCTGGAAGCCCGGTCGCTGCGCAACGCGCCACCCTGCTGCTCGTTCGGGGGCCGTCCGATACTGTCCGGGTGTTACGGCATTACGCTCGTTTCTGAGGTGGCTGCTGGCACGCGGAGTGCTGCGTTCTCGTGATGATGGCGGCAGTTCCGTGGCCGGGCGGCGTGATGGTTCGGCGTAAGTGTCACTTGGACAAGAGGTTGATCTGAGCCGGATCGCTTGACTCATCTGCCCCCGTGGCAGTACGGTTCAGCAATCTCCAACGCACATCCCGGGCCCCTATGGCGCTCTTTCCCCGCTCGCGCGCGACCGTCGGTCTCGACATCGGCAGCGGCTACATCAAAGCGGTAACCATCAACCATGGATCGGGTCAACCGATCCTGGAGCGGGTGGCGATCGCGAAAGTGGCCGACGATGCCATCGTCGAAGGCGAAGTCATGGATCCGACCGTGGTGGCCGACGCGGTCCGTTCGCTGCTCGGCAAAGCGAACACCAAGTCGCGCGACGTGGTCGTCGCGGTCGGCGGCCGCGACGTGATCATCAAGAAGATCCAGATGGATCGGATGAAGGAAGCCGAGGCGCGCGACGTGATCCGCTGGGAAGCCGACCAGCACGTGCCGTTCGATCCGGAGAACGTCGAACTCGACTTCCAGATCCTCGATCCCGACGCCGACGGCATGCAGATGCAGGTGCTGCTGGTGGCGGCCAAGCGCGAACTGGTGGAATCGAAGCTGGCGCTGCTGGCGGAGATCGGCATCGACGCGAGCATCATCGATGTCGAGGCGTTCGCGCTCCACAACGCGTTCGAAATCAACTATCCCGAAGCGATGCGCGGCGTCGTGGCGCTGGCCAATGTCGGCCACGAGACCACCACCGTCAATCTGCTGGAAGAAGGCGTCCCGGTGCTGACCCGCGACCTGCCGATCGGTGTCCGGCGGCTGCGGGAGGATCTGCAGCGCGAGCGCGGCATGGCGGCTGACGCCGCCGACCGGGTGGTGCGCGGCGCGGACCTCGATCCGGCGCTGGCGGCCCATGTTGCGACGCGCGGCGAGGAACTGGCGCTGGGTGTCGAGCGCGCCACGGCGTTCCTGCAGACGTCCAATCGCCCGGTCGGTGCGCTGGCGCGGCTCTACCTCACCGGCGGCGGTTCGCGCATCCCGGGGCTCGCCGGCGTGCTGGCGGACCGGCTGCACGTGCCGGTCACCCAGGCCCACCCGGTCGAGCGGCTCGACGTCGCCGGCGGTGCCTTCGGCGAACTCAGTATGGACGAGGTGGCGCCGATGCTGATGCTTCCGGTCGGTCTCGCGCTTCGGTCCGCGGCGTAGGAGTCGCGCCCATGATGATTACCGTCAATCTCAAGCCCGGCGCCAAGCGCCAGGACCAGAAGGGCCAGACCCTTGCGGGCGTCGGCGCCGTGTTCGCCAGCGTCGGCAAGCGACTGGCGCAACCGGGGCCGGCCATCGCCGGCGCGGCCTGGGTGCTCGCCGCGCTGTTCCTGCTCGTGGTCTACCTGCACACCGGCAGCCAGCTGCACACCCTCGGCCCGCAGGTCCAGACGGCCCAGAGCGAATACCGTCGCTACGAGAACTTCGTGCACCAGAAGGCGCACGAGACCGTGATCCGTGACAGCATCCTGATGCAGATCGGCACGATCTCGGCCGTCGATCAGGACCGCTACACCTGGTCGCACATTCTCGACGAAGTGGCGGGCGCGCTCCCGGACATGACCTGGCTCACCGCCATCGCCAATGTGCCGCCGCCCGCCAATACCGACCCGGATTCGACCGGCAGCATTCCGGTGACCGTCCGGATCGACGGCCTGACCAATGATCTGCAGAACTACACCGCGTTCCTGCGGCGGCTGGAGGAGAGCCCCTGGCTCATCAACGCCACGCCGGTCAGCGCCAAGACCGTCATCGCGGGGAACCGGCCCCTGACGCAGTTCACCATTCAGGTGATGTACTCGCGGCCTGATTCGAGTCACATCCATACCGTCCCGGTTCTTCAATCGACGGTGAGGTAGCCGATGGCCGACTCCTCTTCGCGCTCCACCACCATCCTGCTGACGCTCATCGCGGTGCTGGTGGGCTACATGGGCTACACCGGCACCGGGTTGTCGATCATCGGCGTCCCGGGATTGCAGGCACGGGTGCAGCAGGTCCAGGGCGAGCGCGACTCGCTGGCCGACCTGCAGACCCGGATCGACGCCGCCAAGCGCAATCTCGCCCGGGAGTCGCTCGACCAGGTCAAGTCCCGCGTCGACTCGTTCCGCGCCTCGCTCGCCATTCTCCGCAGCCTGGTGCCGGACGAATCCGAGGTGGCCAATCTCATCGACGACGTGGCACTCCGCGCGCGGGTCCACGGCGTGACCCTGTCGGGGTTCGTGCCGAACGCGCCGCAACCGGGTCCGGCGCCGTTCGATACCCGCAGCTATCAGTGGACCGCCGTGGGGCGCTACAACAACATCGGCGCGTTCCTCACCGACGTGGCCTCGCTGCGACGCATCATCGTGCCGGGCGACGTCACCCTGGCCGGCGCCAACATGCAGCAGGCGCGAGTGCTGGGTGACACCACGTCGATGCTCGAAGCCCACTTCACGATGCGGACCTACGTCAAGGCCAAGGCCTCGGAGGACTCGACCAATGGCCAGTGAGCGGTCGTTCGGCGTGCTTCCGCTGTTGCTGCTCGTCGCCTGTGGCGGGGGGGGCACCGGTACGACGCCTCCCGCGGGCGCGGCGGCCACCGATACCACGAAGCATGCGGCCGGGCCGGCCGACACCACCCATGCCCGTCGCGCCCAGTTCGACACTCTCGCCGCCGCCGGTCAGCGGCCGCTGACGCGCGAGACGTACCACTACGAAGGTTCGGCCCGCGATCCGTTCCAGCCGCAGATCCTGCTGGCGCAGGCCGGCCCCGAACTGCCAGATCTCAAACTGATCGGCATCATCTACGACGCCGATCATCCCCAGAACAGTCTCGCGACCTTCCGTGAGAACGGCAGCGAGCGGCGCTACGTGTGGCACCCCGGCGACCGTTTCGCCCGGATCACCGTGGTCAGCATGACGCGCACCGATGTGACGCTCAGCGAGGATGACTTTGGCGTCCAACGGCGCCAGAGGTATTCGCTCCGCAAGCCCGAGGACGCCAACCCATGATGAAGCGCTCCCTTTCCCTGGCTCTCCTGCCGATGCTGTTCGGCCTGGGCCCGGCGCCGTCCGTGCACCCCCGCGAGGGGCAGGTCACGGCGCTCTCGCTCTCGAACGTGAGCGGCACCGCGCGCCTCACCATCTCCGTCTCGGGGCCGGTGCAGGTGCACGACGTCCTGCTGCGCGATCCGGAGCGGCTGGTGCTCGATCTGACCGGCGTGACGCTCGGTGACCTCGGCACCTATGACGGTCTGCCCCGCGGTGTGGTGCGCGACATCCGCATCGATCAGTTCAAGGACAATGTCGTCCGGGTGGTGCTCGAAGTCGACCAGCTGCCGCACTACACGGTCGACCAGCACACCCCGGGTGTGGTGGCGGTGGTGTTCAGCGACCAGCCGTTCGTGTCGTGGGGGTCCGACGCCTCGACCGGGCTCCGGCTCGCGGTCATTCCTGCCAGTCCCGACGCCAATTCCGGCGCGCGACCCACCGTCGTCGCCCCGCCGCTCTCGGCGTCCGCGGCTGCCCAGCAGCAGCAACAGCAGCTGCTCGACTTCCAGTTCGACAATGCGCCGATCGACGACGCGCTGAACCAGTTCGCCCAGTATTCGGGACGGTCGATCGTGCCGGGCAAGAGCGTCACCGGCAACGTCACGATGACCATCCACAACGCCACCTGGGAGAATGCGTTCCACGCCTTCCTCGACGCCGAAGGGCTTTCCGCGACGGAAATGCCCGGCGGCATCATCCGGGTCGATTCGCCGCAGGAACTCGGCAAGCTCGACTCGATCGAGGTGTTGCAGCCGGAGATCATTCCGCTCAACTACGCCAAGGCGGCGGAAGTCGCCAAGTCGATCCAGGGGCTCATCACCAAGAACCGCGGGTCGGTCTTCCCCGACACGTCGACCAATTCGCTGGTGATCAACGACACCCGCACCCGGATCGCGTCGATCCGCGATTTCGTCAAGCAGCTCGATGTCCGGACGCCGACGATCTCGATCACCGCCAAGCTGATCTTCGTCGATCGCACCGATCTGGAACAGCTCGGCGTCAAGTACGACATCGGGACGTCGTCACAGTTCTTCAACCAGCTGGTGCAGCGGATCGATCCGCTCACCGGCCAGCCGTACCAGCCGACGGTGAACGTCGTCAATCTTGGCGGCAACGCCGTCTCCGCGATCTCGAACGCCGACGCGATCATCTCCAACTCGGCGCTCGACCTGGTGTTCTCCACCGCCATCGGCGGGTTTTCGGTGACGTCGTTCCTGAGCGCCCTGTCGCAGACCGAACTGAGCGACGTCGAAGCCGTGCCGACGATCACCACGCTCGACAACAAGGAAGCGCAGATCGTTTCCGGTGAGCAGACGCCGGTGCGCGTCATCGACCTGTCGTCGCTGGGCCAGGGCAACGCGGTCCCGCGCGCCAACGTGCAGTTCAAGGAGACCGGCATCAAGTTGACGGCCACGCCGCACGTCACCGCCAACCGCCAGGTGATCATGGATCTCGACGTCGAGCGGTCGTCGGTGCAGCCGCTGGCCGCCGCCGATCTCGGCTACACCATCCCGATCCAGCACAGCACCGACAAGCTGCTGGTCAACGATGGCGAAACCGCGGTCATCGGCGGAATGACCGTCACGACGGTCACCAAGAATCATCAGGGCATTCCGCTGCTTTCCGGGCTGCCGTTCGTCGGCAAGCTGTTCTCGTTCACCACCGATCAGGAAGAGCGCCAGGACCTGATCATCATGGTGACGCCGCGCATCGTCGACGATCCGGCCACCGGCAACTGATCGCGCCGCTGACGGCGTCGCGCTGAACGGAGACCCCCGGGGATTATCCTTGGGGGTCTCGTTCTGTATGGGCCCTGGGCGCTGGGCCTGCTACCAGGAGTCCGATCTTGCACCTTCGCTTCACTACCGCTGGTGAATCCCACGGCAAGGCACTCGTCGTGATCGTCGAGGGCATTCCTGCCGGTCTCCCGATTACGGCGGACGCGGTCGATCGCGACCTCGGTCGCCGCATGCAGGGCTACGGGCGTGGCGCGCGGATGAAGATCGAGCAGGACCGGATCGAATGGTTGTCGGGCATCCGCGCCGGGGAGACGCTCGGTTCCCCGATTGCGATGCTGATCCAGAACCGCGACTGGACCAACTGGGAAGACGTCATGGCGGCCGAGGGTGAGCCGGGCGAACTGCGCCGGCGGCGGGTCACCCGGCCGCGCCCCGGGCACGCCGACCTGGTGGGCGTGCTCAAATACGACCGCGTCGACGCGCGCGACATTCTCGAACGCGCATCGGCCCGTGAGACCGCGGCGCGGGTTGCTGCCGGAGCCGTGGCACGCCGGCTGCTCGACGTCTTCGGCATCGACATCGGGTCGCACGTCCTGTCGCTCGGTGGCATCCAGGCGACGCCGCCCGATCCCTTGCCGGTGCCGCTCAACACCGCCAGCGACGCCTCGCCGGTCCGCACCCTCGACCCGGCGGCGGAGCAGCGGATCATCGCACGGATCGACCAGGCAAAGAAGGACGGCGACACCCTCGGCGGCGAGGTCGAAGTGGTGGCAACCGGCGTGCCGGTGGGGCTGGGGAGTCACGTCAGTTGGGACCGCAAGCTCGACGGCCGCCTCGCCGGCATCCTGATGTCGATTCCGGCGGTCAAGGGGGTGGAAATCGGGCTCGGGTTCGAGGCGGCGCGCCGGCCCGGGTCTGCGGTCCACGACGCTATAGTAAAGAATGATATAGCTGGCCATCGTGGCGGCGGCTTTGGCCGCGCCGGCAACAACGCCGGGGGACTCGAAGGTGGCATCACCACCGGCGCGCCACTGGTGGCGCGCGCGGCGATGAAGCCGATCTCGACCCTGATGTCGCCGTTGAAGACGGTGAACCTGGCCACCGGCGCCGAGGCCCGGGCGCAGAGCGAACGATCGGACGTCACCGCGGTGCCGGCAATGGGTGTGATCGCCGAAGCGTCGATGGCGCTGGTCGTGGCCGACGCGATGCTGGAGAAGTTCGGCGGCGACTCGCTGGAAGAGATGCGGCGCAATTTCGAGGGATATTTCACCGCCATCGGCCGGCGCTGGGAAACGCTCCGGGGCCAGGAAGCCGCGGAGGACGGCGCCTGACCCAGCGACGCCACGTCGTGCTGATCGGGCTTCCCGGTGCCGGCAAGTCGACCGTGGCCGCGCTCGCCGCGGCCCGCCTGCCGGCGCCGTGGTGCGATCTCGACACGCGGATCGCCGCGGCCTCCGGCCGCTCGATCGCCGCGATCTTCGCGAGCGATGATGAACCAGCGTTTCGCGAACTCGAACGTGCTGCCATGGGCGCGGCGCTTGCCGAACCGCCGCAGCTGATCTCGGCGGGCGGCGGATGGGCGGCGCAACCGGGCCAGTTGGCCGCCGCCGCGGCCCGCGCGCTGGTGATCTATCTCGAGATTTCGCCGGAGGTCGCCGCCGCGCGGCTCGCCGGCGTCTCAGATCGCCCGCTGCTTGCCGGAGCTGACCTCAAGGAGGGTGTCGGCCGGCTCTTTCGCGAGCGCGAGCGGTGGTACCGTCAGGCCCAGGTGCATGTCGCGGCCGAGCGCGCCGCGCTGGACGTGGCAATGGACGTGGTCGCGGCCGCGCGCCGCGAGGCTGGTTGGTAACGCGTTGTGAACGCTCGACTTGAGGTCCTGCCGCTTGCCTCATCCGGGCGCAGCCGACTATTAGTGCTGTCGCCGCACGGCCCCGCGCCGGTCGACCCCGCGGGGCCTTGGACTCTCCCGTAACCGAAGGCAGGATGGCAACCCGCAAACGAGCGACCGGAGCTTCTGGAACCCGACGAAAGCGTGCCGCCGTTTCCGGCGCACCCGCGGGTGACGGTCGCGCGCTGGTGATCGTCGAGTCGCCCACGAAGGCCCGGACGATCGGCGACTTTCTCCCCGCCGGCTACACCGTCGCGGCCTCGATGGGTCACGTCCGCGACCTCCCGTCGGACGCCAAGGAGATTCCGGCGCGATACAAGGGCGAGGCCTGGGCGCGGTTCGGCGTCAACGTCGACAAGGACTTCGAACCGCTCTACGTCATCCCCGCCGACAAGCGCGCCGTCGTCAAGGAGTTGAAGGACCTCCTGCACGACGCCGACGTCCTCTACCTCGCCACCGACGAAGACCGCGAGGGCGAGAGCATTTCCTGGCACCTGCTCGACGTGCTGCAACCGAAGATCCCCGTCCGCCGCATGGTCTTTCACGAGATCACCCGCGACGCCATCACCGACGCGCTGGCGCACACCCGCGACCTCGACCAGAACCTGGTGCGGGCCCAGGAGACCCGGCGGATTCTCGACCGGCTGGTGGGCTACACATTGTCGCCGCTGCTCTGGAAGAAGATCGCCTTCGGCCTGTCGGCGGGGCGGGTGCAGTCGGTGGCGACGCGACTCATCGTCGATCGCGAACGGGAACGGATGGCGTTCCGCACCGGGACCTATTGGGACCTCACCGCCACGTTGGCGCAGCGCAACGACGAGTTCGAAGCGCAGATGGTCACGCTCGACGGCAAGCGACTCGCCACCGGCAAGGACTTCGACGAACAGACTGGCAAGCTCGCGGCGGGGAGCGAAGCGGTGCTGCTCGACGAGACGACCGCGCGGGGCCTGGCCGAGCGGTTGCTCATGGCGCGATGGGCCGTGGCCCAGGTCGACGAAACCGCCCGCACGTTGCGTCCCTACGCCCCGTTCACCACGTCGACATTGCAGCAGGAAGCCAACCGCAAGTTGCGATTCTCCGCCAAGCAGACGATGCAGACCGCGCAGCGGCTCTACGAACGCGGCTTCATCACCTACATGCGCACCGATTCCGTGGCATTGTCCGATCAGGCGGTCAACGCCGCGCGATCGTTCGTCGGCGCGCTCTACGGCCAGGAATACCTCCCGGACGCGCCGCGGGTGTACGCCAACAAGGTGGCCAACGCGCAGGAGGCGCACGAGGCGATCCGACCGGCGGGGGCCACCTTCCGGACGCCGGAAGAGACCGGTCTGGAAGGCAACGAGTTCGCGGTCTACGACCTGATCTGGAAACGCACCGTGGCGTCGCAGATGACCGACGCGCGCAAGACCAGCACCGGCGTGGTGCTGTCGGCCGAGAACACCACGTTCAAGGCTACCGGCCTGCGCACCGACTTTGCCGGGTTCCTGCGCGCGTATGTCGAGGGATCGGACGATCCCGAGGCGGCGCTGGAAGACAAGGACACTCCGCTACCGCCGCTCGCCGTGGGCGATACCCCCGCGTGCCGCACGATCGAGCCACTGGGGCACGAAACCAAGCCGCCGGCCCGCTACACCGAGGCGTCGTTGGTCAAGACGCTGGAGGAAAACGGGGTCGGGCGTCCGTCGACCTACGCCAGCATCATCGACACCATCGTCGATCGCGGCTACGTGATGCGGAATGCACAGGCGCTGGTGCCGACGTTCACCGCGTTTGCGGTGACGGATCTCCTGATCGCCCATTTCGGTCATCTGGTCGATGTCGAGTTCACCCGCGGAATGGAGAATCGGCTCGACGAAATCGCTGCCGGCGACGGGCACTGGCTGGAATACCTGCAGGAGTTCTACCTCGGCCACGACGGCCTGCAGCAGGAGACGGCCCGCGGCGAACAGGACATCAAGCCGGCCAATGCGCGAGTCGTGCAGCTCCCCGGGCTCGGCGCCAAGGTGCGGATCGGCCGCTTCGGACCGTATGTCGAGCGCGAACACGACGGGGAACCGATCCGGGCGTCGCTCCCGCGCGATGCCGCGCCGGCCGAACTGACGCCGCAACGGGTCGATGCGCTGTTGCGTCAACGCGCCGAGGGCCCGCCCTCGGTCGGCGCACATCCGGAGACCGGGGAGAAGATCTACCTGCTCGAGGGCCAGTACGGGCCGTACGTGCAACTGGGTGAGACCGCCGACGGCAAGAAACCGAAGCGGGCGTCGCTGCCGAAAGGCACCAAGCCCGAAGATGTGACGCTCGACATGGCGGTGGGATTGCTGTCGTTGCCGCGCGCGCTGGGAACGCATCCCGATACCGGCCGTCCGGTCCGCGCCGGTCTGGGCCGGTTCGGGCCGTATATCGTGCACGATCTGGGGAAGGGTCAGGCCGATTTCCGCTCGCTCAAGGCTGGCGACGATGTGCTGACGGTGACATTCGAGCGGGCGCTGCAGCTGCTGGCGGAACCGAAGGCGATACGTGGGCGTCGCGGCGCGCCGGCCACGCCGCTGCGTGAGCTCGGTCCGCATCCCGCCGACGGCAAGCCGGTGCAGCTCTTCGCCGGGCGCTATGGCCCGTACGTCAAGCACGACGACATCAACGCGTCGTTGCCGCGGGGCGCGGAGCCGGCCGATTTCACCCTCGGTGCCGCCGTGGCGTTGCTCGCCGAAAAGGGGAAGGCGCCGAAGAAGGGACGCCGCGCCACGCGCACTCGCGGGACGGGCGGCGCCACTTCGTCGTGAACGCGACGGTAGTTGGTGGCGGGCTGGCGGGGTGCGAAGCCGCCTGGGCACTGGCCGAGCGCGACGTCGACGTCACCCTGGTAGAGATGCGCCCCGTCGTCGGCACGGCCGCGCATCAGACCGATCGGCTCGCCGAACTGGTCTGCAGCAACTCGTTCAAATCGGTGGAACTCGCCAACGCGCATGGTCTGCTGAAGGCCGAGCTGCGCGACCTCGGATCGCTCCTGCTTCCGTTGGCCGATCAGGCCAGGGTGCCGGGCGGCGCGGCGCTCGCCGTGGACCGGAACCGGTTCTCGCAGCTGGCGCACGACGCCATACACGCTCACCCCCGGATCACCGTCGAACGCCGCGAAGTGACGGCGTTACCCGACTGCGGCGTGGTGGCGACCGGTCCGCTCACGTCGAGCGCGCTGGCCGACGCGATCCGGCAACGGCTCGGGCAGGAGGCGCTGGCCTTCTACGACGCCATTGCACCGATCGTCTCCGATCTGTCGCTCGATCACGATCGGCTCTATGCCAGGTCGCGGTGGGGAAAGGGTGACGGCGACGACTATCTCAACGCGCCGATGTCACGCATCGAGTACGACGAGTTCGTGACCAACCTGGCCGCCGCGGACCAGTTCAACGCGCACGAGTTCGACGCGGTGCCGTACTTCGAGGGGTGCCTGCCGATCGAAGAGATGGCGCGCCGCGGCCCGGAAACGCTGCGCTTCGGTCCGATGAAACCGGTGGGTCTCCCCGATCCCCGCACCGGGCGCGACCCCTGGGCCGTGGTGCAGCTGCGCCGCGAAGACCTCACCGGCCAGATGTGGAACCTGGTCGGGTTCCAGACGCGGCTGCGGATTCCCGAACAGCAGCGGGTGTTCCGCGCCATTCCCGGACTGGCCGACGCGGACTTCCTGCGCTACGGCAGCATCCATCGCAACAGCTATATCAACGCACCGGGTGCGCTCGGCCAGGGTCTGCGCGCCCACGGCGGCGCGCCGCTCTTCTTTGCCGGCCAGCTCACCGGCGTCGAGGGGTACACCGAATCGCTCGGCACCGGTCTCCTGGCCGGCATCAATCTCGCGCGCGCGCTGGCGGGATGTCCGCCCGTCGTGCCGCCGCCCACGACGATGCTCGGCGCCCTGCTGCGCTATCTCCATGAGGCCGATCCGCGGCATTTCCAGCCGATGAACGCCAACTTCGGCCTGCTGGCGCCGCTCGACGGTGACGAAGCCGCCGGCAGGGCGCGAGTGCGCGGCGCCGACCGGAAAGCACGCCTGGTGGAGCGCGCCCGCGCCGACTTCGCGACGTGGATCGCCACGCCGTGAACCGCCCGCTCGTCGTTGAATACCTCACGTATCTCGAAAAGGTGCGCGATCACTCGCCGAACACGGTCTCCGCCTATCGCCGCGATCTCGAGCAGTTCTGCGACTTTCTCGACCGGCGAACCGGGTCGGCGGATTGGACCTTCGTCGGCGTCGACCGGTTGGCGATGCGCGGCTTCCTCGGCGAGCTGGAACGGCGCGGACTGTCGCGACGCTCGGCGGCGCGGGCGTTGTCGGCGGTGCGGTCGTTCTACCGCTGGCTCAGGGTGCAGCACGACCTCGACATTCCCGCCATCCGGGCGACGCGGATCCCCAGGATTCCGAAGCGGCTTCCCACCTACCTGCTGCGCGACCAGGTCGATGCCCTGTTCGCGTTCGCGACGGCGGCCGCCGAGTCGGACGGCTTCGGCGCGGTACGAGACCTGGCGATGCTGGAGCTGTTCTACTCATCGGGACTGCGCCTCTCGGAATTGCAGCAGCTCGATCTCGACCAGCTCGATCTCCTCGGCGACCAGGTCAAGGTGCTCGGCAAGGGGCGCAAGGAGCGGATCGTTCCGGTCGGCGGGCAGGCCAGTCTGGCGCTGCGGCGGTATCTTGGGCTGCGCGGCGAGGTGATGCAGTTCCCGCGGGCGGACCGGCGCGCGGTCTTCGTGGGACGGCGCGGACGGCGGCTATCACCGGTGACGGTCCAGCGCCGGATGCACCGGCTCTACGACGCGATCGGCGCCGACGGCATGCGCACCCACTCGATGCGGCACACGTTCGCGACGCATCTGCTCGACGCCGGCGCCGATCTCCGCGCCGTGCAGGAACTGCTGGGGCACGCGTCGCTGGCCACGACGCAGATCTACACGCACACGTCAGTGGAGCGATTGAAGAAGGTGTATCAGCAGGCGCATCCACGGGCGAGATAGCCGGAGATCCTCGACCCTCGACCCTTGACCGGGACTCATGCCCGCATTCCACGGAACCACCATCATCGCCGTCCGGAAGAACCGGCAAGTCGCCCTGGGCGGCGACGGCCAGGTCACCATCGGCGACACCATCGTCAAGCACCACGCCACCAAGGTGCGCACCCTCAAGGGCGGCCGGATTCTCGCCGGCTTTGCCGGTTCGGTGGCCGACGCGCTGACGCTGTTCGAGCGCTTCGAGGAGAAATACGACCGCTACCCCGGCAACCTGACTCGTGCCGCCACCGAGCTGGCCAAGGACTGGCGCAGCGACCGGTACCTGCGGCGCCTGGAGGCGCTGCTGGTGGTCGCCGATCTGGAGCACCTCTTTCTGCTGAGCGGCACCGGCGAGCTGATCGAACCCGACGACGGGATTCTCGCAGTCGGGTCGGGCGGGACGTACGCACTGGCCGCGGCGCGGGCGCTCTATCCCGACGAGCGCCTCGAGGCGCGCGCCATCGTGGAGCGGAGTCTCGCCATCGCGGCCGACATCTGCGTCTTCTCCAATCGCGAAGTGACCGTGCTGGAGCTCAACAGTGACCGCTGAGCCCGCGGCGGAGAACCAGCCGCTCCCCTGGCTCGAGGAGCTCCCGCCGCGGCAGATCGTGGCGGAACTCGACCGCTACATCATCGGCCAGACCGCCGCCAAGCGCGCCATCGCCATCGCCATCCGCAACCGCTGGCGGCGTTCGCAGGCTCCCGACACGATCCGTGACGACATCACCCCCAGCAACATCATCCTGATCGGCCCCACCGGCGTGGGCAAGACCGAGATTGCGCGCCGCCTGGCGCGACTCGCCGGCGCGCCGTTCATCAAGGTCGAGGCGTCGAAGTTCACCGAGGTGGGATACATCGGGCGCGACGTCGAATCGATGGTCCGTGACCTGGTCGACACCGCGATCTCACTGGTGCGGACCGAGCGCGAGGACGAGATCTGGCCCCAGGCGCAGGCGTCGGCCGCCGAACGACTGCTCGACCTGCTGCTGCCGCCGGTGCCGATCGACGACGGCGATACCGCGGCGCGCGAGCGGATGCGGGCATCGCGCGAAAAACTCCGGGCGCAGCTCGACAAGGGCGAACTCGATGAACGGGAGGTGGAGATCGAGGTCGCTCCGGTGAATTATCCCTCGCCCGACACCTTCCGGGCGCCCGACAGCATGGAAGGAGTCGAGTCGGCGTTCACCGAATGGCTCACCGATCTCCTGCCGAAGAAGAAGAAGCGCCGCAACGCCCGCATCCCCGAAGCGCGCCGGATTCTCGAAGACGAGGAGCTGCGCAAGCTGGTCGACATGGACGACACCATCAACGAGGCGCTTGACCGGGTCGAGAATCACGGCATCATCTTCATCGACGAGATCGACAAGATCGCCGGCGAGAAGAACACCACCGGCCCGGACGTCTCGCGCGAGGGGGTGCAGCGCGACCTGTTGCCGATCGTCGAAGGGTCGACGGTCCAGACCCGGTACGGCTACGTCCGCACCGATCACGTGCTGTTCGTCGCCGCCGGCGCGTTCCACGTCTCCAAGCCGTCCGACCTGATCCCCGAGCTGCAGGGCCGCTTCCCGATCCGGGTGGAGCTGGAGCCGCTCGGCGAAAAGGATTTCGTCCGCATCCTCACCGAGCCGGAGAACTCGCTCACCCGCCAGTACACCGCGCTGGTGGCGGCCGAGGGGTGCGAGCTGGTGTTCACGCCGGACGCGATCGCCGAGATCGCGCGGACGGCGTGGGTGGCCAACGACCGGATGGAAAACATCGGCGCCCGGCGGCTGCAGACCGTCATGGCGACGTTGGTTGACGACGTGCTGTTCGGTCTTCCGGACGGCAGCAAGCGCACCATCACGGTCGACGCCGCGGTGGTGCGACAGCGGCTGGCCAGCGTGGTGCAGGACGACGATCTGCGGAAGTACATCCTGTAGCCAGTCTTGACGGCACCGGCCTGACGGTGCTATTGTATTGGTACACCGATACAATCATCGGGCTCATGTTCACTGACCTCGACCCCAAGAGTGCCGTGCCGCTCTACGAGCAGATCGCCGCGCGGATCAAGGCGGCGGTGGCGACCGGGGAGCTGCACGTTGGCGACCTGTTGCCCTCGGTGCGGCAATTGGCGGCGAGGCTGCGCATCAACCCCGCCACCGTCGTCCAGGCCTACCGGGGTCTGGAAGCGGAGGGCTTCGTCGAGTTACGGCAGGGAGCCGGGACTTTCGTCCGCGCGATGGGGGCCACGATGCGATCGCGGGAGCGCCTCCTGCAGGCAAGGCGACTGGTCCGGGCGATGCTCGCCGATGCGGCGCAGCTGGGACTCGATGCCGGTGAACTCCGCGCGGCGGTACGCGATGAACTCGACAGCGCTTCCATCGCGCGAAAGGCGTCCTGATGGCGGCGATCGAGACGCGCGGATTGACGTATCGCGCCAGCGCCGACTTTGCGCTCGAGAACCTCGACCTCAACGTGCCATCAGGGGCGCTGTACGGCTTTCTCGGACCCAATGGCTGCGGCAAGACGACCACGATCCGTCTGCTGCTCGGGTTGCTGCGGCCTGACGCCGGGTCGGTGACGCTGCTGGGTCATCCGCTACCTCGGGGTCTGCCCTCCGCGTTGGCTCGAACCGGCGTGTTTCCTGACCGGCCGCAGCTGCACCGATATCTCACGGTCGACGAATCGCTGGCGTTCCATCGAGCGTTCTATCCCCAATGGGACCCGCAATGGGCCGATCGCCTGCTGGCCGACTTCCGGCTGCGACGCCATCAGCGGGTCGCCGGTCTCTCGAAAGGCGAGACGGCGAAGCTGATGCTGCTCCTGGCCCTCTGCCAGTGCCCCGAGCTGCTGATTCTCGACGAACCGATGGATGGACTCGACCCGGTGGTGCGCCGTGACGTACTGGCGGCGTTGCTCGACTACGTCTCAGCCCGGGGGGCCACGGTGCTCGTGTCGAGCCATCTGGTGCACGAGCTGGAGCGCTTCTGCGATTGGATCGGCGTCATGGACCGTGGACGGTTGGTGGTGGAACTGCCGATGGACGAGTTCCGCAATGGCAACAAACGGCTCCGGGTCACGGTGTCCGCTGCGATCGAGCCGGTCGGCGCGCCGTTTACTGTCCTGGCTCGTGAATCCGAAGGCGGCTCGGTCGAGACGTGGGTGGTGCGCGGCTGGCGCCCCGAGATGATCCGCTGGTTCGAGCGGGATCAGATCGTGCTGCGGGACGTGGCCGACCTCGATCTGGAAGACGGTTTCGTGGAGTTGTTGCGGGCGTTTCGAACCCGGCTCACCTGACGGAGGCCGTCGATGCAGCGGGCGATTCTACGGATTCAATGGAAGGCGTGCTGGCATCTGGTGCTGGCGTTGAGCCTCGCCGCGCTCGCGCTGCCGATCGTGTCGGTCCGGCTCGGATGGCAGGGGGTGCACGGCAATCTTCCGGAGTTCCTGACTGAATTGCAGCTGTGGGGGTTCTTCTATCCGGTGCTGGCCGCGGTGAGCGCGATCATCCTCGCGGCTGGGATCTGGGCGTCGGATCGGCGCGGCCAGCACGTCTACGCGATGCTGTTGCCGGTGCCCCGGTGGCGCTACGTCTGGTACCGGTATGCCGCCGGCCTGCTGTTCGTCGCGGTTATCACGGTCGCGCTCGGAACCGGAGCCGTGCTTGCGACCGCCGGGATGCCGTTGCCGCCGGGGACGCGCACCTTTCCGTTGGCGCTCACGGCCAAATTCGTCTTGGCGCTGGCCCTGCTGTACGGACTTGCGTTCGCCTTCGCGTCGGCGTCGGCCCGGGTGATCGGCATTGCTCTGCGTCTCGTCGGGCTCTTTCTCGTGGTGCACATTGCGGTGCTGCTGCTCCACCCCGGTACCAACCTGCTCTGGAAGACAATGACGGTGCTTGCCGTGCCGCCGGGCCCGCTGGCGGTCCTCGGGGGCCGGTGGATGCTGATCGATGTCTGATCGCCGCCGGGTCGCGCCGGCGGCATGCCTCCTGCTCGCCACGATCACCGCCTCCGGCCGTGCCCAGACAGCAGCAGAGTGGGGAGATTCTGTCCGGGTGCTGACTGCGGCGGTGCGCGCGCTGCGCGATTCGCTGGTGCGCGGCGATTCGTCGGCCGCGGAGGTGGCGCGGCAGGGCGATCTCGCGATCGCGGCTTCGCCACGACTGGTCGGCGCGGCGCGTCCGGCGCTGGACAGCTTCGCGCTTGTCCGGCATCGCTGGTTCAGCGATGCCAGCCCGGGGCGATTCGGATTCCGGATCACCGTTCGCCACCGCGATCCGTTCATGCTCGGTGGCGGTTCGCTCGTGCCGGACGTGCTGATTCTCGCCGGTTTGCCGGATACCGGCGCCGCGGCGCGAGCAGAATCGGATACCCGGTCCGCCGATTTCGAGTCCGAGCTCGTCGAACGATTCACGGAAATGATGTATGCCGCGCTCCCGTCCCCGCTGATGCGCTGGCTCGGATCGCCGCCCCCGCTCTGGAGCCCCGCCGCGGAGCGACGCCAGCTCGCGATGTACGATTTCGTCACCACGACCGGCGCTGCCGAACGCGGCTGTATCAGCGGGGACATTCGGCGATGTCTCGAGGCGTTCCAGCTTCCACACGCTATCGACGCGCCGATCGGGCCGCCATTCGACGAGACCTTGCGCGGTGACCTGTTCCTCACCGCGCTCGATGTCGGCGGGCCTGGCGCCTGGAGCCGACTCCGCGACGCAGCTGATACGGACGTGGCCGGCGCGCTGATGGCCGCCGCCAGCATGCCGATTGATTCCGTGGTTCGCCACTGGCGGGCGCGGTTGCTGACCCTGCACCCGAATACGGTCGTCCTCGACACCCGGACCATCCTTACCACGCTTGGCTGGCTGGTCGCGGCGGGCCTCGCAATGCTCGGTGCATCGCGATGGGCGTGACATCGCGGCGCATCGGGTTCGGCGTGTTGATGTTGGTCGCCGTCTTGCTGCCGCTCCGTCCCCGCGGCTCAGGTGATTCCGCCGCGACCGTCGACGATGCCGCGCGGCGCCTGGACCGATTGGGATCCCTCGAATTGAACGCCGCTTTCCGCTGGGCGGCGCTGACGCTCCGTGACTCCGCGCGGGCGCTTGCTCCCGGGATGACCGGCGGTGCGCCCCCCACCGTCGTGCTGCGCGGCTTTCCACCCGGCGATTCCGCGCCAGATGCCGCGAAGGAGATCGCGGCGCTGTGGCGAGCGATTCCTGACCCCGATCGGCGCGTACGTGTCCAGTTGCTGTTGTACGACGATACCCATGCCGAGTTCCCCACCTATTTCGGCACGTTCATCTCCGATTCCGCGAACGGCGTCAGGTGTATTGCAATGACGCCCGCTCGCAGCCGACCCCGCGGCACCCTCGGCATCTTCAAATCCGAACTGGACCGGGCACTGGCACCGTGCGCGCTGTACGCAGCGTTCGGCCCACCGGGCCCGACCCTTGCGGCCTGGCTCGCTGGTACGCGGTACGCGCCGGCAGGTTCCGTCGATTGGATCACCGGCCGTCGGCAGGACGAGATGGTGCAGGGTCCCTTCGCGATGTGGTCCAACGGCGGTGCCCCCGGTCGGAGAATTGTCGCGCTTGCCAGCATGCTGGGGCTCGATGACATCGCTTCGATCCTGGTGCCGCCGTACGAATTCGGCGCGGCCGGGCTCCAGTGCCTCAATGGCGACCCCGAGGCCTGCCGCACCAGCGTGCTGTTCCCCGACGTCATGCGGTGGGGCGATCGCGACATTCCGCGCGACCTGACACCGCCGTCTTTCCTGATGCGTCCGGACAGCGCCACCCTGGCATCCGTCAGGCCGCCGGCCTCGACCTACCTCGCGGAGATGATTGGTGACTTCGGTCGCGCGCGTTTCCGCGCGTTCTGGGCGTCGGCCCTGCCGATGGACTCGGCGTTCGCGAGGGCGTTCGGCGAGCCACTGGGAGAGTGGACGGCCCGGTGGGCGCGGAGGGCCTGGTTGTCCACCTTCGACGCGCAGTATCGCAGCGCCGATGTCACGCTTGGTGTGACACTCCGTCCCATCGCGCCGTTGCTCGCGACACTCTGGTCGGCGGTCGCGCTTGCCGTCGCCTCGCTCGTCGCGTATCGCCGTCGCGTGCGGTAGGTCTTCGGGTGACTGCGATGCGATGACGCGTGTCCTGTTGCGCAGCGCCTCCATCCGGACGACTCCACTCCCCGCGGTTGTCCCCGCCGCCCCACCCTTCTAGACTCCACCTGCCATTCTGGCCGACCGCCACCCCGGGTGGAGCACGATGCCGCACCGCAACTTCCTGTCGTTCAACGACCTCACCCGCGCCGAGTGTCTCGGACTGCTTGACCTCGCCGCGGAGATGAAGGCCGGGCGGTACCGGGGACGACCGCTCGAGGGCAAGGCGGTGGCGCTCATCTTCGCCAAGAGCAGCACCCGCACGCGTGTGTCATTCGAGGTCGGTGTTCACCAGCTCGGCGGCCAGCCGCTCTTTCTCTCGTCGCGCGACATCCAACTGGGCCGAGGGGAACCGATCAAGGACACTGCCCGGGTGCTGTCGCGCTACGTCGGGATGATGATGCTCCGCACCTTCGCGCATCACGACATCGAAGAACTCGCCACCTGCGCCACGGTCCCGGTCATCAACGGCCTCACCGATCTGCTGCATCCCTGTCAGGTGCTGGCGGACCTGCTCACGGTGCGCGAGGCGTTCGGTTCGCTCGACGGGCGCGTGGTGGCGTGGATCGGTGACGGCAACAACATGGCGAACTCGTGGATCGAGGCCGCCGGCCTGCTGGGCTTCGCGTTGCGACTGGCCTGTCCCGAAGGGTACGAACCCGATCGCGCCATCTTCGATGCCAACGCGGGGCGCACGCGCATCACCATCACCGAAGATCCGGAAGAGGCCGTCACGGGCGCCGACGTCGTAAACACCGACGTGTGGGCGTCGATGGGTCAGGAGGAGGAGAGCGCCGTGCGACGACAGGCCTTCGCGGGGTACTCTGTGGATGACGCCCTGATGGCGTCCGCGGCGCCGGAGGCGATCGTGCTCCATTGTCTCCCGGCGCACCGTGGCGAGGAGATCACCGAGTCCGTGCTCGAAGGGCCGCAGTCGCGCGTCTGGGACGAGGCGGAGAACCGCCTTCACGTGCAGAAGGCGTTGATGGCGACGCTGGCGGGAAGCGGGTCGACGCGGTGACGGTGATCCTCGACGAGTATCAGGCGCTCACCACGGGCGCCGGGAGCTGGCTGGCCGAAGGGCTGGCGCAGTTCGAGGTGAGCGGTCCCGACGCGCGCGCGTTCGCCAATCGGTTGGTGACCGCCGATCTGTCGCGCCTCGAAGCGGGGCGGGTGGTCGACTCGCTGCTGCTGCGCGACGACGCCACCATCCTCGATCGCGTCACTGTCTACCGCTTCGACGATCGGCTCCTCCTGGTGCTCAGCGCCGGGCAACGGCAGGAAGCGTGGGACCACGTGGTCACTCGCAAGCGCGGCAACGTCCGCCTCCGCGACATCTCCGACGATGTGGTGTCGATCGGCGTGCGCGGGCCGGCCGTGATCGAGCGCCT
The DNA here is from genome assembly GCA_963697065.1 of uncultured Gemmatimonadales bacterium. GTDB lineage: Bacteria > Gemmatimonadota > Gemmatimonadetes > Gemmatimonadales > GWC2-71-9 > Palsa-1233. The sequence continues at coordinate 1,240,650 of CAVOMQ010000001.1, forward strand.
GCGCAACGCAATCGCGCCGTTTCCGGGGGAACACGACCAGGTGATCACGGCGGATCTGGCCGGCGTGCAGATCTTCGCGGCGCGTGCACCGGCGGCCGGCGGTCCCGACGGCATCGATCTCTTCTGCCGCAACCGTGATGGCGTGGCACTCGAACGCGGCCTGGGGCGTGCCGGCGTGCTTCCGGTCGAATCGGCGGCATGGCGCCTGGTGCAGCTGGAGTGGGGCGTGGCACGGGTCGGCCTCGAGATCGATCCGGGCGACACGCCGCTCGAAGCCGGGCTCGAGCACCTCGTCGCCGAAGGGAAGGGCGCGCCGTTTCCGGGCGAGATCGCGCTCGCGGCGCGGCGCCGCGGCGGCGCGCTGAAACGGCTTGCGGGTTTCACCGTCGACGGAGAAGAAGAGCCGCCGGTGGCGGCGCGCGTGCGAGTGGCGGGGCTGGTGGTCGATCGCGTCCGGTCGGCGGCGCAATCCCCGCGCGCCGGGATCATCGGGATGACCGCGGTTCCCACCACCGCCGGGCAGTTCGGCACGGCGCTGGTGCTCGAAGCGGGACACCGGGCGTGGCCCGCGACCGTTGCGCGGACGCCGTTCGTCGGGTCCGTGACCGAAGCGGGCGCGGCGCGACCCGGGACCCAGTCTTCATGAGTCACCGGATCGCGATCCTTACCGTCTCCGACGGATGCGCCGCCGGCACCCGCGACGATCGCTCCGGTGCGGCCATCGCCGCGTGGGCCGCCGGGCTGGGGTGGGAGGTCACGCTGCGCGAGACCGTGCCCGACGAGAGCCACCGCATCGTGCCGCTGCTGACGGCGTGGGCCGACCAGGAACGTGCCGACATCATCCTCACCACCGGCGGCACCGGCCTCGGCCCCCGTGATGTCACCCCCGAAGCGACTCGCGCCGTGCTCGAGCGTGACGCGCCGGGGATCGCCGAGGCGCTGCGCGCGGCGGGCCGCGCCGTGACGCCGCGCGCTATACTCTCCAGAGGTATAGCAGGATCCCGTGGCCGCGTCCTGATCGTCAACCTCCCCGGGTCGGAATCGGCGGTCGCCGACGGACTGGCGGTGCTGCAACCGGTGATGGAACACGCCGTCAGCCTGCTGCACGGACGAACGGAGCATTAGCCGATGGCCGCGAACGTGGTGATCACGCTGGCCGATCTCGAGACGGCGGTCCCGCTCGACCGGGAGCTCGAATCCGGTGGCCTGGCCAGCGCACTCGTGGCGTCGGCCGACGAGGGGCGCGCCGCCATCCGCCGCGATCACCCTGCCGTCGTCGTGCTCACCGGCGCAGTGCATGAGCAGGCAACGATCGGACTGGCCGACTACGCCCGCGATCACGATGCGGCGCTGGTGGTCCTGCTCGAGCCCACCGACCCCGACGGCAGCGCCATGCAGGTACTCGGCGCCCTCGAGGTGATGACCAAACCGGTGGCGACGGCGGATCTCGCCGCGGTGGTGCGGCGACTGGTGGAACGCCGCGAGTTGCAGCGGCGCACCGGGATCTTCGGCGACAGCGCCGCCGTCCAGGAAGTGCTGGTGCGCATCGAGCAGATGGCGCCGGTGTCGAGCACCGTGCTGATCCAGGGCGAATCGGGCACCGGCAAGGAACTCGTCGCCAAGGCGATCCACGACCTCTCGCCGCGGCGCGGCAAACCGTTCATTGCCGTCAACTGCGCCGCGCTTCCCGAAACGCTGCTCGAGAGCGAACTCTTCGGCCACGAGAAGGGGGCGTTCACCGGCGCCGCCGAGCGGCGCTTGGGCCGCTTCGAACTGGCGGACACGGGGACGATCTTCCTCGACGAAATCGGCGAGATTCCTGCCAGTGTGCAGGTCAAGCTGCTCCGCGTGCTGGAGGCGCGGTCGTTCTTCCGGTTGGGCGGGGCGCAGCCGATCAAGGTCGACGTCCGCGTCGTCGCCGCCACCAACCGCTCGCTCAAGGACCGCGTCGCCGCCGGCGAGTTCCGCGACGATCTCTTCTATCGTCTCAACGTGTTGTCGATCTATCTCCCGCCGCTGCGCGAGCGGCGCGCCGACATTCCGTTGCTGGTGAAGCGGTTCGTCCGCGAGTTCGCCACGGCCCATGACCGGCCGTTCCCGGGGATCAGCGCCGAAGCGATGCAGCGCCTGGTGCAGGCACCATGGCCGGGCAACGTGCGGCAACTTCGCAATCTGATCGAATCCATGGTGGTACTTGCTCCCGGGAGCGAGATCCGGGCGGCCGACATTCCCGCCGACGTCATGGAGGGGGCGGGCACGTTGCTGCCGGTGCGCTTCGCGGCACCGGGGTGGGGCACGGCGGCCCTGGCCGGGTGGCCGGCGGCCCCGAGATCGAATTCATCCTCCGCAGCCTGGTGGAGCTTCGCGTCCAGCTCGAGGACCTGAGGCGGCGTCTGGAGTCCCGCGCCGAAGAGGTCCACCTCATCGAGGTGGCCGAGCCGGCGCCGCACGCCGCCCACTCCCTCCAGGCGGCCGGAATTCCGGCAGTCCCGGCGATTCCGGCCGGCCCGGAGCCGGTCCCCGAGCCCACCGTGGTCTACCGGCCGGGGATGACGATGAGCGACGTGGAGCGCGCGGTGATCGAGACGGTGCTGCAGGAACTTGCCGGCAACCGCCGCAAGGCGGCCCAGGTGCTGGGTATCGGCGAGCGGACTCTGTACCGGAAGCTGAAGGAGTACCACATCGGCTAAGTCATGTTATGGCATACCTTTGGCTTAGCTGATCTCTTGACACTTCTCAGCTATATCGCCAACTTGCGGCGGGCACAGGTCGCAGCCACCACAGACCAAGAGTCCCATTGCATCTCGCCATCGACAATTCCCGTTGCGTCGCGTGCCTCGCGTGTGTCCGGGTCTGTCCGACCGACGCCATCGCGTTGCCGCCGGAGGCGCGGACGGTCGAAATCGTCGAGGAAAACTGTATTCGCTGCGGGGAGTGCATCCCGGCCTGCCCTCACGACGCCATCATGGCCACCGGGGCGGTCGACCGGGCGCTGGCGATCGCGGAGGCCGGGACCGGGGCGCTGATCCTGGCCCCCGAGGCGGTGGCGCATTTCCATCCCATCACCCCGGAACAGCTGGTCAACGCCTGTTACGAAGCCGGCTTCCGGCTGGTCTCGCGGGGGGTCATCGGCGACGAGCTGGTGGCCCAGGCCTATATGCGGCTCTGGGAGGACCCCGATTGGGGCACCCTCATCCGGTCGACCGACCCGGTGGTCGTGGCCGCCATTTCGGCCCACTACCCCGAGCTCGTCCCCTACCTCGCCCCGGTGACCAATTCGTGCGTCGCCGAGGCTCGATTCCTGCGTCATCTTCACGGCGATGGGCTCCCGGTGGTCTACGCCGGGGTGAGCGCCCCCGGGCATGTCGTAGAATTGGACGCCATGCTCAGTTTCACCGATCTGGAGCAGCTTTTTGCGTTGCGAGAGGTTCGGCCCGAGACCTTGCCGCGGACCTTTTCGCGGCTCCCCTCGGAGACGAGGCGGCATATGTCGGTGGCAGGGGGGCTCCCGCTCGAGATGGTGGTCAGCGGGTCGTCCCGCGGGCGGCGGATGCTGACCGTCCGGGGTCTGGAGACGCTGCCGGCGCTGGCCCGCGCGGTGGGGCATGACCGGATCGACCTGGGGTTCGTCGATCTGCTGTCCCATCCGGGGGCGCTGGGGCATCCGGCCGCGGGGCCGAAGCAGGAGTTGTACTGGCGCCGCATGCTGGTGCAACAGTATGAACCGCCCCGGAGCCGGGCACCGGTGGTGCCCGACGATTCCGAAGTATCGGTCAGCGCCGCGTTCGTATTCGGGGCGCACCGCAACCAGCCCGATGCGGCCGCGGTGCGAAGCATCCTCGACGCGATCGGCACCGGCCCCAACGGGCGTCCGTGGGATTGCCGGGCGTGCGGCTACCCGACCTGTCATCGCTTTGCCCAGGCGGCGGCGATGGGACGGGCGGGGCTGAGACAATGCGTTCCCTGGCTCGCCAAACGCGCTGAAGACGCGTCGCGCGACGCCAGCACCGATGCGCTCACCGGGTTGGCGAGCTATCGCTCGCTGCAACAGCGGTTGGCGCACGAGATGGGGCGGAGCAAGCGGAGTGGCGATTCGTTCGCGGTGCTGTTCCTCGATCTCGATCGCCTCAAGGAGTTGAATGACCGGTACGGGCACGAGCACGGCAACACGGTGTTGCGGATGGTCGCCGACGAGATCCGCCGGACGATCCGCGCCACCGACCTGGCGGCGCGATACGGCGGCGACGAGTTCGTGGCGCTGTTGACGCGGACCGACCGGGCCGGGGCCCTGCGGGTTGCCGATGCGGTCCGGGAGCGGGTGGAACAGGCCGGCCGGCGCCTCGGTTATCTCTCGGGGCAGATCAGTGTCAGTATCGGGGTGGCCGAGTATGATCCCGACGCGCCCGGTGAAGGGGCGTTGCTGGAACAGGCCGACCGGGCGTTGTATCTGGCCAAATCGGCCGGACGCAACAATATCGCGTGAGCGGGTTGACGATCAGCGACGAGGACACGCCGTGACTGCTTCGCCATCACCACACTTCCACGACGCCTCGGCGTCCCGTCCCGGTGGCGCGTCCGGTGATCCGGCCGCCGATCCGTGGGGCGTGCGGCGGGCCGAGAATCTGTTGACGTCGCTGGAAGGGATCCTCTCGGCGCGGGTGGTGACGACGCCGCTCGGCGAAGTGAGCGAGATCCACGTGCTGGCGCAGTCCGGGTTGAGTCCGAAGCAGGTGGTGCGCAATGTCGAGTCGGCACTGCTGGCGCACCTCGGCGTCAAGATCGACCACCGGAAGATTTCGGTCGCCACGACGGCGGATGTCAAGCCGCTGGCGGCGCTCGAGCAGCATGCGGTGGAGCACCGTGCGGCGCAGCGGCTGGTGCTCTTCGAGGATCTGGTCGTGGCGACGGTGCCACGGTCGCGCCGGGTGAGCGCCACGGTGACGCTGGCGTGCGGTGGCCGGGCGGAGATGGCGACGGAGGAAGGCCCCGACACGGCGCGCAACCGGGTGGAAACGGCGGCGCGGGCGGCGGTGGCGGCGATGGCGCGGCTGTTCGAAGTCCAGGCGCTGGCGCTGGAGGGGGCGCAGACGGTGCACGTGTTCGACCGGCAGGTGGCGGTGGTGGGTGTCATCACCATCGGCGGGCGCGACACCCGGCTGCTGGTGGGGACGGCGGAAGTCCGGGAGAGCCCGGAGCACGCCGCGGTGTATGCGGTGCTCGACGCCACCAATCGGTGGGCGCTGGTGCACCGGCCGAGCTAGCGGAACAACGTCGGCGGCCGCCTTCGCGTAGCGGGGGGGAACCGGCCGTCGGTCAACACTGACAGGAAAGGAATAACGGGGGGAATCCCAGGGATCCGGCAGGAGAGCGGAGAGTAGAGCGGTCCACAGAGCGAAGCGTCCGGTGAACCATAGCGGGGTTCGCCACCTCTCGTAGGAAATTGGCAGTAGGAGAGGAGGTGACGCACATGCTGGAGTGGCTGGACGCTGCCCTCGACTTCATCGCGGGTCTGTTTGACGCGGAGACGCAAACCTGGGTCTAACACCTGGCGCACTTGGGACTCCCCCAATTTTATGGCTTTCAATCGGTCAGTTCGGATCTTTGTTGGCGCAATGGTCGTCGCGGCGCTCGGGTTGCTTGTCATAACAAGCAAATTCGAGCACCCAACCGTCGACTATTGGGCGCTCTTCTCATTGGTCTTCGCTGGCTGCGTCTTGGAAGTCTCTGGAACACGGAACCGCGTGGGCGGCGTTGGCGGATCACTTGTCTTCGTCTTCCATCTTGCCATCGGTCTCGTTCTCGGGGCGATGTGGGGTGCGCTTGCTGCCGGCTTTGTCAAAGCCATTTCCACGATCTATAAACGGACCACACCGCTTAAGGCAATCTTCAATACCGCAGAACGCATTGTCAGTGTTGCGCTGACATTTGCCGTATACCACTGGATAGGTGGCAAGCATCCGCCGGCCTTCTTGTACTCGTCTTCGGCTCGACCCCCGGTCTCGTTCGACGAGGCTCTTCGCGAGGTCGTCATCTTCCTCGCCGCGGCATTCGTGTACTTCATCACGAATTCCGTACTCGTCAACACGGTCGTCGCATTGGCGAGCGACAAGCCGATGCTCCCGACGTGGCGTTCGAACACCGTGTGGGTGCTCTGGTATGACATCGCTGCGAGCTTGTTGGCGCTGCTTGTGGCCGGAGTGTTCGTGCGCACCAACAGTGGGCCCGGGCTCGAGCGATTCGCCTTTCTCGCGCTGTTTCTTCCGCTCGCCGCGGCTAGGCATATTTACGGAAAACTGAACACGTTGCAGGATCTATACGGCGAGCTCGACAGTGCGTACGACCAACTTGAGCTTAACGTGCGTGAGCAGTTGGCCATGATGGTGAAAGCAATCGAAGCTCGTGATCCGTACACATCCGGCCATTCGCGGCGGGTTTGCGGGCTTTCTAGGGCCATTGCCGTCGACTTGGGTCTAGATGCGGAGCACGTCGAAGCGATCGAGAATGCAGCCCTACTCCATGACGTTGGCAAGATTCACGCGGAGTTTGCGCCCCTGCTTCAGAAGGAAGGCCGCCTAACGGACGAAGAGTGGGCGATAATGAAGACGCACTCGATCAAGAGCGCGGAACTTGTCGGTTTGTTCTCGCGGTTCCAGGGCTACGTGGTGGCCTGCGTACGGCACCATCACGAACGCTGGGATGGCCGTGGGTATCCCGATGGCGTCACTGCCGAGACCATACCTCTCGGTTCGCGGATTATTACGATTGCAGATACCATCGACGCCATGACTACAAATCGGCCATATCGAAATGCGCTCCCGCTTGACGTCGTATTGGCCGAATTGAACAAAGGCCGCGGTTCTCAATTTGATGCGGGCTTGGTCGAGTTGACGATTAATTCAGTTACGGTTCGTCGATTGATCTCGGACCCGTCGCTGATTCCTGAATATCTGCCAGCACCTCGGTTCCGCGGACGCCCAACGGCGTTCCAACGGGCGCGGGGTATCGCTCTCCCTGGGATATCCAGCCCGAAGCGTATTTCTGAGAGTGCGGTATAGTATCAGCGATTCGTTGTGGTCCTCTTAGTGCGACGCAGGCCGATAGACTCTAGTGATTCTTCCAGCATGCCAAAGCGATGCATCATTGTGCGGATGGTGTCTGGCAGGTTGTTCAAGCGCTGCTCAACGTCAAGCCATATCGGCGTTGCGTCTGACCCAACAGCGGTCGCAAGCACCGCCTCGGCCGCCAGTATCTCCACCTGGTCTTTTGCGTCGTAGCGTTCCAAGGAGCTTCGTAGCGACTGAAGCTGCACCATAGCGTTGTCGGCTTTTGAGTATAAGCCGGTGAGCGCTGTCCATCGAGCAAATGGCCCCGCGAAGTCATCAAGCAACAGGCGGTCATAATCGCCGCTTGTCGCCTCTCGACCGCATGCAATGGCTCGCCGCTGATCCCCGATTAGGAGCAGAATGTCAGCTTTCATTAGGCGCCACGCCTGTGCAACCCACGGCGTTGTGCTGGAACGGAACTGTCCATCCGCAGCATCGACTGTGGCCCGTGCCTCTGCCGATCGTCCATCGAAAACCAATGCCAGACTCGTTTCATACGTAGCCGACAGTGCGACCATTCCGAAATCCATGGGTCCGAGACAGCGAGTCGCTGTTCGCGCCCACTCCAGTTGCATGAGAGTGTTGCCAATTCGGCCGTGTGCGACAGCCAACCCCACTGCAGCGGTTGAGAGGTGGAGGTTATTGTCGATTTTCCTCGCTATCGCGGCGGCGCGCTCCAACAATGGAATCGCGTCGTCGTAGAGTCCCGTTACGGAGCGGAGTGCGCCGCTACCGATGAGAACTCTCGCAGCGATTGAGCTTGCCGAACCCGTCTCGTCGACAAGGCGCACCGCCTCGTCAATTAGATCGCGGGCAACGATCGTGTTTCTGAGTTGGTATTGGCGCCATGATTTTGCCAGGAGCAAGAAGATCCGCGAATAAGACTCCATCGGGCCGTCTTCAACACGCTTCAGGGCCTCACCTAGGTTCTCGAGCTGGAGCGGGTCACGGGTGTGTGTCAGCAGCGCTGGCATCGCGGCAAGCGCTTTGACTCGGACTTCGACGTCAATATCGGACATGGCGATGGCACACAGTTCGGACGCAGCATCCGCCATGACCTCCGCATTCATATACCCCAACCACCGCCGCGCGATGATCCGGAACACGTCGCGACAACTCGACTCCGACTCCGAAAACGGTTCCTCCGCCGCTTCCAGCAACTGCAACGAATCGCTCCACCGCCCCAGCTCCTGCTGCGCTTCCGCCAGCAGCAGGATCGCCGTCCGCCGCGCCTCCCCGGTGAGCGCCGGCAACCCCGTCGACAGGGCCAGGTCGGCCTCGTGTGGCGCCCCGCGCCGGATCGACTCCCGCCCCCCGGCCAGCAGGTACGGCACCGCCTCCAGCAGCCGGTGCGCCCGCACCAGGTGCCACGCGATCTCCAACCCCGGGATCGGGCCGTCGGCCCCGTCGGCCGCCAGCAGCCGGTCGGCCACCAGCCCATGCAACATCCGCCTGAGCGGCGCCGCCATCGCCACATAGCACTGGCTGCGCACGAACTCGTTGGCGAACTCCAGCTCGCTACCGGCGTCGCGGAAGATCCGCTGCGCGGTGAGTGTCGCCATGGCCCGCATGGTGCGCGCCACCGGCAGATCGACCAGCGTGTACATCGAGAGATCGTTGAGCCGCTGGCCCAGGATCGCCGCCAGCTGCACCACCGCGCTCGCTTCGGCGTCGAGTGCGGCCAGCAGGCCGTCCACCAGCCGCTGGAACGCCTCGCGCTTCGGCGGCGAGGCCTGGGCCGTCATCGCCCCGAGCGACAGCGCCAGGCAGCCGTCGCCGCGGCGCCGCCAGTCGGCCAGCAGCAGTTCGATCACCATCGGATTGCCGCCCGCCGCCGCGACGATCGCCCGGCGGATGGTGGGCCCCGGCTCCGCCCCGCCGGCCAGGCTTGCGTCGAGGAGCGCTGCTGCGTCGCTGTCGGCAAGCGGGCCCAAGGGCAGCTGGGTCAGCGCGATCGTCTCGGCATGGTCGACGAAGCGGCGCGCCCCCGGCGGTTCGGCGTCGGGCGCGCTCGACGAGGTCAGGATGGCGAGCAGCGGCAGATGGGCGATGCGGCGCAACATCAGGTGCAGCACCGCGAGGCTGGTGGCGTCGGAGAGGTGCATGTCGTCGACCACCATCACCACCGGTTGTTCCTCGGCCAGCGCCGCCACCAGCGCCATGACCGCCTCGGTGAACAGCACCCGGGCGCTCTCGCCCACGCTCGGCCGCGGATCGGGAAGCGCCGGGTAGCGCTCGCGCACCTTCGCCACCAGCCGTGCCAGTTCGGCCAACTGATCGGGCGGTGTGGCACTGGCGCCGGGCAGGTCGAGCAGGTGGGTGACCAGGGTGCTGATCATCCCGAACGGCAGCTCGCGCTCCAGTGCGTAACATTGGACCCGCGCCACACTCGCCCCCTCGAGCGCCACCGCCGCGCCGAACCGCTCCACCAGCGTCGTCTTGCCGATCCCGCTCTCGCCCCGCACCAGCAGGTGGCGGGGTTCGTAGCGCTGCACCTGTTCCCACAGCCCGTAGCAGACGGCGAACTCCGCGCCGCGCCCGACGAAGACCTGTTCGTTCCACTGGGCGGGCGTTCCCGGCACGAAGAGTCCCGGCGCCGGGCGTTCCCACGTGTTGCGCCGCAGCCGGTCGGCGATGCGCTCCAATGCCGGCGCCGGCAGCGCGCCGAGCTGCTCGCCGAGCACCCCCTTCCAGCGGTCGTAGACCCGGAGCGCGCCGATCCGGTCCCCCGCCATCGCGCGCGCTTCGACCAGTGCCCGCGCAGCATCTTCCGACAGTTCGTCGATGCGCTGCAGCCGTCGCGCCACCATTTCCATCCGCCGCGAGTCGCCGTGGCGGCGGGCATGCTCGATCCGCCCGGCCAGCACCACCCGCAGCCGCGGGACCAGCGCGGCGTGCTGCATCTCCTTCCAATGCTGGAAATCCGGGGCATCGCCGATCTCGAAATCTTCCAGGAACGGGCCGAGCGCCGCGTCGTCCAGCCCCTCGTGGGCGTCGTCCGTGAGATCGTCGAGATCGGTGTGGATCTGCGCGGCGGCAAGCCGCACCGTCTCCCGGCCGGCCTCGATGGCGTCCGGGCCGAACCGCCCGCGCAGCACCGACAGCGCCGTCGCCAGCGAATGGCGCGCCTCCTCGCTGCTCGACCGCGGCCAGAGCAGGGCCGCCAGCCGGTCGCGCCGGTGGACCATGGGCGCCTCGACCGACAGATAGATCAGCAGGGCGAAGTGTTTGCGCGTCCGGAAACGGATCGGATCGCCGCGGGGGCCGCGGAGCTCCGGGGGACCCAGACAGTCGAGACGGTACTGCACCATGACTCCAGCGCTCGGGAAGTGGGCGACACCCGAGGGTATCCGGCGACCGTCAAACCACCGTCAAATCGACGGCCGTCCGGCGGCAGGGAGGTTGAGGTCCGTTTGACGATGATACGGCGAATTTGCGCCGTGCAGAAGATGCCGCCAGCTACCGGGCCGGGCCCCGGATCCAGGCAGGGTCGGCCACCAGCTCCCGCACCACGTCGTCGCTGCTGCGGTCGGCGGCCTCGGCGGCGAAATTGGTCATCACCCGGTGGCGCAGCACCGCCGGTGCGACGGCGCGCACGTCGTCCAGATCGGCCTGCGGACGCCCGTCCATCGCGGCCCGCGCCTTGGCGCCGAGCACCAGGAACTGCGAGGCGCGCGGGCCGGCGCCCCACTCCACCAGGTCGCGTACCAGGGCGGGCGCTTCGTCCTCGGCGGGGCGCGTCATCCGCACCAGCTGGACGGCCGCGGCGATCAGCGACGGCGACACCGGGATCCGCCGCACCAGCGATTGCAGGCGGAGCAGCGACGCACCGTCGAGCACGGTGCGCATCGCATGGGCCGACTCGCCGGTGGTCTGCGTCACGATCGCCTCTTCCTCCTGCCGCGACGGATAGCCGAGCCGCAATTCGAGCATGAAGCGATCGAGCTGCGCCTCCGGCAGGGGATACGTCCCCTCCTGCTCGATCGGATTCTGCGTCGCCAGCACGAAAAACGGCGCCGGCAGCGCATACGTCTGCCCCGCCACCGTCACCTGCTTCTCCTGCATCGCCTGGAGCAGCGCGGCCTGCGTCTTCGGTGGCGTGCGGTTGATCTCGTCGGCCAGTACCACCTGCGCGAAGATCGGCCCCGGCACGAACCGGAAGCGGCGCTTGCCGGTGTCGGGGTCTTCTTCCACCAGCTCGGTGCCGGTGATGTCGCCGGGCATGAGGTCCGGCGTGAATTGCACCCGGTTGAACGACAGCGCCAGCGTTTCGGCGATGGTCGAGACCATGAGCGTCTTGGCGAGGCCCGGGACGCCCACCAGCAACGCGTGGCCGCCGCTCAGGAGTGCCGTCAGGATCCCGTCGACCGCGTCGCGCTGCCCGACGATCCGCTCGGCCACCTCGCGGCGAAGCGCCGAAACCGCCTCCGACAGGTGGGCGAGTTGCTGGATGTCATCGGGTGCGGCGAGAGGCGCGGAGGCGGTCGGCATCGATGGGCTGCCCGGTCGTCGGAGCGGGGAAATGGCCGTCCCACCCCGTCCGGGGGGTGGCGGCTCCGGTCCCGTCATTCGGGCCCGAATGCCCGGAAAATAGCGCCATCCCGTGCTTGCGAAACTTTTCACAAAGTCCTAGTTTCCCGCCCCGTGAGACCCGAGGACGACGACACCGCGGAAGAGATGGGCGAGGGGTATGCCCTCTTGACCGTGGGCGTGACGTTCGCGGTGACCCTGACCATCTTCGTGCTGGCCGGGGTATGGCTAGACCGGCGGCTCGGGACCCTGCCGCTCTTCACGGTCGTGGCCACGATCCTGGGGAGCGGCCTGGGCGGCTACTGGATGTACCGCCGGATCCGCCAGCAGCTCAAGCAGGATGACGCGCGCCGCTAGCCAGTTGCGCCGTCTCGAGTTGGGGGCGGGCTGTGCGCTGGTGGTGGGCTCGGTGTCGTGGGTCACCGCCGGGCAGACCGCCGCCTGTGCGGCGGCAACGCTGGCGCTGGTGGCCACCGGCATGCAGATCGTGGCGGCGGCGGCAACGGGCCGGCTCGGTGGTGCCGGCAGCCCTGATCGGCTGGTGGCGTACAGTCTGGGCACGCTGGTGCGGTTCGGGGGAGTGGTGCTGCTGGGCGCGTTGATTGCGGTCGACCGGGCCGGCTTTCCGCCGGTGCCAAGCGCGGTGGGATACCTGGCGACGGTGCTGCCGTTGCTCTATCTGGAGGCGCGACTGGGACGATGATGCCGCAAGCGCCCTTCCGGATCGACAGCATGATCTTTGTGCATACCGGCGATTCGCACGAACTCGATTTCGCGCCGCTCGGCAGCATCCGCCTTCCGGAGTGGGCGCCGGTGCATGTCGGGCGGTTCACGATCGACCTGTCGCCCACCAAGTACGTGGTGCTGATGATCCTCGCGGCGGTCATCGTGTTCACGTTGCTCAAGAGCGCCGGCGTCGGCATCGCCCGCGCCCGCAAGGCCGGCCGGGCGCCGGGCGGATATGCCGGCGCGATGGAAGCGTTCGTGCTCTGGACCCGCGACGAGATCGCCATCCAGAACATCGGGCCGGTCGACGGACCGAAGTACGCGCCGTTGATCATGTCGTTCTTCTTCTTCATCCTGACATGCAACCTGATCGGGCTGCTGCCGTGGGGCTCGACGCCGTCCGGCAACCTGGCCGTCACCGGCGCGCTGGCGCTGATCGCGTTCCTCGTCTTCGAAGTGCAGTGCGGCATCCAGCTCGGTCTCAAGGGCTATCTGCGGACGATCTTCCCCAAGGTCGAGGGGCTCGGCCCGGTGGCCTCGGTGTCGATGTCGCTGATGATGGCGCCGATCGAATTCATGTCGAAGCTGGTCAAGCCGTTCGCGCTGATGGTCCGTCTCTTCGGCAACATGACGGCGGGCCATTTCGTGATCCTGGCGCTGTTCGGGATCGTGTTCCTGTTCGGGCACTTCGGCGTGTTCAGTTACGCCGTCGGGTTCGGCGCGGCGTTCATCGTGCTGGGCGTGATGGGGCTCGAGCTGTTCGTGGCGGCGTTGCAGGCCTACATCTTTGCCATGCTGACGGCGGTCTTCATCGGATTGATGCGGACCGAACATCACTGACGCAGGTCCCTCGCTCCCCAGCGCATCCTGTGGAGCGAGGGTGAGCCGGCCCGGATGGGCCGGCCCGGAGATTGGGCGCGCGGCGCCCGGCGATCTCCATCGGGCGGCTCCGTTCCGGAAGAGACGGAGTGTCGCGGCGAGCGATGCGGTCAACGCGCAATCTTCCCGAGCAACGGAAACGATCCAATGCTGCTTCCCATGCTGTTGCAGACCGCCGAGCAGGCGACCGCCCAGACCGCGTCCTTCGGACGCCTCGGTGCCGGTATCGGCATCGGCCTGACCATCATCGGCGCCGGGATCGGCCTGGGCCGGATCGGCGGCCAGGTGGCCGAGGCGATCGCGCGCCAGCCCGAGGCGAAGAACGACATCCGCGGCGCCGGCATTCTCTTCGCGGCACTGCTCGAAGGGACGACGATCATCGCGCTGGTGTTCGGGCTGCTGTTCCTGTTCACCAAGTAACCGCGGAGCGACTGGTCATGAACGATCTCCCGGCGCCGTTTCAACCCACCATCGGGTTGGCGATCTGGACCTGGCTGGTGTTCATCTCGCTGGCGGTCGTGCTCTGGAAGTTCGTCTATCCGCAGATCCTCTCCGCCACGGTGGCGCGCGAGAAGCGGATCCAGAAGGACCTCGAGGACGCGGAGCGGTTGCGCCGCGAAGCCGAATCGACGCTGGGAGAGCAGCGTGAGCTGCTGGCCAGTTCCCGCGGCGAGGCGCAGGCGATCATCGCCGAGGCCCGCCAGGCCGCGGAACGCGAGCGGGCGCTGGCCATCGAGCATACCCGCCAGGAGCAGGAGGAGTTGCTGACCCGCGCCCGGCGCGAGATCGACGCCGAGCGTGAGCGGGCCATCGCCGGGATCCGCCGCGAGGCGGTCGACCTGGCCATCGCCGCCGCCGGCCGGGTGGTGGGTGAGCGGATGACGGCGGCGGAAGATCGCCGCCTGGTCGAGGAGTACATCGCGTCGATCGGAGCCGAAGGGTGAGACCGGTCACGATCGCGCGCAACTACGCCGACGTGTTGCTGGTGCTCGCCTCCGAAGCCGACGGCGTCGAGGCGTGGGGCGAGCTGCTGGACGTGACCGCCGCCGCGATGAGCACGCCGTCGATCGAGGCGGCGCTGATGTCGCCCCGGGTGCCGCGCGAGGTGAAAGTGAAGATCCTCCGCGACGCCCTGCAGGACACGCCGCGTCCGTTCTCGCTGTTCATCGCCGCCGTGGTCCGTCGCGGCCGGCAGATGCTGATCGGCCAGATCGCCGACGAGTACCGGACGCTCGTCGACACGCGGCTCAATCGGGTCCGCGCCGGCATCACGGTCGGTCGCGAAGTCGACGCCCTGATGCGCCAGGTGATCGTCGAGCGCCTCTCGCAGGCCATCGGCAAGCAGATCATCGCCGGTTTCGTCACCGATCCGGCGATCCTCGGCGGCGTGATCATCCGGATCGGCGACCGGGTGTACGACGGCTCGGCACGGCGGAAGCTGAAGATGCTCAGGCAGCGGCTGCTGGCGGGATAGCCGCGGCCATGGGCTATGGGCGCCTTTCGCCACGCTAGGTTTCGGACCTCATGTTCCTCGCCCTCGCCCACGCCCTCGCCCTCGTCCTCGTTCCAGCGGCGCCGATCGATTCCGGACCCACGCCCTACTGGCAACAGCGCGTCGTCTATCAGATCGATGCGCGCCTGGATGAGGCCTCGCACACCATCGGCGGCACCGAGACGCTGCGCTACGTCAATCAGTCGCCGGACACGCTGCATCGCATCGCGTTCCATCTCTACCTCAATGCCTTCCGGCCCGGCTCGCGCTGGAGTGCCGCCGATGCCGCCGAAGGAGTGCATCGCTTCGATCGCCTGAAGGACCCCGACTACGGTTACGATCGCGTGGCCGGCGTGACCATCAACGGCGTCGCGGTCACCCCGATCTGGCCGCTGGCGCCGGATTCGACCATCGTGCGATTCGACCTGCCGGCGCCGTTGCCGCCAGGCGACTCGCTCGCGGTCGCGATGTCGTGGAGCGGACGGCCGTCCATTCCGCCGCGCCGCCAGGGATGGCGTGGCCGCCACTACGACTTTGCGCAATGGTATCCGGCCGTCGTGGTCTACGATCGCTACGGCTGGGAAGAGCACGCGCTCTATCCGGCCGGCGAGTTCTATGGCGAATTCGGCGACTTCTATGTCAAGCTCGACGTCCCGTCGGACGACGTCGTCGGGGCGACCGGTGTGCCGGTCTGCGGCGATCCGGGGTGGGCCGGCGCCAATCGCGACCCGCGCCATCCGGTCGAGACCGGCGGCGCGGCGCTGGCTGTTGCCGCCCCCGCCGGGTGCACCGCGAAGGGCACGACGCTCGCGACGTCGAACGCCCCCGCTCCGGGTCGCAAGCAACTGCTCTGGGTGGCGCGCGATGTCCATCGCGTGGCGCTGACCATGGCGCCCGACTATCGATACGAAGGCGGCGAATGGAACGGCACGCTGGTGCACGTGCTCTACCAGCCGGGTGACGATTCCACCTGGGGACATGGCGTCGTCGTTGGCCGCACCATTGCCACCCTGCAATGGCTCGACACCATCTTCGGCGGGTACGCATGGCCGCAGATGACAGTCGTGCACCGGATCGAAGCCGGCGGCGGCAGCGAGGCGCCGATGATGCAGATGAACGCCTCGCCCACCCAGGGGCTCAATCTTCATGAGGGCGGCCACAGCTACCTCATGGGGATCCTCGCCAACAACGAGTGGCGCGATGGCTGGATGGACGAGGGGTTCACCTCGTTCCAGACCGACTGGTGGGGCGAAGCCCACGGGCACGGCGATGGCCCGGCGCGGTCGCTCGAAGTCAACATGCTGCTGCTGGAACTCAACGGCGACGCCCAGCCGGTGTCACTGGTGAGCGAAGACTACCGCGATTTCGACACCTACAACGAGATGATCTACAATCGCGGCGAGCTGTTCTTCGAAGAGCTGAAGCGCATGGTGGGCGACGAAACGATGCTGCAGATCCTGCGGACGTACTACGCACGCTGGAAGCTGCACCATGTCGGCGAGCAGGCGTTCGAGCAGGTCGCGGAAGAGGTGTCGCATCGCGATCTCCGCGCGTTCTTCGCCCAGTGGCTGCACGGCGTGGTGCTGACGGACTATGCCGTACGTGGCGCGACACGGCGCCGCACCGCGAGCGGCTGGGAGACGATGGTGCAGATCCGGCGGAACGCGCCGGGGCAATTCCCGGCGCTGCTGGCGGTCCTCGGCGCGCACGACACCGCCGTGACGCGGATCGAGGGGATCGCCCGGCGCGAGTCGTTGACGGTGGAGACGCGGTCCGAGCCGCGGAAAGTGCTGCTCGATCCGCTGGTGGATGCCCACGACTGGAACATGCTCGACAACCAGAAGACGCTGGGTTTCTCGCCGCTGCGCGCCGTGCTGGGCGACGAACCGACGGAGGTGTACTTCGACACCTGGTTCAGCTCGCGCGCGCGACGCGATGCCCGGACGGTGGGCCTCATGCCGGTGGCATGGTACAACGATCCCGGGGGCGTGGTGGCCGGCGCCCGTCTGCGCGAGAACTACCTCGGTCAGTTCGACCGCCTGTCCGCGACGGTGACCTGGGCCACGGGGGCGGGTGCGGTGGACACGTTGCGCCGTCGCGATGTCGGCGTCGAGATCTCGCTCACGGACCCGACATGGTGGCGCCTGCCGCGCACCACCGAGCGGATGTCGCTGTTCCGCCTGGAAGGCCGGGTGGGGGCGTCGATGTCGCTGGAGCACACGCAGCAAGCGCACCTCGGCTTCGGTCCGGTTCGCTCGACCGGGGCGTCCCTGGCGTGGACGGCGACCTATGACACGCGGTATCTCGAACCGGCGTTGTGGGACAATGGCGGGACGCTGGAGGGGAGTCTCTGGACCAGTTACGCGCGTACCGGCGCCTGGTCCGTCAACATGCGGATCAGCGCGTCCGGCGGAGTGATGTACGCCCGCCCGGGTGATGGCATCACGACGGCGGAGCGCTATGATGCGCAGCTCTATGCGCGCCCGGAGCTGGAACTCTCCGTGCGGCACGGTCTCGGCCGTGCGGTGTCGCTGGGATTGCGCGGGTATGCCGCCGGTGTGTTCAGCGCCGATCCGGTCGTTGCGCAGCGGCGGCTGTACGCCGCCGGCGCCGACCCCTACCAGCAGATGGCCAATCCCTTCCTGCGGACGGTCGGCTCGCCGCTGGTACTCGACGACTGCTGGTGCCGGTGGCAGACGCCCGGCGGCGGCGACCTGCGCGGGTTCGACGAGACGTTGTCAAGCGATCGTCTCGCCGCCCTCAACGCCGAAGTGAGCGATGCAGTGCTGACCTTCCGAGGGGGCGTGGTGCGCCGGGTCACGGTGGCGGCGTTCGCCGATGCCGGCGTACTGGGCAGCCGGCAGTGGTTCGGCGGCGCCGGCGATTCGCCGGTGCTGGCGCTCTATCCGCGGACGTTTTTCGCCGATGCCGGGGTCGGTCTGCGGCTGGAGCACCGGATCGGAACCACGACGTTCCAGACCCGCATCGATGTGCCGTTGCTGGTGAGCACGCCGGCGTACGCCATCGCCCGGGTACAGCACCAGTTCGCGCCGGGACGGATCGTGTTCGCGATCTCGCCGGTCATTCCGTGACGGACTTCACCGGCGACCGGCGCCGCTTTCTCCGCCTGGCGTTGGGCAAGGCGGTGGACCGGGTGGCACAGGCCACCGAAGATCGCATCGTGCAGCAGCGCTACGTGCGCCCGCCCGGCGCGATGCCCGAGATTGCGTTCCTGGCGGCGTGCACGCGCTGCGGGCTGTGCGCGCCGGCGTGCCCGGCGGGCGCCATCCGCTATCTCGGCTCCGAAGCCGGATTGGCGGCGGGGACGCCGCGCCTCGAGCCGGAACGGATCCCGTGCGTGGCGTGCACCGACATGCCGTGTGCCGCCGCCTGTCCCACCGAGGCACTCGTGGTTCCCGAAACGGGTTGGCGCGGCGTGCGACTGGGGCAGATCACGTTTCACCCGCAGCGGTGCATTACCTTCGAGGGCGAAGCCTGCGGGGCCTGCGCCGAAGCCTGTCCGGTGGGCGATGCGGCGCTGATCCTGGATGGCGACGGCCACCCCGTGCTCAAGGTCGAAGGCTGTGTCGGGTGCGGCGTCTGTGTCCGCGAGTGCCCGACGTCCCCATCGTCGTTTTCGTTTTCTCCGTTGGAGCGCTGATGGCCGAGGTACCGCGACGGGTCGACAAGCCATGGGGACACGAGCTGATCTGGGCACACACCGACCGCTATGTGGGCAAGATGCTGCATGTCAAGGCCGGGCATCTCCTGTCCGTGCAGTACCATCACGTCAAGGACGAAACGATGCACGTGCTCTCCGGCGAGCTGATCCTGCGCACGTGGGACGCTCCCGGTGCCACACCACGCGAGCGCGCCTTTCGCGCCGGCGAGTCGGTGCACATTCCGGCGCCGACCATCCACCAGATCGAAGCGGTGACCGACAGCGACGTGCTCGAAGCTTCCACGCCGGAACTCGACGACCTGGTGCGCCTGCAGGATCGATACGGCCGCCACAGTCCGTAGCGCCGGCAGCAACAAGACGAGGACGGCCATGCAAGTGATCATCCCGCTGGCGGGGAAGGGGACGCGATTGCGCCCTCACACCCACCTGGTTCCCAAGCCGCTGCTCAAGGTGGCGGGCCGCCCGGTCATGGATTGGGTGATGGATCGGCTCGACGGTCTCGACGTCGAGGAGCTGATCTTCATCACCGGGCACCTCAAGGATCAGGTCGAAGCCTACGCCCGCAGCCGTTACCGCACACCGTCGCGCTTCATCGAACAGCGGGTGCAGGACGGCACCGCCGGCGCGGTCAACCTGGCTCGCCCGCACGTGCACGGTCCGGTGATGATCATCTTCGTCGATACCGTCTTCGACGCCGACCTGACCCTCGCGGCGCGCAGTCGCGACGACGGCATCATCTGGGCGATGGAGGTGGACGACTACCAGCGCTTCGGCGTGGTGGTCACCGATGCCGACGGCTACATGACCCGGATCGTCGAGAAACCCTCGGAACCGATCTCGCGGCTGGCCAACATCGGGCTCTACTTCATCCGGAACGTCGACGCTCTCTGGCAAGGGATCGATCACGTCCTCGCGGCGCCGAAGCAGAAGGGCGAGTACTATCTCACCGACGCCTTCCAGCACATGATCGATCACGGTTGTCGCATTCGCACCGCGCCGGTGTCGGGGTGGTACGACTGCGGCCAGCTCGGCACGCTGCTGGAAACGAACGGCATCCTGCTGGCCCACGGCGCGGCGCGGAACCCGCCGGCCGGGCGCGACGTCCGACTCGTACCGCCGGTGCTGATCGAGGAGGGCTGTGTCCTGGAGCGCTGCACCATCGGCCCGAACGTCACCCTCGAAGCCGGCACGACGGTCCGCGACGCCGCACTCGCCAACGTCATCGCCGGGCGCGGGTGTGTCATCGAGCGGTCCACGGTGACCGACGCGCTGCTCGGCGATCACGTCCGCGTATCGGACTTCACGGGCTCGGGATCATTCGGTTCGCATTCCGAGGTGGTGGGGCGCGCATGACCGAACTCGACTCGCTGCTGGCTTCGTATCTCGACATTGCCCGGCAGCGCGATCCGTTGCGCTACCCGGTCGATGCGCCGCCGGAGAGCCGCCGCCGGCTGGGCCGGTTCGACCCGCTGGCGCTCCGGGCACATGTGGTGGCGCTGCGCAGCGTGGCGAACGCGGTCGAGGGACTGGGCGACGTTGCGGCGCTCGACGACGAAGTCGACCGCACCATGCTGCTCGACACCTTGCGGGCCGACCTGGTGGAGTGCGTTGCCGAGGCCGACGCCGAGTCGTGCAACCCGGCCCGCCCGCTGCAGCATACCGTGCTGGCGGTCCAGCAGGTGCTGGGCGACGGCGACGCCGGCCCGGACGCGGAGTCGCTGGCGGCGCGCATCGGTGCGGTGCCGGAAATGTTCGCGTTGCTGGAACGCGACGCGCGCCCGGCCCCCGACTACCTGGTGCGCTCGGCGGTGATGGCGGCCGAACTGCTCGACGACGAACTGATGGCCGCCGAAGAGTACGTCGAGACCGAGACGGTGCGGGCGGCGCAGGCGGCGCTCAACGCGCACCTCGACTGGCTGCGCGCCCCGGCGCGCGGCGCCGGCGTGGCGGGATTCGGAGAGGACGTCGTCGCTGCACGGCTGCGGACGCTGAGTGCCACGCCCGCAGGCGTTCAGGGGACGCTGCGGGTGCTCGAGCTCCGGCGCACCGGTGTCGAACGCGGCCTCGCCAAGCACGCCGCGGACCTCGGGCACGAGGCGTGGCCCGATGCGATGACGGCGCAACGCCGCGTCGAGGAAGACGACTTCGACCGATTGACCGGCGAGTGGCGCGAGATCTGGCAACGGACCGCCGCCGCGCTCGGCGGGATGGGACTTCCGGTTCCCCCCGGTGCCCCCCCGGACCCGCCGATCGCCGCCGACGATGCCGCGTCGCTGACGGTGCTGGCGGTGCGCGATCACGCCGCGCGGATGCTGATCGCTGCCGCCGCGGCGCAGTCACGCCCGGTGCGCCGCCTGCTCATTGCGCCCGGCCTGCTCGACGGGTGGGGGCGGACGCTCGCGGCGATGCTCCGCACCAGTGATCTGCTCGCGGCCCCCGAGCTGCGCCTGGTCCTCGCCTACCGCGCCCTCGAAGACGGCGCCGCCGCCGAAGCCGACCTGCTGCTGCAATCGCGGCGCGCCGGATTCAGTGAGCTGATCGAACGGACCCGGCGGATCGTGGGCGACGACGAACACGATGCCCGCCGGATCATGTACCGCGCCGGCGAGCAGCCGTTCGCGGCGCTTGCCGCCGGTCTGGCACATGAGGCATGGCAGGCGTGGTACGCCGAAACCGGCGGCGATCCGAACGACTTTCTGCGGATGGCACTTGCCGGTGGCGGGCTGGCGGTGCCGATGGCGCGATGGGCGCTGACCGGCTGACGGAAGAGCGCCTTCCGTTCGTGGTACGCGGCTTCGCCGCGGTGTCGGCGCTCAACGACATCGCGAGCGAAATGGTCTACCCACTGCTTCCGGCATTCATCGTCGGCGCGCTGGGCGGCACCGCGGCCATGCTCGGCGCGCTCGACGGTGCCAGCGCGCTGGCCGACTCGACGATGCGCTGGATCGCCGGCCGCTTCGCCGATCGGCGCAAGCGCGGCCGCCTGGTCTTTGCCGGCTACGGCCTGGCCGCGCTGGTCCGGCCACTGATGGGGCTGGCGTCCGCCGGCAGTGCGGTCGTGGCGCTGCGTATCGCCGACCGGGTCGGCAAGGGTACCCGTTCGCCGCCGCGCGATGCCATGATCGTGCAGTCGGTGCCCCCCGGCGAACGCGGCCGGGCATTCGGGTTCCAGCGCAGCTGGGACCATGCCGGCGCAATGCTCGGTGGATTGATCGGCTGGGCCCTGCTCACGATGGGCGGATTCACGCCCCGCCAGGTGATCCTCGGCAGTGCCCTTCCTGGCGTCGCGATGCTCGTGGTGCTGCTGGCGACGTTGCGGCGCGCGCCGCCACCACATGGCGGTACGCCGGCGACGGGTGCCTCGAGCGTCGCCGTGCGATCGGCGGAATCGTTCTGGCTGCCGGTGCTGGCGCTCGCCGCGCTGCTCGCGGTGCGCTTCCCCGAAACGCTGTTGCTGCTCCACCTCGAACGTCGCGGTCTGGCCGTCGCGCTCATTCCGCTGATCTGGTCGGGGCTCCATGTCGTGCGCACCGCCGTGGCCTATCCGGCGGGACGCTGGGTCGACTGGATGGGCGAGCGCGGGTCGGTCGCCACCGCCGGTGCGCTCGCCGCGGTCGGCGCCTTCGCGCTGGCGCGAGCCACCAGACCCGCCGCACTCGTGGCGAGTTTTCTCCTGGTGGCCGCGGTCGCGGCGCTGAGCGAACCCGCCGAGCGCACCCTGGTGGCGCGCCTGGCTCCCCGGGGAACGGGGCGGGCGTTCGGCCGGGCGCAGAGCGTCTTCGGGGTGACGGCGTTGCTCGCGGGTCTCGCCTTCGGTCTGCTCGTCGACCGGACCAGCACGACAGTGGCGCTGCAGTGGTCGGCGGCGGCCAGCGCGGTGGCCGCGGGGGGCTGGTTGGTGGCGTCGGGGGCGCCGCGCCGCGCGGCGATGACGCGCCCCGGGAATAAGTTGAGCCCGCTAATGAATTGACGATTTCTCGGCGATAATTCCGCCCGTATCCGGCTTTGTGGCGCGATTCCGGGCTGGGGAGGTGCCAGAGTGAGATAAGCCAGCTAATCATCACTTGAATCGCGGTCCGCCGGGACTAGCTTAGCTGCCGTTCACCCCACCGCCACGCTCTGCCGAAAGGACCGCCACCCCGTGACCGATGTTGCCGACCGTTCCGCCGCCAGCCGCCTCGATGCCGTCTTCGGTGCCGACACCTTCTCCAAACATGTGATGCAGAAGCGGTTGCCGAAGGCGGTGTACAAGTCGCTCTTGCACACCATCGATCGCGGCGAACCGCTCGACCCGCGGATTGCCGACATCGTGGCCGCCACCATGAAGGACTGGGCCGTGGAGCGTGGCGCCACCCATTTCACCCACTGGTTCCAGCCGCTCACCGGGCTCACCGCCGAGAAGCACGATTCGCTGGTGTCGCCCGACGGCATGGGCGGCGTGATCTACAACTTCTCCGGCTCCGACCTGACCCAGGGCGAGCCCGATGCCTCGTCGTTCCCGTCGGGCGGGCTGCGCGCCACGTTCGAGGCCCGAGGTTATACCGCCTGGGACGCCACCTCGCCGGCCTTCCTGACGCGTCACGGCAACGCCACCACGCTCTGTATTCCCACCGGCTTCGTGTCGTGGACCGGGGTGGCGCTCGACACCAAGATCCCGCTGCTGCGGTCGATGGAGGCGCTGTCGAAGCAGGCGATGCGGGTGCTGAAGTTCTTCGGCACCGACGCCGGCGTCACCCGCATCTTCACCACCGTCGGGCCCGAGCAGGAGTACTTCCTGGTCGACAAGGAGCTGTTCTACCGTCGTCCCGATCTGGTCACCTGCGAGCGGACGCTGTTCGGGGCCCGGCCGCCCAAGGGCCAGCAGCTCGAAGATCACTACTTCGGCGCCATTCCCGAGCGGGTGCTGGCATTCATGGCCGAGGCCGAAGAGGAACTCTTCCGGGTCGGCGTGCCGGTCAAGACGCGCCACAACGAGGTGGCACCTGGGCAATACGAGATCGCGCCGCTGTTCGAGACGTCACACATCGCCAGCGATCATCAGATGGTGCTGATGGAGATCCTGCGGCGCGTGGCCGACCGCCACGGCCTGAAGGCGCTGCTGCACGAAAAGCCGTTCGCCGGCGTCAACGGCAGCGGCAAGCACAACAACTGGTCGATGTCGACCGACACCGGCGTCAACCTCCTCGATCCGCAGGACGAGACTCACACCAACATGCAGTTCCTGGTGTTCCTCTGCGCGGTGATCCGTGCCGTGGATGTCCATGCCGACCTGCTGCGCGCCTGCATCGCCTCGGCCGGGAACGACCACCGGCTCGGGGCCAACGAAGCGCCCCCGGCGATCATCTCGATCTTCCTGGGCGAGATGCTGACCGACATCCTGTCGCAGGTGGAGCAGGGGTTGCCGAAGCGGACGCTCAAGGGCGGCACGCTCGACCTCGGCGCCAACACGCTGCCGCAGCTGCCGCGCCATTCGGGCGACCGGAACCGGACATCGCCGTTCGCGTTCACCGGCAACAAGTTCGAATTCCGCGCCGTCGGATCGACGGCGTCCATCGCGTGGCCCAACACGGTGCTCAACACCATCGTGGCCGAGTCGCTCGACGACCTGATCACCGAGCTGGAAAAGGCGGCTGGCTCCACTCCCACTGCGGCGAAGATGCAGAGCGCCGTCCTGGGCGTGCTCAAGCGCACCATCAAGGAGCACAAGCGGGTCTGTTTCGACGGCGACGGCTATTCATCCGAGTGGCACGCCGAAGCCAAACGCCGGGGGCTACCCCATCTGCGCGATTCGGTCGACGCGTTCCCGATTCTCAAGTCGAAGAAGACGGTCGACCTGTTCCGGAAGTACGGCGTCCTCAACAAGGCCGAGGTCGAGTCGCGGTACCACATCGCGGTGGAGAAGTACGTCAAGCAGCTGGGCATCGAAGCGGAAACGATGATCGCCATGACCCGCACGATGCTGCTTCCGGCGGCGATCCGGTGCCAGACGGAACTGGCTTCCGCCGTCACCGAGACCGAAGGGGCAGGTGTCGATTGCGACGACACGGTCAAGGCGCTGGAAGGTTTCGTGGGGTCGGTGACCGAGTTCCGGCGTGCCCTCGCGGCGCTCGAAGCGACGGCACAACATCACGACGACGACCCGGTGAGCCACGCGACCCATTTCCGCAACAAGGTCCGCCCGGCGATGGAGCAGCTGCGGAAGGTGGCCGACGCACTGGAGTCGCAGGTGGCCGCCGATCTCTGGCCGTTGCCGAGCTATCGCGAGTTGCTGTTTCTCAAGTAGGCTGGCCAACCAGTTCCGGAGGTCCGCGCCAGCGGACACAGGGGTCGGCGGCGACGCCGGCCCCGTTCATTTCTGCACCCCGGCTCCGGCGCCCCTTTCCCGGCCGCGGGATCGGGTGCAGGATTCCTTCATGACGCGGCGGTTGGTGCGAGGCGCAATCGGCATGTCGGCCGTGGCGGTGACGGTGGTGGCGTCGGCGCTGCCGCTCGCCGCGCAGCGCTTCCGTGGCTATGGCTATCAGGCGCCGCCGCCCGACGTGGCCAAGGTCGCTTACGACGGTCGGTTCACCTTTGCTCGCCTGAGCTACGTGACGCGCTCGCCGCAGGGCTACTACTACCGCGGCCTGCCGGCGTGGGCGCATGGGTATCCCAACGCCGAATACAACCTGGTGCAGATCCTGAACGCGTTGAGCTTTGTCCATCCGCGAATGGACGTGAGCAAGGTGGTGGCCATCGACGACGCCGAGCTCTTCAAGTACCCGGTGGCCTATATGACCGAAGCCGGGTGGTGGGTGTTGCAGGACAAGGAGATTCCGGCGCTGCGCACCTACCTGGCGAAGGGCGGCTTCGTCATCTTCGACGACTTCCGTGAAGACTACCGAATGGGGAACGACGGCTGGGAGAATTTCGCGGCCAACATGGAGAAAATCCTTCCCGGTGTGCAGTTCTTCGACCTCACCCCGCAATCACCGATCTTCCATTCGTTCTACGAGATCAACAGCTTCGACATCCTGCCGCAGGCCTACGACGCCGGACCGCCGGTGCTGAAGGCGATCTACCAGGACAACGACCCGACCAAGCGGATGCTGGCGATCGTCAACTTCAACACCGACGTGTCGCAGTTCTGGGAATTTTCCGGCGAAGGGTTCCTGCCGATCTCGCAGTCGAACGAAGCCTACAAGCTGGGCGTCAACTACATCGTCTACGCGTTGTCGCACTAACCGGCGTCAGCAGCAGCGGTTGGGGCCCCCGTCGTACTTTCCCTTGAGAAACTCGTCGAGATGCTCGCGCTCGGTCGGGATCTCCCGCTCCGGGTGACAGCCGCGCAGGTGCTCGACGTACGCCTCGTAGTCGGGCATGCCCATGACCCGGCGGACGGTCCGGATGGCCCGCTGCACCGGCTCATGACCCATGACCCACGGCCCACGATCTTCTTTCTTCACGCGACCTCCCCCGCCGGTTCCAGCACCGCCGCGCGCGCCTTCGGCACCAGCCACACCCGCGCCGACGTCACCACCACGGCCCAGGTGACCAGCAGGAAGAGCCCGCACAGCGCGGTGTCTACTCGATCGTTGAAGACCAGGCGCGAGCCGCGGGCGGCGTCGAGGGTGCCTGTGCCGACGGCGGCGGCGGTCTCAGCGGCATGGGCCAGGAAGCCCAGATGCGGGTCGGCGGCGAA
The DNA here is from genome assembly GCA_963697065.1 of uncultured Gemmatimonadales bacterium. Taxonomy (GTDB): domain Bacteria; phylum Gemmatimonadota; class Gemmatimonadetes; order Gemmatimonadales; family GWC2-71-9; genus Palsa-1233. The sequence goes on from CAVOMQ010000001.1 coordinate 1,266,743, forward strand.
CATCTTCTGCCAGCCCGCCGTGGTGGTCACCGCCAGTACCCATACCAGCGGCACCAGCGTCACCCACGCGTAGCGCGCCCGGCCGACGCGGATGATCAGGGTGGTGCCCACCGACAACGCCACCGCTGCCAGCAACTGATTCGCGATCCCGAACAGCGGCCAGAGCGAGTTGATGCCGCCGAGCGGATCGGTGACACCCTGGATCAGAAACCAGCCCCACGCCGCGACGATCAGCGCCGAGGCGGCAATCGTCGCGGGATACGCCGAGGTGCGCCCCAGCGGCGGCCAGAGGTGGCCGGCGAGTTCCTGCATCATGAAGCGCCCCACCCGGGTGCCGGCATCGATGGTGGTGAGGATGAACAGCGCCTCGAACATGATCGCGAAGTGATACCAGAGGGCGGTCAGCGACGGGCCGAACGCCCCCGAGAAGATCTGCGCCATCCCCACCGCCAGCGTCGGTGCGCCGCCGGTGCGCGCCAGCAGCGTCGTTTCACCGACCGAGCGTGCCAGTGCATCCATCTGTCCCGGCGCCAGCGTGAAGCCCCAGTGTTGCACCGCCTGGACGGCTGCTGCGGCATTGCCGCCGAGCAGTGCCAGCGGCGCGTTCATCGCGAAATAGACGCCGGGGGAGAGGATCGCCGCCGCGCATATCGCCATCACCGCCACGAACGATTCCACCAGCATGGCGCCGTAGCCGATGGCCCGTGCGTCGCTTTCCTTGTCGAGCATCTTGGGCGTGGTGCCGCTGGCGACCAGCGCGTGAAACCCGGAGATGGCCCCGCACGCGATGGTGATGAAGCAGAAGGGAAAGAGCGAGCCGGCAAAGACCGGTCCGGTGCCGTTGACGAAGCGCGTCACCGCCGGCAGCTGCAGTACCGGCAGCGTCAGCACGATGCCCAGCGCGAGCGCGGCGATGGTGCCGATCTTGATGAACGTGGAGAGATAGTCGCGCGGCGCGAGCAGCATCCAGACGGGCAGTACGGACGCGACGAAGCCATAGCCCATCAACGCCCACGCGATCGTGACCGGTTGCCAGGTGAACCACGGCGCCAGCGTCGGCGAAGCCGCCACCCAACGCCCGGCGATCAATGCCACCATCACCAGCACCAGACCGCCGGCCGTGGCCTCGAGAGTGTGCCCCGGGCGCACCACCTTCATCCAGAACCCGATGCCGAGCGCGATCGGAATGGTGCACGCCAGCGTGAAGACGCCCCACGGTGACTCCGCCAGCGCCTTGACGATCACCAGCGCGAGCACGGCCAGCAGGACAACCATGATCGCAAGGATGGCAACCATGGCGCACCAGCCGGTGACCGGACCGACTTCCTCTTTCGCCATCTGGCCGAGCGATTTGCCGTCGCGGCGGACCGAGGCGGCCAGGATGACGAAGTCCTGCACGGCACCCGCGAGGACGACACCGACGACGATCCAGATGGTGCCGGGGAGGTAGCCGAACTGCGCGGCGAGCACCGGCCCCACCAGCGGACCGGCGCCGGCGATCGCGGCAAAGTGGTGGCCGAAGAGCACCCAGCGCGACGTCGGGACGAAGTCGCGGCCGTTGGCGAGGCGATGCGCGGGCGTGGTGCGGCTGTCGTCGAGCCGGACGATGCGATTGGCGATGAATTTGCTGTAGAAGCGGTAGCCGACGAGGTAGGTGCAGACGGCGGCGAGCAGCAGCCACGCGGCGTTGACGGTTTCTCCGCGATGAAGCGCCAGCACCGCCCATCCGCACGCGCCGGCGGCGCTGACGACGAGCCAGACCAGGGCGGCGAGCATCAGCAGAAGCTAACGCGCGCCGCCGCGGCCCGTGAGGCTAGAACTTCGGCAGCGCGTACCGCTCGAGATAATCCTGGTCGCCATCGGGGTGCGCGAGGTAGACCACTCCCGGTCCGAACGCCACGATGCGCGTGCCCTCCGGGAGGTCGACGTGCGCGACCAGCCCGCGGCCTTCCGCCACCACGTCGTAGTGCGGCACGTGATCATCGTGCGCGCGGCTTCGCGCAATCCACACCATCCCCGCCGCGTCGAACATCGCCGTCGCCGAGCCGGCGGTGATCGGCGGCTTGGTGGCGGGGAACGGGCCGATCGGCGGCATGGTCGGCTTCATCGCCGGGCCGCCGCTCGCTACGCCGCCGGGTGGGGCATCGCCCGGCGCGCCGAAGGCCACCGTCCCGCCGCCATCGCCACCGACCATCCGCGTCACCGTCACGGCGCCGCCGCCGCCCATCATGGCGCCATCGGGGGGCGGCCCGCCCATCGTCACGCGCATGCCGCCGCCGGGCATCATGGTGACGCCGCGGCCGCCCGAATCCTTCGACATGATCTGCGCCAGCTGGGTCGTCATCGCCTGCATGGCGGCGGCGGCCGAATCGCGGAACGCCTGCTGCTCGGCGGCGTCGACCGGAACCGGGTGGTACGGCAACGGACCGGTGTGGCCGGCTTCGTGCCCGTCACGGCTCCAGATGACCTGGTAGGAATCCGCGGTGACGCGGGCCGCGAGGCCGTCGGGGCGGAGCGCCCACGCGTCGCGCGCGGGAAACGGCATGATCCCCTTGGCGCCGGTGTCCCCGGGCGCGAAGCGCTGCAGTTCACCGATCGGCACGAGGGTGCCGCCGGCGATCGGCTGGCGCATGATCTTCGCGAACGGTACCGGTGATCGCTTCGCCACGTCGAACGAGTCGCGGACGAAGTAGATGTTGCCGGCGGCATCGGCCGTGGCCGGCACCGCCAGCAATCTCCCGGCCATCGTCGGCAGCGGCTCGGTACCGGCGACTTCGCCCGTGGGCGAAACCTTGAGGAACTTGTGGCCGGCAAGGTCGAGGAGGAGGAGCGAATCGCCGGCGACGGGGAAGACGGCGTTGGCGGTGCGGTACATGTCGGGATCGTCGCCCTGGACGCCGAGGGTGGCGACGTCGCCGCCGTTCTTGAAGTCGACGATGCGGAAGAAATTGGATTTCGAGTCGCTCGCCACCACCCGTCCATCGGGGAGTGCCGCCGCGGCATAGAGATGTCCGAATGAGTACTTGGAGCGCCCGGTCCGCTTGCCGAGGGGGACAGTGGGCACCGATTGGGCGGAAAGGGCGGTCAGGCCGCCCGCGGTCACGAGGCACGCTGCCACGGCGCAGCGCATCAGGCGGTTCGAGGCAATCATCGATTACTCCTGCACGGGGTACGGGCGGTTGGTGGCCCAGTGTCGAGATGCCCGCCCGGGGCGTCGCGTCGCAGCTTGCTCGCTCCATCACCGGCCCGTAGCTTCGCTCCGATGCCGTTTCCGTCCGGTAATCCCGCCGAGCCGTGGGCGGCCGCGCTTTCGCAGCCGGCCGGGGGCTCCGCAACGCTCACGGAGCCTAAACCCGCACCCACCGCAGCGGCTACGGGGCGGCTGGTGGCAGTGGTCACCGGGGGGGCCACCGGCCTCGGCCGGGTCATCGCGATGGAATTTGCGCGGTTGGGGTGCCGGGTCGCGTTCTGCTGGTACGAAATGGACCGCCGGGACGTCGAGGCGAGCGCGCTTCTCACCGAGACGACGCTGTCGGCGATGGGAGCTGATGTCTATGCGGCCCGCTGCGACGTCCGCGATCGCGAGCAGGTGGAACGCTTCATCGACGACGTGATCAGCCGCTTCGGCGGCGTGCACCACCTGGTCAACAACGCCGGCATCGCCCACGATGGCGCGCTCTGGCGCTTGTCGGCGGCGGCCTGGAATGCGGTCATGGCCACCAACGTCAACGGCGCGTTCCACTGCCTTTCGGCCTGTTCGCCGCATTTTCGCCGGCAGCGGTGGGGAAAGGTGGTCAACGTCAGTGCGCATCAGGCGCTCCGTCCCGGCTTCGGTGTCTCCAACTACGCCGCCAGCAAGGCGGCGCTCGAAGGGCTGACCCGCGCGGCGGCGGTGGAACTCGGCCCGTCGAACGTCAACGTCAACGCCGTGGCCCCGGGGTTCATTCGCAGTGAGCGGCTCGACCAGCTACCCAGCGACCTGATCGAACGCACCCGGAAGCGGGCGGTCCTCGGACGGCTCGCCGAGCCGGAAGACGTGGCGCGGGTGATCTCCTTCCTCTGTTCCGACGCCGCGCGCCACATCACCGGCCAGACCATCGTGGTAGACGGCGGTCTTTCGCTGGAATAGCTTTCCGCGGTGACACACTTCACGTCTTCGCGGGTGGCAGCCGTGCGTATCGGCGCGGCGCTGCTCGGTACGGTATTGCTCGCCGGTCCGGCGGCGGGGCAGCGCGGCGCCAAGCCGTTGCCGGCGCCGGGGTTGGCGCTGGCGCCGCTGGCCGATCAGTCCATCCCGATCGTCCCCTCCACGTTGGTGGTCGTCGCCGCGGGTAGCCGCGCTCCGGCGGATTTCCCCGCCACGCGGGATGCCCGGGTCCGGTGGGCCGACTCGATCCTGTTCGACAGCTTCGATTCGCGCGGACCCGATGTCCGATGGGTGTCGGCCGACACCCTCCGCCGCGTGGCGCACCGCGCGCCGTCGATCGCTCCCGATCCCGAGCGGATGGGACAGGAGCTGATGGCCAGCGATCATCGCGATCATGTTCCCGACCCGTTGCTCGGGTACCTGCGCACGCTGACGGCGCTCACCAACAGCCGGTTCGTCATGATCCCGGCGCTGCTCGAATTCACGGCGTTCGGCAGCGACAGCGTCCGGGTAGCGGCGACGTTCGTGCTGGCCGACAGCCGAACCGGATCGGTTCTGTGGCGCAGTCATCCGGTCGGAACCGGCCCTGACGCCGCGTCCGCGCTGGCCGCAGCGGTGGCGCGCATCCTGCCGCTTCCCGAATGAATGCCATACGACATCACGCTCGTCCCCGGTGACGGCATCGGTCCCGAGATCACCGCCGCGACACTCGCCGTGCTGGCCCGGACCGGAATCGACTTTCGATGGGATCGCCAGGTAGGCGGCGTGACGGCGGTCGAAGCCTGCGGTGATCCGCTGCCGCAGGCCACGCTAGACAGCATCCGCCACACCCATCTGGCCCTCAAGGGGCCGCTCACGACCCCGGTGGGCAGCGGCTTCCGCTCGGTGAACGTGGCGCTCCGGAAGGAGTTCGAGCTCTTCGCCAACGTCCGGCCGGCGCGAACCATCGTGCCCGGCGGACGGTATGCCGGCATCGACATGGTGTTGATTCGCGAGAATCTCGAAGGGCTCTACATCGGCCGGGAGCAATGGGTCGAGGTGGATGGTGATCCACATGGTCAGGCCGAGTCGGTGGCCGTCGTCACCCGGACGGAGTCTGAGCGGGTGGTGCGGTACGCGTTCGACTATGCTGTCCGGATGGGCCGGAAGCGCGTGACGCTGGTCCACAAGGCCAATATTCTCAAGTTCACGTCGGGGCTGTTTCTCGAGGTGGGGCAGCAGGTGGCGGGCGAGTATGCGGGGCGGATCGAACTGCAGGAACTGATCGTCGACAATTGCGCGATGCAGCTGGTGCTCCGCCCGGAGCAGTTCGAGGTGCTGGTGACGACCAACCTGTTCGGCGATATCCTCAGCGACGAGATCTCGGGACTGGTGGGCGGGTTGGGACTCGCGCCGGGCGGGAACATCGGCACCGAGGCGGCGATCTTTGAAGCGGTCCACGGGTCTGCTCCCGATATCGCCGGGCGTGACGTGGCCAATCCCACCGCGCTCATCCTGGCGGCCGCGATGATGTGCGATCATCTCGCCGAGAACGCGGCGGCCGAACGGATCCGGCGCGCGGTGGTGGCGACGATCGTGGCCGACGGAGTGCGCACCCGTGATCTGGGCGGAACGGCCGGTACCCGGGAGTTCGGCGATGCCGTCGCCCGCCGGGTGGCGTGAAGTTCCGTGCGTGGAGTGCGGCCGGTTCGTCGAGGGGATCGGGTTCGGCGACCGCTGCCCCGAGTGCCTGGCGCGCCGAACCGTCCTGGCCCGGCGGATCGCCTGGAAGAGTGCGGTGGCGGCAATCGTCGTGGTGGCCGGATGGAATCTCTGGCACCTGCCGCCGAGCACGATGGGACGGTGGTACGCCGCGTTGGCCGTCCCGATCACGTTCCTGTTGGTGCGCCTGATCGCGCACCGCATCGCCATGGAGATGCTGCCATGAAGCAGAGAATCGCGACCACGCTCGGCGCGTCGTTCCTGGTGGCGGCAGCGGCGGCCGCGGGGCAATCGCCGGCCGGTCCCTCGGTGACGCTGTTCAGTGCCGGCACCGTGCTGGTGCGGCGCACGATTCCGGTGACGGTGCCGGCCGGGACGTCCACCCAGACGCTGGCCATCGGTCCGTTCGACGCGTGGACCCTGGCATCGCTCGATTCCGGTGTGACGATCGGTCGCGTCTCGGCGGATCAGGGGATCTCCGAGGACGCACTGCTCCGCCGCAACGTCGGCAAGCCGTTCTCGATCGATCAGGGTGACAAGTCACCGCGCACGGCCACGCTGCTCTCGATGGATCCGGAGCGGTGGGAATGGGCCGATGGCGGCGTGGTGTTCGGCCGCCCGGGCCGCATTCTCTGGCCGCGCGACCTGGTCCCGGCGGCACAGACCGCCGATGTGACGCTGCAGAGCGACCGGGCGCGTCCGGGGTTTCCCGTGATGTACGAAACGAGCGGCAGCTCCTGGCAGGCGATGTACCGGCTCTTCGTCGGGACCGGCGGCCACATCGAGGGCTCCGCCGTGATCTCCACCGGGGCGCTCGATCTCGCCAACGCCGAGGTGCAGCTGCTGGCGGGCGACATCGGACAGAACCGGGCGCCACAACCGTATGCGGCCAAGGCGTATGAATCGAGCGCCGTCGCGCGGGCGCAGGGGGCCCCCATGGACATGACAACGAGTGCGGCGGTCGGCGAGGTGCACGTCTACACCCTCCCCGACCGGGTCACGTTCACGCCGGGCGTGGTGATCGTGGTGCCGTTGTTCGCGCCGGCGGTGTCCGTGGCGGATCGCCGTTTTGTGGTGCCGGGCGGCATGCCGTTCTACGGCACGCTCGAACGGCAGCCTGACGAGCTGACGGTCCCGGTGGCGGTGCAGTACCACCTGGCGCACCAGATCAAGACGCCGTTCGGCGATCTGCCGTTGCCGGCCGGATCGGTCAGCATTTTCGATCGCGATGGCGGTGGGCGGGTGCAACTGATCGGCCAGGCCGACATCGACCACACTGCCCCCGGCGCCGAGCTGCTGCTCGATGCCGGCACGGCGTTCGACGTGACCGCCAAGCGCGTGCAGACCGATTACACCGTGGTCCGGTCGGCGACCAGCGGACAGAATTCCGCCACCGCGGCGTACCGGGTGACGGTCTCGAACGCGAAGGACTCGGCGATCGTCGTGGAGGTCCGCGAGGATCACAGCGGCGACTGGTCGGTGGTGGAAAGTTCGGTGCCGGCCGAAAAGCGCTCGTCGACCCGGACCGTGTTCCCGCTGACCATACCAGCGAAAGGTACAGTGATGCTGACGTACCGCATCCGGGTGTTCTGGTGACGCGCGTCTCGATCCTGCAGTGCTCCGATCTGCATTTCGGGCACGATGTCGATCTGGAGCAGGTCGCCGGGATCGAGGGGTTGGCGGCCGACCTCGCGCCGTCGGCGGTCGCGATTGCCGGCGACATCACCCAGCGGGCGCGCCACGGCGAGTTCCAGCGGGCGTTGGTGTTCGTGCAGGCGCTGCGGCGGCTGGCGCCGACACTGGTGGTCCCCGGCAATCACGACGTGCAGTGGTGGGCGACGCCGTTCGATCTGATCGGTGCCGGACCGAAGTACGAGAAGTTCCGCCGGTACTTCGGTGAAGACCTGACGCCGACGCTGGTGATCGACGGCGCGATCCTGGTGGGGGTGCTGACCAGCTACGGCGTCGTCGCCGGTTCGATGACCGCCAACCTCAACGACATGGCGGTGAAGGGGCACCTGCCGGCTCGCGAGACCGACCGCGCGGCGCGGCTGTTCGCCGAAGAGAGTCCCGACCTGCTGCGGGTGTTGGTGATGCACCAGAACCTGTTGCGCGGCGGGATCTCGCAACGGATGGGGTTGGCGCGGTGGCGCCAGGCGTGGCGCAACGTGATGGCCACCGGTGTCGACCTCGTCCTGTGCGGCCACGACCACGAGGAAGGGATGGGGCAGCTTCCCAACGGGGCGGTGGTGGCCACGTCGGGGACGCACACCACCCGCACCCGGGGCGACCGCGCGTCGGCGCTCAATTACGTGGTGGCCGACGCCACCTCCATCACCGTGCGACACTACGTCTGGGACCGGGGCCAACATGCGTTTCGCGCCGGTGCCGAGCAGGTATTCCCCCGTGTCCGGATCCCGGAGTTCCAGCCGGCCTCCGGCTGACGCCGACCAGCTGGCGCTGCCGTTCGGAGCGGACCGGGTTGCACCGCCCGCCCCAGGCGGCCCCGAACGCGACGCGCTGCGTGCCCGCTTGGAGCGCCTCGGCCTGCCCGCAGGTACGCCGCTGCGACTGACCCGCAACCGCAACGTGGTGATGAGCTGGACGGCGCGCCGTGGATTGCGACTCCACGCCGGCTATGCCTGGGCACCCGACCACGTGCTTGCCGCGGTGGTGCGATTCCTGGCGCCGCGCGTCGCCCGCGCCGACCGATTGGCCGCGCGGCGTCACTTCCTGGCGTTTCCGGTGGAGCGTTACGTCGCCTCGCGCCCGCCACCGGCAGCGGCACGGCGGGTGATGCCACCGGCGCATCACGACTCGGTGGCGCGGCTGGTGGCATTGCACCAGCTGTTCAACCGGCGGCACTTCGGCGGGAGACTGGCGACGATTCCGATCCGTTTGTCGGGGCGGATGTCGACCAGCCTGGGCGTCTTGCGTGCGGACCGCGCCGGACGGCCGACGGAGATCATCCTGTCGCACCGGCATCTGGTTCGCGACGCATGGAGCGTCGTGACCGACACGCTGCTGCACGAGATGGTGCACCAGTGGCAGGGCGAGCACGGATTGCCCATCGATCACGGCGCCGCCTTTCGTCGCATGGCGCGCGCCGTCGGCATCATTCCGCGCAGCCGGATCGACCGGGCCGATCTGCCGCGGCGCCGTGGCTGAGGCCGCCGGGAACCGCTGGTCGGCCGGCCCGGCCGGAACTCCTCTTCTCTCCGACCCATCGCCGCCCTATGTTCTCGGCGGGCAACCGGCGAAAGGAGCGGACTTGGCCGCCGCATCAGGATTCGAAGGCGTGGACTTCTACGACACCGACGGCCTGCTCACTGAAGACGAGCGGGCGGTGCGCGATACCGTGCGCGCCTGGGTCGACGAGCGGCTGATGCCGCTGATCGGGCGGTGTTACGTGGAAGGGCGGTTTCCGAAGGAACTCATTCCCGGCATGGCCGAGCTGGGGCTGTTCGGCGCCAACCTGCCGGAGCGCTACGGTTGCGCCGGTCTCAACAACGTCGCCTACGGCCTGATCATGCAGGAACTGGAACGGGGCGACAGCGGCATCCGCTCGTTCGCGTCGGTGCAGGGCGCGCTGGTGATGTATCCGATCTTCACGTTCGGAACCGACGAGCAGCGCGAGCAGTGGCTGCCACGGCTGGCGTCCGGCGAGGCGATCGGCTGCTTCGGCCTGACCGAGCCCGATTACGGTTCCAATCCGGGCGGCATGATCACCACCGCGCGCGAGACGCCCGACGGCTGGGTGCTCAACGGCACCAAGATGTGGATCACCAACGGGTCGCAGGCCACGGTGGCCATCGTCTGGGCCAAGACCGGTGCGGTGGACGACATGGCGTCGATCCGCGGGTTCATCGTCCCGACGGATACGCCCGGCTTTGCCGCCAGGGATCAGCACGGCAAGCTGTCGCTGCGCGCCTCCGACACCAGTGAACTGCACCTCGCCGACGTCCGGCTGCCGGCCGGCGCGCTGTTGCCGGGATCGGGCGGCATCAAGAGCCCGCTGATGTGCCTGACGCAGGCGCGATACGGCATCGCCTGGGGCGCGGTCGGCGCCGCCATGGCCTGTTACGACGAAGCGCGCCGCTACGCCCACAGCCGTGTCATGTTCGGCAAGCCGATCGGCGCGACGCAACTGCAACAGGTTCGTCTGGCCGACATGCTCACCGAGATCACCAAGGCGCAACTGCTGGCGCTGCAGCTCGGAAGGCTCAAGGATGCGGGCCAGGCCACGCCGGCGCGGGTATCGCTCGCCAAGCGGAACAACGTCAACATGGCGTGCGAATGCGCCCGCGAAGCCCGGCGGCTGCTCGGCGCCAACGGCATCCTGGCCGAATACCATTCGATGCGTCACCTCGCCAATCTCGAATCGGTCTACACCTACGAGGGGACTCACGACATGCATTCCCTGATCGTCGGCCAGGAGATCACCGGATTTGCGGCGTATTGAGTCGCGCGCCACGACCGCCGGCGCCGCCGAACGATGCGGCGGTCGGCTGCCCGTCAACACGATGAGGAGTTCCGCCAGGTGAAGATCGCCGTCTGTCTGCGCCGCGTGCCCGACACCACCACCAAGATCGTGATCGACGCCGGTGGCACCTCGATCAGCGAAGCGGGGGTCAAGTTCGTCCCCAACCCGTACGACGAGTACGCCATCGAGGCGGCGATCGCGCTCAAGGAAGCGGCCGGATCGGGCGAGACGGTGGTCGTGGCGCTGGGTGGCGACGCGGTGCAGGAGACGTTGCGCACCGCTCTTGCCATGGGAATCGACCGGGCGGTGCACCTGAAGGGGATGCCGTCTGCCGACGGGCTGGCCAACGCGAAGGTGCTCGCCGACCATCTCCGCGGCGGTGGATACGACCTGTTGCTGTTCGGCAAGCTGGCGGTCGACGATTACGGTCAGCAGACCGGTGTGATGGTGGCGGAACTGCTCGAACTGCCGTGCGTGTCGGCCATCAGCAAGCTGGCGATCGATCAGGGTCGGGCCCGCGTGGAGCGCGAAGTCGAAGGCGGCGTGGAACCAGCCGAGTGCGCGCTGCCGGCGGCGTTCACGTGTGACAAGGGGCTGAACACGCCGCGCCTGCCGTCGCTCAAGGGGATCATGGCCGCCAGGAAGAAGCCGCTGGAATCGTTCGCGGCCGAGCCGGGTCCGGGCGCGGTGCGCATCGTGTCGCTGGCGCTGCCACCGGAGCGCGCCGCCGGAACGATCGTCGGCGAGGGCGCCGCCGCGGTGCCGAGGCTGATCGAGTTGCTCACCACCGAAGCGAAGGTGCTGTAATCATGACGGCGTTTCTGGCGGTATTGGAACAGCGCGACGGCGCGTTGCGGAACGGTGCCGCGGAATTGCTCGCGGCGGCACGTCTGTTGGCGGACGCCGACGGCGGCACGGTCGACGCGCTCGTCACCGCCGCCGGTGACGTGTCCGGCCTCGAAACACTCGGCGCTGCGGGTGCTGACCGTGTGCTGCTGGCGCGCGACGCCGCGTTCACCCACTACGCTCCCGATGCGCTCGTGGCGACGATCACCGCGATCGCGGGCGGATACCGGGCAGTGCTGATCGCCGCGACCTCGACCGGCAAGGATCTGGCGCCGCGTGTGGCGGCGCGCATCGGCAGGCCGTGCGGGATGGACGTCATCGCGGTGGCGATGCGGGGCGACACGATCGAGGTGACGCGTCCGGTGTACGCGGGCAAGGCGATTCAGACGGTGGCGCTCGCCGGCCCCGCGGTGCTCGCGGTTCGCCCCGGGGCGTATGCGGCCAGGCAGGCCGGGAAGGCGGGTGCGCAGGAGATCGCGGCGGTGCCGCCGTCGGTGGCGCGGGTGTCGGTCGGTGCGATCCGCGCGTCCGACTCGGGCACGCTCGACGTGACCGAGGCGCGGGTGGTGATTTCCGGCGGGCGGGGACTGGGCGACCCGAAGCACTTCGCCCTGCTGGAAGAACTGGCCGCGGCGTTCGGCGGCGAGGCGGCGGTCGGCGCTTCCCGCGCCGTGGTCGACGCCGGATGGCGGGAGCACGGCGCGCAGGTGGGACAGACCGGCAAGACCGTGTCGCCCGAGTTGTATATCGCCGTCGGCATCTCCGGCGCGATCCAGCACCTTGCCGGCATGCGTACCGCCAAGGTCATCGTGGCGATCAACCGCGACAAGGACGCACCGATCTTCAAGGTCGCCGACTACGGTATCGTGGGCGACCTGTTCGACGTGGTCCCGGCGCTGACGGCGGCGGTGCGACAGGCCAGGGAGCACTAGCGGTCTATATTTCCGCCTCCGTCGCCAAATCCTTTCTCACCGGAGTTCGGTCGTGGGCGTTGTCCTGCCGGTCCGGCACCAGGTCGCACTGCCGTCCAGTCTCATTCTGCACGAGCCGCCCAATCCGGAAGCGATCGAACTCGACGTGTTGATCGTCGGGGCGGGGCCGGCCGGATTGGCCTGCGCCATCGCGCTGCTGCGCGCCGCGCCCGATCTCACCGTCGGCGTGCTGGAAAAGGCGGCGTCCCTCGGCGAACACAGTCTGTCGGGAGCGGTGATCAACCCCGTGGCGCTGCGGGCGCTCTTTCCGGACACGCCCGACGCGGAGTTCCCGTTCCGCCAGGCCGTGCCGGGCGAAGCGGTGTACCTCATGTCGGCCAGGAGCGCCTGGCGGATTCCCACGCCGCCCACGATGCGCAACCACGGCAACTTCGTGGCGTCGCTCAGCGAAGTCGTGCGCTGGCTTGGCGCACAGGCCGAATCGATGGGTGCGAATCTCTTCGCCGGATTTCCGGCGGCATCGCTGTTGGCCGACGGCGAACGCATCATCGGCGTCCGGACGGTACCGTCGGGGCTGGATCGTTCCGGTCAACCGACTGACGTCTACCAGGAGCCGACTGATCTCGTCGCCAAGGTCGTCGTGTTGGCGGAAGGAACGCGCGGGCCGTTGGCGCAGGCGTGGCGGGGCTGGCGGAATGTGAGCAGCGTCAACCCGCAGATCTTCGCCCTTGGCGTCAAGGAAGTGTGGCGGGTGGCGCGCCCCCTCGACCGGGTCATTCACACCATGGGGTGGCCGCTCCCCTCCGATGCGTTCGGCGGATCGTTCTGCTATCCGATGGGTCCGGAACAGGTCGCAATCGGACTGGTGGTGGGCCTCGACTATCACGACGCCGCGCTCGACGTGCACCAGCTGCTGCAGCGCATGAAGCTGCACCCGCTGTTCCGGCCGGTGCTCGACGGGGGAACGCTGCTCGAATGGGGGGCCAAGACGATCCCCGAGGGCGGGTATTACGCCGTGCCGGAGACACTGGTGGGCGACGGGATCGCGATGATCGGCGACACCGCCGGGCTGGTCGACGTGCCCTCGCTCAAGGGGATCCACTACGCGATGGAATCGGGGATGCTCGCCGCCGAGTCGATCGTGACCGCATTGCGTGCGCCGGGCGGCGCGGACATGCGGATGCTGGCGTCGTACGATCACGCGGTGCGGCAGTCTCGGATCATGCGCGATCTCTATGCCACCCGCAACATGCGATCGGCCTTCCACAACGGCTTCGTGGCCGGCGTGGTGAAAGCCGGGTTGATGACCATCTCGCGCGGCGGATTTCCGGGGCGACGGATCGCGGTGCCGCGTGACGCCGAGACGCCGCGGGTGGCGGGCCCCGGTGTGCCGCTGGTGCCGGACAACCTGCTCACCTTCAGCAAGGTGGACGCGGTGTTCAAATCGGGGAACATCACGCGGGACTCGATTCCATCGCACCTGATCGTCGGCCCCGACATGAACGGCGCGGTGGCCGATTTCTACGCGCATCTCTGTCCCGCTGGCGTGTACGAGCGCGACGGCGACGCGCTGCGCGTCAACCCGCCCAACTGCGTGGACTGCAAGGCGACGGATGTCCTGGGCCCGCGCTGGACACCGCGGGAAGGCGGCAGCGGCCCACGGTACCGCTTGATGTGAAGGCGGCCGCCGCCGCCGCCACGTGCACTAGCGGATCGCCGCCGGCGTCTGCCGGGGCGCCAGCCACGATGCCGCCACGCTTGAGACCAGCAACGTCACCACGACGCCGAGCGAGACCGGCAGCGGCACGACGATCCACCACGACAGGAGCATCTTTGCGCCGATGAACGCCAGAATCAGCGCCACCCCCACCTTGAGAAAACGCACCGCTTCGATCGTCCCCGCCAGCAGGAAGAAGACCGCGCGCAATCCGAGGATCGCGAAGATGTTTGACGAGTAGACGATGAACGGATCCCGGGTGATCGCGAAGATCGCCGGGATGGAATCGATGGCGAAGACCAGGTCGGTCCACTCGACGACGAGCACCACCAATGCCAGCAGCGTGGCGGCGCGGCGGCCGTCGAGTCGGGTGATCAACCGTCCCCCGTCGTAACGTCCGGTCAGCGGCAGTATCCGCTGCAGGCCGCGAACGATGCGGCTCCGGGCGGGATCGAACTGCACCGCGCCGCCAGCGGCGAGCATTCGCAGGCCGGTGACGAGCAGCACGGCGCCCAGGAGATAGAGGATCCACGCAAAGTGGTGCAGCAACGCGGTGCCAGCCGCGATCATCACGCCGCGGAGCACCACCGCGCCGAGCACGCCCCACTGCAACGCTCGCGGCCGCAGCGCCGCCGGCACCGCGAAATAGTCGAACAGCAGGAGAAAGACGAAGAGATTGTCGACCGAGAGGGAGACCTCGACCAGATACCCGGTGGTGAATTCCAGGGCGGGCCGCGCCGACTCGCGCCACCAGATCAGTGCCGCGAACAGCGCCGCGACCGCGATCAGGCCCGCGGTCCAGGCCGCCGATTCGCGCAACGTGGCGACCCGGGTCCGGCGCGTCAGGATGACGGCGTCGATCAGCAGCAGAACCGCGACGGTGGCAACGAATGTGACCCAGACCGCCGCCGGATGGCCGCCGATCACGGGCGTCAGTGCCCGGCGTCGAACGCCAGCAGGGCGCGCACGCGATCGGGCGTGGAGGGGTGGGTGCGAAACAGCCCGGCCATGCCGCCCGACGGGAGCGGATCGACCTGGGCCAACGGCGCGAGTGCCGGCGCGACCCGCATCGGCACCTGGTGCGCGATGGCGTCGAGATGCGTCAGGGCATCCGCCAGCGGGCGTCCCTTGCCGATGATCTCCGCGCCAGTGCGGTCAGCGGCGAATTCCCGTTGCCGCGAAATGGCGAACTGGATCAGCATCGCCACGAACGGCGCGAGCAGCGCAAAACCGATCTCGGCCAGCGCGTTGCCGTCGTCGTCGCCGCGCCCGCCGAAGAACAGCAGGATATACGGGAGCTGCGAGATCATCGCGGCGATCCCGGCCGCCACCGTCTGGACCAGCATGTCGTGGTTCTTGACGTGTCCCAGCTCATGCGCAAGGACCGCGGCGAGCTCATCGTGCGACAGGTTCTGCAGCGCGCCGGTGGTCACGGCGACCACGGCGTGTGCCGGCGAGCGCCCGGTGGCAAATGCGTTGGGCTGCTGCGCCGGCGTGATGGCGATGCGCGGCATCGGCAGTCCAGCCCGCTTCCGGAGCGTGTCGACGATGTCGTACAGCTCGGGTGCGTCGTCCCGGGTCACCAGCCGCGCGCCGTAGCCGCGCAGCACCATGCGGTCCGAAAACCAGTACGAGACGAATGCCATCACCATGCCGAACGAGCCGCCGATGAGCAGGCCGCCCGCGCCGCCGAGGAACTGCCCGGCGGCCATGCCGAGGGCCAATAGGCCAGCCAGCAGGACGAACGTCTTGACGTTGTTGACCATGTTCCAAGAATAACGAATCGCTCGGCTGGTCCGGCGCGCGCCTCACCAGGGAATGGCCGGCAGCGCCTCGCCGCGCGACGTCGCGCCCGATCCGGGCGCCACGACCGCCAGCGCATCGGCGCGAGCGATGGAGGTCAGCATCCCCGAGCCCTGCGGCCCGGTGAGCCGCGCTCGCGGCGGGCGTTCACCGTCGACCGACAGTGTTACCCGCAGGAAGAGTTCCAGCGTGGCATCGCGACCAACTATATCATCCATTACTATAGTGAAGCGCGGCATTGCCGCGCGTCGATGCCCCGCCATCGCCCGGATCGCCGGGCGGCCGAACAACGTGAACGCCACCAGCGCGCTCACCGGGTTGCCCGGCAGGCCCAGCCAGCAGCGGCCATCAGGAAACCGGCCGAACGACGTCGGTCCACCCGGTCGCATGCGGACTCTGCCGAACAATTCGGTGACGCCGAGTTGCGCCGTCACGAGGTGGAGGAAATCGCGATCGCCGACGCTCACCCCGCCAGCGGTGAGCACCAGGTCGACGTCGCGCGCGGCGTCGATCGCCGCGGCAATCGCCTCCGGTCGGTCGGGTACGATGCCCAGCGGCACGGCGCTGCCGCCGGCCCCGACCACCGCGGCCGCCAGCGCCGGTCCGTTGACGTCGGCCAGCCGTTGTCGCGACAGGATCGGCTCGGGGTCGTCGATGCCGACCAGCTCGTCGCCGGTGGCGAGAATGCCGACGCGGGGGCGCCGGTGAACCAGGGGATGGGCAACACCGAGTGCGGCAAGTAGCGCCAGCTGGCCGGAACCGAGCTCCGTGCCGGCCGAGAGCGCCAGGGCGCCGGCCGCCAGGTCGCCGCCCGCAGTGCGCACGTTGTGACCGGCGTCACGGCTGTCGCGAATCATCACCGTGTCCGGACGGGCGATCGTGTCTTCCTGCCGGATCACGGAGTCGGCTCCAACGGGAACCGCGGCACCGGTGAAGATCCGCATCGTCTCGCCGGGGCCGATCGCGCCCGCCATCGCCCCGCCGGCCACGCTGGTGCCGACGATCCGCAGCGTGGCCGGCGCGGCCGCCGATGCACCACGGACGTCAGCGGCGCGTACGGCGTAGCCATCCATTGCAGCGTTGGTCCACGGCGGGAGCGGGATCGTCGCCGGCACGTCGTCGGCAAGCACGTGGCCCAGCGCGTCGACGAGCGGCATCCGGAGCGGCGGCTGTCGCTGTACCGTGGCCAGCACCAGCGCCACGGCCTCGTCGGCGGTGACCGCTGTCGCCGGTTTCACGCCCAGCCGCCCGGCATGAATGCGCTCAGTACCGCCGGCCGCGGCTCTTCTGGAGCACCACCGAAAACCCCACCGTGAGACTCGGCAAGCGCAGCCACGCGCCGGTGTGCGGGGCGTCGATGCCGGTATACGGCGGGGCGGTCGGCCCGGTGACGTTCGACACCCGGACCCAGGTTTCGCGGAATTCGACGCTCAATTGATAGCCCTGACTGGGCGCGGTGGCGATGCCGAAGCCGAGGGCGCCGGTGGGCCGCAACTCGGACCAGTTGTTGTCGACGTACACGTCGCCCTCGGTCAGGTTGCCGCTGGGATCGTAGAAGTTGACCACCACCGCTCGCGTGCTGCGGGGCATGAGCGAGAGTCCGGCGACGGCGCGGAAATACGGCTGGAACTGGGTGCGCCCCGTGGGACGGTAGTTGACGCCGCCGGCCAGGGTGACGGTAGACGCGGGTTCTTCACGCCCGTCGAGCGCCCCGCAGACCTGCTGGTTGTAGGTGTCGTTGCTCGGGTGGGCAAAGGTGCACGCGTCGGTGAGGCCGGCGCCGATGTAGGTGAATTCGCCGGTCCATCCGAAGTGCTCTCCGCCGTAATAGGTCACCTCGCCGGTCATCGTCAGGTTCTCGCGCTCGCTGCGGCCGAGAGCGACCGTATCGTAGAGGCCGGGGAATTGCTGGGGCAAGCGCTGCCCGGTGACATCCCAGAGATGATGTCCGCCGATCCAGCCGGCCGAGATCCCGACCACGAGGCGGGCTTCATCGGAGGTATGCTGGGCGGCCAGACGATTCGTCGCGGCCAGCGCCACGAGCATCATGCCGGTTACACCGGCGGATCGTAGCTGTTCGACTCGCATCGGACCTCGCTGTTACGGCGGTCACTCCGTCGCGGAGCAGTCCGCCCAGAGGGTGTCGTCTTCCGCCACTCGTACCCGGTCCAACCGTACATCGGGTGGCAGCCGGCGCGCCACCTGCTGCCAACACCACTCGGCCAGCGCCTCACAGGTCGGCGGCCAGACACCGGACGCGAACTCCGGCACGACCTCGTTGAGATGCCGGCCATCGAGCGGCCCGACGATTTCACTCGCGATCACGGCGTCGAAGAGCTCGAGGTCGATCACGCACCGCGGCCCGGGGTCGTTCGCGGACACCGAGACGTCGATCCGGTAGAGGTGACCGTGATCACCCGAAGGCCCGCTGGCCGCCCCCGGCCCGAACCGGTGGCGCGCGTGGACGGTAACGGACCGGGTCAGAGAACAGTGCACATCGTGGCCTAGAATGCGATGCCGAGACCGAGTCGCAGCGAGGGCGTCGCGACGTACTGGCTGCTCGACCCGGTGGTGTTGACCGCGTTGGAATGACTGGCCGTACCCGGCTGCTTCGACGGCTCGAGGCTGTACGACGCCGGGTAGCTCAGCTTCCAGAAGAACGCCTGGGCCTGCGCGCTCACGAACAGGCGCTGATTGATGAACAGTCGGGTGCCAAGGGCCGGCGAGAAATAGAGCTTCGTGCCGAAACTGTATCCTGACGTGTCGCTTGCCGGCGGGCCCTGGCCGTGAACCAGGCCGACGTTCAACGTGGCGTACGGCGCCAGGCGGTGCCAGGTCTTCCCGCCAGTGAGGTTCAGCTGGACGCCGAACTGGAACGCGAACATCTTCTCCGCGAACGGCCCTTTGACTCGCGTCGCGACCGAATCGTCGGCATTCACCACGTTGCGCACGGTGTTGGCGTACCAGCCTCCGAACGACACCTGCAACGCGTTCTTGCCGCGAAGATCGAGGCGTCCCCCGACCAGATCGCCGTCCCGGGGTCCCACCAGCAGTGGCCCGCCGCTGCCGAAGATCCGGCCGCCGTACACCTCCACCCACAGCCCGCGATCGATGGTGCGATACGGCGACGCCGTCGGCGGATACCCGATCTGCGCCAGCAACGGCGTCGCGCCGCCGACCACGAAGGCCGCGACCGTCAGCGACATACGGCTCAGTCGGGTCATGCGCGAGGTCCCGGCAGAAGGGTTCGTCCGGTCATGTCGCCGGGTTGCTCGAGTTGCAGCAACTGGAGGATGGTCGGCGCCACGTCGCAGAGCGCGCCCCGGGCTCGCAAGGACGCCCCGGGGATGCCGTATGTGACGATCGGTACCGGATTGGTGGTGTGGGCGGTGTGCGGGCCGCCGGTGGCGGGGTCGATCATCAGTTCGGCGTTGCCGTGGTCGGCGGTCACCAGCACGCGGGTGCCGGCCACGTCGGCCGCCTTCAGCACCCGACCGAGACACTGGTCGACCGTCTCGACGGCGCGGATCACCGCGGGGAGCACGCCGGTGTGTCCCACCATGTCCGCATTGGCGTAGTTGGCCAGGATGAAGTCGTGGTTGCCGGCTCGCAGCGCGCCGCAGAGCACATCGGTGACGCCAGCGGCCGACATCTCCGGCTCGAGGTCGTAGGTGGCCACCTTGGGCGACGGAACCAGCTGGCGCTCTTCGCCCGGCCACGGCGGCTCGTTGCCACCATTGAAGAAGTACGTCACGTGAGGATACTTCTCGGTTTCCGCGGTTCGGAACTGGGTGCGGTCGGCACCGCTGAGCACCTCGGCCAGAATGCGCGCCAGCGAGAACGGCGGAAAGGCCTGCGGCAGGGGAAACGTCTGGTCGTATTGCGTCATGCTGGCGGCGAAGACCGCCGGCCGATCGGGAACCGGAAAGCCGTCGAAGGTCTCGACACACAACGCCCCGACGATCTGTCGCATCCGGTCGGAGCGGAAATTGACGAAGAAGACGCCATCGCCATCGTGGATGCGGGCCACCGGCGATCCGTCGCGCGTCAGCACCAGCGGTCTGATGAACTCGTCGGTTTCGCCGCGCTGGTAGGCCTCGCGCACCGCCTGCACCGGATCGTGGACCGGCACGCCCACGCCGTGCACCATGGCCTCGTACGCCAGGCGCGTGCGGTCCCAGCGCCTGTCGCGATCCATCGCGAAGTAGCGGCCCGTCAGCGTTGCGAATTCGGTCCGTCCGCCGCCGGCGTCGTCCAGCCGCACGCGCAACGCGGTCACGAAGTCCGCGGCGGACATCGGCGGCGTGTCGCGTCCATCGAGGAAACCGTGAATCGCGATGCGCGGCACGTCGAGCCGCACCATGGCGCCGACGACCGCCAGCCAGTGCGTGTCGATGGCGTGCACGCCGCCGCTGCCGAGCAGTCCGGCGAGGTGCACCGTGCCGCCATGGGTTCTGGCGTGCGTGGCGACCTCGACCAGGGCCGGCAACGTGTAGAACTCACCCGCCGTGATCGACGCGTTGATCCGCACCAGATCCTGTGGCACCACCCGCCCGGCGCCGAGATTGAGGTGGCCCACTTCGCTATTGCCCATCTGGTGCTCGGGGAGGCCGACCGCCAGTCCACTGGCATCGAGCAACGTGCGCGGCGCACCGCCAGACAGCCGGTCCCAGACCGGCGTATCGGCCAGGGCGATGGCGTTTCCGTCCCGGGCTTCGCGGTACCCCCAGCCATCGAGGACCACGAGCAGCACCGGCGCGGCACGCTTGCTGGCGTTTGACATGCTCCTCCGCGACGTCTACACTCTCATTTCGTGACCTGCGCGCCGCAATCTATCCGGGCCCGATACGGGCGACCAGCCTGCATTCTGCTGCTGCTGCTGGCCGGCAACAGCGCGTTGCGCGCCATGCCGGCCGTTCCGGTACAGGATCCGCACCACGTCGTCGTCGCCGCCACCGATCTGCGCAAGGAGCCCGGCGGTACGTCGCTGGTGCATCTGCGCGACGGCGCGCCGGTGGCGCTGCACGCCCGCCGCGGCGATGCCGCCCAGGTGACGCTCGAGGGGTGGATCTACTCCAGCGCGCTGCAGAACGACGATCGCGATGGTTTCGACGTCAGCGTCAGCATTCCCGATGGCACGCCGGTCCGCACGCGTCCAGCGCCGGCGGCGACGATGCTCGGGATCGCCCGGACGGGCGCCTTGTTCGACAGCCTCGGCACCAACGGCGCATGGGTGCATGTGCGGAGAACCGGATGGGTGGAACGCCGGGCACTGCAGCAGCCGGTGAAACCGGCGCAGCACCCGGCTGCCCCGGCCACATCGACTCCGGGCGGGGCCGTCACGCCGGCCGGGTCGACGCCATCGGTGGGGCTTTCCGCCGGAGCGACGCTGTCGGCGGTGCCCGGCGGCGCGCCGGTCGGATCGGTGGAAGCCCCGCTCGCGGTGCAGCTGCTGGAGCGCCGCGGCGACTGGTCGCACGTCCAGCTCGACGTCTGGGTGCGGCAGGCGGCATTGAACGATTCCATCGCGCCGTCGGCGATCACCGGGGCCGATCTTCGCGCGGCGCCCGACAAATACGTCGGGCGCACCGTCGAGTGGACCCTGCAGGTGCTGGCGGTGGAGAAGGCCGACGAGTTGCGGCCCGATCTGCCCCTCGGCCAGCCGTACGTGCTGACGAGCGGGCCGCTGCCGGAGTCGGGGTTCGTGTATCTCGTGATCACGCCCGCCGAGGTCGACAGCTTTGCCAGTCTCCAGCCCCTGGCAAAGATCCGGGTACGCGCCACGGTCCGCGCTGGACGGTCGCGGTTCCTCCCGACGCCCATCCTCAACTTCGTGCGCCGGCTCAACTGAGTCGTTCGGAGGCGCGATGAACGAACATCTGAAGGAGCGGCTGCTCCGCCGGCTGGAGTCCCTCTCCGACGAGCGCGGCTACCAGGTGCTCGATTTCGTGGAATTCCTGGAGAGCAAGTTCGCCGAGCGGAGCGCGCCGACCAACCTCTTCGCCAGGTTGACGGATCGGGTCGAGGACACGATGCGCGCCGGCAAGGTCCCGCTCAACGCCATCAGCGGGACGGTGACGTTCTTCGACGGTGCCGCCAAGGTCATGAAGGGGCTGGCTTCGGCGGCGCAGGCGGTGGTCGACGAGGCATCGAAGACGGCCCAGAGCGTGACGGCACCGAAGTCGCCGGAGCCGCCGGCCATTGCGCCGGAGAAGAAGCCGCCGCCGGCCTAGCGCCGGACGGCGGTCACGCCCGCCACTCCTGCAGCGGTTCGCCGAGGAGTTCCAGCCGCGGTTCGATGCCGAGGCCGGGGCGCGTCGCGGCCGCGAGGCGCCCGTGCTGGCGCCGCGGGGCGCCGTCGGCGTACGCGACGGTGACATAGGAATTGAAATCCGTCGCCGAAAAGAGCAGCGCCTCGGGCGTGCTGTGTGCCAGGTGCGCGATCGCGGCGGTGATGATGTCGCCGCCCCAGGTGTCTTCGATCGTCATGGCAATGCCAAGCGAGACGCAGAGATCGCGGATCTGTCGCGCGCGCGTCAGCCCGCCCACCTTCGAGATCTTGAGATTGATCACGTCCATGGCGCCGTCGGACGCGCCCCGGGTCACCATGGCGATGTCGTCGATCACCTCGTCGAGAATGAACGGCCGGTCAGTGTGGCGGCGTACCGCAAGACACTCCTCGTACGTGGCGCACGGTTGTTCGATGTAGACGTCGACGTCGCGCACCGCGTGCGCCACCCGGATGGCGGCGTGTTGCGTCCATCCGGTGTTGGCGTCCGCCACCAGCACGTCGCCGCGCTCGAGTCCGGCGGCGACCGCGCGGATCCGCTCGATGTCGGTGTCGGGATCGCCGCCCACCTTGAGCTGGAACTTGTGATACCCTTCGCCGCGATACTGCGCTACGCGGGCCGCCATCTCCGCCGGCGATTGCTGCGAAATGGCGCGGTAGAGCGGGAAATCGGCCCCCACCACACCGCCCAGCAGCGCCGCCAGCGGCAACCCGGTGGCGCGCCCAAGAATGTCCCAGCACGCCATGTCGAGGGCGGACTTCACATAGGGATGACCGCGCATGGCGCGATCCATCCGCTCGTTGACCCGGTCCAGCGCGCACGGGTCGGCGCCGAGCAGGCCGGGAGCGAGTTCGGCGATGCCCGTTCGCGCCCCCGCCGCGTACGCCGGGAGGTAGGCCGGACCGAGCGGACAGACCTCGCCCCAGCCGCGGATCCCGGCGTCGGTGTCGACCGCGACGACGGTCGAGTCGAACACCGAAACCGCATTGCCGCCCGACCACTTGATAGCGACCCTTCGTGCAGCGGCAGGTCGATCCGGAAGACGGTGATGCCCGTGATGCGCATCAGGCGGCGCGCGGTGTGGTGTCGGGCGTGCGCGACGCCAGCCAGAGCGTGACGGCGGTGTAGAGCAATACGCCCACGACGATCCACTTGACGACGGTGAGCGGCAGCGACTTGACCAGGAACGCCGCGATGAACACCCCCGGCACACCGCCGATGGTGAGCCCCAGCGCGGTGCGCCGGTCGAACCGGCCCGCGCGGAAGAACCGGTACGCCGCCACCGGAAGCATCAGCGACGCCGACGCCGCCATGATGGGGAAGACCGCCCTTTCGTTCATGCCGAGCAGGTAGGTGACGGCCATCGTGGGCGCGTAATTGCCGATGCCGAGGGAAATCAGCGAACCGATCACCAGGCTCGCGACGACGGCCACCGCCAGGACGCCGCCAGTGAAACCGATGGTGCCGGCGCTGTGCGACAGGTTGAGCAACATCCGCACCGCCATGAACGCCGCCGTCACCACCAGCGCGATTGCCATCCCGCGTTGGATGGTGCGTCGCGGCCACCGCGCCACCACCCCCGCGCCGAACCACGCACCGATGCCCGCGGCGGCGACCATGCTGATCATGGTGGGACGGTCGATCAGGCCACCCAGCAGGATGATGTAGATCACCGCTTCGGATATCGTCGGGATCGCGTGCCCGACATTGAGCGTTCCCGGAATGTCCGCATCGTCGATCAGGTGACCGAGCCGGAGAACCGCCGTCGTGGTGGCGAACGAACCGATGCCGAGGGTATCGAAGAAATCGGTCAGGGTGCCGAGCAGAATGAGGCCGCCGGATGGCATCAACCGACCCCTGGGCTGGGCGCGCTCCTGCGTTGCGGTCATCGGTCTCCCTTGAAGGCGAAGGCGGTTGTCACGGGTGCGGATGCGGCGGCCGGCGATCCCGGCCGGGGACCTCTAATGTACGGCGGTGCGCCGCCGCCGCCATCGCCTTGTTGGAAAGGCCGGCGGCGCGTAGGTTTTGGGATGTTCCGCACAGCAAGGCCCCGATCCGGGACGGCGTCAGCGTCATGAGCCGCTTCCCGCTCCGTCAGGCACTGACGTTCGACGATATTCTCCTGGTGCCGCGCCATTCGACCGTCCATCCCCGCAACGTCGCCACCGGTACCCGCTTCACCCGTTCCATTTCCCTCAACATGCCGTTCGTCTCCGCCGCGATGGATACCGTCACCGAGGCGGAGATGGCCATCGCCATGGCGCGTGCCGGCGGGATCGGCGTGATCCACAAGAACATGTCGATCGACCGGCAGGCCAGCGAAGTCGAGCGGGTCAAGCGCAGCGAGAGCGGGATGATCATGAATCCGATCACCCTTGGCCCGGAGCGCCCGATCCGGGAAGCGCACGCCTTGATGCGCCGGTTCCACATCTCCGGCGTGCCGATCGTCGACGGAACCGGTCGATTGATCGGCATCATCACCAATCGTGATCTGCAGTTCGAGTCGAGCCTCGAACGCCCCATCGCCGAGGCGATGACGCGCGACGGGTTGATCACCGCGCCGGTCGGCACCACCCTCGACGAAGCGGAAGCCATCCTGGCGCGGCACCGGATCGAGAAGCTGCCCGTTGTCGACAATGACGGCGTCCTCAAGGGATTGATCACCGTCAAGGACATCTTCAAGCGGCGTGACTACCCCAACGCCAACAAGGATCAGCACGGCCGGCTCCGCGCCGCCGCCGCCGTCGGCGCCGGCCCGGAAGCGGTGGCGCGCGCCAGGGCACTGGTGTCGGCGGGAGTGGACGTGGTGGTGGTCGATTCGGCGCACGGACATTCCGCCGGCGTGCTCGACACCGTCTCGCGGCTCCGCGAAGCGGTCCCCGACGTGCAACTGGTGGGGGGCAACATCGCCACTGAATCGGGGGCCCGCGCGCTGGTCGAGCGCGGTGTCGATGCGGTCAAGGTCGGAATCGGCCCGGGCTCGATCTGCACCACCCGCGTCGTCACCGGCGTCGGTGTGCCGCAGATCACCGCCATCCTCGACGCCGTCGCCGGGGCGGGTGACATCCCGATCATCGCCGACGGCGGCATCAAGTATTCCGGCGACGCCGTCAAGGCGCTGGCGGCCGGCGCCTCGTCGGTGATGATGGGATCGATGCTCGCCGGCACCGAAGAGAGTCCCGGCGAGAGCATCCTCGCCGAGGGGCGGCGTTTCAAACTGATCCGTGGGATGGGATCGCTCAGCGCCATGCAGGACGGGTCCGCGGACCGCTACTTTCAGGAGGGCGAAGTTTCGGCGACCAAACTCGTTCCCGAGGGGATCGAGGGCCGCGTGCCCTACAAGGGTCCGGTCGCCGACGTCCTCTACCAGATGGTGGGCGGGCTGCGCAGTGGCATGGGATATTGCGGCGCCGCGGACCTTGCCGGATTGCAGCGGGACACGGAATTTCTCCAGATCACGTCAGCCGGCCTGCGCGAGTCGCATCCGCACGACGTGACCATCACCAGAGAAGCACCGAACTACAGCGTGTGAGGAAGAGCAGTCGTGGGTCATGGGACATGGGTCGTGGGCCCATGATTCAAGACCCATGACCCACGACGGGTTCACCGCCGAATTCACCACCACGAGGACTACCTCATGAACCTCTGGGCCACCAAATCCGTCACGGCGCTCCGCGCTGAGGCCGAGGCGACCGGCGAACATTCACTGCGCCGCTCGCTCGGGCCGCTCAACCTGACCACGCTCGGTATCGGCGCCATCATCGGCGCCGGCATCTTCGTGCTCACGGGTCAGGCCGCCGCGCTGTACGCCGGACCGGCCGTGCCGGTCTCGATGGCCATCGTCGGCGTCGCTTGTGCCTTCGCCGGCCTGTGCTACGCGGAAATGGCCAGTGCCGTTCCGGTGGCCGGCAGCGCGTATACCTACTCCTACGCCACGATGGGCGAGCTGGTCGCGTGGATCATCGGCTGGGATCTGGTGCTGGAATACGCCGCCGGAGCCGCCACCGTCGGCGTGGGCTGGTCGGGGCACCTCGTGGACCTGTTCGGGAATTTCGGGATCACGCTGCCCGCCAATCTCACCAACGCGCCGACGACGTGGTGCACCGCCGACAACGTGGCGCAACATGTCGCCGGATGCGCTCACAGCGGCCTCAACCTCACCGGGGCGCTGCTCAACCTGCCGGCGGTGTTCATCGTCGCGCTGATGTCGACCATCCTGGTCATCGGGATCAAGGAATCGGCGACGGTCAACAACTTCATCGTGATCCTCAAGGTCGCGATCGTGCTGCTGATCGCCGGAGTCGGCCTGGCGCACATCACGCCCGCGAACTGGCACCCGTTCATTCCGCCCAACACCGGCACCTGGGGCACCTACGGCTGGTCGGGCGTGCTGCGCGGTGCGGGCCTGGTCTTCTTCGCCTACATCGGTTTCGATGCCGTCAGTACCGCGGCGCAGGAATCGAAGAATCCCCAGCGCGACCTGCCGATCGGCATTCTCGCTTCGCTGGTCATCTGCACGTTCCTGTACATCCTGGTGTCCGGGGTGCTGGTCGGCATGGTTCCGTACAAGGAGCTCAATGTCAACGCGCCGGTCGCGCTGGCGATGCAGAAGGTCGGCGCGCCGCACTTCGTCCGCGTATTGGTGGACGTCGGCGCGGTGCTCGGCCTCGGATCGGTGATCCTGGTGATGTTGCTCGGCCAGTCCCGCGTGTTCTACTCGATGTCGCGTGACGGGCTGCTCGGCAAGTGGGCCTCGAGCGTCCATCCGAAATTCCGGACGCCGTACCTGTCGACCATCTTCACCGGCATCGCGGTGGGGTTGGCCACCGGGATCCTGCCACTGCAGCTGCTGGGCCAGTTGGTGAACATCGGCACGCTCCTGGCCTTCGTGCTGGTGTGCGCCGGCGTGCTGATCCTGCGGCGCACCCGCCCCGACCTCGAACGACCGTTCCGCACGCCGTTCGTGCCGGCGGTCCCGATTCTCGGTATCATCTGCTGTCTCGGATTGATGGCGACGCTTCCCGGCGACACCTGGATCCGGCTGATCGTGTGGCTGATCATCGGCTTTGTCATCTACTTCGGTTACAGCCGCCGGCACAGCGTGCTGCAACAGGAGCGGGAAGCCGCGAGCGGCACGGGCTGATCGGGCTCATCAGCGGGGCACGACCGGGCGCCGCAATCCTCCGGGATCGCGGCGCTCGCGTCTTTTCGCATTGACGCTGTTAGCTTCGCAACATGACCGTGGCCAATCCGGACACCTTTCTTCGCGAGGCGCAGGAGTTTGCCTCGCTGATCCGGCCCGGCGCGCGTGTCTGTCTGGTGACGCACGTCAACCCGGATGGCGACGGACTGGGGAGCGAAGTGGCGATGCTCCACCTGCTCCGCGCCCAGGGCGCCGAGGTGAGCGTCACCAATCCCACGCCGACACCGCCGCGGTTCGAGTTTCTGTTTGCCGGTCTCCCCGACGCCGATCGCACTGCCCAGGCGGTCAAGGCGATCCGCCAGGCCGATCTCATCGTGGTGCTCGATATCTCCGATCTGTCGCGGCTCGGCAACCTCTCGCGGATCGTCGCGGAACGCGGCGTGCCGGTGGCGTGCATCGACCATCACATCAGCACCGGCACGTTACCATCCGGACCGCGGTTGCTCGACCCGGCCGCCGCCGCCACCGGCGAACTCGTGGCGGACCTGGCCCATCAGCTCGATTGGCCGATTCCGCTCGAGGCGGCCCGGGCGCTCTACGTGGCGCTGGTGACCGACACCGGCGGCTTCCGCTTCTCGAACACCAGGCCGCACACGTTGCGCATGGCCGCCGATCTCCTCGAAGCGGGCGTCGATCCCGAACAGATCTACCTCGATGTCTACGCCGGCTCGCCCGTGGGTCGGCCGCGTCTGCTGGCCGACGTCCTGCAGACATTGATGGTCGAAGTGCCGCCGGGACTGGCGTGGGTCACCGTGCCGTCCGGCGCCCTCGAGCGCCATGGCGTCGATCCCGACGACCTCGACGGCGTGGTCGAACATGCGCGGGCGATCCGCGGCGTGCGGCTGGCACTCCTGTTCCGTGAAATGTCCGGCGGGCGGATCAAGGTGTCGTTCCGCAGCGTCGGCGGCGTCGACGTGGCCGAACTGGCACGGCGATTCGGCGGCGGTGGACACGCCAAGGCGGCGGGTGCGGCGATCAGCGGCACCATGGCAGAGGTCCAGCAGCTGATCCTCGCCGCCGCCCGGGAGTTCGTGGCCGGGCGCTAGCGCGAGAGTTGCCCCACCGGTCGCCGCTGCTACCATTCCCTGCATGAGTACCGACGTCGTCGCCGACCTGATGGAGCGCATCGAGCGCGCCATCGACACCATGCGGCCCTACATCGCGTCCCACAAGGGAAACGTCGAAGTGGTCGACTTCGATGCCGATACGGGACACTTGCTGGTCCGCCTCGGCGGCACCTGTGTCGGGTGTGCGGCCTCGACGATCACCCTCAAGCAGGGACTCGAAATCCGCTTGCGCGAGTCGGTGCCCGAAGTCCGCGCCGTCGATGCGGTGTAAGCGACGGCGCCCGTGAGTGCATCCCGCGAAACGGACTTCCGCGCGGCGCTCGATGGCGTGGTCAATTCCCGCACCGGCAAAGGGCTTGACGCGTCGGGGATGATCGCCGACCTGGTCGTCGACGCGTCCAGCGGCGAGTCGGAATTCACCTTCCTGCTCCGGCGCGAAGATCCGGCGACCCTGGTGCGCCAGGCGCGGCAGGCGCTCACCGCGGCTGGATTTCCGCCGCCCCGGATCCGTGTCGTCGATCCGGCGGGACCACCGAAGACCACCCATGGTGCGCCGCAGAGTGCCCAGGCGGGTGTTCCCCCCGCGCCGGTGCCCCACATGGTGCCCGGCATCGGCCGCATCATCGCGGTGTCGTCGGGCAAGGGCGGCGTCGGCAAGTCGACGGTGACCCTCAACCTCGGTGTGGCCCTGGCCGAACGTGGCCTCCGGGTCGGTGTGATGGACGTCGATTTCTACGGTCCGGACATCCCTCGGATGACCGGCGTCGACGACACCCCCGAAGTCCGGCAGGGGCGCATCATCCCGCTGCAGGCCTACGGGCTTTCGTTGATGTCGATCGGTTTCCTGATCGAGCGCGACGCCCCCGCCATCTGGCGCGGTCCGATCATTACCAAGGTGTTGCATCAGTTCCTGCACGACGTCGCATGGGGGGAACTCGACTATCTCCTGTGCGACATGCCGCCGGGCACCGGTGACGCGCAGTTGTCCCTGGTGCAGCAGGCAGTGGTGAGCGGTGCCGTGATCGTCACGACGCCGCAGGAAGTGGCGATCGGCGACGCCTTGCGGGGCGCCCGGATGTTCGAACGGGTCAACGTCCCGGTGCTGGGCGTGGTGGAGAACATGAGCGGGTTCATCGATCCCACCACCGGCATGCGCCACGATCTCTTCGGCAGCGGCGGCGGCGAACGGCTCGCGGCCGAACTCGGTGTGCCGCTGCTCGGGCAGATTCCATTGCAGGCGGGGCTGGCCGACGCCGCCGACCACGGGGTTCCCATCGTCACGGCGGCGCCGGGGTCGGCCGCCGCCGTCATGCTGCGCGAGATCGCCGAGCGCGTCGTCGAGCGCGCCGCCGCCACCGCGCAGCCCCTCCCCATCATCGAGTCCTGATTGGCCCGGCGTGCGCGCCGCGTCGCGGTAATCGTCTCCCGACACGCCGCACGAGGTGAGGAGTCCGATGAAGCCGCTGATCGCATCGACATGCCGAAGCGCGATGCTGTTTGCGTTGCTGGCGCGAGGCGCGGCGGCGCAGGCGCCGCGCGTGCCGCTGGCCGTCGGCCGCGGCGATTTCAACCTGCTGCGATGGATCGAAGGGACGTGGCGGCGCGCCGACGACGGCGCGCCGGTCGTGTGGCAGCGCTTTCGATTCGTCGACGATTCCACACTGGTCCGCGAGACGTTCGATGACGCGCGGATGTCACAGGCGGTGTCGACGACCCGATTCGTGTTGCGGCATTACCGGCTGAGTGCCGATGAAGGCGCCGCGCACTGGGCGGCGATCGCGCTCGACACGTTCTCGGTCGAGTTCGCCCCCGCGTCCGGCACGATCAGCACGTTCTCGTGGCAGCGGGAATCGCCCCGGACGTTCATCGCCGTCGAGGCGTGGCCTCCGGGCCCCGACCGGCCGGCCCGTTCGACCGTCTGGCACATGGAACGCGTCAAGCCGTAACGGCTACGGCGCCACCCAACGGACGTCGACCCCGACCATCGACGTCTTGAGGGTCACCGTCAGGCGGCGCGTGGCGCCCGCAAAACCCGGCGTTTCCCAATCGCCGCCACTGCGGACGAATCCCTCGGCCTGGAATGGTGAGAGAAACCGGTCGCCGTGGATGCGGACGCCGATGCCACGTGGCACCACCAGCCCCAGCCGTCCCATGGTCAGACCAACGGTCACTTCCGGGTTGCGCTGCCACGTGCCGTCGAACGCGAGCGTGACGCCGCCGGCGGCACCGTTGACCCGGATCGCCGAACACCCAGCCTGCGCCACGTGCCGAACCTCCAACTGTCCCGCCGCCAGCGTGAAGGACGCCGAATCGCACCGGCCCGAATCGGGGCGCGAGAAGTCGATCGTGGCGTCGGTCGCGGTGCTCTGCACGGCGAGCGATGAGAGCATCAGCCCGCCGAGATCGATGGTGGCGTGACTCGCCTGCACGTCGATCGTCACGTTCACCGGTACCGTCGTCGCCAGCCAGAATCGACCC
Organism: uncultured Gemmatimonadales bacterium; assembly: GCA_963697065.1. Taxonomy (GTDB): domain Bacteria; phylum Gemmatimonadota; class Gemmatimonadetes; order Gemmatimonadales; family GWC2-71-9; genus Palsa-1233. The sequence continues at coordinate 1,297,410 of CAVOMQ010000001.1, forward strand.
AACTGATGCACCGCCGGCCTGGCATCGACGCTGATGCTCCCCGTCGGTACCGCGCCGACATCGAGGGTCGCCGTGGCGGTGTCGTACCGCTGGACCGGCGAGACGCGGTCGGGGTCGTAGCGCAGTTCCATCCGGTACAATTCGCCGCCGGCCGCCGGGGACATGAACAGATCCCCACCGGAGAACTCGATCGTGGCATCGAGCCGGCGTTCACCGCGCACCGCCCGGAAGGCATGATAGTCCTGTACCGTCTGCGCTTCGACGGGACGCAGCGCGGCGCCGGCGGTCGAGAAGCTCGCAGCGGCCAGCAGTCCACCGCGAATCGACATCAGCGTTCCCCGTCGGCCGGTGGCCGCTTCACGGCCGGCACGCCGAACTGCGGCGTGGCCCAGAGGAATTCGTCCGTCATCATCTCGGGCGCGAGCAGGTGGCCGGCGAAATCCTCGCGCACGCCGCCACGCGAGAGCAGCGCCGCGCCGAATCCCACCGTGCCGACCGCCCACGTCGCCAGCGCCGCAATGCCGAACATCACCGCTCCGGCGATCGGCACCCAACCGAACAGTACCCAGCCGCTCCAGATGCACCCCAGCGCCAGCAATCCGCTCCACACGTAGCGATACGAATTGGGCGATACCGGGAGCCCCCTGGCCATGCGCCGCCGCGCCAGCTGTTCGCCCATGGCGTGCGCCACCGCCACCACGCCGCCGAACGACGCGACGATGACGAGGAGCGCGTAGACCGCCAGCGCGAACGGCATCACCACGATGCCCGCGATGGTCAGCGCCAGCGCCACCACGATCAGTCCGACGGTGGGAAACACCAGCAGCTGGCCGAGCAATCCGACGAGAAAGCTCCGGCCGAACGAATGCATGACGGTGTCCGACACGATCTCGAGATTGGGTCGGCCGAACGTGACCAGCCCGAACGCAACGACGACCAGGGTGAGCAAGACGCCCAGCACGCCCGCCACATTGCGGAGCAGTTGCGCCGCGGCACTCGGCGCCTGCGACCGGGCCACGGCCGCGGTCTGCATGCTCTGCGCGGTGCCGCTGACGCCCGACGGATTGACGACCTGACCGCCGATCGCCAGCGCGTCGCCCGACACGGTGCCGCCGGCGTGCAGCACCACGTTGCCGTCGAGGACGACGAGGTTGCCGATCAGCCGGCCGGAAATGTCCGCGTCACCTTCCAGCACCACCGCGTGGCCACGCACCGTGTCGCCGGCAGCGAGCGTGAACGGTCCCAGGTGCACCACACCGCCCACGACGTTCAGTCGCGTGCTCGACAGCGGCCGCCGCACAGCGGCGCGCAACTGACGCTCCAGTTCGGCGGGGTGATCGAGGTGCGAGGGATCGACGACGGGAATGCCGGTGTCGGCAACCGGACGAGTGGTGGCGGGGACGCTGCTCGGAGCGAGGGCTCGCGTTTCCGGCCGCGAGACGTCCGGTGCGCGCCGCGAGCCGGTGCGCCGGGCCGAGCACGACCACGAGACAGATCCGGGCTATTGCCCGGGTACCGCTACCACCCGGCATGGGGCGCCGGCTCCGCGAGAAGGCGGCCCAGGCCGCCCAGAGCCGCCGCATAGGTCGCCGCGGCAAGCGCGGTGATCCCCAATGCCCGGAGCGGCGTCGCGATGGCCCCGCGTATCCCCGAGGTCCAGCCCAGACTGTGCGCCGTGTCGGTCAGGTGCTGCAGCGAGAGCCACAGCGCATGTCCCGCCCGGCCCACCACCGGTGATGCAAGACTTGCCGCCGCCTCCGGGTGCAGCCCCGCCCACGCCAGACCGCCCGCCAACGATCCGCCCAGCGCCAGACCTCCCCAGAGCGCCCGGCGCCGCGCCGCGGCCGCCCGGCCGCCCGGGACCACCACGGCAGACTCCCCGGCGCCGACGACCGAGATCCGCGCCAGCACGCGCTGCTCGAAGCCGGGGGCGGGCTCGAGCAGGGGCAACCGCGCGATGGCGTCAACCAGTTCGCGGTCGGCGGCAACCAGAGTGCAACATTCTCGGCACGTTTCAAGGTGCGACGCTGTCCGAGCGGTGCTCGTTCCGTCGAGCAGCGCGTCGAGTTCGTCGCCGGTGAGATGCTGCGCTGCCGCAGGAGTCATGTTGAGTCTCATACGTTCTTCGCCGAAGGGCGGTTTCACGGTTGATTGGCGTCGGCGAGCAGGATGCGCAGCTCGTTCCGCGCGCGATGGATGTAGGTCTTCACGGTTCCGAGAGGAAGTCCGAGCACTTCCGCGATTTCCTCGTAGGGCCGTCCTTCGACATGCCGCAGGATGATGCAGCTGCGGTATTCCGGCCGGAGCCGGGCGATGGCGGCGTCGATGCGGCTGCCCAGTTCGCGGTTGGCGACTTCGTCGAGTTGCGATTCGCGCGGATCGCCGATCTGCAGCGTCGTCGCTTCGACGGCGTCGGCGGTCTGCGCGTGCGGCGAGCCGTCGAGCGACAAGGTGTCGAGTTCGCGGCGCCGCAGCTGATCGATCGCCGCATTGTTCGCGATCTTGAAGATCCAGCTCGAGAACTTGTATTCGGGGCGATAGCTGCCGATGGCGTTGAGCACCTTGACGAAGGTCTCCTGCGCCAGGTCTTCGGCCAGCTCGCGGTCGCGCACCATGCGGTAGATCAGCGAGAACACCGGGCGCTGGTAGCGGCGGATCAGCTCGGTGAACGCCGCTTCGTGGCCGGCCACTGCCTCGCGCACCAGGTCCTGGTCGTTCAGGGCGCGCCACCGGTCCGGCGGGGCGCTCACCCGGCGCTCCGCGTTGCGACGATGTTCGCGGAGCCGGTACCTTTGGCGCCGATGGCGGCCACGGACCAGCGACTACCGATCACGGGCGGTGAGGCGAAGCGGGCGTATGTCCGCGGCGCCTTTGCGGGAATCGCGGCCAGCTACGACCGATTGAATCACCTGCTGTCCCTGAACGCCGACCGGCGCTGGCGCCGCGCGGCGATCGATGCCCTCGACTGGCGCCGGCGCCCGGCCGGGCGGTATCTCGATCTCTGCGCCGGTACGCTCGATCTCGCCGCCGAACTGGCACGCCGCCGCGGATTCTCGGGACAGGTCGTCGCCGCCGACTTCGTGCCGGAGATGCTGCGCTGCGGGGCGGGGAAGGCGGACCGCATTGCGGCCGCGGCAGCCGACGTGCTGCAGCTCCCGTTCGGCGGCGCGATATTCGACGGTGCCATGGTCGGTTTCGGAGTGCGTAACCTGATGGATCTCGACGCCGGGCTGCGTGAGACCGCCCGGGTGCTCGCGCCGGGGGCCCCGTTCGTGGTGCTGGAATTCACCACGCCCCGCTGGCCGCCGTTTCGCTCGGTGTATCTCTGCGTACTTCCGCCAGGTGCTTCCGCGCATCGGCCGCATGGTGTCGAAACATACGAACGCCTACGATTGGCTACCAGCATCGGTGCTCGCGTTTCCCGATCCCGCCGCGCTGGCGCAGCGCCTCGAAACCGCTGGATTCGAGGGCGTCTCCTGGCGGTTGCTCTGGGGCGGCATCGCCGCGATTCACCTCGCCACGCGAAAGGCATCATGAGTCTCGATTCACTTCCCGCGTTCCTGGCGGCGATCGCGTCGGGCGACGAGCTGGTGCGGATCGGCGAACCGGTCCGGACGCACCTCGAGATCGCCGAAATCGCCGATCGCGTCATGAAACGCCCCGGCGGCGGACCGGCGTTGCTCTTCGAGCACCCGCAGCTTCCCGATGGCACGACGTCGCCGATCCCCGTCGCGATCAACCTGTTCGGTTCCGAGCGGCGGATGGCACTCGCGTTGGGCGTCGACCGGCTCGATGCCATCGGCGAACGCCTGGGTGACATGCTCAACCTGAAAGTGCCCGAAGGACTCCTCGCCAAACTGGCGATGCTGCCGCGTCTGGCGGAACTGGCGTCGTTCCCGCCGCGGGTCCGGTCCGGGCGTGCCCCGTGCCAGGCGGTGGTGCAGCGCGGCGACGAAATCGACCTCGACCGGTTGCCGCTGCTCCAGACCTGGCCCGGTGACGGCGGACGATATCTCACGCTGCCGATGGTCATCACCCGCGACCCCGAACGCGGCACGCGCAACGTCGGCATGTATCGCGTGCAGCAGCTCGGCCAGCGCGATCTGGCGATGCACTGGCAACGGCACAAGACCGGCGCCGCCCATTGGCGCGAGATGGCGGCGCGCGGCGAAACGATGCCGGTCGTGATCGCCCTCGGCGGCGATCCGGCGAGCATCTACGCGGCGTCGGCGCCGCTGCCACCGGGCATCGACGAGTTCCTCTTCGCCGGATTTCTGCGGCGCGATCACGTCGATCTCGTCACGGCGGTCACCTGCGATCTCCAGGTCCCGGCCGAGGCCGAGATCGTCATCGAGGGATACATCGACCCCGCCGAACCGCTGGTGATGGAAGGCCCGTTCGGCGATCACACCGGTTTCTACTCGCTCGCCGACGAGTATCCGCGCATGCACGTCACCGCGGTCACCATGAAGGAACGGCCGATCTACGCCGCCACATTGGTCGGTCGTCCGCCGATGGAGGACTACTGGCTGGGGCACGCCACCGAACGGATCTTCCTGCCGTTGCTCAAGCTCACCGTGCCCGAGATCGTCGACTATCACATGCCCGCGGCCGGGATCTTCCACAACCTGGTGTTCGTCAGCATCGACAAGCAGTATCCCGGCCAGGCGTACAAGGTGATGCACGCGCTCTGGGGCCAGGGGTTGATGTCGCTCGCCAAGGTCCTGATTGTCGTGGACAAGGACGTCAACGTGCACGACATGGACGAAGTGCTCTGGGTGGCGCTCAACCACATCGATCCGCAGCGCGACCTCGAGGTGGTGCGCGGACCGGTCGACGTGCTCGATCACGCCGCACAACAGTTCACCTTCGGCGGCAAGCTCGGCATCGACGGTACGCGGAAGTGGCCCGAGGAAGGATTCACGCGTGCCTGGCCCGACCGGATCGTGATGGACGCCGCGACGAAGCGTCGCATCGACGACCTCTGGCCGCGCCTCGGGATCGACTCGTGACCGCGGGGTCGAACGCCGGCGCCACGCGCGAAGGGCAGACCTTCCACGGTACCTCCGCCCTGGCCCGGTACGCGTCGTTCGTCAAGCTGCCGCACACGGTGTTCGCGCTGCCCTTTGCACTCCTTGGTGTGCTCGCCGCGGTACGGGTGGCGCCGCTGACATGGACGACCGTGGTGCTGGTGATCGTGGCGTTCTCGGGCGCTCGCTTCGCCGCAATGGGATTCAACCGGATCGCCGATCGCGCCTGGGACGCGCGCAACCCGCGCACCAGCAATCGCGAGCTTCCGCGCGGCACCATTTCGGTGCGCGACGCCGGCATTGCTGTGGGCATCGCCGCCGCGGTGTTCGTCGCCGCGGCTGGATTGCTCAACAGCATCTGCCTGATCCTGTCGCCGATAGCGCTGCTGTGGATCATGGGATACAGCTACGCCAAGCGCTTCACGGACTGGCCTCATCTCTGGCTCGGCCTCTCCCTGGCGATCGCGCCGGTCGGCGGATGGCTGGCGGTGACCGGCCGCTGGAGCCGTCCCTGGTGGCTGCTCGTCACGATCACCATCGCCGTGATGACGTGGGTGGCGGCGTTCGACGTGTTTTATGCCCTCCCCGACGACACCTTCGACCGCGACGAGGGACTGCACAGCGCCGTGGTGCGGCTGGGCCGCAAGCGCGCGATCCTGTTGGCCAAGGTGCTGCACGCCATCACGATTCCGATGCTGGTGCTGTTCGGGTGGGGCGCCGGATTCGGTGCGTGGTATTACGCCGGTGTGGCGGTCGCGGCGGGCATTCTGGTGTACGAGCATCGCCTGGTTCACGCCGACGATCTCTCGCGGCTCGACGCGGCGTTCTTCACCATGAACGGCGTCATGAGCCTGGTCGTGTTCGGTTTCGCGCTGCTCGACCGGTTGTTGGCGTGAAGTCGCCGGCGAGTATCCGGGTTGTCATCCCGAGCGGAGCAGATGCGAAGCGGCGGCGCAGTCGAGGGACACGCCATGCCGATCCGTCGAGGCAACCTGCGATCCCGCCGGCACCACGGAGGGCCCGCAAGTCGCCTGCGATCAAGCCGCCGCGCCGCCCGCCACCGGTGGCGCCGAAGCATCCCGTCCGTTCGCCGACCCCGAATCGGCGTTCCCGGTAGTAATTTCGAGCCCAGAGCCCAGAGCCTTGAACCGGATCGATCGACTCGACGTACCTGCGCTTCACCCGCGACCGGTGACCGACGACTCTCCCTTGCCAACCACGCCACCGATCATCTTCGCCATCACCGGCGCCAGCGGTGCGCCGTACGGCATCCGCCTTCTCGACGTGCTGGCGCGGCAGCACGTGCCGACCGAGCTGATCGTCTCGGGCCACGGCTGGCGCCTGCTCGATACCGAAGCCGGCATATCGGACGAAGCGGCACTCAAGCGCGCCACCGGCGGAGACTGGTCGACCATCACGCTCCACCCTGACAATGATCGCGGAGCGCTCCCCGCGTCCGGCTCGCACCGGACTCGCGGCATGGTCATCTGTCCCTGCTCGATGGGCACGGTCTCGGCCATCGCCGTCGGCGCATCGCGGTCGCTGGTGGAACGCGCCGCCGATGTGACGCTCAAGGAGCGCCGCAAGCTGATCGTCGTACCGCGCGAGACCCCGTTGTCGCTCATCCATCTCCGCAACCTCGTCACCATCACCGAGGCCGGCGCCGTGGTCATTCCGGCCGCACCCGGGTTCTATCACCGCCCCGAACAGGTCGCGGACCTGGTCGATTTCATCGTGCAGCGGATTCTCGATCAGCTCGAACTCGACATCACCGTCGCACCACGCTGGGAAGGTTGACGTGCGCCTCGGCATCATCAGCGATACGCACGGATTGTTGCGTCCGGAAGTGTTCGATGTCTTCAGCGGTGTCGATCACATTCTGCATGCCGGCGACGTGGGACCGCTCGAGCTGCTCTCCGAACTCGAGGCGATCGCGCCGGTGACGGCGGTGTACGGCAACACCGACGGGAAGGACGTGCGAGCCCGGCTGCCGCGGGTGGCACAGATCGAGCTCGACGCATTCGCGATCACCATCACTCACGGCGATCAGCTCGGCCGCGAGATCGCGCCCGCCGATCTCCGCGACCTCTTCCCCGACGCCGATGTCATCGTCTACGGCCACACCCATCGGCCGCTGCTGACCATCGTCGATCAGGTGGTGACGGTCATGAATCCCGGCGGGGCGGGGCCGCGACGTTTCGACCTGCCGGCGTCGGTGGGGATCATGGAACTGGAAGCGGGGATTCCGCCGCGGGCGCGGTTGGTGCCGCTCACCGCAATGGACGCGGAGTAGGGCGACCGGCGCGTCTACCCCGGTAGCGACTCCGTCCGCCGCCACGCCTCGGGATGCGCCCGGAACCACGACATCACCAGCAGGCGCTCGTGCCAGTGCGCCGCGTCGACCCGCTGCGGTGGCGGCAGCGGCCGGGCGCACTCCTCGCGCACCACGCCGGCGAACATCTCCCGTTCCAATGGCGTCACCGGGTCCGGGTAGGTCGCGCGCACCTCACCGGAGCGGATCAGGTAGACCCGGTCGTCACCCTGTGCGCCGGGGTCGCGGTAGACGAACGACAGCAGGTCGAGTTGCGCCCGCGCCCGCGTCACCGCCGCCAGCAGCCACTCCAGCATGTCGAAGCGCTCGCGCCACCGCACCGCGCCCTCGAAATCGTCGGCGTCGGCGCGGCGCGTCATCTCGGCGACGACCCGATCGATCGGGTGGATGCTCTGTCCTTCGCAGAACGCCGCCGCCGCTTCGACGCGCAGCCGGTACGCCGTTTCCGCCACCTGTCCCGCGCAGGGACCGAGACAGGTGCCGAAATCGAATCGGGGGCAGGCGGCGCGCCGCGGCGTCGCGAACAGGTCGCCCTGTTCGGCGTAGTGCATCGGCATGTCGGCACGGCAGTCGCGCAGACCCAGCAGGTCGGCCATGAACCGGACCGCCAGCTGACTTCGTGCCGGCGACGGCAGCGGCCCGTAGATCCGCCCACGATGGCGCTCCGGCATGGTGGTGGCCAGCAGCCGCGGCGCCGGTTCGTCGGTGAGCACCAGGAAGGCGCGTCGCCGCCCCCGGTTCATCGCGACGTTGAACGGCGGCCGGTGACGCCGGATCCACTTCAGCTCCGTCAGCGCCGCGGCGAACTCGCTCGGCGTGTAGTCGAACGCGATATCGCTGGTGGCGTGGATGATCCGGGCCTGCTTGTCGTCGGGATACTTCGCGCGGAAATAGCTCAGCAGGCGGGTCCGGAGCTGCTTGGCCTTGCCGACGTAAAGGACGCGGCCGGCGGCGTTGAGCATCCGGTAGCAGCCGGGACGGTCCTGGGCCAGCCGCTGGACGCGAAAGCGGAGCGCCGCGAGGTCGGTGGCGGGGAGTGCCAGGGCGAGTGCCATCTCGCTCCGCAATCTAGCGCTGGCAACGGGAACAGTAGAACGACGACCGGTTGTCGATATCGTGCGTCATCCGGATCGGCCGGCCGCAACGCGGGCAGGGCTCGCCCGCCTTGCCGTAGACCCGCACCAGCTCCTGGAACGCGCCCGGCTCTCCGGTCGCGGTGACGTAGTCCCGGAACGAGGTCCCATCGCTCGCGATCGCCTCCGCCAGAATCTCCCGGACGGCCACGAGGAGGGCCGCCAGCCGCCGCCGCGACACCGCGTTCGCGGGCCGCGCCGGGTGAATCCCGACGGACCAGAGCGCCTCGTTCGCGTAGATGTTCCCCACGCCCACAACGAATCGCTGATCCATCAGCACCTTCTTGACCGCCGATCGCGAACGCCGCAGGCGATCGGCGAATTCGCCGGTCGAGAGCGCCGGGTCGAGCGGTTCCGGTCCGAGTCGTTCGGCATATGAGCTCCATTCGCTCTCGTCGAGCCAGCGGATCGTGCCGATGCGACGGACATCGCGATACACCAGCCACCCGCCGTTGTCGAGCCGGCAGCGGAGCACGGCATACTTCCGTTCCGATTGCCGCAATTGTCGGTCGAACAGCAGCAGCGCGCCGCTCATCCCCGGCTGGACGGCCAGGATCCGGCGATCGGTCTCGATCAACGCATGCTTCGCCCGACGCCTGACGTTGGTGATGGAGGCACCACGCAAGCCGCGCAGCAGCGCCTTCGCCGAAACGCCGTCGAGCAGGTCGTCGTGAGCGAGGGCCACCGAAACGATGCGGCGCCCGGGCAGCCGGCGCTGCAGGTCGCGAACCATCGTTTCGACTTCGGGAAGCTCGGGCATGGGGAGAAGCTAGACGGTGCGGGCCACCCTGATGTCATCCCGAGGGAGCGAAGCGACCGGGGGACCGGCTCGGGGCGGGCCGGTCCCTCGCCGGCGGCTCGGGAGGACTGGTGGCGGCTGGCGTTGGCCGCCCGCCGCTGGTATCATCGGCCTTCTCTATCGACGGACACTATAGTGGCCGCAACTACAGTCAGCATCCCCCGCGCCGTCGTCGAGTCGCTGCTGCCGGCGCTCGCGGGACGCGATCGCCAGCCATCGGCGTTCCTGGTCTATCTCTGGCTGGCCACCCGACCCACCGCCGGCCGACACGGCGTCGCCGCGTCGTACGCCGCGATCGCCGTCGGCACCGGACTCTCTCGCAGCGCCGCTCAGGCAGCCGTCACCCATCTCCGCAAGCGCCGCCTGGTCTCGGTGACGCGCGCGTCGGCCACCGCGACGCCGGTCTACCACGTGGTGCGGCCGTAGCCGGCGGGACGATTCAACCGGCGCGCGCCGCCTCGCGCCAGCCGATGTCGCCCCGCATCTGCTTCCCGTCGAATGCGACCCGCGCTGCCGCATCGCGGCTCAGCCGGCGCGCATTGTCGAATCGTTGCGCCACCGCCGTCACCGCCAGCACCCGTCCGCCGGCGACCACCAGCGCGCCATCGGCACGACGCGCGGTGCCCGCATGGTAGACCGTCACACCGTCGCCGAGATCGTCGGGAATGGTGATCTTGGCCCCCGTCGCGGGCGTTCCCGGGTAGCCTGCCGCCGCGAGCACCGTCGTCACCGCGGCACCGGAGCGGACCTGGGGAGCGGGGAGGTCCTTACCGCGTGCCGCCGCATCGAAAAGCGCGGTCACGCCGCTCTCGAGCAACGGCAGCACGACCTCCGTTTCCGGGTCTCCCAGGCGGCAATTGAATTCGACGACGTTCGGCGTGCCGTCCGGGTGCAGCATCAGGCCGGCGTAGAGCACGCCGCGATAGTCGATGCCGCGACGCCGCATTTCGTCGAGTGCCGGGCACAGCACCTCGCGCCGGACGCGATCGAGCAATTGCGGTGTTGCCAGCGAAACCGGCGCATACGCTCCCATCCCGCCGGTGTTCGGTCCGCGATCCCCCTCGAGCAGTCGTTTGTGGTCCTGGGCGGTCGGGAGCAACTGCACGTCGCGGCCGTTGGTGACGGCCAGCACCGACAGTTCTTCTCCGTCCAGGAACTCCTCGATGACCACCTCGCTGCCGGCCTCGCCGAACACCTTCTCGCCCAGCATCGCGCGCACCGCCGTCGCCGCATCGGCCCGGGTGTCGCAGACCACTACGCCTTTTCCGGCGGCCAGTCCCGACGCCTTGACCACCAGCGGTTCGGTGTGACGCTCGACGAACCCCAACGCTTCGGCCAGGTCGGTGAACGTGGCGCTCGACGCAGTGGGAATGCCGGCGGCGTGCATGATATCCTTGGCGAACGCTTTCGAGGCTTCGATCTTCGCCCCGGCAGCACCGGGACCGAATACGGCACGCCCTTCCGCCCGGAGCCGGTCCGCCAGGCCATGGGCGAGCGGCGCTTCCGGCCCGACGACGACAAGATCGATGTCGTGATGGGCCGCGGCCGCGGCCAGAGCCGCCGTGTCATCGGCCCGGATGGCGAGATTGGTGGCGAGTGCTGCGGTGCCGGGGTTTCCCGGGGCGACGAAGAGGCGATGCTGGGGGTTGTCGAGCACGAGGGCGCGGGTCAGCGCGTGTTCACGGCCGCCCGCGCCCACGATCAGCAGCTTCACGCCGAATTCCGCCGGGCCTCGTTGAAGGCGTCGCGCGCCCGCTCGGCCGCGCGCTTGGCCGCGGTCTTCAGTTGCTCGGCCACGTCCTTGATCTCGCCGCGATAATGTTCCGCCGCGTCCTTGAAGTCGTTGCGCAGCGGCCGGTCGTCGGCTTGCGTTCCCCGCCGGGGATATTCGCCGGCGAGGATCCGGTCGTAGGCACCCGCCTGCACCCAGCGTTGTACTTCGCCGGCGCGCACCACGTTCATCGGATGCGTCAACGCCAGCGCGTTGAGGATCTTCCACACCACATCGAGCCCTTCGTTCTTCGTGGCGTACTCGTTGGCCTGCTCCAGGAACGGCTCGAGGTTGAGGTCACCCGGGCGGATGTTCGCGACGTTGCCGCCGCCCGCCATCTTCATGAACAGCCGCATCGTGGCGGCCACGTCCTGGCTCCCGAGCAGTCCGGCGCGATCCGCTGACAGCTCCGACTTGCGGTACCACTCGAGGAACGCCAGCCGCACTGGCAGCAGCACCAGTTCCACGGGGAAGGGCAGCGCGCCAAGGCTGATCAGCAGCAGGATTTCCGCGATGGTGCGGTAGAGCGAGTGCCCGCTGATGACGTGCCCCAGTTCATGCGCCAGCAGGGCTCGCAGTTCGTCCTCGTCGAGCATCTCGAGCGCCGACGAATGAATCACGATGAACGGATCGTCCACGCCATACGCGCCGGCATTGAAGATCGGCGTCTGCATCACGTAGAGCTCGGGCACGTGCTCCCAGCCGAACGTGGCGCAGTTCTCGATGTGCAGTCCCCAGACCCGCGGGAACTGATGCGGCCCCACCCGGATGGCATTGCCCTGGAAGAGCAGGCGGATGCCGTGCTCCCCGCCCACCCAGCCGAGCACCTTGCGGATGACCTGATCGACGCCGGGAATGGCCCGCAGCGTCTGCAGGGCGGCGCGGTCTGCGGGGTGTTCCCAGGCAACGCCCGCGATGTCTGGCAGGGTCACACGGGTTCGGGGCGCGGGAAGCGATGTCATCATCGGCTCAACGGTTGAAGATGCATGGGCCTACGGATCGGGCGTGGCGGCGTTTCAATTTGACAAGCCCAGGGCTCTGGGCTCTTGGCTCCGGGCCCTGGGCTCTGGTCTATTTCTGATCCAACGCCTGCTCCAGGTCCTCCTGCAGGTCTGCCACATCCTCGATCCCCACCGAGAGCCGGATCAGCGAATCCGTCAGCCCCATGGCCTCGCGCAGCGCCCGGGGGACCGAGGCGTGGGTCATCGAGACCGGATGTCCGATCAGACTCTCGACCCCGCCGAGCGATTCGGCGAGGACGAAGATCCGGGTCGATTCCACCACGTGGCGCGCCCGCTCGACGCTGCCGAGGTCGAGCGAGATCATGCCGCCGAAGGCGCGCATCTGGCGGGTGGCGAGGTCGTACTGGGGATGATCGGGAAGGCCGGGGTAGTACACGCGGGAGACGTCCTGTCGGGCGGCGAGCCACTGCGCCAGGTGCATCGCATTGGCGCAGTGGGCCCGCATTCGCAACGGCAGCGTCTTGATGCCGCGCAGCGCCAGCCAGCAATCCATCGGTCCCGGGACGCCGCCGCCGGCGTTCTGCAGAAAACCGATACGTTCGGCGAGATCGTCGCGCGAGGTGATGAGCGCGCCGCCTACCATGTCGGAGTGGCCGTTGAGGTACTTGGTGGTGGAGTGCATCACGATGTCGGCGCCGGCCGCCAGCGGTTGCTGCAGGACCGGCGTGGCAAAGGTGTTGTCCACCACGAACAGCAGCCCCGATGCCTTGGCGATGTCGCCGCACGCCGACAGGTCGGCGAGAAACATCATCGGGTTGCTCGGCGTTTCGCAGAACAGCAGCCGGGTGGTGGGACGGATCGCGGCGGCGATGTTCTCCACGTCACGCATGTCGACGAACGAGAACGCCATCCCGAACCGCTGGAACACGCGCTCCATCAACCGGTGGCTGCCACCGTAGATGTTGCTTCCCACCACCGCATGGTCGCCGGCGTCGAGGAGCTTGAGCACGGTGTCGAGCGCGGCCAGCCCGGAGCTGAACGCGAAACCGTATTCGCCGTTCTCCAGCGCCGCCAGGCTCCGCTCCAGTGCCTCGCGCGTCGGATTGCGCGTCCGGGCGTACTCGTATCCGGCGTGCGGATGCCCCAGCCCGTCCTGCACGTAGGTGGACGTCTGGTAGATCGGTGGCATCACGGCGTGCGCCAGCGGATCGGTGACCTGTCCGCCGTGGACGGCGAGCGTGGCGATCCGTCGGGCGTGGTCGGCGTCGGAACGACGAGTCATGTGGGGGCCCATCCGGGCCCGGGCGAGAGGATGCGGAACGTTATGTGTCGCCGCAACTTGGGGCAAGCCGCCGATTGTCAGCGCCCCGCCGCCACCGGTAGCTTGCAACCGATGCTTGACCAATCACCGGCTCCGCCGACCGACGCCGGGACCCGTATCCTCGTCGTCGACGACGATCCCCAGATCCGCGGTGTGCTGATGCGGATGCTGAGCGCCCAGGGGTACCAGGTTTCCGACGCTCCCGACACCGACGCCGCGCTGGCGTGGCTCGCCGCCGAGGGTGCCGTGCCGCTGGTGCTCAGCGATCTGCACATGCCGGGACGCGACGGCGTGGCGCTGCTCCGCGAACTGAGCGCCCGGTACCCGGATACGGCGGTGGTGATGCTTACCGGCGACGATGACGTCGGGAACGCCGTCGAGTGCCTCAAGATCGGCGCCTACGACTACCTCACCAAGCCGATGCAGGTGCAGGAAGTCCGCGCCCGGGTCGACAAGGCGCTCGCGGAACGCCGGCTGGCGATCGAGGTGCGGCGCCTCCGCGAGCGGTACCAGGAAGACCTCGAGCGCCAGGTCCACGAACTGTCGCGCAAGAACCAGGCGATGTTCGTGGCGCAGGTCCAGATGGCGGTCACCATGCTCGAAGCGAAGGACCCCTACACCCGCGGCCACTCGCACCGCGTGGCGACCTACGCCGTCGCAACCGCCCGCCGGCTCGACCTCCCGCCGGCCATGCTGGAGCAGATCCGGCTGGGCGGCGAACTGCATGACATCGGCAAGATCGGGACCCGCGACGCCATACTCAACAAGCCGGGCCGGCTCACCGACGAGGAATTCGCGGAGATGCGCCGCCACACGGTCGAAGGCGAAGCGATGCTGGGCGTGCTGCGCGACGATCACCCCGAAGTGCTGCACATCGTCAGGTCCCACCACGAGCATTTCGACGGCACGGGGTTCCCTGACGGTCTCGTGGCCGAGCAGATCCCGCTCACCGCCCGGGTGGTGTCGGTGGTCGATGCGTTCGATGCCATCACGTCGACCCGCGCCTATCGCGAGCAGCAGGGGCCGCAGCGGGCCCTCGACGAGCTGCGGCGGAACGCCGGCCGGCAGTTCGATCCCCGGGTGGTCGCAGCATTCCTTGCCGCCTACCCCGACCCGGCGAAGCTGCCGATTGACGACGAGACGCCGGAGGCAATCTCCTGATCACATCGGTTTCCGGGATGCGCGGGCTGGTCGGCAGCGATCTCACCCCCGAAGTCGTCGCGCGGCAGGCCGCCGCCCTGGGCGCCTGGGCGCGGCGCCGCGGTGACGCCCGCGTCGTGGTGGGGCGCGACGCCCGTACCTCCGGCGCCATGTTCGCGCGGGCTGCCGCGGCGGGGCTGCAGTCGGTCGGGGTCGACGTCGTCGAACTCGGCATCGTCCCCACACCCACCGTGCAGTTGGCAGTGGAACACCACCACGCCGGCGCAGGGCTGATCATCACCGCCAGCCACAACCCGATCGAATGGAACGCCCTCAAGTTCGTCGGTCCCGATGGCATCTTCCTCGACGCGGCGGCCGGGGCTGAAGTCCAATCGCTTGCCACCGAAGGCCCGCCCCGCGCCGGCTGGGACGGTCTGGGGTCATCGCACCCCGACCCCGACGCGATCGCCCGGCACCTCGCCGCCGTCCTCGCGCTCCCGGTCGTCGATGTGGCGGCGATCCGCGCCAGGAAGTTCCGGGTGGTGCTCGACTGCGTCCGGGGTGCCGGTGCCCTCGCCATGCTCCCGTTGCTCGAGCAGCTCGGGGTGGCGGTGACGGGAATCAACCTCGAACCGGACGGGCGCTTCCCGCGCGCCCCGGAACCGGTTCCGGAGAACCTGGGCGAGCTCGCCCGGGCTGTCCGCGACCGGAAGGCCGACCTCGGGATGGCGGTCGATCCCGATGTCGACCGGCTGGCGCTGGTCGACGACACCGGCACCCCGATCGGCGAGGATTACACCCTGGCGATCGCGGTCCACGCCGTTCTCGACCGCGAACGCCCCACCCCTGCACCGGTGGTGGTGACGAACCTCTCGACGTCTCTTGTGGTCGAGGATGCCGCGCGGGAATTCGGGGCCCGGTTCCTCAGGGCCCCGGTGGGGGAGGCGAACGTGGCCCGCGCCATGGTCGCGGAAGGCGCGGCCATCGGGGGAGAAGGCAACGGCGGGGTGATGTACCCGGCCCTGCACGTGGGCCGGGACGCCCCATTGGCGGCGGCCCTCATCTTGCAATACCTGACAAAGGTGCCGGAACGCTTGTCCGGCTGGGTGCGTTCCAGGCCACAGTACGTGATCGTCAAGGCCAAGGCCCCTCGCGGAGGGGACCTGGACCGGCTCTATCGCCAGCTGGAGGCCGCCTTTCCCGGAGCCGAGGCGGACCGGCGCGACGGCCTGCGGCTCGCATGGGCTGACCGGTGGCTTCATGTCCGGCCCAGCGGGACCGAGCCGATCGTCCGGCTGATCGCGGAAGCCCCCACCCGCGACGACGCCGAGGCGTTGCTGGGGCGGGTGCGGGAAGCCGCATAGGACCCGGAAGGGATCGGAATTCATGTGTGGAATTGTGGGGTATGTCGGACCGCGTGAGGCGACGCCGATTCTGCTCGAAGGGCTGCGGCGCCTGGAGTATCGTGGCTACGACTCGGCCGGCATCGCGGTGCTCAACGGCAACGGCCTCAACGTGCACAAGGCCGCCGGCAAGCTGACCGTCCTGGCGGGCGAGCTGGCCGGCGCCGAGCCCCATGGCACGCTGGGGATCGGCCACACCCGCTGGGCCACCCACGGCGCCGCCACCACCCGCAACGCCCACCCGCACACCGATCAGACCGGGCGGATCGCCCTCATTCACAACGGCATCATCGAGAACGCCGCCGCCATCAAGAAGGCCCTGGTGGCACGCGGACACACCTTCACGTCCGAGACCGACACCGAGGTGCTGGCGCACCTCGTGGGCGAGTTCTACCAGGGCAACCTCGAAGAAGCGGTCGCCGCCGCGCTGCGCGACATCGACGGCGCCTACGGCATCGCGGTGATCTGCTCGGAAGAACCCGGTACGCTCGTGGCCGCTCGCAACGGCTCGCCGATCCTGCTCGGCGTCGGCGAGGACGAGTGGTTCGTCGCGTCGGACGCATCAGCAGTGCTGGAACACACCCGCTCGGTGGTCTATCTCGACAACGGCGAAATGGCGATCCTGACCCGCGATGGCTATCGCGTCCGCACACTCACCACCCGTCATGTCGACAAGCCGATCAATCAGATCGAATGGGACCTCGCCACCATCGAGCGCGGCGGGTTCGAGCACTTCATGCTGAAGGAGATCTTCGAGCAGCCCGACAGCGTCGAGAACACCATGCGCGGCCACCTGCTGGAAGAAACCGGCAACGTGCGCGTCTACGGCCTCAAGATGTCCGACGAAGACATCAAACGGGTCAAGCGGGTGATCATCACCGCCTGCGGCACGTCGTGGCATTCGGGACTGATCGGCAAGTACATGCTGGAAGAACTGGCGCGGATGCCGACCGAAGTGGAATACGCGTCGGAGTTCCGCTACCGCAACCCGATCGTCGACGAGCAGACGCTGGTGATCGCGATTTCGCAGTCGGGGGAAACGGTCGATACCCTGGCGGCCCTCGCCGAAGCGAAGCGGCGCGGCGCCCGGACGCTCGGGCTGGTGAACGTCGTCGGCTCCACCATCTCGCGCGAAGTCGACGGCGGCCTGTACCTGCGCTGCGGGCCGGAAATCGGCGTGGCGAGCACCAAGGCGTTCACGTCGCAGGTGGCGGCACTGGCGTTGGTCACGCTCCGGTTCGCGCGCCTCGACGGAATGTCGCTGCTGGAAGGGCAGCAGTTCATCCGGGCCCTCAACCGGCTGCCGGACCAGATCCGGGAGATCCTGGCTCGCGCGCCGGAGATCGAGACGCTGGCCCATCGCTTCGACGGCAAGTCGAACGCGCTCTATCTGGGACGCGGCGTGAACTTCCCGGTGGCGCTCGAAGGGGCGCTCAAGCTCAAGGAAATCTCGTACGTCCACGCCGAGGGGTATCCGGCGGCCGAAATGAAGCACGGACCGATCGCGCTGATCGACGAGAACATGCCGGTGGTCGTCGTGGCGCCGCGCGACGCGGTGCACAGCAAGATCGTCTCGAACGTGCAGGAAGTCCGCGCGCGCGGCGGCGAAGTGATCGCCATCGTCAACGCCAACGACGACGAGATCGCCAGGCTGGCCGAAGCGACGTTCGTGGTGCCCGAAACGCTCGACCTGCTCACCCCGATCCTGACCGTGATCCCGCTGCAGCTGCTGTCGTATTACGTGGCCGTCAACCGCGGCTGCAACGTCGACCAGCCGCGGAACCTCGCCAAGAGCGTCACCGTCGAGTAACCGGCGGTTACCACGCCCGTGCCACGCCCAGACTGATACCGTAGCGCCACGCCGGCGTGGCGCGGAATTCCGACGGCAACTCGCCGGCGTCGAACAGCGACGGGCCGACCGCTACGTCGCCGCGAATCAGTGCCAGCCAACGACCGCCGGCCGGCAGGTCCGCCTCCAGCGCGCCCCATCCGGCGCCGCGCCACCGGCTGGCACCGTCGATTCCCACGAACCGCCAGCGGTCCACGCCGGCCCCCAGCAACGCGGCAAGGCTGGCGCGCCGCGCGCTACCGGTCAAACGACGGCCGATGAGCACGCCGCCGCCCCACGCCTCGAGTGCTCCGCGGGTGACGAGAGCGGTGCCCGGGCCGATTTCTGACAGGTCGGCAGTGGTGCGGCGGACTACAGCGTCGGCGCGCCAGCGTCCGCTCCAGCGTCGCACCGCGACCGCCACGGCGGTGGCGTTGTCGGGCCGCAGTTCGGGGTGATCGGGGCCGATGTCGCTGCGCGCGTTGCCGCGCGACGCGGCGCTTCCCGCCAGCACCGCCACCTGATATTGCGCGGCGAGCGTGGCCGGACAGAGCAGACTGAGGACCATCAGCAGGGACGACCGCATCGAGCGCCTCGGGTTGAAGTTGCCCCAAGCTGGTGCGGCGCGGTCAACGCCCGATCAACGGCGCCGAGGTACCGGCATCTGCCACGTCTCGCCGACCTGCTGCGCCACGATATGGCGCGACTGATGGCCGGCGGCCCGGCGAAGGCGCTGGATCGGTTCTTCGGTGGGTTCGCGGCTCAACCGGAAGGTGGAGTGGTGAATCGGCACGAAGGTGCGTGCGGCGAGGTGGCCCGCCATGGTCCACGCCTGTTCCGGCGAGCAGTGATTGGTGATCCACGGGTCGTAGGCACCGATCGGCATCACGGCGACATCGATCGGGCCGCCGAGCGCCAGCGGCTTGAGCGCGTCGGTGTACGCGGTGTCGCCGGCAAAGAAGACTCTGAGCCCCGGCCGCTCCACCAGGAATCCGCCCCAGCCGCGGTGGCGATCGGAGATCATCCGCGCACCCCAGTGATTGGCGGGCGTACCGGTGATGGTCAGCCCCCCCACCGTGGTGTGCTCGCCCCAGCGCAGTTCGCGCACGTCGCGAAAGCGCCGCAGGAGATCGTGCAGGTTGGGCGACGTGACGACCGTGGCGCTGCGCGGCAACCGCGCCAGCGTGGGCAGATCGAGGTGGTCGAAGTGGGCGTGACTGATCAGTACCAGATCGACGGGCGGCAGGTCAGCCGGCTTGAGTGCCGGCGCGGTGATGCGGCGAACGCCGATCTGCACCGGGCCCACCGCCGCCCCGATCCGGCGCCCCAATGCGGGGTCGGTGATGATCCAGGTGCCGAAGACGTTGAGCAGCACGGTCGCGTGGCCCAGCCACGCCAGGGTGACGGTGTCGTCGCGCCACGACGCCGGGTCGGGCCGGTGCGGGGCCGGGGCCATCGCCCGGCGCCCGTCGGGGCGGCGCGCCTGGGCGGAAAGCCGGCGATAGCGCCGCAGGGCGTCGAGATGACTCTGAAACATTCCTCGAAGCCTAACAGGGCCGCGCATTAAGTTGTGGCGGCCGACACGGGGAGATCGGGCGATGCGCGCAGTGATTCAGCGAGTGCGGCGGGCCGTTGTCACCATCGGCGACCAATCGGTGGGCGCCATCGGGCGCGGATTCGTGGTGCTGGCCGGTTTCGCGCCCGGCGATGCCGCCGCCGACGTGGTCTGGATGGCGGAGAAGATCGCCGGCCTCCGTCTGTTTGCCGACGAAGCGGGGAAGATGAACCTCGACCTGGCCGCCACCGGCGGCGCGGTGCTGGTGATTTCGCAATTCACGCTCTACGGTGATGCCACCAAGGGGCGACGACCGTCGTTCGTCGGGGCGGCACACCCCGGCCTGGCCGAGCCGCTCTACCGGCAACTGCTGGCGGAATTCCGACGACTCGGCGTGCCGACGGAAGCGGGAGAATTCGGGGCCGACATGCAGGTGGAACTCGTCAACGACGGACCGGTCACGCTCATCCTGGAGCGGCACGGCGCATGATGCCCACGATCGTGCTCGCGTCGGCGTCGCCCCGCCGCCGGCAACTGCTCGAAATGCTGCACATCCCGGTGCTGGTGGCGCCCGCGGCCATTCTCGAGCGGCCCCTCCCGCGCGAAGCGCCGCTGGCCTACGCGCGCCGGCTGGCGCGAGAAAAGGCCCGCGCCGTGCCCGGCCACATCGTGCTCGCCGCGGACACGATCGTCGTGCTCGACGGCGTGATTCTCGAAAAACCGGCCGACGACGACGATGCGGTGCGGATGCTCTCGTCGCTGCAGGGGCGCACCCACACCGTGATCACCGCCATCTGCCTCATCGCCGACGGGCACGAATACCAGGCGCACGACCAGACGGCCGTCACCTTCCGGGCCGCCGACGCCGCCACGTTGCGCGACTACGTCGCCACCGGCGAGTCGCGCGACAAGGCCGGCGCCTATGGTATTCAGGGATGGGGCGCGGCCCTGATCGAGCGGATCGAGGGCGACTTCTTCGGCGTGATGGGCCTGCCGGTGCGACTGGTGCTGCGACTGCTGGAGGACGCGGGATACCGGTACCGGTTCGGGGCCGGAGACGCCGATTGAACGCCCACTGGACGTATCAAGAAATCTTGTTATTATCCCGGCATGGCTGTCGCGACCGCTCCTCCCGCCACCGATCTCGCCCGGTTGTTCCATGCCCTCTCCGATCCCACCCGGATGGAGATCGTCGAACGGCTGCGGGGCGGGGAACGCTGCGTCTGCGAGCTGGTCGACGTGCTCGACGCCGCGCAGTCCCGACTGTCGTTTCACCTCCGCGTGCTGAAGGACGCGGGACTGGTGCAGGACCGCCGCGACGGCCGGTGGGTGTACTACACCCTCGACCCGGCCCCGCTCGACCGGATGCACCGGATGCTGCACCGCGTGGCGGAGTCCGCTCGGCACCAGAACCGGCAGCGGGATGCGTGCTGTGATTGACCCGTTTCGTGTGTCGCATATATCAACTTTTTTTGATGAATAGGAGATGCCGGTGACACCATCAGGGGACGAGATCAAGGATGCCGTGCGCGGCAAGTACCGCGAGGCGGCGTTGACCGCCGCGGGTGGGCAGGCAGCCAGCTGCTGCGGCGGCGTGGATGCGTGCGGCTGCGGCTGTTCCGATCCCATCAGCAGCGACCTCTACTCGGCGCTCGAGACGGCCGAGTTGCCCGAGGCGGCGGTCCTGGCGTCGCTGGGATGCGGCAATCCCACCGCGCTGGCCGAACTCGCGCCGGGTGAAACGGTGCTCGATCTCGGCAGCGGTGGCGGGATCGACGTGCTGTTGTCGGCCAGGCGGGTCGCACCGGACGGCAAGGCGTACGGTCTCGACATGACCGACGAGATGCTCGAACTCGCGCGCGAGAATCAGCGCCGGGCCGGTGTCGTCAATGCCGAGTTCCTGCGCGGCGACATCGAAGCGATTCCGCTCCCGGACGCCTCGGTCGACGTGATCATTTCCAACTGCGTGGTCAACCTCGCGGCCGACAAGCGCCGGGTGGTGCGCGAGGCGTGGCGCGTGCTCCGGCCCGGCGGCCGTCTGGCGATTTCGGACGTCGTGGTGCGTGGCGACCTGCCGCCGGTGGTGCGCCGCAACATGGAGTTGTGGGTCGGCTGCATCGCGGGGGCGTTGACCGATACCGCATTCGATTCGCTGCTGGCCGACGCCGGTTTCGTCGACCGGAGCATCGAGCCGACGCGGATCTACCGCCCGGATGATGCGCGCGCGTTCCTGGAGCAGGCCGGCGTGGCCGTCGAGACGATCGAGGAGCCGGCGGGGGAAGTGATGGCGGCGTTCATTCGCGCGCGCAAACCGGCGGGCGTGTGAGCGCGCCCACGCGCGGGACGCCGTTCCGCATTCTGGTGCTCTGCACCGGCAACAGCGCCCGGAGCCAGATGGCGGAGGCGCTGATCAACGCCCGGGGTCAGGGGCGCATCGTGGCCGAGAGCGCCGGATCGAATCCGGCCAGTGCGGTCAATCCGCTCGCCATCCAGACGCTCGCGCAGGCGGGGATCGAGTGGCACGGGCACCCGCCGCGGTCGATCGACGGACTCGTCGACCAGCCCTGGGATGCGGTGATCACCGTGTGCGACAAGGCGCGCGAGGCGTGTCCCATCTTTCCCGGCCACCCGATCATGGCGCACTGGGGCATGCCCGATCCGGCGGCCGCCGACGGCGACGATGCGGAACAGCGGCGCGCGTTCCGCGAGGCGCTGGTGCTGTTGCAGCGGCGGGTCGACCTGATGCTGGCGCTGCCGATCGAATCGCTGCAGCGGCTGGCGCTCGAAGCGCGGCTCAAGGCCATCGGCGGGGCGGATCCGGCGCCGGGTGTGGCGCGATGAGCGTCGCGACGGCGCCAGCCCCGGCAGCGGCGATCGCCACGCGGCTCGGCACCCTCGACCGGCTGCTCCCGCTGTGGATCTTCGCGGCGATGGCGGGCGGGATCCTGCTGGGCCGTGCATTGCCGGGCTTGGGCGCGCTGCTCGACCGGGTGCAGGTCGCCGGGGTGTCGGTGCCGATCGCCATCGGGCTGTTGTGGATGATGTATCCGGTGCTCGCCAAGGTGCGCTACGAGACGATCGGACGTCATGTCGCCAACACGCGCCTGCTCGGCATGTCGCTATTCCTCAATTGGGTGATCGGCCCGGTGGTGATGTTCGCGCTGGCGTGGCTGCTCCTGCCGGACCTGCCGGCGTATCGCGACGGGTTGATCCTGATCGGATTGGCCCGGTGCATCGCCATGGTTCTGATCTGGAATTCGCTGGCCTGCGGGTCGAACGAGTTGGCCACGGTGTTGGTGGCGCTCAATTCGGTGTTCCAGATCCTGATGTACAGCGTGCTGGGCTGGTTCTTCCTCTCGGTCGTGCCGCGGTGGCTCGGCGCGAGTGGCACCGTGGTCAACGTGTCGATGGGGAGCATCGCCCGCAGCGTGCTGATCTTTCTCGGGATTCCGTTGCTCGCCGGCTACCTGACGCGGCGGGTCCTCGTGGCCCGCCGGGGGGAGCAATGGTACGACGGAGTCTTCATGCCGCGGTTCGGACCGACGGCGCTGGTGGGCCTGCTGTACACGATCGTGCTGATGTTCGCGATGCAGGGAAACCGGATCGTCGAGTTGCCACTCGACGTGCTGCGGATCGCCGCACCGCTGCTGGTCTATTTCTTCGTGATGTTCACCCTGGCATTCGGCCTGTCGAAAGCATCCGGATTCGGGTATGAAGAGACGGCGACACTGGCCTTCACCGCGGCGTCCAACAACTTCGAGCTCGCGATCGCGGTGGCGGTGGCAGCATTCGGGATCGGCTCGGGCGAGGCGTTGGCGGGCGTCGTCGGGCCGCTGATCGAGGTGCCGGTGCTGATCGGTCTGGTGTACGTCTCGCTCTGGGCAGGCCGGCGGTACTTCGGCCTCGCGACCCTGGCGCGCGGCTGACGCCGCCGCTCAGGACGCCGGCGCGGTCAGCCGGGCCAGCGCCAAAGCGGCCAGCATGGCGCGCGCTTTCGCCGCCGTCTCGCGGAATTCCATGTCGGGCACCGAGTCGTACACGATGCCGGCACCGGCCTGCACCGACGCGGTGCCGTTCGCGAAGACGATCGTACGGATCGCGATGGCGGTGTCGAGCGACGTGGCGCCGAAGCCGACGTAGCCCACCGCGCCCGCGTAGGGACCGCGGCGGGTCGGCTCCAGTTCGTCGATGATCTCCATGGCTCGCACCTTGGGCGCACCGCTCACGGTGCCCGCCGGGAACGCCGCCGCGAGCGCGTCGAGGGCGTCGAGCTCGGGACGCAGCGTGCCGCGGACTTCGCTCACCAGGTGCATCACCTGTGAATAGCGTTCCACGACCAGTTGCTCCACCACGCGCACCGTGCCGAACTCGGCGACGCGACCGACGTCGTTCCGCCCCAGGTCGAGCAGCATGAGGTGTTCCGCCAGCTCTTTCGGATCGGCGCGCATCTCGGCTTCGAGTCGCGCGTCCTCGGCCCCGTCCTTGCCGCGCGGCCGTGTCCCGGCGATCGGCCGCACCGTCACCGTCCGCTGTTCCACCCGTACCAGCACTTCCGGCGACGCCCCCACCAGCGAGAGTTCACCGAGTTGGAGCAGGTAGCAGTACGGCGCGGGGTTGAGGGCGCGGAGCCAGCGGTAGGCGAGGAACGGGTCCGGCGCCGGTGTCACGTCGAGTCGCCGCGAGAGCACGATCTGGAAGGCGTCTCCGGCGGCGATGAACTCCCGGCAGCGCGAGACGTCGGTCCGGAAGCGGTCGTCGGCGTACGGCGACGTTGCTGCCGCCACCGGAATTTCGTCCGGCAGTGCGAGGGGAACGAGATGGTGCGGCTGGTCCAGCCGGGCCAGCCATTCGGCGCTGCGCGCGCGGGCGGCGTCGATGCGGGCGCGGAGTTCGGCGTCGCTCAGCCCGGCTGCCACCGCCACGTTGGCGATCACGATGGCCCGGTGAAACAGGTGATCGAGCACCAGCAGGGTGTCGACCACCATCGCCATGGCGTCGGGGAGGTCGCGATCGTCGTGCGGCGCATCGGGAAGCTCCTCCAGGGTACGCACCACGTCGTACCCCCAGAAGCCCACCGCGCCACCGGTGAATCGGGGCAGCCCGTCGACCTCGATCGCGCGATCGTTGCGGAGGAGTTCGGCCAGGTGGCGCAGCGGTGGCGTCGGCGACGCCTCGCGGTGCCAGCTGCCGTCCGGCGCGCGCCGCTCCCGTTCCCATCCGCGATAGCGATAGACCGTCACCGGTTCGGTGGCCAGGAAGGTGTAACGGGCCCAACGCTCGCCGCCCTCCAGTGATTCGAGCAGGAAGCCGTACTCGCCCCGGTGCAGCTTGGCGAACGCCGACACCGGGGTGTCGCCGTCGACCACGACCTGCTGGACCAGCGGAACCCGCGTGTAGCCGTTGCGGGCGGCGCTTCGGCAGCGCGTCAGGTCGTCGGTCATCGCGGCGCGGCGAGCACGTACGTGCCCCCGATGGTGACGGGGAAGCGGATCATGTCGGCCCCGGGCCTGGCGCTGGAAAGGAATTGCAACTGCGTCTCGCTGGTGTAGCGCGCCGCGCCGAGGGCGGCTTCGAACGCGATCGCGCTGCCGTAGCGGGCACCGGCGCCGGCGGGCGCTTCGAAGTGCCGCGCGTACGACAACGTCGCGAATATTCCGGTGCCGAGGCTGTCGAACGTGGTGAGATGAAAGCCGTAGGCGCCGGGGACCGGAAGGACGGTGATCCGGGCGTCGCGCCCCGAGCGTGGCACGACAGCGTGCGCCGGAATGGACAGGATGAGAAAGATCGCGTCGTCGGGGGCGCGGTGCCGCAGGATCAACGTCCGGCCGATCGCCGGGTCGAAGTCGACCGTGGTGTCGCCGGGAACGGTGCCGGTCGCTTCGAGCACGAACACATGGTCGCTGCCCACCGGCTGCCCCACCACCAGCAGCGCGACCGGTTGGGGTGCTTCCCCCGGGCGGGAACCGGTGCAGGCGGAAACCGCCGCGGCGGTCAGAATTGCCGCGGCCGCGGGGCCGGGTCTCATGGTCGGGTACCGAGCGGGCAGGCGGCCAAAGGGAGGATCGCGGAATCGCCGGTCAAGGTGGTTGCGGTCGGTCGAAGTATCTAGATTGCGTATTCTGGCGACATACCAATCGCCCCATCCCCTGACGAGGGCGCGTGGCAAACTATAACGACGAATGGGTAGCGGCGGTCCTCGCTCCCCTCCTGGAGGAGGGGGCGCTCGAGCGTGCCCGTAACAGCGGCGATCCGAAGAGCTCGCTGTGGGAGAAGTTGCTCGACGGACGGGTGCTGCCCGAGGAAGAAATCCTGACGGCGCTGGCGACACGGAGCCGGCTGTCGATCGCCAAGCTCGACACCGCCTCGCTGGCGGCCCGCGATGCCCTCCCCGAGGCGCTGGCCCGTCGCTACGCGGTGGTGCCGCTGACCGTGACCGACTCGTTGCTGGAGGTGGCGACCAGCAATCCGTTCGACATCGGCGCCGAGCAGGCGCTGGCGTTCGCCACCGGGCGCGAAGTCAAGATGATGCTGGCGTCGCCCGGGCAGATCCGCAACAAGCTGGACGACCTCTACGGCAAGGCGAAGCGTGACGGCCAGATGGCCGAGTTGCTGGGTGGCATGGAAGGTCTCGAGGTCACCGAAGTCGGTGAGCACGACGACGACCTCGACCCGGACGCGCTGGCCAGCGAGGCGAGCTCGCGGCCGATCATCAAACTGGTGGAAGTGCTGCTGGCCGACGGCATTTCCAGCCGGGCCAGCGACATTCATATCGAGTCGGCCGAGCAGGTGGTGATCGTCCGATACCGGATCGACGGCGTGTTGCGGCACGCCATGACGATTCCGCGCAAGGCCGGGCAGCCGCTGATTTCGCGCATCAAGATCATGTCGGGTCTCGACATTGCCGACCGGCTCCGGCCGCAGGACGGTCGCGCCCGCGTGGTGGCCAATGGCAATCCGGTGGACCTGCGGATCTCGACGCTCCCGGCACAGCACGGCGAAAAGGTCGTCATCCGGATTCTGAATACCCAGTCGACGATGCTGGCGCTCGACTCGCTCGGGTTGTATCCCGAAGAGACCGCCACCATCAAGCGACTGTTGAACAGCAAGGAAGGCGTGCTCCTGGTGACCGGACCGACCGGTTCGGGAAAGACCACCACGCTGTACTCGTGCATCCGGGAGATCGAAGGGGAAGGCATCAACATCGTCACGGTGGAAGACCCGGTGGAGTACCGGCTGGGCAAGAACATCGTGCAGGTGCAGACCAACGAGAAGACGGGGCTGACTTTCGCGGCCGCGCTGCGATCGATCCTGCGGCAGGACCCCGACATCGTGCTGGTGGGCGAAATCCGCGATCTCGAAACGGCGCAGATCGCCATTCAGGCGTCGCTGACGGGCCATCTGGTGCTGTCGACGCTGCACACCAATGACGCGCCGAATACGCTGACGCGTCTGGTCGACATGGGGCTGGAGGCGTTCAAGATCGGCGCCGCGCTGCGGGGCATCGTGGCCCAGCGGCTGATGCGACGGCTCTGCCCGGTGTGCCGCGAGCGGCTGCCGGCGTCGGAGATTCCGCCGCGACTGGCGCGCTTCATTCCCGCGGACGCCGTGCTCTGGAAGGCCGTCGGTTGCGGCCAGTGCACCCAGACTGGCTACCGCGGGCGGTTCTCGATCGTCGAGATCATGGTGATGACACCGGATCTGGAGCGCCTCATCGGAACCGACGTGACGGCCGAGCGGCTCGGCGCGGCGGCGCGTGCCGACGGAATGCACTCGCTGTTCGAGTGCGGTCTGCGCCACGTCGTCGACGGCCACACGTCGGTCGACGAACTGCTGCGTGTCACCGAAGTCCCCGTCGAAGCCATCCCGCTGCCCAGGCCCGGCAAGGGCCGCGCCCGCGCGGGCAAGGGCAAGGCCGCGAGCGCCGAGCCGGTTGACGAGTCGGCGACGGTCGAGGCGGAAACCGACGACGAGATGCTGGCGGGACTCGAGCTGGTCGACGAGCCGGGCACGGCGCCAGCAGGCGGATCGCGGGCCACCATCCTGCTCGTCGAAGACGAAGACTCGCTGCGGCGCGTGATGAAGGACCTGCTCGAGCAGGATGGCTACACCATCTGCGAGGCGCGCGATGGCGCCGAGGCGCTGGAGCAGATCGATCGTCACAACCCCGACCTCGTGCTGCTCGATCTGAACCTGCCGAACGTCGACGGTTATACGGTGCTGACGCGGCTGCGGTCGCACCCCCGCACGGAGAAGCTGCCGATCGTGGTGCTCTCGGCCCGTGGCGACGAGGACAACGAGGTCAAGGTGCTCCGTCTCGGCGCCACCGACTTTCTCACCAAACCGTTCCGCCCCCGCGCGCTGTCGGCGCGGCTGGAAGCGACGCTCGCCCGCAGTCGAGCCTGACGTCCGCCGGGTCCGATGACCACGATCCGAGTCGGCCTGGTGGACGTCTACGTGTTTCGCGGTGTCGCCGAGCGACTGCAGCTGCTGCTGCTGCGCCGGGCGCATGGACCGCGCGCCGGCTCGTGGGAGGCGGTGCACGGCCACATCGAACCTGACGAGCACCCGGTCGACACCGCGCACCGCGAGCTGGTCGAAGAGACCGGCTGCCGCGCCGAAGCGCTCTTCAACCTGAGTGCGGTGGAGCAATTCTATCTCCACGAGGAAGACACGGTGATGCTGATCCCGGTCTTCGCGGCCCGGGTCGGCGCCGAGGCGGTGGTGACCGTCGGTCGCGAGCACGACGAGTGCCGCTGGCTGTCGCCGGCCGAGGCTCGCCGGTTGTATACGTGGCCGCGGGCGGTGCGCGCCGTCGAGGCAATCGAGCGCCTGTTGCACGGCGGCGACGCGGGCGTGGTGGACGGTGTGCTGCGGGTGCGGTAGGCGGGTGGCGGCCCGTGCCGGCGCCATGGCGTTGCTGCTCGGCGCGGCGGCGTCGCTCGGCGCGCAGACGGTGCGGGGCCGGGTGGTCGACGGAGCGACCGGCGCGGCGATTCCGGGGGCGCTGACCGAATTGCGCGACGGCAGCGGCCACTCGCTGCAGATCGGCCTCGCCAGCGCCTCGGGGGCGTTCCAGCTGACCGCCCCGGCACCGGGTCGGTACCTGCTCCGTGTCGCGGCGATCGGCTACGACCGCCGCGCACCGCTCGTGATCGAGGTGCCGGCCGGCGGCGTGGTGATCGGCCCGGTGCGGCTCGTGGCGACGGTGCTGCGGCTGCCCGATCTGCTGGCCATCTCCCGCAATCGCTACTGCGGCAAGCAGAGTCTCTCCGACGACGTCTTCGGCCGGGTGCTGACCAGCGCGCAGAATGCGCTCGACGTGATCGACGAAACGATCGCGTCGCGCCAGCTGGCGTTCGTGACGCGGCTGATCCACAGCCGCACCATCTACGGCATGGCGCTCAACACCGAAGTCGCCGACACCACGCTGGAGGTGCTGATGCGCTGGCCGGTCGAGAGCATCGATCCCGACACGCTGCGGTTGCTGGGGTTCGAGCGCGTGGTACGGCGGGACGGCCAGCCGGTGGTGGAGTTCTACGGGCCCGATCCGCGGGTGCTGTTCTCGGACTGGTTTCTCGACGACCACTGTTTCCAGCTGGTGCGCTCGAAGAAGCTCGACCGCGACACGCTGCGGATCGCGTTCACTCCGGCGCGAAAGTCATCGCGCGTCGACCTGAGCGGCGAACTGATTCTCGATGCCCACGACCTGGCGCTGCTGGGACTGACCTACACCCATGAGAATCTCCCCAAGTGGATGAAGAAGCACTCCGCAGGGGGCACGATGACCTTCCTGCCGCTCGCGTCGGGATTGTGGATCACGACGCAGTGGGCGCTGTGGGGGCCGATCGAGGGGGAATCGATCTTCGATCCATCACACCCCCGGATGGCGGGCCTCTCGGAGCGGCGCGGCGAAGTGCTGCACGTGATTCCGGCCGATTCGGTACCGGCGGTGACCGGGCATGGTGGTCAGGGAATCACGCCGCGCACGAGATAGAGGTCGGCGCCCGGCATGCCAAGCATGCCGAGAATGCCCGGGGACCCCCCCGCCTGCACCACCACATCGTGTCCATTGGCGGTCAGCAGTCCCTGAAACCAGTTGCCGCCCACGGAGTATGTGGCGGCCTGCGTCAACTCGCCGGTGACGAGGTCGATGCGCCAGATCTGCGCATCGGTCCGGGTCACCACGCAGATATTGCCGCTGCAGGAGATCCCGGAGAGCTCTGATCCTGACGGAATCACCGCCACTACGGTCGGCGCGCCCCCGCCGATCGGCACCGACTGGATGGCATTCGATTCCGCCTGGAAGAACACGATCGTCCCGCTCTGCCGGGCCAGGGAATACTCGATGGCGCCGGCGGTGCCGGGTATCGCCTCGAGTGAGACCCCCGACGGGGTGATCGTCCCGGCAATGACGAACAGGCCGGTGAAGAGGCTGTCACTGGCGAAGCAGGTCTGGCAGTGCTGTTGTTCGATGAACATCTGGGCCAGCGCCACGAACGTGCTGGCGCCGGTCCACGCGGTGTTCGCCAGCCAGTTGGGGCGGGCGCCTCCGACGGCGACCGGGAGCGAGGTCAGTGCCCGGCGCTGGAAGGGCTGCGCGGAGTCGGCCAGCCAGAGCGTCATGTCGTTTGGAGCGCCGGCCGGATGGGCCGGCCCGGTGGCCTCGACATAGAGCAACGCGCCGTCGCCGCGCAGGGCGTAGCCGGCAAAGCCGTTGGTGGAATCGTCCTGGTTGTTGCGGTGATCGCACAGCTGCCAGTACCGCGTTCCCCCGGTGGACGGCATCAGGCCGACGCAACGATCGTCGTCGCGCCGTCCCGGCTGGGAGAACTGGTACAGCACGCCGCGCCCGTCGGCGGTGAGCACCGGCCAGTAGCTCTGTCCGGGGCTGTAGGTGAGCTGCACCTCGCTGCCGGACGTGGCCGGACCCTGCAACACGGGCAGCGCGGCGGTGAACGGCGCCGAATGACAGCCGGTGGCGAGTAGGAGCGCGCCAGCGCCGGTCAGCGCTCCGGTGGGAATCCGCCGTACCCGCCGGCGTTCAGCCGGAGCCACTGCGCTTCGGGGCGCGATGGGTTTCGGCGGAATGGCGGGGTGCGTTGGGCTTGACCCGGATCGACTTGGCGGGAATGCCGACGTAGACGTGATACGGGCGGACGTCGCGCGTGGCGAGCGCGACGGCGCCGACCATGCCGTTCTCTCCCACCCGCACGCCGGCCAGGACCGTCGCGTGGTAGGTGATGCGGACGTCGTCTTCCAGGACGGTGGGCAGCGACGTCACATCCTTCTGGTCGACGATGCTGTGGGTGTGCGAATAGATGTTGGCATAGTCCGAGATCGACACGCGATTGCCGAGGGTGATGCCGCCGCGGTCGTCGAGCAGCACGTGCCGATGCACCACGACGTCGTCACCCACGTCCAGCTGGTAGCCGAACGAGAACTCGACGTGCTGAAAACATTTGAAGTTGGCGCCGACGCGCGCGAAGATCCGTGGCGCGAGGAGCCGGCGGAATTCGACCCCGAGGGCGACATGCTGGCCGCCGATCGGGAGCCGATCGAACGAGTACCAGAGCCAGAGCAGCGGCTTGACGCGGGCGAAGCGCGCCGGGTCGACCTCGGCGTAGTACTCCGGTTCGAGCGTGATGTTGCGGGGATCGAGCGCCGCCAGCGCCAGCCGGGACGCGGCCGGCAGCGTGCGGTGGTCGGCCCGCTCCTGCCAGGTGCCCTGTCCGGGATACGCGAGCGCGAAGAGCGTGTCGCGCGTCACCACGTTCCAGTTGGCGTCCGGTGCCGCGAGGGCGGCGTCGAGGTCGGCGAGAAACGTGTCGGTCAGCCGCCGGACGGCGGCCGGGACGGTCACCTTCTTCAGGGGTCGATGCGGCATCGTCAGCGCCGGCTGGTGTCCCGGGTGGCGTGCATCCGGCCCAGAATGCGGGTGCGCTCGTCGTCGAGACGCGACAGGCGCGATTGCCAGTCGTCGCTGGTCCCGTCGAGATAACTCACGGTGAACGATTCGCGCACCGGCAGCGAGCGATCGAAGATGAAGATCGCGGTGACCTGCTGGTGCACGGTCAGCACGCGGTCGGAAAACGATGGCGACATCGCCAACTCGCCGATCGGGCGAACGGCCTGAGCGTGCACGGTGACGGTGAGCAGTTCGGGATTGACCGGCGTGTTGGGCTCAAGGCCGGTGAAACTGACCAGGGCCAGCCCGGGATGCTGGACGCCGCTGTATTGCGCGATGCTGTCGATTCTGGTCCGGTAACTCTGCACCAGGGCATGCAGTGACCGATAGGAGTTGGGCGCAAGCAGGCGGATGACCGATTCGTCGAGCGGGACGAACACGATCACCAGGTTGTTGCTCTGCAGCTGCAGCTGGATCTGGGAAAGCGGTACCGTACCCTGACCGGCCGGGATGTCGCCGCCGGCGGTGTCGGTCTGCTGCTGCGCGGGCATCGCGGTGGGGATCGCCACGACAACGGCGGCCGCGGCCCACAGCGCGACGGACGAAATCTTCATGGCTCCTCCTCCCGGCCGGCGCTCAGCGCGTCACGCAACTCCTCGACGCCCAGGCCCGAGCGGGCGCTCACCAATTGAACCTGATCGGCGGCCAGCGCCAAGTCCGCGGCCCGCGTGGCGAGCAACGCGCGGTACTCGCGCTTCGGCACCTGGTCGGCCTTGGTGAGCACGGCGATGACCCGGCGCCCGGCGTGGCCGAGGAGACGGCGGATGTCGCGATCGATCGGTGACGGCTCATGGCGGGCGTCGAGAAGCCAGACGACGCCGGTCAGGGAGGCGCGACGGACGATGACGTCGTCGATCAGCCGGCGATGTTGTTCGCGGGTGGCGCGGGCGGCCCGGGCGTAGCCGTAGCCGGGGAGATCGAGGAGATAGCACGACGGCAGGCGGTAGACGTTGAGCAGCGCGGTCTTGCCGGGCGTGCCGCTGACCCGCGCCAGGCCGCGGTTGCCGGTGAGGGCGTTGACCAGCGACGACTTGCCGACGTTGGAGCGTCCCACCAGCGCGAACTCCGGCGCCGGCGGGTGCAGCGGATGGAGTGGATCGGGAAAGCTGCCGAGGAAGACGGCCGCGGGATCGGATCGGGACCGGGCAGACGCGAGCCGCCGGGTACCGCTGCGGGGGGTGGCACCGGGGCGTCGCGACGGGGAACTAGGCTTCCTTCTTCTGGCGCGGCCGCTCGGTGACGACCAGCGGCGCCGATCCCTGCAACACCGATTCCGGCGTCACGATGACCTCCCGGACGTCGTGGCGCGACGGAAGCTCGAACATGATGTCGGTCATCAGCTGCTCGAGAATGGCGCGCAGCCCGCGGGCGCCGGTCTGCCGGGTGATGGCCTTGCGGGCGGCGGCGCGGAGCGCCTCCGGATCGAACGTGAGCCCGACGCCCTCGAGATCGAAGAGCCGCTGGTACTGCCTGGTGAGGGCGTTGCGCGGCTCGACGAGAATCCGTACCAGGGCCTCTTCGTCGAGCGATTCGAGCGCCACCAGCACCGGCAACCGGCCGACGAGCTCGGGGATGAGGCCGAAGCGGAGCAGGTCGTCGGGTTCGAGCGCGGCGTACGGGTGGGTCTCGTCGAACCCATTCCCCGGAGCCAGCACGGCGTCGTCGGCGAACCCGATGCGGGCGCGGCCCAGGCGCGACTGGATGATCCTGTCGAGTCCGTCGAACGCACCGCCGCAGATGAAAAGGATGTCGCGGGTGTTGACCTGGATGTACTCCTGCTGCGGGTGCTTGCGGCCGCCCTGCGGCGGCACCGACGCCACGGTGCCCTCGAGGATCTTGAGCAGTGCCTGCTGCACCCCTTCGCCGGAGACGTCGCGGGTGATGCTGGGGTTCTCCGACTTGCGCGCGATCTTGTCGATCTCGTCGATATAGACGATGCCGCGCTCGCACTCGCTGACGTTGAAGTCGCCCGCCTGGAGGAGCCGAACCAGGATGTTCTCGACGTCCTCGCCGACATATCCGGCCTCGGTCAGCGTGGTGGCGTCGGCGATGGTGAACGGCACGTCGAGGATGCGCGCCAGGGTCTGCGCCAGCAGCGTCTTGCCGGTGCCGGTGGGGCCGAGGAGCAGGATGTTCGATTTCTCCAGCTCGACTTCGCCGGCGTCGCGCGGGCCGGAGTTGATCCGCTTGTAATGATTGTAGACCGCCACCGACAGCGACCGCTTGGCGCGTTCCTGGCCCACCACGTACTGGTCGAGCGTTTCCTTGATTTCCTGTGGCGTGGGGACGGCGCGCTGGTGTTCGGTGGCTTCGCGCTCTTCGTCCTCCGCCAGGATTTCGTTACAAAGGGTGATGCACTCATTGCAGATGTAGACCGACGGGCCGGAGATGAACTTCCGGACCGAGTCCTTGCTCTTGCCGCAGAACGAACAGCGCAGATGCTTGTCGTTGGACATGATGGTACCGTTACGCTCCCCGGGCCGCCGTCACCACGCGGTGCGGCCCCTGGTTGGACTTACCGGCAAAACCCTCCCCGGTCAAGGCTCCGCCCCGGCATCCGGTTTCTTGCGCGGGCCGAACACGGTGTCGATCAGTCCATACTCCACCGCTTCGTCGGCACTCATGAATCGGTCGCGCTCCATGTCATGCTCGATGCGCTCCAGCGGCTGGCCGGTGTGCCGGGCGTAGATCTCGTTCATCTTGCTGCGCAGGTAGAGGATCTCGCTTGCGCCTGGATCTCGATGTCGGCGGCGGTGCCCTGGGCGCCCCCCGACGGCTGGTGGATCATGATGCGCGAGTGGGGCAGCGCGGCCCGCTTCCCCTTGGTGCCCGCGGCCAGCAGAAACGACCCCATGGACGCGGCCATGCCCATGCAGATGGTGTTGATCGGCGCCCGCAGGTGCTGCATGGTGTCGTAGATCGCCATGCCACTGGACACCGTCCCACCGGGCGAGTTGATGTAGAGGTAGATGTCCTTCTCGGGGTTGTCGGCCTCGAGGAAGAGCAGTTGCGCGATGATGATGTTGGCGACGTCGTCGTTGATCGGCGCACCGAGAAAGACGATGCGGTCGAGCAGCAGGCGCGAAAAGATGTCATACGTCCGCTCGCCGCGCGACGAGCGTTCGATGATGTACGGCGGATACATCGTGGCGTGGGTCACGCCGTTCCCTCGGTGACGGTGGATTGCTCGAGAAGCCAGCGAAAGGTCTTCTCTTCGGTGATCGAACGCTCGAGATCGCCCAACCGTTTCCCCTGCTCGAGCGAGGCGTAGAGCCGGGCCGGATCGGTGCCCCGCCGGGCTGCCATTTCGGCCACCCGGGTGTCGATCTCCGCTTCGCTAGCACGCAGGTTCTGGGCCGTCGTCACCGCATCGAGAATCAGCTCTCGTTTGACCTGGGCCTCCGCCACCGGCCGGAATGACCCGGAGAAGCTCTCGAACTGGTCGGGGGCGATCTGGTAGGTCTCGGCAAAGAGATGCAGGAGGCGGTGCACCAGCGACGGCGGGGCGGGGACGTCGTTGGCCTCGGCCAGCTGGCGGATCAGATCCTCGCGGACCCGGGCGTCGCCTTCGCGGGCAGCGTCGGCGTCGAGATCGGCCCGGACGGTGGCCTCGAGGGCCGCGACGGAGTCGAAATCCCCGATTTCCCGGGCGAATGCCTCGTCGAGCGGTGGGAGCACCTGCTCCTTGATCTCATGCAGCGTGATCCGGACGTGGCGGGTCTGGCCGCGGAGCGACTCTTCACCGTGGTCGTCGGGAAAGCGGACATCGGCCTCGACGGTCTCGCCGGGCAGGAGCGTCATGATGCGCTCTTCCACGTCGGGGATGGTCTGGCCCTGGCCAAGGACGAGTTCGTGCATCTGGCCCGGTCCCGGGTCCTTTCCCTCCTCGAGGGTCGTGACCGTCACCGATACCAGCTGGCCCGCCTTGGGCCGGGTCGCTTCGACCGGCCGCCACGTGGCGTGCTGCTCCCGGAGTCGGTCGACCTGCTCGCGGACGGCCTCGGCGGAAACCGGCTGGACGGTGCGGGTAAGGGAGAAACCGCCGGTCTTCTGCAGGGAGATGCTCGGGCGGATTTCGACCAACAGGTCGAACTGCAAGGGCTGACCAGGTTGATACTGCACCTGGCGGACCTGGGGGTCGCCGAGCGGTTTGAGGTCGGTGTCCTTGACGATCGTGTCCCAGCTTTCGCGCAGGGCCGCCTCGAGGACCGACTGGCGGATCTCGGGTTCGAAACGGCGGCGGACTACCGGTTCGGGCACGTGGCCCTTGCGGAAGCCGGCGATGCGCGCCTGCGCGGCGAAGCGCCGGACGGTGCTCGCCTCGAGCGCGCCAAGGCGCTCGATGTCGACGGTCACGTGGAGCGAACGCGATGCGATGTCCTGCGCCGTCGTTTCATAACGGATTCCGGTCATAGCGCCCAAAACTAGGCGCGCCGGGCGCGCCGGCCAAACACCGGCGCCCTTGACCTCCGTGGGCGCTCCGCTCTATTCGGGGATGGCCCGCATTCTGATCGTCGACGATGATCCCGGAATCCGCCGGGTGCTCGGCAAGTTCTTCGAGCGCAACGGTCACACCGTGATCGAGGCGGAATCGGGCGAGCGCGCGCTCGAGGTCATCGCCGCCGCGCCGCCGGACGCGATCGTCAGCGACATCATGATGCCGGGGATGTCGGGGCTGGAGTTCTACCGCCGCCTGAGCGTCGAGCACGCGCCGCTGATTCCGCGGCTGGTGTTCCTCACCGGGTCGAGTTATCTCCCAGCCATTCACGACACCATCGAGCGCCTCGGCGTGCCCCTGCTTGGCAAGCTCAACGATCTGCAGCTGGTCGTCGACGCCGTCCGGGTGGCGTTGCTGAAACCCGTCAAGACCTGACCGGGCGCGATTGCGCCACCGGCTCGGCGGGGAGATCATTGGAGCGCGTTCGCCCCCTTCTCCCTCACGTCCGCTTGCCTTCCGGTGAGACCATGCGTCTGACTCGCTATCTCCTGCTGCTGCCCGTTCTGGCGATCCCGGCGGTCTCGGCCGCAGCGCAAGGGCGCACGCCCCACGTCTATTCGCACGCCGACACGCTGCGGGGTTCCAACGGACCCGACCGTGCCTGGTGGGATGTCACGTTCTACGACCTGCACACTTCCGTTTCATTGCGCGACAGCACGATCAGCGGCTGGAACGGCATCAGCTACCGGGTGCTGAAGCCCGGGCGGACGCTGCAGATCGACCTGCAGGAACCGCTGGTGGCGGACAGCATGGTGCAGGGCGGCCGCCGCCTGACGTTCCGGCGCGACAGCAACGCCTTCTTCGTGTCGCTCGCGGTGCCGCAGGCGGTCGGGACGGTGCACACCGTCACCGTCTTCTACCACGGCAAACCGCGCGCGGCGCGCCGGCCGCCGTGGGACGGAGGGTTGATCTGGCGGACCGACTCGATGGGCCATCCGTGGGTGGCAACGGCCAACGAAGGACTGGGCGCGTCGGTGTGGTGGCCGGACAAGGACTACGGCGGCGACGAACCGGACAGCCAGCGGATCGCGATCACCATTCCGGATTCGATGCAGGATGCCTCGAACGGGCGGCTCCGGTCGGTGGTGCACCACCCCGATGGCACCGCGACCTGGGAATGGTTCGTCACCGAGCCGATCAACAATTACGATGTCGAGATCAACGCCGGGTACTACGCGCACTTCAGCAGTCTCTTCCAGGGCAAGAGCGGCACGCTGACACTGGATTTCTGGCCGCTGGCGTATCACCTCGACACCGCCGAGGTGTGGTGGACGCCTCGGGTGAAGTCGATGCTGTCGTGCTACGAGTCCTGGTTCGGTCCCTATCCGTGGTATCCCGACGGCTACAAGCTGATCGAGGCGCCGCATCTCGGCATGGAGCACCAGAGCGGCGTGGCGTACGGCAACCGGTTCGCCAACGGCTACCTGGGGCGGGATCTGTCGGCTACCGGGGCCGGAGCGACATGGGATTTCATCATCGTCCACGAGAGCGCGCACGAGTGGTTCGGCAACAACATCACCGCCAAGGACGAGGCGGACGAGTGGATCCACGAGGCGTTCGCCAATTACGCCGAGAATCTCTATACGGAATGTCAGGATGGCAAAGCGCAGGGTGCCAAGTACGTCATCGGGACGCGCCGGCTGGTGCGGAACGACGCGCCGGTGATCGCGGCGGCCCACGGCGTGCACGCCAGCGGTTCGGGCGACATGTACTACAAGGGCGGCAACATGCTGCACACCATCCGCCAGCTGGTGGACAACGACGACAAGTGGCGGGCGGTACTGCAGGGGTTGAACACGACGTTCTGGCATCAGACGGTCACGTCGGAGCAGATCGAGAACTACATCAGCACGGCGTCAGGAATCGACCTGTCGAAGGTGTTCGCGGAATACCTGACCACCACGATGATTCCGGTCTTCGAATACCGGCTCAGCGGTGACACGCTCTCGTACCACTACACCAACGTGGTTCCCGGGTTCGCGATGCCGCTCAAGGTGACGGTGGCCGACGGCCGGTCCGACTGGATTCATCCGACAGAGGCGTGGCAGAGCTTGCCGCTGCAGCTGAGCGACCCGGCCGCGTTCAAGGTCGACGAGAACTTCTACGTGACATCCCGCAAGGCGCCGTGAGTGGTCAGCCGCCGTGACGGCGGAAGAGCGGCAGGAACTGGCCGTAGCCGTCGGCGTCGAGGCTGTCGACGGGAATGAATCGCAGCGCGGCCGAATTGATGCAGTAGCGCAGGCCGGTTGGCGCCGGGCCGTCGTCGAAGACGTGTCCCAGGTGCGAATCGGCGCGGGCCGAACGGACCTCGGTGCGGTCCATGCCGAGGCTGCGGTCGTCGTCAGTGGCGAGATTCCGCGCCACCAGCGGGCGGGTGAACGAGGGCCAGCCGGTGTGCGAATCGAACTTGTCGAGCGACGAGAAGAGCGGATCGCCGGACACGACATCGACGTAGATGCCGGCGTCGTGATTGTTCCAGTAGGCGTTGTGGAACGGCGTTTCGGTGGCGGCCTGCTGGGTGACCTGGTATTCCTCGGGCGTGAGCATCTGGTGAAGGGCCGCGTCGGACGGTTTGATCCAGCCGGGTCCGGGCGCCTGAACGTGATGACTCTGGGCGGCCGCCGGGCCGGGCGAACAGCCGGCGAGTGCCGCGACAGCGGCGAAGACGGTGACGGTGCAATGGGGGTGGTGGCGCATGGCAACCTCGGCGCAATCCTGGCTGGTCGGCTGATCGAGACGACTCTGTGGTGGAACATAAACATGTCCGGCGAGGTTCCCGCAGCGTCCGCGGTCGGAGGATGGCGGGAACGAGCAGCGGACCGGTGACGAACCAACGGCGAGGAGCATGACATGGGGAAGTGGGTCCGGGGAGCGACGGCGGCGGCATGGGGACTGGTGCTTGTGACATCACCGCTGATGGCTCAGCGTGGCGGTGGGGGTGGCGGTGGCGGTGGGGGTGGCGGTGGTGGCGGGTTCGGCGGCAGCCCGGATACCGGGCCCAACTTGCCGGTGCAGAGCGATTTCACGGGGCCGGTGAGCAGCGATTCGCTCCGTGGTGTGTTGAACCTCGACTCCGCCACCACGGCCGCGATCCGGTTGCGTCGTGACGCATACATGCAGGTCGTCGGGGCGCTGCGCGATTCGCTGGGACGTGCGGCAGTGGTGCTGGGTTACGCCCATGCGACGCATCCGACCACCGATCCGGCCGGCGACGTGGCCATCGGCAAGATGTACGACAAGCTCCTGGACCGGGTGCGCAAGTCCGACGCTGATTTCTACACCAGACAGGTCAAGCCGCTGCTCACCAAGGACCAGCAGAAAGTCTTCAAGAAGTGGTTGAACGGCGACATCTGATCACGAGCGGGGTCAGGGCCGGAGGACCAGCCCGCCCCGCACATCGCCGCGCCGCAGGCGGTCGAGCGCGGTGTTGGCGTCGCGCAGCGGCAGGACTTCCACGTCGGTCCGTACCGGTATCCGCGGCGCCAGCGCCAGGAACTCGGCACCGTCATCGCGGGTGAGATTCGCCACCGACCGCAGGACGCGCTCCCCCCACAGCAGTCGATATGGCAACGCCGGAATGTCGCTCATGTGGATTTCGGCGCAGACAACCGTCCCGCCCTTGACGACGGCGGCGAGCGCCGCGGGAACCAGCGCACCGACGGCAGCGAAGAGAATCGCGGCGTCGAGTGGCACTGGCGGCGGCTGGTCCGATCCGCCGGCCCATGCGGCGCCGAGCCCCCGGGCGAACTCCTGCGTCGCAGTGTCGCCGGGACGAGTGAACGCATAGATCTCACGCTCCTGGTGCAGCGCCACCTGCGCCAGGATGTGCGCCGCGTTGCCGAACCCATACAGCCCGATGCGCCTCGCCGAGCCCATCATGCGGTAGGCGCGGTAACCGATCAGTCCGGCGCAGAGGAGCGGTGCGGCCTGGGCGTCGGGATAGGCTTCGGGGATCGGCAACGCGTAGCGCGCGTCGGCCACGGCGTATTCGGCATAGCCGCCGTTGATGTCGTAACCGGTGAAGCGGGCCTGGTCGCAGAGATTCTCACGCCCTTCGCGACAGTAGCGGCAGGTACCGTCAGTCCAGCCGAGCCACGGTACGCCAACGCGGTCGCCCCGGCGGACGTCGCGGACGCCGTCGCCGATCCGGTCGACCACGCCCACGATCTGATGCCCGAGCACCAGCGGCAAGCGGGGTCGATCGAGTTCGCCGTCGACGATGTGCAGGTCGGTGCGGCAAACGCCGCAGGCGCGCACCGCGAGGCGGACCTGGCCTGGTCCCGGTTCGGGATCAGGGATCTCGCCGGCCCGGAGCGGGATGCCGGGCCGATCGAGGATCATCGCGAACATCCGGCCTCGCTTGGTCGACGAGGCAGCACCTGCACACCGCGCATAGCGATCGCGGCGATGGTGGCGGACGCTTTCATGGTGCCGCTTGCCGCGTGACGAACGTCTCGATACGCGGATCGGGCACCAGCCACATCACGGCCACCAGTCCGTACAGGGCGTCGGCGATCCAGGGACGCACGAACGCGAGCGCGATCGCGAGGGTGTAGCAGGCGAGCGAGATCTTTCCTTTCCGGTCGTGGCCCACGGCCTGGCGCAGTCGTGACCCTGCACCCTGATCGCGAATGATGGCGGCCTGCAGCAGTGTATAGGCACCGGCGGCGCAGATCAGCACGATACCGTAGCACGCGGCCGGAACCGGAGCCGCGGGCCGATCGGCGAGCCACCGGGTGCCGAACGGGACCAGCGACAACCAGAACAACAGGAAGAGATTGGCCCAGAGAATGGCGCCGGTCACCCGGTCGGTGAGATGGAGCATGTGGTGGTGGTTGCTCCAATAGATGCCCAGAAAGACGAAGCTGAGGACGTAGGTGAGCAGCTCGGGCACGACCGGCCGGAGCGCGGCCCAGCCGGGGCCATCGGGGAGCGGCAATTCCAGCACCATGATGGTGATCAAGATGGCGACGACGCCGTCACTGAACGCTTCCATCCGGCTGGTGGTCATGGGCAGGCCCTCGCAGAGAGGCTGAAAGGATACATTAGGATGTCCCCGCCCCTGCCGCACCGGAGTGTATCTCGTGTCCCACCGCCGCTTCTTGCCTGCCGTCGCCGTGCTGGCGGCGGCATTCACCGTCCGGGCCGGCGCGCTGCTGGCACAGCAGGCCGGTGCGCTGGACGGCGCTGCCGCTCCGGCCAACGCGGTCTGGGTCGACGCCCTCGATCTGTCGCAGCTGGTCGGCGCGGGGCGCCCTCGTCCCGGGCAGGCAGCGATCCGGGTGCGGGCGGCACGGGGCGTGACGCCAGCACCGGTTCCCATCACCCTCGGCGGCAAGACGTTTTCCCACGGGCTCGGTGTCACCTCGAACGGTGAGCTGTGGGTCGACCTGCACGGTGGCGCGCGTCGCTTCGTCGCCGAAGTCGGTATCGACGACGCCCGCGCGTCCGGCCGTGGATCGGTGACGTTCGAAGTCTGGGTCGACGGGAAGCGGCGGTACGACTCGGGGGTGCTCCGCTCCGGCGATG
Organism: uncultured Gemmatimonadales bacterium; assembly: GCA_963697065.1. Taxonomy (GTDB): domain Bacteria; phylum Gemmatimonadota; class Gemmatimonadetes; order Gemmatimonadales; family GWC2-71-9; genus Palsa-1233. The sequence continues at coordinate 1,338,676 of CAVOMQ010000001.1, forward strand.
CGCCGCGGCCGGTGTCGGTCGACCTCGCCGGGGCGCATCGGATGATCCTGTATGTGGGAAATGGCGGGGATGGCGGCACGGACGATGTCGCCGACTGGGGCGGTGCGGCGATCGTGATGGCGGCGGGCGCCCCCGGCCCGGCGACGATGGCACCGCCGGCGGTAGCGGCGCCGGCCATCGCGCCGATCCATACCAGCGGCGCGCCGATGCTCAACAGTCCGCGAATCACCGGGGCGACGCCGGGTCGGCCGTTCCTGTTCCGGATACCGGCTTCGGGGACCGGGCCGCTCCGCTTCCAGGCCAGCGATCTTCCGCCCGGCCTGTCGCTCGACGAACACACCGGCGTGATCACCGGGGCGCTGCAACGCGTCGGTCCGACGCTGGTGACAGTGACGGTCACGGGGCCCGCGGGAAAGACCACGGGACAGTTCACCATCGTCGGTGGAACCCACATGCTGGCGTTGACACCGCCGCTGGGATGGAATTCGTGGAACGTCTGGGGACCACGAGTCGATGACGGCAAGGTGCGCGCGGCGGCGGCGGCGCTCGCCGCGAGCGGGCTTGCCGCGCAGGGGTACACCTACGTCAACATTGACGACGCGTGGGAAGGGCCGCGCAATGCCGACGGCACGATCACGACCAATGCCAAGTTCCCCGACATGAAGGCGCTGGCCGACTACGTGCACGCGTTGGGGCTCAAGATCGGGATCTACTCCGGGCCCGGACCGCAAACGTGCCAGGGATTCCCGGCCAGCTATGAGCATGAAGTGCAGGACGCACGCACCTGGGCATCGTGGGGCTTCGACTACCTCAAGTACGACTGGTGTTCCTATACCCGCGTCGAGCCGAATCTCGATTCGCTTCCGGGTCTGCAGCGCCCCTATCTGGTGATGCGCGCCGCGCTCGACAGCATCGACCGCGACTTCGTCTACTCGCTGTGCCAGTACGGGATGGGGCAGGTGTGGCAGTGGGGCGCGCAAGTGGGCGGCAACCTGTGGCGTGTCACCGGCGACATCAACGATTCATGGGGGAGCATGTCGGGGATCGGCTTTGCGCAGACCGGGCACGAGCAGTACGCCGGTCCGGGCCACTGGAACGACACCGACATGCTGGTGGTGGGGATGCTGGGGTGGGGCGATTCGCTGCGCCCGACGCGGCTGACGCCGGACGAACAGATCACGCACATCACCCTCTGGTCGCTGCAGGCGGCGCCACTGCTGATCGGCGCCGATCTCACGCAACTCGATCCGTTCACCACCAATCTCCTCGGGAACAACGAGGTGCTGGCGGTCGATCAGGACCAGCTCGGACATCCGGCGACGCGCGTGGCGCAGGTCGGTCGTACCGAGGTGTGGGCGCGCCATCTGTCGGACAGCACGATGGCGGTCGGGCTGTTCAACCGGGATCTGGTGGCCCAGCCGATCAGCGTCCGTTGGAGCGATCTGGGCCTTTCGGGGAGCCAGCCGGTGCGCGATCTCTGGTTGCACAAGAACCTCGGTGCGCACGCCGGATCGTTCACCGTCACTGTCCCGCGGCACGGTGCGGTGCTGATCAGGGTCGGGCGTCCGCGGTCGTGACCCGGTGCATCGCCGGACCGGTGTGACCGGACGCTCCCGTCGCCTGGCGCCAGCATGGTGGCTGTTGTTCGCGGCCACGGCGTCCCTGACGGCGTGCAGCCGGAAGTCATCCGGCACCGCCGCGGCGTCGGGCCCTGCCGACACGGTATTCGTGGTGCCCGGATCGCACCTCGACATCGGCTACACGGCGCCGCCGTCGGCCATCCAGGCGCTGCGGATCAGTTCTCTCGACGCCGCAATCGACGCGGCGGAGCACGATCCCCGATTCGAGTGGTTCGAGGAAGGAGGTTGGGCGGTCGAGGCCTGGCTCGATCATTATCACGACCAGCCCGACCAGATCGCACGCCTGAAGAAGCTGGTGATGAGCGGCCGCATCGGCGTCGGGGCGACGCTGTTGAGCGCGCACGCCGCCGCGTTTCCCGGCGCCCTGCAACTCCTCACCATGCATCTCGACCGCATCCAGCGGGAACTGGGACGACGACCGACGGTGGCCGTGGTCAACGACGTGCCGGCGGTGCCGGAAGCGCTGGTGGACGCGCTCGCCGCCGCCGGCATCCACTATCTCCTTGCCGGTCCGAACCTGACGCTTTCGCCGGCGCTGCCGGCGGCGCTGGTGGGCCATCCGTTCTACTGGGAGTCGGCGAGCGGATCGCGGGTGCTGGTCGATATCGAACCCGACGGCTACACCGCCGGCATGGCGGACTGGGGGCTGCCACCGGAATGCGCGCGGGTCGTCAACCCGGGACGTTTTCCGTCCGGTGCGAACGCGGACCAGGTGTTGCAGCTTGGCGTGGCCACCGAACTGGCCCACCGGGTCGACACGTTGCCCTTGACGCTGGTGCAGGACGAGACCGACAATGGCGACCCGAGCTGCGCGGTCCGGCTACCGGACGCCGTGGCGGAGTGGAATGCGAGCGGTCATGCGACGGCGATCGCCATCGCCACGCCCGATGTGTACTTCGCGCATCTGTTGACCCGGTTCGGCACCCGGCTGCCGGTGCGGCGCGGCGAATGGGGCGGCGACTGGGACGTGCTGCGCGCGACCGAACCGGTGTGGAGCTGGCGGCTGCGCCAGGCGATGGAAGCGATCGGACCCAACACCTCCTATCCGCAACTGATGTCGCTTGCCACGGTCATCGATCACAACATCGGCCTGGGGCCGCGCTGGGCTCCGTATCTCTCACCACAGGACGCGGCGCATCACGTCGCGGATGTTGCCGCGCTGTACCGCCAGGCGGTGAGCGGCGTGCTGGGACCGCAGGCGGTATCGATGCTGCCACCGCCGCCGGCGCTTCCGGCGGCGGGGACGTGGCCCCCGTCGTGGCAGGCGGTGATCGGTGCGGCAGCGGGAGCGGCCCGGGTGCGCGTCGGTCCCGGATTTCCGCACCGCGACGTGGAGGATTCGATGGTGACCCTCGATGTGCCGGTCACGGTGCGCGCCGATGCCGGTACGCTGGTGGTCCGGACCCGGCTGGTTCGCAGTCAGCTGGCGCAGCGATTCGGACCGACCTTCCGTGCGGTCGTGGAGTTACGGCTGGCTGCTCCGTTCGGCGCGCTGCAACTCGCACCGCTCGACTCCCCCGACGCGGTGGCCGGCCGTTGGCTCCTCGGTGCGGCGCCGGTCACGGTCATTGCGCCGGGCGGCGTGCGGGTTGCGGACACTGCCTGGTCGATCGATGTCTCCGGTCCGGTTGCCATGGCGTGGAGCCTGGTGCCGGGCGGACACGAGTCGGGGGAAAGCTGGTTGCAGGTCCTGGCGTTCGAGGAGGCCGACGAGGGGCCAGCCCAGGGGGGCGTGATCCGTGCGCCGTTCGCCGCGCTCTATCCCGGGGAACCGGATACACTGGACTTTGCCTTTCGAGTGACGCTCCGCACGGCGCCACAACGGCACCGGCCCTGAAGGTCGCAGCACCGATGGCCCGATCGCGAGGTGGTACCTGCCGGCACGCATGAATTCTTCGTGAAGAAAACCTGAAGCCGAGATCGCGCCGGAATCGCTTGACCGCTGCAGGTAGCGGAATGAAGTTATGGCGCATGGCGCGGCCCATCGCCGCACTTCCCTGACATTTCTGGCGCGGAGCTCGGGTGGCGACACGCGGTCGGTTCGGGTGGTTCATTGCCGGGCTCGCAGGGTTCACCGTCGTCGCCGCCGTTCTGATCTGGTTCGTCTGGAGTCAACTCACCGATGTGCTCGAGGGCACGATCCGCCCGGCGCGCGACCTGATCGCCGTCCTGCTGATCGCAGTCCTGGTGGGCCTGATGCGCGGCCTGGGGCGTCTGTTACGGCGCTTCGAACCGCCGTCGTGATCCGACTCCGCGCCGCCGTTACGTCCCGCTTCGCCTAGGAGGAGATGATGACGGATGCCACACCGCCGCAGGAATCCCGGCCCGGTCCCCCCGATCGCGCCGATCTTCCCGATCCCAGTACGCAGGCCCCGACCGGCACGCTCGTGCTCATGCTGATCTTCCTGGCGGCAATGGCGGGGCTGTGGATTCTCGTCTACCGCCTGCTCCTGGAGCGCTGACCCCATGGCCGAGCGTCATCGGATTCATGCCTACGAAAAGGCGTTTCTTGCGCTGAGCGGAATCATGCTCGTCGTGTTCATCGGTGCGCTGGTCTACGCCACCACGATGCGCGGCATGATGCTGCCGGGCGAAGGGGGACGGATCGATCCGAAGCAGATCTTCCACACGCCGCCGTTCGACCATCCCGGCGTGTACCAGACCGGCCCTGACGCCTATACCGTCGTGATGGTGGCGATGGCCTGGGCGTATCTGCCGAGCGAGATCCACGTTCCGGCGGGCGCCAAGGTGACGTTCGAGATCTCCTCGGCCGACGTCATCCACGGCTTCGAGATCCTCGGCACGCGCGTCAACATGATGGTGATTCCGGGCCAGATCGGCCGGCTGACCCATACCTTCGAGACGAAGGGGACGCTGCACCTGATCTGCCACGAGTATTGCGGAATCGGACACCAGACGATGAACGCGAAGGTGGTGGTCGAATGAGCGCCACGATGGTTCTGTCCGGGTCGGCGACATCGGGCGACGCGCTCGCCGCGACGCGCCCGGGCACGCCGGTGGTCGACGATCCCGCCGGATTCGAGCTCCCCGAAGATCAGCGCACGGTCATTCGCTGGTGCATCTACCTCGGCTTTGCCGCGCTGTCGATCGGCGTGCTCAACGGACTCGATCAGGCATTGAGCTACGCCGGCATCAGCATTCTGCGCTGGTTCCCGGGGATGAAGACCTACTACGAGGGTCTCACGGTGCACGGCGTCTTCAACGCCATCGTGATGACGTTCTCGTTCACCAACGGATTCCTGTCGCTGGCCATGGCGCGTTCGCTCGGCCGGCCGGTGCGCAGCGGGCTGCTCAAGGCCTCGTTCTGGTGCCTGCTGCTGGGTGTGCTGTCCGCCGGCTGGGCCATGTTCACCGGTCGCGCCAGCGTGCTGTATACGTTCTATCCGCCGCTGCAGGCCCACCCGGCGTTCTACATCGGCCTTGCGCTGATCGTCGTCAGTACCTGGATCACCACCCTCAACCTGGCGCTGACGCTGCGTGCGTGGCGGAAGGACCATCCGGGAGCGCGGATTCCGCTGATGGCCTACACGACCATCGCCACCTACGGCATGTGGACACTGGCTTCGATCGGCGTCGCCACCGAGGTGGTCGGATTCCTGATTCCCTGGTCGCTGGGGCTGCTGCCGGGGATCGACCCGCTGCTGATGCGCACGCTGTTCTGGCTGAGCGGGCATCCGCTGGTGTACTTCTGGCTGTTGCCGGCGTACGTCTCGTGGTACACGATGATTCCCCGGCTGACCGGCGGCCGCCTGATGAGCGACGCGCTCACCCGGATCGTCTTCGTCATGTTCCTGACAACCTCGGTGCCGGTGGGCTTTCACCACCAGTTCACCGATCCGGGAATCTCACCGGGGATGAAGGCGATCCAGGCGGCGTTCACTTTCGTGCTCTTCGTGCCGTCGCTGGCCACGGCGTTCTCGATCATGGCGGCATTGGAGAACGCGGGGCGCAACCGCGGCATCCGCAGCCTGTTCGGGTGGATCCCGGCGTTGCCGTGGGGCGATCCGGCGGTCTCGGCACAGCTGCTGGCGATGCTCACCTTCGTGCTCGGCGGTATCACCGGCCTTGTCAATGCGAGCTATACCATGAACCAGGTGGTGCACAACACCACCTGGGTCCCGGGACATTTTCACCTGACGGTCGGTTCGGCGGTGCTGCTCACGTTCATCGGCACCGCGTACTGGCTGGTGCCGTATCTCACGCGGCGGCAGCTGTGGGGGCGCAAGCTGGCGGTGGCCCAGGGGTGGGTGTATGCGGTGGGCGTGCTGATCATGGCGCGCGGACTGATCTCCGGTGGGTTGGAAGGGATGCCGCGCCGCACGTACATGGCGGCGGCGACCTACCGCAGCCCCGCCTGGCACCTGCCCGGTATTCTCACCGGCATCGGCGGCTCATTGATGTTCCTCGGCGCGCTGATGTTCTTCGTGGTGCTGCTCGGGACGATCTTCATCGGCAAGCGGCAGACCGGACCGATGGACGTGCCGTTCAGCGAGACGATCGCCGGCCCGGCCACAAGCGGCTGGGAAGTGTCACTCGACAACTTCAAGCTCTGGTACGTCGTGGCCATCGTGTTCATCGTCATCGCCTACGTGCCGTTCTTCATCCATTATCTGCCACCGCACCTGACGTCGTTGCCGTTCAAGGGATTCTGACGGCCATCCAGGTGAACGGCTTCACCGTCACCAGGAAGGAGTCGGAGGATCGGTCAGGTCAGCGCACGCACCGCGACGACGGTGACGACGGCGAGGAGCTGGCCGGCCAGGACGTCGCTGGGAAAATGGACGCCGAGTACCACGCGGCTCCACCCGGCGAGACCGGCGAGCACCATCAGCGGGCCGCCGGCGACTGGAAAGGCCAGCGCGTACGTGAGTGAGACCGCGAGGATCGCGGTGGCGTGGCCGGACGGAAACGAGAAGCGATCTGGGCACGGAATCAGCGCCGTGTCGGCCGGGCGTTCGCGGCTGACGCGGCGCTTGATGCATTGCACCAGCACGTGCGAGACGGCAAGCGCCAGCGCGGCCTGAGCGCTGACGCGGCGCGGCCATGGGCCGAGCCAGAACGGCACCACCACCAGTCCGATGGTCACCCCCGCACTCCCCGCCTGGGTGACGAGCATCCACACCCGTCGCGCGGCCAGGTGCGACTCGTCGCGCAGCGACCAACGGTCGAGAAGGACATGGTCCTTGACGTCGACACGGTGCAGCAGACCGGCGGCGAGCGGCATCACGCCACCGCCTCCACCGCGTCCGGCGAGGCGGACCGGAACGCCTCGATGAGCGCCCGTCCCTGGTAGCCGTCCGGTCGCGGCACGCCGAGCGCCCAGAGGATGGTCGCCGGGATGTCGAGCAGGTGCGTGCCGGGAGGCAGTTCGCCGGGCATCACGCACTGTCCGGCGAGAACCATCGGAATGGTGGTGTCGAGCGGGTGCAGACTGTTGTGATCCCGCCGGTCGCCGCCGCCGCCGCCGTGATCGGCGCAGAGCATCAACAGCGTTCCCGGATCGTCGAGGAGTCCGGTATCGTCGACGAGCCGTCCCACTGCCGCGTCGAGTCGTCGTGCGGCCGCGGCATAGGCCAGCGACGTCCATCCCTTGATGTGGCCGGTCTGATCCGCGTCGTGCCAGTGCAGCACCCACACGCCGCGGTGCTCCCGCGCCAGCGACGGCAGCGCACTGGCGAGGACGTCATCGGCCCCCGCGCCATCGAATTGCAACTCGAGGCCGAGGTGTGCGGCGATGCGGACGGCCAGGCCGCGATACGGGCGGGGAATTGCCGCCATGAAGGCCCGCACCGGCACACCGTGCGCCCGCAGATGTCCCGGGAGGGGCGTCAGGCCGCGGCGCGGGACCGCGAACCGGTCGCTGCGCACGCCGTGCACGTCGGGCGGTACACCGGTGCAGAGCGACGTGATCGCCGCCGCCGTGATGCTCGGATCGACGGTCCTCGCCGCAAAGGTCCGCGCGCCGCGTTCGGCCAGTGCCCGGATCGCCGACAGCGAGAAGAGCGGGACTGCGTCGGCGCGGAGCCCGTCGAGAATCACCAGTACCACCCGGGTGATGCCGCGGGGCTGTTCCATCGTTCCTCCCACGTGTGGAGAATTGCCATCTTTCCACAGCAGCATCGGGAGCGCGAGTGACGGACCCATCACGATGGCGTCTCGAACGCGTCGAAAATGCAGATCGGTGTGGAGATGTGATCAAGTGAACCAACCGTGACGCCACCGTGATGTGATCGTGAGCATGCGATGCGAGTCTTGGCGGTCATGGGTCTCGCGTCGCGCCCGCCGCGCATCCTGTACGCCACCGACACGTACCCGCCGCAACTCAACGGCGTCTCCGTGGTGACCGCGCTCTCGGTCGACGGGATGCGGCGCCGGGGATGGGTCGTCGACGTCATTGCACCGCGTTATCCGCCGGTGCCCGAGGATGTCTTCGAGTCGGCCGGCGATCCGGCGTCGCGGGTAATCGCGCTGCCCAGCGCGCCCTTTCCGCTCTACCCGGACATCCGCCTGGCGGTCCCCGCCTGGCGCGATGTCGACGACGTCGTGGCGCGCTTCGTTCCCGACGTGGTGCACTGCGCCACCGAATTCGTGATCGGCCGCATGGCGCAGCATGCCGCCCGGAAGCGCGATATTCCGGCGGTGTCGTCGTATCACACCGATTTCTCCCGCTACGCCGTGGCGTACGGTGTGCCGTGGCTCGAGCGGCCGGTGCAGCGCTACCTGTCGCGCTTTCATCGCCGCAGCCGCCGCGTCTTCACTCCGGGCCACGGGGCAGCCGCCGAACTGATGGCGCTGGGCGTGGCCGACGTGGAGGTGTGGGGTCGGGGCGTCGACGTGGAACTGTTCCACCCGGCGCGGCGTGACGAAGCACTGCGCCGCGCCTACGGCGGTGACGGGGCGTTCCTGCTGCTGCACGTGGGGCGACTGGCCCCGGAAAAGGGCGTGGAACGCGTTCTGGCGGGTTTCGCGCGCGCCAGGGACCTGACCGGTGGCCGTCCGGTGCGGCTGGTGATTGCCGGCAGTGGACCGCGGGAGAGCGCGTTGCGGCAGAGCGCGCCCGAAGGCGTCACCTTCCTCGGCAATCTCGACCGGATCAACGTGCTGCCGCGCCTCTACGCCAGCGCCGATGCGTTCGTGTTCGCCTCGCACACCGAGACGCTGGGGCTGGTGATCCTGGAAGCGATGGCGAGTGGCCTGCCGGTCGTCGCGGCACCGGTGGGCGGCGTCGCCGACCACCTGCGCTCCGGCATCAACGGGCTGGCGTATCCGCCCGGTGACATCGACGCCATGGCGGCGGCCATCGCGGAACTCGTCACCCGGCCGGAACATGCGCAGGCATTGTCTCACGGCGCGCGCCAGACGGCGGTGGGGCTGTCGTGGGAACGGGAGCTCGACCGGCTGGCCGCCAGTTATGAAGAGGTCTGTACCACCAGCATCGCCGCATAGCGGCATGGTGCCGGGGTCAGCGGAGCGATTGCTTGCCGTTGCGAAGGCGCGTCAGATCTTCCCGAGTATCGACGTCACACAGCAGATCCACCGGCCAGTCGACGAAAACGGCGTCGGCGCGGTGGCGCTCGACGATCGGTTTCGGGCCGTCGTCGCCATGCCACGCCATCAATTCCGGAAAGAGCGCGCGGCGAAAGAGCACCGGCGGCGCGATCACGCCGCCGTAGCGTGACGCCACCACCGCCGCGCCGACGCGGCGCGCGGTATCGATCACCCGGTGCAGCATCGCCGGCGACACGAGCGGCATGTCGGCCAGCAGCACGACGACGGCATCGACCACGCCGGCCAAAGCCTCGAGGCCGCGATGCAGCGAACTGCTGGTCGAGTCCGCGCCAGCCGTAAAGGCGAACCGACAGCCGCGTGGTGCCAGCAGCGTTCGAATCGCGTCGGCATCGCGGCCGAGCACGACCACCAGCGGATCGACCCCGGCGGCGATCGCGGCGCCGGCAACATGTTCGATCAGGGTGGCGCCCGCCAGCGGTTCGAGGAGTTTGTTGACGCCCATCCGCTGACTGGCGCCGGCGGCGAGCAGCACGCCGCCGACTCGCAGTGCCTCAGAAGGCGCCGGCATGGATCGGCTGGAGACGCTCGCGCAACGGGAGACTGCCGCGGCCTGACCGCACCGCCATGATCTCGGCCAGGATCGAGAGGGCAACCTCTTCGGCGCCTTCGGTGCCGATGTCCAGACCCACCGGGGCGTGAAGCCGCTCGCGGACCGCATCGGCCCATTCACCGAGATCGGCCAGGAGCCGCTCCGTGCGCTGCCGCGGTCCGAGGACGCCGATGTAGGGCACGGCAAGGCGCGACAACGCGGCGAGATATCGCGCGTCATCCGCGAACTGATGCGTCATGACGACGGCAAACGTCTCGGCGGGGCGAGTGAGATGCTCCGCCAGGTCATCGCCGTCGCTCTGCAGCAGTGCCGTTCCGGGGAACCGCTCGGCGGTGAGCAGGCCGGGGCGTCGATCGATGCTCACGACGCGGAATCCGAGCTCGACGGCCAGCCGCGCCAGCGGGCGGGCATCGTCACCGGCGCCGGCGATGGCCAGTATCGGCGGCGGACGGAGGACATCGACGAAGATCGTCCCGGCCTCGGTCTCGCGCAGCGCGGAGCGTCCCGAGGCGACGACCTCGCGCACCGCGGCGGCGAACCCGGCGGGAACGGGATCACCATCACCCGCGGGCACGGTCCAGTGCGTGGGCACGACGTCATCGGCCACCGGGCCATCAACGATCAACGTGCAGGCGGCGAATGGTTGGTCGCCGTCGAGGAGCCGGAGCTCGAAGGGACGCGCTGCCAGGACCGGCTCGATGTAGACGGCGACTTCGCCCTCGCAGCCGACGCCGAGATCCCAGGCACGGATTTCGTCCAGCCGTGAGCAGTAGCGGCGCAACTGCGGCCGGCGGGTGGCGAGCACGTCACGGGCGGCTTCGCATACATCGAGTTCGAGGCATCCACCGCTGACATTGCCGGCGCGCGATCCGTCGGCGGCGACGGCGAGCTTCGCGCCTTCGTGGCGGTAGGCCGAGCCGCGCACGTCGACGACGGTGGCGAGCGCCGCCGCCACTCCACGGCATCGCCACCGTTCCAGCTGCGCCAGGACCTGGCGGGTCTCGAGCCAGTGCTTCATGGGGAGGTCAGCTCTCCCGCAAGACCTTGAAACCGGCGTTGGCGATCGGCAGCGACCTGATGCGGGTGCCGGTCGCGGCGTAGATCGCGTTACACACGGCCGGAATCACCGGCGGCAACGGCGGTTCGCCCAGCCCTGACGGCGGGTGGTCGCTGGCGACGAAGTGCACGTCGATTTCCGGGGGTGCCTGGGTATGACGGAGCAGCAGGAAGTTGTGGAAATTGCTCTGCACCGCCCGGCCGCGGTCGATGGTGATCTCCTGGCCGAGCGCCTGCGCGATGCCATCGAGGACGGCGCCCTGCGTCTGATTCTCGGCGTTGAGCGGGTTGATGATCGGCGATCCGATGTCGCCGGCGACCCAGATCTTCTCGATGTGGATCATCCTGTCGGCATCGACCCGCACCTGCGCCACTTCGGCGAAATGGCCGCCGTGCGAGAAGTGGAAGGCGACGCCGAATCCGGTGCCGGCGGGGGGATTGCGATGGTCCCATCCCGACTTGTCGCGCACCAGTTCCAGGACCGCGCGTGCCCGGCCGGCGTCGTAGCCGCTCGAGAAGCGGCCCCGGCCCGCGCCCCGGCCGCCGAAGGCCTGCTCTTCGCCGGCGCCGCTGGCCTGCGCCATGGAGCTGTCGTCGACCATGCGCGCCGGCCCGAGCAGGTCGAGACGGAACTGCAGCGGATCGCGCCCGGCGGCGACGGCAAGTTCGTCAATGAACGACTGGATGACGAACGCCAGCGCGTTGGCCCCCGGTGCGCGCAGGTATCCGGTCGGCACGCCGAGCGGTATCAACGACGTGTCGACCTGGAAGTTGGGGATGAAACGGGCGGGGAACTCGGAGCCCGACAGGTCCGCCGTGGCGGCAAAGCGGCCGTTCTCGCCGAACGACACGAAGTGGTCGCGCCATGCCACGAGTCGTCCCTGTGCATCGACACCACCCTTGAGGTAGTGGAAGCCCGCGGGGCGGTAATAGTCGTGGTGCATGTCGTCTTCGCGCGGCCACACCAGCTTGACTGGTCCGCCGATCGTCTTCGCGATCGTCGCGGCCTCGACCATGAAATCGTTGAAGCCGCGCCGCCCGAAGCCTCCGCCGGCGCGGACGATGTGCACGGTGACGTCCGACGGGTCGATCCCCAGCGCCCGCGCCACTTCCTGTGCTCCCGACTGTGGTCCCTGTGACGGCGCCCAGAGTTCGGCTTTGCCGCCGGCGAACGTCGCGGTGCAATTCATCGGCTCGAGGGTGGCGTGCGCAATGAACGGATACTGGTACGAAGCTTCGACGGTCTTCGCCGCGCCGCTGAACGCGGTCTCGACGTCACCGTCCTTGCGGAGGTTGCGCTGCGGTGTCTGCTGGGCCAGTTGGGCCGCCTGTTCGGCGAAGCCGGCGCTGCTCTGCAGCGCGGTCGGACCTTCGTCCCATGTCACCTTGAGGCGCTTGGCGGCCTGCGACGCCTGCCACCACGAATCGGCCACGATCGCGACGCCGGAGTGCAGGCCGCTGCTGGTGCCGTCGGCGTCGCCGTCGACCACGAAGGCGTGGCGGATGCCCGGGAGCGTCGTGATCGCGGCGAGATCGGCGCCGACCACCTTGCCGCCGAAGACGGGGCATTTCACATAGACGGCGTAGGCCATGCCGGGCAATGACACGTCGATACCGAACAGCGGTTGCCCGGCGACGATGGCGGGCGTGTCGACGGACCGGACCGGCTTGCCGATGATGGTGAAGTTGCCAGGATCCTTGAGTGGCACACTCTGCAGATCCGGTGGCGTGAGCGTGGCGGCTTTGGCGACCAGCTGGCCGTATGTCAGCTTCCGGCCGCTGGGACCGTGGGTGACGACGCCGTTGTGCGTCGCACAGCTCGAGGCTGGTACGCCCCAGGTGGCGGCCGCGGCGGCGAGGAACATCTGCCGCCCCGCCGCGCCTACCCGGCGCATGCCATCGTAGTTGCTCGGCGTCGAGCTGCTGCCGCCGACGAACTGGCGGCCGTACTTCGACGCGTCGCTCAATGCCTGTTCGACCGTCACCTGCGCCCAATCGACGTCCAATTCCTCGGCAATGATCATCGGCAGGGAGGTCTTGATGCCCTGTCCGACCTCCGGATTCTTGGCCATGATGGTGACGGCACCATCCGGAGTGATCCGGATGAACGCGTTCGGTTCGAAGCCATCGGCGGGGTCGCGCCCGATTCCGGCGGCGCTGGCGCGGACCGGTTCGAACCAGGAGCCGAGCAGCAATCCGCCGCCGGCCAACGCGGTGACCTGGAGGAATCCGCGGCGATCAAGGGTCGATGTGGGCATCGCGTCCTCCTCAGTTCTGGCCGACCGGCGACGCGGCGCCGGCGGCGATGTCGGCGGCGCGATGAATCGCCGCGCGAATGCGGATGTAGGTGCCGCAGCGGCAGAGATTGCCGTCCATGGCGGCGTCGATGTCGGCGTCGGTGGGGTGCGGTTTGCGTTCCAGCAGCGCGGCTGCGGCCATCAACTGCCCCGCCTGGCAATAGCCGCATTGGGGCACGTCCAGCTCCACCCAGGCGCGCTGCACTGCGTGCGTGCCGTCGGGCGACAGCCCTTCGACGGTGGTGATCTCGGCGCCGTCGAGGTCGCCGATGGCCAACTGGCACGACCGGTCGGGGCGCCCGTTGACATGCACGGTGCAGGCACCGCAATACGACGCACCGCAGCCGTATTTCGTCCCCTTGAGGCCGAGCACATCGCGCAGCACCCAGAGGAGCGGCATGTCGTCGGGAGCCTCGACGGTGGTGCGTTTGCCGTTGATACGGAGCGAATACGACATGGCGGGCCGGCCTCCACGCTGCAGGTTGAAACCGGCCGGCGGTGGTGCGCGGGGATGGCGCGCGCGCGTCAGACCCGCCGCCCGGGACTTGAATTGTATACCCTGGTCCGCGATTGTGCGGGCGGTTGTTGCGACGTCCATGGAGTTTCGCACCCAAGTGTCCGCCCACCCGAGCTCGGGAAGCCCATGTCCGAAGCCACCAAGCACCGCTGGAACGACGTGCCGCTCGAGGCCTTGTCACCCCGCCTGTCGCGCAAGGTGATCAGTACCGATCAGATGATGATCGCGCAGGTGTTCCTCAAGACCGGGTGCATCGTACCGGCGCATGACCATGTCAACGAACAGATCACCTACATCCTGTCGGGGTGCCTGCGGTTCTGGGTGGGCGCCGCGGCCGACGCGCCGGGCGACGAGTACGTCGACGTGCATGCCGGTGAAGTGCTGCTGATCCCCGGCGGACTGCGCCACCGCGCGGAAGCGATGGAGGAAACGCTGGATCTCGACGTCTTCCATCCGCCGCGCCAGGACTGGCTCGCCGGCACCGACCGATACCTCCGCGGGTAGCGCCCGATGGACCTGGGACTTCGCGATCGCGTGGTGGTGGTGTGCGGCGCCAGTCGCGGCATCGGCTTTGCCACGGCGGGAATCTTCGCGGCCGAGGGATCGCGGGTGGTGGTCTGCTCCCGCAACGGCGACGGGATCGCATACGCGGCGCGCCAGCTGGCGGATCATGGCGGCGACGTGCTCGCGGTAGCGGCGGACCTCGCCACCGACGCGGGCATCGCGACGCTGGTGCAGCGCGCGGCGGAGTTCGGTCCGGTCGACGTCCTGGTCACGAACACCGGTGGTCCGCCGACCGGCAGCGCGCTCGGCTTCGATTGGAGTCAGTGGGAGCAGGCGGCTCACCTGCTGCTGCGCAGCGCGGTGATGCTCTGCCGCGCGTTCGTCCCCGCCATGTGCGAGCGGGGATGGGGACGGGTCGTCGGCGTCACATCGCTCGCGGTCAAGTCACCGGTGCCGCATCTGGTGTTGTCGAACAGCCTCCGCGCCGGCGTGACCGGTTACTTTCGGACGCTGGCGGAGGAGGTGGCACCCCGCGGGGTGACGGTCAACACCGTGCTGCCGGGCTACACCGAAACCGATCGCTTGAAGTCGCTGGCCGCCGCGAATGCCGCCCGCGAGAACATCACGGTGGCGGAGGCGTACCGGCGGTGGCTCGACGTGACGCCGGCCGGGCGGCTGGGGCAGCCGGAGGAAGTCGCCGCGATGATCGCGTTCCTGGCCTCGCGCCAGGCCGGATTCGTCACCGGGCAGGCGATCTGCGTCGACGGCGGTGCCGTGCACTCGTTGCTGTAGGCCGTTCTGTTCTCCCGTCGTGAGGTGGTCATGAGCCGCATCACCGAAACCGAATGGATCTGGAAAGACGGATCCTTCATCCCCTGGGCCGACGCCACGGTCCACCTGCTCTGCCATTCGCTGCAGTTCGGTTCGGCGATCTTCGAAGGGATCCGTTGCTATGCGACGCCGGACGGACCGGCGATTTTCCGGCTCGAGGATCATCTGCGCCGGTTCTTCAATTCGGCGAAGATCTACCGGATCGAGCTCGACTACTCGCGCGACGATCTGGTGGAGGCGTGCCGGAGCGTGGTGGCGCGCAACGGACTCGATGCCTGCTACATCCGGCCGATGGTGGTGCGGGGCTACGGTGCGGCGGGGATGGTGCCGTTCGAGTCGCCGGTCGAGGTCTACATCCCATGCTGGCCGTGGGGAGCCTATCTCGGCGAAACCGCGCTGGAGCACGGCGTGGACGCCTGCGTCTCGAGCTGGCACCGCGTGGCGCCGAACACCATTCCGGCGACGGCCAAGGTGGCGGGCAACTATCTCGGTGGCCAGCTCATCAAGATGGAAGCGCTCGCCAGCGGCTTTGCCGAGGGCATTGCGCTCAGTCCCGGCGGCATGGTGAGCGAAGGATCGGGGCAAAACGTCTTTCTGGTGCTCGACGACACTCTCTGCACGCCTCCGATCGACGGCACGCTCCTGACCGGCATCACCCGGAATTCCATTCTGCAGCTGGCGCGTGACGCCGGTATCCCGGTGAGCGAACGGCCCATCGCCCGCGAGCTGCTCTATACCGCGGACGAAGTCTTCTTCTCGGGCACGGCGGCGGAGGTGACACCGGTGCGCAGCATCGACCGCATCCCGGTGGGTGAAGGGAAGCCGGGGCCGATCACGCGGCAGCTGCAGCGCGCATTCCTCGACGTGGCGCAGGGGCGCGCAGCCGATGCCCATGGGTGGTTGACGCCGGTCGCGGTCGGGGCCGGCCGGTGAGTTTCGTGCCGGCGGGGTACCGCCGGCAGGCTTTCCCGGGATATCGACCCCGCCGGGCACGGTAGGCAGCCGGTGACGGAAGCAGAACTCGAGCAGCTGCTCTCCCAACCGACCGGCGCGCTGGTGGACGCCCTGCGCGCGCTGGATGGCGACATCATGATTCTCGGCGCCGGCGGCAAGATGGGACCGTCGCTGGCACGCCTGGCTCGGCGGGCGTCGGACGCCGCTGGCGTCGCGCGGCGCATCGTGGCGGTGGCGCGTTTCACCGCGCCGGGGTTGCGCCAGGCGCTGGAGGGCGACGCCATCGAGACCATCGCCGCCGATCTGTGCGACGCCGGTCAGCGCGCCGCGCTTCCCGAATGCGCCAATGTGCTCTTCATGGCGGGCCAGAAATTCGGCACCAGTGGCGACCAACCACGCACGTGGGCGATCAATACGTGGCTGCCGGGTGCCGTGGCCGAGCGCTTCGCCGGCGCGCGGATCGTGACGTTCTCGACCGGCAATGTCTATCCGCTCTGGCCGTTGGAGAGCGACGGTCCCGACGAAACCGCGGTTCCCGGTCCGGTGGGCGAGTACGCGCAATCCGCGCTGGCGCGCGAGCGGATCCTGGAGTTCTTCTCGCGGCGTTCGGCAACGCCGATGGTGTTGCTGCGCCTCAACTACGCCATTGAACCGCGCTACGGTGTGCTGCGCGATATCGGCGAACGGGTCTTTCGCGGCGAACCGGTCGATCTCGCCATGGGCGCCGTGAACGTCATCTGGCAGCGTGACGCGAACGCCATTGCGTTGATGTCCCTGACCAGGGCGGCGACCCCGCCGCTCGTGCTCAACGTCACCGGCCGTCCGTCCGTCCGTGTTCGCGAACTCGCCGCCGCCTTCGGCCGGCGGTTCGGCAAGACGCCGGAGTTCCGCGACCGCGAGGCCGCCACGGCGCTGCTCAGTGACGCCTCCCGGTGCGCAGCGATGTTCGGGTCGCCGCCGGTCGATCTGGAGGCGATGGTGGACTGGGTGGCGGCCTGGATCGCGAGCGGCGGCCGCAGCCTGAACAAGCCGACGCACTACGAGGAGCGGGGAGGGGCGTTCTGACCGGCGCGCTGCGGCGATTGCAGCGCGGCGTTGCCATTCCCGCGCACCCCCTCGCGCTCACCGCGTCGCGTCGTCTCGACGAACGGCGACAGCGCGCCTTGACCCGCTACTACCTCGACGCTGGCGCCGGCGGTGTCGCGGTGGGTGTTCACACCACGCAGTTCGCCATTCGCGATCGGAAGATCGGCCTCTTCCGACCGGTACTCGAGCTGGCGGCCGAAACGGCCCGGAGCTGGCGCCGGGCCGGCCCCGCGCCGGTGCTGGTGGCCGGCGTCGTCGGGCGCACGCGGCAGGCGCTCGCCGAGGCGCGCACCGCGGCCGATCTCGGCTACGACGCGGCACTGGTCAGCCTTGCCGCGTTTGCCCGATCCGGCGACCGCATGATGGTGGAGCATGTGGCCGCGATCGGCGAAGTGCTCCCGGTGATGGCCTTCTATCTGCAGCCGGCGGTCGGCGGGCGGCGTCTCGACTACTCGTTCTGGCGCCGGATCGCGGAACTGGATTGCGTCGTGGCGGCCAAGGTGGCGCCCTTCGATCGCTACGCCACGCTCGACGTGTTGCGTGCCATCGCCGACAGCGGCCGTGGCGGCGGCATTGCCTTGTACACCGGCAATGACGATCACGTCGTGCTCGATCTCCTGTCGCGGTATCGCGGCGCGAAACGGGCGGTGCGTTTCGTCGGCGGATTGCTGGGGCATTGGGCGTTCTGGACCCGCGAGGCGGTGCGGCTGTACCGGCGGTGCCGGCGAGCGGTCAGTGCCGGGCCCGTTCCCGCGGCACTGATGGCGCGCGCCACCGAGGTCACCGCAATCAATCAGGCGGTGTTCGACCCCGGCAACGGGTATCGTGGGTGCATTCCGGGGATCCACGAGATGTTGCGGCGCCAGGGGTTGCTGGCCGGGCGGTGGTGCCTCGATCCATCACTCGATCTGTCGCCGCATCAGGCGGAGCAGATCGACCGCGTCGTCGCCGCGTATCGCCACCTCGCCGACGATGGTTTTGTCGCCGCCAACCGGGATCGTTGGCTGGCATGACGCCGATTCGGGGTACGTATTTTGCACCATTCCCTGCGTCGACGAGTGCGCGATCCGGGCGGTCGAGGCCGGTTCGCCAACACATTCGAGCACCCTGAAGGCGGGAAGGTCCAATGGAACCCCCCAGTTCGTATGTCCTCTCGTGGTTCGGCCGGCCGGCGTATGCGGTGGCGACCTTCCTGATCGCCGTTCCGGTGGCGACGGTGATCACCTCGGCGTGGCCGCTGCAGTTCGGTGATTTCCGGTGGCGGTTCCAGACCGAGCAACTGCTGTCGACGGTGGCGGTGGCGATGATGATCGGGTTCACGCTGGCGCCGATCGTGGCCCTCGGACTCCGGCGCCGGCTCACGCTCCGCGTGCTGGCCGGTCTCGATGTCGTGGTGGCGGTGATCCTGCTCGGTGCGGCGACCGACGTGATGCTGAACGGGCTGCAGCTGCGCCAGCAGATTGCGATCAACGCCCTGGAAGGATTCGAGTTCGCCGTTGTCCGCGAGTTCGCCGTGTTCGTGATCGGGGCGCTGCTGTTGTTCTGGCTGGCCTGGCGGTCGCTGGGGGCGGCGCGGCAATTGGCGGAAGAGGTCCCGGGCGAGACGGCACCGCAAGTGCTGGTCTCGATCTGACGCGCCGTATCAGCCGCGCCGGGACGCGAAACGCGCCGCGTTCTCCCGGTTGATCGCGTCGCGATCTTCGGCGGAAAGTTCCAGCAGGTCGAGCTTGGCCACGGCGTTCTCGGCCAGCCGCAGTGGCAGTCCGCTCCCGAATGCAAAGCGGGCACTGCCCACCGTCTGCAGCAACAGCTCGAGGTGATCCTCGGGCGCACCCCAGATCCAGCTGATGTCCCAGAGCAGCCGAGACGCTTCGGCCGGCGTCGAGCCGAAGTGCACCTGCTCGACGAACTCGCGATCGGCACCGGTAATCAGCAGCCGGGCGGCGGGGTGCGCGCGAATCAGCGCGCGTACCGCTGATGGTGGCAGCTCGGGTGCGGCGTCGAGCGGATGGCGCTGCCTCCCGTCTTCGAACCGTACGCCAAGCAGCAGCGGCACGCCGCGAAGACCACAGGCCCCGACCAGCGACGACATTTCCTCGCCGGCCGGCGCCAGGCCGTACCAGGTCGGATCGCACCGCACACAGGGCGCGGCGTTCGCCATGGCGGCGTCGAGCTGCGCTTCCCACGCCGGCAGGCCGGGGTGGACGGCCGGCACCGGCCGGAGTTGCGGGGTGGTCCGCGAGAGTTCGAACAGGTGCCCATTTCCCGCCATGGGGTCGCGCCAGAACACCGCGGCCAGATGGGACACCCACGCCTCGCTGACGCCGGCGTGGACCATTTCCGCCAGCAGCCGGGTGGTGTCCCACGGGCCCACGTCGCGGAATGGATACGATCCGACTGCGATGTTGACGTCGATGCGCATCACGCGCCTCCCAGCAGCGACGGGGGAAAGATCCCGGCGGCATTGCGCCAGCGGATGCGATCGAGGTCTTCGGCGGTGCAGATACGTTCCAGGTGCCGGAGTTTGGCCCACCCGGTGTCGATGGTGAGGTCGCACCCCCACAACAGGCGCGATGCACCGACGGCGGCGAGACATGCTTCGAGCATGCCGCGATCGACGCCGCTTCCCGAGAGATCGACGAACACGTTGTCGACCGCAGCGATCGCGCGCAGGGAATGGAGCCAGTCGCCACCGCCCCCGATGTGCGCCAGGATGAACGGGACCGTGGCGTGCCGGCGTGCCAGGTCCACGAGCTCGGGGGCGTCGGATGCTTCCTGCCCGGGCCAATCGCGACGCCGGTGTTGCCAGATATGGTGCAGCACCGGCACCCGGTGACGCGCGGCCGCTTCCGCGACCGGCCCGAGCAGCGGATCGTTGGCGCGCCGGCTGGCCGCCAGCTTGACGCCGATCATGCCGGCCGCGATGCAACGGTCGATCTCGGTCGTGGCGTGATCGGTGAAATTGGGATTGACGCAGGCGTAGCCGCGGATGCGTGAGTCCGCCCGGATCATGGCAAGGAGTACGTCGTTGCCCGCGGTGACGTCCGGCGGCGACGGAAAGTAGGTGGGAGACCGCCGGCCCCAGCTGCCCAGGATCGACGCCACGTGCGCGGTGATGCCGATGCGCTCGCCGGCCCGGAGCCGGCTGGCATTGCGCTCGCGCCAGTCGGCCCGGCCGCCGCCATCCTGGTAGAAGTGGGCGTGGACGTCGATCAGCATCGCAGGGTCACCCGGTCTCCACTTCAGCGATCGCTTCTTCAAGCAGCTGCAATACGCGTCCGATGGTCGCGGCATCGTGCGCCAGGGAAACGAAATTGTACGCGCTGCGCTTGAAGAGCAGGCCGCGCTCCGCCGCCGCGACTGTCACCCGCGCACCGATGTCATCGCCGGCATAGCGCAGATAACACATCTGCGGCAGTCCCGCCACGCCACGGACGGACCGGGAGTGGCGTTCGGCGATCGTCGCGAGCCCGTCCCACAGGATCTGGCCGGACGCCGCCAGCTTGTCCGGAACACGCTGATCGTTCATGACCGCGAGCGTCGCGCGGGCCGCGGCGAGCGAAACCCATTCAGTCGCCATGGTCGACGAGATCCAGGTGTCTGCGATGCCGCGCATGATCCGTCCAGCCCCGCCCACGGCGGCCAGTGGATAACCATTCGCCAGCGCCTTGCCGAGTACGATCAGGTCCGGTTGCACGTTCCAGCGCGCGGTGCCGCCGCCGGGCGCCATCCGGAATGCCGTCTTGATCTCGTCGAAGATCAGGATCGCGCCGAGCCGGTCCGTCTCCCGGCGCAGGGCGGCGAGCCATTCCCCGGACGGCGCGCCGTCAATGACCGGCTCGACGACCACCGCCGCGAGCGCATCGCCGGCCAAGCGGATCGCCGTCGTGGTCCGCGCCACGTCGTTGAATGGAATCGTCGCGTGGAGCGCACGTACCGCGGCCGGAACGCCGGCGGCATCGCTGCACCAGTCGAGCCAGCCGTGATAGCCACAGCTGATCACGCGGTCGCGCCCCGTGGCCACTCGCGCCAGCCGCACCGCCGCGGCAACTGCTTCGGCGCCAGTCTTGAGAAACCGCACCTCGTCCACCCACGGGATGAGCGCGGTGATATCGGCGGCGAGCAGCGGCTCCGCTTCCGGCGACAGGGGACCGATGGCACCCTGCCGCGCGGCGTTGATGACGGCGTCAGTCACCGCGGGGTGCCCGTATCCGAGCGCCACCGCGCCGAGCGCCATGATGCAATCGAGATAGTCACGCCCGTCCGACGCACGCACCACGCAGCCGGAACTCCGAACCATCCGCAGCGGCACGCCGGTGGCGCCGGGTCCGTAGAGGACGTCGGGGTGCTTGCTCCCCGTCGACGTGAATCCGGCGACGGTCATCAGAGCAGTTCCAGCACGCCGAACTGGTCGCTGTCGTGGCGGTCGCCGCGCAGGTAGATCCACCCCGGCCCACCGCTCCACACCAGCTGGCCGGCGCGGCGGAAGCGTTCGCTGCGCATCTCGTTGACGAGCAGATCGAACCGGATCGTGGTGCCCGGCGGCAGCTCGTGCAGGCCCGAACAGGGCAAGGCGGCGGTGAGCGCATATCCCGCAGGTGTACGCCGCCATCCACCCCGGAGCGTCACATCATCCCGGCTGGCGCCGTCGGCGTGTCGCGCGATCACCGTGCCGTCCGGACCGGGGCGGATCAGATAGCCCACCGGGTCGCCGCGGCCGATGCGGTAGTAGACCTGAACACCGTCACAATTCAGATCGTCCGGTTCATTGTCGAGGCGCAGCGGCGCTGCGTCCGGTGGACGCACGACGACGTCGGACTTGGTGACCTCGACCGCGAGGAAGAAGCCGTCCTGATCCCAGTTGACATAGGCCGACGCCGAGAACTCCTCGGCGCCAGGATACGGATCCTCGCTGCGGAAATATTGGTGTTCGTCGTCGAGCAGCAACGGCGCCGACGTATCGAAGCCGTCGAGAGTTCCGTCGAGCGCCGGCGTGGTGTCGTTCCAGACGGCGTGGCCCGTGGTCAGCATCGGCTGTTCGGTGAGAATGCGCGCCAGCGGCCGCGGCGCGGGACGCGATCCTCCCAGCGTCACGCCTCCCGCTGTGCTCCGCACCACGGCTTCGCCGGGGGTGAACTCGATGGTGGTCGTGTCGGCGTCCTCGTGCACGGTGATGGCCCGTTCCGTGACGTCGACCCCGGTGACAGTGCCGCGCCGATCGAGCACGGTGACGAAACGGATGTGCGGCCCGGTGGCGCGCTGCACCAGGAACACCGCGTCTTCCCCGCCAGGAAGTCCGGGTGCCTCGGCCCGCAGCAATTCGTCGTGTCCCAGCATCCACAGCTGCAGTGCCGCGCTGCCGTGCGCGATCGACATGTGGACCGCTCCGGGCTGGTCCGGCGCGAAGCGGCGCGCGTCGTGCACGAACGGTGGTTCCCAATCGGCGGGCGGCCAGGTCCCGCGACTTTCCGCTCCGATGGCGCCGTTCCCATGCCAAGGCAGTTCCAGGAGTTGTCCGGGTTCAAGAACCGCCTCGAGCACATCGAGCGCCCACCCCGGGCCAAGTACCACGCGCCGCTCGACGTTGCCCCACCGACCCACGACCCACTGCCATGCACCGGCGGTGTCGTACGCCGCGCACCAGGTGGTGATCCGGCCCGGCTGGTCGACCCCGTCGAGGCGGGGCGCGTTGTGCGCCAGCGTCGATCGATACCAGAACAGATCGCCGGTGACGTACGAACCCGTGCCGGCGTCGGGGAGCCAATGGACGCCGTCGGCAAAGAGCGACAGCTGGAGCCGATCGGGGTGACCGTGGCCACCGCGCGGCGGGCCGCACTCCAGCGAGAGCCACGCCGTGTCGCTGCGGAGAATTGCCAGGCCCTGGTCCACCTGGAGGTGACTCGTCGGCGTCCACGGCGCGGTGGCCGGAAGTTCGGCGGCCATATTCCAGAGCGCCCACCACGACAAGTCGCTCCGGCCGCGCCGTTCCAGCGATGGCTCCTCGCCCGCCTCGTGAAGGTAAGCGTCGTAGTTCCCATCGAGCCGGGCCGTCGCGCCATACAGCGCATGCAGCCACGGCACCAGCGTTGCGGGCTCCGCGCGGTCAAGCCAAGCGTGCCCGGCCTCCCAGCATTCGAGATAGGCGGGGTGTGCCAGCGACATGCCGAAACGGGAATCCTGCCGCGCCGGAAATGTGAAGTCGGGAAGCGCGCTCGCCGCCGGCGCCATCAACGCGATCCCGAGGTGCTTCGCGAGTTCTCGGTCGTCGAGCATTTCGGCGCCGGCGATGTCGGCCCAATGGAGGCCGAGGATCAGTCCGCGCATGGCGAAAAGATGGTAGTTCTCGCCTTCGAACCACATGCCGTCGCTTCCGAATCCGTCGGTAAGGTGCCCGAGGAGTCCGGTCGGGCTTTCGATGGCGCGGCGGAGCAACTCCTCGTCGTCGAACCAGCATCCCAGCGCGGTCAGTGCCGCGGCGTGCCAGGTCTGGCGGTTCGACATCCCTTCGTCGAATTCCCCGATGAGCGCCGCCGCTTCGTCGGCGATCGCATCGACCGACTCGACTTCGGTGTCGTCGAGCACGTTGGCCGAGCGGAGCAGGTGCGCCGCGGCGATGTAGTCGAGAATCCAGATCGACTCGAGGTAGGTCGAAAAGAAGAGGTGCGACGGCCCGAGGACGTTGTCGCGATTCGGCAATTCGAAGTAGCGACGATGGTAGGCCGCCAGCAACTCCCGGGCACGGGTCGTGGCGGCCGCGTCGTCGGTGAGTACGGCAAGCGTGGCAAGTTGCGCAGCGCGTTCGGCGAGCCAGAGGTGTTGTGCCCGTGCCCAGTGGGCGTGATGTCGGGGGCCGGACCAGGAGCGCCCACAGCGGGGGCAGCGGTGGACGTCGGGATTCCATGGGTCGAAGCGCAGCATGCTGCCGTCTTCGGGGCAGGTGCCGCCATCCTGCGACAACAGCGCCTTGACCAGCGGTACCGGCGGCATCCGCTGTAGCACCGGCGCCGCGCGGATGCGCTGCCGCTCGAGCAACGCCGAGAGGTCATCGCTGGCGGCGATCGTCGCCCGGCGGTCGGCAAAGACGTCGGCGGCGCTCATCCGGCCGTCACGCCGTCAGCCGCCAGGCGCAGTGGCAGTACCGTCGCGCCGGCATCATTCGCCGCCGCCGCCGCCGCATCGTAGTCTGGTACCAGAAAGAACATCGAGCCTCCCGCGCCGGCGCCCGCGGCCTTGCCACCCAGGGCGCCCACCCGTTGCATGGCCGATTCCAGTCGCGCCATGGCTGCCGTTCGCATCCCGTCGTCGAGTTGCTGCTGCGCCATCCAATTTGCGCTGAGCAGCGCCCCGATCAACGGCAGGTCGCCGTGTTCGACCGCGGCGGCCATGGCATCCGCAAGCGTCACCAGCTCCCGCAGTGCCGCCACGACCGGTCCCCGGCCTTCGCGATAGGCGGCCATCACCCGGGTGATGGCGTGGGACGAGAGGCGCGATTCGCCGGTGTAGCAGACGATCATGTGACGCGCGAGGATCTCGTTGAAACCGTCAGGCACGTTGACCGGTCTGACGATGACGCCGGATGCGGAGAATCCGTACCAATTGATGCCGCCGAACGCCGCGGCGAACTGGTCCTGTTTGCCGCAGTAGCGGTGGGCGTCGATGGTCTCGAGTTCCCACGCTGTCGCGGCGAGGTGCGAGCGGTCGGTGGATCCGTCGGTGACCGCGGCGAATACCCGGGCGATGGCGACGCCCAGCGCCCCCGAACCGCCGAGGCCCGCCCCGGCCGGCGCTTCGCACCATGTGCGCAGCAGGCCCGGGGGCGGACGCCAACGGCGGATCGCAGCGGAAAGCAGCGCGAGCGGTCCGCCCGACGGCAGCGCGTCCGGCGATGGAGCAGCGGTCTCGACCGAGAGATCATCGGAGCGAAGCCGGAACTGTGCACCTCCAGTCGTGTATGCGGCGTGAGCCCGCAACCCGACGGCGATGCTCACCACGGCGCCACCGACGTCGGTGGCGAACGGCGCCACATCGGTCCATGCGCCGGCCAGATCGAGCCGCGTCGGGGCGCTGGCCGTGAACGTGGTCATGGCGCCGGGGCCCACCACTGGTGCACCGACGCCAGTTCACCGCGGATGTCGAGGTGCACCCCGGCGACGCGCCGATTCATCCCTTGCACGCCGGTGGCCTGGTAGAGAAACGCCGCTGGAATCGAATCGCGGATCCGGGCGAGCCGCTCGGCGGCGCTGCCGTCGGATGGTTCACCGCTGATCGCGAGCACGCGGGGGAGTTCGCCCATGTCGAGGTCGCCCGGAATTCCCATGACCGCCGCCTGAAAGTCGTGCTGCGGTCCTTCGACGCGATCGAGATACGTCGCCAGTTCGATCTGCCGGATGTGAGCGTCGATCCCGGCGCTCCGCAGCTGCGATTGCAGCATCTGCTCCAGAGCGGCATCGCCACTTCCGACCGTCAGCAATTCGAACGACAGCGGTCGACCACCAACAAGGTGACGTGCCTGCTGCGGATCGGCCGGCGCGATCGGCGTGTTCGCTGCCACCCCCGGCACCGGCGGCGCGGTGATCGGTGTGCCGAACCCGAAGAGGTATCCGTCGACGATCTCGCGGCGATCGACGGCGGCTGCCACGGCCTGTCGCGCGGCAAGATGGTCGAACGGGGGACGACGCGTGTTGAAGACGATCGCGTAGGACAGCAGGATCGGATACGTCACCACCTCGAGCCGGGGATCGTGCGCCACGAAATCGGCATCGGCCGGCTGGATACCGGCAAAATCGAGCTCTCCGGCGGTGAGCGCGGCCAGCTTGGTGGTGGGTTCGTCGACCACCGCGATCACCAGCCGGCGGAGCCGTGGCGGTCCGCCGAGCGCCGCCGGGAATCGGGGATTGGCGGCAAAGACCCAGCGGCGTTCGGGTTCATGCGACACGAACGTGAACGGGCCGTTGCCGACGGGGTCGTTGTTCCACGAGGCATTCCGCAGCCGGTCGAGCGGCACCGTGTCGAGCAGGTGCGCCGGCAGGATGGCCAGGTCCGTCAGCACGTCGGGTATCGAGTGTTGTGAGACCTGATAGCGGATCACCAGAGTGCTGTCATCCGTCGCGGTCGCCGACAGCATCGTGGTGAGATCGGCGAGCCGCGGGTAGCCGGTGCGTGGATCACGGGCCGCGTCGAGCGTCCACGCTGCGTCGCGCGCGGTGGTGGGCGCGCCGTCGCTCCACGGGAGCCCCATAAAGAGATGCATCGTGAGTGCGCGATGGTCGTCCGACCAGGTCCACGCCCGGGCCAGGTAGCCGCTGGGCCGCAGCATCGTATCGTAGCGGACCAGGGTGGTGAGGAGCACGTAGCGCTGGACCTGTCGGGCAAGCGGATGGGTCGTGATCAGCGCGTTCATGCTCTGCAGATCCGCCCCCGACGCATAGATGACCGTGTCGCCGCGCCCGGTGGCCAGCCCGGTACACGCCGTCGCCGCCGCGAGCGACAGGGAGAGGACACATCGCATCCCCAAGTCTACATTCACCCCATGCGTCGCGGCGCCTTTCTCGGACTTCTCCGGGCCATCGCGGTGGTGGTGGGCGTCGTCACGCTGACGTTCGTGTTGCTCCACCTGGCCCCCGGCGACCCGGTCACGCGCCTCCTCGGTCCCGATGCCACCCCGGCCCAGCTCGCCGCCGCCCGTCACGCCCTGGGGTTGGACCGACCGCTGGGCAGCCAGTACGTCGCCTGGCTGGGGCGGACGTTGCGCGGCGATTTCGGCAGCAGCCTCGTGACCGGCCGATCGGTGAGCGCCATGTTGCGGGACACCTGGCCCGCCACCGCCCTGCTGGTGGCCCTGTCGCTCGCCGCGAGCTACGTCGCGGGCGTCGTGATCGGCACGCTGCAGGCCAACACCAGGCGACGGGCCCTCGACGGCGCGGTCTCCGCCGCCTCGGTCACGTTGAACGCCGTCCCCGGCTATTGGCTCGGTCTGGTGCTGGTGATGGTGTTCACCTATCGCCTGCAATGGCTCCCCGCCTTCGGCGCTGCCGGACTCGATGCCGATTTTCTGGGCCGGTGGGCCCGGTTCGCCGATCGTCTGCGTCACCTGGTACTGCCGTGGGCCACCTTGACGCTGATCGGCATGGGCGGCGTGGCACGGTTTGCCCGCGCGTCGATGCGGGAACTGCGCGACGCGCCGTTCCTCGCCACCGCCCGCGCTCGCGGCCTGTCGCAATGGCGCGTCGTGTGGCGCCACCAGCTGCGCAACGGGATGGTGCCGCTCATCACGTTGCTCGGGCTGTCGCTGCCGGCGTTCTTCTCGGGCACGGTCTTCGTCGAGGCGATCTTTGCGTGGCCGGGTGTCGGTCATCTGCTGGTGACCGCGGTCGGCGCCCGCGACTACCCGGTCGTCATGGCGGCGGTCACCATCAGTGCCGTGCTGGTGGTGGCCGGTAACCTGCTGGCCGAAGCGGCGCTGCTGCTCTTCGACCCCCGCGCGCGGGCCGCCGATGTCGTTCGCTGAGGGGCCCACGCCGCACCGCGCCGCACATCGGGCCCGGGACGGACGCGCGGTGGCGGGCGCCGTGATCCTCGGCATCGTGGTGCTGTGCGCGGTGCTCGCGGCGCTCCTCTCGCCGCATGCGCCGACGATGCAGAACGTCGTGGCGACGCGCTTCCTTTCGCCGGGCAGCGCCGACGTCAACGGGGTCTTTCATCTGCTCGGAACCGACCGCCTCGGCCGTGACGTCTGGAGTCGATTGCTCTTCGGCGCCAGAGTATCGCTCGCGGTCGGTGTGCTGACGATGGTGCTTTCCCTGGCGCTGGGCGTTTCCATCGGAGTTGCCGCCGCCCTCTCCGCACCCGCCACGTCATCGCTGTTGCTCGGCGTAACGGATTTTGCCCTCGGATTGCCCCGGGTGGTGCTGCTGCTCCTGCTGGCCGCACTGTGGCAGCCCGGGCTGGTGCAGGTGGTGGTGGTACTGGGATTGACCGGATGGATGCCGATCGCCCGGCTCGTTTACGCGGAGGCACGCTCGCAACTCGGCCGGCCGTACGTGCAGGGAGCATTCGCGCTCGGCGCGGGACGCTGGCGAGTGGCGTGGCGTCACATGCTGCCGCACGCGGCACCGCCGGTGCTGGCCGCGGCGACACTCGGCATCGGCAGCGCCATCACGCTCGAGGCGGGGCTGTCGTTCCTGGGACTCGGCGTGCAGCCGCCGGCGGCGTCATGGGGCGCCCTGATCAGCTCGGGGCGGGACAGCGTG
Source organism: uncultured Gemmatimonadales bacterium (assembly GCA_963697065.1). GTDB lineage: Bacteria > Gemmatimonadota > Gemmatimonadetes > Gemmatimonadales > GWC2-71-9 > Palsa-1233. The sequence goes on from CAVOMQ010000001.1 coordinate 1,366,950, forward strand.
GTGAGCGCGCCGTGGGTCGGCCTGGCGCCGGGGGTGGCGCTCGTGCTCGTGGTGGTGGCGTGCACGCTCCTGGCGGACGTGCTCCAGGAGCGTGGTCTGGCTGCCTGACGCGCCCGCTACGGGTGTTGGGCGACCAGCGAGGCGATCAATGCCGGCAGGCGGTCGACGTTGCCGAAATCCCAGCCGGTGATGATCCGGCGGATGATGCCGTCGCGGTCGATGATCGCCACCTGCGGAATCCCGCCGACGTGGTAATGCTGGTCGTTGGGATTGGGCACGTACGTCGGGTTTGCGGCGGTCGGCGGCGGTGGTTGCTGTGCCACGGCAATCGGGAACGAGATGCCGTGCTCGCCGTCGTAGTACTCGCTGTCGGCCGCCATCTCCTGCGCCTCGGTCAGGTTCTTCTTGTCACCGACGTAGCCGTAGAACTGGGTTGCGAACACGAAGCGCACTCCCTGCGGCTCGAACTGTCTGGCCATCTCGACCAGCCCCGGATAGCTGTTGCGGCACGGAATGCACCAATGCGCGGTGAATTCCAGGACCGTGACATGTCCGGCGAGATTGGCGGAGTCCGTGCCCGGCGCGGCGTTGAGCCAGTGCGCCGCGGCGATCGGCATGGCGTGCGTGCCGACCAGCTCGAACCGTTCGCGTTCCGGCGTCAACAGGTTGTCGACGATGTAGGACGAGAATTCGGGGTGGTCCTTCTCCGCCTGGTCGAGAATCTTCAGCGCCGAGTCCGTCTGGCCGAAATCGCTGTACACCTCGGCCATGTCGGTATAGGCCTCGGCCACCGAAAAGGTCGCCGGCGCCATCCTGACGGGGCCGGTGGGAGCGCCGTCGAGTCGCAGCTGGCGACCGAGCGAGATGATGACCTGCGAGTGCCGCCGGATGCGGCTGTTGAAGTCGAGATAACGGTATTCGCTGTTGAGCCGGGCGTGCGCGTCGAGCTTGATGTCGTTCAGTGAGTCGGGAAGTGCGTCGAGCTGGCTCATGTAGCGCTCGGCGGTATCAAGACTCGCCGTGTCGGCGCGGGTATCGACCGAAATCATCGCCGCCAACGCCGTGCCGCGATCCTCCGCGGTGAGTGGAGACTCGTGGAGCCGCTTCGTCACCGCCTCTTCCGCCTCCGTCCGCTTGCCAAGGTCGATGTCGAGTGACGCCATGTCGAGTAGTGCCGGCCCGGTCAGCGCCGCCACGTCGAGGTGAGACGCGCACTCGGTCTCCCGCGCCGTGCGGGCGGTGAGCAGTCCCGGCACGTCGACCGGCTTGCCACCCGGCTGCTGGGCCGCCTTTCGCGCGGCGGCGTAGCTGGCGTTGAACCAATCCGCGGCGTCCTTGCGGCACGCCGCCGGCGGCGTCAGCGGCGCCGTTTGTTGCGCCGCGAGCGCCACGGGCACCACACCCAGCCAGACCCCGAGAACGATGTGTCGCATCCGTACCCCTTGCTAGTCGACACCGTGATTGAGAAAGTCGGCGAATTCCTTCGTGTTCCGCGTCATGCCGAGAAACTCTGATTCCACCCTGCCGTTACTGTCAAGGACGGCGTAATACGGCAGCGCCACCGATCCGAATTTGCTCAACTCGAGCTGCTGCTGCTGGCGGTAGAGATCGCCTTCTCCGTCGGTGTAGAGTCGCACCCGCACCATCTTCGCCAACCGGTCGCGAACGTCCGGGCGCGGGAACATGTTCGCCTCCATCCACCGGCAGTTGGTGCACGTGTAGCCGGTGAAGTCGACGATCACCGCCTTGTGCTCGGCCCGGGCCCGGGCCAGTCCGCCGGCGTAGTCGTTGACCAGCCACGACAAGCCGCCCGGTTCGGTCAGCGTGCCATGCGCCACGCTGCCGCCTGGCGGCGGAAGAAACGACTCCAGTTCGCCCAGCCGGTTGCCTGCGAGCCCCGTACCGATATACGCGGCGATCGCGAGTGCCGCCGCCGTGCCGACGAACGCCCCGACCGAGGGTGGCACGCGATCGCGGATCCACCGCACCGCGCCCGAGAGGTAGACTGCCATCACGATGGCCGTCACCAGCCACACGCCAAGCACCACGGGGCGGGTGAAGATGCCCCACCGCCACACCAGGTCGGCGTTGGCCAGGAACTTCATGGCGGTCGCGAGTTCGAGCAGGCCCATCACGACCTTGACCCGCTGTAGCCACTCGCCCGAACGCGGCAATCGGGCGACCGCCCCAGGCACGAGCGCCAGCAGGAAGAACGGAAACGCGAAGACCGCGGAAAACACCAGCAGCCCCAGGAACGGCCACTCCCATCGTCCCTGGGCCGCCATGACCAGCAGCGTGCCGACGAACGGCGCGGTGCACGTGAACGACGTGAGCGTGAAGGTGAAGCCCATGAGCAGAATGCCGGCGGTTTCGCTGCCGCTCTTGCCGCTGGCCCGATCGAGCGCGGTGAGCACGCCACTCGGCATGGTGATCTGGTAGGCCCCGAAGAGGTTGAACGCGAACGCCACGAAGATCGCGGTGACCAGCAGGTTGACCCACGGATTCGCGGCGAACCGGTTGATCCCGCCGGCGCCTACCAGCACGGCGATCGCCATCCCGAAGATGGTGAACGTCGCCATGATCCCGGCGCCGTACACCAGCGCCCGGCGGCCGGCGCCCCCCTGCCGCGCTTCGTTGGCCCGGGTGAAATAGGAGACGGTGATCGGAATCATCGGAAAGACGCACGGCGTCAGGAGCGAGACGGCACCCATCACGGCGGCAAGCCAGAGGAAGAGCGCCAGCGATGCGGTGGTGGCTCCGGTTCCGCTTGGCACGGCGCCCGCCGTCGTCGGCGTGGCAGCGGGATTCGCCGCCGTGATCGATGCCGCGGGTCCGTTCCCGGGCTGAGCGGCGGTGGCCGCAGCCGGCATCGTCACCGCACCTGGTCCCCCGGCGCCGGCCGCCACCATGAGCGACTGTTGCAGTCGATCAGTGGTCGGCGGAAGGCAGTAGCGGTCGGTGCACGTCTGATAGAAGACGCTGACCGTAAGCGTCCGCTTGCCGGCGGCGCGCGCCGTCAGCGGAAGCGTGAAGGCCACCGAATCGACATACGTCTCGGTGTAGATGTTGAACGACGAATCCATCGCCACGTCCGGCGGCGGGAACCGCAACGCGCCGCTTCGGGCAAACGTGGTATCGCCGGCGATGGCGATGACCGTGGCCAGCGGGCCGCCGGGTGGCTGGGTCGTGGAATAGAGGTGCCAGCCGGCCGGGATCTGCGCGTGGAGTCCGACGGTGAAGGGGACCCCGGCCGTGGCGCTGCTCGGCGCGTCGGTGAGGGTCCACGTGATCGGATGCTCCTGCGCGGCGGCGGTCCGCGGCGACGCGACGGCGACTGCAACGGCCAGGATGGCGCCGGTGCCAGTGACGATACCCCATCGACGAACCGAACGCCTCATTCGTGCTCTTCCTCGAATTCGAGCAGGACGGAGACCATCTGGCGCGGTGGCGCCGAGAACGGGACGTTGCGCCTGCGGCGGACCGGCAGGGCGCCGAGCCCGGTTTCGTCGGCGCGGATCCGGCTGGCGCGCCGCACGGGGCGGCCCGTCACCCACTCCCCGTCGACATCGCGGTCCATTGCATTGTAGCACCGAAGAACCATTCCTGGACCGGAGTCAGCCGGTTTGACGGCCGAGAAGACCAGTCCGTCGCCGCGCAGTTCGACGCCGTGGCCGGCGCCATCATTCGACGCGGGGCCGGTGAACTCGCGCACGAAGACCGTTTCCAGGGGCAGGAACGCATCTTCCCACAACTGCTCGATGCGATCGGGGCGGTCGAGCAACGCTGGATCGAGCGGGGCGAGAGCCCAATCAATCCGGTGCCTCCCGGGCTCCTGGGCGTCGGGGATCATGGTGGGCCAACCGGCATGTCCGGGGCGCTCCGGGAGGTCGTTGCGCGACAGCTCGCCGGTGGCGCGCAGCAGTGTCAGCGCCAGCTGCTTGCGCGATGTCCATTCGTACTCGAACGAACCGGCTGAAAGCACGGCCAACGCGCCGTCCGGGCCGCCGGCGGCGACAAATCGCTGCGCTGGTGCCGTGCGCACCGGCTGTTCTGCCGGGTAGCGCTCCGGCGCGGGTGCGGCACCGCCGTGCAGCTCCGATCCGAACGCGCACCCGGCGCGGACCGCGGTCCCGGAACCGATCGGGACGATGGCGCGGAGCCGGTGATCGCGGGCGCGGTGGTCGAGATCCAATCGGATGCGGACCAGCGGCGAGTCGGCAGAAAGCGTTACCAGCATGCGGCACGCGACCGTGCCGCCTCCGGGTGGATCGACGTGCCACGCGGCGGCGGCCGCGGCCACGAGCGGTCCGTTCGCCACCGGCCAACGCCTGCCGCCGCGGACCCGGATACGCCGCCGCGATCGGCGCAGCGAGACTGTGTAGCTGTCGCCGCGATCGATCATATCTTCGAGCCGGAAGACATTGCCGTAGCGCACGCCGCGCTCGAGATCGTCGAGGCGCAAGGTGCCATCGGGCGACAGCGTGACGGCGACGAATCGGTTGGCAAGCGTTCCCCGGTGTGCGCTGAGGCCGTGGCGGCCCGGCGTCGTCGCCGCGGGGTGCACCAGCAGCGTTCCCGTGCCCAGTCCGCCGATGGGCGACGCATCGAAGGCGAACTGCACGTCGTCCACATCGTCGAGGTCGGAATCGTGGAACATCCCGTCACGCCGCTCTCGCCCCGACCCGATGCTGAACACCTGCATCGGAATCAGCCGGCCGCGCCCGTCGGCGAGCGCGAACGGTTGGTAGCCGGGACCGGAACGCGGCGCTCGCGGACCGGGTGGTCCGATTGCGACGTCGCCGCGAAAGAACGTCGCCCGCGCGGTGACAATTCCGCGGCGGCGGCGGGCAGCCGGGTTCCAGAGCAGCAGCGCCGAGCGCTCGGCTGACGTCGATCCCGTCGTGTGGTCGGGATCGTGTCCGGTCAGGCGATCGAGGGCCACCGCCGCGACGTGAGCCGCCTCCTGGTGCACGCTGTCGAGCCGCATCGCTTGCTCGCGGGCCACGTTGTCGGCGACGCAACCGCAGATGGTATCGTGAAACTGGCTTTCGAGCAGAGCACGGCGCGCCGAGCGGAGCAGCGGACCGATGTCCGCACTCCGTTGCTGGCCGACGAGCGCCACCAGCGGTTCGGCGTGACGCAACAGCAGGAGCTCGGCCGCGGTATGGCGGCGCTTGAGCCGGAGACGGGTGGCGTGCACACCGGGCAGGCTCCAGGTGTATGCCCCGGACCACCGCAGCGCGCCGGAGATCATCGGCATCGCCGCGCGGAACGGTTCGACGGCCGCGAGGTACTCCCCGGCGGTGCTGAGGCGTACGTCGTGATGCGACTCCAGCCGCTGCAACCGCTGGCACAGGTGGCGGAGCGCCGGCGGCGGGGCACGATGGTCCGCCCCGACCCAGACGGCGACCTCCGGGGTGACCGCGCGCGCCAGCAGTTGCTCCCGGAGCGTCGCCCAGTGTTGCGCCAGCCGACGCGACTCGAGAAGCGCCGCGCCGCTTTCATACCCCGCCCGGGGGAGGTGATGCACCACGATTTCCCGTCCGTCGGGCGCGCGCCAGCGGTAGAGGTCGCGGTCGGCGCCGGGTCGAGGCGCCAGACCGCGCCAGACGACGCCCGCCGCGATGCCGAATTCAGCGGCCAACGCCGGCAGGACCGCGGGGTGTCCGAAGGCGTCGGGGCTGTACAGCACGTTCAAGCGATCGCCCCAGAGTGCCGCGTCGCGCGACCCTTCCAGCAGGTTCCGCAACAGGGATTCGCCGCACGGCAGTTGCTCGTCGGCCAGGATGTACCACGGACCGATCGCCAGGCGCCGTTGGTGCACCAGCTGCGCGACGACGAGTTCCCACTCGGGGGCCACCTCGAGGACGTCGTCGAGGATCACCGTCTGGCCGTCGAGGGTGAAGCGGCCCCCGGGATCGAGTTGCAGGAAGTCGAGCACCGCACCGAATGCGGCGACCAGCCGGGCACGAAACGCGGTGCGGGACCGATACCACTCCCGGTCCCAGTGCGTGTGAGGAATGAGGTGAAACGTCGTCGAGCGCGGCATTGGCCAGAATGTAACGTCGCCGCGCGGCGCCGGTGCCGGCGCCGGAAGGAATCCGCGCCGACCAACTATCCTTCGGGCGCAACCCCGAGGGGGAAGAGCCATGACGATCGCATTCCGGAAGTTGACACCCGTGCTCGTGGTCGATGCGGTCGAGCCGTGCCTGGCGTTCTGGGTCGACCGCCTCGGCTTTGCGGTCGAGCACCAGATTCCCGGTGACGACGGCGCGCTGATGTTCGGCAGCGTCCACCGCGACGGCATCGAATTGATGTATCAGACCCGTGCCGGCGTCCTTGCCGCCGAAGATCCGGCCACACGTGGGCAGCGGCTCGCGGAACTCGGGGGCCACTCGGTGGCGTTGTACTTCGAAGTTGCGGATTTCGACGCCGTCGAGGCGGCGATGGCTGGCGCGCCGGTCATGAAACCACGCCATGAAACGTTCTATGGTACGGTCGAACTGTACGTGCGGGAGCCCGGCGGCAACATGGTCGGGTTTGCGGCGCCGGTGAAGGTGTCGGCCGCCGGCGACCGATAGTTAACAGTACCGGCGCCGCCCCGTCAGATGTCGGGGTTGCCTCGAGAATCAACGGATCGACAGACCGGCCGCTGTGCGGCCGTCCCCCTACGATACGGACAGACGATTCATGACGAACCGAATGGCGCGACAGTTGGCCAGGTGGATGCTGTCAGCCCTGCTCAGCACGACCGCCTGCCGTGGTAACAGTACGCCGACCACGACGACGACTCCGCCCGGGTTCACGCTCAATCCCTGCAGCGGGCCCGACACGGTCACCCTTGCCGTCGATCAGTCGACCCTGGTGGACTGCAGCAACGGCGGAACGACCGTGACGCTGGCCGGCAACGGCGCGAGCTACGTCGTTGTGGCGCAGATGCCCACCGATGCCGTCGCCAATCAGTTCGTGAACTATTCGCTGGCAACCGGCACGTTGTCCGCGTCGCTTTCGTCGAGCCGGGCCGCCGCGCGGGAGATGGCGGACGCCGGGGCCGCCGCCGCGGTCTTCCGCACGCCGACCTCGCTGCCGGCACCGCGCAACATGACGATGCAGCAGGCGTTCACCGCGCAGCTGCACGCCGTGGCGCGCCAGCAATTCCGCACCGCGAAATGGAGCTGGCCGGGAGGTGCGGCGGCGCGCACCGGCGGGCTTTCCGCCGATTATCAGCCGCCACCGCTGGGGACCACGCAGACATTCAAGGTGCGGGCGTCGTTCGTCACGGGCCAACTCGAGACCATCACCGCGGCACTCGCATTCGCCGGGCCGAATGTGCTGATCTACGTCGACCAGGCATCACCGGCGCCGGGATTCACGTCGACCCAGCTGGCCAACTTCGGCCAGTACTTCGATCAGACGTTGTACGATATCGACAGCACCGCGTTCGGTGCGCCGTCGGATATCGACCAGAACGGCCGGGTGATCATGCTGCTGACGCCGCTGGTCAACGGCCTGGTATCGAACTCGACCTGCGTCAGCCAGGGGTACATCGCCGGATACTTCAACCCCGAGGATCTCGCCGGGCCGAGCGACCCGGCGTCGAATCACGCCGAGATCTTCTACTCGGAAGTCCCCGATCAGAACGGATCGGTGAGCTGCGCCCATTCGGTGAGCGATGTGGACTTCGACGTCCCCGCCACGTTTCTGCACGAGTTGCAACACCTGATCAACTATTCCGATCACGTCCTGATCCGCGGGGTCGATCCGCAGTCGAGCTGGCTCGACGAGGGGCTGAGCATCGCCGCCGAAGAACTCGGCTCGCTCCATTACGAAGTGCAGTGTCCCGCGCCGGCATGTCGGACGGATCCGGCGCAGATCTTTCCCGATTCGTCACAGACGTTCGTCGCCGGCTTCCTCTACGATTCGTACGTCTACGCATATCTCCCCGACACCGCGAGTGTCACGTTGCATGACGATTCGCAGGACGGATCGGCGTGGCGCGGCGGCGACTGGTTGCTGGTACGCTGGCTGGAGGATCAGTTCGGCCCAGGCATCACGCGGCAGCTGGAGGAGGGGCCGTCGGATGGTATCACCGCCATCGAGGCGGCCACCGGGCAATCGTTTCCCACGTTGTTCGGACATTTCGGGCTGTCACTCTACACCGACAGTCTGCCGGGACTGCCGCGCACCACCGCTCCGGCCGATCTCCGTTTCGTCACCCGCAACGTGAGCCAGCTGTGGGCGCGCCTCTACACCACGTCGGCGTCAGCGGCGATTCCGACCCCGCGACCGCTCTACCTCTATCCGCTGTCGTCGGACACCACCGCGGCCTACATGGAGCCCGGTGCGATGGCGTTCAACCGGCTGGACACACCGGCATCGAGTGCCGCAGTCACGCTGCGGTTCTCCGCGCCGGGTGGCGCACCGCTGGCCGCTCCGTTCCATCCGCAGCTGAGCATCTACCGGTTGCCGCCGGGGCAGTAGAGCTCACTGCACCGTGATGGTGAGCTTCATTCCGAGTGCCATGTGCGGAATGCAGTAGACCTTGTACGTCCCGGTGGGCGCGCCGGCGAAGGAGATGTCGTACGTCTCGTTCGGCGTCGTGAACATCGGCGACGTCAGGTTCGACATCGTGTTGGTCATGGTGGCCTGGAGCACTGATGCCGCCCCGGGCGGAATCGAGTCGGGGTAGAACGTGACGTTGTGCGGCCAACCCGACTCGTTGACGAATTCGACCGTGGTGCCGGCCGAAATCGTGACGTGATCGGGGACAAAGGCCGCCTGGGTCGATCCGTTGCCGGTCATCTTGACCTGCACGACCGCACCGCTGGTCGCGGCACTCCCTGCTCCGGTCGATCCCGGAGCCATCGCAGTCGACGCACCTGCCGTTGACTCGGGGGCGGCGGCCGCCTTCTTGCCACCTCCACAGGCCAGAACTCCCAGGCCCGCGCAGGCAAGCCAGTACCGTGCATCCATAGGTCCTCCTGGTTCAGGATGCCGCGACGTCCCGGCGGCGACGCGGCCATCGGATGGGACGAGCGGCACCGGAAGAGTGTCACACGCCGGACTCGCGCCCGCTTCTTCGCCTCTGGTCCTCCCTGCCGATACACCGATCGCACGGTTGCGCTGATGGTAACATCGGGATGGCCCCGGCTTTGCATCAACGGTCCCGGATGGCGGCGGGACGGCCGGTCACCGGAAATCGGAGGAGGCGCCATGCAACCCCTGTCGACGGATCGCGGGAGCAACGCGCCGGAACCGGATGCCGTGCCGGGCCGGGCCGACCCCTACCAGCACCTCGTCCACGTCGTCAGCCGCCTGTCGCTCGCTCGCGACCTCCCGGCCATCATGGCCGTGGTGCGGCGCGCGGCGCGCGAACTCACCGGAGCCGACGGCGCCACGTTCGTGCTGCGTGACGGGGCCTGCTGCTATTACGCCGATGAAGACGCCATCGGACCGCTCTGGAAGGGTCAGCGGTTCCCCATGGCGACCTGCATCAGCGGCTGGGCCATGACCCACCGCGAACCGGCGGTGGTCGAAAACATCTTCACCGATCCCCGCATTCCGCTCTCGGCCTACGAGCCGACGTTCGTGCGCAGCGTGGTGATGGTACCGATCCGCGCGCCCGATCCGGTCGGAGCCATCGGAACCTACTGGCGGATGCAGCGACGTCCCGACCGGGCCGAGGTGACCCTGTTGCAGGCATTGGCGGATACCACCTCGGTGGCGATGGAAAACGTGCAAGTCTACCGCGAGCTGGAAACCCGGGTGCGGGAGCGCACCGCGCAACTCGAGGCGTTCGTGTCGGCGGTGTCGCACGACGTGCGCGCCCCGGTGCGGCACATGCAGATGTTTGCTCAGCTGCTGCTGGACCGGTACGGTGACGAGATCGATCCCGAGTGCCGGGAGGGGATTGCCCTGCTGGGCGAGCAATCGGGTCAGATCGGCACCATGGCCGAAGCGCTGCTCGAGCTGTCGCGCGTGAGCGACCAGCCGCTGTGCCGCGAGCCGGTCGACCTGGCCGCGATTGGTCGCGAGCTGGCCGAGCAGTTCCGCGTCACGGTGCGTCGCGACGTGGAATTCGTGGCGCCGCCGGCGCTGGCGGCCACGGCCGATCCGGCGCTGGTGCGGGTGGCGCTGCAGAACCTCCTCGGCAACGCGTGGAAGTTCTCCGGCAAAGTCAGCAAGCCGCGGATCGAACTGGGCGCGGTGCGCTCCGGCGACCGCGTCGAGCCGGTCTACTTTGTCCGCGACAATGGCGCCGGGTTCGACAGCCGTTCCGCGTACCGGCTCTTTCGCCCTTTCCGGCGTTTCCACCGCGAAAGCGAATTCGCCGGCACCGGGGTCGGACTGGCCACGGTGCAGCGGGTCGTGATGCATCATGGCGGGACGATCTGGGCGGAAAGCGCCCCGGGCGAAGGCGCCACGTTCTATTTCACGCTCGATTCCGCGCCGATCGAGACTACGCTCGCCGATCAGGTCCGGTCGGCGTCCTCGGGCGTGAAGACTTCGACCGCGAGCGAGAAACTGCGCTGATCATCGGCCTTGAGCGCGCCGACGTCGACCACCTGGCGTGCCACCTCTTCGCCGCGTTCATTGCGGATCGACAGCACCACCGAATACTCCCAGACGCCATGGCCGGCGGGGTGATGGATCGTCCCGTCGACCTGCAGGGCCGAAAAGCTCGGCTCGGGGCGTGTGATTCCGCCGGGCTCGAAGCGCAAGCGGTGCCGGCAGGCCGGACACACACTGGCGCTTTCGAGAATGGTCGTCCTGCAGTGTGGACAGGTGCGGGTTGCGCCCGGAGCGGCCTGGCGCGTGGTGCTCATGACGCCGCGCTGGCCTCCAACCGCATCGTCGCCTTGCCAGAGGCCTTTTCTTCCCAACCGAACTCGGCATGGCCGCGCATCCGCGAGCCTGCCGCCACGATCAGCGAACCGGCGGTGAGATCACCGAGCAGCACGCCGGTCTCGAGCAGCTCGACCCGCGTCGCCGCGTCGATGTTTCCTTCCATCTCTCCCCCGACGATCACCGTGCCGGCGCGCACCGAGCCATTGAGTTTGGCGCCCTGCTCGATGGTGAGGTGCCCCTGCACGTTGACGTCGCCCTTGAAGCGCCCGGCCAGGCGAACGTGGCCAGCGCCTTCGATCTTCCCCTCGATGGTGACGTCGGCGGCGATCACGGACTCGCGCGGCTCGTGGTCGCTGGTGCGGCGGGGCATATCGTAACTCGGCACCGGTTCCGGCCGCAGCACCGGCTCGGGGCGCGGCGTTGCGTCACCGGCCACTGCCGGGTCGCGCTTGACGGTGGTCTGTTCTTTCCAGATCGGCATGGTGCTGCTCCTGATTGATCGTAAAGTGGAAATCAGCGCTGGCGCTGTTCCGACGAAGATACCCCATTTTCCGTCACCGCGGACGGTGTTGGCGAGCTGCCGCCGGCCGCGATGCCGATCTCCGCAGTATCGGTTCGCGGCCGGCGGGCTGGAACCACGTCATGGCGCCTCAGCCGGCACATCGTCCCAGTTCATGATGGCGTTGAACACCATGTTGAACTCGCCGTGATTCTGCCAGCGATAGATCGGGTCGTTGGCGAACAGTATGACGCGTCCCTTGCCGTTATCTGCACCAGGCACGTCGACCGCGAACGCCTTGCCGCGCACCGAGTCGGCCCCGACCATCAATCCCGACAGCACCGCGCTGTCGCCACCCACGTATTCCGCCAGGACGTGCTGCTGGTCGGCGAGGCCCACGCGCAGGGCGGACCCGCCGACGTATTTGATCGGGATCTCGCGGGAGCCGTATCCATAGAACACCGGGTGCCCGGGATGGAGGATGCGGCCGGCGATGATCGGGTGTTCGGCGTTGACGCCGGCAACCCGCGAGGTGTCGGCCGTGTGCGCCCACCCGAAGTCGATGGGAAACCTCGCGGCGTCGCCGATGGCGATCAGCGTGCCGCCGCCGGAGAGAAAGTCGGCGAACGCGTCCACGCCCTTCTGGCCGAAGCCGCCGGTGATGTCCGGCGACGAGCCGTACATTCCCAGGAAGCGGTAGCGCGCCGTCTGCTCGTACGGCACCGGCTGCGCGGCGGCCGGCTGCAGCACCGTCTGCCGGTTGATGGCCTGGTCGGCCATCAGGATCACGTCGTACCGCTGCCGCAGGTTACCCTGCTCGACCTGCTCCTTGAAGATCAGGTCGTAGGGGATGTGGAACTTGTCGAGCGTGAGCCGGTACCAACCCAGGTCCTGGGTGTTGCTCCACTGTGAGTAGATCGCGATCCGCGGCACGTTGGCGTCGTGCTCCGGTACCGCCGGTGTGGAGTCCAGCTCCGCCGCGGTGAGGCCGAGGTCGACCACGGCGCTGCGGATCTCGCCCAGATGGGCCCGGTCGGTGATCACGAACGAACCGGCGGGGAAGGTGACGCCGCCAGCGGTGAACGACTTCTCGGCGATCGACATCGGTACGTCACGGAGCCGGTAGCGGAACGTGATCATGTTGTTCGAGCCATAGTCGGCCACCGCCAGGGCCGCCGAGCCGCTGCCGGTCACCGTGCCGCGCACCACCGCGGAATCGACCGCCTCCGTGGGGGTGGTCAGCACCGTCGAGTCGTCGACCGTCACCACGTCGACCAGCATTTCGAGCCCCATCGTCCAGCCGCTGTCGTCATAGGTCGAGAGCCGCGCATCGGGAAAGACCTGTTTCTCGAGCAGGTTCTTCGCCAGTCGGCCGTAGGGTTGATCGAGCTTGATCAGATACGCCCCGGCGGCATAGGTCGAATCGCCGACGTGCAGCGGCGCCCTGGTCCGGCCGACCTCGATCCCCTGGATCCGGAGGATGTTGACCAATTGCGCGGCGCGCGTCATGTCGGGTCGCATCGGGATCAGGAAGGCGTGCGGCGCCCTGGTGAGTCCGTCGGCGATCGAATTGCGCGTCATGGTGACGAAGTCCTCGAGCACCGTGGCCGGGAACATCGCCGTCAACTCCAGCGCGGAAAGGACACCGGTCTCCATGTAGTTGGTATTGGCACGACGCGAGAAGTTGGCGATATCCGTGGGGCCCACGGGCAGGCCGCGGTACCACTCGCGGTCCTGCGTGCCACCCCGGCCGGTCGGAACGCCGCCCGAACCGCCCGGGCCGCCGCGACCGGCGCCGGGCGCGCCACCGCCCCGCCCGCCCGGTGCGGCGCGGCCGCCACGGCCAGCGCCCCGCCCGCCCGCGACACCGGCGCTCGAATCGGAACCGCCGCGACCGCGGCCACCGCCGGCACCACGCCCGGTCGCGGTGGCCTCTCCGGTGAGGTCCCGCCCCGACTGGGTCTCGTACATCTTCATCATGCCGTTGTGATTGTACGCCAGCGAACCGAGATAGCCCGGCGACCAGGCGTCCATGAAGGCAAAATCATAGACGCCGGGCATGCCCCACTTGGTCATCTGCGACAGTTCGAAATTGGCGTACCACGAGAGCTCACCGAACAGGATCGGGTCGAGGTTGGGATTCTGCGGCGGTCCGCCGCTGTAGTCGTACATCAGCGTCTCGGATTCGTGCAGGTCGTGCATGATCGGTGGATGCGCGGTGAAGTACCAGTTGGCGATGGCCCGCATCTGATCGAGCGACAGGTTGATGTCGCGGTTGTTGTCGTGGTAGACGTACTTGCCCCAATACGGCAGCGCCGCGCCGCGTCCGCCGAAGCCGCGCCCCCGGCCAGCGGTGGAATCGCTGTCCGCCGCCGCAGTCCCGCGTCCCCGCCCACCGCGGCCTCCCCGGCCGGCGCCACGCCCGTTGCCGTTCCCGGCGCTGTCGCGGGCCGCGCGTGCGGCCGCGCTGTCCGAATCGGTCCGCGCCAGGGTCTGGTAGTACCAGTCGACGTTCCGATCACGACCGTCGGCGTCGGCGTCCGGCGTGATCGAGACATAGACGTTGTCGCGGATCCGGTCGACGACCGGTGACGTCTCGGTGGCCAGCCGGTACACCAGTTCCATCAACATCTCCGACGGGCCGGTTTCGCCGCTGTGCAGGCCGCCCATGACGTGATAGTCGGGACGCGTTCCGGCGATCAATCGCTGGATGGCGCTGTCCGACAAGCCGCGCGGATCCGCAAGCCGCGCCAGGTTGGCCCGGTTCTGCGCCAGGTGCTTCATGTTCTCGGCCGACGATACCCACACCACCACGAGCTCCCGTCCCTCCGGCGAGCGACCGATGGTCTCGACCTTGACGCGCGGCGTCGCCGCGGCCAACGCGCGGTAGTAGCGCAGCTGGTCGGCGTAGTACGTCAGCCTGCGTGGCGCGCCGATGTAATAGCCGAGGACATCGCGGGGCGTGGGGATGCCGGCCACGAGTGGCAGGTGATCGACCAGCGGCGAGCCGAATTTCGGCTCGATGGTCCACTCCCGATAGAGCCGCGCGAACGCGGTGTCCTGACGCTGGGCCGGGTCACGCGTCGCGGTTGTGAGCAGCTGGGCCTGCGCCGAAGCGCAGATGATCGTCATGAGCGCCACAACCGGCGGCGTCACCTTCGAGCGGAACGAGCGCAAAGCACGCACGGGAACTCCTGATTCCTGCCGGGTCACGTTGATGCGATGGTCGATCGGGGGCCGCCGAACGCCCTGGCGGGCGTCGGGGACTGGGAAAATATCCCCGATCGCGTCGCCGCGCCCGATTGCCCGGCGCGGCTCGGCGGGCGATATTCGCGCTCCCGCTTCGGAATCCGGATCATGTCGCATCGCGTCACCCGCATCTCGGGCGCCCTGCCAACCTGCGGCCGCACCGCCGACCGCCGATGAAGCTGAACGACTCGACCCCGGTCCTGGTCGCACTGGGACTTTCGCTCGTCGCCGGCGTCGCCATCGCCGCGTCCGGCAGCGCCTCCCTGGTGCACGACGCCGACCGCCTCGCGCCCATCGGCACGCTCTGGGTCGAAGCGATCCGCATGACGGTCATCCCGCTGGTCTTTTCGCTGCTGATCACCGCCATCGCGTCGGCGGCCGATCTCCGCGCGACCGGGCGGGCCGGCGATGCGCACCCTGGCGACGTTCATCGGCCTGTCGCTGGCCATGGCGGTGGTGATGATTCCGCTACTGCTCGGCGTCTTCGCCTTGTGGCCCGCCGGATCCGCGGCTGCGGCGCTGCCGTGCGGCATCGCGGCGGCCGCCGCCGGCGACCGGGCTGCTCGCCGACGTTCAGCGAGTGGCTCACGTCGCTCGATTCCCACCAATCCCGTTTCGGCTGCGGCGCACGGCGACATGCTGCAGCTGGTGATCTTCGCCGTCCTGCTTGCCCTGGCCATCACCCGCATCAGCGCGGCAGGGCGGGAGCCATTGCTGGCGTTCTTCGGCGGCTTGCGCGATGCCATGCTGGTGCTGGTCCGGTGGATCATCGGCCTGGCACCCGTGGGAGTTATCGGCCTGGTGGTGCCGTTGGCGGCCCACGCCGGGACCGGCATGGCGGGGGCCGTCGGGTTGTACGTCGCCATCTACATCGCCGGCTGTCTCGCCGGCATGCTCGTGCTGTACCTGCTGGTGATGACGGTGGCGCGAATCCCTTTCACCCGGTTCGCACGCGCGGTGCTGCCGCCGCAGCTCATCGCGTTCTCGACCTCCTCGTCGATCGCGGCACTTCCGGCCCTGGTCGAGAGCGCCGACGATCGCCTCGATCTTCCGCCCGAGGCGGGCGGATTCGTGATCCCATTGGCGGTCTCGGCGTTTCATGTTGCAGCGCCAGTGTCGTGGACGGTCGGTGCCCTGTTCGTGGGGCACTTCTACGGCGTGCCGGTGCCCTTCGGATCGGTCGCGACGGTGGCGCTCGCCGCGGTCTTCCTCGCGTTTGCCGTGCCGGGGGTCCCGCGGGGGGCATTCATCATGCTGGCGCCGCTCTTTGCCGCGATCGGGCTGCCGTTGCAGGGACTGGGCATCCTGATCGCGGTCGACCCCATCCCGGACCTTTTCGCGACGGTCCTCAACGCCACCGGCGATCTCGCCGCCGCGGCGATCGCCGTGAACGGTCGCCGTGTTGCCGGTGTCTGATCGGGTGCGTCGCGAAACTCCCTTCGCGCATCTGACGTAAGTCGGCCCAGCCGCATCACCCGCTGGTCCGGCTGCCAGCCTTTCGTCGCTGCGAGGCCTTTGCCCCGCGGTTCTGCTTCTCGACCCCTTGCACCGGGGGGATTGCATGATGCGCCAATTGTTACGTCTGCGGGGCCTGCTGGGCATGGCCGCCGTCCTCACGGTCGGGACCTCGACCTGGCTCGTTGCCCGCGGGCGCAAGCCGGTCGACTCCGGTGTGCTGGCCCCCGTACAGAAGGGGTCCTTCGCGGTGACCGTGACGAACACCGGCGAACTCGAGGCGCCCAAGTTCGTCAAGATTACCGGCCCTGCGAACGCCCAGCAGGCCGACCAATACCAGTTCAAGATCCAGTCGCTCGTCAAGGAAGGCACCATCGTCAAACCCGGCGACGAGGTGGCCGAGCTGGATCGCTCGACGATCGCGTCGAAGCTGAGTGACGTCGACCTGGCGCTGCAGAAGGCTCAGGCGCAATACGAGTCGACGTCGCTCGATTCGGCGCTCGACCTGTCCAAGGCCCGCGAGGACATGCGCACCGCCGCGCTCACCGTCCAGGAGAAGGAACTCGCCAGGGAGCAGACCCAGTACGAAGCGCCCAGCGTCAAGCGGCAGGCGGAGCTCGATTACGAGAAGTCGGTGCGCGCGCTGCACCAGGACTCGACGGATCTCATCACCAAGACCGAGCAGGCAATCGCCAAGATGAAGGCGGCCGGGACCGACCTGCAACAGCAGCAGAAGAAGGACAGCGTCGTGCGTGCCGTGATGGCCAACTACTCCGTCAAGGCGCCCGCGCCGGGGATGGTGATCTATCTCCGCAACTGGGACGGGAAGGAAATCGGGGTCGGCGACCAGATCAGCACCTGGGACCCGACCATCGCCACGTTGCCGGACCTGAGCGTGATGCAATCGGTGACCTACGTCAACGAGATCGACGTCCGCAAGGTGTCCGTGGGACAGCCGGTCACGATCACGCTCGACGCCGATCCCACCAAGCAGCTGCACGGCACGGTGACCGAGGTGGCGAATGCCGGCCAGCAACGGCCCAATTCCGACGCCAAGGTCTTCGAAGTGAAGGTCGATATTTCGCATCCTGACACCACGTTGCGCCCGGGAATGACCACCGGCAACATCATCCAGACGCTCGCGATTCCCGACGCGCTGTCGATCCCGCTCGAAGCGGTGATGACCGACAACGGCGTGCCGTTCGTGTATCGGCTCGCGGGGAGCCATCTCACCCGCCAGGAAATCGAGACCGGCGCCGCCAACGACGACGCCGTGATCGTCCGCCGCGGCGTGACGGCCGACGACAAGGTCTACTTGTCGCCGCCGACCAACGCCGACAAACTGCCGCTGACCCGCCTGCCGGGGTCGAAGGCCGGAAACCCGAAGGGCGATACCGGCACGGTCGCACCGCTCCCCGGTGGCTCCGGCGCCGCCGCGTCGTCGTCGGACTGATCGCGCGTGCCGCCGGAAGCCGACAGCGCCGCACCCGCCTTTCGGTCCCGTTTTCGGGCGCATGCGGCATTCGCGCTCCGCACCGCCGTCGAGGCGGTGGCTCACAACAAACTGCGTGCCGGCCTCACGTCGCTCGGCATCCTGTTCGGCGTCGCCTCGGTGATCGCGATGCTCGCCATCGGGCGCGGTGCGGAGCAGGAAATCCTGGAACAGATGCGGCTGCTCGGCTCCAACAACGTGCTGGTGACGCCGTTGGTGGAGCAGAAAGAGGGGCCCGTCAAGGCCACCAACGACGACAAGAAGGAAACCAATCGCTTCAGTCCCGGCCTGACCTATGCCGACGCCGAAGCGATCCGCACGGTCGTGCCCGACGTCGATGCCACCAGCGCCGAAGTCGTCCTCAACACCACCATCACGCGGGAAGGCCGGCACCGTTCCGGCAAGCTGGTCGGCGTGGACAGCACCTATTTCCGGCTGATGAACATCGGGCTCGACGAGGGCACGTTGTTCGCGACTGACCAGGTGCAGCACGGCATGGCGGTGGCGATCATCGGCAGCGGCATCCGGTCGCGGTTCTTCACCACCGAGGATCCGATCGGCCGATCGATCAAGGTGGGCAGCAACTGGCTGACGGTCGTCGGCGTGCTCGCCGACCGCAAGGTGGCGCCGGAGAACGCGCAGCGGCTCGGCATCCGCGACGTCAACATGGACATCTACGTTCCGGTCTCGACCATGCTGCTGCGCTTCCGCAACCGGGCGGAGGTGACGCAGGCCGATGTCGAAGCCGCCTCGAAGGTGACCGTGACGTTCGGCGACCAGCAGACCCAGATCGATCCGACGGTGGAGGCCGAGCGGCGCAACATGAACCAGCTCGACCGGATCGTGGTGCAGGTGACCGACGCGCGCTACGTCCCCGGTGTGGCCGACGTGGTGCAGCGGATGCTGCAGCGGCGGCACAATTCGGTCGTCGACTTCGAGGTGACGGTGCCGGAGCTGCTCCTCAAGCAGGAGCAGCGCACTCGCACCATCTTCAACGTCGTCCTCGGCGCCATTGCGTCGATTTCGCTGGTCGTGGGCGGCATCGGCATCATGAACATCATGCTGGCGTCGGTGCTGGAGCGGTTCCGCGAAATCGGCGTGCGGCGCGCGGTCGGCGCGACCCAGCGCGACATACTCGCCCAGTTCCTGGCCGAAGCGGTCCTGATCAGCGTGGCCGGCGGGGTCGCGGGGATCGCGCTGGGGATCGGGCTCAGTTCCGCCATCGAACACTTCGCCGACATCAAGACGCTGGTGGCGCCGGGCTCGGTGCTGATCGCCTTCGGCGTCTCGTTCGCGGTGGGCCTGGCCTTCGGCATCGTTCCCGCCTATCGCGCCGCCCGCCAGGACCCGGTGGTTTGTCTTCGCTACGAGTGACGCCCATGCCCCGACTGCTTCGACTCGCCGCCATGCGCCGGCGTCTGCCGGTGTTCCTTCTTGCCGGCGTGTTCCTCCGGCCCGTCGCCCTCATCGCGCAGTCGCCGCCGATGACGCTCCAACAGGCCATCGCGCTGGCGCAGCAACACGGCGCCGCCGCCGAGACAGCGCGCAACACCTTGGAAAGCGCCCGGGACCGGCACCGCGCCTTCGCGGCGGGATATCTGCCGTCGCTGTCCTTGAGCGGCGTGGCGCCGAGTTACACCCGGTTGATCAATCCGGTGGTCCAGCCCGACGGCACCACCCTCTATATCCCGGTGCGCGAGACCGACGCCAACCTGAGCGCCAACATCACGCAACGGATTCCGTTCACCAACACCACGCTCACGTTCAGCTCCGGGCTGAACCAGGTGCACGTCAGCGGCCCGACCGGTTTCGAGACCTGGTCCTCGACGCCGTTCCGGGTGGGCATTTCGCAGCCGTTGCTCCGTTCCAACAGCCAGGCCTGGGACATCCGGGAACAGCGCCTCACGCTGGAGACCGCTGAACGGAAGTACCTGGAGGCGCGCGAGGACGCCGCCGTCGCCGCGACCAACGCCTTCTTCGATCTCTATGCCGCTGACGCCACCCTGCAGAACGCCGAATCGAACGTCGCCGTCAACGACACGCTCTATACCCTCAATCAGGGGCGTTTCCAGATCGGCAAGATCGGCGAGAACGACCTGTTGCAGAGTCAGCTGGTGCTGCTGCAGTCGCGTTCCGCGGTCGACGCCGCGCGGCTGGCGCGCGACCGCGCGCTGGCCGACTTCCTGATCACCATCGACGCGCCGCCCGATACGCCGGTGATGCTGTCGATGTCCGCCGACGTGCCGCAGTTCGCGGTCGATACCGCCGTGGCGGTCGGCTGGGCCCGGCGCAATGCGTCCGCGATCGACGACGCGGCGGCGCTCGAGGTGCACGCGGATCGCGCCGTGAGCGAGGCACGGTGGAACGGCGGCGCCGGCGGGACGGTGAACGCTTCGTACGGATTCAACGCCACCGGACCGACCGCCGCGGATGCCTATCAGAGCCTGCTCAACGCGCAGCAATTCTCGCTGTCGGTGCAGTTGCCGGTCTGGCAATGGGGGGCGCACTCCGCCAACGTCGACGCCGCCCAAGCCGATCGCAACGCCGCGCGCACCGCCGCCGATCTCGATCGCCGCCAGGTGGATGTCACCGCCCGCTTTGCCGCGCTGCAACTGGAACAGTCGCAACGTGCGCTCACCATCGCGGCCAAGGCCGACACCGTGGCCGCGCGGCGGTTCGACGTGGCGTATCAGCGGTATTCGATCGGGAACGTCACCATCGAGAACCTGTATATCGCGCAGACCGAAAAGGACCAGGCGGTCCAGTCCTTCAGCCAGGCGCTCCGCGGCTACTGGGTGGCGTACTATCAGCTGCGCAAGGCGACGTTGTTCGACTTCCAGACGGGCCAGCCGATCCGCTGAACGCCGCGAAGGGGCGCGGCACCGCCGTCAGCGGCCGCGATCCTGACGGGCGTTGGCCACCGCGCCCACGAATGCCTGCGCCCGGGTGGTGATCTCGTCCCAGGCGCCGTGCCGCATCAGCTTCGGGTCGAGCAGCGCCGTGGTGACGCTGATCGCGGCCGCACCGGCGTGAATCCATTCCGGCACCAGTTCCAGCGTCATGCTCCCCGACGGCAGCAGCCGGAGGAACGGCAGCGGCAGCAGGACGTTCTTGAAGAACTCCATCCCCACCGACGGGGCGGGGTAGATCTTGATCAGCGATCCGCCCAGGCGCCACGCCGTGAGCGCTTCGGTCGGCGTCATCGCGCCCGGCACGCAGACCACGTTCCGTTCGACACAGACCCGGATCACGTCGGGCTCCACCGTCGGGCTCACGACGAATTCCGCCCCGGCATCGATCACCTCGACCGCCGTGTCGGCGTCGAGCACCGTCCCCGCGCCCACGATGCAGCCCGGAATGTCGGCTTCGGCGATGCCGCGGATGGCGTCGACTGCGCCGGGCGTCGTCATGGTGATCTCGAACGATCCGACGCCCCCCGCCGTGACCGCGCGCGCGGCATCGACCAGGGTCGACGGCTCGTTCAGCCGTACGACGGCCACCACGCCACTGGTGAGCAGGTGGGTCAGGGCGGGAAGTTCGGTGCGGATGGCGGTAGTCATGGTTCGGTCGCGGCTGAAGGTGGAGAACATGGTCGGGCGATCATCGCCGGATTCTAATACGATGCCATCGGCGACATCGTCCCGCTACGGTCGCACGGTGAAATGGTACGAACCGGATCCGATGGCGTAGCGATCCCTTCCGCCCGCGGTCCCGGTGAAACGGGCACCGGGGGGAACAGCCGCGGCGGCGACCGCGTGCGGCAGTTCCACGACGGCGGCCGTGTTCGCCGGGATGCTCACCGACACCGACATCGTGCCGTCACGTTCGCGCCGCCAAGCGCTGGTGATGAGCCCACGCGCTGACCGATACGTGGCGCGGAGCGAGTCGAGCGCCGCCGGAAACCGGGGCCGGATGACGATCCGGTCGAACGCCACGCCGTCGGACGCCTCATCGATCCCCGCCAGGTCCCGGTAGAGCCATTCGCCCACCGCGCCGAACGCATAGTGACTGTAGGAATTCATCCCGGGGTCACCGTGGTCGCCGTTCCATCGCTCCCAGGTGGTCGTGGCACCATGGGTGACTTCGTAGAGCCACGACGGAAACGTCGTGGTGAGCAGCAGGCGGTACGCCGCGTCATCCGCACCCTGTTGCGAGAGGGCCGGCAGGATGTAGCCGCTTCCCAGGAATCCGGTGGTCAGGTGCCAGCCGTGCGAGGCGATATTGTCGACCAGTTGCGCCGTGGTGCTCGAGCGCAGTGAATCCGGCACCAGCCCGTATTGCAGTGCCAGCACGGCAGCGGTCTGGGTGTAGTCACTCGAAATCTTGTCGGGATTGACGAACGGCGCGCCGACCCGCCCGTCCGGCAGTTCGTATGCGTTGATGAATGCGCCCCGGATCGCGCCGAACAGCTGCCGATACCGCACCGAGTCCTCACGCCGGCCAAGCGCACCAGCCATCTGCGACATCAGGTCGGCGTCATGGGCCCAGAACGCGGTGCTGATCAGGTCGGTGTTGGTCTGGCCGAACGACGTCGTGCTCCCTGCCGGCAGCCAGTCGCCGAACTCGGTGGTCTTGCGGTGCAGCCAGAGATGGTTCGGGTTCGAGTCGGCAATGAATTGCAGATAGCGCGACATCGCGTCCCACTGCGCCGCAACGACCGCCGTGTCGCCGTACTGCCGCCACAGCGTCCATGGAATGATCACGCCGGCGTCGGCCCAGCCCGGCGCGCCGCAGGTAAGGACGCCAAGGAAGTTCGGGGCGAAATCGGGAAAGCAGCCGTTCGACTGCTGGCCGTCGCGGACGTCCGCCATCCATTTTTCGCCGAAGGCGCTCATGTCCATGTTGTAGCTCGCCGTGCGCCAGAACATCTGGGCATCGCCCATCCAGCCGAGCCGCTCGTCACGCTGGGGACAATCGGTCGGGATGCCGTAGAGGTTGGCGCGCTGCGTCCAGCGGATGTTCTGCCACAGCCGGTTGAGCAGCGTGTCCGACGTCACGAACGTGCCGGTTTCCGGGAGCGCGGTGTGCACCACCACGCCGATCACGTCGTCGAGTGACGGCGTACCGGGATACCCGGTCACTTCGATGTACCGGAAGCCATGATAGGTGAAATGCGGTTCGAACGTCTCCGGATCCCGGCCGCTCAGGATGTACCAGTCGGTCGCCTTGGCCGTGCGCAGATTGATCTGCGTGATGTTGATGCTGTCCGGAGCAAGAATCTCGGCGAACCGGAGCCGCACCCGGGTGCCCCGTGGACCCTGCGCATGGAGCCGCGCCCAGCCGGCGATGTTCTGCCCGAAGTCGAACACCCAGATTCCCGGCGACGGGGACCAGCGTCGTATCGGGCGGATCGAATCGGTCTCTTCGATCAGCGGCATCGCCTGGGCCTGCAGGCGCGCGGAGACATCGGGCAGGGTGATCACGCCGTGCCACGAGGCGGCGTCGAATCCGGGACGGTTCCACCCCGGCTGCTCGAGCCGCGCGTCATACCATTCGCCGTTGTAGATCTCGGAGATCAGCACCGGCCCCGGCGCCGCGCGCCAACTGGTATCGGAAGCGATGACCGTCTCGTGTCCCGACGCGTCCCAGAGATGGAGTTCCAGCTTGAGCCGCACTGGCGGCGGTCCGAACGCATAGCGCTTGGGTGAAAAGCCCATCGGACTGGCAAACCACCCCGCGCCGAGCATCGCCCCGATGACGTTCTCGCCGCGTTGCAGTTGCGACGTGACGTCGTAACTCTGGTAGGTGATCCGGTAGCGGTAGTCGGTCCAATCGGGCGTGAGGACGCCGTCGCCCACCGGAGTGCCGTTGATCGTAAGCCGATACCCTCCCAGCGACGCAACGTACAGCCTGGCTCGGACCGGGACGGACGGAACGGTGAATGCCTTCCGCAGCAGCGGCGGCCGGCCGGCACCGCTGGCGTCGACGGTATCGCCGTCGAGCGGATCGTGCGGCACCGTGTCGAGCGCGGCGGTCGTCGCGGCGATCCACTCACCCTGCCAGGCGCGCGTCATCATCCCGGTTTCGAACCAATGCGGCGCGGCGCACGGCGCCCACGCGTCGCCGCCGGCGCCCGCCTCGCGAATGCACACCGTCCAGTAGTAGCGGTGCATCGGCTGGAGCGCCGGGCCGCCGTACGCGACGTCGAGCGTGGTGTTCCCGCCGACGATGCCGCTGTTCCAGACGTCGGCGCGACCGGCCGCGAGCGCGGCGGAATCGTTTCCGACCAGGAGCCGGTAGCCGGTCTGCCGCGCGCCGAGGGAGCTGTCGTCGAGTTGCCATGAGAAGCGGGGATCCGGGGCATCGATCCCGATCGGATCGCTGAGGTGTTCGACGGTGAGCGCCGTGGCTCGAGCGGGCGAGGCTCGCGGTGCCGGGTCAATCGCGCGGACCGGTGATCCACCGCGAACATACCCGGCGGCCAGGGTGACAATGGCGATGGCGGCAGTGCGCATCGTTCAGCCCTGCTTCAGGAACGTTCCCTGGTGTAGTTCGTCGAACGCCTCGCGCAACTCGTCCTGCGTGTTCATCACGATCGGGCCGTACCACGCCACCGGCTCGCGCAGCGGCTGCCCCGACACCAGCAGAAAGCGGATGCCGTCCTCGCCCGCCTGCACGGTGACTTCGTCGCCGCGATCGAACAGCACCAGCGAGCGATTGTCTGCTTCGACCGGGGGATTCGTGTCGGCCCAGCCGACACTCTCCGTGGGCACCGCCAGCGGTCCCGACGCGTTGGAGAACTTGCCGCTGCCGGCAAAGACGTACGCAAACGCATGATGCGTCGTCTCGACCGGAATGCTGCGGCGTTTGCCGGGAGGGACCGTGACATCGACGTAGACCGGGTCGGCGGCGATTCCTTCGACCGGGCCACGCCTCCCCCAGAGATTGCCGCAGACGATCCGCGCCACCGTGCCATCGTCCTCGGTCACCTCGGGAACATCGCCGGTCTTGACCTCCTGGTATCGCGGCGGGGTCATCTTGAGCGATGACGGGAGGTTGGCCCACAGCTGGAAGCCATGCATCTGCCCCACCGGGTCGCCCTTGGGCATCTCCTGGTGGATGATGCCGCTTCCCGCCGTCATCCACTGGATGTCGCCGGCGCCGATGGTGCCGTGATTCCCCATGCTGTCGCCGTGCTCCACCGTGCCGGCCAGCACGTAGGTGATCGTCTCGATGCCGCGATGCGGATGCCACGGAAAGCCGGCGAGATAGTCAGCCGGTATGTCGTTCCGGAAATCGTCGAGTAGCAGGAACGGATCGAAGTCGCTGGTGTTGCCGAATCCGAAGGCTCGGCGCAGGTGCACGCCGGCGCCCTCGAGGGTCGGCTTGGCGGTGATCAGGCGCTTGACAGGACGGATGGACATGGTTCACTCCGATTCAGTTCATCGCGGTGACGCGAGCATAGCAATGGTGGAAGAGCGCCCATGGCCGCCTTTCGCTCTACTGTATTTCCTTCGCCCGCACCATCCGCACGCCGAAGATCGCTGCAATGCGTCCGTCCGATCCGGCATCGAACCTGACCGTGACCGTGCTCTTCGACCCGATCGTCGCGGCCGGAATGTCGTAGGTCGTATCGTAGAAGCCCGATGCGGTGGCGTTCGCGGCGAAGTCACCGACCGGTGATCCGTCGACCATGATCGTGAACGTGCCGGTGGCGGGTGGACGATTCGGCGGATTGTAGTACGTCACCACCAGCGCCATTGCCGTCGACGCATCGACCGGCAGATCGTACGAGAACCAGCCCGTACCGCCCCGCCCGCTGCGGTCTTCGATGCGCATCGGCCGCCGGGTGGCGGGTTCGCTCTGGTAGTGGCGAGCGCGTTCCTGGTCGGCGTCGCCCGGCTGGACGAACGACACGGTCGCAGCTTCCAGTCGGCGCTGTCGCTCCCGCTCGGCGGCGATCGCCGCGGCACGCGCATCGAAGGCATCGGGAGTGATGACGTCGAAGTAGATGCTGTAGCGCCGGCCGTAGCTGCGATAGAACGGCACCAGCTTGACGTCGACCGGTGGCGCCGGCGCTTCCGGTACGCGTGCGACACTCACCGCGCGGAAATTGCCGGCACCGTCCGGTGTCACCCAATCGGTTACCGGTCTGCCGGCGGCCACCAGCACCGGAACAGGCGGCGGTGCCGGCTCCCGGGCGCCGTCCTCGATGCGTGGACCGAGGTCGCCCGAAAGGGTCAACGGTCCCCAGGTGATCGCCGACACCGTCGGGTCATCGGCCGTCGGTGCAAGCGCCAGCGACTTGGGAAGCGTGACGGCGACGGTGTCGCCCGATTGCCACGTGCGCCTGACGGCGACGAAGCGGCTCTCCGGTGCGGTTCGCGCCCCACCGCGCCCGCCGCGCCCCATTCCCTGCGCCCCACCGCGGCCGCCGGCCGGTACCGGAGGCACTGGCGTCCCATTGACGGACACCGCAAAGCCGTCGCCCGCCCACCAGGGCTGCCGCACCAGCAGCGCCATCTCGTGCGGCCTGGGCGTCCGCACCACCAGCTTCGCCTGCTCACCTTCGGGGAAATCGGTCGTCATCTCGAGCTGTGCGCCGTTGCCGAGTTGTGCCGTCGACGGGGCGTAGAGGTTCACCCAGACCTGGTCGCCGTCCTCGTAGTAGATGCCGTCGCCGTGCAGCGCGTGATTCTCCATGCCGGTGCCGACGCAGCAGGTAAAGTCGTGCTGCATGTCCTGGTATTCCTGCTGCACACCCCGTCCCACCGGCACCATGTATGACATCCGTCCGTCTTCGAGGTTGAACGACGCGAGGGCGTGATTGTACACCTCGCGCTCGAGAAAATCGGCGTAGTACGGATCGGGCCGGAGCGAGAACATGGTCCGGCTCATCTTGGACATGTTGTAGACGTTGCACGACTCGCAGCTGCGCGCGCTGATGTGTCGTGACCCCTGATCAGCGGCGAAGAAATACTCGTTGTCGCCCATGCCGCCGGTGGCAAAGCTGTGATGCTCGGCGACCGCGTCCCAGAACGTGGCGGCGGCGAGAATATCCTCGGTCCGCCCCTGGTAGACGTAGCGCGCCGTCGAGCCGATCAGCTTGGGAATGTTGCAGTTGGCGTGGAGCCCGGCGAGATCGTCGATGCCGCGCTTGAGCGGATCGGTGACGGCGCGGTGCTCGAACACCCGCGACAGCGTCATCCACCGCTCGTCGCCGGTGTCGGCCGAGAGGTCGGCGAGCACCTCGTTCATGCCGCCCTGCTCGGTGTTGAGCATCTGCTGGATCTGTACGTCGTCGAGCGGCGCCAGGGTCCGTTCCGCCCACCCGGCGAACTTCGTCTCGACCTCGAGCGCCGTCCGGTTGCCGGTGTGACGGTAGGCGTCGCGCAGCCCGGCGAAGGTCTTGTGCAGCGTATACCACGGCGACCAGAGGCCGTTGAGGTCGAACGGCGCGGCACGGATGTCGCCCTTCGACAGCGCCGCGAACGCCTCGCGTCCGCCCTCGAGTGCCGAGAGGTAGCCGTCGCCGTTCTTGTTCTGGACCTCCTGGAGCCCCGACACGAGTGCCGCCGCGCGCGCTCGGAAGCGCGCGTCACCGGTGGCGGCGTACATCAGGCTCACCGCGGAGAGGTGATGCCCCGCGACGTGGCCGGTGAGATTGTGTCCTGGTCCGTCCCAGCCGCCATACGGTTCGGCCTTCTGCGGCAGCCCGGCGCGGATCCGGAAGAAGGCCAGCATCCGGTCCGGATCCAGCGACAGCAGATACGTCATGTCGGCCAGCTGTGCGGCGCGGAGGGGACCACCGGTGAGGCGCACCCGGTCGAGCGGCACCGGATGGGCCACGATGCGGGACGGATCGGCGCCGGTCGTCAGCAGATGCCTGGCGAACCCGCGAAGTCGGCGCGGCACGGTGAGTGCCGCCGCACCGGCGGAAAGCTGCAGGAAATCGCGTCGGGTCGTGCTCATGGGATCACCGCGGAAGGAGCAATCTCCAAGCTACGGCACGATCGCGGGGATTGGTAGCGGATTTGCCCCCGGGAAGCGGGCTGCCGCCGTCCCGCCGCCGTGAGGTACCTTGACCCGGAGGGGGATGGCATGGGAGACACGGACGAAGGCTCGTACGTCGCCGGGGTCTGCAATATCGGTCCCGCAGAAACCGGGCTCCGCCGCCGGCTCGGCTGGCTCGGGCTTGCCGCGGCGCTCCTGCTGGCCGCCGGATTGCTCTGGCTCGCCGTCCCCCGATGGTGGCGCGTGTCGGTCTTTCTCCCGGCGATGTTGTCGGCCTCCGGATTCCTGCAGGCACGTCACCGTTTCTGTGTCGGGTTCGCCCGGCGCGCCGTGTTCAATTTCGACGCCGTCGGTCACGTCGAGCCGGTTGCGGACGAGTCCGCGCGGGCAAGTGACCGCCGTACCGCCAATCAGCTGACACGGCTCGCGGCGATGATCGCCGTCCTCGCAGCCGCCGTCGCCGTGGCGATATAGCCACACACGGCGGCGACGACCAGCGACCGATGCCTACTGCGGAATGACTTCGACCAGGCCGGCCTTCAGGTTGTTCAAGAACGCATTCTCCACCACCGTCGACGTGAACCCGAGCGCCGCGGGATTGCTGCACGCCAGCTTCGCGTAGAACGCGGTGGTGTGAATCACGCCGGTGATTTCGTCCGGACCTGACCGGCGGAATCCCTGATCGTTGTCCTTGAACGCGAAGAGGAACACGTCATCGGTCGTGGTCGGCGGTGGCAGGATGGATCCCGTCGGCGCGGCGCCGGTGGACTTCGTCAGCGTAAAGGCCAGTGCCCAGACGCCGTCGCCGATGTTCCCCACGCAGAGTGCGGTGCCCGAACGGGACAGTCCGCCACCGACATTCGCCGAGTACTCGGCGCCGCCATCCACCGTGCCGTCCTTGTGCACCACGACGTCGAAGAGGAAGCGCTGGACGCCATTCTCGGCGGCGACCCCGCTGCAGCCCTTGCACGGCAGCGCCAGCGAGCCCAGGCCGTAGAACAGCTGGACCACGGGGTTGAACGGACGGAAGCTGGCGGCGGGAGCCGGTGTCGACGTCGAGGCGGCCGGCGTTACGGTGGACTGCGCCGTGGTCGGGAGCGCGCCGTTTTCGCCGCTGCAGCCGGCGAGAAGCAGTGCGGCGGCCGCGAACGCGACCGGCATGGCAAACTGGAATCGCATGAGAACCTCGAAGGTGTAAGGTGAGGAAGCCCCTTGCCCGGCGTTCGCCGTGGCATGTCCGGGTCGTGCGCCAACACTGACGCGACCCGCTCCCCCGCCGCTCCCGCGGCTCTCCCTTGGCTCTCTCCCGGCCGTTCTCCGGTTCCGATCGGCCGTTCGCAGCAACCTTGTGGACCCTCGAATCGGCCCGTATGTTCTTGCAGCGAGAGGACTTCGATGCCGCTCCGGCTGACGCTCATCGGCTCACCGTCGCTGGTGGACCAGGACGGGAAGGATGTGCGAGCCGTGTTGGCACAGCCCAAACGGCTGGCGCTGCTCGCCTATCTCGTTGCCGCCCAACCCGCCGGATTCCACCAACGCGACGCATTGCTGGCGCTCTTCTGGCCGGATTTCAGTCAGGAGGCCGCGCGGGCCGCCCTCAATCGCGCGGTCTACTATCTGCGTCAGGCCCTTGGCGCGGAGGTCATCCAGAGTCGCGGCGACGCCCTCGCGATCGACCGCTCGCTGCTCCGCGCCGATGTCTTCGAGATTGACGAAGCACTCGCTCGCGGCGACGCCATTGCCGCGCTGACACTCTGCCGCGGCGAACTGCTGGCCGGATTTCATGTCGATGACGCGGCCGAGTTCGAGCGATGGCTCGACACCGAACGCCAGCGTTTGACCGGGAAGGTGGCGCGGAGCGCCATCGACGCGGCGACCGGCGCGGAACGCGGCGGCGACCTGGAACGGGCGGTGTCCCTGGGGCGCGAAGCGTGCCGGTTGCTGCCGTATAGCGAACCCCTGATGGTGGACCTCCTGCGTCGTCTCGAAGCCCAGGGCAATCGCTCCGAGGCGTTGCTCGTATACGAGACGTTTGCGAAGCGGCTCAAAGTCGATCTCGATGCAACAACGGGGCCGGAGCTGCGCGCGGTGGCCGAGCGTCTGCGCCATGGCCCGATCGCACTTTCGGAAGCCACGCCGCGTCGCCGGACCGGTGACGGCATCCCGCAGATCGGCGGCGCACACGGTCCTGACGGCCCACACCGGGCCGCCGGCGTCACCGTCACCGCCGACCGGACGTTGCGTCTCGTGGAGGAACAGACCGACCCGATGCCGGCGCCAGCCGACGCATCCGTGCTCCAGCTACCGACGCGTCGGGCGCGGCCGCCCTGGCGTCCCGCCGTCTACCTGCTTGGCGCCGCGGCCGCCATGGCCCTCGTGATCAGGAATTTCTCCCGGGCTCCTTCGCCGCCCGTCGTTCGCCTGTCGCTCGCCATTCCCGCCGACCAGCGGTTCGTCGACGACAACAGCGAGGCCGCCATCCTTTCGCCGGATGGGCGCGCCATCGTCTATTCGGGGATCGGGCCCGACGGTACCCGCCTCTACTATCGCCATCTCGACCAGCTCGAAGGGACGCCGCTTCCCGGTACCGACCGGTCGTGGGAGCCACATTTTTCGCCATCCGGAGACTGGGTGGTGTTCGAGACGAGGCCGGTCGGCATCGGCAGCCAGTACGCCGACATCAACAAGGTGTCGGTGCATGGCGGCCCGGCCACGCCCCTTGCCCGGGTACTCGGCGGCGGCGGATTGACGTGGGGCGCGGACGACGCCGTGTATGTCGGCGAGGCGACCGGCCTGTATCGTATTCCCGCCGACGGCGGGCCGGTGACGCTCGTGAAGGGAATGAACCGTGCTGCCCGCGAAGTCGGCGACGAGATGCCATTTGCGTTGCCGGACGGGAAGGACGTGCTGGTGTCGATCGGTTCCATGCCGCCGCCGGACTCGGGCACGCCGGGCAATCCGGCGCCCGAAATCCGCACGTTGACCGACATCCGGATTGCCGACGGGCACGTCACCGCGCTGGGCGACGGCATCCTGAACGTGCTCGGCACCGTGGACGGGTACGTTCTGGTGGGTCGCACCGACGGCTCTGTCGGCACCGCTCCCTTCGATCCGTCGCATCCGCGTGCGCTCGGCGATCTCATTCCGGTACCCGAACCGGTCCTGAACCGGGCCGGCTTTCTGCACGCATCGCTGTCCGCAACCGGTGACCTGGTTTACTTCACCGCCACCAATCAATCGTCGCTGACCTTCGTCGACCGGCAGGGCGGGGTGCTGCGCACCATGCCCGACCCGCGATACTACACCCATCCTCGCGTGTCACCGGACGGCAAACGGATCGTGGTCGCGATTCGCGCGGCCGACGAGGAGCACAGCGATCTCTGGCTGTTCGACGTTGCATCCGGGGCGTTGCAACGATTGACCACCGATGCCGCCTCGTGGGCACCGAGCTGGGCTGGCGACGGCAAGCGCATCGTCTACATCCACTACTCGGCCGACTATCCCGAGGTCTGGACCATTCCCGCCGACGGCAGCGCGGCCGGATCTCGACTCTTTCCGGCCGATATGAACCTGTACGATGCTGTGATCTCGCCCGACGGCCAATATATCGTCGCCACAGCCTTCCACGTCGCGACCATGTCCGACCTCTACCTCGTCGACGTGAAAGACCACGGTGTTCCCGTGCCCCTCGAAGCATCGGTCTTCAAGGAGAGCGCCCCGGCGATCTCGCCCGACGGGCACTGGCTGGCCTACAACTCCGATGCCACGGGGACCATGCAGGTCTACGTGCGGCCGTTCCCTTCCAACGGCCAGCACCTGCAGGTGTCACTGGACGGCGGCACCGAGCCGCACTGGGCGGCCGATTCCCGGCACCTGGTCTATCGTCACGGCGACCAGTTCCTCGAGGTGCGCCTCGACACCGGAGCGGCGCTTGCCGTCGCCGGGCGCGACTCGCTCTTTCAGGGCACCTTTCGCGATGTCCGCACCAGCTACGGCACGCCGCTGCGCTCCGACTTCGACCTGCTCGCCGACGGCAGCATCCTCGGCGTCCGGCCCATCGTCAGTCCGTCGGTGATCATCGTGCAGCACTGGACCACGGAATTACGTGCGCTCGAGAGGGCCCGGCGCGCGCCGTGATGCGCCGAGGGCCGAGTGTCGGTGTTCGACCCTCGGCCCTCGACCAGCTCATGAGTCAGTTCCCTCGCTACGCGCGGGACCGACGACCAACGACTGATGACCCGCCTTACTGAATCCGCGTCACCACGTCCTGCAACAGATGGACCCGCCTGGCGTCGTTCGTGGTCCTGAGATCGGCGTTGAGCGATGCTGCCAGCGTGTCGAGTGCCTTCTTGCGCCCCGTCCCGCTCATCTTCTCGGCCGAGCTCAAGGCGGTCCGCACCGCGGTAAGGCGCGTGGTGGACAGTCCATTGTCGCGCGCCAGCTGGTCGACGTAGGCCTTGGCGACCGGGAACGCCGCCGGCCACGTCAGGTGCGGCTGATCCTGCGGATTGTACTGGTCGAAGTGCACCAGCGCCGCCGCGTCGATCTCGTTCTGCGTCAGGTCCGCCGTGGGCGTAAGCTTGAAGACGTCAAAGCCGCGCGCGATCTCCGACCCGTAGATGTAGCCGTTGTAATAGTACCCGCACCAATAGCCGCCGAGGACAAGCTGGGTCGAGTCGATCGGCCCCCGGTCGTAATACGCCAGCTCCTTCGGATGCGCCGGGTCGGTGAAGTCGTAGATCGAAATCCCGCCCTGATACCATCCTTGCACCAGGATGTCGCGCCCTGGCACCGGGACCAGCCCGCCGTTGTGCGCCACGCAGTTCTCTTCGGTGGTCTGTGCGGCGGGCATCTTGAAGTACCCCACCGGCGTCAACTGGCCATCGTGCAGCTTGAAGAGGGCGTCCGCTCCCCAGTCGATCGGGTCGGTGGCGCGGCACTTGGCCTGCGTGCCGCCACCCCACTCGTCGGTGAACAGCATGCTGGTGGCGTCGTTGTTGAACGTGGCCGAGTGCCAGAACGAGAAGTTCGAGTCGGCCATTGCCGCCAGTCGGACCGGATGCTCGGGATCCTTGATGTTGAGCAGCAACCCGTAGCCGGCGCAGGCGCCCCCGGCCAGCCCCGCATACGGATACACCGTGATGTCATGGCACTGGTTCGGGCCGCCCATTCCTGCCGGAGCCGCACCGCCGCGCCCGCCGCGGCCGATCTGGATGTTGACGCCCATCTGCCGGAGCGAATCGGAATACATCCGGGCCTTCATGGTGTCGGCCCGGTCCGCCAGCAGCGAATCGAACAGCGTGGTGATCCGGGCCGAATCAGCCGCCGAGGCGTTGGCGGGAATCGGCGGCCGGAAGCCGCGCCCGCCACCCCGCCCGCCGCGGCCGCGGCGCCCGCCGCCGTTGGCGGTGTCGGCATACGCCACGCCATGCGCCGGCGCCCGGGTGAGACTGTCGAACACGCGCGCCGTGCTGACGATCTTTGCCTGTTCGGGATGTGCCAGCGGCACCTTGATGATCTCGATCCGGAAATACGCCGAATTCGGATCGCTCATTCCGCCGCCGGTTGCACACCCCGCCATTTCCGTCTCCGAGCGGACCCGCGCCAGCCCCGAGACGTAGACGTAGATGTCGTTCTTGTCCTTGGGGTCCTGCACCAGCGTGTGCGTGTGTGAGCCGCGACAGGTCTGCACGTCGGCCACCTGCTTCGGGTGCATCGGGTCGGCGACATCGAAGATCCGGACGCCGATCATCCGCTCCTTGCTCACCGAGTCCTGGATTCCGCCGGTGCCGCAGTCCAGGCGGCTGCCGGTGTTTTCCGCCGACACGAAGAGCAGGTGACCGTACACCGACACGTCGCCCTGTTCGGTGAAGCACATCTCGGTGTCGGTCAGCACCGGCTGCAGCGGGTTGGCCACGTCCCAGATCTGGATGCCGCTGAAATTCCCCTGATAGACATAGTGGCCCCCGAACGCCAGGTCGGAATTGGCATAGGTCAGCCCGCCGGGATCGTTCGGGTGGAGACTGTCCGGCTTGTTGCGGTGCGCCACCAGTTCCATCCCCTTGGCGGCGACGCCGGCGTCGTACAGCCCGGCCTTGAGTCCCACCCGGGGATCGTTCATGGTCGACTGGGCGTGGGCCGCGGGGGCCACGCCGAGCAGGCCGCCGGCAGCCAGCACGCCGGCGAAGAGGCGGAGCGAACGGGAGAACGACGGGAATGTCATTGGTCCTGGCCTAGTGGAGAGTGGGTCAACAGTGCCTGCATGCGCGAGATCTGGACGCGCTGCCCGGCATCGATATCGGTGGCGAAACCGGACAGCACCGGCTCCTGGCCGCCGCCCGGGGTGTCGAACAGGTTCTTGACCATGTCGAGCGCCCCCTGGTGGTGCCCGATCATGTACTGCAGGTAGAGCCGGTCAAAGGTGGTGTCACGCGCCGCGTCGAGCTGGTGCATCTGCGCGGGGCTGAGCATCCCGGACATGCGGTTCATCATCGTGCCATCGGGCATCTTCATCGGCATCATCTGCCAATCCATCGCCGTGTCATCGGCCCACATCGTGAGCGGATCGGGGGCCGACAGGCCGCGATCGTGCAGCCAGTGTTGCATCACGTCGATCTCGTCGCGCTGCGACAGCGCGATCTTCTTGCAGAGCGTGGCCACCTGGGTGCTGGCGCCGTGCGTCGGTGCCCAATCCGACATCACCACCGCCTGGGCGTGATGCCAGATCATGCCCTGCATGAAGAAGACGTCGGCAGCAGTGTAATCCGGTTTGCGGGTGGCGGCCGCTTGCGCCGCGAGCGTGCCGGCTCCGGGGCCGATCACGGCAATCACGGCCAGCGCCGAAACCAGCGCGGCGCGGCGTCGCGGTGCAGCGGATGTCATTGGCCCCCCTCAAGAGCAACGGGTGTATCGTACCCGTCACGGTCCGATCGCGCCACTCCCGGGGTATGCGCGATGTTTCACCTTCGGACGATTGGCACGCTGCGCTCCGTGACTTTGCGGATGTGAGCGCACGAAGCGCCCAGCGGTAGCTCGACCTCAGCCGCCGGGCATCACCGCCAGCGTAATCGTGAGCGGCACATATCCGTCGCTGTCGCCGCCGGCCGCCGGGAACGTCACGTCGAGCCAGTGTGATCTCGCGGCACCGGGCACCCGTTCTGCCGTGACGGATGCCCCGGCCGGGGAATCGATGTGCAGTTGCCCGGCCGGCGGCGACTCGGGCGACGTGACGCGGAATCGACTGGTCGTTCCCGCACGCCCCTCGAGCGACACCGTCAGGCGCTCGGCGCCGGCGCTGTCGGTGAGCCGCTCCGCCACGATGCGTGGCGCGCGCGACCGCTCGCCGATCACGGCCGGCATTGTCGGCGGCACGACGCGCCATCCGTCCCGGAACGTCACCCGCAACGCGCCCCGGTTGCCGATCCGGCCTTCGACGGTGGCGTGCACGTCGCCAGGCGTCGGTATCGTGGTGACGCCAGGGCCCGTCACCTGCGCGCCAAGCGGCAGTGCGGGGGAGAAGACGATGTCGATGGGCCCCTCGCCCGGCCCCGGATCCCGCGTCACCGACAACGTCATCCGGCCCGGCTCGCGCCGCACTGCGAACGACAGGGTGCCGCGCCCCACCGGTACCCGGTCGACCGCCACCGAATCCCAGTCCGGCGGCAGGTGCGGTGCGATCGTGACGCGGCCCGCCGGGGCGTCGAC
This sequence comes from uncultured Gemmatimonadales bacterium, assembly GCA_963697065.1. Classification (GTDB taxonomy): domain Bacteria; phylum Gemmatimonadota; class Gemmatimonadetes; order Gemmatimonadales; family GWC2-71-9; genus Palsa-1233. Next base: position 1,402,151 of record CAVOMQ010000001.1, read on the forward strand.
GTCGATCCCCAGCAGCCCGCGGATCAGCGGCGTCAGCACCATCGACGTGGCGAAGAATTGCTGCGGCACCGCGGTGTCGAGCGGTTTGTAGAGCCGGCCCGAGATCACCTCGGCGTTGTGACCCAGTGATTGATCGAATGTGGTCCGCGCAATCGCCTGCAACGCAAACCACCCCGCCGCCGCGTTGTGATAGTTGTAGTCGGCCAGCGAAACCCAGCCGGTCACGAATGGCCAGACCGCGCCGTTGTTGTAGTGCAGCGGATCGAACAGGGCGTTGTCCGCGCTCAGGGGACGCGCCCCCCAGTCGGTCATGATCGCCGACGACGCAAGGTGACGGGTCATGGCATTGCCGCGGACCGGGTCGAGCACGTCGAATCCCATGGCGGTGGCCGGCCACGCGGTGAGCGCGCGGTTGACCGAACCGTCCTGCAACAGCGCGAACGCGTACTGCTTCGCGTCCGGCAACCAGAGCTTCGCTTCCATGGTGGCGAGCGCGCGGGTGCGGATCTGCCGGGCGCTGTCGGCCAGTGCCGGTTCGCCCATCGCCACGGCCATCCGCGCAAACCGGTCGAGTGCCGCCACCCACACGCCGCTCATGTAGACATCGGACTCGATGCCGATCTGCAGGTCGCCCACCTCCAGCGCCCCCGCGCCCGCCGCCGGATTGTCCATCAACCCGTCGCCGTTGGTGTCGGTGGAGCGGGACCATTCATACGCCCGCTTCAGGTTGCCCCACAGCGTGCGTACCAGCGCCGTGTCGTCCGTCTGCCGCCAGTATTCGCCGAATGCCAGGATCCAGAACGGCGTGGTGTCGCCGTGATAATAGGGATAGGGATAGGAGAACCAGTCGACGTGGCCGGCGCCCTGCGAGATTTCGTGAGTGATCTTGCCGTCGGCACGCTGGAACTTCGCGAAGAACAACAGCGCGCCGTCGCGCACCAGGTCGCTCTCGCCGGCGCCGTCCATGGCGAACGAGTTGATCGATGCGTCGCCGCCGAAGAACCACCCGAAGCCGGGCCGGTCGCTGGCGGCCCCGGAGAGGCCGTAGCCCGCCACCAGCCCGCAACCCAGGTCGGGGTTGCAGGCGTAGGCCTGATCGAGATTCACCTTGGCGTACTCGACCGCCGTGTTCAACAGCGTGTCGGGCGACCGGAGCGCGAAGCGATCGTTGCGCAGGGAGTCGGCATGCGCCACCCGTTTCCGCCACTCCCGTTCAGCGGCGCCCGGTGCGATCAGCCGCCGGTAGAGTGCCAGCGCCGAATCGTGCGCCATCTCGCCCCCGGCCAGCACGATCGGGATGTACGCTACGTGGAGATTCACGTTGTGACCCGGGGGTTCGCCGAGTTTCGGCGCCGTGTAGCGCTCGGAATCGCTTCCCACGGCCAGCACCAGCTGTGGTGGCGCCGCGGCCAGCATGTGCGCCGGCACATCGGACGCCTCGGTCACCGCCGGCGAACCGAGGAAGGCGTTGACCGAGCGCTTTCCTTCGGAAAAGAGAAACGCGCGCGCGTTCTGCTCCCAGATCAGGTACTGCCCGCCCAGCCCGGCCGGCCAGGCGTAGTGGATGTCGGGCGTGAATTGCGCGATGATGTCCATTGGCCGGACCGCATCGACCTCGAGGAGGATGATGATCGCCGGCTCGTCCAGCGGCACGAAGACGTGCTCGCGCACCGTGAACTGCTCGTAGGCGTACGTGATCGTCACGCCTTCGGGGCGCTCGGTGACCCGTTCGGCGATGTCCCGGCCGCGGATCGGTGCGGTGTACTTCGGGACCCGGAACGACAGCGTGAAGTCGTGCAGCCACTTGATGGGCCACGACCAGAGTTCCAGCGCGCCGTCCTCGGTGCCCATCGCGATGGCGCGGCGGCCGACGGCCGAAATGAACTCGCGGGGTCGCGCGGGGCCGCTGAGCGCCAGCGGTGATGTGCCGAGTGGAAAATACGGAATGGTCGACGTGCTGTCGAACAGCCGCTGCGTCACCGCGGCGGGGGCGCCCGGCGCGCGGGGGACGGGCGTCTGGTTCTGCGCGGCGGCAGGAGCGGTGAGGCAGAACAGGCCAAGGGCCCAGAGCCCATGGCCCCGCAGGCGGAACTCGGCCAGCGGGAACCGCACTCCGCCGATATCTCGGGTACGCCGGCCGAGCCCGGTATCGGGGGCTCCGGGCCTTGGGCTCTGGGCCAGGCTACGCCCTGCCATACACCGGCACCAACGCCCCTGACGTCAATGTGTTCTCCGTCGACGCCAGCCAGCGGATGGTCCGCGCCAGTTCCGCCGGCTTGGGCCAGCGCGAATAGTCGGCGTCCGGCATCGCCTTGCGGTTGGCGGGCGTGTCGATGATCGACGGCAGCACCGCGTTGACGAGGATGCCATCGTCGCGAACTTCCTCGGCCAGCGCGCGAGTCAACGCCGCCACCGCCGACTTGGCCACCACGTAGGCCGTCATTCCCGCCGGCGGACGCTCGACCACTCGCGCCGCCACGTTCACGATCCGGCCACCGCCGCTCCTGCGCATCGCCTTGACCGCCTCTCGGCAAGAGAGAAACGCGGTCATGAAGTTCATCTCCAGCTGCTTCTCGAGATCGGCGCGTGACGTCTCGGCGATCGGCTTGGCGGCGAACCCGCCGGCGAGGTGGATTGACGCGCTGATCACCGGTAGCGCGGCGTAGTACCGCACCACGACATCTTCGTCGGTCAGGTCGATGTGGCCGGTGGTCTCCACGCCGGCGGTCGGAGGCGGTGCATCGCCGAACACGGGGAGATGACAGGTGCCACCGACGTCGCGCAATGCCCGGACCACGGCCTCGCCGAGCGCGCCGTCGCCACCGGTGATCACCACATGTTGTCCCGCGAATGAATCAGCCATGAAGGGCTCCACGAAAGGCGTCACCGGCTCACGAGATCGTCATACTCGGGATGCTTCTTGAGATACGCCTGCACATAAGGGCACATCGGCACCACTTTCTCACCGGCGGCGCGCGCCGCCTCGAGTGCAAACTGTGCCAGGCGCCCCGCTACGCCGCCGCCACGCAAGGCCGGCGGCACTTCGGTGTGGATCAGCGTGACCACCCCGGCATGCCGCTGATACTGCAGAAACGCGGTGCCGCCGTCGACCTGCAGCTCGTACCGATGACGATCAGTGTTGTCGACGATGTCCATCAGGACTCCTTGAACGAGCCGTGAGACGGTCTCCCGTCCCCCGTCTCGCGTCTCTCCAGCAGCCGCCGGTAATGCGGTGTCTCGACGAGCCGGCTGAACACCAGCATCGTCGCCTGATCGAACGCGGCCGCGATCACGGCGGGCAGCGACGCGGTCATAACGGCGAATCCCCACGCGTGAAGGTACCCCACCGTATACATCGGGTGCCGGAAATAGCGATACGGACCCGGCTTCGTGGGCGGTGTCCAATCGTCGGGCGCGAAGAAGTTGTGCCAATAATAGGCGTCGGCGCCGAGGGTGTTCCGGGCCCACACCTTGACGCCGATCCCGCCGGCGACGAGTACCGCGCCAACGCCGATCCGCGTCAACAACGCGACGCGCACCGGGAATGTGTCGCGCGACACCAGCGCCAGCAGCACGAACGTCACCGCGTCGGCCGCCATGATCTTCGAGGCGCCGCGCCGGAACCGTTCGAATCCTGCCGGCATCCCCAAACGGGCGGTGAAGTGCCCGTCTTGGTCCTGGCGCGACAGCGCCCGCCCCACTCCCAACACGTACCCCAGCCGGGAAGCGAGATGCAGCGCCACCGCCGCAATGATCAGCGCCGTCACTGATCCACGACCCACGACTCGACGCTCACTCAACTCACCGCATTCGGCCGCGCGAACCGCCCCAGCTCCGGCGCATCGAGCCGCGGCCCGCGATACTGCGTCACCGGCCCGAACCGCCGGCCGGCGGCCCAGTCGTCCCGCGCCGTGGCGATCTCTTCCGGCGTCCGCGCCACGAAGTTCCACCACATCAGGATCGTCTCCGGAAACGGTGGGCCGCCGAGCAGCAGCACGCGACCACCGCCCATGCTCCGGAGCGCGATGGTGTTGCGCTGCACGCCGAGATAGTAGAGACGGCGCGGCTCGAGCTGCTGGTCTTCGAGTATGCAGTCGCCGTCGAGGAGCAGCAGGGCGTGCTCGAAGCCGGCGTCGAGCGGCGCCTCGAGTGTGGCGCCGGGGTGAATGGTCACCTGGGCGCCGAGGAGCGCCGAGAAATGGTGTGCCGGCGATACGGCGTGGTCCAATGCCCCCGCGAAGACCTGGATCAACCCGGCCGGCGACTCGACGAGCGGCACCTGCTCGATGGCCTCGAACGCAGGCGCCGTGCCGCGCGCGGCGTCCGGCAACGCCACCCAGAGTTGCGCGCCGTTCAGCCTGCCGCTGTTCTGCCTCGGCGTCTGCTCGGCGTGGGCGATGCCGGCGCCGGCGGTCATGATGTTGACGCCGCCGGGCCGCGCGGTGGCCTCCGAATCGAGACTGTCGTCGTGCAGCACTTCGCCATCGAGCAGCCAGGTGACGGTCTGGAGCCCGATGTGCGGGTGCGGGGCCACGTCCATCGGCTTCTCGGGGCCGAACGAAAGCGGCCCGAAGCGGTCGAGAAAGCACCACGGCCCGATCATCCGGCGGTCGCGGATCGGGAGCGCGCGGGTGACGTGCAGTGCACCGAGGCTGACGTCGCGATTGGGATACGACTCCAGCGTGCGCTGGACCGCACCGAGGGCGATGCATTCTTCGGCGCCGACATTCGGCCTGGACATGAACGGATCCGCGTGGGGGAAGGGAAAGATACCGGAACCGGGCGCAGTTTTGGTTGCGGGCGCCGAGGGCGGTAGACTCCGGGTGGGCCGGTGCGGAGGTGGCATGCGATACGTGGCGCGTCTCGTGACGATGACAATGCTGTTGATGCTGGTGTTCTACGGGCTCGATTATCTCTTTCCCGCCCCCGATCGCTTCCCCGGCGGGTTGTCACTGTTCGCGGTGTCGTTCATGCTCGCGGCGATTCCGGGACCGGGCGATCTGCGCGCCATGATGCCGGCGGTGGTGATGCGCCTGATGGCGCCGGCGGTGGGCATTGCGCTGGCGGTGTGGATCATCGTGGGAGTGGGCGACATCCGCGGCCCGGCCCATTCCGATTCGGTGCTGACGGTCGGCGGGCTCTGCCTGGCGCTCCGGCTGGTCGAAACGGGGTGGAAGTGGCGCAAGCTGCGGCGCGCGGCGAAGGCCGCGCGTTCGGGATCGGGTGACGTACACGACGACTCCGAGGGGCCGCCGTGAGGTGGTGTGCCGTGGGCGGGGTTGCGGCGGCAATATTGTTCGCGGCGTTCGGCGCAATGCCCGCCGGGGCGCAGGCGGCCTGCGCCGCGGTCGGGTCGGAGCGCTGGGCGGTCAAGACGTCGGCGCCGATCGATTCCGCCAATCCGCACCCGTTCACCGCGATGGAGTTCGCGGCACTGCCGGCCCCGCCACATATCCTCGATCATGGCGAGAAGCTGCGCAACACGCGCTATCCCGATCCGATCACCGCCGGGCTGCACGAGGGCGACCTGGTGAGCGTCACGGGCTGGGTGCAGCTCATCAAGCTGTCGGCAGACGACTGCGACTATCATATCCAGATCACGCCGACCCGGGACGGAACGAGCGGTACGGTGATTGTGGAGATCCCCGACGGCGATGCCGAACACGTTGCCGACGCCGCACTCCGGAGTCAACTCGCGTCGGAGCGGCAGCTGATCCGGCAACAACTGAACCTGAAGGGGGAGCCGTCGAAGGGTGGCAACGTGATCGGCGGTCGGGCGTACCTCGAGTTCACCGGCGCGCTCTTCTTCGACGGGCCGCACTACCCGCATTGCGACGCGCGCGGCGAGAAGGCGAAGGCGGTGACCTGCTGGGAACTGCACCCGGTGATCACGGCGCGCTTCGTGCCGAGGCCGGGTGGGTGAGGCAAGTCATCCCGACCACAGATGCGAACGCCGGGACTCGAACCCGGACGGGTTGCCCCACAGGATCCTAAGTCCTGCGCGTATACCAGTTCCGCCACGTTCGCCAATGGGAGAAAGGTAATGCGCGGAATCCATCGGGCAGGGTCCGTCATCGCGATCTGAGAGGTCCCTCGACTGCGCGCGGTGGCACGGCCGCCGCGCGCCGCTCGGCATGACATCGTGGCGGGCCGGCGTTGAGGTGCCGCGCTGCGCTCGGCGTGACCGTCTGGTGCCTGGGCGCCGGCTCTTCGCTCACGATCCACGACTCACGACCACCAGATCCCCCAGCTCCTCCAGCTCCGCCGGCGTCAACTCCCACGCCTGGCCCGCCGCGGCGTTCGCCCGCACCTGCTCCGCCTTCGTCGCCCCCGCGATCACCGACGCCAACGGCTCGTGCGCCAGCAACCACCCGAACGCCAGCTCCAGCACGGTGTGATTGCGTGCTTCGGCGTACGCCGCCAACCGCTCCACCACGTCGAAATTCTCCTCGCTCAGCAGCTGCTTCCGCCCGGTCGCCAGCCGCGTTCCTTCCGGCGCCGGGTCTCCTCTCCGGTACTTGCCCGTCAGCAGTCCGTTCTCCAGCGGGAAATACGGCAGGAACGCCATGCCAGTGCGGCGACACTCCGGCAGCACGCTGTCCTCCGGGTCGCGGTGCAGCAGACTGAACTCGTTCTGCACGCTCACGAACGCCGCCGCGCCGCGCTTCGTCTCCCGTTCGGCGTCCTGCAACTGCTCCACCGAGAAATTGGAACAGCCGATCTCGCGCACCTTGCCGGCCCGCACCAGCTCGTCGAGCGCACCCAGGGTATCGGCGATCGGTGTGTCCGGATCGGGTTTGTGCATCTGATAGAGGTCGACGTAGTCGGTGCCGAGCCGCTTGAGCGACGCATGGAGCATCCGCTTGACATACTCGGGGCGGCCGCCACCGCCTTCCGCCGCCGTCGGAAACCCGAACTTGGTGGCCACCACCACCTGCAGACGGCGTTCACCGAGCGCCTTGCCGAGGAATCGCTCGCTGTCGCCGCCGCCATAGGTGTCGGCGGTGTCGAAGAAGTCGATGCCGCTTTCGACCGCCGCGTTGACCACCAGCGTGGTGCCGCGCTGATCGAGCCGCCGGCCGAAGTTGTTGCAGCCCAGGCCGACTTCGGAAACGCGCAGCGAGCCGAGTGTTCGTGTCTTCATGGATGACTCCTCCCGGCTATCTTTCCGCCGTCCACCGCCAGTCAAGGAACCCGCATGCGTCACGTGCTCCGCCGGATCTCCACAGCCCTGTCCGCCGCCGCCGCCGTTGCCGCCCTGACCGGGTGCGGTGACCGCCGCCTCGACAAGCTCGCCGTGGGCATCCCCCGCGATTCGGTGACGTCCGTCATGGGGTCGCTGCCACACACCACCGAAACCTATTTCGTCAACTCCAAGAACTGGGAGCTCGACCTCTTCACCCGCAACCCGACGCTCCCGGCCGACTCGGTGCCCTGGCGGAAGATGTCGCCGGTGGTGCTGGCCAACGGCAAGGTGGTGGGGTGGGGCTGGACCTGGTGGGGAAAGCAGGCGGTCAAGCTCAACGTCCCGATGCCCGCCAGGTAGCACGCCGTCGCCGGCTGCCTGAAACAACGCGCCCGCCGGATCACTCGACCCGGCGGGCGCGCGGCGCATCGGAGACGGCGGTTACGGATTCAGCTTCAGGTGGGTCACACTGTTGATCAGCCCGCCGTGACCGTCACTCGACAGCAGGGCGAGCGAGAGATAGCCGTTGTGCGCCCGGCCGAAGGCGTCACGGAGATCCGCCTCGGTCTTGACCGGCTGCCCTTCCACCTTGGTGATCACCTCGGGGGGGCAATGCGTCTCGGCGTACTCGTCGAGGCCGCACACCTTTCCTTCGGCCGACGAGCCGTTGATGGCCATCTTGATCAACAATCCCGAGGTGCCGCTGGGGACGTCGATCTGCTGCGCCAGGTCGGGCGTGAGCGGCTCCACCGACAGCCCGAGCCGGCTTGCCGCCGTGGCCGGGGCCGTGGTCGCGTTGCTTGCCACGACCGTCGAGGTGTCGGAATTGCCGCCGACGTTCTCGAGCGGGACCGAGATCTCGTGCTTCCCGTCGCGCCGGAGGATCTCGACCCTGACCACCTCGCCCGGCTTGCGGAAGCCGATCAGCTGTTGCAACTGACTCACGTAGTTCACCGGGGTGCCATCGACCGACGTGATCAGGTCGCCGCGCTCGATTCCGGCGGCCTTGGCCGGCGACGCCTGGCTGGGCGGGAAATCGCTCACCAGCACGCCAGTCACCGAGTCGAGCCCGAAGTACGCGGCGTCATCGGCGTCGGTGTTGCGCACCAGCACGCCAAGCCCGGTGCGGGTGACGCGGCCGTGCGAGATGATCTGGTTCATCACGTCGCGGGCCAGATCGATCGGCACCGCGAAGCCGTAGCCGGTGTAATACCCGGTCGACGATGCGATCGCCGAATTGATGCCGATCACCTCACCGCGGACGTTGACCAGCGGGCCGCCGGAATTGCCGCGGTTGATCACCGCGTCGGTCTGGATGAAGTCCTGGATCTGCCGGTCGGAGGTGTTGAGCGACGGCAACCCGCGCCCCTTGGCGCTCACGATGCCCTGGGTCACCGAGAAGGTGAGGTCGCCACCCAGCGGATTGCCGATGGCCAGCACCCACTCGCCGACCTGCGTCCTGGCCGACGAACCGAGCGCCGCCGGTGTGAGGTCGTGCGCGTCGATCTTGATCACGCCCACGTCGGTGAGCGGATCGGTACCGATCACCTTCGCGGTGTAGACCCGGCCGTCGAGCAGCGTCACACTGATCCTGGTGGCGCCCTCGATGACGTGGTTGTTGGTCAGGATGTAGCCGTCAGGCGAAACGATGAATCCCGAGCCGCTCCCCTCTTCCATCGGCGTCTGCATGTGGGGATTGGTCTGCTGCTGCTGTTGCCGCTGCTGCGGGAAGAACTGCTCGAATCCCGGCGGCAGCTGCATCTGCTGCATGTCCGAGAGCTTGGCCGGCTGTTCGGCCACGATGTAGACCACCGAGGGGCGCACCGCCTTGACCACGGCGGCGAACGCGTCGCTCAGATTGGCCAGCGGTTCAGCGTCGGGAATATTCGGGGCGTTGACCTTGATGATCGGCGGATGGCTGCTGAATCCCTGAGCGAATCCATTGCGTGGGAAATCGAGCAGCCCTGCGAAGAACAGCCCCAGTACGAAGGCGAGCCCGACGAGGGCTCCGAACTTCAGCCAGTTTCGTGAATGCGTTGACATGTGTCCCAGGTCCGGGTGTCGGTTTCAGGCCGGTGTCGGCCTCCATTGCAATAATAATGGATGCGGCAATCGGGTCGGAGGTCGCACAAGAACGAAAGGCGCCCAGGGCCCATGGCCCTGGGCCGCGCCCTATTCCTTCTTTCCCTCGTCCACGATCTCGTAATCCGCCTCCACCGCCTCGTCCTTCGGCGCCGAACCGGCGTGTTCCTGGCCCGGCTGCGGTTCGGCGGTGCTGGTGGCACTCTGATAGAGTGACGCCCCCGCCGCCGAATACGCCACGTTCAGCTCGTCGAGTGCCGTCCGGATCTTGCCGGAGTCGCCGGTGCGGAGCGCTTCCTTGCCCGCTTCCACCGCCTTGTCGAGCCGCTCCTTGACGTCGGCGGCCAACCGGTCGACCCACTCCTTGGAATCCTTCTCCACCTTGTAGACCAGCCCGTCGAGCTGGTTGCGGGTGTCGATCTCCTGGCGCCGCGTCTCATCCTCCTTCGCGTTCGCCTCGGCCTGCTTGACCATCTTGTCGATGTCGGCGTCGCTCAGGCCGCTCGAGGCCTCGATGCGGATCTTCTGCTCCTTGCCGCTGGCCTTGTCCTTGGCCGAGACGTGCAGGATGCCGTTGGCGTCGATGTCGAACGTCACTTCCACCTGCGGCATCCCGCGCGGAGCGGGCGGAATGCCCGTCAGCTGGAACTTGCCGATGGTGCGGTTGTCCTGCGCCATCTGCCGCTCGCCCTGGAGGACGTGGATCTCCACCGTGGTCTGATTGTCTTCCGCGGTGGAGAACACTTCCGACTTCTTCGTCGGGATGGTGGTGTTCCGCGGGATGAGCACCGTGGTGACGCCGCCCAGCGTCTCGATGCCGAGCGACAGCGGGGTGACGTCGAGCAGAAGCACGTCCTTGACCTCGCCGCCCAGCACGCCGCCCTGGATCGCGGCGCCGATCGCCACCACTTCGTCCGGATTGACCGAACGGTTCGGCTCCTTGCCGAAGTAGTCCTTGACGATCTGCTGGATCTTCGGAATCCGCGTCGAGCCGCCGACCAGGATCACCTCGTCGATGTCGTCGGGCTTGAGCCCGGCGTCCTTCAGCGCCTGCTGCATCGGCGCGATGGTGCGCTGGATCAGGTCGTCGACCAGCTGCTCGAACTTGGCGCGGGTGAGCGTCAGGTTGAGGTGCTTGGGGCCCGACTGATCCGCCGTGATGAACGGCAGGTTGATGTCGGTCTGGGCGCGTGCTCGACAGCTCCATCTTGGCCTTTTCGGCCGCTTCCTTGAGCCGCTGCAGCGCCATCGGATCCTTCGACAGGTCGATCCCCTGGTCGCGCTTGAACTCCGCCACCAGCCAGTCGATCAAGCGCTGGTCGAAGTCGTCGCCGCCCAGGTGGGTGTCGCCGTTGGTGCTCTTGACCTCGAACACGCCCTCGGCGAGTTCGAGCACGGAGATGTCGAAGGTACCGCCGCCCAGGTCGAAGACGGCGATCTTCTCTTCCTTCTTCTTGTCGAGCCCGTAGGCGAGTGCCGCCGCCGTCGGTTCGTTGATGATCCGCAGCACCTCGAGGCCGGCGATCTTGCCGGCGTCCTTGGTGGCCTGGCGCTGCGCGTCGTTGAAGTACGCCGGCACGGTGATCACGGCCTTCTCGACCGTGGTGCCGAGATAGTCTTCGGCGGTCTGCTTCATCTTCTGCAGGATCATCGCCGAGATTTCGGGGGGCGTGTACTTCTTGCCCGGCGATTTCGACCGCGGCGAGACCGTTCGGGCCCGCTTCCACCTTGTAGGGAACGCGCTTCACCTCTTCGGTGATCTCCGACATCCGGCGTCCCATGAAGCGCTTGATGGAGAACACCGTCTGCTTGGGGTTGGTGACCGCCTGCCGCTTGGCCACCTGGCCCACCAACCGCTCACCGTCCTTGGTGAAGGCCACCACCGACGGCGTGGTGCGCCCGCCTTCCGCATTGGGGATGACGACGGGGTCGCCGCCTTCCATGACGGCCACCACCGAATTGGTCGTGCCGAGGTCGATTCCGATGATCTTCGATGCCATTTGCGCGTGTCTCCGTTGCGCCTCCGAGGTGGCCGATTTGGCCTGGTGGAGGCGGTCGGTTGAATCTGGAGCAACGGGCGTACCGGGGAGATCGGCCAAAAAGGCAGAAAGAACCAACTTCGCCCGGAGCCCATGGCCCCGCATGCGAGACTCGGCAAGCGCTACCGCCGCGACTTCGGATAACAGCCGCCCGACGCATCGAAGCCCTCCCCGCGCACGCCGAGTTCCGTGTTCGGGGCTCTGGGCCCTGGGCGCCTCCGGTCTGACCCGCCCTTACGGTGTTTCCATCCCCTCTTTCTCCGCCGCTACCCGGAGCCGCTCGTCGAACGTGATGATCGCCCCCGTCGGTGGCGACCCGGCCCATTCCAACGCCGCCGAAAGCTGGAGCGCGTCGGCGGCCCGCAGGGCATGGATCCGGAGCAGCCGTGCGGCCTGGTCGCGGACGGCATCGGTCGGCTGAATCTCATACCACGCGCCCTGGAGCAGGGCGAGCGCTTCTCGCGCCGATTTGGCGTCTGGTTCGGCGAGGGTCCCGGCTCGCTGGGCCCGCATGATCGCCGAACTGCACTCGGTCGCTGTCCCCCACCAGACCACCAGCTCGTGGTCCTTTGCCAGCAGTTCGCGGGCGTGCGCCGTCGCCGGCTCGGCGACCAGGAGCGGCACGATCGCGGTGGCGTCCCAGAAGATCATCGCCCCTCGTTCCGGTCCTCGAGCAGCGAGGTCATCACGTGCCCGTCGCCATCTGCGGGAAGCGCCTGTGTCAGGAAATCCTTCGGCAGCGCATGGAGCGGCGGCTTCATCTGCCCGTTCCGGATGAGCTGGTCGCGCCGGGCCGAGTCGTGCCGGGAGCCCCGGACGGCAATCACCTGTGCCACCGGGCGGCCGCGTTCCGTCACGATGATCTCTTCGCCGGCCTTGACGGCCTCGAGGTAGGCAGAGAGGCGGGCCTTGAAGTCGGCGATGGGGGCAATTTTCATTGGCCTAGTTTAGTCATATAAATATGACCTGTCTAGTCTCGACTCGCCCAAGGCCCAAGGCCCATGGCCCCGAATGCGGAACTCGGTGTGCGAGGGGAGTGAATTGCGGCGCCGGGGTCTTGATCGGGATCATGGCGGTAGCGCATGCCGAGTCGAGCCTGCGGGGCCAAGGGCTATGGGCCCTGGGCGCTCTTCCGCCGGTTCACCGTTGACCGAAATTCGTGATGACCCACACATCGGTAAGCGGCGTCGACACCACGGCGGTGCCTCGGCTACCGTCTGCCGAAAGCGAACATTGGCAGCCGTCGGGGAAGGGGAGCAGCTCGCCGCGCTTCTGGTCGCCACCAGTGATCGGCACGCGATAGATCGCCATCCGTTGATCGGATGCGTCGTTGCCGATCCACCAGAAGGTACCGGCGGTAGTCCACCACGCATCGCGGATGGTGTTGCTTCGGGCGATGGTAATGGGCGTGAACTTGCCGTCGAGGGTGACGCGCTCGATGGGAACATGGAGGTTCTGGTCGGCTCCCCAGGCGCGGCTCGGATCCGTCGGAACGATGAACAGCGCCAGCTCGCGGCCGTCGGGGGACGAGACCGCAAATGGTGTCGTGACCGAGTCCGGGAGAGCGATACGGCGGAAGATCCTGCCGGTGCCGTCGACGACGGTAATCGAATCGCCGTTCTTGTCGATCATGGCGACGCCGTCGGTGCCCGCCGCCACGATCGCCGGGTTCCCCGGAAAATCACCGATGACGCTACTGGCGCCGGAGGCGACAGCGTACGACGTCAGGTGGGTACCATTGGCACCGTTGGGCGCCGCCACGATGAAATGTCTGCCGTCGGACGTGAGCGTTCCGTCCGAGACCTGGCTCAGCGGCGGCGTGACGGCGTGGCTCCCGCCGCCGCCGAACGGCTCGGCGAAGTACTGCACCGCGGTGCCGGTGGCGGTCGCGGTGCGGGTGTCGTAGATGATTGTGGAACCGTCGGGGGTGATCACCGCCGAGAACATCGACGACGCGCTCCGCACCTTCCGGAGCGGCTGGGGGAATGCGCCGCTCCGTTGTGCCGCCAGGGTCCACAGCACCTGAGCCCCCGGCTGCGTCATCGTGTACGCCAGCATGGAGCCATCGGCCGAAAGGGAGAATTGGGGCGCATCACCACTTCCGCCGAGCGAGATGGTGTCGACAGCGCCAAGCCGGCCGGTCGACGGATTGACGGCGGCGTCGACCATGGCTGCTTCGCCGCCCGCAGTATGAATGCCGGCAAGGAGGTGCTTTCCGTCCCCCGACCATGCCACGTTGGCAATGTCCGATGGCTTGGTGGTGCTGTCGACGGCGTCTCCTTTGCGGTCGTAGAGGTAGACCAGGACGCGACCGGTGATCGTGGTCCAGACTGCCGCGATCCACTTGCCGGAGGGGGAAACGGCCAGCTGCCCGATGCCCATGGTCGAGGGGTCCGGCGGCGGCCTGAGCGTGATACTGTCGGTTGGTTGCGTCCAGGGCGGCACGAATCGCCGCAAGTATGCGGCGTTGCGGCCGGTGATCGGTCGGTTGGTCGCGAGCGCGGTGTCGCCGTCCGGCGTCATCGCCGCGACGCCGCCCAGCCCCACCAGTTGTCCACCGACATGCGACATCGCGTAGGTCTGGCCGAGGTAACCGCGTGCCGGTGCGAATGCATTGACCAGCAACCACGCACCGTCGTGGCTCCACCCCAGCGGTTCGATGTCGTCCATGCTGTCCACGAGCGTCTGCCGCGCGCCGGTCTGCCGGTCGAACAGTATGAGTTGCGTGTTGCAGCTGCCGTCGTCAGCGCATTCGCGCGATCCGTAGACGACCTGCTTGCCATCGGGTGAAAGGAACGGATGACTCGCGTTGCCGGTGCTGGTGATCTGCACCCGTTGGAAGTTCTGCGGTTCGCCGCCGCCACCGGTGCGATGCCGCCAGACAGCCAAGGCGCCGGCCACGAGTGCCACGACGCCGAGCGCGAGCAACAGCCACATCCCCCGTGGTGTGCCGGCGGGTGCGACGCTGACCGGCGTCAACTGCGTCGGCGTCATGCCGCCGCTCGGCGTGGCGAGCGGCTCGAGTTGGGCCAGCAGTTCGCCAGCGCTCTGCCAGCGGTCGGCGGGGCGCTTCTCGAGACAGCGCATGATCACCGCTTCGAGCGCGGGGGGCACGGTGGCGCGACGTTTCGACAGCGGTTCGGGCGTTTCGGTGACCTGCGCGGCCAGCACCTGTTGCGGCGTGCCGCCGGTGAACGGCGGCCGGCCAGCGAGGAGTTCGTACGCCATGGCGCCGACGGCGTAGATGTCGGAGCGCTGATCGACGTGAGGATCGGCGGCGGCCTGCTCCGGGGACATGTACGCCGGCGTGCCGACGGCCACGCCCAGTGTGGTGATCCCGCCGTGCGCCCCGCCGGGTGCGTCGGAGCGCCCTTCGGCGACGGCGCGGGCGACCCCGAAATCCGTCACCAGGGCATGCCGGCCGGAGAGCATCACATTGTCCGGCTTGATGTCGCGGTGCACCACGCCGTGTTCGTGGGCCACCGCCAGCGCGTCGGAGATCTCGATCAGCAGGCGCACCGCTTCGCCGATGGGCAGTTCGCCTTCGCGGTCGAGGCGGTCGCGCAGCGACTGGCCCTTCACATACGGCATGACGTAATAGAGGAGGCCGCCGGCGTCGCCCGAGTCGAGCAGTGGCAGAATGTTGGGGTGTTGCAGCTGGGCCGCGATCTGGATCTCGCGGAGGAAGCGGGCGGCGCCCATTGACGCGGCGAGGTCCTCGCGCAGCACCTTGACGGCCACCTGCCGCTGGTGCTTGAGGTCCTCGGCAAGAAAGACGGTCGACATGCCGCCCTGGCCGAGCTCGCGCTCGATGCGGTAGCGATCGGCGAGCGCGGCGGAGAGGCGGGACAAGAGGGGCGAGTTGTCGGGCGAGGTCACGAGTTGAATATCGCTCCGGTTCTGCGAACAGGCCAGAACGCGTGTGACGCGCGTCGTCGAGCGAGCATCGCTTCAGTCCCGGCGGAGCAGCCAGCGCCTCGTTGCCCCCGCCAGCCGTCGGACGTACCAGCGGCGCAGCGACGTGCTCAGCGCGTGGGCGGCTTCGGTGTCCCCGCGGGCGTTGGCGAGCGCGAGCGCCTCTTCGACGAAGCGGGCCTCGCTGGCGTCGGACGGCGTGACGCGGGCCACCAGCCCGAGGTCGTCGAGCGGCGGGAATGCAGGACTGGTGCGGTCGAGCAGGCGGAGGAGGGTCATGGTGCGGAGACATTTCTCGCACCGGCCGCAGTTGTAGCCCTGGTCCTGCCAGCACACGCGCAACAACTCCGGCACGCCAGGCTCGTCGATGACGGCGGCGAGCTTCTCCCAGCGCTTCGCGTCCCGCCCATGATGGACGACGCGCACCGCGTCGCTCGACCAGAGCGGATCGGTCACCGGGTGCGACCCGTCGGGCCAGAGTTCCCGCCAGGTGTGCCCGGCGGCGATGAGGAGCGTGCCGGCGCCGAGGGCGTGGCCGATGGCGGCGAGGGCGGCGCCGAAATACATCGGCCAGCGCACGCCGAGGTCGTGCGCGACGAACCGGATGTTCGACTCCACTGCGAGCAGCGGAATGTCGCGACGCGCCAACCAGGCGCGATTGCGATCGCAGACTTCTTCCCACAGCGGGTTGTCGAGCTGCAGATCGATGCCGCGCACCACGACGGCGTGCGATACGGGACGGGGAGCGTGTGTCAGCGTGTAAAGGCCGTCGACGCCGCCGGAGAAGAACGACAGTACGGAGCCGGCCGGCGTTCCATCGGATGCCACGGTCGCCCGAACGGGAACCGGAGCGAGCCGGTGATGGAACCGCGGACCCCAGAGACGAAACACTTCCTGCAGCTGCGCCATGCCGTCGAGCAGCGTGGCCGAAACCGGTAACGCTGCGTCGAGCTCGAGCGGTGTCCCCGTTGCCATGGCGAGAGGAAGTGCGGCGGCGGCGAACGGCTCGCCGCGGAGTCGCACCGGGACGTCTGCGGGAAGGCGGAACCAGAGGCGCTCACCGCCGATTCGTGCCGCCAGCTCCCGCCGTCCGTCGGCGAGGGTCAGCAGTTCCGGGTGGGACACGAAGGGCGGCATGCTACCAGTCCGGCGAGGGGCCCGCGCCCCACGAACGCAGGTCGCACACGGCGGGGTTCCACGGGTGTGCCGGCCGGCCCGCGCGCGGGCGCCGGACGAGATCGCGGAGGGCGCGACGGGCGCGCGCCCGCCGCACGGCGGATCGCAACGGGGCCGCCACGGTGCCCTTGCCGATCGACTCGGCGTAGAGCACGAGCTCGTCGGCGAATTCGAGGTCGGTGCCGTCTCGCACAATGCGCGCATAGCGCTCGACCGGATTTCCGGCGGAGTCGACGAACGGCACCGCGTCGCACTCGAGGAGCGCCAGTGCGGCACGGGTCCGCAGACACTTGGCGCAGCGGCCGCAGTTCCGCAACGGATCGTTGAAGCAGACCCAGACGTGCCGCAGCAGCGCAGGCTGCGATGCCAGGGCCGCGATCTTCTCGGGCCGCGGGTGCGCCGAGCCGTGATGCACGATGGTGGTGGCCTCGGTGCTGAAGAGCGGATCGAGCACCGGATGGGTCCCGGACGGATAGAGATAGGCATAACTGCTTGACGAGGCGATGAACGCCCGATCCGGCGCGAGCCAGTGTGACACCGCCTCGAGACAGCCGCCGTGAAGAATGCCGCGGGAGAGCCGGTGCCGGCGTCCGAGATCCATCCAGTTGGTTTCGATGGTGGTGACCGGGAGGCCGAGGTGTTGTGCGCCGTGGCCGAGGCGCTCGAGCGCGGCGCCGAGCTGTACCGGCGACATCTCGAAGTCGAAGCCGTTGATGAACAGCAGCCGTTCCAGCGCCTGCCGGTTGCCGCTGGCGGTGAAGAGGCCGTCGATGCCGCCGGAGAAGAATGCCAGTCCGCCGCGCCCAGCCGGGGGTGCGGAGGCGGCATTGGCCTGGACGGCGACGCGGTGCAACAGCGGATTCCAGCAGGTCCAGATGTCCTGGATGCGTTCGATTGCGCCGAGCAGCAACGGCGAGACCGGAGGCAGCGCCCGCAGGTCGAGAGCCGTCCCGAGGAACATGGCGGGGACGAGCGCGATGGCGAGCCAGGGATCGCCGCGTTCGGCCACGTCGACGCCGACCGGAAAGCGGAACCAGATCGGGACGTCGCCCACGTCGGCGGAGACGCGCGTCCCGCCGGCATCCGCGTCGTGACGGACGTTGCGGACCGCGAGCGGCCGCGGTTCCGGGGACGTCACGACCTGCGCTCGTGGCGAGGCATGGGGTGCAATCTGCCGGGAGAACCGGCGGGTTCCTAGCCCGGCCGCGGGATCAGGTCGGCGCGGTGGCCGCACCGCATCGCCCCGGTCGTTCAGCGCCGCCGCATCACTATGACAATGAATACCATAGCGGCGACGACGCAGACGACGACGACGGCCCAGCGCAGCCATCGAGGGTACAGCGTCGCGGGGCGCATGTCCTATTCGGCGGGAACGACCCGTCCCACGATGATGCTGATGTTGTCGGTGCCGCCGTCGTCGAGGGCGTCCTGCAGCAGCTGCTCGCAGACCTGCCGGGCCGAGGTCATGTGGGCCAGGCGGTCGGCGATCTGCTCGTCCGGGACGTGCTTGGTGAGGCCGTCGCTGCAGAGCAGGTGGACGTTCATCCAGTCGGCCTTCAACCGGCTGATGACCGGCATGGTGGACTGGCCGCCGATTGCGCTGGAGAGCACGTGGGCGAATTGGGAGCGCTGAGCGATGGCGCGGGTGAAGACCCCCTGATCGAGGAGATCCTGGGCCATGGTCTGGTCGCGGGTGATCTGGGACAGCGCGCCTTCGCGATACAGGTAATAGCGTGAGTCGCCCACCTGGAGCAGATAGTACCAGGGCCAGACGCCCATCCAGAGGGTCAGTGTCGTGGCCATCTTGCCCGCCGGAAGCGATTCGGACTGGGCGCGTTCCAGGACCGCCTGGTGCGCCGTGAGCGCCGCCTGTTGCAGCGCGTCGATGAACTGCGACTCGCGCGCGTCGGCGCGGTAATAGCAATCCATGCTGCTGGTGACATACTGGGTGGCGGTCTGGAGGGCAACCGCGCTGGCCCGTTCGCCGCCTTCCCCGCCGCCGACGCCGTCGGCGATCATGGCGAGGAATGCCACCCGTTCGTCGGCGAAGGGGAGGCGTTCCTCGTCCGAGAGGCTGGTCTGCAGCAGCCGCATCGTCTTGTGGATCGACGCGAGAAGAAAGTGGTCCTGATTCTGCTTGCGGACCTTGCCAGCGTGCGAGAGGCCGAAGACGTCGATCTCGTCGTCGCGCGGTTTGCGATCGGTGGTGGGCAGCGAAGGCGTGTCGATGCTCATGCCGAAGCTCCGGCGGCGAGGGGTGTGGCGCGGATCCGCTCGAGTGCCGCCACGGCGGCGCGGAGCGTCTCGGATCGCTTGCAGAACGCGAAGCGGACATAGCGCCGGCCGTCCGCGGACCCGGGACGGAAGAAACTCGAACCCGGAACGGTCGCGACGCCGATGTCGGTGACCAGCCAGGTGGCGAAGGCCACGTCGTCAGCATCGCTCATGGCGGTGAAGTCGGCCAGGCAATAATAGGCGCCATCGGGCACCGCGAAGCGGAAGCCGGCGCCCTCCAGGGCGCTGCTCAGCACGGCGCGGCGGTCGCGATATCCGTCTGCGAGCGTGGCGTAGTACTCGTCGCCGAAGCGATAGCCGATGGCGGCGGCTTCCTGCAGCGGGGCCGGTGCCCCGACGGTGAGGAAGTCGTGGACCTTGCGGATGGCGCCGGTGCGCTCCGGGGTCGCGATGGCGTAGCCGAGGCGCCAGCCGGTACAGGAAAACGTCTTGGAGAGCGACGAGATGGTGACGGTCCGCTCCCGCATACCCGGGAGCGTGGCGATCGGAACGTGCTCGCCGCGATAGACGATGTATTCGTAGGGTTCGTCGGTGATCACCAGCAGGTCGTTCGCGATGCACAGCTCCGCGATCGCTTCGAGCTCGGCGCGGGAGAAGACGTGCCCGGTGGGATTGTGGGGCGAGTTGAGCAGCAGCGCGCGGGTGCGCGGGCCGACGGCGCGGCGCAGCGCGTCGAGATCGACGTGCCAGTCGGGAGCGACGAGCGGCACCCACACCGGCACCGCCCCGGCGAGGATGGCATCGGGTCCGTAATTCTCGTAGAACGGCTCGAAGATCAGGATTTCGTCGCCGGGGTCGAGCAACGCCAGCACGGTGGCCGCCGCGGCCTCGGTGGCCCCGCAGGTGACCGTGATCTCGCGTTCGGGGTCGACCTCGAGCTGGTACCGGCGATGATACTTGCCGGCGATCGCCTCGCGCAGCGATCGTGCCCCCCAGGTGATGGCGTACTGGTTGATGTCGTGCTCGATGGCGGCGCAGGCCGCTTCCTTCATCGCCGCCGGCATCGGGAAATCGGGAAACCCCTGGGCCAGGTTGATGGCGCCGTGGGCGTTGGCCAGGCGGGTCATGCCGCGAATCACCGATTCGGTGAAGGTCGCGGTGCGGGCGGCGACGCGCTCAGGCCGGACAGTTCCGGGCGATCGGCTCATGATGGCTGAATCTAACGCGCGAATGCGATCGCGGCGGTGCGCTGTTTGCGCCCGAAAGCGAACGCGGCAGGATCGGTTGTCCATGAAGAAGTCTTCATCGCACTTTCACTCCACCTTGGGGGATGCTCGATAAAGTACGTCGAAGCTGACCGTGAAGTGGGCCGGCCAGCGGTGCCGTGCCGTTTCAGAGCATGCACCGACGTTCACGAATCAGCCCTGTGATCGTACCTGCTGGACGTACGGAACAAGGAGCGGTTCGATGCCCGTGCTTCGACCGTCGCAGGACGTCCGTCCGGTAACCGAATTCCGGGCGAAGGCGTCCGCCTTCCTCGATCAACTCCACCGGACCGGCCGTCCGGTCATGCTGACGCAGCATGGCCGCTGCGCCGCCGTGCTCCTCGACGTCGAAGCGTACGAAGATCTGCTCGACGAACTCACCCATTTGCGCGAACAGAACGGCGGTGGTGCATGACCGACGTGATCGGAGGGCTGGCCACGTTCGGTGCCGCCACCGACGTCACGGTGGTACGGTGCCCGGAACACACCATCGAGATCGTATCCGACGCCGGCGAGGGCGCGCAGAAGTGCGGCCAGATCTTCGGCGCGGTATCGGCCAAGATGGGCA
This sequence comes from uncultured Gemmatimonadales bacterium, assembly GCA_963697065.1. Taxonomy (GTDB): domain Bacteria; phylum Gemmatimonadota; class Gemmatimonadetes; order Gemmatimonadales; family GWC2-71-9; genus Palsa-1233. The sequence goes on from CAVOMQ010000001.1 coordinate 1,422,617, forward strand.
ACGGCGTGTGGACCGTGGAGATCATTCCGGCCGAAATCCAGCCGCCGGCGCGCGTTCCCGAAGGCGCCAGCGGTTACCGGATCCGGATCGGGCTAGCGGGCCGGTCACCAATTGGGGCGACGCCACCAACCTGGCGGTGGCGTTCAACGAGCAGGTGCTGCTGGCGCGCCACCGGCTGGGCGCGCTGGCGCCGGACGCCATGCTGTTCATCGAAGACAAGTGGGCGACCGACGATGACGCCGACATCCGGGCGGCCTGGGACGCGGCGATGGTCGAACTCGGGCAGCGCCGCTACCGGATCATGCCGGTGCCGATGGAAGCCGAGTGCCTGACGATGGTGGACAATCCCCGCAAGGGGAAGAACATGTTCGCGCTCGGCATGCTCGCCTGGATCTACCGGCGCGACCTCGACCGCATTCGCGACCAGATCGCCTTCGCGTTCCGCAAGAAGAGCGAAACGGTGTTCGAGCAGAACGTCGCGCTTGTTGCAGCTGGGACACGACTGGGCGGCAGGGCATCTCGACTTCCGCGTCGACGTCGCGCCCCACGCCGGCGGATGACCCGCAAGTCGTGATGAATGGCAACGAGGCGCTGGCGCTCGGCGCGATCGCGGTCGGGGATGGAACTGTGCGCGATGTATCCGATCACGCCCGCCACGTCGGTATCGCACTACCTCGGCGAAGTGTTCGAACGGTTCGGCGGGATCGTGCATCAGGCGGAGGACGAGATCGCCGCCGCGGGCGTGGCGATCGGCGCGTCGTACTGCGGGGAAGGTGGCGTTCACCGTGACGTCGGGGCCCGGGCTGGCGCTGAAGACCGAGTTTCTCGGGCTGGCGGCGATGATCGAAATGCCGCTGGTGCTGATCGACGTGCAGCGCGGCGGGCCGAGCACGGGGCTGCCGACCAAGGTGGAACAGTCGGATCTGCTGGCGGCGCTGTTCGGACAGCCGGGCGACGCGCCGCATGTCATCATGGCGCCGGCGACGATCGAAGAGTGCTTCCAGGTGATGATCACGGCGCGCCGGATCGCGGAGACGTTCCGCGACGGTCGTGATGGTGCTGTCGGACGCCAATCTGGCGACCGGAGTGACGCCGTTCCGCGCGACCGGCGCCCGACGCGCGGTGGCAGGCGGCGCCGCTCGACCTGGCACCGGTGCCGGATGGCGAGCGGCCCTACGAGTGGAATCCGCGAGACCGGACTGTCGCGCCGTTTCATCCCGGGCCAGGCCGGGCGGGATGCACACCGTCACCGGGCTGTCGCACGACGAGCGCAGCAAGGTGGCGTACAGCTCGGGCGTGCATCAGCGCGGCGTCGGCGATGCGCAGCCGCAAGCTGGCCGTGCTGCAGAGCCTGCTGTTGCCGCCGGTCGTCTACGGTGAGCCGGAGGGCGATCTGCTGGTCGTGGGGTGGGGGAGCACGAAGGGCGCGATCGAAGAGGCGGTGGACCGGGCGCGGGCGCGACGGCGGGCGGGTGTCGTCGCTGCACCTCCGCTTCCTTTCGCCGCTCGAGCCCGGGCTCACGGCAATCTTCCGCCGGTTCAGGCAGGTGCTCACGGTGGAAATCAATTACAGCGACGACCCGGACGATCCGTTCATCACCGAGGAGAATCGCCGTCGCGGGCAGCTGAGCATGCTGCTGCGCAACGCCACGCTGGTGGACGTCGACTGCTGGACGCGTGTGCCGGGCGAGCCGCTGCGAGCCGGGCGACGATTCTCGGACGCCATCGCAGCGCGCATGGCCGCGGGAGGGTGCCGTCATGACGGCATCGTGCGGTCTGCTTCGCGCTGCTCGACGAGGACGACGAAACGCCGACATACGAGTTGAGCGACTACGAGGGCGCGCGGGCGCGCTGGTGTCCCGGGTGCGGCGACCACTCGGTGCTCACCGCCGTGGAACGGCTGCTGGTGGCCGAGCAGCTCAAGCCGGAGCAGACGGTCTTCGTATCCGGCATCGGGTGTTCCAGCCGGTTTCCGCACTACCTCAAGCACCTACGGATTTCACGGCATTCACGGCCGGGCATTCCCGATCGCCACCGGCATCCGGCTGCATCGACCCGATCTCAAGGTGTTCGTGGTGATGGGTGACGGCGACTGCACCTCGATCGGTGCCGGGCACTGGGTGCATGCGCTGCGGTACAACCCCGACATGGTGGCGCTGCTGCTGGACAACGCGATCTACGGGCTGACGAAGAAGCAGACGTCGCCCACGACGCCGCAGGGATTTCCCAGCAACACCCAGCCGTACGGCAGCTGGTTGCGCGCCGCTCAATCCGCTGTCAGGTGGCGCTCGGCGTGACCAACGCCTCGTTCGTGGCGCAGACCGCCGAATGGGTGCCGTCGCACCTCTACGCGACGCTGCGCGCGGCCTACGCCCATCCGGGCCTGGGTTTCGTGCGGATCCTGCAGCGGTGCCCGATGTATTCGGGCGCCATCTACCAGGGCGCCGTGCAGGATCCAGCCCAGATCAACGCTGCTGGTGCACGACGACGGCGTGGTGGTGCCGGAGCTGGACCGGATCTACACGACCCAGGTGGCGCACGATCCCCATGACCTCGACGCGGCCCGGCGCCTGGCCGGACAGCACCGACCGGTTCAACTCGGCGTGTTCTTCCGCGACGTCCCGGCCGCGGTACGAGGAGATGCGGCGGGTGCCACCGCGTACCGCTGACGAGCGGCTGACGGCGCTCGAACAGGAGTTCGACCGATATGCCGTCTGATCGATCCGCGTCGCGCTGGGCGCTGGCCGCGCTGGCCAAGCCGATAGCGGAGTTCCGCGCGGTGCGTGCAGGGCGCGCTGACGCAGCGCGAACGCCTTCCTCGACGACCAGGCGGGCCATGGCGAACGCACCGGCAATGTCGCGCCGGCGCCGAGCTGGGCCCGTTCGCGGCGAGGCGCCTGACGCCGCGGAACGCTTCGCTGCGCTCTTTCCCACAGCCGCCAGGCCGACCCGGCGGAGCTGGCAGCGCTGCGATCGCGCGGTGGCGACGCTGCAGGCTGTGTGCGCCCGGGGCGACGCGCTGTTCGTGGTCGACGTGCCGCCCGGCGGCCGGATGGCCGCGATGGTGGAACGCCGCGCTGGCGCGGCCGGCCGGGCGTTCGGCGCGGTGATGCTCGCCGAACGCGATGCGCGGACCGGGCCGGTGACGGCCGGCCGAGCACGAATCGTTGCTGTCTCGCGACGTGGAGTTTCCGGTGTGGACCAACGACGGAGCGCCGCATCGCTCCGCCGCTGCGTGGTCGCGGTGGACGGGTCCGAGGTTCACGCCGGCGCGCTGGCGGAATTCGCCGACGGCCGCGAGAAGCTCGTGCTGGTGGTGCGCGGCGCGAGCGCGCCGGCGCCGCTGGCGCGGTGCATCACGCCGGGCACGCTGGTGCTGCAGACCGACGACGGCCGCGGCCTCGACCGCGTGGCGGCGTTCGACGGTCCGGCCATCGCCGCCATCGTGCCCGAGGGCGCCGCCGACGTTCCTGCACGATCCCGACGCGGGCCGCGAATCGTGGCAGCGCCTGACGATCTGGAACGCTGGTGAACCGCGCCCAAGGGGCATTGGCGGCGAGCAGCGCGCTGGCAGATGGAAGAGGACCGCGCTGCTTGCCGAGCTGGCGCGCACGCCGTTCGCCGTTGCCGGGCCGCGCCGGTCCGGCGCCCGGCGAGTCGGCGCGGCCGACGCCGTGGACCGCATTGCGCGTGGCTGAGTCGGGCAGTCCGGACTGAGGGGAGCACGCTGACGATGACTCCTCCACGCCATCCTGGTGCTCGGCGGCATCGGGCTGGTCTTCGCGCTCTTCCTCGCGCTGGCCAACGCGGCTCTGGGTGTGGGAGGATCCGCGCATCGACGTGGTGGCGTCGATGCTGCCCAACGCCAACTGCGGCGCCTGCGGGCATCCGGGCTGCCGCGCGTTTGCCGAGGGCGCGGTGGCGGGAACGATCATCGCCGTCGGAGTGCACCGTGGCGAGCGACGATCGTGCACCAGCACGATCGCCGGGTTCCTGGGCGTCGACGCCGGCACCGCGGTGCGCAAGGTGGCGCGGCTGGCTGTGCGCCGGCGGCATGCGACGTGGCGGTGACCGCGCGCCGAATACCGGGGCTTGCCGACGTGCGCGCCGCGGCCGCGGTGGCGGGCGGCGGCAAGGGCTGCGCCTGGGGGTGCCTCGGACTCGGCGATTGCGAACGGTGGTGCACCTTCGACGCCATCCGGATGAGCGACACCGGGCTGCCGGTGGTCGACCTGGCGTTGTGTACGGCGTGCGGCGATTGTGTCGAGGCCTGCCCAAGGGGCTGTTCACGCTGCTGCCGCACCGATCATCACCTGCTGGTGCAGTGCCGGAATCTGCGGTCGCGGCGACGACGCGCTGGCACAATGCCAGCGTGGCGTGCACGGCGTGCGGCAAGTGCGTGCTGGACGCGGCGCCGGGGCTGATCAGCGTCGCCAGCGGCGTGGCGGTCATCGATTACGACTCAACGCCCTGGCCGACGAGACGCGCGGTGGCGCGCTGTCCGACCGGCGCGATCGTGTGGCTCACCGGCGCCCAGTTCCAACCGGCGCAGTGCTGGCCGGGAGTGAGACGCGCATGAAGCTCTGGAAGAAGGGAACGCAGCCGGCGACGCCGCTCGCGGCGCCGCCGTATCCCGGGCACGTTGCGTGCGCTCGACGGCAGCGCAGCGGTCGTGGCGATGGAGACGGCGGGCGGCGAGGCGGCCGGTGCCTATCCGATCACTCCATCGACGCAGATGGGCGAGGGGTGGGCCGCGGCGGTGGCGGACGGGCGGCGCAACGTGTTCGGGCGGCGGCTGCTCTTCTTCGAGCCCGAGGGAGAGCACGCCGCGGCGGCGGTCACCGCCGGCATGGCGATGTCGGGACTCCGGGCCACGAACTTCTCGAGCGGGCAGGGCATCGCCTACATGCACGAGTCGCTCTACGCGGCGGTGGGGAAGCGGCTCACGTACGTGCTCAACGTGGCGGCGCGCGCGATCACCAAGCAGGCGCTCAACGTTCACGCCGGGCCACGACGATTATCACGCCGTCGACGACACCGGCTTCTTCCAGCTCTTCGCCAAGAACGTCCAGGAGGCCGCCGACCTCAACCTCATCGCGCACCGGATCGCCGAGCTGTCGCTCAATCCGGGGATCTGCGCGCAGGACGGATTTCTCACCAGCCACGTCATCGAGACCATCCGGTTGCCGGAACCGGAGTTGATCAGCCGCTACCTCGGCGATCCGTCGGACCGCATACCGTCGCCGACGCCGGCGCAGCGGCTGGTGTTCGGTGAGGAGCGGCGGCGCATTCCCGAGATGTTCGATCTCGACTATCCGGCGATGCTCGGCGTGGTGCAGAACCAGGACAGTTACGCGCAGGGCGTGGCGGCGCAGCGGCCGTTCTACTTCGACCACGTGGCCGCGCTGGCCGACCGGGCGTTCGAGGAGTTCGCCGGCGCTCACCGGCCGCCGGTACGCGCGCGCGGCCGGATACCGGATGGACGACGCGGAATGGGTGATCGTGGGGCAGGGTTCGGTGGTGCCCAACGCCGAGGCGGTGGCGGATTACCTGCGCGACTCGCGCGGGCTCAAGGTCGGGCGTGTCTGAATCTCACCATGTTCCGCCCGTTTCCCGCCGACCTGGTGATCGGGATGCTGGCCGGCAAACGCGGCGTGGCGGTGCTGGAGCGCACCGATCAGCCGCTGGCGGTCGACCGCCGATGCTGCGCGAGATCCGGGCGGCGATGTTGCAGGGCGTCGAGAACGGCAGGGCTCCGGCCAGTGGAACGGCGTCGCACGCGGGACTGCCGGCCGTTCGCGCCGAGCAGGTGCCGGACTGTCTATTCGGCGTGCTTCGGCCTCGGCAGCCGCGACCTGCAGCCGGAAGATCTCGTCGCGGCGGTCGACAACATGCTTCCCGGCGGTGCCGGCCGACGCCAGTTCTATCTCGGCATCGACTTCGTCCGTCGCGGCACGCGGCTACCCAAGTTGCAGATCTGGCAGGAACAGCTGCTCGACGAGTATCCCGGGCCTGGCGAATCTGTCGCTGCCGCGTGGCACGAGTGTGAACCTCTTGCCGGCGGGATCGACCGCGGTCCGCATCCATTCGGTCGGCGGGTGGGGCGCCATCACCATGGGAAAGAACCTGGCGATGACGTCGTTCGAGCTGTTCGGCATGGACATCAAGGCCAATCCGAAATACGGCTCGGAGAAGAAGGGCCAGCCGACGACGTTCTACGCCGTGCTGGCGCACGAACCGATCCGGCTCAACTGCGAGTTGAAACACGTCGACGTGGTGTTGTCGCCGGATCCCAACGTCTTCCGCCACAGCGATCCGCTGGACGGGCTCGCCGACGACGGCGTGTTCGTGATGCAGAGTGACCTCGATCCCGAGGCGTTCTGGGCCACGCTCCCTGCCCGGGCCCGCACCGCGATCCGCGCCCGGCGGATCAGGGTGCTACGTGCTGGATGCATTTGCCATTGCCCGCGAAGAGGCGAGCGACGCCGAACTGCGGTACCGGATGCAGGGCGCGGCGTTCCTGGGAGCGTTCTTTCGCACCGCGCCGCTGCTGGAGCGGGAAGGGGCGAGAGAAGACCGCCTCTTCGAGGGAATCCGCGGGCAGCTGACGAAGAAGTTCGGTCATCGCGGGGCGGCGGTGGTGGACGACAACCTGCGCGTCATCCGGCGTGGCTTTGACGGAAGTGCACGCGGTGCGCTGCGACGGAGACCGAGGGTGCCGACGCGCCGGGTGCGGTGCCGCACATTCCGGCCTTGCTCGACATGGCCGACGCCGAGCCGGGGGTGGGCAACGCCGGCCGCTTCTGGGAGCAGGTGTGCGCCGTCTGCGCGCTCGGGCAGGACGGGATTGCCGATCCGTTCGCCGCCATCAGCGCCATTCCGGCTGCCACCGGAGCGGTGCGCGACATGAGCGGTATCCGGATGGAAGTGCCGCGGTTCATCGCCGAGCGGTGCACCGGGTGCGCGCAGTGCTGGGTTCAATGTCCCGACTCCGCGATTCCGGGGCTGGTCAACAGCGTCGAGGATCTGTTGACGACGGCGGTGGCGGTGGCGGCGGTGGGCACGTCGCTCGATGCGGTGCGGCCGATTCTCAAGCCGTGGGGCCGCGAAGTCGCAGCGCCTGCTGGCGAAGGAGCCGGCGCTGTGTGTCCCGGAGGCGTTTGCCAGGGGGTATCAGGCGGCGGTGGCCAGGATGGAGTGGGACGCCGACCGTGCCGCGACTGTCGGCGCGGCGGCGGAGCTGGTGCAGGCGCGACTGGCCGAATTCCCGCTGGCCCGGACCAGGCCCTTCTTCGACGCCGTCGAAGGGCGGCAGAAGAGTGGCGGCGGACTGTTGTCGGTGACGGTCAATCCGGAAGCGTGCAAGGGGTGCAACCTCTGTGTGGCAGTGTGCCCCGACGGCGCGCTGGTGACGGTCAGGCAGGACGACGCGACGCTGGAGCGACTGCGCCGCAACTGGGCACTGTGGCAGCGGTTGCCGGACACCGACGACCGGTTCGTGAATATCTCCGAACGTGGACGAGGGCATCGGCGTGCTGTCGTCGCTGCTGCTCCAAAGGGAACCTACCGCTCGATGGTGGGCGGCGACGGGGCCTGCATGGGGTGCGGTGAGAAGACCGCGGTGCACCTGGTCGTGTCGGCGATCGACGCGGCGATGCAGCCGCGCGTGCGGCGCATGGTGGCGCAAGCTTGACGCGAGTTGATCAGGCACTCGACGGACAGGCGCGCGAACTGCTCTCGGCCGACGCCGACCTGAGGTGGCGCCACCGCCAGAACGGGCCGCTGGCGCTGCAATTGCCGCCGGCGAAGCGCGAGCGGCTGCGGGTGTTGAACGAGTCGCTCCACCAGTTGCGCGATATCGGTGGCGGTACGAAGCGGGCCCGAGCGGCAACGGTCGCGCCTCGCTCGGCATGGCCAACAGCACCGGCTGCTCGTCGGTGTGGGGCAGCACGTATCCGTACAATCCGTATCCGTTTCCCTGGGTGAACCATCTCTTCCAGGATGCTCCTTCGATCGCCATCGGCATGTTCGAAGCGCAGATGCGCAAGATGGCCGATCAGTTCGTGGCGATCCGGCGCGCCGACCTGTTGCGCGACGGCGGCGTACGACGCCGGCGGTGCACGACGAGGAGCTCGGCAACCTCACGTGGGAGCAGTTCACCGACGATGAATTCGCGCTCTGTCCGCCGATCGTCGCGATGGGCGGCGACGGCGCGATGCTGGACATCGGATTCCAGAATCTGTCGCGGCTGCTGGCCAGCGGCAAACCGATCCGGGTGGTGGTGCTGGATACGCAGGTCTACTCGAACACCGGGGGACAGGCGTGCACGTCGGGCTACACCGGACAGGTGGCCGACATGTCGGCGTGGGGGAAGGTGCAGCACGGCAAGACCGAAACGCGCAAGGAAGTGGCGTTGATCGCCATCGCCCACCGCGGGGTATACGTCCATCAGTCGTCGCAGGCGTCGGCGTCCCACTTGCTGGCGGGGGTGTTGAAGGGGTTGCACAAGCGGCGTCCGGTGCTGATCAACCTCTACACGCCATGTCCGGTGGAGCACGGCCTGGCGGACGACTGGTCGCAGCACGCGGCGCGCCTGGCGCTGGAAAGCCGTGCGTTTCCCTTCCTGACGTTCGATCCTGATCTCGGCGACACCTACGCCGATGCGCTGTAGCTGGAAGGGAACCCGGCGGTCGACGAGCTGTGGCCGGCGTACACGCTCCACTATCTCGACGGTACCGGCGCCGAGCAGTCGCTCGAAGTCCCGCTGACGATCGCCGATTGGGCCGCCACGGAAGCCCGCTTCAAGCACCACTTCACCGAGTTGCCGCCGGACGCCGCCGACGAGGCGCTGGTGCCGTTCCACGAATTCGTCGCGCTCGCCGCCACCGAGCGCGAGGGCCGGACCCCCTACATCAATGTCGTGCGCCAGGATCGGTCGCTGGGCCGGCTGCAGGTCTCGGTCGAGATCGTCCGGCTCGCCGAAGAACGGCTGCAATTCTGGTCGCAGCTGCGGCAACTGGCGGGACTCGAAATCGCGCCATCGGTGCGGGACGCGGTGGTGGGCGATGTCGGCGCGCAGCTGGCAGTGCGGGAGGCGGCGCTGCGCGCCGAATACGACACCAAGCTGGCGCAGCTCAAGGCGGAATACCCAGCGCAGATCGCACGGCGGCTGGCAGAGGGACTCTTGCGCCGGGCGGGAAGCTCGGCGGCGGTGGCCGACCTGCTGGCCTCGATGCCGGTGGCGGCCGGGGCGCGGTTGCCGGCACGAGCGCCGGCCAACACCGGCTCTGCCTCACCGCGCCAACCGGCGCCGAACATTGCGGCACCGGCAGTGCCGGTCGTGGCGGGCGTGGCCGAAGAGGTGGCCGATCCCTCGCTCGAACCGGTTGCGGCGATCACGACCGCCGTCGCAGTGGCCGACGACGATGAAGCGGTGGTGCTCGAGGCCTACATCGAGTCGGCTCGCTGTACCACGTGCAACGAATGCACCAATCTCAGCAAGAAGATCTTCGCCTACAACGCCGACAAGCAGGCGTACGTGAAGGACGCGGCGGCGGGAACGTTCCAGCAGCTGGTGCTGGCCGCCGAGCGGTGCCCGGTGTCGATCATCCATCCCGGCACGCCGCTGAACCCGAAGGAAAAGGACGTGGAACGGTGGCTCAAACGTGCCACGAAGTTCAATTGAGGCGGCGATGACGTTCGCGAGCGGGTTCCGCCACGGCGTGCATCCGCCGGAAGAGAAGGAGTTGACGCATCACCTTCCGATCCGGCGGATGCCATACCCCGACGAAATCGTACTGCCGCTGCGCCAGCACGCCGGCAATCCGGCCAGGGTATGTGTGGCGGTCGGCGATCACGTCGAACGGGGTGATCCGGTCGGCACCGCCGACGGCTTCGTGTCGGTGCCGATCCATGCGTCGGCGGCGGGGACGGTGACCGGCATCGAATGGTGGCCCCATCCCGACGGGTCGATGGCCGAAGCGGTGCGCATCCGGGTGGACCGTTACGCGACGCAGCTGCCCCGGCCGCGCATGGTGCCCCACTGGGAGGGGCTTTCGACGGAGCAGGTGGTCCGGGCGGTGCAGGATGCCGGCGTGGTGGGACTCGGTGGCGCGGCGTTCCCGACGCACGTCAAGCTGGCGCCGCCAAGCGATCACCACGTCGACACGCTGATCATCAACGGCGCCGAGTGCGAGCCGTATCTGACGTCGGACCACCGCACGATGGCGGAGTATCCGCGACCGGGTGATGTTCGGCATCCGCATCATGATGCGCACCCTCGGCGTGACGCGGTGCGTGGTGGGCATCGAGCGGAACAAGCCGGACGCGATGGAAGCGATGCGCGCCGCGGCGCCGGCCGATCTCGACGTCACGATCCTGCCGCTCACGGTGAAGTATCCGCAGGGCGCCGAGAAGATGCTGATCAAGGCGGTCACCGGTGTCGAGGTTCCGTCCGGGAGACTGCCGGTCACCGTCGGCGTGGTGGTGCAGAATGTCGGTTCGGTGGCGGCGATCGCCGAGGTGTTCGAGACCGGCCTGCCGCTCATCGAACGGATCGTCACGGTCTCGGGCCACGGTCTGCGTCGGCCCGCGAACCTGATCGTGCCGGTGGGTACGAGGCTGCGCGATCTGCTGGCATACTGTGACGGCGTGACGCCTGATGCCGCCGAAGTGGTGATCGGCGGCCCATGATGGGGCAGGCGCAATCCGATCTCGACGCCCCCGTGCTCAAGGGGACGACCGGCGTGGTGGTGCTCACGTCGCACGAGACGCGGCTGCCGCGCTCGTATCCCTGCATCCATTGCGGACGCTGTCTGGAAGCGTGTCCGGTGTTCCTCAATCCGTCGCTGCTCGGCGATTTTGCGCGCGTCGGCCGGTATGACGACATGGTCGATCTGCACCTGGCCGACTGCATGTTGTGCGGGTCGTGCGCCTACGTCTGCCCGTCCAACATCCCGCTGTCGCAGTTGTTCCAGGCGAGCAAGGTGGCGTTGCGCCGGGCGAAGGTGGCGGCGGCATGAGTCGCGTGCTGCCGGCCGACCTGGTATCGTCACCGCGTCGCCGCACGTGCGGTCGCAGGATTCCACACCGCGGATCATGTGGACCGTCGTGGCGACCTGGTGCCGGTGGTGGCCGCGGCGGCGTGGTTCTTCGGCGTCGAGCGCCCTGCTGGTCATCGCGGCCTGCATGCTGGGCGCGGTGGCCACCGAACGGGCGTTCGGCAGCGGCGGCACACTGGCCGACGGCTCGGCGGCGATGACCGGGCTGCTGCTGGGGCTGTCGTTGCCGGCCGGGCTTCCGCTCTGGATGGCGGCGCTGGGTGGCGCGTTCGGCATCGGATTCGGCAAGGTGGTCTGGGGTGGGTTGGGGCAGAACGTGTTCAACCCGGCGTTGCTCGGCCGGGCGTTCCTGCAGGCCGCGTTTCCGGTGGCGATCACCACCTGGCCCGCCGTGGGCGGCCGCTTCTGGACGCTCCGCGGCGATCTCTTCGCGCTGCCGTTTCTCCATCCCGAGACCGACGCGATCACGTCGGCGACCCCGCTGGGGCTGCTCAAGTTCGAGGGAAAAGGAACCAGCCTGGCGCACCTGATCATCGGCAACACCGGTGGATCATTGGGTGAGACGGCGGCATTGCTGATCCTGGCCGGCGGGCTCTATCTCGCGTGGCGCCGCTATCTCGACTGGCGAATTCCCGCCGCGATCCTGGTGACGGTCGCGGTGCTGAGCGGGGTCATTCACGGCGTCGATCCGCAGCGGCCGAGTGCGCTGTTCATGCTCTTCTCGGGCGGATTGATGCTGGCCGCCGTCTACATGGCCACCGATCCGGTGACCTCGCCCGTCACCAACACCGGCCGGTGGGTGTTCGGCGTCGGTGTGGGCGTGCTGGTGGTGATCATCCGTATCTGGGGCGGGCTGCCCGAGGGCGTGATGTACGCCATCCTGTTCATGAACGCGTTGGTTCCGTTCATCAATCGCGCGACGCAGCCGCGGGTGTTCGGTACGCGCCTGGGAGGTGCGGCGTGACGACCGTGGACCCGCACTGTCATACCGCGCCGCCAGCGGCGGCTCCGGGGAAAGCGACGCCCACCTGGCGGCTGTTGGTGACGCTGATGCTGGCCGGTGGCCTCTCGGGATGGCTGGTGGTGTCGGTGTACCGGATCACGCTGCCGGCGGTGCAGCGGTATGCCGCGCAGCAGATCAATGGCGCGGTCCGGGAAGTCCTCGAACATCCGGCACGGTGGGACACGCTCTACCTGGTCAACAATGCGCTCACCAGGACGCCGCCGGCGGGCGTCAATCCGCGCGAACTGCCGGTGGCTTACCAGGGCTACGACGCCGCCGGACAGCCGCTCGGCGTGGCGGTGACCGCGGCCGAGCCGGGTTTCCAGGAGTTGCTGACGCTGATGATCGGATTCCGACCGGACAACGGCACGCTGCTCGGCTTCAAGGTGCTCGACGAGAAGGAGACACCCGGACTCGGCGACAAGATCGAACGCGATTCGTCGTTCCGGACGCAGTTCGCCGGCAAGTTGCCGCCGCTCGCGGGCGTGAAGGGCCATCCCGGCGGTACCGCGGGCGAGGTGCAGACGATCACCGGTGCGACGATCTCCTCGCGCGCGGTGATCCGGATCATCAATGACGCGGTGGCGAAATGGCGGCCGCTGGTACAGGCCTATCGCGCGAGGGGGACGCCGTGACGGCCATCGGGGTCGACTCCCCGCCGCTGTCGGTGCCGGTCGAGCCGCCGGTGCAGGCCGCGGTGCCAGTTCCGGGGGCGCCGCCGCCGGCCACCGTGCTGGCCGACATGTGGCGGGGGATCAGCCGCGAGAATCCGGTGCTGGTGCAATTCCTCGGGATGTGCCCCACGATGGCCGTGACCAACATGCTGGCCAACGGCGTCGCCATGGGTACGGCCACGACCTTCGTGCTCGTGGGCTCCGGGCTGTTCGTGTCGCTGTTCCGGAAGTACATCGCGCACGAAGTCCGGATCACCTCCTACATCCTGATCATCGCGACCTTCGTGACGCTGGCGGACATGATCCTGGCGGCCACCTTCCCGTCGATCAGCAAGGCGCTGGGGCCGTTCATGCCGCTGATCGTGGCCAACTGCCTGTTGCTGGGCCGGGCCGAAGCGTTCGCGGCACGCGTCCCGGTGCGGCGCGCGGTGGCCGACGGACTGGGCATGGGCATGGGCTTCACGCTTTCACTGTCGATGCTGAGTGCACTGCGCGAACTGCTCGGCCGGGGCAGCCTGCTGGGGCATCCGGTGTTCGGCCCGCGGTTCGAGCCGTGGGTGTTCATGGTGATGCCGCCGGGCGGCTTCTTCGCGCTGGGCGTGGCGCTGCTGGTACTGGCGTGGGTCACCGAACGGCGGCGCCACATGGCGCGGCAACGGGTGGCGGCATGAGCAATCTGGCGTGGATCTTCTTCTCGACGTTCCTGGTGAACAACTTCACGCTGGTGATGTTCCTGGGACTCTGTTCGTTCTTCGGCGTCACCGCCAAGATCGAAACCGCCTGGCGCCTGGGACTGGCCAATACTTTCGTGCTGCTGCTGACCGCGCTGTTCACCTGGTTCCTCAACACGTTCATCCTGGCGTCGGTGCCGTTCCTGCGGACCGTGGCGTTCATCGTGGTGATCGCGTCGGCGGTGCAGTTCGTCGAGATGGCGGTGAAGAAGTACTTCCCGGTGCTGTTCCGCCAACTGGGCATCTTCCTGCCGCTGATCACCACCAATTGTGCCATCCTCGGACTGGCGCTGTTCCAGACCAGCCGGCACTACACCCTGATCGAAGGCCTGGTCTTCGCCATTGGCGCGGGCCTCGGCCTGACGCTGGCATTGTCGCTCATGGCGTCGATCCGGGAACGGATCGAGGTGGCCGACGTGCCGCGGATCGCCCGGCGGATGGGACTGGTCCTGGTCATCGCGTCATCGTTGTCGATGGCCTTCATGGGCTTTGCGGGAATGGGGAGTGCGCCGTGAGACAGACGCTGATCGCCATCGTGCTCGGCGCCGGACTGTTCACACTGTTCGGCCTGTTCGTCAATCGCGAGTGTACCGGGCACTGCAGCGGGTGCACCGGATCCTGCGCGCGCCGCCAGCCTGGAGCCGACGATGTCTGACCCGTCCGCGTTGTTCCGCCGTCCCACCAGGCGGGAGTTCCTGACTCTTGGCGCCGGTGTGTTCGTGGCGTTGTCGTGGCCGCTGAGTCTCCGCCGGCGCCTGTCGGTGGCGCGGCGGACCTACCCGCTGATGGGGACCATCGCCGAAGTGCAGGTGGCGCACGCCGATGATCGGATGGCCGAGGAAGCGATCGACGCGGCGATCGCGACGCTCCTGGGTGTGGAACGCATGATGACGCGGTTCGACACCGGGTCGGATATCGGGCGGGCCAACGGACTTGCCGCGCGCGAAGGGGTGGTGGTCAGTGCGCCGACGGCGGTCGTGGTGGCTGCGGCGCTGCGGTGGTCGGCGGCCAGCGACGGCCGGTTCGATCCGGCGTTGGGCGCGGCCTCGGCGCTGTGGGACGTGCTGCACCGGCACCAGCCGCCACCGGAGCGGCAGGTGGACCGGCTGGCCTCGCGCGGATTCTGGCGCAACGTCGATGTCGCGACGTTTCGCGGCAAGCCGGCGCTGCGCTTCACCGATCCCGACGTGCAGCTCGATCTGGGCGGCATCGCCAAGGGGTATGGCATCGATCGCGCCGTCGACACGTTGCGCCGGCGGGGGATTGCGCACGCGATTGTCACCGTTGGCGGCGATCTCTACGCCCTTGGCCATGCACCAGACGGCGCGCCGTGGAAGGTCGGCATTCGTTCGCCACACAACCTGAATGCGCTGGCGGCCACGCTCGAGGTCAGCGACCGCGCGGTCACGACCTCGGGCGACTACGAACGGTTCTTCCGGTGGCACGGCCATACCTATCACCACCTGATCGACCCGGCGACCGGTGCGCCGCGGGTCACGCCGTTCCACAGCGCCACGGTGCTCGGTCCCGATTGCATCAACGCCGACGCGGCGGCGACGACGTCGTTCGGTCTGCCGCATGAAGTCGCACGTCAGCTGGTCCGCCGGATCATCCACGATGCGGAGGTCATTCCTCTGGCCTGAACGGAAAGCAGGGATACGATGAAGAGCCATCAGATGTATTGCGGCGCGTGCGACCGCGAGGTGCGCGTGATGATCACGCCCGATCCGAGCGCGCAGGGTCAGGCACCGCTGCGCGATTCCGAGATCGTGTGTCTCGAAATCGGATCGCAGTGTACCGGCAACATGTGTCCGCTCGGAGCCGCCGAACCGAGTGCCATGGTGGGGCGGATCATTCGCAACGGGGTGCCGTTGAATACGCTGTCGACTGTGCTGGCAACCTGTCCGGCGTGCGGCAACGACGCGGAAATGGTGCTCTACGGTGAGGGACGGGCGGCGTGCTCGATCTGTGGAACGGCCGCCCGGTGGGTGCTCGACCACATCGAGTCGGCCTGATCGCGACGCGCCGAGCCGCCGTCCGGACTGGCGCTCCCGGCGTCAGCCAGCCGCGCGGAAGAGTTCGATCTGCGGTGGATGGAGCGGCAGTCCGCTGGTGACGAGCACGGTTTCCACCCAGCTGTCGCGTCTTTCCGGCGCCAGCTGGTGGCAGGTGACACCGAACACCTCCGCCAGGCGGTCGATGGTCGCGTCGATTTCCCGTTGAAAGGCGGCACTCGTGTCGCGGGTGCCGTCGAACGACGGTGGCGAGATGATCGGCACCTTGAAGAGATAGTCGTAGCTCTCCACCCAATCGGCCACCAGGGCATCGTAGGCGGGATCGCGGCCGGCCTGGTGGACGAAGTAGGCGTAATTGTCCAGCACCGAGCGGTCGCAGATGACATCGCCGCCGGCGCGGGCCGTGGCGATCTCCTGCGCGATCTGCGTGTGCAGGATCCACGACTGGGCGTCCCGGGTCGTTTCGCGATTGATCGGCAACGGGCACGTGCGCGCCACCTCGGCGACCAGGTCGACGACACGATCCTGGCGCTTGAGGCGCGCGGCAACGTCGTAGCAGAGCGTCGTCTTGCCGACTCCATGCGAACCGATGAACGCGATCTTCATTGCGGCGGCACCACCGAGCGAGATGTGTGTCCGGGGAGGTCCGCTAATGTACCGCGAAAATGGAATGTCCGCACCCGCGTGGAGAAGGGCCGCGCGACACGGTATGTTCCGCCGGCATGCCACGCCGATGCTTCCGACTTCCGGCCCCGCAGTCGAATCGAGCCGCGCTGCTCGCGACATTGCTGAGCGCGGCATGTGGCGGCGCGCCCCGTCCGCCCGGACCGTCCGTGTCACCGCCTCCCGCCGGCTCGGAAACAGCGCCGAGACCAGCGCTGCGGACCGCGCCGCCCGACCCGCAGCGCTACCTCGCGAACCGCCGTCGCTTTGCGCTGACGATCGACGGCCGCCTCGACGATCCGGCATGGCGGGACGCGCCGTGGAGTCGCGGATTCGCCGACATCGAGGGCCCGATCCGGGGCAAGCCACCACTCACCACCCGGGTGCGGATGCTGTGGGACGACCGGTACTGGTACATTGGCGCGGAACTCGACGAGCCGGATCTGTGGGCCACGATCCGCCAGCACGACGCGGTGATCTTTCACGACAACGATTTCGAGATCTTCACCGACCCGAGCGGCACCACCCACCGCTATTTCGAGATCGAATTGAACGCCCTCGCTGCCGAATGGGATCTGTTCCTTCCGAAACCGTATCGCGACGGCGGAAGCGCCGAGAACGGGTGGGAGATTCCCGGATTGAAGCTCGCCGTGGCGCTGCATGGCACGCTCGACGATTCGCGGGACCGCGACCACGGCTGGACGGTAGAGCTGGCGATCCCCTGGGCGGCGCTGGCCGATTCGGGCCGCAATGCCGTGCCACCCGTGCCCGGGACGCAGTGGCGAGTCGATTTTTCCCGCGTCGAGTGGGACCTCGATCGCGCTGGCGCCGGCTATGTCAAGCGCACCGACGCCACCGGTCATCCCCTTGCGGAGCACAACTGGGTCTGGTCGCCGCAGGGCGCCGTCAACATGCACATGCCGGAAATGTGGGGCGTGGTACAGTTCGGCGGTGCCGGCTGGCACGCCGATCCGGCGGCGGATGCCGCGAAATGGGCGCTGCGCCGCGTCTACTACGCCGAGCGCGAGTGGCAGGACGCCCGGCACCGGTTCGCATCGCTGGCTGATCTCGCGCTCCAGCGTCTCCCGGCCGGTGTTACTGTCACCGCCACCGATTCGACCTGGAGCGCGAGGCTGGCCGAGCCGAAGAGTGCCAGGGTATGGCATATCCGCGCCGACGGTCTGGTGTGGTCCACCACCCACTGAGGAGCACCGCATGGAACGGCGCCGGTTCGTCGAAGTGATCGGGGGGTCCGCGGCGATGTTCGCGCTGGCGCCGCCACTCACCCGGCGCCGTGACGACTTTGCCGCGTGGACCTGGGTGCACGGCAACGGTGACAGCGACACGGTCTGGCGCGCGAAATTCCAGCGGCTGGCGGATGCGGGGATCACGGGGGTTCTGGTGGGCGGCGGCGATCTCGACATACTGACGGCAGCCGCGCACGGGGCCGGGCTGTCGTTCCACGCCTGGACCTGGATGCTCAATCGCAGCGGCGATGCCAGGGTCAAGGCCGAGCATCCGGAGTGGTTCGACGTGAGTCGCAACGGCGACTCCAGCCTGACCCATCCCCCCTATGTCGGCTACTACCAGTGGCTCTGCCCGACGCGCCCGGAGGTGCGCGCCTATCTCGACGCAATCGTCGACGAGGCGGCGGCCCACCCCGGCGTCGACGGCGTGCATCTCGACTACATCCGGCACCCCGACGTGATCCTGCCCAGGGGACTCTGGTCGAAGTACCACCTGGTGCAGGATCACGAGATGCCGGAGTACGACTTCTGCTACTGCCAGGTGTGCCGCGACACGTTCAAGGCCCAGTACGGCACCGATCCCTTGCAACTCCCCGCGCCGAGCGCCGACCAGGCGTGGCGGCAGTTCCGGTACGACTCGGTGACCGATCTGGTGAAAGGGCTGGCACGGCGGGCCCACGCCCGCGGCAAGGCGATTTCGGCCGCTGTCTTTCCGACGCCGATGATCGCCCGCACGCTGGTCCGTCAGGCGTGGGACACCTGGCCGCTGGATGTCGTCTTCCCGATGCTGTATCACTCGTTCTATGAGGAAGAGATTCCGTGGATCGGCCGCGGCGTGGCGCAAGGCGTGGCGGCGCTGCCGGCCAGTGAGCCGTTGTATGCCGGATTGTATCTGCCGTCGCTCGATCCCCGCGAGCTGGCCGCCGCGGTGCGCACCGCCCGGGACAATGGGGCCGCCGGCGTCTCGTGCTTCGACTCCGGCGGCCTCACCGACCAGCACCTGACCGCGTTGCGCGGCGCGCTGCGCGGTTAGTTGCCGCCGCCCCGTCCGCCGCCCCGCCCGGCGGGGGCACCCAGTTCCTCGGTGCTGATGACGATCGCGCCGTGGCCCGCGGCCTGGAGTGCGCCATTTACCGGCGGGAGCAGCGTCGCGAGATCGCGTCGGAGCCGCAGCAGCTGGACGTCGAGTTTCGGCACCAGATCGTTCCACACCTGATAGGCCTGCGGCGGCGGCCGGCGCGAGCCGCTCGAAATGAACCCGGCCAGGGCGCCGATCTGATTGTTGAGGCGGATCGGGTAATTGAGTGGATCCTCGCTGGCGTGGTTCTGGCTCTGGTAGATCGAGTCCTCCACCGACGTCACGCTGTCCTGGAGGGTCCGGGCTGCCGCGGCGAACGCGCCGCCGGACGCGGCCATCACCGGCCGCAGCGAATCAAGTTGGTAGATCAGATTGCGGATGGTGCGCACCGCGTTGTTGGCTGCCGAGACCGTGTCGCGAATGCGGAGCAGGAAATTGACCTGCTCGGTGATGTCGGCGTCGGTGGCGTCGGTACGTGGGTCCTTCTCGACGTGCGCGGTGCGCACCAGCGGTGCGCCGCCGTCGACTGTCATGCGGACGGTATACGCGCCCGGGCCGCCGACCGGCCCGTTCAGTCCGTCGCCGTCCCAGTACACCGCGCCCCGGAAGTTCGTGCCGTCAGGGTAACGCAGCGGGATGTCGAAGTGATTCAACCCGACCGAATCGGTGACGCGGGCCGGCCCGCCGCGCCCGCCCCGGCCGAATCCGCCACGTCCGCCGCCGCCGCGCCCGCCCCGGCCGCCGACCGCGCTGTCCGCGCTCGAGACCTTCTGCAAGGCGGTGCCATGCGGGTCGAGCAGTTCGAGCTGCACGGTGTTTCCCGGCTTGGCAAGCCAGTAGTCGACGGTGACAGCGCCGCTGCTCCGGTACGTGACACCGGGCTGATAGAGATACGCCGCGGCACCGCGGTTGACCTGGTCGGCCTGGCGCAGCGGCGCGATGCCTTCGAGCGCATAGAAGCCGCGGCCCATGGTGGCAATGACGATGTCGTCGTCGCGCAGCGCAATATCGTGAACCGCCACGGGCGGCAGGTTGAGTCTGAGGCTCTGCCAGTGCGCGCCGTCGTCGTAGGAGATGTACATGCTGCGCTCGGTGGCGGCATACAGCAGCCCCGGGCGGACCAGATCTTCGCGGATGGCACGCGTCGGCTGGTCAGGCGGGAGTCCGTTGACGATCTTCGTCCACGTGGCGCCGTAGTCGGTGGTCTTGTAGAGGTACGGCGCGTTATCGTCCATCTCGTAGCGGTTGGCCGCGAAATACATCGTCCCGGGCTGGAAATGCGACGGTTCGACGATCGAGATGCGCGTCCACTCCGGCAGGCCTTTCGGTGTGACGTTGGTCCATGACGGCCTGGCCGCGTTGGCGTTGCGCGACAGATAGATCAACCCGTCGTCGGAGCCGGTCCACACCAGCCCGGGCTTTACCGGCGACTCCTGCACGGCGAAGATCGTTCCGTAATACTCGACGCTGGTCTGGTCCTTGGTGATCGGACCGCCCGACGCGCCCAGCGTGGCGGGATTGTGCCGGGTGAGATCGGGCGAGATGACGTGCCAGGTCTGGCCGAGGTCGTTCGACTTGAACAGCACGCTCGATCCGACGTAGAGCACTTTCGGATCGTTCGGCGAATTCATGATCGGATAGGTCCACTGGAAGCGGTACTTCGAGTCGCTGGCGTCGTGCCCCATCGGATTGAGCGGCCAGGGGTCCAGGCGCTCCGACTGGCCGGTGCGCTTGTTGCGCATCTCGAGGACGCCGCTGTAGTTGCCACCGAACGTCACGTCGGGGTCGAGCGGGTCGGATGCGACATAGCCCGATTCACCGCCGGCACCGCCGTAGCGCGTGGTGAAGTCGTACGGACTGGCCGGCGCACCGCCACGTCCCCCGCGCCCGCCCCCGCCGCCCCCGCCGCCGAATCCGCGACCGCCGGCCGCCCGGATCGGGAAGCAATCGACACCGCCGTCCTGTTCGGCGCCGCAGACGTCGTAGGGGAACGCATCGGTGAGGTGGACGTGATAGTACTGGCCGGTGGGAATCTCCGCGCTCAGCCGCGTCTTGCCACCGTCGGTGCTGATGACCACGCCGGGATCGCCGGCCACCGCGATGCGCTGCGGATCGTTCGGCGCGACCCAGTACTGATGAGTGTCACCGTTGCCGAGTCCCGACTGAAACGTCTTGCCGCCGTCGTGCGAGACGTACCCGCCGACGTTGCCGGCGTAGAGCGTGTTGGTGTCCTTCGGGTCGGCCGTGACCCTGCTGAAATACCACGCCCGCTGGCGGAGATTGCGGTCACCGTTCATGAACTGCCAGGTGGCGCCGTCGTCGTCGGAGCGGAACAGCCCGCCGGAATCGGCTTCGATCAGGGCCCAGACGCGATGCGGATTCGCGGGCGAGATCGCGATCCCGACGTTGCCCCAGATTCCGGTGGGCAGCCCCGAGCGGCCGCGAAGGTCGGTCCAGTGGTCGCCGCCGTCGGTCGTCTTCCAGAGGCCGCTTCCCGCTCCGCCGCTGACCAGCAGCCACGGCTTCCGTCCCGCCTGCCAGAAGCCGGCGTAGAGCACATCCGGATTGGACGGATCCATCGCCAGGTCGGAAACGCCGGTCGAGTCGTTGACGAACAACACCTTTTCCCAGGTCTTGCCGCCGTCACGCGTGCGATAGACGCCGCGCTCGCTGTTCGGTCCGAAGACGTGCCCCAGCGCGCCGACATAGACGACGTCGGGATTGGTGGGATCGACGATGACCCGCGAGATATACTCGGTGGCTTTGAGCCCCATGTAGCTCCACGTCTTGCCCGCGTCGATCGACTTCCACACGCCGTCACCGTACGAGACGTTGCCGCGGATCGGCGTTTCGCCGCCGCCCGCCCAGACGATGTCGGGGTTGGCGGCGTCCACCGTCACTGCGCCGACGGTGCCGCCGAAATAGGCATCGGTCATCGGCTGCCAGGTGTGGCCACCGTCGGTGGTCTTCCAGACCCCGCCCCCGGTGGTGCCGACGTAATACTCGTCGGGACGCTGCGCCGAGCCCACCACGGACGTCATGCGCCCGGTGTGGGCGGGGCCAAGCATCCGCCATTCCAATCCGCGCCACAACGTGGTGTCGACGGTACCGGAACTCGTTGCGGAGGTTGGTTGCTGCGCGAGGGCGATGGCGGGGACGAGCGACAGGACAGCGAGGCGATGCAGGACGGCAACGCGGGACATCAGCGGAACCTCAGGCGACAATGGCGGCGTGCGCTCGACGGGGGAGCACAATGTTACCCTATTTGACCGTCACAAGCATGATGACGCGATCCGGAACGTCGCCGGTGGCGGCGGGAAGGGTGAGCATCGTGCCGGCGGCCGCACTCGTGACCGGCACCGCGGTGTGGTCGGCGAGCATCTCGGCGCGGACGACGCGACGGCCGAACGTCGGCAGCGCCAGCACCGGGTCGGTCCACTGCAGCACGTGCACGAAGACGGTGTCGCCCCGCTGCGTGGTGACGCCCCAGGGGCGCGGCGGGATCGGTCCGCCACGGGTGCCGTAGATCGACTTGCCGTAGGTCCGGAGCCATTCGCCGATCGCGTGGAGGCGGGTGAGCGCCTCCGGCTGGATGGTGCCGTCGGGGCGCGGTCCGATGTTGAGCAACAGGTTGGCGTTGTTCCCGGCGGCCCGGACGAGATAGCCGACCAGATCATCCGTCGACTTGAAGTTGCGATCGCCGATGGTAAAGCCCCACGAGTTGTTCATCGTGAGCGACGTTTCCAGCGGCAGTGCACCGACGGTGGTGGTGTTGAATCCGGCGGTGTTGGCGCCGGGCAGGTCCTGCTCGAACGTCTGCACGTCTTCGCCCGGCTTGGGTGCCTGGTGGTGATTGGGGATGATCAGTGCGGCGGGTTGCAGGCGATGGATGAGGGCATAGATCTCGGAGAGATGCCAGTCGGCGTCGGGCTTGTCCCACATGCCGTCGAACCAGATGCCGCCGATCGGGCCGTAGTGCGTCAGCAACTCGGTGAGCTGTTGCTTCATGAACGCGATGTAGTGGTCCCAATCGCCGCTGTCGGGACGCGCCGCGTACTGCCCGGTGCTGCCGCGCGGCCAGTAGTCGGGATTGTGCCAGTCCAGCTGCGAGTAGTAGAAGAAGAGCCTGATGCCCTGGCGGTGACATTCGTCGGCGAGCGCCTTGAGCGGGTCGCGGTGATAGGGCGTCCAATCGACGATGTTGTACCGGGTCGCTTTCGTGGCAAACATCGAGAAGCCATCGTGGTGTCGCGCAGTGATGGTGATGTACCTGACGCCCGCCTCTCTGGCCGCGGTAACCCACGCCCGGGCGTCGAACCTGACCGGATCGAACGTCGACGCGAGCCACTCATAGGTGGGAACGGGGATGCGCTGGTTCTGCATCACCCATTCGCCCTGGCCCAGCAGCGAATAGACTCCCCAGTGCACGAACATGCCGAACCGGGCGTCCTGGAACCACGCTCGTGCCGCCTGCCGCGCGACGGGAACGCTGTCAGCGCGCTGCCCGGCGGCGGGGAGCGTCAGAACGGCCAGCGCGACGGCGGCAAGCGCGGCGGAGCGGGGGGCATGTGACCGCATTCAGCGGCCCTCGAGCCCGAAGAGACGCGCGGCGTTCCCGCCCAGGATCGCGGCCTTGTCCGCGGCCGGAATCGGCAACGAGGCAATCGACGCGTGCATCTGCGGGATGCTGCCGATCTGGTGCGGATAGTCGCTCCCCGCCAGCACCTGGCTGCTGCCGGCGAACGCGATGGCCAGCTGGAGCGCGTGCGGGTCGAAGTTCACCGTGTCGTAGTAGAACTGCCTGAGATAATGACTCGGCGGCATGGCAATGTGCTGCCGGCACGACTCGAAGTTCTCGTAGCCACGGTCGAGGCGCTCGGCGAGATAGGGAATGGTGCCGCCGAGATGACCGAGCACCCAGCGGATGCCGGGGAAGCGCTCCGGCACGCCGGCAAAGACGAGGTGCGCGGCGGCGAGTGTGGTGTCGAAGAGAAAGCCGCACAGCGGCATCAACCAGTATTCCTGCATCGCCTCGACGCCCAGCGGGAACGTGGGGTGGATGTAGAACACGGCGTTCGCGTCGCTGGCCCGCTGATAGAGGGGCCAGAACTGCTGGCCGGCGAGCGGATTGCCGTTGACATTGCCGAACAGCATGCACCCCTTGAAGCCGAGTTGCATGACGCGGTCGAATTCGGCTTCGGCGGCCGACGGGTCGTTGAGCGGCAGCGTGGCCAGCGCGGTGAAACGGTCGCCGCGTTCGCGCATGATGGCGGCGAACGCATCGTTGACCAGCCGTGCCAGCCGGACCGAGCGTTCCGGCGACTCCAGCAGGGTGCCGGGGCAGGTGAGCGAAATCACCTGCCGGTCCACCCCTTCCTGGTCGAGCACCTGTTGCCGGTACGCGATATCCCGATGGCCGCGGACGGCGATGTTGATGTCGCCGGGCGAGTAGAGCACCGGATTGCCGTGCGGGTCGTCGCGGACGGTGAGCACACTGGCGTCCGAGCGCAACGCCTGGAGGAAGGCCGGCGGGTAGAAGTGGTTGTGCACGTCGATCACGGCCATGGCGGGCGTTCTCTCGGCGGTCGGAGGCTCCGAAAGAGGCCGCGGAAGGGGGTGGCGGTCAAGTCACCGGCGCGGCGAGGCGGGCGGGGCTCCGCCGGTATATTCCGGAACGATGTTTCCGTACAAGGACGACAATCCGACCATCCTCACCCCGATCATGGTGGTGGCGCTGATTGCGGCCAATCTCGCCATCTGGATCGTATTCCAGGGGATGGGGAGCGCCGAGCGCGTGGCGGCGTCGATCTGTGAACTCGGCCTGATCCCCGGGGACCTGCTGCACCGGCTCCCGATCGGATACACGTTCCCGGTTGGGGATGGGCTGTCCTGCGTGGTGCAGCCCGGCAACGCCTGGTACACCGTCATTTCGTCGATGTTCCTCCACGGCGGCTGGCTCCACATCCTCGGCAACATGTGGTTCCTGTGGGTGTTCGGCAACAACGTCGAGGACATCATGGGACACGGCCGCTTTCTGGTGTTCTATCTGGTGTGCGGCCTGGCGGCGGCCGCGGCCCAGATCGCGATCTCGCCCTCGAGCGCGGTGCCGATGGTGGGTGCCAGTGGCGCGATCAGCGGCGTCATGGGGGCCTACGTGGTGCTCTATCCGCGGGTGCGGGTCCACTGCCTGGTCTGGCTGGTGATCTTCATCTTCCGGGTGACGGTGCCGGCGTGGCTGATGCTGGGCTACTGGTTCGCGCTGCAGGTCGTCGGCGCCAGCGTCGATCCGCTTGGCGGCGTGGCTGTTTGGGCACACATCGGCGGATTCCTCGCGGGGGCGATCCTCATCAGCATCTTCCGCGATCCGCGGCTGCAGGCACGCCGGGAACAGCTGCTGGCGGCGCGCGCCTGGCAGCAGCCGGTGACGGACAGCGCCGGGGGAGGGACGTGGGCATGACGACGGTAGACACCCGGGCGACACGGTCCCGCGGCGCCGGAACAACCTATCCCGCCCGCGAAACGCCGCCGGCGGGCGCGCTGCCGCGCAACCCCGGCATGCCGCTCGATCTTGGCTGGGTGCGCGAGGTGCGGGTCAATCGCAGTGCGGTGGAGCGGCGCGCGGCCACGATCCCGGCCCGCCGGTCGGTCAAGAGCGCGTGGCAGGCCGGGTGGTTGCTGCGCGCCGTGTCGCTGATCGATCTCACCACCCTGCAGGGCGACGATACCGCGGGGCGAGTCCGGCGGCTCTGCGCCAAGGCCCGCCAACCGGTTCGCGCGGATCTGCTTGACGCGATGGGGATGCGTGACGTGCCGTTGCACGTCGCTGCGGTGTGCGTCTATCACGCCTTCGTGCGGACCGCAGTCGAAGCCCTTGCCGGCAGCGGCATTCCGGTGGCGGCAGTCTCGGCGGGATTCCCGGCCGGGCTCTCGCCGTTCGAGACGCGGGTCGCCGAAGTCCACGCGTCGGTGGCCGACGGTGCGCGCGAGATCGATATCGTGGTGACGCGGGCCCACGTCCTCACCGGCAACTGGCCGGCGCTGTATCAGGAAGTGCGCGCCTTCCGCGACGCCTGCGGCGACGCGCACCTCAAGGCGATCCTCGGCACCGGCGACCTCGGCACGCTGCGCGAAGTGGCGCGCGCATCGTTGGTGGCGATGATGGCGGGCGCGGATTTCGTCAAGACCAGCACCGGCAAGGAGAGCGTCAACGCCACGCTGCCGGTGGGGATCGTGATGTCGCGCGCGGTGCGCGACTACCACCAGCGCACCGGCTACTGGGTGGGCTTCAAGCCGGCCGGCGGCATCCGCAGCGCCAAGCAGGCGCTCGGCGTGGCTCGCCATGATCAAGGAAGAGCTGGGTGATCGCTGGTTGCGTCCCGATCTGTTCCGCTTCGGCGCCAGCTCGATGCTGACCGACATCGAGCGCCAGCTGGAACATCACGTCACCGGCTTCTACTCCGCCGGCCACCGGCACCCGTTGCCGAAAGGGAGCCACTGAGCGATCCGCGCTCGTTCGGATCACGTGACGCGTCACGAATCGATGGCCTGGGGGCCCGCACCGGAGTCGGCGGCCGTCGCCAACGAGTGGCTCGACCGCCGCCAGCGGCGCTTCGGGCACTATATC
Source organism: uncultured Gemmatimonadales bacterium (assembly GCA_963697065.1). GTDB lineage: Bacteria > Gemmatimonadota > Gemmatimonadetes > Gemmatimonadales > GWC2-71-9 > Palsa-1233. Next base: position 1,448,712 of record CAVOMQ010000001.1, read on the forward strand.
GACGGCCATTGGACCACTCCGGGCGAGACGTTCGCCGTGTTCAACCCGGCGACGGGCGCCGAACTGGCGCAGGTGACCGAGGGGAGCGAAGACGACGTCGACGCCGCGGTGACCGCGGCGCGCCGGGCGCTACCGGCGTGGCGGGCGCTGGGCGGCCACGGGCGGGCGCGGTGGCTCTACGCCATCGCCCGCGGTGTGCAGCGGAATTCGCGGCTGTTCGCCGTGATCGAAAGCCTCGACAACGGCAAGCCGATCCGCGAGTCGCGCGACATCGACATCCCGCTGGTGGCGCGCCATTTCTATCATCACGCCGGTTGGGCGCAATTGCTCGACCGCGAATTCCCGGGGATGGAAGCGGTCGGCGTCGTGGGGCAGGTGATTCCCTGGAACTTCCCGCTGCTGATGCTGGCGTGGAAGATCGCGCCGGCCCTTGCGGCCGGGAACACGGTGGTGCTCAAGCCGGCCGAATACACGCCGCTCACCGCGCTCTGCTTTGCCGACATGCTCGAGGACATCGGGCTGCCGGCGGGCGTGGTGAACATCATCACCGGCGACGGGCGCACCGGCGCGGCGCTGGTCGACGCATCCCGACGTCGACAAGGTGGCCTTCACCGGCTCGACCGACGTGGGACGCGCCATTCGCGTCGGCCACCGCGGGCAGCGGCAAGAAGCTCACGCTCGAACTCGGCGGCAAGTCGCCGTTTGTGGTGTTCGACGACGCCGATCTCGATTCGGTGGTCGAAGGCGTGGTCGACGCCATCTGGTTCAACCAGGGGCAGGTCTGCTGCGCCGGGTCGCGCATCCTGGTGGCGGAAAGCGTCGCCGAGCGGCTCGTCGCGAAGCTCCGCGCGCGCATGGAGAAGCTGCGCGTCGGCTCGCCGCTCGACAAGGCGGTCGACATCGGCGCGATCGTCGCCCCGGTGCAGCTTGCAGCGCATCGAGGAGCTGGTGAAGCAGGGGATTGACCGAGGGCGCCACCTGCTGGCAGCCTTCGTGGAGCGTGCCGAAGGACGGCCTGTTCTATCCGCCGACGCTCTTTACCGATGTGGCGCCGGCGCCACCGTCGCGCAGGTGGAGATCTTCGGCCCGGTGGTGGTGCTGATGACGTTCCGCACGCCCGGACGAAGCGGTCGAACTCGCCAACAACACCCGCTACGGACTGGCCGCCAGTGTCTGGAGCGAGAACCTGAACACCGCGCTCGACATCGCGCCGCGAATCAAGGCCGGCACCGTGTGGGTCAACTGCACCAACATGTTCGACGCCGCGTCGCGGGTTCGGCGGCTACCGCGAAAGCGGTTACGGGCGCGAGGGCGGTCGCGAAGGGATGTACGAGTACCTGCCGGCCGATGCACGGCGTGGCGATCCGACCGCGTGCCGTCGGCGATGCCGAGCATCCGACGACGGCGTCTCGCGCCGGGAACGCGGAAGCGACCGACACGCCGCCGCATCGATCGCACGCCCAAGCTCTACATCGGCGGGAAGCAGCGGCGTCCCGACGGCGGCTACGCGCTGGCCGTCCATGGATGCACGTGGCGAACGCGTGTCGCCGAAGTCGGGACGTGGCAATCGCAAGGACATCCGCGAACGCCGTCGAGGCGGCGCACGCGCGCGCATGGCTGGCACGCCGCCACGGCACATCTGCGTGCCCAGGTGCTCTACTATGTCGCCGAGAACCTGGCGGCGCGCCGCGACGAGTTCGTCGGGCAACTCAACGCGCCTTACCGGCGAGGACGGCGGCCGCGAGATCGACGCCGCCATTCGGCGGTGTTTCTCGTATGCCGCGTGGGCCGACAAGTACGACGGCGCGGTGCATCACACGCCGCTGCGCAACGTGACGCTGGCGATGCCCGAGCCCGTGGGCGTGATCGGCATCGCCGCACCGGACGAGGCGCCGCTTCTCGGCTTCCTCTCGTTGGTGCTTCCCGCGATCGCGATGGGTAACCGCACGGTGGTGATCCCGTCACCGCGCCATCCGCTGCTGGCTACGGACCTGTACCAGGTGTTCGATACCTCCGACCTCCCCGGCGGCGTGGTGAACATCGTCACCGGTTATCGGCGGGAATTGTTGGCTCCGCTCGCCGGTCACGACGACGTCGACGCCGTCTGGGTTTTCGGCGATCATGCCGAAGCCGCAGAGGCAGAGAAACTGTCCGCGGGCAACATGAAGCGGACCTGGACCGAATGGACGGTGCGCGACTGGCTCGATCCGCGGGAAGGAGAAGGCCCGGAGTTCCTGCGTCACGCCACCCAGGTGAAGAACATCTGGGTGCCGTACGGCGCCTGAGGCCTGAGGCGTACGGCGTGAGGTCTGAGGCGCGAGTCTCAGGACCTTTCGCCCTCCTCCGGTGCCCTGTGCATCGCCGTCCTCCCGACACGTCCCCGGAGAGTAACCCGTCGCGGTCGAGGCAGGCCGCGGCGTGACCGGAGCCGGCGCAGAACGATCAAGTGGCTCCGGATACAGCGAACGCCCTGCCAGCAGTTGGCGGGGCGTTCGCACATCCCGACGGTCGTGGAACGTCAACTCTTCTTCTTCGGCACCTTGGCGCCCTTGCTGCGCGCTTCCGAGAGTCCGATCGCAATGGCCTGCCGGCGGCTGGTCACCTTGCCGCCGGTGCCGCTGCGGAGCGTTCCCTCTTCATAACGCTTGACGGCGCTTTCGACGCTCTTCGACGCCGCCTCGCCGTACTTGCGGCTGCTGCTGGTCTTCTTCTTCGGCATCGTCCCCTCCGCGTGTTGTGTTGTGTGGAACCGGCCGGCGCGAGACCGGACCAATCCCCGGTATCAGCGCGCCTTGACGGTTCGCCGCCTGGCCGTCGCGGCTCGCGGTCTCGATCGCGACGCCGCCGGGAGGACGCCGGCCTCGATCACCACTTCGCGGTCCAGCTCCTCAGCCAGTACGTCGCTCTTGCGTTCCGCTCCCCACACTTCCAGCGAAACGTCGGTCTGCCGGAGCCGCGGAAAGACTCGGATGACGCACCTCGCCTTGGTGACGACGCACGCGACACGGTCCACGGTGGCGGTGTGGCCGCGGTCCAGGCCGTCGGCAACGCGGAGCAGGCCGCTCACCCGCCGGACCACCGCCTGATCAGCCGCCGCCAGTCGCTCGAATTCCGGATCCTTGCGGCTCGGGCCCCGCTTGCGGTGATAACGCGAAACCACCGCCACCAGTGTTCTCGCCCGGGCACTGAGTCCCAGCCGCTCGGCGTGCATGATCAGCTGATAGCTGTGTTTGTGATGCTTGCGGTACGACACGAGCTGGCCGACGTCGTGCAGCAGGGACGCCGCTTCGAGAATCCACCGCTCCTCGGCGGTGCAGTGTAGCGGCGCGCTGAGCTGCGCATACAGCGACAACGCCAGCAGGCGCACCTGCTCCACGTGGCGCCGGTCGCCCCGGCACCTATCGACGAACTCGCGGATGAGCCGCAGCGGGTCAGGAGCGCGCGGCACATGGTCGGCGCCGACCATCTCGAGCAGCAGCCCTTCACGGAGACCGAACGCGCTCACCGTCAGCTCGCGGCCGTCGAGCATCTGCAGCAGTTCGGCGGTGACGGCGAGGCCGGCCAGGATGATATCGGCCCGCTGCGGGTTGAGGCCCGGCACGCGGGAACGCTCTTCCGGCGTCTTGGTGCTCAGCCATTCCAGCAGCGCCTCGACTTCCGCGGTGCGCACCGGGGTGCCGTGCACCGCGTCGCCAAGGTGGCCGCGGCGGGCGGCGGCCATGCGGCCCAGATTGGTGAAGGTGCCGCCGGAGCCGATCAGGGTGGCCTGGCGCCAATCGCGCCACCGCACCGCCTTGCGGAGGATGGGGCGCACGGCACGGCGGAGCGCCGCCACTTCACGGCGCGCATCGCGGCGGCCGGTGACGTATTGCTCGGTCAGGCGGACCGCGCCCAGCGGCAGCGAGGTGGTCGTCTCGACCAGCCCGTCGACGGCGCCGACCAGCTCGAGCGAACCCCCGCCGATGTCGGCCACCAGTGTGCGGGCGTTGTCCAGCCGGAAATGGTGCGCCACCGAGCGCCACGAAAGCTGCGCTTCGCGCGTCTCGTCGATGATCTCGAGGGGGATGTCCAGCTCGCGCCGGATGCGCTCGGCAAAGGCGGGTCCGTTGCGGGCCTCGCGCATCGCGGACGTGGCCACGGCTGCGAGACGCGTCACGCCGCGCCGCGCCGCCACTTCCTTCATCCGCTTGAGCGCGGCATAGGCGCGGCCCATCGCGGCGATGTTGAGGGCGTGGCTGGCGTCGACGCCGGTGCCGAGCCGCGGCTGGTCCTTGACTTCGTCGATGACGTCGAGCCCCGTTGCGGGGTCGTAGTCGGCCACCAGGAGGCGGATCGAATTCGATCCGACGTCGATGGCGCCGAGCCGCTCGCGGGGAGGAGCGGCGTCGGTCATGTCATCGATTCGCCGCTGTCCTCGGCGTGGTGCTTGATGGATTTGCCCTCCACCAGGAAGACGACGTCCTCGCCGATGTTGGTGGCGAGATCGGCTACCCGTTCGAGATTCCGTGACACCAGGAAGAGTTCCATGCCCGCGCTGATGACGTGCGGGTCTTCCATCATGTGCGTCAACAGAATCCGGAAGACCGACCGATGCAAGGCATCGACCTTGTCGTCGCGGCGGCAGACCTCGCGGCCGGCGCTGGCGTCGCCCCGGATGAAGGCCTCCAATGCGTCGGAGAGCATCCCCCGGGCGAGCCGCGCCATCTGCACGATTTCCGGCTCCGGGGTGATCGGCCGGGTGTGGGAAAGCCGCTCGGCCGACTGGGCGATGTTGACCGCGTGGTCGCCTACGCGCTCGAGGTCGTTGGCGATCTTGAGCGCCGAGGTGAGCATCCGGAGATCGCGCGCCATCGGCTGCTGCAGGGCCAGCAGGTCGACGCACTGCCGCTCGATCTCCACTTCCAGGGCGTCGATGCTGCGGTCGCCCGAGATGACGGCGCGCGCCTTGTCGACATCGCGCTCCAGCAGTGCCTCGACCGCCAGTTCGAGCGCGGCCTCGGCCTCGCCCGACATGGTGAGCAGCCGGACCTTCACCTGGCTCAGATCTTCGTGGAAATGCCGGTGGGTATCGACGCTCATCCGAATCTCCCGGTGATGTACGCCTCGGTCCGTTCGTGCTTCGGGGCGGTGAAGATCTGGTCGGTGTCGCCGATTTCCACCAGCACGCCGCGGTCGAAGAACCCGGTCAGGTCCGAGATCCGCGCCGCCTGCTGCAGATTGTGGGTGACGATGACGATGGTGTAGTCCTTCTTCAGCTCGAAGATCAGCTCTTCCACCTTCTGGGTGGCGATCGGATCGAGCGCCGAGCACGGTTCGTCCATCAACAGGATGGACGGCTTGTTGCCGAGCGCGCGGGCGATGCAGAGCCGTTGCTGCTGGCCGCCGGACAAGCCCGTGGCTGGCGAGTCGAGCCGGTCCTTCACCTCATCCCACAACGCTGCCTGGCGAAGGCAGCGCTCCACCAGATCGGGCAGGTCGCGCCGCGGCGCCAGCGCGTTGAGCGCCGGCCCGTAGGCCACGTTGTCGAAGATCGTCTTCGGGAACGGATTAGGCCGTTGGAAGACCATTCCCACCCGTTGGCGATGCGCCACCAGGTCGATGCTCCGGTCGTAGACCGAGGTGCCCTCGACGACCAACCGCCCTTCGGCACGGCTGCCGGCGATGAGGTCGTTCATCCGGTTGATGGAGCGGAGGAAGGTGGACTTGCCGCATCCGGACGGGCCGATGATCGCCGTCACGGCGCGCTGCGGTACGTTGAACGACAGATCGTGCAGGATCTGCCGCTTGCCGTACCAGAACGAGAAGTCCACGACCTCGATGGCCGGCACGCTGTGATCCACCGGCCGGGCGGACCGGCGCTGTTCCAGCGTGGTCCGCGGAACGGGCGGGGCGGCCAGGGGGCCGCGGGCGGGGCGAGGAGGCATCACTGTGGTCATCCGAACCGTCCTGTAATGTAGGCTTCCGTCTGCTCGTTTTGCGGCGCGGTGAAGATCTGCCGCGTCAGGCCGTGTTCGATCATGGCGCCGAGGTAGAAGAAGCTGGTGGTATCCGAAACCCGGGCCGCCTGCTGCATGTTGTGGGTCACGATGACGATCGTGAACTCCCCCTTGAGTTCGAACAGCAGCTCCTCGATCCGTTGCGTCCCCTGCGGGTCGAGCGACGCGGTCGGCTCGTCGAAGAGGATCACCTCCGGCTCCGGCGCGATGGTCCGCGCCACGCAGAGCCGCTGCTGCTGGCCACCGGAGAGCGCCACGGCGCTGGTCTTGAGCCGGTCCTTGACCTCTTCCCAGAGGGCCGCACGGCGCAGCGAGCGCTCCACCACCTCGTCCATCTGGGCGCGGCGCATGCCGCCGTTGAGCACCAGGCCGGCGGCGACGTTGTCGTAGATCGACATCGTCGGAAACGGCGTCGGCTTCTGGAAGACCATGCCGATCCGCCGGCGCAGCCGGATGACGCTGACATCGGGCGCGTAGACGTCGACACCGTCGAGAAAGATCTTGCCGGTGATCCAGCCCACCCCGCCGATCTCGTGCATCCGGTTCAGCGTGCGGAGGAACGTCGACTTGCCGCAGCCAGATGGGCCGATCAGCGCGTGGACCTGCAGCGGCGCGAAGTCGAGCGACACGTTCTTGACGGCCGTGAACTTGCCGTACATGGCGCTCAACTTTTCGGTACGGAGGCGCGGGGCGGCGTCAACCACGCTCCACCTCGAAGCGTTGCCGCGTCACCACCCGGGCGACGAGGCTCAGCACGAACACCACCAGGATCAGCACCAGGGCCGCCGCCCAGGCGTTGCGGTGCCACTCTTCATACGGGCCGTTCGCGTACAGGTAGACGGTCAGCGGCAGCGCCGCCATCGGGGCGTTCGGGTCGAGCGACATGAACTGGTTGCCGAGCGCGGTGAAGAGCAGCGGGGCGGTCTCGCCGGCGATGCGTGCCACCGCCAGCAAGGTCCCGGTTATGATGCCGGGCAGTGCCGTGCGGAGGATCACGTTCAGCGAGGTCCGCCAGCGGGGGTATCCCAGCGCCAGTGCCGCTTCGCGCAGCGAGTGCGGCACCAGCTTCATCAGCTCCTCGGTGGTCCGCATCACCATCGGCACCATCAGGATGGAGAGTGCCACCGCGCCGGCGTACGCCGAGAAGTGCTTCGCCGGTGCCACGACGGCGGTCCACGCAAAGACGCCGACGACGATCGATGGGGTGCCGTTGAGCACATCGGAGACGAAACGGGTGATCCACGCGAGGTAACTGGTCGGGTACTCGGCGCAGTACAGTCCGGCGCCGATCCCGATCGGAACGCCGATGACACACGCCATCCCGACGATGATCAGCGTCCCGACGATGGAATTGAGCACGCCACCGCCGGTTTCACCCGGCGGAACCGGCATCTTCGTGAAGAATGCCAGCGAAAGACTCCCTGCGCCGCGCACCAGCAACGAGCCGAGAATGAACAGCAGCGGGGCGACGGCGAGGATGACCGCGACGATCATCCCGGCGACGGCGACGTTGCTCTTGAACCGCCGGAACTGGCGTCGGTTCATATCGCCTTGCTCCCGATGGCGGCGCCGCGCGCCACCCGCCAGATCAGCAGCCGCGCGCCGGCATTGACCAGCACCGTGACCACGAAGAGCACCAGCGCGACGTAGGTCAGCGCGGCATAGTGCATCGGCGTGGCCGCCTCGGAGAACTCGTTGGCGATCACCGCGGCCATGGTGTATCCCGGCGCGAAGAACGACGCCGACATGTCATGCCGGTTGCCGATCAGCATGGTAACCGCCATCGTCTCGCCCAGGGCGCGGCCCAGGCCGAGGATGATCGCGCCGATGATGCCGGAACGGGCATAGGGAACGATCGCCGTGCGGACCGCCTCCCAGCGCGTCGCACCAAGGGCCAATGCGGCCTCCCGTTGCGTCGACGGCACCGCCAGCAGCACCTCGCGCGACACCGACATGATGAACGGCATCACCATGATGGCGAGGATGACGCCCGCCGCCAGGACCGACGGACCGTAAATGACTCCCTTGAAGAACGGCAGGAACCCCAGCACGTGGCGGAGAAATGGGAATGCCGTGCGCTGCAGCACCGGGATCAGGACGAAGATGCCCCAGAGACCATAGACCACGCTGGGGACCGCGGCCAGCAGTTCGATGATGGTGGCCACTGGCCGTCGGATGGCCATCGGGGCGAACTCGGTCAGGTAGACTGCCACGCCGAGCGAGAGCGGAACGGCGATCAGCAGCGCGAGAAACGACGTGATCAGCGTGCCGTAGATGAGCGGTGCCGCACCGAACACGCCGGCGATCGGATCCCAGGTACTGGTCACGATGAAATGCAGGCCGAATTGCGCGATGGCCGGCCGGGCGCCGTGCACCAGGAAGACTACCAGCAACAGGATCAGCGCCGGGATGCTCGCCGCCGCGACGGTCAGCAGCACGCGGAAGACCCGGTCGCCAAGAACGCGGCCAATGAGCGTGCCGTGCCGGGGATCCTCCTGCGGCAACTCGAGCGTTGAGCTGGTCATGTCCTGAGGAGCTTAGGTGCGCCCTGAAGGCTCGGCGTCACGGATGTGTAACGAATGAGTCACGGGTGGCGCGATGAAACGGGACAACCGACCCGGCCGCCGGTGCCCGGAGCAATCGCGCCGGGCCCGGGGCGGGGAATGCTACATGATCGGCTTGCCGTTCACGGTCAGGGTGTTCAGTCGCGTCTTGATCAGACTCACCACCTTGGCGGGCAGCGGCGCAAACTGCAGCGACGAGGCAATCTGGGCCGCCTGGGGGGTGATCATCCACGCCAGGAAGTTCTTCAGCGCCTTCGCCTTGGCCGGATCCGTCATGTCCTTGCGCACCAGCAGCCAGGTGAACGACGAAATCGGATAGACCTGCGCACCCGGCGCGTCGGTAATCGACACCCGGAAATCGGTGTTGGCCGGGAACTGTACGCCTGCCGCGGCATTTGACACGGTCTGTAGTGACGGGGTCACGAAGTTGCCGGCGGCGTTCTTGACGTCGGCGAAGACGAGGTTGTTCGAGAGCGCGTAGATCAACTCGACGTAGCCGACGGCGCCGTCGACGCTCTTGACCTGCTGGGTGACGCCTTCACTGCCCTTGCCGCCGAGACCGGTCGGCCAGTTCGGCGAGGTGCCGAAACCCACCTTGCTCTTCCACTCCGGCGACACCTTGCTCAGGTAGTCGGCGAAGATGTACGACGTGCCCGAGCCGTCCGACCGGTGCACCACGATGATGTCCTGGTTGGGAAGCTTGACGCCCGGGTTGAGCTTGGCGATCGCCGGATCGTTCCACTTGGTGATCTTGCCAAGGTAGATGTTGGCGATCGTCGGGCCGTCGAAGCGGAGCTTCTGACTCCCCAGGGCCGACACGTTCCACATCAACACCACGCCGCCAAGGACCGTCGGGATGTGCACCACGTTGCCCTGCGCCGCGGCGATCTGCTGGTCGTTCATCGGACCGTCGGTGGCGCCGAAGTCGACGGTGCCGGCGGTGAACTGCAGGATGCCGCCGCCGGAGCCGATCGAATTGTAGTTGATCTCCACGCCGGTCTTCTGCTTGAACGCGTCCGCCCAGCGCAAGTACAGCGGGGCACCGAATGTGCTGCCGGCGCCGGTCAGCTTCTGCGCCGGCAGGGCGGTGGTCGCTGCCCCCGCGAACGCCGCGGCGAGCAGCGCGGTCTGCGTGATCCTGCGAGTCATCGGGTACGTCTCCTCTCGAGCATTAGCCGTGTTGGGGATGTCAGAACGTGAACTGGGTCTGGAAGAGCAGATTCTTGTTCTTGGAATCGAAGGCGTTGTTGCCGCCGCCCTGCAGCGATGCCAGGTCGACATCGAGCATCACGCGGAGATTCGCCGCGATGTTGTATGCCACACCGGCGATGATCCGCGACACCTTGTCATTCGTGGCCGCGGCATCGGTGTTGGGATCGTAGCTGTCATACCGGGCGACGAGCGCCGCCTTCGAATTGGGCAGGTTGTACACCCCGTACACCCCGAGCGCGGTCCGCGTCTGCGACGGCGTGGTGGCACCGGTCGAGTCCTGACCCGATCCATACTCCGCGGCCAGCGTCAATGCCTTGCTCTTGTACGACAGCTCGCCGATGAACCGGTTGCGCGAGCCGCCGCCGTTCTCCTTGCCGACCTGCCCGTAACCGCTCAGGCGCAGACCGCCGACGCGACCGCCCTGATCCGTCGAGGCCAGCCGGAACGACACCCGGCCTTCGATGTCCTTGCCCGGATCGCCCGGCGTGCCGCTGTACCCTTCTCCGTCGAACACGCCGACCTGCATGTTCACCGCGTCCTTGCTCCAGCTGCCGTCGGCGCCAAGACCGAAGTCCGACGACGGGAAGAAGCCGTTGCGGTCGAACAGCGTCGGCCCCTGCATGCGATAATCCCAGATCGCTTCTTCGAAGTCGATCCAGGGCGTGGTGAACAACCCCATCTTGTACGTGAGCGAACTGCCCTGGGGCGTCCAGCCGACGAACGCATACTTGAGCCGGATGGTGAGCTGGGTCGCCTTGGCGCTGCGGCCGTCGACATCGGTGGTGATGCGGGTCTGCACGCCGTTGGGCAGGGCGCCGAGCACGTTCACGTACGCGCGGGTCACGTCGAAATTGTTGTCGTTGCCGGGATTCGCCAGCGAAGAATCGGTCTTCAACCCGTACCCGAACTGGGTATAGCCGACGCCGTGAATCGACACCTGGGCCCGTGCGCTGGTACCGCCCACGACGAGGCCGAAGGCCGCCGCGAGCATGACTCGTGACGCATTGCGAAAATGCATGGGACCTCCACCTGCTCCGAGGGAGAACTTCTTCCCGCGAGAGGACCGGGGAGGCAGGAGATCCGCGGCCGTCGCTGGGCGCAGGTAAAGGGCTTCCCGGGCATCACGTCATCATGTCGGCGGCGTCACGGGTGGGTAACGTTGCCCGGCGGGACTCAGGAACCGGCGGCCACGTCCGGAAACCAGCAGCGGATCGTGGTGCCCTGCCGGGGTTCGCTCTCGGCGCTCACCCGCCCGCCGTGGGCCTCGACCATGTGGCGCACGATCGACAGCCCCAGCCCGGTTCCCCCTTCCGCGCGGGACCGCGCCGGATCGACGCGGTAGAAGCGCTCGAAGATCCGCGGCAGGTGCCCGGCCGGAATGCCCGATCCGTCGTCGGCGACGCTTACGGTCACACCACCGTCGGTCCGCGCCGAATGGACCACGACGTGGCCGCCGACCGGCACGTGGCGCAACGAGTTGTCGAACAGATTGCCGAAGATGTGGCGGATCGATTCCGGATCGGCCACGACGCTCGCCGCATCGGGCGCGATCTGCCGGTCGAGCGTCACCTGCCGTTCCGCTGCCCGGTCGGCCAGCGCGGCCCACGATTCGGCGGCGATCGCCGCGAGGTCCACCGGTTCGGTCTTGGGCACCCAACGTCCCGATTCGACCCGCGACAGGTCGAGCAGGTCGTCGACCATGTGCTGCATGCGGTGGGCGTTGGCGAGAATGGTGGCCAGGAAGCGCGCCCGGGTGGCGTCGTCGATGGTGGGGTCGGCCAGCGTCTCGGCGTAGCCCGAAATCGACGTCAGCGGTGTCTTCAGTTCGTGCGAGACGTTCGCCACGAAGTCGCGCCGCACCTGTTCCAGCCGCCGCATCGCCGTGAGGTCGTGAAGCACCACCACCGCACCGCTCCCGGGCAGCGGCCGCGCGTTGAGGGAGAGCACCTGGGTGTCGAGCTCCACTTCGCGGTCGCGCACCGGGTGACCCTCCAACACCTGGGCCACCGCCTCGCGCGCCGCCTTGCTGCGGAACAGCACCGGAAGGTCGGGAAGCGGCCCGGTGTCGGGGTACCCCAACAAGCGGCGCGCGGCGGGGTTGGCGGTGACGATCCGCCCCTTGGCATCGGCCGCGATGACACCTTCGACCATCGCGTCGACGATCGCGGTGCTTTCCGCCTTTTCGCGCTGCAGATCGCCGAAGCCGTCGGCGAGGTCGCGGTGCATCCGCCGCAGCGCCTGCACCAGCGTGTCGACTTCCGGGATTCCCGAGTGGGGAAAGCGCGGCGAAGCGCCAGCGGCGATGGCCCGGGCGGCCTGCGCCAGCGAAATGAGCGGGGCGGTGATCGCCACCCCTGCCGCCCACGCCAGCCCGATCGAGACGGCGAGCGCCAGCACCACGGCGCCGGCGGGGCTGTAGGGCCAGACCCACAGCAACACCAGCAACGTGATCGCGACAACGGTAAAGGTGCCGAGGACGAGCCTGGCGACGAATCTCACGCCGGCCGGGAACTCCGGTCCATGGCGGCGAAACGGTAGCCGAAGCCGCGCACCGTTTCGATCATCGTGCCCAACACTCCCAGCTTGCTGCGCAGTCGCTGAACGTGCATGTCCACCGTTCGGGTCTGAATGTCCGGTTGCGCTTCCCAGACCGTCTCGAGGAGGTGCGGACGGGACTGTACCCGTCCGCGGCGCTCCACCAGGGTCACGAGGAGCTTGTACTCGGTGGCCGTCAGGTTCAACTCCTCGCCGTTCAACATGACCCGGTGGGCCGCCCGGTCGATGGCCAGCGGACCCACCACCAGGGTGGACCCGGCCGCGACGGCCGGTGCAGCCAGGCGCCGCAGAATGGCCTGCACCCGGAGCACCAGCTCGGCCGGCGAAAACGGCTTGGTGAGGTAATCGTCGGCCCCCAGGGTGAGCCCGCGGATCCGGTCCGGTTCGTCGCGCCGCGCCGTGAGCAGGATGACGCCGACGTCCCGGGTCTCCTCGCGCTTGCGCAGTTCGGCCAGCACGTCGTAGCCGCCCACTCCGGGGAGCATCAGGTCGAGCACCACCACGTCAGGCCGCTCCTCGCGAGCCGCCTTGAGCGCTTCCGGGCCGCTGCTCGCCGTGGACACGCGGTATCCCGCCTTCGCCAGGTGATAGGCGACCAGCGCGGTGATGTCAGCTTCGTCGTCCACGACCAGAACGCGATGGGTCACACCCGGCTCCGGAACCTGAGTAGGGGCGAATCGAACTAGGCCCCCGCGTCCGTCGCAAGCGGCACGGCGTTGCTGGAATGATACTTGTGACGGGATATTTACTCGCGTGACAGACACTTTCCCCGTTTTCCTGAACGAGCAGCTGGTCCGGATGCCGGCCGGCGCCACCGTTTCCGACCTGGTTGCCCGGCACGCCCCGGAGCTGGCCGGCGACGTCGCCGCCGGCCGGGCGCTGGTGACCGACGCCCGCGGCCTGGGCGTGGCGGTTTCAACCCCGCTCGCCGCCGGCGCCGTGCTGCGCGTCTTCCGATCGGCCCGGACCGCTCCGGACCCGGCCGATGGCTGAACGCTTCCGCCGGCTTCCCAAGGCGGAACTCCACGTCCATCTCGACGGAGCGCTCCGTCCGGCCACCATGCTGGATCTGGCGCCGGCCGCCGGTGTCACGCTGCCGGCCGACACCGTCGAGGGACTCCGCCGCTGGATGCTCGTGTCCGACGCCCGCAACCTCGATGATTATCTGGCGCGGTTCGAGCCTACCATCGCCCTGCTGCAGGAACCCGACGCCATCGAACGCGTGGCCTACGAAATGGTCGCCGACGCCGCGGCCGACGGCCTGCGCTATCTCGAAGTGCGCTACTGCCCGCACCTCAGTACCCGGCGCGGCCTCTCGATGGACGATGCCGTCGCCGCCGAATGGCGCGGACTGGAACGGGGCCGGCTGGAGTTCGGCGTCATCTCGCGGATCATCAACTGTTCGCTCCGACACTACGAACCGGAACGCTCGGTCGCGATCGCCGAACACTCGGTACGGATGCAGGATCACGGCGTGGTGGCGTTCGACCTCGCGGGATCAGAAGCGACCCACCCCCCCGAGGTGCACCGCGAAGCGTTCGACATCGCCGCGCGTGGCGGACTCGGCATCACGGTGCATGCCGGCGAGGCGGCGGGGTGGGAATCGATCTTCGAGGCGATCCACAGCTGCCACGCCAACCGCATCGGCCACGGCACCCGTCTGGGTGAAAATCCCGAGCTGCTGCGCTACGTTCGAGACCGGCGCATCTGCCTCGAGATCAACATCACCAGCAATGTCCAGACCCGGGCCGTGGCCCGTGCCGCCGACCATCCGGTTCGCCGCTATTACGACGCCGGCGTGGCACTGACTCTCTGCACCGATTCCTGGCTGATGAGCGGCGTGCGGCTCAGCGACGAGTACGCCATTGCCGAGCAGGCGCTCGGTTTTTCTACCGGCGAGCTGTACGACATGGCGCTGATGGCCTTCGAGTTCGCGTTTCTTCCCTGGCCGGAACGGGTCGGACTGATGACCCGGGCCCGCGAGGAGATGGCGGCCCTTCCCTGAACCGCGGCCCGTCCGCGGCGGAGCATGCGACATGAAATTCGGTTTCGGGCGGCGGTTCCTGTTCGGCTTCGTGGGGATGTTCGTGGCGGTCGCCGCCACCTGGTTCCTTCCCGGCGCCACCGGCCACGGCCTGCACGATCTGGTGGCGCAGGCCGCCCCGGTGCACGGCGCGCAGCAACCGTCCGCGACGCCGCCCGCCACGCCCGCCGTCCAGCAACCGGCCCCGCCACCGCCACCGCCGGTGGCCGCGCCGGTGTCGCTGCCGCAGCGCTTCACCGGTCTCATCGGCATCGCGCTCATCGTCCTGCTCGGCTACGCGCTGTCGCACCACCGCGAGGCGGTGAAATGGAAGATCGTGGCATGGGGACTCTCGCTGCAGCTGCTCTTCGCCATCTTCGTGCTGCGGATCCCCTTCGGGCAGCGCATGTTCAGCACGCTGGGTGCCGCCGTCACCGCGGCGCTGCACTATTCCTATGCCGGTTCGGAATTCGTCTTCGGCGAGCTCGGGAAGGCCAATTCGTCGCTGGGGGTGATCTTCGCGTTCCAGGTGCTGCCGGCGATCATCTTCATCTCCGCGTTGTTCGCCATCCTCTACTATCTCGGCGTCATGCAGGTGGTGGTGCGCGGCTGTGCCGTGGTGATGAGCAAGCTGCTCGGAGCCAGCGGCGCCGAGAGTCTCAACGTGGGTGCGTCGATCTTCATGGGACAGACCGAAGCGCCACTGACCATCCGGCCGTTCCTTCCCACCATGACCTACTCGGAACTGATGACCGTCATGACGGCGGGCATGGCGCACGTGTCCGGGTCGATCATGGCGGCGTACATCGCCTTCGGGGTCGAGGCGCGGCACCTGCTGACCGCGGTGATCATGACGGCGCCCGGGACGATCATGATGGCCAAGCTGCTCGAACCGGAGACCGAAGTCCCCGAGACGATGGGCAACGTGCACATCGAGATTCCCAAGACCGACGTCAACCTGGTCGATGCCGCCGCGCGCGGCACCGGGGACGGGCTGCACCTGATGCTGAACGTGATCGCGATGCTGATCTCGTTCATCGCGCTGATCGCGCTGATCAACGGCGGCATGGGGTGGATCCACTCGTGGGCGCCGTTCTTCCCGCCGGACATGCAGACCGTGTTCTCGTGGGTGGGCCGCCCGGTGGCGTGGGTGCTGGGCGTGCCGTGGAAGGACAGCGGCGCAGTGGGCGGCCTGCTCGGTACCCGCGCGGTGCTCAACGAATTCATCGCCTTCTCGCAGCTCGGCCCGATGAAGGGGACGCTCGATCCGCGCTCGTTCACCATCGCGTCGTTCGCGCTGGCCGGCTTTGCCAACTTCTCGTCGGTGGGAATCCAGATCGGCGGCATCGGGGCGCTGGCCCCCAACCGCAAGAGCGATCTGGCCAGACTCGGCTTCCGCGCCATGCTCGCCGGCACGCTGGCCAATTTCCTCTCCGCGGCGATCGCCGGGATGCTGCTGTGACCACGGGGCAGGACGACGTGGTCGCCCGTGCCACCGACGCGGTGCGTCGCGCCATCGGGTCGCGCACACCGCGCGCCGGTATCGTGCTCGGTTCCGGCCTGGGCCGGCTCGCCGCGCGGGTCACCGATGCGGTGAAGATCGGCTACGGCGATATCCCCGGCTTTCACCTGCCGACGGTGCAGGGACACAAGGGCGAGCTGGTGGCCGGCATGCTCGGTGGCGTGCCGGTGATCACCCAGAGCGGGCGTTTCCACATGTACGAAGGCCATTCCGCCGCGACCGCCGCGCTGCCGGTGCGGGTCTTCGCGGCGCTCGGCGCGGGTACGCTGATCGTGACCAACGCCGCCGGCGGCATCCGCCGTTCGTTCCGTCCCGGCACCCTGATGCTGATCAGCGACCATCTCAACCTCACCGGCCGCAATCCGCTCGAAGGGCCGGTGCTCGAGGGCGAGACGCGCTTTCCGGACATGACCGAGGCGTATGACCGTGGCCTGCGCGAGCTGGCGCGCCGCACCGCGGTGACGCTCGACCTGGCCCTCGAGGAAGGCGTCTACGCGGCGCTGCTCGGCCCGACGTACGAGACACCGTCGGAAATCCGGATGCTCGAACGGCTCGGCGCCGACGCGGTGGGAATGAGCACGGTGCCGGAAACGATCGTGGCGCGCGCGCGAGGCATGCGGGTGCTGGGGATTTCCACCATCACCAATCCGGCCGCCGGCATCAGCCCCACGCCGCTGCACCATGCCGAAGTGATGGAAGTCGCCGACCGCGTCGCCGGGCAATTGGCGGCGCTGGTCGAAGCGGTGGTGGCGGGTCTGGACTCGCCGCCGGGGACGCCGTGAGCGGCGGCGCCTGCCCGGTCAGTGGTCGCGCGGTTCGACGCCGTGCCAGAGCGGGCCGTTGCCGCGCCCCAGCCCCGGGGCGGCGCGCATCGCCGCCTGCACGTAGCCGATGCCGGTGCGCACCGCCTCGTCGATGGTGCGGCGTTGCGCCAGGCCGGCCGTGATCGCGGCCGAGAGCGTGCAGCCGGTGCCATGCGTCGCGGCGGCGGCGACCCGCGTCCGCGTGAACCGTTCGGTCCCGTCCGGGGTCACCAGCACGTCGACGAGGATGTCGCTGTCGAGATGCCCGCCCTTGACGAGCGCGGTGCGCGCGCCGCGTTCGAGCAGCACCGTGCCCGCTTCAGCCATCGCCTCGGGGTTCCGCACGACAAGACCGGTGAGGCGCTCGGCTTCGTCCAGATTCGGTGTGACGCACGCGGCGAGCGGCAGCAGGCGCTCGACGAGTGCCGCGACACCGGCATCGGTCAACAGCGGCTCGCCGGTGCCCGACCGGATCACCGGGTCGAGCACCAGGTTCCGCCATCCCCACGCCCCGACGATTTCCGCCACGGTGTGCACCGCGTCGGCGGTGCCGAGCATGCCGATCTTGAACGCGTCGGGGGGGAGATCTTCGGCAAGGGCGTCGATCTGGGCGGCGATCACTTCGGTCGGGATCGGGTGCACCAGACGCACGCCGAGGGTGTTCTGCGCGGTGACGGCGGTGACCACCGAGGTGCCGAAGCAGCCGAAGGCGGCGAACGTCTTCAGGTCGGCCTGGATGCCGGCGCCCCCCCCCGAGTCCGAGCCGGCGATCGTGAGGGCGATCCGGCGCGCGCCATCGTTCACCTCGCCTCCGATCCCATGGCCTTGTTGAGCACCATCCGCGATCTGCACCGGCGCAAGGGCCGGGAACACCGCCAGCTGGCACTCGCTGAAGGGGTGCGGCTGGTGGAAGAAATGCTTCGCGCCGGCGTGAACTGCAAGGGCGGCGTGATTGCGCCGTCGCTTCGCGGCACGGCGCGCGGCGTGGCGCTCGAGGCAGCGCTCCGGGCCAGCGGCGCGCCGGTCGAGGAGGTGACCGATGCCGAACTGACGGCGGCGGCGGCGACGGAACACCCCCAGGGCGTGATCGCGGTCTACCGGCCGCGAGAATGGACGCTCGAGGCGATTCCGGTCGCACCGCGCCAGCCGGTGGTGCTGCTGGATGGGGTGCAGGATCCGGGGAACGTCGGCGCGATCGCCCGCACCGCGTTCGCGCTCGGCGCGACCGGGTTGATCGCGCTGCCGGGAACCGCCGACCTCACCAACCCCAAGACGGTGCGTGCCGCAATGGGAGCGCTGTTCCGGCTGCCGGCGCGGCACGCCGATGTCACCGCGGTGCTCGCCTGGCTCGACGGCGCTGGCGTCACGCTCTGCGCGGCGACCGGCGATGCGCCAAATGGCGTTTTCAAGACGCCATTTGGCGCTTCGGAGATTCCCCTGGCCATCGCCTTCGGCAACGAGGGCGCCGGGCTCCACGCCGACCTGCTGGCCCGCGCCCGCCACCGGCTCACCATTCCGGTCCGGGCGGACGCCGAGTCGCTCAACGTGGCGGCGGCGGCGGCGATCCTGCTGTTCGAGCTGACCCGATGACGGAACCGGCGATGGCAGCCAACGCGCCCTGGCCCGTCGCGGTGCTCGCGGCCGTGCTTGGCCTGGTGCTTGGCTCGTTCCTCAACGTCTGCATCGTCCGCTGGCCAGCGCGCGAGTCGGTGGTCCGGCCGCGATCGCGTTGCCCGCAGTGCGGCAATCTCATCGCGTGGTATGACAACGTGCCGGTGGTGTCATGGCTGGTGCTGCGGGCGCGCTGCCGCCATTGCCAGCTGCCGATTCCGTGGCGATACCCGGCGGTGGAACTTGCCACCGGCATCATCTGGCTCGGGGCGGTGTGGCATTACGGCGTGGCGGTCGAGGCGCTGCGTGCGGCGGTCTTCGGCACCATCCTGCTCGGCATCGCGGTGAGCGACGCGCGGGAATACATCATCCCCGACGAGTTCTCGGTGGGTGGAACGGTCGTCGGCGTCGCGTTCGCGCTGTTCGGCGGCGCGTTGGCATGGCAGCAGGCGATCCTCGGCGCCGCGGTCGGATTCGCGCTGTTGTGGCTGGTGGCATGGGCCGGGTCGAAGCTGTTCGGCCAGGACGCCATGGGTGGTGGCGACATCAAGATGATGGCAATGATCGGCGCCTTCCTGGGGTGGCAGGGCGTGCTGTTGTCGCTCTTTCTGGGTGCCGCGCTCGGCACCGTGATCTTCCTGCCGTTCAAGCTGATGGGGCGCGACAAGCTGGTGCCGTTCGGGATCTTTCTCGCCCTCGGTGCGGCAGCCTGCTGGATCGCCGGTCCCGCCATTCTCGACTGGTACCGGGGCATGATCGTGGGGTGAACCGGCCCGCCCACTTGCGATCGCCCGACATTGGATTACGGTTTCGGTAATCCGGAGTGCCGATGGGTCGCCCGCCGTTCCGCTGCATCCTGGCCATGTTGCCACTGCTCGCCGTTCCCGCGGTGCGCGCGGTGGCGCAGCAGACGGTTGACCCGGTCGTGCTCCTTGCCCCGCTCGCCGCCGTCACGTCGACCGACCAACTCACCGCCCAACGCTGTGCGTCGTTCACGGGCGACGATGCCCGGCTCTGCACCGGCCTCGTCACCGAGCGCCGCAGCGAACTCTCGCGGCAGCGAAACGACGCGCTGCAGGCGCAGGATCTCCTCGAGCGGGCGGTGGTGGATCAGCCCGGATCGCCGGTGGCCTGGTACGGATTGGGACTGGTCCGGCTGCAGCTGGCGCGCGATACCGTCTTCACCAAGGGCGGTGCGCTGATGCCGGTCGGTGTGAGCTACCTCGATGGTGCGGCCAACGCGTTCATCCGCGCGGTCCAGCTGGATGACACCTTTGCAATGGCGGTCGACGCGCTGGCCCGGACGCCGGAGCCACGCGAAGGATCGTCGGCGCTCAAGGACCGCGTGGCGCTGCTGCGGCGCGAGCGGCGACTGCTCTCTCCCGACGCCATGGCGGAAGCAGCGGTGCTCGAGCGCGACGGCGGCGACCTCGATTCCGCGATTGCGCTGGAACATCGCGCGCTGGCCACGGGCCGGGTCGATAGCGGGGTGGTGTCGCTGGGTCTCGCGCGCGACCTGTACCGCACCGGGCATCCTGACGCCGGCCGCGAGGTGCTGTTCCGCGGCGCGGCGACGAATACCGCGGCGTCGCAGCAGGCGTATCGACAGGCGCTGGCCTGGGTCGCCACGCCGGAGGAGCTGGCGGCGTGGGACACGGTGCCGGCGGAGCGGCGATCGGCGTGGGTGACGTATTTCTGGTCCAGGCGCGACATCGAAGAAGGGCGGCCCGACGGCGCCCGGTTGATCGAACACTACCAGCGGCTCGAACACGCCATGCAGTACTTCCGGCTGTCGCTGCCGGAAACCGGACGCCAGACGTTTCACTCCGTCCTCCCGACCGGTGAGATGGAGGACGAAGACGATGCCCGCCGGTTCGCGCTGAAGTACGCCGAGTGCTTCCCCGACGAAGCCCGCCTGGCCTTCGATGCCGCGACGGTCGGCGCCGATGTGCCGTTCGACTACTACAAGCCGGTGCAGGACCTGGTCGACGACCGCGGCGCGGTCTGGATCCGGCAGGGCCCGCCGGATCACATGGCGAGCGGCATCAGCGGCATCGCGACCGAGGTCTGGGTGTACGACCGGCCGGATGGTCGGTTGGTGCTGCAGTTCCGGGAGAGCGACTTCCAGGGTTCGAACGGCGCGTCGACGCTGGTCCCCTCGCTGCTCTCCGAACCTCCGGAAGTGCGGAACCAGATCTGCAGCGTGTACCAGCCGCTCTGTCCGGTGTCGACGCGCAATGCGCCGGTTCACCTTGGGGCAAAGGACACATACGTCCCACATACGAAATGCGATGTCGACACCGCGAATCCGTTCACCGGCCGCGCGGCAGCACTCGGCGCCGCCGCCGACGTCCTCAATTCCGAAGTCCGCCTCGAAGGCGGGCGCCAGAGCAGTGCCGCGCTGGTTGTGGCGCGGGACAACGGCCGTGCCGCGATCGATACCGCCACCCGAACCGATGCCTATCCCCGCACCTTCACGCATGCCGTGACGCCCGCGGTGCAGATATTCGCGCTCGACAGCGCCGGTGGTGTTTCGCCGCGGCTGGTGGTGGCCTACGCGATCCCGGGTGACCAGCTCAAGTCCACGTCGCTGCCGGAGGCCGGGCGCGTGATGTACTCGGTCGATCTCCGTCTCATGGCGGTGCGTGAGAGCGACGGCCAGCGGTTCGAGCTCCACTCGCCCCACGAGTTCCTTGCCGACAGTCAACTCGGCAAGAACCAGTTCCTCACCGGCATGCTGGAGCTTCCCGTTCCCGGTGGTACCTACACCACCAGCGCCGTCGTCACGCAGGCCGACGGCCGGGGGGCAGTGGCGGAGTTGAGTGGCGTGCGGGTTCCGGCGCCGGGCGCGGCCCTGACGGTGAGTGATATCGTCCTCGGGCGCCAGGAGAGCCAGGTCCGCTGGTACTCCGGCACCGCGGCGGTCCCGCTCAATCCGCTCAATACCTTTGCCGTGGGCGGAAGTGCCGAGGTCTACGTGCAGCTGAGCGGCGCCCGGCCGGGAGTGACGTACCAGATGCGGTTCGCTGTCTACGACGCGGATGCCAAGCCGGGGAAGTCGGCGCGGCTCACCATTGCGGTGTCGCAGGCCGCGGACCATCCCTGGATGGAAGTGGCGCGTACGCTGGGGCTCAAGAACCTTCCGGCGGGTCGCTACCGGATGCAGCTCGATGTCTCAGGTGCTGGTTCCACCGCGACAGCATCGGCGCTGCTCACCATCGAGAAGCAGTAGCGGCCGTCACGGCGTCTTGACGACCTCGCCGCCTTTCATCACGAAATCCACCTTGTGCATCACCGAGATGTCATGCGTCGGGTCGCCCTCGACCGCGATCAGGTCGGCGAGCAGCCCCGGCTGGATCGACCCGCGGTCGGCCAGATGGAAGATGTCGGCGTTGCGCGACGTCGCCGAGAGCAGCGCCTGCGGCGCCGTCATGCCGTAGTCCACCATCAGGATCATCTCGCGGACGTTGTCGCCGTGCGGGAAGACGCCGACGTCGCCCCCCATGCCGATCTTCACCCCCGAGGCGAGTGCCAGCTTGAACATGGCGCGCTTGTTCTGCACGCTGCGCGGTTCGGGATCGGTGCCCTTGTTCCACCCGCCGTACTGGGCGATGGCGTCGGTGGCCGCGAGCGTCGGGATGAAACCGACGTTGTTCTGTTTCATCAGTGCGAACACCTCGGGCGTGCCGCCGTCACCGTGTTCGATCGTGGCCACGCCGGCATCCGCCGCCCGGCGCATCCCCTCGGTGGTGTTGGTGTGCACCGCGACGTAGTCACCGGCCTGGCCCGCGACTTCGACGGCTCGGCGGATCTCGTCTTCGGTGAAGGTGGGATGCGAGCCCGGGTGCGGTCCCCAGCTGTAGTCGCCGTAGAGCTTGATCCAGTCTGCGCCCTTGCCGATCTGCTCGCGCACCACGCTTTCCATCTCGTCGATGTTGCCGACTTCCTGGCCGCCAAGGGGGAGGTCCCACTCCGGGGCACCCTTCACGCCGTATGCACCCTTGGCCACGATGGCGCGCGTCACCACGATCATGCGCGGCCCGGGAATGATTCCCTGGTTGATGGCATCGCGGAGTCCCACGTCGGCGTACATCGCCCCTTCGGTGCCGAGGTCGCGCTCGGTGGTGAGGCCCGCCATCAGGGTGTTCCTCGCCGAGACGGTGGCCCGCGCGATCCGCAGCGCCAACGGTTCGTAGAGTACCTGATCGTTCCACGGCGTTTCGTTGTACGGATGCAGCAGCATGTGGCCGTGGCCTTCGATCATCCCCGGCAGCAGCGTCATGCCGGGGAGCTGGATGACGCGCGCGCCGGTGGGGACGGTGACGCTCGATGCCGGCCCGGCAGCCGCGATGCGGCCCCGATCCACCAGCACCACCCACCCGTCATGGAGCGACTCGTCGAGCGCCGTGAAGACGTGCGCCGGCTCGAGCAGGATGGGTGGTCCGGGCGGCCCGCCGCGCCCCCGGCCGCCGCCGCGCTGCGCGGCGCCCGGGGCGGGAAAGAGGAGCGGAAGCGCGAGCAGGGCGGTGGTGAATAATCCGTGGCGCCTGGGCATCGAAGCGACCTCGCCGGCGGTGGTGCGGGGGTATGGTGTCGGGGGGGACTTCACTAAGCTATGGTCGCGGCGGCTGCCGGTGCAGTCCGCCGGTGCATTCGGCATGGGAGGGTGATGGTGCGGCGTCTGCTGGTGCTGGGTTGGCTGGCTGGTCTGGTGGCGGCGTGCCGCGGCGCGCCGCGCGCGGTGGCGCAATCGGCCGACGAGCGGCAGGTGGCGGTGCTGATCGATTCGCTGATGCCGGCGGTGTCGGCGGCCACGGGCCTCAAGTTCAAGACCGTGCCGAAGTCGGCGGTGCGCACTCGCGACCAGATTCACGGCTATCTCATTGCCAAGATGAATCGGGAAATGCCGCCCGAGCGACTCGACGGCGTGCGTGACGTCTTCCGGCTCCTCGGCATGCTGCCCGACAGCGTCGATCTGCGGCAGCTGTTCGTCGATCTCTACACCGAACAGATCGCCGGGTTCTTCGATCCCGACTCCACGACGCTCTTCACGCTCACCGGCGCCGACCCGGCGCAGCTCAGGCTGGTGCTGGCGCACGAGATGGTGCACGCGCTGCAGGACCAGTACACGCCGGTCGACTCGATTCTCCACGACACCACCGACGCCGACCGGCTCACCGCGGCGCAGGCGGTGCTGGAAGGGCAGGCCACGCTGGCCTCGCTGCAGGCGATGTTCCCCGCGGCCGACATGATCGGCAACGACGAGTTCTGGACCACGTTCAAGCAGCAGCTGCAGCAGCAACAGTTCACCGGAACGGTGTTCGGGCGCGCACCGATGGTGGTGCGCGAAAGTCTCACCTTTCCCTACCTGGCCGGGAGTGAATTCCTGCGCTGGTTCGACGTGACCTTCCCCGGACAGGAGCCGTTCGGCAGTCGCATGCCGCTCTCGACCGAGGAGGTGCTGCACCCGGCCCGGTACGCGCGCGGCGATGTGCCACTGGTGGTGCGCTTCACCGGCGACACCGCGGGAGTGTTCTTCGAGGACACCTTCGGTGAGTACGACATCGACATCCTGCGGGCGACGCTGGCGGGGCGTACCACTGTCTCGTCGGACTCCGCCATCGGCTGGGGCGGCGACCGGATGCGGGTCTATCACAGCCCGGACGGGCCTGCGCTGGTGTGGGTGACGGTCTGGGACACGCCCGCCGACGCGGGGCCGTTCGCGACCCGGGTGGCCGGCCCGCTCGAGGCGCGCCCGCGACCCGGTTACCGGGTGCGGGTCGACTCGCTGCACCCGGTCGGCCGGCTGGCGACCAGGGTGGTGGTGGCGCCGGTGGGGTGGGCGGGGTGGGGGAAGGTGCCGGGGATAGTCGTGCGGTAGATCGGTCGCCCGTCGACCCTCGGCCCTCGACCAATGACTAACCCCCCACCCCCGGCTATCTTTAATGGCTATGTTGGAAGAGCTGTCCTCCAAGCTGACCGACGCCCTGCGCCGGATCGGCGGCCGTGGCGTCCTCAGTGAGGGCGACGTCCGCGAGGGGTTGCGCGAGATCCGCCGCATCCTGCTCGAGGCCGATGTCTCCTTCGAACTGACCCGCGAGTTTCTCGAGCGGGTGCAGGCGGCGGCGGTGGGGCAGGACCTGCTCAAGTCGGTGCGACCGGGCCAGCAACTGGTCAAGATCGTCTACGACGAACTGGTCACGATGTTGGGCGAGCGGCAGGCGCCGCTGGCATTCGCGCCGGTGCCGCCCACCGTGATGTTGATCGTCGGGCTGCAGGGCTCGGGCAAGACGACCACGGCCGGCAAGCTCGCCCGGCGGCTCAAGGCGGAGCAGAAGGCGCCGTATCTCGTTGCCGCCGACGTGTACCGCCCCGCCGCGGTGGAGCAGTTGCGGACGTTGGGGGCCCAGGTCGGCGTCGAGGTGTACGGCGAGCCCGACCAGCGCGATGTGGTGGCGCTGGTGCGGCGCGGGTTGGAAGCGGCGAGCAAGGCGCGCGCCCGGACGGTGATCGTCGATACGGCGGGCCGGTTGCAGATCGACGACGCGATGATGCAGGAGCTGGTGCGACTCAAGGCGGCGGTATCGCCCACGGAGATCCTGCTGGTCGCCGACGGCATGACCGGGCAGGACGCGGTGCGCATCGCCCGCGGGTTTCACGACGCGCTCGGCATCACCGGCGTGGTGCTCACCAAGATGGACGGCGATGCCCGCGGCGGTGCGGCGCTGTCGATCTACGGCGTGACGCATGCGCCGATCAAGCTGATCGGCACCGGTGAAGGGCTCGATGCGCTGGAGCTGTTCTATCCGGACCGCCTGGCGGGACGGATCCTGCAGCAGGGCGACGTGCTCTCGCTGGTGGAGAAGGCGCAGGAGCAGGTCGACGAGGCCGAGGCGAAGCGGCTGGCCCGCAAGGCGGGGTCGAAGAAGGGACTCGATCTCGACGATTTCCTGGCCGCGATGCGGCAGATGCAGAAGCTGGGGCCGCTCAAGAACGTGCTCGGCATGTTGCCGGGGGTCAATCCGGCGATGCTCAAGGGGGCCAACCTCGACGAGCGCCGGATCAAGCATGTCGAGGCCATCGTGCTCTCGATGACCCGGCGTGAGCGGACCGACCCCGACGTGATGAACGGGTCGCGGCGGGCGCGGGTGGCGCGCGGTTCGGGGCGCCCGGTGCAGGAAGTCAATCAGTTGCTGTCGCAGTTCAAGCAGATGCAGAAGTTCATGAAGGTCGCGGGCAAACCCGGCATGAAGCTGCCCTTCGGGGGCGGCGCGCCGTACCCCCCGCGCTGAACCGGAGTCGGGAGAGAAGAGCCAATGGCCGTACGGATTCGGTTGCGCCGCGAGGGGCGCAAGAGCGTTCCGATGTATCGCATCGTCGTCACCGATCGCGAAGCGCCGCGTGACGGGCGCTTCATCGAGGTGATCGGGTCCTATCGGCCGCGGTCGGTCAAGGATCCGGTGACGCTCGACCTCGACAAGGCGCGCCACTGGCTGTCGAAGGGTGCCACGCCGTCGGACACGGTCGCGTCGCTGCTCAAGAAGGCCGGCGTCTAGTCACCATGGGTGACGCGGCGCCGCCGATCGTCGTCGGGCGGATCCGCAAGCCGCACGGCCTCAAGGGAGAACTGGCGATCTTCCCGCTCACGGACGATCCGGCCGCGATCTTTGCCGCCGGCCGGACATTGCGGGTGATCGACCTGGCGGGCATGGCGCTGGGAAGTGTGACGGTGGAGCAGGCGCGGATCTATCACCGCGAATGTCTGGTGCGGTTTCGCGGCCACGGCGACCGCGAGGCCGTCGAGACGTACCGGGGACGGTTGCTGGCGGTCGACCGCGACGCGTTGCCGCCCCTGAACGACGACGAGGTGTACCAGCAGGAACTCGTCGGGTGGGCGGTGCAGGACGAGTCGGCACAACCGCTGGGCATCGTCAGCGCCGTGTACGAACTCCCGCAGGGATGCACCATCGAGGTGCAGGGCGCCACCAGGGAGTTCATGCTGCCGTTCCGGGCCGAGTACGTGCGGCAGACCGATCGCGCCGCGCGCCGGCTGGTGGTGCGGGTGCCCGACGGATTGCTGGAGTAGCGGATGCTGACGGTGAACGTCGTGACGCTGTTTCCGGAGACGCTGGCGCCGTACCTCGCGGCGAGCATCCCGGGGCGCGCGGCGGCGGCGGGGAAGGTGGCGTTCCGGCTGGTGGCGCTGCGCGACTTCGCGCACGACCGGCATCACACCGTCGATGATTATCCGTTCGGCGGCGGCGCCGGGATGGTCCTGCGGGCCGAGCCGGTGCTGGAAGCGGTGGAGAGTCTCGGGCCGACGGGTCCGGTGGTGGTGTTGTCGGCGCGGGGCCGGACGTTCAAGCACGTGGACGCGGTGCGCTGGTCGCTGGGTGACGCCCTGACGCTGGTGGCCGGACACTACAAGGACATCGACCAGCGCGCCGTGGAGCTGCTGGGGGCGGAAGAGGTCTCGCTGGGCGATTTCGTGTTGTCGGGGGGTGAGCCGGCGGCGCTGTGCATCATCGACGCGGTGGTCCGCCTGCTTCCCGGCGCCATCGGCGATCACGAGTCGGCGAGTTCCGACTCGCACTACGACGGGCTGCTGAGTCCGCCGAGCTATACCCGCCCCGCCGAAGTGCGGGGCCGCAGCGTGCCCGACGTGCTCCTGTCGGGCCACCACGCCGCCATCGCGGCGTGGCGGGAAGCAGAATCGGAGCGGATCACCCGGGAGCGGCGCCCCGACCTGTGGGCGGCGTTCAAGGCAACGGAGCGGACCGACGACGATCGGGACGCGAAGTCCTGACATCTGACGCGCGAGAGCGCAGGAGAACGACATGGCGGCCGATACCATCGAGAAACTGTCCCGCGAAGGGATGCGCAGCGACATCCCGCGCTTCGACGCCGGCGACACGGTGCGCGTCATGGTCCGGGTGCGCGAGGGCGACAAGGAACGGCTGCAGGCGTTCGAAGGCGTCGTCGTGGGACGTCGCGGCGGCGGGATGAACGAGACCTTCACCGTCCGGAAGATCTCCGCCGGCGTCGGCGTTGAACGGGTCTTCCCGCTGCACTCGCCGATGTACGCGTCGATCGAGGTGGTGCGGCGCGGGCGGGTTCGGCGCGCGAAGCTCTACTATCTGCGGCGGCTCAGCGGCAAGGCCTCGCGCATCCAGGAGAAGCGCGACTCCGAGTGACGCCCGCGGCCGGGGCTACATTACCGCGGTGAACTTCCTGCATTACGAGCGCCAGGTGTGGC
This sequence comes from uncultured Gemmatimonadales bacterium, assembly GCA_963697065.1. Classification (GTDB taxonomy): domain Bacteria; phylum Gemmatimonadota; class Gemmatimonadetes; order Gemmatimonadales; family GWC2-71-9; genus Palsa-1233. The sequence continues at coordinate 1,476,255 of CAVOMQ010000001.1, forward strand.
GCACCGGCGCGGTGCTGATCGGCATCGACGAGGTGGGGCGCGGGCCGCTGGCCGGCCCGGTCGTGGCCGCCGCGGTGTGCTTCCCCCGGCGGCACCGCGGCATCGAAGGCGTCAAGGATTCCAAGCAGGTCAAGGATGCGGCCAAGCGGGTCGCGCTGGTGGAACGGATCCGGCACGACGCGCTGGCATGGGGACTCGGCGCGGCGAGCGTACGCGAAATCGGACGGCACAATATCCGCGGCGCCACGGCGCTGGCGATGAAACGGGCGCTCGCCCGTTGCCGCGGGCGCCTGCCCGGTGACGTGGTGGCGCAACTGATCGTCGACGGCCACGCGGTTCCCGAACTGCTCGAACCGCATCAGGCGGTGCCGCACGGCGACGCGCTCTGCCACGCCGTGGCGGCGGCCTCGCTGCTGGCCAAGGTGGCGCGCGACCACGTCATGCTGGCGCTCGCCACGCGGCGTCCCGGGTACGGGTGGGAACACAACGTGGGATACGGCACCGCCGAGCATCTCGCCGCGCTCCGCGTGATGGGCCTCACGCCGCATCATCGGACCCTGTTCTGCGCCACCGCCATCGCGCAAGAGGAGCTTGCCCTGTGAGTCTGTGGCATCTGCTGCTCATGGTCACCGGTCTCGCCGCCGCCGACACGGCGCAAGGCAGCTGGACGCCGAATCGCGTCTACGACAGTCACCACAAGCGCTTCAGCGATCTCGAGGCGATGGCGGCGGAGCTCTCGCGCGACGACGTGGTGTTTCTCGGCGAGCAGCATGACGATCCGGGAACGCATCGCATGGAACTGGCGGTGCTGGAATCGGTGGGGCGGCGGCGGCACGACGTGGTCCTCGCGCTGGAGATGTTCGAGCGCGACGTGCAACCAGTGCTCGACGCCTATCTCGCCGGCCGGATGAGCGAGGCCGACTTTCTGCGCATGTCGCGGCCGTGGCCCAATTACGCCACCGATTATCGCCCGCTCGTGGAATTCGCCAGGGCCCACGGCTGGCGGGTCGTTGCCGGCAACATTCCACGGCACATTGCCGCCACCGTGTCCGGCCGCGGTCTCGCAGCGATCGATTCGCTCCCCGATTCGGCGCGCGTGTTCGCGGCGGCGCAGTTCCAGTGCCCCACCAACGACGATTACTACAAGCGGTTCGCCGCGGAGATGAGCAATCATCCGATGGGTGACGGCCCGAAGCCGTCGGCTCGGGAGATGGCGGCCATGACCCGCACGTTCTATCAGGCCCAGTGCGTCAAGGACGAGACGATGGCGGAATCGATCGCGCGGCTGCGGACGGCCGGCGGCGCACCGCCGTTGGTGATCCACGTCAACGGCGACTTCCACTCCGACTATGGCGAGGGAACGGCGGCGCGCACCAGGCGCCGGCTGCCCGGCGGGCACATCGCGGTGGTGTCGATGATTCCGGTGCCGTCGCTCGACACGCTGCAACCCAAGTCGATGCGCAAGCGGGGCGACTGGCTGGTCTTCACGCTGGCGCCCGCGGCGGCGAAGTGAAACGGCGCCGGCCGCGGCGCTTCCGCTCCTCCGCTGGCGCGTCTATCCTCTAGTACCGCGGGGGTGTAGCTCAGCTGGTAGAGCATCCGGCTTTTAACCGGCAGGTCGTGGGTTCGAGCCCCACCGCCCCTATCGGCCCCGCCGGGCGACAGAACCCCAGCGTGGTGCATCACTACACAGACGGTTGTCAGCTGCCGACGCTCAGGAGTCGGGGGCTGCTTCCCACTCGCCACCAACCCAGAGAGGTTCCACGATGATTCGTCGGCTCCTCGCGGCTACACTGGTGTGCCTGCCGGCGTGTGCCGGCAAGGCGGTGCGCGTCGCAACCGTGCCGGCGCCGCTCGATTCCACGGTGTCCGCGCCGCCCGAATCCACTGTGCCCCGATCGCTCGTCGCCGTTCGCGGCCGCTCGCGGACGCTGGTCGTTTCCGATACTGAATCGACGCAGGACTCGGCGGCCGACGACGCCCTGCTCACGTCGCTGGCCGACAGCGTGCCGGGCGATTCACTCCCCGATCTGGCGGTGCCTGCGGGGGCACTCGACGTCGACGATTATGCCGATCAGCCGCGCGTCAGGTACTACCTCGACTACTTCAGCGGCAAGGCGCACGACCGCTTCCAGATCTGGTTGTCGCGCATGCCGCGCTTCCAGGACTACATCCGGGCGCGGCTGGCCGAGGCCGGCCTGCCCGGCGACATGATCTATCTGGCGTTGATCGAATCGGGGTTCTCCGCCGACGCGGTGAGTCGTTCGCGTGCCGTGGGCATGTGGCAGTTCATGGCTGGCACCGCGCGACTCTACGGCCTGCGGATGGATTCGTGGGTGGACGAACGCCGCGACCCGATCAAGGCAACCGACGCCGCGAGCCGCGATCTGGCGCAGCTGGTGGCGCGCTTCAATTCGCCGTACCTCGCGGCGGCGGCGTACAACGCCGGCGCGGGACGGGTGGCGCGGGGGCTCGACGTGATCGGTTCGCCGAGCGGGCCAGACGACGCCTTCTTCTCGCTGGCCGACACCCACCTGATCCTGGAAGAGACGAAGGATTACGTGCCCGAGCTGATCGCCGCCGCGCTGATCGCCCGGCAGCCTGACCACTTCGGGTTCACCGTGCCCGACAGTGTACCGCCGTTTCCGCTCGACTCGGTGGTCGTCGACGGTGGCACCGGACTGGATCTGATCGCGACGCTGGCCGACACCACGCTCAGCGCGATGCGGGCGCTCAATCCGCAATTGCTGCGTGCGGTGACGCCGCCGGGCGTGTCCTATGCGGTCCGGGTTCCGGGCGGCACCGCCGACACGGTCGCGGCGCGCTACGGCCGCCTGACACCGGCGGCACGGCGCGCCATCGTGGCGGTGCAGGTCGCCGGCGGCGAATCGTTGACCGCCATCGCCCGGAAGTACGACGTCTCCGTCGGCCGGATCCGCGAGGTCAACCGCGTGGCCCGCGGCCGGGTGCGCGTGCCGAACGGCACGACCCTGTATGTCCCGGTAACGACCGGGATTCCGCTCGCGGTGCTGCGCGAGCCCGATCCCCCGATCGACGGCCGGATCATCATGCGGCGTTACGTGGTGGCGCGTAGCGAGACACTGTCGGGCATCGCTCGGCATTTCGGCACGACCGTGGCGTCGTTGCGCGCCGCCAACGGCCTGCGATCAAGCGACGTGCTGCGCGCCGGGCAGGAACTGATCATCGCCACCAGCGGCGATGAATCGACCCACGTGGTGCGGGCCGGCGAGACGGTCAGCGGCATCGCCGCCTCGTTCGGCACCAGTCAGTCGGCGTTGATCGCGCTCAACGGTCTCGACAAGAACGGCCGCATCTACGTCGGCCAGATGTTGCGTATTCCAGGAAGCTGAGTCGCCCCGCGGCGTCAGCTTCCGTGCCGCGTCCCCGCCAACACCGCCCGCGAATACCACCCGCGAACATCGGAACCCAGGTCCATCTGCGCCTGGACCAGCGTGGGGCCCTTGTTGTAGGCCTCGAGCGCCAACGGAAGGTCCTGATCGAACCGCGCCAGCAGGTCCTGGAGGTAGTGGAAACCGACCCGGAGATTGACGTCGGGATTCATCAGGTCGCTGGCGGCGACCGTCGGGTCGTAGATGCGGGCGGTCGGGAGCCGTACCTGCGTCAGGCCGATGGCGGAGGCATCGCTCTCGGCGTCGTTGTGAAAATCGCTTTCGATCTTGACCAGCTGGAAGCCGACAGTCGGCGGAATGCCGGCCTCGACGGCATCGTCGTAGATCTTCGCCGAGAGATCGGCGGGGATACTGTAGAGACCCGAGAACTCCAGCACCTGATGGGCGCGATCCAGTTCGCGCCGGGTGTCGGCGAGCTGGGCCTGGACGACGGCCAGCGCCGACGTCGAGTCCACCACCATCGGCGGACGGCGGGCGGCCAGCCGGCTCGAGACGCCGCCCAGTGCCACCACCGCCACGGCGCCGATCACGGCCACCGCGATCTGGGGAACAAGTCGTTTGATCATTGCGTGTCCTCCGTGTTCGGTCCGGGCACGTCGGCGGCGCGCCACGACCCGCGCGTCCCGCCGGTTTTTTCCAGCAGTCGGATTCCGTCGATCCGCATGCCGCGGTCGACGCTCTTGACCATGTCGTAAATCGTGAGGCAGGTCATGCTGACCGCCATCAACGCCTCCATCTCCACTCCGGTGCGCGCCGTTGCCTCGGCCGTGGCGGTGACCCGGATCCCGGGCCAGGCCGGCACCAGCTCGGTGTCGACGGCAATGCGATCGAGCGGGACCGGGTGGCAGAGAGGGATGCTTTCGCTGGTTCGCTTCGCTGCCATCACTCCCGCCACCTCGGCCACCGATCGCACATCTCCTTTGGCGATGGTCGCTTCGCGTACCTGGTCGAGCGCATCAGCGGACATGAGCACGCGCCCCTCCGCCACGGCCCGACGGCGGCTGACCGGTTTCGAACCGACATCGACCATCCGGGCCTGTCCCGCCTCGTCGAGGTGCGTCAGACTCATCTCACCTCCGGCCCAGCCAGCCCGGCGGCCAGCACCGCGAGCAGCAACTGGGGATTCACGTTGCCCTGGGCGCGTTCCCGCGCGGTCAGGACCCGGTCGATCGCGGCGTCGCCCTCAGGGGGGAGAAGGGTGGCCGCCGCGTTTCCCGTGGAGACGCGGCCCGACGGCCCGAGTGCACCGCGGACCCGCGATGCCAGCTCCTCGGCCAGCGCATCGAGCATCGCTGTGAAGTCCCCCCGGGCCTGCCAGGGTGGCTGACGCAGCGCGCGTTCGAAGGCCGCCGTGGGATCGGCGGCAGCCGAGAGAAACTCGAGCGCCGCACTCCGCGCAGCCTTGCGGCCGCCCGCCGCCGCTTCGAGCACGGCGCCAATGGCGCCCCTGCCGGCAGCGATTGCCTCGTCATCGGCCGTCGCTCCGGTCCGGTCCAGAAATGCGCGGACATCGGCGTCGGCAACGCGGCGCAGCCGCACCGGAACGGTCCGCGATCGCATCGTCGGCAACAGCAGCCCGGGCTCCGGTGTCGTCAGGACGAACAGCGCGCCGGGCGGTGGTTCCTCGAGGAGCTTGAGCAGCGCGTTGGCCGCGTCCGGACTGGACTCCTGCGTCACCAGGCGCTCGGCGTTTCCGATGATGAAGACCCGCCACCGCGACTCGACCGCGGTGAGGCCGGCCTCTCGCTGCAGCAGCCGGGCCGACGCGACGCCGTGACCGGCCGTGCCGTCGGGTACGCTCCAGACCGGGTTGGCTCTCCGGGCAGCCATCACCTCGACCAGGGAGCCGGCAACTTCGTCGGCCTGCCTGTCGGCGTCTCCCGCCTTGGGGCGCTGGATCGGAACGAACCAGTGCACATCGGGATGCGCCAGGTCGAGCACCCGGCGACATGGTCCGCACGACCCGCACGGTTCGCCGTCCGACGGTGCGGTGCAGAGCACCAGCTGGGCCAGCCAGAGCGCAAGGCGCTGCTTGCCGACCCCGTTCGGGCCGGTCAATAACAGCACCTGCGGAAGGCGGTCTGCTGCCACCGCCCTCGCGAGGCGGCGACGCACACTCTGGTGGCCGAAGAGGGGTGCCAATGGCATCGGACCAAGCTAGTCGAACCCCCCGGGAATGGAAGGGGAGCGACGCGTCACAACGCTCTTTTCCACAACGACTTAAGTCACATTGTCCGTTCCGGAATGCGCCACTCTGGCGGGAAGAGGCAGCACTGTGAATGAGTGATTACTCGCGAGGAGTGAGACGATGTGAGCATATACTCATTCTGATCGTTTTCGAGGCAGTTTTCAGCCGGTTTTCGGGCGTGGCGCGGCGGCTCCCATCCACTCGGGGGCGGCATGCAAGGTGTCGAATCGACACGCGCGATGTTGACGAGTGGACTGCTTGCCGGGCGCATCCCGGGCGCGCTACTTTGACGCGCCGCCAGGCGGCGGATGATCCCGAGTAGCTCAGTCGGTAGAGCAGCTGACTGTTAATCAGCGGGTCGGGGGTTCGAGTCCCTCCTCGGGAGTAGCGAAAAGGCTGCGGTTCGCAGGTCCGACGGGCGTCCGGGGCGCTCCCATCACCGGGGAGCGCGCCACGGGTGCCCGTTTGCGTTCCGTCGTGCGGTCGCGATCGAACCGTGACATGGCCCCACTAATTCTGACGCGACCCATGAAGGACGCGTCGAATGCTGGATGAAGGGTATGCGATTGTGCAGATCCGGGCCGCGGCGACCGGCAGGGCGCGGAGCCTCTCGCTGCCGGATCTCGAAGCGTTGATCGCCGGCACCGAGTCGGAGATGGCACGCCTTGCCGACGGCGAGCGTCGTGCGGCGCTGCAGGTCACCGTCACCGCATTCAAGCAGGTGCTGCACGAGCGCGAGAACCCCGGCGCCGAGGAGTCCGGGTCGCGGCAGTCGTGAAGCGGTATGGGCCTGTCGTCCGTCCGCTACCCCCGCTGCGGCGTGGCTTCCAGCGTAATCACTTCAAATGGTTCCAGCCGGAACGTGTGCGGCGTGCCGGCAACGAGGTCCTGCGGTGCCGCCGACGCCTCGGCTTTCCACGGTGATCGTGTGGTATAGCGGCCGGGCGCGTCCTCCGGCAGTTCGAACACGGGGCCGACGTCGATGTCGATCGACTGCGCCACCGCGCCGGGATTGCGCAACACCAGAATCCCCTTGGCCGGCGACCACGACGCCCAGCCGTAGACCTGCAACTTGGACGGTTCGCCACCGACCCAATGGGTGTCGACCAGCGTCCCGGCGTTGGCCCGCGACCAGTTGGCCGCTTCGGCGAGGTCGTCCCAGTTCTGGTCCGACAGCAGCGCCGGCGTGATGTACATCTCCTGCAGTTGGGTGCCGGTGCCGAAATAGGAGCGCACTTCGTTGCGGAAGGCGCCTTCCGGGTCGACGTTCAGCTTGTTGGCGTGCCTGGCGTAGATCATGCCGTGCAGCATCAGTGAATTGAGCGGATAGAGCGGCCCCTTGCCGACGATGCCGCCGTGGGTGTCGCCATCGCGATACGTGATCCACTGCTCGCGGTCCGGCCCCACCCCCGCGAACGAGTGATCGTCGCCGCCACGCCAGATGCTGTCGCAGTACCGCAGCCAGAACGGCGACGGGTACGTCCCCGTGGTGAGATTGACGTAGAGATCCGGTTCGAGACGGCGCAGGTCGCCGATCAGCGAGATCATCGCGTCGAAGTCGCTGTCGAAGGCGCTGCCGGGAACGACGCGCGACGCGTTGCCGGTGCCGTCGAACTTGAACTGGTTGATGCCGTATTGCCGGATGAATCGGGCGCAGGTGTCATGGAAGAGCCTGTAGTACTTCGGGCCCGACAGCGCGAAGCCGCCCTGGTTCGTTTCGTAGCCCGCCGCCTTGCCGTATTGCAGCCGTTCGGTGCGGGGTTGCCCGTAACCGCCCCACGGTGAAAGCCAGATCCCGGGCGCCGCGCCGTATTTCGCCGCGGCCTGCCGGATCCGGGTAAAGCCGTCGGGGAAGCCGTCATTGAAATGCCACAGCGTCTTCGAGTCGTCCCAGCCGTCATCGAACAGGAACGAACTGAGCACCACGCCGCGATCGACGTGCAGGCGGCGGCCCATCGCGTCGATCACGCCGAGCGCACCCGTCTCGTCGTACTTGTTGAAATAGCCGAGGTCGTACCACGAGTTGTAATGCAGGAAGGTGCGATAGGGATGGGCCCGTTCGCGTTCCAGATACTGCAGGAACTCGCGTCGCAGCTGGCCCGTGGCGCTGGTGCCGATCACCGAGGAGACGGCGAACGAAGTTCCCGGGCGGAGTGGTAGCGTCCGGGCGAGCGATGCCGTCACCCGCCCGCTGGCCACCGCGTGGGTCGAAAGCGGGTGTTCGAACCCGAAGTAGAGATTGCCGGCCGTGACCGGTGAACCCTTGACCGATCCCGTCACCGACGCCCCGGGTGTCTCGAGATCGAGCAATACGATCTCGGTGACCGGCACCGGTTGCCGGGTCGGCGTGAGGATCAGTTCCTGGCGAAGGTAGCGCGACCCGTTGCGACCGACGGCGCGCCAGGTGACCCGCAGCCCGGTGCCCGCGTCCTCGAGCTCGAGGCTCACCACCCGCCCGTCGAGGCGTTCGGCGTATCGCGCCGCACCTGCCGCGCGGTTCAGCCGATCGCTGTGCGGCCCGCTGCGGATGCGCATCGTCGAGGCGCGCAGCGTGCCCCCGTCGCCCAGGTGAAGCACGAACGGATCGGGTGCCGCCGTGATGGCGCGATGGCCGACGCGATCGGCGAGGCTGACGATGCGGAAGGCGCCGCCCGCCGTGGACCACCGGGCCGCGATCCCGTCGGTCGACAACGAGAATTCGTCGCCGGCCCGCACGGCGAGGGCCGGCATGCCGGTCGCGGCGGCGAACGCCGCGGCCGCACCGGCGGTCTGCTGCAGGAATTCGCGCCGCGAAAGCGGGAGCGGGTCGAGGAGGGAGTCGGACATGGTCACCACGGGCTGGAAGCGGGACGAACGGGGGATTCGAGGGAGTATTGCCGCGGGCCGGGGCCACCGCAAGACGAGCGGCGCGGCGGGGTGGTATTGGCCGCGGCGGCCGGTTCCGATACTGTACTACGATGCGTCGCCCTCGCTCTGCCCAGCGCCACGCGCGGCTTGCCGCCGCCGGCCTTCTGCTCGCGCTCGGCGCCTGCCGGGCACCGTTCGTTCCCGACACCACCGGGACCACGCTTCCGCCGCCGGAGGCGGCACCGCTGCTGCCGTTCCGGCTCGGCGGTTCCGGCGCCGATTTCGCGCGCGCGGTGGCCACCGACGGCCAGGGCAACGCCTACGTCGCGAGCTATTTCACCGGTACCGTCGATTTCGATCCCAGTCTGACCTCCGCCACCGGGCGGATCGCGATCGGGTCCTACGATATCGCGGTGGCGAAATACGATTCGACCGGCGCGCTCCAGTGGGTCAACTCCATCGGTGGCACGGACGCCGACGTCCCGTTCGCCATCAAGCTGGCGCCTGACGGCGGTGTGTACGTTGCCGGCTACGTCACCAGCGGTGCGGTCTGCAGCGGCCTGGCGCTCCCCAACGGTGGCGGCCACGACGTGCTGCTTGCCCGTTTCGCCCCCGACGGCAGCTGCACCTGGGCGGTGAGCGTGGGCAGCACCGGTGACGACGAGGCGCACGATCTGCTCGTGGAATCGTCCGGCGACGTGGTGATCACCGGCACGTTCTCCGGCACGGTGGACTTCGATCCCGGTCCCGGAACCGGCATTCTGATCTCGCGCGGCGGGACCGACGGCTTCGTGGCCCGGTACGGCTCGAACGGCGCCTTCAAGAGCGTGGTCCAGTTCGGCGGCGCCACCGACGATGCCGGCAACGCGTTGGCCGCCACGATCGAAGGCGACATCGTGGTGGGTGGGACGTTCTCGGGCACGGCGACGTTCGGTTCGGCGCTGGCTCCCGTCGTGCTGAACAGCGTGGGCGGAAACGACTTCTTCCTGGCCCGCCTGGCGCCGGGGCTGGGGCTCGAATGGGCCGGCGCGGGCGGCGGCAGCGGCGACGACGCCATCGGCACCGGCGGCGTGGTGGTTGACCAATCCGACGTGATCTATGCGACCGGGACCTTCTCCGGGACCGCCGATGTCGACCTGAGCCACGCGGCGCGGCTGCTGGTGAGCAAGGGGGGCACCGACGTCTTCCTCGCATCGTACGACGGGGCGGGGAACTTCGGCGGCCTGGCCGTCGAATTCGGCGGTGACGGGAACGAAGGGGTCAGCGGGTTTGCCCGGGATGCCGACGGCAACTTCTATCTCTCGGGTTGGTTCCAGAGTTCGGTCGATTTCGACCCCGGGGCGGGCACCCACGTCGTCGACGCGCAGGCCACGTCAGGGGCGGCAGACGGGTATGTCGTGTCGCTGACCTCGGGCGGCGACATGCGCTGGGTCAACCCGCTCAGCAATGCCATCGCCGGCAGCGCCAATGTGACCATCGCGAACGGGGTGTCCCTGACCTCGGGCGGGGCGGTGTGGGTTGTCGGCCGGTTCTTCGGGCGGATCGATTTCGATCCGGGCACGTCGGCGGTGGCGCTGCAGAGCCTCGGTGACGCCGACCAGTTCGTGGCGCGGTATTTCCAGACGACCGGGGCGATCTGGCGCTGATCGCCGGGGCTCCGGAGGTCGAGCTGGCCCCCTTCCAAAACCGCCGGAATGGGGCCATTTTTCATGGCTCGACAGCAGGGAACCCGGGGAGATCATGGCCAAGACGAGTTCGGTAGAGCGGAACAAGAAGCGGCGGGTACTCGCCGCCCGGTACGCCGACCAACGGAAGAAGCTCAAGGCGACGGTGCGCAGCCTGAACACCACGCCCGACGAGAAGGACGAGGCCCGGCGCAAGCTCGAGGCGCTGCCTCGCAACTCGTCGCCGGTCCGGATCCGCAACCGCTGCCAGATGAGCGGCCGGTCGCGCGGGTACTTGCGGCGGTTCGGTCTGTCGCGAATCGCGTTCCGTGAACTGGCGCTCGAGGGGAAGATCCCGGGCGTGCGCAAGGCGTCCTGGTAACCGGGCGCGGGGAGAGAGGACGCGATGGCGAAGAAGGGCCGGGTTCAGGTCAAACTGCGCAGCAGCGAAAGCGCGTACGTCTACGTGACCACCAAGAATCCCAAGAAGCATCCCGAGCGGATGGAACTCCGGAAGTACGACCCCCTGCTCAAGCGGCACGTCGGCTTCAAGGAAGAGAAGTGACCGATCAGCGGCGCTGATCGGTCATCCTGAGCGCTGTCGGCGCGAAGGATCAACGCGTGACGCCCGACGAATTTCGTCGCCACGGTCACGACATCGTCGACTGGCTGGCGGACTACTATCGCGATATCGCCGACCGACCGATCGTCCCCGACGTAGCACCGGGCGATCTGCGTCGTGCCCTGCCGGACGCCGCGCCGGAAGCGGGCGAGGCCTTCGACCGGATCTGGCGCGACTTCCAGCAACTGATCGTGCCCGGCATGGTCCACTGGGGCCACCCCGGGTGGTTCGCGTATTTCCCGTCGCACGGATCGCCGCCGTCGGTGCTGGGCGAGATGCTTGCCGCGGGGCTCGGCGCGCAGTGCATGAGCTGGGCGACGTCTCCGGCCGCCACCGAACTGGAGCAGGTGGTGATGTCGTGGTACCGGCAGCTGCTCGGTCTGCCGGCGGCCTTCACCGGCGTCATCCAGGACACCGCGTCGACGTCGACCCTGATGGCGTTCCTCACGGCGCGGGAGCGGGCCGGCGCCGACCCGCAGCGCCTCGTGGCCTACTGGTCGTCGGAAGCGCATTCCTCCGTGGCCAAGGCGGCCCGGCTGGCGGGAATCCCGATCGAACGGCGCCGGGTCGTCGGTGTCGACCGCCGGTTCGCGATGAGTCCGGCTGCGCTGGAACGCGAGATGGCGGGCGACCGCGCACAGGGGCTCGTGCCCGCCATCGTCGTCGCCACCGTCGGCACCACGTCGTCGACCGCGTGCGACCCGCTCGCTGCCATCGGCGAGGTGGCCCGGGCGCACAACGCCTGGTTTCACGTCGACGCGGCGTTCGGCGGCACGGCGGCGATCGTGCCGGAGTGCCGCGGAATGCTCGATGGCGTGGAATCGGCGGATTCGTTCGTGACCAATCCGCACAAATGGCTGCTCACCAGTTTCGACTGCAGCGCCTATTTCGTGCGCGACGTCGATGCGTTGCTGCAGACGTTCAGCACGAACCCCGAATACCTCCGCACCCGCTACGACGCCAACGCCGGCGTGGTGAACTTTCGCGATTGGAGCATCGCGCTCGGCCGCCGGTTCCGTGCCCTCAAGTTCTGGTTCGTGTTGCGCAGCTACGGCGCCGAGGAGCTGCGGACGATGGTGCGCACCCACATCGCGCTCGGGCACGAGTTGGCGGGCTGGGTGGAGTCCGCACCGGAATTCGAACTGCTGGCGCCGGCGCCATTGGGCCTGGTGTGTTTCCGCCACGTTCCGCCCGCCCTGGCCGGTGACGAGGAGTCGCTGGCGCGTCACAACCGCGCCATCCTGGAACGGGTGAACGCCTCCGGTTCCGTCTACGTGACCCACACCACCCTCGGCGGACGGTACACGATCCGGGTGGCGATCGGATCGCTGCGCACCACCCGGGCGCACGTCGAGCAGGTGTGGCGGCTGGTGCTGGACGCCAGCCGTCAGGTGTGACGGGGCGGTCGCGAAACGGGTGACGCGGCCGCGGCCCCCCCGTCGCGCAATGCTTCGGCGAGATACTGCCCGGTCCAGCTCTCCTTCACCTTCGCCACCGCTTCCGGTGGCCCCATCGCCACGACGCGACCACCGTCCGGTCCGGCGCCGGGACCGAGATCGATCACCCAGTCGGCGCGCTTGACCACGTCCATCTGATGTTCGATGACGAGTACCGTGTGCCCGGCGTCGACTAGTTTGTCGAGTACGCCGATCAGCACCCGGACATCGTCGATGTGGAGCCCGGTGGTGGGCTCGTCGAGCAGGTAGAGCTTGCGGCCGCGCGTCTTGTCCGCCGCGGCCAGTTCCCGCGCGATCTTCAGCCGCTGCGCCTCGCCGCCCGAGAGGGTCGTGGCCGGCTGACCGAGGCGGAGATAACCCAGCCCCACCTGCTGCAGCTGCCAGAGTGCCGCGCCGAGCCGTGACTGGTGACGGAATCGCCGGATCGCTTCGTCGACGCTCCACTGCAACACGTCGTGGATGGAATACCCCTGAATCCGGACATCGAGCACGTCGCGCTTGAAGCGGGTCCCGCCGCAGACTTCGCACGGGATGTAGACGTCGGCCAGGAACACCATCTCGACCTGCACCGACCCGGCACCGTCGCACGCCGGACAGCGGCCGCCGGGGAGATTGAAGGAGAACGTGGCCGGCGTGTACTTGCGCTGGCGCGCCAGAGGTTGCTGCGCGAACAGTTCGCGGATCTCGTCGTAGGCCTTGATATAGGTGACCGGGTTGGACCGCGGCGTGCGCCCGATCGGCGTCTGATCGATCAGGACCACGTCGCTGAGCGATTCCCATCCGTCGAGTGCCGGCGACTTCTCCCACCAGCTCGCCAAGGTGGGTCTTGGCGGAATGGCTCCCCTGCAGCCGCCGCTCGAGTTGGCGGTACAGCACGTCGTAGACCAGCGTGCTCTTGCCCGATCCCGAGACACCGGTGACCGCGGTGAGCGTCCCGAGCGGAATGCGGATGTCGACGCCGTGGAGATTGTGCAGCGTGGCGCCGCGCAGCGAAAGCCAGGGCGGGGCGGCGGGACGGCGGGCGCTGGGGACGCCGATCCGCTTCCGGCCGGCGAGATAGTCGCCGGTGAGCGTGTCGGTGGCGCTCGCCACCGTGCCCGCATGGACGAGGCGCCCGCCGTGTTCGCCGGCGCCGGGACCGAGTTCGATCATCCAGTCGGCGCTGCGGATCGCGGCGAGATCGTGCTCGACCACCACCAGGGTGTTGCCGAGATCGCGCAACCGGCGGAGGAGCGCCAGCAGGCGGTCGTTGTCGCGGGGGTGCAGCCCGATCGACGGCTCGTCGAGCACGTACACGGTGTCGACGAGATGCGAACCGAGGGCGTTCGAGAGTGCAATGCGCTGCGCCTCCCCGCCCGACAGCGTACGCGTCTGGCGGTCGAAGGTCAGGTAGCCGAGACCGACGTCGCGCAGGTACGTCACCCGTGCCCCGGCTTCGGCCAGCACCAGATCGGCCACGCGGCGCTCCGTCTCGCCAAGCGCCAGGCCTTCCAGCCAGCCGGCGACGGCGTCGACCGTGTCGGCGGCGACGTCGGCGATCGAACGGCCGGCCACCGTGACCGCCAGCGCTTCCGGACGCAACCGCGCGCCGCGGCAGTCGGGGCATTCGTGGGCCAGTTGATACTGCCGCAGGAAGACGCGGATGTACTGCTTGTACCGCTTGCGCTCCAGGTCCTTGAGGAAGGGCATGATCCCCACGAACCGCCCCGTCCTGCCGGTCAGCAAGGTGTTGCGCACCTCCTCCGGCAGGTCGCGCCACGGGGTGTCGACATCGGCGCCGAGCTTCTTGGCGGTGGCGGCGAGGAGCCGGCGGCGTCCGTCGTAGCGCGGCTTGGTCCAGGGATCGATCGCGCCCTCGGCGATGCTCCGCCCGGGATCGGGCACGATCAGCGACAGATCGTATTCCAGCACCGCACCGAAGCCGTTGCAGGTGGGGCACGCGCCACGGGGATTGTTGAACGAGAAGAGTGCCGGTGTCACCGCCGGCGCCGGCGAGTCGCACCGGCTGCACGTCGGGTGCTCGGTGAAGCGCTGGCGCCGGCCGTCCTGGCCGAGCGCCGATGCCACGCCTTCCCCCTCGTTGAATGCGGTCGCCACCGCTTCGCTGATCCGGTCGCGCTGTTCGGGCACGGCTTCGAGCCGGTCAACCACGACCAGCACCTCGCCGGCGGTGTGCAGGTCGGTTCCCCCGGGCAGTTCGTCGAGGTGGACGCTGGCGCCGTCGACCACGATACGGACGAATCCGAGGGCGCGGAGATTGTCCACCGTGGCGGCGTGGGTCATCCGGGCGGCGGCGGAAAGCGGGAAGGCGATCTGCAGCCGGCCCGGTCCCGCCGCGACGATCGCATCGGCGGCCGATTGTGGCGTGTCGCGACGCACCGGTCCGCCGCAGACGATGCAGGTCTGCACGCCGATGCGCGCCCACAGGAGCCGCAGGAAGTCGTACACCTCGGTAGCGGTCCCGACAGTGGAGCGCGACGACATCGCCGGTGGGCGCTGTTCGATGGCCACAGTGGGCGCGAGCCCTTCGATCCGGTCGACCAGCGGCTTCGGCATCCGCTCGAGGAACTGCTTGGCGTACGTCGAGAGCGATTCGATGTAGCGCCGCTGTCCCTCGGCGTAGAGCGTGTCGAAGGCGAGCGAACTCTTCCCCGAGCCGGACGGACCGGTCACCACGGTCAACGCGCGGCGCGGGATCTCGACGGAGATGTCCTTGAGGTTGTGCTGCCGTGCACGGACCACACGGATCATGAGGCGATTCACGGCTGAAACGTAAATGGCCCGAGAAGCCCCGGGCTGGAGCCGTTCCCTCGCGGCGGCCATTACCAATCCGGCGGCTTCGCCTTACGTTATTGCGCCAATGGCCAGTCTTCTGACCCCCGCGCGCCTCAAGCGCGGCTTCCTGCTCTTTGCCTTCATTTCGCTCCTCGCCTATGCCGGCGTGCTGCTCTACGGACACGACGCCCGTGGCTTTCTGGCGTCGCTGACCCGGCTGCACTGGCGGTGGCTGCTGGCCGGGGCAGTGCTGGCGTCGATGGACTGGTTCGGCGGCGGGCTCCGCCTCTGGGTGCTGGCGCGCCACGTGCATCCCCGGCCGCCGCTGGGCGGCATGATCATCGCCGGCGGCATGGGGGCCTGGGGGTCGTACGTCACCCCGCTGCAGGCGGGCGCCAGCCCGACGATGATCTACGCCATGCGCCGGGCCGGCGTGCCGGTACCGAAGGCGATGACGACCACGCTAATGTCGTTCATCGCCACGGTCGCCTTCTTCGGGATCTGCGGACCGCTCGCGGTCTTCTTCGGCGCGGGCCGGTCGCTGAGCCAGGAGGGAGACTTTCTCGGCCTCTCGCTGCTCGACCTGTTCAAGCTCAGCATGGCGATATTTGCCGTCGTGGGGGTCCTGCTGCTGATGGTGCTGGTGGCGCCGCGGGTCGTCTCGGGGGCGCTGCACCGGCTGGCCACGGCACTGGGGCGGCGGAGTACCTGGGTCGAGGCGCGACTGGGCCAGCTGCGCGCCGGTATCGACCAGGCGGGCGACAGCATGGTGGCGTTCAACACCCCGCGCGGATGGCTGGCGCTGTTCTGGGCCACCATCCTCTCGGGGCCGAGCCACGCCAACAAACTGCTGGCGGGATACGTGACGCTGCGCGCCATCGGCATTCACGCCCAGTTCGTCGATGTGCTGCTGCTGCAGACCTTCATCAGTTCGCTGTTGTACTTCGTGCCGACGCCGGGCGGATCCGGCTTTGCCGAGTTCCTCACCATCGTGGTGATGGCCCCGTACATCCCGCGCGACCTGACGCCGGCGTACATGCTGGTGTGGCGCTTCATCGGCATCTGGTTCACCATCATCGCCGGTTTCGTGGTCTTCTCGGCGTGGGTGCGCCGCGGATTGAAGGCGATCGAGGTGCCGCCGCCGTGACGTCGGGCATCATCGCCGACGAACCGGCCACCACGGGCGCCGATCTCCAGCTGGGACGGCGCCTGCTGGGCTACGCGCGTCCCTATCGAACCGCGATCGTCCTGGCGGTGGGATTGCTGCTGGCCGAGGCGGGACTGGCCCTCGTGGGCCCGGTGCTGACCGAGCGCGCACTCGACGTCGCCATTCCGCACCGCGATGGCGCCATGCTGGTCGACCCTCGGCGCCATCTACGTCGCGGCGCTGCTGCTCAGCTTCGGCGGCCAGTTCGCGCAGACCATCGTGACCGCCTGGGTGGGGCAGCGGGTGATGTCCGACCTGCGCCGCCAGCTGTTCGATCACCTGCAGCATCTGAGCGTGCCCTTCTTCGACCGCCAGCCCGTGGGGCGCTTGGTGACCCGCCTCACCTCCGACGTGGAGACGCTGAACGAGTTGTTCTCGTCGGGGGTGGTGACCGTCATCGGCGACCTGGCAACGCTGATCGCCATCAGCGCGCTGATGCTGGCGGCCAACTGGCGGCTGGCGCTGGCGGCGTTCGTGACGCTGCCGGCGATGGGGCTGGTGGTGATGCTGTTCCGCCGCTCGGTGCGCACCGCCTTCAGCGACATCCGACCGCGGTGGCGCGCGTCAACAGCTTCCTGCAGGAGCAACTTTCCGGCGTCCGCGTCGTGCAGTTGTTCGATCGCGAAGCCGCCAGTGCGGCGGCGTTCGGTGCGGTCAACGGCGTCTACCTCGATGCGCTGCTGCGGGCCATCACGCTCTACTCGGTGTTCTTCCCCGTGGTGGAGTTCCTGATGTCGGCCGCCATCGCGCTGCTGCTCTGGTACGCCGGTCTCCACGCCCTCGGGGCCGGGCCTCACCGTCGGCATCCTGGCGGCGTTCATCCAGCTGGTACGGCGGTTCTTCCAGCCGCTCCAGGACCTCTCGGAAAAGTTCAACCTGCTGCAGAGCGCCATGGCCAGCGGCGAGCGGATCTTCCGGCTGCTCGACACGCCGGTGACGGTGTCCGATCCGGCCGCCCCGGTGCCGTTGCCGCTGCCGTCGCACGGCGAGGTGGTGTTCGACAACGTCTGGTTCCGCTACGCGCCCGACGCACCGTGGGCGCTGCGAGCGGTTTCGTTCCGGGTGCGGCCGGGCGAAACGGTGGCGCTGGTGGGCCACACCGGCGCGGGGAAGAGCACCGTGCTGTCGCTGCTGCTGCGCTTCTACCTGCCGACCGAAGGGCGCGTGCTCTTCGACGGCGTCGACGTCTCATCGGTCTCGGCCGAAGCGCTGCGGCGCCGGATCGGATTCGTGCCGCAGGACCTCTTTCTGTTCCGCGGCGACCTGGAGCGGAACCTGCGCCTCGATCGCGAGGTGGCCCCCGGACGGTGGCAGGCCTCGCTCGCTGCCACCGGGGTCAACCGGCTGGTCGACCGCCTTCCCGGAGGCGTCCGCCACACCGTGGCCGAGCGCGGGCGGTCGCTGTCGGTGGGAGAACGCCAGCTGGTGTCGTTTGCGCGCGCCCTGATCGGCGACCCGCCGCTGCTGCTCCTCGACGAAGCCACCAGCGCCGTCGATCCCGAGTCGGAGCGGCAGATCCAGTCGGCGCTTGCCACCCTGCGGCGCGGCCGGACGGCGCTGGTGGTGGCGCACCGGCTCGACACCGTGCTCGATGCCGACCGGATCCTGGTCTTTCACCACGGCGAATTGCGCGAGACCGGGACCCACCGCGAACTGATGGCGGCCGGCGGACTGTATCAGCGGTTGGTGCGCCTGCAGCGTGGCAACGGTCCGGAGGCGAAGTCCGCATGATTCTTGCCCGTGTACCCCGGCGACAGATAGGTTTCCTCCCCGTCCCCCGACACGCGCACGTTGCGGTGGAGTCGACTCTGGAAGGTTCGAAGCAGCTGGCGACCTTGTGGCTCCGCGGCGGCGAGGCCGATGCACCGGCCATCGCCATCAGCCGGCAGGTGGTTCGCATCGGCAGCGACTCCGTCAACGACGTGGTCGTTCCCGGGCGCGGTGTCAGTCCGCGTCACGCCGAATTGCGTCTCCGCCAGGGGCTCTGGTATTTCCGCGACCTCGGCTCGGCCGGCGGGTCGTGGGTCGACGACGAGCTGGTGCGCGACGTGATGCTGCTGTCCCCCGGCTCCAACGTGCGCCTCGGCGAAACGACGCTGACCTTCGGCCCGGACGACCGCTGGGAGGACTCCGGCGCGGACGTGCCCGACGAGGCGCCGCCGCTGCTGTTCGTTCTCCCCGAGCCGCGCCGGTCCGTCTGGCCCCGCGTGCTGCTCGTCGCCGGCCTGCTGGCCATCGCGGCCGCGATCTACCTGGCCGTGCGGGCCGGCTGAATGCGATTTTCCTGTGCGGCCCGGACCGATGTGGGCGTCGTGCGCTCCGGGAACGAAGATTCCTACCTCATGGCCAGCGAGCGGGGGCTGTTCATCGTGGCCGACGGCATGGGTGGTCACGCCGCCGGCGAGGTGGCCAGCGAGATGGCCACCCAGATCATCGCCGAGCGGTTCACGCCGGTGCGCGGGATGAGCGACGACGAGATCATGGCGCAGATGGTCGGCGCCATCCGCGCCGCGAACGACGCCATCTTCCGCCGTACCCTGACCGAACACGACAAGCGCGGCATGGGCACGACGACGACGGTGCTGGCGCTGCTGCCCCGGCGGTATCTCATCGGCCACGTCGGCGATTCCCGGGCCTACATGCTGCGGGGCGGCGTTCTGTCGCAGCTCACCAAGGACCACTCGTACGTGCAGGAGCAGGTCGACGCCGGCCGGCTGACCCCCGACGAAGCACGGGTGCATCCCTATGCCAACGTGATCACCCGGTGCGTGGGGTCGAACAACGACGTCAATCCGGACCTGTATGTCGGCACCCTCGAAGCCGACGACCTCCTGCTGCTGGCGTCGGACGGGCTCACCGGGATGCTCGAGGACGAAGACCTGCGCGACGTGATGATGAACGACCTCGATCTGGAAGGGAAAGTCGACAGCCTGATCGCCGGCGCCAACCACCGCGGCGGGCTGGACAACATCACCACCGTGCTGGTCCGCATCGAGGAAGTGGCTCCCGCCACCGGTGAGGTGCCAGTCGTGCGGGGGTGACCCGGCCGGCCGGCCCGCGCAACGAAAAAGGGCCCCGAATCGAGGCCCTTTCCGTTTCCAGCTTGCCGAGCGAAATCCGTCAGGTCAGGCGGCGGAACGCTTGCGGCGCCGCCACCCCGCGCCGGCCATGCCCACGAGGCCGGTGGCCATCAACGCCATGGTGCCGGGCTCGGGGACCGGATTGCCGTAGTCGAATTCGGTGACGAGGCCGGTGTTGGCGAATTCGGTCCCGAAGTCGGTTACCCGGCTGAACTCGGTGGCGTCCCCATATTGGGACTCGAAGTATGCGCCGGTGGAGTTCGTCATGCTCGTCACCTGTAGATCGAGCAAGAGATTGCCCAGTGCAGGATCGTAGTAGAAGGGTGTGCCGACAAACGCAAGCGTCGCCGGCGCCGCCCCACTGAGGCTGAAGCTCCCGAACAGGGCATTGTCGGCGCCCAGATTGCTGTTCGGATCGGTGGAGCTGATCCTCCCACACCGTCAACGTTCAGGCCGGACGATGTGGTGGAGAGCGAGACCGTGAAGTTCATGGTGTTCAAGTTGCCGGGATAGTCCGGGTCGAGAAAGAAGTCGATTCCCGTGATGAACCCCGCGCTCGAGAACGCGCTGGCGAGATACACCTGCTGGTAGTACGTGCTCGGATAAACTGTCGGCTCGCTGATATTTCCATACGCGCACGTGAACGGAAAACAGTTGCCGGTCTCGAATGTCCCGACCGTCACTTGAGCAGACACTGGTAGTGTGGATAGGCTCAACAAACCGAGTCCCAGTGTAGCGCCCAGAATCGAGGTCCTCATGGGGGCACTCCCATCCGATTGCGATGCGGGTTGTATCGTGAACATGGTAAGACGAATCTGATGACACGAAGCAACCACCGTGCCACCTGGCTGAATGATCCAAGATCCCACGGCCCAAGGGTTTGGGAATTCGACGCTGACCCCGGACCCGTCGCCAGGATGCCACACTGTGCCGACGGTTCGTTGCGCCGCCGCTACATCTCTACCGACTTCGGAATTCCCTCCAGCCGCCGCGGTTCGGCGGTGAAGATCCGCAGCCGGCGCGCGCTGCGGTAGAGTGTGTCGGCCACCCGCGGCAATCCCAGATGTCCCGTTCGCCCCTCGTCCGTGAGCCGCTCGATGGCGCCGTTCCGGGTCTGCAGCGGCAGGTCGACGCTCAGCATCGACGCCCGGGCGGGGTAGTCGATCAGCACGCCGTGCCGCGGCAACGCCAGTTCGGCGGCGAGACGGTCCTCGGCGGCTTCGACGCGTTCCGGGTCGCGCGCAATCCATTCGAGACCATGATCGGCGATTTCGCTGGCCGAGATGTCGAGTGCCCGCTTGAACAGCCGGCGGGCGCGGAGCGCGCGGGCAAGACCGCTGGGATCGCTGGCCAGCAGCACGGCGATGAGAATGTCGTCGGTGGCGTCCGCAATGTCGGCGACGTCCAGCTCGCCGGCCGCCACCGTGGCGCGCACCGCCCGCTTGAACATGCACGTGGCCGAACGCACCGCGTGGTGCCAGTAGACGTTGCGGTACATCTGATATTTCGCGAAGAGGAGCGACTCCAGCGCGCTCACGCCCTTTTCGTGCACGCCGATCTCCGCCGGCTCGTCGCCGCCATCGACCAGCACCAGCGACGCCAGTAGCCGGTCGACGTCGACCACGCCGTACGGCACGCCGCACATCCGGGCGTCGCGGCTCAGGTAGTCGATCTTGTCCAGGTCGAGCGACCCCGACACCAGCCCGGCCAGTGGCGAGGTGCTGCGGCCCTGGATCAGCGCCGCGATGCGCGAAATGAGGGTGACACCGCCGAGCGCGCGGAGCACGTCGCCGAGTTCGCCGAGGCCCAGTCGCTCGGCGCCGAGTCCCTCGTGATCGGGGAACCCGGCTTCTTCCAGCGCGTGAGAGAACGGATAGTGCCCGATGTCGTGCAACAGCGCCGCGAGCCGCACCGCCAGGCGTTCGTCGTCGTCCACCGGCACGAGATCGCCGCGATCCGCGAGCATGGCCAGCGCCCTCCGGGCCAGGTGATAGGCGCCGAGGGCGTGTTCGAAGCGGGAGTGGGTGGCGCCGGGATAGACGAGAAAGGCGTGGCCGAGTTGGCGCACGTAACGCAGCCGCTGAACGGCCGCGGTCTCCACGCACGCCATTGCTTCCGGTTCGACCCGGATATTGTCCCAGAGCGGGTCGCGGATGATCTCGGATGGGCTTGTCGACACAGCACAAAGCTACATCCGGACCCTCAGACCGTCTCCGGCTCCAGGCGCCAGTGCTCTTCGCTGCGCCACAGCGCCGACAGGATCAGCTCCCGCATCCACATGAACTCCTGCGGCAGCCGGTCGTACAACTTCTCGAACAGTTCGCGGTGCGACAGCAATTCCGATTTCCACCGCTCGCGGTCGACGGTCATGAGCCGGTTGAATGTCGCCTTGGGGAAGCGCAGCCCCTCCCAGCACAGATCGTCGTAACGCGGCATCCAGCCGATCGGGCTCTCGATCGCCGCGGCGCGTCCCCGCACCCGTCCCACGATCCATTCCAGCACGCGCATGTTCTGGCCGTAGCCGGGCCAGACGAACTTCCCCTGCTCGTCCTTCCGAAACCAGTTGACGCAGAAGATCCGCGGCGGATTGCTCAGGCCGCGGCCCATCTGCAACCAGTGATTGAAATAGTCCCCCATGTGATAGCCGCAGAACGGCAGCATGGCGAACGGGTCGCGCCGGACGTGACCCACCGCACCGGCGGCCGCGGCGGTCGTCTCCGACCCGACGGTGGCGCCGAGATAGACACCGAAGTTCCAGTTGAACGCCTGATAGACCAGCGGCACCGTCGTCGCGCGCCGGCCGCCGAAGATGAACGCCGAAATCGGCACGCCGGCGGGATCTTCCCACGCCGGGTCGACGGACGGGCACTGCGATGTCGGCGCGGTGAAGCGCGCGTTGGGGTGCGCCGCCGGGGTGGTGCTCTCCGGCGTCCACGGATTGCCGCGCCAGTCCGTGAGCTTCGCGGGCGGTTCCTTGGTGAGGCCTTCCCACCACACGTCGCCGTCTTCGGTGAGGGCCACGTTGGTGAAGATGCAGTTCCGCTCGACCGCGGCGATGGCGTTGGGGTTGGTCTCCTTCGACGTACCCGGCGCCACGCCGAAGAACCCCGCTTCGGGATTGATGGCGTAGAGCCGGCCGTCCTTCCCCCGCTTGATCCAGGCGATGTCGTCGCCCACCGTGGTGACCTTCCAGCCGTCGTACCCCTTGGGCGGAATCAGCATCGCGAAGTTGGTCTTGCCGCACGCGCTGGGGAATCCCGCCGCCACATAGGTCTTCTCGCCCTGCGGATTTTCCACGCCCATGATCAGCGTGTGTTCGGCCATCCATCCCTCGTCGCGCGCCATGACCGACGCGATGCGGAGCGCGAAGCACTTCTTGCCGAGGAGCGCGTTGCCGCCGTAGCCCGAGCCGTACGACCAGATCTCCCGGTCCTCGGGGAAGTGCACGATGTATTTGTGCTCGTTGTTGCAGGGCCACTTCACGTCCGCCTCGCCGCGGGCCAGCGGCTTGCCCACCGAGTGCACGCACGGCACGAAGTCGCGCTCGCCGAGCGCCTCGAGCGCGGCGCGGCCCATGCGGGTCATGATCCGCATGTTGACCACGACATAGGGCGAGTCGGAGAGCTCCACGCCGATGTGCGACATCGGCGAACCGATCGGTCCCATCGAGAACGGCACGACATACAGGGTACGGCCGCGCATGCAGCCGGCGAACAGTCCGCGGAGCGTCTCGCGCATCTCGCGCGGGTCGACCCAGTTGTTCGTCGGCCCGGCATCCTGCTTGCGCTTGCTGCAGATGAAGGTGCGGTCTTCGACGCGGGCGACGTCGCTGGGATCGGAGAGCGCCAGGAACGAGTCGGGACGCCGGGCCGGATTGAGCCGGATCAGCGTCCCCGTCGTCACCATCTGTTCGCACAACCGGTCGTACTCGGCCTGCGATCCATCGCACCAGTGCACCGCGTCGGGCTTCATGAGCTGGGCCATTTCCCGCACCCAGGTCTTCAACCGGTCATGCCGCACCCACGACGGGGCGGCGACGTCAGGCAATGAGGCGGTGGCAGGCATTGCGACTCCGGCAAAGGCACGCAAGCCGCCCGGTTCGGGCGGCGTGGACTCCGGAAAATGGCGCAACGGTTGGTTCCGGGCAACGCCGGTGGTGCTACGGACGGGTGACGATCTGCATGTTCGGTGTCAGGTGGTAGAGCACCTGCGCCGTGGCGGTGTCGCGTGCGCTCAGGCCGTCGAGGGTCGGGTTGGCGTACATGACGTCATTCGGGTCGGGGGAATGATGCAGGATGCCGATGGCGTGTCCGAACTCGTGCGTCAGGGTGATCCGGTAGCAATCGCCAAGTCCACCGATGGTGCCGTTGGGCCAGACGTAGATATGGATCGGGAGTCTGATCGTGAACGCCGTCGACAGCGTGTCGATCTGCGTCAGCCCGGAACATTGCGGCGCGAATGCCGGCACGCCTTCGCCGTTGGGCGAGATGTTGTTCTCCACGATGATGTCGGCATGCGCCGAATCGCTGGCCATCGCGGACCGGAATTCGCCGTACAGGAACGCGCCTTCCCAGCGCGACAGCGCGGTCTCCACGTCGGGCAGCAGCGAGTCGTCGGGCGCCACGTAGACCCGCACCGGCAACGCGCTCCGTGGCCAGTTGAAGATCAGCGTGTCGGTGCCGATGACGAGGCGGTAGTCGTAGATGTTCTCGCGCAGCGGGCCGGTGAGCTGGCTGCAGCCGACCGTGATCGCGGCCGCGGCGATCCACGCCGCGCGCTTCACAGCTGGCGCTCCAGGCCCAGCATCAGGCCGACGCGGTTGACCGACTGGCTCTGCTGAAAGCCGCTGGCCCGCAACGCGTTCGTGGTGAAATCATGGATCGTGTAGCGCACCGTGGCCAGCGCGGCGAGTCCGGGCCCGACGGGATGGGTCCAGCTGGCGCCGACCGCAAAGAGCCACGCGCCCGGGTTTCCGTCCGCGAAGAGCCCGGTCCGTTGGGCCGAGTGATAGAAGATGCGGCCGCCCCCGGCCTGCCAGCGGATGTGCCGGGCCAGCGGACCATCGAGCAGGGCCACGATGCTCGCCGTTCCCAGCCCCCAGAGGTTGGCGCGCGCGCTGTCCTCGGTCATGTAGATCGACGAGTGCGCGTACTGACCCTCCACGATGACGCGAAAGTCGCTGCCGGTCGAGAGCGCCACACCGGCCGCGATGGTGGGAGCCACCGCGGTGTGGAGATACAGGTCCCGGTCGGCCACGATCTGATCGCGGGCCAGGGTCGAACTGTAGGTGGCACCCACGGTGAGTCGCACCGTGGCCTGCCCCGCCACCGGTGACACCCAGCACGCCAGAACCACCATTGTGGTCGCGATACGCATCGGACCGGGAAGATGCCGGCAGGAGCGCAACGGGTCAAATCGCGTCACGCCACTCGCGAAGGAGCGCCAGCATGCGGCGATCGTTGCTGACACCGTCGTCCCCCTTGGGCGTCTCGAGAATTTTCGGCACCGCGCCGAATCGCTCGTCGCGCATGATGCGCCGGAACGGCTCGGCGCCGAGGGAGCCTTCGCCGAGCAGTTCGTGACGATCACGGTGCGAGTCGAACGGCGTCTTCGAATCGTTGACATGGATCGCCCGCAGGGAATCGAGCCCGAGCACGTCGTCCCATTCACGCCAGACGCCGTCGTAGTCGCCCACCAGGTCGTATCCTGCCGAGTAGAGGTGGCAGGTGTCGGCGCAGAACGCCACGCGGGCGCGGACGTCTTCCGCCACCCCGTCGCGGATGGTGCGAAGCTCCTCGAAGCTCGACCCCAGCGCGGTGCCGGTGCCGGCGGTGGTCTCGAGCAGCAGCATGACGGGACCCGGCAGAGCTCGCAATGCGGCCGTGATGGCCGAGGCGTTCCGGGCCAGCCCGGCATCCCGGTCGTCCATGAAGTTCCCCGGGTGGGAAACCACCCCGTCGAGGCCGAGGGTGGCCGACCGCCGGAGCTCGCCGGTGAAGGCATCGAGCGACCGCTCCCGGATGGCCGGGTCCGGGGAGGCCAGATTGATCAGGTACGAATCGTGCGACACGATGGCAGCGACCGGGTCGGCCCGACGGGCGGCCGTGAAGGCGGCTGCTATCTCCGGGGTGACCTGAGGTTCGCGCCACATGTTGGGGGTCTTGGTGAACAGCTGGATCGCCGTCGCCCCGATCGCCGTACCGCGCCCCGGCGCGGTGGCCGGACCGCCTTGCGTCGAAACATGTGCCCCGATCAGCTCGGGGGACCTGCTTCGGCTACGCTTCGACCCTTTCCGGTGAGATCGAGTGTCCGATTTTCCGCGCATCGATTCCTCGCGTGTTGCCTCAGCCGCCAGTGGGCGCGACGCCGCCACACGGCCCCTGGTGATGCTCCACGGCGACCTCGTCGGCCGTCCCGAAGGGCTCGAACGTGACCTGATCCGGTCCGGGTTCCAAGTGGTGGAGGGCGCGTCGCTGGACGATGTGCCATCACGGCCGACGCTCATTGTTGCAACTTGCATCGATTTCGAGGCCGAACTCCCCCGGCTGGAGGAGCTGATCACCGACTCCCAGACCCGCGGGGTCCGGGTGGTCCTGCTGATCACCGGGGGGACGTCGACCGACCTGGTCCGCGCCGTCGAGGCGGGGGCCGACGATGCCATCCTGCTGCCGCTCGAGGCCCCGGTGCTGATCGCCCGGATCGAGGCGCGGGTAATCAATTCGTGGCCGGGGGTGCAGGGTCCCGGGGCGACCGATCTCAAGCTGTTCGGCATCATCCAGGAAGTGGCGGCCGAGTTGCACCGCGACGACATGTTGACGGCGCTGACCCGGGCCGTGGCCCAGGCGCTCGATCTCCGCTCGGTGAGCTGCGTGTTGCACGTCGAAGAGAGTTCCGGCGGGCGGCTCCTCGCCGCCACCGACGCCCCGCGGGTGCGTGATGCCGAAGTCGACCTGGGGCGCTGGCCCGAGGCGCGGGCCGCCCTGGAGTCGCGGCAGACGGTGGTGGTGCGCGATGTTGCGCGGAGCCAGCTCTTTGCGGAAGGGACCGGCGGCGATCCGCGCCCGACGGCGCTGCCGCATCCCAACCTCGAGAGCACCGCGGCCATTCCGCTGCTCCCCTTCGGCCGCCCGATCGGGACCCTGGTGCTGCGCACGCGCCGCGGCGAGGGTGTGATCACTCCCGGCCAGGTGGCATTCGCCGAGCTGGCGGTGTCGGCCACGGCGCGACTGCTCGAGGCCGACGACCGTCGCGGTGCCATCGCGCGGCGACAGGCGCTGGCGTCGCACGTCGATCCGCTCACCGGCTGTGGCACGCTCGACGCGCTCGACGGGCGCATTCGTGAGGAATTCCAGCGCTCGCGTCGCTACGACGTGACGTTCGCGCTGGTGCTGCTCGACATCGACGGCATGCGCGGCATCAACGATCGCCTCGGCCGCGATGGTGGCAACCGGCTGCTCGCCGATCTGGGGCGCCTGCTGCAGCGCGAACTTCGCGCGTCGGACTTCGTGGCGCGCTACGGCGGCGAGGAGTTCCTGCTGCTGCTTCCCGAAACCGATTTCGAGGGCGCCCGCCAGACGGTGCACCGCATCCGTGACCGGATGGCCCCGGCCGGGCTCAGCGAGCTGCACCTCGGCATCCGCTGCCGGTTGACCGCCGGAGTCGCCATCTATCCGCACCCCGATGTCCACAAGCCGGAAGATCTCTTCGCCATGGTCGAAGCGGCGATGCTGGCCGGCAAGGGCCAGGACGTGGAACGGATCGGCAGCGCGGCCTAGTTGCCGCCGCGCTGCTTGAGCCAGACCGCGGGATCGAGGGCGATGGAATTGTCACCGCGGATTTCGAAGTAGAGGTGCGGCGTCTTCTCGGCGGAATTCAATCCGCCGACGGTGCCGATGACCTGCCCGCGCGCCACCTGATCGCCCGCCTTCACGTTCGCCTTCTGCAACTGCATGTACAACGACCAGTACCCGTTGGGGTGGCGCACGAATACGCTCAACCCGTAGGTCCCGAAGCGCTGCACCAGCGCCACCCGGCCGGCTTCGACCGCCTTGACCGGTGTGCCGACCGGCGCGGCGATGGCGATGCCGTTGTGCCGGATCACACCGCCGGTGGGAAGCGTCTGCGCGCCGAACTGGTAGAGGATGGTGCCGTTGACCGGCCAGTCGAGTTTGCCGAGGTCGGCGGTGGTGAGTGCGCCGGGCGCGTTGGCGTCATTGGTCACCGCCGCGCTGGCCCGTTCCAGCCGCGTGATCAGGTCGGTGAGCTGCGACTGTTCCTTCTCGATGCTGCCGAGTCGCGCCGTGGTCTGCTGTGCGTTGCGCTGCAACTGCTGCAGCGTGGTCTGGCTCTCGTCCACCAGTTGCGCGTAGTGCTGCATCTCCTGCTCGTGTTCCTGGCGGCGATCGTCAAGCTGCGTGCGGACGCCGAGCAGCGTGTTGCGGCGGCGCCCGACGGTGCCGGTGAGGTTCTTGACCTCGTTGACCAGCTCGCGGTCCTGTCGTGACGTGAGATAGAGGTACTTGTAGCGCGCCAGCAGGTCGCCGAACGACTCCGCCGTGAGCAGCACCTGGAACGTGTAGAGCGGACCGCGTTTGTAGATGTCGACCAGCCGCCGCCGCAGCACCGCCTCGCGCTGCGCCAGGTTGTCCTGCGCCAGCACGAGTTCCGCCGCGGACTGGTCGAGTTGCGACCCCAATCCGCGAATCTGCCGCTCGAGTTCGTTGACCAGTTGGGTCGTCGCGTCGCGCTGGCGCTGCAGGTTGGTGACCTTGGCGCTGGCATCGCTGACCTGGCCCTGCAGCTGCAACTGCTGTTGCTCCAGCTTCTGCCGCTCGGCGCGGATCTGATCGAGCCGGCGTCGCGACGCGGCGAGCGAGGTGTCCTGCTGGGCGTGCAGCGGTGCCGCGGCGAAGACCAGCAGCAGCGCGGCGGCGGCGCGCCGGAGGACGCGGCGGTCAGACACGGCGCAGGTGCCGCCCGACGCTCACCAGGGACCCTCCGAATCCCAGCAGGACGCCGAAGAC
Source organism: uncultured Gemmatimonadales bacterium (assembly GCA_963697065.1). Lineage (GTDB taxonomy): Bacteria > Gemmatimonadota > Gemmatimonadetes > Gemmatimonadales > GWC2-71-9 > Palsa-1233. The sequence goes on from CAVOMQ010000001.1 coordinate 1,504,549, forward strand.
GAGCAGGACCAGGCTTTCGCCGACGTTGAAGAACTGCAGCCCGATGCCCAGGCCCATCCCCTCGCGACGGAACGAAAGCAGTGCCCCGGCGCAGAGCAGCAACGCCAGCACGCCGCCCAGCAACCCCTTCAGCGCCCCTTCGAGCAGGAATGGTCCGCGGATGAACCAGTCGGTGGCGCCCACCAGCCGCATGATGTGGATCTCGCGCGCGCGCTGCAGCACGGTCATGCGGATGGTGACGCCGATGATCACCACGGAGACGAGGGCAAAGGCGAGGCCGATGGCGAGACCGACCAGTCCGGCGATGTTGCGCAGCGAATCGAGATGCCGGAGCCAGTCTTCGCCGAAGCGGACGTCGTCGACGAACCCGAAACCGCGCAGCCGGTCGGCCACGGCGGCGGCATGGGCTTCGTCACGGTCGGCGGGCTTGAGGGTGAGTTCGATGGACGGCGGCAGCGGATTGACTTCGAGATCCTGGTAGACGTCCTGGAACTCCACCAGTTCCCGCTTGGCCCGGGCCAGCGCGTCGGCCTCGGAGACGTACTGCACGTCAAGCACTTCGGGAAACGCCGCAATGTCCTGCATCGCCGCGGTGATCGCCTCGGTGGGCGTGCCGCGTTGCACGAACGCCACCACCTGCACCCGCTCGGCCACCGACGCGATCGCGGTGCGGAGGTTGAGCGCCACCAGGCCGAACAATCCGGTCACGAACAGCGCAAAGGCGATGGTGGTGACCGACAGCGCCGAAAGCGTCCGGGTGCGGCGGAACGCCAGCAGCGCCTCGCGGCTGATGAGGTTCACCAGCTCTCCCGCGCGTCGGAGGCGGAATCGAACACCAGGTGACCGTCGCGCAGCTCCAGCGTCCGCTGGCTGGCGTGCCGCACCAGGTCGAGGTCATGCGTCGCCATCACCACGACGGTTCCGGCCGCGTTGATGTCGCAGAGCAACTGGTAGACGCCGCGGGTGGCGCGTTCGTCGAGATTGCCGGTGGGTTCGTCGGCCAGGAGCACCGGTGGATCGTTCACCAGGGCGCGCGCGATGGCGACGCGTTGCTGCTCGCCGCCGGACAGTTCACGCGGGAATGCGGCGCCCTTGGCGGCGAGGCCCACCTGGTCGAGCACCCGCGCCACCCGCGTCGGGATCACGTCGGGGCGCGCGCCGGTCACTTCCAGCGCGAACGCGACGTTCTCGGCCGCGGTGCGGTCTTCGAGCAGCTGGAAATCCTGGAAGACGATGCCGAGACGGCGGCGCAGCCGGGGAATCTCGTCGCGACCGATGTGGCTGATGCCGAAGCCCGACACGCGCACGTCGCCCGAGGACGGCCGCTGCTCGGCGTACATCAGCTTCAGCAGCGTCGTCTTGCCGGCACCGGAGTGGCCCGTCAGGAAGACGAACTCGCCCCGCCCGACGTGGAAGGTGATGTCTTCGAGCGACACGTCCGTGCCGGTGGCGTACCGCATGGCGACTTTGGTGAACCGGATCACGATTTCAAAATACACCGGCCGCCGCGCCCGGGAATGCGCTGGCGACTACAGCCCCCGGGCAAGATCGGCGATCAGGTCGGCACTGTCCTCGCAACCGCAGGAGAGGCGGAGAAATCCGTCGGGGATGCCGAGCGCCGCGCGCTCGGCGGCGCTGAGCGCCTTGTGCGACGTCAGTCGTGGTTCGGAGATCAGCGACTCCACGCCGGCGAGCGACGGTGCATGCACGATCACCTTGAGGTGAGTGAGGAGCCGCTTGGCGGCGGGCGCGCCTCCCTTGAGCACCAGGCCCACCAGTCCGCCGTATCCGTCGAACAACGAGGCCGCGAGGCGATGATCGGGGTGCGACGTCAGGCCCGGGTAATGCACCGCAGAGAACTCCGGCCGCCCCGCGGCCCATTTGGCGACCGCCATCGCGTTGGCGTTGGCGCGCGCCACGCGCAACGCCAGCGTCTTCATGCCGCGTTCGGTGAGCCAGGCGGTGTGTGGGTCGATCGACGGACCCCAGCTGCGCATCAGGCGGGTCACTTCGTCGATCAACGGCGCGCTGCCCGCCACCGCGCCGGCAATGACATCGCTGTGGCCGTTGAGGTACTTGGTGGCACTGGTGATCACCACGTCGGCGCCGTGCTCCAGCGGCCGGAAATTGATCGGCGACGCGAACGTGCTGTCGACCAGCAGCGCCAGGCCGCGGTCCCGGGTCACCTTGGCAATGGCGGGGACGTTCACCACCCGCATCGTCGGATTGGTCAGCGCTTCGACGAAGATCGCCCGCGTCGTCTTGCGGATCGCCTTGCGCCAATCGCGAGGGCGGTCCGGCTCGACGTACGTCACCGCGATGTCGTGGCGGGCGAACTCGGTGTCGAACAGCACCCTGGTGCCGCCGTAGATCCACCGCGAGGCCACGAGATGGTCGCCGGGGCGAAGCACGGCGAGATGGGCCAGCGCTGTCGCCGCCATGCCGCTTGCCACGAAGATCGCGCGCTCGGCCCCCTCGAGCAGCGCATAGCGGCGCGACAACTCTTCCTGGTTGGGGTTGTTGCCGTACCGGCTGTAGAGCACCTCGTCGTCGCTGCCGATCGGATTGCGGAACGTGGCGCTCTGGAAGATCGGCGAGACCGCCGGTGTCCACTCGCGGCCGCGGTGCGGACGGCCGTGGATCGAAATGGTGGAGAATCCGTAGCGGTGCGTCACGCCACCGCTCCCAGTTCGTAGGTGGCGTCGGGATGGGCCAGCACACAGCGGCGGTGCGCCAGGCCGCCGAGGGCAGCGGCGGCACGGGGCAGCGGCCAGGCAAGCGCCTCGGCGACGTGATCGGCGGCGGTTCGGCCCAGGCGGTCGAGGGTGGTGAAGGCGTCGCGCCAATCGTCCGCTACGGCGCCGAGGAGGCGGGGGCGCGCCGTGTCGACGAGCAACGCCACCACGATCAGCCCATGGCGCGCCAGGGCATGCTCGATGGCGTCGGCGTGGTGTTCATGGACACCGCGCAGCACCACGCGGGCCACCGGCATCGCCAGCGCCTCCTGCAGCAGCTTGGCCACGACTTCGTCGGCGCAGGAAAAGTCGACCAGGCCGACGCCGGAGAAGTCCAGCTGGGCGTCGATGCCGGGGGTATCGCGCAGCACACCGAGCACGCGGTTGCGCACCGCAGCACCGGTGGGCCGGGTGACGAGGTCGCGGTACGGTGTTTCGACCGCTTCGCGCAACACGATGTCGAGTCGGATGACCGCGCTCACGCCGCCGGCTCCTTTCCCGGAATGAAGATCGTGACTTGCGAACCGGGGAACCAGGGGAGGCCTTCCATCCGCGGCAACTCATGGTCCCATTCGGGCACGATGCTGACCCGGGCGGTGCCACTGCGGATGGAGATCTTTCCCTGCCACCGGGCAAGATAGCGCTTGGTGCCGGCCAGCCCCTGGCCCCGCCCCGGATCGCGGAAGCGGGAGATGCCGTGGATGAGTGCGCTTTCGATGGCGGTCCCGTCGTTCCAGCGGTCGCCGAAGCGGGTCGCCTGCGTCGCTTCGAGCGAGCGACGGAAGCCGATGCCGGCGTCGCTGACCGCGATGACCGCCACCTTCCGCCCCGACAGTCGTTGCCGGTAGGTGTACACGTGCGCCATGACCCACCCCGGCGTACCGGCATGCTCGATGATGTTCTGGCAACTCTCCGACAGCGACTGCCCGAATCCCCCCACCACACTCGCTTCCAGGCCCAATTCGTTCTTGAGGATCTGGGTGGCGTGTTCGCTGATCCGCCCCACCACGTCGTGCACGTCGTTGGCGGTGCCGATCGCCGTCACCGGCAGCAGGAGATCGCTCATGTCCGGTCGCCGCCGCGGCACCTTGCCGTGCAGCTCGAACAGCTCGGCAGCGTGCTGGAAGAAGCCCACCTTCGCCCAGTACGAGGCGATGCCTTCGCCCGCGGGAACGGCGAGCTGCGGCCTGGCGCCGCCTTCGGCGGCAACCGCCTGGCCAAGCGTGAGCAGCGCCACGAATCCCGCGGGCGACGACCATTCGGTGGTGCGGGCGTCGACCAGCAGCCGGTGTGACGGCGGCCAGTCGCCGAGCGCCGCGGCGACCTGATCGAGCGACAGGTGGTCGAGGTGCTGCGGCACCCGCACGACGCGCATCATGCCGACACCAGTTCGCCGCGCAGGTGCTGCGCCAGGGTGGTGGCGCCACGGAATGCGGCGTTGCGCGCGGCGGCGCGATTGGCGGCGGCGAGTGCTTCGGGGACGGGATCGCCGGCGAGCAGGCGGGCACAGCAGGTGGCGCCGAAGACGTCGCCGCAGCCGGTGGGGTCGATCGCGTCGACCGCCGGCGGCGCGATGCGTTCGGTGCGGATCGGGGTGTTGCCGGCGCCGGCGATGCGCGCCTGCCGCAAGTCACCCCCCCACCCGGTGAACCCGGGACGCGCCACGTAGATCACGCCTCGCGCGCCGACGGTGATGTTGAGGAGACTCACGCCGGCCTGCAGCGCCTGGGCGGCCACCGCAAGGGGTTCGTCGCCCAGCTCGCGCATTTCGTCGTCGTTGAGCTGCACCACGTCGAACTGCGCGAACCACGTCGGCACGTCGGGGAGCGGTCGCAGCACACGCATGCCGTCGGCGCCCATGCCGAGGAACAGCGAATGCAGGTCGGCGTAGATCGGTCCGTCGAAGCCGCGCCGCAACGCCGCGGCCGTGCCGAGGGTCATCTCGAATCCGGAAATGAAGTTGACGTAGAGCGCGTCGAGATCGGCCACCAGCGGTCCGAGCTCGGGCCAGGTCCACGCCGGCACGCCGCCCGACATCCGCTCGCACCGCCTGGCGTTGACCTGATAATGCAGCGTCACCCGGTTGTTCGGCACCGGCACTTCGATGAACCGCGCCCCCGGCGCCGCGCGGCGCAGCGTCCGCAGGAAGTCGGCCGCCCGGGGGGCAAGATCGCGCCCCACCTTGATCAGCGGCACCAGTTCCCAGTCCGCCGGCAATGCCGCATCCATCGCCGCCAATGCGTACGCGATGCCGCCCCACTCTTCGATTGGCGGCGCCACCGGATCGCGCCCGAAGATCTCGTCCCACACCAGCGCCCCGATGACGCCGACGCGGCGCGTCATGCGGTCCGGACGCTGCTGGTTGAGGAACACCCGCGCCGCCCCGTAGACCCCCGCCAGTCCGTCCAGCGCACCGGGGATGATCCGGCAGGCATCGACGGCCGGCTTGAAAGCGCGTCGCTCCACTTCACGCTGGAGCGGCAGGAAGAGGAGATCGCCGGCGTGGGTGACGCCGCCCAGCACCACCACCACGTCGGGATTGAAGATGTTGACGAAGTTGGCGATGCCGATTCCGAGGTAACGCGCGGTGTCCCGCGCCACGCGGGCTGCCAGTTCGTCTCCCTGCGCCGCCGCATCGAACACCAGTTGCGCCGTGATCTGCTCGAGGTCGCCGCCGACCATGGCCAGCAACCGGCTTTCGCCGCCCCGCGCCAGCTGTTCGATGGCGCGCCGCGCGATGTTGCGTCCCGAGGCGTACGCTTCGAGGCAGCCGTGATTGCCGCAGGCGCATTTCGGACCGTTGACGTCGATGGTGACGTGGCCGAATTCGCCGGCTGCGTCGGACGCGCCGTGGTACAGCTGGCCCTCGATCACGATGCCGCCACCGATACCGGTGCCGATGGTCAGCCCGATCACGTAATGCGCATCCTGCGCGGCGCCCACCCAGCATTCGCCGAGGACGGCGGCGTTGGCGTCGTTGTCGATGACGGTGGCGAGCCCGAGTCCTTCCGCCAGGCGAGCCCGGAGCGGGAGGTTGGTCCACCCCAGGTTCGGCGTCAGCAGCACGATGCCGCGGCGGATGTCGAGCGGTCCCGGCACACCCACACCTGCGCCGACCACTTCCGCGTCGGGGTCGTCCCGCTCCAGCCGGGCCCGGGTCTCACCGACCATCGCCACCAGATGGGCGATGATGGCGTCGGGTCCGCGTGCGACGTCGGTGGGCTGGGAATGCGCGCCGGCCACGCGCGAGCCGTCTTCGGCCACGGCGCCGGTGACCAGATTGGTGCCTCCGATGTCGATTCCGATGACCCAGCGCATTCACGCGGCTCCTGCGGGTAGCCGGCGTCCGGCGAGTACCGCATCGTAGACGTGCAGGAGCATCGGCGCCAGCGTGCTTCCGTCGAAGCGCGCGGCATAACGCCGCCCGGCCGCCGCCATCGCGGCGGTGTGGTCGGGATCGTCGAGTACCAGCCGGATGGCGCCCGCCAGCGAGACCACATCGGCAGCCGGGATGTAGACCGTCGCCGGCCCTCCCGCTTCGGCAAGCGCCGGTGCGTCGCTGGCGATCACCGGGACCCCGGCACTCAGCGCCTCGACGATCGGCATGCCGAACCCCTCGGCGCGCGACGGAAAGAGAAACAGCGCCGCGCCTTGCACCACGGCGGGAAGATGCGCCGCCGCCACGTCGGTCCGGATCAGCACCCGGTCGGTGACGTCGAGCGCCGAGGCCAGGAAGGTGAGCTGCCGCGCCATGCCGCCATCACGGCCCACCAGCACCAGGGGCGGCGTGGTGCCGGGGTCGAGGCGCGCCAGTGCCGCCACCAGCGCGCCGTGGTTCTTCCGCTCTTCGAGCGTGCCGACCGAAAGGAGATAGCGGGGCGGCAGGTGGTAACGCGCGAGGATCCCGGCGCGTTCCGCCGGCGGCACCGGTAGCGCGAAACGCGGGTCGCGCGGCGGCGGGATGACGGCGATGCGCGACGACGGCACCGGATAGGTCGCCAGCAACGCATCGCGGGTCGCGGCACTCACCGCCACGATCAGGTCCGTGTGCTCGATGCTCCAGCCATATCGCCAGGCGTAGCTGCGGCGATCGGCGGCCGGGAAGAATTCCGGGTGGGTGTGGTACAGCACGTCGTGCACCGTGACCACCGACGGCACCCCGGTGCCCGGAAGATCGCGCGGGATCTCGTGCGTCAGTCCGTGATAGAGCTCGACGCCGCGGGCCGCGACCGCGCGTCCCAGCCGCCACGTGCGCCAGAGCGCGCGCCCGACCGCGGCGCGCGCCCAGCCCGGCGGCAGCAGCATCCGGGCGCCGAGTTCGGCGGGCAGCTGCGCGGTACGCCGCCGCCGGTTGGCGCGGGGAACAGAGCACCAGTTCGAGCGAGGGCTCCACCTGGTGCAGCGCGCGCAGCACGCCGCGGGCGTAGTTCCCCAGGCCGGTGTCGTTGCGCAACGCGCGGACGGCATCGAATCCGATACACCGGCGGGGCGGGGTCACGCCATCAGTCGACCTGCAGGACGGCCAGGAACGCCTCCTGCGGAATCTCGACCGAACCCACCTGTTTCATCCGCTTCTTTCCTTCTTTCTGCTTCTCCAGCAGCTTCCGCTTCCGGGTGATGTCGCCGCCGTAGCACTTCGCCAGCACGTCCTTGCGCAGCGCCGGAATGGTTTCGCGGGCGATCACCTTGTTGCCGATCGCCGCCTGGATCGCCACCGGAAAGAGCTGCCGCGGGATGAGCGTCTTGAGCTTCTCGGCGATCTTCCGGCCCCAGTCGTACGCCTTGTCGCGATGGATGATGACGCTGAAGGCGTCGATCGGATCGCCGTTGAGCAGCATGTCGAGCCTGACCAGCTCGGACTCGCGGTATCCGGCCATCTCGTAGTCCAGCGACGCGTAGCCGCGCGACAGCGACTTCAGCTTGTCGTAGAAATCCAGCACGATCTCGCCCAGCGGAAAGTCGAAGCTGAATTCGACGCGCGTCGGGTCGATGTAGTTCATGCCGTGGTAGACGCCGCGGCGCTCCTGGCCCAGCTGCAGGATGCCGCCGATGTAGTCCGCCGGCGCCATGATCCGGGCCCGCACGATCGGCTCCTCGATCCGGTCGATCACCGCCGGATCCGGCAGCGTGCTGGGATTCTCGACCACGGTCATGTCGCCATTGGTGCGATAGACGTGATACTCCACCGTGGGCACGGTGGTGATGAGGTCGAGCCCGAACTCCCGCTCCAGCCGCTCCTGCACGATCTCGAGATGCAGCAGCCCGAGAAATCCGCACCGGAAGCCGAACCCCAGCGCGGTCGACGATTCCGGCTCGTATTGCAGCGAGGCGTCGTTGAGACGCAGCTTTTCCAGTGCGTCGCGCAGCCCTTCGTACTGGTCGGCGTCGGTGGGATAGACGCCGGCGAACACCATCGAGGTGACTTCGCGATAGCCGGGCAGCAGGTCGGTGGCGCGGCGGTCGGCGTCGAACACCGTGTCGCCCACCCGGGCGTCCCGCACGTCGCGGAGGTTGGCGACGCAGTAACCCACTTCGCCCGCCTCGAGCTGTTCGGTGGCCCGCTGGCCCAGCGCCAGCGCGCCCACCTCGTCGAGCACGTACACGTCGTCGGGATGCGCCCCGAACGCCACCCGCATCCCCGGCGCCATCCGCCCGTCGACCACGCGAACACTGGGGATGACGCCGCGGTACCGGTCGTAATACGAGTCGAAGATCAGCGCCCGGAGCGGCGCATCGCGGTGGCCGCGCGGCGGCGGAATCTTCCGCACGATCTGCTCGAGCAACGCCGGCACCCCGGTCCCTTCCTTGGCCGAAACCGACAGGATCTCCTCGCGCTTCGCGCCGATCAGGTCCATGATCTCGCGCGCGCGCTTCTCCGGCTCGGCGCTGGGGAGGTCGATCTTGTTGAGCACCGGGATGATTTCGAGCCCGGCGTCGAGCGCCAGGAAGAGATTCGACAGGGTCTGCGCCTGCATGCCCTGCGAGGCATCGACCACCAGGATGGCGCCTTCGCACGCCGCCAGCGAGCGCGACACCTCGTAGGTGAAGTCGACATGCCCCGGCGTGTCGATGAGGTTCAGCTCGAACTCGGTGCCGTCGGCCGCGACGTATTGCATCCGCACCGCGTTGAGCTTGATGGTGATGCCCCGCTCGCGCTCGAGATCCATCGTGTCGAGCAGCTGCTCCCGCATCTCGCGCTTCGAGACGGTGCCGGTCTGCTCGATCAGCCGGTCGGCCAGGGTCGACTTGCCATGGTCGATGTGCGCCACGATGCAGAAATTGCGGATGCGGGACTGGTCCATTGCTGGAATATAGAGATCACGGAGGTGTCAGAAGGTCATGGAGGTCGTGAAGGACATGGAAGTCATGGGTGATGAGTGAGCTGAGAAGTGCTACCCACGACCCACGACCCACGACCCACGACTCATGACTCGTATATTCCCCCCGCATGTCCACCAGGCCCCGGATCTCGCCCTCCGCCGGCATGCTCCTCGTCGTGCTCTTCTGGGGCGGCAATTTCACCGCGGTCAAACTCGCGTTCACCCAACTCGATCCGCTGGCCTTCACGGCGATGCGGTTCGCGCTCGGGTCGGTCGTGCTGTGGTGGGTGGTTCGCTGGCTGGAACACCCCGAACCGCTGCCGCCGGGTGCGTTCTGGCCGCTCGTCTGGCTGGGCCTGATCGGCAACACCATCTATCAGGTCTGCTTCATCCTCGGCCTCGACCGCACGTCGGCCACGAAGAGCTCGCTGATCCTGGCCGGCATGCCGGCGATGGTGACGCTCGCCGCCTGGGTGCTGCACGTCGAAGCGGTCACGGTGCGGCAGCGCTGGGCGGTGGTGGTGGCGTCCGTCGGCGTCGCCGTGGTGTTGCTGGCCCGCGGCGGGACACTCGGCTGGGGGATCGGTCCGGGGGAGTTGCTCCTGCTCGGCGCCAACATTCTGTGGGCGACCTACACCCTGCTGTTGCGCCGCTGGAGGCTGCCGATGTCGCCGCTCCGGATCACCGCCTGGGTCACCTACACCGGCACTCCCGGGTTGGTGCTGCTCGGCGTGCCGGGCCTCCTCCACACCCACTGGTCGGCGGTGTCGCTGGCGGGGTGGGGCGGCCTGGCGTATTCGTCGCTGCTTTCGCTCGTGGCCGCCTACATCTTCTGGAATTACGGTGTGGCGAATCTCGGCGCGTCACGAACGGTGGTCTACAACACCATGGTACCGTTGGTGGCCACCGTCATCGCCATGATCGGGCTCGGAGAACGCCCCGGCGTCTTCCATCTCCTCGGCGGCGCGCTGATCATCGCCGGCGTGCTCATGACCCGCCGCCGGCCCTTCCTTTCTACACCCATGACGAATGACGCATGACGCACGACCCACGACCCATGACCCTCCCTCGTCACCCCAGCTCCTCCAACCGCGCCATCGCCCGCCGCAGATGCGGAATCACGATGCTCCCGCCCACCACCAGCCCCACACTGAACACCTCGAGGAACTCCTCGCGCGTCACGCCCTCTTCGTGGCAGCGCACCACGTGATAGGTGACGCAGTCATCGCAGCGCAGCACCAGACTGGCCACCAGTCCCAGCATCTCCTTCACCTTGGTGCCGAGCGCGCCGGGTTCGTACGCCCGGTGGTCGAGGGCGAAAAAGCGGTTGATGGTGAGGTTGCCGGCGCCGAGGATCACGTCGTTCATCCGGGAACGGAAAGCCTGGAAGTCGTCGAGGTTCGAGGGTGAGTCGGCCATGGCGTGGTCCCTTCGGTGTGGAGGATCGGCGGGTGAAAGCTATCCGGGCCCCGGCGGCGCGTTGACGGCTCCCACTCGGCAACCGTACGTTCCGGCCGCCATGTCGCGCGCGCGTCGAGCCCAAGCTGCCGCCCGCCTGGACCTGCTCTCGCCCGCCGATGTCGCCCGACTGGGCGGGCTCGAGGTTGTCACCAGCGGCATCGTCGAGGGCTTCCTTGCCGGGCTTCATCGGTCCCCGCGGCGCGGGTTCTCGGTGGAGTTCGCCGAACATCGCCAGTACCAGCCTGGCGACGAGCCGCGCTATGTCGACTGGAAGCTGCTGGCGCGGACCGACCGTCTCTACGTCAAACAGTTCGAGGAAGAGACCGATCTCCGTGCCATGATCGTGCTCGATGCCAGCGCGTCGATGGCATGGAGCGGTAGTCCCGACCGCCTCGCCAAGTACGATTACGCCCGCCGACTTGCCGCGGCACTCGCGATGGTGCTGCTGCGCCAGCGCGACGCCGTCGGACTGATCACGTTCGACGACGCGGTGCGCGACATTTTGCCGCCGCGTGCCCGCCAATCCCATTGGGACGTGCTGGCCACGGCGCTGGCGGCGCGCTCGGCCGGGCAGGGAACCGCCGCCGAGCCGGCGCTCCGCCAGGTCGTCGGCGCGCTCCGCACCCGCGGGCTGGTGGTCTTCGTCTCCGACCTTCTCCTCGACCGCGAGCTGGCCCTCAAGGCGCTCAAGTTCCTCCGTCATCGCGGCCACGACGTACTGGTATTGCACGTCGCCGATCCCGCCGAACTGGAACTGGCGCGTGGCGGCGAGACGCGCTATCGCGATCCCGAAACCCGCGCCACGGTGACGCTCGAGCCCGACGAATGGGCCGGCGCCTACCGACGCACCGTCGAGGCGGTGGTGCGCGCGTGGGGTGCGTCGTGCCGTGCCGCAGGGGTGCGCTACGCGCTGGTCACCACCGACCAGCCATTCGGGTCCGCACTCGGCCGGGCGCTGCGGGCGTGATCGGATTCACCGCTCCCTGGGCGCTGCTGGGACTTGTGGCCGCGGCGCTGCCGCTGGTGCTCCACCTCATGCAGCGTCACGAGCCGCCGGAAGTGGTCTTTCCGGCGGTGCGGTATCTCGAAGACGCCACCCGCCGCCAGCATCGCCGGGTGCAGCTGCGCAACCTGCTCCTGCTGCTGGTGCGCACGCTGCTCATCGTGGCGATCGTCCTGGCGGCCGCGGGCGCCACCTGGCGCCGCGGTTCGATCGGCACCCACGCACCGACCGCGCTGGTGCTGGTAGTCGACAACTCCGCCAGCAGCGGCGCCATCGTCGATGGCGAACCGCAGCTGGCCGCGTTGACCGCCGCCGCTGACCGGGTACTTGCTCGTGCCGCCCCGACCGACCGGCTCTGGCTCGTCGCGGCGGACGGTGTGGCGCGCGCCGGTTCGGCCGCGCAACTCCGGGCGCACGTACGCGAACTCGGTGCCGAGCCGGTCCGGCTCGATCTCGGTGCCGCGATCTCGCACGCGCGAACGCTGATCGGCGCCACCGGCCTGCCGGGAGAAGTGGTGCTGGTCACGGACGCCCAGCGTACCGCGCTCGGCCCTGCCGATGGGAACGGACCGCTGCTCGTGATCCGCCCGGTCGCCGCCGAACCGTCCAACCGCGCCATCACGATGCTCAGCGCCGGTGCGCAACCATGGAGCCCCGACGGCGGCGAGGTCAACGTCATGGTCACCGCCAGCGACACCACCCCGGTGCCGGTGACGTTGCTCGCCGGCGGCCGAGCGGTGCGCGACGTGCTCCTGACGCCGGGAGTGGCGTCGGTGCAGCGCATCGGCGCTGTGCCGACGGGATGGACGACCCTCGCCGCCGTCCTGCCACCCGACGAGTTGCGACTCGACGACTCGGTGGCGATCTCGCTGCGCGTTGCTCCGCCGGCGGTGGTGTCGTGGGACAGCACCGACCGCTACGTCGGCGCCGCACTCGGCGTGCTCGACGCCGCCGGGCGGGTCAAGCGCGGTAACGGCATTGCGCTCGGCACACTCGGACCCGGCGCGAGCGTGGTGCTGCCGCCAGCGGATCCGGCAGAGACCGGTGCACTCGATCGTCAGCTGGAAGCGCGCGGCATCGGATGGCGTTTCGGCAACTTGATGCTGGCGCCGTCGCAGACCGACAGCTCCGCGCTGCTCTCCGAACGTGTCTCGCTCAGTCGCCGCGTCACGCTCGAGCCGACCAGCGGAACCGGCGACGTGCTGGTCACCGCAGGTGGTTCGCCATGGGTGGTGCGGAGCGGCAATGTCGTACTGGTGGGGTCGCGGTTCGATCCGGAATGGACCGCGTTGCCACTTTCCGCGCCGTTCGTGCCGTTCCTCGACGCGCTGCTGACGCGGGCCGTGCGCGGGGAACCGCTGGCACCCGATGCCGTTGCCGGACAACCGGTATTGCTCCCGGACCGGGTCAGCGCGGTGACGCGCGACGGCATCGTGACACCGGTCACGGGCGCGGCGTGGCGCCCGGGCGCGCCGGGGGTGTACCGGCTGCTGGCCGGCAGCGACACCGTCGGCGCCGTCACGGTGCGGGTGGACTCCCGCGAGTCGGCGCTGGCGCGCGCATCGGACAGCGACCTGCGCGGCCTCTGGCCCGGCGCGGTTGTCGAGAGCACCGGTCGCGGCCCCACGCTGGCCTTCACCCTGGGGGGCCGCCGCGATCTCCGCGGACTCCTCCTGGTGCTGGCGCTGGCGTGTGTGGTCGCGGAGTCGGTGCTTGCCGGACGCCACACGCCGGCGAGTTGATTCCGGAGCCAGTTCCGCCCGCCGGTTGCACGGACACCCGGCTCCCCTATTTTCCACCCCGTTCACCGTGCTGCGCCGACGTCGTCGTCGCGGTACGGACTTCTTTGTGATGGCAATGACGAACCTGTGACGCTGCGCCTCATACTCGATGCCTTTGACCGCTGTGCGATCGTTCGCGCGCTGGCGGAACGGCTTCCTGCGCGCGGCGATGCCATTCGCCTCGGCGGTCTTCCCGGTTCGAGCGGCGCCGTGCTCGCCACCTGGCTCACCCAGCGGCTCGGTGCCGGCCGGCTCGTCGCCGTCATCGCCACCACGCCCGCTGACGCCGAGCGCTGGCTCACCGATCTCCAGAACCTCAACGGCGACGGCGTCGCCCTCTATCCCCAGCGCGAAGCCCTCGGCGAAGAAGAGCCGCATTTCGAAATCGCCGGTGAACGCATCGAGACGCTCGACGCCCTGTTGCGTGGCCAGTTGCGGATCCTGGTCACCACCGCGCGGGCCAGCGCCGAGCGCACCGCGGTGCCGGCGGAACTGGAAGCGCTGCGCCTCAGGGTAGCGGTGGGCGAAGACCGTCCCCTCCGCGACGTGGTGGCGGTGCTCGAGCAGATGGGCTACCAACGCGTCCCGTCCGTCACCGAGGTGGCGGAGTTCTCCGTCCGCGGCGGCATCGTCGATGTCTACGGCTTCGGCATGGCGTCGCCGGCGCGCCTGGAATGGTGGGGCGACGTGGTGTCGTCGATCCGCGTCTTCGACCTGACCAGCCAGCGCTCCGCCGAAGAACTCCCCGACGTTACCGTGCTGCCGATCACCACGCCGGGGCGCACGGCGACGGAATCGACCGGCACCGTGGTGCGCCGCTCGCTGCTCGACCTGCTTCCCGCCGACACCTTGGTGGTCGAGGAGATGTCGCACGCCAACGACGAGGAAGTCGACCGCGCCTGGCGCGAGGCGGAACACCACCTCGACATCGCGCGCCGGTTCGGCGAGTCGGCGCCGCCACGGGAAGACATCTTCCTGTCGCCCGACAGCTGGCGGGTGCAACGCGCCACGTTTCCGCGCTTGCTGCTCCGCGACGAGCCGGCCGACATCCAGATCGGCTTCTTCCCGCCCGACAAGGTCGACCGCGACCTGGGACGGCTCCGCGCGCTGCTCGGGCACGAAACGCCCACGCTGATCCTCTGCGACAACGATGGGCAACGCGAACGGCTCGACGAGCTGCTCGACAACAACGGCTTCCGCGCCGCCGGAACGACGCTGGTCGTCGGTGCGCTCGACGGCGGGTTCGTCATGCCGACGCTCCGGGTGCTCACCGACCACGAGATCTTCCGCCGCGCGCGGCGGCTGAGACGCACCCGCCGCTATCGCCAGGCCGCGCCGTCCACGGTCACCGGCACCCTCGCCGTCGGCGACTACGTGGTGCACCTCGAACATGGCATCGGCATCTTCCGCGGTATCAGCACCATCACCGTCGAAGGCGGCGTTATCGAGGTCGCGGTGCTGGAATACGAAGGCGGCGACCGGCTCAACGTGCCGCTCTACCGTCTCGACCAGCTGGAGCGATACCGGTCCGCGCAGGAGGAAGGCGATCAGGCGCCGCCCAAGCTGCACCGGCTCGGCGGCACGCAGTGGAAGAAGATCCGCGAAAAGACCCGCCAGGCCATCCAGCGCATGGCCGCCGAGCTGCTCGATCTCTACGCCCGCCGCAAGACCGTCGCCGGGTACGCCTTTCCACCCGACACCCGCTGGCAGCGGGAACTCGAATCGTCGTTCCTCTACGAGGACACGCCCGATCAGCGCACCGCCACCGAAGACATCAAGCGCGACATGGAACGCCCGGTGCCGATGGACCGGCTGCTGGTGGGAGACGTCGGCTACGGCAAGACCGAGGTGGCGGTGCGTGCCGCGTTCAAGGCGGTGCAGGGCGGCAAGCAGGTGGCCGTGCTGGTGCCCACGACGATCCTCGCCGAACAGCATTACCGCACCTTTGCCGACCGTCTCGCCGACTATCCGATCTCGATCGAAGTGTTGTCACGCTTCCGCACCCAGAAGGAACAGCGCGACACCACGGAGCGGTTGGCCGAGGGGAAGCTCGATGTCGTGATCGGAACGCACCGCATTCTCTCGAAGGACGTGTCGTTCAAGGATCTCGGCCTGCTGATCGTCGACGAGGAGCACCGCTTCGGGGTCCGTCACAAGGAACGCCTCAAGCAGCTCCGCCTGGCGGTCGACGTGCTCACCCTGACGGCCACGCCGATTCCGCGCACGCTGCACATGTCGCTGGCCGGTTTGCGCGACATGACCGTCATCGAGACGCCGCCGCGCGACCGCTCGCCCATTCTCACGTTCGTGGAGCCGTGGGACGACGGCCTGCTCGACGAGGCGATCTCGCGCGAACTGGATCGTGGCGGCCAGGTGTTCTTCGTGCACAATCGCATCGAGACGATCGAGACGATTGCCGCGCGCGCCCGCGCCCTGGCGCCGCGCGCCCGGGTGGCACTCGGACACGGCCAGATGCCGGCCGACGACCTCGAAGCGGTGATGCAGCGCTTCGTGACCGGCGAGGTGGACCTGCTGGTGTCGACGATGATCGTGGAATCGGGGCTCGACGTGCCCAACGCGAACACCATGATCGTCCACGACGCGCACCGCTTCGGCCTGGCGCAGCTCTACCAGCTGCGCGGCCGGGTGGGACGGTCCCACCGGCGGGCCTACTGCTACCTGATCGTTCCCGACCTGATCGACCCGGCGGCCGAGGACCGGCTCAAGGTGCTGGAGCACCACAGCGACCTTGGCGCCGGCTACCGCATCGCACTGAAGGACCTGGAGTTGCGGGGGGCGGGGAACCTGCTGGGGGCGGAGCAGTCGGGCCATGCGCACGCGGTGGGGTTCGACCTCTACCTCCGGTGGCTGGAGGAGACGGTGACGGCATTGCGCGGCAAGGGAGGCGCCGAGGCGCCCCAGCCCCCGGACGTCGTGTTCGACCGCCCCGCCCACCTTCCCGACGCCTTCGTCCCTGACGACGAGTCGAAACTCGACTTCTACCGGCGACTGGCGCGAGCGTCAACGCCCGGCGACATTGATGATCTGCGGGCGGAATTGCGCGAGCGGTTCGGACCCCTGCCGCCGGAGGCGGAAGCCCTGCTCGACATGGGCCGGCTGAGGACCATGGGGGCGCGGCTCGGGGTGCAGCACGTACTGGTGCGGGGCGACGAGGCCCGCCTCACCTTCCGGCAGGGTGCAGCCCCCCGTATGGCCGGCCTGACCCAGGCCCTCGACGACGTCCAGCTGGCCGCCGAGGTGCGACGGACGGTGCCGTTGTCGTTGCGACTGGTGCGCCTCGGTGGTGAGGCGCTGATACCCTCGCTGGTGCGGGCCCTGCGGCAAGTCGCCGCCTGAGGCCGTTTCTCTTTCACGGGATCTGAGGAGTCTGATGCGGCGTAATCTGGCAGTCGTGGCGGCGATGGCCGCCGTGCTCGGTGGATGCAGCGTGTTTTCGGCCCATACCAACGAGGCCGCGTCCGCCGCGGGGCAGGAGTTCACCTCGCAACAGATGGCAGCGCTGATGACGTCGGGCAAGGGCGTGCCGCTCACCACCCAGACGGCGCAGATCGTCGCGGACATCTGGGTCGACCTGACGGTCTTCTCCCAGGCCGTCGCCGACAACAGCTTCAAGCCCGATTCCGCCCAGATCGCCCAGGCGATGTTTCTCCCGATCGCGTTCGACAAGGCGCGCAGCCTGAAGGACTCGCTGGTCTCGCACAAGGCCGACGTCTCCCAGGCGGAAATCGACAGCGCCTACAAGGCCGACAAGCAGCGCGTCATCCAGCACATCCTCATCAAGGTCGATTCCTCGGCCACGCCGGCGCAGAAAGCGGCGGCCCGGAAGACGATCGATTCCCTGCTGACCGCGCTGCACAACGGCGCCAATTTCGGTGTTGTGGCGCACGCCAATTCCCAGGACATCGGTTCGGTGCCCGACAGCGGCATGATGCCGCCGGTGCCCGAGAACTTCTTCGTGCCGTCGTTCTCCAAGGTGGCGTGGTCGCTCAAGCCGGGGGAAATGAGCGGCGTGGTGACCACCGAGTTCGGTTATCACATCATCCGCCGCCCGACGCTGACCGAGGCGACACGGATGTGGCACCAGGCGCTGGCGCAGGACAAGTTCCAGCGCCTCGGCGACTCGCTGGTGCAGGCGTACATGACCGACCTCGGCAAGCAGCGCAACCTCAAGGTCGACCACGACGCCATCCCCCGTCTCCGCGCCGCACTCGCCGATCCCGACGCCAAGCGCAACGACAAGTCCGCCCTGGCCGGCTACGACGGCGGCACGTTCAGCGTCGCCGACTTCGTCCATTGGCTGGTGGCCGCGCAGCCCAATCCGGGCCAGGGTGAACAGATGCTTTCCCAGATGCGCGGCGCGCCGGACAGCGTCATGCCGCAGATGATCACCGGAGTCGCCAGCACCGAACTGCTGCTGCAGGACGCCGACAAGCGCCACATCATGCTGGCGCCGGCCACCTGGCAGGCCATCCGCGACAGCTTCAACATGGCCGTCGACACGCTCAAGGCCGACCTGGGTCTCGACAAGCTCGATCCCGGCGCCAGCAAGAGCGCGCGGTCGAAGAAGGCGGCCGACATGGTGGCCGTATATCTCGATTCGCTGGTGCAGGGCCGGCACATGCTGCACATGCCGCCGGGGCTGCTGGCGTGGGACATGCGCGCCAGCAGTCACGTGTCCATCAACGGCGTGGGGCTCAAGCACGCCGTCGATCTCGCCGTGGCCAAGACCGGCGGTGACAGCGTGAGCGGCGCGCTGCAGAAGGCGCCCGGGCCGGCGCCGATGCCGGCTCCGAACGGGGCCGCACCCCAGGCGCCGCCGGCCAAGTCGGGCGGCGACACCACGCCGGGCGCCAGGAAGCCATGACCCGCCGGGCGTTCCGTCGGGTGCTCGCGGCGCTCCTGGTGGGAGCGGGCGCCGCGGGTCTGCCCGCGTTCGCCCCCGCGCCGCTGGCGGCGCAGGCCGCCGGTGACACGGTGGTCGACCGGATCGCGGCGGTGGTGGGCAACACCGCCATCCCGATGTCGCGCGTCAGCGAGGAACTCTTCACCCTCCAGCAGGCTCGCCAGCAACAGGGGCTGCCGCCGCTCGACGATTCGGCCGCCATCCGGACGCTCTCCCACCAGGTGCTCGACACGCTCATCGCCGTCGAGCTGATGTACCAGCAGGCCCGTAACGACACCAGTATCAAGGTGACCGACCAGGAGGTCACCGACGCCGTCGAGGCGCAGGTTCGCAACCTCCGCAAGCAGACCACGTCGATCGACGACCTGAACCTCGAACTCAACCATGCCGGCTTCAAGTCGCTCGACGACTACCGGCAGTGGCTCGGCACCCAACAGCGCCGGCAGCTCTACATCTCGCGCTTCCAGCAGGAGCTGTCGGACAACAAGACCATCAAGCCGATGAATCCCACCGACAAGGAGATGCGCGCCTTCTACAAGGCCAATCTCCCCATGTTCGGCGACGTCCCCGCCACGGTGTCGTTCAAGCAGATCGTGATCGCGCCACAGCCCGACTCGGCCGCCAGGGCGCGCACCATCGTGCTGGCGGATTCGATCATCACCGAACTGCGCAAAGGGGCTTCGTTCGGGCAGGCGGCGCGGCGCTATTCCATGGACCCGGTTTCGGCGCCGGACAGCGGCGACCTGGGATGGTTCACCCACGGCAAGATGGTTCCGGCGTTCGACAAGGCGGCGTTCGAGCTGCCCGTGGGCCAGATCTCCGAGCCGGTGGTGTCGGAGTTCGGCGTGCACATCATCCAGGTGCTGCGCCGGGAACCCACCGAGGTGCACGCGCGTCACATCCTGCTGGTTCCGCCGGTCGACTCCGCCGACGCCGCCAGGGCGCACGCGCTCGCCGATTCGATCCACGCCCTGCTGGCCAGGGGTGCGTCGTTCGACTCGCTGCAGAAGCTCTACACCGATCAGGTCGAGGAGAAGGAAGTCGACGAGTCGCCGCTGCCGAGCCTGCCCGATGCGTACAACAAGGCGCTCGCGGGGCTCGACAGCGGCCAGACGACGGCGGTCTTCCCGCTGGCCGATTCCGCCAACGCCCTGCGGACCAAATGGACCATCGTGCGGATCATCGGGCGCGCACCGGCCGGACAGCCGACGTTCGAGTCGCTCAAGACCCGTATCGAGAGCGTGCTCAGCCAGCAGCTTGGCGAACAGTCCTACATCAGTGAGCTCCGCGCCAAGACATACATCGACATCCGCTTGCCGTGAGCGCCCCGGCGCGACTCGCGGTGACCCTTGGTGATCCCCGCGGCATCGGCCCCGAAATCGTCGCCGCCGTCCTCCGCACGCCGCTCGACGCGCACGTCACCATCATCGGCGCCCGCGAGCAGCTCGCCGACATTCCCGCCGACGAGCGGATCGCCACCGGTCCCTGGCCACCCGATGGTCCGCATGGCGCCGCGCACGCCGGCCTGATCGCCGGACGCGCCATCGAACAGGCGGCGCGGCTGGCCCTCGACGGTACCGTCGACGCCGTCGTCACCGCGCCGATCGAGAAGCACGCCATCCATCTCGCCGGCTTTCCGTTTCCCGGGCACACCGAATGGCTGGCGCACCTGGCCGGCGACGTGCCGGTGGCGATGATGCTCGCCAGTGATCGCCTGCGGGTGGTGTTGGTCACCACCCATATGGCGCTGCGCGACGTGCCGCTGGTGCTCACCACCGACCTGATCGTGCGCGTGGGAGAGGTGACCCGCCACGGCCTGGAACGGTGGTTCGGCCTGTCCGATCCGCGGCTCGCGCTCTGCGCGCTCAACCCGCACGGCGGCGAGCAGGGGCTCTTCGGCGACGAGGAGGCGCGCGTGATGATCCCCGCCGCGGCGCGACTCGGCGCGGCGGGTCCGTTCCCGGCCGACACCGTCTTCGTTCGCGCCATGCGGGGCGAATTCGACGCCGTGCTGGCGCCCTACCACGATGTCGGCATGACCGCCATCAAGGTGGCGTCGTTCGGCAGCGCCGTGAACGTCACCCTCGGCCTGCCGTTCATCCGCACCTCGCCGGATCACGGTACCGCCCTCGATATTGCCGGTACCGGTGCGGCCGATCCGGCGAGCATGGCCGCCGCCGTCCACCTCGCCATCGATCTCGCCCAGCGGAGCCGCCGATGACGTTGCGCGTTTCGGTCCTGATCCCGGTCTACAACGAGGCACGCACCCTCGAGGCGCTCGTCGAACGGGTACGCTCGGTGCCGTTCGACAAGGAGATCGTCTGCGTCAACGACGCCTCCACCGACGGCAGCGGCGAGATCCTCGACCGGCTGCTGGCGTCCAGCCTCGTCGACGTGGTGCGCCACCACCCCGGCAACCGTGGCAAGGGTGCCGCCATCCGCACCGCCATCGAGGCCGCCACCGGCGACGTCATCGTGGTGCAGGATGCCGACCTGGAATACAACCCGGCCGAGATTCCCGCGCTGTTGTCACCGCTGGAGCGGGGCGAGGCCGACGCCGTCTTCGGTTCGCGGTTCCTCGGCGGGCCGCACCGCGTGCTCTACTTCTGGCATTCAGTGGGCAACGCGCTGCTCACGCTGTTGTCGAACATGTGCACCGATCTCAACCTGACCGACATGGAGACGTGCTACAAGGTGGTGCACGCGCCGCTGATGAAGCGGCTGGTCCTCACGTCGGACCGGTTCGGCTTCGAGCCCGAGATCGTGGCCCGGCTGGCGCAGGCCCACGCGCGCATCTGGGAGTTGCCGATCTCCTATTCGGGCCGCACCTACGAGGAAGGGAAGAAGATCGGCTGGCGCGACGGCGTGGCGGCGTTCTGGCACATCATCCGCTTCAACCTGCTGCCGCCCCGGAATCCGGAAGTGCGCCAGAAGGTGCGGGACCGGTTTGCGCCCTGGCCGTGACCTTCACCGCCTTCACCCGCCGCCCCACCATCGCCGCGATCTCGAAGCGGTGATCTGACGTTTCCACCGTGTCGCCCACCTTCGGCAACCGGCCCAGCTGGCCGAACAGGAATCCGCCCAGCGTGGTGTACTCGGTGTCGTCGAGCGTCGCGTCGAAGCGCCGGTTGAAGTCCGCCACCGGCAACGAACCCGGCAGCAGTGACGAGCCGTCCGTTCCCGCCACACTCGCCTGCCGCACCAGGTCGTATTCGTCGTAGATCTCGCCCACGATCTCTTCGAGCAGGTCTTCCATCGTCACCAGGCCGGCGGTGCCACCGTATTCGTCGAGGACGACGGCGAGGTGCGTCTTCAGGCGCTTCATGTCGGCCAGCACGTCTTCGACTTCGCGGCTCCCCGGCACGAACAGCGGCGGGCGCATGATGCTGCGCACCGGCGAGTCCGGCGCCTCCCGCAGCGCCCGGAGCACGTCCTTGGCGTGCACCACGCCCACGATGTCGTCGAGCGATGCGCCGTACACCGGGTAGCGCGACCGTCCCGCCCGGGCCACCACGTCGGCGGCGGCGTCCACCGAACTGTCGGCCGCCACCGCCACCATGTCGGTGCGCGGCGTCATCACTTCGATCGCCGACTTCTCGCTGAACTCGAAGACCCCTTCCAGCAATCGGGCGTCTTCCCGCTCCAGTGAGCCGGCCCGGCCGGACTGTTCCACCATGATGCGCAGCTCCTCGGAGGAATGGAGCGGCTCGCGATCGGTCAGCTTGCCGATGCGCAGCAGCTTCAGCAGACCGTTGGCCGATCCGCGCAGTACCGCGATCGGGTACGACATCACCCACGCAAAGGCCAGCAGCGGTCCCGACACCCACGTCGCCACCACCTCGGCGTGGAGCAGCGCGATCGCCTTCGGCACCAGTTCGCCGAAGATGATGTGCAGCATGGTGATGAGGGCGAAGGCGATGGCCACCGCCACGCCATGGGTGGCGATGGCGGCCAGGGCCGTGGGGAGGCCGGCAAAGAGGTGTTCGATTCCGCCGGCCACCCACGGCTCGCCCACCCAGCCCAGCCCCAGCGACGCCAGCGTGATCCCCAGTTGCGTCGCCGATATCACCCGGTCCAGGGTTTTGATCGCCTTGAGCGCCAACGTAGCTTTTCGGTTGCCGGCCTGGACCATTTCCTGCAGCCGGCTGCGCCGTGACGAGACGAGCGCAAATTCGGCAGACACGAAGAAGGCGTTGGCGCTGACGAGCGCGAGGACGATGACGATCCCGAGCAGGATGGACGAATCAGGGGTGGCGGGCATGGCCCCCAAGGTTAAGGGTGGCGGCACCGCGCCGGGAGAGCACCACGACTCCGGCGGTGGGCATCACCTGCCGCGCAAGTTCGCCCTGGTGTTGGGGTTGACTGCGCTCTTCACCCTCGTCGAGGTGGCCGGCGGGATGCTGGCCAACTCGCTCACCCTGCTGGCCGACGCCGGCCACATGGGCACCGATGTCGCTGCCCTCGGCCTGGCGCTGGTCGGCGCGCGAATGGCGCAGCGGCGGGACGGTTCCGCCCAATGGTTCGGGAATCTGCGCTGGGAGATCCTCGCCGCCCTGCTCAACGGGCTGGCCCTCTTCGTCATCGGCGCCGGCATCACCCTCGCCGCCATCGACCGCTTCTTCAGCCCGCGGGTGGTCAACGCGTCGCTCTTCGGCGGCGTCGCCATTGCCGGCATCGTCGTCAACCT
This sequence comes from uncultured Gemmatimonadales bacterium, assembly GCA_963697065.1. GTDB lineage: Bacteria > Gemmatimonadota > Gemmatimonadetes > Gemmatimonadales > GWC2-71-9 > Palsa-1233. The sequence goes on from CAVOMQ010000001.1 coordinate 1,527,460, forward strand.
CGTCTCGCTCTCGGTGCTGCACGGCCACCGCGGCCACAGCCTCAACGCCCGCGGCGCGTACCTCCACATCCTCGGTGACATTCTCGGGTCGGTCGGCGCGCTCGTGGCGGCGATCATCATCCACTACACCGGTTGGATGCGGGTCGATCCGATCATCTCGGTGCTGGTCTCGGTGATCATCCTTCGCAGCGCGTGGCGGCTGGTGCGCGAGAGCAGCGTCATCCTGCTCGATCGCGCCCCCGACAGCGTTCCCGCCGGCGACGTCGCAGGATCACTCCTCGGCGTGGGCGGCGTGTCACGCGTGCACGATGTCCATGTCTGGTCCATCACCAGCGGCCTGGTGGCGATGAGCGCCCACGTCGTCGTTCCCGACCTGGTGTCGCACCCCGGCGTCCGGCACGAACTGGAAGACGCCATGAGTCACCTCGGCATCCATCACGTCACGATCCAGCTGGAAACTGGCGGCGACTGCGAGGCGGAACGGTGCGGGGAAATCGAGGTGCAGGCGGAACCCGCGCATCATCATTGAGAAACGCCCATAGCCCATAGCCCATGGCCCCGAACGCGGAACTCGGCGCGCAGCGGGGAGGGAAGTGTGGCGTCTGGCGGGATCACTGCGATACTGACCCTCCGCGCCGAGTTTCGTGTGCGGGGCCATGGGCTATCGCCGCCTTTCGTTCTTGTTCTTCCCTTGCCCCACCCCCCCACCCGGTCTATATATGCGCCCGGAAGCGGGCCTTTGGCTCACGGCTCACGGCTCATGGCTCACGACTCACGACTGACGACTGACTGACTCCCCCCTGTGAACATCCGTAACCTCGCCATCATTGCCCACGTTGATCACGGCAAGACCACGCTGGTGGACCAGATGCTTCGCCAGGCGGGGGCATTCCGTGCCAACCAGCAGGTGGCGGAACGGGTGATGGATTCCAATCCGCTCGAGCGCGAGCGCGGCATCACCATCCTGGCCAAGAACACCTCGGTCACGTGGCACGGCACCAAGATCAACATCGTCGACACGCCCGGCCATGCCGATTTCGGCGGCGAAGTCGAGCGCATCCTGCGCATGGTCGACGGCGTGCTGATTCTCGTCGATGCCGCCGAAGGGCCGATGCCGCAGACCCGCTTCGTGACGCGCAAGGCACTGGGTCTCGGCCTGCAGCCGATCGTGGCCATCAACAAGATCGATCGCGCCGACGCCGAGCCGATGCGGGTGCACGACGAAGTGCTGTCGCTGTTCATCGATCTCGAGGCCAGCGAGCAACAGCTCGACTGCCCCTTCCTCTACACCTCGAGCCGCCACGGGACGGCGTCGATGTCGCTCGACGACCCGGGCATCAATCTCGACCCGCTCTTCGAGGTGATCCTCGAAACCGTGCCGCCCCCCTCGGGCAACCCCGACGGGCCGTTGCAGATGCTGATCTCGACCCTCGACTTCTCGTCGTTCCTGGGACGGATCGCCATCGGGCGGATCGAGCGGGGACGGATCGCCGTCGGCGACCGCGTGGCATTGTTGCCGCTGGGCGAACCGGGGCTGGTGACCGACCCCACCGGTGTCGAGGAGAACCGCGTCACCAGGCTCTACACCTTCGACGGCCTCAACCGGGTGGAGGTCGAATCGGCCGACGCCGGCGACATCGTCGCCCTGGCGGGGTTCGACGGACTCGACATCGGCAAGACCTTTTCGGCCCCCGAAGTCCCCGAACGGCTTGCCGGTATCGCCGTCGAAGAGCCCACCATTTCGGTGGACTTCATCGTCAACAATTCCCCGTTCGCGGGGCGCGACGGCAAGTACGTCACGTCGCGGCAGGTGCGCGACCGCCTCTTCAAGGAGCTGGAGCGCAACGTCGCCCTCAAGGTGGAGGAAACCGACTCCCCCGACACCCACACCGTGTCCGGCCGCGGCGAATTGCACCTCGCCGTGTTGATGGAGACCATGCGGCGCGAAGGATTCGAGTTCCAGGTCTCCCGCCCCCGCGTGATTCTCAAGGAGGGGCACGATGGCGAGCGGCTGGAACCGTGGGAGGAGTTGACAGTTGACGTGCCGGAGAGCTACATGGGCGTCATCATGGAGCGGTTGGGGCCGCGCCGGGCAGAATTGAGCGAGATGCGCAACCCGGGTCAGGGGTCGGTGCGGCTCACCTTCCGGATTCCGGCCCGCGGGCTCTTCGGATACCGGTCGGAGTTCCTGACCGACACCCGGGGAACCGGCACGATGCACCATCGTTTCCTGGAATACAGCGCGTGGGCCGGACCGCTGAGCGGCCGGAAGCGCGGCGTCATGGTGGCCGATCGCGAGGCGGTGGTGGTGGCGTTCGCGCTCGGCAACCTGCAGGAACGGGCCCAGATGTTCGTGGCCCCCGGCGACCAGGTGTACGAAGGGATGATCGTGGGCGAGAGTGCCCGGCCCGGCGACATGGACGTCAACGTCGGCAAGGAGAAGAAGTTGACCAACATGCGCACCACCGCCACGGACGACAACGTGGTGCTGGAACCGCCGCGCGAAATCACCCTGGAGTACGCCCTGGAGTACATCGAGGAAGACGAGTTGATCGAGGTGACCCCGCTCAACATCCGCCTCAGGAAGCGGGTGCTGCAGGCCACCGAGCGCCGCAAGGCGCAGCGCGCGGCGAATCGGGTCGCCGGCGCATCTTGACCACAGGAACCGAAGGAGTTCCTGTCACCCCGGAGTTCGGAACCGTGGAGGATACCATGTCGGCGTGGGAGGCGTCCGTCGAAGCGTCGCGGCTCGACTTGAACGCGCGGCGGCGATTTGATGGAGACGAGGAGGAGGAGGTCGAAGAAGAACAGTTCGACTTCGATGACGAGGACGAGGAGTTCGACGACGACGAAGACGAGGACTTCGACGACGACGAGGAAGACTTCGACGACGACGAGGACTTCGAAGAGGACTTCTCGTTCGAGGAGGACGAAGAAGAGTCGTGACCGGGATCCGGACGCCGACGTGACACGCGCCCCGCGGAATGGCGGGGCGTTGATTTATCGGATGCCCGGGGAGTCGCCGATGCCCCGGGGGATCGGCAGGGCCTCTGGCTCCATTGTCATCCCGAGCCGCAGGCGAGAGCCTGCCCCGAGCGAAGCGAGGGGGATCTCAATGCCCGGGCGCATCCGATGCGCCGGGAGAACGACAGGGCCTCTGGCTCCGGGCAACCGAGCGCCCGAGCATCCGATGCGCCGGGCGAACGGCAGGGCCTCTGGCTCCGGGCAACCGAGCGCCTCTTGCGCCCACGGCGAGGTTCGGCGCGCCGGAGTTGCAGCGTCGCTGCGAGGCCCTGCCGTTCCCCCGCTACGATGGTGGCAGCGTCGCTTGACCCGGCTCACGGCTCATGGCTCACGGCTCACGGCTCCCGGCTCCCAGCTTACGTCTGCCCTCGCCGCATCGCCGCCAGCCGCAACAGGCGTCCCGACACGCCGCCGCGCCGGTAGCCCTCCCGTTCCACCACGCCGCGCATCGTGTGCAGCAGGTACCGGTTGCCGCCGGTGGCGCGATACAGCGCCCGATGGCGCCATACCGTCTGCAGCAGGATCCACATGTGCCGCATGCCGCGTGACGAGAGATTGCCGTGGTCCATCCGCCGGAAGCGCACCATCGGCTCGGGCATGAACGCCACCCGGTAGCCGGCGGCGACGAGGCGGATGCTCAGATCCCAGTCCTCCATCAGCCGCCGGTCCGGAGACCACCCTCCCACGGCCTGCAACACCTCGCGCCGGATCATGAGCGACGACGGCAGCACCCGGTTCTGGTAGAGCTGCGTCCGAAGATCGAGCACCAGCGGCTTGTCGCGGTGGACCGTCTCCCTGCCCCCCGGCTTGACCGAAATCAGCGCGCTGTGCACCGCGTGGATCGACGGGTCACTCGCCAGCAACCCGGCCTGCGCCTCGAGTTTCCCGGGAAACCAGGCATCGTCGGCGTCGAGATAGGCGATGAACTCCGCGGTGGTGGCATCGGTACCGGTCCGTCGTGCCGCGCCGGCGCCGAGGTTGGTAGTGTGCCGCACGACGCGAACGCGGCGATCCACCGCATCGAGCGAACGCGCCAGGTCGGGCGGCGAGGCGTCGTCGACCACCACGATCTCGTCGGCGGGTCGGGTCTGATCGAGCACCGACCGGATCGCTTCGGCGAAGTAGCGATCGTCGCGATAGAACGTGACCACCGCGGCGATGCGTGGTACGGCGAACACTTCGCTCATTCCGGAAACGCCTCGCGCAGCGGTCGACCCAGGATCGTCGAGACCAGCCCGTAGGCCGTACCGCGCCAACCGCCGGCGCGGTCATGTCGGTCGGCGAACGCCTGCGCCAGCCGGCGCCGGGCAGCGCCGGCACCGAAGTGTCGCTCGAGCAGCTCGCGATCGGCCCGGACCGTGTGCCGCCAGCGACGCAGCGCGTGCCAGTGCTGACTGTTCAGGCCGCCGGTGTTGCCGACGCGATAATTGATCGGTGGCTCGGGCACCAACGGAATGCCGCCGAACCGGTCCAGCAACCGCACCACCAGATCCCAATCCTCGACCACCTCTCGCTCCAGGCACCATCCGCCGATGGCGGCCAGCGCATCACGCCGCACCACCAGTCCGGTGGCGTAGGCGTGCGACCGCACCAGCGCTTCCCGCACCTCGAGCACGGCCGGCTTGCGGTCGTGACGCACCGCGCTGCCGTCGGGGTAGCGTTTGACGACCGTGGAATAGCACCCGGGCGCCCGGGGATGCCGCTGCATCGTCGCCACGGCCGCCTCGAGGTACGTCGGCTCCAGCCAGTCGTCGGCGTCGAGGTAGGCCAGAAGCTCGGTGCTGGTGGCGTCCGTGCCGGTCTGGCGTGTCGCGCCGACGCCGAGATTCCGCGGATGCGTCAACACGACGACGCCATCACCCAGGGTCTCCAGCGCCCCGCCGCGTTCGCCCTGCGGCGTGGCGTCGTCGACTACGACGATCTCGGCCGGCGGCCGGGTCTGCCGGCGAACCGACTCCACCGCCTCGGCCACCCAGCGGCTGGCGCGGTAGAACGGGATCACCACCGCGATCGATGGCGCCGGTCCGAGGGGAGCGAGTTCAGTCATTCGGAAAGAGTTCCGGGATCGCGTTGCCGAACGGCGTCGGCGGCTCGAAGCCAAGCCACCGGGCAAAGGTCGGTGGCAGGTCGAGGGTGGAGACCACGCGGTCGACATGCCCCGCCGGCACGCCGGTGCCGTGAATGTAGAACACGCCCCGCAGTCGATGCGCGCCGGTGCGTCCGCCGCCGTAGCGATGTTCGATCACCCCGGTGCGCGCCGACCGCGCGCGCCAGACCCCGCCGCCGCCGGTTCCCACGGCGGTGCTGCCCCGTCTCGGTTCCTCGCGCCACTCGACGATCAGGTCGGGGAGTTCGTGCGACCGGGGCCCGGGATGCAACTCGGCCGTCCGCAGCACGCGGTTCACCAGCGGCGCCCCCGTTTCCACGTCGACAAACGTCGCCAGGCCGGCCGCGAGCTCGTCGGCAAACCGGTCGGTCTCCGCCCCCGGCTCGAGAATCCCCTCCGGTTCACGGCCGCGCAGATTGAAGCGGATCCCCGACATCTTCGCATCCGCGCCGAATCCCATCGGAAACGCCCGTGTTCCACTTGGCACGATGTCGATCGGTTCTCCGCGCCGCAGCAGCCGCGTGTTGATCCACTGCCGCGCTTCATACAACTGTACGCGCGCCGATTTGATCCCGCGACGCAACACACCCTTCTCGGCCGTCCCGCTGCCGTAGGCGGTCGTTTCCACCGTCGCTTCGCGCCGGTGCGACGCGCGCTGCAGCGCGCCGAGACCTTCGAGCATCTGCGGCAGCAGAATGCTCGACCCGCACGCCCACGACATGCCGTGGAGCGAGCCCACCACCACGATGGTGTCGTCCGGCACCGCCTCGAGGATCGCGCCGATCGACCGGTCGGCCGCAACGTAGATGTCGCGCAGCAGATCGCCGGAGCGAGCCGTGTCGGCCGGATCGGCTGACGGATGGCGCGCATCGTGAAAGTGCCAGAGGAGATGTCCCGCACAATGGAATTCGGTGAACACCTGGATGGCGAAGTCCCAGTCGCCACGGCCGAGGAAGTGTCGCGTCATGTCGGTGCGCAGCTCGCCGCCGCGGATCATCCGGTCGGTGAGATCGCGGTAACCGGCGGCATCGAGGCGCTGGGTATCGCAGGTGAGCGGCGCCGGATAGTCGCCCCAGAGCGCCGTCACTTCACTTCGCAGGTTCCCGGGGAAGGTGCGCAGCCGGGTGACGGCGTCGTGACTGCCCCATTCACTGATCTGGATGCCGTTGAGCCGTTTCGGGTGCGGCGCGAACGGCACGTCGAGAATCACCACGCGGCGGCCCGCGTCGCTGAACCGCGACCAGAACGGCACCTGTTCCGCAAAGTCGGCGTCGCCCATGCGCTGCTGCCGATAGGTGCCGGGGATCACCCGGTCCAGCCAGCAGACGCCGTGTTCCCCCGGTGGCGTGCCGGTGTAGAAGGTGGGCCACGTGCCGGCCACCTCGAGGCCGAGGGGGCCCTCGACATCGACCACCATGCCTTCACGCGCCAGCCGGCCCAGATTGGGCAGCGTGCCATCGGCGCCCCACTGTGCCAGCAGTTCGGGTGTGGCGGAGTCGAGTGCGAGGACCAGCACCCGGGGGGTACGCGGCACCGCTGCTCCTTTGTATACGGCGAATGACCAGCAATGATTATCGCATGAACCGCCTCCGGTCGCTACGCAGCGCAGGTCCGGTTGCTCATTGACGCCCTGCCCGTCGAGGACGGCGCTGGCGCTCCGACCGCCGCTTGCGTGGTCGGCGCGGGCCCGGCCGGGCTCACGCTGGCCGACGCGCTGTCGCGACATGGTGTCGACGTCGTCCTCATCGAAAGTGGTGGCGACACGCCCGGAGAGGCCGGCGAGCTCAACGCCGGGACGGCCGACGGCTGGACGCAGGACCTCTCCGCGTCACGGGGCCGGGGCGTGGGTGGTACGGCCACCATGTGGAACACCGTTCGCCACGACGAGCCCGGGGCCAAATACGTTCCGCTCGACGCGGTCGATTTCGCGGTACGTCCCGAGTTTCCGCGGAGTGGCTGGCCCTTCGGTTTCGACGAACTCGATCCGTGGTATCTGGCCGCGCGGGAGTTCCTCGGCATCACCGATGACGCCGCCGGCATGCGCGACGATCCGCGTCTCCCGTCGCTGCCGTTTCCGCCGGGAAGTCTCACGACCGGCGTCTATCGCTGGGGGCCCACCGCCTTCTTCTGCCGCACGCTTCCCGACCGGCTCCGCCGGCACAGCCGGGTGACGTTGATCACCAACGCCACGGTGACGTCGATGTCATGCGCGGACGGCGCCGTCGAGGCGGTGCACTGGACTACGCTCGACGGCCAACGCGGCACCGTTCGCGCGCGCCACTTCGTCCTGGCGCTCGGCGCCATCGAGAACGCGCGGTTCCTGCTGGCATCGGGACCGGCAGCGGTGGCGCGGCATCGCTGGCTGGGGCGCGGCCTGATGGAACACCCGATCGATCGATCGCTCGAGATCGTGACGCGTCATCCCGCGCTGTCGCCCCGGCCCGGGCGGTACGCGGCTGACGGCCAGGGCGAGCGGGAGTATCTCATCGGACGGATCGGTTGTTCGGCGGAGCTGCTCACGAACGAGCGGCTGTGGAACGCGTCGTTGCGTTTCTACCCCGATCGCGAGCCGCGTCTGCGGCGCGTCGCCAAGCGACTGGCGGCAGCAGCCGGCGGGCACCCCGCCACGAGGTACCGGATACAGCTCGACCTGGAGCAGGCGCCGCACTTCGACAATCGCGTGGTACTGCACGCCGAGCGGGACCGGTTCGACGTGCCGAAGGCGCGGGTGCATTGGCGGTGGCGTGACGCGGACGAGGAGAATCGCCGACGGATGGCGGCGGTGGTCGTGCGCGAGTTTGCGCGGAGCGGGGCGGGCGAGGTGACGCGACGCGAGGGCGAATCCGTCGATCCCGACGCGCATCATCACGCCGGTACCACGCGGATGCACGGCGACCCGACTGACGGCGTGGTCGATGCCGATCTCGGGGTGCACGGGGTGGCGAATCTCCACGTCGCCGGCGCGTCGGTGTTTCCCACGAGCGGTGTCGCCAATCCGACGCTGACAATCGTCGCGCTGTCGTTGCGGCTGGCGGCGAAGCTGGTGCGGAAGGTGGCCGGTTAGACGGCCAGCGGGGGCCACGACAGGCCCCCGCGCTCCGCTGTCATCCCGAGCCGCAGGCGAGGGATCTCAATGCGGGGGTGTCGCCGATACGCGCCGGGCGAGAGCCTGCCCCGAGCGAAGCGACGGGGATCTCAATGTCGGGATGTCGCCGGTGTCGCGACGGGCGAGAGGGCCTCTGGCTCCGCGCTCCCGCATCACCGTCCCTGAGTCTGCGTCAGATCTTGGCGGACTCGCTCCGCGAAACGTCGCTGCGAGGCCCTCTCGCCCGTCGCTCCACGTGCGCCCACGACCCGCGACCCACGACCCCCGATTAATGACCCCCAGCCATCCGATATCTCACCATGCTCTGCAGACCGTCGGCATCCGTATCCGTGCCCCAGAACCGCCCCATCTCCGCTTGGCGGATGCTGATGTTCCCCGGCACGGTCACGACACCGACCGGATTGCCTTTCGGGTCGAGAATGCGCCAGTGGTGCCGCGGGTCGGTGGCGGGCACCTCGAGCCACACCGAGCCGTCGAGTCCCGGGAGCACGCGCAGCACCGGTGGGAGGTCCTTCGGGAACGTCATGTGCCGCCAGGCGCCGGCGAACTCGGGTTGCGACATCGAACGCTTGGCATTGATGTCGCGAGTGCTGTCTGCCAGATGCTGGCTGACGGCGACCGGTTCGTACGGATACCGGCGATCGAGAACCGTGTCGCCAGCGCGGCCCACGCTCACCACCCGGTAGCGCGGTGGCGATTCGGGGTCGTTGCCGATCACGAACACCAGGCGTCGGCCATCGCTGGCTATCGCCCGCAGCGATTGATCGCACCACGGAATCCAGGTCGAGCCGAGCTCGGTGCCGCCTGACATGAAGCGATAGAGACAATCGTTCGGCGGTGCCGGACCCCCGCCGATCACTGCCTTGAACACGCCGTCAATACTTGCCCGCACCCAGACGTAGCCCGAGGCGCTTGCCGGGAACCAGGTCGGCCTTGGCATCGTGCGCGGCAATCGGAAATACGTCAGGAACGACCCGTCGGGCTCCGCCCCCATGAAGAGGTGTCCACCTCCTGTGCCGGAGGGCACGCCGATGCTGTCAGTCGGCGTCGACTTGATGGTTCCCGGAAGCGGCGCGCTGCGCACCAGCTTGTGATCCGGCCCGATGTAGGTGACCCGGTTGTTGCGGCCGTCGTCCACCCAGACGGTATCGCCGATGATGCCGAAAAGTCCGACGACGCGGAACTCTCCCGGCCCTGCTCCCTCGCGCCCGAACGAGCCGGTCGGTTTGCCGTGCACATCGAAGAATCGCACCGCGTGGTCGGTGCCCTGCGGCACGGCGATTGATCCGTCCGGCAACACCAGGAAATCCCGGAAGGGCTCGAGGTCATAGTCCGTGGCATCGATGCGCAGGTCCTGGGTGGCGGTGAGCGACGGGGACGGACTGCTGTGCGGCGAGTGCGCCCGCGCCGCCGAGCATCGCGATCCCCACCGCGCACAGTTCAAGACTGTTGCGCCGACGCACGGTTCAGGACCTCCGCCCCGGTCATGACTTCACGAACGTGATATTCACCGTCGCGGCTTCGTCGCCGTTGCCGAAGTTGTAGGTGCTGTTGTTGCCGTCGGTCAGCGTCGCCGTGTTGCCGCTTACGCTCAAGTTGAACACCGAAGGCGTCTGGCCGGTCTGGGTGAACGTGACTGTGGTCGCCGTCTCCGTGTACGTCCCGGCGGCCTGATTGATCACGGTGGTACCCTGATAGACGGACACCGACCACGTCTTCGACGCGTCGGAAAGCACGGCAACGCCGGTGTAACCCAACGTCACGATCACGTCGACTTTGGTGGTCGGATGCGCCACGCTGACGAACTCGTACTTGCTGATGGTCCACGTGCCGGTGAGGTTGGGTGGACCGGAATTGTTGTTGGTGCCGGTGGAGTTGCTGCTGCACGCTGCAGTCGCGGCGACCACCATGGCGCCAAGGATGGAGAAGGCACGGTGACGGGTCATGTGAGCTCCGGGTCTGTGGCTGGGATGTCCCGTGGTTGGGGCACCGCAAGTATACCGCGGATGGCGGGGGACTGCGACCGCCGGGTCGAGGCGGGAGGAGCGGATTCCGGCCGGTAACGCCGGCTCGACGCGGTGGCCGGGATGGTGGTGAGTGCCGCGCCCCGGGCTTGGCCGCGGGGCCTCGGCGATTAGTTTACCGCCCAGCCGGGGCCTGTAGCTCAGGTGGTTAGAGCGCACGCCTGATAAGCGTGAGGTCGGAGGTTCAACTCCTCCCAGGCCCACTGATCGATAACCCGCCGTCCCGCTTGGCATTACACCGCTGAGTGGGACGTTGTTTTGTAAGGGATTTTGCGACCGGGTGTCCGTTCGGGTGTCCGTTGCGGTGTCCATTGGGGCCGACCCATTGCCGGGTCGGGAACCGGCACGTAGCGTTGATCTCCGGTGCGGTGCTCCTCTTGACGTGACAGTCTCGCGCGTCAGATCCGCACTGATGAGTCAGGACCTCGTGTGAGCCAGGTGACGATGCAGCCTCTGTCAGCCGTTGTGCAACGACGGCATCCGCGTCGGTTTGGAGCGGCGGCAATGTCGCTGACGTTTGCAACGGGTCTGCTTCAGACCGCCTGCAGCGGCCGGAGCCCAACGACGCCGACATCGTGCACCGTCACCGTCTCGGCGGCCGACGGCAATACGGTCGTCATCGGCGAGACGCTCGACCTGGCAGCAAGCCTGGCGCAGGCATGCGGTGGCGCGACGGTACAATGGATCTCGTCGGCACCGGGGATCGCCACCGTTTCGAATTCCGGAATCGTGACCGGCGTGGCGGCCGGTCAGGTGTTCATTTCGGCGCAGGCGGCGACCGGACACGACAGCCTGCAGGTCTTCGTCGTGCCCACCCCCAACCGGAAAGTGGCCACGATCGAATTGAGCCCCGCGAATCTGACGGTCACCGCGGGCGATACGTTTTCCGTCAGCGTGGTCGCGCGGAACCTGGCTGGTGAGGAGATTCAGGATCCGACCCTGATCTGGAACACGGGCGAGGCGATCCCCACCGATCCGATCCTCACCGCGTCGCCGCTCGTGGGAGTCTATCTCTGGATCGGCGACTCGACGGTGGACCGGGCCTTCGCGATCCGTCCGACGCCGGCGGGCATGACGGCGTCGCTGACAGTGCGGGCGACCTCGACCGGTGTCGGCGGGTCGATGCACGTCACCATCCTGCCGAGTCGTGCAGCGGGGCAGCTGTACGCCTGCTCGAGTCCGAGCTTCAACATCGGGGATGGCGCCGGAGTCATCAGCATCAATGCAGACGGGTCGGACCTGAATGCGTATCCGCAGAATCCGTCCGGTGACCCCTATGCGCGCTTCGCCATGGCTTCGTCGGCGGACCATGGTCACCTGCTGTGGCTCGCGTTTCCGCTACTGGGCGGCTCCACCGAGCTGTGGATCGCGAATTCCGATGGGACCGACGCGCGGAATCTGGGGAACGTGCTCGATGCCGCATGGTCCCCTACCGATCCGAACACGCTCGTGCTCATCAGCGATCTGACCGATTACGCCCATCCCGAGACGCTCTATCTCACCGGAATCGATGGAACCCGGCGGCGTAGCCTGACCGCGTCCGCCAGATATCCGGTGTTTTCACCGGTCGGCGACAACGTGGCATTTGCCGTGAGTACTCCCGGGCCGTGTTGTATCGGCCAGCTCGACATTGTCGACACCAACGGCGCGAATCTCCGGGTGCTGGCGACCGACGTGGTGGATCCATTATGCGGGTTCGGACCCTCGGCGGCGTGGTCGCCAGACGGGACTCGTCTGGCGTACCTGTCACCATCAGGGGACTGCGAAGCCCCGCCGACGCTGAAGATCGTGGGCATTGCGGGCGGCTCGCCAACCACATTGCCAATGCCGGCGGGAATCCAACCCGACATCCTCTCGGAGCTCGCGTGGTCGCCGGACAGCCGCCGAATCGTCTTCGAGACATCGGATCAGTTCGACATCATCGGCGCGGATGGCTCGGGATTCCGGCCACTGATCGACGTTCCGGCACTCGAACCGCTCTACCGGATCGAACCCAGCTGGTGGGACAGCTGGGGTATCGGCCACGGTCCGGTCTGGTCTCCCGACGGAGCAACAGTGGCGGTGACCGGCGTGCCGGCGGTCAGCGGACTGGCGCCCGTCACCAGAAAATTGGAATTCCAGCCGTTGTACCAATCCGCCGTCTACGTCGTGACCTCGGACGGGTCCGGAGTTTCGGCGGTCACTCCGGCCGGACCGGGCAATTTCGGCTGTCCAGCGTGGTGGTAAGAGGTGAGCGTCAAGCTGAAGAAGATCTGAACTCGACTGTCAGCGCCGACCGGAGGCAATGCATGCCAACCAGACCGGACCAGATCGCCCGACGCGCGGCGACCGTCGCCATCGCAGTCGGCGCGCTGTTGACGATGGTGCACGCGGTGCCGGCACCGGCGCAGGACACCTATCCGCGCCAGCCCGGGATCACCGTCACCCACTACACCTTCGACGTCGTGCTCAGCGACAGCACCGACGAGATCAGCATGCACGAAGTGGTCGATCTCGACCTCTCCCGGGCCGGGATCGACGGGGTCAACCTCGACCTCTGCGGGCCGCGCCCCAAGGGCGCTTCTGCGACGGCACCCGGCGATCCCTGCGTCGGGCGAACCGGCCCGGGGGGCTCTCCGGACAGGCCAACACCGGAGGCGCGGCTACGACCGGGATGACGGTCACCAGCGTCACCGACGGTGATAGCGCGTTGACCTTTGCGCAGCGGGGCGACGTGCTGCGCATCACGTTTGCCACGCCGTCGCGCGCCGGAGAGCACATGACGCTCTCGCTTGCCTATCACGGCACGCCAGCCACCGGGTTCCGGATCGGCAACAACAGGTACGGCGATCGCTCGTTCGTGAGCAACGACTGGCCCAACCTGGCGCACAACTGGCTGGCCACCATCGATCACATCTCGATGAAGGCGCCGAAGACGATGACGGTCACGGCACCGTCGAAGTACCAGGTGATCTCCAACGGCCTCCTGGTGCAGCAGCTCGATCTGCCGAACGGGATGCGGCGCACCACCTGGGACGAGCAGGTGCCGATTCCGACCTGGCAGTTTTCGCTCGCCGCCGCGCCCTATGCGGTGGATTACTTCGGCGAGTACCACGGCATCGCGCTGTCATCATGGGTCTTTCCGCAGGAGCACGACAGCGGCTTCAAGGGCTTCTCCAGTTACACCCAGCCGATCCTCGAGTTCTACGTCGACCACATCGGGCCGTTCTCGTACGAGAAGCTGGCGCAGGTGCAGGCGAACACCGTAGGCGGCGGGATGGAACTCGCATCCGACATCTTCTACGGCTACAACGGTGTGCCGGGACGGCAACTGCTGGCGCACGAGATGGCGCACCAGTACTTCGGCAATTCGGTGAGCGAAGATGACTGGGATGACGTCTGGCTGAGCGAAGGATTCGCCACCTACTTCGCGCTGCTGTACCAGGAGTTCCAGGACGGTCACGATGCGTACCTGGACGGCATCAAGCGGAGCGCGGCGGGCGCCATTCGCTTTGCGCTGGCCAACCCGCAGTCCACGATCGTGCATCAGCACCTGGCGAACATCTCGCAGGTGATCGCCAACAACGCGCAGATCTACCAGGGCGGGGCCCAGGTGCTGCACATGCTGCGCGGCGTGCTCGGCACAACGACGTTCTGGGACGGGATCCGCCTCTACTACAGCCGCTTCCGGAACAGCAACGCCACCAACGTCGACCTCCGGCACGCGATGGAGGATGCCTGCGCCGCCAATCCGGATTGTCCCGAGGACGGCAGGGACCTGAGCTGGTACTTCCCCGAGTGGCTCGAGCGCGGCGGCATCCTCCAGCTCGACGGCTCCTGGCACTACGACTCGGCGGGGAAGACGCTGCACGTGACACTGGATCAGACGCAGACTCAGGGACTGTACCGGATGCCGATCGCGATCGGGGTCACCATGGTTGCCGACACGGCAGCGGCGGGCGGTGGTCGCGGTGGAGCGGGACGGGGCGGGCGCGGTAGCGGAGGTGCTCGCGGCGGTCGGGGCCAGGGCCGTGGCGGCGCTGGCGGTGGCGAAGGGCCGTTCCGTGTCGTCGTCGACAAGCAGCACAACGAGTTCACGTTTCCGTTGGCCACCGCGCCGGCAGAAGTGGTGCTCGATCCCGACAGCTGGGTGACGATGATGCAGGCGACGTTCGTGAAGAAGTGAACAAACTGGCGGGCGACGCCAAGAGAGACGACTGGAAAGAATGAGGGCCGGCGTTGCGGCCGGCCCTCCCGGATGGCGGAAACCATCGGCTCCCTAGCAAGGTGATGAGAGAATCGCCAACTGGCCTCGAGTTGTCAATGGTGGAGTGGCGGGCATGGTGTGCCCGGGGCGGGATTCGAACCCGCACGGACCGAAGTCCAGATCCTTGCTAGGGAACCGTGTCTGCCAATTCCACCACCCGGGCACACGGGCATTGGGTTCCCCGGATCGCCCTGCCATACCCGTTCTCCGGGCGACAAGATGTTGTGGAAGTGGATGAATGAGATAACCGGCTCCACGCGGGATACGGCAGAATATTCGCGAGCCTGGCAAGAAGTCCGGTCGGAAGACTTACCGCGAACCCGGCACATATTTACGCGGCCAGACCGTTCGCTACGGAATCACTACCATCCGTCGGCCGGGCGTCTCACGCTGCCAGGCACGTTCGATCTCGCTGAGCGAAACCGGCTCGACATCGATGCGGAGCTTGCCACTGGCGGCCAGCTCCCAGAGCTGCGGGAAGGTCTCGAAGATGGCCGTGTGGGGAATGCTGCCGCCGCCGCTGCCGTAGATCTCGATGCCCGAACTGCGCAGTGCCGCCGCCGAAAGCGAAATGATCGCACCCGCCATGTCGCCGATTTCGATCAGCCGGAGGCCCTCCGACTCCGCCGTTACGTCGTGGCCGGTGAGGGCCTCGAGCAGCACCTCCGTCGGGCGGCCCCACAGGTAGTCCAGCACCACATCGAACCGCTTCAGCCCCGCCTCACGAAGGAACGCCGCGGCCAATTCCATGTCCGGCTGGTCGAGAGAGATGGTGGCGTCGGCGCCGAGTTGCGGCAGGGTCTGCAGGATCGCCGGATTCCGGCCGGCGGCAACGACGCGCCCGGCGCCGAGGTGTTTGGCGATCTGGATGGCGAGCTTGCCGGCCACACCGGTGGCGCCGAGCACGAGTACTGTTTCGCCGGGCTCGAGGTGCGCGCGCCAGACCAGCGGCAGCCACGACGAGAGGGCGGGGTTGGGTAGCGCCGCGGCGGTGGCATCGTCGAGTGAATCCGGAACGGGCAGGCAGAACGCCCGCGGGACCGCAGCCCGTTCGGCCATCATCCCCCAGGGCGCGCGGCATCCGCCGCAGAAGACGCGTGTACCGTCGTCCAGCACGGCCACGCCGTCGACACCGGGTATCGCGGGCAATTCGCGGTGACTGTCATAGTGCGTTCCGCTCGCCATCGCCTTGTCGACGTTGTTCAGCGGTGCGGCTCGCACCTGGACCAGCACCTCGCCCGGGCCCGGTACGGGGTCAGCGAAATCCTCGAAGCGAGGTGGCTCGCCCAGCGCGTGGAACACGGCGGCTTTCATCTGGTTCCCGGCATTCTGATGGTCCTGAGCGATGGTTCCACGGGTTGCGGCCAGTGCGTGTCGCGCATCGATGCGCATTCGGCCGTCACGAGCGTCGCGCTCTCACAGAGTCTGTCAGGCGACCCGGAGCGGCTTGATGCGGGCGATCTCGCCGCGGATGGCCTGTGTCGCATCCCAGAGGTCGACGGCGCGTTGCGCGTTCAACCAGAACTCGGGAGAGTTGCCGAATAGCCGCCCCAGGCGGAGGGCCATCTCGGGAGTGACCGCGCGGCGTCCCCGCAGCAGTTCATTGATTGACTGCCGCGAGACGCCAACGGCGTCGGCGAGGGCGGTCACCGACAGCTCGAAGTCGGCCATGAAGTCGGTCTCGAGCATCTCGCCCGGGTGGGTGGGGCGCCGCCGCATCGGACGGTCATTCGGAATGCTCACGGTTGCTCCTCAGTGATAGTCACACACTTCAACATCGTACGCCTCGCCATCAACGAACCGGAAGCAGATACGCCACTGGTCATTGATCGCGATCGCATGCTGCCCCTGCCGGTTCCCTCTCAGCGCGTGGAGTCGGTTGCCCGGCGGCACGCTCAGGTCGTCGAGTGACGTGGCCAGGTGCACGTATTCCAGCTTCCTGGCTGCTCGCAGGGCCACATCGGCCGGAAACCGGCTGGCCCTGCCTGCGCGGAACAACTCCCGGGTCCGCCGGTCCGCGAAGGAGATGATCACCGGGCAGCGTAACGTGTCACGTGACACATGTCAAGGCGGCTCGCTGGCTCGTGACCGGCACGGCACTCGGGGAAGCCTCGCGCCACCCCTGCGATTCCGGTCGGGACCGACAGGATGGATCCATCGATGAAAGTGGTCGGTCACATGTTGCCGCAGGGCGGTGCCGAAACACGCAAATCGGTGCCGTGATGGGCGCGGCCCGCCCTTGCCCCCTCCCCCGCCGCCAGCGACACGGGCGGACACCCGATGCTCCGGATGCCCGCCCGTGCGCCTGGCTGATGCGGCCCTGGTTCAGGCCGCTGCCTCCTTCTGCTCCGGCTCGGGCTGCTCACCCACTGCCGGCACGGCCGCCGGCGCTTCCGGGGCCGCCGGTGTCACCCCCGGCGACGCAGCCACCACCGGTGTCACCTCCGGGGCAACTGCCGGTGCGGGATCCGGCGCCGGTGTCCGCAACGGAGCGGGCGCCGGCACCGGCGGCGGCGTTCCCCGCCGGCCCACCCGCACCGGCCGCATCACCGACCGCGCACTGGTCCACGCGGCGAGCAGCTCCGGATCGTTGCGATACTCCGACCGGATCAGCGGGTCGAGGAGGTGCACGTCCTGCAACAGCTGATCGGCCACCGCCCGGATGTCGGCGTGGGCGCCGATGTGCTGCCGGCGCGCGGAGATCGCCGCGTCGGTCGCCGCCGCGAACTGGCTGATCCCCTGCGTCAGCTCGTCGAGCAGCGTGTCCCCCAGCCCCGCCTTCTGCAGCGCGTCCTTCTGCGCCGTCGCCGCGGCCAGTACGGATTTGGCAGCCGTGATGAGCACCGCGTTCGGTGCGCCGGGTCTGGGGAGCGGGAACTGCTCCGCCCCGCTGTTCAGCGTGCCGCCCACCCGGCTCAGGCGCCGCAGGAGCGGGACGATCGTGTTGAACCGCAGTGCGCGCCTCGAGGCCACCGCCACCTGCTCGGCGATGCGTCCGTCGCGCTCCTGCTGGGCCAGTGCCTGGCCCCTCGTGACGCTCGCCTGGAACTGCGCGAGCACGGCGACAAAGCCGCCGTCCGTGGAGGGATGCGCCGTGGTGAAATCCGCTACGCGGTCCGCCATGGCCAGTACCCTGCGATTCACGGCTTCCATGGTACACCATCCTTTCCAGATGCGGTTCGGTGGCTGGGGCACCGCGCCAGACGTTCAGAGGGACTGAGAAGAAGGACGTGCCGACCACGGCACCCCAACTGCCGCCGGCGCCCGGGACGAGGGCGAGAGTCGTGCCACGATGTTGCATGTTGCGAAAGTGGTCGAACCACGCGCCGGATGTTGTTGCGCTGGCGTCAGTTCCGCGTGATGTACAGCGCCGGCGGCGTGGTCCGTCGAGATGACGCGTCGGCTGTCGAGTGTCCTTCAGGAAGGACACTCTGTCCTTGAAACAGGACACCGGTGTGATTGCGGCACTCCATTGTCATCCCGAGCCGGAGGCGAGGGATCTCAATGCTCGGGTGTCGCCGATGCGCGCCGCGGGCGAGAGGGCCTCTGGCTCCGCGCTCCCGCATCACCGTCCCTGAGTCTGCGTCAGATCTTGGCGGACTTGCTCCGCGAAACCCCTCGCCTGCGCTCGGGGCAGGCTATGCTGCGAGGCCCTCTCGCCCGCTGCTCCGGGGTTCACGAACAACGATCGACTCCTCCGCTGCGAGGCCCTCTCGCCCGCCGTTCACTGCATCATTCCTCGCCACGCAGAACACCGACACCGTAAGAATGCCGAAATGTGCGCGCGTAACTGCGCGGCAACTGCGCCGTGGCGGGATGGGACCAGCGGGGAGCGCGCCCCGAACCGTGATGATCCCGACTGAAATTCCGTAGAGCGCGACTCGCGCGTCGATGACGGGAACCGTGCCACCCGAACCTGGCGACCGGAGACGCGACGGGGGCGACCCGGCGCTCGAAGATGCAAACCGGAGCGCTGAATACGCCGACTGTGCAACCGGAGACGGCGACTGAAGCGGCCCAAAGGGTGACTGTGCGGCCGAAGATGACGACTGGAGCCATGAAGAGGGGAACTGTGCGGTCGAGAATGTCGACTGGAGCAACGAAGTCGCCCACTGTGCCCTCGAGAATGCCGACCTGAGCCGCGATGATGACGCCCGTGCGCCGTGCAATGCCGACTGGAATCAGGAGAATGGGGACTGAGCACCTATATATGGAGACTGGGACGCCGAAGCGGGCGACCGGACACTGATATATGCCGACTGGAGCAGCGAATCGGCTGGGTGCACGCGGATTTGTGGCGGTCGGAGTATCCGATGCCCTTGGAGGAGACGCCAAGCTGTTAATGTTCAGTAAGGCAATGCCACAATTGACATTACATCATAAGCTGGTTACGATACATTCATGCCGAAACGCAATCGGTATTTCGCCGAAATCGGTGCCAGGGGTGGACGGAAGAGCCGGCGCGTGCTTCCGCCCGAGACGGCTCGCGCCATGGTCCGGGTGCGTGAGGCGCGCCGGGCATTCCGCCGATTCTACGCGAGCTGTTTCTGGTCGTATCGGCCCGACCTGGTCATCGGCACCGCAGATGTCCCTTGGGTTGTCGAGCAACTCCGGAAGAACGGCAACCGGGAGGCGTGGCGGGTGGCGGCACAGCTATGCCGTTAACGGACTTCCAGCGAACCATGCTGGCGTTGCTTTCGACTCCGCCGAACGACGAGCGCTACCTCGCTGGCGGGGCGGCGATGCACTTCCTGCCCAACTCCGCGCGCTACAGCGACGACCTGGACTTCTTCCACGACACCGAAGCGCGAGTTGCGTCAGCGTTCGCTGCGGATCGCGAGCGGCTCGTGCACGCCGGCTATGTCGTCGACGTCGAATTGAGCCTCCCGGGATTCGTGCGCGCCGTGGTCCGGAAGGGTGAGCACGTCACCCGTGTGGACTGGGCCTACGATTCGGCCTGGCGTTTCATGCCGTTGGTGCGCGATCCGTCAGGTGCGTTGCTGCTGCACCCGGTAGACCTTGCGATCAACAAGGTGCTGGCGCTGGCGGGGCGGGACGAAGCGCGTGACTTCGTCGATGTTCTGTATGTGCACCGCCGGGTCCTGCCGCTCGGCGGACTGTGCTGGGCGGCGGTGGGGAAGGACCCGGGATTTACGCCACTGTCGTTGCTGGAACTGCTCAAGCGGCGCGGACGATATCGGGCCGAGGACTTTTCCCGGCTGCATCTCGCGCAGCCATTCGACCTGCACGAGGCCAAGGGGACATGGCTCGGTGCGCTCGCCGGGGCGGAGGCCTTCGCGCGGCGGCGGCCGCCGGAGGAGGCCGGGTGCCTGTATTATGGCACGCGCCAGGAGTGGTTCGTGATTCCCGACGGCGATGCGAGTCTGGAGGAGCAGGGCATCGTGCTGCACTTCGGTGCGCCGGGGGGCGTGGTGCCGCGGGTGGCTGGTGAGGGGATCGGGGACTGAGGTCCGTTCGGGTGTCGCGCAATCAGCGGTGAGCCCGGATCATCGGCGGCCAACAGTCGCGCGGCGTCGAACTGGCGTTGGCGGTCGCAAAGGCGAGTCCGGCTGGCGATGACATCTCACGCCTTGGCGGCCATGATGAAGCAGCCCCAGCAGCTCCATTCGCGGGCAGCCGTGGCGGGCCACCCAGCTCGCATTCCAACCATTTCCCGATCGAACGCTACTCAGTGATAGCTGCCATGCCACGATCGGGGATCCCTCGAGCCTCATGATCCGCAACCCCGGAACGAAGGGCAGGTCGATGGGGGGCGTCGTCGTCGCGCGCAAATGGGCGGACCCGATGCATACCCGGTGACCGAGGACCTCGCGCTCGTCGAGCAGTTTCTTCGCGGGCGTGGCGAGGAGGCCTTTCGCGCGTTGTACCGCGCGCACACGCCGGCGCTGTACGCCCTGGCGTTGCGCCTCACGGGCGGTGAGCGAGCCGAAGCGGAGGATCTCGTGCAGGAGAGCTGGGTCCGCGCCCTGGCGGCGTTGCCGACGTTTCGGGCGGAGTCGGCGCTGCGCTCGTGGTTGTGCGGCGTGCTGGTGAACGTCCGCCGGGGACGCATGCGCGCCGACTGGCGGATCGTCGACGCACCGGACGTCGAGCCGCTCGCCGACACGATCGGCCGCGACGATGCGATCGATCTCGAGCGCGCGATTGCGGCACTTCCCGACGGGGCCCGCGACGTATACGTCCTGCACGATGTCCACGGCTACACGCACCGGGAGGTCGCCGATCTGCTCGGCATCGTCGAGGGTACATCGAAGAGCCAGCTCAATCGGGCGCGAGCCCTGCTCCGGAGCGCGCTCCCATGATGAATCTTCCCGGGGAACTGCCACCGGACACTGCCCTGGAGTCACGAGTCGTCTCGGCGCTCGTCGCGGCGGGGCTGGTGCGGCGCCGGCGGGTGTGGCCGGCATGGATCGCCGTCGCCGCCGCGGTGGCGGTCATCGCGTTCGGCGTGACGATGTTCCGCGCGCGGCCCACGCCGCTGAAGGGCAACCTGTACGCGGTGCTGCTCTATGAGGATTCGACCTATCGCCAGCCGGCGGCGGGAGGTCAGGCGGCGCGCATCGCGGAGATGGCCCGGTGGGGGGACAGCCTCAGGATGCACGGGGAGTTCGAGCGTGCCGGCCGCCTGATCGGGCCGGGGCAACTCGGGGGGCTGTTCATCATCCGGGCGGACGGCGACGCCGAGGCGGCGCGGATTGTGGCCTCGTGCCCGTTTCACAAGTGGGGAGGGCACATCGACGTCAGGCGTTTCGAGCCCTGACGCGCCTGGCCGGACCCGACGACGTGTGGTCAATACTCAACCGGAGGAATGGAATGATCGCCAGAACACTGTGGGCCAGCCTCGGCGTCTGCTGCGTATTCCCGATCGGTGCGCAGTCGCAAGTTCCCGCGAGCACTGCTCCGGACGCGCACATGGCGCCACTGGCCGAGTACCTGATGCCGCGCGATTCGGAGATCGCGCTCGCCCGCTCGGCCGTCCCGCCGTCGCTCGCGAACGGGGCGAAGATCCTGATACTCACCGCGGGCGGCTACCAAACGGTAACCACCGGGACCAACGACTTCACCTGCCTCGTTGCGCGGTCGTGGGGCGCCACGGTGGACGTCCCGGCGGCCAGATTCTGGAATCCGAAGTTCCGGATTCCGATCTGCTTCAACGCGCAAGGCGCCCAGGGGAACATGCGCGAGTATGTCGTGAAGACGCAGTGGGCTCTCGCCGGAGCATCAGAGGATGAGATCGGAGTGAAGGAGAAGGCCGCCTGGGCATCCGGTCAGATACCGGAGGTACCCGCTGCCGGCGCGATGTCGTACATGATGTCCGAGCGCGGGTGGGGCGTCGGCGGAAATCCCGGGCCCTGGCGTCCCCATCTGATGTTCTATTACCCCACCCGAACGGCACCGGATTGGGGCGCCAACCTCGATGGCACCCCGGTCGCTTCCAGTCATGCCAGCGGCAACGCCGGTACCACGGTGCTCGTCGTTGTCGTGCCGTTCTGGTCCGACGGATCGCCTGGGCCGGCGACTTCGAACTAGCGTCAGATCGTGGCTGGCTGCCCGTCGTTCGAACGGGTCAGTCACCACAACGGCGGGTGCCGTGAGATGCCCGCCCGGTCCTACACCTTGCGCAGCGGGCCGCGGTATCGCGCCAGGTTCGCGTCGGTGGTCAACAGGGTGATCCCTTCCGAAAGCGCCTGAGCCAGGAGCATCCGATCGAACGGATCCTTGTGGATCGGCGGCAAGGCATCGACGCTCACGGCGTGCTGACTGGTGATCGGCAGTTCGGTGTAGCCATTGTCCAGCAATGCCCGTCGCAGCACCCTCGGTTCGACCTTGAAATCCTCGCGTCCCAGCGACGCCTTGATCGACACTTCCCAGAGCGATGCGGCGCTGAACACCAGCTCGTTGCGTGGATCGTTCAGGAGCCGGCGAGCGGCGGCCGAGAGCCGCTCCGGTTGCCCGGCGGCCCAGAGGAGGAGCTGAGTGTCGAGGAGCAGTTTCACTTGCGAGCAGTCATGAGTTTCGCGATTTCGGCCGAAGCCATGGTGTTGAAATCTTCCGGCACGGCGATCTCGCCCTTGAGAAAGCCGAGCCGCTGCGGCGTCTCCGGTGCGTCGAGGGCGGCGACCTTGACAAGAGGCTTTCCGGCTTTGGCGATCACGAACGATTCTCCCCTCGTGGCCTGGTCGACCAGCTTCGAAAGCTGGGTCTTGGCTTCGTGGATGTTGACGGTATGCATCGCCGCTCCCGGTGGACTAAGCTGACTGGACTAAGTCTACTGGTTTCCGCGATGATGGCGAGGTGCCGGGCGTGCTCGCCGCTTACCGAGAGATACTGCCCGTCTTTGTAGAGCGCGACGAGTCAGGACTGAAGGCCGGCAAATGGATGGCTGGGCGGCGCCGGCAAACGCGCGTCTGTACCATTTTCCGCGTAATGTCGCCCATCAATGCTGCGTAGCGTCGCCCACGATGAGCGACGTGACCTTCGCTTCAACCAGGCCGGCCGCCGCGAGCAGATCGTCGAGCAGCCGCTGGTCAATCATTCCGCCGCCCTCGTATTCCAGCATGTTGCGTTCGCCGTGGGCCTTGGCGAGGACGCGCCAGTTCACCGTGTCGATGCCAGCGGTATGTGGCAGCGCCTGGAAGACGATGTAGCGGTTGTCGGAGCGGAATCCCAGCCGTCGCAGGGCGGCGAGCGCGATGGCGTGCGCCGCGTTGTAGGCGAGATCGAAACGGCTTTCGACGGAGAGCGATTCGTTGCGCGCATCGACCAGGCGGGCGTGACCGGAGCGCATCAGCGCCGCGATCTCGGCGGCTGATGGCGGTTCCGGCTTGAGTTTGCCCGATGCGGACGAGGTTCTCCAGCTCGGCGATGTCACCTCGCTGCCGATCACGAAGAGTCTCGGGCCCTCGGCAACCCGGGCCGCGAACGAATCGTCCGAGTTGCGCCGGTGGCGCCAGTCGGCGGCGGTCATCACGGTCGGATTGACGGTGCGCGCCAGGTCTTGCTCCACCTTCTGGACGGCCGCGAAGATATCGGCGTAGGTCAGTATGTCGGACACCACCATCAGGTCGATGTCGCTGGCCGCGCGGTCGGCTCCCGGGCGACGGAGCCGTAGACGAACGCGGCACTGATGGCCTTCTCGAGCGGATGGAGCGCCTGGCGAAGCGGGCCGACGAGGCCTGTGGTCTTGAGGGCGAGGCCATGCAGCTCGGCGAAGATCGGCGCCGTCCGGTTGGCCTGGTAGAACTTGTGGTTGCCACGGCGGATGACGGTGATCAAGCCGGCGTCGGCGAGCTGCTGCAACTGGCGATGGACCGCGCCAGTGCCGCTGCGGACCGCGCGGATCAGGTCGGCGCTCTGGAAGGCGCGATCGGGTTGTCCGAAGAGGAGACCCAGGAGGCGCTGCTGGACGGCGCCCAGGAAGGGGTCGAGGAGGGCACTGGTGGCGAGGGTGTCTGTCTTTGTTCCCATAACGGGAATGATCCTACCCAAAATGGGAATGCTCGTCAAGGAGCCCGGCCGCACCGCCGAGGTCGACGTGGCACCGCCCAACCCGATGGTGCGCTGCCGCTCGGCGGGCTGTGTGCCCGTCACCCCGCCGGCGGTGGCGGGGTGGGCCGGTCGGGCGGGAGCCGAGCGGCGAGGGATTCGCTGATCCCCAGCTCGTCGACCAGCCAGCGGAGCCGGTCGTCGCCTTCGAAGAGGCTCTCGACCTCGGCCCCGGTGGCGTCGCGCACGATGCGGCGCCCTTTTGCCGCGGCGATCATGGTCTCGCCGCGGTGGGTCTGGGCGTAGAGCTCGAAGTTGAACGGGCTCCAGCGGCGGGTTGCCTCGTGGAGCGCCGCGAATTCGGCGCGGCCGGCGCCGAGGCGGTCGATGCGGCAGTCCAGGCCCTGGGGCCGGCGCGGCGGACGCCAGCGGATCACGGCGTGGCCATCGAGCTGCACGCTCTCCGCCCCCCAGCCCCGGTGTTCGATGCGAGTGCCGCCGCTGCCGTGGTCGAGGGGGAGCGGCTCATGGTGGAGGATCGACGGGTCGACGGCGTAACGCCGGCGGTCGAGCCGGACCGTGACGGTGCCGTGATTGGGCGGGGTGTCCGGTGCCACCATCATGGTCGCGACGCCCCGTTCGGCGCTGAAGCCCAGGGTGGTGAGCAGCGCGTGCAGCGCGCCGGCGACGGCCCAGCAGGTGCCGCCGGCGCCGTCGCGCAGCCAGGCCGAGAAGAAGTCGGCGGCGTCACTGCCGGGGAGGGGGCCGGGGGTGTGCTCGTGGAGGGCGACGATCTTGCGGACGTTGTCGAAGGGGATGTGGCGATTCCACGCGGCGTAGAGGTCGCGCAGCCCGGCCAAGGTCGGCTCGGGGCGGGTAGCAAGGCCGAAGCGTTGGAGGATGCGGTCGAGGAGGGGGTCGGGGAGGGGCGTTTCAGCGGCGGGCATCGGGGTCGTGGGTTGGACGACTATCCGGCGGAGGGCGTCGCGGTCTGTTGATCAGTCACTGGCACTGCGGCGGTCGTGGTTGCCCACCTACCGTCGATGCCCTAGAAAGAGAGCATCAGCGACTCGACGGCACTCTTGGCGCGAACTTCGGCGGCCGAGTCACTCCATACCTGCCGAGCGCGAATGGGCAGCGACGGGTCGTCGTTGAGAGTCCACGCGCGGCGTAGAAAATCAATGACCAACAGCGGATTGTGCTCCGTCAGATCCGCAAGTTGAAGATAGTACTCAGCTCGGTTATCCAGGCCAGCGAGAAAGTTGTTGAAGCGCTTGGCGAAGCCGCGGCCATCCCGGATATGTTCAGTGCGTGTGAGGTCCGAAGGCAAGCTCGGATTCCCCACGACGAGCACCATCGTTTCGCGTCCAAGTGCCTGCATGACAGCCAGCTCATCGTAGATGTTCGCCATCGTGCGTGGCGCGATACGTTCGTGTCAATGGCAATTCCCAGCGGACATCCGATGATCAGTTCCCAGATCTTCGACAGATAGTCTCGTCCGGTGGTGACATTCGCCGCATCGATGGCCTTCAGGTGCGCACGGGCAAGAAGCGCGTCGACCTTCCGCCTTGTTGCCTTGACGGCGGCCGGGACCCGTCGCCCCAGCTGCTGCATGATGAAGGCCGTCCTGGGGCGCCATGTCACCGGCGTCGTTCGCGGATCACCCGTAACAGGCGAGTAGTAGATCACTTGCTCTTCTTACCCTTCCGGGCAACGGGGACGCCCTTGTATGGACCCTCCGACTTCTTGTGGTCGAGGATTCTGCCTTCCTCGCGATCGATCTTGACATAGTGACCGGTGCGGGGGTTCTTGATCTGCACGATGTCCTTCTTCTTGTCAGCCATCCCGCTCTCCTCGTGCTGACGGGAGAACAACTCCCCAATCATGTGGACCGCACCAGAGAATGGTGAGCCTCTTCCAACGCATTGCGGCACCGTTTGCCGCACACCGATGGAACGGTAACCAGGTCTCACAGAAACTCCGACCCCGCCGCCGCATGCGATGACGATGATACCGCCGATTTCCACTGCAGCGATCGATACTTCCCCCACTTCCTGGCGACGAGTCCACCGACCCCCAACGTCGCATTCTCCGCCGTCCTACCGACCCAGTACCGGCCTTCACCAGCGAATCCCTGATCCGCACCCAGTTCCCCGCCAGGCCGCGTTGCGCCACGGCGAGGGCGAGGCGTCCGTGGCAGACCAGCCAGTGCGGCCCGTTCTCGACCTTGTCCTTCTCGGTCGCGTCGGGATACGGCTCCGGCCAGAGGTTGGCCACGGCGTTCGACCCTCCGAGTTCGAGCGAAACCAGGTGATCGACCTCGCAACAGACCGGCCCCGCCTTGAGCATCGGCCTGGTGGGCGCTCCGGTCGGCTTGCCCGAGGTGCGCACCGCGCCGTAGAGCCGATAGACAGAGTCCTTGACCACGTCGGTGACGTCGCGCACGCCGGGCTGCGACGTGTATCCGGGCGAACAGATCCGTTGCACCGTAGCACTAGTGTCCATCGCGCCCGCGGTGACGCTCAGGTCGTTGACGAGCTGGGAGTGGTAGTGGCGGTAGGTGGCCAGTGGGGGGGAGGGGCAGGAGGAGTAGGGCGGCGGCGATCCTGGAGAGCATTGGGCGACTGGCTCCTGAACGAGGTCGGACTGACGGTCGGCCTGGGGACGACGGGCAAAATGCCCGTTCGAAACTGCCAACCAGACCCGATCAGCTACGCCACCATCTCGGACTTTCCATAGATCGTATCGACGGTCAGCCCGCTTTCAGCATCTTCGAAGAACCGATCGATCTCGTCAATTCGCTCATAGGACAGAAAGCGAACCTTCTCGTTCAATCCCAGTCGCCGGAACGTCGGCCGCCTGAGCTGTTCCCGGAGCCGGTTCCGGCGGGCTTGGGGGGCCACCACGAACATCGGGTACAGCGTGTTGGGCGCGATGATGTTCAGGTCGGCGAAGCGGAGCAGTCCGGAGTAGATCGAGGTAGAGTTCTCGATTTCGTACGCCGCCCCGATCTGGAACTCCTTCTTCCAGACGACGTCGATGTTCTCGACGTAGGAGTGCGGCAGGTCGACGCCGGCGGCGAACTCCTCGTCGAACTGGTCGAAATTGAACGCCCTTCTCAATCTCTGCTGATCTCCAGCCGGCACCCAGACCCGCTCCCCGGCCTTGAGGCCGAGCCGCGCGAGGGTCCACTGCATTCGTACATGCTCCGAGACCAGGTCGTCCTTGCCGAGCACCTGGTCGACCAATTCCGGCTCGATCGGTACGAGTTCCTCGGCCGCCGCGACCCGCTCAGCGACTGGATCCTTGCGCCGCACCGGGGCACCACGCTCGAGACGCTCTAGGATCGAGTAGAGGTCATCGTACTCTTCGCGGAACTTGACGAGGCGGTCTTCTGTCACCGTCGTGAAGCCACGCAGTTGATAGTTCGGCTGATAGCCGAAAAGCCGGCCCACCTCGGCGAACCGGACATTCACCTCCTGCGGGTTGGCGATGAAGTACACCAATTCCCACGTCTCGGCTCCGGCCTTCCCGACTGGTTTCCAGAGGTCGTGCGCCAGTGCCGGGCTGTTGAACTTCGCCGCGACCTTGCCGATCAACCTGACGCGCTCTCCCTCGACGATGAGAATGTCGTCCCCGGGACTCATGAGCTCGAAATTGCTCCGGTTCTTCGGTCCGGGCCGTGAGCCCCAGACCGCGATCGGCTGGATCCGAAGATGCCACGAGCTGGCTGTCAGTGTCCCGGGCAGGAACGGCGACATGCGCTCGAGCGGGACACGATTGAGGATCGTGTCCTGGTAGTGAACCATCGCCTCGGTGTTGCTCGGCGGCATGTACAGCAGAAAGACGTTCCGCATTGCTGGGTCTCCGCGGGGGAGTGGCCCCGATCACGCTCCGTCCGAAGTGTATCGCGCCGAGGGAAGCGGCAACCTCGCGGATCCTGCAGCCTCGCATCTGGGTGGCCCGCACTGGACCCCTCAATATCTAAGTCACTATCGCCTGGCGCGACCCCTCCGACCGGGTCGATTGGAGTCTCGGACCGTACGGCGTGCGATCCTTGCGAGATCAGCCTTGTAGATACACAGCACATCTTCGGCGTCGCGGGCCGACAGGCGGGCAAGTGCGCCCGGGAGATCTCGCGGGCGGAGCTCGCCTTCCCCGGTCGGCAAACCGAGGGCGGCGGCACCCTTCCGCGTGCCGGCGTGCAGGTAGATGACGGTGGGTTCCAGGCCAAGCGCGGCGCCGAGGCGGAGAGCGGTGTCGTACACCGTCAGCGGGCCAATACCATGAATCCGACCACATTGGCGCGCAAGCAGAGCGTGCAGGCCTTCGAATGTCCGTTGTGGCCTGATCCGGTCCGAATTCCGGACCAGGCTATGGCGCAGCATCGAGAGGACCTTGCCAGGAATGCGGCGTTGGTGGGGATGTCGCTTACCGTTTGCGCCAATGGCCAGGCCGGCCTTGTCTAGCGCCGCTCGAAATGATGCCTGGGTCTTGAAGTACTCCAACTCGTGCTCCTTTTCGGGCCGATAGTGCGAGGAGTAGTCGTGCACGATGGCGGCGTACGAATCGAGCGCTCCTCCAGGCTTGAGGCGGTGTCTTGTCATGCCCTGGTCTTCCGCTTCGGGCCGTCATTGAGGAGGCGTGAGAAGTCGCTGGCGATATATCGCTGAAAGCGGTCCTTGCAGTATTCCCGTGCGGTCCCGGAAATCTTGTCGCGCTTGGTTCCGTTGAACCAGATGTTGCGCTTGCCTTTGTTCTTGCCGGACTTGTTCTGGTTCGACTCTCGGAGGAATTCCTTGGAGTTGAGGATCCAGGTCATCTCCATGCGCTCGGAATAGAACACGAACCAGTAGTCTTCGCGGACCTCATGGTCGATGCTCGCAAAGAGCGCGGCGTCGCCTGGGATGCAATCTTTCGAGCGTGCCTTGATCTGAACGAGCGCCACAGAGCCGTCGGGGCGCCGGATGATTGCGTCTACTGCGTGATCATCGACGAGTGGTACGTAGACGTCCATGCCTTCCTTCAGCATGAGCCCGATGATCCAATACTCGATCCGCTTGCCGAAGCCGGCGGAGTGTCTGAATGGCGTAGCTGCCATATGTGATTGCTCCCTTGGTTGCCCCATTCCAGGACTGGCGGTGGCGGCGGCTCTACATCGCTGGTTCGGGCCCGGCCAGATCCCCCAGAAACCCCGACCCCGCCCCCACCGCCGTCACAAGCAGGTGATCCCGCGCCCGGGTGCACGCCACATACAGCAGGTGCCGCTCGGTGTCGTACACCTCCTCAAGGTCCGATTCGTCGGTGACCTCCTCGATCCGCGACTGAAGCGGCACCACCTCGTCATCGACGGCGGCGACGACTACCGCCCGGAACTCCAGCCCCTTCGCCAGGTGCATCGGCATCAGCACGATCTTCCCCGGCTCGGCGTCGACGCCGGCGGCGGGTGCCGTGACCTCGAGCCCCGCCTGCTTGACCGCGCGTCGGGCGCGCGGGATTTGTCGCCGACCGAACGAAGATCCCGATTTCTTCTGGGGCCAGGCCCTCGGCAAGTCGCGCCTTTAGCCAGTCGGCGATCACACTTGCTCTCGGCGGCCTCATCGGAGAGGATCCGGATATCGGGCTCGGGACCGTTGAACACCGAGATCGCGCCGCGCCGGCTTTCGATCGCGCCATCGACGTCGGCGATCTCCGGCCCGAGGAGCCGATCGGCCTGGCTCCGGATCTGGTGCGAGGTGCGGTAGTTGATCCGGAGCGTGGTCGAGCGCCCGCGGACGTCGACGCCGAGCGCCTTCCAGGAGAACGGCGTCTGGAAGATCCGCTGCCCGAGGTCGCCGGCAAAGAAGAGCCCGTCCGGGCGGTCGCCGGCGAGTGCCGCGAGGAAGCGGAGCTGCGGCACGCTGACGTCCTGCGCCTCGTCGATCACGGCGAAGTCGTACGCCGGACTCTTCTGGCGCGGCAGCTCCTCGCTCACGGCGCGAAGGCCATCGCAGGAGTGAAGAGCGCCGATTGCGCGAGGCGCTGCCGGGCCCGTTCGAAGACCGCCCAGAGGCTATTGCGCTGTTTCTCAGGCAGCCGCGTCTTCCGGCCGAGCCGCGCGACGTCGCGATAGGCTGCCAGCTGTGGAGCTGCGGCATCGACGATGTTCACCCATTCGTGATCAGGAAAGTCTAGGAGAAGGCGTGCCCGCCGACTGCGCGGGCGGGCCGCATCGAGCAGGATGCTCGCGGACCGTTCCCTGCGATAGGCGATCTTTGAAAACGCGCCGAGTGTTCAGCTCGTAGTAGCCTTCGGGTGGCGAGGGCATCGATCGCGTAATGACCTTCGATTTGCTCTGTCGAGAGCCGTCGGCTCGCTTCCCAGTCAGGCGACCAAGTTTGCGCCCGAAGGGCACGCTTGCCAGCGTCTCTGAGTACGTAGTGAGCAGCACCCGTGAGCCTTTGGTTCGTAGCGCGCGAGGTGCGCCGCGCGGTGCAGCGCAACAACGGTTTTGCCCGTCCCGGGCCGACCTGAAACGCGCGCCGGGTCCGCCATAGTCTCCGCTCGACCTGCTTCACGCTGCGCCCGGATGGAGGAAGACCGTCCACTTTTCCCACGGATAGTCGAGCGCCCGTTCCAGCTCCTCCAGGTTCGAGACCACCCGAAAGCGGCGGCGCGCGTCCGGATGCTCGAACGGGTCGCCTGACGACCAGCGCCGAGAAAAGGGGCGCGGGCGTAGCGCCTGTTGCGAGCTGGAGCAGTGCCTCCGCCGCCTCCGCCGGCAGATGGCCGGCGAGCACCAGTCAGGGTGTCCTCTTTCGCCGCGCGTACCCGCCGCAGCAGGTCCGGCAGGCACGCCGTAGGCCAGCAAGCTCTTCGTCGGAGAACGCCCGGTGAACAGCACCGCCTTGGGCGCGAAAAGGGAGCATCGGCCTCTGGACGTAGCTGAGGATAGCGACTCTCCGACTCGCCTCGCGGATCTCCACGAATTGAGCCGCGCCCGTCTTTCGGGTGAGTCTCCAGCCAGCGCCGCTCGGCCCACTGGTAGGCGTCGTTGTGGTGCCCGGCGTAGCAGAGCAGCAGGCTTGCCGCTTGCTCCGGTGGACGATCAGCCTGATGCCACCGCCCGCGCGCACCGACCAGAAGTTCTTGTCCCCCCGCGCTGGTTCAGCCGGTGAAACTGCATGCCCGGGGTGCTCGCTCGGATCGATCTGGAGGTCGAAGGCTGCGGTCTTGACGAGCTTCTGCTCGTCGCCGGTGAGGCGGGTCAAGCTGGCGGTAAAGGTCTCGGCGATGCGGATCACGCTATTCAAAAAATTCTATTCCGATCCTGGAGACGGCTGAAGACAGATCCCGGTCGGTGTTTAAGAAGACCAAGTTCCCCCATCGTTGAATCCACTGATCGCGCTTTTCATGCAGCACCTGACGGGCGGCAATCAGGACGCCCGTTCGGTCGCGGCCGGCACTTGGGTTCAAGGCCAGCGCATCCCCGAGCTCAACATAGGCGCGGCGGTGTCGAATGCCCTCCGCCGCAAGCGAACGACCAGCGGTGGATGGAACGCCGAATCGCAAGTGCTCAGCGAACTCCATCGCGGCAGCGGCACCTTGCCCTCGATCGAGCAGGAGTCGGTTAAAGCAGCGAAACGCCCTGCTCTAGTGTCGTTTGTAGCGTGAAGCCAATAACGCCGGTGACTAGTCCCTGGGTTTCGTCAATGTCTAGTCCGATTTCTACCGCGAGCTGCCGGTAGGTCGCCCCTGCTAGCCAAAGTGCAACCGCAGACTTGCAAGTAGCTTGAGCGCCCTCGATGTTCTCATCAGGATCCAATCGAAGAGCCTCCCGAATCGCCAGAACGACCTCGGGCCGCTCAAATGCCCAATCCAGGACCGGCGTGGTGAGTTCCTGGATCAAGTGGCTCCGTGAAGTCGCTCCAAGAATCCCGCATCGAAAGTAGCTGCTCTTCGACCGGGGCCACCATCCGCACCCATGCGCCGGTTTCCCGGACCCACGCCAACCGACCGCCGTGCGCAGTGCGCTAACTCGCTCAGCCGGAGAGTGAAGACATCCCGAAGCAGTTGGCGTGAGGGACGCCTTCATCCGTTGGTGCAGCAAAGGTCTCGTCAGCCAATTCGACCGCCAGCCGTCGCAATTCTTCCACACCAATCTCGGTGGCTGCAAGCTCGATAAGTGTTGCATCAATTCCGTCTATCAGGCCGGCCACCACCGGACTGCGTTCGAGCAACGTGTTGTCAATTGCGAGGTGCCGAGTGACAATCTGCTCCTGAATCGCATCTCGACCAAGTGTCTCAGCGCACCATCAACGCGCTCTTAAAAAACCTTGTCAATAACTGCCGCGATTCCGTGGCTATGCGCTCGATCTGGGGAGATCATCAAGCCCTTCGGAACTGCGCTGCCCGTCCCGCCCGGCCGACAATATTCGACTAATCTCTCGGTTCAGTAGATCAACGCGTACCCCACTGGATTGAACCCTGCTGATCGAATACAGTACCAAAGTACGAATCGGCAAATTCACGCCTTCCGCAAGGGTACTTGTACAGATACCGAAGAGGACATGACCGTTCCGAAGCAGGCCCTCGAGTACTTCCCGCGTCTCCTGGGGGATATCTCCGTGATGAATCACCGCGGCCTGACGTAGCGCACGCGTACCGATCCAGGCAGGCCCGTACTCTACCTCCAAGTACTCGACGGCTGCACCCAATTGAACGTCGTCTGCGAATTCTCTGGGGCTGGGGAGGGGCAGGCCCCGTAAATCTGTTCCAACAACTCATGGGCCAATCCGATCACCCCTTGATTTCCCCGCTTGTTCGTCGCGAACACCACGACAGCGCCCATGCCCAACGCCTTCCGTGACGCGGCAACCGCGATGGCCTTGATCGACCTATAGTGATGAGTGTTTGATTTGCGGGTGGTCGGGTTGGTCCACTTGAAGTCGGAACGGGTAAGGAACGACTCGATTGTGTATCGCGTCGGCGGCTCCATATGCGGGTGCATCTCGAGAGCAATCTCCCTCTCGGCGCCGCTTTGCCGACCGCGGAGGCATGCAAACTCTACCTCCGACGGCTGATAGTCCGTTCGCACTACTGATGACGGAGATCCCCCCAGGCATTGATCTCGTCGATGTTAGGAACGATCGCCGAAACAAACACGAATCGAAGATGTCCTGGTCGGCGGGTTCTAAGTCGCGCAAGCAACAGCTCGAGTCCAACACCGCGAGCCGGTGCGTAAAGCAAATGCCCTTCATCGCAAATCGTCAGCGAGATACGCTGCGCGAACGCCGGATTGCGCTCAGGATGCCGGTGAGCGTCTCAGGTGTTGCGACGAGAGCCTGCGTCGTGTCGAGGCCGCGTATCTCATCCCCGGACGGAACCGTCCCACCGTACGCCGCGTTTGCAACAACGCCAATGCTGTTCAGCCTTCTGACCATGGATTGGCGGAGCTCGGCCGCCAAGGATCGCAAGGGAACGAGCATCACGGCTGCCGCGCCTGGGGTCTCGGTCAGGTGGGCAAAGAGCAAAGCTTCGCACAGCGCGGTCTTCCCGGCTCCCGTCGGCATCTGTAAGGAAAAGGATTCATTCCGATCGAATAGACCCTGCTCAATCGCCCGAATCTGCGAGGGGAAGAAGTCCCAGTTTCCGCGTCGGACAAATGACTCCACCAATGGGCGCCATCGAGGTGACCAACCATCAGGCAGTACGGCTCTGAGATTTGAGATCTCGAATCGTTCTAAGAGTGGCTGCAGTAGTCTTAAAGGAACCCACTCGTCCGGTCCCTCTAAGAGCGCTGCTTTGGCCTGCGTTGCGGCATCCTTGGCCGCACGGGAAATGCCTTCCCGATCACCGCGTACAAGAGCGTCGGTTAGGTCATGTACCAGGCCCGAGGTCGGTTCTCTGGGCCGCGCGAGGAAGTCAACACATGCATGCTCACTCTCGCGCTCTCCGAGCTCAGCGATGCCCCTTAGGGTGACGTACGCGGAAGCGGGATATCCTCCCAAGTAGAACGCAGTGGCGGCATAGAGCCTAGCTTCAGAAGTGTCGATCCCGAGGGCCGCCATTTCCGTGGTGCGACTCGGTGATGCCAACTGCGCGAGAGCGTTCCCCAGCCACATCCACTCTCGAGAAGACTCGAAGGGTGCCTGCATCCGGTCAAACAGCTCGCCGGTTAGCGTCAGGTAATAGTCGTCGTGTCTGCCCTCTTGGTATTCCAGCGACGCAGGAGTCCCCGACAATCTGAAATCAACGAGGTGCTGCAGGGCGTCGGCGTCGCCTATCCATCTGAGCAGAGTTTCCCTCATCCCCGGACCGCTTCTGTGGCTCGTGAGCCTCGCGCTGTCGCAAACGCCGACTGGTAAGTGGATTGCAGCTCTGGGACTGAGACAATCACAAGCGAACAACCATCGGGGGGACTCTCTGGGGCCGATTGCAGTTCAGAGTCGGTGAGACTCGCGCAAAGCACTACGACGGCATGGAACAGTTTCACTGCCCGCGGGAATTCATCGGCTCTAATGAAACGATTGAGCAATGCTAGCGTGACCATGCCAAGGTCTTGGGCCAGGGCCCGCGCCTTAAGCCATTGGAGAGTTTTTGCGAGGCGGCTGGTTCTATCCTTGATGCAATCGGCGATTGCGTCGGCGATCGGTGAAGAATTGCGCGTGGTGGACTTTGTCTTAACTTCGGCGCAGAGAATCGCGTCGTTACTGCTCGGTGTCGGCCATGTTGGTAGGTGGAACTGGATCACATCTGATCCTGGTGCGGGCTTGGAGGCATCCTGCTTTAGACGCCATTTCTGGCGCCGAGCAAGGCGGGTGGAAACTGGCTGGTACCCAGGATGAGGAATGCGAGGATTTCACCGAAGTCTCCGGCCATCGTTGAACCATTCGGTGGCAGTGTAACATCGACTATTTCTGCTTGATGCTGCTCAGCCGTGGCGCCGCTTCCACTTGCGAGTTCAACTGCTCGTGCATGTAGGTGATCATCCGGGATATAGCAGCGGCGGATAACATCTCCTAGGTCTGATGCCAGTGCCGCGGCATGCTCGGGCGAAAGACGAATCAGGACGTATGACGACTCCTGGCGGCGGATAAACCATGACGCGATTCGCGCCGCGTCCCCACCCAGCTCGATCATGTCGTCTTAGACCCGAAACACCTTCATCACCTCATCCCCCAGGTAATTGATCACCTTCACCGCGATCCTGCCCGACTTCGGCTTGTCGAACGGCCGGGACGTGTCGGAGTGCAATGACTCCCACGCTTCCTGGTTGATCTCGGCCTTGAGCGTCGTCTTGAGCGCCCTGTACGGATCGTTCGCCCCCAGAAAATACGCCTGCCTGACGAAGAAGCTCTCCTCGTTGTAATCGGTGTCGATGAACCAGCAGGCTATCCCTTCGGCGTCGTCGGAGCGGACCTGGCCGGTGCTCGGGTCGAAGACATCGACTCCGTTGACCTTGACCTTGATCCGGCCCTTGTCGGCCTGCAGGATGTCGATGTCCGGCTCAC
This sequence comes from uncultured Gemmatimonadales bacterium, assembly GCA_963697065.1. Lineage (GTDB taxonomy): Bacteria > Gemmatimonadota > Gemmatimonadetes > Gemmatimonadales > GWC2-71-9 > Palsa-1233. The sequence goes on from CAVOMQ010000001.1 coordinate 1,562,966, forward strand.
CGAAGATGACGAAGAGGTTGGCCTTGTCGGTTTTCCGGAGATCGTCGGCCATATGCAGGTCGGCATTCATCCGGGCCTTGAGGACCGGAACCTTGCCCAGTTTGTCGAAATCGGTGGTGTAGGCCTCGAAATTGAACGCGCACGCGACTAGGACATCGAACTCGGCCTCGGCGGCTTCCCGGGCGGCAGCGACCAGGTCGGGACGGGTGACGGTGCCGAACTCGGGACCAATGAAGATGGCTGCTCGCCGTTCCTTGGTCCCCTCCATGTACCGCCCGTCGGCGCACACGAAGGTCCCTGGCCACGGCTTGATGCCGGTGAAGTCGATCTTGCCCGACTTGTCGGCCTGTTGGACCCCGGCGGCCTGGAGATTGTTGAGGATCATGGACGGGAAGTCGCGGCCAGCATCGTAGCCGATTGCCTTCGCGGCCACCGAGCCAGTCATCAGCTCGTCGTTCTCGTCGACGCCGACGACGCGGTGGGGTGAGAGTGACTCGACCGTGAACGGTCCCGCCACTCGGACCTTCGTCTTGTCCTCGTAGGGCTTGTCGTACAGGTACTCGTTCTCGGCCTTCGCGGCGATCGAAGCGTCAATCTCCCGCTGCCGGGCGGTTCGGGCCTCCCACCACTTATCGTGGATCTCACACACTTTCGTCGACCAATCGATAGCAGCTTCGCGGGGGATCTCCCACTCCTCCCACTGCTTCTTCAGTTCACCGTTCAGCTGCGCTCGAAGGGGCTCCAGGATCTCCTGCCACTTCTCCCAGATGACGTCGATCTCGGCATTGTTGGCGATGGATTTGAGGGTGACGTGGGGAACTCGTTCGTACACGAACCCTTGTCGGATATCCTCATGGGTCGACTGTTCGGACGGCACACTGTGAGAGAGCTCGGCCTCCTTGAGTCTGCCTTCCCGGCTGTCTGCGAGGACGTAGAACGGATATCGGGCACCCATGATTCTTGCCCGCGCGAGCGCCAATGCCACACGCGATGTGTCGACCGTGATCCAGCGCCGACCCCACTGCTCCGCCACGTAGGCCGTCGTACCGGACCCACAGGTCGGATCGAGCACCAAGTCGCCCGGGTCGCTGGCCATCAGTACGCACCGTTCGACTACTCGGACGTTGGTCTGCACGACATACACAATGTCCTGCGAGCCCATCACGTCGACCCATACGTTGGTTAGTGGCGCGGCGCCGAAATCGTCGATGTACCGTATATATCTGAGTGTCCGTCCCGCTCTTTGCACTCTAGATGCAAGTGTAAGTCTCCCGATACCGGCGATTGTCGTCTTCCAATGTGCGTTCGACTTCGGCTCGTATGAGTGCCCTTCATACAGCACTGGTGCAGACAACGACTCACTGAACCCCGGGGATTGAAGCGACGTGGCTTGGAAGACCCGCGCATCCGACGGCAGCTCCGAAGGTGACGCTAGTTCAGCAGCGGTTATCGCACGCCGGACACCGCCTCGAGACATTACCATTCGGTATCCCAACCCTGCGCCGGTGCCTACGCTCTTCGGAAGATAGAGTTGGCGATACTTCACGTGCGCGTAGGATCGCGAGTACCACACTATGTAATCGCCCGTTGAGCCGATTACGTTCGTGCGCGCTTCCGGACTGCTTACTGCAGCGGTCTTCTGAAAAAAGATCAACCCGCAAAAATTGGTTGCCCCAAAGACCTCGTCCAGCACGTCTCTCACGCGATGCACATTCTCATCACCGATTTGTACGAAGACGCTTCCAGATTCCGTCAACAGGTCACGGGCGACGGTGAGCCGGTCGCGCAAATAGGTCAGATACGAATGAATCCCATCTCGCCATGTGTCCCGAAACGCCTTCACTTGCTCGGGTTCGCGGGTAATGTGCGCCGCATTGCCGTCCTTGACGTCACGCGACGTGGTGCTCCACTGGAAGTTCGAATTGAACTTGATCCCATACGGCGGATCGATGTAGATGCACTGGACCTTGCCGCGCAGCCCCTCGCGCTCTGCCAGCGACGCCATCACTTGAAGCGAGTCGCCGAGAATCATCCGGTTCGACCAGTTCTGGTCGTGCTGGTAGAACTCTGTCTTGTCCACACCCTTCGGGAGTCCGTTGAAGTCGGCGAAGAGATCAGCCGTTTCCTCGCCTGCGTCGTGCTTCTGCTCCCGCGCTTGGCGGAGCAGGTCGTCGATCAGCGCCTTCGGATGCACCTTCTCCTGGATGTAGAGTGGCGGCGCTGGGACGACCAGGTCGCTCCAGTCCTGCTCATCCTTCCCACGCCACACCAGCTGAGGGTCGAGATCGCGATTTCGCCGTTCGTAGGCGATCCGCAGCTCCTGGTTCGCCTTGCCGGTGAGCGCCTCGTACTCGGCGGTGGGGATGTTCTTCCGCTTGGCCTCGTCGTGAATGAGTGTCTCGACGGCCTTCGGGGCCTTTGTCGACGACTTCCGTGCCATCCTCAGCTCTCCTGTCCGACCGGCGCCGCTGCGGCCGCGTCAATGACTTTGCCGAGCTCGGCTTCAATGGTCGCCTCGAAATCCGACTCGATGGCGTAGGCGTCGGTGAACTCCGCCGCCGCCCACCGCCCGTAGTCTCCGCGGTGATTGACCCCCGGAACCCAGTAGGTGCGCAGCGTCTCGGCCTTCACCTTGGCATCCTCTCGGCGCCGGCCCTTGATCTCGACCACCAGATTCAGCAGATCATCGTCGCTATGCCTGTCATCGATCCGGACAATGAAGTCCGGCAAGTATCGTCGTGACGTTGAGCCGAGGCGGTAGGGCACCTCGAATCCGAGGTTGTGATTCTTGACGTACGACCGAACCAGGGGATGCCGCTCCAGCACGCGGCAGAACTCTGCCTCCCAGTTGCTGTCGAGCACGACCCAGTTGATGTGGCACCGGCGCGCGTCGGTCTGCCAGCGCAGCGTCTTGGATGTCGTGAAGTTCACGTGCCGGGTCGATCCGGTCGGATTGTATGGATCCAGCAATGCAACAATCGGTCGTTCGCTCGCGAACCGCGCCACGATCCCTGCGGTGATCTTGTCCGCGGCCATGTCGGCAAGCTCGGGGTAACGCAGCAGTGCGGGGTACGTTCCGCCGTCGCATACGAGGTACTCCTCCATCCATTGCCGCGCGATCGCCTTGAGCTGGCCGAACAGATGCAACTTCGGCTCGCCGTTCGGGTCCCGCCAGTGCTTGAGCAGCAGGTGTCTGGTGAGATGAAAGAGTACCGTCGACTGCCGCTGCTCCTTGAGGTGCTCTAGCGAGAGGTCAACACCTTCGCCGACAATCCCCGCGTTGTGCGTGATTGACGGCCCGATCAGCTCCGGCGTGAGCCGCAGCGTACTGTCGTCATTGAAGGTCGCTTCCAGGCGTTCTTCCGGAAGCTCCACTCGGTACCCCTCGACCCGAGGGAATCCGATCTCCAGATCGGACCGATCGGGCATCGCCATGACGTGCACCGTCTGGCGCGGCGGCTGCGGCGGGGCCACCACCGGCTTGGCGGTAAAGTCGAACGGCACGCCGAGGACGTCGGCGTATTCGACGTTGAAGAGGCCCTCTTCGTTGGTGTCGTATGACTGACGTCGAAGCGCCCGCCCGATCACCTGCTCGCAAAGGAGCTGGGTACCGAATGCGCGCACGCCGAGGACGTGCGTCACCGTGTTCGCGTCCCACCCCTCGGTCAGCATCGACACCGAAACAACGCAGCGGATCTGTTCGCCCAGCCGTCCCTGCTTTCCGACCGTGTTCATCACCTCTCTCAGCAGGTCCTGATCGGTCAGCGCCTCGGCGCTCTGCCGATCACCGGTGCGTTCGACGATCTCACGCCGGTACTGCTCGATCTCGTCCGCGGCCATCTTTCGGAAGTCCGTGTGCAGAGCGTCACCCGATTCCAGTTGCTCGCTGTCGATGAGCAGCGTTCGGGGTCGGGGAAGGGCGTTGCCGTGCTCATCGAAGTTTCGGAACAGTTCAAGGCGCCCGGCGGTGAACGTGGCGGATCCGTCGTCGTTCTCCCGGGTGAACCCGGAAATGAAGTCATAGACGAGCTTCGAGCTCGCCGTATTATTGCAGACGACTATGAAGCACGGCGGCTCTTCGATGCCAGCGGCTTTCCACAGATCGAAGGTCCTGGCGTAGTGTCCGTACAGCGCTTCCAGCGCGGTCTGCAATTGGTTGGGGATCGCGAGCGGGTCGAGGTCGTTGTTCTTCCCGCGCCCCTTCTTCGGCATCTTCTTGCCGATGTGCTTCCAGAGCTCGCGGAAGATCGGCGCTTCTGCCTCCGGGATGTTGTCGGCCACCGGAACCCGTGGCAGCTTGACGATGCCGCATTCGATCGCGTCCATCAGCGAGAAGTCGGACATCGTCCACGGGAAGAGCGTCCCTTCGGCATAGCCCGATCCGCTAAGGAAGAACGGCGTCGCCGACAGGTCGAGGACGCGCTGCAAGCCGAGCTTCCGGTTGACGATCTCCAGTCCTGATATCCAGACGCGCGCGGCTTCCTTGTTGGCCTCGGCCTCTTTTCGCTCGTCGCCCTTGAGTTGCTCCTCCTCGTCGACCGGCTTCTCGCGATAGCAGTGATGCGCCTCGTCGTTGATCGCGAGGATGTTCTTGATTCCCATCAGCGCCGGCATCACCCGCTGAAGCATCTGCCCTTCGGTCTCGATCGTCTGTAGCTCCGGTCCGTATCCCTGCAACAGGGCGCGGGTGCCCTTCGCGAGTGGCAGCGTCTCGCGAAGCTTGAATGCGTGGTAGTTCGTGATGACGATCTTCGCCTTGCCGATCTCGCCGAGCATGTCGGTCGGAATCAGCTCGCGGCTGGCGTAATAGGCATCGGGATCGTTCGGTTGCAGCACGCGGAGCCGGTCCTTGATCGTGATCCCGGGTGTCACTACCAGGAAGCCGCGGGTGAACCGCTTCGACGACGGGTGGCGGACGGCGTTGATCGTCTGCCAGGCGATGATCATCGCCATCACCGTCGTCTTGCCGGCGCCGGTGGCGAGTTTGAGCGCCAGCCGGACCAGCTCCGGATTGGCCGCCTGATTCACCGCGTCAATGTGGCCGAGGAAGCGCGTCCCCTCCTTGCCGATTGCCGGGGCGACCTCAGTGAGCCAGATCATCGTCTCCGCCGCCTCGACCTGGCAGAAGAACGGCCGGATGTCGCTAAACTTGTGGTGCCGCCAGTGCTCGAGAAGCCGCCGGGTCTCGGGCGTCACGTGCCAGTCGGCCGAAGGCGGCAGCTCCCGCCAGCGGCTCACCTGGAGCCGGAGGTCGTTGATCAGGGTCCGGTGGTACTCCTGCTCGGGGGTGGAGAGGCCCTTTCCCTCGTCGAGGACCAGGGCGGTTTGCCCCTTCCCCTGCTTCTTCGGCTTGGGGATCGGGGTGATGAAGTCGGCCTTCCGCCGCCCTTCGACGATCTGGCCGGTGGGCTGGCCATGCTCGTCGAGCTCCCAGTGCCGAGCGGGGAGCTCGTAGGGGGAGTTGAGTATGGGGTGGGAGAAGAAGGGGCTAGTCATGACGATGCAGGGTGGTCCTCTTGCTCGTCTGCCAGGGGTTGCAGGCGGATTCCTGGTTGGGCGGCACGTCGCAAACACCTCGTTCCAGCTGTACTTCTCGGTGATGGTCGTTCATGGTCTGCATCGTGCCCTTCAGATCAAATGGTATTATCGCCCGCTGACGGTCGAAGGTCTAGGGATTCGGTCTCCGCGGGCCTGGGCGATTCCGCCGATGCCGCCCTGGAATCGTGCCCGGCCGGCAGCGCTCGAAACAGGAGTCGTTCCACCCGCCCCCTCACCGCCTCCCTCACCTCCACCGGCTCCTCCACCACGGCGTCCGGCCCGTACTGCAGCACGTGCCGCACCGCCCACTCCCGGTCCGCCAGCGGATACCGCACCACCAGGCTCCCGTCCGGCTCCGGCGCGCCACCCTCCCGCTCGGCTATCCACCGCGCAATCGCCGGGCTGTACCGCACCGCCAGCGTGGTGCTCCCGGCCCCGAGATGGAACGGCCGCCCGTCAACCAACAACCCGTCCAACACCTTCTGCTCCGCCGCCCTGCTCTCCCGGTCCGTCACCACCGCCGAGACGATGCGATCGGTGCGGTAGACCCTCAACCCGCCACTATCCTCGCACCACCCCGCGAGATACCACGCACCGTTCGAGAAGATCAGCCGCCACGGATGCACCGCACGCACTTCCGGCGACTTGGCCACAGCACTTTGGTAGTTGAGCAGCACCACCCGCCGCTTGCGCAACGCCGCCCGCAACAGCGGCAACGCCTCCGCCGCGGCACTCCCGGTCAACGCCCCACCACGCAATTCGTAGAACGATTCGTCCTGCGGCAGCCTGGTGATCAGCTCGGACAGCTTGCGCCGCAACGCCTCGCGCGCCTCCCGCTGCGACTCGCTGCCGTCGTGCAGCAGCAGCGACAACCCCAGCTCCAGCGCGCAGAGCTCCGCCACCGTGAGGCGCATCGGCCTCCGGAAATGATCGGTGCGCACCGACACCCGGTCGCCGTCGATCATCACGTGCACCCCGTCGACGAACCCCGCCGGCGTGTCGTACCGTTCGGCCAGCTGCTCCAGGTCGAGCAGCAGCTCCGCGGGCGTCGTTCCCACTTCGCGCGCCAGCTCGGCTATCGGCACCTCGTCACGGTCGGCGACCCGCGGAATGATCTCCAGCAGTCGCCGCAACCGCTCGCCGGTGCCCACCGTCACGCGGCGCCGTCACGGAATTCCTCGGAACGCCGCGGGGGACTCCTGTGAACTTACCGGTGTACGCGTTGCATGGGAATCGCTGCTGGGGGAGGGATGAGGTTGGAAAGGCGCCCCGAGCCCATGGCCCATGGCCCCAAGGCGGCGCTCGGCGCGACCCCGCGGGCAATTCGCCGGGCGGAGAGGGCGGGGGAGGGGCATCTGCTGACTCCGGCGTACGGGCCGATTCGGTGGTATTCGGCGCCCCGGAACAGTGGGGGAAAGGTGGTGTGACAGTGAGGCGGCTCGTGGCCCAGGGCCCAGGGGTCTGTCATTCCGAGCGCAGCGAGGAATCTCGATGCCGGCTCCGGCATCGGTGCCAGAGCACTGCGCGCTCTTCGGTACCGCCTTGCGTTGGGCCGTGACCTGTGAGCGCCCGACCCGCCCGTATCATCCGCCTGCCGAGGCAACACTCGTTGCGATAGCGCGTGGCAGTACCAGTTGCGGTCAATGCCGTGGGGGCGATCGTGGCGGAACTGGTAGACGCGACAGACTCGCAACCTGTTGGGCTCACGCCCATGGGAGTTCGAATCTCCCCGGTCGCACCCCGGCATTGCGCGGCGAAGGCTCCGTGCTGATATTTGAGGCACAGGTTGCGAGTGTGACGCGTGGTTCACGCCATGCCCGAAGGCCGCGGAGATCTCCGCGGCCTTTGTGTCTCATGCATTCCTTCGGGTCGACTCACCCGGGTCATGGCCGTCGCCACGTCTGCGCTGAGCGCAGCGAAAGGAGCGAAGCGAAGGATCGGCCTGCTCCGACCCGATCCCTCGGTCGCTGCGCTCCCTCGGGATGACAGGCTTCGTCCGGCTCCCTCGGGATGACAGCCACCGCGACGCTATCTTTCCCCCGCTTGCGGCGGCGCCCCGACCGCCCGCGCAACGCAGCACCGCGTTCCCACGCCGAGACATCCGATGACCCTGCGCTCCCGCACCACTACGGCCGCCGTCGTCGCGGCCCTGCTCCTCGCCGCCACCGTCTGGTTCGTGCGGCCAACGCAGCGCCTCGCGAAATCGCCGGTCGAAGTCGGCGGCGTGGTGACCCGTCACGCCTTCGCGCACGACACGTCGCCGTCACTCGGCAGCATGGCCGTGAGCCAAGCCGATCGGGCCGAGCCCGATGGCAGATCTCGCCAGCGACGCGCCGGTCGACGCCGATGCGCCGCCGGACGACGACGGCCAGCTGCAGCAGCAACCCGCCGGGCCGATCCGCATCGTCTCCCCGCACGGCGCCGACGCCGTCGAGCAGACCAAAGCCGGCACCAGGCCCGCCGCGCGCATGGTCGCCAACTTCGAGGGGCCCGGCCTCGGCTTCACCGGCCCGCAGGGCGCCGGCCGCGGCGGACTCGATTACTCGCTTGCCGTCGGTCCCAATCACGTCGTCGCGATCGTCAACGGCGGCGGCATCCACGTCTGGACCAAGAAGGGACTTCGCGACCCGAAGACCGGGAAGGCGATGTTCGACAGCACCGGCCGGGTGCTCTACGGCCCGGTGAACGTGCGCCAGATCTGGAAGGGCTTCGGCGGACAGTGCGACACGCGCGGCAGCGGCGACGCGGTGGTGATGTACGACCAGCTCGCCGACCGCTGGCTGGTGGTGGTGCCGCTGTTCAGCCGGTATCCGAAGCTCGCCGTGCAGCAGCCGTATCCCGAAATCGGCGTGCCGACCGTGAACTGGAACGGACGCCCCGGCCAACCCGGCGCCGCCGCCCAGCTCGAAGTGCCCGATACCACCGGCCAGGGTGAGGCCGCCGCTGCACGCGGCGGGCGTCGCGGTGGCGCTCCGCTCGACAGCGCCGCACGCGCCGCAGCCCGGGCTCGCGCCGCCGCGGCCGCACGCAACCGGCCGGCCCTTCCGCCCGATGGCGTGCCACCGGCACCCGACACTGCCGTCGGCACCTACGGCATGTGCTACGCCGTGAGCACGTCATCCAACCCCCTCGGCGCATACTATCGGTACGAGTTCATCCGGCCGTACTTCCCGGACTATCCCCGCCCGGCAATCTGGCCCGATGGCTACTACATCCCCACCAGCACCAGTGACAACTTCATCCAGAAGCACGCCTGCGTCGCCGATCGCGCCAGGATGCTCAAGGGCGAAGACGCCACCGAGCAGTGCATCGTCATCAACGGGATTCCGTTCCTCAACATGGCGAGTCTCGACGGCAGGACGCTGCCGCCGCCCGGAGCACCCGATCCGGTGCTGGCCGCGGGCGGCAGCCAGTTGCGCGGCGTGCTCGAGGACTCGGTCATCTATTCCTGGCAATTCCACGTCGACTGGAAGAACCCCGCCAACACGAAGCTCATCGGTCCGGTGCTGATCCCGGTGGCGCCATACCATTTTCTCTGCGACGGGCAGCTCAAGCAGTGCGTGCCGCAACCGGAGAACAACACGCGTCTCGATCCGCAGGGTGACAAGCTGATGGCGCGGGTCACCTATCGCCGCATCGGCAACGTCGAGCACGTCCTCGCGGCGCATTCGATCAACACGTCGCTCAACGGCGGCGGCGTGCGCTGGTACGAATTCCGGGTCGGCAAGAACCGCGCGCTGTCGCTCTACCAGCAGGGGACCTATGCGCCTGGAACCGCCCGGGACAGCCTCTTCCGCTGGTTGCCGAGTGCGGCGATGGACAAGTTCGGCAACATCGGAATCGGCTACTCGTTCGGCGGGCTGCCGAACCATGTCGGCGTGCGGTTCACCGGCCGCCGACCCGGCGATCCCAAGGGGAAGCTGACGTTCGCCGAGGCTGTCGTCGTCGATGGCGGTGGCTCGCAGACCGCGTCACGCTGGGAGGATTACACCCAGACCGCCGTCGACCCGGATGACGATTGCACCATCTGGCACATCGGCGCGTACGTGCGGGCCGGCACCACGGCGTCGTCGTCGCGGATATCGGCGTTCAGGATGCCGGGGTGCGGCGGGGCGAGGTAGGCGCGCTTGACGCCCGCTTGACTCGCGGTAGCGTCATTTCCCGCGTCCCCGACGGGAGATGCCAGATGCTGCGCGCTTGCGATCGTTGGTGGTACGCCCTGTTGATTGCCATTCCGGCGGTGGCGGGTGGCCAGAGTCCGACATACACCGACCGGCCCTGGTCGGTGACGGTGCAGCGAAGCCTTGGTGGAACCAGCGCCGGCGGCGGACTCGAGCAATCGATGCGACTGGCTGGATACTCAGGGAGGGACTGCTTCCTCTTCTGCGTGTCGTACCCGTTCTCGACAACGAACGTGAGCGGATGGACGGCAACAGCGGCACGCCGCTTCTATACCCATGGAACCATCAATCTCACGGTCGGCACCGCCGGCGGGAGCGAAACGTTCGGGACCGACGTTGGCGTCATCTCTTCCGTCACATCCGTCGGGCTTCTCGCCGGTTACCGCAGCGGTCGCGATCACCTCTGGGTCGCGGGCGGGCCGGCGCTCTACCGGGTCAGGCTCTCGAACGATCCCGATCCTCACTACGTCACCGTCCGCGGCGCCGCTGCGACGACGCTCGGCGTGATCATCGGTGCCGGTTTGAGATTCCCGTCGAATGCGCATCCGGTGTTCGTCGAGATCGGCGGTGAGTATCGCGCCGCCACGAGCGTGCAGATGGGCCCGCTCGATATTCCGGCGCACGATAACCAGCCTGACAGGGCGCTTCCCGCCACGTCGGTGAACTTCTCGCACTTCCTGCTCTCGGCGGGGCTGGGGATCCGGCTGGGGGGCGGGACGCGGAGGCGCGCCGCCGGCGGGGTCGTTCGTCGCTCGTCGTTCGTGAACCTCGGTGCGGCGGGCGAGAGCCTGCCCCGAGCGGAGCGAGGGGGGCCTCGCAGCGGAGGAGTCGATCGTCGTTCGTGAACCTCGGAGCGGCGGGCGAGAGGGCCTCGCAGCGACGCTTCGCGGAGCTAGCACGCCAAGGTCTGACGCAGACTCAGGGACGGTGATGCGGGAGCGCGGAGCCAGAGGCCCTCTCGCCCGTCGCGCATCGGCGAGAAGCGGGCATTGAGATCCCTCGCCTGCGGCTCGGGATGACAGTCGAGCCAGACCCCCTCTTGCCGGTCGCGACGGCTGAGATCGCCGAGTTGCCACCCCCTCGCCGCCGAGACGATACTATGGCCATGCCGGTCTCACGCCATTTCACCGCGGCCGATCTGGCCACCATGCCCGACGACGGGCGGCGCTACGAAGTGGTTCGTGGCGAGCTCCTGGTGACGCCAGCGCCGGGTGGCCGGCACCAGCCGATCGTGACGCGCCTGCTCGCGGTGCTGGTGCCGTACCTCGAGGCGCACGGGCTCCTGGATCAGCTGCTCACGTCGCCCGCTGACATCACGTTGAGCTACGACACGCTGGTGCAGCCCGATCTGCTCGTCGCGGAGACCGCAGCCTTCCTCCGGTCGGGGAAGTGGCTCGATGTCACCACGCTCTTCCTGGTCGTCGAAGTCATCAGCCCATCGACCGGGCGCGCCGACCGGACGCTCAAGCGCCCGGAATACCAGCAGCACGGCATCCCGCAGTACTGGAGCGTCGATGGCGACCAGCGCCAGGTCGAGATTTGGACTCCGGGTGCCGAGGCACCGGTCATTCAACGCGAACGATTGGTGTGGCGGCACCCGGCGCTGGAGGATCAATGTGTGATCGACCTGGTGAGGTTGTTCGACTTCGGGTGAGCCGTGGCGCGAAATGTGGCCGTGGCCCAGGGGCCGGGGCGATCCTCGCCCGCCGCGCATCGGCGACACCCCGGCATTGAGATCCCTCGCCTGCGGCTCGGGATGACAGTCGAGCCAGACCACTTCTCGCCCGCCGCGACATCGGAGCGCGCCCCACATTGACACCGCCAGCACCCGACCGTACACTCTGCTGCCTTTTCCGACCTATATATACATGCCTGGATCGCCACACCCCCACGCGGCTCCGGAGCAACGCCCATGACGAGATTCCTCGGTAGCGTCCTTGCGACCGCGTCCGTCCTGGCGACGGCGTGCAGCAGTGGCTCGTCCACCACGCCCAATCAGACCCCCGTCGCCAGCGTCACCGTCACACTGGCCACCAACGCCCTCACGGTCGGCGACACCACCCTCGCCACCGCCGTCGTCGCCGACTCGCTCGGTGCGCCGATCGCCGGTCGGACCGTCACGTGGAGTTCCTCCAGTCCGGCTGTCGCGAGCGTCGCCTCGAGCGGCCTCGTCACCGCCGTCGCCACGGGCTCGGCCGACATCGTCGCGACGAGCGGCGGGAAGACCGGCCGGGCCACCGTGTCGGTGAGCCCGCCCGGGCCGCTCCTCAGCGCGCTGACCGTGACCGATGCCACTGGCCATCCGGTCGACCTCGCCAACGTCGGCGGCACACTCCACCTCTCGGTCCGGCTTTCCGTGCCGACCGCCACCACCGGCACCGTCGTGGTCCTGATTGATACGACAGAGTTCGCGCGACAGCCCGTTTCCGTGTCGCGCGTGGTGCCTGCCCCCATCGACGGTGCCGCGGTGGTCACGACGCAGGTGCTGATCGAGGTCAACACGGCCGCGGTCGACTACAGCGTGAACGGGCAGGCGATCGAGGCCCTGCCGCTGGCCCGCAACGGCAGCCACACCCTCGGCATCGAGTTCCTGCCGACCGGCAGCACCCAACCGGCCACCACCGAGCAAGCGTCGATCACCCTCGCCAACCCCGACGTCTTCGCGGCGCGCATCACGCTCGACGGCTCGCTGACGAACCTCGACGGGAAGTCGTGGAGCTCGGGTGACCAGACCATCGAGTTCATCCCGATCCAGTTCTCCGGCAGCGCGGCGCAGTCGATCACGCCGGTCTACGCCGACTTCGTTCCGGACTTCCATGGTGCCACGCTCACCAGCATCGCGCCGATCGGCGCCAGGACCGGGAGCACCATCACCCTTCCCACGCTGCTCTCGCGGGTGTCGTTCCAGTACGAGAGTTCGGCCGCCACCGGCTCGAGTCTGCTGCTTACCGACTACACCTTCGGCTCGCTCCATTACACCCCGCAGATCGCCGAGCCGAACATCGGCGGCAATTGCGCGTACACGCGGGGCACCGGCGTGGTGCAGCCGGCCACCGTTGTTCCGCCGGTGACGCTGCCGGCCGGCTGCATGCATTGGGTCATGGTCAATCCGATTCCGCCGACGTTCTTCGGCGCCGGGCAGTTCGATGGTTCGGCAACGCGGTACTACGACACCAAGGGGCCCACGATCGCGCCGGGGGCGTTTACGCTCGCCACCCGGCCGCAGGTCAGTGGCCAATCGGCGTACGGGTCGTTCGGATCGTTCGGCGTCGGGAGCAACTACATCTCCCCCGCTTACAACTTCTCGTGGGGTGTCGACCTCACCCGGATCACCGATAACGGTTCCGGCCTCGATGCGACCCGCCCCTTCGATCTCTACAGCGGCACGACAGCCGGCTTCACGCCGAACGCCAGCAGCCTCGTCACCGACCTGACGACGGTACCGGTCACCGGCGCGGCCCGGCTCCGCTACTTCGGCGGGGCGTGGTACGACCGGCTGGGGAACTGGTCGTACGCGCCACTCACCACCAACACCGGCAATCCCTACACCACCGGGAACGCGGTCTCCACCAACCTCGGCGTTGACCCGGCGCTGGTCGGCATCAACGACAACGGCGGCGCGGCCACCTACAGCGGCGTGGGAAACAACTTCGCGTGGCGGTTGTCCGACCTGAGCTCGCTGAAGCTCACGTACAATGTCGGTGGCTCGCTGGCGGGCTACGGCGCCGGGTGGGGGTGGCTCCGCGCGTACCGGGATCTCGATGTCTCGCATTCGGTCTACGGCGAGGGAACCGGGACGGCGACGCCGTGGGTGGCCGGCGGGTCCGCCGGATTGACGCCGTCATTCGACTTTCCGTTGAGCACCCTGACCGGTCTCGCGAAGCTGAAGTACGGCGGCACCGGTGAGGGCGTCTACACGCTCTACGGCGGCATCAACGACCTCGGCGGTGCCGTGCCGGCCGGCGGGACGTTCGGCCCGTACAACTTCGTCTACGACTTCACCGCGCCGTCGGCGCCCCTCGTCTCGAGCCAGAGCACGTTCGTTCCGGGCAGCGTGGCGACGTTCGACATCAGCGGAAGCGACAACGTCGGCGTCGGGCACTATTCCGCCGGATGGCAGTTCAACTTCGGGAATTCGCTCTTCGAGGGCGGCTACGCGTACATCGGCTTCGACCACAAGGTCGGCACGCTGGGCAGTTCCTCGCTGTTCCCGGGTTTCACCGCCAGCGACTCGCAGCCGGTGCCCAAGGGATTCCTTTTCTTCGACCCGAACATCGGGACGCTCCTTGCGCCGGTGTACAACGTCAGCGGGTTCGCGGTACGCACCGAAGATCTGGCCGGGAACTACAGCCCGCTGACCGTCTTTCCGATCGGCAACAACTACACCTCGTCCCTCCCGGCGAGTCCGACGGCGATCCGCTACTCCGTGGGGGCCACGACGGCGTGCGCCGGCACCGGCTGCACCAACGGCGCGTCGAGCACGACCTCGGTCACCGCGTCATGGGACAGCCCGACGTCGACGAATCCGTTGAGCAAGTTCGACATCTTCATGATCACGGCCGGACGTGTCGCCCAGGTCTACGAACTGCGCAACGCGGTCGAGTCGCAGATCGGGAGCGCCTATCGCTTCACCGTCTCGGGACAGATCGACTGGTCCCGCTTCTGCCTCCCGTCGAGCACGATCTCTCTCTACGGCCTCGCCGAGACCTCGGACCAGCAGTACTTCTTCAAACCGAACGTCTTCGCCACGATGGCGATCACCGCGCCGCCGGTTACCAACTCGGTGTGTGTCACGTCGCCCGGGCACTGACAGAAGGTCGGCGACATCGATAGATATGCTCGGTGGAAGATGGGCGGCGGGCGAGAGGGCCTCGCAGCGACGTTTCGCGGCGCAAGTCCGCCAAGGTCTGACGCAGACTCAGGGACGGTGATGCGGGAGCGCGGAGCCAGAGGCCCTCTCGCCCGTCGCGCATCGGCGAGACGCGGGCATTGAGATCCCCCTCGCTTCGCTCGGGGCAGGCTCTCGCCTGCGGCTCGGGATGACAGCGGAGTGAGAGGCTCTCGCCTGCGGCTCGGGATGACAGACGACGTGGCCGCTGGCGAGCTGAGCCTTTGCGGTATACTTCCTCGAATCGAGCGTGTTCGTCCGGATGGCCCTCCAGACCGGTGGCTGGAATGACAAAGAGCGCAGTGGCACTGCTGTACGTCGTGGTAATGATCGCCCTTATCATCAGCGTCGACGTGCTGTTCTTCCGGAACCGGTTCTGGGAGCGGCTGATGGTGAACGTCGGCATCGTCCTGGTATTCACCGCGTTCTACCTGCGGTTCCTGAAGAAGCCGTGAGCTCGACCGTGGCCGCTGCCCGCCCCCCGAGGAAGCTCGTCCTGGCCGTGAACTCGACCGTGGCGTTCGTCGGCGCCTTCACGCTCACCACGCTGCTCCACGAGCTCGGCCACTTCGTCTCGTACCTCGCGTTCGGGGCCCATGCCACGCTCTACTTCAACCAGGTCCAGGCCGACGATTCGACGATCACCCTGACCGGTGTCGTCGTCTCGGCCCTGGCCGGACCGGTGGTGAGCCTGGTGCAGGGAATCGCCTGTGCCCGGTGGGTGCGCATCCGTGGATCGAACGGACGCAGCGACCTCTTCGTGCAATGGCTCGCGCTCCTCGGATTCATCAACTTCTTCGGCTACCTGATGCTGACACCGCTCTCGTCGGAAGGCGACACCGGCAAGGTGGCGGAACTGCTCGGGTTTCCGATCTTGCTCAGCGTGCTCATCGCGATCACCGGAATCGCCCTGCTCGTCCTGATCGTGATCCGCCAGGACAAACAGTTCCGCGGCTTCCTGCACGGCGAGCCGCACTCGCGGGAACGGGCGCGATGGATCAATGCGCTGGTGTTCTTTCCGATTGTGGCCGGCAGCGTAGTGAACGTCGCGTTCGCGTTCCCGATTCCGGTCATCATCAGCGCCATCTATCCCGCCACGAGCTCATTCACCGTGCTCGCCGGGTTCGCGACCATGCAGAAGGCGAATCGGCCGCGGCCGCCGGAATCGCCCACCGCCGCATCCGTTTCCTGGGGCTGGATCGCGGTCACCGTGGGGCTGCTGGTGATCAACCGGCTGCTGGTGCGCGGCGTGTGAGCTGATGCCGCCTGTTCAACCGGCACGAGGCAGCAATTACTCGGCCGGTGCAAACCGGCGCGTCAGCAGGGCAATCGTCAACCCGATGCAGAAGAGCAAGGCCAGCACACCGCTGATCCGCGCGGCGGCAGTGGTGGTCGAGGCGGAGTGCGGCACCGCCGTCAGCGGCAATACCACGACATTCATGATCAGGTAGACCGCCGCGCCGTACAACAGCCCGCTCAGTGCCGCCCGGCGCAGCAGGGCGGGGAACCGGCGACTGAGGAAGTAGAAGACCACCGTCCACGTCACGGCGATGGTATAGTGAATCTCCACGCCGAGGGCGATGGAGACCCAGCCCATGTGGAAGGCCTGGTTGCCGATCAACCCGCTCGCGATGAACCGGAAGATCATCGCCGGCGTGACGTGCCGGGTGGCGTTGAACAGGATGTTCTCGGAGATGTCGAGCGTCCCGGCGACCAGGCCGATTCCGACGACTGTCCACGCCCGCCGCATGGTCACGGCGACACTCCCCCGGTAGTCACGCCGGGAGAACGTGCATCCAAACAACGCGGTGCTCAAGGGGTCATGGGGTCGTGTTGCAAGGCGGACACAATCGGGGTGACGGAGTCCGGACTGATCCGTTCAGCGCGCCGGCCGTGGCCCGAGTTGGACGAAGAGCACCAGGTCCATCGGCGTGCGGGTTCCGTACATGGGCTGCAGCGTCGCCGGTATCACGTCGACTTCGCCCCGGAATCCCAACGACACTCCGATCTTTCCCTGCCCGGTCAGGAGCCTGAGATACCCGAGCGACATCGCTGCCACGTTGTATCGCTGATCGGGCGGGACCGCAGGAATCACGAGGTCTTCCGCCGTCTTCTGCACCCACGTGACCCGACCGAACACCGTGTTCCGCCGGTCCATGGCCAGGTTGGTCTCGAGCGTCACGCTGTGTTGCCACGGCTGCAACCGGCCGGCGACGCGGGACCGATCACCACCGTAGATCGCCGACGTCGCCCATTCGCCGCCGCTGGCCGTCGGAGTCACGTACATCGCGGACGCCGTCGCGCGATACTGCGACTCGTCGGGATGCAATCCGTCGGGGCTCCTGAGGAATCCCACGCTGGCGTTGAAGCTCCAGCGTGGCGCCGGATTGAACGACAGTCGCGTGCTCCAGGAATCGAGCGCGCGGAACTCCAGCGCATAGCGGTGCTCGTCGGGCTCGCGTCCGTTGAAGACGGAACCCTCCAGTTTGACGGTGCGGGTGAATATCCCCAGCGTCGCCACGCCGAAGGTGACGTGCGTAGCATCCTGCCAGTGATGCGCGATCGGCGCAAAGGGATCCGATTGCGCGGACGGCCGGTGCATGAACGCCACCGGGCCGAGCGCCGGCTCTCCCACCGGGGCAACGTAGAGCGAAACGGCGATCGTCCGGCTGAGCGGGAGCTGGTACGATGCCGCGATTTCCCCGAGGAGATTGTGCGGATGCTGCCGGTCGTGGAGCGCCACGCCGTGATAACTCTCACCGGTCTGCAGCAGCAGCGGATAGCCGCCGTCCGCCACCGTCAACGGCTCGGCGCTGAGCATGCCGTCGAGCGCGAACACTCCCGGGCCCATCCGTCGCATCGCCATGGTCATGATCCAATTGGTGCTGCCCACCTGGCGGGCGCCGCGACTGCTCCCCTGGTCGTCGTAGTACACGTCGACCGCACCGTGCGTCATCACCATCCAGCCGCCGGCCGTCTGTTGGTAGCCGCGCATCGGCGTGGCATCGGGAAGCCACGACGTGCCCGATCCCGCGCGTGCCATCGGCAGGCCGAGTGGCATTGCGATCATCGTGTTGTGGGCACCCATCTGCATCGAGTTCGCGCCCATTCCCTGCGCGGCGGCCGGCAGGCATCGACCCCCGCAGGCCATCACGGCAGCCGCGAGCGCGGCTGTGGCCGTTCGGAACATGAGACCCCCATCGACGTGAGTTGGTACGGCCGCCGAGCGACCGTGAACTCAGCCGTGGGATCTCGGGGGAGGTGTTGGTCGGTGGTGGTGGGGTGGAACGGGGGAGAACGTGACCGGGGCAAACGTGTTCACCGCCACATCCGATGGTGCGAGCGGCGGCGCAACGGAAGGCAATGCCACAGATGAGGTCGGCGAACACGACAGCAGGAAGTCGCACGCTGCCGCGGGGCAGCGGCGGCTCAGCGTGCGGCTTCCCGCTTGGGCAATCGAAACCCGATTCGATCCTGTCGGAGCGGCGTTCATGCCGGCCATCGCATGGCTCGCGCGGCAGTGCACGGCGCACTGGACGCTCGCTGCCGTCGCGACATCGGGCAGGGCGCCAAGCGCGAAGATGCCAAGCAGCGCGCCCGCCGCCAGGCGAGAACGCCGGCGACGAACCACGTTACGTGCGGCGGGAGCACCACTCCTGATCATGGCCAGAACGGTAGTCGGGTCGGGGGTATTCCGCGCCAGCACCACACATCTCGCACCGGCGCTCGCGTCAAGAAGACGCTGCCCACTTGCCCCCCATCGCGCGCCGAGCAGATACTATGTCCATGCCGCACCTGGTGCACCGCTTCACCGCCGACGAGATCCGCGCGTTCCCGGACGACGGCAACCGTTACGAGACTGTTCACGGCGAGCTGCTGGTGACCCCGGCGCCCGGTGGACGGCATCAGGTACTGCTCCAACGGCTATGCGCCATCCTGCAGCCGTATCTGTTGGCGAATGGCCGGGAAGAGCTGCTGCGCGCGACATCCCGCGGCACTGCATCGACGTCTGGACCCCGGACGCCACGGCGGCGGAATCGGTGCAACACGAGATTGCGTGGCGTCACCCGCGCATCGAGGCGCCGTGCAGCATCGATCTCGAGGCGCTCTTCCGCGGGCTCCGAGGCGAAGCGTCACAATTCCCGCAGCGCCCCGTCCCTAGAACCGCACCGCCGCCACCAGTGACACCGTCTGCGTCTTGTACGACACCTTCGACGAATTCCCGGTCTGGATCGCCTCGATCGCATTGGAGATCCCGATGTCCGCCCGCGCGCCGACCGACAGTTTCCCGAACGAGATCCCCGCCTCCAGGATGCCGGTCGTTTCGGTGGACTTGATTCCGGTCGAGTCGGGACACGGCATGCTCGCGGCCGACCCCGCCGTGTAATTGCACGACAGCTTGAGGGCGATTGCGGGGCCTGCACCGACGTAGATCGGACCGAGCCCCATCCGGAGCACCACCGGAATCTCGATGTAGTTCAGATTGGTCTTGCTGCCGACGCCCGTCGTCTCGGAGAAGTCGCTGGTCTTGGCACCTTTGGCGGTGTAGTAGACGCCTGGCTGCACCGCGAACCCCAGCGCGCCGACCCGTACGAACGCCCCGGCAATGAACCCGGCGTTCCGCGCGTCCTCGAGGTTGTTGCCGGTGAACTTCGACTGGCTCAGGCCGGCCATCACGCCGAAGGAAATCAGCTGGGCATTGGCCTGGTGCTGCGGCAGCAGGGAGAACAGGGCAAGAACCGGTACCACGGACCAGCGAACCGCATGGGCACGCATCCGATTACTCCGGTGAGGGATGGGACCAAGTGTATGTCACCCTGCCGACAGGTGCCAGCCTGTAGCTTGTTGCCGCAGCGCAAACCTGCGTGGCACGATACACCCCATTTCCCTGACTGGAGCACCACATGACATCCCTTCGGTATACCCGGCGGGCGATCGTTGTCGCCGGTACCATGCTGGCAGCGGTTGCGGGACTCGGAGCATTCTCGGTGACCGGGTCGGCCCAGGCGACGCCACAGAAGCCGAAGATTCTCGCGCAGAAGCTGGTCGACGCCGCGAAGGCGGCACACCCCGAAGCCGATGAGATCGGCATTTCGACCACCACCAAGGCTGGTTGCGTCGGGATTGCCTCCACCGATGCCAGTGATGTCGGCGAGAAGTGCGAAGCCGATGATTCCCGCCCGATGCAAACCGGCAAGCCGTCGGTGGGAAAGGAAGAGGGTGGTTACGACGTCTCTGTTCCGCTCCACGATGCGGCCGGCAGGATCGTTGGCGTCCTCGGAGTCGGCTTCAAGGCCGCCGCCGGACAGACGGAGGCATCCGTCACCGCCCAGGCCGAGAAGATCGAGCACGAGATCGCGGCAAAGATCCACGCCAAGGCCGATCTCTTCGTCCCATCGAATTGAGCGGGTGGCGCGGCGGGGTGGCAGGTGTTGTGATTGATACGATTGCCCTGATCCCGAGAGGAACGGTCGGCGATGAATGACGACGATGTCCTCCGCGTGGTCCGGGAACACTTCGCGGGGCTGTTTCCGAAGACCTGTTCCTGTCGCTCGCTTGCGCACCGTCGACGACCTGGTCCGCGACGCCAGCGCCAATGCGCGCATGGTTACGGCGACGATGGCCGCGTTCGGCCTCGTGACGCTGCTGCTGTCGATGATCGGTCTCTACGGCGTCATTTCCTACACCGCGCGCCAACGGAGCCAGGAATTCGCCATCCGCTCGGTGCTCGGTGCCACCCGTCAGACCCTGATCCGACTTGTGCTGGCGGACGGGTTGATGCTCACGCTGGCGGGGCTGATTCTGGGGACCGCCTGCGGCGTGTTCGCGGGGCGACTCCTGCGGGCAATGCTCTATCACGTTTCGCCGGTCGATCCGCTCGCGCTGCTGGGGACGGTGATCCTCCTCTCCGGCACGGCGTCACTGGCCTGCGTGCTTCCGGCGCTCCACGCCGCCGATTTCGACCTCCGGGCCGCGCTCCACGACGGGTGACCACCCGGACCAGATCCAATCCCGGACCGGACGGGCCTTGCCGATAGCGCGCTCCGGGATCCTCCCGAGACGCCTGCTCCTCCTCCCGCATCGTTACCTTGTCATTGCGCGTTCAGCCGGACAAGACGGACCTGATCTCTGGAGGCACCTTGTACTCGACGCTCAGCCGCCCATTCGCGCTCGGTTTCCTTGCGCTCCTCGGCACACCGGGCAACCCGCCGGGCGTTGCGGCGCGTTCGGCTCCGATGGCCGTCCGCACCCCCGCCGCCGACAGCATCGTCCGCGACACCCTGGCCAACGGCCTCCGCGTCATCATCATCCGCAACGCGCTGGCGCCGATGGTGACCACCGAGATCACCTATCTCACCGGTGGCTACGAAACCCCCAAGGGCTATCCCGGCACCGCCCACGCCCTGGAACACATGATGTTCCGCGACAGCAAGGGGATGACCGGTGCCCAGCTCAACGAAATCACCGGCAAGATGGGCGGCGACAACAACGCCTTCACCACCAACGACGCCACGCAGTACTACTTCGTGGCGCCGTCTGCATACCTCGGCATCCTGCTGCATATCGAATCGCTCCGGATGCGCGGTGCCACGCTCACCGACAACGATTGGAACCTCGAGAAGGGTGCCATCGAACAGGAAGTCTCGCGCGACATCTCCGATCCTGACTTCCTCGCGTTCGAGCAGGCCGAACAGGACCTCTACGGCGGCACCGGCTACGCGCTCGATCCGCTCGGCACCCGCCCGTCATTCGATTCCACGACGTCCGCCGTGCTCCGCACCTTCTACGACAACTGGTATGAGCCGAACAACGCCATCTTCGTGATCGCCGGTGACGTCGATCCAGCGGCCACCCTGGCGCAGGTCAAGCAGCTCTTCGGCTCCATTCCGCGCCACGCCACACCGCAACGCCCCGTGGTGGCACTCGGGCCCGTGCACGCCGAGACGATCGCCAAGACCACGCCGTCGGGGACGGGTTCGGTCGAATTCCTCTATCGCATGCCGGGTGAGGCGACGCACGATTACGCCGCCGCGGAAATCCTCATGGATGTGCTGAACAATGCCCGCAGTTCGCTGTCCGCCCTGGCGGTGCAGGGCAAGGTGCTGTCGTCGTACGGCTACATCCAGCCATTTTCGCACGGCGGCATCGCAGAGATCGCCGTGGAATTCCCCAAGGGCGGCAACGCGCAGCAGGCCCAGTCGGATCTCGACGGCGTGATCAACGGCGTCATCACCAACGGCGTCTCCGCCGATCTGGTCGACGCGGCCAGGCGTTCCGAACTGTCGCAGGCCGAGTTCCGCAAGAACAGCGCGGTGGGACTCGCGGGTGTCTGGTCCGACGCGCTCGCGTGGCGGGGCCTGAGTTCACCGGCCGAGGCCGATCAGCAGATCCGCAGCGTCACGGTGGCCGATGTCAACCGCATCGCGCGGGAGTATCTCAAGCCGAGCGGCCGGGTGACGGTGGTGTTGACGCCGAGCGAGAGCGGCACGCGTCCGCCGAACAGCACGGGGTTCGGCGGCACGGAGACGTTCGCCGGCGACGACAAACTCGACGTGGCGCTTCCCGATTGGGCGTCGACGCCGCTGACGGAACTCGACATGCCGCACTGGACCCTGGCGCCGGTCAGCATGAAGCTCGACAACGGCATCACGCTGGTCGTCCAGCCGGAGACGATCAGCAAGACCGTCACGGTCTACGGCACGGTCGATCACAACGACAATCTCGAAGAGCCGGCCGGCCAGAGTGGCGTCGGGCGCCTGCTCGGCTCGCTCTTCGACTACGGCACCACCACGCTCGACCGCGACGCCTTCCACAAGGCGCTCGACGCGATCGCCGCCAACGAAAGCGGCGGATCGAACTTCCAGCTCTCGGTCCTGAGTCAGGACTTCGACCGGGGCATGCAGCTCCTCGCCGACAACGAATTGCACCCGGCGCTGCCGCAGTCCGGATTCGGCGTGCAGCAACAGTCGCTGGCGCGCTCGCTCGCCGGGCAGCTGCAATCGCCGCAGTATCAGTTCACCCGCGCGCTGTACAAGGGCCTCTACCCGGCGGGCGATCCCGCGCTGCGCGAGGCGACGCCGGCGACGGTCGACTCGCTCACGCTCGCCGACGCCCATGCTTACTACCAACGGGCCTACCGCCCGGACCTCACCACCATCGTGGTGGTCGGCGATGTCACACCGGCCGCGGCGAAGGCCGCCGTCGAGAAGTATTTCGGCGGCTGGAAGGCATCGGGGCCGAAGCCCGACGTGGTGTCGGCACCGGTGCCGCTCAATCCGGCGGGCTACCAGGTGGTGCCGAATGCGTTTGCCTCGCAGGACGAGGTGCTGATGGCGCAGACCCTGCCGCTCGATCTCTACAGCCCCGATCGCTACGCCATCGAACTCGGCAACGATGTGCTGGGGAGCAACGGCTTCGCGTCACGGCTGATGGTCGATGTCCGGGTACGTCACGGCTACGCCTACGGGGCGTATTCGTTCTCGCAGTTCGCGAGGTCGCGCGCGTTGTTCGTGGTGGAATACGCCAGTGATTCCGACAAGGTGGCGCCGGTCGACTCGCTGGTGCGCCACGACATCATGGCGATGCAGGACTCGCTGGTCACGCCGACGGAGATGACCAACGCTCGGCAGTACGAAATCCGTTCGATTCCGCTCGGCGTCTCGAGCGTGGACGGGATCGCGAGTTCACTGGCGGGCTGGAGCGTGAACAACCAACCGCTCGACGAGCCGATGGTGGCGGCGCAGCGCTACCTGACGATGACGCCGGAACAGGTGCGGGACGCGTTCAGGAAGTACGTCGACCTCGGTCACCTGGTGCAGGTGGTGGAGGGACCGACCCCGCCGGGGCATTGAGTGCCGGAGTCGTTAGCCGTTGGTCGTGAGACGTGAGACTGAGAAGTGAGTCGTGAGTCGTTGGTCATGAGCGGCGGCGGACAGGAGGGCGATAGGGCCTCGCAGGGAACGGGTCGTGAGTGCAGGGTCGAGGGGGCGATAGGGCCTCTGGCTCCGCTCTCCGCAATCCACGCTCGTGGTACTGGTTCGGGCGTCTGCGAGCTGCTTCGCGAACGTCACTGCGAGGCCCTATCGCCCCCTCGCCCACGCACCGGAACCCTGGTAGCGGCGAGCGGAGCCCGAGGCCCTGTCGCCCTCCTGGCCCACGCACCGGAACCCTGGTTGCGGCGAGCGGAGCCAGCGGCCCTATCGCGCCCCTGTCCGCCGCACGGTCTCACCCTACCGCACGATTCGATACCGCACCACGTATGGGATGTCGTCCTGATCGAGCACGACGGTGAGCAGCACGTCGCCGTCGATCCACGTTTGGTCGCCGACCGGGCCGGTGCTGTTCACCGTGGCGAGCTGGTGCCCCGACGGGTCCCAGACCTCGAGAACCGGCGCGTCCTTGGGGACCCCGTTGCGGCGCACCCAGGCGTTTCCCGCCTGGTCGGCGTACAGTTGGGCGATGGCGGGCTTGGTGCGTGGAATCGCATTCGGGTCGCCGCTCTGCAGCGCGCCGTACTTGATCCGGGCCGAGTCGACCCGGATCAACGCGGCCTTGCGTTCGCTGTCCGTGACCGGCGCGGGCGGGAACGTCCCTTGGACGACGAGGCGCAGCGTGTCGCTGATCCCGCCGGCAAACAACCGGTAGGCGTCAGATGGCGTGCACCACGCTCCGCGTGGCGTAAACACCACCTGCTTGAACGGAAAGTACGGGAGTGACACGTACGCCTGGCCGTGCTGTCCGCTTGCACCAAAGATCAGTGTGGCCGTGGCGCCGGTCGACGCGTTGGGACAGACGGGATAGTTGACCGTGTCGGCGGTGCCGTTGGCATTGACGAAGCGCAACCGGGATCGAAAGGTCGGTCTGCCCGTCTTCGGATCGCGTTCGCCGGTCGGTATCGATACCGGAAGATCGTCGAGAATCCTCCCGTCGCTGACCACCACACCGTGCCAGATGTAGCCGAATCCCTGTATCGGGGTCAGCACCTGCTTGAGGTACGTTCCGTCGGCCTGATAGAGCGAAAAGCGGTTGTTCCCCGGATCGTTCACCCACACCACGTCGTTGCTGCCGACGGCCAGCCCGTTGG
The DNA here is from genome assembly GCA_963697065.1 of uncultured Gemmatimonadales bacterium. GTDB lineage: Bacteria > Gemmatimonadota > Gemmatimonadetes > Gemmatimonadales > GWC2-71-9 > Palsa-1233. The sequence goes on from CAVOMQ010000001.1 coordinate 1,587,657, forward strand.
CGCTGCTCAGCTCCCCAGGCCCCGCGCCGCGGCGTGCGGCACGCTTGAGGAAGTTGCCCTGGGCGTCGAAGACCCGCAGCTCCTGCGTGTCGTACGCCAGCACGAAGATGTTGCCGCTCTTGGTGATGCCGATGCCGCGGAGGTCCACGAAGTTTTCCGGGCCGTCGGCGGCGCCGCCGATCCGGAGGTCTTCCTTGAGCGTCCAGACCGGCACGCGGGGTGTCTGGGACGGCAGTGCGCCAGGGATCAGGCAGGCGAGCGTGAACAGCGGGGCAGTCAACCGCATCTGGTGCTCCGGGCCGGGATGGCGCAATCTATTGTCGGGGGGTGATGACGGCTTCTGGCGCGGACCTGCGCATAGCCGAAAGCAGGCATTCACCCGAACCGCCCTCGCCACCGGCTCCGCCAGGAACGTACCCCATGCCCCGTCTCCAGTCTTGCCGCTTCGGAACCGGTCTCGCGGCCGCTGCGGTCGCGCTCGTACTCACGGCATGCGGCGGCGGCGGCGGCCCTACCGGGGGCGGCGGCGGTACGATCGCCGTGTCCCTGTCGTCCACCTCGGCGACGGTGGCGCAGGGAGGGGAGGCCACCGTCGTCGGGACCGTCACCAGAGGCGGCGGCTTCTCGGGTGATGTCAGCGTCGCGGTGAGCGGGGCACCAGCAGGGGTGACCGGGTCGGTCGGTACCATCAGCACGGTCGGCACCACGTCGACGACCATCATCACCATCCTGGTCGGGGCGACCGCCACACCAGGGACCTATCCGATCACCGTGCAGGTGAGCGGGAGCGGAGTATCCGCCGCCACGGTGACATACACGCTGACGATATCGAGCGCCGGGGGCGGTGGGAACGGTTCGTTCACCCTGACGCCCGATCCGGCCACGTTCAACCTCGCCCAGGGTGCCAACACGCAGGTGACGATCACGATCACCCGGACCGGCGGGTTCACCGGTTCGGTGGCTTTCAGCGTGACAGGAGGGCCGGCGGGACTCACCGCGACATTCAACCCGGCTTCGACCACGGGGAATTCGACGACCCTGACGCTCGCCGCCAACGCGACGCTGACCCCGGGAGCTATCCGCTGGTGATCACCGGCACTGGAGCGGCCACGCCGGCGCAGCAGAGCGTGCAGGTCACGCCGACCATCACCTCGTCGGGTTCCTCGAAGCAGTATGTGCTCGACTTCACTGGGTGCGGCGCGACCGCGCCGTTATGGGTGGCCTCGCAGGACGGCAACGGCCCATGGACGCAGGTGATCGGCGTCAACAACGTCTACACATTCACCATCACCGGCAACAAGGCAGGATGGGCCTTTACCGAAAACCTCAACGGCATCTTCTCGACGGTCGTCAACTGGTTCACCCTGGCCGACATTCCGCCCGGCCCCGCTACGAGCCTGTGCCCCACCCGCAAGTCGAATTTCGTGACGCTCGCCGGCGTCAGCGGCACGGATGAGGTCCTGCTGAGCCTCGGCGACGGGCAGGGGGAGTGGTTCGGCGGACAGATCCAGACGGTCCAGATCAACAGCATCTTCACCGGGACGCACGATCTGGTGGCCTATCGCGGCAACCTGACGCCGCAGCGGCCCGCCGCGACCGACCGCGCCTTCATCCTGCGCGACCTGGACGTCGCCTCCGGCAGTTCGGTGGGAACGATCGACTTCAACGGCGCCAACGCCATCGTACCGACGCCGGCCACGATGTCGGTGGCCAATTCGCAGGGGGGCGACCAGCTGCAGTTCTCGCTGCAGTACGCCACAGGCGGCACGGCGGCCTGCAGCGGCGGTGCGCTCTCCAGCATCCCGAGCGCCACGACATCAGAGGTAATGTACGGGATCCCGGCCGCCGCGCAGCGCGCCACCGACTTCCACCAACTGCAGGTGTTCGCCACCAGTTCGCCGCAGACCGAGAATCGGATGGTGACGCAGAGCTTCCATGCGTTCGCCGATCACACCGTGACGCTCGGCCCGATGTTGCCGACTCCCACAATGACCGACCTGAACCTTGCGGCCTATCGGCGCCTTCAGGCTGTGGGCACCATTCCGACCGAGTACCCGACGGCCGTGAACCTGCAGTACACCAACAATGCGTCGTTCAAGACGGTCTCGCTGATCGCGTCCCTCAATTGGGTCGGCGGCACGACGGCGACGCTGGCGATGCCGGACTTCACGGCGGTTGCCGGGTGGAACAGCACCTGGGCGCCGCCGGCGGGACAGGCGGTGAACTGGACGATGTTCGCCACCCGGATCGACGACTACCTCACCGGGAAGCTGGCGCCGGACTGCGTGGAAGGGGCGCTGTTCATGGCGGGCTACAAGAAGGGGACGATGTAGGGTGAGGGGTCAGTCGCGGGTCGGTCGTCATTCGTCGGCGGGCGGGAGGGCACCACAGCAGGCGGCGGGCGAGAGGGCCTCTGGCGGCGCTCTCCGCGACGGCGTTCGGTGTGTCCCGCCGACCGTGTGCTTGCCGCTTCGCGAACGCCGCTGCGAGGCTCTCTCGCCCGCCGCCTCCGCATCCGCGGACGACCCATGACCCATGACCCATGACCCACGATCATCTCCGCGCCAGCCAGTCGATCACATAGCTCTCCAGCGCAATCCGCTTGATCGGACCAGCTGTGATCGGTCTCACCATGGATCAGCGTGACCGCGGTGTCGCCGAGGGCGCGGATGTGCGCCACCAATGAGTCGTTGGCCGGCGCCAGGCCGTCGTTGGCGGTGAGCACCAGCAGCCGGAGATGCGCCAGCCCGGGTGCCGCATCCTGCAGCCGCCAGTGCGCCCCGTTGACGATCAACTCGTCGGCCATGCTTTCGGGCGTCACCCCCGCGAGCGATTCCATGTTCTCCGCCATGTCCTTTGCGACGACGCTTTCCGGGGCACCGGCCGCCCGCCCCATGTCCGCCGCCGAAATGACCACCACGCCCAACAGTTCGGGGTGATGGGCGGCGGTCAGTGCCGCGGCCCATCCTCCCATGCTGTGGCCCGCCAGCACGATGCGCGTCGTGTCGATGCCCAGTGCGCGGATCTCCGCCGTGTCATGCACGAAGGCGAGCACCGCGTCCACGTCCTGCAGTACCTGCGCAAAACGGAATACACCGGGACTTCCCCACGAGCCGCGGAAGTTGAAGGTGATCGCGTTCCACCCGGCGCGGCGTACCGCCTGAGCCAGATCGAGGTTCTTCTCGTTGCCGGGCAGGCCGTGCAACAGCACGAATGTGGGATGGAGACCGGCGCCGGCGGCGGTGTAGGCCACGCCGTTGATCTTCACGCCGCCGGATGGGATATGCAGCACCACCAGCTGCGCCGGATGCGTCTTGTCCTGCGGCGGATCCGTGGTGACGGCGGCGGGAATCTGCGCCGCGAGTGGGGCAGCGAAGATGACGGCGCTCGCAAGCGCGGCGACGAAGCGCATATGGCGGTTCCTCGATGGCGGCGGTGACCGGTGGATCGTCCCCGGACAAAAGCTACAGCCGGTCGCTGGCGAGAGGACACCGTAGCGGGCAGCGGGCGAGAGGGCCACCGTAGCCGGTGGCGGGCGAGAGGCCGCCGTGGCGCGCAGCGGGCGAGAGGGCCACCGTAGCCGGTGGCGGGCGAGAGGGCCTCTGGCGGCGCTCTCCGCGACGGCGTTCGGTGTGTCCCGCCGACCGTGTGCTTACCGCTCCGCGAACGCCGCTGCGAGGCCCTCTCGCCCGCCGGCTCTGCATCCGTGGACGACGCTCGACCCACGACCCATGACCCACGACCCATGAACGATCGCCGAACGACCAACGACTACCGCGCCGCCAGCACCCACGCCGCCGCCGAGATCAGCCAAGACAGCAGCAGCTCCGACCACTGCGACATGTCGGACGGCGTCGACGCCACGGCGGGGATCCACACCAGCACCGTGAACACGGTGAGCATCGCCGCTTCGAGCACGGCGGCCAGGCGTCGCTTCACATTGAACAGGATGCCGAGTCCCGCAGCGAAGTGAGCGACACCGCCCAGTACCACCCAACCCATCGGCACCGGTAGCCATCGCGGCACCATGCCAAGGGTGGCGTCGCGGTAGAAGTAGTGCGACAGCCCGATCGGCAGCAACGCGGCGCCATACAGGTACGGTACCGCGCGCTCGATGCGTTCCTCGACGCTGGTCAGCGCGACGGTGCCGGCCTGGCGCCGGCGCCAGAGATGCACCTCGAAGCTGGCCAGCAGGACCATCCCGAACATGCCGCATTCGAGCCAGTTCAACTCGACGGTCGGGGCGCCGAGCAGCGGCAGCAGCTTGAATCCGAGCCACCACAGGGTCGTAAATGCCAGCAGCACCCACGTCGCGACAACCCACGGCCGGCGCTGCCACACGCCCACGGCACAGAACCACAACACCACGCAGAGGCAGGCGGCCAGTGCCGTCCGCCCGGCCGCGAACGTCGGCGCCTCGCGTGATGACAGCGCGAGATCGCCGCGGATGTACGTCAGCGCGCCGAGTCCGACCAGGCCGCTGGCGAACAGCCGCCGGCTGATCAACTCACCGGCGAGCGGATTCCGGGTTGCCGTCGCTGTCACGGTGCCGAAAGCGCCACGGTCCAGACGAAGTCGTCCCACACCATCCGGAGTTCGCCGCTCTTGCCGTGCGTCGTGATGCCGATCGAAAACCCTTCCTGCACCGGCCGGCCCCGCACGACCTGCATCGGCACGCGGATCACGTCCTGCGTCGAGTCATAGTCCGTGCCCCACTGGCCGTGCTGGGCGTTGACGATCAGCGTCGCTCCGGTTGGCGTGGGGATGGTCCACAGGGTATACACGCCGGCCGGCAGCGACTTGCCGCCGACCGTGATCGGCCCGCCAATCGACAGCAGCGTCGCCGCGTCGGCACCGGTGCGCCAGACCTGATTCCATGGAACGGTGGTGCCAAGGATCGCACGACCGCGCTTGCGCGGACTGTTGTAGTGCACGTCGATCGTGGCGGAACCGACGTGTGCCGACGCCGAATCTGGGGGCGAAAGGATGCCGGCGAGGTCCGGGGACTTCTGCCGATGCTCGAGCACTTTCACGACGGAGTCGATGTCGAGCGACGCGATCCGTGCCGAGTGGGTCTTCTCGGTGGTTTCGGACGCGTCCGCGCTGGTGACGTGACCGCTGCCGTCGGTGGCGAGATGCGTCCACGCCACGTTGAAATAGTCGACGTCGACATCACTGGCCGAGCGACGAACGAGGCGCTTGGTGGCGAGTTTGCCGTTCATCGCACCGATCACCGGCATCGGTGTGATGGTTCCGATCGGCGCGTGCAGCGCCGCCGCCAATGCCTGGTAGAAGCCGAACGAAATGTAGAGGCCATAGTCGGAGCCGAAGCCGGTGGTCAGCTCCGGCATGGTCCCCGGGTGGATCGGCAGCCGGGTCGTGCTCAGCACGCCGCCGGTATCGATGTCTACCCGCACCGAGTCGCCGTGGAAGGTGATCGTGGTGCGGCGCCGGGCGATGTTGGCGCCGGGCACCGAGAGGTCGGTGACCGACCGGGATACGTTGCCCGCGCCATCGAAATCGACGGTGTAGTGATACCGGATCAGGCGCGGCGAGGCGAGGACGATGTCGCCCTCCAGCGCCGTGGCGGTGCGCCGGTAGCTTTCCCACGCGATCGTGTCCCGGCCGAGCGTGGTGATAAGATTGGCGGTGTCGGGCACCTGCGGGGCACGCACCAGTGGCGCGGCGAATGCCAGGGCCGATAGCAGTGCGAACGTCACGTCGCCTCCGGAACGGGTCAGGGGGTCGTGCAGCGGGTGGAGCGAGGGCGCGCAGTGCGCGGCTTGCATGGTACCCGTCGCGTCGGGCAACAGTGTCAACTTCGGGACGCTCGCGGCGCGGTGGAAGGCGGAGAATGTGCCAACTTTGTTACAGCGAAACGACCACGCAGCCGGGGCCGGTCGGGCGATTGACGATCCGGCGTCCGCCATCTCGCGACGGCGCATGTTCTGGCGTTTCGCCATCGGCTGGACCATCTACGGCGTCATCGCGTCGCTGCAGCAGGATGTGTCCGCATCGATCCGTGGCACGCCGATCCCGCTCTGGATGGGCTTTGCGCTGCAGCTGCCGCAGGTCTGTCTCTGGGCTGCGTTCACCCCGCTCATCCTCAAGCTCGGCGCGCGATTTCCGCTGCGTGGCCCCGGTTGGCCGCGCCGGGTCCTGCTTCACGTCGCGGCAAGCGGGGCCGTCGTCCTGACCATCCATCTCGTCTTCGAGATCTACCTGCCGTGGTTCCCCTGGGAGCAGAGCGGGTCGCTCATCACCCGGACACTCGACCTGTTCGGTATCTGGGCCGTGGCCGATTCGATGCTCTACTGGGTGGTGCTCGCCATCGGCCACGTCCAGCAGGAGGCGGCGCGGGCCGCGGCGCGCGAACGCCACGAAGCGGTGCTCGAGCAACAACTGGCGCGCGCGCGGTTCGACGCGCTCACGCTCCGGCTGCAGCCGCATTTTCTGTTCAACACGCTGCACGCCATCTCCGCGCTGGTGCTCGACCAGCCCGCTGCCGCCAACTCCATGATCGTGCGGCTTTCCGACCTGCTCCGCCTCACGCTGCGGCGCACACAGTCACCGTTCGTTCCCCTCAGGCACGAGCTGGAACTCGTCGAGCATTATCTCGCCATTCAACAGTTGCGATTCGGCGAGCGGCTGGTGGTGGACGTCGTTGTTCCGCCGGGGCTGGACGACGTCAACGTGCCGGCGCTGCTACTGCAGCCGTTGGTGGAGAACGCGGTGCGGCACGCCATTGCCGGCGGCGCCCCGGTGGCGCGCGTCGGGATCACCGTCGAATTGCGTGGCGATCGGATCCGGCTGTCCGTCGCCGACAACGGCCCCGGCTTCGGCGCCGACGTCGACGAAGGGGAGGGGCTGCGGAACACCCGGGCGCGGTTGGCGGAAGGGTACGGCGGGCAACAGCATATGGAGTTGGGAAAGAGTGGCTCGGGCGGGGCGGAGGTGATCATCGAGATTCCGGCCGACGCGGTCGGCGACGACGACCCCGGGGCCGACGGTGACAGAACCGCGGACGCAGCCGGAGGTCGACGTGCATCCGCCTGACATCGGCGCCACGCTGTCGGCGCTGGTGGTCGACGACGAGCCGCTGGCGCGCCGGCGACTGATCGGCGTGCTCCGTCGCTCTCCGCTGGTGGGCCGGATCGACGAATGCGACAGCGGGCGGGGGGCTGTGGCGGCCATCCGGGAGTCGGCACCGGATTTGGTATTCCTCGACATCCAGATGCCGGATCTCGACGGTTTCGAGGTGCTGGCCGGCACGCCGGCGGAGCAGCGGCCGGCGGTGATCTTCGTGACCGCCTTCGATGACTACGCGGTGAAGGCGTTCGCGGTCCACGCCTTCGACTATCTCCTCAAGCCGTTCGACGACGAACGCGTGCTCGATTCGGTGCAGCGCGCGGTGGCGTTTCTCGAGTGGCAGCGCCATGCGCACCGGGAGCGGCCGGATCGCTTCGGAGAGATCCGCGTCGATTTCGATGCGCGCCAGGTCTACCGTGCCGGGGCGCCGGTGGCGATGCGGCCGAAGGAATTCGAACTGCTGGAGGCGTTGCTGACCGCCGGGGGACGCGTGGTGACCCGCACCGACCTGCTTCGTGCGGTCTGGGGTTACGCCGACGACGCCGAGACGCGCACCGTGGACACCCACGTCTCGCGGCTCCGGATGCGGCTGGAGGACGACCCGGCCCGGCCGCGCCACATCGTCACGGTGCGGTCACTGGGGTATCGGATCGACGGAGTGGGGGGAGTCGACGATGATGGTGGCGCGTAACGACGCGGCAGTGGAGCGGCGGACAACGCGTCGCTGAAGCGATATCGGCCGAGTCACGGCTTCAGCCGCGAACCGCCGCTCCCGGGAACCGCCGCCCAACTCGCGCGTCGGGTTGTCAATCGTCTACTCCCAGGTGCTCGATCCTCCAGCCCTTTCGTTCGGCCAACTCGTCCGCCAACACGCTCCGGTGGCAGTCGGCGGGGAGGCGCTCGAAGCAGGTGAGCGCGACGCGCTTGCCCTGCGCTACACATTCCCCGATCAACTGGTCGAGCTGGTCGACGATGTCAGGAGACGCCGCGACGTGTTCCCGGTACCGCGCGATGATCTCGGCGTGCGTTGCTCCCTCCGGCCGCATTGCCTTGGGCGCGCCGGCGAACCGGGCGTGGATGTAGTCGATGCCGGCCTGGCCCAGCCCCTCGGAGAAGCGCTTCTTCGAGAATCCCGGCTTGTGGCTCCACGCCGTCTCGCGGACGTCGACCACCGCGCCGACATGTGCCGACTGGAGGATGGAGATGTATGCGGCCAGCGAGCGCTTTTCGTACCCGATGGTGGCGACAGGTGGCTGTTGCATGGCGACAAGAATGGGAGAAGATGCCGGAGCCGCAAGCGGGGGTGGACGGAAAAACGCGGAAGAGCCGGAAGCAGGCGCCAGTGAGCGACGCAAGGCCCTCTCGCCCGCCACCTCCCTCCGCTACTGTCTTCCCAGCGTCGAATCGTTCGCCAGGTTGAACACCACCGACGCTACGGCCTTCGACGCCTTCGTCAACACGCTGGAATCGTTGTTGGCGAGGTTGTCACACCAGAGGAACGGCCGGTCGACGCAGCCGCCGTCGTTGCCCGGCACCGTCCCTTCGTAATTGCCCGTGAATCCGCCGAAGATTGCCACGTCGCTGGACTGCTTGCAGCAATCCTGACCGGTGAGGATGCCGGTGTTCGGCACGCCGATGCGTGCGAACGCGTAAGAATCGGTGCCGTCATTGCTGCGGCTTTCGTACGGCAGTCCGGCGCGATTGAAGTAGCTGACGAAGAAATTGTTGCCCACCTGCGACGCGGGAATCACGTTCGCCGGAAAGTTCTTCTTCGCGCCCGAATTGGCGGGATCGGCGATGGCGTAGACGTAATTGGGCGTCGCCGTCACGTCGGCGTCGACGTCGAAGACGATCCGGGAGATGTCGGTCGGGCTCAGCGCCCCGGTGTAGTGGTACGATCCGTAGAGTCCCAGTTCCTCGCCGCCGAACCAGATGAAGCGCAGCTGGTTGCGTGTGGGTGTGTTGGCCAACTTGAGCGCGAGTTCGAGGATCGTGACTGAGCCGGAGCCGTTGTCGAGCATTCCGGCACCGAAGATGGCATCGAGATGCGCGTCGACCACGACGACGTGGTTGGTATCGCCGTGCGGCGAGTCCGCGATGAGATTGTAGTCAGCGCGTTCGGGATCGTTGATCACCTCGACGCCGATGTGCACCGTGGTCGGCCCGGCCAAGGCCTGCTGGTAGAGACTCTGGCCCACCTCGTACGATGCCATGCAGATCACCGGGATGCCCGCCGAGTGGACGCCGCTGCATCCGCCGGCGGCGGTCCGTCCCGGATTGCCCTCGTCGAAGATGATGACGGCCGAGGCGCCGAAGCTCGCGGCGAAGGACGCCTTCTGGTCGTAGGAGCAGGTGCCGCGCTGGATGAGGGCCACGCGCCCTGGGACGAAGCCGTTGAAGTCGGTCGACGCGCAGCCGCTGGCCGACGTCGGCGTGGCGGGGGCGGGAATCAGAATGCCGCCCACCGGTTGCACCTGGCCGGTGACGTCGCCGTTGCCGGCCATCGCGGCGTCGAAGTCGGTGCTGACGGAATAGATCGTTGCCGCGGGAGAGACCTCGGCGAATACCGGCGGGCTGCCAAAGCCCGAATAGGGCAACGTGTAGGGCTGGATCGTGACGCGATAGCCGGCTGCCCGCATCAGGTCGGCGACGTAATTGACCGACGCGAGGTAGCCCGGCTCACCGGCGCTGCGGGACGGGTGGCCATCGGGACCCGGGTTGGCGTTGGCGATGTTCTGCAGGTCGATCATGTGCTGCCAGAGTGGCGCTGACTGGATGCACTCCACCAGTTTCGACTCGGTGTCGTTGTTGCGCGCGGCACATTGCGCGTCGGAAGGCGGCGTGGTGGAGGTGGTGTCGGGGCCGGTACTGGAGCCGGTGGGGGACTTCGAGCAGCCGGCCAGGGCGGCGATGATGGCGGCAGCGAGCAGTCGTCGCATGGGTGGACTCCGGGGGGAGTGCGGAACGGCGATGGGAGGCCTGGGCTCGCGGCCGAAAACTCTCGCCACCACCGCGTAATAATCATAAGGGTGTCTGCGCCTCACCCGAATCCGTCGCATCCGACCGCGTCAGTGACGCCGGGGGGAATGCCTGCAGAGGGTGAGCGGGCCGACGAAGATATCGGCGTGAAAGGTCTGGGCATCGATGGTCACCGCCATCGGGCGGGTGACGTGGTAGTGCACTGATCCGTGAGCCGCGACGCGGCGTTGATGGCGTAACCGCACGTTCCGTCGGAAAGAGCTGAAGCGAAGCTTGTACCACGCGCCGTTCCGGATCGCGGCGTGGCGTGAAGATAGAGCTTGCCTGGAACGCCATGACGGCGGCGCTGCTCCCCCTTCCCAGGCGGATACCAAAGCTATCGGAACCGCTCGGGGCACCGTCATGACCGAAGTCGTCGATCGGACCGAGCTGAATCTTGAGTTGCTGCCAGAGCGCACGCGTAATCCGGGTGCGAACGAGCGCCTCGACCGCCAGTCCGCGGCGGGCATCGAACCTGTGCGTCGTGTAGGCGCCGCTTGAATAGGTGTCGTCGCCGTTCGGAAAGATGGCCCGGACGCCGTTGAATGACGTGACGAACGGTCGAGGATCGCCGAACGCCGTCCACCTGCTGTGCCACGAGCTGTCCCACGTCTCTTCCACGAGCCGGGAGACCGTATGACCGACCACCGTCATTCGAATGGTGCCGGTACGCCACCGCGTCGGTGACGCTGAACGACACGTCGCCGTCGCGGCGTGGAATGACCACGCCGCTGTCATTGAGCGTTGCCACCGTGGAATCCGAAGTCGACCACTGGAGCGTCCCGGATGGCAGTGGAATAGTGTCGCCTTGGTTGCCGAGGCCGACGGCCCGCAGACGATACGGTGATCCACCGGGTATGACCGTGCGTACGAGGCGATGACCAGCGATCAACGAAGTCGTGGACAGTCTCCCGGTTCCAGATTGCAAAATGTTCAACACGGAGATGGGCGACGCGGAGTACGCGGCGAGGTAGCTGATATTGATCAGCATGACGTCGTTGAGCTGCACTGATTCGGTCTGGTCGCGGTTTGCGAGACCAGCACTGTCGTCGGGTGCAATCCATGTGGCTTCACACCCTTTGCTGGAGACCACGCGGTGCGACGTCGACCACGTTCACTGCCAGATCTGGGTGCATTACAGCGATTGCAGATCACGGTGTGGGTGTCGATACAGCGAATGCGGCGGCACGACGGATCACCGGAGGCAATGCTCGTCATTGCATCGACAGCGATCCAGCACAACTCGGTCGGAGCGGGGCAATCGGAATACGGATGAACGCGATCCGTGATCGTCGGCGACCATTGCGGCGTCCTCGATGTCCGGTGTCGACGTCAAACGGCGAACAACGCCGGTGGTCAGGTTCACGATCGCGAGGTCGAAAGTTCCCCCGTCGGGATACCGTGTAGTGGCAAAGACGATCTGCGCCGTCGGGCGACCACGACGGCGTGACATCGTCGCCAGGAGCTGGGGCGAGATTCCGCTTGCGTGACGAGTATGGAGGATCAGCTCCGTCGGTCGTTGGTGTCGGTCTCCGTCTCGGCTACCACATTGTGTCGAACGGGTAGAATACCGGCACGCAGCGCGTTGACGCCGCGGTCATCTCTCCGGAAAGCCTGGCTCGATGCACGCGGAGAGGTCCCGGTGCTGCGGAGCTGATTGTGATGGCGACCAGCTCACATCGTACCATCGGCTTGCCGCGAATCGACAGCAGCAGGAAATGCCTGCTGGTATCAAGCGGCTGGCGCAACCCACCACGCCGCGGCGAGCACCAGGATCGCCGCGGCGCCGGCCACCGGCTTCCCCGCCGGATGCATCGGCGCGCGCGCGAGGGCGGCAACGCGGTACAATTCCCCGCAGCAAGTGTCTCGCGTCGCCACTGAAGAGATCCGCCAGCAACTCGGAGGTGCGCGTGCGATCCCCTTGGGCTCGCGCGGCGGATCCACTCTTCCGCGACTTCGCTCCACGGCGTTGTCAACGGCGATCCGGAAGTGCGCGCGCGTCGCGCAGCGCACGTCGTCGGCGCATCGGCCAGTCGGATGGTGCCGCGCGGGTATGGGCCGAGGCCGCGCGCCTGATCGGCCATCGCGATCACTGTCTCCCCGATGGCGTCGTGCGCACCACCATCTTGCGCGCGCGACGCCAGCAGTCATGGCGTTCGAGATAGAGGAGGTCACCGTCATCCGTCGCGAGGCCATCGCTTGAGCTGTTCGACACCAATCGGAAGTTCCAGTGTCGCGCGGAGCGAGCAGCCGTCGCGCTGTTTCGGGGTGAGGCCTCGGATCCGTTCGCGAGGAGCGATCCGGGGTGCAGCGACGCGATGAATTCGGCCGGTGCACGATGTCCAATGCTCCGCTTCGAGCACCAGCTGCTGCCGCTCGATGCAAGCCGCCAACGCTTCGAGCACCAGCAGTGGCACGCCATCCGTGGCGCGATGCAGTCGGCAGCGGCAGTTTCAGCGGCCTGGCGTCGCAGGCGCGAGGCTCTGGATCAGTTCAGCGATCTCCCGGTGGTGAGCGGTGCGAGGCGTATGGGGACCGCGCCGCGCTGACAGAAGACCTCGCCTCACCAGGCCGAGAGGCGGTGACATGAGCAGCGGGGTGTTGCCGCAGTGCTCGATCAGTCGCTCCAGCACCCGGCGTGACAGCGCGTCCCACCAGTGCAGGTCGTCGAGGAGGACGGCCACCGGTCGGTCTCCGGCGACGGCCAGGAGCAGGTCGCCATCGCGTCGGTGCGCAGCCGCTCGGTCTCGGCGGCATCGGTGCCGTGCACCGGCGCGGCGCCGCGAAAGCGCTCGCTGATCCGCGGTTGGAGGCCGACGAGAATCGGCACCACCGCCGGCGCCACGGCGGCCGCACCGGGGAGCTGGGAGACCGCATCAGCGAGATCGCCAAGCGCGGCGTAAGGCAATGCCCGTTCATGGGGTGTGACGCGGACCAGCACACCGGCGCGCTTCAGTCCGGAGTCGCGTCGCAAGATCGCTGAGCAGCCGGGATTTGCCGCACCGGCGCTGGCCGTGATGTGCTGATGTCCGCCGTGGCGGGCCAGCGTTGAACGCCACGCGGCGTAGAGCTCCCGAACTCGCGGCCGCGCCCCACCAGTTCGCCGACGAGCGTAGGTCCGCTTCGCTCCTCACGAGAGCCGGTCGCGGCTGTTGGAGCAGGGCGATCAGTTCCCGGGTGCGGGGAGTGAGCTCCCGTCCTTCGGCGGTGCAGCGCTGCCGCAGCTCATCGAGGCTCGCCGCGAGGTGTACCGAGCTGGCGCCGAGTCGTTCCGATTCGAGGCGGAGGCGCCAGGCGCGTTCATCGAGGGGGTCGTGGGCCAGCATCCGGGTGGCGAGCTGCATTGCGGTGCGCGCTTCACCGCGCCGCAGGGCGTCGCGGCCCACCTCTTCGGCCGCGTTGGTGAAGAGGGAGTGGAGGCGGTCGCGCTCCTGATCGGCCCAGTGCTCGAAGCTGGCGCTTCCAACGGAAACGATGCCGGGGGCGAACGGCCCCCGTAGAAATCGAGGGCGGCGCACAGGTCGCCCTGGTCGAGGGCGGCGTAGAAGTCATCCCGGTCGGTCGAGAGCCCGGGGCCGAGGACGATATCGTGGTTCCGCCCGCTGCCGATCAGCTCAGCACCGAGGGCCTCGCGGAGCTTGTGGAGCGCCTGGCGGAGGGCGTTCCGGCCGTTGCCGGGTTGCGAGTCGGCAAAGAAGAGGTCAACCAGCTGGTCTCGGCTTGCCCTCCGGCCGGGTACGGAGGCGAGGTACGCGAGAATCGCGAGGAGCTTGGCGGACGACTCCGAGATCCCGGCGGGCTCGGCGTGGGCCGTGGCGAGTACCAGGCGGCCGAGGGTGACGAGGCGGTGACTGGATTGCGAGGGCATTGTCACAGGGTCTGGTGAACTTGCGTCGCGGCATCAGGAGTGGCAAGGGGAATGATCCCGGATGGTTACGCGGCCGAAAGGTCCCAGTGTGACCGCCGTGTAACGGCCGATGCGGCGGTGCAACAACCGGGCCGCAAACCGCGGCATCGGGGCCACAATAACGCCGGTGTAACGCCGTGGGGATATTATCGCGCTGTTCCTGGCGCCACCGCCCCCTGGCGCCGGTCGGCAGCTGTGGCGAGACACTCAATCCGTAGCGGAGAAGACGATGCGATCCGTTCGATCGGTGTGGTACCAGTGGCGGCGGTCCTGTTCGGCGTATTGGTGTCGCCGGCCGGGGCCCAGACGGTCATCGTGACCCCCTCCAACCTGCAGGGGTGGCAGTCGGCGACATACGGCCCGGCTCCGGACTACACCTCGCCGTACGCCGGAGCCTTCTCCGGCATCACCACCACCTTTCCTGATCTCGGCCTCGGCTCGACGGAGATCCAGCTCGACGACGAGGGGAACAGCGAGGCGGACTGGTACTACGACTTCGGTCCCACGGCGCTCTCGAGTCGTCGACGCTCTCGTTCGACTGGTACGTCTCGAGCTCGTCGACTACGCCAGCGTTCACAACGCCTGCGTTTGCGCTGGGACTCACGGACGGCACCTATCTCATTTGGGAAGGAGCCTACAACGGCTACTCCCCGACGGCGCCCCAGGACGTCTGGACGACGTCGAACATTCTCGGCGACAACTTCTGGTACACCGGCAGCGGTTCCGGAGAATGCGGGTACTCCTTGGCCTACCAGTCGCTGGCACAGTTCAACACCGACTGTTACGGCGGGCAAGCGATGGTGAGCGAGCTGGACCCGTTCCTGGGCTTCGGCTATCCGGGAGACAACTACGACGGGGCGGTGGACAACATCGCGTACGGATTCAACAGCGAGGCACCGACCGTGTTCAACTTCGAGCCGGACCAGAGTGTGACGCCCGAACCGGGGACATTGTCGCTCCTGGCGATGGGGTTGGTGGGCTTGGGAGGGGCGGGCATCAGGCCGCCAGCGGCAAGCAGCGCCCGTCGATCATCGGTCTGAACCAGGAGGCGCCTCGAACGTTCGGGGCGCCTCGTGCGTCCGGTTGCGTCGCCTTCCGGCCGACTGCTCACTCCCTCTGCTTCGGCGTCATCGGATTCGTGATGGGGAGGAATGACCAATGATTCCCCTCTCACCGCACGATCCGCCACCCCGCCAGAACCACAAAGGTTGGCGTCCCGCTCGAATCGTGCCGCGGCGCGCGTTGCCGCCATGCGTCGTGGCTCCCGGCGCCCCTGCGTCAAACTAGCGACTTCAGCCTCATGTTCCGCGGCCGATCGCGATCATCTTCTCGACCGGCTCCCGAAGCGCCTCGACCTGATGCCCCCCGATGTCGCGGCCGCGCCACGATTGCTGTGGCCTCCAGACCGCAACAACTGGTGCCGTGCCAGCATTTGCGGGGACGGGAGTGGTCCGGCTCCGCCGATCTGTTCTGGCCCGCATCCTGCGGCTCTATGCGGCAACGGGACCACACCCGGTCCGGCCCCCACTTGGGGACCACCCCTTTACAGAGAGAGCCTTTTCATGCGATTCGTTTCGCGGGCCTTGCTTGCTGCTGCGCTGGGCGGTGTCGCCGTTCTACCGCTGAGCGCCCAGACCCAGCTGACCGACCGGTCCCAGATCTCGGGCGGTTCGACGCTCGACTGGTCCCTGCTCGGTGGAGACCAGGCCACCCCGTCCAACCCGTTCAGTGCCGGAATCGTCGGCCAGGGCTCGACAGACTACAACTTCTGGGTCCTCGTGGCCGGAAGTGACTGGTCCGGCGGGTTCACCACCGGCGAATTCCTCCTGTTCAACGGCTACCCCGACGAGGTCAGCGGGACGTACACCGATCTGCTCTTCAACTCGCCGCTGACCGCGTTCGGCGCGCAGATCTGGTCGAATTTCCCGACGGATGGAACGTTCACGGTCGAGGCGTTCAACAGCGGCTCGCTGGTCGGGTCGTTCGACATTGCCGCGGTCGGTGGGTCGGACGCCAACAACGGACAGGCGCCCTTCTTCGGCATCTCCGTACGCCGGGGGATTTGACGAGATCACGTTCATTCAGTCCGGCAACGACGAGGGCAGTCAGAACTTCGCCCTCAACGAGGCAACCTATTCGTCGAGCCCGGTGCCCGAACCCAGCGACCTGATGCTCCTTGGCACCGGCCTGGTCGGGCTGTCGGGCTTCGGTGTCCGCCGCCGGCGCCGCGCCGGTCGCTGAGCCTCGATCCGGTAGCCGGCCCGATGGGGAAGCGGCGTCGCACCAACGCCTGACGCCCGCAACCTCAGCTCCTCTGACCCTGCCGCTCCCACGCACACATCGGTGTGCCGGGCAGCGGCAGGGTCAACTATTTGCCGTCCGCCGCGGATTGATCTCGTTCCCGGCTCGTCCGCTCTGCGGCACATGGCGGGCTTTGGACGGTGTCTTGCCGCGACGTCTCGGGGGATGCAGCCACCGGACATGCGGGCCGGGGCGCCTTGGGATGCTTCCATCCGCGTGACCCGACCCCACCGGATTCTCCGCCTCAGGAGGTAGGCGATCGGCCCCCCGCCGGTCGTGCCGAACCAGAGGAGTGCGCCATGGCGTCCCGGTGGGCCCCGTTCGCCTCGTCCCGTTGCGTGTCCGGGCCGCCGAGTCGCTGGCGCGCCCTTGCGCTGGCCATCGCCATCGGAATTGCGGCCTGCTCCGGCAGTCCTACGTCGTCCACGACCACCCCGCCGCCGCCGCCCCCGTCGGTGGCATCGGTCAAGGTGACCCCCGCCACGTCGTCTGTCGCGGTCGGCGCCACCATCCAGCTTTCGGCCGCACCGCTCGCCGCCGATGGCACGGCGCTCAGCGGCCAGACCATCACCTGGAGTTCGGCCAACGCGGCGATCGCCACCGTCTCGAACAGCGGCGTCGTCACGGGTGTCACTACCGGCGGTCCGGTGACCATCAGTGCCTCGGCCGGCGGCGTCAGCGGCGCCGCGTCAATCACCGTCACGCCGGCGGGTGTCGCGTCGGTGGCCGTGACGCCGATCAGTGCCACGGTGGCGGTCGGCGCCGCGGTATCCCTCACCGCCACGCCGCTCGACACCCACGGTAACGCACTCACCGGTCATGTCGTCACATGGACCACCGGCAACGCGGCCGTCGCCACCGTGTCGTCGGCCGGCGTGGTCACCGGTGTCGCCGCCGGCGGCCCGGTCACGATCTCCGCAACGAGCGACGGAATATCGGGCACAGCCTCGGTCGCGGTCGTCTCCGTCGCGACCGCTGCCGTGGCACAGATGACGGCCACGCTCGACTCGACCCACGCCGCGTTCGTCCGTTTTGCGGCGCAACTCGGCGGCAATCCTGCCCAGTCACTTGCCATGGCGGCCGCCGCCGTCCGGGCCGAGCCGGATGTCCATTCCGCGATTCTCGTGGACAGCACCGAACTGCTGGTGCAGATGAATTCCGGCGTGCAGACGGAGTTCTCGTTCGATCAACTTGGCGCCAACGGTCTATCGGTGACTCGCGGGGGTGCCCGCGCCGTGCGCGGGCGCGCCGCGCACGCCACCATCCCGCCCGGCCTGCTCCATCGTCGGCTGATGACGATCACCAACAAGAATGTGCTGATCTGTGCGCCGGATTACAGCACGTTCTATCAACCCGGCGAAATCGCGCCGGTGATCGACACCATCAATTCGTCGGAGATCGGCGCCACGGTAAGTGTCCTCACCGACAACAACTGCGGCTATTTCACGGTAAGCCAGTTTTCCAACTACGGTCTCGTGATTCTCGACACCCACGGTACGCCTGACTCGTTCGAAACCGGCGATACGCTGGCGCTCCCGACGAATCCGCCCCAGGGGTTCGATATGCAGGCAGCGATCGACGGCCAGCTCGGACCGGGAGCGACGCAGCTGATCACCGGTCAGGATCTCAGGCTCGACGTCATCACCACTGTTCCGGCCGGCAACACGCCGTGGTGGACTTCGGGCAGCGGGACGACGACGATCTACCGCATTTCGGTGACGTCCAAGTACCTCAGCGACGTCATGCCGTCGCTGTCGGGAACCGCGATCTTCGCCAACATGTGTTACAGCGGCTGGCAAGCGACGACGCCCGATTCGACCACGGGGATCGCCGCGGCGTTCCAGGCGAAGAATCCGTTGATGTACTACGGCTACGCGCTCGACGACGGCACCTCGTCACAGGTGTCGAACGACTTTGCCAAGACGATGGAAGATTCGCTTGTCCACGCCCTCTTCATCGACGAGGACTCGCTCCAGATCGCCAACCTCAAGGCCAGGACCAACGAGTTCGCCGACCCGGCGACCATCGGTGGTGCCTGGTTCCGCCACTTCGGGCCGGCGGGCGTGGCGTACGATTTCTGCGGCGTGCCGCTGCCCGACAAGCGTGACGGGCAGAGCTACGCCACGGTCTGCGAAGGGGCGTACCGCTGGATGAAGCAGAATCTGAACTACGCCGCGTCGGGAAGCTTCTGTTACCTCGGCGATGCTGCGAACTGCACACTCTACGGGCTGCTCTATCCCGGCAACCTGATGCTGACCGCGGTCTGCCCGGTCCGCTGGCACGTGCCGAGCACTGGTGAGTGGAACGACCTCATCGCGAAACTCGGCGGTGGTCTGGTCGCGGGCGGGAAGCTGAAGGAGGCGGTGTCGGGGCACTGGAAGTCGCCCAACACCGGGGCGACGAACAGCAGCGGATTCACGGCGCTCCCCGGTGGTTACTACAACTATTCCAACCTGCTCTTCGGCGTATACGGCTTCTATTACGAGTTGGGCGAAACGGCGTTATTCGGCACGTCGACCCCGACACCGGGAGATGAACAGTACCCGTTCGTGGTCCATCTCTCGTACCTCGGAGCGGATGTCTACGAGGCTGCCGATCAGGCGCTGGCCGGTTCGATCCGGTGCCTGCACGACTATCGGTAGACGCCAGCCGGCCGGTTGGTGCCAACTCGTCGCTCGTGGCGATCGGCGCGCGGCTACCGATCCACCTCGACCCGGTTCCGCCCCTTCTCCTTGGCCCGGTACATCGCGGCGTCGGCCCGCCGCAGGCAATCCTCGGCCGACGCATCGTCGCGGTGGCGTGCCGCGACGCCGATGCTGACGGTGCACGACAGCACCTCTCCCTGGACCGTCACCGTGGTGTGCTCGACCAGCTCGCGAAGCCGTTCCGCGAAATTCGCCGCCCCGTCGATGGGTGAGTCGACCAGCAGCACGGCGAATTCCTCGCCGCCGATCCGGGCGAAGAGATTGGTCTTGCGGATCATCACCCGGACGGCGTCGCACACTGCCTTCAGCAACTCGTCGCCCGCAGCGTGCCCGTGGCGGTCATTGATCCGCTTGAAGTAGTCGATGTCGAACTCCGCGATCGCCACCGGTTCGTCGTGGCGCTTGGCCCGGTCGAATTCCTCTTCGGCGCGCTCGTCGAAATACCCACGATTGATCACGCCGGTGAGCGCATCGTGCCGCGCCAGGCGGCGCAGCTCGCGCTCGATGCGCTTGTACCCCGTCACGTCGCGGAAATACCAGACCCGGCCGAGGTACTTCGCGTTCTCGCCGCGGAGCACCGTGGAGTGACGTTCCAGCGTGCGGCCATCGCGCAGTTCGATTTCGCAGTGATCATCGAGGTCGGGGTTGGCGTACAGCAATTGCACGCGTCGCAGGAACGCACTGCTGTCCTTGACCCGCTGCAGCACGCTGGCCAGCAACGGTTCATCGGGGGAACCGACGGCAACGTCGGGCTTCGAGGCGTTCACGTCGCCCTCCTCGATGCCCCAGATCTCCATGAATTGGCGGTTGTGGGAGACGATGATGCCCCGGTCGTCGACAACCAGGATGCCGTCGGGCGACGCATCGTTGATCGCCTGGAGGAGCGATCGCTGGAACTCGTCGGATCCGGGTGTGGTGGAGGAAGTCATGGGCGTGATGAAGAATACCTCGGGAGTTGTAACGCTGGACTGGATCCGGCGCCGGTTCACCGGGAGCCGGTCGCTACCCCGATCCGCTCGACCAGCGCGTGAAACCGTGCGTCCAGCCGCAACTCGTCGAACGTCGGCCGCACGCCGATCCACACCAGGTCGGTGGCGCGCACATCGGCGGCGCGATCGAGCGCGTCGAGGGCCGAATCGCTTTCGCCGAGTGCGGTGTGAATCTGCGCCAGCAGCACCGGTGAGACGTACTCCGATCGCGCCCGGGTCGCGAGCGTCGTGGCGATCTCGCGCGCCGCCGTGGCGTCACCGGTGGCAGCCCGCGCCACGGCCAGCGTGGCGACGATCTCCGGACTCTCGCCCACGAGCGTCATGGCGCGCTGGAGATGCTCGATCCCGCGGTCGGCCTGCCCCGCCGCAATGCTCGCCTGGCCGATGAAGAAGTGCGCCATCCCGAACTCCGGGTCTCGCGCGAGCAGCTGTTCCTGTTCGGCGATGGCGCGGCCGTAGTCGCCCTCGAAGTAGTGGACCAGCGCCCAGCTCGATGCGACCACGGACGACAGCGGGTCGAATTCCCGCGCCCGCGCGAGCTGCTGGCGCGCTTCCTCGAATCGCTTCAGCGGCACCAGCAGGTTCATCGCGTACCACTGGTACGCGGTCGGCGCCTGGGGCTGCTGCGCCACCGCGAGGCGGAAGTCGGCTTCGGCGCCGGCCCAGTCCCAGTCGTACATGGCGCGCACGCAGCCGCGCGCCGCCAGCGCGGCGGGCTCCGCCGGTTCGAGTTGCAGCGCTTCCTCGGCGGCGTGGCGCGCCGGCGGCATCGCCTGGCTCGGCGCCATCTGGCCGTAGACGGCGAGGGTGACGAACGACTCGGCGAGCGCCGCGTGCGCCGCCGCGAACGACGGATCGAGTTCGATCACCTGGCGCACCAGCGAGAGGCTCTTCTGCATCCCCGTTTCGGTGCGCCGGTTCCACTCGAAGCGCGCTTCGAGGAAGTGCTGGTACGCCAGCAGATTGCCGGTCGATGCCGGTCCGCGCGGTACCGGTGTCGCGCCCAATCGGATGCGGAGCGCATGGACGATGGCGCCGGTGATGTCGTCCTGCACCGCGAAGACGTCGGTGAACTCGCGATCGTAGCGCTGAGCCCATGCTTCGTATCCGGTGCCGGCGTCGATCAGTCGCGCGGTGATACGCAACCGGCTCCCGGCGCGACGCAACGTTCCCTCGAGCAGATGCTGGACACCAAGTCGGCGCCCGATGGTGCGGGCGTCGTCGACGTGGTCCTTGAACATGAACGCGGAGGTGCGCGCCACCACGCGGAGGTCGGGGAGCCGGGCGAGCGCATAGGTCAGGTCGTCGGTGATGCCGTCGCTCAGGTAATCGTCATCATGGCCACCGCTGACATTGGTGAATGGCAGCACGACGATCGATGTGCCGCCGCCTTCGGCCGGGAGTCCGGCCGGCGCGGCGGCCTTGCCCGTCGCGCTGTCACGGAGCGCTCCGGCGAATTCCACCGCCGACGGAAAGCGCTTGGCGGCATCGGGGTGCATGGCGCGGGCGAGCACCGGGTCGAGTGCCGCCAGCTCGGCCCGGTGCCGGGCAAGAGGCGGCATCGGTTCCGTCGCCTTGTGATGCAGGATCGCGACGACCGAGGCGCCGGTGTGTGGCGGCACTCCGGCCAGCATCTCGTACGCCACGCAGGCCAGACTATAGATGTCGCTGCGACCATCGATGACCGCTTCGCCGAACGCCTGCTCCGGGCTCATGTATTCCGGCGTCCCCAATCCGTATCCGGCAAGCGTGAGGCGTTCCTGGCCAAGGGACTCGATGGCGCGGGCAATGCCGAAGTCGGCGACGACGGCGTGACCGGCGAGGAAGAGGATATTCTCCGGCTTGATGTCGCGGTGGACGATCTGGCACCGATGCGCGAACGCCAGCGCATCGGCCACTTCGCGGACGATGTCGAGCGCCTCGTCCAGCGGAATGGTGCGCAGGTGATCGAGCCGCGTGCGAAGCGAGCCGTCGGGTACATACGGCATGGTATAGAACAGCGTGCCGGCGGCCTGGCCGGAATCGTAGACCGGCAGGATGTTGGGATGCTGCAGCCGGGCGGCAATCTCGATCTCCCGCGCGAAGCGATCGGCCCCCATCGCGTCACCGATTTCCCGACGCAGCACCTTGACCGCCACCGGGCGGCCGTGCTTGAGGTCCATGGCGCGATAGACGTCGGCCATGCCGCCGCGGCCGATCATCTCCTCGATGGCGTAGCGCTCGCGAAGTTCGACGCGCAACGCCTCGACAGCATCGCTCAAGCAGGCTCTCCGTTCGCGGGACTCGAAGTTACCGGCCGGGCGGTGCCGGGGCCAGCACCGGCGAGCGGCGATGCCTGCCGGCCCGACGGTGTGCCTGCTTGACGGGCCCCATTCCGCCCGTCAGCTTGCGGCTCCGACCTGCGCAAGGGAGATGCCTCGTGCCCGACGAATTGAACGCCGCGATGCAGCGCTGGCTCGACGCATCGATCCGGACCAGCGGGTCGATCGCCGGCACCGTCCACGTCCAGCGGGACGGCGATCTCTACCTCGCCGCCGCGGTCAACATTCCGCCGCCGGTGCTCGACCGGGTGCGGCATGTGCCGCGGGGGAAGGGAATGGCGGGAATGGCGCAGGTGCAGCGGGCACCGGTCCAGACATGCAACCTGCAGACGGAGCCGCCGGGGAAGATCAATGCGATGGCGAAGCTGGTGTCGGGGCAGGCCGCCGTCGCACTCCCGGTGCTGGGAGCCGACGGCGACGTGCGCGCGGTGGTCGGGTTCGCCTTCGCCGAAGAAGGCGAGCTGCCGGCGGCGCAGCTCGAACAAC
This sequence comes from uncultured Gemmatimonadales bacterium, assembly GCA_963697065.1. Classification (GTDB taxonomy): domain Bacteria; phylum Gemmatimonadota; class Gemmatimonadetes; order Gemmatimonadales; family GWC2-71-9; genus Palsa-1233. The sequence continues at coordinate 1,610,473 of CAVOMQ010000001.1, forward strand.
TGGCCCGGCTGGCCGACGGCCTGCCCGCGGATGCCTAGGCGGCGCCTGCACCGGCTGATGGCGGCCACGACGGCGGCGGCTTCAGCGCCAGCTGGTAGTTGGCGCGGAACCGGCTGATCTTGCCCGACGCGCCGAACCAGAGGGTGTGATCGAAATCATTGTAGAACGTCTTGCCCGCCAGTTTGCCGTTGTCGATGTACGCCGTCAACGTGCCGGTCTCGATGCCGATCACGTGCACCGTGCCCCCGCCCACGAAGTACTGCATCGGCTTGAACAGCTTGTCGACCTGCTGCCCTTGGGGACCGATCAGCTTGGCGAAGAAGTCCGCGACGCCCTTCAGCCCCTTGAAATCGCCGACCGCCAGCGCCATGTCAGGGCCGAACGACGTCCACTCGATGTCCTCCTCGAGCAGCGCCATGATGCCCGGCATGTTGTGCGCGTTGAACGCGGCGTAGAGCGCTTTGGCGGTTGCCAACGGATCCATGTCATGCTCCTTGCGAATTGGGAAGTTGAGACTCGACCTCGCCGCGCCGGATCCAGTCCAGCCATTCCTGCGCGTCCGGCGACACCGACGTGAACCGGATCGAGAAGGTACCCCCGCCGTCGTCGGACGACACCTTGGCAAAGAGGAACGGCGCATCCGTTCCCTCGATCGGCAACCGGATGCGCAGATTCGCGAAGACATCGAGCGGGATGTCGGTCCGCAGCGTGGCGGCCGACGACGACAGCGCCACCAGCGACGCCGGTCGGAATCCCTGGTCCGGGGGCTGGTCGCCGAGCACCTCGACGGCCACCTCGCGCGGCTGTTCCAGCGGCGTCGCCACGGCGTCGGTGGTGGGCACCCGAAGCCCGTAGCGGCCACCGATGCCGGTGACCAGCAGCACCTTGAGCGGTTCGACGACGCCCTTGGGATGGATCACGAACTCGCCCGCGGTGCTCACCGGCGACGGGACGAGCGCGAGGGTCCGTTCGGAGGCGAGGATCTGTCCCCCCACCGTGTACGACTCGATCCGTGCGGCCACGTTGACGGCGCGCCCCACCACGCCGTACTTGGCGCGCTTCTCCGACCCGACATTGCCGACGACCACTTCGCCGGTGTGCAGACTGACGCCCATCTCGACCGGCGGCAGGCCCAGTTTGCGATTCATCGTGTTGACATGACCCATCGCGGTCTGCATCTCCACCGCGCAGGCGACGGCGCGCTCGGCATGATCGTCCAACCGGAGCGGCGCGCCGAAGATCGCCAGGATGGCGTCGCCGATGAATTCGTTGATGGTGCCCTGGTAGCGGAAGACGATGTCCGTCATCTCGCCGAGGAAGTTGTTCACGATATTGACGATCTGTTCGGGCGGCAGCCGGTCCGTCAGCGGGGTGAAGCCGCGGAGGTCGGCCATGAGGATGGTGACCTGCCGGCGCTCACCGCCCAGGGTGAGTCCCTCGGGTGACTCCAGCAGCGCCGCCGCGACGTCGTCGCTGAGATATCGCCCGAAGGCCTGCCGGATGAAGCGGTTGCGCACTTCCAGCTGCTGGGTGCGCTCTTCGATCCGCGCTTCCAGCTCTTCGTACAGTTCGGCGTTCTTGAGGGAGACGGCGATCTGGCCGGTGAGCAGCGACAGCCCTTCGATGCGGTCCTGCGTGAACGCGCCGGCCGAAAGATTGTTGGTGAGGTAGAGCAGGTTCTCGACCCGTCCCTGATGCACGATCGGGATGCACAGCACCGACCGGGCGCTGGAGGCGCGGATCGCGGCGTCCTCCTGGAAGGCGCCCTCGCGGCTCGCATCGCCAAGGACCACCGGTTCGCTGGTGCGCAGCGCAAAGCGGATCACGCCGGCGGCGATCCACGAGTTTTCCTCGATCGAGGTGTCCGACCGCTGTACCTGGGCCGTCTCCGCGTCGCGGACCGCTACCACCCGGGGCCCGCCGCGCGTGACCCGGATCAGCGCGCCGCGTTCGGCGCCGGCAGTTTCGATGACGATCTTCATCAGTTCGGCGAGCAGCGCGTCCATGCGGATCTCGCGCGCGATCGCCTGGCCGGCGCGGAGGAAGCTCTCGGGTTCGAGCCCGCGCATGGTGCCGAGCGGGAAGGTGCCGCGGATCGTGGCGCCCTCGCGGGTCTCCCGTGGCGCGTCACCGCGGCGGCGGCGGAGCAGGTCGGCCTTGGGCCGGGCACCCAGCCGGTCAAAGGCGTAGATCGCATCGTCGAGGTACGATCCTGCAAAGCGATCGAGTGCCATCGTGTCACAGAAATCCGCCGCGCGTTCGTACGCGATGCCTTCGTGCAGCAGGAACCCGTGGGCCCGGGCCGCGGCACCGGCCTGCTCGTAGAGCCGGATCACATCGGCCACGCCGTCGCCCCGCCACGCCGCGAGTTCGGCCTGCACCAGCAGCACCCGGTGGCGGAAATTGACGGGCGCTTTCGCATCCCAGGCTTCGAGCAGCGCGAGGCTCTCGTGCGCCCGGGCGACGTGATCTTCGGCGCCGTCGGGTGACGTCCGGGCCGCGTGGGTGAACGCGAGCGCGGCCGCGAAATGATACTCCGCCAGCAGGAACATGCCGGTATTGGCCACGATGAACGGCTTCGCCTGGTCAACCAGCTCGACCGCTTCCGGCCGCCGGTACAGTCCCGCCAGGATCAGCCGCGAGATGGCCAGGCACGACAGCGAAAGGAAATCGTTGTGCTTGAGCCATTCCTCGTGGGCGCGGTCCTCGTCGAAGTCGGGCCCGCTGAGGTGCCCGGGGTCGGTCTCGCCGGAAATCGTCAGGGCGATCTGTCGCGCCAGCATGAACGCGCCGGACGCCGCTTCCAGGCGGATCTTCTGCAGCATCAGCCGGCGGCGATCGCAGCCCGCGCGCGCGGCGGTGAGATCGTGCCACATCAGCACCGAGTAGAACGCCGCAAATGTCGCCGAGTAGCGCACATATTCGAAATCGCCCATCTCGAGCGATGCGGCACATGCCGTGTCGAGATAGGTGAGACTGGTCGACAGATGGTTTCGCCAGTGGTTGACGAACGTGCCGAAGACGAAGTTGATGTTGGTGGTGTTCTCCGACGACCCTTCGCGGTCGAGCATCGCGAGCGCGAGCTGGCCGAAGCGGTAACTGGTGTCGAGATCGCCCAGGCCGCCCGGCGAATTGAGCACGGCATACGACGAATACGCCACCGACGAGTGCGGCGAGTTGCCGTGCTCGATCGAGAGATTGATCTGCTTGGCGACAATGAGCGGATAGATCTGCGGATAGCCGATGTACGCCGTCGATGTCATGAAGACGAGGATGCGGACCGCGGCGATCAGGGTCGGATCCTGCATCGCCGGCAGGTCGATCAGGCTTTCGATCGACCGCTCGGCCAGTCGCTCGCGGATCAGGCCGAGTTCCTGTCCCGTCACCCGGCCGATCTCGTCGGGATCGGTCGGCAGTTCGATCCCCAGGCGTCCCAGCGCTTCGATGCTGATGCCGATCGAATCGACGAACATGCCGCGCGCGTTGTGCGAGGCGATACGGATGGCATACCCCGCCATCGCCTCGATCGGGCTCCGCGCGTGCGCGACGTATTCGGTGAGATAGCGGCCGGAGCCGTCGTGGTTGCCGTTGAGGAATTCGAGTTCGCCGCGTTCGAGCCAGAGCGCGCGGACCAGTTCGGGCTCGGTGTCCCACTGCGCGTCGCCGACCAGCTCCATGCCGATCGCGAAGCAGCGCAACGCCGGTTCGAACGCCGCCGACGCCTTGGCGCGCCGGCCAGCCTCGAGGTTGAGCGCCGCGAGTTCCCGGCGCGCGGCCACGGTCTCGAGGCCGGCCCGGCCGGCGTTCATGTGGTCGACGATATCGAAGAGACGCCCCGCCCGGCGGGGGCCGGCGAATTGGCCGAGCAGCAGCTGCCCGATCCGGAGATGCAGTGCCGGCCGCGCCGCCTCCGGGATCAGCGCGTAGGCCGCCTGCTGCACGCGGTCGTGGGCAAAGCGGTACCGGGCGGCCCGTCCCGCCGTCCCGCCGGTGCGCTGCAGGATGCCTTCTTCGATCGCCGGACCGAGCCGCGCCTGCAGCTCGCGCGCGTCGGTGCCGAGCAGCGCCGAGAGGGTTGCCTCTTCGCACGCGCCGCCCAGGCTGGCCGCCACGGTGAGGACCTCACGGGTGGCATCGGGAAGGCGCCCCAGTCGCTCCGCCAGCAGTTGCGAGACGTTTTCGGTGGGGCGCTGTTCGAGAATCCGCCCGGCATCCCACACCCACTCGCCGCGCTCGTTGTCGCGCACGATCAGTCCGGCGCGATGCAGCTCCCGCAGGAATTCGCCGACAAAGAACGGATTGCCCGCGGTCTTCTCGAGCAGGATATCCGCCAGTCGCGCGCTCTCTTCCGGCGACGCGGCCAGCGCATCGGTCACCAGCTGCCGCAGATGGTCGCGCTTGAGCGGCGGCAGCGTGATCCGCTCCACCGGGTGGACCTGTTCCACCGCTTCGAGCGTGGCGAGCAGCGGATGGTTCGCCTCGACCTCGTTCTCGCGGTAGCAGCCGAGGAAGTAGAGGTACTGGCTTTCGGGGTTGGTGAGAATGGCGCGGATCAGTTCGAGCGAGGCCTGATCGGCCCATTGCAGGTCGTCGATGAAGATCACCAGCGGCGATTGCCGACGTGCGACCGTCGACACGAAACGCTGGAACGCGAAGTGCAATCGGTTCCGCGCCTCGATCGCACCCACCTCGGCGGGCGGATCGATCGGGCCGAAAATGTGCACCAGCTCGGGAATCTCTTTTGCGATGACGCCGATGTTGCCGGCCAGGGCGAGTTCGAGTTCCCGCTTCCAGTGATCGATGTCGCCCTCGACCAGGAGCTGCACCACCAGCGCCCGGAACGCCTGCACCAGCGCGCTGAGCGGCTTGTCGCGCCGGTAGAGGTCGAACTTCCCCTCGACGAAGCGACCCCGTTCGCGCACCAGCGGCCGATGCACCGCGTTGATCAGCGACGACTTGCCCACACCGGAATACCCGGCTACCACGAGCACGCCAGTCTGGCCGGTACAGACCCGCTCGAATCCGTCGAGCAGTGTGCGGAGTTCCGCATCGCGTCCGTACAGGCGCGCCGGCAGTTCGAAGCGGTCGGTCTGGTCGTGGCGCGCCAGCGGGAACTCGGCCACGGTGTACGTCTCGCGGAGCTGCCGGTCGCAGGCCTCGAGGTCGTACAGCAGCCCGGCGGCCGTCTGGTACCGGTCGCCAGCGTACTTGGCGAGCAGGCGGAGCACGATGGCCGACAGGACCGGTGGTATCGGGACGATCTCGGTCAGCGGCCGGGGATTGCGGGCCAGATGGCCGTGCAGAATGCCCATCGGATGGTCGGACTCGAATGGCGGCCTGCCGCCGAGAACTTCGTAGAACGTGGCGCCCAGCGAATAGAGGTCCGACCGCGAATCGAGCGGCCGGTTCATCCGGCCGGTCTGCTCGGGTGACACGTAGGGCAGGCTGCCGCGCAGCTGGGTGACTTCGCCCGCGTCGGGGTGCTCCACCGACAGCGCGGTGGCGATGTCGAAGTCGATCAGCCGCACGCCGCCGGTGGCCGGATCGTACAGGATGTTGTCGGGGTTGACGTCCTTGTGGATCACGCCGGCGGCGTGCACCTCGCCCAGCGTGCGGACGATCTGCCGCGCGAAATCGAGGAACGGCTTGACCGGCATCGGCTTGCCCTGCAACGCCCACCGCAGCGTCGGCCACGGCACCGACTCCAGCACCAGCACGCGGCCGTTGCCGACTTCCCGCAGCGCGTGCACCCGCGGCACGCCCGGCGACGTGAGCCGTGACAGGATGTCGAACTCGCTCTGATACGCCTCGAGTTGCAGTGCCGTGGGATACGGCGCCATGAGACTCTTGAGGATCACCTCGCCCTCGGGCCCGCGTGCCCGGTGCACCGACGACACGGCGCCGTCGTGAATCGTCGCGGTGATCTGGTATCCGGCGAGTTCGATCATGGCGTGCCCACGATGCGCCGCGATGGCCGGGGGATTCTCACCAGCCACCTCGCAGGCCCACCGACACGGTGCGTCCGGCGGCGGGATAGAAATACGCCTCGCCCGTCCCCGAGGGATCGAGATAGCCGGTGGTGTTGTAGTGTGCGTCGAGGAGGTTGCGGGCTTCGACCACGATCCGGACCGCACCGACCGGATACGTCGCGCGCGCATCGACCCGGGTGAACGCCGGCAAGGGGGTGGTGTTGCCATCGTCGATCCAGGCGCCGCCGATGGTCGTCACCGTGGCGCTGGCGTCGAGACGGGCCAGGAGCGTGATGCCCACGCCGCCGGTCAGCGTATGGCGCGGAATTGCCTTGAGATACTTGCCGGCGTTGTCGCCGCTTTCCGACCGCGCGGCCTGCAGGGCGTAGTTGGCGAACAACGACGTTCCTCGGGGGCCGGACAGCACGAACCCGGCCTCGACGCCGCGATGACGGCTGGACCCGATGTTCACGTAGCGCAGGGTCTGCAGGTCGAAGTCGAGTTCGTCCTTCATGTCCATCTGGTAGACGCTCACCGACACCGACCCGCGGAACGACGACGACCAGCTGCCGTCCTGGTACAGTCCCGCTTCGAGACTGGTGCCACTCTGTGGAACCAGCAGCGGATTGGACGTCGTCAACGAATAGGGCGGAAACGGCACCGGGATCGGTCGCTGATCGAACAGCTGGTCCAGCGTCGGCGCCTTGAACGAGCGTCCCGCCGTGAGATAGACGCTGCCGTTCCCGGTGGTGCTGGTGTGATACGTGATGTTGAGCCCGGCCTTGGGAGACAGCGCACCGTGCGACGCGACCACGGCACTCCCGCTATCCGGTGCCCGCGGGTCGAACGTGTCGTGCAGCCAGTCGTAACGCGACCCGATCAGGAGCCGTACCGGAGCGGCGAGCCGGATGCTGTACTCGCCATACAGCGCGGCCGTCGACCTTGCGCTCGTGCCGCTGGCATCGAGCGGCCCCGGCGTGCCGGTCGACGCCAGGTAACCGGACTGACCGCCCGATTGCACGCCGTAGTACCGCGAGTCGAGTGTGCCCCGTCCGGCGTCGACACCGATGATCAGCCGGCCCGTGCCGGGGCGCGGTCCGGCGTCGATATCCAGTTGCATCGACGCGTCCGCGCGCAGGTTGCCGGCGCGGCGTTGCTGGGTGTCGCCGTATCCGGGCGCGAGTTCGAGGGTCTCGACGGCGTTGGTGTTGCGCGACTCGCCGGTGAGCGATCCGGTCAGGCGCACCCGTGAACCGATGCGGCGCGCGCCGTCGAGTGACGCCGTGTTGCTGACGTCGTGGGTGTGATCAAAGCGGTACAGCGCGTCGGACGCGGTGCGATCCCGGGTCAGCAAGGAGTCGCGCAGCGGGCCGGGGTCATCCAACGCGCGGATGTACGAGCCGAGACCGAGCGTCAAGGTCGTGGCTGCGGTCGACAGCAGCGGAGCGTCGACCCGGGCGCGGAATGCGTCGCGCGCGCCGTGGGCCCGGAACCCGCCAGTGCGGTCGAACCCGGCGGATCCGGTGATGTCGTGCCGCCCGATCGCCGCGGTCGCATCGGCATCGGCCGACCACGAGCCGAAGGCGCCGGCGCTGCTTTCCCATCGGACCGGCGCGCCGGACCCCGTGTTGCGAGTGATCACGTTGATCACGGCACCCAGCGCGGCATCGCCGTACAGCGCCGACTCACCGCCGCGCACCACCTCGATGCTCTGCACCGCCGATGGCGGTGGCAGCGCATCCCACGGCACGAGCCCCGTCTGGAGCTGGTTGATCGGCCTGCCATCGACGAGCACCACGACATACTCCGCCTCGCCCCCTCCGTAGAAACCTCGCACCACCAGCTGAGGATCGCGGCCCGACCCGTCAAAGTCGAGCACCGAGAACCCCGGAACACGTTCGAGCGCACTGGCCAGGGTCGGACCCGGAGTGCGCGCCACGTCTTCGGCGCTGATGCTGGTCACCGCCGATGTCGAGGTGCTCAGCGGTGTGCCGGCCCGCTCGGCCGTTACCACCAGCGGGTCGAGCACGGGGGCCCTGCTGGTATCACGCTGTGCCTCGAGTGGCGTCAGATGACAGAGGAGAAGGGCGATGGCGACGCCGGTGAGCCGGGCCGTCACTCGCACGGTGCCGCGCACGTCGGGTCGGCCATCGCGATACGTCCTGGCATGCGGCGACCGGGGCAATTGGCGAAACACACGGGAATGTCTTCAGGAGGAATGCCCTGAGTATGCCGCTCGGGCGCGCGCCACGCAACCGGCCACTTCCCAAAGCCGGGACCCATTCGTACGATTGATCGCTCCTCGACCCATCAGTGGGACGCGAGGCGCCGGGCGCCACGCCGGCGCACCGGCCGCGTCTCGCCGCCCCGGACGCTTCCACATCGGAGCCCATGCATGCCCCTCAGACCCGCGCGGGTTGCAATCGCCCTGGCGGTGACCGTCGGCATCCTGGCCTGCGCGCGAGCGGTGGCGTTTGCCGCCCCGGACCGGCCTGGGGCGCCCACCCCGGTGCTCTCCCCGACGCCGCTGCCCGACCTGCCGCCGAATCCCTCCCAGGCCGACGCGGTCAATTTTGCCTGGCGGGCGTTCGTCGCCGTCAACTGGCCGGCGCTCCCGGGCCAACGCGGTGTGCCGGACTGGAAGAAGAAGATCGGCCAATCGGGCGATGCGGTGTGGAATACGTGGAAGCGGCCCGGTGAAGTGTTCCTGGCTGACGGCCGGAAACCCGCAGGATGGAACCAGATCGGCGACAGCCTGCCGTCCGAATGTCGGCAAGCCGGTGCGGCCCCCGGCGACTACTGGGTGCAGCGTGTCACCAAGGTGCCGGGCAATAGCGACAACGATGCGATGCGGCGGGCGAAGGAAGCCGTCGGCGGAACCCTGACCGACCAGCACGGCAACCTGGCGCGCTTCGATGTGCGCCTGAACAAGGTGGAATTCGACAACATCCTGGCCAAGGTGTACTACAACACGCAGGGCCAGGACAGCGCCACCGTCATCGCTTTTCCGGCCGGCGTGATGGAAGTGAAGGCCGCGTGGCGCGAATTGACAGATTCCGACACGCCGCAGATCCGGGCGCGGTTCTTTCATCGGACGGCGTGGATCTACACACCGGCGTCAGGGACGCAGCCGCCGAGCTGCATCCAGAGCGAGGTCGGACTGGTCGGACTGCACATCGCGGAGAAGACGGCAAGCCGGCCGGAATGGACCTGGGCCACGTTCGAGCAGATCGACAACGTCCCCCCGTTCACGCCGCCCGGGGCCGCGGCCGCGCCGGGGGTGCGAACGCTGCCGTATTCGTTCAACAATCCGGCCTGCCCGCCGTCGCAGTGCGTGCCCAACCAGAGCACCGAAAAGAACGGCCGGCCCACCGGCATTCCGACCCAGGTGACGCGCCGCGTCAACATCGGCATGGCGGCCCAGCAGGCCAATCCCCTCTGGCGGGCGGCATTGCGCAAGGCCGTGGTCACCTCGCCATTCCAGTATTACGAGCTGGTCGACATCCAGTGGCCGCAGACGCCGCCGCAGCGGCCAGCCGGCAATCCCACGCCGGGCCTGCTCGCCAACACGACGATGGAGACGTACGTCGCCGAGAGCAGCTGCCTGAACTGCCACTACACCGCGAAGACCGCGTCGGGAAAGCTGTCGTCTGACTTCTCCTTCCTGCTCGCCGAAGCGCACGCGCCCGGGGCGCCCCGATGAGCATCCTCGATTATCCGCGCATCAACTTCCGGGGCGTCTTCCGCACCAACCCCTGCACGGCGAACAACGACGACGTCATGCCCGCCATCGTCGAGCGCGACATCGATTCGCTGGGTGTGACGCTGGCGGGGATGACCGACGACCAGATTTTCGCCTATCTGCGGCAGCAGGTCACGATGTCGAATTCGAACATCAACGGTTGCAGCACGTTCATCCGATCAGGATGGAACCTCTACGGCGATCACTTCACGGCATTCGACGACACCGTGGTGACCTCGGTGGTGACCGGCCCGCAGGCGGCGGATCAGTCCACGACCGCCGCGCAGGACCCGCTGGTGGGCCAGACCGTCATGGTGCTCGGTAGCGTCACCGGCGATCCGGCGCGACGCGGCGATCCGATTCTGTGCGATCTCGACTCCACCGGCCTCGTCACCACCCAGCTGTGGATCGGGGGATTGCAGGTCGGTTCGGGTGGCCCATCAGGCACCGACGCGTCGAAGATCGTGACGCAGATCAATTACGACACGCGCGGCTTCCAGAACTGGCTCAACTTCATGAGCACCGTCGGCAGCTACGGTGGCGAACAGAACTTCGTCGGGATCGGCTGCATGATGCAGTTCGCCATTCCGGCGTCAGCGCTCCCGGCCACGGTGAACAGCACGTCACCCGGACTCGCGACGTTGTTCAGCGCGGCGCGCGCGGCCGCGGGGCTGGTCGTCCGCTTCCGCTGCTACGAGGTCGAACCGCAGCTCACCGACGAGACGCTCTACGCCACCTTGCAGCAGGGGAACGCGATCGACAATCCCGCGCTCGGCTACCTGGTGGGCACGATCGGCGTGTGGCAGAACGGCGAACCCGAAACCGAACCGGCGGGACGCAAGCTGCAGGCGCCATACCCACGGCCGGTCATGAACTGGCAGCCACCGGGCGGCGGCGCGAGTACGCCGATCGGCGGCGCGACGCAACCGTGGGCCGGGCCGCCTGCGCTGATCGGCAATGTGGCGGCGAAGGTGCAGCCGTCGGCCTCGGTGATCTCGCTCGACCTGATCGAGACCTTTCCGAAATACGGATTCCGCAACCCCGACGGCCCTCAGACCCCGACGGCACGCGGCTTCGCCGCGCCGAAGCAGATGGCCAACGTGGGCGACGTGGTGCTGGCGGTCGTCCCGGTCACCGGCGGTCCGGCGCAGGTGATTGCGCCGATCAACTACGGCCTCGGGAACTACGCACTCTACGACGGATTCGGCGGCATCGTCGACATCCCCTTCGATCCGTCCCTGGCGGCTCTGATCAGGACCGGCACGCTGGTCATCCAGGGGGCCGCGACGAGCGCGCTCAACGCCGGTGTCGTGTTGGTCCAGGAGATCGTGGTGCGCGTGGTGACCGACGACCGGGCGCTGTATCTCCCGCCCGGTGCCACCAACCAGATGGTGCGCCTCAAGGTCTTCCAGCGCGGTGGCCCGACCACGCAGCCGACGGTGATCTACCCGGTCGAGTACGCCAACATCATCCAGCCTCCCGCGCCCGCCCAGTGCGCCGACGGGTCACGGCCGAATCAGACGGTTGGCCCGGAATCGCCCGGGATACTGACGTTCCCATCGCCAGTGACGATTCCCGCGGGGCAGGGGTATACGGACTGGTTCGAGTTCCCGATCTCGGCGCCGCAGAGCGGCGCCACGGTGCTCAACTATCAGATGGACACGACGGTGATGGGTACCAGCGTGCCGGCGTGGTCGACGTGCAACTACAGCTCGATCCGCGTGTACGCCGCCGCCGACTTCTCCGCGCTCTACGAGAAGGGTCCACTGCAGTGGGCCGACGTGTATGCCAATGTGCTCAGGTATTACGCGCTCATCTATCCGGCGATGTCGAAGTACATCCCGCTCAATCTGGCCGATTCGATCGTGCAGAACGGCGCGCTCATCAAGCAGCGGCTCAACATTCCCGGCTCGCCGGGCTTCTTCACCACGCTGAACATGCCGTTGACGCGCACCATGTCGCCGGCCAAGGTGCAGCTGGTGCTCGACTTCATCGATCAGCAGAAGCAGGGGAAGGGGCAGGGGACGGCGCTGGCGTGAGCAGGAGCTGTTCGTCAGGCGTCAACGTGATCACCGCCACGCTCACCAGCACCAGGGAGGCGCCGACGACGGTGCGGACGCCCAATGGTTCGCCCGCGGCGAAATAACCGAGGAGGACTGCGACGACGGGATTGACGTAGGCGTAGGTGCCCACCTTGGTGGGCGATTCGTGGTGGATGAGCCAGACATAGGCGGTGAACGCCACGATCGACCCGAACACGATCAGGTAGAGCAGTGCCAACCAGGCCCGGATCGGAACGGTCACGATCGAGAATCCCCGCAGCTCACCGAGCAGGAGTGCGGTGATGGCCAGGAGCACGCCGCCGGTGAACATCTGCACGCCGGAACTCATCACCTTGGACGCGGGGAGGGGGAGCTTGCGTGTCAGGGCGGCCGCGATCGACCAGCTGACGGCGGCGACGATCAGTGCGATGGCGCCGTTGCGGTCGATCGGTGCACCGCCGAAGCGCAGCGAGTGGCTCACCAGCACCACGACCCCGGCGATTCCGATCAGCAGAGCCACCGTCAGCGTCACCGTCAATCGCCGTGTCTTGAGAATGATGATCTCGGATAGCGCCATGAACACCGGAATCGTCGCCATCATCACCGCGGCCACGCCCGACGGCACCCGTTGCTCGGCCCAGAACAGCAGGCCGTAGTCGAGCACGAAGATCAATACCGCCAGGATTGCCGCCGAGAGCCACTGTGGCGGCGTCGGGCGCGGTGCGCCGCGAAGCCGCATCCCGATGAGCAGCACGGCGCCGGCGATGCTGAACCGGATGGCGGCGAGCAGGAACGGCGGCACGTGTTCCACGCCGATCCGGATGGCGAGGAACGTCGAGCCCCACACGAAGTACACGATGGCGAACGCCAGAAGGGTCTGCCAGCGGGGCGGCGCCGGACCTGTCGTGGCGGTCATCTGTCCCGTCGTGCTCACCGCCGCCGCGCCCAAATCGCCATCTCGACCCACCGTTCCACCGGCAGCGCCGCCACGATCTCACCGATCACATCGAGCGCCAGATCGTCGGCCTTCCGGTAATGGATGCAGGCCTTGCCGATGTCGAGCTTCTTGCCGGCGGCCTTGAAGCCGTCGCGCAGCTTCTTCTCGAGGTCGTTGCTGCCGTAGACCGGCATCAGGTGCAGGGTGAGATAACTCTTCGGCGCCGCGAGCGCGGCAAGCCACAGCGCCTTGCCGTTGTACGTGTCACTGTGCCGCGACAGCGGCACCTGGTAGGCGATCATCCCGGGGAGCGCCACCTCTTCGTAGCCCTTCGGGAGGTTGCGCTTGATCACCGCGCGGACGATGGCCATTTCCTTGGCACGTTCGGGCGGGAGCGCCTTCAGGAATTGCGCCACGGTGGTTGGCGGCGCGCGCTTCGGGGCTTTGCTTCGGGGCATGGCAGGCTCCGGGCGTGGTTGGGACATGCCATCGGGATCGGCCATAACTTACTCGTCACCCGCCTTTGAGCGGATCTCCCCCTTCGATCGACCTGAGCTCGAAGCAGCATTCGTCCCTTGACCGGGACCAGGATCCCGACCTCGCCGTCGATCAGCCCCGGCACATTCCGGGGAGCCACTCCAGCGCGGGGCGCCTGCGTTTTGCGGTGCCCCCGCGCAGCCGAAAGCTCTCAGTCGGCCACAGCATCGCATGCACGTTCCGGCATGCGATCTTGTCTTTCCGTTTCCGCCGAGGCGATACTATGGCCATGCCGCTCAGCGAGTATTACACCGCCGAACAGGTGCGCAACTTCCCCGACGACGGCAACCGCTACGAGACCGTCCACGGGGAGTTGCTGGTGACGCCCGCCCCGCGGCGCGGCCACCAGTTCGTGCTGGGGCGTCTGTTCCTTGCCATCGGCGGTTGCTTGGCCGCCAACGACATCGAAGGAGCCCTCTGGTCGCCGGCCGACATCTCGTTCGGCCCGGACACCCTGGTCCAGCCCGATCTCTTCGTCCTGGACCAGTGGTCGGCTCGATATGCCGAAGAGTGGTCCGACATCCGCCAGCTCTACCTCGTCGTCGAAGTGCTCTCGCCATCGAGTCTCCGCGCCGATCGCTTCACCAAGCGACGGCTCTATCAGGAGCAACGTATTCCGTATTATTGGATCGTCGACGCGGAGCAGCAGGCCATCGAGGTCTGGACACCGGATGCGATGCTGCCCGTGGTCGAGCGCGAGCGCGTCGCCTGGCGGCACCCCGACCTCTCCGTCGACTGCGAGATCGATCTGCCGGCGCTCTTCGGGTAGCACATCGGCCGGGCGGCGACGCACAACGGGCGGACCCTGCCATCGGGTCCGCCCATTGCGCCGGTTGACCCGGCTCGGCATGCCTCGGGACACGGTCACCAGCTCACTGTTCTCCCACCACCTCGCAGCATCCGTTCGGGCAGGCGATCCACGCACCCTGATCACTCGTCTTCCACCGCCACCGGACCACCCCCGCGATGCGCTTGAGCAGTTCGGCGTCGTTGTGAGTGCGGTGCGTGACACAGAGGTAGGTCACCTTGCTCGTGCCCGCTGCCTGGACGCGCGCGAACCACGCGCCGCCGCTCACGTCGCACGACAGGGCCTCACCCGCGGGGATATTGCAGCTGGTACGGCTCCCGGTGCACATCGCAATGGCGTTGTAGACCGTCTTTCCGGGCGCCTTGGTGGTGGCGAAGTTGAACTTCTTCGCATACGGCCCCACCGGTGCATTGATCCAGACTTCCGCCACGGGCTGCCACGAGGTGTACTGTTGGTCCTCGATCAACTTATCCAGTCCCGGCGCCGGCACGATCGTCCCCACCATTCCGCTCGGCACGAGACCGGAGTTGCCCGGGGCGGGGTCGTTGACTGCGAGGAATTCCTCGTCGTACCACCCCTTGATCTGCATCGTGCGGCGGTCGTGCGCCGACGGCGACCCGTTGTCGTAGTTCTGCGACGGTTGGAAGTCGCGCCCGATCTCGCACCACGCGTCGCGGCAGCCGATGCCGATGTACTGGCGGTTGCCGCTGCGGTCCCAATCCCAGCGCGCCACCTGCGGATAATCGGCGGTCTGGTATTGCTGGCCCATGTTTCTGGGCCGGACATCGAGGCGCATTGCGTCGGGCATGACCGCGAGTTGCGCCGGTACCATCGCCTTGCTGCACGCGCTGTCGGCCGCCACGGGCACCATCCAGGCCTGATACGCCGTGCCGATCCGCGTGGTGTCGGCTGCCAGGTACAGGCAGTTGAATCCCTGCCGGATGCCGAGTGCCTGATAGGGGCCGTCATAACTGAGGACGATGGCGACCGAGAGGGCGCGATCCGGCTGGTGCGCCGCGGCGCGCTTCCCGATTTCCCCGATGGTGGCGTTGAGGGATTCGCTGGCGAAGATGGCCACCAGCGGACCGTACGCCGTAATCGCAGTGTTGGGGAAGCGCTGGCAGTCATTGAACTCGGGGATCAGGGTGGCGTTGCCCGAGACCGCGAGCGTTGTGAACTTTTCCACCGTGCCGGTGTCGCCGTGGAGGCGGACCGCGATGGTGTCGATGGGACATTCCGGCCGGTATTGTGCGATCGCTCCCGGCAGCGGATTGGGTGGCAACGGCTTCTTGCCGCCGCACCCGATGGCCGCGAGCAGGGCCGCGAGGGTACAGCCGATGGTCACGAACTGCCCGCCGTGATCTGTGATACGGTGCGGCATCATGCGCTCCCGGGTGGACGGCCTAACTGCCAGCAAGTTGCGCCATTCGGCGCACTGTCGGTTCGAGAAAGGGATCACAGTGTTGCCAGAGCGTCACCACCGGGCGCGCCCAGCGCGCCGCGAGTGCCGCGTCGTGTTGTCGTGCGGCCAGTTCGGCGCGAAGCGCCATGGACCGGACCAGTGCCGCGGCGTTGGTCACCTGCGAGACCACGCCCGGATCCAGCTGCGGCACGGCGGTGAACATCCGGTCGAGCCAGGCGACCGCGCCGCTCGAGTCGCCCAGCTCCAGCAACAGGCGCGCTTCGGCGAACACCGCCTCCGGTGCGCTGTTCTCCGGGTCCACCTGGCCGCGCATCGTCAGGTACTGGCGGGCGCGAGCCGAATCGCCGCGATCCAGCGCCGCCTCGGCGGCGAGAAGCGGATCGCGGCTGGCGCCGAGCTGCTGCAGGTCGGCAAATCGCTTCTGGGGATACGCGATGCGCGCTGCGCGGCCCAGCCACGCCTCGGTGATGCGCGCGCGGTCGGCGGCGAGCGCCGCTTTCTCGATGGCCCGTGTCACCGACTGTTCCAGCCGCCGGATGCTGTCGCCAGGCCCGCCGAAGGCGGCGTAGACGAGCAGGGCGGGGCCGTCCTGGGCGATCGCCGGCAGGGAGCTGGCATCGGGGCCGAGCCCCATGCGGCCACCCAGCTCCGCGGCAAGAGACGCGCGGCCGGTGAGCGCCGCGACGCCCTCGAGTTCGCCGGCGGCGCCGGGGTCGGCGTCGTGCAGCAGCGAGTCGGCCAGGGTCGCGATCCGGCGCAGGCCGAGTGAATCAGTCGGCACTGCGGTCGTCAACTGGTACCAGAGCTCCGCGGTAGCCAGACGGAGCCGATCCGTCGGACTGCGCGCCAGCTGGCGCGCGCGCCGGAGCGAATCGAGTGAGGCCCGATCGCCCTGGAGTTGCAGCGCGTCGGCCACCGCCTCGAGCGCGTCGGGATCGTCCGGATATGCGGCCAGCCACGCCGACGCCACCTGCATCAGGGCGCGCTGTTGGTGAATGAGGGCGTCGCGCTGGGTTGTCGGACGCGTCACCGGATCGCCGTTCATCACCAGGTCGGCACGGTACGGAATGAACGACAGCGAATCACCGGACCAGCCGGCGACCGCCAGCATTACCGTGTCGCCGGGGACGGTCGTGCCGTAACGGAGTTGCGAACTCCGGGCAAAGAAGAGGTCGCGGATATCACCGAATGCCTGCGTTGACGGGTGCGCGGCCGTGTTCCGGATGTGCTCGAACGCATGGCGATACGCGGTGCTGATCTCCTGCGCGCTGGCGCGGAAGCTCCATCCCGAGGGGGATGCCCGGTCGGCAATCACGGCGTGATCCCGACCGAGGCAGGTGGCCAGGCCGAACCAGCGCGCGAAATCACCGCCGGCCGCAGCCAGATGACGCCACTCGTCGCACGCCCGATCGCGTTTGCCGCCGGCCTCGGCGGTGAGTGCGCGGGCGACGGCCGACGTACGCGCGTCGAGGGTGGCGGGGTGGAGCATCGCGTCATCGAGGAGCGCGCTCCAGCGGCCCGTGGGCACGCCGTTCCAGTCGCGCACCGCGGCTTGCCACACGGCGGCCCGGGCATATCCGGTGTCCGCGACGAGTGCTTCGGCCAGGGCGCTGTCGGCGTGATCGAAATCCCACGCATTCACGGCGTCGATTCCCCGCACGAATGCGGCACGTGCCGTCTCGACCGTCGAGTCGCGCCCGGGCGGTCGCACCAGCTGCCATCCCAGCCACGCCAGTGCCGCAACGGCAATCGACGCCGCACCGATACCGGTGCGGACCACCAGGGAGCGGCGCGGCGACGCGCGTGGCGCCACCCGTTCGCCGGCCAGCGCCGCCACGAGTTCGCCGGCGTCCTGAAAACGGTCGGCGGGCACCTTCTCCAGCGCGCGTCGTACCGCGTCGTCGATGGCGGACGGCACCGTCGGCCGGAGCCGGCGGATCGGTACCACGGGTGCCGCCGCATGACGGGCGAGAACCCCGCCGGGGTTGGACGCCACGAACGGCGGATCGCCGGCGAGCGTCTCGTAGAGCACACACCCCAGCGAATAGATGTCGCTGCGTCCGTCGAGCGTGGCATCGCCGCTGGCCTGTTCCGGCGACATGTACGCCGGTGTGCCCATCGTCAGCCCGCCGCGCGTGATCGCCGAACTCGCGCGCGCACTGGTGATGGCGCGGGCGAGGCCGAAGTCGGCCACCAGGGCGTAGCCGTCGGAGAGGAGGATGTTCTCCGGTTTGATGTCACGGTGGATGACGCCGTGACCATGCGCATACGCGAGGGCCGACGCCACTTCGCTGGCGATCCGTACCGCCTCGTCGACACTCAGCTGTCTTTCGCGGGTGATCCGGTCGCGCAGCGTCTCGCCGGTGATGTATGGCGTGACGTAATAGAGGAGCGTCCGGGCGCCGCTGCCGTCGTCGGAGGCAAAGGTTGCCTCGCCGGAGTCGTGCAGCGGGAGGATGTGCGGGTGGTTGAGGCTCGCCGCGATCCGGATTTCGCGCAGGAAGCGTTCCCGGCCGAGTTCGATGGAGAGTTCCTGCCGCAGGACCTTGATGGCGACCGGGCGATCGTGCTTCAGATCGTGCGCGAGATAGACCGTGGCCATGCCGCCGCTGCCGAGGATGCGCTCGACGCGGTATGCTGGCTCCAGAAGGGTGCGGAGGTGCTCGAGGGTGTCCGGCAATCGATTGAACAGACCGCGTCGGCCGGGGTTGTCAAGGGGAGGGGGGTGGCGCCAGCGTGCTCCAGTCGATGTCGCCCGGGACTCCGCGGGAGATGGTCATCTTCCCGACGGCGATCTGCGTGCCCAGGCTGTTTCCCCAGATCCACACGCGCATCGGCCCATCCAGTGGCACCGGGCTCGGCGTCCGCGCCAGCGGCTTGCCGTTGATGGCGATGCCGCAGGTGCCGTCGTCGAACAGCTGCAGGCGGACGTGGTACGGCGCGCCCGTGGCGATCAGCACAGGGGCAGGGGCCGTGGCCGGTGTGGTTCCGCCGTTGACGGTGACGCAAGTGGTGCTGCCCGCACCTTCTCCGTCGGGAAAGGCAAACGCGCAGCCGCGGAGGATCTGGGTCTGCCACAGCGGCGGGAGCGCCCCACCGTCCTTCCATTCGGCCAGCGGGCGTGGCGCCTGCGCGAACTGGGGATCCTCGTTCTCGTCACCATTGCCGGCGCCGTCGCCAACGCCGCGCGCGGGGCGGGGCACGGATTGACCTGGACGCTGGGGCTGGCCGCGGTGGGCGGGATGTCGGCGCTGGTGGTGGCGCTGGTGCTGTACGGAATTGTGGGGGCGGTGCGCCCGCGGCGTGTGTGACGCCGAATCCTCCATCACCCACGGTGCAGATTTTCGGTCCACATCGCGGCCTTTTGCTCCCGACGACGCCGAGCGTACCTTGTACTGTATCGGCAGCCCCCACAGGAGCTGCCGATGCCGGTGACCGCGAAACTGTCCCAAGCCTTCTATGACCGGTTCGGCGACGCAATTGTCGGCGAGCTGGTGGATTGGTTCAATCAGGTGGACGATACGTATCGCAACAACCTGCGCGAGCTGAACGAACTGAACTTTGCCCGCTTCGACGCCAAGCTGGAGCAACGGATCGCGGAGTTGCGGGCAGACTTCGCAATGCGTCTGACGCAGCTCGACGCCAGGCTGGAGCAACGGATCGCCGAGTTGCGGGCGGACTTCGAGACGGGATTCGAAGCGCTGTCGTCTGAACTACGCGTGGGTCTCGCAGCGGTGGACGCCAAGCTGGAGAAGCGCCTCGGCGAGCAGTCGCGCTGGTTCGTCGGCGTGTTGTTCACGATTGTCGCGGCGGCTGCGGCGCTCTGGTTCAGGCGGTAGGCGCATCAGCGACGAGGGCGGGCCCCGTTTCCGGAACCCGCCCCCTCGCCTGTCCTATCTCGCGGCTCGACTACGCCGCCTGTTTCGATTCCTGATCACTCCCCTGCGACAGATCTCCCCCAACGGGACCATCCCCGCCGGACTCGTCACCGCCGCTCGCGGCGGCCCCGCAACGGCGGAATGCGGTGCAGGTGACGGCGGCACCACGGGAGCCGGACCCGGCGGCTGCACCGGACCCGGTACCGGATTCACCTTCCGCGACCGCCCAGCCCTGACGGGCCGCACCACATTCCTGGCACTGGTCCACGCCGCCAGCAGCTCCGGATCGTTGCGATACTCCGACCGGATCAGCCCGTCGAGCACGTGGATCTGCTGGAGCACGTCGTCGGCCACCGCCACCAGGTCGGCCCGTGCGCCGATGTGCTGGCGGCGTCCCGAGTTGGCATTGCCGACCTGGCTGTCGAACTCGGTGATCGCCTGGCCGAACTCGTCCAGGAACTTGTCACCGAGCCCCACCGCCAGCAGCGCGTCCTTCTGATCGGTCGCCGCCTGCAGCATCGACCGGGCCGCGGTGATGAACGTCTTGTTGGGGACCCGTTTGACAGGGTGCGCAAACCGTCCCGCGAGCGTCGGATCGGATTGCGCCGCCAGGTCGCCCACCACGGTGAGATGCCGCATCATCGGCGCCAGCGTCGTGGTCCGCAGCTCCCGGTGGCGCCGCACCGCCGTCTGCTCGGCCACCCGGCCGTCGCTTTCCTGCAGCGCCAGCTGGTCGGTGCGCGCCAGGTCGTTGTTGAGACGACTCATCACGGCCACAAAGCCCGTGTCGGTGGAGGGGTGCGCGGTGGCGAACTCCATGGCGCGCGAGGCCATCGCCAGCACCCTGCGAATCGTGGCTTCCATGGTACAACTCCTTTCATCCGCGGTTCGGCGATCCGGGCACCGGACCAGCACGTCAGGGGGATCGAGAAGGGAATCGTGCCGGCCGGCACCCGGACCGCCGTCGGCGCCCGACTGCATGGGCGAAATGTGTGCCACGGTGACCGGCCCGCGATTGCGCGCCGCGTGACGCTGTGCATCACGTTGCCAGCGCGGCACTTCGACGATCGACGTGTCGTGGCGCATGAGATGCGCGACGGGCGCCGGTGTCACCAGCGAGTGTCCTGCTGGAAGGACACTCTGTCCTGATTTCTGGACACTGCTCGCAACCCGCTGCAATCCGGTCCGGACGCGACATCAGCGGTCACGCAGTCGGTGTCACCCCCTGGAGTCGATGTCAGCGTCCCCGCAGTCGATGTCACGGTAATCAAGGTCGATGTCAGGGTCCCCGCAGTCGATGTCAGGGTTCGCAAGGTCGATGTCAGCGTCCCCCGGTTGATGTCAGCGTTCCCGCGGTCGATGTCAGCGTCCCGGAGGTCGAAGTCAGCGTTCGCGAGGTCGGTGTCAGCCTCTCCGACGGCGGTGTAATCGTTCCCGAAGTCGATGCAACGGTCGTCGAGGACGACGCAACGGTGCCCGAAGTCGGTGTCACGCCACCGGAACAGCGTGCCGAGCCGATCGCACCCGGATATATCGAGGGCGAAGTCCATGTAGCGGCCCCCGGGATCCGTGAATTCGGGCTCGTCCCCGCGCAAATCGCCCTGTGATCGGATGTCGGCCGCACCGAATCCCGTGTCGAGGCGTCCAAACCGATTGTACTTGTATCCGCTCGTGCTGTAGTGTGCTCCGCCGGAGTGACCTGCCATATCCCCTTTGCTCCCGTGCGGGATCGATGCAGATTGTTGCTGTCCGCCCGATTTCCCACCCGCAACGAAGGAGGTGATCCCTTGTCTAGTCCCAGATCCACCGTCAGCCTGAGCTGGGCAACCGGTCGCCACGTGGTGATCGCCTAGGTTCAAGCCCGGCGTCAGCCGAGCGACCGTCTCGGGCTGACTGTGGTGCCGCGCCGCTTCTGCCGCCATGGGGGAGCGGCGCGGTTCGTTTGACGGGCGTCGCGGACGCGCGCGCGGAGGGCGGCTCCCCGCCCGCCGCTCCGCAGCCAGCTCCTCCTTGATTCCCCGGACGAGAGCGCGGGAACGGGCTGCGCCGTGTTTTGCCACGAATAGCAGCCCGAGGTGTCGAGCATGAAGAGGAAGAGGAGTACGATGGCGAAGTAGCGGCGCATACGTGACCCGACCTGCCCGACTCTACCGCCTCACCAGACATGGAGGCCCGACTTCCCCTCAGGCCGACCGCCGAACCACAACAGAGGTCCCCATGCCGACCGATCGCTCGCTCCGCGCCGGAACCGTCGAGCCCACCGCCTTCCGTACCCTTGTGGCCGCGGCCGCGGTCATCGGCGTGGCGTGGGGGTGCTCCAACGGTGCCGGCAGTACCACGCCGAATCCGACGGTAACGTCCGTGAGCGTTACTCCTCCCACCGCCTCGGTCGCGGCGGGTGGCACCACGCAGCTCAGCGCGGTGCCGCTCGATGCGTCCGGGGCGACAGTGAGCGGGCAATCCATTGCCTGGAGTTCGGGAAGCCCGGGCATCGCGTCGGTCTCGAGCACGGGTCTGGTTACCGGGGTCGCGCCAGGCGGCCCGGTCACCATTTCCGCGACGGCGGCCGGTGTGACCGGCACCGCCATGGTCACCGTGACGCCGGTACCCGTCGCCAGCGTCAGCGTCGATCCAGCGACCGCCTCGGTAGTCCAGGGTGGCACCGCCACGCTCACCGCGACGCCGAAGGACGCGGGAGGCCACACCCTCTCCGGCCGGACCGTCACCTGGAGTTCAGACAACGCCGCGCTCGCGAGCGTGTCGAGCAGCGGCGTCGTCACCGGCGTCGCCCCGGGTGGTCCGGTGACCATCACCGCCACCAGCGAGGGGAAGAGCGGGAGCGCCGCCGTCACGGTGACGCTGCCACCGGTGGCAGCTGTCGCCATCTCGCCGGACACGTCGTCCGTTGCGCTGGGTGCGACGGCTCAGCTTGCCGCCACGCCCAAGGACGCCGGCGGCAACCCGATCAGCGGCCCGGCGGTCACCTGGAGCAGCAGCGACGCCACCGTCGCAACCGTGTCGACGAGCGGCCTCGTGACCGCTGTCGCATTGGGCGGGCCCGTGACCATCACGGCGACGAGCGAGGGGATCAACGGCACGGCAACGATCAAAGTGATTGCGCCGAGCTTCAACACCGCGTGGCTGTGGCGGAGGCAGGTGACCGTGACGGCGGCGAGCACCGACGTCCCGGCCGGCTACTCCGTCCCGGTGCAGCTCGACCACGCTGGCATGGTCGCGGCCGGCGTCGCCATGGCCTCCGGGAACGATGTGCGCGTCGCACACTGGACGGGTTCACAATGGGTCGAGTTGAACCGCGTGCTCGACAACGGCTCGGCGTGGAACACCGGTACAACGACAATCTGGTTCCAGACCGCGGCACCGATCCCCGCGTCCACGTCCGATACGACGTACTACGTCTATTACGGCAACCCGCTGGCGGCGGCGGCGCCGGCGAATCCGGACAGTGTCTTCCTGTTTTCCGACGACTTCGAGTCCGGCGCATTTACCAAATGGTCGATGGACAACGTGGCCACTTCACACTGGGCGGTCGACCACAGCCGCGCGCACAGCGGAACTTCGGCGGCAACCTATCCCGCCGAACCGGCCCAGGCGGAGAACCTCTTTCCCAGTCCACGCTTCACGGTCGACAATGTCTATTTCGACGTGTGGTGGAATATCAGCGGCCTCTCCAACAGCTGGAACATGGCGCAGGGACTCCGTCAGGCCGCCTCCAACGGCAACAAGTATTACTCGCTGCTGTGCCTCTGCCTCGGACCGTCACTCGGCTGGAACATCGCCGAATACAACAACGGTGTGTACACCGACCTGACGCGGCCCGGGGGCACGCCGACGGCAAACAGCTGGATGCGAGTCGGCACCGCGATGTACGGCACGACCTACCGCGTGTTCTTCAACGGCGCCGAGATCCGTGAGCTCGGTGGCCTGACGGATTACACCAGCGGCGAGGTGGCCATCTACAAGTACGTCGTACCACCCGGACTGCAGGTCTGGGTCGACGACGCCGTGGCCCGCCGGTACGTCTTTCCCGAGCCAGCGGCGTCGCTCGGTGCCCAGCAACCGGCGCCATGAGATCCGTGTCGCGGGTTCCTCCGCCGGGGCGCGGGGCGTGCGCCGACCGGGCCGCTGGCTCCGGTCTCCGCTGGTCAACGGCGCGGGGCGGGCGAGAGGGTCTTTGCCGCCGATGGTCATCGGCGCCCGTCCCCGCTGCAATTCCGGTAATGACGCACGACGCACGACGAACGACTCGATCGACGCATGACGAATGACCAACGACACCTTAGATTCAGCCGTCCCCCCGGCCCATCGTCTCAGCTGAAGGTCGCTCATGCCCCGCACTCTCACCGGCTCGCGCTGGTTCGTCGTGGTCCCGGTTGCCGCGTCGCTGGTGTTCGCCGCCGCCGCCCGCGCCCAGGCGCCGGCCAAGGACCACGCCGTCTTCGTCGACGGCCAGGCGCAGGTCGTGCCGGCGTTCGCCGACTCGAGCCAATGGATTCACCAGGAACTCTGGGTCGAGACGGACTTCGACACCGACCACGACGGCAAGCCCGACCGCGTCCACGTCGATGTGACCCGGCCGGTCCAGACTGAAACGGAAGGGCTCAAGGTGCCCGTCGTCATGGGGTCGAGCCCCTATTACGCCGGCACCGGCCGCCCGCAGGTGAACTGGGACGTGCAGGTGGAACTCGGCACGGTGCCGCCGCCGCGGGGCAAGATGAACAACCCACCGTTCAAGTCGCCGCGCGACACCATCTCGATGGCGTTGGTCAAGGAATGGGTGCCGCGAGGCTTTGCCGTGGTACACAACGAAGCGCCGGGCACCGGTCTCTCCGGAGGCTGCCCGACGGTTGGTGACTACCCGGAGCGCGAAGCGCCCGCCGCGGTGATCGACTGGCTCAACGGCCGAGCCAAGGGGTACACCACCAAGACCGGCAACGTCGAGGTGAAGGCGACGTGGACCACGGGCAAGGTCGGGATGATGGGGACGTCGTACGAGGGGACGCTGCCGCTCGCCGCCGCCACCCAGGCCCCCAAGGGTCTGGAAGTCGTCATTCCGGTATCGCCCAATACCACCTACTACCACTACTACCGCACCAACGGGCTGGTGCGCTCCCCGGGCGGCTACCTCGGCGAAGACGTCGACGTGCTCTACGACTTCATCGAGAGCGGTGATACCGCCAACCGCGCCCGCTGCGACAGCATCTGGAAGAACGGCATCTTTGCCGGCAAGAACGGCCAGGACCGCCAGACCGGTGACATGAACCAGTTCTGGCTGAATCGCGACCTCTTGCTTCACGTCAAGAACATCAAGGCTGCCGTCCTGCTGGCGCACGGTTTCAACGACTACAACGTCGTCTCCGAGCACAGCGTCCGCATCTACAACGAGATGAAGAAGGACGGCTTGCCGGTGTCGATCTATCTCCACACCGGCGGTCACGGCGGCAATCCGCCGGCCGAGATGGTCAACCGCTGGTTCTCGCACTACCTGTACGGTGTCGACAACGGTGTCCAGAAGGACCCGCCGGTGTGGATCGTGCAGGACGCGGGGATGCAGGATCCCCAGGCCACCAGGTCGCTCGATTCGCTGCGGGAGTACATCGCGGCGCATCCGCAGCCGGTCGACACCAGCGCCGGTCGTGGCCGCGGTCGAGGGCGGGGACGTGGTGGGCGCGGGTTCGGCGGGCCCCGGTTGGTGGTGCCGCCGACGCCGTTCGCATCGTTCCCGATTCCGGGTTCGGTGCCGGTGGTGTTCCATCCCGCCGGGGGTGGCAACGGCGTCGGCCAGCTGTCATTCGACGCCGCCACGAGCGGCACCGAGTCGCTGTTCGACGACGTCGATTCCACCGGCAGCGATTACGCCATGTCGTCGCGATCGGATCACCGCCTGATCTACGCCACGGCGCCGTTCACCGATACGGTGCAGATCTCGGGGACGCCTCAGGTGACGCTCCGCCTGGCGCTCAGCAAGCCGGCGGCGAATCTGTCGGTGTGGCTGGTGATGTTGCCGTACGACTCGACCCGCGCCGGCTCGTCGAGCCACGACGGGCTGGTCACGCGCGGCTGGGCCGACCCGCAGAACTATCGGTCGCTCGACGCACGGCGGCAACTACGAATCGACGCTGCCCGGCGTGCCGCTGGTGCCGGGGAAGTTCTACGACATGACGTTCGATCTCGAACCCGACGACGAATTCATTCCCGCCGGAAAGCAGTTGGCGGTGATGATCATGTCGAGCGATCGCGAATTCACGCTCTGGCCCAAGCCCGGGACGCAGCTCACGATCGACCTGGCGCATTCGTACTTCACGATACCGATCGTGGGGGGGAAGACGAGAGTGGTGTCGGCGGGCGGGACGAAGTAGGGCCCAGAGCCCGGAGCCCAGAGGCCCCGCATGCCGGACTCGGCGTGCGGGGCCTGGCTATTTCCTGCGGCGGAAGGAGCCGATCATGCTGCCGGAATCGACGTCTCACGATTGCGTCGTTGTGGCGTCGTCGAATTGACACCACTGGTTCCCCACCGGGCGCGACATATCATTGGGCACTGGTTCGATGTCGCAAAGGGAGCGGAGTATGAAACGGTTGGCCGCAGTATTGGTGCTATCACTGGCGTTGCCGGCGGTCGGGGCGGCGCAGGGGCACCCGAATCCGAACAATCCGTCACAACCACATCCGACGCCGCAGCACCAGGCGCCGCAACATCCGACGCCGCCGCCGCCGCCGCCTCCGCCTCCACCCCCGCCGCAATCGGGCCGGAGTCAGCCGCAGCCCCAAGGGCAGCGTCCGGCCCGGCCCAGGGCCCCGGCCCCGGCTCCTGCACCGAAACCGCCGCCGGAGCCAGCGGTCGGTGGCGGATTCATTCCGCAGCACGGACCGGTCCGTGGTGAGCCGGGAGCACCGCCGCCTCCGGCCGCGGGGGGATTCCGCGATCAGGCGGGTCACCCGAACGTGCCGCACGTCCATGCGAGCGACGGACAGTGGATCGGACTCGACGCCGACCCGAGGAATCCGCATTACATGCTCAGCCATCCGTGGGAGCAGGGCCACTTCCCGGCGACCCTCGGGCCCACCCACATCTGGCGGATGCATGGTGGCACCAGGGTGCGGTTCGCGATCCGTGGCTACTACTTCAAGGTGGCGACGTACGACTACCGCTACTGCTCCGATTGGCTGTGGGACAGCGACGACATCGTGCTCTATCTCGATCCGGATCACGACGGTTGGTACCTGGCCTACAACGTCCGGCTTGGCACGTACGTGCATGTGCTGTTTCTGGGGACGTGAGGGATAGTCGCTGGTCGTCGGGCGTCAATCGTGAGCGGAGCGACGGGCGAGCACCAAGCCGTGAGCCGTGAGCCATGAGCTGTGAGTAAAGGCGGAGCGACGGGCGAGAGGGCCTCGCAGCGGAGGCAGCGGAGCAGCTCGCCGATGCCTGACCCGATACCACGAGCGTGGATTGCGGAGAGCGGAGCAAGAGGCCCTCTCGCCCGCCGCTCCGCTCGCCGCACCGCTCGCCGCACCGCTCGCCGCACCGCTCGTCGTCTCGCCCGCGTCCCGGGTCGCTCAGGATCGGTTCTTCACGAAGTCCATCGGCTTCTCGAACGTCGGATTGGCGTTGTATGCCGCCGAGCCGCCGGGCGGGATGGTGAGGTATTTCCACTCGTCTCCCACGATGGCATGGGCGACGGTCACGATCTGGCCCACGTGGTAGCTGGCGTGCGCCAGTGACCTGAGCAGCGCTTCCGAAACTGCCATCAGGGTGCCCCGGATGGTGACGGTCCGCTCGAGGTCGGCGTCGGTCAATCCATCCAGCGTGTGCAGCAGCATGTTCCAGCCGAGTTCCCATTCGGCGAGGAGTTCGTCGCGGGTGACGCTTCGCGCGGCGAATTCCTCCTCGCGGTTGCGCCACGGCTTCTCGCCGTCGCCGGTGAGGAAATCGGTGAACCGCGATTGGAGGTTGCCGGCGACGTGCCAGCAGATCACGGCGAGCGAATTGCCGCCGTTCGGGCCGGGAAGCGAGAGCGCCCCTTCGGGTACCTGGGCCAGGGCCTTTTCGGCCATCGTCTTGTAGCGCCGGTATTCGGCGTCGAAGTGCGTGATCAGGGTGGGCATCGGTGTCGGCTCCGTTGGTTCAGATCATGGGCCTCGCCGCGAGACCTCGAATGAATGCTACCACATCATCCCCATCCCACGCGGCCGCGCCGGTGTGCCCGAAGGCGATTCGGCCCGAGCCATCGATCACGAACGTGGCGGGAATGCCGCGCGTCTTGAAACAGAGCGGCAACTCAACCGATCGGATGTACACCGGTAACGAGATGTCGTGCTTGGCCATGAACGCCTGCACCGTTTCAGGGTCTTCTCCCGTCACGAATCCGAAGCGGACGTCGAGATCCGCCGTTGCCGCCATCAACCGCTTCAGGCCGGGAAGCTCCCGGATGCACGGGCTGCACCACGTGGCCCACAGATTCAGCACGATCACCTTGTCGGCGGCGGATTCGAAGCTGAACGGTTGTCCGTCGAGATCGGTCAACGGCATGACGCGATCCCACCGGGCATCGGGGAGCTGCGGCGGGGCGAGCGTAGCGGAACCGTGGGTCCTCCGGGCGCGCCGCTTCGCCATTGCGAACACGATCCTTGCGGCGACGGCCAATCCGGCGACGGCCACGACCACACCGATGATGACACCGTGGACAAACGGGCCGGGCAGCAGCAGCCAGGCGCCGATAGCGGTGGCGGAGGGAAGAATCAGGACGAGCAGGGTACGCGGTGTGATCTTCATCGAGTCCCGGAATCCGGAGTGACCTGTTCCAAGGTAACTCCGCCGGTGCCGCTCACCTCTCGCGACGCGTATCATTGTCGCACCCACACCGTTGGCGACGGGGCCGGTTCATGCGCATCCTGATCTTCGGCAACTCCGGTTCCGGCAAATCCACGTATGCCCGCGCATTGGCGTCGGCCCACGCCCTGACCCACCTCGAGCTCGATGCGATCGTCTGGGAACCGGGTCAGATCGCGGTGCAACGAGACGCGTCGGCCATCACGGCCGATCTCGAACGGTTCCTGGCCGGGCACGATCAATGGGTCATCGAGGGGTGCTACGGCGAGCTGACCGAGCAGGCCGCGGGTGCCGCCACCGAACTGATCTTTCTCAATCCTGGTCTCGATGCGTGTCTCGCCAACAACCGTCGCCGGCCGTGGGAGCCGGCGAAGTACGCGTCGCAGCAGGAGCAGGACGCAATGCTGGACCAGCTGCAGGCGTGGGTGGCCGACTATTACGTCCGCGGCGGGGAGTGGTCCTATCAGGCCCACCGCCGGATCTTCGACGCGCACCGCGGCCTCAAGCGCGAAGTGACCGATCCGGCGGCGGCGCTGAGCGTGTCAGGACATCAGATGTAGGCCTGCTCGCCGTGCAGCGTCTGGTCGAGGCCGATCTCTTCCTGTTCGGCCGTGACGCGGACCGCCGACACGACGTTGATCACCTTCAGCATCACATAGGTAAAGGCGAACGCATACGCCGCGGCGCCGATCACGGCGAGGCTCTCCACCACGAAGAAGTGTGTGCCGCCGAGGAGCAGCCCGTTGGTGCCGCCGGCGGGATTGACGGAGGCGTCGGCAAAGACGGCCAGCGACAGCACGCCGACGACGCCCCCGACGCCGTGGACGCCCCAGACATCGAGCGCGTCGTCCCACCCCTCGTGGTTCTTGAACCAGATGGCGGCGTAACAGATTACGCTGGCCACGATCCCGATGAACACCGCGGTCCCGATGGTCACGTAGCCGGCCGCGGGCGTGACCGCGGCCAGGCCGGCGATCGAGCCGGTCAGCAGGCCGACGAACTTCGGTTTCTTCTCGATGGTCCAGGCCAGCACCAGCCAGGTCATCGCGGCAAACGACGCGGCGATGTCGGTGTTGAGGAACGCCTGTGCCGTGACCGGGTCGACCTTGAGCTCGCTGCCGGCGTTGAACCCGTACCAGCCGAACCAGAGCAGCCCGGTGCCGAGCGCCACCAGCGGGATGCTGTGCAATCCGGCGTCAGCCACACGGCGCTTGCCGATATAGAACACCGCTGCCAGCGCCGCGAACCCCGCCGTGGCGTGTACCACGATGCCGCCGGCGAAATCGCGCACCCCGGCGTGCTGCAGCAGGCCGCCGCCCCAGACCATGTGGGCCACCGGGAAATAGACCAGCAGCAGCCACGCCACGAGGAAGAGCAGGTAGGCCTTGAAGCTGACCCGGTTGGCGAAGGCGCCGGTGATCAGCGCCGGCGTGATCTGGGCGAACATCATCTGATAGGCGATGAACACCACCAGCGGGATCGTGGGCGAGCCGGGGAACGGTGTGGTGGCGGTGACGCCGTGCAGGAACGCCAGGTGGAAGTTGCCGATCACGCCACCGATGTCAGGATTGGCCGGGTCGCCGTAACTGCCGCTGAACGCCATCGAGTAGCCGCAGACCACCCACAGCACCGTCGTCACGCCCATCGAGACGAAGCTCTGGATCATGATGGTCAGCACGTTCTTCCGCCCCACCAACCCGCCGTAGAAGAACGCCAGTCCGGGCGTCATCAGCATGACCAGGGAGGTCGAAACCAGCATGAAGGCGATGTTGCCGGTATCCCATTGCATCGGAACCTCGTGCCCGGCGCGGGCGGGGCGTGAAAGAACGAGCGGGAGAAGGCGGAGAGGGGTTGAGGTTGCGGTGCGAAGGCGGCGCTGTCAAGTGCAGTGCCGCTGAACGAAACGCCACTCCTACGCTAACACCCGCACCGCCCGGAGCCGCTCCGCCATCTCGTCCGGCGTCGTGCCGTTGAAATAGAGCTGCGCCCAGAGCTCCATGCCGACCACCTTCCGGCCGAGCATCGGCTGGCGGCGCATCAACTCGAACATCCCCGGCGTCTCGCGAACGCCCCATTTGAACCATTGCGACACCAGGCCGTCGCGCAGCAGGTCTTCGTAGCCGGTCATGAATGCACCTGGGAAGCCAAAGCCCACCTTCGGCGCATGGACGATGTCCCGGGGAAGCAGCGTCTCCGCGAGCGCCTTGACCACGCGTTTGCGCTGGCGACGGCCGTACTTTGCCCGCGGCGCCAGATGCAGCCCGAAGTCGATCAGGTCATTCTCGAGGAACGGCACCCGGGCCTCGATCGATGCCGCCATGGTCATGCGATCGTTGCTCTCGAGCACCACGCGCAGGTGATGGTAGACGTCGTCGAACTGGCGTGCCAGCATGGCGCGGTCACCCAGCGCCGGGATTCGATCGAGTCGCGCAAAGAGCGAGCGCGCCCGGCCGCGGCGCATCCCGCCGTCGATCACCAGTTCGGCGCCAGGCGGTGCAACGCCGAGCGCAGTGCGATGGTCGAATGGTTCCTGCGCCATGGCGGCACGGTCGAACGGCACGAGCCACTGCAACCAGCGGGTCAGGCGACGGACGGGGGCCACGTCAGGCACCAATCGCCCATGCCACTGCCGCAGCCGCCACATCCGGCCGATCTCCGTCTGCCAGCCGTAGCCCATGAACAGTTCGTCGGACCCCTCGCCGGTGACGAGCACCTTGAAGCCGGCGTCGCGCACCGCTTCGCTCACCGCGAGCGCCAGCGGGTTCTGTTGGAAATACATCGGCCCGTCGTTGTACCAGGCCGCCTCGGCCCAGAGACGCGGGAAGTCCGCATCGCGGATTACCACGCGCTGCAGGGCGACGCCGAGATGGTCGGCGACGCGCTGCGCCTTGTCGGCTTCCGGGGGCATGAGTCCTTCGGCGTCGGCGACGAACGCCACCAGATCCGGTTTGTGGCGCTTGGCGATGGCAGTCGTGAGCGACGAATCCACGCCGCCGCTGCACATTACCGCCAGTGGCGCGTCGCTCTGCAGGTGCTGTTCGACGCTGTGCTCCAGCAATCGCCGGAACGTCTCAACATGCTCGGCGAATGGCTGCTGCGCGCTGCGGAGAATCCGATCGACGTCGACGTCGCGCTCGAGATCGAACCAGGTGATCGTCGCGGTGTCACCGGCGCCGATCCGGATCATGGTGCCCGGAATGACGCTGCGGACACCTTCGAACGGGGTCCACCCGCCGACAAGGCGTTCGAGATACACCTGGGTGACCAGCGCGTGAATGTCCGGGCGGCATGGCACATCGGGATGCGCGAACAGGGCCTTCGCTTCCGACGCGAACACGACGAAACCGCCCACCTCGGCGATCGCCAGCGGCTTGATCCCGGTGCGATCACGGGCAAGCCAGAGGTCGTCGGCGCGCCGGTCGTAATAGGCCAGGGCGAACATGCCGTCGAATCGCGGGATGGCACGCTCCGGTCCCCACCGGTGCAGCGCGTGGAGCACGACTTCGGTGTCGCAGGCCGACGTGAACGGAACCCCATCGGCCTCGAGTTCGCGACGCAGCGCGCGCCAATTGTAGACCTCGCCGTTGTAGGCGATGGCGCCGGTACCGTCCGGTGTCACGAACGGCTGGTGCCCGTGTTCGCTGAGATCGAGGATGCTGAGACGGTCGAGGCCGAGCGCCACCGGGCCAGCGCACCACGTACCGCGGTCGTCGGGGCCGCGGTGGCGTTGGCGGTCGAGCATGCGTGTAACAATGGCGACGTCGGCGGGGCCACCACCGCGGCGCCGGAAGCCGGCGATGCCACACATCAGGGTCGTCGTCCGGCGCGGAGGTGGGGGGCGGGCGAGGCTGGCATCCGGTGCCGGGAATGAACCACCCGCACGGCGTGTCCCTCAGTACTTCAGATCAAAGGTACCGCCGGTCACGGTGCGGTTGCCGCTCGACTTGGGCAACGTCGGTTCACCGGTGAACATGAACGAACCCGCGACGTGGTTGCTGTCGAGCGTGGTGATCGTCAACGTACCGACGGCCGACCACGAGGCAACATTGTCGGAGATCGAGGCGATGGGAACATTGGTCGAAAATGACTTCCCGTCCATCTGGAACATCCCGGTGCGTGGCTGCAGCACCGCGATCTCGACCGTGTAATTGGCGTCACTCGCCGAGATGTACATTGGCGAATCCCTCGACGCGAGGCCGCTCATTTCGAACGATGTGGCGTGCCAGGTCTCGTTGTCGATCGTCGCGGCGAATGTGCCACTGGCGGCGTCGGCCTGCACTACCGAGAGGTCGTACGCGGCGCTGACACTGGTTGCGCCGGCGCCGGATGCCGTCACGGTCAGGTGGTAGGTGCCGGAGACGACGTTGGCCACGACGGCGATCGTGAACTCGTCCGATCCGACGGTTGGCTGCCTGGTGACCTCGGTCGAGACATAGGGTGCGCCACCGCTCGCCGTGATCGTGATCACTCCGGTATAACCGGGGGGGCGGACGACCGAGCCGCTGATCTCGGTACCAAAGCCGGACTTGACGGTGCTCGCGGCCTGAGTCAGCGAGATGTCCAACGCCGGGTTCGCCGTGGTGGTTGGTGTGGCGCTGGTACCGCAGCCGGCCAGTATGAACAGGGCCGCGGATCCAAGTGCCGGCAACTGCCGCGAGATACGAGCTGAGAGCGACATATGGGTACTCCGCGTGCCGGGGACCTGTACATCGGAGGTGTGCCCAATCATACCCCACAGGGCGCGGGGCGGGGAGGTGGGCGGCGTACGAAAGTGCTGCGGGGGCCGAGGTTGATCGAGCGCCGACCGGAGCGGCGGCCTGTCGCCGCCGATCCGGTCGAACGCAGCCTTCGATGCATCGAAGGCGCCGACGACGTGGTGCGGCGCCAGCCGACGTCAGAGCGGCGGCAATCTCCGGCCGCGTCCGGTATGCATGACCAGCGAGACGATCAGCAGAATGACAAAGATGAAGAACAGGATCTTGGCGATCCCCGCCGAAGCCACGGCGATTCCGCCGAAGCCGAAGATGCCGGCAATGATGGCAACGATCAGGAACATCAGGGCCCAGCCCAGCATGGTCACTCTCCCGTTGGTGACGTTGGGGAGACGCCGGCGCCCGGCGATGGCCACACGATCACGGCGCCACCGGGCGGCCCATCCGATCCGGTGGCGCCTTCAGGGTCTTAGGGCTTCTTGGCCGTGGGCGGCAGCAAGCCCTTGAGCCGGAGGTAGTTGGACCACTGACTGTAGTGGTCTTCCCAGTCGCCGGCGGTCATGATGATGATCGCGGCACGGGTCATCTTGCCGCCGAACATCGGCAGATCCTCGCCCAGCTTCGAGTCGTCGAGCTTGGCCAGCGCCTGGTCACAGAAGGCGAACGTCTCCTTGAGCCGCGCCACCAGCACATCCTTGCTGTCCGTGGGCGCCACGTTGCTGCGCATCGGGGCTTTCATGCCGCCGATCGCGCCGCAGAAGAGGTCGTTCCCTTGTGCGAGGTGTGTCGCCACCTGGCCGAATGGCATCTGGGCCGGAGTGGGCTTGTAGCCATAGTCGGCAGCCGGCATCGTCTCGGCGGCGGCGACGAGGTTCTTGGCCATCGTGGCTTCGTCGGCGCGGAAGGCGTCGGCGACGGGGGATCCCTGGGCCGAGGCGACGGCCGGAGCCAAGGCAATGGCGAACAGCAACAGTGTCTGGCGCTTCATGGAGGTGTCCTCGAGTAGGAGCGTGGACCGCGAACCGGTGGCAGCCCTCTGGCAGCAACCGAACGCGAGAATATACCGGGCCTCCGCCGGGACTGCTTTGGGGCGGTCCCGAGCGGGACCGCGCTGCTACTGCCCGCGCCACTTTGTCCGTAGGTGTTGCGACACCGCGATCGGATCGCCGCTGGGCTGCGTTGGGAACCCCGCCGTATCGTGCGACCACTGCTGTTCCCACGTCGCACGACGCCGCCGCGAATGGCGCCCGGTCGAACGGCGCAGCCGGCGTCGAGCGACCGATTCAGCGCCGCGAAGAACTTCTCCCACCGCGGCAGGAAGTAACCGGTGAACATCCCCGACCACTCCTTGAACGCATACAGGTTCAGGTCGTCGTTCTGGCCCTCGGTACACTGTGCGCCCCAGAGCGTGATGATGTTCCGTGCGTTCCATTCGTACAGTCGGCGCTCATCGACGTTCGTTCCCCACCGCCTCGCGTCGGCGATCCAGCTCCCCAGCAGGAATTCGGACCGGGTCGCGAGCAGTGTGTCGATGTCGCGCAGCAGCGCCTCGACGCGGCCTCGTTCGCCAGCAGCGCATCGCGATCCTTCCGCTCGTACGCCGCCTGGACGCTGTCACCAGCGGAAGTCCGAGTTCGCCCAATACCTGCCGGGTGAGATTCACCACGTCGTAGCGGTAGTTGTCGTTGGCGCCGAGCCGCGGAGCGGCAGCCAGCAGCGAATCGAGCGCCGCGCCGAGCAGCCGCGCGATCGTACGGCGGCATCGGCCCAGTGCGGTACGCCCGTCCCTTGAGATAGAACTGCGGCCGCTCGGCGAGGAAGTTCGCCCGTCTGGTCGCGGCCGAACGGAACGCGGTGGCGCAGCAGGAGCTGCCACGCGCTCCAGGCCGACGGATCGATACGAGCCGTACCGGCGGGCAATCCAGGCGCGCGTCCATGGCGTGACGTCGGGCACGCTGTCGCGCCACACCTGATCCATCACGAAATCCTCGAACGATCGGATTGGTGCCGAACCCTTCGATCATCATCCCGATTCCCGCGAACTTCCCCTTGTCGGGGCTACCAGCATGCGGTATCGAGATTGGCGGCGATGTGCGGGCAGGTCGCCGCCCACGCTCACTTTTCCGCCGAAATTGTAGAGCACATTCCAGATCCACGGCTTGCCGTAGAACGCGTGGCGCACCTTCCACACCGGTACGCGCTCGCCCCACAGGTCGAGCACGACCATCCGGTCGTCGGGCACCGCGCCGAGCAGCGCCTAGGCCTGCGGATCCCTCCAGAACTTCGACGAGTTCACCAGGAACCAGCCCTGCAGCACCCAGATCGCGTTCGGGTCCGCCGAGGTCATGCCGCCGTAGATGGCGCCGCCCATCGCGGCCAGGAACGTCGAGTCGTTCGACGGCGGGTCGATCTCGTTGAACGGATCGGCGGCGTAGTAGTGATCGGTGCCGAAGAGTTGTTGCTGCCGCGCGATGAAATCATTCCCCATCCGCTGGAAGAGCGAATCGAGCGGATCGAGGAACCAGGTTCCGGGAAACCCGGCCGACCAGTCGCCGGTCTGATGGATCTTCGCTCCGGGGATGACGGCGGTGATCGACTGGGGCACGTGCCCGGTGAAGCCTTGCAGGATCGGCGTCATGCCGAGCGAACGTTCGCGGGCGAGGATCCTTCTTTTCGAGGGCCATGTGACCGTCGATCCAGCGGTCGGGAAGTGGTCCGCCGAGGCCGTCGATGTTCGCCATCCATCCCCACGGGAGATACGCCGGACCCACGAGGAACGCGGCGATCTGCTGTCGGCTGAATCCGAAATCGGTGAGCACCTGGCGCCAGACGCCTTCTTCACCCGTCACCGCGAGCGGTGCATTGACGCCCTTCATCGCCAGCCAGTCGATCGTCGCGTTGCCAGTCGTTCCAGTCATACCACGCCATCGAGTACGAGAACGTGCAGTAGTTGAAGAAGTAGCGGAGGCGGTAGCGGCGTCGTGATGTGGACCGGCCGTGGCACGCGCCGGCAGCGGGGTGGGGAGGGTGACCGGCCTGACGCGGAGGATCGACGTTGACGCCGGCCACGTGTTCGAGATACCAGTCGAGTGCCGAGGCGATGGCAACGCCGGAGGAGCCGCGCAGCACGACCTTCTTGCCCTGCGACGCCACCTCGAAGACATCGAGGCCGGCACTGTCGGGAATCGAGGCGACGACAAAGTCATTGCCGCGGCCGGGGACGACGCGGGAGATCAGGGCCCGGGCGGCGGGGAGGTCGACCCGGTGAGGGGTCGGCCCCGTGACGGGCTTCGGCGTCGCACACCCGATGGAAAAGGTGGCGAGAACGCCGACGGTGGCGGCGAACGTCGGGCGTTCGAAGAATCGGCGTGCGCGTTCGGGCGACATTGTTCCGGTCATTCCCGAATGTACCGCCTTTTTCCGCCTCGACGGTGTTATCATGGCCGTCCGGCGGAGGTGGTGTGGCGATTCTCTCGGTGAGCGACTTGGCAGTCCGATTCGGCGGCGTCCCGCTCTTCGAACGGGTGACGTTCGTGGTGGAGCAGGGCGACCGCTGGGGTATCGTGGGGCGGAACGGCAGCGGCAAGACGACGTTGATGGACCTGGTCCAGGGCGTCCGCGAGCCGGATACCGGCACGGTCTCGCGTGCGGCCGGATTGCGGATTGCCGTCATGGATCAGTATCGGGCGCTGGCCGGCGCGGAGACCGTCTGGGCCGCGGCGGCGGCGGGTTTCTCCGAGCTCTTTGCGCTCGAGCACGCACTTCAGCGGCAGCTCGACGCGATGAGCACCGCCGGCGAGGCGGTGACCGCCGAGATGCTTGACCGCTATTCGCGGGACCAGGAGCGGTTCGAACACGCCGGCGGGTACGCCGCCACCGCCCGGGTCGACGCCGTCCTGTCCGGGCTGGGATTCGACCCGGCGGAAGCGCGCATGCGTTCGGTCGAAGCGTTGTCGGGCGGGGAACGGGGACGGCTGGCCCTCGCGGCGCAGCTGGTTGCTCCGGCCGACCTCCTCATTCTCGACGAACCGACCAATCACCTCGATCTCGACACCACGCGGTGGCTGCAGAGCTACCTGCACGATTCCGACGAGACGGTGCTGCTGATCTCGCACGATCGCGCCTTTCTGGCCGCGGTGACTGATCACACGTTGCATCTGGAAGGTGGCTCGGCGGCGGCGTACGACGGCGGATGGGACGTCTTCGTGCACCAACGTGCCGAACGGCGCCTGGCCCAGGAGCGTGCCGTCCGGAAGCAGGACGCGAAGATCGCGGCTGAAGAGGACTTCATTCGCCGGAACATCGCCGGGGGAAATTCGGCACAGGCCAGGGGGCGCCGCCGCCGTCTCGATCGGGTCGAGCGACTCACCGCTCCCCCGGGCGAAGACGAGACGATGTCGGTGGCGTTCGAGGCGGCGTCGCGAGGCGGGGACCAGTTGCTGGTGGCCAGCCGCCTGGTCGTGGCCCGCGATGGTCGCGCGCTGATCGAGCCATGGAGCGGCACGCTGCGGCGCGGCGACGTGGTGGGATTGATCGGACCGAACGGGGCCGGCAAGTCGACGCTGCTTCACACGCTGCTGGGCGAGCTGCCGCCCGCCGCTGGCCACGTGCGGATCATGCCGGCCGCGGAGATCGCGTTCTACCGTCAGGATCTGTCGAATGTCGATCCGGATACGTCGATGTACGACCTGATCGCGCATCGCCGCGGCATGTGGACGCGCGGACAGATCCAGGGCCACCTCGGACGGTTCGGATTCAGCGGCGACGAAGTGCTGCGGAAGGCGGGGACGCTCTCCGGCGGCGAACGGGCCCGGGTGGCGCTGGCGCTCATGATGCTGGAGCATGCCAACCTGCTGGTGTTCGACGAGCCGACCAATCATCTCGACGTCGAGTCGATCGAGGCGCTGGAAGATGCAATTGCCGGATACGACGGCACGGTGCTCATGGTGTCGCACGATCGCGCATTGCTCACGTCGCTCTGCACCAGGATCTGGGCGATCGAAGACGGGACGGTGCGAGACTACCCGGAACGTTCGACGAGTGGGAAGCCGACCGCGCGGCGCGCCAACGTGTGGCCGCGGTGGCGAAAACCAGGGGCAATGCGTCGTCGCGCCCGTCGCCGCGATCCGAGCGCCCTGGGCGCACCACTGACAGCGCGACGGCTGCGAGGCGCCAACTCGAGGCCGAAGTCGCGGAAGCGGAACAGCGTGTCGATGCTCTGGAGGCGGAACTCGCCCGTCTCGAAACAGGCTTGGCCGATCCGGCGATCTATCAGGACGCCGGCGTGGTCGGCGAATGGCGCCGTCTGGCCGACGACCGCGAGCGCATCCGTTCCGAACTCGACGCAGCGCTGAGCCGCTGGACCGCCGCCGCGGCACGCCTCGAAGCACAGACCGGCTGACGCGGCCGGCCGCTACTGCCAATAGCCGGTGCCGGCTCGCGCTTCGCCTGGTAGCAGTCGGAGCCAGTCCATCGCCGGCTCGCCGATCGGGGCGCCGGGTGGAACATCGGGCGGCGAGAGGTGCGCCGCCGGCGTGGCGGGGCGGTTCAGGAATCGGCGGATGTCTCCCGCCAGCAAGTCTGCGTTGGCGCGCGACATCGCGTCGCCCGCTGGCGGCTGCGAGAGCGCGGTGAGCCGGCGCTGCAGCGCGTAGCCCGCCAGCGCCCGGACGTCGGCCATCGGCGCATCGCCAGCCAGCATGGTCAATTGGTCGACCACCACGCGTTCGACCGCCCGCTTGATCTCGGCCTGGTACGGCGTCGCTGCCGCCGCGCCGAACGCCGTCGCCACCACGGTGTCGATCACCTCATCCAGCCCGGGCAACGTCGGATCCAGCGCGTGCTGTTCTGCCATCCGCGCGGCACGGTCCGGCGTGAGCAGCATGCCGACCAGATGCTGCGCTGCCACCACCGCGGGGGTCAGCGCGTCGAACGCCATCCCGGTATTCCGCGGAAAGAGTTCCCGCGTCATGTCGAATCCTTCCGGGCGGGGCGGAATCAAGCGGAGCAGTGAATCGGCGAGCGCCAGCACGGACGGTTGCAGCACCCGCATCAACGCAGAGAGCGCGGCCCGCTGCTCGGCGCCACTGGCGCGCTGGAACGCCTCCCGGCCGTCGCCACGCAGCGTGTAAGTGTAATGAATGCCGCCCAGAACGCTGGCGGCCGCTTCCACCTGATAGCGCTGGTACATGTAGAGCGGCACCAGTGCTTCCTCGATCTGCGCCAGCGGGGTTCCGAGCTTGATGGTGTTGGTACCGAACGTCCGGAGCGCCGACCTGCGGATCGCCATGATGCGATCAAGCTCGGCGGCGGCATTGGTGCCGTTCGACCACTGATCGACGCGGGGGTTGACGTCGATGTCCTGGTTGGTCTGATAGCGGAGGTCGTGCGAATACGCGGTGTCGAGAATGGTCTGCAACGCCCGGTGCACGTCGGTGCCGGCGGGGAAGTCCTGATAGCCATACGCGATCGACACCTTGTCCCAGGCGCCGATGCCGGTGGCGTAGACCTTCGACGCGTCGAGCGTGCCGTCCGGCTTGAGGGTGAGCAGCGGCGCCGGGTAGTCCATCACGCTGATCCGCCCCGAATCGCTGTCGTAGTAATTGTGATCGAGGCCGAGGGTGTGACCGGTTTCGTGTGCAGCGAGCTGCCGGAGCCGGGCCAGGACCCACGCCTCGATCTGCGGTGTCTGCTCCGTGCCAGTCTTGTAGGGCTGCAGCAGCGCCTCGGCAATCAGCCAGTCCTGCCGCACCCGTAGCGCGCCGAGAGTCACCACTCCCTTGAGGATCTCGCCGGTGCGCGGGTCGATGATCCCGCCGCCATAGCTCCAGCCGCGTGTCGATCGGTCCACCCAGTCGATGATGTTATAGCGGATGTCGAGCGGCGAGACGCCGGGCGGCAACAGCTTGACCTGGAAGGCGTTGCGATACCCCGCCGCGGTGAATGCCTGGTTCCACCAGCTGGCGCCTTCGATCAGGGCCGAGCGCATCGGTTCCGGTGTGCCGGGATCGACGTAGTAGACGATCGGCTTGACCGGATCGCTCAGGGGCGCTGACGGATCGATTTTGGCCAGCCGGTGCCGGGTGATGAAGCGCTTCGTCAATGACGAATCGAGCGGCGTGGTGTAGTCCTGGTACCCGAACGGCCCGAAACCGGAACTCGGATCGTAGGCGCGTTTCACGAACGTGCTGCTGTCCGGAAGCTGGATGAACGAGTGATGCAGCCGGAGCGTGGCCGCCTCCGGCGTCGACGACACGGCGCCCACGCCCTGGAAGTATGCCATGCCCCCACCGGTGTTCCCGCGCCCACCCGGTTGCAGCACGAACGTCAGCTCCGCTTCCATTTCGGTGTTCTCGGGAAAATTCTGCGTCATCGTCATCGAGACGGCGCTGCGACCGGTGTCGAGCTTGTAGCTGCCGGGGCCGAGCCGCTGGGCGATGTCGGCCGGGTCGTGCAGCAGGAAGTCGTTCATCGGCACGAGCACGCGCCGGCCACTGTCACTGATTGCCACCGCGTCGAATCCCCACAGCACCGACGAGGCGAACGCGTCGCGCACATCGGCGACTTCGGCGGAGTCGCGACTCGACGAGCGATAATCGAGATTGGGCTGGACCATCAGCACCTTCCGCCCGACGCGCTCGAACCGCACCACGCGCGATCCGGTTACCGCGGCGCGGTCGAGCCCGATGTCGTTCGAGCCCAGCCCGCTTGCCAGCCCGTCCATGTCGAGCACGTCGGTACCGAGGCGGGGAATCTCCATGTACAGCGCGCCGGCGTCGTCGTCCCAATACAGTGGAAAGAAGCCGTCCAGCTTCCGCATGCCGGCGGTCTTCGCTTCGATGGTGGGGAGCGGCTTGGCGCGGCCACTGGTGGAGTCCTGGGCCGCCGCAGGCCGGGAGGGCGCAAGAAGCAGCACGCCGCCGACGATGGTGGCGAACGAGCGCTGACGAGCGGACTGGATCATGGCGCTAGGCGACGAACGCGTCGAGCGAGTGGTAGAACACCTCGGCCCCCCGGGCAAAGCCGCGGCCGACAGCCGCCTCGTCCTGCGCGCGGGCCAGCGCGGCGCCGAACGCAATGTGTTCCGCCTCGTCGATGTGCGCGTCGAAATATGCCAGGTCGGTGGCGTGGAAGCCGTAGTGCGCCAGCAGTCCGTCGCGCTTGGTCCGCGCCACGTCCGGTTGCTGCACCTCGAACGCGTGAATGGCGCCAAGCAACTCGGCGGCGGGGAGGTTGCGGCACATCTCGATCGCGGCGGTCAGTCGGGGCGCTCGTTCGGGACGTGGCAGGCGCCGCGCCCACCACTGCCAGAGCGCAATGTGGTGGTATTCATCGGCGGCGATCGCCGCGGTATCGGCACCGAGCTCCCGCCCGATCCGTTCCCAGCACGAGGGCATCGTGGCGATCAGCTCGGCGTACGACTCGGCGTAGCGCGACAACTGCTCCACGGTGACATTGCCGTGCTGCCAGGATTGATAGAAGGGATGATCGAGAAGTCGGTGGGCGAGGCGCATGTTGGCGTCCGATGGGTGAGAGGCGCCGAATCTCTCCGGCCAGCCAAGTGGTGTCAAGGAGACGATCCCGACTCATTCACGTCGAGCCGGGCGGCCGCCGCGTTCATGCGCACCTGCTCAGCGTTCTTGCAGCCGGGAATGACCGCCGACACCAGCGGATTGGCGAGGCACCAGGCTATGGCCCACTGGGCCATCGGCACGCCCAACGGCACTTCGGTGCGCTCGATCCGTTCCACTTCGGCGATCCGCTTGGCCAGCACGTCGGGTGCCGTGCGGCTGCGAACGTCGTTGGCCGAGAAATGCGCGCCGGCATGGTACTTCCCGGAAAGCAGGCCGCTGGCAAGCGGAACGCGAGCGAGGATTCCGAGACCGTCGCGCTTGGCGAACGGGAAATGGAGTTCTTCGGCGCGGCGATCGATGCGGTTGTAGATCACCTGGAGCACGGCAATGCCGCGGCCGGCCGCCTCGCCCGATTGGCGTTCCGTCCGTGTGTTGAGCGAGGCACCGAGGTGGCGGATGACACCGGCGCGCTGGCGTTCGTGCAGCATGTCCCAGAGCGCGTCGTTGTCGAAGGCGTCGTCGGGGCCGGAGTGGAATTGGTAGAGGTCGATGGCGTCGATGCCGAGTGCCGTGAGGGAGGCTTCCAACTGGTCGCGAACGCCGGCGACGGAAAAATCATCGCGGCGGCTCTGGAACCCGAAATAGCGGTGGCCGAATTTGGTGGCGACGATCCAGCGCGAGCGATCGCGCCGGGCGAGATAGTCTCCGATCAAGCGTTCGGAAAGATGGTCTCCATAACATTCCGCGGTGTCGATCAGGTTGATGCCGGCGTCTTCGGCGGCGTCGAGGATGGCGTCCACGTCACCCTGGGAGAAGTCCCGGCCCCACTCCCCGCCGAACTGCCAGGTCCCCAGCCCCACCACCGAGACCTCGAGGCCGGTCCGGCCGAGCGAACGGAAGCGCATCGGTCAAGAATAGCGGCCCAGCCCGGGTCAAACTGTTACAGGATGAAACCCGTGACGTTCCGGCCTCGTCAGACGTCTAACAGGCGTCCCCGGAGGAAATCGGAATGGATTGGCAGGCGCTCAGGCAACGCGGCACAGCGGCGTGGAAAGCGCTTCCGGGCAAGATCACCCCCCGCGCGGTGGTCCGGGTGGCGGGGATCGGATTGGCGGTGTTGACGTTCGGCGTGGCGACCGAAGCATTCTTCCGCGCCCGCCTGGTTCCCCCCGAGAGCCGCCTACCCACCACGCTCTACACCCGACCGGTTTCGTGGCAGGACGGCGACGACTCCCAGGTCCCGATTCCGATCGGGTCGCTGACGGGCGGACCGGTCGAGGAGCGGATCCCCCTTTCGCTCCACCAGATTCCCGACGAGCTGGTGCAGGCGATCCTGGCGGTCGAGGATCAGCGGTTCTATCAGCATCACGGGCTCGATTTCCGCCGGATCGCGGGCGCGTTCATCGCCAACCTGCGCGCCGGAGCGATCGTGCAGGGCGGTAGCACCATCACGCAGCAACTCGCAAAGAACCTCTACCTCTCCGCCGACCGGACGCCGCTCCGCAAGCTGCGCGAAGCGGCGATGGCAGTGGTGCTCGACGCGCGATACAGCAAGGCGCAGATCCTCGAGTCGTATCTCAACGAGATCTACCTTGGCCAGGATGGCACCCGGCCGATTCGCGGCGTGGGGGCGGCTGCACGCTACTACTTCGGCAAGGACGTGCGGCGGATTTCGCTGCCTCAGGCGGCGCAAC
The DNA here is from genome assembly GCA_963697065.1 of uncultured Gemmatimonadales bacterium. Classification (GTDB taxonomy): domain Bacteria; phylum Gemmatimonadota; class Gemmatimonadetes; order Gemmatimonadales; family GWC2-71-9; genus Palsa-1233. The sequence goes on from CAVOMQ010000001.1 coordinate 1,653,636, forward strand.
TCGCGGCCATGATCAGCGCTCCCAATCGCTACGACGCCGACCGCCATCCGTCGGCGGCACGGGAGCGCCGCAACATGGTACTGGGATTGATGGCGGCGCAGCAACGCATCGCGGCCGACGCCGCGCGCCGAGCCGGACGCAGCGCGATTACCGCCGGCGCCCATCCGATGCCGAGCATCGACGGGCGGTACTTTCGTGATTTCGTGGCATCCGGTCTCGGCCATCTGCCGCGACGCGGCGTGTCGGTCTACACGACGCTCGATCCGGAATTGCAGCGCGACGCCGAGCGTGCCGTCGCCAGTGCACTCGGGCGCGAGGGGTTGAATGGGGCGGAAGCGGCCGTGGTGGCGCTCGACCCGCGCACCGGCGACATCCTGGCGATGGTCGGCGGCACCGACTACAGCCGCTCCCAATTCAACCGTGCCACCGACGCGGAGCGGCAGCCGGGGAGCGCGTTCAAGCCGATCGTGGCCCTGGCGGCGCTGCAGCGGCAGGGTGACGACCTGCCGGCGTTCACTCTCGCCTCGGTGCTCGACGACGATCCGTTGACGGTGCAGACGCCAGGGGGTGTCTGGCAGCCGATGGATTACGACCAGGAGTTCCGCGGCCCCGTGACGTTCCGCGACGCGATGGAGCAATCGCTCAACGTGCCGTTCGCGCGGATCGGACTCGCGGTCGGCCCCGATCGCGTGGCGGCGATGGGCAGGCAGCTGGGCATCATGTCGCCGCTCCATCCGGTGCCGAGTCTGGCGCTGGGCAGTTCGGAAGTGACGCTGTTGGAGCTGGCACGCGCGTATGGCGTGCTCGCCGACGAAGGCGGCCTCGCCGCCACGCGGAGCATCGTGGGCGTGGCTCGCAACGGCGATTCATTGCCGGACGTTGCCGTGCCTGACACCCGCCAGGTGGTGGATTCGGCGGTGACCTATCTCGTCACGTCCACGCTGGAAGGCGTCGTAACGCGCGGTACCGGCCGGGCGCTCGACGAAGACCAATCGCTCGGCGGCGTTGCGGGGAAGACCGGCACGTCGAACGACTGGCGCGACGCGTGGTTCGTGGCGTACTCGCCGTCGCTGGTGGTGGGTGCGTGGGTGGGCTACGACGATGGCCGAAGCCTGCATGTGCCGGGTGCCACGGCGGCGTTGCCGATCGTGGCGAGCATCTTCGACGACGTCACTCCTGATGGTGGCTGGCCAGCGTTCGATGTGCCCGACGGCGTCTCCGAGGGCTACGTTCCCGATCCGGGCGCCGAGGCCGACTTCGGCTGCGGCCGGCAGGAACTCTTCCTCGACGGGACGATACCCCCCGGCGACGACTGCGGCTCGCTGCAGGTGCGCATCCCGGAGTGGCACAACATCACCCGCTGGGGCGCGTCGCTGGAGCAGAGTACCGAGCGTGCCGTGCGGCGCTGGTTGGAGCGAGAACTGCAGCGACTCCACTCCCATCAATAGCCGGGATGACGTGCCAAGACTGGCGGTCAGCGACGAGCGGGCCCGGTCCCCGCTTTGCGCCGTGCGCCCGAGCCGGTAGAATCGTAGGCCGGTGGATGCCACCGCCCTGGAGGGTGCCGCTATGCAATGGTCTCTCGCCGTCCTCGGGACGGTACTGCTCGTTCCGGCCGCCGGGCTTGGAGCCCAGTCAACATCGGCGTCCACCAACTCGGCCGCGGAATACCCCGGCCACTATCCGTACACGCGGGCCGACATCGATTTCATCACCGGGATGATCAGTCACCATGCGCAGGCGCTGGTGATGGCGCGGTGGGCCCCCACCCACGGGGCCAGCGCCACGGTGCAGACGTTGTGTGCGCGGATCGTCAATGCGCAATCCGACGAGATCAGCATCATGCAGAACTGGTTGCGCGACCGCCATCAGCCGGTGCCGGACGCGAAGCCGGTGCCGATGAAGATGATGATGAATGGGGTCGAGACCGAGATGCTCATGCCGGGCATGCTGAGTGATTCCCAGCTCAAGCAGCTCGACGCGGCTCGCGGCGCCGAATTTGACCGGCTGTTCCTGACCTTCATGATCCAGCATCACCGCGGCGCCCTGGTGATGGTCGATCAGTTGTTCGCCACACCGGGCGCCGGGCAGGACGAGCAGGTGTTCAAACTGGCCAACGATATTCAGGCCGATCAGACGACGGAAATCAATCGGATGTTGCGAATGCTGCTCACTTTGCCTGGAGAATGACGATGCGACACTGGACGAGATGGGTGGTCAGCGGCGTGGTCATTGTGGCGGTCAGTGGGACCGTGCCGGCGGCGGTAATGGCGCAGGGCAGCCATCCGGACCCACGGGTGGGTCTGCACGGTGGCAAGGTCGACTCGACCGGGATGATCGTGGCCGAGGCGGCTTCGGCGTCATGGAACATGCGGCTGCTGTCAAACACCAGGGCCCCGGCGCCGTTCCTGGGCCAGACCAATTCCGATCTGGCGTTCCACGGCAAATACGTTCTCCAGGGGAATTACGCCGGCCCGTTGATGTGGGACATCTCCGATCCATCGCACCCGGTGCTCGCCAAGTCGTACGTCTGCCCCGCGTCGCAGAACGACGTGTCGATCTACCGCAACCTGATGTTCGTCTCCAGCGAGGCGCCTTCGGGACGACTGGATTGCGGCGCCGAAGGCGTGCACGACACGGTGAGCGCCATGCGGATGCGCGGCGTGCGGATTTTCGACGTGACCGACATCACCAATCCGCGCTACATCGCCAACGTGCAGACCTGCCGCGGATCGCACACCCATACCGTCGTGACCGACCCCAACGATCCGGACGATGTCTACATCTACGTCTCGGGGCAGGCCGGGGTGCGGTCGCCCAATGAGCTGCCCGGTTGTTCCAGCGCCGACCCGGAGAAGGACCCCAACTCCTCCCGTTTCCGGATCGAAGTGATCAAGGTGCCGCTGGCGCATCCCGAGCAGGCGGCGATCGTCACCTCGCCACGCATCTTCAACGATCTGGCCCCGCCGCCGACGCATGGCGAAGCGGCAACGGAGCTGGCGGCGCTCGATTCGGCACGGAAGGTCGGCGCCTATGTCGCCGACGCGTTCGGCCAGCATTTCATCCTTCCGCCGGGCTTCATCAATCCGATGCTCGACAGCGTGGTGAAGGCACGGAACGGGACCGGCGCGCCGACCGCCGCGGACAGTGCCGCGCTGCATGCCGCCCTGCAGGGGATCATCGACAAGATGGTGGGTGCCGGCGGTCCGCCGCGCGGCCCTGATCAGTGTCACGACATCACGGTCTATCCGGCGATCGGGCTGGCCGGTGGTGCCTGCGCCGGCTACGGCCTGCTGCTCGACATCCATGACGCGGCGCACCCCGTCCGGATCGACGCGGTCTCCGACTCGAACTTCTCCTACTGGCACTCGGCGACGTTCAGCAACGACGGCCACAAGGTGCTGTTCACCGACGAATGGGGCGGCGGCGGCGCGCCCAAGTGCCGCGCCACGGACCGCCCCGAGTGGGGCGCGGACGCCATCTTCACCATCGATCACGGCAAGCTCACCTTCCACAGCTACTACAAGATGCTGGCGCCGCAGACGCCGTTCGAGAACTGCGTGGCGCACAACGGATCGCTGATCCCGGTTCCGGGCCGCGACATCATGGTGCAATCGTGGTATCAGGGCGGGGTGTCGGTGTTCGACTGGACCGATCCCGATCATCCGAAGGAGATAGCCTTCTTCGACCGCGGACCCGTGGATTCCACGAAGCTGGCGATGGGTGGATCCTGGTCGGCGTACTGGTACAACGGGGTGATCGTGTCGTCGGAGATTGCCCGGGGTCTCGATATTCTCGAATTGACGCCGAACCCGCTGCTGAGCCAGAATGAAATCGACGCTGCCAAGACAGTGCATGTCGACCAGTTGAACGTGCAGGACCAGCAGCGCTTCAGCTGGCCGGCCAGCTTCCCGCTGGCTCGCGCCTATCTCGACCAGCTGGAGCGATCCGGCGGCCTCGGGGCGAAGGAGGTTGCGGCCGCTCGTACCGCGCTCGCCAAGGCCGAGAAGGGGTCCGGCCAGGGCCGCCGCACTACGCTGCAACAGCTGGCATCACAACTCGGCAAGCCGGGCGGAGTGTCCACCGACCCGGCCAGGATTCAGATGCTGCTCGGCACGGTGAACGGACTCGCCGCACAACCGTAAGGTACGGAAGGAAGCTGGTGCAGTCATGATCGCATTTCTCGGAACGGGCCTGCTCGGCAGCAATTTCGTCAGGGCGCTGCGACGCCAGGGCGAAGACGTACAGGTCTGGAATCGCACGATGGCGAAGGCCCGGGCGCTGGAAGCCGATGGCGCCCGTGCGTTCGATCACGTGGCCGACGCGGTGCGGGGCGTCTCGCAGGTTCACGTGACGCTTCCCGACGACGCCGTCGTCGATCAGATACTGGAACAGGCACTACCGGGGTTGGTGAAGGGGACCGTGATCATCGATCACTCCACCACGCTGCCGGCGTCGACCGCCGAGCGGATCAGACGATGGACCGATCGCGGGTTTCCGTTCCAGCATGCCCCGGTGTTCATGGGACCGAAGAACGCCCTGGAGAGCACCGGGCGCATGCTCGCTTCGGGCGACAAGGCATTGTTCGAGCGCTTGAAACCTTCGCTGGAGCGGATGACCGGATCGCTGCAGTACCTCGGCCCTGAACCGGCGCGGGCTGCCGCGACCAAGCTCGCCGGCAACATGTTCCTGATCGCGGTCATCGGCGGCGTGGTTGACGTGCTGCGATTCGGAAGGTCGTACGGCATCGCCGAAGCAGATGCCATCGCGATGATGGAATGGTTCAATCCCGGCGCGATGATCCCCGCGCGGACCCGGCGGATGCTGCACGAGGATCTCGACCAGCCGACGTGGACGCTGGCGATGGCGCGCAAGGACGTGCAGTTGATGCTGGAGTCGGCGCGAGCCACCGGTGCGACACTCGACGTGATGCCGGCGATCGCGGCCGAAATGGACCGCGCGATTCGCTCCGGCCACGGCGGACAGGACTGGCTGGCGTTCGGACGAAACGGCGCCTGACCGATCGCTCTGGTGAAGACACCGCGGGCGCATCAGCGCGATCAATGGTCGCGCCGATGCGCCTGCGGCGCATCGTGTACCCTGCCGCCGCGCTCAGGACCCGGCAGCCGCCTTGAGGGCAGCCCAGCGCTGCATCACAGCGACGAGCGATGCCCGCGCCCTGGTGCATGCTTCGAGCTGACCGGCGGTGGGCGCCACGTCGGCGGACTGCAGGCCCATCGCTGCCGTCATCAGTCCACCGGCAACGCCGTTCAACGTCGGCGGCCCTGCGGCGGCACCGCCGCGCCCGCCTCGGCCACCGCCTCCGAACCCACCGCGGCCCCCGCCGCGGCCGCCGCCCGCCGCAACCGCCGGCGCCAGCGAGTCGACTCGCTCCTTGAGCGCGGTCTTCCCCTGTTGGCCGAGCTTGTCCGACAGCGCGCGAGCCTGGTCGTACGCCGCCTCGACGCGCACGGCGCCCTGGTACATCTCCCGCGTCAGCGACGCGACTTGCCCGAGTACCGCTGGCGATGTCGTCACTCGCGGATCCATCTTGAGCAGCAGCGGTTGCGTGGAGGTCTTGCCGTCGACCATGAGGCGCACGGTATACCGTCCCGGTGCGGCCCATGGCGAGCTGGTGCCAGGGTACGTGGCATGCGGCACCGGATTCATCCCGCCGCCGCGGCCGCCGCCCACACCCGGTATCGGGTCGTAGTGCATGTCCCAGTTGTAGCGGTGCACGCCGCCAGTGGCGAACAGCGCCACCGACGGCATCGTCCAGTAGAGCGGCACGCCGCAATCGGACGCATTTGTCGTATGCTGGCAGATCTTGTTGTACGCCACGGGATCGCGGCCCGGATCGGGATTGCGCAGGGTGTCGACGGCGCTCGAGTAGGAGCGAACCACACGTCCGGCGGTGTCGAGGATCTGCAGCTGCACCAGTGAGGCGTTGACGGGCAGGTAGTAGTCGATCGGCGCGCCAGGCGCGGCATCCTGACCGGCGGGAAGCTCCGGCGGCCACGGTGTCGGGTCGTTGGTGGCGAAGCGCCGCCGGACCGCGACCAGTGGCTTGAAGAGGTAGGCCGCAGCGGCCGACTGCGCTGCCTGGACCTGGGCCATCTGCCTCAGCGGCGTGATGTCGTCGAGAATCCAGAAGCCACGGCCGTGCGTTCCCGCCACCAGATCGGAGCAGAGGCAGGTGCTGTCGTCCTTGACTGCGATGTCGCGCACCGAGATCGCCGGCATGTCGAGCCGCAACGACTGCCAGTGATCACCGTCGTCGTACGACACCCAGACCTGGGCATCGGTGGCCGCGTAGAGCAGGCCGCGCTGATGCGGATCCTCTCGGATCGAGTTGGCGACGTTGCCGGGCGCAATGCCGTTGTCGATCTCGGTCCAAGTCTTGCCGCCGTCATGGGTGCGGTAGAAGTGGGGATCCATGTCGTCGAGACGCATCGTGTTGGCCGCGACATAGGCGGTCAGCGCGCTGAAGTGGCCGGCATCGATGTTGAAGATGCGCGTCCACGGCTTGATCGACGGCGGCGTCACGTTGCTCCACGCCACGCCGGCGTTCATGGTGACCTGCACATTGCCGTCATCAGTGCCGGCCCAGAGGATCGCCGCGCTGCGCGGACTCGGCCCCAGCGCGGTGATCGTGCCTTCCGGCGCCGGCGTCACCGTGCCGGCATACTTGCCGGCGTTCGCCGGGACGGCCCAGGTCTGGCGGGCCAGGTCCGGCGAGATGCGGGTCCAGCTGTGGCCGCGGTTGGCCGTCTTCCACACCACGTTCGAGGCGTAGAAGAGCAGGTCAGGATCCGCCGGCGACCACACCAGCGGCTGTGTCCGCACGTTGCGATTGTACGCATCGTCGTTCGGACCGCGCTCGGACATGTCGGGGCCGACCGACGTGGTCTGTCCGGTCACCTTGTTGTAGAGCGATACCCCGGTGCGCTGGCCCCCGAAGACCCAGTCCGCGTTTCGGGGATCGGGCGCCGCCATGCCGTATTCCTGGATGTTCACCGGGTGCCACTCGTGGAACGTGATCTCGCCGTCGTTGCCGAAGCTCGACACGCACGCCGAGCCGGAATCCTGCTGCCCGCCGCACAGGTCGTAGGGATAGGCGTTGTCGGCGGTGACGTGATACATCGCGGCGGTGGGCTGCGTGTACCAGTTGCTCCACGATTCGCCACGATTGCCGGAGATCACCGCACCCTGATCGGCCACCAGCGCGAGGATGTTGGTGTCGTTCGGGTTGATCCAGATGCGCTGGTAATCGTCGCCTCCCGGCGCGCCGCGCACGGCGGTCCAGGTGGCGCCGCCATCCTCGCTGCGCCACAGCACGGTGGAGCACGAGTAGATCACGTCGGGGTTCTTCGGGTCGATGGTGATCGTCGGGAGGTCGCCCCCGCCGATCCGGGCCAGCGGGCGGCTGTCCGTGCCGATCGGTTGCCCTTCGGCCGATGTGACCGCATCGGTCACCGTCCAGTGCGCGCCGCCGTCGGTGGACTTGAAGAGTGCCACCGAACCGCCGCCGCCGCCCCGGCCGCCACCGCGGCCCCCGCTGGCGGCACCGCCAGCGCCAGCGGCGCCGCGTCCGCCGCGACCGTCGCCACCGGTGCTTCCCATGGCGACCGTCGCGTAGACGACGTCCGGATTGCTGGGCGCGATCGCCAGGTTGGCCTGCAGGACGGTCGGCAACCCCTCGGTCAGCCTGGTCCAGGTGGTGCCGCCGTCGGTGGACTTGAAGATCCCGCCGCTGTCGCCGCTGAACGAGCCGTTTTCCGAGAAGCCCTGCTGCTGCTGCCAGAGAGCGGCGTAGACGATGTCCGGATGCTTCGGATCGATCCGCACGTCGCTGCCGCTGGTGTATTCATCCTTGTAGAGGACCTTTTCGAACGTCTGACCGCCGTCAGTGGAGCGGAAGATGCCGCGCTCGGGATTGGGACCATACGGATGACCCAGCGACGCCACGAACAGGCGGTTCGGGTTGGTCGGGTCGACGTCGATCATCCCCGTCATCTGGCTCTGGCGGAGTCCGAGATGCGTCCACGTCCTGCCGCCGTCGGTCGACTTGTAGATGCCGTCACCCACTGCCAGGTCGGGGCGGATGATGCCGGCGCCGGTGCCGACGTAGATGATGTCGGGATTCGACGGTGCAACGGCGATGGCGCCGATCGAGCCGGTCGGCTCCTGATCGAAGATCGGTTCCCAATTGGAACCGTAGTCCGTGCTCCGCCACACGCCGCCGTTGTCGAAACCGGCGTAGAACACGTTGGGCTGGCTGGGGACACCGACGACGGCGCGGGCGCGGCCGGCGCGGGTGGGGCCGATCTCGCGCCAGTGCAGCGACGCCGTCAGGTCGGGGGCTTGTGCTGGCGCAGTGCGCGGGGCGGCGAGGAGCGTTGCGGCCACGGCACAACAGGGAACGAATGCACGCACGGCGGGCATCTCCGGGAGCGGCTGGGCAGGGGTGCGATCGGGGCGCATGGAGTATAGCTATGGTGCCACACCGAATACGAGGACCGGCATGACCAGCATCGCGAGCGCCCTCCGCCCCACCCTCGTGGCCGCGTGCCTGACGCTGCTCGGCGCGGAGGCCGCGCCGGGTGCGCTGATGGCGCCCCTGTCGGCGCAATGGCACACGGCCTTCTGCGACGTGACGCCGTATTCATACCTTCTGTGGACGCCGGCGGGGACGGAGCGGCGGGCGACCATGCTTCTGCTGCACGGATCGGGTGGCCAACCCGGGCCGATGATCGACGCCTGGGCGTCGCTGGCGAAGCGGGAACAGCTGGTGCTCATCGCACCGCAGCTGCCGGAAGTGCCGAGCTTCGAGCCCCGCGCGCCGGCCGTCTTCGAGTGCCTGGTGGGCGACGCGGCCCGGTTCGCGCCGATCGACAGCTCGCGGATCTACCTGTTCGGGCACTCCATGGGCGGATATCTCGCCTACGACGCGGTGACGCTGGCATCGGACTTCTTTGCCGGTGCGGCCGTGCACGCCATGGATATCTCGCCGGCCTACACCTGGATCGTCGATTCGGCGCGCAATCATCTCCCGATCGCGATCTACATCGGTGATCACGATTCGCTGATCTCGCTCGCCCGGGTGCGCCGCACGCGCGACCTGCTCACCAGCCGCGGCTTTCCACTCCACTATCTCGAACTGCGCAACCACGACCACGACTACTGGGCCGTGGCCGATCAGGTCAATCGCGACGCGTGGACCTTCCTGCGGAGCTACCGCCGCAAACCATGAACGTCACGGCGCGCAGGCGTTCCCGGTGGCCGGTGTCCAGTGCGGCAACGGCGTGTTGCCGGCGCCATTGAGGAGCTTCTCCAGCGCCGCCAGCTGGGTATCCTGCAGACGCATGTAGGCCTGGCCGTCGGTCTCGATGTCATGGCAGCTCCGCTCGGGGGCCGCCACGACGCTCGGTGAGGGATCGATGTCGCCCACGATCATGTCGGTCAGTTCGCGGGCGAGATCGCGGTTGGCGAAGGCGAAGCTCCCTGGCCCGTTGGCGAGCCGTTCCATCGCGGTGTCGAGCGTGGCGGCGGCGGCGCGAACCGTGGAACTGGTGCCGGCGGCCGCCGTCAATGTCGCCAGCGCCAAGCGGAGCTGCTCGATATGTCGGAACCCATCGGCGCTCGAGTGCAGTCCGGCCGTCATGCGCTGTTCCAGCGCCAGCTGCGCGGCCAGTCCCATGCTCGAAACCGGAACGCGCGGATCAGGCACCACGGTGAGCGGTTGGGAATAGGTCCTGCCGTTCACCGTGAGCCGCACGGAGTAGGTGCCGGGAAGCACCATCGGTCCCACCGGCTGGCGTTGCGGGGTTTCGCCCGGAATGGCGTGCCAGTTGAGGGTGTACTCGGTGTAATCGAGCAGCGTACCGTAGTAACCGAACGGGAGTGCGTCGGGCGTTTCGTACCGGAGATCCCACGCGATCCGGTGCATCCCGGGCTGGCGTGACAGGACCGTCGGCGGCTGAATCCAATACGCCGGCACGTTCGGCATCAGGGTATCGGCCGGTGGAGCGACGTCGGAATACGTCCGGACCACATGGCCGTCGCCATCCACGATCGCCAGCGTGATCGGCCCCGTCGCCGGCTTCGCGAGGTAGTAGTCGAGGATCGCGCCTTCGGGGGGATTCTCGCCGGTGGTCGTTTCCTTGGGGAGCGGCGTGTCCTGGGTGTTGTCCCAGCGGATCCGCGATGCGGTATCGGGCCGGAAGAGGTACGCATCGGCGGCGGCCAGCGCCTGTTCCTCCTGTCGCAGCGGCGTGACGTCGTCCAGAATCCAGAAGCCCCGGCCATACGTCGATGCGATCAGGTCGGCGCCGTGGACGGTCAGATCACTCACTACGGTCGTGGGGAGATTCAGCTGCAGCGATTGCCAGTGATCGCCGCGGTCGAACGACACGAACGCGCTGGTGACGGTGCCCGCGTAGAGCAATTGCGCGTCGGCCGGATCCTCCCGCACCACGCGCACCACGGCACCGTCCGGCAATCCGGCCACGATCTCCTGCCAGTGCGCGCCGAAATCCGACGTGCGATAGATGTGCGGATGGCTGTCGCGGGAGAGAACGGCGATGTACGCCGTGCCGTCGTGACTGTGCGACGGATCGATGACGTTGATCCCTCCCGGTGGCAGGCCGGGCGGCGTCACGTTGGTCCACGTGCCGCCGCCATCGCGCGTCAACTGCACCACGCCGGTGTTGCTTCCCACCCATATCTCACCCGATCCCACCGGTGACGGTGCCATCGCCTCGATCGTTCCGCCGCCGGTGCCTGCCGCGACGCCCGTTCCCCCCGGCGCGGTCTGCGCGTTGGCCGCGTGCGTCAGGTCAGGGCTGATGGGACGCCAGGTGCGCGCGCCGTCGCTCGAAGCCAGGACGTATTGCGCGCCCATGTAGAGCGTGTGCGGATCCTGCGGCGAGAACGCCAGCGGTGGAGCGCCGCCGAAGCGATCGTCCGGTGCCGGGGTGTAGAGCACCGTCACCTGGCTGGTGACGCGATCGAAGCGCCGTAGCACATGGTACCAGCCCTGGGTGTAGAGGTAGCGGGCATCGAGCGGATCGCTGACGATGAATCCGTCTTCGAATCCTCCGACCGGATACCAGTCGTCGGGCCGGATCTCGCCGAAGTCGCTGCGACTGAGGACGCAGGCGGTGCCGGAATCCTGCTGCGGCCCGCAGACGTGATAGGGAACGTCGTGGTCAGTCGAGACCCGATAGAACTGTCCGTCGATCAGGTTGTACCATAGCGTCCACGATTGGCCACCATCGACACTGATGGTGGGCCCCTGATCCGCACCGGCGATCATCCGTCGCGAGTTGGTCGGGTCGATCCAGAGAAAGCGGATATCATCGCCGCTGGGTGCACCAAGGAAGGCGGCGACGGTGTGGCCGCCGTCGGTGGAGCGGTACAGCGAGGTGCCCGCGAGGTACACGACGTCCGGATGTTGCGGGTCCGCGTAGATCTTCCCACCAGCGCTGGCGACGTGCGTCGTCTCCAGGGTCCACGAGAGACCACCGTCATCGGTGCGGTACAGTCCGGTGCCGGCCGTTCCCGGTCCGCCTCGGCCGCCGCTGCGGACCTCCGCATACACCCGGCGCCCGCGCGTTCCCGACGCTTCGGCAATCGCGAATCCGGCGGCACCTTCCGGCAGCCCCCGGCCGCTGACCTCGGTCCAGGTCACACCTTCGTCGATCGATTTGTACACACCGGTGCCGCGCGGCGCAGGCGCAGCTGCCCCACGCCCCCGGCCGCCGCGCCCGCCGAAGCCGCGCTGCAACACGGCATAGATGACAGCCGGGTCGTCGTAGTCAGACGAGAGATCGGCGGCCCCGCCGCTGTCACCGCCCAATACCTGGCGCCAGCTCCTGCCGCCATCAATCGACCGGAACACGCCGCGTTCGGCGGCGGCGTTCGTGGCGCCGGTACCGCCCGGAGCGCCGCCGAGTGCCGCCACCAGCACGAGATCGGCGTTGCGCGGGTCGACCACGACGGCACCGATGTAGCCGGAGCCGCGCAGGCCGACATTCGTCCATGTGCTGCCGCCGTCGATCGACTTGTAGACGCCGTGGCCGGGCGTGAACGACCAACCCGATCGATCGCCGGTCCCGACGTAGACCACGCGATGATTCGACGGCGCGACCGCCACCGCGCCGACCGATGCCACGTGTTCACTGTCGAAGATCGGTTCCCAGGTGGTGCCGCCGTTACTGCTCTTCCAGACCCCGCCCTCGGGAAGTCCCAGGTAATACGTGGTCGGATCGCCGGGGACGCCGGCAGGGGCGGCGACGTAGCCCGACCGATTGGGTCCGATCGAGCGCCAGCGCATGCCCGCGAAGACGGCCGGATCGACCTGTTGCGCCGACAGCCTGGCGGCAGCGCAGAGCATGGAAACGAAGAAGAGCCGCTTCATGGCGGTGGCCGATGGCGAAGCGCACCCGCGGGGCGGGGGTGACGGGCGCGACGGTCAGCGGAAAGTATAGCGTTTCAGCGTCGAAGCAGTGCCACCGTCTCCAACACGCTCTGGTAGCCGACGCCGCGCCGGATCTCCTTCCCATCGGGACCGAGCAGGACGAGGGTGGGGAAGCCGTCGATGCGCCAGCTCTTCTTGAGATCCCGCCGGTCGTCACCATCAACCTTCACCGCGATCACGTCGTGCGCCGCGCCGACGACCGACTCTGCCGTGAAGACGAGCTGATCCATGGTGTGACACGGGCCGCACCACACCGCCTCGAAATCGAGCAGCAACCGCTTGTGTTCGCGGCGCGCCTGCGCGAGCGCGCCGGCGTAATCGGACGTGAATGCCAGCGGCTGGGCCGCACGCGGCACATTGCGGTCCGGCAGGTAGATGTCCTTCTTCGCGATCTCTTCCGCTTCAGTCGTCCCCGGATGTACCAGCGCGATGGTGAGCGTCCGGCCGTCCGGGTCGATCCGCACCGGGCGGTAGGCCGTCGTGCTGTCGAGCCAGGCGTGCTCGTCGAGCATGCGGACGTCGGGGTTCAGAATCGAGACCGAGTCCCGCCCGATTGCCCAGGCGTCGCGTTGATCGAAGACGCCGTCCATCCGGTACTCGGTGATCAGCACATACGCCAGCCGGCCGTCAATCGGCACGGTTCCCTGGTACCAGCCGCGGCGTGACCAGCGCAGCGCCGGTGGGGTGGACGGCCCGAGCGTGTCTTCCACGTACCAGAGTGCCAGGGGATAGGGGCGCATCGTCGCTGCGTGCCCCGGTGACGCCGGTACCGGGATGTCCACGACGGTGTCGAAACTCGACCACCACTCGCCGCGGGTCAGGGTGGGCGTGGCGACCAGCTGTTCGCCGGCGTCGAATCGCCCGTTGCGATCGGCGTCGATCCACAGCGTGTTGTAGTGTGTGTCGCCGCCAGTGCGTCCGAGCCGCACTCGTACCGGCGGTGTGCCGGCGGGGCCAAGGGGGAACGACCCGGTGAGCATCCCCTCGGTCTCGGTCAATGCCACCGTTTCGCCCTTGGGGCTCCAGCGCACCGTGCGCCCGTGGGTGGGTGCGGCAGGCGCCAGCGAAATCGTGACGACGGAATCGGCGGCCTGTTGAGCTCGGACCGGCCGCACCAGCAGCGCCGGCACCACGAGGGCCAGAACGGATCGGACGACAATGCGCATTCGGATGACTCCGGCTGCGAGGACCAGGGGCGGCGGACGCTTCGCGACGCTGCCGGAATCCTAACGCACCGCGCGACCGCTGTGCGATCCACGGCTCTGGCGCGACCAGCACCGGGCAACCCGCATCCGAAGATGACACGCGGGCGCGGTGCTGACGTCCGCCCGATTCGCGACAGCTACCCGGTCGCGCCGCCGCGTGATCAGAGTTCCGCCAGGCAGAGCGCGAGCTGTTCCGGCCACGGCGGCAACGCCGTACCGAAGACATTGGCGAAACGGGTCGAGTCGAGGACCGAATTGGCGGGGCGACGCGCCGGCGCTCCGAACTCGACCGAGCTCACCGGCACGACCCGGATCCGCTCGCCGTCCGGGGCTGGCGGTAACCCGGCCACGATCGCATCGGCGAAGGCATACCAGGTGGTCGGGCCCGGCGCGGCGAGGTGGTAGATCCCGGCGGGTGGTACGGCCCGCTGGTGGCGTCGTGCCTGGAGCACCTCGCCGAGCGCCAACGTGACCATCGTGGCCGCGAGCCGCGCCCACGTCGGGGTGCCGTGCTGGTCCTCGACCACGCGAAGTTCGGTGGCGGTTCCGGCCGCGGCCCGAACGGTGTTCAGGAAGTTCGGGCCGCGCAGACCGAACACCCAGCCGAGCCGGAAGATGTATGCCGGGGCCCCGCTGCGCAGCACGGCGCGTTCTCCGGCGGCCTTGCTGCGCCCGAATGCATTGATCGGCGCCGGTGCATCCGCTTCCGTGTAGGGCCGTTCTTCGCGTCCGCTGAAGACGTAGTCCGATGAGAAGTGCACGATCGACGCGCCCATCCGAGCGGCTTCGTCCGCCAGCAGTTGGGGGCCCTCGGCGTTGATCAGATGCGCCACGGCCGGTTCGCGTTCCGCTTCGTCGACTCGCGTGTACCCAGCGGCGTTGACGATGACGTCGGGGCGAATGTCGTGGAGCGCGAGGCGCGACGCCTCGCGGCGGCTGAACTCGAGATCCGACTGGGCCGGCGAAACGACCTCTCCCAGACTGGGCAGCGTTCGAGCCAACTCCCACCCCAGTTGTCCCTCAGCACCGGTGAGGAGAATACGTTGACGGTTCATGGCCATGGGTGACGAGGATGTTGCGAATCAAGTCTCGAACGAGGTCACGCATCGGGGGGAGGCGGGGCGACCCACTGCGGTGGAGAATAGTCAGGCTCGGGCGATCCGCGAAGTGGCGAGGCTGGTGATCGCGCTATTGATCGGTGCCGAGACCGAGTCGTTCGCCGCGATACGTTCCGCTGGTGACCCGTTCCACCCAGGCGCGGTGGTCGAGGTACCAGCGCACGGTTTCGCTGATGCCGCGATCGAAATCGAACACCGCTTGCCATTGCAAGTCCCGCTCGAGGCGTGATGGATCGATGGCGTACCGCAGATCGTGCCCCGGGCGGTCGGCAACGAACGTGATCCGGCGCGCGTGCGGACCGACAGGATCGGGTTGGAATTGGTCGAGCGCCGCGCACACGGCGCGCACCACCTCCAGGTTCGACCGGGGGTTGCGCGCCCCGACGGTGTACGACGTTCCCGGCGTGCCCCCGGCCATCACCGCGCGCAGCGCCGAGACGTGGTCGTCGACATGGATCCAGTCGCGAACGTGCTCGCCACGGCCGTAGACCGGAATCGCTTCCCCCGCGAGCGCCTTTTCGATCGCCAGCGGAATCAGCTTCTCGGGGAATTGGCGCGGTCCATAGGTGTTCGACCCCATCGTGACGATCACCGGCAGGCCGTATGTCATGCCCCACGCCCGCGCCAGGTGATCGGCGGCCGCCTTGCTCGCCGCATAGGGCGAGCTGGGACGATAGCGACTCTCCTCGTCGAACATGCCCGTCTCGCCGAGCGATCCGAACACCTCGTCGGTCGAGACCTGGACCAGACGGAAGCGGCTGCGTTGGGGTTCCTCGGACTGCTGCCGGTATCGCCGGGCTTCCTGGAGCAGGGCGAACGTGCCGTTGACGTTGGTCGCGATGAACGCCGCCGGACCGTCAATGGATCGATCGACATGTGACTCGGCGGCGAGATGAAAGACGCCATCGGGGCGGTATCGGTGGAAGACGTCCCGCAGTCCGGCACCATCGCAGACGTCGAGTCGGACGAAGTGATGATGGGAATGGTCCATGACGTCGGCGAGGGAGTCGAGATTGCCAGCGTACGTCAGCTTGTCCACCGTCACGACCTCGGCACCGTCCCGGATCAGGTGCATCACCAGCGCCGATCCGACGAAGCCGGCCCCGCCCGTCACGATATAGGTCGCCATGGTCTCCCGCTCCGTCCGGTCAGATGCCCGCGCCGTGCGTCGGGCCTGCGGGCACAGCGGTGAGCTTGCGCTCCCGAGCCCGGGAAGGAATTATCGTTGGCCGGCGGGCCCGCCGGAACCACGTCTTCAACCCGGAGTCGGGATGAACGCCATCGTCGATCTCTTTCGTGTCCTTTACGAGCCTGCGGCGGTGTTCGAGCGGGTTCGCGAGCGGCGGCCGTTCCTGCTGCCGTTCATCGCGTACTCGGTGTTCGCGATCATCCTCGGGTTGCTCATGGCACCGTATCGTGAGGCCGCGACGGCGGCGCAGATCGCCAAGGCCACGCAAGCCAACCCCGGGGCGGCCGCGACGGCGCACACGTTGGCCGCCATCGGTCCGTTCCTCGCGCCGATCGGTGTGCTGCTCTTCATCGCCATCGGCGCCAGCATTCTCTGGGTCCTGGTCTCGCTGGTCGGGGGCGAAGCCAACTGGCGGACGCTTGCATCGATGGACTTCTACGCCGGCATGTCTTCCATTCTCTACCAGATCGTCGTGCTGGGCATGCTGCTCGCGACCGGGGTCAGCAACGTGCACACGCCGGCGGATCTCATGCCGCCGCTCGGGCTCGATCTCCTGGCGCCGCACGCCGGACCGGGGCTGACGCGATTGCTGGGGGGCATCAATCCGTTCTCGCTCTGGGGGGCATTTCTCATCGCGGTGGGTGTGCAGGTGACCCAGAAAACGTCCAAGGGAGCAGCCTGGTTCGTCGCAATCATCGCGCTGCTCCTTGGCGTCGGGATTGCGGCGTTCTTCGCGGGGCTGGCGGGCTAGCCGCGAAGTGACGCTGTGGCGTGACAGCGTCGCGCCGGAACCGCACTCGAGGCCGGGGGCAACCATGCCACCGGCCTCGACTCTCTAATGTATTGTCCCGAAATGACTTGAGTGTTCCCGGCGGCCGCGGCCTCGGCGGCCCACGGCTTGCGTTCCTGTCCGTGGCAGGAACACCGGCGGCCGCACGGCGCGCCGGGAACCACCAATGACAGGATGCTTCTGACCAGCTGGATTGCGGTCGACGGAACCGGATCATCGCCGCGCCAACGCCACGGTACTGGCGGTGCGCGCGGCTGGCAGACGTCGTGGCCCGCCGACATCGAAGCGATGGTGACGGCGGCGGGTGCGGCGCTCAGCGAATCGATCGCCGGCTGCCTGCCGGGCGATCCCATGGCCGATCGGCTCGAGTTCGTCCGCGATACTTTGCGACGTCTTGCGGCGATGGTTCCGCATGACGACGAGCCCCGACCGCCGAGCCGCGCAACCGACGTCAACGCGACGCTGGCGGCGATCTATCCGCTGCTCCAGCGGCTGGTGGGCCCATTCATCCGCCTCGAACTGTCACTCGAGACGCGTGGCGCGTGGGCAAGCCTGCTGGCCGAGGAACTCGAACAGATCGTGCTGAATCTCGTGGTGGCCGCGCGCGACGCGTTGCCGCTGGGCGGAACGATCACAGTCGCGATGCGGCGCCGCGTCCTGGTCCGCCCTCAGGAATTCTCGCGCGGCAGCATCCCCGCCGGGAACTGGACGCTGATCGAGATCCGCGACAGTCGCGGCCACCAGGTCGATCACGGCATGGCGCAACTGTTCGACGAGCTCCCCGCGGTGGCCGAAGAATCCGGATCGCTGCTCGGCCTCTCGACGGTCCGTGATGTCGTGCGCCGTGTCGGCGGTCTGATCGTGGCCGGATCTGCCGGGGGCCGGGGTCAGGACGGGCCGGCACACGGGCACGGGGTGACGGTGTGCGTGCCGGCAGCATCCGAGCCGGCCGATGGAATGGACGGCACCGACGGACCCGAGGCGATCCTCGTGGTCGACGGTGACGCCTGGAGCCGCACCAACATCGCGCACGCATTGCGGCGTGCCGGGTTCGGTGTTCTCGAGGCCGATCATGGCGGCACTGCGCTGGAGTTGCTCCACGGCGTGGCGGGGCGGTGCGTCCGTCTCGTCATCGCGGACGGTTTCCGCACCCCATCGGAACTGGGTCGATTCGACGAACTTGTGCGCCGGAGAGGATCGCAGAGTCAGCTCATCCTGGTGATCGACCCGTTGGCCCCGGCGATGGCGCCGGGAATTCGGGCGGTGGCGGTGCTCGTCCGGCCGATCGACAACGAGGAGCTGGTGCGGACGGTACGTGCCCATCTGGGCGCCCATGAGGGACCGCCCCGGACCTGACCCTGCCCGCCGAAACCCGCCTTGCCCCGCCCCCGGTGCCGGTGGTTTATTGGCCCGCGACCAGTGTCGTCCGGGCATCGGCCCGGGCCGGAACCGCGTTCGGAAGAGAGCCGCGATGAAAGCCAACGATATCCGCAAGGGGATGGTCATCTATTACGAGGGGAAGCCCCACCTGGTAATGGACTTCACCCACCGCACCCCGGGCAACCTGCGGGCATTCGTCCAGGTCAGGTTGCGGAACCTCAACTCGGGGATGTCGATGGACCACCGCTTCTCGGCCACGGAGACGGTGGAAGAAGCGCGCCTCGACACCCGGGCGATGCAGGTGCTCTACGCCGACGCCAACGGTGTCCACGTCATGGACGCCAACACGTACGAACAGTTCAGTCTTGATCCCGACCTGGTGGGCGACGACGCGGCGTGGATGCAGCCAGAGATGACGTTCGACGCCACGTGGCTCGAGGGGAAGCCGATTTCGTTCCAGCTTCCCAGTTCGCTGGAACTGGATGTGGTGGAAACGGCGCCGGTGATGAAGACCGCCACCAAGACCGCCAGCTCCAAGCCGGCGAAGTTGAGCAACGGCATCACGATCCAGGTGCCCGAGTTCGTGTCGCAGGGCGAGCGGGTGCGGGTCAACCCGCGCGAGCGGGCGTATATCGAGCGAGTGAAATAGCAGAGCAAGAACGGCCAGGGCCCTGCGCCCTGGCCGTTCTCCGGATCAGTCTCCTCCACCGCCCCCGCCGCCGAATCCACCGCGTCCGCCGCCGCCCGCCCCACCGGGACCACCGGGACCACCGCGCCCACCCGGACGGAGGAGGTTGAACCCGCCGCGCGGCGGATTCCGGAGGCCGTCCGGCAGCAGCGACCACTGCACGTCGGTCAGGACCTGCCGCACCTGGTCGCGGCCGTCGGTCACTTCGGTCTGCAGCTCCAGTTGGATCGGGCCGGTCTGCTGCGCCAGTTTCATGTAGTCGATGTTGGTGCCCATCTTGGTGAGCACATCCTGGAACTGCTGCAGCAACGGCTGCAACCGGGCGTCGGCCGAATCGGCGATGGCCGTCAGCTTGGTCACCTGGTCGTTCGAGAGCACCAGCGAATCCTTCCGTGCCAGGACCTGGCGGGCCAGGTTCGGCACCGAATCGCGGAGCCGCTTGAGCATGTCCTGCAGCACGTTGCCGCTGTTCCGGCCCAGGCTCTGGATCTGCATGGTGCGTGGATCGTAACCGATGGCGTAGCGCAGCGACACCAGCAGCTGGAACGGCGCGTGGCGCGACGTGGCGGACGCGCTGGTGTTGCCGAAGCGCTCGTTGACGACGTAGTTGAACTGATTGGTCGACGGATTGAATCCGGTGACCGTCAGCAGCGTCGCGTCGGGCCGTGAATTGCCGCCCCAGCCCTTGAGGTTATTGACGCCGTTGATCAGCTGATCGAGTCCGCCCAGCATGTTGGAGGTCGAGAGCGAGATCTGCATCCGCCGCTGGAACATCGACGGCCGCCAGTTCATCTGCAGGTCGAGCGACGGGGTCCACGGTCCGACGCAGCTGTTGCGCGACGCAATCTGCCCCATCTGCGCCTCGAGGCACTTGCGGGCATTCCCCGAGGTCTCGTTCAGCAGCCGGCTCATGCCATTGGCCACCGTGGTATCGCTGGTATTGGCCGGATTGTAGATGTACGCTTCGTCGTTGCGCGACGATCCGTCACCGTTGATGTCGCCGGCGACGATCGGCGTGTAGGGCGAGCCGGACGTGATCCGCGCCACCGACGTCAACTCCCACGCCGGCGTGATCGGCCACGACACCGTGGCCTGGATGTTGTGCGTGCGCTGGTTGCTCGATGTCGCCCAGGTGTAGACGTTGGGGTCGCCGTTGGTCGTGGCCGAACCGAAGCCGCCGCCGAATCCGCCGCCGGCGCCGCCCTGATCGCGCGCCTGCATGTAGGTGTAGGCGAGATTCAGCTGCACCTGCTTGCTGGTGGTTCCCGAGAGGTTGAACGTGACCTGCTTGGTCTCGTTCTCGAGCGAGCTGAAGACGTTGCTCACCGCCCCGTAATTGGGGTCGACGCGTGACGCGGACAGCGGCACCTGCCCGCTGACGGTGTCGATCTGGGTCGGATCGGCGTAGACCGGCCGATTGTCGACGCCTCCCAGGCGGAAGCGCGGGGTCTCGTTGAGATTGAGGTCCTTCGATGCCGCCTGGCCGATGCCCCGCACATACGACGCATCGATGTTGAACGTGATGCGGTTCGTGATCCGCCGCGTCAAGCCGAGCGATGCCCGTTCGGTCTTGGGCGCGCCATAGTTGGTGGCGTACGTCGTGATGGTCGGCGTGCCGACGTAGACCGGCGTCGACTCGTTGTTCAGGCACTCGGAGGGAATGGTCGACGGATCCGCCGCGAACTCACTCCAGTCCGGAACCGGCACCGCGGCGCCGACGCAGTTGATCTGCGTCTGCGCGCCGGCCAGGCCGGACTGGGCCGAAGCCGTACCGGGCAGGGTAGACGGCATGGTGCCGCGGAAGATTCCGAGCCCGCCGCGGAACGTCCACGCCGGGGGCCCGAAGCCCCGCTGGCTCTGACCGTTCTGCTCGGCCGATGCGATCGAATAGGAGAACCCGACGCGCGGCGAGATATAGGTTTCGCTCGGCAGACGGTCGGTGCGAACCCCGAACTCGTCGTAGACGGCCTGATTGAGCGCCGGGGCACCGCTGTACGATGTGTGCTCCACCCGGATGCCGTACTGGAACTGGGTGTTGCTGCCGCCGCCGCCGCCGAAGCCGCCCCGCCCGCCGCCGCGCCCACCGAACCCACCGCCCCCGCCGCCACCGCCGCCGCCGCCGCCGCCGCCGGTATTCCCGCCGCGGCTGCTGCTGGACCGGGGACGCCACGCATCACTCAGATAGATCGCTTCGTTGTACTGCGTTCCGGTCCGGTCGCTGGGTTGCAGTGTCCGGGTGAACGACGAGGGAATGTTGTTCGCGAAGTCCGCCAGGGTGGCATAGGTGTAGGTGCCGTACTGGTTGGTCGCGGTGCTGTTGTTGAAATCGAGCCCACTGGCGTCGAGGCCGAGGAGGAAGCGATGCGTCGCCGCGCCGGGAAGGAACGACAACTCGTCAACCGCTTCGGCGGAACGGTTGGTGCTGCTCCGCGGCAACCCGGAATTGCCGCCGAAGCTCAGATTGCTGGCGGCGATCTGGCCCGAGTCGAGCGTCGACTGCACCGTCACCCGGCCCGACGGCGCGAACAGGTACGGATCGGAGTTCGACGTGGTGTAGGACAGACCGGTCCGGAACTGATTGACCCACCGCCCGAACCGTGAGGCGATCAGGAAGTTGAGCCCCTCGTTATTGCCGGTCGTGCTGCCGCCGACCTGGGGAAGCTGCGTGCTCGATGCGCCCTGCTGATTGGTGTTGTAGCCGCCACTCGCCGTCAGCGTCACGATGTTCACCTGGCCCATGTTCCAGTCGAATCGCATCGATCCGGTGAACCGGTCCTGCGTCCGGTTCGGATCGATGACGCCTGCCCGCTGGGTCAGTCCGGTCGCGTTGACCAGCGAGATGAACTCCGACACCGAGTCCGGGGCCGCGCCCAACCGTCCCAACGTCGCGGGGTCGGCCGCGTCGAGCGACGCGATCGGGCTGAGCGTTCGATTCAACTGGAATGATCCGAACAGGAACGTCTTGTTCCGCTTGAGGGGACCCCCGAATCCGCCGCCAATCTGCTGCTGCGTCTGGCCGGCGTTGAACACGCTGCTCTGGTCGGCGCCCCACGCCAGGTTCCGGTCCTGCAACCGGCTGCTGAGCGAGCCGGACACGCGGTTACTCCCGCCCTTGGTCTGCACCGACACCTGACCGCCGGCAAATCCGCCGCGCGAGACGTCATAGGTGTTGGTGATCACGCGGGTGTTGCGGACCGCGTCCTGGGGAACCGATGTGCTGGTGGTCGTCACGCCGTCGACCACGTAGCTGTTCGACGCGGCGCTCTGGCCGGCGACCGAGAACGTGGAATTGGTCGAGTCCGTGCCGGCCGTGAAGATCACGCCCGGTGCGAGGGCCGCCAGCATCGAAAGGTCCGATGCGTCGATGGGCAGGTGCATCGCCTGCTCACCCGTGATGTTGTGCTCGGAGGCCCCTACACCGGGTTGATTGTTGATCTGGTCCAGGTTGGGGCGTCGGTCACCGGTCGATACCAGGTCCTGGAGCTTGATCGCCTGCTCGCCCAGCGTCACGTCGAAGTTGATCCGGTCGTCGTCGCTCTGCCGGGTGACGTTCGCGATGTATGGCGTGTGGCCGATGGCACTCACGGTGATCCGGTACTGGCCCCCACCCTGGTAGAACTGCATCAGATAGGTGCCGTTCGCCTTGGTGGTGGTGGTGCGGGTCACGTCGGTCTCGATGCTGGTCGCCTCGATCTTCGCGCCGGCAACGGGGTTGCCCGCTTTGTCGCGAATCGTTCCGACGATGATGTCGACGTCGCTGCTCTGGGCGATGATCCGGGCCGGAACAAACGACCCGAGGACGCTCAGGATTGTCAGGGCGCCCGCAAGGCGGGCGAAGTGCCGCAACGGCATGTCGATTCCCGGTATCAGTGTGTCGAAGCACGGCAACGGCGGAAGCGCCGAGTCGCACCATGGCCGTTGTTACGCCGGGTCTGGGGCAAAAGTTGATCCGGTTGATCCGGGAGACGGGGTCCAACCTTCGGAGTCCCTCATGCGTATTCGAGCCCTTCCGCTGGCACGATGCGAAAGGCCTCCCGATCGCCGTTCTGGATCGGCGCATGGCCCGGCAGGAGAGGGCTACCGCCCCCCGCGCGGCGGGCCGCTAGACCCGCCGCCGCCCGCCCACCGCCGAATCCACCCCGACCGCCCCCACCACCGCCGCCCCGCCTGCCGCCGCCGAACACGCCGCCGGCGGACCTCGGGTTGCGGACGGACTCCGGCAGCAGCGCCCACTGCTCGGGGGTGAGGATCAGCCGGACGGCGTCCGCCAGGGCGAGATATCCTCGGGTCACGGGTTGGATCCGGGCAATCAGGGCGTTGTAATCCGCCGCGCTCTGGGCGGCCGCCGCCCTGGTGGCCTCGGAGTCGAGAGCCGCCAGGAGGGGGTTGATCACCTGGTCCGCCGAATCGGACAGGTGCTGCAGCGCCCGCAGTTGGTCCGGACTGAGCGCCAGCGAGTCTTTCCGCGCCAGCACCGCCTTCGCGATGTTCTCCGCCTCGAGGCGGGCGATGTACTGCTGCACCTGCTGCTGCGGCGTTGGACCGGCGCCTCGGCCGAGACTCTGGATCTGCAGGGTCCGCTGGTCGTAGCCGATGGCCAACCGGACATTCACGGACAGCTGGAACGGCCGGCGGATCGCGGTAGCCGCCGAACTGGTGTTGCCGAAGCGCGCGTTGACCACGTAGTCGAACTGGTTGGTCGCCGGATCAAAACCGTCCACCGTCAATAGCGTGTTGTCCGGTCGCGTGTTGCCGCCCCACCCCTTGAGGTCGTTCGGCCCGTTGATCCACTCGTCGAGACCGCCGAGGAGGTTCTGGGTCTGGAACGAAACGGCCATGCGGCGATTGAACAGTCCCGGGCGCCAGTTCACCTGCAATTCCAGTGACGGCGTCCATGGCCCGGTGCAGGTGTTCCGTCCCGCAATCCGGTCGAGCTGGGCCTCGAGGCATTTCCGCGCGTTGCCCGACGTCTCCGCCAGCAGGCGGGTCATGCCATTCGCCACCGCGGTGTCGGTCGTGGTGGCAGCGGTGTAGACGAACGCGCGGTCGTCGCGTGCCGAACCGTCGCCGTTGATGTCGCCGGCCACGATCGGCGTGTAGTGCGAACCGGACGTAATGCGGGCCACGGTGGTCAATTCGAACGCTGGCGTGATCGGCCACGACACCGTCGCCTGAATGTTGTGGCGTCGCTCGTTGCTCGACGGCGCCCACGTATAGACGTTCGGGTCACCGGCCGTTTCGTTGGTCGACGCGCCGAACCGCCCGCCGGCACCACCTTCGTCACGGGCATACATCAGCGTGTACGCCAGGTTCAGCTGCATCTGGCGGTTGGTGGTTCCGGTCACGTTGAACGTCAGCTGGCGGGTCTGGTTCTCAAGCGCACTGAAGACGTTGTGCACCGCGCCGAAATCCGGGTCGATCCGTGAGGCGGAAAGCGGAACCTGTCCGGTCGCCGCCACGATCTGGGTCGGGTCGGCGTACACCGGGCGTCCGTCGGCACCGCCCAGCCTGAAGCGGGGTGTCTCGTTCAGATTGAGGTCCCGCGACGCCGCCTGGCCGGTCCCGCGGACGTACGAGGCATCGGCATTGAAGGTGATGCGCGTCGTCAGTCGCCGCGTCAGTCCGAGCGACACGCGGTCGGTTTGTGGTGCACCGTAGCCGTGATCATATACGGTCACCGTGGGCCGGCCGGTGATGATCGGTGTCGACGTGTTGTCGAGGCACTCCGTCGGGATGGTCGACGGATCGGCCGCAAACTCCGACCAGTCGGGGAGCGGTACGGCGTCGCCGACACAGTTGATCTGCGTCTGGGCGGTGCTCAATCCCGACTGCGCCTGTGCTGTTCCCGGGAGCGTGGCGGGCATGGTCCCGCGGAAGATCCCCGCGCCGCCACGGATCGTGAGTAATGGCGGCGCAAAGCCGCGCTGGCTCTGTCCCTGCTGTTCCGGCGCGGCGATCGAGTAGCTGAACCCCACCCGCGGCGTGACCGACAGCTGACTTGGCAGGCGGTCGGTGCGAACGCCGAATTCGTCGAACAGCGGTTGATTGAGCGCCGGCGCCCCGCTGTAGCTGGTGTGTTCGACCCGTACTCCGGCAACCAACTGGAAGTTGCCCCCGCCACCGGTGCCGACTCCGCCGCCGCCCCCGCCGCGACCACCACCCCGGCCGCCGCGCCCGCCGCCAAAGCCGCCGCCACCACCACCGCCGCCGGCTCGACCAGCGCGTCCGGCGTTCGCTGGCCGCGGCCGCCAGATGTCTTCGAGATAGAGCGCCTGATTGAATACGCTGCCGGAGCGGATCGTCGGTTGCAGCGTGCGGGTAAAGGACGACGGGTCGTTTGCGGCGAACGCGGCCAGCGACGGATAGGTATAGGTGCCGTACCGGTTGTTGGTGGCATCCTGATTGAAATGCTGGTCAATGGCGTAGAGACCGAGAGCGACGCGGTGGGTCAGGCGCGAGCCGGCCAGCACCGAGATCTCGTCGGTCGCTTCACTGGTGCCGGTGTTGTTGTGCTGCGGCAGGCCGGAATTGCCGCCGAAGCCCAGGGTGCTGACGGCGATCAGTCCCGAGTCGAGTGTCGACTGGTTGGTGACCCGTCCGACCGGCACGTCGAGAAAGGGTTCGGCGCGGGTGTCGTTATAGGAGTAGCCGCCGCGGAATTGGTTGATCCAGCGTCCCAATCGTGATGCGACCTGCACCGACAAGTTGGCGCTGCTGCCGGAACTGTTGCCGCCCACCTGCGGGAGCTGACTTGAGCCGACGCGCGTCGGATCCTGCGAATTGACGCCCAGTCCGCCTGTTACGGTCACGATGTGCACCTGCCCGGCATTCCAGTCGAGGCGGTTGAGACTCTGGAACTGGTCGCTGGTGCGGTTGGGATCGATCGTGCCGGCCCGGGTGCTGAGCCCGGTTGCGTCGACGAGCGAAATGAACTCGGCCGCCGAATCGGGAGCGATGCCGAGTTCGGTGAGCTGCACATTGTTGGCCAGGTCGAGCGAAGGTTCCGGGGCGAGCGTCCGGTTCAACTGCATCGAACCGAAGAGGAAGAGCTTGTTGCGCTGGATCGGCCCGCCGAAACCGGCGCCGACCTGCTCCCGCGTCTGCCCCTGATTGAAGACGCTGCTGCTCGTTTCGCCCCACGAAAGATCGGGGTTCTGGAATCGGCTGCTGAGCGATCCCGACACCCGGTTGCTACCGCCCTTGGTGGTGACCAGCACCTGACCGCCGGCAAAGCCGCCGCGCGCCACGTCATAGCTGTTGGTGATCACCCGGGTGCTGCGGACGGCGTCCTGCGGCACGCTGGTCGAGCTGCTCGTCATGCCGTTGACGAGGTAGCTGTTCGACTCGGCGCTCTGACCTGCCACCTGGAACGACGACGCGGTGGAGTCGGTCCCTTCGGTGAAGATCACGCCGGGCGCGAGCGCGGCCAGCGCGGAGAGGTCCGATGCGTCGATGGGCAGCCGCATCGCCTCTTCGCCGGTGATGTTGCGCTCGGTGCTCCCCGGGGTGGGCACGTTGAGCGCGTCGAGGTTGGGGCGGCGATTGCCGACCGCCACCACGTCCTGCAAGCGGACCGCCTGATCGCCCAGCCGGACGTCGAGATCGATCCGGTCGTCGTCGCTCTGCCGGGTGACGTTGACGATGTACGGCGTGTGGCCGATGGCGGTGACGGTGACGCGGTATTCGCCGCCGCCGTCGTTGAAGAAGAGGATATACTGCCCGTTGGGTTTGGTGGTGGTCTGCCGGGTGACGTCGGTCTCGATCGACAGGGCGGTTACCCGTGCCCCGGGAACCGGTTTGCCCCCGGCGTCGGTCACCGTACCGGAGATGATGTCGATGTTGCCGCCCTGGGCGGATGCGGCGTGTGCGCTGAACATGGCAACAACCAGTGAGCACCAACCGAGGCGGATCCGGTCGCGGGACGACATGGCGGAGCTCCAGTCGCGCTGATGCGCGAAACGCGACAGCGAATCCGTCGCGCGATGGAGTCTGGTACGCCGCCTCTTCGGGACAGGTTGAACACGGTGCGGCCGGGTTTCGGCGCGTTCCAGAACGGGTTGGTGGCGGTGAAACAAATCGGAACGAATCCGGCGGGTCCGGCGTTATGATGCAGCATCCCGGGGTCAGGCCGGGTGGGGTCCGTTTCACTACATTGCGGGGAGCAGCGCGCATCATGACATTCGCGCCAACGGTTCGATCGCCGCGGCGTCAGGGCGGCATACTGTGACGTTCCGGGGGACGTTCCGTCCGGGCGCTGGTGCCCGCCGGGCGGCGGCCACGGCCGGCGAAGGCGAGAAGAAGGCCAGGATCTCCAGCACGGCCGTCTGGCGCGAGGCCCGCGAATTGGTCTGGCAGCACCGCCGGCGTCTCGGCGTCGGCCTGGTCCTGATGCTGATCAATCGCGGTGCCGGCTTCGTGCTGCCGCTGTCGACCAAGTACTTCTTCGACAACGTGTTGACCCAGCACAACGCGGCGCCACTGCGCCTCCTGGCGTTGCTGATCGGGGGCGCGACGGTGGTCCAGGCCACGACGTCGTTCGGCCTGTCGCAGATCCTCGGTGTCGCGGCCCAGCGCGCCATTACGGAGATGCGCCGTGCGGTGCAGTCCCATCTCATCCGGCTCCCGATCCGCGCGTTCGATTCCACGCAGACCGGGCAACTCGTCTCCCGTGTCATGACCGACGCCGAGGGCATCCGGAACCTCGTCGGCACCGGGCTGGTGCAGCTGGTCGGCGGAACGATCACCGCCATCGGGGCGTTCACCGTGCTGCTGGTGCTCAACTGGCGGCTGACGGCGATCATTTCGGTGCTGTTGGCGGGCTTCGCCGGCGGAATGGCGTATGCGTTCCGGAAATTGCGCCCCATCTTCCGGATTCGCGGTCAGATCAATGCCGAGGTGACCGGCCGGCTGGTTGAGAGCATCTCGGGGATCCGGGTCGTCAAGGCGTATACCGCCGAGCGCCGCGAGCGCCTGGCGTTCGCGCGCGGCGTCAACCGCCTGCTGCGGAACGTCGCCGCGACGATGACGGGCATCTCCGCGACCGGCGCCCTTTCGACCGTAGTGGTCGGTCTCATCAGCACCATCATCATCCTGGTCGGCGGGCACGACTATCTCGCCGGCCGGATGACGACCGGCGGTATCGTGCAATACCTCGCCATGACGGCCATGGTCGCGGCGCCCCTCATCCAGATCGCGTCGATCGGCACGCAGATCACCGAGGCCTTCGCCGGCCTCGATCGCATCCGGGAACTCCGGGCGTGGGCCGCGGAAGACGCCGACGACGGCGACCGCCAGCCGGTATCGACCGTCACCGGCGACGTCCGGTTCGACGATGTGACGTTCAGCTACGATCCGGGCGTTCCGGTGCTCAAGCACATCTCGTTCGATGCTCCCGCCGGTACGACGACCGCGCTGGTGGGCTCGAGTGGGTCGGGGAAGAGCACGCTGGTTTCCTTGGTGATGGCGTTCAATCACCCCGACTCGGGAAAGATCCTGGTCGACGGCCGGGACCTCGGCTCGTTGCGCCTGCGGGACTATCGCCGGACCCTCGGCATCGTGCTGCAGGACAATTTTCTCTTCGACGGGACGATTCTCGAGAATATCCGTTTCGCGAAGCCCGACGCGTCCGACGCGGAAGTGCTCGACGCCGCGCGAATCGCGCACTGCGACGAGTTTGCGCTCCGGTTCGAGCTGGGGTATCAGACGGTCGTCGGCGAGCGGGGCGTCAAGTTGAGTGGCGGCCAGCGGCAACGGGTCGCCATCGCGCGGGCCATACTGGCCGATCCGGCGATCCTGATCCTCGACGAGGCCACCTCGTCGCTCGATTCGGAGAGTGAGTCCTTGATCCAGGAAGGGCTGGCCCGGCTCCGGGCCGGCCGGACGACTTTCGTGATCGCGCACCGCCTGTCGACCATCATTTCAGCGGACCAGATCCTGGTGCTCGAAGCGGGAGAGATTGTCGAACGGGGGACCCACGACGAACTGGTCGAACTCGGGGGACGCTACCGGGAACTCTACGACAGGCAATACCGCCAGGCGCTCAATCGCTACGTCAATCCCGGGGAGGAATTGACGGGCGCGGCCCACCTGCGGCAGTAGCCGGCGGCTTCAGCAGCCGCCGACTTCCCGCAGGAGCTGGGCAACCGCCTGACGGCGCCGGAGGCGTTCGTCGAGCCCGCCAGCCGCCATCATGTCGTCCTGTACCTCGTCGTCGGGGGCGAATTCGTTCTCGTCGCGACCTTCCTCGGCGCGGCGCTGTCGCTCCTCTTCATCGAACATCGAATCACCGAACATGGCGATGACCTCCTGTCATCGGCGCGTCATTCTGCCACGCGTCCAGCTGACACGCCGGACTGTTGCGCCCTCGGCCGTGGCCGGATTCCGCTACGCGCCCCATCATGGCATCATACTTCGTGCCATACTTTCCGAACGCGCGTGGCGAGGCCTGAGTTTCGTCCGGGGGGCGTGCGGAGGTCACGCCCCGCCAACAACTTCGGAACCGGCGCGGGGAGAGGGCGGCTGACTCGTCGGGACGACGGGCCGGGTATTTCGGAGCCGTGAAGTGCGGCGTCGATCCAACCGCACTGTCAACGAATCGCCCACCCGCCGGGCTGGGGGGCGATAGTGATTCCGGGCCCGCGAACGCAGATTTGGATGGTGCCCTGGCCGAGCCTCAGCGCCGACCGCCGGGAGTCGCTGCTGCCTCGGCCACGGAGCGCTTGATGCGCCGCAGGATGGCGTAGAGTCCCTGGGTCCTCATCATGCCCAGGGTCTCCCCGAGCGCCAGCCGATCGATCAGATCGTCGGGAACTTCGGCGACATCGGTGGGCGACCGCCCGGCCAGCCGGCTGATGAGCAGCGAAACGAACCCTCGCACGGTGGGTGACTCCCGCGGCACGTCGGCGTGGAGCGAGACGGAGCCATGATTGACCGCGGTCCAGAGGAACACCGGTGTCTGGCATTCCTCGACGCGATGCGTCTCCCGCTCGCCGGCTTCCGTGAGCGCCGGGGGCAACTCCGGCAGGCGTCGGGCATAGTCGAGCAGTGCCTCGAGGCGCGTGTTCCGATCAGCCGACTGAAAGCGGCTGATGACGGTGTCGAAGACCATAGGGCTCACAACCCGGAGATATCCACTGGTGGAATCTAGTTCCGGCCAGACCATGCCTCCGCTCGTTTCGGCTGATTGGTTGGCGGCACGCCTCGGCGCCGACGACCTGGTCGTGCTCGACTGTTCCTGGTACCTGCCGTCGATGGGGCGCAACGCCGACACAGAGTACCGCGCAGCACATATCCCCGGTGCGTCGCGATTCGATCTCGACGCCGCCAGCGATCCCGACAGCCCCCTGCCGCACATGTTGCCGACGCCCGCTCATTTCGCCGCCACGATGGAGCGGATGGGGATCAGCCCGGCGGATCGCGTCGTCTGTTACGACGGCAGCGGCGTGAACCTGAGCGCGGCACGAGTCTGGTGGATGTTCCGCGTCTTCGGTCACCGCGCCGCGTCCGTGCTCGACGGCGGTTTCGGTTCCTGGGCGGCCAAGACGCGTCCGGTACAACGGGGTGTCGTACGGCGCCCGCCGACCGGTTATCCGATCCCCGCTGTCGACCGTGCACTGCTGCGTGACCGCGCCGAAGTCGAGGCGATCGTCCGCGCGCCCGGAGGCGCCCAGATCGCGGACTGCCGCGCGCCGGAGCGGTTTCGTGGCGAAGTCGATGAACCGCGCCCCGGTGTGGCGCGCGGCACCATTCCGACCAGTGTCAATCTGCCGTATCAGGAGTTGACCGATCCCGATACTGGGCGGATGCGGAATGGGCCGGCGCTCAGGCGCGTGTTTGCCTCGCACGGCGTGGACGTGTCGCGTCCGATCGTGGCGCTGTGTGGATCCGGCACCAGCGCCGCGGCCGCCGCGCTGGCGCTCGAGGCACTTCGCGCCGAGAACCCCGAGGGCATCGGCCCGCCGATGGCGATCTACGACGGCAGCTGGGCCGAATGGGGCAAGCGCTGAAGCGCGATGCCGCAGCGATGCGCCTCGGCGGCCGGCGCCGGCCACTCCGGGGCGAGGCGAGCGGCCGCGCGGATGTGCGGCGCGGCGAGGTCGCACGGTAACCGCCGCGCCAATGCCACGTGGATCGGATAACTGAACGGGTCGAGTCGCGCCGCCCACAGCAGGCGGCCGGTGGACTTGCCGCTTCCCGCCACCACGTACGCCGCCGTCTGCTCGCAACTCCGGAGCGCTCCGAGTCCCACGACAACGAGCAACGCCGCGTTCAACCATGCCGAGCGATGTCGCTGCGCCTCCGGTACCACCGGATCGACCTCGGCGGTCAGCGCGCCCAGCGCCAGTGCGGCGAGCAATGCCGGCACCGGCAGGAGCAGCACCGCGTCGAACGTCCCCTCGACCAGCAGTGTCGCTAGCAACGCGAGCACGACCGCACCGGCGATCAGCTCGCGGTCGCGTTGCCGGGCGCCGGCGACACCGCGCCACGTCATGGCGAAGCCGAGGAGCACAACCGCCGCCACGCCGACGATGCCGCGCTCGGCGAGCAGTGCAACCCAATCGCTGCTCGGCCAGGGGTTGAAGGGAATCGGATCGCCGTAGCTCCACGACGGGTCGTCGGGCGGGGCGACCTCGGGGTAGCGCAGTGGCCAGTTCGCGGGCCCGACTCCCAACCACGGGTGCTCCTCGGCCAGCTTCAGCGAGTGCCGATACTGGAGCAGGCGACCGCGTCCGGATCCGTCCTGCGCGTCGGCCAGCCGGACGAGTGTGTCGGTGTAGGGCGAGGACGACCGCCAGGAGAGATGATTCGGCAACGCAATGGCAGCCGCTACGCCGACGAGCAACGCGGCAGCAACCGTGGCGACCCGATTCCGCGGAACCGTGAAGCGCGCTCCGCGGCGCGCCAGTTCCAGTGTCCCGGCGAGGACCGCCGTGCCGAGCAACGCGCCGAGCCACGCGGTGCGCGAGCGCGAGAGGACCACGGCAGCCGCGACGAGCGCAATGCCACCGGCGGCGAGCGCGACGGGCAGCGGTCGACGCGCCGTTACGACCCAGTACGTAAGCAGTGGAAGGCCAAGCGCTGCGTCGTGAGCCATGAAATTGCGGTTGCCGAACGTCCCGCCGGGGACTCGCACGAGGGCAAAGAGCGCGCTGTGGACGCCGTACGCCTGCACCAACCCGGTAGCTGCGCCGGCGACGACGGCAACGACGCACCACGCCAGCAACACGCCCGTCTCGCCGATATCGGCCAAACGGCGCGCCGTGAGAAATGCCGCCACGGTCGTGATCGTCAGGGTAGCGGCCCGCAGTGCGAGCCAGCCGTTGACGGCGCCGAAACTCGAGAGTGCGGCGCTGGCCACGATCGCCATCAGCGCCACCTTGACCGCCGGACGGAGCGACGCCACGGGCAAGGGCCGCACCAGCAACACCGCCAGCCAAACGGTCAGGTGCGTGACCGATTCCTTGGGGAGCTGGAAGCGGTCGAGGTCGCTCGGGGCCGCCGGCAACGCAAGCAGCGTAGCCGTGGTCAGGCCGAGGCCGAGCAGGTGCGCGGCCAGCCGCGGGGGCCAGGAACCGGCGCCGGCGCCGGCGGTCGCGAATGGCGCAGAATCGATCGTATCCATCGGTCGGCGTCAAACATACCGCGCCACCGGTTGACTAGATTGGGGCAGAGGGGAGATCACGCGATGCCGCCGGACGATCCGTTCGCGTCACAGCCTGAAGACGACGCCCTCCGCCCCGCCAGTGCGCTGGCGGGGACGGATCGGCCGGTGCCGATCGAAGTCCGCGAGATCAGCGACGACCGGCTTCCTGCCGACATGCGATGTCTCGCGACATATCTGGGCGGCAATCTGGTGGCTCGCTGCGCCGTGCCGCCGGGCACGCTCGACTATTTCGAGCGTCACCGGCTCTTCGATGGACCCCGCCAGCTGGTGCTTGCCGCCCGCGAGGAAGACCCCGGTTTGCGGTGCGAGCTGTACGCCATCGTGCCGATGCCGCCGGAACCGCCGGACGAAGGCGACGACGAGGCCTCGCCATGGGCGGCGTCAGTCCCGTCGTCGGACTACGAGCGGGTTGTGGCCGAAGCGCGTGGCCAGGACCAGGCGGCACCGGAGGCGCCGATGGCCGCCGTGCTGCTCGGCCACATCGTCCGCTTCCAGCGCGACCGCAAGCACCCCGCCAGCCTGCCGCTCGAGACGGTCGATGTGCTGACCAGGATCGTCTCGGGGCAGGTGGTGGAGGCGATCGACAAAGTTCTCGACGATCTGCTCGGCGCCTGATCCGGTCGCTATCTTTCCGGCATGCCGACTCGAACCGCACAGGCCCCGGTCTTCGCGCACCTCGCCCCGCCGACCGATGGCGAACCGATCACGGTTCGTGATGGCGTGCTCACGGTGCCCGACGTTCCCATCATTCCGTTCATCGAAGGCGACGGCACCGGTCCCGACATCTGGCGCGCGACGCGATACGTCCTCGATGGCGCTGTCACCGCGGCGTACGGTGACCGCCGCCGGATCGCCTGGTTCGAAGTCTTCGCCGGCGAGAAGTCGAAGGAACGCTTCGATTCCTGGCTGCCGGACGACACCCTTGCCGCCATCCAGTCCTACCTCGTCGCCATCAAGGGACCGCTGACCACGCCGGTGGGTGGCGGATTCCGTTCACTCAACGTGACGTTGCGGCAACAGCTCGATCTCTACGCCTGTGTCCGCCCGGTCCGCTGGTTCAAGGGTGTTCCGTCGCCGGTGAAGGACCCCGGCGCGGTCGACATGGTGATCTTCCGCGAGAACACCGAGGACATCTACGCCGGCATCGAATTCCCGGCGCGGAGCGACGCCGCTCGGCAGCTCATCGCGTTTCTCCAGGACCGACTCGGCGTGAGGAACATCCGCTTTCCCGAGTCGAGCGCCATCGGCATCAAGCCGGTTTCGGAGGAAGGGTCCAAGCGGCTGATCCGCGCCGCCATTCGTTACGCGCTGGCGGAAGGGCGCCGCAGCGTGACCCTGGTGCACAAGGGCAACATCATGAAGTACACCGAGGGGGGATTCCGCGACTGGGGCTACCAACTGGCGCGGGAGGAATTCGGGGCGGTCGACCACGAAGGCGGGCCGTGGCAGGTGCTTCCGGGGGGGCTGATCGTCAAGGACGTCATCGCCGACGCGATGCTGCAGCAGGTGCTGACCCGGCCGCGGGAATACGACGTCATCGCCACGCTGAATCTCAACGGTGACTACCTCTCCGACGCACTCGCGGCGCAGGTGGGCGGCATCGGTATCGCGCCGGGCGCGAATATCAATTATGACACCGGGCATGCGGTGTTCGAGGCGACGCACGGCACCGCTCCCAAGTACGCCGGCAAGGACATGGTCAACCCCGGTTCGGTAATCCTCTCGGGCGAAATGATGCTTCGCTACGTCGGGTGGCCGGAGGCGGCAGACCGGATCGTCGCGGCGTTGTCGCGCACCATCGAGCAGCGGCGGGTGACGTACGATTTCGAGCGGCTGATGCCCGGCGCCACCAAGCTGTCGACCAGCGCGTTCGGACGGGCGCTGGTCGAGAACATGGACACCGGTTCCTGAACAGCGGCGGCGCACCGCGGCCATCGATGCGTCCCGAAGATGATCCCGGCTGGGCGGGCTACGGTGAGACGTTCCTTGTCTTTGCGGGCACGCCGTCGCTGGAGATCGACCTCGCCCGCCGGCCGGAGGCGTCGCAGCGCGCGCAACTGGCGGCCCGCGGTCTGGATGGTCCGTTCGGTCTGGTCACCCCCTGCAATCCCCGCGGACAGCGGATTTCACCCCAGGAGAACGGCGCCTTGCTGGTCCGCTTCCTCGCCGAACTCGATGCCGCCGGCAAGCGCTACGTGGCCGTCGACGGCGTTTCTCCCGACCGGCGTCACGTCGAATCGGGGGTGGCGCTGGCGTGGTCGCAGGCGGATGTCGTCGCGTGGGCCCGCAAATGGGAGCAGTCGGCGATCTACTGGTGGGACGGTGACGCGTTCTGGGTGGTCGGAGCGCTGACGACGGCGCCGCCACGGCGTCTGGGAGCGGCATCGTGAACATGCACGGCCGGAGCGCCGGAGCGCCGCTGCCGCGCGGCATCGACGCCGTGCTCCGCGAGTTCATCAACGCCCTCGGCAAGGCCGCGATGTATCCGTCGGGCCATCGCTTCGTTTCCGAGAGTGCGTCCGCCCTCGCCGACCGCCTGCGCACCGCGATGGCCGACCGCGATTCGCTGGCGCTGGGTATCACGCCGCGCGGCCTGCTGCTCGATGGCACCGCGGTCGAGCCGCTCCCCGGCGTGTTCCGGGAGTTCGCGGCCCGGCTGCATCGCAAGAACATCGGCACCATCCAGATCTCCCATGGCGCGGCCGCGAGCGAAGTCGCCGCCATGGTTGCCGCAATTGCCGCGCACGATGCCGACGAGACCATCGGCCGCGAAGGGATGCGGTTGCCGCACATCCGCATCGAGCCGCTCACTTACGACGTGCTCGGCTTCGCCGATCCACTGGTCGACGCCGAACTCGACGACGTTTTCTGGATGGCGCTGGTCGAGGCGGCGTTCGGCCGTCGGCTGGCGGGCGACGAAGCCCCCACGCCGGCGCAGCTGGCCGAGGCGATCACCGAGCGCGCGGCGCAAAGCGCCGAAGGGGCACGGCGCGTCTACGAGGCGCTGGTGTCATTCTCGACCGCGCTGGCGGCACGTGGCGATCGGGCCTCGGGTTCGGCACGGCGGCGCTTCGTCGACGTCCTGTCGGCGCTGTCGCGGCCGACCACGACGCGCGTGGTGGCCGCCGCCCCGTCGTCGACATCGCGTCGGCGATTCGTGCGCGATACCGTCGAACTGGTGCCGCCAGCGTTGTTGCTGCAACTGCTCGAATCGGTCGCC
Organism: uncultured Gemmatimonadales bacterium; assembly: GCA_963697065.1. Taxonomy (GTDB): domain Bacteria; phylum Gemmatimonadota; class Gemmatimonadetes; order Gemmatimonadales; family GWC2-71-9; genus Palsa-1233. The sequence goes on from CAVOMQ010000001.1 coordinate 1,689,370, forward strand.
GAAGCCGATGGCGAACCGATCTCGCAACATCTCCGCTGGATGCTGGGCAAGCTGGCCGGCGGTGAGGGCCCGGGCGACACTCCCGTTTCGGGGGCCTTTGCCACCGAGGTGCTGGGTTTGATCGAGACCTGGGAAGGCGTCGATGCCGCCGACGATGAGGCCGAGCCGCGCCTCGCGTTGGAACCGGCGCGGTTGGTCGCCATCGGCCTCGAACTGGCACTGCCGGGTCGGGCGGTGCTCGAGGCCGGTGCGCGACTCTCCGATCGCGGCCAGCTGCTGGAAGTGCTTCAGTTGCTCGACCACCCCGACAACGATGCCGCGACGGTCGATGCCATCGCGTCCGCGGTGCTCGAACCGGGATTGCTCGAAAGACTGCTGGCCGAAGCGACGCCCGATTTCGCGCTGGTCGAGCGGATCGCGCTGCGTTCGGGAGCGGCGTCGACCGGCCCGCTGCTCGACGCGCTCTCGTCGGCGTCCGAACGCGGCACCCGCCGCCGTCTGCTCGACGTCCTGGTGCGCATCGGGCCGGCCGCCGAAGAGTCGCTCCTCGAGCGGCTTGCCGACGCGCCGTGGTATCTCGCGCGGAACATCCTGGCGGTGCTGTTGCACTTCCCCGCCATTACCCGGCTGGAGCCGATCTTCGACGCCTTCGTACACCCGGAGTTGCGGGTCCGCCAGGAAGCACTGCGGGTGCTGGTCCGCCAGCCGGCCGCGCGGCACCGGGCCATCACCGAGGCGCTCGAAAGCGGCGAGGAATCATTGGGACGGATTGCGCTGGCGGCCATCGGCGGGAAATGTCCGCCGCCCCTGATCGCCCCCGTGCTCGCCGTGCTCGCCGTGCCGAACGACGACCTCCGGTTGCAGGCGATCCGCGCCGTATCCGAAAGTCAGAACCCGTTGGTGGTGCCTCAGCTGCTCAACCTCGTCCGCGCGCGGCGCGGCCTCTTCCGTCGCCAGCGCCTGATGCCGCGTTCGCCGGCAATGCTGGCGGCGCTCGAGGTGCTGGCGCGGCGCTGGTCGAATCATCGCCCCGTCGTGGCGACCCTGCAGCTGGCCGCGCGCTCGTCCGATGGCGACATTCGCGCCGCGATCGGGGGCGCGGCGTGAGCGAAGCGGTCCGCTTTCTCCACGCGCTGGCGCAGGCGTTGTCGACAATGACGCTCTATGCGCCGGGCCACCCGGCGGCCGCGCGCAGTATTCGTCATTTGTGGGAGGCACTGCAGGAACTGCTCGCCGTCGACCAACAGCCCATCTTCCTCTTTCTCGGCGACGCGCCGGTCTACGACGGTCGGCCGCTGCACGAGCTGCGGAACTGGCAGCCGGCGCGCCGGCTCGCGGAATCCGGTGTGCAGCGCCTCGAGATCACCGACGCCGCCACGCTCGAAAGCCTCAGTGCGTTTCTCTCGCGGCTCATGGTGCGGTTCACGACCGGCGTCAGCGCCGGCGACGACACCGAGCCGGTGGCCGGCATCGTCTACGGCACCGTGGCGGTGCAGGACGCCGGCGAAGCGGGCGGCATGGGAGGCGAAGACGGCGAGGCGATCCTCACCGGCGGTGGCGTGGCCGACGTGCTCGACTTTTCCGAGGAACTCGACGCCGTCGACTTCGTACTCCGCGAAGCCGCCGAGCAGCGGGTGGCACGCGCCGAGACGGAGGCGATCGTCCGGATCCTTGGTGGTGCGCTCGATCAACATCCACTGCCGCAGGCGGCCACGACGGACACCAGCCGGTACGCCTCGTTGCACGCGTTGAACACGGCGTTGCTCACCATGGCGGCGGCAACGGCGACCGGCGTCGATCGGAACGGGCGGCATCGGCTGGGCGTCATCGCGCTGCTGCATGACGTCGGCATGGCCCAGGTTCCCCTGGCGCTTGGCGTCAAGGAAAAGCTCACCGCCAAGGAACGGGCGCGGGTCGAGCGACACACCATCACCGGTGCTCATCTGCTCCTCGAGCGCGGCGGGCGGGGCCTGGAGCTGGGCGCGGTGGTGGCCTACGAGCACCATCTGCGGCCCGACGGAACCGGTTATCCGGTGCGCCGCTTCCAGGCAACACCGCACTGGGCCAGCCGGTTGATCGGCACGTGCGCCGTGTTCAGCGCGTTGCGGGCGCCCCGGCCGTTCCGGCCGCCGTGGGCGCTCGATCGCGCCGTGAGTTATCTCGGCGAAGGTGCCGGGACGGTGTTCGACGCCGACGCCGCGCGGCTCGTGGCAGGAGTGGTGCTGCCGGCCTGATCGGCAAAGCAGACGGCCGCCAGCGTCACGAAGCTGAGCCAGACCAGGTCGGCGCTGATCAGGTGCAGCAGTTGCAACACCACTGGGACCAGCAACACCAGCGCGCTGACCCCGATGGTCCACTGAATAAGCACCAAGATCACGACGCGCCGTGCCGCCCGCACGGCGATGGGCGTGCCGATGCGGTGACCCGCCGACTGTGCCAGCCACATGACTCCCGCGCCGACCAGCACCGCCAGCATCGGGTGCCAGATGCGGAGCCTGAGCAGCAGCTGGGCGGCGGGGTCGAAGTCCTGCGAGATCCCCTGGGCCAGTGTGCGCGCCGGAAAGAGCGTATCGCCGAGCGATGCGATGGCGCCGGTCATGCCGACCGCGAGCAGCCCGCAACCAGCCGCGACGAACCACCACCGTCCCCGGCCGAAACCGCGCCACGCGATCGGCGAATGCCCATCGGCCCACCACGCGGTGAGCGCGATGGCGGCCAGCAGCAGCTGCGTGTTGACCAGATGCGCACCGAGGGATAGCGCCCGGACCACCGACGCATTGTGCGCGACCAGTTCGAACTTGACGAGTCCCGCCCCGATGCCCGCTTCGACGCCCATCAGCACCAGCGACGTGCCCGCGGCCCGGCGCGCGGGGTGTCGCGCCGGGAACCGGCGCCAGGTCCACGCCACCAGCCCGACGATGAGGAGCAACGCGACGCCGCTGCTCACCCGGTGCGTGAATTCCACCAACGTGTGCACGGTCGGTGACTGGGGAATGATCTCGCCATTGCACGTCGGCCAGTGGTTCCCGCACCCCGCGCCGGAGCCGCTGGCCCGCACCCACGCACCCCACGCGATCACGAAGAAGTTGACCACCAACGTTGCCACGGCGTAGCGCGTCAGGCGCGGCGCGCGATCGAGGGCATCGGACATGGTAAACCAATAGTCGCATCCATCGTCTGACGCTATTATCCCGCATGTCTCCACGGTCGCGGATCCTGCTTGCCGCATTGCTCTTCTCCACCGGCGGCGCGGGAATCAAGGCGGCCGCCCTGACCCCGTGGCAGGTGGCCTCGTTCCGGTCCGGCATCGCCGCGCTCACGCTGCTCGTCGTCGTTCCCGCGGCGCGGCGCGGGTTCGGCTGGCGGCCGGCGCTGGTGGGGGTGGCCTACGCCGCCACGCTGATCACGTTCGTGCTGGCCAACCGGCTCACCACGAGCGCCAATTCGATCTTCCTGCAGTCCACCGCGCCGCTCTATCTGCTCCTGCTCGGACCGTGGCTGCTGCACGAACCGGTACGGCGGCGCGATCTGCCGATCCTTGCCGCCGTGCTGGCCGGCCTGATCTTCGTGTTCCTCGGCGCCGACCGCGCATCGAACACCGCGCCGCATCCCGTGACCGGTGACATCCTCGCCGCGGTGAGCGGCGTCTGCTTCGCCCTGCTGCTCTGTGGGCTGCGCTGGCTGGGTCGCGACTCGGCCGGGGAGCACGGCGGGCTCACCGCCGTCGTGCTGGGCAACATCACCGCCTTCGTGGTCGTCTTCCCGTTGGCGTTGCCGGTGGGCCATCCGCCGATGCTGGCATGGGGGATCATCAGCTATCTGGGCGCGTTCCAGATCGCCGGGGCCTATCTCCTGCTTGCTGGCGGCATGCGGCATATCGGCGTGCTCGACAGCGCGCTGCTGCTCCTGATCGAAACCGCTCTCAACCCGTTCTGGGCGTGGCTCGTCCTGGGGGAGGTTCCGACCCGCCTCGCCATCGCCGGCGGAGCCGTGATCGCCGCCGCGACGGTCGTGCAGACGGTACGAGGCGGCCAGGCCGCCCGTGCGCTGGAGCCGGTGTGAGGCCCGCCGCGCTTGACCCTCCCAGCGCCGCCGCCCATTTTTGGCTGCTCGCGGTTGCGTGGTGCTTGTAGCTCAATTGGTTAGAGCGCCGGACTGTGGCTCCGGAGGTTGCGGGTTCAATCCCCGTCAGGCACCCTGCCGGGCCGCGCGAAGGTCCGTAGCTCAATTGGTAGAGCACCGGTCTCCAAAACCGGGGGTTGCAGGTTCGATTCCTGCCGGGCCTGCTTGCCCGGGCCGATTCACGGTCGTGGCGGTCCGGTGGATGGTGTATGGCGCTATCGTCTAGAGGCCCAGGACACAGCCCTCTCAAGGCTGGAACACGGGTTCGAATCCCGTTAGCGCTATGACCGCCACGGCTCGTGAAGGGCCCCATCGTCTATCGGTCAGGACGCGACCCTTTCAAGGTCGAAAGACGGGTTCGATTCCCGTTGGGGCTATGACGGAAAGTCCGCCTCGATAGCTCAATTGGTAGAGCAGCTGACTCTTAATCAGTAGGTTCCAGGTTCGAGTCCTGGTCGGGGCATCACGGTGTGCAAGGCCGGCAGGCGTCCTCCTGCCGCGTTGCCGCCAGGGGAGGAGTGCCGGTGTACAAGGGGATTGCCGTGCTGGCTTGCGTCCTGCTGCCCGCGGCCGCGCACGCGCAGGACAGACCGACCCCCGCCGCGCTCAAGGCGATCTCGGGGACGTGGACCTTCGATCAGAGCCGCAGCGATACGATCCCCCGCAATCCGATGATGATGCTTCGCGGCCAACGCGGATCGCCCGCGCCCAGCAGCAGCGCCGGCCCTCCCGCCGGCGGCGGCGGTGGCGGGCGCCGTAGCCGGGGTGGGGGTGGCGGCGGCGGTGGCGGTGGCGGCGCCACCGACACCGGCTCGGTATTTGGTTCCCGAAACACGTCCATGGACCGTAGTCCTGCCATGGCCTACGTCGTCGTGGATATGATGCCGCCCGCCACGCTGCAGATCAGTGCCAACGACACCAGCGTCACCCTCACTGGCGACGGCCGTTCGAGTACCTGGGTCACCAACGGCAAGACCCGCCAGGAAGCGCTGATGGAAGGCGGCATGCTCGAATCCGAGGCCGATTGGTCTGCCACCACGCTCGAGTTGCAGCGCGACATTCCCGCATCGGCATCACTCAAGCGCGAGTATCGCGTCAGCAAGGACGGCGCAACGCTCGAAATCAGGGAAACGCTCAAGTCCAACGGTCAGAAGGTGGAGAAGAAGCTGGTCTTCACCCGCGCGCAGTGACGGACGCCGAACCGCCCGCCACGGGGCGCCCCCGTTCGGACGCTCCGATCCCGTTTCTCATCGGTGGCGCCTTTCGCGAAGCTCACGGGGCCGCCATTCGGGAGCGGCGCAATCCATCCGATCCCGACGACCTCATCGTCCGCTTTCCCGTCGGAGCTCCGCACGACGTCGCGGCCGCTGTCGACGCCGCGGCGGCCGCCTTTCCGGCGTGGCGCGCCACGCCCGGCCCCGCACGGGCCGAAGTGCTGCACCGGTGGGGCGCGGCGATCGCGGCCCGCGCCGACGAACTGGCGCGGGCAATGGCGCGCGAAGTCGGCAAGCCGATCGCCGAGTCGCGCGGCGAGGTGGCGCGCGCATCCGTGATCTGCCGGTACTATGCCGGCGAAGCCGTGCGCGAGCTGGGCGAAGTGATTCCCGCCCAGGCCGCCGATGCCCTGCAGTTCACGCTCCGCGATCCGCTCGGTCCGGTGGGGCTGATCACACCGTGGAACTTCCCGCTCGCCATTCCGCTCTGGAAGGCGGCGCCGGCCCTGGCGTTCGGGAATACGGTCGTGCTCAAACCGTCGGAGTTTTCGCCGCATGTCAGTCAGCTCCTGGCGGAAACGTCCCGCGACGCCGGCCTTCCCCCCGGTGTCTTCAATGTCGTGTACGGCGATGGCACCACCGGCGCCGCCCTGATCGAACACCCGCTGTTGCGCGCGGTGTCGTTCACCGGGTCGCAGGCGGTCGGTTCGCGCGTGTCGGCTGCTGCCGCCCAGCGGAATCTCCGCGCCCAGGCGGAAATGGGTGGCAAGAACGTGGTGATCGTGGCGGCCGACGCCGACCTCGACCGGGCGGCGCAACTCACTGCGGCCGGTGCCATGCGATACGCCGGGCAGAAGTGCACCGCCACCAGCCGGGTCGTGGTGGATCGCAGCGTCGAGGAGGCGTTCCTCGGGCGGCTCCGCGATGCGGTCGCGGCGCTGCAACTCGGCCCGGTCGACGATCCGGCATGCGCCGTCGGCCCGTTGATCACGCCGGAGTCGAAGGCGCGCATCGAGCGCGAGCTGGCTGCGGCGCCGGCGCCCCGGCTCTTCGGCGGCGAATTGCCGGCCGACGATCGGTATCGGAGCGGCAACTGGTTTGCGCCGGTGGTGGTGCGGCTCGACGGTCCCGACCACCCGCTCGCCCGGCGCGAATTGTTCGGCCCTGTGCTTGGCGTCCTCATCGCCGACGACCTCGACCACGCCATTGCGATCGCCAACGACACGCCGTTCGGACTTTCCGCGTCGATCTTCACCCGCAACCTGCACAGCACGCTGGCGTACCTGCGGCGGATCGATGTCGGTCTGGTGCGCGTCAACGGCGACACCACCGGGGTCGATCCGCACGCCCCCTTCGGTGGCACCAAGGGTTCGTCGTCGGGCAGTCGCGAACAGGGGCGTGCCGCGCGCGAGTTCTACACCGAAATCCGCACCATCCAGATTCACGGCTGAGGGTTACCGATGGCGACGATGACCGCCGAGCATTGGGCCGGCGTATTTCCGGCAATCACCACGCCGTTCCAGGATGACGGCAGTGTCGATCATCCGTTCCTGATCGGTCACGCCCGGCGGCTGCTGGCCGCCGGCTGTCGCGGCGTTATCCCCCTCGGGTCGCTCGGCGAGGCCGCAACGCTCACGTTCGAGGAGAAGGTGGCCGTGCTGCGCAGCTGCGTCAGTGCCGTCGGCGACCGCGTCCCGGTCGTTGCCGGCATCTCGGCGCTCGCGACCGACGAGGCGGTGAGCCTGGCGCGGGCCGCCGCCGGGGCAGGGTGCAGCGGCCTCATGGTCCTGCCGCCGTATGTCTACCGGGGTGATTGGGCCGAAACGCAGGCGCATGTCACCGCCGTGATCGAGGCGACGCCGCTGTCGTGCATCCTCTACAACAATCCGATCGCATACGGGACGGATTTCCTGCCCGAACAGATCCGCCTGTTGGCCGAACGACACGCCAATCTCCACGCCGTGAAGGAATCGAGCGGTGACGTCCGACGGGTGACGGCGATTCGTGCGCTGCTCGGCGATCGCCTGGCGATCTTTGTGGGACTCGACGATGCCATCGTCGAGGGGGTCGCGGCCGGAGCTCGCGGCTGGGTGGCCGGTCTCGTCAACGCATTGCCGGAAGAATCCGTGATGCTCTTCGAACACGCCCGCGCCGGACGCGCCGCCGAGACCCGGCGCCTGTACGAATGGTTCCTGCCGCTGCTGCGCCTCGACACCGGCCCCAAGTTCGTGCAGCTCATCAAGCTGGTGCAGGCCCAGGCAGGGCTCGGCAGCGAGCGCGTCCGCGCACCGCGCCAGGTGATTGCCGGTGCGGAACGCGAGATGGCGCTGGCCATGATCGGAGAACGGCTCGCTTCGCGGCCCGTGCCTCACCGGTGAGCGCCGTCACGCCGATCGACGTCGTCGACTCCCACACCGAGGGGGAGCCGACGCGGGTCGTGGTCGGCGGCTGGCCGCTTCCCGCCGGTGCCACCATGGCCGAACGTCGCGACACCATGCGCGCCACGCAGGACCACCTCCGCCGTGCCGTGGTGCTCGAACCGCGCGGCCACGACGCCATCGTCGGTGCGTTGCTCACTCCGCCGGAGCGCCCCGGGGCCGTCGCCGGCGTCGTGTTCTTCAACGACGTCGGCTATCTGGGCATGTGCGGGCACGGCCTGATCGGACTGGTCCGCACCCTCGAACATCTCGGCCGGGTCAGGGCCGGTCCGGTGGAGATCGACACGCCGGTCGGTCCGGTGAGCGCTGTGCTCTCGACCGAAGGTGACGTCACGATCCGCAATGTCCCGGCGTTTCTGCATCGCGCGGCGGTCACCGTCGACGTTCCCGGATTCGGCGCGGTTACCGGTGACGTCGCCTGGGGCGGCAACTGGTTCTTCCTGACTCAGGTCGACGAGCCGCCGCTCGATCTTGACCATCGCGCTGAACTGTTGCGGATCACCACCGCCATCCGTGGCGCGCTCACGGCCAACGGTGTCACCGGGCTGGGCGGGGCGCTGATCGATCATATCGAGCTCTACGGTCCACCGCGCCGTCACGATGCCGACCGCCGCAATTTCGTGCTCTGCCCCGGCGCGGCGTACGACCGATCGCCGTGCGGCACCGGCACGTCGGCGAAGATGGCGGCACTGCACGCCCACGGTGCATTGCCGCTCGGACGGCACTGGCGGCAGGAGAGCATCGTCGGCTCGCTCTTCACCGGCTGGCTGGAAGCCGAGGGCGACCGACTCATTCCGTACATTCAGGGTCGCGCGTACGTCACCGGACGCGCCACGCTTCTCTTCGACCCTGACGATCCGTTCCGCTTCGGGCTGGCATAGCGGTGCCGCGCGCCCCCGATGTGCTCATCGTCGGCGCCGGCGTGGTAGGGTCGGCCACGGCGCTTGCGCTGGCCGAGGCCGGGACGTCCGTGATGCTGGTCGACGCCGGATTCCCCGGTGGTGGCAGCTCGGGCGCCGCGATGGGCCATGTCGTGGTGATGGACGACTCGTCCGGGCAGTTCGCGCTCTGCGCTCATTCGCGCCACCGGTGGAACGCCGCCGCCCCGACGCTTCCGGCCGATGCCGAATACGACCAGTGCGGGACACTGTGGATCGCCGCTTCCGGTGTGGAACTCGTGGCCGCCCGCGACAAGGAGTCGGCGTACCGCGCCGCTGGCGTCGCCGCCGAGCTCCTCGAATCGGAAGCGCTGCACGAGGCCGAACCGCGGCTGAGTCCCGATCTGCCCGGGGCGCTGCGCGTGCCGGACGACGGCGTGTGCTACCCGCCAGCGGTGGCGCGCTTCTGGGCCGGATCAGCGGAGAACAGGGGAGCAGTGATGCGTTTCGGCGCTGGGGTCGCGAGCATCGCCGAGCACGAAGTCGTTTTCGCCGATGGTTCACGCCAGGCCGCCGGTGCCATCGTCGTCGCGTCGGGCGTGCACGCGCCGCGCCTCGTTCCCGGATTGCCGATCGTCCCGCGCAAGGGACACCTCGTCATCACCGATCGTCGTCCCGGCTGGGTCAGGCATCAAATGGTCGAACTCGGCTATCTGCACAGCGCCCACACGTTCGGCGGCGCTTCGGTGGCGTTCAACGTGCAGCCCCGCCGCACCGGACAGTTGCTCATCGGATCATCCCGCGAACTGGTCGGATTCGACGCAAGTGTCAATCATTCGCTGCTGGCGACGATGCTCGACCGCGCGATCGACTTCGTCCCGGCGCTCCGCGACGCCCGCGCCGTGCGGACCTGGACCGGTTTCCGACCGGCGACGCCGGACAAGCTCCCGCTCATCGGCCGCTGGCCGGCAGTTCCCGACCTGTGGATCGCAGCCGGTCACGAGGGGCTGGGCATCACGATGGCTCCCGGCACTGCCGACCTCATCACCGCCGGGTTGCTCGGCACCACGCCGCCATGCGATCCGGAACCGTTTCGCCCCGATCGTGCCATGCCCGCGCTCGAGGAGGCCGCCTGATGGTCGATGTCACGATCATCGTCGACGGCGTGCCTCGGCGCGTGGGTGGTGACGCTACGCTTGCGGCCGCGTTGCTCGGTGCTGGCATCATGCGGTTCCGCAGCGACCTCGAAGGTGCCCCGCGCGCGCCGGTATGCGGTATGGGGTCGTGTTTCGAGTGCCGCGTCACCGTCGATGGTGTGCGTGACGTCCGCGCCTGCCTCGTGCCGGTGCGCGACGGCATGCAGGTGGAGACCGGGTGAGTCCGCGTCGCGGTCGTCCCGCCGATGTCGTCGTGGTCGGCGCCGGACCGGCGGGGCTCAGCGCCGCCGCGGCCGCCGCCGAGTGTGGCCGGCGCGTCCTGCTGGTCGACCAGGGCATCCACCCGGGGGGACAGATCTGGCGCCATCGCGACGAGCAGGCGCTTCCCCCGCCGGCACGCCGCGCGCTGGACCGCGTTCGCGCCGCGGGCGTGGTGATTGCGTCGGAAGCGCGCCTGATCGACGCCGCGTCGCCGCGCGAGCTGATCATCGACTTTCGCGGCCGTGTCGATGCGCAGCAGGCCGGGTCGGTGGTCATCGCGAACGGTGCTCGCGAGCGATTTCTTCCCTTTCCCGGTTGGACGCTGCCGGGGATCGTCGGTGTCGGCGGCCTGCAGGCGCTCATCAAGAGCGGGATGCCGCTCGCCGGGCAGCGCGTGCTCATCGCCGGCACGGGGCCACTGCTGTTGCCCGTTGCGGCGGCCGCTGCCGCGGCGGGTGCCCATGTCCTGTTGGTGGCGGAGCAGGCGGGGCGGGGCGCCTTGCTCGCCTTCGGTGCCGGCCTGTGGCGTCAACCCGACAAGCTCGTGCAGGCCGCACGGTATCGGCGCGCGTTTCTCGGCGCGCCGTTCCACGCCCGCGCGTGGGTGATGCGGGCCGATGGTGACGACCGCGTTCGCACCGTGGTGGTGCGTGATCGCGGCCGCGTCCGCTCGATGCCGTGCGATTGGCTGGCGGTGAGCGCCGGACTGGTACCGGTCACGGATGCCGCCGAACTGTTGGGCTGTGACGTGCGTCATGACGCCGTCGGGGTCGATGCCGATCAGGCCACGTCGGTGCCGGGCGTCTGGGCCGCTGGCGAGTGCACCGGTATCAAGGGAGACGCGGCCGCGTGTGCCGAAGGAGAGATCGCCGGGCGGATGGCTGCCGGTGCGCCGGTCGACCGGGTGTGGCGGCGGCGCCGCGACGCTGGGCGGAAATTCGCCGCCGGTTTGCGGCGGACATTCGCGTTGCGGCCGGAACTTCTTGCGCTCGCCGACGCCGATACCATCCTCTGCCGCTGTGAGGACGTACCCTGCCGCGCCGTTGAACCGGGGTGGAGTCAGCGCCAGGCCAAGTTGTGGACCCGTCTGGGGATGGGTGCCTGCCAGGGCGCGGTGTGTGGTCCGGCCTGCAGCGCACTCTACGGTTGGGAGCGCAACGCCGTTCGCCCCCCGCTCGGGAATCCGCCGTGCGGTGCGTGGACCGGTGCGCTCGACGCCGCCCGGGACGAAGACCAGCGCCGCTGATCAGTCGCGATCGGCCAACCCGTTCGCGGCACCGCGCGCCAGGCGGCGGAGTCGGTCGGCGTCACTGTCGCCCAGCGCCGCGATGATGCGCTGATCCAGCTCCGACCACGCCCGCCGCACCGCGGCCTCGAGCAACCGCGATCGTGGTGTCGGAAAGACCCGCATGGCCCGCCGATCGTGGGCGTCAGCCCTGCGCTCCACCATTCCGCTCCGCTCCAGTCGCTGCAACATCCGGGTCGCGGTCGGCGGCTCGATCCCGAGGGCCGCGGCGATGTCGCGCTGCCGCATGCCCGGCTCGTGCCATACCGCCAGCAGCAGCAGGTCCTGCCCGGCATGCAGACCGTGCGGTGACAGTAACGCTTCCAGCCGCACCCGGTGCGCGCGAGCGAGCGCGTGCAACGCCGCGCCCAGGGTCTCCGCAGTCATCCGGAGCAATGTAAGCGTTTGCTTGCGTTCCGTAATCCCCCGAATTGTCCCGCGCACCGCGCAATCCTATCGTCTCGGCGCATGCGGCACCGATTGCGGCGCCCGCGTTCTCGCACAAGGATCCGAATGCTCATGCGCCGAATTCTGCTCGCGGTCGCAGCCGTCAGCGCGCTGCCCGCCGCGCTCCGCGCCCAGGATACCACCCGCTCGCACCTCGTCGATTCGATTACCGTCACGGCCGAGCGGCGGCCCGCCAGCATTTCGAGCACCTCGGCGATCGTGCGGGTGATCGACCCCGCGCAGTGGCAATCACGCGGCATCTCCGATCTCACCACGCTGCTGCGGGATACTCCGGGGTTGCAGATCGATCCGGTCGTCGGAAGCGGGGATGGCATCTCGATCGAGGGGTTGGGCTCCGATCGCGTACAGGTGCTGCTCGATGGCGCGCCGGTCGAAGGACGGCTCAACAATCAGCTCGACCTGACCCGGATTGCGCCTGCCGACCTGTCGCGGGTCGAGATCGTCGATGGTCCGCAGTCGACGCTCTATGGATCGAGCGCGTTGGGCGGCGTGATCAACCTGATCACCCGGCCGCCGGACGGCTCCCGCGCCGAGGTAAGCTCGGAAGGAGGGAGCTTCGGGCAGTTCGACGAACAGGCGCGGATCAGCGCGCTCGACGGCTCGACCGGTCTCGCGGTCGATGTCGGTCACCGCCACCTCGATGTGCCGCCGGGCCTGGCGCAGGGCACGCCGGGTTCGGCGGAACGCTGGGACTTCATGGGCCGGCGTGCTGGCGCCGCTGGGCACGGCCTCGCTCGATCTCCGGGCACTGCACACGCGCGAAGACCAGCAGTATCAGGAAGCGGTCGGTCCGTCGCTCTCGGACAACCAGAATCACAACTATCAGACCGACGTACTGGCGACGTTCGGATTCGACGACGATGCCACGCAGCTGCGCGCGCACGTCAGCACCTACGATCACACCCTCGACGTGACCTCACTGCCCGACGGTGCGCAGAGCTCCGATCCCCAGACGCAACGGCTGGCGGACGTCGAGTTGATCCGCCGCGCCCGGTTCGCGGCGGCGCAATGGGTCCTCGGCGCCCGGGCCGAGCACGAATGGATCCGGTCGAATCGCCTCGCCGACACATCGGAGGGCAACACCGCGGGCGCCGTCTACGGGTCGGCCGAATGGACGTTGAGTCAGCCGCTGCTGCTGTCGGCGGGGACCCGGCTCACCGCCTCGCAACGTTGGGGAACCGATGTTGCGCCGCGCGTCGGTCTCGTCTGGCGCCGTCCCGGCGGCGTCTACCTCAAGGCCGGCCTGGCGCGTGGATTCCGGGCGCCGGCGTTCACTGAACAGTATGCCGATTTCCTCAACGCCGAAGCATTCTATTCGGTGCAGGGCAACGTCGACCTCAGACCCGAGACCTCGTGGAATCTCACCGGCGAAGCGGGGATCGTGCATGGCCCGTGGAATGCCTATCTCCGCGGATTCGGCAATCGCCTCCGGAATTTCATCGAGCCGGTCTTCATCGGCACATCCGGGCAGATCGCGCAGTTCACCTACCAGAATGTGGGTGCGGCCGAGACCAGCGGCGCCGAGATCGGCGCGACCTATACGCGCGGCATCGCGACGCTCGACGGTTCGTATGCCTACCTGCACACCCGTGATGATTCGACGGGGCAACCGCTGCTCGGGCGGGCCGCCCACACGGTGCGGGGTGCGGTCACGGTAGCACCGCGGGGCTGGTCGCTGACGGTCGAGGCGATTCGCACGTCGAGCCTGCCGCTGTCGCAGGACCCCGCCACGGGCGACATCATCATCGAAGGCGCCAGTCCGCGCGTCAATGTGCGCGGTGCGGTGACGCTCTCCGGCGCCTGGAATCTCTCGGCCGGCGTCGACAACATTGCCGACGTCATCCCCGTCAACGCCATTGCGGGCTTCGGACGCCGATGGTTCGCGGGGCTGCGGTGGGGAGGGCGGTGGTAGCGGCGCCGCTGATCAATGATTGCCGGGGAGCGCCGTCGCAACCAGCACGGCGGTGATCGCCAGCAGCACCGCGCCGAGCAGGAGTTCCAACCGGACCGCGCGCCGCAGCCGTGCCGGTGCGGCCGCGAGCGCTTCGCCCAGCGCTGGTGTCACCACCCGCCAGTTCCACCAGCCCAGCGCCAGCACGCCTGCCAGGCAGAGGACTTTGAGCAGCAGCAGTTGGCCCCAGCTCGAGTGGACCAATGCACCGACTGACCCGGCGTAGCGCCACGCCGCCACGACGCCCGAGACGACAATCAGCACCACGCCGACCCGGGCCATCGTCGAAAAACGGCGGATCGTGCCATAGAGCGCCGGCATCCGGGCATGACCGCGAAGAATCGGCAGCACGGCGATCGCCAGGGCGGCGAGCGTTCCCAGCCAGCAACCGCCGCCGAGGAGATGAACCGCGTCAGTGACGCGGCCCACGTCGGCCGGCCAGATGTGTTCCGCGGGATGCCCCATCCCGGTCTGACCCCAGATCACCGCCGCGATCAGCACCACTTGCAGCGGTCGCCACTTCCCGTCACGTGCGAACACCGCGGCCGGGAGCAGGGCGGCGGCCACGATCTGCAACGTCCAGGCGTGGCCCCAACCCCCTTCGAGCAGGGCGCCGTGGATGACGTCACCGGATAGGGGAATGTCGGAGCCGGCAAAGACGAAGACCTGGCAGACGCCGCGGACAAGTATCAGAAGCGGCAGCAGCCAGGAGACGTGGAAGCGGACTCGTGCCAGGCGCGATTCGGCGGAAGGATGCCAGTCGTCATGGGCGCCACGGTGAACACCGGCGATCAGCCGGGTGGCGACCCGGACTCCGATGGTGAGCAACAGCGCGACGTAGATGAAACCCCGGACGACCGGGTAGAGAATCGCCACGCGCCCAATCTAGTCACCCATCGTCAATAGCGCACTCCGCGCAGAGTCCGTACAATACGATCTCGTGATCGTCGACGCGAAAGCCTGGCGGTGTCATATCGGCAAGCGTGGCGATGCAAGCGGGCACTTCGAAGACACGGTCGCAGTGCCGGCAATGAAAGTGATGGTGATGCTCCTTGCCGTTGAGCTCGTAGCGCGGCACCTCGCCGGGCAGCGCGATCGACGTCAGCCACCCTTCGTCGACCAGGGTGCGGATATTCCGGTACACCGTCGCAATGCCGAGTCCGCCGACTTCGGATCGGGCGTGCACCAGCACTTCGTCGGTATTCAGCGGCCGCCCCGCGCGCTGAAAGGCGCGGCGGATGGCCCCACGTTGTCTGGTATTGCGTTCCATCGCCCGCAACTCCTCGGGTCAGGCCACGGCGGTTGGGGCCGTGGTGAGTGGAAAGCACAGGCATCGCGCCGGTCCCGGCAACCGCGTACCGCATGGCGGGCCGAGCGTCGTGCCGGGCGCCTGCACCGTTGACGGTTGGCGCGTCGCAATTCGCACATCGCCGCTGCGGGCGGGCTACGGAGCCATGACCTGTTCGCCGGGATCACGTCGTGATCGCACCACGATCAGCCCGGCGAACCCCAGGGCACCACCAGCGATCAACAACCACTGAATGGCATAGCTCAGGTGCGGCCCGTTGCTCAATGGTTCCGGTGGAACAGTCTCGAGGCGTCCCGGTCCGGCCGAGTCGCCGCTCAGGAGCAGGTAGACGCCAAGCGCTTGCGGGTCGCGGTGCCGCAATGTCACCGAGTCGAGTCGGCTCCAGGTGGTGTCACCGTGAAAGCCCAATGGTTGCGCGCCGGCCGACGCCGCCGGCAGCGGCATCGCCAATCCGGTCACGACCACCGGTCCCGGTTCCGGTGCAGGGATGGAGTCGGGGGGCGTCACCGCATCGGGCGATGGCACGAAGCCGCGCAGCACCCAGATGGTGGTCCCGGTGCTGTCCACGATGAAGCGCGTTGCCACCTGCAGCCCGGGGACTTCGTCTTCCACCCGTCCGCGGAGCAAGATCTGCTGCGGATCGAAATGCCCCCGGGCCGTAATTCGGCGCCCGTCGAGCGAGGTTTGAGTTCTGATGGCGGCGGAAAGATCGAGCGGAGGGAGCGTGCGAGAGGCCAGCTGGGCCGCGTTCGAGGCCTTGCGTTGGCTCAGGCGGCGGAGTTGCCAACGGCACAATACCAGCGCCGCAAGCGCAACCAGGACCAGGAGCGCGATCACGAAAGTGTGTCGATTTCTGGACACCAGTGACCCTCCAGTAGGACACTCGGGTCCTCGGCGAAACGGACTGGAAACACGCAACGTATTGACCTATCAGAAGATACTGGTATGGCACAGGGTGTGCCGATGAAGAGGCCGTCCGTCACCCTGAATGTGGCTTCCGGCAAACGCCGGCACCCAGGCACTCGTCAAGGAGAAACCCCCATGCGACGCACGCTTACCTCGCTCATGCTGGTATTCGTGGGCGCCGGCCTGCTCACCCAGGTCGACGCCCAGGCCGCTCGGCGCGATCGCGGGCTGGTGGAAGTGGCCCCCTCGCCGATGCGCGGCGGCTTCTACTTCACCGGCGTCTTCGGCGCCGGGCGCGAGCAATGCAAGTACAGCGACGTGCCTTGCGCCGTGCTCGACGCCGACGGCAACCCGTTGCCGTCCAGCGGCACCTGGCGCGACCCGATCACCACTCCCGCCGTCGCATTCCGGATCGGTGGCACCCCCAATCCGTCTGTCCGCGTCGGCGGCGAGTTCATGGCGTGGTCCGGCGACAACGGGCCCTACACCGAACACAGCAGCCAGCTGCTGCTCGACGGCCAGTTCTATCCGGCGCTCCGTTCCGGGTTCTATCTTAAGGGCGGCGTCGGCTACGGCTGGGACTGGACCAACTTCAATGACGGGACCAAGTCCAACACCGAAAGTGGATTTGCGTTCAACCTCGGTGTCGGCTACGACATCCCGCTCAGCCGGTACGTGTCGATCGCCCCGGATCTCGATTTCTATCAGGGGAGTTTTCCTTCGGCGGGGCAACCCACGTTGACCGACCGCGTTCTGCTGCTCGGCGTCTCGCTGACACTGCAGAGCAATCACCATCGGTGGTGACATCGGCATGACGCCGTCACCGCCGGGCCGCTCGCAACGGAGAGTCGAGCATGGCGGTTCGACAGGCGACGGTGGCCATCGCGTTCATCACGGCGCTCGGCGCAGCGGCCTCTCTCGGGGCGCAGGGCGCCGGGCGCCGTGACGCGTCGGTCGGGCCGTTCCGGTCCGGCGGTGTGCTCGCGCTGGCGGGCGCGTTGGGCGACGGCGCCGAGCAGTTTCGCGTCGACGGCGACCCGCATTTCACCGCGCCGCTCCATCGCGCGGCCGCCGCGTTCGCGCTCACCGTTGCCATCAACCGGCGCATGCTGCTCCGCGCTTCCGCCACCGGCTGGCGCTATCATCACCGCGATGCGCCGGTCACCGAGTCGGTGGCGGCGGTGCTGGGCGGCGTGCAGCTGCGTCCGCTGCGTCGCGCGGCGCTCGCGGTCGGTGGCGGCATCGGCGTCGGGTGGAGTGGAGGGACGTTTGGTGGTACCGCGGCATATCGCCGCGGGCTGGCATGGGGTGCTGACGCCGAGTGGATGTTCCGTCTTTCACGGCGGTGGACCGTGGGACCGGAAGCCGCGTTGGTGCACGTCCGCGCCCCCGCCGATGCCGAACCGGGATCGGAACGGATCTGGTTCGCCGGGGTTGCGTTCCACGTCCTCGTTGCGGGGCCGATGCCATGATGCGACCGCGTTGACCCTGATTGCCGCGCCCACTATACTCTGCCGCCACGCCCTGGTGGTGAAACTGGTAGACACGCTATCTTGAGGGGGTAGTGCCGCAAGGCGTCGCGGTTCGAATCCGCGCCAGGGCATCGCGCAGAGCCTGCCACTGTAGCTCAGGGGTAGAGCACTCGATTCGTAATCGAGCGGTCGTCGGTTCAAATCCGACCAGTGGCTCTCCCCAACGTGATGCAGCCTTCACACCGCTTCGCAGCGCCGGTTCCGGCGCTGCGTTTTGCTATCCGCTATGCCAGCGCCGCGAGCCATCGTCGCGAGTCAGCGATCTCGGCCGGCCAGATGGTGTGCGGCATTCCGTCGTACCGGTGCGCGTCGAGCGCCACACCGGCCGCCCGGAGGGCCGCCCATCCGCGGCTCGCCCAATCGAACGGCACGATCGGATCGGCGCTGCCATGTCCCCAGAAGACGCGTAAACCGGCGGGCGGCGCCTCGCCACGGGAAAGTACGCCACCGTCGACGAGATACCCGGACCAGATCATGACGCCATGCACTGCCGTGCGATGCCGGAGCGCATAATCGAGCGCCATGGCGCCGCCCTGCGAGAACCCACCGATGATCAGCGGTCCGGGCGTCGTCCCGAGTCGTGTCGGCAATTCGCCGACGAACGCATCGAGCGCGGCGGCGCCAGCGGCGAACGTTTCCGCAACCGGCTGCATGTCAGGTCGGAATCGATACCATGCGTGGCCGGGACCGTAACCCCACGGGGCTCCGGGAAACGGGGCGCGCAACGAAACGACCGAGCCGCGGTCGAGCAGCTCGCGGCCCAGCGGCTGGAGGTCCGCTTCGTCGCTGCCCACGCCGTGGAGCAGCAGCAGCACCGGTTCGCCGGCGGCGCCGGGCTGGACCAGGGCATGCAGCGCGGGACTCATGGCCGCGGGGCTGCGCCCTTACCATCGATCTCCCGACCCGCTATCATTGCCGCTCTTCCGGCGAACACCGGGAATCGGGACGTAGCGCAGTCCGGTAGCGCACTGCAATGGGGTTGCAGGGGTCGCGGGTTCAAATCCCGCCGTCCCGACTGACGGAACAACGGTTAGCCTCCGCGCTTGGTCAATTCCTTGACGGCGTCCTGCTGGTGTTTGGCGGCGGCCCGCTTGAGCCAGAGCAGGCCAAGTGAGTCGCTGCGGTCGACGCCGTGCCCCTTGAAGTACATCTGCGACAGCTGATACTCCGCTTCGGCGTCACCCTGGCTGGCCGACTTCTGGAACCAGTCCACGGCCTTCTTTTCGTCCTTGTCGACGCCGCGGCCCCGCGCCAGGAATTCCCCCAGCTTCTCCTGTGACAACGGATCGCCCTTCTCGGCACCGCGGCGGTACCACAGCGCCGCCTCGGTCTCGTCCTTGTGGATGCCGTTGCCATTTTCGAGGCGGTAAGCCAGCGTCTGCTGTGCCTTGAGATAGCCGCCGGCCGCGGACTCTCGCAGCAGCGCCGTCGCCTCGTTGCTGTTCTGATCGGTGCCGCGACCCAGCTCCGTCAGATGCGACAGCAGGAACTGCGCTTCCGGGTCGCTCGCCGCCGCCTTCTTGTACCACGACACCGCCTTCACGGGGTCGGCGGGTATGCCCGTCCCCTTGTCATACATCGTGCCGAGCAACCGCTCTGCCGCGACCGACCCCCGGCTTGCTTCCGCCGTACATGCGGTGAGGGCGGTCTTCCAGTCCGATGCGGTCACCGCGGCGGCACAGGCAGGTGTCGCGGGCGCGGCGGCCGGCGGCGGCGCGGCGGTGGAAGTCACGATTCCCGGGCGGTCGTGCGGCGTCGCCGGCGGATGGTTGGCCGTCGCCCCGCCGCGACGACCCGCGATCGATGTCGCCGCTGGCGGCGTCGGGGATGGCGGTGGAAGCTGTGCCGTCACCGCCGGAATCGTCACCAGCGGAATCATTGCCTTCGCGGGCGGGCCCGGACGCACAATCAACCAGATGAGCAACAGCAGCAACAGGACGCCGCCGGCTCCGGCAGCCATCATCGTCTGCCGGCGGCGCTTCGGCATGGGCGCCGTTGCGGCCGGAGCCGCGGTCAGACTCGGCGTCACCTCCGCGTCCAGCGCGGCCGAAAAGGTCACCATGTCCGCAAAACGGTCGGCGGGCTCCTTCGACATCGCCCGACGGATGGTTTCGGCGAGTGCCGGCGGCACTCCGGGAACCTGGGTGGTGATGAGCGGCGGTTCCGCCACCAGCTGCTGGTACAGGACGGCGCGTGTCGAGTCACCCTGGAACGGCAGCACCCCGCTCAACATGCGGTAGCCCACTACGGCCAGCGAATACTGATCGGTGCGGGCGTCGATGGTCTTGTCGCCGGCCGCCTGTTCGGGACTCATGTACTGCGGCGTGCCGATGATGATGCCGGTGGTCGTCAGTGTCGCGCCTGGATCACCTTCTTCACCGCTGGCGCCGACAATGGCCTTGGCGATGCCGAAGTCCATCAGCAGGGCGCGCTTGTCGCGCCCCTCGAGCATGATGTTTTCGGGCTTGATGTCGCGGTGGATCACTCCGGCTTCGTGCGCCGCCGCCAGCCCCGACGAGGCCTCGCGCAGGATCCGGCTCACCTCGGCGGGGGGCATCGGACCGTCACGATCGAGCGCGGCGCGCAGGCTCTCGCCGGCGATCAGCGGCATGATGATGAACGCCAACCCCTCCGCCTCGCCGATGTCGTAGACCGGAACGATGTGGGGATTGCGCAGCGTCGCGATCGTTTCCGCTTCGCGGCGGAACCGTTGCAGCAGGTCGGGTGAAAGGCCAAGGTCGGGACGGAGGACCTTGACCGCCAGATCGCGCTTGAGCCGGAGATCACGAGCCTTGAACACTTCGGCGAACCCGCCGGCGCCGATCCGGTCGGCCAGTTCATACCCGGGGCCCAACGCCCGCTGCAGCTTGCGCATCAGCGACGCCGCATCGATGCCGGACTTGGCCGTCGTCACGACGGTCTGGCCGCTCAGCCGATGCGTTCCCACCGGCGTAGCCGTCCCGCAGACATAGCAGAAAGCCGCCATGCCGGGGAGCGGCGTGTGGCACGTCGGACATTCCCGGGTGAGTTGCGTCATGCGCTGTCCTGCGGCAGGTTCACTGCCAGCAGCATAGCCCGCCCCGGACCGGAGTCAAGGGCCGACGGCAGGTGTCCGGCCGCCCCCCGGTTGGAATCCGCTGCCAAGCCTGCTGGCCCCCGGACCCGGGCGGGAAAGAAAGAACTCCGAACGGGTCCGGCGGGCCGGAAACACCGACCGATAATCGGCCCGCCAGCGCTCCAGGAAACCCGCCGCCGATTCTTCGGCGACGAGCGCCCAGACGCTCCCACCGAACCCGGCGCCGAACGCCGCGGCGGCCGCGGCACCATGCTGTCGCGCCGAGTGGGCGAGGTGGATCGTTTCGGCGATCTGGTTCTGCAGGGTCACTTCGGCCAGGTGTTGCGAGCGGTCCACGAGCGCGCCGGCCGCCGCGACGTCTTCCGCCTGCAGCGCCGCGACCACACCGGGAATGATCGTCTCGCACTCTTCGGCGAACTGCACCAGCCGCGCCACGAGTGCACCCTGGCCCGCGCGTTCCAGTGCGGCCACGAGTCGGTCACGGGAATCGCTGGCGCTCTGCAGCGCGTCGAGCAACGATGCGTCGTGACGCGACATCTCGGCGTTCCATCGATCGAGGATCGCCGCGAGCTGGCGGGAGAGGTTATTGTATCGCTCCTGCACGGCTCCTCCTTTGGGGGCGTGGGCGCCCGACGACGCGATGGCGAAGATCCATCCCCGCGGCAGTGCCACCGCCGTCTCCGCCGTGACCGGCAGGAAGCGGTACTGCGACAACGTGTCGGGCCGGCAGCAGAGGATCGCGGTGTGATCTTCGCTGCCGCCGAGGGTGCCCACGCCGCGGTCGCCGCCGAACGGTCCGAAGACCCGGCCGTTTTCCACCGCGCCGAGATATCCCGCCAGCGATTCGGGCGACGTCAATGCCGCGCGCCACGCCGCCGTCTCGTCGAGGTGATTGAACGCCGCGAGCGGAAGGAACACGGCGATGACCAGCGCGCTCGACGACGACAATCCTGATGCGGATGGCAGCGAAGAGCGGATGGCGATGTCCATTCCGACATCCGCGTCGGGAAAGTCCCGCGCCACGCGGCGCAACACCGAGATGGGATAGTCCGTCCAGTGGCCCGGTCGCGCCGGCAATTCGCGATCGATCCCGAGCGTGACCGCGGTGCCGCTCGATGCATCGATGATCTGTACCACGTGATCGGTACGGGGCGCGGCCAGCACGTGAAAGCCGCGTTCCACCGCACAGAGCAGCGACCGCCCGCCGCCGTAATCGGTGTGCTTGCCGAGCACCTCGATCCGCCCCGGCACCCACCAGCGCATGGCGCGTGATGAGTCGCCGCCCCGGCGCCGGAATTCCGTTTCCGTCTGGGTGGCCCGGCGCAGCGCCACCGCGCCGGCGGCCTCCGACAGACCGAGCGTCGCGAGATCGTCCGCCACCGACGGGCTCATGTCGCCACCTCACGCTGGGCCAGCGCGCCGGCGACGGACGCGATATCCGCCTGCCGGGAGAGATCGAGCACACCGGCGGCGAGGCGCACCGCCGTGAACCGCATGCCGTGTTGCGCGGCGAGATCGACCGCCTGCGGCAATTCCACCTCGCCGCGCGACGAAGGTGGCACCTCCCGACAGGCCGCGAAAATGCCGCGGTCGAATCGCCAGAGATTCATGCTGACCCAGGGGTCGGGTCCCGCGTCGCGCAATTCCTCCGCCGTGGGCTTTTCGATCAGACGTTCGAGCGTGTCGTCCGCGCGCAGTTTGATGATCGCGTAGGCCGCGATCCGCTCCGGCTCGATGTTGCTTTCGGCGGTCAGCGCGCGCGTCTCGAACGCGATCAGTCCCGGCACGCCCAGCCGCACCAGCGCGTCGAGCGCCGCTCGTGGATAGAGGTTGTCGGCGTTGAGCACCAGGAAATCGCGCCCCGCGGTCCACGGCTCGGCGAGCAGGACGGCGTCGGCGGTGCCACGTGGCTCCGGCTGCACCACCAGCGTCACCCGCAATCGTCGTGGCGGATGTTGCTGCAGGTGCGCCGAGATGGGGCCGTGTTCCGCGGGAACTACGAGGGCCAGGTCACGGATTCCCGCGTCGGCCAGCGAGGTCAGCACGTGGTCGAGGAAGGGGCGCCCGCGGGCATCGGGCACGAGCACCTTCAATCCCGCTGCGGCGGCCGACTGTTGTGCCGCGTCGAGGCGCGCGCGGGTGTCGGGCCGGCGCATTCTCGATCCCCGCCCGCCCGCGAGGAGCACCGCGGCGGTGGCGGCGGCGGTCACGAGGTCTCGGCGCCTCGCCACATCCGGGGTACGATGCGGAGCAATCCGATGCCCCCCACCACGAACGCGGCGGTCCAGAACACGCCCGTGCCGATGCGGCCGTAGAGAAACGACCCGGTGCCGAACAGCGCTCCGTAGACGGTCAACAGTCCCAGCACCCACGCCAGGAACGCCTGCGGCAGCGAGTCGGGCGACGGTTCGAGGTTGGCCGTGGCCCGAATCTCCCGCCAACCCGGGCCGGCCGGGCGCACCTTGCGATAGAACGCCAGCAGGGTGTCGCGATTCGTGGGCGGTGTCACCATGGCCGCCGTCACCCACACCACCGTCGTCACGGCGATCGTCGCCAGCAGCGAGACATCAGCCGGCACGGCATGCCCCAACTTGCCGGCCACGAAGAACGAGAGCGCCGACGGCGAACGACGACACCATGGCCGCAATCTCGCACCAGGCGTTGATCCGCCACCAGAACCAGCGCAACAGGTACAGCAACCCGGTGCCGGCACCAATCGACAGCAGCAACTGGAACGCCTGCTGCGCCGTGTTCAGCACCAGCGTCAGCAGTCCGCCGACCACCATCAGCAGCACCGTCACCACCCGCGCCACCGCGATGTAATGCCGCTCCGGCTTGCCCGGCCTGATGAACCGCCGCCAGAGATCGTGCACCAGGTACGAGGCGCCCCAATTGAGGTGCGTCACGATGGTGGAGACGTACGCCGCGAGCATTCCGGCGATCATGAGTCCCAGGAAACCGTGCGGCAGGAACTTGAGCATCGCGGGGTAGGCCATGTCGTGGCCCACCAGCGACGGTGACACGTGCGGGAACGCCGTGCGAATCGAGTCGAGCGTCGGGAACACGATGATCGACGCCAACGCCACCACGATCCACGGCCACGAGCGCAGCGCGTAGTGCGCGATGTTGAACAACAACGTGCCGCCGAGCGCGTCGCGCTCCGAGCGGGCCGCCAGCATCCGTTGCGCGATGTAGCTCCCGCCGCCGGGTTCCGCGCCGGGGTACCACACCGACCACCACTGCACCGTGAGCGGGATCACGAACAACGACAGCGTCAGCCCCCAGTTGCCGAAATCGGGGACGAGATTCAGCGTCGACGCCGGCAGCTGTCTCACCAGCCCGGCCAGCCCGCCCACCTCCGGCTGCTTGAGCGCGAAGTACGCCGCCGCGAACGCGCCCGTCATGGCGATGCCGAACTGGATGAAATCCACCACCAGCACGCCCCACAGCCCCGACGTGGCGGCGAAGAACACGTTCAATGCCGCGCAGATCAGCAGCGTCTTCCCGATCGGCCACCCCAGCACGATGTTCGCGATCTTCGCCGCCGCCAGATTCACGGACGCGATGATGAAGCAGTTGAACACCAGGCCGAGATAGACCGCCCGGAACCCGCGCACCAGCGACGCCGGTTCGCCGCTGTAGCGCAGCTCGTAGAACTCGAGGTCGGTCATCACCCCGCTGCGACGCCACAACCGGGCAAAGAAGAACACCGTCGACATGCCCGTCAGCAGGAATGCCCACCATTGCCAGTTCGCCGCCACGCCGCCGGTGCGGACGAAGTTGGTCACCAGGTTCGGCGTGTCGGTGCTGAACGTGGTGGCCACCATCGACACGCCGATCAGCCACCATGGCGCGGAGCGCCCCGACGTGAAGAACTCCACCGTGCTCGAGCCGGCCTTGCGCGCGAGCAGAATGGGTGGAATGAAACAGATGATGATGGAGGCGACGACGATCGCCCAGTCGGCCGGCGTGGGATTCATGCGGAGGGGTGCGTCACGGCCGTCGGGTGATCCTCAACTGCTGGAGACGATGGAATCCCGTGGCACGCCGACCACGGTCGCCGCGTTCGGATCGATCACCCGGCGCGCGCCGCGCCACCAGGTCTGCGCCTCCACCCCGGTCGGCAGCGTCGCTTCGACGATCCCGAGTTCGCGATTGGCGGCGTGGATGTACCGGCCGTTGCCCACGTAGATCCCGACATGCGATACGGTGCGGCCCCGGCCGAAGAACAGGAGATCGCCGGGCAGCAGCTGCGACCGGTCCTTCGGCACCGCCACGCCGATCGTGGACTGCAGCCGCGCGGTTCGCGGCAGCACCAAATCGACCTTCGACATCACCCACTGGACCAGGCCGCTGCAGTCGAACGCCTTCCCGGGCAGCTTGGCGCCGTACCGATACGCCAGCCCCACCTGCGACTCCGCCAGGTGCACCACCGAATCTTGCAGCGGCTTCCGCATCAGGATGCGGGAGATGACGCTGAACGGTGTCTCGCGGCGAGTGAATTGCGCCGTCTGCGCCACGGCCCGCCCGGGACCGGCCGCCAGCATCACGCCGGCGGCGGCAACGATCGGCAACAGACGTAGGCGTCCGCGGAACAACGGCACGGGGGCTCGGCGTCGGGGTGAAAAGCCTATGGGGACGGCAGATAGTAGTGTCGGCCGACAGGTTCGGCTACCCCTGCTGGCCGTTGCACGATGCAACGACCTTCAGAGAATCCGCTGACCGAACACGCTCGCCATCAGCCCCACCGCCAGGTCGGCGGTGTGGTTCACCCGATCCAGCACGGGATTGACCTCGACCAGATCGACGCCGGCCAGCCGTCCCGTGTCCCACAGCGTCTCCATGGCCAGGTGCGCCTCGCGGAACGTCGCACCGCCACGAACCGGTGTGCCGACACCGGGGGCCTCCTGCGGATCCACGAAATCGAGATCGAGCGACACGTAGATGCCGTCGGTGCCGTCGCTCACCCGCGCGATCGCCTCGGACAGCACACCGCGCATGCCGCGCTCGTCGATGTCCCGCATGGTGAAGATGGCGATCCCGTATTCGCGCACATGGACCCGCTCGGCGGGGTCCAGATCCCGCGCGCCGATGATCACCGTGTGCTCGGGACGCATCGCGGGTGACGGCGCCGCGAGCGATGCCAGCGTCCGGTCGCCGTGTCCCAGGAGGTGCGCCAGCGGCATGCCGTGGATGTTGCCCGACAGCGAGCTCTCCGGCGTGTTGACGTCGGCGTGCGCGTCCAGCCAGATCAGACCGAGTCTGTCGCCGCGTTCGGCGAACGCCGTGGCCACGCCGGCCACCGAACCTGCGGCCAGCGAATGGTCGCCACCCAGCACCAGCGGAATGTTCCCCGAGCGCGCCGCCGCCGCGGTGCGCTTCGCGACGTCGCGGCACACCTCGGTGATCGTCGGCAGGAACTCCATGCCGTGACCGGCGCGCAGCGTCTCCCGGGTCGGCACCGGCACGTCGCCGGTGTCAGTGACGGTGTGGCCCAGCGCTTCCAGCCGCGGGGCGATGCGCGCCAGCCGCACCGCCGATGGCCCCATTTCGACGCCGCGCCGTGACGCGCCGAGGTCGAGCGGGACTCCGAGGATTGCGATCGAGGCCATGAGGTGGATCCGTTCAGCGAATGGTTTCGCCCGGCGGTGGCGCCAGCACCCGGTCCTTCATCCCCACCGGCAGGTGCTTGCGGAGCGCGTCCGGCGTGCCCGAAAGGGCCGGGAAGGTGCCGTAGTGCTGCGGCACTATCCACTGCGGTTTGACCAGCTCGCACGCCTTCGCGGCCTGCCGCGGTCCCATGGTGTAGAAGTCGCCGATCGGCAGCATCAGCACGGTGGGGTGATACAGTTCCGCGATCAGCGCCATGTCGCCGAACACCGCCGTGTCGCCGGTGTTGTAGATCACGGTGCCGTTCGGCAGTTCGATCACCATGCCGCACGGCTCACCGACGGAACGGGACCGCCCGTCGCTCGCCGACAGCGACGACGAGTGCATCGCCTGCGTCAGCGTCACGGTGACGCCCTTCACCGTGGCCGCGCCACCCATGTTGAACCCCACCAGCTGGCTCTCCGGCACGCCTTCCGCACCCACTTCCGCGGTCGCTTCCAGGAGCGACATCACGATGGCACCGGTGCGTCGTGCCAGCTCGGCGGTTCCGCTGATGTGATCGGCGTGCGCATGCGTCAGCAGAATGATTCCGGCTTCGTTCGCGAGTTCGGCGGCGTTCGCCGGGGCTCTGGGATTGCCGAGCCACGGATCGATCAGGATGACCGGGCCGTCCGGTTCACACCGGAGGTGGAATGCAGCATGGCCGAGCCACGTCAGGGCCATCCCCAGTCGCGACATGCGTTCCTCTCCGTCGTTGGTTCGCCCGGTCAGGTCGTCCCGATTCCGCGGCGCCGCCGGGGTCGGCACGGCGACACCTAGGATAGCCGATCGGCGAGCTACCCGCAGCGCCGCCGGAATTCATCGGCCTTATCGCGCGGTTCGTCGCCGCCCGACGGACGTTGATCTCGATCCGGATGCGCGGTGGCGAGAGTCCGCCATGTTCCGGACATCATCCACCCGGATTGCGGGGAGCGTTCGCGACCCATGCCCAACACCTGTCGGTCCCGAGCCGTGCTTGCGTCGTTGGCGCTGCTGACGGCCCCGCTTTCGCCCATTCTCGCGCAGGGCATCTGCCTGCCGGGGAGTGGCTCGCACGAGGCGCTCACCCTCGCGGCGCTCTCGGTGCCGATCGCATTCACGGCCGCATCGGTGCCCGGCGCGCCATCCGGCGTCAGCGTCGGTATCGAAGTGGCCGATCTGCCGAAGGTCAGCAGTACGCTCGCCACCCCCACCACCTGCCGGCCGGACAAGGGACCCGAGAATGCCCATCCGATTGCCGGATTCGTCCGTCCCCGGCTGGCGATCGCGGCCGCCGGTATCGTGCTGGAAGTGTCGTGGGTCCCCCCCGTCACCGTCCACCAGGTTCATGCGAATCTCTTCGGTGTCGCGGTAGGACGTGTCTTGCCACTGTCGTCGTCGTCGTCACTCGGCTTGCGTGCCGACGCGGTGTTCGGCAGTCTCCACGCGCCGGTCACGTGCGACGATGCCGCATTGGCCGATCCGGGCAGTGAGTGTTACGGGGGCGTCCGCTCCGACGACAGCTGGCGGCCGGGCATCTACGGCGTGGAAGCGTCGGTCGGACGTGATCGGAGCTGGCTGCGTCCCTACGCCGGAGTCGGTTTCAACCTGTTGCGGCCGAGATTCCAGGTGGACTTTACCAATGCGGCCGGCGAGACCGATCGGACCCGTGTCGAGGTGAACATGACCCGTGTCGCCCTGTTCGCGGGTGTTTCCGCCCCGTTCGGCCGCCTCGTCGGCACGGCGGAACTCTACGCCACGTTGTCCGACGCGGTGGCCGGACGCGTCGTCCTGCGGGTGCCGCTGCAATGAGCCAGGTCATGCAACGGATCATCGCATGCACCGCGCTCGGGATGGCGATATCCGCCACGCCTGTTGCCGCCCAGGGCTACGGCGACGCCAGGCTGACCCACGGCACGCTGGCATTCGATGCCAAAGCCTCGCTGGGTGCTTTCACCGGGGTCACCGACAGCGTCACCGGGTCGATGACCGGTGCCGGCGCACTCGCGGCCGTCCGGGGACTGGTCGAGGCGCGCACCGCCACGTTGTCGACGCACAACGACCACCGCGATCGCGACATGGCCAAGTCGCTCGAGATCGACAAGTATCCCACGATGCGCTTCACGTTGGACAGCGTTTCAGCCGGCAAGGTGGATGGTGACTCGACCGCGGTGACGCTGCACGGGGCGTTCACCATCCACGGAACCACCAGGGCGGCCGACGTGGAGGGATGGATGTGGCACTCCGCCGGGGCGGTGCGTTTCCGGGGCGGGGCCCCGATGGACGTCAAGGACTACGGCATCGGGGGACTCAAGAAGATGCTGGGCATCTTCAACATGAACGAACACATCATGGTGCACATCGACGTGACATTCGGCGGTTGAGGCGCGCCGCCCGCTATTGGCCGGCCGCCGGCGTGCCGTACATCACGTTGAACAGCAACCGGAACGTCCCCTCGGGCTGGGCCCGGAACGTCACATCCGGCGCGTAGAAATACGCCATGCCACGCCCCACCGGCGCCGAAAACATCTCCACGCCGTCCTTGAGGTAGCTTCTGTCCGATCGCCCATCCGGACCGGAGCGGATCGGGTGCGGCGAACCACGCGATCTTGCGGATGCCGAACGTCGCCGCGTTGTCGCCCAGGTGCCAGACGGGCGAATTGTCGAAGAAGACGTCCATCACGTCGTGCGTACCCGCCGCGGCCGGCTGCGTCGTGTCGACCGCCACCTGCAGCACCGAACCGGGGATGTAGTACTTCTCGTTCGACACGCCCTGCACCTGGTTGTCCACCGGAAGTCCGAGATCCTGCGCCAGGTTGGTGCCAGCGCCGCCGATGGCGATCACCGTGCCGCCCTCGTTCAGGAACGCCTTGATCTGCGGCATGGTGGTATCGACCGTCATGCTGCCGATCTCGTCCTGGTACTCCGCCGGAATGCTCTCGGCGTTTCCACCGCGCCCGCCGCCCCGTCCACCGAATCCGCGTCCGCCGCGTCCCGCGCCATTGCCGGGAATGCCGCCCAGGAAGACGAGCACGTCGAAATCCTTGCGGAGATCGCCGGCGTTGAGCCGCGGTGCAAAGACGCGGGTGAACGGCGATTCGTAGTGTTCCAGAATCCACCGCGCCCAGCCGGCCGGCATCGAGCCGCCGTACTGGTCCCACAGTCCGATCCGGAGCGGCTTCACCGCCGTGCCGCTGCTGCCGGCGGGAGCGTTACGGGCCATCAGTCCGCGGGTGCGGGCCAGGTCGCCGACGATGCGCGCGCTCGCGGCACTTGCCGGCACCAGGAACTCGCCGTCGGCAAGACGTTGCACCGGGAGATTGTTCTTCCCGAGCCGGTTGACGGCGAGGAAGGCGTCATTCGAGGCGGGTGACAGCAGCCAGCCGCTGGCGGTGGCGTCGAATGCGGCAGGGTCGGCCGTCACCTTGCCGAGCGGTTCCTGCTGCATCGGCGGGGTGGGGAAGGAGTCGAGCACGCGGTCGAACGCGATCCCCATCTGGTAGGCGAGCGTGTAACCGGCGACGTCGTAGGGACGCTTGGGCGGGCCGCCGGGGTATTCGAGGTCCATCGGGTACCACTGCGGTTCGAACATGTCGAGCACGTGCGGCCGGAACGCCTGCGCCGCGAGCACGATGAACGACCCCTTCGGATAGTGCCTGCCGGCGATGGTGAAATCGGCAGTGGCCTTGTCGATCTCGATCCCCGCCCAGGCCAGCGATTGCAGGAAGTCGAGTGCCTGCGCGAACTGCGGCTGGTCGGACGGAATGACATAGGCGCGCGGATCGCGTCGCGCCGGATCGCGCAGCACCGACTCGTACGCCTGCTGCACCGGCACGTTGCCGCCGCGCCCGCCACCGGCGCCGCGTCCGCCGCCACCGCCGCCGGCCGCACCCCGTCCGGTGCCCGAGGCGTTCGCCATCACCTTCGCCGCCGCCGAATCGGCGGCCGCGATCGTCACCGGCGTCGTCGTCCAGCTGTCGGTGCGGCCGTGCGCGATCTCGCGATGTCCCATGATCCAGAAGTCGTACAGCAGGCTCTCCCGGTTCTTCGACGCCAGGTCGAGGATGGCGCGATCGGCCGTCATCGAGTAGTCGATCGACTGGCGGAAGTGCCACGGCCCCCACTGCACCGGCATCGGCCCGTTGCCGTCGGCCAATTGCCGTTCGAGCACGATCGGGATCGTCTCGGGTGTGGGATTGCCGATCGCCTCGGTCAGAATGCCGATCATGTTGTGGAAGTAGCCCGCGGTGCGCAGCCCGCCGTTCCACCACGTCGAATAATCCGAAGCGTTCTTGCTGACGAAGCCGCCCTTCCCTTCCGCGGCAAAGCGGCGCTGCATCGCCATCGCCACCCAGTCGAGCGAGGTGGGAATGAGCGGGTCGAAGACGTAGTTGAACGGGTCGCGGAACGGCGGCATGAAGATCACCGAACCGGCCGGCCCGGCCTGGTGATGGTTGTAGATGATCTGCGGGTACCAGGTGAGATACTGGACCTTCTCGCCGTTCTGCGTCTCGGGCAGCGCGGCGCGGTACCAGTCGCGGTTGTCGTCGTGTCCGGCGTACTTCTCATACAGGCGCGGCAGTCCGCTGGTGCGGCGCGCCAGCGAGTCGGCGTTGCGCATGTACCAGTCGGCCACCAGCTGCATGCCGTCGGGATTCACCTGCACCGCGAGGAGAATGTCGTCGTTCAGGAACCGCAGCGTTTCGGCGTCGTTGCGCGAGACCATCTGCCACACCAGTTCCAGCAGCTGATTCGCGCCGAGCACCTCGTCGGCGTGGAGCCCGCCGTCGATCCAGACGATCGACTTGCCGGTCTCGGCGAGGCGGTGGGCGGTGACGGAATCGACCCGGCCGCGCGCCAGCGTGGCGCTGATCTGCCGGTATTGCTCCAGCTTCGCCATGTTGGCCGGGCTGGAGATGATCGCCATCAGCTGCGGCCGCCCTTCGGCCGTGAGTCCGATGGTGTCGAGTTTCATGCGGGGCGACTCGGTCGCCAGCTTCTGCCACCACGCCACCAATTGGGTGTAATTGGGCAGGAAATAGTCGGCCCCCACCTCGTGGCCGATCGCCTCCATCGGCGTGGTCAGGTGCGGGCGTTGAGCGGCAAGGGGGGCGGCCACGAAGAGCGCGATCGCGGCGAAACGGATTGGACGCATCGGACAGACCGTGTCGAAGGAAGATGCCGGGGGACCGGCGGAATTGTAGTCGAACGGTGCGGTGATGGGAGGCGGGCGTCATCGAACGTGGTCAGGCATTTCCCTCCGAAGCGGCGGCCAGCAGCGCCGCCGCGGCCCTGGCGCGCGGCACCAGCGCCAGGACGTTCCCCTTGCGGAGCGCCAGCCGGCCGACCATCGCCGCCATGGCGGGCGTGGTGCGCCCGGCGACGAGATCTTCCCACACCTCGGGCGCCGCCGCCAGCACGAACTCGGCGGCGGCCTCGTCACTCGCTTCAGCAGGGCGCGCCTCGGTGCATCGTCCGCCGTCCACCACCAGCCAGGAGCAGCGTTCGGCCGTCGCCCCGTCGTCCTCCACCAGCAACAGCCGCCCGGACCAGTTCTCCGCCTCGCGGCGGAAAAGCTCGGATTCGTTCAAATGCCTCCGCCACCGGGCGAGGCCGGCGGCGGAGAAGAGGTCGGAGGGCATGACGGGAAGCTAAGCGGAGGGCACGGCCGTTCGTCTCATCTCCTAGCTCTTGTGCAATCCGATACTTCCGTTGACTGTCGTGACATGCAATTCCGCCGTGCCGTTGCCGATCTTCCCGCTGAACGACCGCGGCCCCCACTTGCCCTGGATCGTCACCGGAAAGTCGCTCGACACCCCGCCGTTGACCGAGCTGCCGCTCAGCGATGCCGAGAGATCGGACGGAAACGTGAGATCAATGCTGCCGTTGACGGTTTCGACGGTCATCCGGCCGTCCCACGTGCCCTGCGTCAGCGTTGCGGTCACCGCGCCGTTGACCGACCCGATCGAGGCCGGCGGCGCGCCGCTGTAGTCGACGTCGCCGTTCACCGTGTGCAGTCCTTTGGCGGCGTCGACGCCGGTGGCCTTCACGCTGCCGTTGACCGTGCCCGCGTCGAGTTCGACGCCGGCCGCCAGGTGCACGTGGTAAGTGACCTCGATGTCGCTGTTGTCGTTGTGGTCGTTGTGGCGGCCCTGGCCGCAGGCGCCATGGTCGCCGGCATTGTCGAGAAAGACGGTGCAGATGTGGACCTCGTTGTTGCCCTTCTCCATCACCACCGTCACCAGGTCGCCGTTCCCGCGCTTGACCACCTTGTCGACCGTGACGTCGGTGGTGGCTCCGCTCGACCGGTCGACGACGATGTCGCCGTTGACGTTGCTCAGGTCGAGCCGGTCGTTCCGCCCCAGTTGCGGGGTGAAGTGATAGCTCTGGGCGGCCGCGGCCCCCGGGATAAGTACCGAGGCCACGATCAGGGTCAGCAGTCTGTTGCGCGGCATGTCATCCTCATGATCTGTTGGCTGGACGTTGTGACCAGCGCGGTTTGGGCGCAGATTGGTCGGGGTTCCCCCGGCCCAATCGTCTCCACGAGCGGCTCATGTCTACCGTGATCGACCGTCGAAGCTTCCTCGGCCTCTGCGCCGTGGCCGGAATCCCGGCCCGCCTCCCCGAACAGCTCTGGACCGACGTTTCCTTGGATGCCCCCGAGGGAACCAGGGTTGTCATCGATCCGCTCACGGTGGACCAGATTGCCGCCGCCGAGGCGGTGCTGGGGCTGTCCTTCCGGGAGAAGGACCGGGAACTGATGCTGGCCAGCCTGCAGCGCGGCCTCACCGGTTACGAGCGGCTCCACGCCATTCCGCTCCCCAACTGGGTGGCCCCCGCGTTCCATTTCGACCCGGTCCCGATCGGCAAGACCGTCGAGCCGCAGCCGATTGTGGCGCCGAAGCGTCGGGCGTCCATGCCGGCGCTGGTCCCGCCCAAATCCGAGGCCGATTGGGCCTTTGCCGGCGTGGGAACGCTGGGCCGGCTGATCCGGAGCGGGCAGGTCACGTCCCGGCAGTTGGTGGAGCGCTGTCTGGCCCGCATCGATCGGTACAACGGGGAACTGCTCGCCGTGATCACGCCGACGAAGGACCGTGCACTGGAACAGGCCGATCGGATGGACGCCGAAGCGAAGAAGGGGAAGTTCCGCGGTCCGCTGCACGGGGTCCCGTATGGTGCGAAGGATCTCTTTGCCGTTCCCGGCTACCCGACCACCTGGGGATCGCCGATCTACAAGGACCAGATGCTCGACATGACCGCGGCCGTGGTCGAACGGCTCGACCAGGCAGGCGCGGTGCTCGTGGCCAAGACATCGCTCGGTGAATTCGCCCAGGACGACACCTGGTTCGGCGGTCAGACGAAGAATCCCTGGAACACGCAGGTCGGATCGAGCGGTTCGTCGGCCGGCTCGGCCGCCGGCGTGTCGGCCGGACTTTATCCCTTTGCCCTCGGCACCGAAACGCTGGGGTCGATCGTCTCGCCGTCGACACGGTGCGGGGTGAGCGGACTCCGTCCCACCTACGGTCGCGTCTCGCGCTACGGCGCGATGGCGCTTTCCTGGACGATGGACAAGGCGGGGCCGATCGCGCGGAACGCGCAGGACCTGGCACTGGTGTTCGCCGCCCTGCACGGTGCCGACCCGCGCGACCCGTCGACGCGGTCGCTGCCGTTCGCGTTCGATCCCGAGCTGCCGTTGTCGAAGATCCGCATCGGTGTGCTCGACAGTCTGCTCACACCTCCCGATACCACGCGCTTCGCCGGCCGCGGCGGCCGTGGCGGTAGCGGTGGAGGGGAGGCGGCGGTGGTGGTGGCCGCGGGTTCAATGCAATGGCGGGCTACAACGCCAGCAAGTCGGTGCTCGACGCCCTGGTCAAACAGGGGGCGCGACTCACGATGATCTCGTGGCCCAACGACCCCGCCGCGAGCACCATGGAGTTCCTGCTCGACGTCGAGGCGGGCGCGGCATTCGACGCCATCACCCGGGACAACACCGTCGATCAGATGGTGCTGCAGAACGCCGGCGCCTGGCCCAACACCTTCCGGTCAGCGCATTTCGTCTCGGCGGTGGACTACGTGCAGGCCAACCGCGCCCGCACGCTGCTGATCCAGAAGCTCGATGAGCTGTTCCACGACTTCGACGTGATCGTCGTCTCGAACACCGGCGGGCAGACCCTCGCCGCCACGAATCTGTCGGGTCACCCGCAGGCGGTCTGCCCGGTGTCGGTGAGCGACACCGGCAGCTGGCAATCGATCTCGTTCATCGCGAAGCTGTATCGGGAAGATCTCGCCCTCAGGATGATGCACGCCTGGCAGACGGCGAGTAACGCACACCTGATGCGGCCGCCGAAGTTCTCATGAAGCAGGCCAGAGCCCCGAGCCCGACGGTCAAGCAAGCGCGCCCAGGCGCACGCTGACTCGGGCCCCGGGCTCACGGCTGCTTCATTGGCCCCTTCCTGATCACGATATCCCCGTTGAACGCATCGACGGTGACCCGCGCGTCGCCGCGGCCGTAGGTCACCACGAAGGTGTGCTCGCTGCCGTCGCTGGCGCCGCGCGTGCCGGTTGTCGTGCCCGGGATGTCATTGCTCATCAGGTCGCCATTGGCGGTGGAAATCGTCATCCGGGCGCTGACGTCAGTGGGGAGGTAGAGCGTCACGTCGTCATTGTGGCTGGTGAACTGGTAATTGCCGGTGGGCGACAGGGAGCCGCCGAACGTCACGCCACCGTTCACCGTTTCCGCCGACACGTCGCTGGAGCTGATCCCGGTCAGCCGCACGTCGCCGTTGACGTTCTCGGCGTGGATTGCGGCGGCCGCGTCGCGGACCACGACGTCGCCATTGGTGCCCGAGATCTTGAGGCGCGTGCCGTCGAAGCCGTTCACGGTGATCGTGCCGCTCACGGATTCCAGCGAGGCCATTCCGCCGCCCTTCGTCACCGTGATGTCGCCCTGCATGGTGCTCACGTCGAGCTGTGACGTGGCGCCGTCGACGGTGATGTCGCCGGTGATGGCGTCGACCGCCAGCCGGGCCCACGACGGTACCGTCACGTCGATCGTCCCGTCGTCGGACGCATCACCGTGCCCGCGCTGGTGGCCGCCGATCTGCAGCGATCCCTGATTGCCGCTCACCGCCGCGCCGCGCACCGTCACCAGGTCGTCACTGCCGATATGCACCGCGATGTTCCGGTCCTGCGCCTTGATCTCGACGCTGGCGCCACGCGCCAGATGGAACGAGGTGTCGGCCGGCGCCGGGTGCGCCAGGATCGCGAGCGAAACGAGGGGAATCCACATGGTCTCTGCTCCTCAGGACCGGTTCGCGGTCAACCGGGAAATGGTCTGCAGCACTTCGAGCTTCTTGCGCAGCATGGTGGTGACATAACGCGCCGCTGTCGGATCGTCCGGGGCAGCGCGATGTTCGGTGCGCGCTTGCGCGATCGCTTGATCGACCAACGCGAGACTCTGCTGGAGTGCCGTCTGCGCGCCGGGATCGAGCTGCGTCACGTTGGCGCGCACCGCCCGCTCGAGATCGCCGATCGCCTTGAGCAGCGTGGTGTCGGCGGCGGAGTACCCGGCGGCGATCGCCGGCGCCATGCCACCCGGCGCCGCGGCGATGGTCTGTGGTCCCGATGAGGAAGCCGGCACCGGCGCGCGCCGCACCAGCAGCACGCCGCCCGCGCCAAGGGCGGCGAGAACCAGCGCGGCTGCGAGCGCCGCGGGCCAGGGAAGCACGATCGTGCCGCGAGGTCGCCGCGGGTTCCAGCCGCCGGGCGATCGCCGGCCAGAGGTCGGCGCCGGGCGGCGCATTCCGCAGCGCCGCCACCGCCGTGGCCAGCTGTGGGTCGAGTGGTTCGTCGTGTTCAGCGGGCATCGAGCCTTCTCCTCAGCGCGGCGCGGGCGCGCGACAGTTGCGACTTGGACGTCCCCGGCACCAGGCCGAGTTGCGCCGCGATTTCTTCGTGGGTCCATCCTTCGACGTCATGCAGCACGAAAATCTGCCGCGCCCCCTCGGGAAGCTCGGCGATTGCCGCTTCGAGATCGAGCGCAAGACCGGCTGGCGTCGAGTGCGTCGGCCGCATGTCGAGCACGGCATCGTCGTCGAGAAACCGTTGCCGCTCCAGCCGGTCGCCGCGGCGCCGGGTCAACACCACGTTCACCGCCAGCCGGTAGAGCCAGGTGCCGAACGCGCTCTCGGCACGGAACGTCGCCAGCTTGTCCCACGCACGGACGAAGACGTCCTGGGTGAGCTCGTCGGCGGCATCGGGCGACGCCATGCGACGGACCAGCGTGTGGATCCGCGCCACGTGCCGGCGGTAGAGCCGCTCGAACGCCCGCTCGTCGCCCGACGCGGCGCGGCGGACGTCGAGCGCTTCGGCGTCGACGGCGGGCACGGCAGGAAACGGCGTGGTCAGGGTCATCGCGTTGGCAGTCACGACGGATTGGATGGTGGGGGATGTTTCAGGGTTGCAAAGAAGCGGCCCAAAGCCCAAAGACCAGAAGCGCCCATGGCCCATGGCCCAGAGCTCCCGTCTATTGCGAACTGTCCGCCTTCACCGACACCACTCGCCCAGAATTCTCGTTTCTCGCCGACTGCCAGCCGAATCCCGGTCTTGCCGGGGCCCAGATTGCCCACGAGGTCGGCACCCAGAGTCCCGACGCCCGGTCGTCGAATGTCATCGTGCCGCCGACGGCGCCGTCCTTGACCGAGTAGGGAAGGTGCATCAGGTGATACGCCATCGACCGCAGGGCCAGCGACTCCGGATCGAGGAACAGGTCGCCGGCGATGTCGGCGTGCCGCGGGTGCTCCGGTTCGAAGTGCACCGCGATCGTTTCGCCCGACGAGTCGCGCTGCACGGCGACGGTGTAGCAGTGCTGGGCAACGAACCAGTCGGCGAACAACACGGCGGCGTCGGGACCATAGTAGATCTGGCCGCCGTTCGGCAGGTCGGCGGCAAAGCCGAAGCGCCGCAGCGAGTCGGGATCGAGACTGCGGATCGGCCAGCCCACGAGCGGTACGTGCATGGTGTCGCCGGTGACGGCGGTATGATTGCCGTACGTCGACGTGCTGGTGTGGACCAGTTCCACCGCGAACGCCAGGTCGCCCGAGTAGACGTTCGCCTCCATCACCTCGAGGGCGTTGCGTGCGCTCCCCAGCAACCTCCCCAGCACCGGATCGGCGGCGACCTGAGCTGTGCCGCAACTGGTGAGGTTGGCGCGCGCCACGATGTCCGGAAGCCTCATCACCGTGCGAGCCATCGCGATCGGGCCGAGGTCCAGGCCGGCCACGGTGACCGTAAGGCGTACCGCTGGGAGCGGGCGGTAGCCGATTGCCGCAACCCGGTACCGATAAACGCCCGCAACCGGCGGAGCGATCGCGAAGCTCCCGCTCGGCGCGGTGAGCACTTCGCGCAGGACGCGGCCGGCGCTGTCCTGCAGCTCCACCATGGCGCCGTAGATCGGTGCCGCCGTGGCGGAGTCGACGACGCGCCCACTGATCGTCTGGCCGGCGGCGTTGCGGGCCATGGCGGCGAGGAGGATGCCGCCGAGGGCCGCCCGGAGGATGCCGGGGCGGAGTGACATCGCTCGCTGGCTCATGGGCCGAGTATTCCCGTGAGCAGGTGCAGATCGCTGCGGGTGTCGCTGGTCAGTCGCTGGTTGCCGATGGCGCCGTTTGCCTGGAGCACCACGTCGTGGCCATCGGGCGCCAATTGCGCACTCGCCCACAAGAAGTTCGCGCTCGGCTCGCCGATCTGGCTCACCGCCTTGCTGGTGAGGTCGACCGACCAGAGCAGCCCGCCGTTTGCCGTCACCGGCCCGCCCAGCGGGGCGTTCACGGCACTTGTCGCGGCCACGCAGCGCGCCCCGGCGCACGAAAGTCCGAGGATGGTGCGCTCCGTACCTGCCGGTACCGATCCGTTCGTCGCAGGAGTCCCGCCGGCGGCCGGAACCTCGTAGATCGTCAGGTCTCCCGCTTTCGAGAACACGATGGTGCCGCGGCTGGCGCTCACGCCGAATTCCGTCGCCCCGTCCGTTCCCGGCAGCCTGGCAAGCGTCACGCCGCCGCTCGTGACGCTCCCTGACACCATATACAGCCCGGTGTAGATGGTGTCGTCGGCGGTGCAGAAGCGACAATGCGCTTCGCCGCTGACTCGTTGCGCGAGGGCGAGAAATGTCGTGGGCCCGGTCCATTGTGCGTCGCTGAGCCAGTCGACGATGCTGTCGCCGATCGTCATTGGCAGGGTGGCCAGCCGCCGTCGCTGGAACGGCTGCGCGGAGTCCGCCAGCCAGAGCGACGTTTCGAACGGTACTTCGGCATGGAGTGGTGAAACCGCTTCGAGGTAGAGCAGCCGTCCGTCGGCGCCGAGCGCGAACGCGGCAAAGCTGCTCACGGAATCGACCTGGCTCACCCGGGTGTCGCAGAGGCTCCAGAGTCGGGTGCCACCTGCTGCCGGGAGGAGGCCGATGCAGCGGTTGCCTGCCGCGTCGCCCGGCTGGGAATACTGGTAGAGGATGCCCCGGCCGTCTTCGGTGTAGGCCGGCCAGTAGTCCTGCCCGGGGTTGAATGTCAGCTGCACGTCGGACCCGCTGCTGGACGGGCCGAGGGGTGTGGGGTCGGTGGCGGTCACCGGCGAGGAATGGCTGCAGGCGATCGCGAAGATGATTGCTAACGGAACCGCACGGCGGAACAGGATGACACAGGCCGGCATCGGTTCTCCGGAGCGGGGAGCGGCGGTGTCGTGTCGCGGTGAATCTACTACGGAGGTAACGACCCGATGATCTCCCGCTGGGGCGGGTTCACCCCGGCCACTGCTGCGTGAGACAGTGGAACGCCCCCAGCCCCCACACCAGCGCCCTGCAGTCCAGCACCACCACCCGCCGCGTCGGAAACAGCTCCTGCAGCACCGCCCGCGCCACCTCGTCCCGTTCGGCGTCGTACCCCGGCAGCAGCACCACCTCGTTCGCGATGTAGAAGTTGGCGTAGCTGGCTGGCAGCCGCTGTCCGTCGTAGTACAGCGCCGGCGGCATCGGCAGCGTCACCACCTTCAGCGGCTCGCCGTCCTGATCGAGCATTGTCGTCAGCCGCGCCAGGTTCTCCGCCAGCGGCTCATGGTTCTCGTCCGCCGGATCGTCTTCCACCACGGTCACGACTGTCGTGCGGGTCGACGAACCGCGTGAGATCGTCGACATGCCCGTCGGTGTCGTCGCCCACGATCCCGTCGCCGAGCCACAGAATGGTGTCGACCCCCAGATTGTCACAGAGCCGCCGCTCGATCTGCTCGCGCGACAGGTCCGGATTGCGATTGCGGATTGAGCAGGCACGCCTCGGTCGTGATCAGCGCGCCGCGACCGTTGACGTCGATCGAGCCGCCTTCGAGGATCATCCCCGGCGACTCGACCGGCAGCCCGAATTCCGCCCGCGATTCGCGTCGGAATGACGTCGTCGAGGTCGAACGGCGGATACTTGCCGCCCCACGCGTTGTAGCCCCAGTCGAGGATCAGCTCGTCGCGCCGCCATCGACGGCGCGCTCCACGAAGATCGGCCCGTGATCGCGGCACCAGGCATCGTTGGTGGGGTTGTGATGGAAGAACACGTTGACCAGCGGCACCGCGTTCCCCGCCAGCACCGCGCGCGCTGCCTGCTCCATGTCAGCGTCGGCGACATTGATGTGGACTTCTTCGCCCGCGGCGATCTCGCCGACCATCCGCGCGAAGATCCCCGGGATCGGGTCGAAGTTCCCGGGCCACGACGCTTCCTTGTGCGGCCACGACAGCCACGTGCCGCGGTGCGGCTCCCATTCCGCGGGCATCCGGAAGCCGCGCGCTCGGGCCGGTCGTCGGTCAGTCAAGGTAGCGCTTGCGTCAGATCCCGTCATAGGCGTCGATGCGGCGGTCGCGCAGGAATGGCCAGTGTGTTCGCACCGTGTCGACCTGCGCCAGGTCGCAGTCGGCCACGAGAACCGCTTCGTCCTGTCCTGCCTGCACCAGGATCCGCCCGCTGGGGTCGGCCGACGAACGAATGGCCCCAGAACTCGATTCCCTTGTCGCCCACCTTGCTGCCGGGCAGGATCTCATGACCGGTGCGGTTGACGGCGCACGACGAAACACGCCGTTGGCGATCGCATGGCTGCGCTGCATCGTCTCCCATGCCGACCTGCTGCCGCTCGCCGAATTCGTGCCTTCTCCGCCGGCAGCCAGCCGATCGCCGTGGGATAGAACAGGATCTCCGCGCCCTGCAGCGCCGTGAGCCGCGCCGCCTCGGGATACCACTGGTCCCAGCAGATCAACACGCCGAGCCGGCCGGCCTGCGTGTCCCACACCCGGAAGCCGAGGTCGCCGGGGGTGAAGTAGAACTTCTCGTAGAACAGGGGATCGTCGGGGATGTGCATCTTGCGGTACTTGCCGAGATACTGGCCGTCGGCGTCGATCATCGCCGCGGTGTTGTGATACAGGCCCTCGGCGCGCTTCTCGAACAGCGACGCCACGATCACCACGCCGCAGGTCGCCGCCACGCGCACCGAGCGCGTCGGTGGTCGGGCCGGGCACGGGCTCGGCGAGCTTGAAGAAGTCGTGGTCTTCGCGCTGGCAGAAGTAGTACCAGCTGAACAACTCCTGGAGCAGCACCAGCTGTGCGCCCTGCCGAGCCGCTTCGGCGATGGCGGCAATGGTGCGCGCCAGGTTGGAGTGGATGTCGCTCCCCACCTGCTGTTGCACCAGACCGACGCGGACCACGCGCGCGCTCGTCATGTCGGCACTAAGATAGTGCATGCGCTTGAGGCCGGGAGCGGGAAAACGGGGACGGCGGGCCACCATCCGGACCATCCGGCGGTTTGCTGGCGCTGCTGTGCTCGCGGTGCTATTGCCCGGGATGGCCCGGGCGCAGCACCTCGAATGGCACACCGGCGCCACGCTCTACGGCGACAACACCGAGTTCTTCACCCCTATCGCGTCGGCGAGACGATCCTCGGCGGCCAGGTCACGTCGTATCTGGCTCCGCGCGGCCCGGGCCGTCGACCGATCTCCGCATCGGCTTCTTTGCCGACCGCCGCTGGGGATCGGACAATTTCACCGATTCGCTCAAGCCGGTGCTGGCGTTCCGCTATCAGAGCCGAACACACGCTGGGTGTGTTCGGCACGCTCGAGACGGTTGATCGCCACGGACTGCTCGAGCCGCTGATGGTGACCACCCGCGAACTCACGACGCCGATCGAATACGGCGGCCAGTGGATCGAGCACGTGCCGCATTTCCACGGCGAGGTGTGGATCAACTGGCAGAAGCTCAACACGCCGACCCAGCGGGAACAGTTCGAGGTGGGGACGTGCTGCGCGGTGACCTGGGCCGCTACCTGTCGGTGGGCGCGCAACAGCTCTGGTATCATCGCGGCGGCCAGCTGTTCAACCCGGTGCCGGTCACCAACAATCACGCCGAAGCGTTCGGGGCGACGCTACACGACTCGGTCGGCCACGTTCGGGCCGATCGCGCTGTCCGCATGGGAAATGTTCAGCACCGGACATGTCGACCCATTCTATCCCGCCGGGCGTCCCGACAACGGGCACGGGACATACCTCAAGGCGTCGGTCACGCCGGGGAACTGGGCGCAGCTGTTCGTGATCCACTGGATCGGGAAGGACTACAACGCCGACGCGGGCGACAACAATTACAACTCCACCGGCTACGACACCACGTTCTACCAGCCGCACCGCGTCTACACCGAGATGGGATTCATCCGCCGCACCACCATCGACCACACGGTGACGTTCGACGCCGAATTCCGCTTCCACAACATCGACAACCTGAAGAGCGTCGCCTTCTTCAATACCCGGTGGGAGATTTCCTACCGCCTGGTGGTCCGGGCGCCGATCGACGTGCTCGTGCGCCGCTGATCAGCGCAGTGCGACGGTGATCTCGGCGCTCCCGATCGGCGATCGGCCAGCGCAGCACCGCCGCCGTTCCCTGCACGGTGCGCTCGAATCCCGATTCGCTCTTCGACATCGTCTCGATCGGATAGCGCCACACCTCGACGCCGTCGGGAAACGTCACCTCGCCGGCATACGAGATCTCGGTGGAGAACCAGCTGCCGGCTGGCGCGCCATACCGGGCCGGATCGGGGTCCCACGTCCAGCGGCAGTGCACCCGGTCGGCGGCGAAGCGCAGCTCCTTGGAGAAGTGCGATTCGGTGAGCGTCACCACCACGTCGTTGCCGTCGACGCGCCATTCAGCGGCGAGGCGAGCCGGCGACCACGAGTGGATCGGGCCGAGCGTGCCGGCAACGAACGCGTCGAGGGTGACGTCGGGCGGCAGGATCCGGTCGACGAACCAGGCGCGGCGTTCCACGTCCAGCGGCGGACGGTCGGAGACGTCGCCTTCGAGATCGTGGATGGACGGGGTGGATCGTTGAGCCGGTTCGGCGTCGGTGGATGGCGGTTGGGATCCCTCGCTTCGCTCGGGATGATCGGCGGTGTTCGGTTCAGATCCCGCGCTGCCCTCGGGACGCGGGAACGCCGC
This sequence comes from uncultured Gemmatimonadales bacterium, assembly GCA_963697065.1. Lineage (GTDB taxonomy): Bacteria > Gemmatimonadota > Gemmatimonadetes > Gemmatimonadales > GWC2-71-9 > Palsa-1233. The sequence continues at coordinate 1,732,094 of CAVOMQ010000001.1, forward strand.
ATTACCCATCTCCACCGTTCCCGCAGGTTCGATGTCTTCTCCGTGGTACGCCTCGCGGTGGCGGGTCAGGGCATCAGCGTAGTTCTGCCGGGCCGCGAATGCGGTGAGCACCTCCACCGCGCCGCCACGCGCGGGGGCCACCACGGCACTCATCGCGGCACTGCGTACCCACACCTCAAGATTGCCATCGGCGTCGAGATCCCATTCCTCTGCCGTCGGCCGCTCGCCCTGGCGAAGCACCGCTTCGGCGTCGGCGAGATTGGCCCAGACGGCGTGCCGCAGATGCGGCAGGTAGAGGCCGCCGAACACCCCGTGCCAGTAGGCGTCGTTGCACTGCGCCCGGCCGATGGCGCGGCGCGCTGCCGGGGGTTCGTGCCGTTCGTGGCAGAGCATCGACAGCGCCATCATCATCTTGTGCATCCGGTTGGACTCCGGATACTTGACCAGGAAATGCCGCCAGTGGCCGCCGCGGAGCAGTCCGCCTTCGACGCCGGCCAGGCGTTCGGATCCCCATTCCTCCTCCAGCCGCAGCAGTGCCCGCGCCGGCTCCGGCGGCAGCGACCATCCCTCCATCTCGCGGTACGACGCCGACGGCAGGTACGCCAGGCCGCCCGACGGCGTCACCGCCACCGCCTCGTCGAAGCGCGACAGCATGATTTCGCCTTGGTGACGGAGGGCGGCGATCATTCCGGTGAAGCGGTCGATCCAGCCGTCTTCGTACACCCATTTCCTCGTGCCGGGCCAGCCGCCGAACTTCTCGCCGTCGTCGGCGAGCACCGCCAGCGCGGCCCCCTGCTGGCGCAGCGCGTGGAAGTACCCGGCCAACTCTTCCGGCGAACGGAACGGCACGAGATAGCGGAGCCGCTCGTCGATCGGGAAGGCGTGAACCCGGTGCCCGCCGAATTCGGTGGTGAAATGGGAATGCAGTGCCGCCGCCGCGAAACCGGTGACGCGGAAGTGCCGGTCGTCGACCAGCACGAACTCGATGCCGGCGCGCGCCAGGTCTTCCGCCAGTGAGGGCTCCCACACCCGCTCGGTGAGCCAGAGTCCGCGGACGTCGGCGCCGAAACGGCGGCGCAGATACTCGCGATGTCGCTCCACCTGTTCGCGACGATCGTCGCGCGGGAGCACCGCCAGAATCGGCTCGTCGTAGCCGGCGGCGAGGAGCTCGATGCGCCCCGCCGTGACGTGATGGCCGATCTGATCCAGGAACTCACCGGCGTGCGACTCGATCCAATCGGTGAGCGGCCCGGAGAGGTGGAGCGCGATCGGAGCGATGTCGCGCTCGAGCAGCGCACTGATCAGTGGGCGGTAGACGTGGTCGACGTGATCTTCGAACACCGAGTCGAAGTTCCCCACCGGCTGATGGAGGTGCAACCCGAAGCAGAAGCGCAGCGGTCCGCTCACGGCGTCTCCGGTTCCGGCAACGCCAGCCGGAGACGATCCGCCAGCGTGCGGCGCGCGGCACTCGGTTCGAACGGCAGCAGGCGGCGGAACATCCGCGCCCGGAGTGCATCGGAGAACGGCACCAGGTCCAGCTCGAACAGGTCGAGCACGCCGTGCATCACCACGTCGGCGGCCTCGACACCGTCGTGCTCGATCAGTTCCATGGCGCCCTGCACGGCCCGATCCCGCGCGACCGCCGCGTCAAGCAGCCCATTGGCCACCGCCATGCGGTCGGCGGGAGCATACGTGGCGTCGAACACCATCGGGCGCGCCACCTCGCGGAGGAGTTGCCGCACCGGATCGGGATAATCGTGCAATTCCACCCGGTACGGGTCGCCGCTCGGCACGTTGCCCGCCTCGACCCGGGTGACCACGGCCGCGAGCGGTACGATGCCGAGCGTGCTGGTGGTGGCCATCCACCGGTGCACCAGGCCGGTGCGGCGATGGGTGGTCACGATGGCGTCGCGGTCGAGATCCCAGCGGTAGCTGGGCAACGAGAACTCGTCGAGCGTGTCCGGCGCCAGGTCGCGGAGCGCGGCGAGCCCCGCCACCAGTCGGGCGACGCCGTGGGTGAACGGCAGCACGTCGCGTGTCCAGATCCGGGCGCCGTCGCCCACCGCCGGGTCGTTGCTCTTCCCCTGCGCCAGGGTCGCGACCAGTGCCGCTTCCAGCGGTGCCGCCATGGACCGCGGCAGCAGATCGAGCGCCCGGGCGGCATGGCGCAGCGCCATCTGCGGTTCCAGTCCGCCGATGTCGTCGAAGAACCAGGCGCACGACGAGAACATGGTGAGCGCTTCGCGCTCGACCTCGAGCCAGGTGCGCGCGGCGGCCGGCAGTTGCGCCGCGCCGGAGAGATTGCCCCCGGCGGCGTCGCGCGCCGCGTCGAGGGCTCCCGCTTCGTCCGGCCAGTTCCGCACCGCGAGCTGGTGCAGCGAACCGGCAAGCGTGTCGAGGCCGTTGCGGAGCGGCGTGCGCCAGGCCTGCGATGTTCCGGGCTTCGTGTTGCACCCGCAATCACTTCGCCAACGCTCGATGCCGTGCACGCAACTCCACGAGGTGTCCTCCACCAGCTTCACCTCGGTGGCCGGTGGGTATTGTGCCAGCAGCGCCGCGAAGTTGCCGAGCTGCGCCGTGCTCTTCGCGATGAACGCCGCCAGCCCCAGGTCGCCGAAGTGATGGTGATGGCCGAACGTCTCGCCGTCGGTGGCCAGCGAGACGATCAGCGGCTTCCGGTCGGCCGGCTCCGGCACGGACATCATCGTCCGGTACCACCGGTCGGCGTCGCGGACGAGATCGCCGAACGCCAGCTCGTGGGAGAAGCCGCCGTCGTAAATGAAGATCGCCAGCGTCTTGCCGTTCGGAGCGCGCCACAGGCCGGGTCGGCCAAATGGCGGTGGCGACGTCACCTGGTGCGGCGCCAGGATGGTGAACCTGATCCCCTCGTTCACCAGCACCTGCAGCGACGCCGTGTCGACGGCCGTCTCGGGAAGCCACATCCCTTCGGGATCGCGACCGAAGCGCTCGCGGAAATCGCGGATGCCCCAGCGCACCTCGGTGACGCGATCGCGTTCCGAGGCGAGGGGGAGAATGAGATGGTGGTAGGGCATCGCCACGGCGTTGCCGGATCCCCAGCGCGCCAGTGCATCGCGATCGCCGGCGCGCATCGCCTCACGCACGTGGGGCGCGTGGTCGTCGCACCAGCGGAGCAGCGTCGGGCCGGCGTCGAACGAACACCAGCCGTAGCAGTTCACCACCCGCATCACCCGCCCCTCGGCGTCCAGCACCGGGGCGCGTCCCAACGGGAGGTAGCACTGCGCGGTGATCCGCTCGTTCCAGTCGTGATCAGGGGCGGCCGAGGGCTCGCGCGGCACCAGCTCGAGCCACGGCTCTTCGCGTGGCGGCTGATAGAAATGGGCGTGCACGACGAAGCGTCGCATCAGTCGGCTCAGCTGGTGACCACGTCGGACGCGGCGGCGACCGCGCCGAAGAGATCGGCGAACGGGCCGTCGACCTGCTCCAACGCCGCGGCATGCGCGCGCAGGGCGTCGATGTCGCCACCAGGCTGCTCGAGTCCGCTCACCAGTTGCTCCAGGGCGTCACAGTGTTCGTTGAATCGCTGCGTGGCGTAATCGCCGGCGGCACCGGCGGAAATGATGAACTGCCAGTCGGACGATTGCGCCAGCAACAGCTCGCGCGCCGCCTGCTCCAGCACCGGAATCTGCTCGGGGCGGTCGAGTGCCGCCGGAGCGGCGTTCCAGAACCGCTCCTCCAGCGGCCAGAGCCGCTTCCACGTCCACTCCGTGCCCGGATTGAGCCACATCGAGAAGTCGCCGTTGGCGCCCCACGAGCCCGCGCCGAGCCGGACGTTCGAGCGACGGGCGGCCGGGGCGGCGGCCACCGCGCGGCCCGCCGTGTCGGGCGTTACCTCGCCGTCCGGCGTGAACGCGCGGTAGACGTGGTCGAGAAACTCGATCCCCTCGAACCACCAGTGGCCGAAGAGTTCGGTGTCGAACGGGGCGGTGATCACCCGGTCCGCGGGTTTCGCCCGCTCGGCGATCTCATCGAGCAACTCGTGAAAATGACCGGCATGGGTCGCCGCGGCTTCGTCGGCCAGCTCCGGTTCGTACGGCACCTTGTCGCCCAGGTCGGCTTTCGGGTCGGTCACCGCCCAGAGCTTGAGACCGCCGGGATAGCGGATCTTGTGGAACTCGAGATATCGCCCGTCGCCGGGATAGCCGCCATGCCGGCTCCATACCTGCGCCGATGCTTCCGGATCACGCACCAGGACGTGCAGCGGGCGCCCGCGTGCCGGGTGCGCCACCGGATACGCGCGGTACGGCGAACGGGACGGCGGTTCGAGCGGGGCGGGGAGTTCGTTGCCATAGGGATCGTACACCGGACCGGCATCGAGCAGGTGCGCATCGACCACGAACCACTCGAAGCCGGCGTGTTGCAGGTGTGTCTCGATCCCGGGGCGATTGCGCTGGAGCGGTGCTTCCGGCAGCGGCTGCCACCGGCCGCGCGGCCGGTAGGCGCACTCCGGCAGCCAGCAACCTCGCGGAATGTCGCCGAAACGGCGGACATGCTCGGCCCGCCCGGCCAGCAGCTGCAGGCGTACGCTTTCGTCGCGCGCCAGCAGCGGGAGAAAGCCGTGCGTCGCCGCCGATGACATCAACTCGATCCGCCCCGACTCGGCGTGCCGGCGGAACGCAGTGATCAGGTCGCGATCGTGGTGTTCCCAGACGCGCCGCAGGCCGGCGTAGTGCTTGCGCCAGAACGCCACCAGCGGCAACAGCGAATAGTCGCCGCTTTCGGCGAACGCCGCCGGCGCCTCGGCCACGGTCGCCATGCGGGTGGCGAAATAGTCGTCGAGTTCGGTCGCAAAGCTCGGGTGCGCCAGCTGTGCCGCAAGGATCGGCGTGATGCCGAGCGTCACCGGCGAGGCAACATCGTCGTATTCCAGGGTGTCCAGCATCGCCAGCAGCGGGAGATAGCTGTCGAGCGCCGCTTCACAGAGCCAGTCGGTGCCGTGAGGCCAGCGGCCATGGTGGAGCACCCACGGCAGATGACTGTGGAGGGGCAGGACGAAGCGGAGCGTCACACCCGGCGCCCGGCGGCGTGTGCGATCGCCCGGACGTAGATGTCGAGATACCGTTCCGCCGCGCGGTCCCAGCCGAACTCGCGCGCCATCGCCTGCAGCTGCATTTCGTACCAGGCGCGCTGGGAGCGGTGTTCGGTCATGGCGCGCCACATGCCGCCCACCAGCGCGCGCTCGTCGTAGCCGTCGAAGAGAAACCCGGTGACGCCGTCGTCGATGGTGTCGGCCAGGCCGCCGACGCGCCGCGCCACCGGAATGGTGCCGTAGCGTTGCGAGCGCATCTGGGTCAGACCGCACGGCTCGTATTGCGACGGCATCATGAACAGGTCGGCGCCGGCGATGACCTGATGTTCCACCGGATCGGAGAAGTGCGTCTCGATGCCCACGCGGCTCGGCATCGCCGCGCGGAGTGCGGCGAGGGCCTGCTCGTACCGGGCTTCGCCGCTGCCGAGAAAGACATACTGTGCGGCGAGATGGAAGAGGCCGTGGTTGTTGATGACGATGTCGAGCCCCTTCTGGGTCACCATCCGCCCGGCCAGGGCCACCAGTGGCACGAACGGATTCTCGGGCAGGCCGAAGCGCCGCTGCAGCGCCGCCTTGCAGGCGCGCTTGCCGGAGAGATCGTCGCGCGAGAACGGCGCGGCGATATCCGCGTCGTGCGCCGGGTTCCAGACGTCCTGGTCGATGCCGTTGAGGACGCCGGTGAAGCGCGGCCCGAGCCACTGGTAGACCTCCTGCAAGCCGAATCCGCCGTCGGGGGTGCGCAATTCGACCGCGTGCGTCGGGCTCACCGTCGTCACGAAGTCGGCGTGGGTCAGTCCCCCCTTGAGGAAATTGACCTTGCCGTACCACTCCAGCTTGTCGGGCGTGAAGAGACTCCACGGCAGCCCGATTTCGGCGAGCACTTCCGGGCCGAAGTGTCCCTGGTAGCCGCCGTTGTGCACCGAGAGCACGGTGGGGATCCGGTCGAACCATGGCTGCCCGCGCCACCAGTTGCGGAGATAGACCGGCGCCATCGCCGCGTGCCAGTCGTGGGCATGCAGCACCACCGGGCCGTCGGTAATGAGCGGCAGTGCTGCCACCGCCGCCGCCGCGAACGCCGCAAACCGCCGGTGATTGTCGGGGTAGTCGCCCGCCTTGTCGCCGTAGATGCCGTCGCGTCCGAAGAACCCTTCGTGCTCGAGAAAGCACATCGGCGTGCCCGAGGCGGCGTTCTCTTCGCGCCAGAGGTGGAACACCTCGTGTCGGCCGCCGATGTTGAGCGAGATCGGCGGACCGACGTGCTGCAGGTTGTGCACGAAGCGCCGCGCGGTGCGGTAGAGCGGGATGATCGCCACCGTCGGCAGGCCGCGGCGATGCTGGTCGCGATGCAGTCCCCACGCCGCCTCCGCCAGCCCGCCTGCCCGCGCGTACGGGAAATACTCGGCGCAGAGATGCACCAGCGTCGGTGTGGTGCCGTCGATGGGCGGAAGCGCGAGGCGGTCGGTGTCGCTCACGGGCTCTGGCCGGTGGGCGGATCGTCCGTGAAGGGATCGCCGCGGAGAATCGGCGCGTAGTAGCGCTCGACGTAATCCTGCAGCATGCGGCGCGCGGTAAAGCGGCGGCCGGACACCCGGATCGCTTCCTTCATCCGCTGCACCCAGGCCCGCGGCACGCCGTGCTCGTCCCGGTCGTACCACATCGGGATCACTTCTCCTTCGAGAAGGGCATAGAGTTGCGCCGCGTCAGCCGTATCGGTGTCCTCCTCCGGTGGGGCCTGCGGAATCGCCCAGCCGTTCCTGCCCGTAAAGCCCTCTTCCCACCAGCCGTCGAGCGTACTGAGCTGCGGGACGCCGTTGAGCGCCGCCTTCATGCCGCTCGTTCCGCTCGCCTCGAACGGCACGCGGGGCAGGTTGAGCCAGAGATCGACGCCCTGCACCAGCATGTGGGCCAGGTGGATGTCGTATTCCTCCAGGAATGCGATCCGGCCCTGGAAGAGCGGATCCCTGGTGGAATGATAGATGGAGCGGAGCACTTCCTTGCCGGGGTCGTCCTCAGGGTGGGCCTTGCCGGCGATCACCAGCTGCACCGGACGTTCCGGGTCGGTCAGGAGGCGCCGCAGCCGGTCGAGGTCGCGGAAGGGGAGATCGGCCCGCTTGTAGGTGGCGAACCGCCGGGCAAAGCCGATGGTCAGCACGTCCGGATCGAGCAGGGTGCCGGCCGCCACCACTTGCGCCGCCTCGCGCCAGGTGCGGGTCCAACGTCGCCGTGCCTCTTCCCGCAGGTACCGGAGCAACTCGGCCTTGAGGTCTTCGTGGGTGTGCCAGAGTTCCCGGGCGTCGAGGCCGAGCACCGCGTCCCACGTTTCCGCCTCGTCGAGACGGATGCCCCAGTCGGCGCCAAGGTGATTGTCGAGCAGGCGCATCATGGCGTTCGCCATCCAGGTGGCGAGGTGTACTCCGTTGGTCACCGCATCGATCGGGACGCGTTCGAGCGGGCGATCGGGCCAGAGGTCTCCCCACAATTGCCGGGAGATGATGCCGTGACGCCGCGAGACGCCGTTGACGTGTCCCGCCATGCGGATCGCGAAGACCGTCATGTCGAAGGAGCCACCGCCGGTGCGGGGATGCCCCAACGACATCACTCGCGGCGCCTCGCCGTTGAAGGCGGCCAGGAACTCCTCGCCGGCGCACGCCTCCACTTCCGACTGCTGGAACTGGTCGTGCCCTGCCGGGACGGGGGTGTGCGTGGTGAACACCGAGGTGCGGCGGATGTCGGCGATCGCGGCGTCCAGTGCCGCACCGCCGGCGGTGAGTTCGCGGGCGCGTTCCAGGAACATGAACGCGGCGTGGCCTTCGTTGGCGTGCCACGCGCCGGGCGTGATGCCCAGGGCGCGCAGCACGCGCACGCCGCCGGTGCCGAGGATCCACTCCTGGCGCAGGCGCGTGGCGAGACCGCCGGAGTACAGCTTGGCGGTGAGCATCCGGTCGGCGGGGTCGTTCTCGTCGAGATCGGTGTCGAGGAAATAGAGCGGCCAGCGTCCCACGGTCATGGTCCAGACGCCCACGTGGATCTTGCGCCCGAACGCTTCCAGCACGGTCACGTGCGGCGCCCCGTCGGGGCCGGCCACCGGTACCAGCGGCGTGGTGTCGGGATCGACCTGCACGTCGGAGTCTTCCTGCCAGCCGTCCGGCCGGATGCGCTGGTCGAAATACCCCTTCTTGTAGAACAGGCCGATGCCGACGAACGGCAGCGCCAGGTCCGACGCCGTCTTGCAATGGTCGCCGGCCAGGACGCCCAGTCCGCCGGAGTAGATCGGAATGGAGGCGTGCAGCCCGAACTCGGCGCAGAAGTACGCCACCGGGCGGTTGATGACGATGCCGGGAAAGTGATCGCGGAACCAGCCGATGGTATTGTTCCGTTCGGCGTCGAACCACTCCATCACGGTGTCGTAGTGGGCGCAGAAGTCGAGGTCGAGTGCCAGCTGCTCGAGGCGCTCCGGTGCCGCGCGTTGCAACACGATGATGGGATTGTGATGCGAGTCACGCCAGACGGTTTCGTCGATGCGGCGGAAGATGGCCCGGGCCTGGCGGTGCCAGCTCCACGCCACGTTGACGGCGAGCGCCGCCAGCCCCTCGAGCCGGGGCGGCAGCGGGGGAATCTTGTCACGCCAATCGGTCATCCACGGCTCCGGTTCGCCGGCCCGGGCGCCGGCCGGCGGGCAATGATATCGGTTGTCTCCCACTATCCGGCAAATCGGGTGCCGGAAAGAGGTCGGTCACGGGGCGACATGCAAGGTTGGACGGAGGTCGATGCGGGGTTAGCCTGGTCGAGGGCGAAGGTCGAGGGTCCACGGTCGAGGGAAGGAATGGAACACCAATGAGTGCAACTCCTGCCGATGCGGCGATGAACCAGCGCGGCTATGCCCATCCCGAGGCGCTCGTCTCCACCGGGTGGCTGGCCGAGCATCTCGACGACCCGAAGGTGCGAATTCTGGAGAGCGACGAGGACATCCTGCTCTATGCCACCGGGCACATCCCGCACGCCCTCAAGGTGGACTGGATCGACGACCTCAACGACTCCATCACCCGGGACTACATCGATCGCATGACGTTCGAAGCGCTGCTCCGCCGCCTCGGCATCGGCAACGATACGACCGTGGTGTTCTACGGCGACAAGAACAACTGGTGGGCGACCTACGCGTTCTGGGTGTTCAAGCTGTTCGGGTTTCCCGACGCGCGCATTCTCGATGGCGGACGCACCAAGTGGGAGCAGGAAGGACGGCCGATGACCACCGACGTGCCCCATGTCGAGCCGTCCGCTTACGTCGCGCCGGAGCGCGACGATCGCCGGATCCGCGCGTTCCGCGAACGCGTGCTCTCTCACGTGGGCGCGCACAATCCGCTGATCGACGTCCGCTCTCCGGACGAGTTCTCCGGCAAGAAGACGCACATGGCGGAGTATCCGCAGGAGGGCGTGCTCCGCGGCGGCCACATTCCGGGCGCGAGGAACGTCCCCTGGGCGCGCGCCGCCGAGCCCGACGGGACGTTCAAGAACGCCGCCGGGCTGCGCCGCATCTACGAGGACGAAGCCGGGCTCCGCTCCACCAACGACGTCGTGGTCTACTGCCGCATCGGCGAACGCTCGAGCCACACCTGGTTCGTGCTCACGTATCTGCTCGGCTATCCCCGCGTGCGCAACTACGACGGCAGTTGGACGGAGTGGGGGAACGCGGTGCGGATGCCGATCGAGAAGCCGTGAAAGGCGACGTGCCTCGTCGCGATCCTCCGCACCCCGATCGAGAGCTCCTGTCTATCTGCCGCCCCCCGCGGCATGATCCGGGTACGCCGGCGGCGGCGGGACCGTCACCGGGTTCGCCTTGATCTCCGTCTGCAATTCCTTGATCGCGGCCGAAAGTTGCGCGTCCTGGCCCAGGAACGTGGCGTGCGGCGGGTCGTCGACCACGATATCGGGATCGACACCGTGTCCCTCGATGAGCCACTTCCGTTCCGGGCCGTAGACGGCGTCTTCCGACGCGGTGGCGATGCCGCCGTCGACCATCCGGTTGCTCGACGAAAGCCAGATTTCGCCGCCCCAGGTGCGCATCCCGATCACCTTGCCGAGACCGAGTCGCTTGAATCCTTCGCTGAACGCCTCGCCGTCCGACGCGGTGAACTGATCGGTGAGCACCACGATGTGGCCGCGGAACGCCTCCTGCATGTTCCAATAGGGAATGCCGACCCGTGATTGCCAGAAGAACCAGGCCCGACGCAGCAATTGTCCGAGAATCCAGCTGTCGATGTTGCCGCCACGGTTGTGGCGCACGTCGATGATCAGCCCGGCCCGATCGAACACCGGGAAGAAGTCCCGGTCCCATTGGTTGATGTCGCCCGTGCTCATGGCCCGCAGATGGACGTAGCCGATGTCGCCGTGGCTGGTGGAGTCGACCATCTCGCGCCGGGTGTACTCCCACTCGGCGTAGCGGAGGTCGCCGTCGGCGCCCGGGGTAATCGGGGTGACGATCACGTCGCGCCCCGTGTCGGCACTGCTCTTGACATGCAGCCGCACCTGGCGCCCGGCCTGATCGCGCAACAGCTCGCCGACGTCGGGGACCGCGAGGGCGGCGATGCCGTTCACCGACTCGATCACGTCGCCGTCGTGCATCGCCACGCCCGGTTTTGCGAGGGGCGATTGCGCGCCCGGATCGTTGGGATCGGTCCGGTAGATATGATCGACGCGCACGCCGCCGGCCGCCGGATCGCGGCTCAACGCCGCACCAAGCGTGGCGGGAAAGACGTTGTCGCTACCGAAACGCAGATCGCCGCCGTAGACGAAGATGTGCAGGGACTCGAGCGAATTGACCATCTGAGCCAGGATGTCGCTCAGCTCGTCGCGGTCGGTGATCCGGTCGACCAGCGGCTCGAAGCGCTGCCGCATCGCGTTCCAGTCGACACCGTTCATGTTGCGGTCGTAGAAATAGTCGCGCTCCATCCGCCAGGCGTCGATGAACTCCTGGTGCCACTCCTGGCGCGGATCGAGGTGGAAGCTCCACTTCGAGAGGTCCACCTTCGACGACGCCTGGTCCGTCGGCGCCTTGTCGCCGGCGTCGAAGACGAACCACTCCTTCCCCTTCTGGACCATGACCTTCTTGCCGTCGAGCGACAGCTGGTAGCCGTTGACGGCGTCGAGGAACGTCTCCGGCTTCTTCCCGTTGTTGTCGATGGCGATGGTCATCAGCGTCGCGTTGCGCGGTGGATCGGTCGGACGGCTCATCACGTAGAGCCGCTTGCCGTCGGTGGAGAGCGACGAGTAGTTCCCGGGGTCAACCGGGAGCGCCTGGAGACGGTCGACGATGCCGTCGAGATCGATGGTGACCGTCGGAGCGGCACCGGCCGTGGTGTCGGCGGCGCGATGCGCGCTGGTGTCCTTCGGCGGCGTGGCGGGGTGGAGTTCGTCGGCTGGCGCGAACGGCGAGCGCTCCCCCGGTTGCAGCGGAATGGCGTAGATCATCTCCTGGCGGTCGAAGAACGGCTGCGGCGCGCGCGACCCCCATGGTTCGCCGATCAGCGACGCAAAATGGCGACTCGAAAGGAAGTACAGCCACTTGCCGTCGCGGCTCCACGTCGGGTCGGAGCTGTCATAGCGATCGTTGGTGAGCGGCGTGATGAGTCCGCTCGCGATGCTGTAGAGGTAGAGCCGAGTCAGCTGGTTGGAATCGGGCGCCGAATAGGCCAGCCACTTGCCGTCCGGCGACCACGACAGGTTGCCGAAGTCGCCCACTGTGCCGGTGGTGATCTTCTGATCGGTGCCCTTCTTCATGTCGTGCAGCCAGAGCACCAGGTTCTTGTCGTAGTGCGCCATCCACGCGCCGTCCGGCGACGGCACGCCCGCCCAGCGCAGCACCGTCGCACCCTTCGTCAGCTGGGTGCTCGATCCGATGCCGTCGGCGGGGGTCTGCCAGAACTCGAATTCGCCGCTCTGGTCGGACAGCGTGAGCAGCGACGTGCCGTCCGGAAAGAAGCTGGCGTCGCGGTAGCGCACCGGCGCGGTGGGCGTGGCGTCGACGATGCGTCCCTGCTTGACCGGCACCACGAAGACATCACCGCGCGCGGTGAACACGATGCGATCGCCGCTCGGCGACAGTTCGGCGCTGCCGATCCAGTCGGTGGGCGACTTGACCCACCGGTCGCGCGTCTGGTCGAAGTCGGAGACCAGCGTGATCGGGACGACACGGTCATTGCCGGACGCGATGTCATAGATGTGCAAGTCGGCGCCGAGCTGGTAGGCGATGCGGCCGTCGGAGAGGGAAGCGGATTGCGCGTCAAAGGTGGTGTTGTGGGTCAACTGCTTCAGCTCGCCGCCATGCGCGTTCATCGACCAGAGGTTCATCGTGCCATCGCGATCGGACAGGAAGTAGACGCGGTCCTGCCAGATCATCGGGTTCTTGCTGGTGCCGGCGTAGTCGCCGGTGAGCGGCACCGCTTCGCCCGCACCGTGGTCGTAGCGCCAGAGCTGCTGCGCGGTGCCACCGTGGTAGAGTCGGGTGTGGCTCCCCTGGAACGGCAGCCGGGTGAAGATCAGCGCGCCGTCGCCGGTGTACGCGCCGTCGCTCGCCTGCGCCAGCGGCACCACGGTCGTGGCGTTGGTGGTCGGATCGATCGTGGCGAGCTGGGTATTGGGAAGCGTCGAGAAGTGCTGTGTGGCATAGAGGATCTTCCCGTCCGGCGTCCACCCCACCACGGCGGCGTTCGCCCCCTCGTACGTCCTCCGCGTCGGCACGCCGCCGGCGAGCGGCATCGTGTAGACCTCGGTCGGACCCTCGTACGCGGCGGAATAGGCCAGCGTCTTGCCATCCGGCGAGATGGCGGCGTGCGACTCTTCGGCCGGATGCGTCGTCAATCGCTCGGCCGTGCCACCCTGGATGTCGACGCGCCAGAGGTCACCCTCGGCGGTGAAGATCAGCTCGTTGCCGGCGAGGGCGGGAAAGCGGAAATAGCCGAGCGGGACGGGGGCTGGCGTCGATGCCTTGTGTGAGGCCGGCTGTGCCGTTCCGATGCTCGGCGTAGCCTGTGGAACGACGAAGAGGGGGATCGCGGCGAGCGGCAGCAGGATTTGCAGGCGCACAGTGTCCTCGAGGAGCGCGGGTCAGGATGGGGATTCCGGATTCTACACCATGAGTGGCACAGGGTCACGACGGGGGGGCCGTGCCGCGCCGCCAGTGTCCCAATGGTGGCATGCCGGATCGCGGCGGGAGCACTTCTTGCGCCGCCGGTCGCAGGCACCAACGTCAGCTGGCGCTGTTCCTCCAATGCGACCGTTGGCGCTGCGAAGTGCTCCCGTCGTGATCCGTTGCGCGTCAGGCACCTTTGATCTCCCGCGGTAGCGCACGCCGAGCCTCGTCTTCGGGGCCCTGCCTGGGCTCCGGGCGCTCTTCAAACCAGCGGGTCCCTCGACTTCGCGCGGCCACTGGCCGCGCTCCGCTCGGGATGACAGTGCGGACTTCTGCCAACCCTACCTTCCCCCCGCATTCGGTTCCGCCACCACTGCCGGCGCCGCCGCGGTGCCCGCGCTGTTCTTGACGTACTTGTCCAGCCACGCCACCCACCGCGCCCACTGGTCGAGGTCGGTCTCGGCCGTTACCGGGCCGTGGTCTTCGTAGGGATACATATAGAGGGCCGTCGTCTTCCCGAGCGACTGCAGCGCGTGGAACATCCGGATCGAGTTGACCGGATTGGTGCCGACGTTCTGGTCTTCGAGCGAGTGGTACATCAGCAGCGCGCCGTTGAGCTGGTCGGCAAAGAAGAAGGGCGACATCTCGATGTAGGTGGAGCGCGCCTGCCAGAGGTCGCGCCGCTCGTTCTGGAAGCCGGTGGGGGTGAGGCTGCGGTTGTAGTCGCCGTCGCCGGCGATGCCCGCCTTGAAGAACGGCGTGTGCACCATCGCATTCGCGGTGCTGAAGGCGCCGTAGCTGTGGCCGCCAATGGCAAGTTTCGTCCGATCAATCAGCCCCAGCGTGTCGAGCGCGTCGATCGCGGCGTAGAGATCGTCGCGCAGGTTGTCGACGTAGTGATCGTTGGGGAGCTGGTTGTTCTCGGCGAAGATCGGCGCGTCGGGCTCCACCAGCGCGTAGCCGGCGAAGGTGATGAACGACATCGTCCGCGGGCCATAGGTGGGGAAGCGGTTGGCCGCAGCGCCGCCGGTGGTGGTGCTGCGGTCGTAGGCCTGCTGGTCGTTGTATTCCCGTGGATAGAACCAGAAGAGGGCGGGGAGACGCGTACCCGGCTTCCAGTCGGCCGGCAGCGTCACCGCGATCTTGAAGGTATAGCCGTCGGCGCGGCGAGCCACGATGTGCTTGTGGATCAGCCCCGCCATCTCGGGCATCACGTCATGGTTGTCGGTGAGCTGCTTTGCCTCGCCGCTCTTCGTGTCGACCACGTACGATTGCGGCACCACGGTCGCCGACTGGCGCGTCACCAGCATCTTGCCGAAATCGTCGTCGAGCGGCGTCTCGATGTTCTCCGGCGTGGTGCTCTTCGTTTCGTAGATCCGCTCGCGCGTTCCGGTGCGGATGTCGATCCGGTCGACGAATGCCGGGGTCACCGTCGTGTCGCTGGCGGTGCTGTCGGCCGCGGTGGAGTCGGAGCGTTCGGCGTTGTTCGCCGCTACGCGCTCGGTGTAGACGTACTTGTGGTCGTCGGAGGTGAGCACCGCGGCGAAGCCATACCTGCTGTCGGTGGTGACGAGTGATGATCCGCCACCCCGTCCGCCACGTCCGCCGAACGCGGCGCCGCCAGCCCCACGTCCTCCGCGACCGGCCGCGCGGGTGGACATCACGGTAAACGCGCTGTCGGGGTGATCACGGAACACCGCGATGCTGCGGTTCATCCCGCCGGTGTTCTCGTCGAGGAAGAGGATGGTGCCGTCAGCGTTCAGCTGCATGCCGGCAATCGGAGTGCGAGAGGTGTAGATGGTGTGCACCGACGCGGCACTGGTGTCGAACGGCGGCAGCCATTCCACCACGCGGTCGCGCCGGGCGCGGGTGGTGTCGTTGCCGCGGCCGCGGCCGCCGTTGGGCGGGGCGGCGGGTGTGGCGGCCGAGGTGGCTGGTGGCGTTTCGGACTCGACGAAGAGCAGTCCGCCGCTCACCGGATCCCAGGTGAGGTTGCGGCGGCCATTGGCAGCGGTGTTGGCGCCGCCGCGCCCGCCGCCCGTACCTGCCGCGCCGGTGCTGTCGGCGGGGCGGTCCTGCAGGCGGATCTCGCGGGTGTCCAGCGTCGCCAGCTGCTTGCCGCTCTGGTCGATGATCGCGTCGTGGCTGCCGAAACTCGACACCGGCAGGATATAGGCGAATGGCTGGTCGAGGTACGTCACCCGGAAGTACTGCCCGGTGGGCGAGGCGTCGAGACGTTCGATCATTCCCGGCGCACCGATCTTCTGCACCTTGCGGGTGGCAACGTTGATCATCGCCAGCTGGCCGGTGGTGTAGTAGGTGAGCAGTGCTTCATCCTGTGGCGACTCGAGCAGCGACGGGAAGAACTCGGTGTGGAGTTTCCGGTCGTCGTTGACGCGCACCAGCGGATGGTCGGCAATGGCGCTCTCCGTCGGCTCCGCCCCTCGGCCGTCGGGTACGAGGACGGTGACGATGGATTTGGAATCGGCGGCCCACTCGAAGTTCTGCACGTAGGTGGCGAGCAGCCCCGTGCCGCTGGTGAGCGGGCGCGTCTTGCCGGTGGCTGGATCGGCGAGCCAGATCTGGGTGCCGTTGTCGAAGTCGGCGACGAACGCCAGCGTGGAACCATCGGGAGAAAATGCCGCGTCGCTCACCCGTGCTCCGGCTGGAATCATCACGTGGGTGGTCTTGCCGGTGCCCCACTGGTAGAGGTCCAAGCCGGTGCCGCTGTTGGTGGTCATGGTGCGGGCGCGATTGCCGCCGCGGTCCACCTGGAAGCCGCCGAGGTTGTAGTGGGGGCGGCCGAGGCGAGCGAGAGTGGGGAGGCCGTCGCTGAGGCGGTGGATCAGGTACGCGTGCGACGCTGGCGAGGCGGTGGTGTAGGTGAAGATCGACTCGCGCGGCGCCATGACGAGGTGGCGGATCGGCTCGGGGGGTGTGACGTAGCCTTCGACCGCGAGGATGCTGTCGGCCGGGGTCATCCGGGCCGCGGGTGCGGTGCTCATCGAGGACGAGGGCGTGGCAGGTGCAGTCACGGCAGTGCGGGGCCGCTGGGCCGCGAGCGGCGTTGCGACCAGGGCGACGGCGGAGAGCAGCGCCAGGCGCCGGGGCGCACCGAACGGGCGAGTCGACATGAATTGGCTCCGAATGGGATCGGGGGAAAATAGCGGTCGGGCGGGAGGCGGGTGAGGGGGAGGCGGGGACGGGCCGACATCGAGATCCCTCACCTGCGGCCCGGGATGACACCGCGGATGGTATGGATAGCGGCGGTTGCAGTGTCGCCATAGCTTCGGGGCGACCGTAGCACTGGTCTTCCCCGAGGAGAGTGATGAACCACGTCGAGCGCCTCGGCGCCGCCCCCCTTCTGCTTCGCTCAGGGCAGGCGTTCGGCGCCCTCGCTCCGAGAGTTCACCGTGTCCGTTGAGCGCCTCAGGGCAAGCCTTGCCGACCGCTACCTGATCGAGCGGGAGCTCGGCCAGGGCGGCATGGCGACGGTGTACCTCGCCCGCGACCGCAAGCACGATCGCCAGGTCGCGATCAAGGTGCTCCGGCCCGAGCTCGCGGCCGTCATCGGCGCCGAGCGGTTCCTGGCCGAGATCAAGACCACCGCCAACCTGCAACATCCGCACATCCTGCCGTTGCACGATTCGGGCGAGGTGACCGTCGGCGAGCCCGGTGACCACGATGTGTCCCGCACCCTGTTCTATGTGATGCCGTACGTGGAGGGTGTCTCGCTCCGCGACCGGATCGAACGGGAACACCAACTGCCGATCGGTGACGCCGTCCGGATCGCCATCGAAGTGGCCGACGCGCTGCAGTACGCGCACGATCACGGCATCATCCATCGCGACATCAAGCCGGAGAACATCCTCCTCCACGGCGGCCACGCCCTGGTGGCAGACTTCGGGATCGCGCTGGCGGTGAGCACCGCCGACAGCCGCATGACCGAAACCGGCATGTCGCTGGGGACGCCGCACTACATGAGCCCCGAGCAGGCGATGGGGGAGCGGGAGATCACCGCCCGGTCGGATGTCTATGCGTTGGGTGCCGTGACCTACGAGATGCTCAGCGGCGAGCCGCCGTTCACCGGACCCACCGCACAGGCGATCGTCGCCAAGGTGGTGACGGAGTCGCCACGACCGCTCATCGCCCAGCGCCACACGATTCCACCGCATGTCGAGGCGGCGGTGCTGATGGCACTCGAGAAACTCCCGGCCGATCGCTTCGAGAGCGCCCGGGGGTTCGCCGAGGCGCTCGCCAACCCGCAATTCACCACCGCGCGGACGACGCGCCGACTCGCGGCACCGGCGGCCGACTCGGCGCCTCGGCGCAAGCGCCCGATGGTGGTGATCGGCACGATGCTGGTGCTGTTGGCGGTGGCCGTTGCGGGGTGGCTGCGCCATCCGGCATCGCCCGCGGTGAGCCGGCAGCGTGTCGCGCTCTGGCAGCACTCGTTGGCGGGATTTCTCTCGCCCGGAGTCGAGCACGAGGGAACACAGGCGGCGATCTCGCCGAATGGTTCGACGGTCGTGTTCACCGACTCGGTCGCCGGCGGACTCGAACTCTTCCGGAAGCGTCGCGACGAGACCGATCCGGTGGCGCTCGATGGCACTCAGGGCGCGATATCGCCGTTCTTCTCCCCCGACGGCGGCTGGATCGGGTACGTCACCACCGACGGGAGGATCCGGAAGGTGCCGGTGGATGGCGGTGGATCGATCACGCTCGCCACCGATGCCAGTCCGGAGTATCCGTCGGCCGCGTGGCTCGACGACGGTTCGATCGTCTATTTCGATGCCCACGTCGGATTGAGCAGAATTCCGGGCAACGGAGGCCCGGTCCGGCGGGTGATGGCGGACAGTTCACGGCGGCGCCTGTCCATGTTGACGCTCGCGCCGCTTCCCGGGAGCCGTGGCGTGTTGTTCACCGGATGTCCCGGTAACTGCAGCAGTGGCTCGGGCGCCTACGTGTTCGATTTTGCCGCCGACAGTGCACGGCTTCTGGTGGCCGGCGCGGTCGGACCGCAGTACGCGCCCACCGGGCAACTCCTCTACACCGACCGTGGCGGCGGACTCTATGCCGAGGCGTTCGATCCGAAGCGGATGACGACCAGGGCGGGCGCCATTCCCGTCATCGACAGTGTCGTCCCGGGATCGTTCACGATGTCGGTGTCCGGCACCCTGCTGTTCCTGACCGGCGCGAGCGGCGGTGCGCCGGCTCTGCTGATGTGGGTCGGCGCGGACGGTCCTGCCGAGCCACTCGATTCCGGGTGGGTCGCCGACTTCAACTATCCCGGCCTGTCGCCCGATGGCCGCAGCGTGGCCGTGAGCATCAGCGATCGCACCACCCAGCTCTGGCTCCGGCACGCCGACGGCACCAGGCAGCAGCTCACCGACAGCGGTTCGGTCAACTGGCGTCCGTCGTGGAATCCGCTGGGGACCAGCATCGCCTATTCGTCCGACATGCAGGGCGGGATCAACGCTGACGGGTACGATGTCTTCATGCTACCGGTCGACGGATCTGCGCCGCCCGCGCTCGTCATGCACTACACGTATGGACTCTGGGAGGCGGAGCTGTCGCGCGACGGGCAATGGCTGGTGGTGCGCTCGGACGAGGCCGGCGGGCACTCCAACATCCACGCGCGCCGGGTGCACGGCGACACCACGCTCTACTCGGTCGTTTACGGCAAGGGTGTTTCGGTCGAGGCGGCGCTTTCGCCGGATGCGAAGTGGCTGGCATACGTCAACCAGACCACCGGGCGGCGGGAGGTCTATGTCACGTCGTTCCCGGATGGCCGGTTGACGCGGCAGGTCTCGACCAACGGCGCGAGCGAACCGCGGTGGTCGAGCGACGGGCGCCAACTGTTCTATGAATCAAATGGCGTGATGACGAGCATCGGCATCGGGCCCGGCCCGGGGCTCAACACCGGCACGGCGCGCGCACTGTTTTCCATCGCGGGGTACCGCACCGCCCGCAACCGGCAGCAGTACGATGTTGCCCCCGACGGTCGCCATTTCGTGATGATCCGCGACCTGCCGAGCGACGCGCGCGGGCGGGTGGTGTACGTCGAACACTGGTGGCCGGCGCTGCGGGCCAAGGTGCGGGGGAAGTAGCTGAGGCGCGCCTGGCACTCCGAGCGTCGAGCTTGCTGCGCACAGGGTCGCGCGTCTGCGCACCGAGCGTCGCGGTCTGCGCACCGAGGGTCCCGGTCTGCGCACCGAAGGTACTGGTCTGCGCACCGAGGGTCCTGGTCTGCGCACCGAGGGTCGCACTCGGCATACCGAGGGTCCCACTCGGCATACCGAGGGTCCCACTCGGCATACCGAGGGTCGCCGTCTGCGCACCGAGGGTCCCGGTTGCCGTGCACAGGATCGCGGTCGGCGCAGCGAGGGTCGCACTCTGCATACCGAGGGTCCTGGTCTGCGCACCGAGGGCCCTGGTCTGCGCACCGAGGGTCCTGGTCTGCGTACCGAGGGCCGCGCAGTGCGCACCGAGCGTCGCGCGGGCCGGCGTCAACGGCGTTCTCGTGACCCACAGGGGAATCCGGGCCGGTCAGAGGGGAGTCCGAGCCGATCACAGGGGAGCCCGGCGGGGCTGAACGCGGCAAACTGGCGGAGTGACAAGGAATTTGCCGGTGGGGTCTCCCTCTCGCATACTGGTGTTGACGCGTCGTCGCGGGCCAGCGTGACACGATGGTTCCGGGTGGGCGCCGTCAGTCGAGCGCCACCCTGAGGTAGTCCTCGTAGCGCTTCAGGGCCTCCTCGAAGCGCTGCGGCGCGGGCAGCGCCGGGCGGCCGATTTCGGTGGTGTGCGCCCGGTGTGCCTCGAAGACGGCAGCGAGCCGACCCTGCGGAGCGCGTACCGAGAGGCCATGGCGCTTGCTCGCCGCCTGGGCGGCCCCGGGTGATGCCGTCCCCGTGAGGGCCCATGGCCCGCCGTCGAACTGCGAAGCGAACCAGACCATGAACGTGTTCTCCGCAGCGACAACGAACGCACACACATCGGCGAGTCCGGCATACAGGCGCACGGTGTTTTCGCGCGTGCCCCCCATGCTGAACGCTGCATCATAGGTGGCGTCGCCGAGCGGCTCGAGCCCGAGAGCGTGGAACACCGCATCGACCCGTTCGACGGCGCCCTCGAGCGGGAGGCGCTCGTCGCGGCTCAGTCCTTCGAGGCGGGTCATGAGCACGCCCGCGAGGAGACCGGGGTCCTTCCAGTACATCGCCCGCGCGCGCAAGTCACCTCGCCAGTACGCCCGGCGGCCGGCATCGAGCAGGATCTCGCCGCGAACGCGGGCAGGCGGTGTCGCTCGCACATCGAGGAGCTCGACCACGGCCGGAATCCACGTGTGCATCTGCGGCGACTTGACACCGTATTTGGCGAACGCGCGCCGACAGAGCAGCACCTCCTGCCCATTCCACTCGGCCATCGGCGCGATGTAGCCATAGCCGTACTCGTCGAGCGACATTCCCTGCGGCGGTTCGAGCTTGCCGCCCTCGACCCACGAGTCCGCGATGGCGGTGACCAGCGACAGGCCGGCCGACGGCACCGTCGTCCGGATGACGCTGCCGGTCTCCAGTCCGAGGCGAGTAGCGCCGGCGCGGTCGAGGTTGATCCGACAGGTATCCCAGGCGTCGGCGAACCACGCGAGGCCGGTGAGCGTGCGCCCCTCGATGTGGTACTGTCCGACCCACGAAAGATCGCGCCGTGGTTCGAACGGCAGCATTCCCTTCGCCGCGTCGGCCGCGGTGCCACCGGCCGTGAGCACGATGATTTCCCGGGCGCCCTGCCAGCTGCGTTCGGCGCGGTCGAGCGCTTCATCGTCGATGCGATAGAGCGTCACGCGGTAGTCACCGCGTGGGATTTCGAACTCCGCGCCTTCGTCGCCCGGCTCCTCGGGGCCGATGCGCATGGTGTCATTCGAGTCCACCCGCAACCGCCCGCTTGCGACGCACAGCCATGCGGTCTGCGGTTCGAGCCAGGCCGCGCGCGCGAGTTCGCTGGTCGAGAGCGGCTCGCCGACGATGACTTCGACGTCGAGCTCGTCGTCCTGATCGAGCGAATAGCCCACGAGGCGCCCCTCGCCGATCAACGCATGAAGCTTGCTCTGAGCGCCGTTGATCAGGTCGGCGATCGCCCCGCTGGCGCGAAGGTGCGGTGCGTCTGCCCCGTCGTAGAGCCAGACCTCGAGCCCGGAGTTGAACATCCTGGCCGGATGCGCCCCTGCGCGAATCGGGCGGGCGTTCGATTGTTCACGAGCCTTCGCCGAGGCCGCTGGCCCCTTCCGCACCGATTTCTTCCTGTTGCCCATGGCTCCTCGCACATGTTGGTCGAACCGTCAATGGGGCATTCCCGGGTAGGCCAGTGTCCGTCATAGGCATCTGCACGCATCCGATACGCGCTTCCGCGAGGTGCGGCGCCGGCGCAGCGTCATCCGCCACCCGGACGGGGTGGGCCGTGTCGGGGCAACAGTCGATGCACAAGCTGACGGGCCCAAGGCGTCATGCCCGTGCCGATGGCCGGAATGTGAGGAATGGCCGATGAGCCGCTGGCGCAATGCGGAATCCGAAGCGCGCCGGAGGTGTCGTTGGTCGCCGCAGTCGTGGCCGCGACGACCCGAAGGGTCTGGGGCGCTGTCATGGCGACCACCGCTCGCCGCGGTGAGCTGCAACGGAATCGCGAAGTGGCAAGGGCATGAACCTGCCGGCCGGCCTCCCCACGGGAGGACGGGGTGAAGATACGGATGGCGGTTGCAGGGGGTAAGCGCGGTGGGTGGGGATCGGGCGTTGCGGAGCACGCCGTGGCCGTCGGCGTCGAATGGTGCCAGCCTGCGGGGAAAGAGCCCGCCACCTGGGCA
Organism: uncultured Gemmatimonadales bacterium; assembly: GCA_963697065.1. Classification (GTDB taxonomy): domain Bacteria; phylum Gemmatimonadota; class Gemmatimonadetes; order Gemmatimonadales; family GWC2-71-9; genus Palsa-1233. The sequence goes on from CAVOMQ010000001.1 coordinate 1,754,141, forward strand.
GCTGCGGTGAAATGGTTGACGGATGCTCGACGCATCTGGCGGAAGTTCGCAGCCCAATCCGGGACTGCTGCAGCGTTCGCAGTCCATCATGGCACTGCGCGGCTATTCGCCGCGTACCCGCGCCGTCTATCTCTCCTGGATCCGTCGCTTCATCCGGTTCCATCATCGGCGTCACCCGCGCGAGATGGCCGAACCGGAGGTGCTGGCGTTCCTGACCTGGCTGCGGGAGGTGCGTGGGGTGGGTGGGGTGACGCAGACCCAGGCGCTGAGTGCGTTGCTCTTTCTCTATCGCGACGTCCTCGACCGGCCGCTCCGGATCCAGGGGCGGATTCCGCGGGCCCGGAGTGCGGAGCGGTTGCCGGTGGTTTTGACGCCACACGAGGTACAGCAGGTGCTGCGTCAGCTTCGCGGGGTATACCGGCTGATCGGGGTCTTGCTGTACGGCAGCGGGTTGCGGTTGACGGAGGCGTTGACGTTGCGAGTCAAGGATCTTGACCTGGAGCGGATGGAGATCGTGGTGCGGCGCGGGAAGGGAGCGAAGGACCGGGTGACACCATTGCCGGCGGTGGCGGTGCCGCGGTTGAAGCGGCATCTGGGGCGGGTGCGGGCGTTGCACGCCAGGGATCTGGCGCGGGGTGGGGGTCGGGTGGCGATGCCCGACGCCTTGGCGCGGAAGTATCCGCAGGCGGCCGAGGGCTGGAGCTGGCAGTGGGTCTTTCCGGCGGGGCGGCGGCATGTCGAGGTACTGGCCGATGGCATGACCGGGTTGCGGCGGCATCATCTGCATCAGTCGGCAATGCAGCGGGCGATGGCGGCGGCGGTGCGGGGGGCGGGGATCGCCAAGCGGGCGAGTTGTCATACGTTGCGGCACAGTTTCGCGACGCATCTGCTGACGGGCGGGTACGACATCCGGACGGTGCAGGAGTTGTTGGGGCACCGGGATGTGAGTACGACGATGCGGTACACGCACGTGCTGAACCGGGGCGGGTTGGGGGTGCGGAGCCCGGCGGACCTGTTGGGCGGGGGTGGAGGCGGGTGAATTCTGCAGCACTTCCGGATTATGCAGGTTTGTGGGGCAGGTGATGGGCGGGGCGTGGGGTATATTTGGTAGTTAGGCGCACACCGAGGAGATCATGGCGGCCACGACCAAGACCATAGATCCGCTTTCCCTAAAGAGCTTGTTGGTCGAAACCGCCGTAAACGGCAGGCCGCTCGGCACAGCTACGGCATTCGTCGTACAGCCCGACTCTGACAGCTACCTCATCACAAATTGGCATGTTATTGCTGGCGGCGCTGCCGACACTGGCGAACTGCTTTCGCCGACTGGTGCGGTTCCCGACGAGCTACGCGTTCTGCATCACAGCGGGCAGCTCGGACAGTGGCATCCGCATGCGATGCCGTTGTTCTCGGGTGGCGTGCGCGCTTGGTGGGAGCACTCTCGGGGCCACGAGGTCGATGTTGTCGCGCTGCCGCTCAAGTCGATGCCGTTAGCTGTAAAGATTTATCCGTTCGACTTGGCTCTCGCAGATGTCGACATCGTCATCGACGTCGGCTTGCCAGTTTCAATCATTGGGTTTCCATTCGGCCTGGCATCTGGTGGTGCGTTCCCGATCTGGAAGACCGGGCACGTAGCCTCGGATCATGACTTGGATTACGACGGAAAGCCCGCATTCCTCATCGATGCCACAACACGGGGCGGAATGTCCGGCTCCCCTGTCGTCCATCGAAGGTTCGGGAGCTTTCGCGACTCCAGCGGAGCGCAACACATTGCCGGTGGCAATCGCGTAAGATTTCTTGGCGTTTACTCTGGGCGAATTCACGGTGAAGCGGAAAGTGGTAGGGTATGGAGGCCGCATATTATTCGCGAGATCATTGCGAGTGGCGGCGCCTAACCCGCGCTTGCTGCGGGCGGGGCGCGCTCGGCCACCGCGGGCGTAGATTGATTCAACGGACGCGGTGGCCTCGGCGGCCGCCGCAGAAGCGCATTCCGTTAGGCGCCCACAAGGAGATCCGGTGGCATTCGAAGTGTTCATCAGCTACTCGACCCGCGATCTATCTCGCGCAAAGCAGGTGAAGGCTCTGCTCGAGCGGCCGGGGTGTACTGTGTTCCTCGCCGAGTACTCCGTCGTTACAGGCGAACCGCTTGACGCAACCATCATCGCAGCCATTCAACGCTGTGACGTCTTCATCCTGCTTTGGAGCCACCACGCGCGGGAATCCGAATGGGTTCCCCAGGAGATCGGTTTCGCGAAGGGTCATGCGCGCCCAATTATTCCAATCGTGCTCCATCAGTCCGCTATTCCGACGGGCTTCCTCCGCGGGACAAAGTACATGCGCCTTTACGAGGATCCGGTGCACAACCTTGCTTGGCTCCAGCAGCACGTGTTCGAGTCCGCGACGAAGAAGGAGCAGCAGCAGGGCCTTATCTGGCTCGGGCTCGGTGCTGCCTTCCTCTGGCTTCTAAGTCTGGATCAGCGAAAACATGGCGCCTAACACGCGCTTGCTGCGGCCGGCCGCGCAGCAGTGATGTACGTTCGGTACTAGCGCGGCCGCCGCAGAAGCGCAGGGTCGTTAGGCCCACACCGATTGGGCTTTGCGCGGGGCTTGGGTCGCTCAGGTATATTGTGGCGTAGGCCACGGCAGGAGAATGAGCCATGACCGCTCGCACCGACGTGATTCACACCGATCCCGAAATCTTGAGCGGCACGCCCGTTTTCGTTGGCACGCGGGTGCCTGCGCAATCGCTCTTCGACTATCTCGAAGGCGGCGATACGCTGGACGAGTTTCTTCGCCAATTCCCATCGGTCAGCCGCGAGCAAGCGATCGCCGCACTCGACCTCGCCCGTGATTCGGTCCTGGCTGGTGCGCGTCCTTCTTGATGAGAACCTCCCCCACGATCTGATGGGGTTGCTCGTCGGCCACGCCGTCGAGACCGTGGCAGGGAGGGGATGGGCCGGCGTTCGCAACGGTGAGCTACTCCGGCGCGCCAAGGGCGAGTGCGATGTATTCCTCACGATGGACCGTCGCCTCCCGGAACAACAGCGGATTGCCCAGCTCCCTTTCGGTGTCATCCTGTTGCTCGCGCCCTCCAACCGACTGGTAGATCTTCGCGCGCTCGTGCCGGAAATATTGCGCATCATCCCGGGTGTGAGGGCAGGATCACTGCACACGGCTGGGGCCTAACACGCGCTTGCTGCGGGCGGCGTCGGCGCTCCGGGCCGCGGGCCGACCCGGGTGCGTAGCGCTTACATTGTGGAGGCCTCGCGGCGGGCCCGGGTGATCGCCGCCGCAGAAGCGCAGGGTCGTTAGGCATCCGGAGGCGAAGTGGAAATCCGCTCACGGGCTGATGTGGACGCGGCATTGCGGTTGTTCCCGCCTGATGGGCGGATGGCGGATGATCTGATCCAACTGCTTGCGAACGCGCATGTCGAGTCAGTATCAGGCCGCACCGATCACGGCCTGCTAGAACCGGCCCGTAGAATCCAGGCCGCCTTCGCAACACTCCTCACGATTGTCGATCGTCACAATTGGCAGAAGGAGCTGGGTGCATCAGGATCACTGGACCACACTCGCTGGCTCTTCTTCGCCGGGTGCGATGTCGAGTTCTTCTACGTAGTGGCGCGCTCCTTGTTTGATGACGTGGCATTGCTCTGCAAGGCGCTCGCCAAGCTACCGGGGCAGTGTCCGGCGGGCTTTGAGCGACTACTGCTGTTCGCGGACAGCGACAGAGCCGACCGCGTTCTGGGGAGCGCACTCGCGACCATTGTTCGGGGATGCGCTTGGTTTACGGCGCTTCGCTCTACCCGCGATGGGATAGTACACTTTGGTGCAATGACGTTAGCGATCCCCACGCCGGAGACCGTGTCCTTCCGTATCATTGCCGGGCAACGCAGCTCTCACGTTGACCCGGTCCTTATGGCTAACGAGAACCTGGCCGACTTCGAGCTATTCGCGGCGTGGTTGCTAGGTAGTATGCTCCTTCTCGTCGACCGACTCGGCCGGATGGGCCTTGCGGTGCTCGGGATCTCCAGACCGGTATCGGCAGTCTACGGGCAAGCCGCGGCGCCAGTTGTGCGTCGGTACCTGGAGCGCCTCCGGGAACGCCTTGGAAGCGAGCAGCCGCCGGATGCCTAACACGCGCTTGCTGCGGGCGGCCGCGCAGGTGATGTTGCGCCTTCGGCGCTGACGCGGCCGCCGCAGAAGCGCAGAGTCGTTAGGCACCTTCTCGCGGGAGTCTCATGACGGTGTTAGAGGCAGACGCCTTCGTAGCAAGCATTCCCGGGTTCAATGGCCTTCCGCCGGCAGTTCAGACGGACCTCTTGGCCTACTACCTCTTGAATCACCTTGGTTCGGTTGAGGTGACCGCTGCGACCATATCCTCCCTTAGAGCGGCACTGCACCTTCAACCACACAAGCGGATCTCGCCCTACCTCTCCGAACAAACGACGCAACGCGCGGGCAGAAAGGTACGCTATGTCAAAGCGAGTGCTGGATACGTGCTTGAGCGTGGCTACGCGGAGGTTCTGAGGACAGCACACCTTGGCCGACCGTCTGCCACCAACATCGCTACGTCGCTCCGCAACACCCTTAGTGCGATCGGCGATCCGGCGGTGAGGTCGTACCTTGAAGAGGCTATGGCATGCTTTGAGCACAACATGTTGAGGTCTGCGCTAATTATGACCTGGTGCGTTGCCTTCGGCCTTCTTCGGTCCTGGCTCTTCCGTAATCATCTGGCAGTTTTCAACCTGGCAACGTCGGGTTGGAAGAATCCGGTTACAATCTCCACGCTTGACGATTTTCAAGAACTGACTGAAGCGACGATTATTGACACCGCCAGAAAGTCGAAGATCCTGACAAAGGAACAGCACAAAACGCTTCGGGGACTGCTCGACCTTCGCAATTCGTATGCGCATCCCACTTCGAAACCGATCAAGGCTGCTTCCGTCGAAGCGTATATTCATACCGTCCTTGACGAAGTCGTACCTACCTATGGATGAGGCAAAAGCGATGACGAAACTGAGGCTCAAGTACGGGGCGCTCGAGGTGGAATTCGAGGGGACGGAGGAATTCTTGACTGCACACCTGCAGGGCCTGTTGGAGGCGGTGTCGTCGCTTCGGCCAGCACCCGGCATGCCAGCTACCCCGTCGACTGACCCGCGTCAGAACGGCGCAACTTCGGAAGAGTTGTCGGTATCAACCATCGCTCAGCGCTTGAACGTAGCTCGTGGGCCTGACCTCATCATGAGCGCGGCCCTATCCCTCGTGCGTGGCGGGTCGGAGAAGTTCGAGAAGAAGACACTTCGAGAGCAGATTAAGCTCGCGCCTGCCTTCTACAAGAAGACATATTCTGACAACTTTGATAACTACGTGAAGACACTCGTGAAGAACGGGCGACTCAGCGACACCGGCGCGAGTACGTACGCTATTCCTGCCTCCGAGTTGACTAGACTCACATCGGCTCTCACAGCAGCCGGTGCCTAACACGCGCTTGCTGCGGACGGCCGCGCAGTAGATACTGCGCCTTCGGCGCTGACGCGGCCGCCGCAGAAGCGCAGAGTCGTTAGCTCGCAACGAGGCACCATGACCGCAGGGTTGCTGCTCGTTCTTGTCGCTGCCTTGGCCTGGTACGATGTGGGTACGATCTGGGCTCATGAGGTGGACATCTTCCGTTCGTGGGCCTTGGTCAGCCCTGACCGGTTTCCGATTGTTCAAGCGACGCATTGGCGGAAATTGCCCTATTGGGTCTTCCTGCCGGTCGGTTTGACGCTTGCGGGCTCCTTGGTGCTGGTTTGGTACTATCCACCGGGAATCCCGACTTGGGCGGTTCGCGGCAATGCGGCGTGCCAAGTGCTTTCGATGGTGCTCACTGGCGCAACGTGGGGCCGATGGCAGGCGAAACTGAGCCGCGACGAGCGTGGGCCGGCAAGCCCATTCTTGGACCGCATTCTTGCGACACACTGGGTCCGGACAGCGCTGATCACAGCCGGTGGATGCTTTCTCGTTGTCGCGCTCAGCACAATACTGCGAGCTAACTAGCGCTTGCTGCGGGCGGCCGCGCAGGTGTGATGTACCTTCGGTACCAGCGCGGCCGCCGCAGAAGCGCAGGACGTTAGGCGGGCTCGCGCACACGAACACTAGGACATTGGGGGCGTGCGAGTCGAGCGTCGGTGCGGGGCCTTCGGTCGGCGACGCGGTCGGCGCCCCGCGCAATCAGCATCCCACCGCAGGCGGGGCCGCACGGGCGGCGGTGGATAGCTGCGGCGTGCGCACGGGTCGGAAGTTGGTCTTCGAAAGCGGGCCGCCGCAGCCATCCACCCGACTCTTGCGCGCAGGCCGGAATCGGTGCGCGGGGCCCCGGCATCTGGCTGCGCGGCCCCGCCAAGGTCAAGTCCGGTGGGCGGCGCGGCACGCTGGCCAACATCGGTGTGGCGCTGGCTCCCTGTCGAGTTGCGCTCCGGCGGACGGCTCGCCTCCTAACAGGCGCTTGCTGCGGACGGCGGCGGCGCTCCAAGCCGCGGGCCCGGCTTGGGGCGTAGCGCTTACATTGGAGAGGCCTCGCGGCGGGCCGCGGAGTCGCCGCCGCAGAAGCGCAGCACGTTAGGCGCTCACGGGAGGGGCACTTCGAGATCCCGGCAGATCTTCTTCACGAGGCCGTCGTCGATTTCTCGGTGGCGCGGAACCGTGGACACTTTTCGCGCGGCAGGGTGCCAATAAACGGAATGGCTGCCGCCCTCACGAAGCAGGTGGCAGCCGTTTGCCTCCAGGTGGCGGATGAGATTGCGCCGCTTCACACCGGGAGGAGCAAGGGTTCACGCAGTACATCGCGACCGACCAGCGCGCGTTCGGCGATCTCGCGATTGGCTTCCAAGACCAATGCGACGGCTTCGCGGAGGTTCGCCCGCGCCTCATCCAGCGTGCTACCCTGGGTGTTGGCCCCCGGGAGCTCTTCGACGAAGCCGGTGTACCCCTCGGGCACCTGTTGGAAAACGGCGGTAAATTGCATGGTCGACCTCACGAATACGGGTCAGTAGAATCTAGCGTCGGCTTGGCGTGGCGCCTAACTAGCGCTTGCTGCGGGCGGCCGCGCAGGACGGATGTACCTTCGGTACCAGCGCGGCCGCCGCAGAAGCGCAGAGTCGTTAGGTGGACGTGGGTCAAAGGAGGCGTCACGCCGTGCGATCCGCCATCTTGATTTCGGGAATCATTGCGAGCGCGCTCGGCGCGACTCCCGTTCGCGGCCAGGTTGCGTTGTCAACCCCGGTTGATGTGCCCGACAGCGCGGCACTCCGCGTTGTCGTCCTCCGCGTGGTGCAAGACCTATCGTGGAGGATCGCGGCTGGTGTCATCGCGACGGAGCAGCGGCCGTGGCGCATCACCGTTCCCGATTCGACCATTCCGGTATGGCGCAGGGTACGAAGAGGCCTATATACAGTGCTGCATGGACGGCCGATGGCTCCGGCTGACACGGAGGCGGAGTACATTGGATTGAGCCCGATTGTCGTGCGGGGCGACTCGCTGTTCACGTCTTACACGGTGGGGACGATGCGGCGCTGCCGCGGCAAATGGACTCGGAGCGAGACGAGTCTGGACCTGATTGCCGTTCGCGGAAACGGGAGCTGGATGGTGCCGGTCAACGGGTACACCGCCATCGATGACGGCCTGGGCTGCTAGCGGCCCGGTGCGTGCCGCCACCTAACAAGCGCTTGCTGCGGGCGGCCGCGCAGGTGTGATGTACCTTCGGTACCAGCGCGGCCGCCGCAGAAGCGCAGGACGTTAGATGGCGGACCGATACCCAGATAAGTCGAGATGATCGATGCTGATCCACCGGGCAGTCTTGTTGGGTGTGTGGGTGGCAGGAGCCCCGTTGCCGCTCATGGCGCAACGGGGTGGCGCGGCCGGCAATGAAGTGTCGAGTCAACAGACGGTCCGCGCGATCGCGGTCGCGACAACGCCTTGGCTCGCTCATGACATCTTCGCTGGTACCCAGGCAGCAACCCCGAGCGCTTGGCGTATCGTAGTGCCCGACGGTAACTCAGTTACTTGGCGCTCCTACCGGCTCGGGATGTACCACGTCCTGAACGGCCGTCCTGCGGTTGCGAGCGACACCATCGTGTACTATTTGGAGTTCAAGTCAGTAGCGGTCGTTGGAGCCACGCTCACTTGGTCGGTTGCGGTGGGCAACCGGTGGCGGTGTCGCGGAGGTTGGGCCGCATCGGAAGTATTCCTCACGTTTCGCTCGAAACGCGTTGAGGGTGGCTGGGCGCCCGCGGAGAAACTCGACGAGATCATCGGGGACCGGGCTCCGTGTTGATGCCCGGATGTGAATCCGCCATCTAACACGCGCTTGCTGCCGACGAGGCCAACGCGGTTCGGCCGCTGCGATGCATGCTTTATCTAGGGACTGCGGCGGCCTCACCTGGCCTCGCAGCAGAAGCGCAGAGTCGTTAGGCAGCCCTGCGGGTGGTGTCCTAATTTGATCGTGACAATCAGAAGGGCTAGGGGTCGCGGCAGCTCCGGAGATGGGCGCGAAGTGACCGTCCGAGTGTGGAAGGCTGAGGACCTGCTAGCTTTGCTCGACGGCTCACCCGTTTCACGTGGGGGTTAGGACATGACTTGGGAGATTCGCAAGCCCCTGTTGGAAAAGATCGAAACCCTTCGCGGGGGCAGAACTTGCATCTGCCTATTCAACTTCGATCGCACCTCGGATATCCAGCTACCGGCACTGACCACGCAGTTCAGTGCAGATGTGAAAGAGCCATTGTTCAGGGTGTTGAAGGAGTCTCCGTCAAGCAATGGGATTGATCTGTGCCTGTATACCCGTGGTGGAGACACGAACGCGGTATGGCCCATCGTTAGCCTACTTCGTGAGTTTGACAAGGACTTTGAAGTGCTCGTTCCGTTTCGGTGTCACAGCAGCGGAACTCTCGCTGCGCTCGGCGCCAAACGCATCGTTATGTCGCCAATCGCTGAACTCAGTCCGATTGATCCTACCACCGGAAACGCATTCAATCCGATCGACCCTGCGAACACGAACAATCGAATTGGAATTAGCGTCGAGGACGTGCAAGCCTATCGCGACTTCGTTCTGTCGCAGCTTCGGCACGAGTCGGTTTCAGGCGACGCAACCGCGCTCACTGGGTTTGAAGCCCAGGCCATTGCCAATTCGCTTCAACAACTCGCAGCACAAGTCCACCCCCTGGCGCTCGGCAATGTGCGGCGGGTGCTGAAACAGATCGAACTACTTGCCAAGTCTCTCCTCGACCTACACCCCAACGGCTCGGGAGCTGCTCCGGAAATTGTGGCGAAGCTCACGACGCACTTCTATTCACACCTCCACATGATCAATCGGCACGAAGCGAAGGCCATCCTCGGAGATCGGATCGAGTTTGCCGATGAGCCTCTTGCCGTAGCACTCGACAACCTACTTCGCGAATATGAAGGATCGTTCAACCTTCGCAAAATGATGGTGGTAGCAGGGCTTTTTGGGGGAGTTCCGGAAGTCGACTTCCGATTCATCGGGGGCGTGGCGGAAAGTCGGCAATGGTCATATCTTTTTGAGACGGCCGGGAAGCTCCAGCAGACGGCTGTGTTCCCGCCGAACGTTCAAGTTCAGGTACCTGCGGGGCAACCACTCCCGCTGGTCCCCGGATTGCCGCGAAACATCAACGTCGAGGTTCGCTCGCACGGGTGGGTGCATAACACGGAGCCAAGGGGATTCACCCAATGATGACGATCCGCGTCGTCCCGAATCAACAGTTCTCATGGTCGACGGCCGAACAGGAACAGTACATGTTCGGACACGAAACCATTAGGACATCGATATACGCACATGGAACCGGCATGCTGCCGGGTATCTATCGCGTCGTGGATAACCAACTCTTCCGAGTGCTGCCCGGCAGCCTCCCTCCCAGCGCGTTGAGTGATTCGCGACGCATTTGACAGCGCGGTGCTGATCGACACCTCCGCCGTCATTGCACTCCATGATCCCACCGAGCCTTGCCATCGCGAGGCTCGTCTATTCTATACCAGTCAAACGAGTGTGGAGTGGTTTGCCATCGATGTAACCTCGCATGAGTGCTTCACCCGTGCGAGATACAAACACGATTCGCAAGCGACGGCGAGGGAGCACTACGATTTCCTGCGGAGTTCGAGCGAAGTTAGAAAGATTGAGTTTATTGCGGACGACGAGGTTGAAGCCCTGTCGATCCTCGATCGATACGACGACCACAGGCTTAGCTTCCATGACGCGCTCTGCGCGGCGGTCATGCTAAGGCATGGCATCATACGCGTCTTTACCTTCGATGCTGATTTCTGGACCATGGGTTTTGAGGTAGTGCCAGGCCCGACGAGGTGCGTGTAGAACTGGCCCGAAGTGCCAGACCCGAGAAGACCGTCACGAACGAAGTAGGACACTGCCGCCCTGCGCTCCCACCTTGACTACTAAGCCAAGACTCAGTAAGCTATGGCTTATGGCCACATCAACTCCACGGCATCTATCTCGATGACTAGCTACGAGCGTCGCGCGTCGACGCGTTGGTGCGCGCCGTCGCCCATCAGATCGTGAAGGCAGATAACATCGCAGATTTGCGGCAGCGACTGGGCTTTTCGCAGGTCCAGCTTGCACAGCTTCTTGGGGTGCATCCGCTTACGGTGTCAAAGTGGGAACGGGGTCTGTTGTCCCCCTCCGACCATCAGTCGGCACTTCTTGAGTCGTTCGCCAAAGCCCGAAAGGTTAACCGCGAGGTGGGTGGCAAGGCGGCGGATGCCCTTGTGGCGGCAGGAGTGGTTGTCGCGTTGTTCCTTCTGCTCCGCGCAGCGGTCGGAGACGCAGATTAGAAGTTCGTCGATGTGAAGTGGTAGCTCGTGGGATTGTTTAGTGAACTCATGTTCGGGAGGGCGCATGCCTTATCAGACATTGCAGGATGCTCTATACCTGGTCGTCCAACATTCGCCAGCCAAGGGCGTTGATCACTATGGGATTCTGGATGTCGGCAACAACTTGGGTTATCCAAGCGCCCTCGAACCAGTGGTGATTCACCAGTCGCCACCGGCGATCCGCGCCGATTGGCTGTCTACGACTGGAAGTTGGAGCATTGTCGGCCGCATTGTTGACACGGCTGGCGGCCTTCTAAGGCTCCGCTCAGCCCTAGCGAGTCCGAATTACGATCTCTTGGGAAATAATTGTGAGCATTTCGCTCGGTATGTCGCATGCGGCAGGCGCGAGAGCAGTCAAGTTCAGGGCGCTCTGGTCGTGGCCGGCCTGATCGGCTTGATCGTTATTGCGATCCGCAGCGAAGCTGCCTAACCCGCGCTTGCTGCGGACGGCCGCGCAGCACGGATGTACCTTCGGTACCAGCGCGGCCGCCGCAGAAGCTCAGGGCGTTAGAGGGACCTGACCGGAGCTCGGAGGCAGTCTGAGAATGTGGCCGCGGTTCGAGTCGCCGCCGGGCGAGCAGTTGAGCGCCGCCCAAGTTGTCGAGCGGGGCAACAGCGCGATCAAGGCGCCCGCCGGGCTCGCCATCGCGGCGATTGGAATCGCTGGGTTGGTTGTTGCCGCCGTCATTCGGAACCACGTCATGGCAGAACCGGAATCGTGGCGCCGGTTCCTTCCTGCGCTACTGCTGTTTGGCTGTCTTGGGGCTGGCTTCGCGGTTGCGTGGGCCTGGCATGCGGTCACCGTTCCTCGTTGGTGGGACTGGGCTGTGGCAACGGGCGTCGACACGGAAGAGCTGATCGCCGCCGCATCGGAGGCGGGCTTGATCTCATCGACAGAATCGTGGTGGCAGGAGCGTCCATCTACCCAGCATGCTCGGCATCGTCAGGGTGCGCACCAGGCCCTCTAACACGCGCTTGCTGCCGACGAGGCCAGACCGGTTCGGCCGCCGCGATATATCCTTTATCTACGGACTGCGGCGGCCTCACCTGGCCTCGCCGCAGAAGCGCATTCCGTTAGGCCGCGACTAGCAACCCGAGGTATGCGATGGCTGTGACTATAGCGACCTTTCGGCCGGAGCACTCAACACGGTTCGCTGAGCTCAATCGACAGTGGCTCGACAAGTACGCTCTGATGGAGCCGGCCGAGGAGGCGCAGCTTGCCGATCCGCGGCGGTACTTCATAGACACTGGCGGCCAGATCTTTGTGGCATGCGCCGACGGGGAGGTAGTCGGCACTTGCGCCGTCCTGCCATACGCCAGCGGGGTCTATGAGCTGGCAAAGCTGGCGGTGGCGCCTCAGCATCAGGGACAAGGTGTCGCGCGTCGGCTAGTGAGTCGCTGCATCACGTACGCGAGAGAAGAAGGTGCGGAACGACTGATCCTGGTCACGAACTCCAAGCTCCGAGCGGCGATCTCATTGTACGAAGCGATCGGCTTCGAGCATCGGAAGGTCCCAGAGGGCACAAAGTACACCGTGGCCGATGTGTGTATGGTCTTGGCTCTCGCGCGGTTACCCCACGGGGGCACGCCAGCCAGCGACTCATCGGGCGCGTAGCCTGTCGCGGCCTAACTAGGGGTTGGACCTGCCGAACGGGCCGCCGGTCTGGCGTCGTGCCGGCCGCCATCCCGAGCGTCCGCGGGGCCAGGGCAGACCCGCGGCGCTTGCCATTCGGCTGCGCGCCGCGGCTGGCGCAAGGGCGAAGGGAGGCCTAGAATGGCATCGTGCCGGCCGCCGTTCGTGACTCGGTGCCGGCGGCCCGTTCGCAGGTCAACCCCAGTCCGTTAGGCCGCCGGGGGGGGTACGCAATGCCGCGTCGAACTGTTGCGGTGGCATGCCTTGGTGCGATCATCGCTTCGCAAGCGCCCGCCGCGGCACAACAGCCGCTGCTATCGGCGCCGCTTGGCAGTGGAAAGCTTGTCCGGTTGCACACTGCGGATGCGTTGACAGTGGGCCGGCTGACCGCCCGTGTGGGTGGCTCGGCAGACCAACTAGAGTATTGCCGCTATCCAGGTGCACCCTGCACAAGCGCGGCGGATAGTGCCTCGATGCGCAGGGTTGCCGCCGCGGCGGTGCTGCATCTTGACGTCCAATCGGGAACAAGATGGCAGACGGGCGCGCGGATTGGGGGTCTTGTCGGCGCCGTGTTGGGCGGCCTGGGGGGATGGCTGGCCGCGGGGCTGTGCGATGCGCATTGTCCCTCGGAGGGGGCGGGCGTAGTCGTTGGAGGCCTCGGTGGAGCGCTCTTTTTCGGAGCAACCGGCGCATTGTTCGGGTCTGCGTTTCCGCGCTGGCGTCCGCTGTACTAATTCCTCGGCCTAACAAGCAAATGCTGCTGTCGGCGCTCGACGGTGGTGCCGCGGGCCAGAGTTCGCCTTCGGCGCTACCATTATATGGGCCGCGCGGCGGGCTCGCCTGAGGCGCCGCAGCAGATTTGCATAGCGTTAGACAGCAAGGACGTCAATGGCGGACCACGGATCGCGCGCGCAATCGTTTGACGAAGTGGTTGCCAGATACCTCGCGGACTGCTCCTCCGACGAGGATCGCGAGATGGCCTGGTTCCGTCGCCAGCCGACGGTTGCCGAGGCCGTGCGATTCGCCGGCCCAGCACAGCGTCCGTTCGGCAAGCGCTTCAATCACCAACGTCGGATTCCGGGCAGTGTGCTCGAAGCATTTTCGGCTGCTCTGTTAGCCCAGTTGCCACGCATTGAGGGCGCTCGCGGCTTCGCCGACCTTCACAACATTGTTCAAGAGGTCGGTAGCTCGCTAAGCGGAATCGGCGAACTCACCATTTACGACACGGCGCTCCGCATCGGCGCGAAGCTGCACCTCGAGCCCGAACGAGTGTATTTGCACACGGGAACGCGTGCTGGTGCCGCCTTTCTTGGGCTCGGGGGCGGTCGCAAGTGGATTGCGGTAAACGAGCTGCCTTCAGCGTTTCGGCGGCTCACCGGGCGTCAAGCCGAGGATTGCCTCTGTATCTTCAGAGAGTCGATCCGTGCCCTGACTGCTGTCTAACACGCGCTTGCTGCGGGCGGCCGCGCGGCAAGGTTGTACCTTCGGTACGAGCGCGGCCGCCGCAGAAGCGCAGGGCGTTAGACCGCTGTCCCTCCCGACTTGATCGTCATTCCACGTTCTGGCTATATTCTGGCCAGAATGTTCGAGGTTGTCTTGGCGCCTGGCGCCATCGAGGCGTTCCGGGCGCTCCCGGCCCGGGTCCGGTCGATCGTGCGGGATGCAATGGAGCGCCACCTGCGACACGAGCCGGCCAAGACAAGCAAGAGTCGCATCAAGCGACTTCGGGGCATGAGCCGACCCCAGTATCGGCTTCGCATCGATGAAATCCGGGTGTTCTATGACATCAATCAAGAAACCGTCGCGGTCCTCGCGATCGTCAGCAAAGCCGAAGCGCAGCGCTGGCTCGACGCTGAGGGCACACCCGCGGAAGCAGATCGCCCTGGCGAAGGTGAAGGATGACCTGTCGAAGTACCTTCGCCTCGCGGCTGACGACGAGATCGTCATTACCCGTCACGGGCGCCCGGCAGGGGTGCTGATCGGGTTCGACTCCGACGACGATTGGTTCGAGTACCGACTGGAGCATCATCCGGAGTTCGCTCGCCGGATTGCGGAGGCCCGAATGGCACTCCGTTCGGGGCGTGGAGTGAGGCTCGAAGATGTGAGTGCCTGACGCGGTCTAACACGCGCTTGCTGCTGGCCGGGCGGAAGCGTGTCGGCGCGGCGCGGGGCATGATTATTGGCTAAGGAATGCGCCGCGCCGCCACTCGCCCGGCAGCAGAAGCGCAGGGCGTTAGAGCGCAACGGCAGCCTGTGGTAGATTTGAGGTGTCCGGAACCAGGGGTTCCCATGGTGCTCCATCTCGAAATAGAACAGGAAGCGGACGGCCGCTGGATTGCAGAGATCACCGATCTCCCCGGCGTATTGGCGTATGGCGTCACGCGACCTGACGCCATTGCCCGGGTCCAAGCGCTCGCGCTGCGGTCGCTTGCCGACCGAATGGAGCACGGCGAGGCCGTTCCGGAGTTGCTTCAGCTTGCCTTTCAACCGGCATGACTTCGTGGGGTTCGGCGAAGGCACGGCGCGTCCTGGCTGGGCTGTCGCGAATCGGGTGGCAAATGAAACGGGAGTCGGGCAGTCACCGCACCCTCGAGCGGGGAGGCTGGCCGGACTTCGTCTTCGCGTTCCATGATGGTGAGGAGATCGGCCCACGGATGCTAGCCCGGATTGCCAAGCATACGGGCTTGACGCCGGAGGATCTGTAGGCCAGCGCTCTAACAAGCAAATGCAGCTGGCGAGCGCGCGCACCACGCGGCTGCGCCGCAAGCGCGCTCGCAGCTGATTTGCAGGTCGTTAGATGGCCCGAACGGAGAATTCTGTGCGGCCGACCCACCAAAGTGGCTACCGCAGCAACATCGTGGCGGCCCTCGTCATCTCGCTGTGCTCGATCGCAGTGCCGAGCGCATCGTTCGGTCAGCCGACCGATGACGCGGTCATCTACGCCACGGTATTGGATAGCCTCTTCAAACACGATGTCTTGGCGCCCCGAACCCTAATCGTGCTCCTGGATTCCACGGCCGTGTACCGCCGAGAGGCGCTGGTACCGGAGTTCTGGAAGCACTTCCAGGATACGCCAGGTGTGGACAGTGGAGAGGTTGCTGACCTTGAGCGTCGTGCGCGTTTCCCGATGCCGCTCACGCCCATGCTCACGCGGCTGCAAGCCCTTTCCGATTGGGCGGTGAGATTGGTCAGTGCGACGGCGCTCCATGAGCTGACGCGGGCGGATACGACCGCCGATGGGCGCCCGAAATGCTGCGCCGACGTATTCTGGGATGCCTTCTACCGGGCGTTTCCGTCGGCCGTCGGCACCGTGTCTCTCTCGCCGATCGGCTACGATTCGACTGATGCGGCCGCCGTTCTTGAGATCGACTTTGGTTGCGGCGCCTTATGCGGTAGCGGGCGTATCGTGGCTTTGCACCGCGCTGCGGGAACGTGGCGGATTGTCGCCGTCAAGCAAGTCTGGGTTTCGTAGCGTTGGCCATCTAACCGGCGCTTGCTGCGGGCGGCCGCGCAGCAGGGATGTATTTTCGGTACCAGCGCGGCCGCCGCAGAAGCGCAGGACGTTAGGCACGCACGTCCGGAGTGCCAATGAACGGGCTGACGATCGCCAAGGGTCTTGCCAGCGTTACGGGCGTGGCGGGGACCGCGATCATGATCATTCGGAGTGTTGGCGGCCGCCGCGGTCTGCGAAACCCGTGGGTGTGGGGCTCGCTGACGGCGGGGGTGTGTGGAACTGCCGTGCTTATTGGTCTTGCCATTACGCTCCATCAAGCGCATGGCGACCTGGCGGACGACGTGGGCATTGTGGGGGCCGCGGTGTTGCTCAGCTCCTGGGGTTGGGCGTGGATCGCGGGAATGCGTCGCGTCGCGACGGTGGGCCGGCTACTTGGGCTTGGCAGGATCGAGCCGTTGGCCGGTGGGCAAGAGGACGTCATGTCCTTCGAGATCGACGGCGCGCTCAGTCATGATGACCTACTCGAATTGCTCGCGCTGATCACGCCCACGCGCGGTGCGCCAGGCTTCGACTGGTTGACGCCAGCGTGGGTGCGTGAGCAGCTGGCTCGCTCGCAATTCGCCGCCCCGGCCGCGGGACCAGCGGTTGAGCGTGGTGCCTAACTAGCGCTTGCTGCGGACGGCCGCGCAGCACGGATGTACCTTCGATACCAGCGCGGCCGCCGCAGAAGCGCAAGGCGTTAGGCAGCTGAAAGATCAGTCCATAACCAGGAGCAACGAATGACCGCCGCAGCTCGCTCTGCAATACCCAGTTTTGTCATTGCCGGGCTCTCGCTCCTGTTCGCCGTCGTGACAGGAGTACAGTGGCTCGGCCAGCCATTTCGAGTCGTGCAACTGATGAAGATCCTTGGCCTAGGTATGCTTACCGGCGTCCTATGGATGCAAGCGGTGGTGCGTGCTCGGACCCGTTCCACTGGACACAACGGTGGCTCAGCTGCCTAACACGCGCTTGCTGCGGCCGGCCGCGCAGTAGATCGAACGCCTTCGGCGTGGACGCGGCCGCCGCAGAAGCGCATTCCGTTAGGCGCTCACGGGAGGGGCACTTCGAGATCCCGGCAGATCTTCTTCACGAGGCCGTCGTCGATTTCTCGGTGGCGCGGAACCGTGGACACTTTTCGCGCGGCAGGGTGCCAATAAACGGAATGGCTGCCGCCCTCACGAAGCAGGTGGCAGCCGTTTGCCTCCAGGTGGCGGATGAGATTGCGCCGCTTCACACCGGGAGGAGCAAGGGTTCACGCAGTACATCGCGACCGACCAGCGCGCGTTCGGCGATCTCGCGATTGGCTTCCAAGACCAATGCGACGGCTTCGCGGAGGTTCGCCCGCGCCTCATCCAGCGTGCTACCCTGGGTGTTGGCCCCCGGGAGCTCTTCGACGAAGCCGGTGTACCCCTCGGCCACCTGTTGGAAAACGGCGGTAAATTGCATGGTCGACCTCACGAATACGGGTCAGTAGAATCTAGCGTCGGCTTGGCGTGGCGCCTAACTAGCGCCTGCTGCGGGCGGCCGCGCAGGACGGATGTACCTTCGGTACCAGCGCGGCCGCCGCAGAAGCGCAGGACGTTAGACAGCAAGGACGTCAATGGCGGACCACGGATCGCGCGCGCAATCGTTTGACGAGGTGGTTGCCCGATACCTCGCGGACTACTCCTCCGACGAGGATCGCGAGATGGCCTGGTTCCGTCGCCAGCCGACGGTTGCCGAGGCCGTGCGATTCGCCGGCCTAGCACAGCGTCCGTTCGGCAAGCGCTTCAATCACCAACGTCGGATTCCGGGCAGTGTGATCGAAGCATTTTCGGCTGCTCTGTTAGCCCAGTTGCCACGCATTGAGGGCGCTCGCGGCTTCGCCGACCTTCACAACATTGTTCAAGAGGTCGGTAGCTCGCTAAACGGAATCGGCGAACTCACCATTTACGACACGGCGCTCCGCATCGGCGCGAAGCTGCACCTCGAGCCCGAACGAGTGTATTTGCACACGGGAACGCGTGCTGGTGCCGCCTTTCTTGGGCTCGGAGGCGGTCGCAAGTGGATTGCGGTCAACGAGCTGCCTTCAGCGTTTCGGCGGCTCACCGGGCGTCAAGCCGAGGATTGCCTCTGTATCTTCAGAGAGTCGATCCGTGCCCTGACTGCTGTCTAACACGCGCTTGCTGCGGGCGGCCGCGCAGCGAGGATGTACCTTCGGTACGAGCGCGGCCGCCGCAGAAGCGCAGGGCGTTAGGTGCACACAGCAAACGACTGTGAGGGGGAGCGATGCCCCAGGCCGCGTCAGCGAAATTCAAGGTCATGTTCGTCATCGCGTCTGCTTCGGCGATCGCCACTCTCGCTATGAGCAGGCTCGTCGACCACCTTCTTCGTTCGCCGTCGCTGGCCCTCGACATCGCGGCGACACTTGGAGGAATGCTCGTTGCGGGTGTCTTGGTGTATGCGGGCGCTCGCATCGTGCTGGGACCTGCGGCGTTTGCGGACCGGTCGCTTGGTCCGCTGAGCCGGTCCGCGCGGGTGGAACTTGCCGCAGGCGTTCCAGTGGTGCTCGTGATCGCTGCCCTGTTGAGGGCGTGGCTCCACGTGGACTTGATGCTCGCCTTCGCTCTCTTGTACGCTCCCTTGGCGTTCCTGTGGCTCCGACGGGAATTCGCGCGGCAGTGAGGCTGCGGTCGGCGGCACCTAACAGGCGCTTGCTGCGGCCGGCCGCGCAGTAAGGATGTACCTTCGGTACCAGCGCGGCCGCCGCAGAAGCGCAGAGTCGTTAGGGCGACAAGGGATACTATGACAGGCGCGGAAATGGTTTTGCCCGACGCGTTCAGGCGTGTCGTTTTGCCTGTGGTTGCGGTAGATCGGACCTCCACTTGGCATTGCCTCGGCACTGCGTTCGTAGTTGCTCGCGCAGACGGGCGAACGGCCTTTTTGCTCACCGCCGCCCATGTAATCAAGGCTGCCATCGACATTGCCGCGCCACGGCCTCTTCACCATCCGACCACGCCGGATTTTCTACGCGTTCACGATGAACGACGCGTGTCCTTAAATCACCTTAGCATTGTCACGGTACTCGTAGAACCAGGACCAACAGCGTGTGCTGAAGTGGAGCACGCGTGGATGTTAGATGCGCATGACGTCGCTCTGATTCTCGCAAGGATCCCCGAAACCCAAGAACCACGATTCGTCGGTGGGCTTGGAGTCGATCCAAGTCCAGTGGAGGTCGGGACTCAGCTCGAAGTCGTCGGTTATCCTGGAATGAGGGCAGAGTCCTTGCCCGACGATGAACTCCGCGACAACGCGATCTTGACGCTACCGCTAACGCACCGTTCAACGACCGTCACCGAGAAATTCCCGCACGGTTATGGTATCAATCGGTGGCCGGGCTTCAAGGTGGATATTCCGTTGGAATCTGGGATGAGCGGCGGTCCATTTCTCGAAGTGCGTGATGGCAGTGCCATCGTGCGTGGCCTGGTTAACTCGGATCTCACTGAGGCTACAGACCTCGGGGCGGCTGCGATGGGTCAAATGGCGTTCGGATCGACTCTTTGGCCTGCTCTCGGAACCCCGATGGACATGTCAGGCCTGACGATCAGGTTTGGCTCAGATGAGACCCGACTGCCGATTGCATCGTTCCTCGATCTATTCCGATATGGGGCGATAATGGACTACGGTGAGACCTTGGAGCATTTTCGTATGATCCCTGCCGGCGCCGAGCACCAGATTAGTTGGCAAGGGGCCGCCCCAGACTCGGCGCCCTAACACGCGCTTGCTGCTGGCGAGGCCAAGGCGGTTCGGCCGCCGCGGTGTATACTGTATCTAAGGAATGCGGCGGCCTCACCTGGCCTCGCAGCAGAAGCGCATTCCGTTAGGTTGCCCTGCCGATTTTCCGGGTTTGTCAAACTCTATGATTTCTTGGGTCGCATTGCATGCTCCATTCGTAGAAGCCTCCGCGACTGTTGCGTTGGCGTTCTTTGGTGCGTTACAGATTTGTCTTGAGATGTGGCGCCGGCACGACCGGCGGGTCGCCGCCATTGTGAAGCTCACTGGCCCGGCTTGGCTCGCTCGCCGGAGCCTCGAAACGACCCTACTCTCTGCAGTGGGGGCGAAGAGCGCGCGTGGATGGTATGAACGGGCTGGCTCCGCGACGAACCTTGATCCCCTTGAGCGGCATATGCTCGACGTACTGGAATTGGGGGCGCTTGCTCGGGGTAAGCATGCCGAGGCAGCCCAGCGTGCATTTGAGGCGTTTCTCGGGTTTGCAGACAATGTCAATTCGATCGGCCTGGTCAATCCGACTGTCACCGATCTGCAAGGGTTCGCCGTCAACTATACGGAGACGGAGCGTTTGGAGATCAACCGTGCGGCGAGGGCCGCAATCACGCACCTTCGCTCGGCGATCGACGAGCTATTGATGGTCGTACCCAGGCGCCCACACGAACGCCCGCTACTTGATGACAGCGCGATGCCGCTGGTGACTGGCAGCCCAGATCCGTACCGGGGCAAACTGTCGCCGGGCGAGTGACGGCAACCTAACACGCGCTTGCTGCTGGCCGGGTGAAAGCGTGGCGGCGCGGCGCGAGGTATGATTGGACTGGAGGACTGCGCCGCGCCGCCGCACACCCGGCAGCAGAAGCGCAGCGTCGTTAGGCCCACACCGATTGGGCTCTGCGCGGGGCTTGGGTCGCTCAGGTATATTGTGGCGTAGGCCACGGCAGGAGAATGAGCCATGACCGCTCGCACCGACGTGATTCACACCGATCCCGAAATCTTGAGCGGCACGCCCGTATTCGTTGGCACGCGGGTGCCTGCGCAATCGCTCTTCGACTATCTCGAAGGCGGCGATACGCTGGACGAGTTTCTTCGCCAGTTCCCATCGGTCAGCCGCGAGCAAGCGATCGCCGCACTCGACCTCGCCCGTGATTCGGTTCTGGCTGGTGCGCGTCCTTCTTGATGAGAATCTCCCCCACGATCTGATGGGGTTGCTCGTCGGCCACGCCGTCGAGACCGTGGCAGGGAGGGGATGGGCCGGCGTTCGCAACGGTGAGCTACTCCGGCGCGCCAAGGGCGAGTGCGATGTATTCCTCACGATGGACCGTCGCCTCCCGGAACAACAGCGGATTGCCCAGCTCCCTTTCGGTGTCATCCTGTTGCTCGCGCCCTCCAACCGACTGGTAGATCTTCGCGCGCTCGTGCCGGAAATATTGCGCATCATCCCGGGTGTGAGGGCAGGATCACTGCACACGGCTGGGGCCTAACACGCGCTTGCTGCGGGCGGCGTCGGCGCTCCGGGCCGCGGGCCGACCCGGGTGCGTAGCGCTTACATTGTGGAGGCCTCGCGGCGGGCCCGGGTGATCGCCGCCGCAGAAGCGCAGGGTCGTTAGATGGCGGAGGCAGACCTGCGAGGTTCAAACCGATTAATCCGGACTCACCGAGCAGTCATACTGGCTATATGTATGGCGGCCGCGCCGATGCCCCTTGTGGGGCAGCGGCGTGCCGGGTCTGGCGCTGAGGTTTCGAGTTCGGAGGCAGTTCGCGCAATTGCGGTTGCAACGATGCCTTGGCTCGCTCATGACATCTTCGACGGGACGCAGTCGGCAGCTCAGAACGCTTGGCGCATTGAGGTGCCGGACAGCGCGGCGGTGGCATGGGGCGATCTTGAGCGTGGGCTGTACCGCGTCGTGAATGGCCGGCCCGCGGCTCCGACCGACAGCTCTGTTCACTACGTTCGCTTTGGTCCGGTGTCGGTCGTTGCAAGTCACCTCGAATGGTCTGTTGTAATAGGTCATCGGTGGCGGTGCCACGGTGGGTGGACCGCGTCGGAGGTCGATCTGCGGTTCAGTGCACCCCCGACGCGGGCTGGCTGGGCGCCCGCCGTGAAGCTTGAAGAGGTTGTCGCGGACCCGCGGCCGTGTTGACCTTTGGTCGCAACGCCGCCATCTAACTAGCGCTTGCTGCGGGCGGCCGCGCAGCATGGATGTACCTTCGGTACGAGCGCGCCCGCCGCAGAAGCGCAGGGTCGTTAGGCACGCACGTCCGGAGTGCCAATGAACGGGCTGACGATCGCCAAGGGTCTTGCCAGCGTTACGGGCGTGGCGGGGACCGCGATCATGATCATTCGGAGTGTTGGCGGCCGCCGCGGTCTGCGAAACCCGTGGGTGTGGGGCTCGCTGACGGCGGGGGTGTGTGGAACTGCCGTGCTTATTGGTCTTGCCATTACGCTCCATCAAGCGCATGGCGACCTGGCGGACGACGTGGGCATTGTGGGGGCCGCGGTGTTGCTCAGCTCCTGGGGTTGGGCGTGGATCGCGGGAATGCGTCGCGTCGCGACGGTGGGCCGGCTACTTGGGCTTGGCAGGATCGAGCCGTTGGCCGGTGGGCAAGAGGACGTCATGTCCTTCGAGATCGACGGCGCGCTCAGTCATGATGACCTACTCGAATTGCTCGCGCTGATCACGCCCACGCGCGGTGCGCCAGGCTTCGACTGGTTGACGCCAGCGTGGGTGCGTGAGCAGCTGGCTCGCTCGCAATTCGCCGCCCCGGCCGCGGGACCAGCGGTTGAGCGTGGTGCCTAACTAGCGCTTGCTGCGGACGGCCGCGCAGCACGGATGTACCTTCGATACCAGCGCGGCCGCCGCAGAAGCGCAAGGCGTTAGAGGGACCTGACCGGAGCTCGGAGGCAGTCTGAGAATGTGGCCGCGGTTCCAGTCGCCGCCGGGCGAGCAGTTGAGCGCCGCCCAAGTTGTCGAGCGGGGCAACAGCGCGATCAAGGCGCCCGCCGGGCTCGCCATCGCGGCGATTGGAATCGCTGGGTTGGTTGTTGCCGCCGTCATTCGGAACCACGTCATGGCAGAACCGGAATCGTGGCGCCGGTTCCTTCCTGCGCTACTGCTGTTTGGCTGTCTTGGGGCTGGCTTCGCGGTTGCGTGGGCCTGGCATGCGGTCACCGTTCCTCGTTGGTGGGACTGGGCTGTGGCAACGGGCGTCGACACGGAAGAGCTGATCGCCGCCGCATCGGAGGCGGGCTTGATCTCATCGACAGAATCGTGGTGGCAGGAGCGTCCATCTACCCAGCATGCTCGGCATCGTCAGGGTGCGCACCAGGCCCTCTAACACGCGCTTGCTGCCGACGAGGCCAGACCGGTTCGGCCGCCGCGATATATCCTTTATCTACGGACTGCGGCGGTCTCACCTGGCCTCGCCGCAGAAGCGCAGGACGTTAGAGCGACAAGAGAGGTGGCGGAACGGTGATACGAATCGTGATCGAGGTTGCTCTTGTGGTCCTCGGAGGCGTGGCGACACTCTACGGAACGCTGTCCACGGTAGGGCCGCCGCTGAAGCAGTTCCTCTTTCCAGCGAGTGTTGCCGGCGAGGTGAGCGACGCGACCAAGCGGGAAATGGTGAGCGCCGCTGAGGCAATTGTACGTTGTGGTGTTCGAGTGGTCGTTTGGCCGGTGTTTACTGTTGCGTTTCTCGCGGGGCTTGCCGCATTCCGTCTGTCGTTCCAGTCGTCGTGGTCAACGGCTGCGTTGGTTTTTGGCGGCGGCGTTGCCGTCGCCGTGATCTGGCGAGCGATCGCTATTCGCCGCTGGTGGCAATGGGCAGGGGGCCAAAACGCCCACCTCGCGCTCGTCGCGGAACTCGCCGAGAGAGTGAAGCTTGTCTCGCAGCCTGATACCTGGATCGGCCGCCGCCAACGGCGAACATGGATGCGGTTACCACCGGGGGGTGGGGCGCTCTAACCAGCGCTTGCTGCGGGCGGCCGCGCAGGACGGATGTACCTTCGGTACCAGCGCGGCCGCCGCAGAAGCGCAGAGTCGTTAGGTGGACGTGGGTCAAAGGAGGCGTCACGCCGTGCGATCCGCCATCTTGATTTCGGGAATCATTGCGAGCGCGCTCGGCGCGACTCCCGTTCGCGGCCAGGTTGCGTTGTCAACCCCGGTTGATGTGCCCGACAGCGCGGCACTCCGCGTTGTCGTCCTCCGCGTGGTGCAAGACCTATCGTGGAGGATCGCGGCTGGTGTCATCGCGACGGAGCAGCGGCCGTGGCGCATCACCGTTCCCGATTCGACCATTCCGGTATGGCGCAGGGTACGAAGAGGCCTATATACAGTGCTGCATGGACGGCCGATGGCTCCGGCTGACACGGAGGCGGAGTACATTGGATTGAGCCCGATTGTCGTGCGGGGCGACTCGCTGTTCACGTCTTACACGGTGGGGACGATGCGGCGCTGCCGCGGCAAATGGACTCGGAGCGAGACGAGTCTGGACCTGATTGCCGTTCGCGGAAACGGGAGCTGGATGGTGCCGGTCAACGGGTACACCGCCATCGATGACGGCCTGGGCTGCTAGCGGCCCGGTGCGTGCCGCCACCTAACAAGCGCTTGCTGCGGGCGGCCGCGCAGCAGGGATGTACCTTCGGTACCAGCGCGGCCGCCGCAGAAGCGCAGGGCGTTAGCTCGCAACGAGGCACCATGACCGCAGGGTTGCTGCTCGTTCTTGTCGCTGCCTTGGCCTGGTACGATGTGGGTACGATCTGGGCTCATGAGGTGGACATCTTCCGTTCGTGGGCCTTGGTCAGCCCTGACCGGTTTCCGATTGTTCAAGCGACGCATTGGCGGAAATTGCCCTATTGGGTCTTCCTGCCGGTCGGTTTGACGCTTGCGGGCTCCTTGGTGCTGGTTTGGTACTATCCACCGGGAATCCCGACTTGGGCGGTTCGCGGCAATGCGGCGTGCCAAGTGCTTTCGATGGTGCTCACTGGCGCAACGTGGGGCCGATGGCAGGCGAAACTGAGCCGCGACGAGCGTGGGCCGGCAAGCCCCTTCTTGGACCGCATTCTTGCGACACACTGGGTCCGGACAGCGCTGATCACAGCCGGTGGATGCTTTCTCGTTGTCGCGCTCAGCACAATACTGCGAGCTAACTAGCGCTTGCTGCGGGCGGCCGCGCAGGTGTGATGTACCTTCGGTACCACCGCGGCCGCCGCAGAAGCGCAGGGCGTTAGCCGGGCTAGCGAGGAGCAGGAATCGCACGATGCCTCTATTCGATCCGTATTTCGCGACGCGTCGACACCTGAAGATCGGGCTGGTTGTCGCCGGCGCCCTCGCTGGGGTGGCATTTGGCGTGGTGCTGACGCGCCTCGGGAAGCTCGCGACCGGTGCGCCCCCTGCGGACTTTGCGAACTATGTCTGGAACGCGGTCGTCTTCGGAGCTATCGCTGGAATTGTCAGTCCGACCATCACTTGGTCTGCATTGCAGCGGGCGCCGCTCTGGCGTACGATCGCTGAGCCGCTCGTTTGCGCTACCGCCGCCGGAGCGGCAGCAGTGATTCTCGGCATACCCGTACTAGTCCTGTTGCTGCCTCCAGTAGGCTTGGCGCTCGGCTTTCTTAACCTCCGCCGACGGTATCCGGAGACCAGGGAACGGATCGCAACTCCGCCGGCTAACAAGCGCCTGCTGCGGACGGGGCCAGAAGCGCCGGGGCCGCCGCGTTAGATCGGTTTGAGGAGGGCGGCGGCCCCGGCACGGCCCCGCCGCAGAAGCGCAGAGTCGTTAGGCCGCTTCTCTTTCATCGTCATGGGGCTTGGAAAGATGACACGTGGCCAGATTGATACGGGCGGTCAACTTCTCCGCGATGTCACGGAATGGGCAAGAACGCACGCGCGTCGCCTCGTACGCGGTCATGTTGCTCAAGCGGTGCCGTCGGTCTTTCTCGAGTTGGAGGAGACAACCGAACCATCTTCAGAGCTGCAAGCACTCCTTGACTCGATCGACCCCTATCTCCTCGTTGTCGATCCGTATGTGCTCAAAGCTGAAGATGTCGATGCGCGCTTGGAATCGCTGGTCGCGCGAGGCACCGACGCGGACCGCCTCGATGTAGTAGAGGGTTATCGACAGTTTGTCGGGCAGCATGCCTCGCTTGGCGTCTATGCGTTCAACAAGGACGGCCCGGCGGTCTTCGCATATCGGTACTTTGCACCATGGAGCGACGACGCCCTTGGCGACGATTCCAACGATGGCATTGATCCGCCGCCCGATCCGGAAACTGAAGCTCGACTTCAGGAGGCGCGCGAGGACCGAGAGAAGTGGACGTCGACCGCACGAACTGAAGCGGCGCGACGGATCGCGCGGGATCCGCGTTTCCCGAAAGCAAAGAAGGAAGCGGATCGCGTCTTCCTCGCTCGAGACGTCCTGGGGTCCGACCTGCCAAAGGACGAGTACACCGTCAAGGAAATCGGTCGGGAGGCAGCCTCGATCTATAAGCTGGAGATTGCGTCACGGGGATCCCAATAGTCGGGGGCGGCCTAACAAGCGCTTGCTGCTGACCGGGTGTGAACGTGTCGGCGCAGCGCAGGGTATGATTGTGTTAAAAGGTTGCGCCGCGCCGCCACACACCCGGCAGCAGAAGCGCAGAGTCGTTAGGCGCACACCGAGGAGATCATGGCGGCCACGACCAAGACCATAGATCCGCTTTCCCTAAAGAGCTTGTTGGTCGAAACCGCCGTAAACGGCAGGCCGCTCGGCACAGCTACGGCATTCGTCGTACAGCCCGACTCTGACAGCTACCTCATCACAAATTGGCATGTTATTGCTGGCGGCGCTGCCGACACTGGCGAACTGCTTTCGCCGACTGGTGCGGTTCCCGACGAGCTACGCGTTCTGCATCACAGCGGGCAGCTCGGACAGTGGCATCCGCATGCGATGCCGTTGTTCTCGGGTGGCGTGCGCGCTTGGTGGGAGCACTCTCGGGGCCACGAGGTCGATGTTGTCGCGCTGCCGCTCAAGTCGATGCCGTTAGCTGTAAAGATTTATCCGTTCGACTTGGCTCTCGCAGATGTCGACATCGTCATCGACGTCGGCTTGCCAGTTTCAATCATTGGGTTTCCATTCGGCCTGGCATCTGGTGGTGCGTTCCCGATCTGGAAGACCGGGCACGTAGCCTCGGATCATGACTTGGATTACGACGGAAAGCCCGCATTCCTCATCGATGCCACAACACGGGGCGGAATGTCCGGCTCCCCTGTCGTCCATCGAAGGTTCGGGAGCTTTCGCGACTCCAGCGGAGCGCAACACATTGCCGGTGGCAATCGCGTAAGATTTCTTGGCGTTTACTCTGGGCGAATTCACGGTGAAGCGGAAAGTGGTAGGGTATGGAGGCCGCATATTATTCGCGAGATCATTGCGAGTGGCGGCGCCTAACCCGCGCTTGCTGCGGGCGGGGCGCGCTCGGCCACCGCGGGCGTAGATTGATTCAACGGACGCGGTGGCCTCGGCGGCCGCCGCAGAAGCGCATTCCGTTAGGCGCCCACAAGGAGATCCGGTGGCATTCGAAGTGTTCATCAGCTACTCGACCCGCGATCTATCTCGCGCAAAGCAGGTGAAGGCTCTGCTCGAGCGGCCGGGGTGTACTGTGTTCCTCGCCGAGTACTCCGTCGTTACAGGCGAACCGCTTGACGCAACCATCATCGCAGCCATTCAACGCTGTGACGTCTTCATCCTGCTTTGGAGCCACCACGCGCGGGAATCCGAATGGGTTCCCCAGGAGATCGGTTTCGCGAAGGGTCATGCGCGCCCAATTATTCCAATCGTGCTCCATCAGTCCGCTATTCCGACGGGCTTCCTCCGCGGGACAAAGTACATGCGCCTTTACGAGGATCCGGTGCACAACCTTGCTTGGCTCCAGCAGCACGTGTTCGAGTCCGCGACGAAGAAGGAGCAGCAGCAGGGCCTTATCTGGCTCGGGCTCGGTGCTGCCTTCCTCTGGCTTCTAAGTCTGGATCAGCGAAAACATGGCGCCTAACACGCGCTTGCTGCGGCCGGCCGCGCAGCAGTGATGTACGTTCGGTACTAGCGCGGCCGCCGCAGAAGCGCAGGGTCGTTAGGCCCACACCGATTGGGCTTTGCGCGGGGCTTGGGTCGCTCAGGTATATTGTGGCGTAGGCCACGGCAGGAGAATGAGCCATGACCGCTCGCACCGACGTGATTCACACCGATCCCGAAATCTTGAGCGGCACGCCCGTTTTCGTTGGCACGCGGGTGCCTGCGCAATCGCTCTTCGACTATCTCGAAGGCGGCGATACGCTGGACGAGTTTCTTCGCCAATTCCCATCGGTCAGCCGCGAGCAAGCGATCGCCGCACTCGACCTCGCCCGTGATTCGGTCCTGGCTGGTGCGCGTCCTTCTTGATGAGAACCTCCCCCACGATCTGATGGGGTTGCTCGTCGGCCACGCCGTCGAGACCGTGGCAGGGAGGGGATGGGCCGGCGTTCGCAACGGTGAGCTACTCCGGCGCGCCAAGGGCGAGTGCGATGTATTCCTCACGATGGACCGTCGCCTCCCGGAACAACAGCGGATTGCCCAGCTCCCTTTCGGTGTCATCCTGTTGCTCGCGCCCTCCAACCGACTGGTAGATCTTCGCGCGCTCGTGCCGGAAATATTGCGCATCATCCCGGGTGTGAGGGCAGGATCACTGCACACGGCTGGGGCCTAACACGCGCTTGCTGCGGGCGGCGTCGGCGCTCCGGGCCGCGGGCCGACCCGGGTGCGTAGCGCTTACATTGTGGAGGCCTCGCGGCGGGCCCGGGTGATCGCCGCCGCAGAAGCGCAGGGTCGTTAGGCGGCTTGAGTGGGTGAGATGCCGATGTATCACCCGACGGAACTTTGATGAATGGAGTTCGGCTGTGCTCGCTACGCTGAATCGAGCGTCGAGACCACGACCACATCTCGGTGCTTCTAGGAGGCTGTGCCCCATCGGATTGATGTTGGTTGTCGCATGCGGATCGGGGCGGCCAATACCGGCGGTACGGGACAGTGCTGGTGTGGCTGTCGTTACCACTGCCGCCGAGATCGCTGACGCTCGGCCATGCCCCTGGGTGCTGGGGCGTAAGGTGCAGACCATCTCCTCGGCTGATTTCTATCGACTCCGCGGCGCGGTGTTGACGTCGGATTCGACCGTAGTCGTTCTTGTCGGCGGAACGGCACAACTGGAGGTGTATTCCCTGAGTGGTGCACGCCTACTCGCGAAGACATCTCGGGGGGAGGGGCCCGGTGAACTGAAGAGTCCGGGGGCTGTAGTTCGCTTTGCGCCTGATAGTGTTGCCGTTAACGATGATGCGAACGGTCGGATCTCGGTATTTGACGGCCGCGGCCGATACGTCAGGAGCTTCCGACTGCCCAGCGGCTTGGTGCCAAGTATTGTCACTCCTACGGCCTTGTACGGGAATCTGCTCATCCAGCCGGTATCGGGCTTCGGCTTCGCCGCTCGCCCAGGCGTGCACAGAGACACCATGCCGCTTCTCATGTACTCTCCCGCTGGAGCGTTTCGGGATACGATGGCCATGGTTCCGGACGAGGAAGCACTTGTGACTCGGACGGCGACATCAATGTCCGTGACGACGCCCGTGTTGCCGCGGTACACCGAGGTGGCGGCGCTGGATTCGAGCCTGATCATCGGGGACAATGCAAAACCGCAACTCGTCTTTGTACGGGATGGTCATGTAACCCGGATTGTTAATCTGATGGGCCTTCAACAGCGAATGACGCGTGACATCTTCGAGGCCGCTGTCCAGCGAGCAATCAGGGCTGAGAGCAATCC
Source organism: uncultured Gemmatimonadales bacterium (assembly GCA_963697065.1). Lineage (GTDB taxonomy): Bacteria > Gemmatimonadota > Gemmatimonadetes > Gemmatimonadales > GWC2-71-9 > Palsa-1233. The sequence goes on from CAVOMQ010000001.1 coordinate 1,783,730, forward strand.
CGCAGATCGGGCGCTCTTTGCGGCGCAATACCGATCGGAGCCGCTACCGTCAGTGTTGCCCGCCTTTTCCCAACTCCTGGTTGGCAGTGACGGCGAAATCTGGGTTCGGCGTTACGACCCTGATCCGACCGCCCTACGAGAGTGGACGATACTCGACGCCACCGGCGCTTTGGTTTGCAACGTTGATGACACACTTGGCCTGACCGTTACGGATGTCGAACGAAGCCTTGTAGCTGGAATCGCGACCGACTCGAATGGCGTTGAATCTGTGGTCCTGCTGAGCAAGGAAGTTCAAAGCGCCAATTGACGACTTGTTGCATACGATGTGTTGCTGGCGACGCGACACAGTCGCCCGGTACGGATCGGTAGACGACCGCGTGTCCGCCTAACAAGCGTTTGCAGTTGGCGGAGCCTACCGAGGCTGGGGCGGCCCGCTATGGTCGGACGTGGATGGGCCGCCCCAGCCCAGGCCCCGCAACTGAAGCGCAGGCCGTTAGGCTGCTACGGAGGCCAAGGTGCCCGTTGGATTCCGAATGGTCATGACTCGGCCTAGCCAAGCGACTGAAGAGGTTTGCGCGGGCACAATTTCCGATGTCGACTGGGCGATTCTCATCGCGTTCCGCAATGAGAGCAGGCGTCTCGAAACTTGCGAATGGGTCTTAGCGGGAATGCCGGCAACATTCCGCGTCGAGGCTTCACAGACAACCGGCTTGATCGTACACACGCCGAATCGGCCAACTGATGCCCAAGTTGCCGAGGTTCTTCTGCGGTTACGTCCATTCATTCTTCAACGCGAACCACAGTTCTACAACCGAGTCGCCGGCGTCCTCGCGGGCTACTTCGACCATCCCTGGCTCCGCGAGGACATGCGCAAAGCCAGCGATCGGTTTTCCGGGGCGGACCAAGTAGGGCTGTACACGCTTACCCGCAACATTCTTCCGATCAACACACCGGCGACCTTCGATCTCTGGCTCAACGCTTTCGAGTTTCACCGCGATCCCGACAAGTACGAGAGATTTGTTCGTGAGTCCGGAGGAGAACCTGGGCCACTTGAACACGCGGTCTTTCGGTCCATGCTCGTCGGAAAGGTGGACGCAGTGTTTGGCCTCGGCAGCGTGATAACGGCAATTGAGCAGGCGCCGAGTGCGACTGCTCGCGGCGACGCGCCAGCAGCCTAACAGGCGCTTGCTGCGGACGGGGCCCGACGCCTCGGCCACCGCGACATAGATTCTGCGAGGACGCGGTGGCCTCGGCGACCCCGCCGCAGAAGCGCAGGACGTTAGGTGGCCTGGTGAGGAGTGGTGCGACTAGCGGTATACGTCGCGGCGGTTGCCGACCTTCACCACGGTGACAATGAGTTCGCGGTCAACGATCTCGTGGAGAATCCGATAGTCACCCTGGCGCAGTCTGTACTTCTCCTCGCCGCTGAGTTTTTCGCACCCAGCGGGTCGAGGGTTTGAGGCGAGCGCTTGGATCTTCGTGACGACGCGGCGGCGATCTTTGGGCGGGAGGGCTTCGATTTCCTTTCCAGCCGACCGCCGAACTACGAGCCTATAGCTTGCCACGACGCTTCAGGTCGCGGACGAGGTCCTCGAAGGCCACCGTTGGCTCCTTGGCCCGTTCACGGAAGGCGGCAAGATCCTCCGCATCTTCGAGCAGGGTGGTCCGGACGGCAGTGTTCACCAAGTCCGAAATGCTCTGGTCGGTTTCGGCGGCCTTGAGGCGGAGGGCCTTATGGAGATTCTCGTCGAAGTAGACGGTGGCACGCTTGGCGACTGGCATGGATGGAAACTAGCGTCATGACGTCATGACGTCAAGACGGCCACCTAACACGCGCTTGCTGCCGACGGCCGCACAACAATGATGTACCTTCGGTACGAGCGCGGCCGCCGCAGAAGCGCAGAGTCGTTAGGCCGTCCACCTCAGAACGGGGCTCCCCAGATGGTGTCATCACGGGCATTCCGCGTCTATCGTCGGCCCCGCGGTGCCGCGCATCGCGCACCTCGGTCGCACGCTCCTGATTGTGGCGTGCGGACCCGCCGACCCAGTGTCGATCTCGCTGCCGAGGAACAAGCGATCAAGCAGGCGAGCATCGCCTTCTCCGATGCCGAGACGTCAGGTAAGCCAGACTCGGCGCTGGCATTCTTCTGGGACAATGCGGTGCTTCAACCGCCGGACGGGCCGTCCGGCAGCGAGTGGCGGCCGTGGCCGGACGACGAAGCTCATGATCGCGAGACGGGCAATTGAAATCGATGCGACGTGGCAACGCCGCGACCGTGTCGCCGGCGCCGGCTGGAGACGATCAGCCGCGCGTTCGGTTCACCGGCTCGCAGGGAATCGAAGGCTGATTAACCCGAACGCGAACACGTACCCGACGAATGTCACGAGGCTCGCCTCAGGTCCCGCAGTTCCACCCGTCATCCATGGCGAGCCCTGAAACGATGGGGTGAGCAAATGGCCGGCAACGGCGATGCCGCTATCGGGGACGCCGTACAGAAAGCTCTGAGCCCAATCCCACGCCGAGTGGATGCCGATGGCAAACCACAAACTGCCGGTGCGTCGCAGAGTGAATGCCACCAGCAGGCCCACGATCACGAGGCTGACCGACCCCAGCCAGTTCTCGCCCCCATTGACGGCAAGGTGAAGGCCCCCGAACACGACCGCGAGAATCGCCGCGGCCGGCCAGAAGCCCACCCCGCGCGCCAACGCAAACAGCGGGTATCCGCTGAACGCGAACCCCTCGGTCACGCCGACCAGAGCGAAGACCGCCGCCCAGGCCACCGCGAACGCGGCCGCCTTCTCCAGCGGAAGGCCAACGGAACCGAAATGGAAATTGCCCGTCGCGCGCAGCACCAGGAGCACGCCGCTCATGAGCGCGACGCCCCAGAGCAGCCCTTCCATGAATCGCGCGGCGCCGGCACCCCGGAACGGAAGTCCGTACTCAGCGAAGCTGCGGCGCTCGAATCGGGCGAAGATTGCGGTCGTGAGCAGCACTCCGAGCAACAACACGCCTTCGTTCAATGCCGTTCGACCGGGAGTCAGAACCGTGATAGGCTGGCTCGGCATGGTGAGCCAGGCGCGGACCGCCCGAATCACCAGGATGAAGGCGGCGACCAGGGCTGCAAGTAGCGCGCAAAACAGAAGGACTCTCCACCCGGATCGCACGCCGTTCGCGCCGACGAAGAGAGTCCTGAATGCTGACTGCTTCGGCGAGCTCCGGGCGGGAGTCGGGGTCTGCTGCAGCGCGGGCGTGGAGGACATTTGGCCGTCCATCGGGAACTCGAGCCGATTACAGGGGCACGCGTCGACCGTCCGTAACACGCTTCATCCGGACCGTGAATGATGTCCATCGTCACGGACGCGCCATACTAAGGCCCTCCCAGACGAAACGGAAGCCCCGTCTCGGCCACGCATCCCGAACGAATAGGAATTTCAATCGGGCTGACGCGAGTCTACCTCCGCCTCGGGTCCCGCGCCACCGGTCGATCGGGGATGCCGACGGGGTGGTGGGCGGGTCGGGTCAGCGCTGGGCTCGTTTGCGCTGTCCTGCCGGGGGTCGTCATCGTCGGACCGGGGCGCGATGCCGGACCGACGGCCGCGCAGGTGTGATGTACCTTCGGTACGGAGCGCGGCCGCGGCAGAAGCGCAGGACGTTAGAGCGCACATGACGGGAGAACTGGCGCGAGGCATCGACACCACCAAGAACCCAAGAATCGTCGCACAACAGGCGGTCTGTCATGAAGGCATTCGTCGTCGAGCAATATGGTAAGACCGGTCTTCGCGCCGCCCAAGTGCCAGATCCCACCATAGGGCCCCGTGACGCCCTAGTTCGGGTAAGTGCCGCCAGCGTCAACCCGCTGGACATAATGGTTCGCAACGGCGCCTTCAAGCTGCTCCTGAAGTACAGGACGCCGTTCGTGCTCGGACACGATGTCGCGGGCATCGTGACGCAGGTCGGCGCCGAGGTACGGGACTACAAGGTCGGCGACGAGGTCTACGCCCGACCCCGCGACCTGCGTATCGGCACCTTCGCGGAGTGCATCGCCATCGACTATGCCGACATCGCCCTCAAGCCGAACTCACTCACGATGGACGAGTCTGCAGCGGTCCCGCTGGTAGCGCTTGCCGCGTGGCAGGCGCTGGCCGGCCTCGCACAGGTCAAGCCGGGGCAGAAGGTGCTCGTTCACGCTGGCGCGGGCGGACTGGGGTCGACAGTCGTCCAGCTCGCCAAGCACCTGGGCGCATACGTCGCCGCCACTGCGCACGGCAACGACGCGGTGCACGTGCGCGGGCTCGGCGCGAACGAAGTCATCGACTACACGAAGGCAAACTTCGCCGAGTTGCTCTCCGGCTACGACGTCGTGCTCGACTCCCTTGGTGGCGCCAACCTCGTGAAGTCGCTGGCCGTGCTCAAACCTGGCGGGCTGGCGATCAGCGTTGTCGGCCCGCCGGACGCCCCGTTCGCCCGACAGATCGGCCGACCGCTATTGAAGCCTGTGATGGCACTCATGAGCCACAAGATGCGGGCGCGGGCCAGGAAGCTCGGCGTGCGCTATTCGTTCTTCTTCATGCGGGCCAATGGCGAGCAACTGAAAACGTTAGCCGCTCTCTATGATGCGGGCACTCTGCGTCCGGTGCTCGACCGCACCTTCCCATTCGACGAGACGCTCGATGCGATGGCATATGTGGAACAGGGGCGCGCGAAGGGCAAAATCGTGGTCACCATGCCGTTCTCCGATGCGCTCTAACAAGCGCTTGCTGCTGCCGAGGCCAAGGCGGTTCGGCCGTCACGATGTATTCTTGATGGAGGATGACTGGCGCCGGATTCACAGCTCTTGACGATGTACTTCAGCGACGGGGTGACAAGTGGGTGATCGTAATGATCGTACCGCTCTTTCATGCTCCGTGATCGCGCCGATCAAGCGGGTAAATCGCGGTAAGTAGGTGCTGTGGGCCTAGGGAATTCTGATCCAACGAAGCGGTCCTGGTTATGGCGCCCCGGAAGACTTGCGACGCCGGGACTTGGACCAAGTGTGCGTTTCGGTGGTCCGCTATGTGGGATGCGGTGTCGCGGACGCGCTGCACCTGACCACTTGCGCTCGCGCAAGACCGAAGACGCGTCGCCCCCCCCACAACCAATCGCGCAACATGGTGAGGAAACCCGCAATAGTACAGCACTGAACGAGCGGGAGGGGATCGGACTGACAAGTTGACCGTGTTATCTCTTAACCCCTTGCAGCGGGCGGCCGCGCAGGATTGATGTACCTTCGGTACCAGCGCGGCCGCCGCAGAAGCGCAAATCGTTAGACAGCAGACCGCAAGATCGTATTGGGGGGCAGTATGACGCTCGTAATCGCCTGCTACCCGCCGAACGGTATCGCCCTCTCGGCGGACAGTCGAACAACCGGGCTTCGGCAAACAGCCCGCTCCGCCGCAAGCCGGGGGCGCGGGGACCAATCCCGCGACAGTTCGGGTCCCGTGGGTCACGTCCGATAGCGCTCGGAAATTGTTGGTATTCAAGGACCGTTTCGCGGTTGGCGCTTGGGGTGACCCGCTCGTCGGAGGTCTCCCGACAGCCCACCATGTGAACGACTACATGCAAGCAAACGAGAGCACTCCGTTTGCAACAACCGAAGACTTTGGCCGCCGGAGATTCGGGGGCTCAGGGTGGGCGGGAGTGGGGCGTCGCGGACGGCGTTAGAGGGGGCGGAGCTGCATGGCGTGCGGCGGCTGATCGCGCTGCTGCTCTACGGCGCGGGGTTGCGGTTCATGGAGTGCCTCACGTTGCGGGTCAAGGACATCGATTTCGGCCGGATGGAGATCGAGCCCCAGCTGGCGCCCGTCCCCACCCGGCGCGATACTTACGACCTCAAGCGAACCAACACGCAGGCACGAGCCGCGTCTCCGCCGTGAAGGAATCCCGATGTTCCGCTCTGTCGCGCTCTTCCCCGCCTGCGCCCTGCTCGCCCTTCCTGCGACGATGCCCGCCCAGAACGCCACCCTCACCGTCTGCAACAAGGGCCCCGTTTCGATCGACGTCGCCTACGCGGCGCGTGTCCAGCTCTTTCTCACCGGCTACCGCTGGGAAACCAGCGGCTGGTATGTCGTGGACGCTGCTGCGTGCAAGGTCGTGTACGACGAATCCTACGACGACGCCGGCCCGATCACCCCGCAATCGGGCGCGCGTATCGTGATGATCGCCAGGAACAACGGCACCTGGCGCGCCTACCAGAACACCGACGACGACAAGCAGGGATGGATGCAGTCGGGCACAGGCCAGATTTGTGCCGATGTCGACGCGAACAGCGGTTTCAGATACCAGGAACCCGCCGGAGATCCCGCCGCCACCTGCAGCAGCAACATGAGGGTCCCGGTCGCCTTCGACTTCATGCCGACCGGACCCGGCGAATACACCTACGACATGCACTGGGACGGCGGAGCTCCCTCCGTCGCCGTCGACAAGACTGCACTGTCGACCGACGTCGCCGCCGCGCCGCCCGCCGCCCCGACCCCTGCTTCCTCGATCACCTACTTCTGCTCGTCGACGGACACGCAGCCGGTGATCTATGTCAGCGACTTCTTCGACCTCCCCGACGCCGGATCGACAGCCGACAACTTCATCACCTTCGAGCGGACCCAGCTCCACTTCCAGATGTTCCTGGTCATCCACTACGGCTACTCAGGCGACGACGGCCTGGTGGCCTGTGTCTACGCCCCAACCACCGCCACTTCAGCCGGCGAGATGGCCGCCAGGAAGCAGAGCCTCGCGACGGCCCTCGCCGCCGCCAACAAGCACGTGATCGAGACGGCCTGGAAATACACCCCGGCCGACGCGACGTCCGATACCGTCTTTGAGCCGGTGACCGAGGCCGATGCCGAAACCCTCACGCCCAACGGCCGGGGAGTCCTGTTCAACTGGGTTCGCGAAGACGTCGCCACCTACCTCGCCGCATCGAAGACCGGTTTCGACGCCTACAAGAGCGGCGACGTGATCCTGTCTCAAGGCTATCGCATGTGGACGTCGAGCGTGAAACCGGCGGCCGCGCGCGGATGCTGGGTGGTGCAGGGCGACTCGACCAGCACGCTGTCATGTGCCATCCCGATCAACAAGGACTATGAACGGGCCTACTACGACGCGCTCGTGGAGGATGTTGCCGCGTCACTCCCGGCCGGCTGGAACACCGGCCCCGCCAACCCGTTCGGCGGCAGCTTGCCCAGCGCGGGCTTCCAATCGACCAGCGGCGCGCACGGTGAGATCTGGCTGGCCGCACCGACCGACGACACGTACGAACTTCACTTTCAGCTGGTGTCCGCGCCGATCAGGCGTTAGTCGCGCAACCGGTCCGATGACGCGACCGGGGGCGTCGGTTTCATCAAGCCGCCCAAGCCGCTGAACCAGTGATCTACCTCGTCGTTCAGGACGAAGACGTATCGCGATGGGCCTGTACTGCAGAGTCCTGATTGAGCTGCCATGTGGTCGAGTCGTGTCGCGTCATGCAACCGCCCCTAACGTCTTCGGGAGCCGTGTGAAGTGAGAATGCTTTGTCGCAGCGTCAAGAACGCCATCGTGCTCCTGTGCGCTGTCGCTCCGGCCCGAGCTCAGAACCTCGTACCGGCGTACACCCTCGATGTGCATGTGGACCCATCAAGTGGAGGAATCGAGGTGGCGGGCAGACTCGCCAACGCCTGTGTCGACGACTCGGTTCGGCTGTGGCTGAACAAGACCCGACGGTCAGCGAAGTACTCGGACCGGTGGCTGAGGCGCGCCTCAGAACCTGCCTGCTAACCGTCGCCTGGCGCGATCGCTGTCCCACCTAATCGTGTTGGTCTTTCCAGCCGGGAAGTCACTCGGCGGGGGATCCTCGAGACGCCTGGTGCACAGCTCGGCGATCCCGGCCCTCGAGCGCTGCATGACCAGCGATTGAAGCTGCCGGTCCGCCGCGGGCCGCGGCTTGAGCGCAATTCGTCAGGCCGCGGTCCCAACGCGCTGGAGCCCGTTGGTGAACTCATGGCAGAAGTTGTGGCGGAACGACAGTCCTCCCGACTCAGGCCTATTTCGCCGAACCAAGCCCCGCTGCGTACTGCTGCGCCTTCGCCGGCTTCCCCCAGGCCGTGTAGAGCGCGACCAGGCGGCGACTGTTCACCTGCGTGCGAACATTCGTTTCGCCCACCGTTCGATCGAACAGTTGCTGTGCCTGGAGCAGGGTCTGCTCGGCCCTGGGGTAGTCCTTGAGCAGCATGTAGTGCTCGCCGAGCACTCCCTCGGAACTTGCCACCTGCCAGCTGCCAGGTCCGACGTACTTGCGACGCAGTTCGAGGCTTTCGAGCAGCGCCTGTCCGCCAGCCCTGGTATCGCCGAGCTCGTCGAGACTCCGCCCGAGTGTCTGGAGTGCCGCTGCGATGGAAGGATGGCTCTCCGGCAGCGTCTTGCCGCGCAGCGCGAGGATCTGGCGCGAGTAGTCGGCCGCTTCCCGGTACCGCTTCTGGTCGAAGATGAACATCGAATAGTTGAACAGCGTGTAGGTATAGTCGGGATGCTCCGGTCCCAGGAGCCGCTTCCGGACTGCCAGCGTCTCCACGTAGGCACTCTCTGCGGGCGCCGCCTTCCCCTCGAAATCGAGCACGGTGGCGAGTGCGGCCAACGCCTTGGCGACGCGTTCGTTCGGTTCGGGGTGATTGGCGCGCAGCACCTCCAGCGCTTGCCGTGCCAGCGCCTCGGATTCGGCCAGGCGTCCCTGGTCACCGACGGCCACGCCGATATCGTTGATGGAGAGCGCGACGATGTCGCTGGTCGGTCCATAGACTCGTTGCTGGATCGCGAGCGCCGCCCGGTGCCAGCGTTCCGCGTCGGCATTTCGTCCCTGGCCGTGTGCGAGCGAACCCATGTCGCTCAGCAGCGCTGCCCGAATACTGTCCGGCGTTCCGGCACCGGCGGGCTCGCGGGCGACCGCGTCCTGCAGCACGGTTCCTGCGCTGTCCATCGACCCCTTGGCGAGGTACAGCTCGGCCAGGTCGCGCAACCCGACCAGCACTGCCGCGCTCCGGGTACCTCCCGTGGTTTCGCGCAATTGCAGGCTCTTCTTGAAATGAGGCTCCGCGTCGTCATAGCGGCCCAGACCCTGGTAGCTCTGGGCGATGACGGTTTCAATCTGCGCTTCCACCTGCGGGCTGCCGGCGAGCTCGCGGTCGATCCGCTTCGCCGCCGAATCGAGCACCTGCGATACCTGGGCATCGCGCCGGCCAACTTCCGGTTGAACCGACGCCAGCAAGCCGCGCAAGAACGCGCTCACCTGGGTCGCCTGCACCTGTTCGCCGCGCGCCCGGTGGGCTTGCAGCGCGGTTGCCACGATGCCGCCAATCAGCGCGAGCAGCATGAGCGCCGACGTCACGGTGGCCGTCCGGTTGCGTTGCACGAACTTGGCGAGCCGGTATCCGCGGCGATCGCGTTGTGCCTGCACCGGCAGACCGCCGAGGTAGCAGCGAAGGTCGTCGCCAAGCGCCTCGACCGATGGGTAGCGGCGGGTGGGTTCGAGCTGCAGGGCGGTCAGCGCGATGCTGTCCAGGTCGCCGTGCAGACGCTGGCGGAGCCTGCCGCCGGTTCGCTCGCCGGCCAGGCGGGCGGCATCGTCGGTCACGACCGAACTCGGGCGAGGCACCGGCGTGTCGAGTACCGCGCGCTCGATGTCGACCAGCGCGCGCCCCGCGGTGACGTGGGGCCGCCGGCCGGTGAGCACCTCGAACAGGATGACGCCAAGCGAGTAGATGTCGGAGGCGGTCGTGAGCACGTCGCCGCGGATCTGCTCGGGGGAGGCGTACTCGGGCGTGAACGCGCGGGCGCCCCCGCGCGTGAGCGGCTGGTTGCCGTCGGCCCCGGTTCCTTCGTCGGCCCCCAGCAGCTTGGCGATTCCGAAATCGAGGAGTTTCACGGTGCCGTCATCGGTGACCAGGATGTTGGCCGGTTTCAGGTCACGATGGATGATCAGGTTGGTGTGCGCGTGGTGAACCGCCGCGCAGACCTGACGGAAGAGCGCGACCCGCTCACGCAGCGGGAGCGAGCGAGCGTTGCACCAGGTCGTGATCGGCGCGCCATCGACATATTCCATGACGAGGAATGGGCGGCCGTCCGGCATCATCCCGCCGTCGTGCAGTGTCGCGATGTTGCGATGCTGGAGCGAAGCGAGGATCTGTCGCTCGCGCCGGAAGCGGGCGAGCGTCACCTGAGAGTCGATGTCGCGCTGCACGATCTTGATGGCGACCCGCTTCTGGAACTGGTCGTCGTCGCGCACCGCCTCGTACACCGCGCCCATCCCGCCCATGCCGATCAGCCGGATGACCGTGTAAGGTCCCAGCCGTGCGCCTACGATCGAGCTGGCACTGATCGGCGTGGTTCCCGGAGCGGCCGCCACTGGTGATTCGAGGATCGACACGGTGCTCTCGGCGCCCGAGATCACCTGCTCGACTTCACGGCGCAGCGCGACGTCACCACCCGTGAGCTGGTCGAGCGCGGGACCGCGCGCTGCCGGCGCCAGATCGATGACGGCGTCGAAGATCTGGCGGACGCGCCGCAGGTGCTCGGTCGTCGTCACGGCGCCGACCTGAAGTCGGCGCGCAATTCGCGCGCGAGCCAGCCCTTGGCGAACTGCCAGTCGCGTTTCACGGTTGCGGGCGACGTGCCGAGCGCCTCGGCGATTTCGGGAATGCCGAGGCCACCGAAGAATCGCATCTCGACTACCTGTGCCGAACGCGCGTCCGCGAGGGCCAGCCGCGTCAGGGCATCATCGAGGGCGAGCATGTCGAGGCCGGCGGGCGAGGCGCCCACCAGGGCCTCATCCAGTGTCACCTGCAGGCCGCCGCGCTTGGCGGCCTGCCGCATCCGCGCATGGTCCACGAGCACCCGGCGCATCGCGAGCGATGCGGCGCTCAGGAAATGAGTCCGGTCGTTGTACGACACCGGTGCGCTTCCCACCAGTCGGAGAAATGCCTCGTTGACCAGTGCGGTGGGCTGGAGCGTGTGGTCGGGCCGTTCCCTCCGCATGTGGCTCTCGGCGATCCGGTGCAATTCGGCATAGACCACCGGCAACAGCCGATCGAGCGCCTCGCGATCGCCGCTTCGGGCGTCCTCGAGAAGCCGGGTGACAGATTGCGGCGCGGACGGGTCGGCCGGCATAGGTACGGAACCGCTCGACTGAGCTTGGGTGAGGCGGGAAGATAGCTCGAACCGGGGTGGAGGATGACGCGATCCGGGCCGGTGGCCTGGCTCGACGGGAGTGCAGGTACGCTGCCGCCAGCCGCCCCGGGATTACTCGATGTCGGCCGTCGTGCCTCACCGGACGGCATTGCGAGAGCGGACAGCGCTGTGAACTAGGGTTCCAAGGCGAATCTCTCCATTCCACCGAGATACCCGGGTCCGAACGATCGCTCTAAGTTGAAGTCCTGGAGGAGTTTCGGGGCGTAGCACAGCCCGGTCAGCGCGTCTGCCCCGGGACGGCCGAACGCGCTGCGGCCGCGCCACCATCAGCCTACGTCCAGTTTCCTACGCCGGACCCGACAATCGTCCCACCGGCACTGTTGGTGATGTTGATTGAATACTGCGCGACGAAGGTACCGTCCTGTAGTTGGTTCAACGCGTCGATGGCGAGGGTACCGGTGCCGGTGGCGATATTTGCCCCAGAGTTGTCCACGTTATTGAGATCCGATGAAAGGATCAGCTGAAATTGGTGGGCCGCTGGCAGCGAACCGGTCACCCGTTCGGAGAATGTCTCACCGCTGCTGATCGCCTCTCCTGGCGGAACCCACAGGCCCACGCTGACTCCGGCCGCGCTGACACCGAGGTCGTAGTTCAGGAGCACGAGATCGAGCCCGGCGAGCACCGACGCGTACCGCATCCCGTGGAAACTCCCGAATATATAGGCACCGTTCGCCGGCTCGCCGCCAAAGGTTGGCCAGTTGCCGGCAATGGTGAACCGGACAACCGGGTCAGGGTCGACATAGATCAGCGCAGACCCGGTCGCCAGCAGGGTATTGCTGGCGTCCGCCACCTGCACGGAGAGCGTATCGGTACCTTTCTGCTCGGCGGTATAGGTAATCTGGGGGACCGTTGTGGTGACCACGTTCACACCGCCGATCGACCCCGAGCCACCCACGTCCGACCAGAGATAGTGGACATTGGCGGGCAGGCCGCCGGGGACGCTCACCGCAAAGGTCTTCTGATCGCCGACGCTCAGCACGACAGACACCGGGGAGAGCACGGCCTTGCGCACCACCGCCACGGTCGCGCTCACCCGGGTGAGAAACGCTTTGTGCCCGCCGCCCAGATCATACACCGTTAGCAGCACAAAGATCGGATTGGTATCGGCGGGCGTCGTGATCAGGTTCACGGCCATCTCTTGCGTGCTGATCCCGGCACCGACGTTGCTTTCTCCAATCGCCGAGAAGGTTGCGGTACTGGAATTCGAGCCCCAGTCGAATTCATACGTGCTCGTCAGGTCCGACGAGAGAACCACGGTGAGCGCAACGATTCCGCCCGCGTAGACGGCAGGATTGGCGGGCGTTATCGTCACCTGCGCCTTGTCCGCCGCCACCGTCCAGAGGAGACCGGCGTCGGCGGTCGCCAGGTTCGCGAGCAGCTTGCCGAGCGCCCCGTTCGCCTGATAGTTGGCGAACGGCGATCCGAGTTTCATGAGGAAATTCGATCCTGCCTTTACACTAGCCTGCCAGTCGATGCTGTTGACCTGCTTGAGCGCTGCCGCCTCGACCTTGTCCATGATCGTCGGCGCCACAGCCAGGTAGTCGCTGTTGAGCGCCAGGTTGGTGTTGACACTGTCCAGCGTGCTGGAGATTGCGGAACCGAGTAGTTGTGCCGTGGGCGGCAACGGCGGAGCGTCGTTGCTGTTCGTGAACGGAATCCCGGCAAACTTCCTGGTGTTTACCCCCGCCGCCACCAGGTTCGGCGACGCCGGGAAGATCGACCCGAAACCGGTGATCTCGAGCAGGACCGCGTAGACGATGTCGGTGTAGTACGACTCGGCGAAGAGGTCGCCGATCGCGGCATTCCAACCCGCCACCTCATTGGCATACCGCGCGGCCCCGAAGAATGGCGGCACCACGCCCGAGGCACTCGGACCGATCACAACAACTTCATAGGTCGTTTCATCGGAGTCGCCGTCGAGCACCAGCGGGATCGGGCTGAGAGTGTAGGCCTGCGAGGGCAAGGGCAGCGCGAGAAACTTCCCGATACTCGTGGGTAACCCGAAGGTCAGGGCTGCGGGTTCGCCGAGGTCGAACGGTCCGGCAAACAGTGTGGCCGGTGAGACATTCGTCACCACGCCCTCGGCCTCCATCTGCGTCTCGTAGACATAGGCCCGGACCGGCCGCCGGAAGGTGTTGGCGATGTCGATGCCGGCGATCGTGTTGTCCGACTGCACGGTCACGCCACCCTGGGTCGTCTGCGTGCTCGGGCCGCTGCCGTTGTTCGGCACTGACATGACGGTGACCATCGAGGGAGTCCCGTTTGCCTGATGGGCAGCGTTGCCGATCGACCCCGCTGCTTCCGCGGTGAGCGTCGCGACCGCCGAGCTCAATGCCGTGGCAACCTGAGCGTCGGCATTCACGATCGCCAGCGGTACGGCGGCGATCCGCTCGGCGATTACTCCGCCCAATGCGTCCATCGTCGGGTCCGCGCTGAGCAGGGCCAGGACCTGGGATTTCACGTTGCCGGGCAGCAATGGGCCGCCCAGGGCAAACCAGGCCAGCGCGATGGCGGTGCTCCGCGGACTGATGGCCTGCGTACCTGAGAGGGAGGCATCGAGGAACCCGGCCATGATGCCATTGCCGCTGGCATCGGTCAGCAGCGCCATGGTGGGGGCATTGGTCGACACACCGGCAGAAAACGTGGTCGCTGCGGTCAGGCCGATCGACTGTCCCATGACCTTGACCGATAGCGTGCTTGGCGAGAGTCCGGATCCACTCGGCAGGGAGACGACCCCCGTCACCTGACCCAGTCCGGTCGGCGGCGGCGGCGGTGGCGGTGTCCCGGAGCCAGTGGGCGGCGCGCTACTGCAACCGACCAGGCCCATCGCAACGCTGGACAGAAGAGCAACGACCTCGCGTCGCGAGAGCCCGTTGACCCGGATAATCTCGCCGGGGCACTCCGGCATTTCCCTCGGGACCAATGCCGAGTCGGAAGGCTGCAGTAGTCGGGTCATCGGAGGTCTCGTCATCAGGCCAGGGTAGCCACGGCCGCGGCGGATGTGATTCTCAGGCTTGGCGATCCGTGGAGCGGATACCCAGGAAGCGGAAATGGGCCCCATAATGGCTCACTGGGTGCCGGCGACGGCGAAATCCTGGTTCCGGATTCGGTTGAGCAACTCACCCTGCGTCCGGGCGCGCCACGGACTTTCGCCGGCGGGCGCGGCCCACGTAGTGTCAAGCGTTCCGTCGGCGAAGAGGGTCTGTTCGCCGTTATTGCAGGACGCAATCCGATTGACGTGGTCGTAGTGCCCGGAAGGGATACCGGTGAACGTCGCGTGGGCCCCGTCGGGACTGGTGGTCCCGACGAAGGTCTGCGGTTTCCCATTGATCGTGACTTCGAGCAGGATCGATTCTCCCTTGGCAAAACTCCCGGCGGCAATGACGACCCCGGTGGTGGGAGAACTCTTGCTGTGGAAGCCTGACTGGCAGAGGGCATGCTTTCGCTTTTCAGGATGTTGCGCCGGAGGTGTCCGTCCAGGTGTCCGTTGGGAAGAACGCGGTGTCCGTTCATGAGCCCTCCAGACGGCCGAATACGCTTCCGGGGATGAATCCCCTCGCTGGAGCTCATCATGGTCAGCTCGAAACTCTCCGTTGTCATCGTCCGCGCGGCCGGAATCCTGGCGGCCAGCGCGCTGGCAACGGCGTGCAGCAGCGGCAGCCCGACTGACGCGACTGGAACCACGCCGACGGTGGTCTCTGTGGTGGTTGCCCCCGCAACGGACACGCTGGTGCCGCACCAGACGCTGCAGCTCAGCGCCACGCCGCGAGACGCGGGCGGCAGCACGATTTCCGGGCAGACCATTTCGTGGAATGTGACGCCAGCCAGCGTGGCCACCATCTCGGCGACCGGGGTGGTCACCGCGGTGGCGACCGGGAGCGCCACAGTCACCGCGACGACCGGTGGCCAGCAGGGTACCGCGATGATCACGGTGAGCGATGGCGGGGTGGTCGATGCCAGTGGCGCGACCGTGTCGAGCGCGGGTGGTCTCGCGACCCTCGTCATTCCTTCCCAGGCGCTGGGCGCTTCGACACGGATCTCCATCGCGCCGATGGCAGCACCGCCTGCCGCGCCACAACTCGTTCCCGGCACGGCGTTCGACTTCGGCCCCACGGGGACGCAGTTCGCGCAACCGGTCACCGTCGACCTGCACTACAATCCGGCGCAAGTGCCGGCCGGTGTCGATCCGTCGCAGTTGCGCCTCTATCTTCGCAACGGGAGCAGCTGGTCCGTCGTCGCCGGGAGCAGCGTCGATACCGCGGCCCACATCGTCAGCGGCACCACCACGCATTTCAGCGGCTATACCGTCTGCGCCGCCTTGTGCGGGGGCACGGCACCGGCGATCAACATCGGCTTCACGTCGCCGGGCGCGACGCTGTCGCCGGGAACGTCTGTCACCAATAACGGCGGCACGATCGCCACGACGGCCTACTCCGGACCGATCACCTTCACCGTGACCGGGGCGCCGGCCGGTGTGACCACCACGATCACGCAGGACACGGTGGCCGGCACGCCAGGCTTCGTGTTGCAGGTGACTGCGGTCGCGTCGGTGGCCCCTGGCAACTATACCCTCACGGTTACCGGCTCAGGCCCGTCGGGCGACACCGTCATCCCCGGCGTGGTCCAGTTTCCGTTGATCGTCCTCGGCACCGTCAGTGTCCGGGTCGACTTTTCGGGGTGCGATCCCCGGGTGCGACCGATCTGGGTGGCATATCAGGACGGCACCGGGCCGGTGACACAACTCAGCGGCACCGCCAACGTCTACAACTTCTCGGTGTCGAACGCGAAAGGTGCCGTCATGGTCGTCTCGCCAACGTACACCGGCAGCGGATTCAGCACCGTGGTGTACTATGGCCTGGCGGGTGAGTTGGGGGCGATGCCGATGTGTGGTGCGGTTCCGCCGGCCACCGGCAAGAGCCTGCTCATCGACGAGGTCGACAACGTCGACCCGCTGACCCAGGGGGTCAATCTCTCGATGCCGAACGGAACTTCCCTCGGCACCCACGCCTTCGTCCCCAATGTCATTCCCGGCGTCCAGGACTTTCTCGGCTTTCGCTACAACCTGGCCGACCCCACCACCGGCGTCCGGGGCATGATTCTGCGCGGCATCAACCTTCCCGATGGCGGCAGCATTGGCGTGATTGATTTCAACGGCGCCGGATCGTTCGCGCCGGTGCCCGGCACCGTCACGCTGAGCAACATCAACGGCGAACCGTTCGCCGTGCAGATCCGCTACCTCAGCGAACCGAACGCCTGCAGCAACGCGACCTACTTCATGGGAGTCAATCCTGGGGACTCGGTGTCGACCGTGTTCGGCGTGCCGACGTCGTCGCAGCTGCCTGCCGACGTGCATGTCGCCACGATCAGCACCGGGACGCGACTGACCGACATCTGGTTCCACACCTTCGCCAGTCAGACCGTGCTCCTCGGCGCGCCGCTCCCGACGCCGGTCATCCAGCAACTCGCCGGCCAGTACAAGCGTCCGTCCGTCACCCTCACGCTACCATCGGACTACAACGTGCTGTCGTATTCGTGGGGCGGATCGAACAATGGTCTTGGGCTGGAGGCCACCACCGCCTATGCCGGCGGCAGCATGATGACGCTGGCGGCGCCCGACTTCACCACGCTGCCCGGCTACTCGCCCTCGTGGGCGTCGACCGCCAGTCAGACCGGCACCTACACACTCACCGGAATGAACATGCTCGCGGAGGTGTGCGCCGATGGCCTGACGTTCCGGAAGGTGCGGGTGACCGGGACGAACTAGCGTGGATGAATCGAGCCATCAGGGTCGGAGCCAGGATTTCGGCGGCCGGTGGTGGTCGTTCAAGGCAACGCACTGAATCGCAGTCGCGTGGCGACCGTGGTGTGCGTTCCTCTGACGAGCACCCTGGCGTGGGCTCAGGCGCCCGGAACACTCGGCTGTCCGCGAAGGCAACGGGGTTGCCGAAGGACTCGGTCGCGAACCTATCGCAGATCACGACCCTCGATCGCGCCGTCCTGGTGGAACGGGTCCGCTCGCTGACGCCGCGTCACCTGGACCAGATTCTGGACGGTATCAGCATCGTTCTCGGCGACTAGGCCGGCTAACCGGCGCTCGCTGCCGCCGGCCGCACACGATCACGCGGCTCCGCCGCGAGTGCGGCCGCCGCAGAAGCGCATCCCGTTAGGTGGAGGCCTCGGGCACCTCACACCATGGAGCTCCGCATGAAGGCATTTCTGATCGTCGTCGGGACCGTCGCCGCGTTCTTGGTGGTCATGCACGTGATCAGGCTCTGGGTTGAGCCGGCGGCAGCCAGGAATCCGTGGTTCTGGGCCACGACACTCATTGGAGTTGCGTTGAGTGCCTGGGCTTGGCGTCTGCTCTGGCAGTTGCGGGGTGCTGCAAGCTCGGGGACTGCTGGTAGCTAAGTATTGAAGCAAGGATCCCGGCGCGGTGCACGCGCCGGCCATAGCGGCGGGGGCGAGGAGGTGTGCCCCGTCCGGAAGGAGCACGGCTGATACCTGGGTCGCATCGTTGACCCGTTCGGCCATCACTGGGAGATCGGAAAGACGATCGCTCCGGGGGTCGGCGAGCAGACCTACGCCACCTGACCAGCGCTTGCTGCGGGCGGTTGCGCAGCACAGATGTACCTTTGATGCCGGCGCGGCCGCCGCAGAAGCGCGGGATGCCAGGTGGCTGCACCGCGAAGTGGTAACGGTTGTCGTACGCGATGCCGGGAATGGGCGACCCGGACCGGGGGTTTCGATGCTGACCAAGCACGTAGCGGTGGCGTGTCTTCTCGCACTCGCGGCGCCGAGGGTGCTGGTTTGCCAGCACGGCGCGCGAAGCACGAGACCGATTGTCCCTAGGGGTCGCGACAGCGCCGGCGTGCGCATCTTCGACCACACGGCTGATGCCCTCGATCGTGCGCCAATGCTCTCCCTGGTGCCGGGACCGCTGGCGATCATCGGCAAGGGCGACACATCCGTCGATCTCTCTCGCGTCACGTCCGAGGTTCTCGTGATGCACGACGGCTCGGTGGCGTTCTTCGCCGACGGGTCGGTGCAGATCGTCGCGCCTGACGGCTCACGTCGGCAGCGGATCGGGCGTGCCGGGTCGGGGCCGCAGGAATTTCGCCGCGCCGATCTCGCTCGCGGCCGAGGCGACACGATCCTCGTCACCGATGACGGGAATTCCAGGATTGCGTGGGTGGTGCCGTCGGAGGGAGTCGTGCGCACGCGCGCGCTGGTGTTGAGCCGACCGGGCTACTCCTTTGGCCCCATCGCGCAGTTCGATCACGACACGTTGATCATGGGGATCGCCGGGTACGCGCCGCAGTTCACACCGCCGGGCCGACGGGTGCCGTTCCCGGTCGGTCTTCTCACCGGGGCGAGCGACAGCATCCGGATCATCGTGCCGTTGGAAGGCGGTGAGATGCGCAGTGTCCCGACGGTCGCCACCCCCGGCATGCCGAGCGTCGTCGCGGTGCGGTATCCGCCCAATCCGGTCGTGGCAGAATGGGGCAAGGGGTTCCTCGCGGTCCGCCCTGATCACTGGAAGCTCGATCTCTACCGGCCCGATGGATCACTCAGCGAGAGCGTCCGGGTGCCCGTGCGGCGGATTCCGGTCACCTCGCAGCTTCGCGACCGCGATGTGGCCGGAACGATCGAAATGATACGGCGCCGCTCAGCGACACCGATCGATGCGGGGGCGCTCGCGGATCGGTATCGGCAATTCCCGTATCCCGATTCGCTTCCGTCGTTCCGCGACGCGGAGACGACGGCCGGCGGGATTGCGTGGGTGAGAGCGATGACGCTGGCCGCGGACACCACGTGGAGCTATACCGCCGTCGACCTCGATGGCCGGCTCCTCGGCTGCCTCACCGGCACTGGCCACGTACCGGTGGCGTTCGGCGATGATCGCGTCGTCCTCCGTGACGAGGACGCCGACGGCATCGTGACCTGGCGCGTGATGCGCATAAGGTGGAGCGGCTCCGGAACGCCGGGCCAGTAGACACCCGATCGAAGTCGGCACGAATGGGCCGCGAGGCCGACCGCGAGACCGACGATTTCATGATCGCCCCACGCTGGCACCCAGCGTAACGAGAAGGTCGTCCAGCTGCTCGAACGACTCGCTGAACTCGCCCATGCTGCCCGACGCGATGGCTCCGTCGAGCGCTTCCTTCGAGGGGTACAGGTCGTGCATGACGACCAGGGTGCCCGGACCGCGCTCTTCGAACGTCACCGTGGTGACGGCTCCGCCTTCGCCCCCTTCGTCATTCGTCCAGACGAGTCGGGACGGCGGTTTGACTTCGATGTACCTGCCGAAGAACGCCATCGGCTCCGGTGACGCAGGGTGGCTGAACACGAACCGGTAGGTTCCTCCGGTGCGAACATCAGCCTCGCAGGAAACGAACGACACCCCGATCGACTTCGGCGCCCACCATCGCTGCAGCAGCTCCGGCCTGGTCCACGCCTCGAACACGACGCGGGGCGGGGCAGCGAAGCTCCGCATGACAACCATCTCTCGCTCGGACTTCCGTTCCGCCGTCGTGCGGGGCTTTGCGGGGGTGGACCCGCTGTCACTTCCTGCGTGCATTGCTTGTCTCCTTCCGTTTGAGTTCTGCGACAACTGTATCCAATTCATCAAAGCGTGCGGCCCAGAGCTGGCGGTACCGCTCGAGCCACGCCGTCTCATCCTCCAGCCGGCGCGAGCCGAGCCGGCAGGTCCGCACGCGCCCGACCTTCTCCGTGGTGACGAGCCCGGCCTGCTCCAGGACGCCCACGTGCTTCTTCATCCCGGTGAGCGTCATGCGGAACTTGTCGGCCAGGTCGGTGATCGAGGCGTCGGAGCGTCCGAGCTGCTCCAGCACGCCGCGTCGGGTCGGATCCGAGAGCGCGGCGAAGGAGGTGTCGAGGCGAGCCTGCGAAAACTGAACCATACGGTTCAGTATATGGCACGCGGACCGGACCCGCAAGGGGGGCCGGGGTCATGCGCAAGGCGCTCCGGGCGGCAACCCGACGGCGGCTTCCTACCCCCGCTTGCCGCGCCAGTTGCGGCGCCGGTTGCTCCGTGAGGAGTTGGGATCGCGGGGTGGGCGCGCGCCGGTGCCGGATTTCGACGCCGATTGACCGGCGTTCGCGGTGCCGGGACGCGGCCGTTTGCCGTGCCCGGATCGTGGTTGACGCGGCGGGCGCCCTGCTTCGAGTGGCGGTTCGCTGCGCGCGGTGTAGTCGAAGTCGGGCACGGTGACTCGCGGCAGGCGTTTCCCCAGTACGCGTTCGATGCGCCGCAGGTCCTCTTCCTCGGCGGGCGACACGAACGTGAAGGCATCGCCGGTGGCGGCGGCCCGCGCGGTGCGGCCGACGCGGTGGATGTAGTCCTCCGGGACCGCGGGCACGTCGAAGTTCACGACATGGCCGAGTTCGGTGATATCGATGCCGCGGGCGACGATGTCGGTGGCCACCAGCACGCGCAGGCGGCCGCTCTTGAACGCGGCGAGTGCGGCGGTGCGCTGCGCCTGGGAACGGTTGCCGTGAATCCGGTCGGCGCTGACACCCGACTTGACGAGGTATTTCGCCACCCGGTCGGCGCGGTGCTTGGTGCGGGTGAAGACCAGCGCTTCGTCGATCGCCCGCCGCTGCAACAAGGCCAGCAACAGTGCGGTCTTGAGGTCCTGTACCACCGGGTACGCCGCCTGGGTGATGCCGACCGCCGGCGCAGCCTCGCGCTGCAGGCGGATGACGACGGGATCATGGAGCATCTCGCGGGTCAGCGCGGCGATCGGCGGTGGCATCGTCGCGGAGAAGAACAGCGTCTGCCGCCTGGCCGGCAGGTGGCGCAGCACCCGCTTGATGTCGGGCAGGAAGCCCATGTCGAGCATCCGATCGGCTTCGTCGAGCACCAGGACTTCGATCCCGGGCAGGCGCGCATACGCCGCCTTGAAGTGGTCGAGCAACCGGCCCGGTGTGGCAACCAGGATGTCGACGCCGCTGCGGAAGGCGTGTTCCTGCGGGCCCATCCCGACGCCGCCATAGATGGCGGCGGCGGTGACGGGCGTGTGAATGGCCAGCGCGTTGCAATCGTCGAGGATCTGGGCGGCGAGTTCCCGCGTCGGCGTGAGAATCAATGCCCGGGTCGTGCGGCGCGGTTGGTCGATCAGACGATGCAGGATCGGCAGGACGAACGCGGCGGTCTTGCCGCTGCCGGTCATCGCGCACGCGAGGATGTCGCGGCCGTCGAGTGCCGGGGGAATCGCCTCGGCCTGGATCGGTGTGGGGCGGATGAATCCGAGTTCCTTGACGCCTTTGAGCAGGGCGGGGTGCAGCTTGAGCGAAGTGAACGGCAGAAGAGGGTCCTGGTCAGAGGGACATCGGTATGGCAAAGGTAGTGGAGTGGCGACGCCGTGCGTCGGCGGCGAACCCCGCCCCGGTCCACCAACCCGCAATCTGAACCACTCTGTCACGCCGGTGTAATGACGCCGCAAGCGCAACGACATTTCTGTCCCATAGCTTGGATGAGCATCACCAGGCATGGAGGGCCCGCATGAGCGGCTACAACTTTACCGACCGGCTGCGCAAGGTGCTCCGGATGGCGCGCGAGGAAGCGGTGCGCCTGCATCATGAATACGTCGGAACCGAACATCTCCTGCTCGGCCTCCTCCGGGAGGATGAGGGCGGCGCGGCTTCCGTGCTGACCGAGCTCGGCGTCGAGCGCGAGGAGATCAGGCAGAAGATCGAGGAGATCGTGAAGTGGGGGAAGGCGGCTGCGGCCGACGGCCCCGAGCTGCCGTATACCTCCCGGGCCAGGAAGGCCCTCGAGTTCGCGATGATGGCAGCGCGCGACCTCGATCACTCCCATGTCGGCACGGAGCATCTCCTGCTCGGCCTGCTTCGCGAAAAGCGGGGGATTGCCGCCCAGGTGCTGGTGCACGCTGGAGTCACGCCTGACCGGGTGACGGCCGCGCTCGGCACGGTCGCGAACGCGGATGACGGGACGTCCTGAGCACGGGACTTGTCGGGGCGAACTGGCCGGACGGCGGTCGTGGACGGCGCCAATATTTCCTGGGCAACTACGCCGGGCGGGCCGCCGGGCGCGCGGCGAACTCGAGGCGGGTGTGATGGAAGGTCACCGGGAGTGGTTCCGCAAGGATGGCTCCTTGATGCGCTCCGGATCGTTTGCGCACGGTACGCAGGTCGGCGAGTGGACGACATACTCGAAAGACGGTTCCATCGTCAAAGCCGCGCGAATGAAGCGTCCTGCACGCTGATGTGGAACCGCGTAGCTTCAATGCCATGCGGAAGCATGTCCTCCTCTACGGCCTCCTGGGCGGTGTGCTGATCGTCGCGCTCAAGCTCATCGAATACCGGTACCTCGTGGTCGAGCACTCCGTCGAGATCTACGGTGGATTGGTGGCCGCCGTGTTCGCGGGCCTGGGGATCTGGCTCGGCCTCAGGATCACCCGGAGGGGAGCAACAGTGGTGGTGCGGGAAGTGATGGTCCCGGCCCCCGTGGAATTCGTTCGCGACAACCGCAAACTCGAAACTCTCGGCTTGACCCCCCGCGAACTCGAGATCCTCGAGCTGATCGCTCTGGGGCTGAGCAACAAGGAGATCGCCGAGCGGGTGCATGTCAGCGAGAACACGGTCAAGACCCATTCGAGCCGGGTGTTCGACAAGCTGGGGGCCCGGCGGCGGACCCAGGCGGTCCAGTTGGGGAAGGAATTCCGCCTCATCCCCTGAACTTTCGTATGATTTCCGCCGGAATCTCCCGAAATCATCCTTTCGGGTGACGCGCTCGCCCGGGGACGGCGGTAGAATCGGCCGTCCTCAACCACTCCGGAGTTGCGATGCGGAAAGTCGTCCTGACGTTCGGGTTGATCGCCGGGGGCATCCTGGCGGCGATGATGGCCATCACCTTCCTGTTGTGGAAAGGCCTCGATTTCGACAACGGCGCCGTCATCGGCTACGCCACCATGGTGGCCGCGTTCCTGATGGTGTTCTTCGGGGTCAAGTCGTATCGTGACAATGTGGCCGGTGGAAGGGTGTCCTTCGGCCGGGCCTTCACGGTGGGCTTCCTCATCATGGGGCTTGCCTGCGTCTGTTACGTCGCCACGTGGGAAGTCATCTTCTACAATTTCATGCCGGACTTCGGCGACAAGTTCGCGGCACACGTGGTGGAGAAGGCGAAAGCCTCGGGTGCCTCGGAAGAGCAGGTTGCCAGGAAACAGAAGGAGATGGCAGACTTCGTGGAGTCGTACAAGAACCCGCTGGTCAACATTGCGTATACCTTTCTCGAACCGCTGCCGGTCGGCATCGTGTTCACGCTGGTGTCGGCGGGTGTCCTGAGTCGCAAGAGGCGTCCGGGAAGTGCGGCCAGCGCGTAGGTGGCGGCTCTTCTGGGTCCCGTGTCAGGCCGCACGACAAGCACGCTCCCCACCCCGGACCGCGGAGATGTCATGAAACGAGTCACCGGTATTGGCGGCATCTTCTTCAAGGCCAAGGACGCCAAGGCACTGCAGGCCTGGTACAAGCGTCATCTCGGAATCGACGTCCAGGAGTGGGGCGGCGCGGCGTTCCCATGGACCGACGGTGAAGGCAAGCCGGTCGGCGGAACTACGGCCTGGCTCATCACGTCGATGAAGAGTGACCAGTTTGCACCCGGCACGGCGCCATTCATGGTCAACTACAGGGTGGAGGACCTTCCTGCCCTGATCACCGCCTTGCGCGAAGAAGGCTGCAACGTGCTCGACAAGGTCGACGATTCCGAGTACGGCAAGTTCGGCTGGGTCATCGATCCGGAAGGCAACAAGGTCGAACTGTGGGAACCGCCCGCCGGCCAATGAGCGGCGCGATCGGCCACACCACGAATTGGCGGCCTCACAGGCCTGAACCGACAATGCTCAGCCGCGAGGATGGTTCCGACTTCGATCCGAACAAGCCCGACAGGAGGCCGTTCATGAGGACGTTGGCTTGCCCCGACGCCGGATGCGCTCCTGCGCGCGCCGGGATTGCGGCGACGGTCGTGCTGTCGATGTCACTCGCTGTGCATGCGGTCCCGGCCCAGGACACGGGCAGCCTGTCGGCACTCATCCGGATCCAACCGGGCGTGAGCCACGCGGTGACGTCGTCGGATTCCGATTTCAACAGCAATCTCGATCGCATCACAGCCATCCAGCCCGGCGACTCCGCCGTGCTGGCCGACATCGCCGGCCCCGGGGTCATCACCCACATCTGGCTCACCTTCGCCGAGGCGGCGCCGAGTTGGCTCGCGGCGAACGGGGCTGCCGCTCCCGACGAGATCGCCCTCCGCATCTACTGGAACGGCAATCCCGCCCCCGCCGTGGAGGCGCCGCTCGGCGACTTCTTCGCCGCCGGCTTCGGACTCCGCCAGGAGGTGCGTTCGGTGCCGATCCAGGTGCAGGGCGGTGACGCGTACAATTCGTTCTGGCAGATGCCGTTCCGCCACCACGCCCGCATCGTGGTGACCAACCAGGGCGCCAGGCCCGTGCGCAGCTTCTACTACCAGATCGACTACAACACGGTGGACTCGCTCCCCGCCGGCACGGCGTATTTCAACGCCGAGTACCGGCGTTCGTTTCCGGAAGAGAAGAACAGGGACTACGTCCTGCTGGATACCAAGGGACAAGGGCAGTACGTCGGCACGGTGATGTCGGTGCAATCCCGTTCGCCGTACTGGTTCGGCGAGGGTGATGCGCGGATCTATGTCGACGGCGACGCGCGTCCAACCATCCAGGGCACCGGCACCGAGGACTACTTCCTGCAGGCATGGGGGCTCGACCCGAACACCTGGCCGTATTTCGGGACTACGTATCTCAGCGCCGACCCCAGCGACCTGGGCATGCGCGCCACCATGTACCGCTGGCACATCGTCGATCCGATCCGCTTCACCCGGTCGCTGCGATTCACGTTCGAGCACACCGGCTGGATGTCCGCCGACGAGACCGAAACCGGAAAGGTCGACGGCCACGTGCCCCGGGAGGACGACATCGCCACGGTGGCGTTCTGGTACCAGGTGGGCCCGACGCTGCCGCGGGACCCGATGCCGGACCTGGCCGGGCGCACCTTCCCGGACCTCGACCACACCATCCAGGGATCGGCGATGGTGTCGAGTGCCCGTCACTCCCCGGGCACCATCGCGCTGCAAAAGGGCTACGACTGGACCGGTGACGGACAGATCTTCTTCCAACCCGCCACCGACAGCGCCTGGCTGGAGGTGACGTTCCGGGTGGACACCGCGGAGCTTCAGGGCCTCGTGCTGCGCATGACGCACGCGCCGGACTACGGTCGCTGGCGCGTGTTGGTGGACGGCAGACCGGCGGACTCGCTCGGCGACTACCCCGACTGGGATCCACGGGGCCCCGGTGACTTCTATGCTCCGGACATCGCGGTGCGTGACATTTACCTGGGGAGCTACACCCTGTCGCCCGGCCAGCACACCCTCCGCTTCGAGCTGGTGGGCAAGAACCCGTTGTCCGCCGGTGACTATCTCGGATTCGACTCGGTGCGGCTGCGGCGGCGCTGGCATGTGAAGCGGCCGTCGCTCAGGCCCGCCCGGACCAAGGCGGGCGGGTGAGCTGCGCGCGCCGCAATGCAGTTAAGTTCGGAGGCACGCCGTACCCCGGCATGGGGCGCCGGGGTCCGCGGATCTCGGCCTCCACTCGTCCCTGACCTGAACATTCCCCGATGCCCAGAATCACGAATCTTTCCGCCAAGCAACGCGATGCCCTGCTCAAGACGTTGCAGGCCCGCTTCGACGCCCACATGCACCGGCATGCCGGCTTCAAATGGTCTGCGGTGCAGGCCAGACTCGAGGCGAAAGCCGGCCGGCTCGGTCCGCTCCACGAAATGGAGCAGTCCGGCGGCGAGCCGGACGTGGTTGGCGTCGACCAGGGGACCGGCGAATACCTCTTCGTCGATTGTTCGGTGCAGAGCCCCAAGGGGCGCCGCAGCGTCTGCTACGATCGGCCGGCGCTCGACGCGCGGAAGGAGCACAAGCCGAAGAACAGCGCGGTCGAGATGGCCGCTGACATGGGCACCACGCTCCTCACGGTCGAGGAGTACCGGGCACTGCAGGAACTGGGCGAGTTCGACACGGCAACGTCCAGCTGGGTGCAGACACCGGCCAGCATCCGGAAGCTCGGCGGGGCGCTGTTCTGCGATCGCCGCTACGACACGGTGTTCGTCTACCATAACGGTGCCGAGTCGTATTACGCCGGGCGGGGGTTCCGTTGCTCGCTGCGGGTGTAGGTGGACATCCGTCCAGGCGAATGGCGGCTGGCGGGCGGATTGTCTCGGCCGGCGTCATCACCATCGGGCTGATATTGTGGGCGCACCAATTGCCCACCATCGGCGGGCGTGTGCCCATGGTGTTCGTGGCACTCTGGTTCGGATCAGCAACGATCGTCGCCCTGGTGTTCATGGTGGAGGCATTCGATCCCGACACACCGGAGCCCTCGCCCCGTGATGCCGCGCGCGAACGGCTGTGGCGTGACCGGATGCGGCTGGCGATACTCTGTCTCTTGCCGCTGACGCTGGTGCCGCTCCTGGAACGGCGTGGTGTCGGGAACGACCCGGCGGTGTGGCTCCTCGATTGCGCACTGGTCATTTCGCTCTGCAGCGTGCCCTGGTTCACGTTGGTGGCAGGAAGCGTGCTTGGCGGTGTGGTGCTGAGCGTCGGCGCGTTTCAGGCGCTGTGGACGTGCGGCGCGTCAGGGTTGTTCGTGGTCATGGAGCACCTGGAGAGCGGCAAGGGGCGTGCATTGACCAGGACGGCGTCGTTCGAGGCGTTCTTTCGGCTCGATTACCGTTACCTCTTCTATGCCCTTTGCGCCGTCATGTTGCTGGGATATTGCCCCATACTGCTGTGGTTGGGCCATCGACGGTTCCTCCGCCAGGCGGTGCTGCCCGGCCCGCGCTTGCTGCGGGCCGCGGCGCGCTGAAGCGGTTGCAACTCGAATACGTCGACCTGTACCTGATTCATCAGCCGTTCGGCGACGTCTATGGCGAGTGGCGCGCGATGGAAGAGACCCTTTCTGCGTCAGCGCTCGATGCGAATGGTCACGACGCCACCGCCGGCGACGGTGATGGCGCCGCGGATCTCCTTGCCCCGCTCTTCGGCCGGCGAAGAGATCCATGCCTGTCCGGTGCCGTCTCCACGCGATACGATGGTCGTCGTCACCGGGGCCGTCCCGGGATTCCATAGCCGCACGATCCATCCGTCGCCATCGCGGCTCTGCGCCAGGCTCGACACGAGGAGACTGTCGTTCACCTGGAGGCGGGCCGCGCCAGGGCTGTCGGCCGTCTCGCGGCTGAGCAGTGGTGGTTCGGTCACCGCCAGTGCGGCGTGCGTCACCTGCGCCGCGTTGAACGGTCCGTGCGGCAGCAGGACAACCCGGAATGTCACCGGCCCCGGCTGATCGGCCTTGTAGTTGGTGTGCCAGTAGTTGTTCATGGCGTACGCGATCAGCTCGGTGCCGGGGAGCGAATGGGTGAGCCATGCCTCGCGTCCCTGTGGCTGGTCGAATGCCTCGGCGGTGAGGCCGTTCAGCTCCCAGAGCGGCAGGTCGGGTGTCACGATCGTCACGCCGAAGTCGGCATTGCTCGCGTCGAGCCAGCGCTGCACCGGATAGAGGTTGCGATTGGCGCCGACCGCCTGATCGACATCCGGTCGGACGATCGCCCAGCCCTGTTCCATGCGCACGGTACCGCCCGGGACAGCGAGCGGGAAGGCGATGTGCACACGCTTCCTTGGCACGCACCAGCGCCTTGTCGAGATGGGTGGTGATCTGCACGGCGTCGCTGCCGGCGTCGAGCGCAATGTCGCGCACCAGCGAGTTGGCGCCCGGGGCGTCGCTGGCGACCTCGAGCGTCGCGACGAGGGGCCCCGTGTCGACGACGGTGATCCTGGTATGGCTCACGTCCTGCGCGCGACTCGTGTCGAATCCGGCGACGTAGCGGTACCGTCCCCAACCGCCCCGCTTCCGGTCGACGAGTTCGTGTCCGCGCCAGCGCACGCTCGACACGGCGCCGGTCTCGCGGTCGACGTGCACCACGACGCGCCCGTTCCAGAGCGAGTCCCCGGCCGCGCGCACGGTCGCGATCGTCGGACCGGGTGCGGCGGTGCCCGTCGCCATCGTCGCAGCGGAGAGCCAGGTCGGCTGCATCGGGGGAAGATCGACGCGGACTGCCAGGCCGCCGTCGCGGAGATGCTGCGACGCGACCGGTCGGCCGCTCCGATCCGAAAATCCACCCGACGCGCTGCGCAGTGAGTCGGGGATGACGACAATGTCGTGCGCCGCCACATCATGGGTGTTCCAGACGGCGATCCCGCCCGCCTGCTCACGAGATGCGGTGGCGCGCGCGGCGAGATCACGACTCGCCGAATCGGCCGCGACCGCGAAGTGCTGTTTGTATCGCCACTCGGCCATGCTCTTCGGTGCTTCGGGGTCGCTGATGCTCTGGTCGGCGCCCCAGGTGTGCTCGTCCCAGAGAAGCACGTCGGCCCACGCCGAGTCGACGCTCGCCGGTGGCAACCGCAGGCCGCGGAGCGCCGCGACCGCACCCGCCTCGACGATCCGCGCCGCGCTCTCGCGGGTCATGATCTCTTCGCGCAGCGAACTCACCGCGCCGTCTTCCCAGAATCCGGTGAGGTCACCGCGGATCTTCGGGAGGTTCGAGCCGTACCGGGCCGCCATCGAGTCGAACATCTGCGGCAGCGTGGCAATGATGAGGTGTGGACTGGCGTAGCGCGCGTTCCAGGCGCGCACTTCGCCGGTGAGCTGGGCATCGGGGATCCCGTTGTCGCCGCCGATGGCCACCCGCACCTGCACGATCGACCATGGATAGCGGTGTGCCACGAGCGTGTCCATGTACTCGCTCATCACGTTGGCGTCTTCGACCCGGAGTCGTCCTGCCGGCCAGTTGAACACCCACGAGTAGCCCCGCCCGGCAAACATCACCAGCAGCGAATCACGCCCGTCGGGCCCCATCCACCAGAACGGCTTGTCACCCCAGGCCTTGAGCGCGTAGCCGATCCGGTCGCCCTCGTTGGGGCCGCTCGAGAGATACCGGATCCCCTGGTGCGCGAGCGCCGGCACCATCCCCCAGGTGAACCCCGGGACGTCGCTTGTCATCGCCATCGTGACCGGCACGTGCTGCACGCGACGCAGATAGCGGGCATAGTCGAGGAGATGGATCAGTTCTTCGCCGCCCGACAGCCCGGTCATGAGGTTGGCGTAGAGTCCGCTCAGCGCCAGGTCGCCGCGGCGCACGGCGGCGAGGAGTTGCGCGGTGTCGCCGGCGGAGCGACTCACGAGATAGTGCTGCAGCGGCCAGAGCCCTTCTTCATTCCACAGGAAGCGTTCACCCGGCAGATTGCCGGCGGACGCCCGGATATCGGCGAGCGCGCTGTCGAGCGTGCGTTCGTGCTTTGCCTGCACCGCCGGCTGCAGGTCGGTGTAGCCGATATCGAGATGCGCGTGATCGATGAGGTAGATCTCTCGTGGCACCACCGGTGCGAGCGGAAGCTTCGCAAAGTTCACGACCACGCCGCGTCCGCGCACGGTGACTGCCGTCGTCGTCGGTCGGCGCACGGCGGGAACCGCGATCCGGAACGTCGTGGCGCCCAGGCCGAGCCGTTGGGTGTCCGCCGGCGCTCCCCAAGCCAGGACCACCACATCCGCGCTGTCAAAGGGATCCCACGCGTCGAGCCGCACCAGTTGCCGCGCGCCGCCGCTGCCGCGCATCAGCAGTTGCTCGGCATGCGCCGCGATCGTCGGCCGGAGCGGGACCGTGTAGAGGATGAACCAGCTCTGCCGTCCGACGTCCTCGCCCTGGACCTGAAGCGTCGCGCGCCGGCCGGCAGGTGCAATCGCCGCCGGCACGTCGAGCGTGATGATGCCGTGGACGTCGCCGTACTTGTCGGTCATCAAGCGGCGGAAGTGCAGGGTGATGCCGTCGATGCCCGTGACCTGCCACGCCGCCGCCGCGCTGACCGGCTGGGGCAGCGCGAATCGGTGGCCATTCACCGTCATCCAGAACCGGACGGGCGCCTGGCCGGGGTCGGTGACATCCATCGCGGCGAGGAAGGCGATGTGGTGCATTGCGTCCGCGCCACCGGTCACCGGTGCGGTGAGCCAGCGGGCGTCATCGGTACTGTCGACGGATCGCACCAGGAGCGAGGCGTGGGCGGTAGGATGGGCGCTCTGGTAGGAAAAGCGCTCGCCACGGATCGTCGAGGCCCAGCCATCCGTGATGCCAGCGGGGAGCGCGCCGAGCGGGCGGATCAACGAATCGGCGACGACGAGCAGCGGCCAGAGAATCATCGAGAGAAGGTAGCCGTTTGCCGGTCACCCGGTGAGGCGTGTGGACGGAGACGGGTTCCACTTCCGGCGGTAGATTATCCGGTCTCCATCCACGCCGCCCGAGGCCCTGATGCCCCGTTCCTGTCGTTGCTGGTGCCGATCGTCGTCTCCGCGGTGGCAGTCTTCATTCTCTCGACGATCGTGTTCATGGCGATGGCGTGGCACACGAGCGATCATGCCAACGGGCCGGATCGCGACGCGGCGATCGCCGCGAAACGATGGGCTCGACTTCGCCGGTTCGAGCGATGACTGCCGCCATGGCTGAAGCCAATTCCAACGCCCGGCTGGAAGCCTTCTCCGATGGCGTCTTTGCCATTGCGCTGACGCTGCTGATCATCGACGTCCGACTGCCGTCGACCGCCACGATCACGAGTGCGCTCGGGCTCTGGCAGGCACTAGGGCGCCTGATGCCGACGATCTTTGCCTTCCTGCTCAGCTTCGGGATCATCTTCATCACATGGGTGAATCACCACGGTGCATTCCGTCTGGTCAAGGGGTCGTCGCCCTCGTTCATCTATGCCAACGGTTTTCTGTTGCTGACCGTCGTCCTGATTCCCTTTCCGACGGCGTTGCTGGGCGAGTTTCTGCTGACCAATCACGCCGCACCGGCGGTCGTGGTCTATGATGGCGTGCTGGCACTCCAGGCGATTGCCTGGGTGCTGGTGACCGGCTCCGCCCTGAAGAATCACCTGCTCGTCGATGCACACGCCGCCGCGACCGCACGCGACAACAGGCGCAACGGGTACGCCGCCTTCGCCTTCTACGCGTTGCTGGCCCTACTGGCGTTCTGGCTACCGCTCGCCGTGGCAATCGTGACACTCGTGTCGTGGATCGTCTGGCTGATCATCGGCATCCGGCTCAAGCAAGCCTAGTGTTGGGCCGCACGCGGCGAACGACAGTAGCAACCATCTTCCTGGGGGAACTCCATGGGCCGGGCCAACTCCACATGGTCGTGCCGGGCGCGAGTCGGGCGGTACACGTCTTCGACAAGCGTGCTGGCGACATGCCGGTTCGTGTTGCTTGCCGCCGCGCTCGCGACAGTCGCCGGGGCCGCCAAATTGTGTGGCCAGCAGCCGACTCTGACCATTCACTGGGACCAGGTGACCGCGGTGTCGAAGACGACACCGACGCTTCAAGTCGTGGTCAACCCGCCGTTGCGTCCCGGGCAGGCGCTCGGCGCGGCCGCATACCGGGCATTGCAGGAACTCGGCGCCGACGACGTGCGTTACGTGCCGTGGCTGCCGTATCCCAGACTGGCCGTGGCCGAGTTGCAGCCGCCGACGCCCGAGAAGACGTCATGGGATTTCACGCTGATCGATCCGATGACGAAGGCGTTTCTTGCCGCGACCGAAGGGCACCCCACGGTCATGAACTTCTCCACGATTCCCGCGTGGCTGTTCAAGACCGGCACGCCGGTGACCTATCCCGACGATCCCGACAGGCCGTATTGGAACTACACGCAGGGCACCGAACTCCGTGATTCGAGCGGGGCGGAGCTCGGCGCGTATTACGCGCGCCTCGTGAGTTGGTATGTGAATGGCGGGTTTACCGACGAGAACGGAACGCGGCACGTGTCCGGTTACCACTATCGGCTGCCCATCTGGGAAGTGCTGAACGAGGTCGAGTCCGAGCACGTGATGACGCCGGAGCAGTACACGGCGCGCTACGACGCCATCGTAAGCGCCATCCACGAGGTTTCGCCCACCACGCAGTTCATGGGGCTGGCGCTGGCCGCGCCGAGCTCCAATCCGCGCTGGTTCGAATATTTCCTGAATCACGCGAACCATAAGCCGGGGATCCCTCTCGACTACATCTCGTACCACTTCTATGCCACGCCGACACCAGACCAGCAGCCGGACAACTGGCAGGACACGTTCTTCGACCAGGCCGACGGGTTCCTGAACACGGTCCGATACGTGGAGGCGATCCGGAATCGACTGTCGCCCGGGACGAAGACGGATCTGGACGAATTGGGCGTGATCCTGCCGAGGGACAACAGTCCCGGCGACAGCGTGCCACCGCCCCAGGCGTACTGGAACGCGTGCGGATCGCTGTACGCCTATCTGTTCGTCGCGTTGTCGCGGATGCAGATCGATGTGGTGGGCATGTCGCAACTGGTGGGATATCCGACGCAGTACCCGAGTGTGAGCATGATGGACTGGACCGCGAACAAGCCGAATGCCCGCTACTGGGTGCTGAGCCTGATCAAGAACTCCTTCCATCCGGGTGACACGCTGGTGGCCACGTCAATCAGTTCGGGTGATGTCGTGGCGCAGGCGTTCGCGACGCGTGCGGGTCGCAGGCTGCTGCTGGCGAACAAGCGGAATCACCTGGTGGAGATTCCGGTGCCCGATGCCGCGGGGGCGAGCGTCCTGGTGGTCGACGAGACGTCGGGTGACGGGCCGGCGCGGTCGGCGAAGGTCGCGAACGGGAAGGTCGAGCTCGGGCCCTTTGCGGTGGCCGTCGTGGAGTGGTAGGCTGACCGGGTGGGAAGAACCGATGAGCCGATGCGCTCGGGAGAGAAGATGCCTCGCCAGATCATCTATACGCCGAAGGCGGCCAGGCCGCCGGCCACGTACAGCCAGGCGGTCAAGGCCGCCGGGCTCGTCTTCGTTTCCGGCACGGCCCCCCAGGATCCGGCCACCGGGCAGATCATGGGCACGACGATTCAGGAGCAGACTCGCCAATGCCTGACCAACATTTCTGCCATCCTCGAAGAAGCCGGCAGCTCCCTCGAGAAGATCGTGAGCGTCACGGTTGTCCTCGCAGACGAGGACGATTTCGCCGGCATGAACGAAGAGTGGCTGCGATGGTTTCCTGCGGATGCCCCGGCTCGTCAAGGTGCGAAGCTGCCGGTACGGATTCCCGGGCTGAAGGTGTCGATCGCGGCCATTGCCGAGGCCTGACCGGCGCACGTTGCGATCGCCCGCGAAGCAACGACATTCATTCGCGACGATGCGTTCGCGGTTGCTGCCGGTCAGGCGGAGGCGGAGCGCACCAACTCGGCGCTCCGCCCCAAGGGCAATCGTTTCCTTACGGCTGCTTCCTGGTCGCCTTGAAATTCAACGTCGCGACTGAATCCGCCGCCTTCGTGCGGTAATGGGCAGTGGTCACCCCGACGAGGTCGCCACCCTGCATGCGCGCGACCGTATGGGTGCTGACCATTACGCCCTTGCGCAGCACGCTCTGGAATGGTGCGGCATCCATCGTCACGCTGTCGCCCGACGCCATGACGTGGATGGCCATCGGCTTGCGATTCGGCAGGTGTTCCATCCAGCCCATCGTGTCGGCCTTGGCGTCGATCGTGAATTTCACGAGGACGCTGTCATTCGACGGCATCATCGATACGCCGTTCCAGGTCCCGGCCAAGTCGGTCAGCGCGAGTGGCGGTGGCGGCGGCGGTGGTGGGGGAGGAGGTGGGGTGCTCGGGGCAGGGGGCTTGGTCCCGCATGCGACCGCCAGTGCGACGACCGCGGTGATCCACGCACGTTTCATACGCATTCCTCATTCCGGTAACTGCCAAACGCCAGGTGGGCCGCGCCGGCCGTCATGACAATCATACCCGGTGCGTCGCGCCACCGGTAAGGGCCGGCGCGCCAGCCGCAGGGGTCAGGACCGATGTGGGCCGGCGTGTCAGTTCGAGGCGGTTGCCCATCGTTCAGCACTGTACCAGCCCCCCGGCCCGGGCCCCGCGCAACTTCGCCGGCGCGTCGCCCCCCGGGGTCCGGATCAGGGTGCGGGCGTTGCATCCCGTGTTCCGTCCGACCAGTTCCGCACGATCACCATGAAGTGGTGTAGCTTCTCGCCAACTTGTGCAAGGCGGACCCGGAAGTGACCGCCGATTGCGGCGTCCGGCTGGGCAGCAGTCACCGGCAAGCCGTGCCCCCTCGGGGGCGGCCCGACGTTCGCAATGGATTGACAGCCGGAACACGCCGCCGGTACGTTCAGCGCCCATGTTTCTCGACCCCCCCAAACTCACAGAGGACCCCATGAAGAACATCTGGAGACTTATTGCCATCTGCCTGGCCATCGCCCTGGCCGTGTCGATCGGCACCCGAGCGGCGTCTGCCGCCGCGAAGCCGACCGTGGTCGCGGATTGCGGACCGAGGCAGCCGAACATGTCGGCTGCGATCGCGAGCATGAAGTCGGCGATTCAGAATCTGAAGGACGCACAGGGGTCGCTCAAGAACGCTGAGAAGAACAAGGGCGGCTGGCGCATCACCGCAATGAACAGCACGAACGCATCGATCCGGAGTATCAACACCGCAATCACGCAGGTCAATATCGGCTGCAACATGGCCGACTGAGCCCGGAGCGCGCCGCGGCCCGGGGTGCGCGCCGGATCCTCCGTGCGACAGGCGATGGTGGTCACCACCGTCGCCTGCGCGACCTCGTTCGGCGCGGTGGTCGAGACAGCCGATTCATTCCGGCTCATCGTTCCAGCTCCTCCGGCTGGCGTTCAGCGAGCGCCGCGATTGTCGCGAAGTCTTCGCCGATCCTGGGTGCGCTGCTCCGGGTCACTTCTGTTGCAGCCAGCGCCTTGTTGGAACTCGGTGGCCAAGACGATCGACAATCGCGCCGATGTTTCACGTTGCGTCGCGGCGCCGCGGATCCGCCAGTTCACCAGGAATATCCTTCCCATGCTACAATCCGGAGCCCCCGGACCTGGGAGTCGTGATGCAGACGCGAATGCTCGGTACGCTCGAGGTCTCCGCCCTCGGGCTTGGCTGCATGGGGATGAGCCACGGATACGGCCATTTCCCGGACCGCGACGCGATGATCGCGCTGGCGCGGGCGGCGGTCGATCGGGGCATCACCTTCTTCGATACCGCCGAGGCGTACGGGCCGTACACGAACGAGGCGATCGTCGGCGAGGCGCTGGCGCCGGTGCGCAACCAGGTCGTGATCGCGACCAAATTCGGCTTCCGGTTCACCCCCGACGGTCGCCAGACCGGTGAGGACAGCCGTCCGGCGCACATCCGCGAGGTCGCCGAGGCGTCGTTGAAGCGCCTCCGGACGGGCGTGATCGATCTCTTCTATCAGCACCGGGTCGATCCCGCGGTCCCGATCGAAGACGTCGCAGGAACGGTGAAGGACCTCATCGGCGAAGGGAAGGTCAGACACTTCGGCATGTCCGAAGCCGGCGTGCAGACCATCCGGCGCGCGCACGCGGTGCAACCGGTGACAGCGGTACAGAGCGAGTACTCGCTCTGGTGGCGTCAACCCGAACGGGAGCTGCTCACGGTGCTCGAGGAGCTGGGAATCGGGTTCGTGCCGTTTTCACCGCTGGGGCGCGGATTTCTCACTGGTGTGATCGACGAGAAGACGCCGTTCGTGAGCACCGACTTCCGCAACAACCTGCCGCGGTTCACGGCCGAGAACCGCAAGGCGAATCAGGCGCTGGTGGAGCGAATCGCCGCCATCGGGCGGCGGCGGCGGGCCACCGCGGCGCAGATCGCGCTGGCGTGGTTGCTGGCGCAGCGTCCATGGATCGTGCCGATCCCCGGCACGACCAGGCTCCGGCGGCTCGAGGAGAACATCGGCGCGGCGGCGATCGAACTGTCGGCCGGCGATCTGCGCGAGCTCGACGAACTTGCCAGGACGGTCGAGGTATACGGCGACCGGTATCCAGAGGAGATGGAGGCGAAGACCGGGCTGTGAAGCCCTCGGCCGACGCACTGCGGCGGTGGCTCCGGGAATACCGCGGTCCTTGCCGGCGGGACAATCGGTGAAGGCCCCGATGCGGCACGGCCCGGGCGGCTGTTCATCCGGAAGCCCGGCGGCGGCTGGTCACCGGGAATGGCGTGCAAGTCGAAGCCGGAGAGCTGACGGTGAAACCGTGCTGAGTTCACCGCTGCCGACTCTGACCACTGCGCGCCTCGTTCTCCGGCCGTTCGTCGTTGCCGATGCGGCGGTGGTACAACAGCTGGCCGGCGACTTCGACGTGGCCGATACCACGCTCCACATTCCGCACCCGTACCTCGACGGCATGGCTCAGCAATGGATCGAGAGCCACGCTCCGGCCTGGGGCGAAGGGCGCCGCGCGACCTTCGCCGTTACGCTTGGCGGCACGGTGATCGGCGCGGTCGCGCTCGGGATCAACCGCCCGCACCTCTGCGGCGAACTCGGCTACTGGATCGGGAAGGAACAGTGGGGGAGGGGCTACGTGACCGAAGCGGCCATTGCAGTGCGGGACTTCGCGTTCACGGCCCTCGGACTCAATCGCGTGCAGGCGCACCACATGACGCGCAATCCGGCGTCGGGACGCGTGATGCAGAAGCTGGGAATGAGATTCGAAGGGGTGCATCGCCAGGCGGTGCGCAAGGGGGACCGGTTCGAAGACGTTGCGGTGTACGCCATCTGCCGCGACGAATGGAGGGCGGCTGCCCCTGCTCGATAGACACTCGCTGCCGCACATCGCCGTTCGGTCGCTGCTCATCGCGGCCACGTCGACGGCGGTGGTGCTCGCCGTCGCTCCGGGCCAGCGAACGGTCGGCGACGGTGTGTCGTGGTTCGTGACCGGATGGCTGGTCTGGTTCGTGTGGGACGGCCTGGTCTACCTCCGCCACCGGCGGAACGGGTAACGCGCCGTGTCATACGCAGTGACTTCAGCTCCTTCGAACTGGCGGCCAAGCCGATGACCCGCGCCACCGTCCCTCGCCAGACCGCGCTTCGGTCGCTCGGGCGGTTGACGCGAGCGTTGATGGTATATCTCGCGGCGTGGTATCTGGGCCGGCGGTACTTCGCGCTGAGTCTGGACTGGGAGTGGGCCGTGGCAACTGCAGCGCTTTCGGCCAGCATCGATATCGCGTGGGCGTATCGAAAGGCCTCCACGGCCATTCGGCTGGATCCTCCGTCTGCCATCGGGTTTGCCGCGCTCTGTCTGGCGCTGATACTTGGCTCGCTGTGCTACCCCGCGGCGCAGCCGGATTGGGGCAGGCTCCATAGCCCGCTCGGCACGGTGTTGATGGCTCTCGTGGCCACGCCCTCGGTCTATCTGGTGGCGGCCGCGACGAGAGAGCTCTTTCGGCAACGGGTCGCGGACTGACGGCCAGGATGCGGTGCCGCGACGTACTGCTGTTGAGCTACCTTTTCCGGTCATGAGAATCCTCATCACCGCGGCGTTGACCGCCGCATTCGCCGGCCCGGCCACCGTCACCGCGCAAACGGCGCCAGCCTCCGCGCACCATCGCGTCGTGTTCACGCACGCCGAGGTGTTCGACGGCACGGCGATTTGGACACACGACCGGACTATCATCGTCGACGACTCGATGATCACGGCGATCGACTCGGGGCGCGACTATGCCGCCCGGCCAGGCGACGAGGTGATCGACGTTCGCGGACGCTTCGTGATTCCGGGGTTGATCGACTCGCACGTCCATCTCGCCACCGATCCCGACCACGAGGACACGCGGGACCGGGCGCTGGCCAGGCTCAAGGCCGCAATTCGCGGTGGCGTGACCAACGTCCGTGACATGGCGGGCGACACGCGCCGCCTCGCCGGCTACGCACGCGACGCGGCGGTCACCGACGCCCCGAGCCCCGATATCCGCTATGCCGCGCTCTTCGCCGGGCCATCCTTCTTCGCCGATCCGCGCACCCACATGGCCTCGGCGGGTGCCGCGCCGGGGACCGTGCCGTGGATGCACGCGGTCGACACGAACTCCGATCTCCGCGAACTGGTGGCGATGGCGAAGGGCACCGGGGCAACCGCGATCAAGATGTATGCCGCGCTCGACTCCACGATGGCCTCGCGCATCGTGGCCGAGGCGCATCACCAGGGACTGCTGGTCTGGGCGCACGCCGATCTCTTTCCCGCCACGCCGGCGCAGGTGGAAGTGAGCGGGCTCGACGCGATGTCGCACGCCAATCTGGTGGCGATGGCGATTCCCCGGGCGCAGCGCACCGCCTTGCAGCCTCGGCTCGCCGCGGGCGACACGATCATCGACTCGCCGCCGCTGGACTCGGTCCTCCGGTATATGGCGGCCCACCGGATCGCCTTCGATCCGACGCTCTTCGTCATGACACCCGGGCGGGAACTCGATCTCGCCGGCGCCGTGACTCGCCGGGCCCGGCAGCTCGGTGTGATCATCTCGACGGGCACCGACAGCATCAGCGCCGCCGACTCGACGGCACTCCCCAATGTCCATCAGGAGATCGCGCTGCTTGTCACCCGCGCCGGCTTCACCCCGGCCGAGGCGCTGGTCGCGGCAACCGAGAACGGCGCCAGGACGTTGGGCATCTTCGATCACGTCGGGTCGATCACGGCGGGGAAGCGCGCCGACCTGGTGGTGCTGGACGCCGATCCGCTGCGTGACATCGGCAACACCCGATCGGTGCGGCTGGTGATGAAGCGCGGAGTGATCTTCCGGCGCGAATCGTAGCGGAACGTGGTCGTCCTCGCCCTTCTGCTCGCCACGGCCGTACCGCAGCAGGACACTGTTGCCCGGCCGATTCCTCCGGACTCGTACGCCGACTCCGCGACGGCGCAGCTGGTCCGCGCCGCGCGTGCGGCCCGCGAGCGCAACGAAGCGCTGGTGACGTCATACACCGCCACGGTGCGCGAGCGGATCGGGGTCGGCATGCACGCGCTGCTGCGCGACCGGATGCTGTTCCACGAGGAACTGGCGGCGCAGATCGACTGGCGGCGCGACTCGATCAGCACCGTGAAGGTGCTCGGCGCGCGGCAGGGTGTCCCGATCGCGACCCGGCAGCTCCAGGTGCCCGACGATCTCCGGAGTGACATCGCCGACCTGGTGATCGACCCGGCACAGGATTATCTCCGCGTCATCGGGGCGTCGCCGCGCGATTCCGGCGTGGTCTACCCCCTCCGGAATGGGGCCGAATCCGACTACCGCTACGCCATCGGCGACACCACCACCATCGCGCTCTCCAACGGGAAGCGGGTCCACATCGTGGCGCTGCAGGTGACGCCGCGCCGGGCTGACTACCGGTTGATGGCGGGTACGCTGTGGTTCGATGCCGACTCGCACGCGCTGGTGCGGATCGTCTACCGGCCGGCCCGCCCCTTCGATCTGCGGCGCGACGCCGACTCGGGCGACATGAAGGACGTTCCCGGCTTCGTCGACGTCCATGCCGATGCGCGCTATGTGACGCTCGAGTACGGCCTCTACGACCAGCGGTGGTGGATGCCGAGGTTCGTCGCCATCGATGCGTACGGGACGATGGGGAGCTGGCTCGACGTGCCGCTCAGGATCGAGCGGACCTACGACGACTATGCCGTGCAGGGCGGCACCCCGCGCGACAGCAACAGCACCTTCCGTCCGGCGGGAAGCGGGGGCTATCGCCGCCGGCGGCAGCGCGAACGCGGCGACACGACGCGCCCGCGTCCAGCGGGGGACACGACCCGGCGGCGCGAGCGGCGCGACTCGAACCTCACCATCGTGGTGCCGACGGATACCGCCGCACTGCTCACCAGCCCGGAGTTGGGACCGCCCGTGCTGCAGATGGGGGACATGATCCCGGAAGACGAGATCAGGCACCTGGGCGACGCGTTGCAACAGCTGCCGGCGCGGCCCGGCGAGCAACGCCTCGAGCTGCCGCACGGGGTGAGCTCGCTTCTGTCGCACGTGCGATACAACCGGATCGAAGCCCTCTCGCTCGAAGCGCGGGGGCGACTCGATGCGGGCGAGTTCGGCGTGCTCGGCAGCGCGCGGTATGGCGTGGCGGATCACGTCATCAATGGCGAGCTGTCACTGCAGCGGGCCACGCAATCGACGCGGATAGCGCTGACCGGTTATCGACGCCTTGCCGCGGCCAATCCCGACGTGGCGCCATTCGGTGCCCTCAATTCGGCGGAGGCGCTCCTCTTCCAGGTGGATGACGGCAATTACTACCGCGCCCTCGGCGCCGAGGCGACGATCGGCGACGCGGTGACGGCGCGATGGAACGTGCGCTTGAGCTACGAGCGCCAGACGCCGGCGTTCGTGTCAACGCAGACATCGCTGGCGCACCTGTTCGATGCGGATCGACGCTTTCGTCCCAACATCGTTGCCGATTCCGCGACCGAAGCAGGCGCTGAGGTCACGCTTCGCGGGCAACACGTCGTCTCGGCGACGCTGCGCTTCGGCACCGAAGTGGATCTAGCCGGGGCCACCGGCGATTTCGACTTCGGCAAGGGGTCGGCGACGGTGAGGGCGTTCCTCACGCCGCCCGGCAATTGGAGCGTGGCGCTGTCGCTCGCCGGGGGCAGCAGCGTGGGGACGCTGCCGGTGCAGTCGTTCACCGAACTGGGCGGCGCGGCGACGCTGCGCGGTTACGCCGGCGGGGCGATTGCCGGCCCAGCCTTCTGGTTCTCGCGGGTGGAGATGGCCCGTGGCGCCCCGGCCGCGCGACTCGTGGTCTTCGGCGACGCCGGGTGGGCGGGGGATCGTCCCGCGTTCGGCCGCGGACGGGCGCTGGTCGACGTCGGGCTTGGCGGGAGCTTCCTCGACGGGCTGATCCGTCTCGATCTGGCGCGAGGGCTCCGGGCGCCCACCGGGTGGCGATTCGTGCTGGGGTTCAACGGGTTGCTGTGAATGGCGTACATGGATGGCAGCGGTTGGCGATGCGATCCCGTGCCAAGGAGCGATATCCGATGATGAAGCGCCTGATCATCCCTCTGTTTGGACTCTTGCTCGCCGCTCCGCTCGGCGCACAGGCACCCCGACGGGACAGTCTGTTGAGTCACCTGATCGGTCACTGGGTGCTGCGCGGCCCGATGGCGGGAAAGGACGTCGTCCACGACGTGACGTTCCAGTGGGTGCTCGGCGGCGAATATGTGGAGATGCACGAGGTTTCCCGCGAGCGCACGCCGGCCGGTACGCCGGCGTACGAGGCCATCGTGTACCTCGTCCGGGATCCGCACACGGGCGAATACGCCGGCCTGTGGCTCGACAATACCGGCTACAACGCCTTCGATCCGGGCGGCATCGGGCGGGGCATCGCGGCTGGTGATTCGATTCCGTTCGTCTTCACCGCGTCACCCACCGACCATTTCCACAACACCTTTGTCTATGATCGGGCGAAGGACACCTGGACGTGGCACCTGGACAACGACGATGCCAGCGGGCGACGACCATTTGCGCGCGTGACGCTGACGCGCCAGTGATCGCCGAGTCGCTCCTCGATCGCCGGGGCGGATGACTTCCGGCCAATGCTCTGCTGCGGCGCGGCCGCGGGGCGGGAGCGGCGGGGGCGGACTACGCACCCGGCGCCGCCACCGGCGCCGAGGTGCGGAAGGAAGGGGCGCGGTGGACGCTCGTGCTCGTCCGGGAGCTGCGGCATCCGCCGGCGACGGTCCAGGAAGCGATTGCCGATCCGGCGCAACTCCGCGAATGGGCGCCGTTCGACCCCGATCGCAACCTCGGCACAACCGGCCCCGTGACGGGCTCGACCGTCGGCACGCCGGCGCCACAAGTCTCGGCATCCCGCGTCAGACGGGCCGTGCCGGCGAGGTTCCTCGAAGTCCGTCTGGCTCGCCATCGGCCGCATCGTCGGCGGCGACGCGCTCACCTTCGGCTGGCAGCGCCTGCGGCGGAATACACCGAACAGTTCGGCATCGACGCGCCGACCAACCCGACACCGTGACGGGAGAACATGCCATGAAGATCAAGATCGCTACCATCCACGTGAGCGACCAGGAAAGGGCGCTACACTTCTACCGCGACATACTCGGCTTCGTGAAGAAGGCGGACTACACCAACGGACCCTACCGATGGCTCACCGTTGCCGCTCCCGAGGAACCGGACGGCATCGAGCTGCAACTTGCCCCGAACGACAACCCGGCGGCCCGGACATACCAGCTGGCGCTGTTCGGGCAGGGCCAGCCGGCGGTCATGTTCTTCGTGGACGACGTCCAGCGGGAGTACGATCGACTGAAGGCGCTCGGGGCGGAATTCACCATGCCGCCGACCAAGGTGACCGGGTCGACCATCGCGATGTTGAACGACACATGTGGCAATCTGGTCCAGATCGTCGCGCTCGACCGCTGGCAAGGGTGAGGGGCCGGGACGGTCCATATCTTCGATGTCAGGCCTCGAGCGAATCACCGACTCGACCGATGAATCAGGACCTTGTCCGGAGGACGTCGTCATGCCGCTCAGCGAGCAACAACTGAAGCATCTCGAGCGCAGGTTGTTGAAGGAGCGCGCCCGCCTTCGCCGCGACCTCGATCTGGCCACGGGCGTGGAAGCGGCGGAAGACGAGCAGGACCGCGCGGGCGATCTGTCCGTCGTGCCGATTCATCCGGCCGACCTGGGTACGGATACCATCGACGACGAGATCGAGACCGCCAACGCCGACCGGATGTCACGGGAACTGGAAGAGATCGACGCGGCGCTCGACCGGCTGCATCGCCACCGCGACCGCTTCGGCATCTGTGAGGAAACCGGCCGCCCGATTCCGTTCGAGCGGCTGGACATCATTCCCTGGGCCAGGACTTGCGGACCGGCCGGCGCGTGAGTGGCGGAGTATCGTGGCGGCCGCCCGGGGCAAATCGTGGTGCCGTCGCAATTCTCGGCGGCGCACTCGCGTTGATGGCGTCCGGCTGCATCCATCACGCACCGGTTGTTCAGGCTACGCCGATCGCCTTGCGGTGGACGCCCTTCTACTGGGCGATGGCTGGTAACGGGAGCGTCCGTTTTCAACGCGCCGCCATCCTCCTCGAAGTGCAGTTGATGGACGGGCAGCCCCCGTCGGTGGTCCAACTCGATCTCGCCGCCAGCGGCGAAATGCCGGACGGATTTCCCGTCGTCACCGCAAGCCGCGATCCGATCCGGCGCACCGGCGAACTGCACGGCGTGCTCTCGGGAGTGACCGCCGTCTCGATGCGGCGGGGGTCGGGGGCTGCGGAGAATCTTGCCACGCGCGAGATCGGCGTGTTCGGTCTACCAAACTATGAGCGGCAGGGATTGATCATCGACGTGCGAGGTGAGCGGCTGGGGACATTCGCCCCGCCCGCCGATCTCCAGGCGGCCTTCGGTCCGGCGGCGACGGTCGTTGCCATCGATTTCACGGGCAATCAGGTGATCGTCCCGATCCTGGCAGGCCCCAGCGACACCGTTCGGGCGCTGTTCGACACCGGATTGAGTCCGTTCCCGTTGTGGACCACATTCGCCGTCTGGAAGAAGCTCACGGGGCGCGACGGCCCTGGCGCCGGCACGACATCGTATCGCCTGGCGGGGCGATCGGGGCCGATGCGCTTCGTCGGTGCAGCGCTGACGGTGCCGGTACGGCTGGGCAATCGCGCGCTGCCGGTGTCGGAGGCGGTCTATCTGGTCGACGGTCCGCCCGGGTCGGCACTCGAGAACTGGCCGGATCGTCTCGACGCCGTGATCGAACCGGCGGCGCTCACCGCGTCGGACTGGATCATCCTCGACATCCCGCACCGCCGATTGGGGCTGGCCAAGCCGTTGCGGCCGTGACGGCTGGGGTCACGGGTGCAAGACGATCACGAATGGCCCGCGCGACTCCAGGCCTCGGCGCGTGCATTCGCTTGCACATGATGTTGCCGGGCTTGCGGGGCTGGCGCCCGGGTGGCAGCATCATGCTTCATGGGCGGTTACGGGGCGACGTGCGCTTGATCCTGTGGCCCGGCACGTCTGTCAGACACCCTTAGCGGGACCTACCATGGATCCCTGGACGGTCAAGTTGTTGGTGGTTGTCGGCCACCTGCTGCTGGCCCTTGTGGTGACGGCGCACATCGTTCAGACCAAGTCGGACGTGCGCTCGGCGATCGGTTGGGCGGGGCTGGTCTGGCTGACGCCCGTCGTCGGGGCGGCGTTGTATGCCCTGT
Organism: uncultured Gemmatimonadales bacterium; assembly: GCA_963697065.1. Classification (GTDB taxonomy): domain Bacteria; phylum Gemmatimonadota; class Gemmatimonadetes; order Gemmatimonadales; family GWC2-71-9; genus Palsa-1233. The sequence continues at coordinate 1,828,137 of CAVOMQ010000001.1, forward strand.
TCGGAATCAACCGGATCCGCCGCCAGGCGGGGCGGATGCGCCGAGGGAGAATCCTGTGGTGGAGGGATCCGACGCGCCTGGTGATGGCCCGGGTCGGTGTGACCGCGCTTCCGGACGGAGTTCCCCGGGCCGTCCGCCCCCTCGCCACTCTCGTCGGAGCGGCAACCGGAGCGCCGCTCATCGCCGGCAACACCGTGGATGCGCTGATCAACGGTGACGAGGCCTATCCGGCGATGCTGACGGCAATCGACGCGGCGACGCGCAGCATCGCGCTCACCACCTACATCTTCGACCGCGGACGGGTGGCCGACCAGTTCGTCGACGCGCTGGCCCGCGCCGTTCAGCGGGGGGTGGCCGTGCGGGTGCTGATCGACGGCGTGGGCGCCCGCTACAGCCATCCGCCCATCACGAAGACACTGCGTGCGCACGGCATCGCCGTGGCCCGCTTCCTTCCCCCGGTGGTCCCCTGGGCACGCCTCTATGTCAATCTCCGCAACCATCGCAAACTGCTGGTGGTGGACGGGAAGGTGGGGTTCTGCGGCGGGCTGAACATCCGGGACGGTTGTCTGCTCGCTCTGGAACCCCGCGAGCCCACGCAGGACCTTCACTTCCGGGTCCGCGGGCCGGTCGTCGGACAGTTGATGAGTGCCGTCGCATTCGACTGGGCGTTTGCGGCCGGCGAGCAGCTTGCCGGCCCTGATTGGTTTCCGCGACTCGAGTCGAGCGGGCCGATGCTTGCCCGCGGGATCAGCGATGGTCCTGACGAGGATTTCGAAACGCTGCTGCTGACGCTCCTCGGCGCACTGTCGCAGGCGACCCGGTCGGTGCGGATTGCCACACCGTACTTTCTTCCCGATCCTCCCGTGATCGACGCGTTGCGAGTCGCCGCGATGCGGGGCGTGCGCGTCGAGATCGTGCTTCCCGAGCATGGTAACCTGTTGTTCGTGCAATGGGCTGCCGCCGCGCAACTGTGGCAGATCGTGCGGTGGGGGTGCCGGGTGTATCTCTCGCCGCTGCCGTTCGATCACTCCAAGCTCATGATTGTTGACGGCGAGTGGTCGTTGGTCGGTTCCGCGAACTGGGATCCCCGCAGCTTGCGGCTCAACTTCGAATACGGGTTGGAGTGTTATTCGGCCGAACTGGCGGCGCGCCTCGATCAGGTGTTCGAGCACAAGCTCGCCGGCGCCCGGCTGCTGACCCCGGCCGACATCGAGCGGCGCAATTTCGCGGTCCGGTTGCGCGACGGCATCGTGTGGCTGGCGCAGCCGTACCTGTGACCGGATTGATGCGAATCGGACGGCGCGGTTCGCGATCGGAATGACCCTGGCGATGCGGATCGTACAGTGGCTGGAGCAGCCGGCTGCGGCCTTTGTCTACGCCGCGAGATGGTGACGGGCCGGGGTCGGCCCGAATGCTCCGCCGCCGCCTTCCGGGGGCGGACCGGTGCACCTTACGGCCCGGGGGACGCGAGGTAGCTTCACCGTGAACGACGGCAGCCCCGCCGGATGTCGCCGAGGCCCACATCAAGGATCCGGACGAGCCGGTCAAGCACGGTGTCAGCTACCTCCGGTACTGGGCGGACGAGATCCACGAGGTGAAGAAGGGGGCATAGCGACCATGCCGCTCAGCCTAGTTGTCGATTCCGAACACCAGATCGTCAAGGTGGTCGCCACCGGCACCGTGACGTTCGCCGAAGTGCGTGCGCATCTCGCGGAGGAGGTGGCTGCGCGTGCGCTCGCCATGCGCGAGCTGATCGACGGCACGTTGGCGACGGCGACGTTCACCGCGGCCGAGGCACAGGACATCATGCACCTGCTGGAGCAGCTTGGCCGCAACAGCGCGCTGGGCCCGACGGCGGTGTTGGTGGCCAACGACGTGACGTACGGGATGTGCCGGATGCTCGAGATCCTGCTGAGCGACGTCTGCGACCTGCGGCCGTTCCGGGCCACCGAGGAGAAACTCGCGGTGGATTGGCTGCTCGGGACACCGATCCGAAGGGGCGGTGAGCGCTGACGGGCGGTCCCCGAGCATCCTTTTCCGCCGGGCCACTTACTCCAGGGCTTGCCTCGGACTCCGTTCGAAGAGCCGGGCCGCGACCGCTCCGAAGATGAATCCGCCGACGTGGGCGGCGTACGCCACGCCGCCCCCGGGCTGCTGTCCGACCACACCGAGGCTCACGAACTGCGTCAGGAACCAGACGCCGATCAGGAGGAGCGCAGGGACGTAGGCGGTCCGGATGAAGATGAAGATCACCAGGAGCGAGCGGATCCGGTCGCGCGGGTACGTGACGATGAAGGCCCCCATCACCGCCGCGATGGCGCCGCTCGCGCCCAGGTTGGGAATCGTTGAGGCGGGGCCTGCCGCCACCTGGGCCGCGGTCGCGGCGAGCCCCCCCAACAGGTAGAAGAGGAGATAGCGCTGCGGAGTCATCAGGTCTTCGACTTCGGGACCGAAGGCCCACAGGAAGACCATGTTGCCGATGACATGCGACCAGCTGGCATGCATGAACATCGACGTGAGAATCGTGAGCAGGTGATGTCCGGCGGCGATATCGGCAGGCACAAGCGACCAGCCGGTCACAAAGCTGTCTCCGCGGACCAGCTCGAGGACGAAAACCATCGCGTTGACGGCAATGATCGACGCCGTCATGACCGGGAATCGTGCCGGGCGTCGTGATGAGTCGCTGAGTGGAATCACTGCCATGTTGTCCTCCGTCGAGCCAGCGTGCGTCGGTCCCTGCGATGTCGACACCAGGTCGCGGCGTGCGACCAGGTGCCGGGTCTTCAGGCGTGCATCACGGACCGGAGCCTGAACGCCGTGATCGTCAACACGAGTCCCGACACCAACGCAAAGCCGGCGATCAGGCCCATGATCGCGGCGAGCGTGACCGGTGGCGCCAAGAGGGCGAAGAACGAGGCCGCCACGCTGAGGACCCCGAAGAGTGCGGTCCATCCCCACTGGATGCCGAGCCGGCGCTGGCGGTACGCGCCGTAGAGGCTGAAGATGCCGGTGGTCATCAGCCAGTACGCCACCAGCACGACCGCGAAGGCGAGCGAGAGTCCGGGGTAATAGATGATCGCCGCGATCCCGAATCCGACTCCCACCAGCCCCGCGAGCAACACGACCCACCAGTGTTTCATTACCGGCGACAGCTCGATCGAGTGCAGAATCTCGACGATACCGGTAAAGAAGGACCAGAACGCGATGACCAGCGCGAAGGCCGCAATCGAGTCGAGCGGCTTTACCAGGACGAGGATGCCCACGGCCAGTCCCAGCAGGCCACGCAACATCAGTGCCCACCACGTCCGGTTGTACACGCGCTTGAGATCGTCCAGAATTGGCGCTGCCATGATTCCTCCCTCGGGTCGTGCGCCCTTGATGGGACGCATCGGTCGCGCACGTCGGCCGACGCGACGTCATGCCGCGGTCAGATACTCCTCACGGAACATCACGATCAGTTCAAAGAAGTACGACAAGGCGAGCGGCCCGACGAGCAGGCCGAGCAGGCCGAAATAGGGTACGCCGATCAGGGTTCCGATCAGCGTCACCAGCGGGTGTATGTTCGCCACCCGTCGGGCGACCAATGGCTGGACCACGTACCCGATGTTGCCGATTGCGAGGATGCCCCACAGCGCGAGGCATACCCCGGCGATCGGGCGGTGGTCGAGGACGAGTACCACGGCGCCCGGCCCCCACACCATCCCGCTCCCGAGGACCGGCAGGACGGAGAAGACCGCCGCGACGAGGCCCCACAACGCGGCATTCGGGAAACCCACCACCCAGAAGCCGAGACTCACCATCGCCCCATGGATTGCCGCAGTGAGTCCCGTACCCAGCAGCATCGATGCCGTGACGTCACGAAAGTTCTGGCGCAGTACTTCGGTGTTGTGTTCCGAGAACGGGATGTACGGCCGGATGGCTTGCCACGTCTCCTGTGGCTTGACCAGCAGGTAGTAGACACCGAAGGCGGCAACCGTGAGATTCACGGCGAATCGGAATGCCGAGCCGACGAACGCGAACGCGGACGATCCGATCCATGACACGAGCTTCCCGCCGAGGTCGGCGACCTGGGCCCCGACATCGAGACTCCCCACCCTCAGCTCGGTGAGGCGATCGAGCAGCGGGCTTTGCGCGAAATTCGCGGCAAGGCGCTGGGCCTCGCTCACGATCAGGCCCACGAACGCGCCGCCAAGCGAGACGAGCAAGACGATGGTGAGGATCACGACAAGGCCCGCGGCGGACCTCACACCGGTGTGACCGGCGAGCCAGCGATGAGCCGGTGCCAGCAGGACGTACAGTACCGGGATCGCGACGAGGCCGGTGGCATACGGGGTCAGCGCAAACAGGAGCAACAGGCCGAGCCCGATCAACAGCGCCGCGGCGCCGCGGCGTCTTGCGTCGGCAACGGAGGTCATGCTGCTCCAGGGTGCGCACGAGGGATCGGCGTCAGGGCAAGCTCCCGCGCATTCCCGCCGACGGGGTCAATGTGACCGGCCGGCGGCAGTGGCATACGCCTGCTCGCTAGTGGTCCTGGCGTCACGCAGCAAACCGGCCGTCCGATCGCGCAGCTTGCCGATGACCCGTCGGCGCAGGTCCAGCAACCCGCCACTCGGCAGGTTGTCGAAGTGCAAACGGCGGAGCAGGGCGAGATAGATTCCCGCCGGCGTCGTGCCGCGATCGTCGGCAACGTCCACCACCGCGGTCAGATCGAGTCCGCCGTCGAGATAATGCGCGGCGTAGAGCAACTTCGATGCAATCAGTGTCGAGCCCGGGAGATCGGGCGGCGAGTAGACGACTTCGTGCGTCACCGTGACCGTCGGCTTGAGGCCGGGGAGGTCGTCCTCCGACCAGAAGAGCGCTTCGGCGATACCGGGGGGGCGATCACGCGGATAGTCCTCGAGGTACCGCTCGAGTGACGGTGCGTACTGATACATGTACGGTGAGCGCGACAGCATCGACTGAAAGACCTGCGCGGCAGCAATCTTCGCTTGCTGGTCGTCGTACACGACCAGCGCGGCGTCACCCTGAACGCGATAGCCGGCAACGTAGTCGAGCATCCGGGCGCGGAAATACGCGTCGACGATGGAATCCCCGGACGGGCCATCGAAGTCGACGGTGGCGCGGAGGTGTGCGATCGCCTCCGCCGGCAGCTTCACCTTGCACGACCCCGGTTGACAACGCTTCAGGTCCTGGACGTCATCGTGCGGCAGGGAGAGGGATGTGACATCGGACGCCACCGGCGGATCGGAGAATGTGGCGAACTCGAGTCGGAAATGGTCCCGGAGCGATGACGGAAAGTCCGTGACACGCTGGATGTAGAATGGCCGCGGGACGCCGATCCGGACGATGCCGAACACGGCGAGCTCGCGCCCGTCGGACGTGGCGAGCACCTTGACGACCGGCGTTCCGCCGATGACGTCTTGCACTGCGACGGAATCGAGACCGACGGTCCGTTGCAGAAACGTCGCGAGCGGGGCCGGAAGGCTCTGCGCCGCGGCCCGAAGGGGGCGCCCGGTAAGCGTGATCGCGGCCGAAGTGAGGGCACAGCGGGTCCATGCCGCCCGGCGGCAGGCAAGTCGATTCCGGCGGGTGGCCGAACGGTCGCGCACGGATCGTACCCTGGTGGAAGCGGGGCTAACTTCGCACTGAATGCGTGGTTCCGCCAGTCGCCCCGGCTGGCACCGGGCGGATCACGATCAGGACATCGCTCGGGGAACGGTTGCGGCGGGGAATTGTGCAGTCGCGGGCATCCACGGATCGCGCTGTCGGAGCTGTTCTGATCAATAGCGCCTTCCCTCTGAACGCGTAGCTTTCACCGCTGCCACCGCCATCGCATCTCAGATGGCCGCGTTGAGCTGACGGAGTCCCGGCAGGGTTGGTGGGTCTGGCGGAAGCGGTCGCGGGAGGGCGGGGCCGCATGGTTTTCGGCGGCCACTCTTGACCATCGGAAGGACGTCAAGCGTATGGCATTGTCAACGGTCTTCGCCAAGCTCCAATTGAAGAATCATGCGGACATCGTGGTGCTGGGTGCGCCGAAGAGCTTCGAGCGCGAGCTCAAGTCGCTCAAGGGCGTCACAGTGCATCGGACCGCCGCGGTACCGGTGATCACGTTCGCGATCGCATTCGTGACCACGCAACGCGAGGTGTCGCAATACGCCGGGGCGCTCGGCGCCAAGGCGTCCGGTGACGCGGTGCTCTGGTTTGCGTATCCGAAGGGATCGTCGAAACGCCTGCAGAGTGACATCAGCCGGGATCGCGGCTGGGAGGCGCTCCAGAGGCTGGGTTTCGAGACGGTGCGGCTGGTGGCGATCGACGAGGACTGGTCGGCGCTCCGGTTCCGGCGGGGCGAGTACGTGGGAAAGGGTCGCAAGCGCGCGGGCGCCAGATCAGCGCCGAGCGTGAGGTTGCGGGCCAAGAGGCGTGCCTGAACTCCGGGGCGAACTCGGGCCCAGCTCGCCCCGCTGCTCACGGCCTTACTTCCCGACCACGAACAACCACGCCCCCAGCATCGGTCCCCGATTGAACCCGCGCCCGCGCCCGCCGGGTTGCGCTGCCGGGGGCTGGGCGTCGGCCGGTGGCGGCCCGTATTCGGGGGTGAACGTGTACGCCAGATGCCGCTGGGCGTCGACGGCGATCGTGCGGGCCCCATTCATCGTGTTCACCGTCTCGAGCACGGTGTACTTGTCGGGCGAATCCTCGTGCGCGATGGTGATGGTCCCGGTGGACGGCGTGGTGTCGGCGCTTCGCCCGCGTCCCCGGCTGCCGCCGCCCGGTGTGTAGATCAGCTTCTGCGAGGGGTCCCACCCGATCGCGTCGGGGCCGGGCCCGATGGGAATCTGCGCCACGACCTTTCCGTTCGTCGCGTCCATCACCACCGTCATGCCGTTGCCACACGCCGAGAAGAGCCGCATCGTGGCGCGATCGAGGGCGAGGCCACTGGGACCGTCCCCCGGCGCCAGCGGCCATGTGGCGATCACCTTGAGTGCCTTGGTATCTACCACCTGGATCTCGCTCTTGTCCTCGATGTTGATGAACATCTTCCCCTTGCCGTCGGCGGCGCCGCCCTCAGGAGCACCATCGAGCATCACCCTGCCGACCACGGCGCCGGTCGCGGCGTTGATGGCGAGCGTGCTGCCCGGATCGCGGCTGTGATTCATGGTGAAGATCCGGTCGGTGGCGTCGTCGTAGGCGATGCCGTCGAGTCCCGGGGTGTGCGCCTCGATGCGCTGGATGACCTTGAGCGACTTCATGTCGAACATCGTCACCGTCGAGTCACCGCCGTCGGTGATGAAACCGCGCTGGTGCTTCGGCGCGAATGCGATCCCATGCACGCCGGGGGTGTTGGTGATATCACCGACGACCTTGCCGTCGGTGCCGTCGATCACCATCACATGGCTGCTACGGCTGACGTAGATGCGGTTCAGGGCCGGGTCGACATTGAGATAGTCGAAGGCTCCCTCGCCGCCGATGTTGTACTTGTGCAGCACCTGGAATCCCTGGGCGGGTGCCGCGGCCGGCCGCGCACCGAGCGCGGCCATTGCGGAACCCAGGGTCAACGACAAGCGGATCGTCCGGTTCATGGCTGGTCTCCTGGTCCTTCGGTATGAGAAATCCCCTCGCAACCCATCAATTGTGGTCCCCTTCGGTGTAGTCCGCGCCGCGGATCGCCACGAGCAACGTGGGCACGACATAGAGCGTGATCGGTGTCGACAACGCCAACCCGCCGATGACCGCCAGCGCGAGCGGTTTCTGCAGCTCGCTTCCCGCCCCCCAGCCGAGTGCCAGCGGCAACAGCCCGAACAGGGTGCAGAGCGTGGTCATCAGGATCGGGCGGAGCCGGATCTTGCCGGCCTCCTGTAACGCCGCGGCCAGCGGCAGGCCGGTACGCATCCGCCAATGGGTGAAGTCGAGCAGGATGATGCCGTTCTTTACGATGAGCCCGATGAGCAGAATAAGGCCCATGAAGCTCGAAACGTTGAGTGCTGTGCCGGTGACGAGCAGCAGCGTGAACGCCCCGGCAAACGACAGCGGCGCGGCGAGGAGTATGACCAGCGGCTCGACGAACGAGCGGAACTGCAGCACCATCACCGCGGTGACGCTGAGCGCGGCCAGCGCCAGGACGAACAGCAGGGCGCGAAACGCCTGCTGCTGGCTGGCATACTGCCCGGCGAGCTCGACACGGATTCCGGCCGGGGCCGGGTGCTGCGCCAGCACCGCCTTGACGTCCTTCATCACGGCGCCCAGCGATCGGCCGCTGAGATCGGATGTGACGTCGATCATCTGCTGCTGGTTCTGCCGCAGCAGTTCGGCGCGGGTCTCGGTGGGCGTGAACGTGGCGAAGGCGGCGAGGGGCGCGGGCGTCATTGCCCCGGCCGGCAGGATCGGCAGTGCAGCGAGGGACTGCGGATCGAATCGGACCGAGTCGGGTGCACGGACGCGCACGCCGATCGAGCGGTCCTGAAGACGGATGACGCCGGCGTCGGCACCAAGCAGCGCGCCGGAGACCTGCTGGCTCAGCCCTTCGGGCGTCAGGCCGGCACGGCTGGCCCGGGCGGCGTCGATCGACATGGCCAGTTCTTCACTCGGCTCGCTGACGCCGTCGTAGAAGTCCGCGACGCCATTGACGTTGGTCAGCTCGGGCGCAATCGAGCGCGCGTATGTCTCGAGGGAGTCGAGATCAGACCCGTAGAGCTTGATCTCGACCGGCTGCGACGCGCCGGCGAGGTCATTGATCATGTCGGAAAGAATCTGCGTGAGATCGATCCGCATCCGCGGCACCTGCGTCGCGACGCGCGCCCGGACATCGTCCATGATCTCGAACACCGTACGGGTGCGTTCGCTCTGCGGTTTGAGGAGAACGGCGATGTCGCCGGTATTCTGTGTGGTGGCGAACAGTCCCAGTTCCGCACCGGTGCGGCGCGAGGTCGCCACGACTTCGGGGGTGGTGGCGAGGATATGCTCGACGATCCGCAGTTCGCGGTCGGATTCTGCGAGCGACGTGCCGCCGGGCATGACGTAGTCGAAGATGAACGCTCCCTCGTCCATTTCCGGGAGGAAGCCGGTGCCAACGAATTGGTGCACCACGATCCCGGCGGCGAGCAGCACGCAGGCGATGGCGATGGAGCGGACCGGGTGGCGCAGGACGGTGGCCAACGAGCGCCCGTATCGCTCCGAGAGTGTGTCGACCCACCGTTCGAAATGCGCCAGGGTGCCGTGCCGCGCCTCACCGGCCTCGGGTTCGTCGGCCGCGGTGAGGTACTGCGCGCTCAACAGCGGAATCAGTGTCAGCGCCAGCACCAGCGAAATCAGCACCGCGATCGACAGGGTGATCGACAAGGCATGGAAGAACTGCCCCTCGACGCCGGTGAGGAGGCCGAGCGGCAGGAAGACCACGACGGTGGTGATGGTCGAGGTGGTGACCGGCCAGATCAGCTCCTGCACCGCATCGCGTACGGCGGAGCGCCGGTCGGGGTTGAGGTGGAAATGTCGGACAATATTCTCGGTGATCACCACCGCGTCGTCGATCACCAGGCCGATGGCGATGGCCATCGCACCGAGCGTCATCAGGTTGAAGGTCTGTCCCAGTCGCGCCATGATGCCGATGGTGATCACCATGGTGAGCGGAATGGACGACGCACTGATGGCTGTGATCCGTGCGTGGCGCAGGAAGACCAACAGGATGACGACCGCCAGTCCGGCGCCGATGAGCATGGCGTCGCGAACCGACTTGACCGCGGCGCGCACCAACGCGGCCTGGTCGTAGACCGGCTTGAAGTGCACTCCCGGAGGCAACGTCGGCGCGAGGCTGCGGGCCACGGCGGCGATACTGTCGGCGATGGCGACGGAGTTGCCGCCGAGCTGACGGGTGACGCTGATCTGCGCGGCCGGCCGCCCGTCGCCGGTGACGATGCGCGTGTGGTCTTCGGTACCGGGCACGACCCGCGCCAGATCGCGCACCCGGAGGCCGTGACCCACTACCACATTGGCGATATCGTCGATCGAATGCGCCTCGGTACTGGTGACCATCAGGTACTGGCGGTAGTCCATCGGCAGGCGCCCCACCGCATTGACGGTGGTGGATTGGCGGATGGCATTGGCGAGATCGTCGTAGGTGAGCCGTTGTGCCGCCAGTCTGGTCGGGTCGGCAATCACTTCGATCTCGCGGATGTCCCCGCCGAGCACGTCGACCCGGGCCACGCCCGGCACCCGCACAATCAGCGGCCGGATCTGGTATCGGGCGATGTCGTAGAGCGTGGCCGGGTCGCCGCCCTCCAGGTTGTACGACAGGATCGGGAAGAGTGACGCGGTCAGCTGCTCGACTTCGACGTTGATCCCGGGCGGCAGGCTCGAGCGCAGCTGATCAACTCGCGCCCGCACCTGCTGGAGCGCGTTGAGCATGTCGGTGTTGGGCGCGAACGTGAGATTGATCTCGGCGCCGCCACGGATCGACCGGGAATTGACCCGGCTGACACCGAGGACGACGCTGGTGGCCTCTTCGATGGGCCGGGTGACATCGAACAGGATCTGGCGCGACCCGAGCGCCCCCCCCGTGGCGACGATGGTGATCCGCGAGAAGGTGAGTTCAGGGTAGATCGCCGACGCGAGCTGCGTGGCGGTCCAGATGCCGGCGACGCTGAGCAGAGCCACCAGCAGGTAGACGAAGCGGCGTTGGTCCGCGAGGGCGTCGAACAATCCGCGGCGCGGCGCCACCGGCTCGAGCAGCGGCGTCTGGCTCACGGCGTGCCCTTGCGGGCGGGTGCCCCCGGCGGAACGATCCTGGCGCTGTCGACGACGCCATACGCGCCATAGGTCACGATCCGCTCGCCGGCCTTGAGACCGGAAATGATCTCGACCAGCGAATCGGCGCGCCCGCCCGTGACGACGATACGCTGATGGGCCACGTTGCTGTCGTCCACCACGAACACCTCGTAGCCGTCACCCTCCGGAACGAGCGCCTCGGTGGGAACGACCACGGCATTGCGGTGGAGCGCGGTGATGATGTCGCCGAAGACGGTCTCGCCGAGGCGCAGCGAGGCACCGCCGCCGGCGCGAACGCGCACCGGCAGGGTGCGGCCCGCGGAGTCGATCTCGCCGCCGATGTCGACGACCATGCCGATGGCGAGAGACGGGGAGCCGATGGCGCTTCCGGCATGCAGGCGGACCGAATCGCCGCGGCGGATCTGCCCCGCGGCGTCGGGAGAGACGGCGAACATGACGTCGACGTGGTCGGGATCGGCGATTTCGACCAGCGGCTGCGCGGGATCGACGGAGGCGCCAAGCGTGGCATTCATGTCGAGTACCACGCCATCGATCGGTGAACGCAACGTCGCCAGGCCGGCCGCGTGTTCCGCCGCGATGCGGTCGGCGGCAACGCGCGCCAGATCGGCGTCGGCCTGATCGAGGTCCTTCTGCGGGTCGATGCCCTGTTGCACCAGACGCTGGATCCGGTCGCGATTCTGCAAGGCGGCCTGATACGCCGCCTCGGCGCTCAGCAGGTTGGCGTCGAACGTCGAGGCCTCGAATGCTATCAGCGAATCGCCCCGGTGCACCACTTGCCCGGTATTCACCAAGATCTTCGCCACCCACGTCGCGACGGGTGCGCTCAGTACCGCCACGTGCCCGGCCTGTGGCACCACGGTTCCGATGGCGGCGACCGTTTCGGTGAACGGACGGGTCACGGCGGCCTGGACGCGGGCTCCGACCACTGCGGGAACCGATTCCGAACCGCCTTCGTCGCCGCCGGCGCCGTGGCAACCGCCGAGCAGCGCGGCGACCGTGAGGAGCGCGGCCAACGCGGGGCGCGGCCTGATGTCGCTTCGCACGGTGATCATGGAATCCCTCCCGAAGCGGGGGTAAGCGTCAGCGCATGAAGCGTGGCGTCGGCGACAAGCAGCGCCGCGACGTCGTCAATGTTCTCGGCCAGAATGTCGCGCGCGTTCCGTTCGGCTTCGAGCACGTTGGCGAGTGGCACGGCGCCCTCGCGGTAGGCGGCAAGCGACATCGCGGCGACGCGGTTGGCGGACGTGACGAGGAGCGAGTCGCGTGCGAGGCGGCTTCGCGCGGAGGCGACCTCGCGCGCGGCGCGGCTGATGCCGGCGCGGCTTTCGATGCGGGCCAGGTCGAGCTCCGCCTGGGCGCGCTGCTGTTCAGCGGCGGCCTGGGCAATGGGGCCGCGGTTCCGATTGAACAGCGGCAACGGTATGGCCAGCCCGAACGTCGGCAGCAGCCCCTGCTGATCGGTGGACGGGTTGCCCACGTCAAATCCGAAGGTGAGCGCCGGGACTCCGAAGACACCGCGGTGTTGGGCGCGCAGCCCGAGTGCCGCCGAACTCAGTGCCGCCTCGGCGCCGGCGACCGGCAGCGTGACCGTGGAATCGGCCGGGGGATCGCCGGGACTCGGCGGGGCCAGCAGCGAGTCGGTCAGCACGACCGTCTGACGATCTGCCGGGAGCCCGATGACCGCCTGCAGATCGAGCAGGGCCGAAATCATCGCCAGCGAATCGGATGCCGCGATGTTCTCCTGTTGCCCGGCCGCGACCGTGGCCAGTTCCACGTCGAGATCACTGGCATCACCGGCGTCGCGTCGCAGCACGGCGAGCCGGCGGAGGCTGTCGGCGTCGGCGGCATTCCGGCGGGAAAGGTGAAGATGGGCCAGGGTCGCCAACGCGCGGGTGTACGCGGTGTCGGCATCGAGCGCAAGGCTCGCGCGGGCAAAATCGAAGCGGTAGCGGGCGGCGAGACTCGCCGCTTCAGCGGACGCCACCCGGGTATGGTGGACCCAGAGGAAGTCGAGCGGATACTCGGCCAGCAGGTGGTAGTTCGGGTAGTCCTTGCTGTAACTGCCGGTGAGCAGCGGATCCGGAAGGGCGCGTGCCGTCATCAGCGCGGCGGTGGCGGCGGCCGTGTCGGCGCGGGCCACAGCGAGCTGTGGTCCGTGCGCCAGGGCGGCGGCCACAGCGGCGGCGCGGGTGAGCGGCACCGGCTGTTGCGCCACGAGCGGCGCGGCCGGAATCAACGTGCTGAGCGTCACGCCCGCGATACGCGCGAGGCGCGTCCAGAACCGGTTCGTCATCGACGGCGAACCATAACGGGAGCAACCTGTCACCGGGATGACATGTGGTCACGCCGGGGCCGGTCAGGCCGGCGTGGACGCCGGGAACCTGACGGTCACGATGGTGCCGGCGTCGATGGTGGAAGCGACGTCGATGTTCGCGTCGTGCATCGCGGCGATCCACCGGGCAATGGCGAGACCGAGTCCCGCGCCGCCCGGCCCGTCGCTGCCTGCCGCACCGCGCCGCCGCGACGGGTCGCCGCGATAGAAGCGCTCGAAGATATGCGGCAGCTGGTCGGGCGCGATGCCGATGCCCGTATCGGCCACGACCAGCATTGCCGCGCCGAGCGAGGTACCGACCTCGACGCGAACGCGCCCCCCGGCCGGCGTGTACTTGACGGCGTTGTCGAGCAGGATCATGACCAGACGCCGCAGGAACTCGGCGTCGCCGTTGACGGCGGCCTCCTCGAATTGATCGAGCGAAAGCGAGACGCCTTTCGCCTCGGCCACCGCCCGTGCGGCGTCGGCGGCGTCCATCGCGATGTCGTCGAGATAGACCGGGCCTCGCTCGACGGGGCGTTCCCCGGCATCGGCGCGGGCCAGGGTGAGAAGGTCGTCGACGATGCGTCCCAGCCGCTGGCTTTCGGCCTCGATGCCGCGGAGCGCTGCGACATAGCTCGCCGGATCGCGGGGCTGCTGCAATGCCACTTCGGCGCGGGTCCGGAGGACGGTGACCGGTGTCCGCAGTTCGTGCGCGGCGTCGGCCATGAAGCGGCGCATCTGCTCGACGGTGCGTTCGATCGGCGCCGACGACATGCCGGCGAGAAACCAGCCGCCGATGGCGATGAAGAGCAGCGCCGCCAGGGCGGCGCCGCCGAACGCCGTGATCAGTGACGCGTACCGGTCCTCGAGTTCGACGCGATCGGCGACGGCCACCGCGACCAGCGGCGTGCCGCTGGCCAGCGTGAAGCGCTCGGCGTGCAACCGGAGCCAGCGGTCGTGTTGCACGCGCCGCCCGGCGTCGAGTTCGCCGCGCGCAGCCGCTTCGGTAGCGGCGGCACGGATCCACGGGTCGGCGGCGGCCGGCTTGACCGGTCGTCCCAGGGTGTCGAGGAGGTAGAGGGTGCGGTCGGGGATGTGCAGTTCGTCGACCGCGTCCACGACCCGGCCCTCCGCGCCCGCTTCCTGCTCGCGGATCCTCGCCGCGCGCTCCAGTTCGGCGGTGTCCTGATGCAGCGACGCGCTGAGCTGCAGCGCGAACTGCCGCCGGATGACGCCGAACAATCCCCCGCCCAGGAGCGCCAGCGTGAGACAGAGGGTGCCGAAGTACCACGCCGTCAGGCGAAGACGAAGACGGCGGAGCGGCGGAGCGGCCAGCGTGGACGAGGTGGGCATCAGAGACCGAATCGGTATCCGGCGCCGCGGACCGTGTGAATCAGCTTCGGCTCGAAGGTGTCATCGATCTTGCGGCGGAGGCGGCGGATGAGCACTTCGAGGACATTGGTGAAGGGATCATGATTTTCGTCCCAGACGTGCGCGGTGATGGCGCCGCGGTCGACGACTTCGTCGCGATGCAGCACGAAGAACGCGAGCAGCGCGAACTCCTTCGCGGTCAGTTCGATGCGCCGGGACCCGCGGGTGACGCGGCGGCTCCGGAGCTCGACGGTGAGGTTGGCGACCTGTACGGTGTCGGGCAGCAGCTGTGGCCGGCGGCGCGCCAGCGCGCGCATCCGGGCGAGGAGTTCGCGGAACGCAAACGGCTTGGTGAGATAGTCGTCGGCACCGACATCGAGGCCGGTGACGCGGTCGTCGACGGAGTCGCGGGCCGTGAGCATCAGGATCGGCGTCGCCACCTGCCGCTGCCGGAGCGCGCGGCACACCTCGAAGCCGGAACCGCCGGGAAGCATGACGTCGAGCACGATCACGTCGTAACGATCCGTCAACGCCCGCATCCGGCCTTCGGCGGCGGAACCGGCGCGAATCACATCGTCGCCGTGTTCCCGAAGGCCCGCGGCCAGCACGCCGGCGAGCTCGACATCGTCCTCAACGAGCAGGACGCGCATTGGTCCCCTGATCCGCGGTGGAACCGCCTTGCATCCGGCCTTCCATGCCAGTAGTGTACCACAAGGAACCCCCTCCTGCCGAGCCGCGGATGGTGTCCGAGCAACAGGTCAACCTCGCCGAAGCGCCGGTCCGGCTGTTCCAGTCGGATCTTCTCGAGCGTTTCACCCACGTCCATCCGGCGGCGATCGTGGTGCTCTGGGTGCCGGTGATCGCCTGGTTCCTGAGCCGGCCGTTTGCCGACGCCAATCTCGGCGGGGGCGCGGTGCTGGCGGCGTTCGTGACCGGCCTGGTGATCTGGACGTTCACCGAGTACACCATGCACCGCTTCATCTTCCACTTCGCGCCCGCCAACCCGCCGCGGTGGCTTAGTCGTGGACTGTTCCTGCTGCACGGCGTGCACCATTATCAGCCGAACTGCAAGACGCGGTTGGTGATGCCGCCGCTGGTGAGTGTTCCGCTCGCTGCGATGTTCCTGGGGCTATTCCAGGTGGTCGTCGGCGTCGGGCTCGGCGCCGGCGCCTGGGTGGCGCCGCTCTTCGGCGGATTCATGACGGGGTATCTCGGGTACGACCTCATTCATTATGCCACGCATCACCTGCCGATGCAGTGGAAGCCGCTGCGGGTGATCAAGCGGTACCACATGCAGCATCATTTCGTCATGATGGACCGTCGGTTCGGCGTCTCGTCGCCGCTCTGGGATATCGTCTTCCGCACCGAGCCCGAGGCCGGACGGGCCGCAGCCGCCGACACCGCCCACCGCTCCACCGGCGCCGTCACCAGCCGGTGATCGACCGGCGCGCTCTGCTCCCGCTGGCGGTGCTGATCGGATGCGCCGGCCCATCGCTGCTCGACCGCATCGAACACGCCTCTGCCTCGGCCGGATCGGTGACGGTGCGGATGCCGTGGGCGCTGCAGCCGTTCAAGGACGCACCGGCACCGGTGTACTTTCGCATCATCAATCACGGCACGAATGCCGACACGCTCGACGGCGTGGCAAGTCCGGTGGCGGGCATGGCGATGTTGCACGGAACATCGGCTGCCGGCTCGATGACACCGTTGGCGGAGCTGGCGATTCCGCCGGGCGATTCGGTGGTGTTGCGCCCGGGCGTGTTGCACGTGATGCTCGACAGCCTGCACCGCAATCTGCTCCGCGGCGATTCGCTGATGCTCACGCTCCACTTCCGGCGCGGCGGCGGCCTCACGCTCGCGGTTCCGGTGATCGGGTACGGCGATCTCGACCGGTACGCAGCGAAGCTCGAGGGGAGGCCATAGGCCGCGGGGACCGATCGCGCCGCGGAGAATGGCGGCGGGTCAGCCGCCTGCCGGCCCGACCAGAATCCGCACGACCAGATACGCGGCCGCGCCGGCGAGAACTACGACCAACGTGGCCGTCACATCGTCGCCCCCGGTCAGTGTGCCAGCTTGCGGTACTTGATCCGGTGCGGCTGGTCGGCGGCAATCCCCTTCCGTCTCTTGAGATCCGCCGCGTAGTCCTGATAGTTCCCCTCGAACCAGACCACGTCCGAGTCGCCCTCGAACGCCAGGATGTGCGTAGCGATGCGGTCGAGGAACCAGCGATCGTGCGAGATGACGACGGCGCAGCCCGGAAAAGGTCAGCAGCGCGTCTTCGAGTGCCCGCAGCGTGTCGACGTCGAGATCGTTGGTCGGCTCGTCGAGCAGCAGCACGTTGCCGCCGGACTTGAGCAGCTTGGCCAGATGGAGGCGATTGCGTTCGCCGCCCGAGAGCAGGCCGACCGATCTTCTGCTGATCGGCGCCGCGGAAGCCGAACCACGAGCAGTAGGCCCGCGCGTTGACGCTGCGGGTGCCGAACTGCAGGGCGTCGAGTCCGCCGGTGATCTCCTCGAACGCCGACTTTGCCGGGTCGAGCGCATCGCGCGACTGGTCGACATACGCCAGCTTCGACCGTCTTGCCCACGACGAGCTCGCCGCCGTCGGGCTGCTCCTGGCCGACGATCATCCGGAACAGCGTGGTCTTGCCGGCGCCGTTGGGGCCGATGACGCCGACGATGCCGCCGCGGGGCAGGGCAAAGTCGAGATCGTCGAAGAGCAGCCGGTCGCCGAACGCCTTGCGGAGTCCGCGCGCGGTCACCACTTCGTCGCCGAGTCGCGGCGCGGGCGGAATCAGGATTTCGTGGCCCTGCGACATCGGCCTTTGCCTCTTCGGCCACCAGCGATTCGTAGCGCCGAAATGCGCGCCTTGCTCTTGGCCTGCCGGGCGCGGGGCGACAGCCGCACCCACTCCAGTTCGCGTTCGAGCGTGCGGCGCCGGGCCGAGGCCTGCTTTTCCTCGACTTCCAGCTTCTTCTCCTTCTGTTCCAGCCACGAGGTATAGTTTCCCTTCCACGGCACGCCGGCGCCGCGGTCGAGCTCGAGAATCCACTCGGCCGCGTTGTCGAGGAAGTACCGGTCGTGGGTGATGGCGACGACGGTGCCCGGGAACTCCTTGAGATACCGCTCGAGCCACGCCACCGATTCGGCGTCGAGGTGGTTGGTCGGTTCGTCGAGCAGCAGCATGTCGGGCTTGGCGAGCAGCAGCCGGCAGAGCGCCACGCGGCGCCGCTCGCCGCCCGAGAGCGTGGTGACATCGGCGTCGCCTGGCGGCAGGCGGAGCGCATCCATCGCGATGTCGAGCGTGCGGTCGATCTCCCACGCATTGGCGGCGTCGATCCGGTCCTGCACCGCGGCCTGCTTGTCGAGCAGCGCCTGCATTTCGTCGTCGCTCATCGGCTCGGCGAACCGGGCGCTGATCGTCTCGAATTCGGTGAGCAGGTCGCGGATCGGCTGCAGCGCCACCTCGACGTTGCCGCGCACGTCCTTGGTCGTGTCGAGCGTCGGTTCCTGCGGGAGATAGCCGATCGTGACGCCGTCGGCCGGCTTCGCTTCGCCGAGGAAGTCCTGGTCGACCCCGGCCATGATCTTCAGCAGCGACGACTTGCCGGCGCCGTTCGGCCCGATGACACCGATCTTGGCCCCGGGGAAGAACGCGAGGTAGATCCCCTTCAGGATCTCGCGTTGCGGGGGGACGATCTTGCGGAGGTCCCGCATGGTGAAGATGTATTGCGCGTTCATGGTGGGCGAAGATAGCAGCGGCGGGAAGCGAGGGAGAGCCCGGGTATACTTGATGATGCGGCGAAGCGCAGGCCCGGGCCTGTCCGGTGTCGTGGGGTTGCTGGCGGCCGGCGTGCTGGGCGTGGCGCGGAGTGCGGCGCAGGGGCCGTGTCAGCCGCCCGGTGTCACGGTCTCGCCGGCGTGGTGTGCCACGGTGGTTGCCGCCGGCCTGGGTCCGTTACGGCAGGTCACGTGGCATCCATCGGGGTGGCTGATCGCGGCGACTCCGAGTCCACCGGGCATGGTTCGCGTCCGCGTCGATTCGGGCGCCGACACCGCACCGGAGCGGGTGCGATTCGGGCCGGGTGTCGGTGCGTCGGCGGTGGCGTGGCGCGACGGCTGGCTTTACCTGGCAGGCAACACCGGGGTGATCCGCTATCGCTGGCCGGGCGCCGACACGGCGCCCGACGGGACCGGAGAGTGGGTTGCTCGCCAGTTGCCGGGTGGCGCTCCGCAGCGGCCCGCATTGCATCTCGGCCTGGCCGTGGCCGATGACGGGACGGCGTACCTCGGGATTCCGGCGGAGTCGAACGAATGCCAGGTGCAGGACGGCCTGCCACTTTCACCGGGGCGGTGGCCATGCGAGGAGTTGTGGCAGCGTGCCGGTGTGTGGCGACTTGTCCCGATGCCGTCGGGTACGACGCCGTGGTCGATGGAACGGTATGCGTCCGGGCTGCGGAGCGCCGCGGCGCTGGGAATCGATCCGTTGAGCGGCCGCGTCTGGGCGGCAGCAGCCGGCCGCAATGGTCTCGCACGGCTCTGGGGGTGGCCCGATTCGGCGGCGGCGCGGCAAGCGGCGGCGATGCTCGAACAGGTGGTCGGCGGCGAGGACTACGGTTGGCCATACTGCCAGGGACAATGGCACGCGGGTGGCACCACCCTGATCGCCGCTCCGGAGTATCGCGAACATGCCGAGGTCGACTGCGATCTGAAGACCCAGCCGGTGATCGGCTTCCCCGGCAACTGGGTGCCCGAGGCGCTGGCGGTGATGCGATCGGGTACCGGTGCCTCGGATCAGACCGGCGCTTTGGTGTTGGCCTTTCACGTGACGCCGCGAGTCGGTGGTACGGAAGGCGATCGACTGGTCCTGGTGCCATTGGACGGAAATGCCAGGCCGCTCGATCGGCCCGATACGCTGGTCGCTCTTGCCGGCGGAGAGGCGTCGGGCCGGCTTACCGGGCTTGCCGTCGACACCCAGGGCGGAGTCATGCTCGCCGAAGGCGAGCACGGGGTGATCTATCGGCTGGTGCGCCGCGGAATCCGCGCGCCGGCCAAGCCGAACGGGGAAACGCCGTGACCGTCGGGGGGATCAGCCTTGCCGTCCGGGCCCCGGGGGTGGCCTTCGCGCCGGACCGCGGTGCGCTGTACATTGGTTCTGATGCCGCCGGCAGGATCCGGCGGGCCGATTGCACCAACCGGGGAGGGTGACGACGATGCGTATCTGGACCGCGGCCGCATCGGCCGCGTTGCTGGCGGCACCAGCGGCGGTGGCGGCGCAGACCCAGGCGGCCGTGCCGGCCGTCGGCGACATGGCGCCGGATTTCACCCTCCCGGTGAGCACCGCCGCCGGCGTCGGCAAGATCCCGGCAAAGCTCCGCGACTTCCGCGGGCAGACGGTGATCCTGGCGTTCTTCTTCAAGGTCCGGACGAGTGGGTGAACGATTCAAATGGACGCGTACCGTGATCAGTACGCGAAGCTCTTCAACAACGGCAAGAAGGTCGTGCTGCTGGCCATCAGCAACGATTCACCGGCGGCACAGATGTCATGGGCCAGGGACGCGAAGTTCCCGTTCCGCTTCCTGAGCGACTCGGGACACGTGGTGGCGAAGGAATACGGCGTCGCCGGCAAGCGCGCCGTGTTCGTGATCCGGCCGGACGGGAAGATTTCGTGGGTCGAACCGCGATTCAACGAGATTGATCCGACATCGTATACGGTGCTGGCTGCCGCCATCGACTCGGCGCGCAAGGCGACACACCACTGAGTTGACGAGTACCCATGCAACGTGAGCGGCGCGGATCCCGGCAGGGATTCGCGCCGATCGCTTTGATCGGCGTCTGACCGATCATTCGGCCGCGGCCGCGATCAGCTGGTGCAGCGTGGCGGGGTCCGCGAGCGAAACGGTGGCGCCGTCCGGCGCGTTGGGGCCGATGCCGATGGTCACGCCGCGGCGGGCGGCGACAGCGTCGAACGCGTGGCGATCATTGTCCTGGTCGCCGGCGTAGATCACCAGCGGTCGATCAGCGCTGACCTCGGCCGCGATCTGCGCCACGGCCGTCCCTTTGTCCCATCCGTTTCGGGCCAGCACCTCGGTAGCCATCGGTCCGCCGAACGTCCGGATCTTGTCCCGCCACCGGCCCAGCCGATCGGCAATGGCGCGGCGGAACGGGTCACGGCGCTCCGGCGCGAGATCGCGCCAGTGGACGGTGAGACCCAGTGGCTTGCGTTCCAGCCACGCACCTTCCCACTCGACGCCGAGTGGCTCCAGCGAGGCGGCGATGCGTTCCATCAACGCGCCGATCCGCACTTCGTCGGGGTGGCGCACGATCCGGCCGCGCAGATCGAGTTCCATGCCGCCGGTGCCGGCATAGTAGAGCTCGGCAAGGCCCACCATCTGCCGCAGCTCGGCGAGCCGGCGGCCGCTGATCACACCGACCGCGTGAGACGGGAGTCCGGCCAACCGTCGGAGTGCCATGCGCACCCCGGGCGAAAGGGTGGCCAGCGAGGGACGCGCCACGACGGGAGTCAGCGTGCCGTCGTAGTCGAACAACCAGAGTATCGGTTGGGCGGGACGGCGGACATCGCGAATCATCGCGAGTGCCGCGTCGCCGTCCGGCCTCACGCCCGTTCCGCCAGGTCGACGATCGATCCGGCGCGTTCCAGCGGCACCACGGGCTGGCCGGGAGCTGAGGGGCCCGACGCGGTCGGCGGTGTGATCGGGGTGCCGCCCGGTTCGGTGGCCGCGAGCTGGGTGAGCAGATCGGCGGCCCAGCGGAAGACGTTGTGTTCCTCGACGGCGCGGTGCATGCGTTGCATCCGGGAGCGCCGCTCGTGCGGCTCGAGGTCGAAGGCGGCCCGGATCGTGTCGGCAAAGCCGTCGATGTCGTACGGATTGATGATCAATGCGTCGGGGAGTTCATGCGCAGCCCCGGCGAACTCCGAGAGAATCAACACGCCGCTGCCTTCGGACTGGGCCGCCACGAATTCCTTGGCCACCAGGTTCATGCCGTCGTGCAGCGACGAGACGATACAGATGGACGCCAGCCGGAGGTACGCGCGGACCGACGCGCCGTCGGTCTGCCCCACGAGGAGGTGAATCGGTTGCCACCGATCGTTGCCGAATTCGCGATTGATCGCGTCGGCGAGCGATTCGAGATCGGTCACCAGGTTGCGGTACCGGGGAATGTGCGTCCGGCTCGGCGCGCCAAGCTGCACGAACGAGAACCGACCGGCGTACTCGGGATACTTGCGGAGCAATCGGCGGATGGCGCGAAACCGCTCCGGAAGTCCCTTGGTGTAGTCGATCCGGTCGACGCCGACGGCGATCTGGACGCCGCTCTGCCGATATCGCTCCAGCGTCCGCGCCAACGGCCCGCTCAATTGCGCGGACGGCAGCGTTTCGTCGACGCTGATCGGCAGGGCGCGGACCGCGGTGGCGTGCCCGCCGTAGCTCACCACGAAACGATCGCGCTCCAGCCGGGCCTCGATCATCCGGTCGACCGAGTCGAGGAAGTTGTTGCAGTACTGCTGGAGGTGGAATCCCACCAGGTCGGCACCGAGCATGCCGGCCAGGATCTCCGCACGCCATGGGCAGATGCGATAGATGTCGGGGTGCGGCCAGGGAATGTGCCAGAAGATGCCGACGCGCAGGTCGGGGCGTTGCGCCTTGATCATCTGCGGCACGAGCGCCAGGTGGTAGTCCTGCACCAGCACCATGCCGTCGCCCTGCGCCATCTCGGTGAGCGCGATGTCGGCAAAGCGCTGATTGATGCGCCGGTAGGTTTCCCAGTCGGATGCGCGAAACACGGGGCGTTCGTGCGCCAGGTGGCAGAGCGGCCACAGCCCCTGGTTGGCAAAGCCGTAGTAGTAGCGCTGTTCTTCCTCCCTGGTCATCCAGACACGGCGGAGCGTGTAGCACGGGGCGTCGGGCGGCACGGTGAGGTGGCCGAACTGATCCGCCGTCTGGTGATCGCCACTGCCGGCGCCATGGGCGATCCACAGGCCGCCGCACGCCTGCAGCACCGGGTCGAGTGCCGAGACCAGACCGCCCGCCGGCCTGGTCAACACCGGCTCGCCGTCCCGGAGGTCGTGCAGGTAGGGCTCCCGATTGCTCATCACGACCAGTTGCCCGTGCTTGAGACAGGCGACGGCGTGCGCGCGCAGGCGTTCGCGCGTCCACACCATCTCGCTCCGGACGGTCGCTTCCGATTCGGAGAGCCCCACCGAGCGGGCCGCGCGGAGCGATGCCGCGAGCCGCGTGCTTTCGCTCACCAGCAGCGGATTGGGGAGGCCGGGCGGCGGTGATTCGGGGACGTTCTCGGTCCGCAGCCGGCGCATCCACTCGGCCAGCTTGTGGAGCTGCCGGTCGTAAGTGAGCCACGTCGCGGCCGCGATGAACATCACCACCAGCAGCATCAGCATCAGAATCCAGACCGCGGCCGCCGTCAGTCGCTGGACCGCCTGGTCGTCGATGTACGAAATGTCCTGCACGACGGCGAGCACGCCACGCAATTCGCCCCGCGGCCCGCGGACCCCGACGGCGACGACGCGGACCGGCAGCCCCTGCCAGTGCGTCGACAACACCACCGACGGACGCGTGGCGAGCGCGGTATCGAAGAGCCGCGGCAAGGTGTCGGCCATGGTGCGGACGGCGCGACCCGCGGCCACCAGCCGGCCGTCCGCACGGTACGCCGCAAACCCCACGATGCGTCCGTAGCCTTCGAGACGGTCGGCGAGGACGGCGCGAGCGCCGCTGTCTGATCCCGCCAGCGCGACCGCGGTCGGGGCCGTCATCGCCTGCAGCACATCCCGGCTGTGCTGGTCGACCTCCGCCAGATCGCGGTGCCGGGCGTGGACGGTCTGATACCACGTCGTCGCCGCCGCGACCACGCCGAAGCACACCGCGACGATCACCGCGGTGCGGAACGACCGCGTGGTCCGGTTCCGGTCGCCGTTGCTCATCGGACGGCGCGCACCAGCAGGGTGGGACGGTGCGGACGGTCGAGGCAATAGAGCATCTGCAAGTATTCGCGCAGCTGACGGATCAGAAGAAAGTGCTCATGCACGTAGGCGTGCCCGGTACGGCCCATCCGCTGGCGCTTGTCGGCGTACCGCAGCAGGTACCGGATGCGATACGCCGCGCCGGCCGGCGAGTAGACCAGGAACCCGGTGTGATAGTCGTGCACCTGGAGCGTGATGCCGCCGGTGGCGCCGCCGATCACCGGCACGCCCTTCCAGAGCGCCTCGGTCACGGTCAGTCCGAATCCCTCCCGCAGCGACTTCTGCAGCACGATGATTGCCGAGCGCTGCAGGGCGTTGATCTCGCGGTGCGAATCGGAGGGAAGGAGCAACACGTGAATGTTGGGGTCGTCGCCGACCAGCTCCTTCACGTCGGCAAATACGGCGGGTCCCTCGGGGTCGTCGTCGGCCGGCCCGCCCACGAGGGCGAGCTGTAGCTCGGGATAATACGGCTGCACCAGCCGGAACGCTTCGACCACACCGACCGGATCCTTGAACCGATCGAACCGCGACACCTGGAGCAGCAACGGGCGGTCAGGGTCGATCCGGCAGCGCTGCAGGGTGGCGAGCCGCTCCTCCTCGGGGAGGTCGCAATTCTTGTTGGAGAGCGGATCGATCGACGGCGCGATCACGAAGGCCGGGCGCGGCAGCACGCGGGCGAAGGCCGCCATCGAAAAGACGGTGGCGTCATAGGCCGGCACGGCCGCCGCGAGATGGCGCCACACGCGGCGATCGGGTCGCGACGCGTCGATGTGACACCGCCAGATCCACCGGCGGGCCGTGCCGGCCGGCGCGAACATCGGGACGTACATCGGCTGCGGATCGTGCACGAACACGATGTCGCCCGCCAGGTCGAGCGTCGTGGCGTTGGCCCGGTTCACCTCGAGATGGAGCTCGAAGTCCTCGGGCCGGAGCCGCACCGCGAGGCCCTGCATGCCGTTGTGGAATGCCTTGGTGACCCGCGAGAACTCCGGCGGGGCCTGCAGCACCTCCCAGTGCGACTGGATGCCGAGTTCCTGCAGCAGCGGGATGGTCCAGCCGAGAATCTCGGCCACGCCGCCACCCTGGCGGGTGGAATTGAGATGAACAATGCGCTTGCCGGCCAGCGGTGCCGCGAGCTGGCGCAACCGGTCGACATTCTGTCGGCCGACGACCTCGGCATACTGCTCGAGCAGGGTCATGCCGGCGCTCCGGCCGCTGCCGCGGCCGCCGGGTCGAGGTGCTGCTGCAGCGTCCGGATCAGCTCGTCGCGCAGTTGGTTGAGGTTGAGGAAGTAGAAATCGATGTGGCGGACCGCGGCGACCAGTGCGTCGTCGGCGCCGCCGCTTTCCAGCCAGGCCGAGAAGTCGTCGGTGCGTCCCTCGGTGCGGCGGCGGGCGTCGTGGACATGATAGAACAGCGCCCGGACCGGCATGGCCGGCAGGGCGGCGAGCAGCGCCCGCGGTGTCGTCAGGCGCACGCCGGTGTCGTAGGCCACCAGGCGTGATTCGACGAGGTGGAGTTCGAGCCCCGGCCGTGCCGCGAACGTGGCGCCGGTGGTCCAGAGCTGGCGATCGATGGTGTCTTCGAGCGTGGCCCGGAGCATCGGCATGGTGGCATGCCGGTAGGGATCGATCAGGCCCAGCTCTTCGCCGAGGGCGTGATCGCCCAGGGCGTTCCAGCACCAGCGGGCAAAATCGTTGGGAAACTCGTGCAGTTCGAAGTCGTTCTCGAGCACGCACCGCATCAGGTGGTGTTCGATGACGCCGTCGGGAGCACTGCGCACCACGCCCAGCAACTCCCGCAGGTTGCTGCACGACGACCCGGTGGCCTGGCGTACCAGGCCGCAGTCGTAGAGGCGGAATTGGGCAACGGGCATGTCGGCTCCCCGTGGGCGTGGAACCTTGCTCAAGGGGACGACTGGGCGACGCCGGACTGCACGGCGCCGCGGATGATGGCTGCTACAGCGTGCGGCGGAACAGTCGCGTCGCGGCGGTCATCGCAACGAGCGAGAACAACGCAAGATAGGCGACATCCGGCAGGATCGCCACGAATCCGGTGTTCTTCAGCAGCAGGCTCTTGAACGCATGCACGGCATACGTAAAGGGATCGACGGCCGCGATGACCCGCATCCACGCCGGAAACCCCTGCTGCGGGTACACCGCGCCGCTCGGAAAGAAGAGCAGGGTGTTGAGCACGCCGAACGTCGCGCGGGGCACCAGCGGGTCGCTCACCCGCACCATGAGCAGGAACATCATGCGAATCAGCGCGAAGGCCGTCGACGCGATCATGACGAACATCCGCATCAGGCGGAGCGGCGCGAAGGGGTCGGGAATGCCGGCGATCACCGACCCGACGAGCATCAGCACCGTGCCCGCGAGCACCGCCTTGATGGTGCCGGAGAGATTGAATCCGGCGATCAGCTCCAGCTTGGTGATCGGCGTCACCAGGTAGCCTTCGTGCAGGCCGCGGGCCTTGTCGTCGATGAAGATGATGCCGCCGCCGATCATCACCATCATGAAGATCGACATCACGATCGACCCGGGCAGGAGGTACTGCATGTACGGCACGTACGGGTAGAGCTCGACGACATCGAGCGTGGCCTGTTGCGGCACCCGGTGCCCGGCGGTGTCGGGCTGCCCGCTGGCCGCGACGACACCGGACAGCGTCGACCCGAGCGAGGCGGCCACGAAATTGTCGGTGTTGTCCTCGACCAGGGCCACCCGCGGGTCGTCATGCGCCAGCACCCGCCGGGAGAACTCCGGCGGGATGGTCAGCACGCCGTTGACCCGGCCGTTCCGCAGGTCGGCAATGGCCTGGCCGCGGTCGGTGTAGTCCACCAGCGCGAACGTGGCGGCGTTCGCGGTGACCGCCTGGGCCAGCTCCCGGAGGTGCAGTGCCGGCACGTGATGATCCTGATCCACCACGGCCAGGCGGAGGTGCCGGAGGTTGCCGCCGAAGGCGTAGCCGAGCACCACCAGCTGCACGATCGGGAACACCAGCGAGACGAAGATCAGCGTCGGGCTGCGGCGGAACCGGCGCAGCTCCCGTTCGACGATCGCGAAGGTCCGGCCCATGGTCATCAGCGGCGGACCACGATCCGCGACTCCACCGACGGCTCCTGCAGTTCGTCGCGGAGCGCACGCCCGGTGTAGTGCACGAAGACGTCGTCCAGCGTGGTGCTCTGCACCGAGAGCGATTGCACCGTGACACCGTCCCGCGCCGCCCGGTCGAGCAACGCCATGGTGGTGGTCGGGCCGTTCTGTGACACGATGCGTGCCAGATGCGCGTCGCCCTGCACCTCCTCGGCGCCGGGCAGTGACGCCAGCGCCTCCATCCAGTGGTCCGGTGCCCCCCCGAAGGACACGTCGAGCACGTTCTGTCCCGGCACCGACGCCTTGAGCCGCAGTGGGGAATCGAGCGCCTTCAGTTCCCCGTGATCGACGATCGCCACCCGGTCGCAGAGTCGGTCGGCTTCGTCCATGTAGTGGGTGGTGAGCAGGA
The DNA here is from genome assembly GCA_963697065.1 of uncultured Gemmatimonadales bacterium. GTDB lineage: Bacteria > Gemmatimonadota > Gemmatimonadetes > Gemmatimonadales > GWC2-71-9 > Palsa-1233. Next base: position 1,855,101 of record CAVOMQ010000001.1, read on the forward strand.
TGGTCAGGTCCCGGGCGGCCTTGAGCCGGCGCAACATCTCCCACACCGCGGTGCGCGATACCGGATCGAGGCCGGTCGTCGGTTCGTCGAGGAAGAGCGTGCTGGGTTCGTGCATCAGGCCGCGGGCGATCTCCACCCGCCGTCGCATCCCGCCGGAAAGGTTCTTGACCGGTGCCTCGGCCCACTGCGTCAGCTCGACCGCCTCGAGCAGTTCGGCCATGAGCGCTTCGCGTCGCTGCCGGGGGACGCTGTAGAGCTTGGCGTAGATGGTGAGGTTTTCCGCCACGCTCAGCTCGGGGTCGGACGTCAGCGCTTGCGGGATCACACCGATCACGCGACGCACCGCGTCGGCCTGGGTCACCACGTCGTACCCTTCCACCCGCGCGCTGCCGCCGCTCGGCTCGAGCAGCGTGGTGAGCATCCGGATGAGTGTCGACTTGCCGGCACCGTTGGGGCCGAGCAGCCCGAAGATCTCGCCGTCGGCCACGGCGAACGAGATGCCCTTGACCGCCACGAAGTCACCGAAGCGCTTCACGATATCCTGGACTTCGATCGCCGCCGCCATGGATCAGTGCCGGACGGGAAAGAGCACGTAGGCGGTCATGCCCAGCGCGAGGCGTCGGTCGTGATTGTCGAGGCGGATCCGGACCTCGAACGTCTTGATGTCCCGCTTGCTCCGCGACACGTCGCGCCGCGTGGCGAACCCGGCGTCGACGCCGCGGAAGAACACGGCGCCGGTGCGCCGTTCACCGGACGGCAGGCGGACCGTGAGGGTATCGCCGAGGCGCACGTCGTCGATATAGGACTCCTCGACGTCGACCCGGACCCAGAGATCGTCGGGATTGACGAGCGTCACCACCGGTTGCCCGGCGGTGACGACTTCGCCCTGGCGCGCCGCGCGCACGTCCACGATGCCGTCGATCGGCGCACGCAGCTCGGTGTAGTCGAGCCGCGCCTGGGCGGCCCGACGCTGGGCGGCCGCCGCCGCGTGTTGATGTTCGTCGAGTTGCAGCTGGCTGTCACGCATTGAATCCTGCTCGGCATTCGACTCCGCCAGTTCCACCCCGGCGCGGGCGGCGTCGACCTGCCGTGCCGCAGCGTCGGAACGGGCGTGCGCGGCCTGCGCCGCGGTGCGCGCCTGGTCGAGATCCTGCTGCGTGGCAAAACCGCGTTTGAGCAGCTCGGCCGTCCGCTGCAGGGTGGAATCCGCCAGCTCGGCATCGGACGCGGCGGCCGCCTGTTGCGCCGTGGCCGCCGCGAGCGTGGCGCCGGATTGGTGGACCTGGTCGGCAGTCTGCCGCAGCTGATACCGCAGTGAGGCCGCCGCCGCGCCGACCGCGGCCGCGGCACCTTCGGCGGTTTCGGCGTAGTAGGCGGAATCGGCCCGGAGCTCGTCGGGGCGAATCGTAGCCAGCAGTTCGCCACGATGCACCGAATCGCCCTCGGCGACGTCGAGCTGGGCAAGCTGGCCCCCCACCTGCGGGGACACGACGACGTCGTTGGTGGTCACCACGCCGGTGAGCACCATGGTTGAACCGCGGCAGCCGGCAAGCCAGCATGCGGCGGTGGCGAGAATCCAGCGAACACGGAGGCGAAAGAGGCGTTGCATGGCGACGAAACAAAGACCGGACCGGTAAGGTTGTCGAGGGCCGGGTGTTTCGGGCCCGAAACAGGCCGGCGGCGCCGCGGTTCAGACGGCGGGGAGCCGCTCGGCGAGGCGGAGGATGTCGTCGCGGATGCGGGCCCGTTCCGCCAGGAGCCGGCGATAGGCCGAGGGCCTGAAGACGACCAGCATGAGCGCCCGCACGGCACCCACGAAGCGATCGAGCCGCTCGAGGACGTGCAGGGCCGCCGCTCCCGTTACGGGGCCGAGCACGAGCGCGGCGACGCCGATCCAGATGCCCCGCCAGTGCCACGCCAGTGCGCCCGCCAGCAACCACGTGCCGGGATAGAACACGATTCCGGCGACGATCTTCACCGTCGCCACGACGTCAGGGTACCGCGCGCCGAACCGCCCAGCGAGGAAGTCGGTGAGACGATACGCGGGGAAATGTACGATCAGGCCGAGCAACGCCAGCGGGGACAGGAGTGTGACGAGGCCGATGGTGCGAAACGTGTAGCGGATCACCCGGCGTGGTTCGATCGGGCCGTCGGTCACGTTCTCCGGCGCGATGCCGGCGTCGGCGAGTTCCGCCTCGTAGCGCCCCAGTTCGTGCTCGACGCTCTCGATCGCGTGCGGCTCGCGGCGCCGCAGCTCAGCGTAGCCGGCCAGGAAGCGCCGCCGCAGGGCAAACTGATCGGCGAGGCCGGGCCGTTCGCCCGCGGCCGATGAGAAGATCCGTTCGGCGCGGGTCACCAAGCGCAGCGCGTCGTGATGATCGGCCTGGAGGGTGACGTCCGCCATGGCGTGTTCGAGGTCCGCGGTGAGTTGGCGGACGGGCTCGGCCGGTGGCTCGCCATCAGCGCCGGGCAGGGTGGCGGGCACGGCGATCGGATGTCCGAACGACAGCAGCACCGAGCTCCGGAACCGGCGCTTGGCGGTGTAATAGAGCCCCGCCGGGATGATCACGACCGCGGTTCCCGGCGCCGCCATCGCCGTGGCTCCCAGTGCCAGCCGCGCGGCGCCGGTCTTGAACGGCCGCAGCGCGGGGTCATCGTGCGACGTTCCTTCGGGGAAGAGTGCCACGGCGCCGCCGCGGGCCAGCTCGGACCACACCCGCGCAAAGGTCTCGCGATTGCGCGTCATGTCTGCGTGGTCCTGCCGCCGATAGACCGGAATCGAGCCGAGCGCGCGGACCACCGTTCCCACCAACGGCATCCGGAAGAGCGGCTCCTTGGCAAGGAACATCACCGGCCGCGGCGAAAGCACCAGCAACAGCACCGGATCGACCAGCGCGTTGGGATGGTTCAGCACCAGCAGCAACGGGCCCGTGGCGGGAACATGTTCGGCGCCGACGACCGCGACACGCCGGAAGAAGAGGTGGACGACAGCGCTGAGCAGTCGCCGCAGCATCGGCGTCAGGTCACCGCGGGTTGCGGCGGACCGACGCGGTGCGCCGAGCGGGTGAACGCTGCGGCCGTCCAGACGATGCCGCTGATCAGAATCGCCAGGGGCAGCACCATCACGGCGATCTGCAGGCCGGCCGCGGGCGTGGCGCCGCCGGCGCGCTGCGCATCCGAGATGGCCCCCACGATGTACGGCGATGGTACGTCGCCGAGGAGGTGGATGAGCAGGATGCTGAACGCCATGGCGGTCGCGCGTTCGGTCGGTGAGACGTAGCTCACGATCGCGGAATTGATCGGGCCCGTCGAGAGGAACAGCAGCAGCTCGGCGGCGATCAGCGATGCGTAGTAGGTGGTGTGGTCGGTCGACGTGAGCGCCATCCAGGCGCACGGAGCGGCGAGAAGCGTGGCGATGCCGGACATGAGCAGGTAGGCGCTGCGGGTATATCGCAGCAGGAAGTCGCCGAGCCACCCACCGGCCCAGGTACCGACGAAGCCGGTGATCACCACGGCCACGCCGATCTGCTGATCCGCCACATTCAGTGGCACACCGCGGACCCGGGAGAGGAACGTCGGCATGAACACCGCCAGGCCGCCGAACGCGAAGGTGTAGGCGGCGTAACCGAGCACGGTGGCGCGGTACGGCCCGTTCCGGAAGAGCAGGACGTAATGCCGCCACCCGCCCGGACCTGGCCTCATCGGCCTGCCCGGCTCGTCCTGCGCGCCCCGGGCGGGATCCGGCAGACGGAGCAGCCACAGCGCCAGCAGGACTCCCGGTACCCCGGCCACGAAGAACGCCGATCGCCAGCCGAAATGCGTGCCCATGAATCCGGCAATCATGTAGCCAAGCGCGCTGCCGATCGGGATGGCGGCGTAGAAGACGGCGAACACCCGGCCCCGCCGCGCGGCCGGAAACGCATCGGCCAGCATGCTCGGCGCGATCGACGCGTACGCCGCTTCGCCGACGCCCACCAGCGAGCGGGCAATGAGCAGCGAGACGAATCCGAATGCCAGGCCGCCGAGCACGGTCGCGACGCTCCACAGGGCCACCCCGAACGCAATCGCCCGCGGGCGCGACGCGGTATCCCCCTGTCGACCGAAGCGCGGGGAGGCCAGCGCATAGACCACGAAGAAGACGGTGGTGAGGAGCGAGAATTCCCTGTCGGTGAGGTGCAACGCCGACGTCAGCAGGTCGCCCACGCCGGGCACGACGTAGCGGTCGACGTAGTTGAACAGGTTGATGAACGTCAGCACGGCCAACAGGAGCAGCGCGGTTCGCCGCGGTAACGGCGCGGCGTTCTGCAGGGCGGCGGCTGGCTCAGGCGCGCGCACGGGCCCGCATCTGCAGGCGCTGCGCCAGCACCAGCACCACCACGAGGTTGACGCCGAGCGTCACCAGCGTCTCGGTGCCCGGGTGCCGGATGAGTGCGGCCACCTCGAAGGGGAGATAGATCGAGCCGGTGACCACACCGAGCCATTCCGCCCAGCTGCGGTCGTGCCAGAGGCCGACCGCTTCCGCGATGCGGACCATCGCATAGACCAGCGCTCCGATCGCCAGCAGCCGCAGCCGTCCCGGTGACGCTTCGCTGGCGAACTTGAGGAAGATCCGCGGATACCGGCTGGCCGGATCGAGGTGCAGATGGGTCACCAGCCGCTCGGCAACCGCCTGGACGTCGCGGTGAACGAGCAGAAATATCCCCGTTCCCGCCAGAAGCACCAGCAGACCCTTCCCGGCCTCGAAGAGTGCGATGGCGCGGATCGCCGAGTTGCGTTCGAGCTGCGCCTCGGTCACACCGGTTTCTCGTCGGTGGCGTCGGTGGCGTCGGTGCCGTCGGGCCGCGCGCCGCCGCGCAACACGTCAAGCCGGAACTCCATCGATTGCCGGGCGCGCACCGCGTCGGTGATGGCCTGCTCCGGCGTCGGATGGGTGGGGCCGTGTGCGGGCTGCTCCAGTACGTGCCACAGTCCGCGGCGGACTTCCTCGGGAACAACCTGCTCGAGGTATTCGAGTGCGGTGCCGCGCAGATGCGGATCGGTGCTCTGCAGGCTGCGGTAGGCGGCCCGGAGCGGGGCGGCCGGGACAATGAGGCTCAGCAGCGTGAACAGATGCGCCAGGCTCTGGTCGGCGCGTTCCCGCAACACGTCGCCCAGCACGGTGTAGGCCTCTTCGCCGGGCAGCAGGGGGATCAACGCCCGGCCTTCCCACACGTCGCGATCGACTTCGACCTCCCGCAACGCCGCACCGAGAATCATGTCGCGCGGCGGCGCCAGCGATGGCTCCGCCTCGACCAGGTGCACCAGCGCCACGCCACAGCGGCTGCGAATCTCGAATCGTTGGTCGGCGAGGCCGGCCAGCAGCGAGTCGCGCGCCTCGGCGGTGTGGTGGGCCGCGATCGCGAACGGAATCCGGCGCCGCACCGCCAGATCGAATCCGGTGTCGAACAGCGCCGCATGGAGCAGCGGTAGCGCCGTGTCGGGCGCGTATTGCAGCGCGCGGAGCGCGGCGCGGGTGACGTCGTCACGACCGAGCAGCGGGATGACCGCGGAGACCAGCTCGTCCGGAAGTTGCGTCGTCAGCGCGTGGATGATCCGGGGCGCGTCGGTCGACTCCAGATCCGCCCGCCGTCTGGCGTACGGATCGTCCGGTACCGCATCGAGGGCGGGGTCGAAGATGCCGGTGGAATAGCCGTCGGCGCTCACCGCGACGGGGAACATGGCGGTGGCGAAGCGCTCGTGGGGCAACCGTGTCTCGCGGTGCGACCGGGCCACCAGGTTCTGCTGCAGCGCCTCCAGGCTGGCGCGGTCCATACCGCGGAAGAGAAGGAGTGCGACCGCCGCGGCGAGCATCATGCAGATCGTGAGGGCCGGCAAGAGCATCGGGCGTGGCAGCGCCAACAGGACCACCTGGGTCACCACCGCCGCGATGATGCGGCCGATCCGCAACGACGTCACCTCGACCAGCGTCTTGATGGGGCGCTTCTCCGCCGGCCGGATGGCGTTGAACATCCGGTCGAACGCCCCGCGGAAATTCGAATTGCGCAAGACGATCTCGGCGGTCCGCGCAATGCCCGAGGTCACCAGCCCCGGGATCCAGAGCGCGAAGACGCCGCTGAAGAGCAGTGCCCCGGGAAGCGTGGCACCCGTGACCGACGGACCGTACCGGTCGAGCATGCGATCGGAAAGGAAGAGCAGCGGGCCAAGGGTGATGATCGCCGCGCCGGTATAGTACAGGGAGAAGAAGCGCAGCAGCGGGGCCCCGCGAATGAACCCGGTGCCGGCGCGTGTCATGAACACGTAGTCGATCATCGTCTCGGCGATGCCGCAGAAGATGATGAGGCCCACCAGCACCCGCACGTAGCGGGACCGCTTGAAGATGTTCCACGCCGGAGACCGGATCGCGGCCGGCGTCATCATCGCCGTGGGCAGTCGATCGGCAACCAGTGCCTGGGTCCGCGATTCGGCCCGCAGGCCGCGCAGTCCGATCGCCGCGATCAGGTTGATTGCCGCCAGCAACGCCAGCATCCACTCGATGTGGTGCGTCGCGGCGATCAGCACCCCGGTCAACCCGGCGGCGATGCCGCCCGCGGTCCCGACACCCCAGATCATCGTTCCCGACCGTCGGACGGCGCGCGGATCGAGGCGCTCGAAGACCACCATCCAGAAACCCGCCATGAAGAGGCCGTTGACGGCAGTGAAATGCAAATAGACGACTGCGGCGATGGTGCGCGGAAGCACCGGGATCAGCGCCAGCTCCGCGACGCACGCGACGGCGCTGAGCACCATGGCGCGCGAGAGATACCGCGCCGGATCGGTGAGCAGCATCCGGCGGGACGCAACGGTGGCGACGAGGATGGTGAGGATCGCCGCTCCGAAGGTGGCCGGCGGGAGCGAACGGGAGCCGATCAGGGACAGGAAGATGGAATCGCGCGCGGAGTGGCCGGCGATGTCGTACCCGACGAGCGCCGCACACGCCGCCGCCGCGAACGGAACCATCCGCTGCGTTGCCGCCTGGTCCGCCATGCTGTCGTTCCTGTCGCTTGACGAGTCCTTCGAGTCCCCGCGCGCTGGTGTTGCCACGTCAGGGCCGCCGAATGATAGCGCGGATCGTGCCCGGCCACGTCAGCCACGCCGGGGAGGCGCCGGGGGCGCGGCATCGCCCGGGGAAGTGTCGTCGTCGAGTGATCGCGGCCAGTCCCGCTTCAGCAGGCGCGAGAGGGCACGGTCGGCCAGCAGGCGGCCCCCGGTCTGACAGTGCGCACAGTAGTTGGTCTCGTTGGTGGCGTACCGGATCCGTTGCACCGGGCTGCCACAGACCGGACACGGCTGGCGGAATCGGCCGTGTACCGCCATGCCGGGGCGGAAGGCCGTGACCTGCTCCGGAAACTCGCTGCCCGCCGAGGCCCGCAGCAGGCGGATCCACCGATCGAGGGTCTCCCGCGTGGCGTCGAACAGCCGGGTGAACGCCGCGTCGGACAGCGAGCTGGTCAGCGCCAACGGAGACAGCCGCGCGGCGTGGAGGATCTCGTCGGAGTACGCGTTGCCGATGCCGCTGAGCATGCGCGGATCGGTCAGGGCGCGCTTCAGCGTGTGGTTCTCCGACCGGAGTCGCGCCGCGAACTGCTCCGCGGTGTTCGCAAAGACGTCGAGTCCGCCCCGATCAAACCGTCGAAGCGCCGCGTCGCCGGCCAGATACCAGAGCGCGGCGCGGCGGGTGGTGCCGGCTTCGGTGAGATAGAGTGTCCCGGTCCCCACGCGCAGCGCCGCGAGCACCATGCGGCCCTTGAGAACCGCCGGCGGCACCCGCCAGCGCAAGCGCCCGGCGACCATCAGGTGTATCAACAAAAATTGATGCGATTCCAACGCCAGCACGATCTGCTTGCCGATCAACCCGACCGATGCGATGTGGCGCCCGACGGCCTCACCGATCGGCGGGTCGACCGTGCGCAGCACGAACGGATTGGCGATGCGCAATTCGTCGATCCGCTCGCCAGCGAGTCGGGTCTGCAGCTGCTCGACGTAAACCGTCAGGTCTGGCAGTTCGGGCACGGCGGACCGATCATGGTCGGCGCACGGGCGGCGATGCGCGGGTCAATGCAGCGCACTGCCCAGTGCGCGCGCGACCGCGGCAACGGTGGCGCCGATCCGTTGCGGCGGATTGGCGCCCGCTGGCGCAATCGAATCGTCGGCGCAGTGGATCTCGGTGAGCACGGTCGGATCCTTGAGGATGTGACCGGTCAGGACCGTCACCACCCGCTGGTCTCGCTGGATGAGGCCGAGCCGCCGCAGCTCGCGCGCACCAGCGACCGCCGCGGCACTGGCCGGTTCGCATCCGATGCCGCAGCGGTCGATCGTGACCTTGGCGGCGAGAATGTCGTCGTCGCTGACGGCCAGGACATGGCCGTTCGTCTGGCGGATGGCGTCGACACCGCGCCGATACGACGCCGGTGCGCCGATCCGTATGGCGCTGGCGCGGGTTGTGGCCACGACCGGTTCGAGCCGGTCGAACCCCCGCGCGTACGCCGCCGCAAACGGCGCGGCGCCCGCCGCCTGGACCGCCGCCAGCCGCGGCATCCGGTCGATCAGTCCCCAGCGCTTCGCCTCGGCCAGTGCTTTGCCGAATGCCGCCGTGTTGCCGAGGTTGCCCGCCGGGACCACGATCCAGTCCGGCGCCTGCCACTCGAGCTGCTGGAGCAGTTCGAAGACGATGGTCTTCTGGCCCTCGAGCCGGAACGGATTGATCGAATTCAGCAACTGGATCCCGAGTTCGCGCCCCGCGGCTTCGGCCAGTTCGAGACAGCCGTCGAAGTCGGTATCGACCAGCAACGTGATGGCGCCGTACGCCAGCATCTGTGCCAGTTTGCCGGCCGCGATCTGACCGTCGGGAACCAGCACCACGGCCGGGAGTCCCGCCTGCGCGGCGTAGGCGGCGAGCGAGGCGGCGGTGTTGCCGGTCGATGCGCACGCCACGGCGGTCGCACCGGTCCGTCTTGCCTGGGTCACGGCCACCGTCATGCCGCGGTCCTTGAACGATCCGGTGGGATTCTGTCCCTCGTGTTTGAGGAGCACACCGGGGAGATCGGTCCAATCGTCGACCATGTCGCGGTGAAGCAGCGGCGTGTTCCCTTCGGGGTGGGTGACGATCTCCGCCGGGGTGGCGGGGAGAACGATCGAACCGTAGCGCCACACGCCGGAGCCCTGGCCGGGCAGCTCCCGCCGGAAGGCCTCGTCGAATTCCCGCTGGAGCGCGGCACCACTGTCGGCCGGATCAGCGTGCTCGACGGCGAGCAAGCCGCCGCAGGCGGGACAGCGCAGAGCCACGTCCGACAGTTCCAGCCGTGCCGCGCACTGATGACAGCGCTGCCAGGCGGCGAGGGTCACCGGAGCCGCGCTCCCTGCAGGTCGATCTCCGCCACGCGGCCGGTCGCCGCCATTCCCGCACTCCGGTACGCCGCCAGCATCGCCGCCAGGACGCGTTCGCCGCATGTCATGCTGTCGACAAATGCAAACGCGGTGGGTCCCGCGCCGCTGATCGAGCCGCCGAGCGCGCCGGCGTCGCGGGCCGCCCGCTGCGCGGCGCTGAAACCGGGGAGCAACCTGCGGCGGGCCGGTTCGGCGATCCGGTCGTCGAGGGCCCGGCCAAGCAGCGCCAGATCGCCGGCCGCCGCCGCGGCGACCATGGCGGCCACGTTGGCGGCCTGCTGCAGCGCCACCTCACGCGGCACCATGGCGGGAAGCACAGCGCGCGCCTCCCGCGTGGCGAGTTGCTGGTCGGGATGTACCTGGACGATGAGCAATCCCGGCGGCACCGGGACGGAGATCACGTCGATCGGATCCATCGAGCGCACCAGGACCCAGCCACCGAGCAGAGACGGCGCCACGTTGTCGGCGTGTCGACCCGAAACCGCCGCTTCGGCGCCGAGCGCGCATTCGAGCAGGGCGGCGGTGTCGAGCACGCCGTCCGTCAACGCATTCGCGGCGACCGCGCCGGCCACCGCGGACGCGGCGCTGCCCCCCTGGCCGCCGGCAAGCGGCAATCCCTTCCGCACCGTCAGTCGCGCCCCGCGCGTGATGCCTCGCCGGGCAAAGACTCCGGCCGCGGCGATCGCGGCGGTGTGTCGCGATGGATCGCGCGGCAGATCGGCGTGCCCGGGGTCGGCGATCTCGAGACCCGCATCGCCGCTCCACTCGATGGTCACCTCGTCGCCGGCTCCCGCAACGGCAAGCCCGAGAATGTCGAGTCCCGGCCCGACATTCCCGACCGATCCTGGTGCAAAAGCAGTGGCGCGATCGCGCATCGGGGAGAAAGTCACCGCCTCGCCGTTGAAAGTCCACCGGCTGCCCGATAGCTTCGCTGCGCGTCCCGCGATTCGCCGGGGCGGATCCACGTTGCAACAAGGAGCACCGTTGGCGATGCGCATTGGCGTGCTCAGGGACACGGCTCCCCGCGAGCGTCGTGTGGCTTTGACCCCCGATGCGGTGGGCAAGCTGGTCAAGGGCGGCGCAGCGGTGATCGTCGAGTCCGGTGCGGGCGCGGGGTCGTTCGCGTCGGACGAGTCGTATCAGGCCGCCGGTGCCGCGATCGGAACGGCCGCCGAAGCGGGCTCGGCCGATCTGGTCTGCCGGGTGCAGCGCCCGCCGGCGCACGAAGCGGGGGCGCTCAGGGACGGTACGGTGCTGATCGCGCTCGCCGGCGTGCTCGACGCGGAAACACGTGATGCGCTCTCGCGACGCCGGGTGACCCTGCTGGCGCTCGAACGGGTTCCGCGGATCACTCGAGCCCAGTCGATGGACGTGCTGTCGTCCCAGGCGACGGTTGCGGGCTACAAGGCGGTCCTGCTCGGCGCCGCGTCGCTGGCGCGGTTTCTTCCGATGCTCACCACCGCCGCGGGTTCCCTCGCGCCGGCGAAGGCGTTGGTCCTCGGCGCCGGCGTGGCGGGGCTGCAGGCCATCGCCACCGCCCGCCGGCTCGGTGCGCTGGTCACGGGGTTCGACGTGCGTCCGGCCGCCGCCGACGACGTGCGCTCGCTGGGGGCAAAGTTCCTGGCGCCGGACGCGATCGCCGCCGAGGCCGAGACGGCCGGCGGCTATGCGCGGGAACTCGGTGACGAACAGCAGCGCCGCGTGCTGGCGGCCATCGACGGCGCCATCGGCGGTTCCGATCTGGTCGTCGCCACCGCCGCGATCCCCGGCAAACCGGCGCCGCGGCTCATCACCGCCGACATGGTAGGCCGGATGCGGCCCGGGTCGGTGATCGTCGACGTGTCGGCGGAGACGGGTGGCAACTGCGAACTGACGCATCCCGGTGAAACCGTGGAGCACGGCGGCGTCACGATTCTCGGCCCGCTCAACCTGCCGAGCACGATGCCGATCCACGCATCGCAGATGTTCGCGCGCAACGTGCAGACACTCCTGCAACATCTGACCAGCGACGGCGCCCTCTCGCTCGACCTCGGCGACGAGATCACCGGAGCGATGTGTGTGCTGTTCGAGGGCGCAGAGCCGTCACGGCCCGCCCGCTCCAACCCGACGGGATCGAACGCATGAATCCGACCGCCATCATTCAGCTGTACGTCTTCGTGCTGGCTGCGTTCCTGGGCTACCAGGTGATCACCCGCGTGCCGCCGCTGCTGCATACGCCACTGATGTCGGCGACGAACGCCATTTCCGGTATCTCGCTGGTCGGATCGCTCGTCGCCGCGGGCGCCGGCAACAGCCACATCAGCAACCTCCTCGGCTGCATCGCCGTGGCGTGCGCCATGGTCAACGTCGTCGGCGGGTTCGTCATCACCGATCGGATGCTCAAGATGTTCCGCCACGCCGACCGCCGGCCGAAGCCGGACGTCACGCCGTGAACTATCGCGAACTGTTCACCCAGGTGACCTACCTGGTGGCGTCGGTGTTCTTCATTCTCGGGTTGCGGTCGCTGTCCCACCCCGACCGGGCCCGGCGCGGCATGAACCAGGCGGCGCTGGGAATGGTGCTGGCCATCGCCGGGACGCTTTGCCAGCAGGGCATCGTGTCGTATCAGTGGATCGCGATCGGATTGGTGATCGGGACGATCATCGGCATCCCGATGGGGACCGCGGTGCCGATGACGGCGATGCCGCAGCAGATCGCCATCTCGCACGGCTTCGGTGCCGCCGCCGCGACGCTCGTCGGCATCAATGAATTCGTGGTGCGCGGGTTCGGCGCGGGCATCGATCACGGCACCATGATCGCCCTGGGGCTGGAGACGCTGCTCGGCGCGCTCACGATCACCGGGTCGGTGATGGCGTTCGGCAAGCTCCAGGAACTGATCCCCGGCAAGCCCATCACCTGGCCCGGTCAGAACGTCATGAGTATCGGGCTGTTCGCGGGCGTGTTGGGACTCCTGGGCTGGCTCGTGGTGCAGCCGGCGAACCCGATGGCCTTCTGGGCCATGATCGCCGTCTCGCTCGCGATCGGCATCCTGATCGTGTTGCCGATCGGCGGCGCCGACATGCCGGTGGTGATCTCGCTGCTCAACTCTTACGCGGGGCTGGCGGCGGCGGCCACCGGCTTCGCGATCGGCAACAACGTGTTGATCATCGCCGGGGCGCTCAACGGGGCGTCCGGATTCCTGCTGTCGGTCCTGATGTCGAAGGCGATGAACCGCTCGTTCGCCAACATCATCTTCGGTGCGTTCGGCGGCGAAGCGGCCACGGGAACGGCCGTGACCTCCGAAGGGCTCTCGGTCCGCAGCATATCGGTCGAAGACGCCGCCCTGCAACTGGGCTACGCGTCGCGAGTGATCATCATTCCCGGCTACGGATTGGCGGTAGCCCAGGCGCAACACGCCGTGCAGGAGCTTGCCGAACTGATCGAGAAGAAGGGTGGCGACGTGAAATACGCCATCCATCCGGTGGCGGGCCGGATGCCGGGCCACATGAACGTGCTCCTGGCCGAGGCGAACGTGCCGTACGACAAGCTGCTCGACATGGACGAAATCAATCCGCAATTCCCGGAATGCGACGTCGCTCTCGTCGTCGGCGCCAACGACGTCGTCAATCCGGCGGCGCGCAACGACCCCTCCTCTCCGATCTACGGCATGCCGATCCTCAATGCGGACAAGGCACGCAGCGTCATCGTGCTCAAGCGCAGCATGAAGCCGGGCTTCGCCGGGATCGAGAACGCGCTGTTCTACGATCCGAAGACGTCCATGCTGTTCGGGGACGCGAAGGCGTCGCTCACCAGGCTGGTCAGCGAGATCAAGGCGCTCTGACCGCTCCCTCCGCCCCCGCCGGCCGGGTGGCGAGATGCCCGGTGCCGGCGGGGGCTCCTGTCACCCTTTGGGCACCCCGTGCGTCTTACACGAATGGGGATGGAACGGCCGGTCCGGCCGGTCGGGGCCGGAACGCCACGGCCGGGAGAGACGTTAGCAGGGTGGATCGAGGGGAGCGGCCGGCTGTTTCACGGGTGACCGTCTTTCTAAGCTCCTGTTTCACAATGGGTTGTTGATGTACTTGCACATTAGTGATCTTGGGCGTATTTTGGCCCCGGTTTTGTGCGTTGCCGTTCAGAGAAGTCCAGCGGACCGGGCCGGTCGGGGCCGGCGGGAGCGCGGACCAGCAGGGATAGGAGTAGCGACGTGACGATTCGAGCCCGTGGGAAGCGACGGTCGCTCCGCCCGGCGCAGATTGCGCGGGCGGTCGACGAGGGGCGCGAGAGTCTCGATCTGTACCTGGACGAGATCTCCCGCGTGCCGCTGTTGAACCGGGAAGAAGAAATGGCGCTGGCCCGCCGGGCCTTCCAGGGCGATCTGCTCGCCCAGGAACGACTGGCGCGGCATAACGTCCGCTTCGTCGTGTCGGTGGCCAAGAAGTTCCAGAATCGCGGGGTGCCGCTCGTCGACCTGATCGGCGAAGGGAACCTCGGATTGATGACGGCGGCCCGGAAGTTCGACCCGGACCGCGGTGTCAAGTTCATCTCGTACGCCGTGTGGTGGATCCGGCAGGCGGTGCAGGCGGCCATTGCGCGGCACGGCCGGCCGGTGCGCGTGCCGCTCAACCGCACCGCCGACCTCTCGCGCCTCGGCAAGACGACCACGCTGCTCAAGGAGAAGCTGGGCCGGATGCCCACCACCGAGGAGCTGGCGCGCGCCACCGGGCTGACCGAAGAGGCGGTGCGGTCGCTGTCGTCGCTCAACACCGAGGCGGTGCGGCTCGATCATCCCACCCGGGATGGCGACGGCAACGAGCGGATGGAACGCTTTGCGCTGGCGGAACAGGAACAGACCGACGCGCACACGATGGCGAGTTCGCAGAGCGCCGACATCGAGGCGGCGTTGAATTCGTTGCCGCCGCGCGACGCCAAGGTGCTGCGCCTCTATTTCGGCCTTGACGACGGGCAGCCCCGGACGCTCGAGGAAATCGGCCGGATGATGGGTGTCACCCGGGAGCGGATCCGCCAGTTGCGCGATCGCGCGCTGGTCCGCCTGCGCGAAGGCGAGACCGGCGAGAAGCTGAAGGACCTGGTGGCGTGACGTTCGGCGTGGCCGGGCGGTGGGGAGCCGCGATGGTGCTGGGCGCCGTCGCGGCTTCTTCATTGCGTGCGCAGGCGGCGGCGCATCCCGATCTGAGTGGCGTCTGGGTGCTCGATCACGACCGAAGTGACGCCAGTTCGTTCACGCCCGCGGGTGCGGTTTACACCGTGCAGCAGTCGGGCGATTCGATGATGGTCGACCGGCGCATCTTCGCCACCACCGGTGATACCATCGCGTCACACATGACGTGGGCCTGGGACGGCCGGGAGTGGAAGAACACGCTGCCGTTGATCGGAACGGCGGTCGAAACGACCTCCACGGCGGCCTGGCAGGGCGACACGCTGGTGGTCCGCAGTGCGGCGACGGCGCAGGGGAGCGAACTGGTCCAGGTCGACTCATGGGTGCTGGGGCGCGACGGCACGCTTCGCATCCGGCGCGAAGCGACGTTCGGCGGATCGCCGATCGGATCGCCGACGTGGGTGTTCGTGCGCCGGCCCTGACTTGCGCTAGCTGCTGCGCTCCGCCATCAGCCGCACCACCCGCGGCAGAATCCCGCCGTTCCGCAGGTAATCCAGTTCCACCGCCGAGTTGAGCCGCACCACGGCCGAAAACTCCGTCACCTTGCCGCTGTCCGGCTCGGTCGCGGTGACCATCACGGTGCCGCCGGGTTCGAGGCCTTCGGCAATGCCGCCGACGTCGAACAGTTCGCGGCCGGTCAATCCGAGCGACGCCGCGTTCTTCCCCGCCTCGAAGGCCAGGGGCAGCACCCCCATGCCGACCAGGTTGGAGCGATGGATGCGCTCGTAACTTTCGGCGATCACCGCCCGCACGCCGAGCAGCGCCGTGCCCTTCGCGGCCCAGTCGCGTGACGATCCGGTGCCGTATTCCTTGCCCACCAGCAACACCAGCGGCGTGCCGGTCTCCGCGTACTTCATGGCGGCGTCGTAGATGCTCATCACCTCGCCGCTCGGGAAGTGCATCGTCCAGTTGCCTTCCTTGTCGGGCACCAGGCGGTTCTTGATGCGCACGTTGCCGAACGTGCCTCGCATCATGACCTCGTGATTGCCGCGCCGGGCGCCGAACGTATTCCAGTCGGGCTGCTCGACGCCGTGCTCGCGCAGATACGCGGCCGCGGGGCCGTTCTTCGGGATCGCGCCGGCGGGCGAGATGTGATCGGTGGTCACCGAATCGCCGAGCAGCGCCAATACCCGTGCCTGGCGCACGTCGGTGAGCCGCGCCGGTTCCCGCGTGAGTCCGGTGAAGAACGGCGGCTGCCGGACATAGGTCGACGCCGGGTCCCAGGCAAAGCGCGAGCCTTCGGGCACCGCAAGCGCGCGCCATTCGTCGTCGCCGTCGAACACCGAGCGATACTGGTGGCGGAACATGTCGGAGTGCACCGCCTCGGCCACCGTTTCGGCGACCTCCTTTGGTGTCGGCCAGATGTCCTCGAGCAACACCGGCTCGCCGTCGGCACCCACGCCGAGGGGGTGCCGGGTGATGTCGACATCGACCCGCCCGAGCAGCGCAAACGCCACGACCAGCATCGGCGACATGAGATAATTGGCGCGCACCTGGGGATGGACACGCGCCTCGAAGTTGCGGTTGCCCGAGAGCACGGCGGCCGTGACCAGTGCATGATCCTCGATCGCCTTGGCGACCGGCTCCGGCAGCGGCCCGCTGTTGCCGATGCACGTGGTGCAGCCGTAGCCCACCGTCTGGAATCCCAGCGCGTTGAGGTCGTCGGTCAGGCGGGCGCGGTCGAGGTAGTCGGTCACCACCCGCGATCCGGGAGCCATCGAGGTCTTGACCCAGGGACGGACGCGCAGGCCCTTGGCGATGGCGTTGCGGGCCAGCAGTCCGGCGCCGACCATCACCGACGGATTGGACGTGTTGGTGCAGGACGTGATCGCGGCAATCACCACCGAGCCGTCATGCAGCTCGTGCACCTCGCCGTTGATCTCGCACCCATAGCGCGTCGTGGCCTTCGGTGCCGTGGCGGGCACCGCGCCGCCTTCGTTGTTCCAGCGTTCGATCGCGGCCTGGGCGGCTTCGCGGCGCGCGGAGGGCACGGTGGGCTGCATCAGCCCCGGCAGCGCGAACGCGAAACTCCGGCGGAGATCGGCGAGCGGCACCAGGTCCTGGGGCCGCTTCGGGCCCGCCACACTCGGCACCACGGTGCCGAGGTCGAGCTCGATATGGTCGCTGAACACCGGCGCGGGGGCGTCGGGTTCGTGCAAGAGTTGTTGCGCGCGGCAGTACGCCTCGACGAGCTCGATCTGGGCGCGGTCGCGCCCGGTCCGTTCCAGGTACGTCAACGTTTCCCGGTCGACCGGGAAGAAGCCGCAGGTGGCGCCGTATTCCGGCGACATGTTCGCGATGGTGGCGCGGTCGGCCACCGGAAGGTGGTGCAATCCCGGGCCGTAGAACTCGACGAACTTGTCGACCACGCCGCGCTCGCGGAGCTTCTGGGTCACGGTGAGGACCAGATCGGTGGCGGTGCACCCGGGCGCCAGCTTGCCGACCAACCGCATCCCCACCACCTGGGGCATCAGCATGAAGTACGGCTGGCCCAGCATCACCGCTTCCGCTTCGATGCCGCCGACGCCCCAGCCGAGGACGCCGAGGCCGTTGATCATTGTGGTGTGCGAATCGGTGCCGACCAGCGTGTCGGGGAAGGCGGTCAGTTCGCCGTACTGCCAGCCGCAATTGCACGCAGGGCGAGAGGTACTCCAGATTGACCTGGTGCACGATGCCGGTGCCCGGCGGCACCACCCGGAAGTCACGGAACGCCCGCTGGGCGAACTTCAGCAGCTGGTAGCGTTCCACGTTCCGCTCGAACTCCAGCGCCACGTTGAGCCGGAAGGCGTCGGCGGTGCCGTAGTGATCCACCTGCACGGAATGGTCGATGACGAGATCGCAGGGTACGACCGGGTTGATGCGGGCCGGGTCGCTCTGCCCAGATCGGCCATGGCGTCCCGCATCGCCGCCAGGTCGACGACGCACGGGACGCCGGTGAAATCCTGCAGCACCACGCGGGCCGGCAGGAACGGAATCTCGGTCTTCCCCGCGGTCTCGGGTGTCCATCCCGCCAGTGCCCGCACCTGCTCGTCGGTGACGAACTCGCCGCCGGCGTTCCGGAGCACGTTCTCGAGCAGCACCCGGACGGAAACGGCAACCGGTCCAACCGGGCCAGCCCGGCCCGTTCCAGCCGGGGCAGGGAGTAGATCGTGGCGGTGCGATCGGCGATCTTGAGGGTTGTGCGACACTGGAATGGATCACGCTCGGTCATGGCGCATCTGCCTCGCAGAGGATCACAGCAGACCCGGAAAGTAATCGCCTCCGCACGGCGGAGTGGCGCCCGTGGATAGTGCCGCGGTGATGCCGCGCGCCATCCGGCGCGTCACCGGCGCCATCGAGATCGACTGGGACGGCGCCGGTCATGTCGGCCGGTTTCCGGCGCGGGCGTTGCGACTGGCGTGTCCCTGCGCCGGGTGCGTCGACGAGATGACCGGTCGCCGGCTGCTCGACCCCGGGTCGGTCCCGGCAGACATCGACGCGCTGGCGATCGGGCTGGTCGGTGCATACGGCATGCGGGTGCAATGGAGCGACGGACACGCCACCGGGATCTACACGTTTCGCGAGCTGCGGCGTCAGTGTCCGTGTCCGGCGTGCCGGGCGGAATCGGGCTGACCCCTTGGCCCGGAGCGCCATGGTGGCTACCGTATCTCGGGCCGCTACCGGCCAGTACGCCGTTTTCTCGCCGCCGAGCCGTTGATGATCATCGGGAAGCGATACTGGATCTGGATCTGGTATGGTATCCTGACCCTGGGTGTCGTCGGACTCATCGGCGCGATCCATTGGGGTCTCAAGACCCGTTGGCGCAATCTCGACGAGGTGCTCCGCGGGATCGGTACCGTCGCCGTGTCGCTCGGGATGCTGCTGCTGCTCCACGGTACCGGCGCCGGCGCCGGCCAGACGTTGCTGGTTGCGGCGTTGATCGCATTCGTTCTCGCCTTCGCACTCGGCCGCGAACGCTCACGACGGCCACCGCATTCCGATGGCGAGCCGGAGCACCGGGACGTCCCGGACCCTTCCATCGATCCCGATCACTCTGACCAGAATCACGTGGCATGACATTTCATCTGCGCTTCCTCGCCGCTGCCCTGTTCGTGACGGCAACACTTCCCGCGACCGTGACCGCCCAGCAGGGCGCCGGCACCGGCGGTGCCGTCCGCCTCGGCGCACGAACGGCTGCTGGCCGGGAGCTGGCGCCGCGTGCTGATGATCGGCGCCCACCCGGACGACGAAAACACCGAGCTGCTCACCATTCTCAGCCGCGGCATGGGGATCCATACCGCGTATCTGTCGCTGAACCGTGGCTCGGGCGGACAGAACATCATCGGCGACGAGCTGGGCGATGCCCTGGGCGTGGTGCGCACCGGCGAGCTGCTGGCGGCGCGGCACGTCGATGGCGGGGCCCAGTTCTTCACCCGTGCCTATGATTTCGGCTTCTCCAAGACCGCCGCCGAGACGTTCCGTTTCTGGAACCGTGATTCGATCCTCAAGGACATGGTGCGCGTCATCCGCCGGTTCCGCCCCCAGGTGATCATCTCGGTGTGGAGCGGCACACCGGCCGACGGCCATGGGCACCATCAGGCGTCGGGCATCCTCGCCCCCGAGGCGTTCCGCGCCGCCGGCGACCCGACGCGGTTCCCGGAGCTCAAGACCCAGGAAGGGCTCGATCCCTGGCAGCCGTCGAAGTTCTATCTGTCCTCCTGGCGGGGGACGGCGAACGGATTGCAGTTCAACGGCGGGGCGCTCGATCCGGCCGTGGGGCTCACGCTCCACCAGATCGCCGCCGAGAGCCGGGCGCAGCACCGGTCCCAGGGGCAGGGTCACGCGGAAGACCTCGGGCCGTCGGCGGTCGGTGCCCGGTTGTTGGCCGTCGCCCCCGGCATCACCGGGCCCGACACGTCGCTCTTCGCCGGCATCGCCCCGGAGCGCGCGTCGCCGGATGATTCGGACCTGGCCGCAGTGCGGTTGAGCGACGCCGGGGTGGTGCTCGACGCCACGACGTCCGACGAAGAGGTTACTCCTGGCGAGACATTGCCGATCACGTTGACGGTCTTCAACGCCGGCACCGGTCCGATCGACGCCGTGGCCCGGCTCCTTCCGCGGGACGGATTCGACGTTGCGCCCGGCGACTGCGGCGGGAAGCACGCGGTGGCGCCGGGGACGCTCTACCGCTGCCAGCCGGAGGTGCGGGTCGACCCGAAGGCGGCGCCATCGACGCCGTACTATCTCCGCGTGCCACGGCAGGGTGCGATGTACCAGTGGACCGGCGATCCGGCCGACTGGGGCCTGCCGTTCGCTCCGCCGGTTTCCGCGCGAGTTCGAGGTGACGTCGGCACAGGGCGTGGTCATGCGCGCGCGGCGGGAGGTGCAGGCGCGGTTGATCAATCCGCAGATCGGCGAAGAGCGGCGGCCGGTGCTGATCGTGCCCCCGATCACGGTCGATCTCGCGCCCGGTCGCGTGCTCTGGCCAGCGGGGCAGGCGACCCGCACGTTCACGGTGTCGCTGCAGAACATGACCGGCGATTCCACAGCCGCCACGGTGTCGCTGGTGGCGCCGCGCGGGTGGCGGGTGACGGCGCCGCAGCTCGTGACCCTTTCGCGCTCCGGTGCCCGCGGTGATGCCACGTTCACGGTCAGTCCGCCGGCCGGTGTGCCGCCGGGGACGTACCGCGTCGCGGCGCAGGCGGTGCGGGGTCGCGACACGCTCAGCATGGGCGTCGAACGCATCCGCTATGCGCACATCGAAGACCGCAACATCGTGACGCCGGCTGCGGCCGACATCGTCGTCAGCGACATCCGGTTCCCGCACGTCGGTACGATCGGCTACGTCCGGGGCGGGGGAGACCGCGTACCGGAGGCACTCGAGAGTGCCGGTGTGCCGGTCAAGGTGCTTACCGGCGACGCGCTCGAACGGGAATCCCTGGCCGGATTCAGGGTCATCGTGATCGGACCGCGGGCGTACGAAGCCGATTCGTCATTGCAGCGGGCCAATCCGCGCTTGATGCGGTGGCTGGCAGCGGGCGGAACGTTGCTGATCCAGTATCAGCAGTCGCCGTACACGCGCGCCGGCTTCGAGCCGGTGCCGCTGACCATCGCGGGTGCGACCCAGAACCGCGTCACCGACGAGACGGCGCCGGTGACGCTCCTCGATCCCGCCAGCCCGGCATTCACCGGGCCCAACCGGATCGGCCCGGGCGATTTCGACGGGTGGATCCAGGAGCGCGGCCTCGACTTCCCCGCCACCTGGGATGCCGGGTGGCACCCGTTGCTCGAGACCCACGATCCCGACGATCCGCCGCTGCGGAGCGGGTTGTTGGTGGCGCAGGTGGGGAAGGGCACGGCCATCTACACGGGGCTTTCGTTCTTCCGCGAGTTGCCGGCGGTGGTGCCGGGGGCGTGGCGCCTCTTCGCCAACCTGCTCGCGCTCGGCCAGCCGGCAGCGCCGAACTGAACGGTGCCGCCGCCGGGCCGCGCGGCGTTCCCGACGGCCGGAAGTCCGGTCCGCCGGCCTCCCGGCCGGGCCGGTCGCTGGCGCCTCCCCTCGGCCGACCCCGGTTACCATTCCCCACCCAGAGCGTGAACCGGTGTTTGCCAGCGGGTGGTGGTGTCGATCGTGACCGGCCTCGGAGCCCTCATGAATTCGGTCATTGCGTGTAACCGCGGACTCCATCCGGCGCCTTCGGCGATCGCCGGCGCTCATGGCGCCGCGGCGCGGCCCCAGCGCGCCGCATGACCGCGGCGCCGGTGCACCATCCCAGCAAGAGTGCCCAGCTGCGTCAGCTCGGTGTGCTGATCGGCTGCAACTTCGTGGACATGCTCGGGTTCGCGATGGTGTTCCCGTTGCTTCCCTTTTACGCCCTGCGATTGCATGCATCCGACGCGGCCGTGGGGTGGCTGATCGCCTCGTTCTCGATCATGCAGCTTGTTGCCGCACCGGTCTGGGGACGGGTATCCGATCGTTACGGTCGCCGTCCGGCGCTCATCATCGGGCTGTCGGCGTCGGCCCTGGCGTTCTTCGTGTTCGGCTTTGCCGATGCCCTCTGGCTGCTGTTCCTTTCACGCATTGTGCAAGGGGCCGGTGGCGGAACGACCGGGGTGGCCCAGGCCTATGTCTCGGACACGGTGGACCCCAAGGACCGGGCCCGGGCGTTGGGTTGGCTCTCGGCCGCGACCAATGCCGGGGTCAGTATCGGGCCGGCGGTGGGCTCGCTGGCCACGCACCTGGGCCGGGAGGCACCCGGGTATTTCGCCGCAATCCTGTGTCTCCTGAACGCGGTTGCGGCCTGGAAATGGCTCCCCGAGTCCCGGCGCCCGCTGCCGGTGGGCCAGACCACCCGCCGGAAGCCGGTCTGGCATGCGGCATGGACCGTGCTGAAACAACGCTCCGGGCAGGCCGAACGGCTGATCTGGATCTACGGGACCGGCATGCTGGCCTTTTCCCTGTTGACCAGCGTGCTGGCCCTCTGGCTGGGGGCCCGGTTCGGGATCACCGAAAAGAACATCGGCTGGTTCTTCGTGTACTACGGGGTGCTCTCGCTCCTGATGCGGTCCATGTTCATCGGCCCGGTGGTGGACCGTATCGGCGAGATCTGGTCGATGCGCCTCGGAATGCTGTTGCTCGCGACCGGGATGCTGCTGTATCCGCTGGTGCCCAGTATCTGGGTCCTGATCGTGGTCATCCCGTTCGTGCCGATCGGCACGGCCCTGATGTTCCCGGCCATCACGTCGCTGCTATCGCACGCGACGGATCCGGCGGAATTGGGTACCACGATGGGGGTGGCGCAGACCTTTGCGGGAATCGCCCGGGTCATCGCGCCGATCGCGGGGACGATGGCGTTTCAGTACATCGGGATCAGCTCCCCGTTCTTCGCTGGCGGGGCGATCGTCTTGCTGGTGAGTTGGGCGGCGTTTCGATATGTTCGACCGGCCCCGGCGCCAATGGCGCCGGCATCCTAACCTTTTCGTGGACCATCTGGTACCGATGACCGACCCCCTGTCGACCCTCGCGCCGCTGCCGCCGACCAGCGCCGGTTTCGCCGACGCCACCTGGGAGACGATCGCCCCGTACTACCGTGCGCTGGCTGACGTCGCAATGGACGCCGGCAATCTGGAACCATGGCTGGCCTACTGGTCGCGGCTCGACGAGCTGGTGAGCGAAGCGGCCTCGCTGGCGATGATCGCCTACACTATCGACACCGCCGACGCGGCCAAGCAGGCTGCTCATCTGCGGTTCTCCACCGAAATCATGCCGCGGCAGGAAGAGGCCGAGGTCGCGCTGGCCAAGCGCCTGGTTGCCGTTGGGACGTCGCGCCCGGACATGCAGACGACGCTGCGTCGCTTCCGGACCGCCATCGAGATCTTCCGCGAGGCGAACGTGCCGCTGGTGGCGGAGGTCGAGGGGCTGGCCGCGACGTATCAGCAGCTCACCGGCACGATGACCGCGGTCTGGAACGAGAAGCAGGTGCCGTTGCCACGGCTGGCGCCGTTCCTCAAGGACCGCGACCGCGCCGTGCGCGAAGCCGCGTGGCGGGCGTATCACGCGCCGTACGTCGCCGCGCACGACCAACTGGCGGCGCTCTTCGATCAGATGGTCGATCGCCGCCAGCGGATCGCCCGTCAGGCCGGGTTCGCGGATTTCCGCGACTACACCTTCGCGGCCAAGTGCCGCTTCGATTACACCCCCGCCGACACCGAACGGCTTCACGCGGCGATCGCCGAAACGGTCGGCCCGGCCATTGCGCGGGCGCTGGAGGCGCGGGGTGAACGGCTCGGGTTGCCGGCGATGCGTCCCTGGGATCTGCTGGTCGACCCGTGGCGCGACGCGCCGCCGGTGCCCTACCGCACCATCGACGAACTCGAGCAGGCTGCGGCCCGGATCTTTACCGCGGTCGACCCGGTGCTCGGGGGTGAGTTCCGCACGATGATGGCGGAAGGCCTCCTCGACCTGGAGTCACGCGCCGGAAAGGCCCCGGGCGGCTACTGTGACACGCTCCACGCCCGTGGGCGGCCGTTCGTCTTCATGAATGCCGCCGGCGTCCCGGAGGACGTCACCACGCTGCTGCACGAGGCGGGACATTGCTTCCATGCCTTTGCAGCGCACGCCCGGCCACTCATCTGGCAGCGCCATCCGGGAGCCGAGTCGGCCGAACTGGCATCGATGTCGATGGAACTCCTGGCCTCGCCGTACCTGGTGCAACCCACCGGATACTACAGCGAGGCGGACGCGCGCTCGGTCGATCTGGAGCACCTCGAGGACATCCTGCTCTCGCTGGCGCACATCGCCTCCGTCGACGCGTTCCAGACCTGGATCTACACGCACCCGGAGGGGGCGGATGCCGCCGCGCGCGACGCGGCGTGGCTCGACATCCGGCGCCGCTACGAGCCGGCGGTCGACTGGACCGGTCTGACAGCCGAGCGGGTGGCCCGCTGGTACCGGCAGTTGCACATCTTCATCTACCCGTTCTACTACATCGAATACGGCATCGCGCAGCTGGGGGCGCTGCAGGTCTGGCGCAATGCCCGGCGCGATCCGGTCGGGGCTGTTGCCGCCTACCGCCGGTTCCTGGCACTGGGCGCCACCCGGTCGCTCCCGGAGCTCTATCGCGAGGCCGGCGTACGCCTCACGTTCGACGCCGCCGACATCGGCGAACTGGTCGAGATGGTCGAAGAGGAAATGGACGCCCTCCGCGGCACGCTGGTCGGCACGAACTGACCGTCGTGTTGCGCGGCATCCGGCGCCGGAGCAGATTGCTCGGCGTTCCGGCACGCGCTGCGCGCCAAGAGACACCAATAACCGGAGAGGCAATGGCGAAGGAAGAAGGGATCGAAATGGAAGGCGTGGTCCAGGAGGTTCTCCCGGACCGCAATTACCGCGTGCTGCTCGACAACGGTCACACCATTCTCGCGTATGCCGCCGGCAAGATGTCCAAGTTCAAGATCCGGGTCCTCGAAGGCGACCGCGTGAGCGTCGTCCTCTCCCCGTACGACCTCACGCGCGGCCGGGTCGTCTACCGGCACAAATAGTCAGGTCCCCAGAATCTTCGCCGCCAGCCGCGCCAGGTCGCTCCCCTTGCGCCGCAATCCCTTCTGAACCGCCTCCTCGAGCGCGCTGCGGAATTCGCCGGCTGACGCCCAGCGCGCGTCCACGTCGTTGCGCAGCGCCCGTTCCAGCACCTGCGCCAGCGCCGCTCCGATATCGGGACGCTCGGCCATGAGATCGGGAACGACATCGGTGGTCTGTTTCGCCAGGATCTGTTCCACCGTGCCGCCGGGGAACGGCGCGTGGCCCAGCAGGCCGAAGTACGCCACCGCGGCGAGGGAATAGAGGTCGGTGCGCTGGTCCACCCGCTCGCCGAGGAGCTGCTCGGGCGAGGCGAACTGGGGTGTCCCGCTCTGCGACGTGGCGCCGCCGAACCGTCCCGCGCCGCGCAGCGCGAGGGCCAGGCCGAAGTCGGTGATGCGCAGCGACCCGTCGCGTTCGAGCAGCATGTTCTCCGGCTTGATGTCGCGGTGCACCAGACCGAGCGAATGGGCGTGCCCGAGCGCCGACAGTCCCTCGCGGAGCAGCCGGAGGGTACGCTCCACCGTCAGCGGTCCGTCGCGGTCCACCAGCTGCGCCAGATTGGGGCCGTCGACGATCTCCATCGTGTACCAGAGCAGTCCGGACCGTCCACCGATGTCGTAGATGTTCACGATGTTGGCGTGATTGAGCCGGGCTGCGAGCTGCGCCTCGCGGCGGAACCGTTCGACCGTTTCCGAATCCTGGGTCAGTTCCGGATGCAACACCTTGAGCGCCACCTCGCGTTCGAGGTGCAGGTCGCGCACGCGATAGACCAGGCCGAATCCGCCGCGGCCCAACAACGAAAGCAGTTCGTAGTCGTCGCCCAGGGCGCGCCGCAGCCGCGCTTCCCAGAGCGGTCCATCGGCGGCTTCCGCCGGCAGCGCGCCGAGGTTGACCGTGACCGATTCGAATGTGCCGGCCGCGTCGGCAAAGTCCTCGCGCATCTCCGCCGCCGTCATAAAGCGTCGCGACGGCTCCCGTTGCAGCGCCCGCACAATGACCCGTTCCAGCGCGACGGGGACCACCGGCCGCAGCGCGCTGGGTCGCGCCAGTTCGGCGGTATCGACGGGTGGCGGCGACCCGGTCACGGCGAGATAGAGGATTGCGCCAGCGGTGTAGACATCGCTCGCCGGGTCGCCCGGCTGTCCGGCGCGCACCTCCGGCGCCAGAAATGGCAGGCCGCCGAGCATCTCGCCGGGCGGCTGTTCCGGGAGTGTCAGGTTGCAGTAGCGCAGGTCGGTGATCGTCCCCCGGCCACTGGCGTCGAGCAG
Organism: uncultured Gemmatimonadales bacterium; assembly: GCA_963697065.1. Lineage (GTDB taxonomy): Bacteria > Gemmatimonadota > Gemmatimonadetes > Gemmatimonadales > GWC2-71-9 > Palsa-1233. The sequence goes on from CAVOMQ010000001.1 coordinate 1,881,010, forward strand.
CAACGACGCCGGCACGATGCGCCGCACGATGACGCCGTGGGCGTGGGCGTGTTCGAGCGCGCCCAACAGGTCGCGCGCCAACTGGTGCACGTCGGGGATCGGGCGCGGGCCGCGCTCGATCGCATCCGCAAGGCTCTCGCCCTCGATCCAGTTCCCGACGCGGTAGGCCAGATCGTCGAGAATTGCCGCTTCGTAGACGTGTCGCACCGCCGGGTGATCGAGCCGGGCGAGCGCTTCGGCTTCCTTGAGGAACCAGCGCCGCATCGTGTCGGAACGGTTGATACTGACGCGCAGCGACACCAGGCGCTCGAGCAGCAGGTCGCGCGCGCAGAACAGCAACCGCTCGGGCGATGCCGCCACCGCCCGATCGAGACGGAAGCGACCGCCGAACGTCGCTTCCAATCGCCGCTGCATTTCCGCCGGAACGCTCACCGTCATGACGGCAAGATACTCCGAGCCCGATCAGCGCTGGCCGTCACGGGCCAGCACCGCCGCCAGCGCGCCGCGAAGTTCGGCCAGTTCGAGCCGCATGCCGCGATTGGGCCAGTCGTCCCGCCGTTCGAGTGCGTCGAGGACGTCGTCGTACCAGCTCAGCGCGCCCGGCCCGTTCGGCAGGCCATGCGGGCCGAGGTATTCCGAACCGAGCCGGTCGACGACGCCGATGGCGGTGCCGCACTGATGGATCTCGTCGGCGCAGCCGATATCGAGCGCCCGGGGGGACATCAGCAGCAGCTGGCCGAGCAGTTCGCGCTTCCGCTGTGCCCACCCGATGGGCGCGCCGCGATCGTCCCAGTGCGGCTCGGCGGCCTCGCGGGCCACCGCCAGCGCCACCGACCCGAATTTCTCGGCGATCTTGTGTTCCAGGTCACGCTGGTCGATGTACGGCGTCACCTCGAGCACGTGATGCAGCACGCCGGCCACCAGGGTCACCTCGTCCGCGTCGTGCCGGGCGAGAATCACCGCGACGTTGGCCGGGTGCGCGTGGAAGCTCATCGCCGCCGCGGCCGGTGCGTGCGGCGCGCGGTACTTGGCGGCAAACGCCAACGCATGGTTGATCCGGTCGCTGTACCCGCGCATCCCGCCGCTCATCGGAGGCCGAGAAACTTGTGCGTCTGCAGCGAAAGGCGCCACTGGGAATGCCGCCGGCAGTAGTCGAGCGCCGCCCGCGTATTGGCGGGTCGCGTCTCGCCGTCCATCGGCTGGAGCAGGAAGTGCGCAAAGCCGAGGGTGCGAAAAGATTCCGGATCGAGACCGGCCTGCGGATAGACCAGCTTGAGTTCGTGACCCTCCCGCTGGACCAATGTGGCACCCGCCTTGGGACTGACACAGATCCAGTCGACGCCCGCCGGCGCCGGCCGGGTGCCGTTGGTCTCGATGGCGATGTCGAAACCGCGCTGGTGGAGCGCATCGATCAGCGCGGCGTCGAGCTGCAGCGTGGGCTCGCCGCCGGTGCACACGACCAGGCGGCGAGCGCCGGTCCGGTCATCGCCCCACGTCGAGTCCGCCGTGGCGGCCAGTTCCGCCGCCGAGGCGAAACTGCCGCCGCCGGGGCCGTCGGTGCCGACGAAGTCGGTGTCGCAGAAGGTGCACACGGCTCGTGACCGGTCCGCTTCCCGTCCGGTCCAGAGGTTGCACCCGGCAAAGCGGCAGAACACCGCCGGTCGCCCGGTCTGCGCGCCCTCACCCTGAATGGTGAAGAACATCTCCTTGACGTGGTACGTCATCGCGCACCGGGACGATACGGCGCGGGGTCCGCTCTGTCGTTGGCGGCGAACGCGCGCAAACGGAGCAGGCAGGCGTCGCAATGTCCGCAGGCGGCACCGGAGGCGTCGGGATCGTAGCAGCTCCGCGTCAACGCGAAGTCGACGCCCAGTTCGACGCCACGCGCCACGATCTCCGACTTGGTCAGCCGCAGCAACGGTGCGCGGAGGGTGAGATCGGTGATCCGGGTTCCGAGACGCGCCACCGCCTGGAACGCGGCGAGGAACTCGGGGCGACAGTCGGGATACCCGGAATAGTCGACGGCGTTGACGCCGAGGAAGATGTCGTGCGCGCCGACTCCCTCGGCGAGCGCCAGCGCGTAGGCGAGAAACACCGTATTCCGTGCCGGGACGTAGGTGACCGGGATGTCCGCGCCGATCGCCGCCGACGGCCGGTCCTTCGGCACCGGCGGGCCGCCGGTCAGCGCCGAGCCTGCCAGCGCCAGCGGGTCGATCGATATCACCCGGTGGGCGGCCGCGCCCAAGGCCCGCGCGACGTCAGCGGCGGCCTCCAGCTCGACGCCGTGGCTCTGCCCGTACCGGAACGACACCGCCGTGCAGGCAAACCCCTCCTGACGCGCGATCGCCAGCGTGACGGCAGAGTCCATCCCGCCAGACAGGAGCACGATTGCGGGGGCGCGACCCGGCACAGGAGCGGAGGAGCCGGACGGGCGAACGGTGGCCATGGCCGAAACGTAAGCGGCGCGGGGGCCGAGCGGGTCCCGCGCTACGCGGTGCCGAGCACGTGGCGCAGCGCGGGCTCGAGCGAAGGAAAGCGGAACGCGAATCCGCTCTCGGCGAGCCGGACCGGCTCGACGTGCTGGCCGGCGAGCAGTACCGCGTCGACGAGTTCGCCGAAGACGAGTCGCAGCGGCAGCCGCGGCACCGGAACGATCGCCGGCCGGTGCAGCACTCGGGCCAGCGCCGCGGTGAACTCCTGGTTCCGCACGGCGAACGGTGCCACGAAATTCACCGGCCCCTCGACCGGGTGTTCCAGCAGGTGAACGAAGGCGCCAAGGACGTCGTCGATCGCAATCCACGACATCCACTGTCGCCCGTTTCCGACCCGGCCCCCCAGTCCGGCGCGGAAGAACGGCAGGAGCCGACCGAGCGCGCCTCCACCGGCATCGAGGACCACGCCGATCCGCGGCACCACGACCCGCACGCCAGCCTGCCGCGCCGGTGCCGCCGCCGCCTCCCAACGCAGGCAGAGGTCCGCAAGGAAGTCGTGGCCTGGCGGGGAGTCTTCGTCGACGAGTTCATCCCCGCGATCGCCGTAGTAATTGACTCCCGACACGCTGACGAGCACCGGCGGCGGTGCCGGTATGGCCTCGATCGTCCGGACCAAAAGCGACGTGGCATCGAGCCGGCTGGCGAGCAGTTCACGCTTGCGCGCGTCGGTCCACCGGCCGCGCGAGATGTTGGCACCGGCCAGGTTGATGATCGCGGAGACGCCCTGGAGGGCCCGAGGGTCGAGCGAACCGCGCGCCGGATCCCATGCCACGACGCCGGGGGCGGCCCGTCGCGAAATGGGGAGCACTGCGTAGCCGCGTTGCTGTAACCGGCCGGTCAGCTGGCGCCCGAGGAACCCGCTGGCGCCGGCAATGGCGACGCGACCCAGGGTCACCGGGCATCGGGTGGGGGAGTCCCCGGCGGAAGGTGATACCCGGTGATGTCGATTCCCCGCGACTGCATCTGGCGGAGCAGCGCCTGGCGCCGCGCCATCTGCAGCTCCCCTTCGGCCGCGGTGAGGACGAAGACCCCGATGAGCAGCAGGATGGGATTACCGCGGATTCCGAACACGATGAACACCACCGCCAGCACCTGACCGAGCCGTGCCGCCACCTGGGTGCCGCGGAGATATCCCCAGCGGGCCGCGATCAACGCCCGCACCACCCGGCCACCGTCCATCGGAAAGGCGGGAAGGAGGTTGAACGCCAGCAGGAACCCGTTGGTGACAATCACCATCGCCCACAGCTCGCCCCGGTCGGCGGACTCGAGGAAGGCATCGAACGGGGCACCGGAGATGCTCCACGCCACCAGGCCGGCCACGACGATCAGCAGCGTCACCATCGGCCCGGCGAGCGCCACCACCAGTTCCTGCGAGGGCTTCTCGGGCATGCGCGCGATCCGGGCGATGCCGCCGATGGGGGAGAGGAGGATCTCCGGGGTCGGGATGCCGTAGCGGCGGGCGGCCAGAATGTGTCCGAACTCGTGCAACAGGACCGAAACGAACAGCAGGACGATGAACAGCACGGCGGCGAGCGCACCCGACGTGCCGCCGGCGCGCCAGCCCGTCCACGCGTACCAGGCCAGCAGCAGCGCCAGGGTGACGTGCAAGCGGACTTCCGTTTCGCCGACGCGCAGGACTCGCACGGACCATCTCACTGCCGGGACCTCCCTCTGCCGGGCGCTGCCCTCCGCCGCCGGCGACCATTAAACTTGTCCCGCAGGATGCCGGGTTCCACCGCGAGGAGTTTCCGATGGCCGTGACCACCGTCCCCAATACCGCGCCGTCGGGCGCCGAGCCCACGCCGGTCCGTCCCGCGTGGACGACGCGCGACGCCGAGAAGCTCTACAACATGCGCGGCTGGGGCCTCGGCTACTTCCGGGTCAACGAGGCCGGCCACGTCACCGTCCACCCCAATGGCTCGGCGTCGCGCGGGGTGGATCTGTACAACATCGCCATGGACCTGAGCGAACAAGGCGTCGGCCTGCCGTTGCTGCTCCGCTTTTCTGACATCCTGCACTCACGCATCGGCGAACTCGCCCGCCGCTTCCAGGCCGCCATTGACGACTTCGGCTACGAGGGAAGCTACACCACCGTCTTCCCGGTGAAGGTCAACCAGCAGCGCCACGTCATCCAGGAGATCGTCGAATTCGGCACGCCCCACGGCGTCGGACTGGAATGCGGGTCCAAGCCGGAATTGATGGCGGTGCTGGGACTCAACGAGTCCACCGGGCACACCATCGTCTGCAACGGCTACAAGGACGAGGAGTTCATGCGCCTGGCGCTGATCGGCCAGCGCCTGGGTCACACCGTCATGATCGTGCTGGAGCAGCTCAGCGAACTGGACGTGCTGCTGAAGGTGGCCGCCGAAATGGACATCGAGCCGACCGTCGGCGTGCGGATCAAGCTGGCCACCGAAGGGTCGGGACGCTGGGCCAAGAGTGGCGGCGAAAAGTCGAAGTTCGGGCTCTCGGCGGTGGAACTGGTGCGGCTGCTCGACACGCTCGAGCGCGTCGGCAAGAAGCACCTGCTCAAGCTGGTGCATTTCCACCTCGGCAGCCAGATCACCGACATCCGCTACGTCAAGGCGGGGTTGGAGGAGGTCGGCCGCTACTACGTCGAGTTGCGGAAGATGGGCTTCGACGTGACCCACGTCGACGTCGGCGGCGGCCTCGGGGTCGACTACGACGGCTCGCGGACCACCCGGTCGGCGTCGATGAACTACACCATGCGCGAATACGCCAACGACGTGGTCTATACCATCGGCGGTATCTGCAAGAGCAACGGCGTGCCGATGCCGGCCCTGATTTCCGAGTCGGGGCGCGCCGTCACCGCGCATCACGCGTTGTTGCTGATCAACGTGATCGACTGCGAATCGCAGTTCGAACCGCAGCGCGTGGCGCTCGGTCCCGACGCGCAGCCGCTCCTGCTCGAGATGGCGGAGAACCTCGACACGCTCAGCCCCGACCGGATCGAGGAGGCCTTCCACGACGCCGTCTTCGCGAAGGAGCGCGCCCAGGAGTACTTCGCCAGCGGCGTCTATTCGCTGCGCGACCGGGCCGACGCCGAGCAGCTCTATCTCACCACGCTCAACGCGCTGGCGGCGCTGATCGGTGACGACCGTACCGCCTACCCCGAACTGGCCGGTCATCTCGAGACGGCGCTGGTCGACCGCTACTTCTGCAACTTCTCGGTCTTCCAGTCGCTTCCCGACAACTGGGCCATCGATCAGATCTTCCCGATCATGCCGATACACCGCCTCGGCGAGATGCCGACGCGGCGGGGCACGATCCAGGACGTCACCTGCGACTCCGACGGCGTGATCGATCGCTTTGCCGGCGGCCGCAAGGGCAAGCCGTCGCTGGAATTGCACCCGTGGCACGAGGGCGATCCGTACATTCTGGGGATCTTCCTCACCGGCGCATATCAGGAGATCCTCGGCGACCTCCACAACCTCTTCGGCGACACCAACGCGGTGCACATCCGGATCGCGGATCATGGGTACGAGATCACCGACCTGGTGCACGGCGATACCGTCACCGAGGTCCTGACCTACGTCCAGTTCCACGCCTCGGATCTGTTGACCACGTTCCGGCGCAAGGTGGCCGCCGCCACGCACCTCAAGCGGCAGGACGCCAATGCGTACATCGCGGATTTCGTGGCGGGCCTGGAGGGGTATACGTATCTGGAGGGGGATCTGCCGGAAGAGGGCTGAGCCCGGTCATGGGTCACGGGTCGTGAAATCCCGACCCATGCCCCGTGACGTCCATGATCCGTGACTATCGCTTGCCCATCGGCACGAAGTCGCGCTCGCCGTGGCCGACGTATACCTGGCGCGGCCGGGCGATCTTCTGCTCCTTGTCGTTGATCATCTCTTCCCACTGCGCCAGCCACCCCGGCAACCGGCCGATGGCGAACAGCACCGTGAAATAGTCGGTGGGATAGCCCATCGCCTGATAGATGAGGCCGGAGTAGAAGTCGACGTTGGGATAGAGCTTCCGCTTGATGAAGTAGTCGTCGCTGAGCGCGATCCGCTCCAGCTCCAACGCGATCTCGAGCTTCCGGTTCAGCCCCGTCTGGGCAAAGACCTCGTCGGCCGTCTTCTTGATCAGCTTGGCCCGCGGGTCGTACGACTTGTATACGCGGTGGCCGAACCCCATCAGCCGCCCGTGACCCTGCTTGACGCTCTCGATGAACGCCGGGATTCGGTCCTTGGTGCCGATTTCGTCGAGCATCCGGAGCACGGCCTCATTGGCGCCGCCGTGCAGCGGCCCGTACAGGGCCGCGATCCCCGCTGACACCGCCGAGAACGGATCGACGCCCGACGAGCCGACCGCCCGCACCGCGCTGGTGGAGCAGTTCTGCTCGTGGTCGGCGTGGAGGATCAGCAGGATCTCGAGCGCCCGCTGCAGCACCGGGTTGGGCTCGTGCTTGCCGCCGATGCTGAAGGTCATGTTCACGAAGTTCGCGATATAGTCGAGGTCGTTGCGGGGAAATTCGTAGGGCAGGCCGCGCGAATGCCGGAACAGGAACGCCGCCAGCGTCGGCAGCTTGGCCAGCAGGCGGATCCGCTGGATATAGCGGTTCTGCGGGTCGGCGATGTTCTTCGCGTCGGGATAGAACGTCGACAGCCCACCGACGATGCCGAGCAGCATCCCCATCGGATGGGCATCGTAGCGGTAGCCCTCGAGGAACTTGATGATGTTGGTGTGGACATACGTGTGGTAGCGTATGTCCCCGATCCACTTGTCGAGCTGGGCGCGGTTGGGGAGTTCACCCTCGTTCAACAGGTACGCCACTTCGAGGAACGATGCCTGTTCGGCGATCTGCTCGATGGGATAGCCGCGGTAGCGGAGAATGCCGCGATCGCCGTCGATGAACGTGATGGTGCTGCGACACGCGGCGGTATTCATGAACGCCGGGTCGTAGGTCATCATCCCGAAGTCGTCGTCCTTGACCTTGATCTGCCGCAGATCAGTGGCGCGGATGGTGTCGTCAGTGATGGGGACCGAGTACTCTTTGCCGGTCCGATTGTCGGTGATGGTGAGTGTGTCGCTTGCCACGGAAGTCCTCTGCGCTTAGCGAATGGCCGGTTGCGGTGCCTTGTCGCGCTCTGAAGATATACCGGGAGCCGAGCTGCCGGCCGCGGCGCGGACCATCCCCGCTTCCAGCCAGGCGAATTCCCCCCGTCCGACCTGTTGCGCCAGCCGGTAGGTGGCCGGTTCGTCGGGCCCGAACGGCGCGCTGAACAGCGCCCCGACCCGCGCCCGGGCGTGCCGGCAGAAGACGTCGGCGAGCGCGATCGCGTCGGCGTGACCGGCTTCGCGCGCCGCCATCGCGCGGCTGATGGTGGCGGTCATCGCGAACAACTCGGCGCCCACGTCCACCAGGCGGAAGAGGATCGACTGACGTTGTTCCAATCGGGGCCCGAAGCGGACCATGGCGTGGAAGAGCGTCCGCGCGAGACGTCGCGAGCGCCGATCGACGAAGCGGAGGTGGCGCGCCAGTGGGCCGAAGCGCGCATACCGGGGCCACCACGCCCACCCGATCCAGTGCTTGGGGTACCACCAGGCGTAGAAGACCGCGGCGCGCCCCAGCGCCTTCAGGCGGCGTCCCGTCGACGCCTTCGGATCGACGAGGTCGCCGGCGATCGTCAGGTGGGTGTCGAGCGCCTCGCGCGCGATGAACAGGCGCATGATTTCGCTCGACCCTTCGAAGATCCGGTTGATGCGGTAGTCGCGATACATCCGCTCCACCGGATCGGGCCGCTCGCCGCGGCTTCGCAGGGAGTCGGCGGTTTCGTAGCCGCGCCCGCCGCGGATCTGCAGGCAGTCGTCGACGATCCGGGCGCCGATCTCGGTGTTCCACAGCTTGGCGATGGCCGCCTCGAGCCGGATGTCGGTGCGGCCCTGGTCGGCGAGGAGCGACGCCAGATCGGACACCGCGTCCATCGCGAACGCATCGGCCGCCATGGTGCCGAGTTTCTGCGCGATGGCGTCGTGCTGGCCGATCGGTTTGCCCCATTGCACCCGTTCGACGGCCCACTGCCGTGAAATCTCCAGCGCCCGTTTGGCCGCCGCCGCGCAGGACGCCGGCAGCGTCAGCCGCCCCGTGTTGAGCGTGGTGAGCGCCAGCTTGAGACCGCGGCCTTCTTCCCAGAGGAGGTTCTCCGCCGGCACCCGCACATCGGAGAATCGCACCACGCCGTTCTCCATGCCGCGCAGTCCCATGAAGTGCAGCCGGTGGTGGTTGTCGACACCCGGCCACGCGGTCTCGACGATGAACGCCGAGATCTTCGCCCCCGTGCGGGCCATCACCACCATCACTTCCGCCAGCGGGCCGTTGGTGCACCACAGCTTTTCGCCGTTCAGCACCCAGTGACTTCCGTCCGCCGATTTCTCCGCGCGTGTCGCGACGCCGGCAGGATCGGAGCCGACCTGCGGTTCGGTGAGCGCGAAGGCGGAGATGGCGCCTCTGGCGATGCGCGGCAGGTAGCGGCGCTTCTGCTCCTCCGTGCCGAAGAGCTGCAACGGGACGGCCACGCCGATCGACTGGCTCGCCGAGAGCAGCGCGGTGAGCGACCCGTCGTACGACGTCACCAGCCCGATGGCGTGGGTGTACATCAGTTGCGACAGGCCGAGGCCGCCGTACTCGCGCGGGATCTTGATGCCGAACGCGCCGATCCGGCGGAGGCCTTCGATGACCTCGGCGGGGATCTTCCCTTCGCGATCGATGCGGTCGGGATCGACGTGTTCGCGGAGGAATGCTTCGAGGGTGTCGAAGAACGGCTGCGCTCGGGCGACGTCGTCGGGCGACGGTGCCGGGAAGGGGACGATCAGCTCCGGACTGAGCTTGCCTTCGAAGAGCCGTCGCACGAACGACGGGCTGCGCCACTCGGTCTCGCGCGCCGCCTCGGCGACGGCGCGGGCTTCATCGGCGGAGTGGACGGGCGGGCGCGGCTCGGGCATCGGCGGTCTCCGGGAGACGGGACGGGCATGCCCCGTCGCGGCGGCTGAATGTTACGTCGGTCGCGGCGTCGGTGTCGGCGTCAGCGCTCGCGGGGTGGTGCGGCGCGATGCCGAAATCCGCCAGGACCGCCCGGCCCGTGGTGTGTTCGACGAGAATGTTCTCGAGCGTCAGGTCGCGATGGATGACGCCATGGCTGTGGGCGTAGCCCAGCGCCCACGCCGTCTCCCGCAGCATGCGTCCGGCGTCGTCGGCGTGCATCGGCCCACGCCGGCGGATCCGCTGCCCGAGCGTTTCGCCGTCGACCACCGCCATCACGAAGAACACCGCATCGGCGTGCTCCTCGACGGCAAAGATCGGAATGATGTGGGGATGGGCCAGCCGTGCCGCGGTGCGCGCTTCGCGGAGAAAGAGTGCCCGCGCCTCGGATTGCGCGGCGAGCTCCGGGTGCAACACCTTGATCGCCACCGGGCGGTCGAGCGCCACGTCGCGCGCCAGATACACCGTCCCCATGCCGCCGCGCCCCAGTTCACGCTCCAGCGAATAGCGGCCCAGCAGCAGTTCCTGCAACGCGCACAAGCGCGTGTCGATGGCCGGACTCACCAGTCGTCCTCCGGCGGCGAGAGACTAGCGGGATGCTCCCAGCGTCACACTGCACGTCGTCTCGAACCCGCCGCGCACGTTGTAGCGGGTGATGACGGTGAGCGAACGCGCCTGCAGCAGGCGTTGCAGGTCTTCGGCGATGCGCGCCGTGGCGTGCTCCTGGAAGATGCCGACGTTGCGATAGCTCATCAGGTAGTACTTGAGACTCTTCAATTCCACACACGCCGCCGACGGGACATAGCGGACCGTGAGGACGGCAAGGTCGGGAAGCCCGCTGTACGGGCAGACCGCGGTGAATTCGTTGGTCGTGGTCTCGACCACCTGTTCCGGTCCGTCGTACGGAAACGTCTCCAGCACCGCGGCGTCGATCGCCTCCGGTCCGGTGAACGGCACCGTGTGCCCTTCAGCTGTCGCCATGAATGCTCCCCATCTGGCTGGTATCGGACGGCGCGCCGCCATCCGAAGATTCACACGACGCGAAAGCTAGTCGCGACGGCCGGGCGATCCACGGTCACCATCGGCACGGCGCGGCGTGCCGATGAGCCGGGCGCTGGCCACCGAGCCTGCGCCGAAGCGTTCCCGGACGCGGTCGACGGCGGCGGCAACCCGGCGCTGACGGGTGCGCGCCGCCGGTTCGAACAGATCGGGCGCTTCCGCGGGACGCAACGAGACGGCGGCGATCCCCAACAACCGCACCCCTTGGCGGCGGGTGCGCGCGGCGCCGAATGCCGGCTGGAGCAGCGCGCGGGCCGGTTCGAGCAGCTCCGGGTCGAGGGCCGTCGGCTCCGCCAGCGTGGTCCGCCGCGTCACCGTCGTGAAGTCGCCGTGCCGCAGCTTGAGTACCACCGCGCCTGCCACCAGTTCTTCGGCCCGCAACTGGCTCGCCACGCGCGACGTCAGCAGCAGCAGCACGCGGTCGAGCTCGGCGGAGTCGGTGACGTCGCGGGCGAACGTGGTCTCGCGGCTCACTGATTTCGGCGCGCCGGACGCGTGGAGAATGGTTCCGCCACGACCCTCGGCCCGCCGCTTGAGGAGGAGGGCCTCGTCACGGCCGATCCTCGCCACGAGCTGGTCGAGGCTGAGCGCCTGGATCTGGTGCACGGCGATGAGCCCATGTCCCGCCAGCCGCGCCGCCGTCTTCGGTCCCACACCGGGGATGGCCGCGAGCGGCAGGCCCGCCACGAATCCGCGCTCCCATCCGGTCCGGACTTCGCAGATGCCGCGCGGCTTGGCGAAGTCGCTCGCCATCTTGGCGATCATCCGGTTCGGCCCGATGCCGATGGAACAGTCGAGCCCGGCTTCCGCCGACACGGCGTGGCGAATCGCTTCCGCCCGATCGAGCAACGACGTGGGATAGAGCAGGTCGGTGCCGCTGAAGTCGAGGTATCCCTCGTCCAGGCCGGTCATGACCACGAGCGGGGCGAAGCGCTCGACCACCTCCCGGACCTGATCGGATGCCCGGCGATACTCGGCGAACTCTCCCCGCACGAACGTCGCGTCGGGGCAGAGCCTGGCTGCCTGGGCGATCGGCATGCCGGACTTGACCCCGAACGCCCGGGCACCGTAACTCGCCGACTGCACCACGCCGCGGGAGTCACGCCGTCCCCCGACCACGAGCAGGTCGATCGCCCGCAGCGCCGGGTCGCGCCGCCGGCACACTTCGACGAAGAAGGCATCGAGATCGAGGTGCATGATCCGAACCGACATGCCCTACATTGTAGTTCACATCCCTGCCGGAGAGATCATGCGCATCGGTTTTGCCGGACTCGGCGCGATCGGCGCCCCGATGGCGGCGCGCTGCGCCGCCGACCACACGCTGACGGTCTGGAACCGCACCGCGGCTACCGCCCGCGGATTTGCCGCCGAGCACCGCGGCACCGCCGTCGCCGACACGCCGCGCGCGATGGCGGACGGTGCGGAGGCCGTCATCACCTGCCTGCCGACTTCCGCCGAGGTGGAGGCGCTGCTCGACGGCCCCGACGGTCTGCTGGCCGGTCTGGCCCGCGGTGCCCTGCTGGTCGATTGCACGTCGGGCGATCCCGAAGCGTCGCGCCGCATCGCGGCCCGATTGGCGGAACGCGGTATCGGCTTCGTCGACGCGCCGGTGAGCGGTGGTCCGCCGCTCGCCAAGCAGGGGCGTCTGACCGTGATGTGCGGTGGTTCCCCCGAAGACATCAAACGCGCCGAAGCGGTGGTGGCGCCGTTCGCCGGCACGGTGGTGGCGATGGGGCCGGTCGGTTCGGGCCACGCCATGAAGGCGGTGAACAACGCGCTCCTCGCGGTGAATATCATCGCCGTGGCGGAAGGACTGGTGGCGCTGGGCCGGGCAGGGATCGCGCCGCGCGCCGCGGTGGCGGTGCTCAACGCCTCGAGCGGGCGGTCGTTCGTGAGCGAGGCGCTGGTGCCCGAACGGGTGCTGACCGGCACCTGGCCCCGCCTGTTCCGGCTCGCGCTGCTGGAGAAGGACATCGGCATTGCGCACCGGGTGGCACAGGCGGCCGGTGTGGCCGATCCGGTGCTCGAACACGCGCGCGAGGAGTACCGGCGGCTGCGTGCCGAATTGGGTGAGCAGGCCGATTACCTCGATCCGATCCGCGCCGCCGAGCGCGCCGCCGGCGTCGAACTGCGGGGATGACCGCACCCGATTCGGCGACCGCGCCGGTGCTGGTGCTGATCGCCGTCCAGGACCTGGTCAACCTTGCGTCGTGCATTCGCGTCGCGAAGAACTTCGGCATCGACCTGGTCCGCCTGGTGGCCCCCGAGTGCCCCCTCGACTTCTATCGGATCGAAGGGGTGGCGCACAACACCGGCGACATCCTCGACCGGATGACGGTGCACGACTCGCTTGACGAAGCCCTCGCTGATCTGACGTACGTCCAGGCGCTCACGGGGCGCGAACGCACCGCCAAGCGGACGCAGTTGCGCCCGAGGGCCGCGGCGACCGCGCTCGTCGAGCGCGTCGCGGCGGGCAAGGTCGGCATTCTCGCCGGTCGCGAAGACAAGGGACTGTCGAACGACGAACTCGACCGGTGCGACGCGCTGGTGACTATCAGCGCCAACCCCGAATACACGTCGCTCAACCTGGTGCAGGCGGTGGCGGTGCAGTGCTACGAAACGTGGATCGCGCGCGGCGGCGACGCGGTGCCGTTCAAGCCGCCGCGGCGGGCGTCCAGGGCGGCACCACACGAACTGGTCGAGGCGATGTTCGCGGACTGGCAGTCGTCGCTGGAGGACATCGAGTTCTTCAAGACCCGGCAGCCGGAACTGGTGATGCGGACGCTCCGCGAGGTCTTCTTCCGTGCCGGGCTCGACGCGCGCGAGGCGGCGTTGCTGCGCGGGGTGGCGCTGGAGATTCGCCATTACCTGGCACGGCGGGGCGGCAGCGGCCCGGGCGGGGCGGGGCACCCGGGGGGCGACTATTGAACCAACTCCTTCCTTCCGCTAGCTTTGCGCCCGACGCTCGGCGCCGCTCTTTTTTTTGGCCGAGCGCTATCGTGAAAACTTTCACAAGCCCCTGACCTCTCTTTTCGCGACGGTCGACCAAGGATATGCGCACGCGGTACCTCGTGGGACTTGGCGTGGTGGTCACAGCAGCGGCGCTCGTCGCCGGCTTCCGCACCACCAACGCTCAGCAGCCCGCGGGGAACGGCGTCACGCTGGCGCGCGCCGACACCGGCAAGCTCGAGGGGCCGCGACAGCCGATCTTCTTCCGGCACGACATCCACGCCGGGCAGCTCAAGATCCAGTGCCAGTATTGCCACTACACCGCCAGCTTTTCGCTCGAGCCGGGAGTGCCGAGCCTGCAGACCTGCATGGGCTGTCACATGTATGTTCCGGGGTCGACGCCGGCGAACAAGGCCGAGATCAAGAAGCTGACCACGGCGTTCTTCACCAAGAAGCCGGTGGAATGGACCCGGGTCTACCTGCTGGCGCGCCACGTTCACTTCCCCCACATGCTGCACATCCTGGCGCTTGGCCAGGATGCCTGCGCCACCTGTCACGGCAACGTGGCCCGCATGCCGCAGGTCTTCAAGGTCAACAACGTGAACAACATGGGCTTCTGCATCACGTGTCACATGCAGCGCGGCATTTCGCGTGACTGCAGCACGTGCCATTACTGAGATGAGCACCCCACCCCGCGATCCCGGAGCGGCCATGGCCGACGACAGCGACGCGACCGGCGTCGACCGGCGGCACTTCCTCAAAGTGCTCGGCGTCACCAGCGCCGGTGTCGCGACACTTGGCGGGTGCTCGACGGAGCGCGTCGGCAAGCTGGTGCCGTACCTGGTGCAGTCGGAACAGCAGGTTCCGGGTGAGCCGACGTGGTACGCCAGCACATGCACGGAGTGCGACGCCGGTTGCGGCCTGCATGTCAAGACCCGCGAGGGGCGGCCGATCAAGCTCGAGGGGAATCCCGATCATCCCGTCAATGCCGGGCGGCTCTGCGCCCGCGGCCAGGCGGGGCTGCAGGCGCTCTACAATCCGGACCGGCTCAAGGGGCCGATGGCGCGCAACGCCAAGGGCGGTTTCGACCCGATCACCTGGGACGATGCCATTGCGCGGCTCTCGGCCAGGCTTACGGCCGCCCAGGGAAAGTTCGCGGTCATCAACGGGTATGGTCCGTCGACGTTCACCGCGCTGCTGAATGATTTCACCAACGCGCTGGGTGGCGCGGTGGTGGCGTACCAGCCGTTCGGACGGGAGCCGGAGCGTCTGGCCAACGCCCGCACGTGGGGCATCAGCGAGCTGCCGGGTTACGACTTTGCCGCCGCCAAGCACGTCGTGTCGTTCGGTGCGGACTTCCTCGACACCTGGGGGCCGGTGGTGGAACAGCAGCGCGGCTTTGCCGACGCGCACGGCTTCCACGACGGCACCATGTCGCGCCTGGTCTACGTCGGCCCGCGCATGTCGCTCACCGGCGCCAATGCCGACGACTGGGTCAGCGTGCCCGCCGGTGCCGAGACGTTCGTGGCGCTGGCGATGGCGCAGTCGGTTGCCAAGGCGAGGGGGAACAGCGCGCTGGCCACGGCGCTCGCGGACTATGCCCCCGATGCGGTGGCAGCCCGCACCGGGCTCACGGCCGCGCAGATCACCACGATGGCCGACGATTTCGGCGCGGCGAATCCTTCGCTGGCGGTGGCGGGCGGAGTGACCGCGCAGCATCGTGGCGCCGTCGACCTCTGTCATGCGGTCAACCTGCTCAACGTGGCTGCCGGCAACATCGGCAAGACGGTGCATTTCGGCGTCAACGCACCATCGTCGGGCGGGTACGGCGATCTGCTGGCGTTGTTCGACCGGATGGGCGCCGGCCAGCTGCAACTGGTGCTGGTGCACGACGCCAATCCGCTCTACGCCGCGCCGCAATCGGGGAAGTTCGCGGCGCAGTTCGCCAAGGTGCCGTTCAAGGTGTCGACGGCGCCGATTCTCGACGAGACGGCGGTGGCGTGCGATCTGATCCTCCCCGACCTGCATGCGCTCGAGCGCTGGGACGATCAGCGGTCACGGATCGGCGTCGCCGGCGTGATGCAACCCACCGTCGAGCCGGTGTTCAAGGGAATGCACACCGGCGACGTGCTGCTCAAGGTGGCCAAGGCGGTCGGTGGTGCGGCGGCGAAGTTCAACGCCCCGTCGTTCGAAGCGCATCTCAAGGACGTGTGGCGCGACGACATCCTCAAGGTCAGCCCGGCCGACTTCGACGCGGCGTGGCGGAACGCCGTGGGGCAGGGGGGCGTGTTCCACCCGCCATCCGTCACGCCGGCACCGGCGCTGGCCCAGGGGGCGCTCACTGTCGGCGCAACGGCGCCGACATTCGACGGCACGGGTGACTACGTGTTCATGCCGTATCCGTCGGCGATGTACCTCGACGGGCGCGGTACCAACAAACCCTGGTTGCTCGAGAATCCCGATCCGGTCACCAAGATCACGTGGCAGTCGTGGGTGGAAATGCACCCCGACACCGCCGCGAAGGTTGACGTGCGCGACGGCGAAATCGTCGCCCTGACCACCCCGCACGGCACCATCCGGGCGCCGGTCTACATCTACGCCGGCATCCGTCCCGACACGCTGGCGATGCCATTGGGGCTGGGACACACGGAATACGGTCGCTACGCCAAGGGGCGGGGCGTGAACGCCCTCGACCTGATCGGGTCCGCCGACGGCCAGGGGTTTCTCCCCTATCTCGGCACGCGGGTCGCGGTCGCGCTCACCGGCGATTACCAGAAGCCGGCCCGGTGCGACGGCAATCCGCGGCAGCTGGGCCGCGGCATGGTGCAGGCGATGTCGGTGGAACACGCCGCGCAGGGGCTGACGCCCGAACAGGCGTACAAGGCGGCCGGCAATCCCACCGTCGAGGAGAACACCGAGGTCGAACGGAAAGCGATCGACGGGTGGGCCGAGCACCGCGAAGCCCGCACCGTGCTGGGGAACTACGGCGCCGATCAACCCAAATGGGGGATGTCGGTCGATCTGTCGCGGTGCACCGGCTGTTCGGCATGCGTCACCGCGTGTTACGCCGAGAACAACCTCCCCACGGTGGGCGAGGCGCAAGTGCAGAAGCGGCGCGAGATGAGCTGGATGCGCATCGAGCGATACTGGGAAGGCGGCGACGACGGCGAACCGCTGTCGGTACGCTTTGCGCCGGTGATGTGCCAGCAGTGCAACAACGCGCCGTGCGAACCGGTCTGTCCGGTCTACGCCTCCTATCACACGCCGGACGGCCTGAACGGCCAGGTGTACAATCGCTGCGTCGGCACGCGGTACTGCAGCAACAACTGCCCGTTCAAGGTGCGCTACTTCAACTGGCTCAAGTACAACGAAATGGCCTGGCCGGAGCCGCTCAATCTGCAGCTCAATCCCGAGGTCACGGTGCGGGCGCGGGGCGTGATGGAGAAGTGCACGTTCTGCATCCAGCGGATTCGCCACGCCGAGTTCCACGCGATGCTGGAGCAGCGCGACGTGCACGAGGGGGAGATCGTCACGGCGTGCCAGCAGGCCTGTCCGTCGGGCGCGATCCGGTTCGGCAACCAGCACAACGACGATTCGCCGATGATGGCGTGGAAGCGCGACAGCCGCGGCTACACCATGCTGGAGGATACCGACGTGGAGGCCCAGGTGACCTATCTCGCCAAGGTGCTGCACGGACCGCAGCCCGCCGACCGGAAGCCGGGCTGATATGGCGGTGATTGCGCAGGAGCCGGGGATTCCGACCCAGACCCACGCCGAGGTCACCCGCGACGTGGTGCGGACCATCACCGAGAAGCCGACGACGGGGTACTACATCCTCGCCGGTTCGATGGCGGCGCTGGTCCTGTTGCTGTTCGGCACCTTCGCGGCCCTGCTCAAGTACGGACTCGGTCTGGCGGGGTATTCGCCGCCGATCATGTGGTCGGTCTACATCACCACGTTCGTGTTCTGGATCGGTATCGGCCACGCCGGCACGCTAATCTCGGCCATCCTGTTCCTGTTCCGCTCGCGGTGGCGCACCGCCGTCTACCGTTCCACCGAGGCGATGACGGTCTTCGCAGTCATGACGGCGGGGTTGTTCCCGATCATTCACATCGGCCGGCAGTGGATCTTCTACTGGCTGATTCCGTATCCCAACCAGCGGTTCCTCTGGCCGAACTTCAAGTCACCGCTGCTGTGGGACGTCTTCGCCATTTCCACGTATCTGACGGTCTCGGCGACGTTCCTCGTGATCGGACTGGTGCCCGACGTGGCCGCGGTGCGCGACCACGTCAGCGGGTGGAAGAAGAAGGTCTATTCGGCACTGTCGCTCGGCTGGACCGGCGCGGACTCGCAATGGCGCCACTACTCGCGCGCGTACCTGTACCTGGCGGCGCTCGCCACGCCGCTGGTACTGTCGGTGCACTCGGTGGTGTCGTGGGACTTCGCGATGTCGATCATCCCGGGGTGGCGCGGTACCATTTTCGCCCCGTACTTCGTGGGTGGCGCGATCTACTCCGGCATCGGCATGGTGCTGACGCTGATCATTCCATTGCGCAAGGTGCTCCGGATCGAGCACATGATCACCGACTACCACTTCGACAATCTCTCCAAGCTGCTGCTGCTCACCGGCTGCATCATGTTCTACTCCTACAGCATGGAGTATTACAACGCGTGGTACGGCGGCAATCCGGTGGAGCAGACCACGTTCTGGCTGCGGGCATTCGGGCCCTACTGGTGGGGCGGCTGGATCATGATCATCTGCAACGCGCTGGTGGGGCAGCTGCTCTGGTTCAGGAAGATCCGCACCAACCTGACGTCGCTGTTCGTCATCTCGATCTTCATCAACATCGGGATGTGGTTCGAGCGGTGGGAGATCATCGCGGTCTCGCTGGCCAATGACTATGACCCGTACGCCTGGGGCCGCATCAACCCCACCTGGGCCGACTGGTGTATCCTGGCCGGGTCGTTCGGGTGGTTCGGGCTCTGGTTCACGCTGTTCTACAAGAACTTCCCGATCGTGGCGATCCAGGAGGTCAAGGAATTGATCCCGCTGGCCCGCCGGCGGCCCCACCGGGAGGCGCACTGATGGCGGGCAACGTGCCGGGCGTGCTCGCGGAATTCGACCACGTCGACGCGGCGTGCGACGCGATTCGCGCGCTGAAGTCGTCGGGGTTCCGGGATCTGACCGTCTACACCGCGGCGCCCAACCACGAAATCGAGGCCGCCATCGGCGACCCGGTGTCACCGGTGCGGTTCTTCACATTGTTCGGCGGCATGATCGGCGCCGCCGCCGGATTCGGGATCACCATCTGGATGTCGCGCGACTGGCCGCTGCTGACCGGCGGCAAGGCGATCGCGGCGGTGCCGGCGTTCGTGGCGATCGGCTTCGAGCTAACGGTGCTGCTCGGGGCGCTCAGCACGGTGGCGGGCATCGTAATCCTGACGCTGCGCAAGTCGCTCAGGGGTCGTCCCTACTCGCCGCGCTTCAGCGACGACCGGATCGGCATCTTCGTGCCCTGCGCGCCGGATCGCGCTGGCGGCGTCGAGCAGACGTTCCGGCAACACGGTTCCGTCGAGGTGATCCGTGACGCGTAACGGCTGGTTGGCCCTGCTGGTGCTCGGCGTCGGCGGCTGCAATTACTACTACAACCAGATCCCGTCGCCCGACGACGTGATGCACAACATTCCGTGGTTTGACCACATGATCTACTCGCGGGCGGTTCACCCCTATGAGAGCGCCGACGTGCCGCGCAACACCCCGGAGGGCGCGATTCCGCTGGGCGGCGGCGAGGCGGACTGGCGGGTGGGCAATGCGGCGTCGATGTCCTTCGGATTCGACACCGTGGTGGCCAACAAGCTCCGGCATCCCACCACGCCGGCCGGACCGGGCGCACGAAGCGGTGAACTGCTGTTCAATACCTACTGTTCGGCGTGCCACGGCTACACCGGGCTGGCCGACGCCCCGGCCTCCAGGCTGGGCGTCATGGCGCTTTCGCTCATGACGGCACAGGCGCGCAGTTTCACGGATGGCTATCTCTACAGCATGATCCGCTACGGCCGGGGCCGGATGCCCCAGTACGGCGACAAGATCGTCCGGCCCGATGAGCGGTGGGCGGTGGTCGATTATCTGCGGCAGCTCCAGGCCAGATCGCCAGTGGCCCCGGCTCCCGGCGCTGCCCCGGCCGCCACCGGAGGCCACCCGTGACCGACCTCTCCACCGCGCACGACCGGCTGGCCAGCGAGAGCGTCGCACCGAACTTCCGGTCCTTCGTGCCGCTCGGCGCGGCGTTGAGCATTGCCGGATGGGCGTTGTTCGTCGTTGCCGTGCTGGGTGGCAACGGCACCCGCGCCTGGCAGATGTTCCACGTCAACTGGGTGTTCTGGACCGGTGTGACGGCCGCGTCGATCGGCATCACCTCGGTGCACAAGATCGTGGGCGCCAAGTGGTCCGGCGTCATTCTCCGGCTCTCCCAAGCGGCATCGGGGTTCATTCCGATCTCGCTGCTCGGGCTCGTGCTGGTGCTGACGGTGGGCTATCACGCCATCTACGGCGACATGGACGCGGCCCGCGCCACGCTGACGCCGGGCAAGGCCACATGGCTGGCGCACGCCTGGATCGCGGCGCGCCTCGCCGTCGGCATCGGCGGGTTGTTCCTGCTGGGGCACTGGCTCATCCGGCGCGACCTCCTTCCCGATCTCGACGCGGTCAAGGACCGGGTGACGGGCCCGCGCCGTGCCCGCTACGAGCGGATGCTGCGGGGATACGACGCCGAGCGGAATCACACCCTGCTCTACCGGCTGGCGGCGGTCTACGCACCCGTCTACGCGGGCGTGATGACGTACGTCGGGTTCGATACCGTCATGGAACTGCAGCCGCACTGGGATTCCAACCTCTTCGGCGGCTGGTTCTTCATGGGGGCCTGGCTGGCCGCCCTGATGCTCCAGGCGCTGCTGGTCGTGTATGCGCTGCGCAATTCGAGCTTCGGTGAGTTCATCTCGGCCGAGCAGCGCCACGATCTCGGCAAGCTCTGCTTCGGGTTCACCGTCTTCTGGATGTATCTCCTCTGGGCGCAGTTCCTGGTGATCTGGTACGGCAACCTGCCGGCCGAGACCGGGTTCGTGTTCGCCCGGCTCTGGGGACCGTGGCTGCCGATCGGCACCGCCGTCTTCCTTGCCGTCTTCGTGGTTCCCTTCGGCGGGCTGATCGGCGTTGCGCCGAAGAAGGCGCCGTTCACGCTGGCGATGTTCGCCACGATCTCGTTCGTCGGACTGTGGTTGGAGCGTTATCTCGTCGTCATGCCGTCGATCACCCAGGCGCCGGGTCCGGTGATCGGCCTGCCGGAACTCGGTCCCACAATCGGTTTCCTCGGGTTGTTCCTGCTCAGCTATGGCTGGTTCGCGCGGACCTATCCGATGGTCTCGCCACGGCTGGCGATGATCGCCCTCGAGAAGGAAGCCGCCAAGCACTACCCGCAGGAACGCGTCGCCTGAATGAGAAGAGCCCTCCCGGAGTGATCCGGGAGGGCTCTCGTGCTGTCGGCGCGTCCGAAGCGGCGGTGTCAGTGCGGCTGCAGGCGTCCAGCCAGCGTATTGAGCGAATCCGGTGACAGATAGGCCGCGATCATCACCATCCGGATGGTGTGCGCGGGGCCGGCGGCGTTGTCGAGATAATCCGGCCGTGCCCGGAGCGGCATGCTGAGCGACAGCCCGGTCGCTTCGAGGGTCTGGCTCACGCCGCCGATATCGTCTTCAGGCCCCTCCAACACCCACACCGACCGTCCGTCCGGCAGTTGCTGGCGCACCATGAACGTCGGCCGCACGCCGCTGTCGGTATGATGGACGCGGATGGCGGTGACCGGCATGCCGGTGAGCTTGCTGAACGAGCCCTGGCCGTCGGCGATCGCCGTATCGGGGCTCACCGGATCCCAGTCGGCCGATTCCACCGGGTCGACTTCGGTGGCCCGATCGAATTGCGGTCCGGGGCGGGCTGCCGGCGGCGCGCTACCGAGCACCACGCTGGGATGCAGGCCCGCGCGCGAAGCGAGCGTGAGGTTCCGCCGCAGGACGGTCGCCGGCCCGGCCGTGACGGATGACGACTGATCGGCATTGCTGGCCACGAGGGTTGGTGTCACGAACGCGCCGGCCAGCTGCGGCGCGGCGTCGCGATGTCCTGCGGCGAGCCACGCGCCGGTTGCGACGAGCAGTCCGGCGGCGGCAACCGCCGCGGGGCCCAGCAACGGCGAGCGTCGCGTCCTCGCCCGCGCGGCGGCAGCGCCGCTGCGCCTCGGCACGGCCCGATCGAGCAGCGACTTGACCCGCACCCGCAGCGCGTCGACCTCGCCATACTGGGCCCGGCAGATCAGGCACCCGAGAAGATGGTCGGCGATTTCGGCGCGCTGTATCGGCGACAGTTCGCCGTCACAATACGCGTGCAGTTCTTCTTCAGGTACGTGCGGACGCACGATGGTCCTCCCCCTGGGTCTCGATAACGTCGTGCGCGGCGACCAGGCGCTTGCGCGCGCGTGCCAGCGTCGTACCGACTGCTCCGACCGCCAGACCGGTCTGTTCGGCGATCTCCGGATACGACATGCCGGCATCCCACAGCAGCAGCACTTCCCGGTCGCGCGGCGTCAACGTGGCGAGCGCGCGCCGCACTTCGGCTTCCTGCTCTTCCCGGTCGAGTCCCTCTTCGATGTCTGGCGAGCTCGACGGTGTGGCGCTCGGTTCCTGGGTGAGGAGCACCAGATGTTTGCGACGGCGGATCGCCGCGCGCGCTTCGTCCCTGGCGATATTCGCGGCGACCGCGAACACCCACGACCGGGGTTTCTCCGGTTCGTGCTTCAGCGCCCGCATGAAGACTTCCTGGGCCAGGTCTTCGGCGCGGTCGGCATCCCACACTTTCCGGTACAGAAAGCGCACGACCGCGTCATAGGTTGTCCGATACAGGCCGTCGAGGTCGAACGCCATCGTGGCCCTCCATACCTGTTGAGTCGTCCCGCAGGGAGTCATGTGGGGGACGACCGCCGGACGGGCGGATGCACAACCTGCACAACGTCAACAACGACAATAACTTACAGTTTCAGGCGGGTGTTCCGGTAGGCGCACCCCACGTGCAGCCCGGACCGCTTCTCCGGCCATTCGGAACATAACAGCGGTTTGGCGGGGCGTCCGTCGGGGCGGACACGGCCGTGGAGTTCGCACGCGACGCCGTCATCGCCGAGATACCCGCACGCCGAGAGAATCTCGACCGTCAGCACGTGATCTTCTTCCCGCTCCACGCGGCAGAGATACGGCGACTTCCGGTTGCGGATGAGCGCTTCGAGCAGGGGCTGCCGGGTGCTGCAGCGGATTTCGGTCTGCAGATCGCGGCAGCAGGCAGCGTGCAGGGTGTGGTCGGAGGTCTGGCAGTGCGCCGTCGCACAGGGGTTGCTTCCCGGCGCCATCGGCAGCGCGCGGCGGGCCTTTCGTGGCAGGATGCGGGTCACCAGGCGCCGGTGGTCCGCGACGACGAAGCGGTCGCCGCCGAGTCGCCGCGGCGTTTCGCGGCGCCGTGCGACCGGCACATTGCCGGTGAAGCCGTGCGCACCGCACCGTGATGGCGTGCCGTCGGCTCCCGCCTGGAGGTGCCGGCAGGGGACGTGAATCGTCGCCCGGACCCACAGTTCGTCGTCGTCTTCGTACGTGGCACCGAAGGTGATACGTTCGACGTGGCCGAACAGCCACGTTGCATCGTGATCTTCGTTGCCCTCCAGCGCGGCCACGCGCAGCGTGACGTCGAGCGCAGCACATTGGCGGCCGAGACGCCGGCAGGGTGGTGGAGTCATGCCAATCCGGGAGCAGAGGGTGGCGGGTGAGGCTGCGTGACCGGGGGGAAAGTAGTCGCGCCGGTGCCCGGCGCCATCGGACTACCGCGCCATCGGGGCGGTTTGTTATCCTTGTGCCGCGCGAACAGCGGCACGGCGCGCGAGCCGCCACTGGGGCGGGGCAGGACCAACTTCAGCCGGGATGAGAGGCGAGTCGAGCATGCGTGTGACTGCGATGGTAGCTGGCGCGGCAGTATTGATGGCCGCGTGCGGTGGCGGGAAAAAGAATGAGGCGGCCGGGGTTCCGGAATCCACCGGAGCGGCGGCGGCCACCGCGCCGGCGGCGTCAGGTGGCACTACCCACGTCATCCAGATGGTTCAGGCGGGAGCGAATTCGTACAAGTTCGTGCCCGATACGCTGACGATCAAGGTCGGCGATCAGGTGGACTTCAAGAGCGTTTCCGGTCAGATGCACGACGTCGCCTTCTTCCCGGACAGCATTCCGCCGGGAGCCGACGCCGTATTGAACGCCGCCATCACCAACCAGACCGCGCCGCTCTCGACCGCGATGATTCCCGAAGGCCAGGACGTCGTGATCTCGTTCGCGGGGGCTCCGACCGGGATCTACAAGTTCTACTGCATCCCGCATCAGGCAATGGGGATGAAGGGACAGATCACCGTTACGCAGTAAGGATCGACGACGCGGCGGACCGGATCGGTCGACTCCGCGTGGCGGGGGGCGTTCGCGAAAGCGGACGCCCCCCGCGCCCTTTCCGGTGATTACGCCTCGGCAGCGTGGCGAGTCAGCCATGGAATGGCGAGACCAAGGCCCAATCCTGTCAGGCTGTCGACGGCGTAGTGCATCTGACAGTACACCACCGCCACCGCCAGCATCGCCGCCGGAATGGCCATCACCATGCCGAGCCGCCGGCTGCCGTACCACCCGCCGACGGTGGCCGCGACGGTCGCCGCGACGTGCGATGACGGGAACGCGGCGCCGAACGAGCTGCCGCCTTCCAGGGCGCCATAGACCAGCCGCGCCGGGAGGTTGGCGACGAACGTCCCCGTCGGCCGCGGGAACTGGTAGTACGGCCCGGCAACCGGGAGAAAGATGTAGGCGACATAGCACACCAGGTATGTCGTGATGAGCCCGTTCATGTAGGTGTTCAGCGCGCCGTAGCGTCGCCGGACGAGGAATACGATCGCCGGCAGCGGCACCAGCAGGTAGTAGCTGAGATAGGTGGCGTGGAACACCGTCGACCAGAACGTGCTGGGGTGCGCTCGCCACCAGTCGCGGCTGGGCTGGTCGCCGAATAGTTGCGCGTCGAGGTGCTGGATGACGGCGTCGCTGGTGCGCGCCGCGCCGAAACCGTTGAGCACGTCGATGGCGCTGTACAGGCCGATGATGAGGATCACGGGGTAGACGGCCTTGAGGGTGCGGCCGAACGGCGTGTCGGGAGCCCGCACCGCGAGCCACGCCACGAACGGCAGCGCGAGATGGGCACCCAGGATCCACGCCATGCCGGGACGATCCAACCGGCTGGCCGCCACCACCGCCACCAACAGGCCGTAGCCGGCGATGACGCGGTCGGCCAGCCGCCACTGCGGGGGCAATTGATTCACAGCCAGCCGTTCTCGCGATACCACTGGGCTGTGTGCGCCAATCCCCGCTCGAGATTCCACTCCGGGCGCCAGTCGGTGGCGGCGGTGAATCTCGCAGGATCAGCGGTCCACGCGTCCTGGAAGAGTTCGTGGATCTTGTCGGGATAGAGGATGGTGCGCCGACCGGTGAGTCGGGACCAGGCGCCGGTCGCGGTGAGCGCGGCGCCGGCGACCCAGCGCGGAATCCGGATGCGCCGCAGGGCGCGCCCGTATTGCCGGCCGATGAGGTCGAGCAGCGCGTCCGTGGTGACCACTTCGGGATGTGACGCGTAGAATGTCGCGCCGGCGGCACCGGGATGCGTGGCGGCAATCCGGAGCGCCGCCGCGAGATCGGCGGCGTGAATGAACGACAGTTCCATCGTGCCGTCACCGAAGACCGGCCCGATTCCCAAGCGCGCGGCGCGGAAGACGTCGTGGAGCCCGTCGCGATCGCGCGGGCCGTACACGATCGGCGGCCGGACGATCACGAACGGAACCCCGCTGCTCCGGAGTGCGTCTTCGGAGGCGAGCTTGCTACGCCCGTACGCCGTGACAGGCGCCCGCTCGTCGGCGGAGGCGTGCGGTGTTCCGCGTCGCGACGGGCCGGCGGCGGCCAGCGAACTGACCAGCACGACGCGGGTCCCGGGCGCGCCAGCGCGCGCGGCCTCGGCCAGGCGGGCCGTGCCGTCGCGATTGGCGGCCATGAGTCCGGCTTCGGTCGGGCCGCCAGTCAGACCGGCGACGTGGAAGACGACATCCTGTCCGGCCACGCTCGCCGCGAGCGCGCCGGAATCGGCCAGGTCCCCCACGATAAGACGAACCCCGCGTTCGGCGAGTCGATCCGCTTTGCGCGGGGAGCGGACGAGTGCCGTGACCTCGTCGTCACGGGCGAGCAGCTGGTCGACGAGGTGACCGCCGACGAAGCCGGTCGCCCCGGTGACCAGCGCCTTCATACGTGGCGATCGAGAATGCGGAAGGTCTGGTACGGCGTGAAGCCGGCCTTGGTCAACCCCTGGATGATGCCGGCGTTGTCTTCCAGCAGCCAGCTCGCTTCGCCCCAGCCGATGCCCCGCTCGGCGGTCTTGCTCCAGATCCAGTGATAGAGCGCGGAGTCGATGCCCTTGCCGCGCCATTCGGGGACCACACCGAGCAGCAGGATGCGCGAGCGGGTCAGCTTCTTCATCTTGAGCTTCCACAACATCGTGAGCGATGCCGGGAACATGCCGCCGCTGCGGTTGGTGCGCAGCGCCTCGTTCAGGTCGGGAAGGGTCAGGCCGAACGCGATCGCCTTGCCGTCCTTCTCGACGAACGGCACCAGCTCGGGAATGACCACCGGCTTGAACGCCTTGGCCAACGCATCGATCTCGGCGTCGGTCATGGGGATGAATCCCCAGTTGTCTTCCCAGCAGGCGTTGTAGAGTTGTTTGACCAGTTCCACCTCGGCCGCGAAGTTCTTCATGTCGAGCGGCCGGATGGTGATGCCGTAGCGTTGCTTGAGGAGATTGACCGCGCGCCCGGTGCGTTCCGGCGGCGTGACCGGCGCCTCGAGCGATCCCCCCTGCAGCGCGATCAGGTCCTTCGCTTTGGTGAATCCGGCGGTCTCGAGCAGCGTGAGATAGTAGGGTGGATTGTGTGGCATCATGATCGAGTTGGGCATGTCGAACCCTTCGATCAGGAGACCGCATTCGTCGTTGACGGAAAATGACATCGGCCCGCGCAGGGTATCGAGGCCGCGCTGCCGCACCCAGTCGGCGGCGGCGTCCAGCAGGGCCCTGGCCACCGGAAAGTCGTTGATGGTCTCGAAGAACCCGAAGAACCCGACCCGGTCGTGGTGGTATTCGTTGTGGAGTCGGTTGTGAATGGCGGCGATCCGGCCCACCACCTCACCGTCGCGTTCGGCGACGAAGTAGTCGGCTTCGGCGTGGGCAAAGAACGGGTTGACGCGGCGGTCGAGGAGCTTCTTGACCTCGGCCTTGAACGGCGGAACCCAGTTCAGGTCCCGCCGATGCAGTCGGTACGGCAGGTCGATGAAGCGAGCCAGGTCCTTCTCGGTCTCGACGCGCCGGATGATGACCGGCGCGGCACTCATCCGATGACCCCCAGCTCCTTTCCGATGCGGGCGAAGGTCTCGAGTGCGTAGTCGATCTGGCCGTCGCTGTGCGTGGCCATGACACTGGTGCGGAGGCGGCACTGTTCGAACGGCACGGCCGGCGGCACCACCGGATTGGTGAAGACACCACCATCGTACAGCTTCCGCCAGAACAGGAAGGTGCGGTCCATCGGCCCCGTCAGCACCGGAATGATCGGGGTCTGGGTGGGGCCGATGTCGAAGCCCAGCGACATGAAGCCCTCGCGGAGCCGCCTGGTGTTGACCCACAACTGGTCGCGGCGCTCCGGCTCCTGCTGCATGACCTCGAGGGCCGCCAGGACACCGGCGGTGTTGGCCGGCGGCAGCGACGCGGTGAAGATGAAGGGCCGGGCGTGGTGCTTGAGGAAGTGGATCACCGGCTCTTCGGCAGCCAGGAATCCGCCCACCGACGCCAGCGACTTGGAGAACGTGCCGGCGATGATGTCGACGTCGGCCTGCATGCCGAACGAAGCCCCGGTGCCTTCGCCGTTCGGACCGAGCACGCCGAGCGCGTGGGCGTCGTCGACCGCCAGGGCCGAACCGAATCGCCGGGCGATCCGCACCAGCTCCGGGACGTCGGCGATGTCGCCTTCCATCGAATACACGCCGTCGACGACGATCAGCGTGCCCTTGCCGCTGGTGTTGCGTTCCAGCATGCTGGTCAACGCGTTGAGATCGCCGTGCGGAAACCGCTCCGTCTTCCCGAACGCCAGCTTGGCGCCGTCGACGATGCACGCGTGATCGAGCTTGTCGAGATAGACCGTTTCGTTGCGCCACACGATGCCGGAGATCAGTCCGAGGTTGGCGCCGTACCCGGTGGAGAAGACGAGGCACGCCTCCTTGCCGAGAAACTCCGCCAGCGCGCTCTCGAGGCGTTCATGCAGGTCGAGCGATCCGTTGAGAAACCGCGACCCGGTGCAGCCAGAGCCGTACCGGTGCAGGGCCTTCGTAGCGGCTTCGAGGACCTTGGGATGATGCGTGAGCCCGAGGTAGTTGTTCGAGCCCAGCATGATGCGTTTCTTTCCCTCGATGACGACAACCGTATCTTCTGATTCCGAAATCGGCTTGAAGTACGGATACAGGCCGGCTGCCTGGACTTCGCGAGCGTCGGTATAGTTCCGGCACTTGTCGAAGAGCGCCACCTGGGACTGGAGGGTTTCGGTTGCCACGCGTCCTCACGGAGCTCGGGTGGAACTTCGTCGAACAACTGGCCAGCGTCGCCGCCACTTCGGGAGTGTAAGCTACGATCCCCCCCAGAGCGACACAAGCGGAAAACCACTTGTCGCTGCCGAGCGAAAAATCTAACCACTTGCGATTCAATGTGTTAGCACGATCGCCCCGCAACGGTGTGGCATGCCCGCAGCAATCGGCGGGGCCCAGCGCGGCGACCGCACCGTCAACGGTCGGATACGTCATCGTTACCCGTCCGCGGACGATCTGCCAATGAGTATCTCGACCGCCGCCGTCGTCGGTGGCGGCATGGCCGGACTAGCCGCCGCTGCCCGATTGCGCCGCTTCGGTGTGGTGGTCACGGTCTTCGAGCGCGAGCGATATGTCGGGGGGGCCGTCCGGACCGTGCGGCGTGGCGGCTGGGTGGCGGAATATGGTCCTCACCTCATCGGCGAGCTTCCGGCCGCGGTGCAGGACGTCGTCGACGCCGGCGGCGGGATCGACTGGGTGCATCCGCTGCCAGCCGTGAAACGGACGTTCGTGCTCGTTGGCGGCGAGGCGGTCCCGATTCCGGGGTCGATTACCGAGCTGATCGAATCGCCGCTGCTGTCGCTCGGCGGCCGTCTGCGGATGCTGCGGGAGCGATTCGAGGCGCGGGGCGGCACATCCGACGAATCCGTCGCCGCATTCGCGCGGCGCCGTTTCGGCGAGGAAGTCGCCGTGAGGATGTTCGATCCACTGGCCCGATGCATGACGGGCGGCGATCCGTCGGCGTTGTTGGCGTCGCGCATCTTTCCGGCGGAAGTCGAATACGAACGGACCACCGGGTCCGTGCTGAAGGGCCGGGCGCGGGCCCGCATGGAGGCCCGGCGGCGCGCGCGCCGCGAGCAGCGCCGCCCCGAGGGACCGCGGGCGCCGCGCGACGGGATGGGTCGACTTCCGGAAGCGGTTGCCGCGGGGCTGGGCGACGCGGTGGTGCGCGGGATCGCGGTCACGAGTCTCGGCGCCGACGATTCCCGTGTCACCGTGTTTCTCGGCGACGGATCGGCCGCGGCGTTCGATGCCGTGATCCTGGCGGTGCCGGCCTCGGCGACCTCGGAACTGCTGGCGCGCGTCGCCGGTGGGGCGAGCGCCGAAATCGGCGCCATTCCGGAGCAACCGATGTGCGCGGTATCGCTGGGCTATCGCCGCGCCGACATCGGCCACGCGCTGGATGGGTACCGGGTGCTTGTTCCCGGCAGCGAGCACCGCCCGTCGGTGGCGGTGACGTTTCCCTCGGCGCTCTTCGAAGACCGCGCGCCCGCCGGGCACATGCTGTTCACCGTTCACCTCGGTGCGGACGCCGCCGGTGCCGGGCCGCAGGACCTGATCGCCCTGGCGCGCGCCGATGCGGAAACCGTGTCGGCGATCGCAGGCGAGCCGGTGTTCTCCGAGGTCGGCGCGTGGCACGCCCTGCCGCAGCCGGTGAGTGGCCACGCGCGCCGCCTGGCCGCGGCCGCCGAGGTCGAAACGGTCCATCCCGGTGTCGCGATGTGCGGCTCGTGGCACGACGGACCGGCGCTGGCCGACGCCATCCGCGGCGGTGTCAGCGCGGCGGAGCGCCTCGCGGCGCGCAAGGGATGGCGCGAGCCCGCACCATGATCAGGCCTCGGGCGCCATCAGTCGCTGTCGCGTGGTGAGCAGGCTGCGCCACGGATCGGCAGGGAGCCGTCCGGCAGCGAGCTGATCGAGCGTCCAGGCGTTGGCCGCCGGCGCAGTTGCCAGGCGCGGCCACGCCAGCGGCAGCGAAATCGGAGCACCAGGCCGCGCGCGCGTCGACCACGGGGCCACCCAGGTGGCGCCGCGCGTGTTGCGCAGCCAGTCGACGAAGATCTTGCCGCGTCGCGCCGCCTTCGCGGCCTGCGCCAGGAAGTCACGGGGGTGATCGCTCGCCATTCCATCGGCGATGTCCCGCGCAAATTCCGAGACCACGTCCCACGTTGCGCGCCGCACGATCGGTGCGACGACGTGAATCCCCTTTCCGCCGGTCAGCTTGGCCCAGCTGGTGAGGCCGGCGCGCCGCAGTCGGCCGCGCACTTCAACGGCCGCCGCGCGCACCGCGCCCCAGGGGACTCCCGGCCCGGGGTCGAGGTCGAACACGATGCGATCAGGCGCGTCGACGTCGTCGGCGCGCACGCTCCAGGTGTGGATCTCGAGCACGTCGAACTGCACCAGGGCGCGGAGCCCGCCGGCGTCGCGGATCACGATGTACTCGCCGCTGCCGGATTTCTCGCGGATCCGCACCGTGTCGACGCCGGGAGGCCGCCTCCCGACCCAGTGCTTCTGGAAGAAGCAGCTTCCGGTGATTCCACCCGGGCAGCGGAACAGCGACAGCGGGCGTCCGGCGACGTGAGGCAGCATGCGGTCGGCGACCCGCGCGTAATAATCGGCGACGTCCTGCTTGGTGATGCGCGGCCGGGGATAGAGCACGCGATCGGCATGGGTCAGCGGGATGTCGGACATCAACGCTCCGTGGTGGGCCGTTTCCGTTCCCGGATCAGGAGCCACTGGGGCTTGCTCTCGTCGCCGCTGCGGCTGCCGCGGAAACGTACCAGTGCCCAGCGGCCCTTGAGTCTGTCGCCCAACAGCGTGAAGGCGAGCTTGCCGCTGCGGAGCCCCTCGCGGGGATCGCCGTCCGGCTCCCAGGTGCCATGATCCCACAGTTCGACGGTGCCGGCGCCGTATTCGCCCTTCGGGATGGTCCCCGCGAAGGTGGCGTATTCCAGAGGATGGTCTTCCGTCTGCACCGCCAGGCGCCGCTCGCCCACCTTGCGGCTGACTCGTTTCGGCACGGCCCAGCTTTTCAGCACGCCGTCGAGCTCCAGCCGGAAGTCGTCGTGATCGTGCGAGGCGCGGTGATGCTGCACCACGAAGATGCGATCGTGGTTGCGGCGGCGGGCCGTGCCGCGCGGCTCGGCCGTCTTCCGGAAATCGCGCTTGCGGTGGTATTCGTCGAGTGGCATCAGGCGCTCCTGGCGCGGAGGTGCGGGCGGGCGGCG
The DNA here is from genome assembly GCA_963697065.1 of uncultured Gemmatimonadales bacterium. Taxonomy (GTDB): domain Bacteria; phylum Gemmatimonadota; class Gemmatimonadetes; order Gemmatimonadales; family GWC2-71-9; genus Palsa-1233. The sequence continues at coordinate 1,912,293 of CAVOMQ010000001.1, forward strand.
CGCCGGGTGCCCCGATGGTGCGGCGATTTCGACACGCTGGCCTTGAGCGCGGCCATGAGGTCCAGCACCTTCGGCTCGGCGGACGGCTTGCTGGCGGCCGCGACCCGGGGGGCGCGGCGCGACGCGGTGCGGGAGCGCGATCGTACCAGCTTCAACAGGTCGTCGCGAAACGTGTCACGGTGCGCCTCGGGCTTCCATGTTGTTCCCATCGCCTCGATCAGCTGGCCGGCCATCCGGCGTTCGGCGGGACGGATGCCGCGTTCGGCGTCGTGCAACGCATCACGGTCGACCACCGTCGCCGGCCGCATCTCGTCGTGAAAGCGCAGCATGTGCGCCACCAGCAGGTCGTCACTCGGATACACGGCGGCGACATACTGACGGGTGTGGATGACCACGTCGGCGAGGGCGAGGTGTCCGGATCGGGCGAGCACGTCGCGCAACAGCACGTACGCCTTTTCATTGCCCGGGCGCGGCACGATGTAGTACGGCCTGGCAAAGTAGACCCGCTCCACCGCGGCTGCCGGGACGAATCCGAAGACGTCGACCGAATGCGTTGCCTTGGGGTTGGCGGCGGCGATCTCCTCGGCGGTCAGCACCACATAGCGATTGCGCGCCACCGGAACGCCGCGGACGATGTCGGCGTCGGGGACCGGTTTGCCGGTCCGCTTGTTGTATTTCTGATATCCGATGTGCGCCATGTCGCGACGGTCGAGGAGATCGAGATCAAGCCGCTCCGGGGCGTCGATCGGTTCGAGCTCGACGGCGATGTTCACCAGACCGAACCGGAGCGTCCCTCGCCAGATTGCCCGTGCCATGATGTGTGCCTCCCGCAACGGTGAAGCGTCCGCTCCGATGACCCCGGCGGCGAGGTGTGCAACGCTCGCCGGCCCGGAGGCGTCAAGACGATGCGCCGTGGTGACGAATAGTAGGCGGTTGCATTTCACGGGAGGATACATGCGGACACGAAGCTGGTGCCGGGCGGTGGCTCTGCCGTTGATGATGGGCACGCTGCTGGCGCCGCGGCTGGCGGCGCAGGCGTTCGGCATCAAGGCCGGTCTGTCGTTTGCCACCTTGTCGAACGCCAGTCCCGACTGGAAGACCCGGACCGGATTTGCGGGCGGAATCGCGCTCGGGTTGATGCCGGGACCGGTCAGCCTGCAGCCCGAGCTGCTCTACGTGCAGAAAGGCGTCGCCGCCAATGGTGCCCCCAGCAACACCGCACCGAAGCTGGCGTATCTCGACGTGCCGGTGCTGCTGAAGGTGCGGCTGCCGACTCCCGGCATCGCGCCATTCGCCGACGCCGGTCCCGTCATATCGTTCCGATTGAGCTGCACGGCGGGCGACACCAATTGCAATGACACCTTCAAGAGCACCGACTGGGGCGTTGCGCTGGGCGGCGGCGTGCGACTTGGCGGCGCAACCGGTCTCACCATCGAGGGACGGTACACGTGGGGCCTCAACGACGTGCATGACATCAGTGCCGGTGTGTCGTCGAAGACCCGGACTTTCCTGGTGCTCGCGGGCATCAGCATGTGATCGCGGTAGGAGCAATGCCCGACGTGCGTCGGGAACGGTCGCGGGGGCGGGTGCTCCCGCGACCGTGTTGCGTGCCGTCCGCGGACGGGTGGCGCCGGGCGTGGGACCCGGTATAGTTTAGCCATGAACGATTATTGGCTGAACGTTTGTAGTATGCAGGCGCCCGCCGACGCGGGCGCATGTCGCAGCCCCCGAGGAGACCCGTGCCCAGTCGCGGATGGAGCGGTGTGGTGACGAAGCGATGGACCGTACCGATGGGCCGCGCCGGTGTGGGCGCGGTGGTATTTGTGCTTGCGACCGCGTGTGCTCATGGCGCCCCGCCCATGCCGCCGCCGCCCGACGTCACCGTCGACACGGTGCATTCCGAGCGGGTCACCGAACAATTCGAGTTCGCCGGACAGGTCGAAGCGCGCCGGCAGGTCGAAGTGCGTTCCCCGGTGTCGGGGGTGATCGTGTCGCAGACCCTGCCCGAAGGGTCGGAGGTGGGCGCCGGCACGGTGCTCTTCCAGATCGACACCGTCAGCTACGCCGCCGCGTATCGCGGTGCGCTGGCCCAGCGGGCGGACGCCCAGGCCCATCTCGACAACGCGAAGCGCACGGTGGCGCGGCTGCAACCGTTGCTGGCGTCGCACGCCGTGGCGCAACTCGACGTCGACAACGCCGAGACGGCGGTGGAGCAGGCACAGGCGGCGGTGGACAACGCGCAGGCGGCCGTGGACCAGACGCACAAGAATCTGAGTGACGCCACGATCCGCGCCGAAATCGGCGGGCGGGTGGGGAAGGCGGACATGGTCAACGGTGCGCGCGTGACCGGCTCGGACCAAGTCCTCACCACCATCGATCAGATCGACACCGTCCGGGTGATGTTCCGTCCCTCGGTCGACCAGGTGCTGGCATGGCGGCGCGATCCGGCGGCGGATCGGTTGCTGCGCCCCGGGGGCACCGCCGTGGTGCGCGCGGTGCTTCCCGACGGCTCGGTCGATCCGCATGCCGGACATATCGACTACGTGGCGCCGGTCGTCGATTCGGTCACCGGCACGCAGAGTTTCCGCGCCGAGTTTCCCAACACTGACCACCTGCTGGCGCCGGGAGAATTCGTGCGCGTGCGGCTGGAAGGGCTGACCCGTGACAGCGTCCTGCTGGTGCCGCAGCGGGCGGTACAGCAATCGCTGGGACGCACGTCGATCGACGTCCTGGGCCCCGGCGACACGGTCCGGATCCGTGATGTCGTGGCGACGGCGTGGGTCGGCAACCGCTGGCTGATCGATTCCGGGTTGGTGGCCGGCGACCGCGTCATCGTCGATGGCATCCAGAAAGTGCGCCCCGGCGCCGTTGCCCACCCGGTGCCGGCGGCCCGGCAGTGACCGGCTCGCCGGAGTCCGCGGGCGAGCTGCGCTACTACTTCATCCGCCGTCCGGTGATGGCGGGGGTGATCGCCATCGTGATCACCTTGTTGGGGCTGTTCTCGCTGCGATACATGCCTGTCAATCGGTATCCCTCGATCACGCCTCCCTCCATCCGGATCACGGCCGTCTACCCCGGCGCCACCTCCGAAGACGTGGCGCGCGCCGTGGCGGCGCCGATCGAGCAGCAGCTCTCCGGGCTGCGCGACCTGCTGTACTACAAGTCGGCGAATTCCAGCGACGGGACGATGAGCCTGCAGGCGTTCTTCGACATTTCCCGCGACCAGGATCTGGCGGCGGTCGACGTGCAGAACGCCGTCAAGCTGGCCGAACCGCAATTGCCGCAGGAAGTGGTGCGCAACGGCGTCGTAGTGACCAAGGCGCAGACCGACATCCTGCTGGTGGCGGCGCTGTCGTCGACCGACGGCCGGTTTGACGCCACGTACCTCACCAACTACGCCATGCTGTACGTGGTCGACGAGATCAAGCGGCTCCCCGGCGTGGGCGATGCGCAGGTGTTCGGCGGTGGCCAGCTGGCGATGCTGCTCGACCTGGACCCTGACAAGATGGCGCAGCTCGGACTCACCGTCGATGACGTGGCAGGCGCGGTGCGCGAGCAGAACGCGCCGGCGCCGGCCGGACGGCTGGGACGGGAGCCGTCGCCACCGGGCACGGAATTCACGTTGCCGGTCACCGCCGAGGGCCGCCTGCAGACCGTCGACCAGTTCCGCGACATCATTCTCCGCGCCCGCCAGAACGGATCGATGATCCGGCTGGGCGACATTGCCAACGTGCACCTCGGCAGCCAGAGCTCCGACCTCGAGGGACGGCTCAACGGCAAGCCGACGGCGTTGTTCCTGCTGTATCTGCAGCCCGGCGCCAACGCACTCACCGTCAAGCGCGAACTGGTGGACCGGCTCACCCAGCTGCAACAGTCGTTCCCGGCCGGCGTGGTGTGGTCGATCCCGTTCGACACCACGCCGTTCATCACCGCCTCGATCGATGAGGTGGCCAAGACGCTGCTGGAAGCGATGGTGTTGGTGACGCTGGTGGTCTTCCTGTTCCTGCAGAGCTGGCGGGCGACGCTGATCCCGATCCTCGCCGTGCCGGTGTCGGTCATCGGGACGTTCGTCGGCTTGCTGGCGTTCGGGTTCTCGGTGAACGTGCTGACCCTCTTCGGCCTGGTGCTGGCGATCGGCATCGTGGTCGACGATGCCATCGTGGTCATCGAAAACGCCGAGCGCATCATGGCCGACGAGGGCCTCCCGGCGCGACAGGCGGCCGACAAGGCGATCCGCCAGGTCGCCGGCGCGCTGGTGGCCATCGTGCTGTCGCTGTGCGCCGTCTTCATTCCGGTCGCGTTCCTCGGCGGCATCACCGGATCGATGTTCCGGCAGTTCACCATGACCATCGTGCTGGCGGTGGTGCTGTCCGGCCTGACGGCACTGACGCTGACGCCGGCGCTGTGTGCCATGCTGTTGACGGAAGCGCCCGAGCGCGCGCGCCATGGACCGTTCTTCCGCTGGTTCAATAACAGCTTCGGCCGGGTCCGCACCGGCTATGCCGGCGCCGTGCACCGCGTGGTGCGCCGGCCGCGCACCTGGCTGGCGGTGTTCGCGGTCATCCTGGCGCTGATCGTGGTGTTGTGGCGGCGGATTCCCACCGCGTTCCTGCCGTTGGAAGACAAGGGTTTCTTCGTGGTGGCGATCCAGCTGCCGAGCGGCGCGTCGCTGCAACGCACCCGGGACGTGGTGGCGCGTGCCGAAGAGCTGGCGCACAGTGATCCCGGCATCGCGGCGACCGTGTCGCTGGTCGGGCTCGATATTCTGACGCAAGCCAGCCAGCCCAATTCGGCGGTGATGTTCGTGCAGCTGCAGCCCTGGGACCGCCGCGGCGGGGGTGAAACACTGGACGGCATCGTGGGGCGGATGAACGGCGAGCTGTACGGCATTCCGGGCGCGCTGGCGTTCGCGTTCAACTTCCCGGAGATTCCCGGCCTGGGGACGACGGCCGGGTTGGAGCTCAATCTGCAGGCACGGGCCGGCCAGGACGTGTCCGCCTTCAACGATCAGGTGAACGCCGCGATTCACGAACTGTCGCAGCAACCGGAATTGCAGGGAGTCGCCACCAACTTCCGGATCGACGCCCCGCGCGTCTTCCTCGACGTCGACCGCGACGCCGTCAAGAGCCGCCACGTGCCGCTGGCGGAACTGTTCGAAACGCTGCAGACGATGCTGTCGTCGCTGTATATCAACGACTTCAACCTGTTCGGACGCACCTATCGGGTGCAGGCCGACGCGGCGCCGCGGTTCCGGCAATCGCCGGCCGAATCTGGAGCATTTCTACGTCCGCAGCACCGACAACCGGATGATTCCGGTGACGGCGCTGGCGCACGCCCGGTTCGAAACCGGCCCGTCGGTCCTGACGCGGTTCAACGGGTTCACCTCGGCGCTGGTGACGGCGTCGCCGTCGCCGGGACACAGCTCGGGCCAGATGCTCTCGGCGGTGGAGCGGGTGCTGAATCGTGACTTCGTTCCCAACGGGCTGGGCTTCGCGTACAGCGGCCAGAGCTACCAGGAGAAGGTATCGAGCGGGCAGGGCGGCCTGATCTTCGGGCTCGGGCTGATCCTGGTGTTCCTGGTGCTGGCGGCGCAATACGAAAGCTTCAGCATTCCGTTCGCCGTGCTCTTCGGCGTGCCGTTCGGCGCGCTCGGCGCACTGCTGGGGATCTGGTTCCGCGGGATGCCGAACGACGTCTATTTCGAAGTGGCGTTGATCACGGTGATCGGCCTCGCGGCCAAGAACGCCATTCTGATCGTGGAATTCGCCAACACGTTGCGGCACCAGGGGCTGCCGATTCTCGAGGCGGCGCGCGAGGCGGCGCGGGAACGGTTCCGCCCGATCCTGATGACGTCGTTCGCGTTCATCTTCGGTGTGTCGCCGCTGCTGTTCGCCGGCGGGGCGGGCGCGCAGAGTCGGCACTCGCTCGGCACCGGGGTGTTTTTCGGCATGCTCTGCGCCACGCTGGTGGGGATCTTCTTCATCCCCCTGTTCTTCAGCGTGATCCGGCGGCTGTCGGAAGGGCGGCAGACAGCGCCGCCGCCATTGGAGGACGCCTGATGCGCCCCGTCGTCGTGATGGCGGCGCTGGCGCTCGCGGCGTGCGCCGTCGGACCGGCTGAGCACGTGCCGGTCACCGCGCCGAGCGTGCCGGCACCGGTCGTGACACGGCCGGGCGATGCGTCGCTGTTCGATTCGCTCGCGGCCGCCGCCGCTGTGGCGCCGCCGGAATCGCTCGCCACAGCCGTGACCGCCGGCGAGGCCGCGCCCGGCTTCGGGTGGGTCGACATCCTTCGCGACACCACGTTGACCGCGCTGGTGCGGCAGGCACTCCGCAACAACCGCGATCTCGCGATGGCGATGGCCCGCATCCGGGAATACCGCGCCGAAGAATCGGCTGCCCGGAGCGCGCTCTTTCCGGGGGTGGCACTCAACGGGTCGGGGAGCGAGAACCGCATCGTGATCGGTACGTCGCCGCCGATCAAGTACAACGCCATCCGCGCCACCGCCGACATGCAGTGGGAGGTCGATTTCTGGGGACGGCTCCGCCGCGGACTGGGCGCGGCCGAGGCCGACGTGGCCGCGCGGGACGCGGATGAACGCGCCACGGTACTGACGCTGGTCTCCGACATCGCCGAGAGCTATCTGGCGTTGCTGGAAGCGCGCGAGGATCTGTCGGTGTCGCAGCAGACACTCGACTCGCGGCGCGCGACGCTCGATCTGGCGCGGCAGCGCTACGCGCAGGGCGTGATCTCCGAACTCGACGTGCGGCAGTTCGAGGGCGATGTGGCCGCCGCGGCATCGAGCGTGGCGCAATTCACCCGTGCCGCCGCCGATCAGGAACACGCCCTGTCGGTGCTGCTGGGCCAGCCGCCGGGACCGATCGCGGCCGGTGGTTCGCTGGAGACGGCAGTCGCCGGACTTGCCGTTCCGGATTCGATCCCGTCGGCGTTGTTGCTCCGGCGGCCCGACGTCGAGAGTGCCGAGCGCGCGCTGGCCGCCGCGTCCGACCGGATCGGTGCAGCGCAAGGTGAACTGCTGCCGCGGGTGACGATCACGGGCGAGTATGGCTATCAGAATCCGACGCTGTCGCAACTGTTCGGCAGCAACCACGACATCTACAGCATCGAGGGCGGGGTGTTCATTCCGCTGGCGCTGTTCGGCGGTGGCGGACGTTCCGACATTGCCGCTGCCCGTGCCCGCGCCGACGAGGCACGCGCCGGCTACGAACAGTCGGTGCTGACCGCCATGGGCGAAGCGGCCGACGCGCTGGTCGGGGTCCGGACCGGGCGCGACCAGCTCTCCGCCGAGGCGGCACAGGTGACCGCGCTGCAGGATGCGTACGCCCTCGCCCGGCGCCGCTACGACGCCGGCATTTCGAGCTATCTCGAAGTTCTCGATGCGCAGCGGTCGCTGTTCGCCGCGCAACTCGCCCTCGCCGGTGTCCGCCGGCAGTATCTCGACGCCTCGGTGCAGCTTTACAAGGCCCTAGGCGGCCGGTGGCCGTCGACCCCGTGACAATCGCGGCGCACCGCCGCATTATCATGGCGGTCCGCCCCCGATGCCGTTCCCCCGGTCGAAGGACACCACGCACATGGAGTCCCGCATGATGTTCCCGCATACCGCCCGGCGGTTGCGTTTTTCCGCCGCCGTCTTCTGCGCCGGCACGATGTCGAGCCTGGCCGCCCCATTGGCTGCGCAGGGATCGGTCGATGTCACCACCGTCCAGCGCATCATGAACGAAGCGAAGGACCATTCGCAGGTGATGGACATCATGAGCTGGCTGTCCGACGTCTACGGACCGCGGCTCACCTGGTCGCCGAACGCGTCGCGGGCCGCCGATTGGGCCATGAGCGAGATGCGCTCGTGGGGCCTGACGAACATCCACAAGGAGCCGTGGTACTCGCCGCGTGGCCTTGGCTGGGAGAACGAACGCTTCTCGATGATGGTCACGGCGCCGATGCCGTTCATCGTCGCCGCGGTGCCGCGCGCATGGTCGGCCAGCACCAAGGGGCCGGTGACCGGTCCCGCGATGCTCGTCCAGGCGGGGTGCAGCGACGAACTGAAGGCCAACTACGCCGGCAAGCTGCGGGGGGCCTTCCTCATGACCACGCCGCCTGACGACCGGGCGGTGACGGACTTCAATCCCACCGCCACCCGCCTCTCTGATTCAACGCTGGCCGTCATGGCCGAAGCGCAGCCGGCAGTCCCCGGGGGACGCGGCGGCGGTGGCCGCGGCGCGTTTGGTCGCGGCGGGGCCGCTCCGGAAGTCTCGGCGATCTGTCAGGCCCAGCTGCGACGCGACTCGATTGCGGCGGCAGCCGCGGGCCGGGGTGGGCGCGGTGGCCGCGGCGGGCTCAATGTCTCCGACACCACCACCCTCCGCTGGCTGGAGCAACAGGGCGTCGCGGCCGTGCTGCTGGCCGACACCCGGCACACCGGCGGCGACATCGGCACCGACAATGGCGCCTCGCGCGTGCCGGGGGCGCCGCAGGTGCCGTTCGTGCACGTCGCGATGGAATCGTACGGACGGATCGGCCGGATCCTCCAGAAGAAGGTGCCGGTCACGATCCGGCTCGACATGCAGAACCAGTTCTTTCCGCAGGACACGGCGTCGTTCAACATCGTCGGAGAGATTCCCGGTACCGACCCGCGGCTCAAGGACCAGGTGGTGATGATCGGCGCGCACTTCGACTCCTGGCATTCCGGTGACGGCGCTACCGACAACGGCGCCGGGTCCGGCACCATGCTGGAGGCGATCCGGCTGTTGTCGAGTCTGCACCTGCAGCCGCGCCGGACCATCCGTATTGCGCTCTGGACCGGCGAAGAAGAGGGACTGCTCGGCTCGCGCGCGTACACCGAGCAACATTTCGGCAGCCGCGACAGCGAGCGGATTCCACGCCACGCCCGAGCAGAAGAACCTCGCGGCGTATTTCAACCTCGACAACGGCAGCGGCCGGATCCGCGGCGTCTACCTGCAGGGGATCGAGGCCGAGCGCCCGATCTTCGCCGAATGGCTGAAGGCGATCGGCGATCCTGGCGCGCAGACGCTGACGATCAACAACACCGGCGGCACCGACCATCTCTCGTTCATCGGGGTCGGCCTGCCGGGGTTCCAGTTCATCCAGGATCCGCTCGATTACGGCAACGTGACCCACCACACCAATCAGGACGTGTACGAGCACCTCCAGCCCGACGACATGCAGTTCAACGCGGCGACGGTGGCGGCATTCGCGTGGCTGGCGGCGCAACGGGACGACGAACTGCCCCGGCCTCCCGAACCCGGTCCGGCCCCGGCTGCCGGTCGGGGTGGACGGGGAGGGAATTGACTGTTTTCCGCGACGCGGCAGCGCCGGCCCGGGGAGCCCTCGGGTCGGCCTCGACGTTTCACCGCGGGGCCGCCGCGGCGATCCGGGTCATCAGGCGCTGATGGGCCGCGCCGTCAAGCTGCCCAACGGACACGCTGCACAGGCGCAGACCTCCGGATGCTGGCAGACGGGGCAGTAGTAGAGGTCTGCCACGTCACGCGCCACTTCCTGGAGGGCCTGAGCGAGGGCGAGGGATTCGCTCCGGGGAATGCGGGGCTTGCCGCAATCATTGGCGATCCGTCGCAGCGCGGTCTGGACCCGGTTGACTTGCCATTCGCGATAGGTACCGGGCTGAGCGAGGGTGGTCATGGTATCTCCTGCCAGTCGGTGTTTGCCGGATCGGCCGGCGGGAGGCGGGACCATTGTCCGTCCACCGCGGAGAAGCCGGCACCGTCCGGTCTCGGGAGCCTATCGTCCGGTATCTGAAACCTTGCCGAATTGCTGATGAAGGTTTCTTCAGACGGCGTTTGTCGCCGGGCGGCTCGTGCCGTAAGTTTCGGCCGCACGGTATCTTCGGGGCGGTAGCTCAGTCGGGAGAGCACCTGCTTTGCAAGCAGGGGGTCGTGGGTTCGATTCCCATCCGCTCCATCGACGGGGGACGCGGACGCCCGGTCTGCGGCGCCCCTGCCGAATCACCTCAGCCATCGGCAGAGAGCATGTCCACCACGAATCGTTCCTGGTCGGTTCGCGCGGTCACGATGACAGCGGTCGCCGCGCTCTTCGCGGCGTGCAGCCACGGTCCCTCGGCCGATTCAGCTCGCAACGCCGCCGTTGCCACGGCCGCCGGGCAGACGTTGAGCGGCAAGGTGCTCGAACAGTGGCTGCTCGATTCGCGAGCCCGGCCCAATGCCGGAAACGTCGCCGTGCTGGTGAGCAACTGGATCGACGAGACGTTGATGGCCGCGGCGATCCGCGACGGCAACGCGCTGGTCGACTCGGCGACGATCGCCGCCGCCATCACACCCGACGCCGCGCGCGGCATGGCGCTCAAATTCTGGCAGGCCCGCGCGGCAGCCCGCCCCGCCATCTCGGAGAAACAGGCCGATTCGCTGCTCACCGTCGACCGTGTGCGCGTGTTCCAGCATCTGCTGATGCGGATGCCACCGAATGCCGACAGCGCGACCATGCAGAATGTCGCGGGGCGCGCGGCTGACCTGCAGCAACGCGCCAAGAACGGGGAAGACTTCGCCGCGCTGGTGCGCAAGTATTCGGACGACACGGCGGGTCGCAGCAATGGCGGCTACATGCCGCCTGTCGCCAAGACAGGGATCCCGACGAACATCGCGGGGGCCATGTGGGCCCTGCATCCGGGCGAAATGAGCACACTGGTGCACTCGCCGGGCGGCGTGGAACTGTACCGTCGTGCCCTGCCGGCGGAAGCCCGTCCGATCCTCAAGCAGTGGCTCGGGCCGGTGCTTGCGCGGCGCGCCGATTCGATCTTTGCCGATTCGCTGGCGAAGGCGCATCACCTGACGATTCCCGATGACGCGTCGGGGCGGTTGCGGACGATGGCGCGGGAGCCGGTCGTACTCGACGGTACTGGGCCGCTCGTCACCTGGGACGGCGGATCGCTGTCTCCGGCCGAAGCACGAGTCTGGCTGATGATGGTGCCCCCGGCCGACCGCGTGCTGATGACGGTGGCGTCAGATTCGGCCACGAGGGCGTTCCTGCGCGACCTCGGTTCCCGCGAGCTGGTCATTGCCGAGGCGGCCCCGAAAGGGCCGGTCACGACGGAAGCGTGGACCGCGTTGATGCCGCAATACAAGGCGGAGTTGACGGCGGTCGAGACCGACCTGCGCCACGCCGGCGCGGCGCTCGAACCCGGAGCATTGGCCGAGTCGTACATCGATTCGATTCTCGGGGGGACGATGCGCTTCCACCTCCTCCCGGGTGAGCTGGCTGGGGTACTTCGCTCGCGCGCCAAGGTGTCGGTCGACAACGACGCGGCGACCGCCGTCCTCAACCTGGCCGAGACAGGCTGGAGCGTCAAACACGCCAACGACAGTACGCCGCGGCAGTGAGAGTGGTGCGGCGCCAGGTCACACCGGTTCTTGATGGCGCCCTGGGTGTTCTCCACACGGCGGACCACCGTCGATCCGTCGTGATGCGGGATCGTCGAGCGAGGGTGGCGGCGCCGGTCCGCCGCGAATTCCGCTAGGCGTCGCCGCTCGACTGTTCGGCGGTGCGGCGCGCGGCGACGGCAAGCAACTGGCGGAGGCGCCTTCGCTCCGACCGCGGATAGACGTGCCGCGGCGACAGGCGTGACCAGCCGTCGGGACCGTGCCCCACCCACAGGACGTCGAGCACGAGCACCAGTTCGCGGGCCAGCGCCACGAGCGGGCACGCGATGGCGACGGTGCGCTCCTGCGAAAACACCATGTCGGCGCTGCCCGACGTGCGGTCCGCCCAGCTGTGGATCCGGAGGTGCACGTCGTCGCCGCGGCGTTCGAAGGTCCATTCGTGCACACCCGGCGCGTCCTCGAGTACGACCGAAGCATGTTCGGCGCCTTCGAGCAGCGTGGCCGCGGCCCGGGTCAGATCGCCGAGCGCGTCGGTTTCGTCGGTCGCCTGCATGGCGATGCGCAGGTCGTCGGCTTCGAGCGCCACGACGGCGCGTCCGGGTGAAGTCAGTGCGTAGCGCAACGACAGTGGCATCGGCAAGGCCCGTTCGAGAATACATTCCAGTATCGGCGACCCGGCGACAATCTAAGTCCCCTCCGACCACGAGTCCGTACTGCCCGCACTGGCCCTGCTCTGGCTGGCGATCCCGCTGCTGCTCCTGCCCTGGCTCGTTCCGCCCGGACGCCTGGGCCATGCCGCCGGGCAGTTGGTGCTTGCTGGACTCGGTCTCGCTGCGTTGTGGCAGGGAGAACAGACGCTCGCCCCGGCCGCGCTGAGCCAGCTCGCCGCCGCCGCACCCGGCGACGCCCAATTCATCGGGATCACCGTCGGTGCGCTGCTCGCCGGCATCCTGCTGCCGTCGTGGCGATCGCCAAGCGCCGCGGTGGCGGGGCTGCCGCTCGCCGTCGGGCTGGTGACCATCGTGCCGCACGTCGGCGCCGGATCGATCGCCGCAGGACTCGCCGTCGGCGCCGCGCCGTGGCTGGCCGCGGCGCTGGCCGAGGCTGTGGCGCAACGCGCCGGGCGCTCCGCCGGGCCGTTGGTGGCCGACCCCACGCCGACGCCGCCCCGGATGACGGCAACGATCGCGCTCCTCGCGGTGGCGGCGGCTCTGGCTTCATGGTTCGGACCGCTCGTGGTGGCGGCGGTGCTGCTGCTGCTGCTGGTGTGGCACGAGTGGTGGCCCCGGCGTGGCCGCGCGGTGCCGTGGTGGCCGTCCGTGGCAAGCATCCTCATTGCGGGGTGGGGATGGCTGGCCACGACGATTGCCGGAAGCGCCGCCGTTCCGGCGCGGGGTTTCGAACGGCTGGCGCCAGTGTCGCCGGCGGCGGAAACGTTGCTCGCCATGGTGATGCTGGGGTGGTTGCTGGCGCTGGCCGCGCCGTGGCCCTTCGATCGGCTGGCGGAGGCGGCGCCGGCGTTGCCGGGCCTGGCCGTCGTGGCGCAAGCCGCCGCCGTGCGCGGACTGGGCGTCGGGGTCTCCCATTGGCAACCGCTGCTCTCGGTCGTACTGGTGTTGAGCGCACTCGCGGCGATCGTCCTTCGACGGTGGCCCGGTGCGCTCGCCGCGCTCGTGCTCCTGGGCGCCACGCGCGCGGGCTGGACCGGTTGCGCGGGCGCGCTGGCTCTTGCCACCTTGGGACTCGCCGGCACGGTGCGGCGGGCGCCGCGAGCGGTGGCCTGGTGGCGGGCGCTGACGATGGTCGCCGGTGCTGGCGGGGCAGCTGTCGTCACGGCGGTGTTACACGACGAAGTGGTACTCGGCGTGGTGCTCGGCCTGGGCGCCCCCGCGGCGGCGGCGATCGCCGCCGCCCGCGTTGCCCGTCCCGCCGACCGCACGCATCTTTGGAACCCGATCACCCGCAGGAGATGACCGATGGCGTTTACCTTGCCTCCGCTGCCATACGCCTACAATGCGCTCGAGCCACATATCGACGAGCAGACGATGCGCATTCACCATGACAAGCATCATGGCGGCTACGTCAACAACCTCAACGCCGCCCTGGAAGGCGAAACGCACCTGGCGTCGTTGTCCATCGAACAGCTGCTCGGCCAGCTGAGCAAAGTTCCCGACGCCAAGCGGACTGCGGTCCGGAACAACGGTGGCGGGCATTGCAATCACACCATGTTCTGGGAAATCATGGCGCCGGGCGGACCGCCGGCGCCGGGCGACGACCTTGCCGCGGCGATCACGAAGAGCTTCGGGTCGTTCGATGCGTTCAAGGAGCAGTTCACCAAGGCGTGCATGAGCCGCTTCGGCAGCGGGTGGGGCTGGGTCACGGCGGTCCGGGGTGGAACGCTGGCGATCGAATCGACGCCCAATCAGGATTCGCCCATCATGGACGGGCGGACGCCGATCATGGGATGCGACGTGTGGGAACACGCCTATTACCTCAAGTACCAGAATCGGCGCGCGGACTATCTCGGGGCGTGGTGGCACCTCGTCAATTGGAACGCGGTCGGCGGGCGCTACGCCGCCGTCCGCTGACCGGACCCGGGTCGGGGCGCCTGCCGCCGGTCGGGGCGCCGGCGCCCGAGTTCGTCCTCCCCGACACGCATGGCCGGCCGGTGGCGCTGGCGGCGTTCCGCGGGCGGCAGAACGTGCTGCTGGCGTTCTTCCCGCTGGCGTTCACCAGTACGTGCAACGCGGAGCTGCATGCGTTTTCGGAAGATCTGGAGCAGTTCGTCCGGCGCGACACCGTGGTGCTACCGATCAGTGTGGATTCGGCGCCGACGTTGCGAGCGTTCAAGGCGCAGGGGAAGATGGCGCTCGAGCTGCTGAGTGATTTCAAGCGGACCGTTTGCCGCGCGTACGGCGTGCTGCTCGAAGAGTCGTTTCATTCGTCCCGGGCCTACGTGCTGATCGATCGCCAGGGGATGGTCCGCTGGACCTGGGAGGAGCGGGAGCTGGGACATCGCCGCGACAACGCCGAGCTCCTCGCGCAGATTGCGGCATTGGGTTAATCCGGATCAAAGGGGGGCCACTGGCAAAGGACGCCTCTCGCCCGGTGATGCCACCGCTGGCGGTTGTGACCGGTGCGGCACGGGCGCTGGCCAGTTCGGCGGCGCCCACCGAACGGCTGCGCGCGCTGTGCGAGCACCTGCGGGCCGGGTTGCCGGCCGCCGAAGTGCGGCTCCGGGCCGGCACGCGGCAGAGCGACGGGGTCGCGGCCGGCGATGCCGACAGCGCCGCGGCGACGTTCGCGGTGGCGATTCCGTGGCCCGGCGACCGCCAGGCGGTGCTCGAGGTCGTCGGCACGGCGCGTCCGCCCGCCGAAGTCCGCCCCATCCTCGAGACCGTCGCGGCGATGCTCGCCACGGTGCTGCCGGCGCTGGTCTTTCCGCTGCTCGAACCCGGCGGCACTGATCCGGCGGCGGACCGACGGCTGCACGAGCTCACCATCGATTCACTGCCGGTGGGCCTCTACGTCATCGACCGCGACTATCACGTCGTGCTCTGGAACCGCAAACGCGAGACCGGCACCCAGGGGCTGCGGCGCGAGGACGTCCTCGGGAAACCGGTGTTCGACGTGCTGCACCGCCAGACCCCCGGTGTGCTCCAGGCCGAATTCGACCGGGTGTTCTCCACGGGCGAAGTCACCGCCAGCGAGCAGGAAGTGCACGCCGGTGGCGATTCGCGCACCTACCGCACCTCCCGGCTGCCGATGCGGCTCGGCGGTGCGGCGATCACGCACGTCATCTCGATCGGCGAGGACGTCACCGAAACCCGGGCCATCCAGCGGGCCATGCATCAGACCGAGAAACTCGCCGCCGTCGGTCAGCTCGCGGCGGGTGTCATGCACGAGATCAACAACCCGCTCGCCACCATCGGGGGATGTGTCGCGGCGATCCAGTCGCGCCTGGGCAAGGGGACCGAGCCGGTGGTCGGCGAGTACCTGGAGATGATCAACAGCGAGGTGATCCGCTGTACGAACATCATCGACGGTCTGCTCGACTTCGCCCGTGCGGGGCGCAACGCCAGTGGCAACGCTCCGGTCGATCTCAATACGCTGCTCGAGCGCACCCTGGGTCTGCTCAAACACCATCAGCGCTTCCGGCGGATGACCGTCAACCGCGAGTTCGAACCGGACCTGCCGCCGGTGCTGGGCGACGGTGAGCGGTTGATGCAGGCGGCAATGGCGATTCTGCTCAACGCCGCCGACGCCACCGGCGGGAACGGCGACGTGGTGCTGCGTACCCGCGTGGCCGAGGGCGAAGTGGTGGCCGAATTCGAGGACAACGGCCCCGGCATCGCACCCGACGTACTGCCGAAGATCTTCGACCCGTTCTTCACCACCAAGGGTCCGACGCGTGGCACCGGGCTCGGTCTCGCGGTCTGCTACGGCATCGTGAGCGATTACCACGGCCGGCTCGACGTGCGCAGCGAGCTGGGCCAGGGGAGCGTCTTCCGGATGGCGTTTCCAGTCGCGGCGCGGGAGGCGGCGTGAAGCTACTGGTGGTCGAGGACGATCGCACCGTCGGCCAGTACGTCAAGCGCGGGCTCGAGGAACAGCAGTACATCGCCGACTGGGTCACCGACGGCCAGGAGGCGCTGCGGGCGGCGTCGACCGTGCCCTACGACCTGATCATCCTCGACTTGCGGCTGCCGGGTCTTTCCGGGCTCGAGGTACTCCGCACCCTGCGCGATCGCGGCGTGTCAGTCCCGGTCCTGATCTTGACCGCGCAGGATACCGTGGAATTCAAGGTCGACGCGCTGCGGGCCGGCGCCGACGACTACGTCACCAAACCGTTCTCGTTCGAAGAGTTGCTGGCCAGGATCGAGGCGGTGACCCGCCGGCCGCGGCAGCTGACCGCCCGTACGCTGCGCATCGCGGATCTCGAACTGGACCTCGAAACCCGGCTGGTGCACCGCGGGGACGCGCCGATCGAGCTGACGCCGAAGGAATTCGCCGTCCTGGAATACCTGATGCGGCACGCCGGTCGGGTCATGTCGCGCACGCTCATCACGGAATACGCCTGGGACTACCACTTCGATCCCGGCACCAACATCGTCGACGTCGTCATCAACCGGCTGCGCAAGAAGGTCGACGCCGGTTACCGCGACAAGCTGGTGCACACGGTGCGCGGCGTCGGCTACGTCGTGCGGGGCTGAATGCAGTCGATCCGCTTCCGGCTGGCGGTGTCGTACAGTCTGGCGCTGACCGCCACGATGGTGACGTTTGGCGCCGCGGTCTACTGGGAACGACGGGCATCGGCGACCCGCGAAGCCGAGCGGGCCCTCGCCGCCGACCAGGATCTGGCGGTCAAGTCGGTGCTCGGGATGCTGTACGAGCAGGCGAAATACAGCCCCAGCATTGCCGTCTCCGTGCCGACCTACGGCTCCGCCCGCGACAGCACGTATACCCTCGTCGGTGACGTGCGCGGGTTTCTCGACGGCATGGGGACGTATCTCTTCCTGTCCGACGAACAGAACCGGCTCTTCTACGTCTCCCCCAAGGCCCGGCAGCTCGATCCCCATCAACTGGTCCGCGTGCAGCAGATGCTCGACCGGTATCCGCTGGAACAGGACACCGGTACCATTCAGCTGACCGGTTCGGACGAACCGTTCCGCTACGTGATCACACCGGTCGACAGCGCCGGCCCGCATGTCAAGGCGCTGGTGATCGCGGCGCCGCCGCGCATCGACACCGGTGAGTTGCAGCAGCTGTTGTTCTCGATGGTGCTGCTGGGCCCGCTGATCCTGGTGGCGTCGGCGATGCTCGGGTACTGGCTGGCGGGGCACGCCCTGCAGCCGGTGGAAGTGATGATCGAGGAGTTGGAGGCGATCCAGGACGGCCGGTCGCTGCACCGCCGCCTGGCCGTCCCGCCGGGCCAGGACGAGCTCTCGCAGCTGGCGCAGACGCTGAACGCCATGCTGGGACGGGTGGAACAGAGCTTCCTCGCGCTGCGCCGCTTCACCGCCGATGCCTCGCACGAACTCAAGACACCGTTGATGGTGCTGCGGGCCGGCGTGGAGCGCTCGCTGACCCACCCCGAAACGCCCGGCGATGTCGTCGCCGCGCTCGACGAGACGCTGCATCAGATCAACCAGATGAGCGAACTGGTGACCAACCTGCTGACGCTGGCCCGCGCCGACGAAGGGCGAGCCAATCTCGCCGTCGCCGACGCCGACATCGGCGCGCTGGTTGCCGACGCGGGCGAGACGGCCGAGATCCTCGGCGCCGAACGGGGCGTGAGTGTGAAGGTCGAATTGCCGCGGCATCCGGTCGATGCTGTCGGTCGACGCCGCGCGCGTCCGCCAACTGCTGATGAACCTCACCACCAACGCCCTCAAGTACACGCCGCCGGGGGGTGAGGCGACGCTCCGGCTCGAACAGTTCCCCGATCGCGTGGTGGTGACCGTGCAGGACACCGGCATCGGCATCGCCCCGGGCGACCTGCCGCATGTCTTCGAGCGCTTCTGGCGCGCCGACCTGGCGCGGACCCGGACCGGCGAACATCCCGGCACCGGGTTGGGCCTGGCAATCTCCAAATGGATCGCCGAAGCCCACGGTGGCGGAATCAGCGTGCAGAGTCGGCCCGGACGCGGTAGTATATTCACCGTCTCTTTCCCAACCCCCCATTCGGCGCGTCAATCGGGTAGCGACGCCGAAGGGGACCGGTAATGGTCTTGTTATTGAATTGTCATCTGGCGGTGAAGGCGGTGCGACGTGCCGCCACCAGATTCAGTGCGAGTGGCCTCGTGCTCCCGGTGCGTGGAGGTTGGTGCCAGTGTTTGACAATCTGATCGAGTCGAAGCCGAAGCGGGACCGATCGGTCGGGCAGTTCGCCCTGTCGGTCGTGATCCACGTCATCGTCCTCTTCGCGGCGGTGAAGTTGACGCTCGGCGCGGCGGAAGTGGTGAAGAAGATCAACGCGGAGAAGATGGCGTTCATCGCGCCGCCACCGCCACCGCCGCCGCCGCCGCCGCCGCCGCCCGAAAAGGTGATCGTGTCGGCCAATCCGCCGCCCAAGGGCTTCCAGACGATCGTGCCGCCCAAGGTGATTCCGACGGACATTCCGCCGGTCAATCTGAATGAGCACTTCGACGCCAAGGATTACTCCGGCAAGGGTGTCGAGGGCGGGATCGCGACCGGTGTGGTGGGCGGCACCGGGCCGGTGGTGCCGGGCGTGGTGTATGAAATGAGCCAGGTGGACGAACAGGCACAGTACATCTCTGGTCCGACGCCGAAATATCCGCCCGCACTGAAGGCGGCGCAGATCGAGGGCAGTGCCACGTTGCGGTTCATCGTCGGGCCCGACGGCAAGGTCGATCCGTCGTCGGTGCAGGTGATCAGCAGTACCAACAAGGCGTTCGAGCAGCCGGCCATCGACGCCATCACGCATGCGACGTACAAACCGGCCAAAGTGCACGGGCAGACCGTGAAACAGCTGGTCGAACAGACGGTGCTGTTCCAGATTCGCGGATGACGGCGGTTGCGCCGTGGCCATGGCCGCGCCGTCGCGGCCGCTCACCAATCGGATGGAGAGGTTGAACGATGAATACCAGTTTGCTCAAGCTGTGGCAGGATGCCCATCTCTTTGCGCGCAGCATCGTCGCGATCCTGGGCATCATGTCCATCTTCTCGCTCACGATCGTCTTCCAGAAGCTGTTCCGGGTCAAGAAGAGCGAGGCCCAGACGCGCAAGTTCGCGCCGCAGTTCTCCCGTGCCATTCAGGAGGAGAACCTCGACCAGGCGATCGCCCTGGCCGAAAAGAACAAGGTGTCGCACGTGGCCCGGGTCCTGGGCGGCGCGCTCGCCGAGGTCAAGCCATTGCTCCGTGACCGGGCCACCGTCACCGCCGCCGACATCAACTCGGCGGAGCGGGCCGTGGAGCGGCAGATGCTGATCGTGCTCGCCGAGTTCAAGCGCGGCCTGGGCGTGCTCGGCACCGTCGGCGCCACCGCGCCGTTCGTCGGGCTGCTCGGCACCACGATGGGTATCGTCGACTCGTTCCAGGCGATGTCCGCCGCGGGCGGCGCGTCGGGCGGCCTGGCGGGGATCGGCTCCGGTATCGCCGAAGCGCTGATCACCACCGCCTTCGGCCTGCTCGTGGCCATCCCGGCGGTGTGGGCGTACAACTACTTCACCACCAAGGTCGAGAACCTGTCGGTCGAAATGACCTACACCTCGAAGGAACTGATCGACTACCTCATCAAGAGTGTGGGGGCCGAGTTCGGGCGCTCGATCTTCACCAAGGAATTCCAGGCGCAGAAGGCGGTGTCCGGCAGTGGCCATATCCACAGCTAGCGGCCGCGGGAAGGTCAACGCCAACATCAACGTCACGCCGATGATCGACGTGATGCTGGTGCTGCTGATCATCTTCATGATCGTCACCCCGCTGCTCGAAGCGGGGTTCCAGGCGACGATGCCGAGTGGCGTGAACGTGATCAAGGCCGAGGAGCAGAAGGACGAGATCACGCTCGGGCTGGACGTGAACGGGAACTACTTCATCGACAAGCAACCGATCGCCGCCGATCTGGTGGTGGACTCGCTGCGACGGATGTACGCGACGCACACCCAGGACAAGCTGCTGTACTTCAAGGCGGACGCCAGCCTCAAGTACAGCAAGATCCTGGAGGCGGTCGAGAAGGGGCGCCAGGCGGGTGCTGCCGTGCTGGTGGCGATCACCGACAAGCAGGGCGGCCTGATGGGCGACGACAAGGGAAAGGGGAAATAGCCGATGGCCATGTCTACTGATGGCGGCGGCGGCCTCAATTCCGAGCCCAACGTGACGCCGATGATCGACGTGCTGCTCGTGCTGCTGATCATCTTCATGGTGGTCATCGCCATGGGCCGGACCGCGATCGACATCCAGATCCCGCCGATCGATACCGGCACCAAGCAGCCTCCGTCCAGCGACCAGATCGTGCTGGAAATCCGGGATGACGGCAGCGAGTGGATCAACGGCACCCAGGTGCCGCAGGGGCAGCTGGCGCAGTCGATTCACAGCATCTTCGACACGCGGCCCACCAAGTTGATGTTCATCAAGCCGGGGCTGAACCGGACGTACGAGGACGTGATCAGCGCCGTCGACATCTCGATGGGTGCCGGCGTGGAAGTGGTCGGGTTCACACCAATCGAGGTGTACAACACGAAGGGAGAGTGAGTACGGCCGGGACATCGCCGTTGTCGCCCTCCGACGCGGACGCTCCCCACGGGAGCGTCCGCGTCCACGCTTCGCTCCCCCGGCCGGAGCGGCGCCGTCCGTGGACCGCGCTGTTGTCCCTGCTGGTGCACGTGCTGCTGATATTGCTGGCGATCCGTCTTACCGCCGTGGTGGTGCTCGACAAGAAGAACCCCATCGGTGACGCGCTGCGACTGGCGCTGGGCGGCGGCGGAGGCGGTGGTGGCCAGCACGGCGCGGCGTACCAGGCGGCCCCGCCGCCCCCGCCGCCCCCCAAGCCGGTGGTGCCGCCACCCCAAGAGACGCCGGTGCCGCGGGTGGTACCGCCGCCGCCGCCGCCCGAGCATCAGCCTCCGCCAGCGGTCACGCCGCTTACGGTGGCACCGGCCGCGACGGTGGCCGGGGCAGGATCCGGCGGTGGCAGTGGTGGCGGGCGAGGCACCGGAGCCGGCCCCGGAAACGGGAGCGGCCAGGGGCCGGGGAGCGGCAGCGGTCGCGGCGGAGGCAACGGCAATGGTTTCGGCGGATCAGCGCCGATCGCGCAACAGATGATCATTCCGCCGTTGAACGCCCCCAGGGCGCTGCACGGCGATTCCGTGGAAATCCGCTTCTCGATCACGGCGGCCGGCGAGGTGGCCGACATAGCCGTGCGGCCGCCGATCGACGACCGGAAGTACGCCAAGGCGTTCGACGCCGCCATGCGCGGCTATCGCTTTCATCCGGCCCGGGATTCACTCGGCAACGCCGTGGCCGGCAGCGTGGTGGTGACGGTCATCTTCTAAGGGGTTCCCGTGCAGCTCTTCCAACGGAAGCCGATCGCCCGCGAGGGCGACCGAGGCCTGCTGCGCTCGCTCGGCGCCGGCGACCTGATCATGCTCGCCATCGGTGCGGTGATCGGCGCCGGCATTTTCGGGGCGATCGGCTCGGCCGCGGCGGGGCAATACGATGCCGCTGGACACCTGGTGCGGACCGGCGCCGGACCAGCGCTGGTGCTGTCGTTCGTCCTGGCCGGTGCCGCCTGCGGGTTCGCGGGGCTGTGCTACGCGGAACTCGCGTCGATGATCCCCCAGGCCGGGAGCGCGTACGCGTATTCGTACGCGACGCTCGGCGAACTCGTCGCCTGGATCATCGGCTGGGACCTCATCCTGGAATACGCCGTCGGCAACGTGGCGGTGGCCATTTCGTGGGGGGATTACTTCAAGTCGCTGATCAGTGGCTGGGTCACGCTCCCGGCCTGGCTCACCACCGGATACCGCACCGCGCTGCTCTCTCCCGATCCCGCGATCCACGGGCTATTGCAATCGGCGCCCCATGTCGGTGGCATGGCCATCCTGATCAACATCCCGGCGTTCGCCATCGTGATGCTGATCACCTGGCTGCTGCTGCTCGGGGTGCGCGAGAGTGCCACCGCCAACAACATTCTGGTGACCATCAAGCTGCTCGTGCTGGGTCTGTTCATCGTCATGGGGCTGGGGCATCTCCACGCCGCGAACTACCATCCGTTCGCGCCGGGAGGGATCCGCGGGATCGGCCAGGGCGCGGCGATCGTCTTCTTCGCCTACATCGGATTCGACGCTATTTCGACCGCAGCCGAAGAAACGAAGAATCCGCAACGCAACATGCCGATCGGGATTCTCGGTGGGCTGGCGATCTGCACGGTGATCTACATCATCGTCGGGGCGGTGCTGACCGGCATGGTTCCCGCCGCCGACCTCGGCAAAGCGGCCGATCCGCTCGCCTATGCGCTCAAAGCGACGGGGCTGAGCGGCATCGCGCGGATCGTGTCGCTCGGCGCCGTCTTCTCACTGTCGGCGGTGCTGCTCGTCTTCCAGTACGGACAGCCACGGATCTTCTTCGGCATGGCCCGGGACGGCCTGCTGCCGCCATGGGCCGCGCGGCTCCATCCGCGTCCGCCGGATTCCCCACGTCACGACGCTGGTCACCGGGTTGGTCGTGGCGTCATGGGCGTTGATCGGTGATGCCAACGAGACGTACGACCTGACGAACATCGGCACGCTGTTCGCATTTGTGCTCGTGTGCGTCGGGGTGGTGGCCCTGCGGCATCTCGAGCCCGAGCGATCCCGTCCGTTCCGCACGCCACTGGTGCATGTCGTCGCGGCGCTCGGGATCCTGACGTGTGGCTATCTGATGTACGAACTGCCCGGGGTCACGTGGATCCGTTTCGTTGTTTGGCTCGCGATCGGGCTGGTGATCTACGCGTTCTACGGCATCCGTCATTCGGTGCTGCGAACGGGGAAGGAGGTTGTCACCGGCGTGCTGGAATGAGCAGTCTTGCGCCGAGCGGCCACGAGCTCGCCCGCCGCCCGCTACGGCCCCGGAACACGCACCGTCCATCCGACTGCCGTGCCGACCGGTGCCGCGAGAAGGTGGGGCACTGGCAGCCCGGCGATCCGCAGCCGGCCGTCCGCCAGGCGCGCGGCGCCGATTCCCAGGGCCGCGCCCGCGAGCACATCAGTGGTCCAGTGTGCCTGTTGTGCCACGCGGGCCCATCCGGTGCCCGCCGCCGCCACCCAGAGCCCGATCCGGGCCCAGGTGTGACCGGTCGCGTCACCCAGCGCCGTGGCGAACGCAAAGGCCGCGGCGGTGTGTCCCGACGGGAACGATGGTGTCGAGTGGCCGTATCCGAAATCGTAGCCGTCGAGATCGGGGTCGGCGTATGGACGCACCCGCGCCACCAGGTACTTGGTGAGTTCCGTCGCGACACCGGCGATGGCAACGCCTTCCGCCGTGCGCACGGCGGCTCGTTCAAGCGAGCGATCGTGCCAGATCACGCCCGCCAGGGCGAGACCGCCGACGACCGGCGCAATGACCTCGATCTGCCCCGTGCGGACGAGCTGATTGGCGATGTCGCTGCGGCTTGTCGAGGGATGGTGGGCAATGCCGCGGGCGATCGGTGCGTCGATTGGCGAGAGCACGGCCAACGCAATGGCGCCGACGACGACCGGCTGCCAGTGGAGCGTCGCCGCCGTGGTGTCCGTCCGGCCCTGTGCCGTCGCGCGAAGCGGGACCGCCGTGGCAGCGGCGAGCGCCATCGCAATCGCGGTCCGGCACACTGTCATCACGCCTCGCGGCGTGCCAGCTCCAACGCGCCGCGGCAGGCGTCGACGCTCCGGGCGGTGACGTCCGCGCCGTGATCGAGGCGCAACCGTTCGGCCACCGCGTCGTGCAGCGGCCGCCCCGGCGCCAACAGCCCGCCGGCCAGCGCCACCGGCACCCCACGTCCGGCGCCAGCTGCGGCGGCGAGCGTCACGAGCGCGTCGACCGCGGCCCGCCGCAACTCCATCGCCACTTGGTCGCCGCCGGCGGCGCAGGCCAGCACGGCGGGCGCGAGAGCCGCGACGGCGGCGGTCGTCGCATTGGTCGACCAGCGCACCAGACCGGCGATGCCGACCACGCCGGCGACCGCGCACAGCGACTCGGCGAGGTGCGTGATCGGCCCGGTTCCGTCGTGCATCGCGCCGACCGCTTCGAGTGCCCGGGCCGCGATCCAGTATGCCGAGCCCTGATCGCCCATCCGCCAACCCAGTCCGCCGGCGCGTCGCGGCGTGCCGTCCGCATCGCGCGCCACGGCGATGCTGCCCGTTCCCGCCACGAGCAACACACCGGGATTTCCTTCGAACGCCGCCTCGCGCGCCAGTTCGGCGTCGGTGGTAACGAGCACCCGCCACGCGAGATGTTGCGCGTCGAGAGCGGCCTGGAGTTCTTCCCGCTCGGCGGCGCGGCCCGCGCCGGCGGCGCCGACGACCAATGCATCGGCGCGCGACGCCCGGCTCCGCGACAACAATGGGCGCGCCAGCGATGCCACCAGGTCCGCCAGTTGTGGCCCGGAACCGAGCCGCATCGACATGCCCGGGCCCTCGGCGCGCCCTTGTTCCACGGTGCCGCGATAGAGCACGACCCGGGCGGTCGTGCCGCCGACGTCCGCCGCGAGCACGATCACGTCGTCCGCTCGCGGTCAGGACGCGTCAAGCTCGAGCCGAATCCGATGGTCACCATCAGCAGGGTGCCGAGGGGCACGTACCACGGCCAGGCGAGCGCGCCCAGCGGGGCCAGGAAGGGCAGCACGGTGGCGAGCCGCGCGGCGAACACGGTGATCAGCATCACCACCATGGTAACACTCGCCGCCAGGGTCACGTCGCGGCCGGTGACGTGGCGCGCGGTGCCAGCGAGGATGTACGCGCCGAGGAGCGCGCCGTAGGTCACCGACGCGATTGACAGCGCCAGCACCACGACCGGTTCATCGGTGCGGGACGTCAGCGCGTTGAAGCCCAGGGCCGCCGCCATCAGCGCCAGGCCCCACGCCAGCGAGACGATCCGGCCGACGCGCAGCAGTCTGACCGGATCGCGTTCACCGGTCCGCGACGCAAACTGATCGTGGGTGAACGACGATGCCAGCGAGCTGATCGCCGACGAATGGGTGCCCATCGACGCCGCGAGGATGCCGGCGATCACCAGGCCCGCCAACCCCACGGGGAGATGCTGCAGCACGAATTCGCCGAAGAGATGATCGGCGGGAACACCGGGCGGTGCGGTATGTGCCGTCCACATCGCCACGCCGACCAGCAGAAACAGGAGGAACTGGAGGATGACGAGTACGCCCGACCCGACAATGGCGATCCGCGCATCGCGCAGCGAACGCGTCGCCAGGAGGCGCTGCACGATGAGGTGATCGGTCCCGTGTGACGCCGCGGAGAGCAACGCACCGCCGATCAGGCCGCCGAGGAAGGTGTACGAGGCGGTGAGCGAGAGCTGCCAGTCGAAGATCCGCAGCTTGCCGGCCGTGTGTGCGGCGGAGAAGGCGGCTTGCCACCCGCCGCTCATGTGGACCGCGATCACCAGGGCCACGACGCCGCCAGTGAGATAGACGACCAGCTGGATGACGTCGGCCCAGACCACCGCCTTGAGGCCGCCGATCCACGTGTACACCAGCGTGAAGACCCCCATGACGAGGATTGCCAGCGGCACGCTCCAGCCGGTGAGCAGCGCCAGCGGGATGGCGCCGGCGAACACCCGCACGCCGTCGCCGAGAAAGCGGGTGACGAGGAAGATCAGCGACAGCAGTCGGCGGGTGCCGACCCCGAACCGTGATTCGAAACGCACGTACGCCGTTTCCTGGGCGCCGCGGAAGTACCCGGGGAGGAGCCAGATGGCGACGCCGATGCGCCCGAAGAGGTAACCGATCGGCAACTGCAGGAAGGTGAGGTCGCCGCGGGCGCCGATCCCCGGGACCGAGATGACCGTCAGCGCGGACGTTTCGGTGGCGACAATCGACAGCATCACGGTCCACGCCGCCAGGTTGCGCGCCCCGAGGAAATAGTCCGCCGCCGATTCCTGGCGGCGCGACACCCAGAGGCCGACACCGAGGGTGGCGGCGAGGTACGCGATCAGGACGGCGAGGTTGATGGGCGACAAGGCGAGTCGTGGGCCGTGGGTGGAGAGGTCGAGGGTCGAGGGTCGAGGGTCGCAAGCAACCCCGCACATCCGGATGGCGCACGGTTCGGGATGGGTCTAAACGTGGATGTTTGCCCGAAAAATGAAAGAGGGCCTCGATTCCGAAGCCCTCGACCCTCGACCCATGACCTTCGACCGCTCTACACGGTAAAACTGCTCCCGCATCCGCAGCCGCCGGTGGAGTTGGGATTGTGGAAGGTGAAGCCGCTCCCCTGCATCGCCGACACGTAGTCGATGGTGACGCCCGAGAGGTACTGGGCGGAGAACGCGTCGACAAAGACGCGAATCCCGTTGATCTCCGCCGTCATGTCGTCGTCGGCGGCGCGATCTTCGATATTCAGCGAATACTTGAAGCCGGAGCACCCGCCGGGCAGCACCGCGACCCTGAGGCCGGCGGATTCCGGTGGGGCCGATTCCGACACGATGAACTGCCGGACTTCGTCGGCCGCCCGATCCGTCAGCGTCAGGACGAAGCCTTCCGGAAGTGCCGCTGGTATGGGCGTGGCAGTTGTTTCACTCATGGTCTGGCTCCCGCTTGGTTCCTGACTCGAAAAGTCGTGCCACAGCCCCGCCAAAGTCAATCCGGTGGCCCATCGCCCCACTCAGTGCCGCGGGCAATAGGGCGGCAGGCGCCCGACGCCGAGGGGCTTCAGCAGTACGACCGTGGTGCCGCAGGGCGCCACCCACCGCATCACCGCATCGGCCACCACGCCCCGGATGTCACCGAACTTCGGCGTGTTGCGGGTGGGGTTGACACGATTCGTGAGCAGCACGATGACCACGTCGTTGTCCGGATCCATCCAGATGGACGTGCCGGTGAATCCGGTGTGCCCGAAGCTGCGTGGCGACATGATCCGCCCCGCCGACGATTCCAGTCCCGAGGGGGTGTCCCACCCCAGGCCGCGGGAGGATCCGAACGGTTGATCCTGGCGGATGGTCCAGGTGGCGAATTCTTTCGGCGGCTGCAGCTTGCCGGGAACCTGCTCGCCCCGGGCGCCGGCCAGCGCCCATTCGCCGAAGCGCAGCAGATCGTCGGCGTCACTGAACAGGCCGGCATGTCCCGACACGCCGTCCATGCGGGCAGCGTTCTCGTCATGCACCGTGCCCCAGACCAGCTTCTTGCGCCACGTCGAGTCGTACTCGGTGGGGGCGATCTCCTTGTGCCAGCCGGATGGCGGCAGATACCGCATGCGCTTGAAACCGAGCGGCCTGGCGATCCGCTCCTCGAAGAGCCGGTCGATCCGCTGGTGATACAACTTCTCGATGATCGCCGTGAGCGTGATCGCGCCGAGGTCGGAATAGACGTACCGGGTGCCGGGGGGCGACTGCAGCGGTGTTTCGAGCGCGAGGTCGATCGCCCCGTCGCGGTCGCTCGCTTCGGTGTAGAGCGGGCGGTCCGCCGGCAATCCGCTGTCGTGCAGCAGCAGGTTGCGCACCGTCACCTGGTACTTGTCCGCGCCACCCTCGCCGAATCGCGGCAGATAGTGCACCACGGGCGAGTCGAGCGCGAGTCGGTGCTCGTCGACGGCCATCATCGCGAGCGTGGTAAGCGCCACCACCTTCGTGACCGACGCCAGGTCGTAGTCGGTGTGGCCATCGGGGCGGAGCGGGTCCTCGACGCCGATGTCACCGGTGGCATACACGATCCGCTGCCCGTGCACCGACACCGCCAGCACCGCGCCCGGCGCCGCGCCCGCCCTGATGGCGGAATCGAGCGTCGCCCGGGCGTAGTCCAGTCGGGTGGTGAGCGCCGTGCTGTTGGGAAGCGGCGTCGGTGCGGTATTGGGGTGACTGCAGGCGGCAACCAGCGCAAGCAGCCACGCGGCACGCAATCTCATCTCGCCTCGGCGATGCGGCGGCGGTCGGTGCAACGACTTCGGCGCTGCGGGGAACGCCAGAAATGACGCCACGAACCGCCGGCAGGCGCAAGGCCGGCGGCGGCGAGGCGTCCCGCCCGGAGTGGCACCGGATGCCCCGCGCGGTCACCTTTCGCGCCAACGTGCGCAGCGGAGCCGGCGTGAGCGGAAGCGGAAGAACGGTGGGTTGGACGATGGCGGCGTTGCTGGCCGGTATCAGCACGGGCGGGAACAGCCACGCGGCGGTGGTGGCTCCGGTGCGCCCCGGCATCGACGTGCTGCTCGACGATTCGATCGCGTTGGTCAAGGGCCGGCGCGTCGGGCTGCTCACCAATATCGGCGCCGTCGACGCCCACGGCGTCACCGATGTCGCCCGGTTGCAGGGGGGCGGCGTGCATCTGGTGGCGCTCTTTGCACCGGAACATGGACTCGAGGCAAGCCTGCCGCCGGGAGCCGCTGTCGGCAACGACAGCGACGCCGCCGGTCACATTCCGGTCTATTCGCTCTACGGCCGCACCACCGCCCCGACGTCCGCGATGCTCGCCGGCATCGACGTGATGCTCATCGACCTTCCCGACGTGGGCGCGCGGTACTTCACCTACCTCTCCACCACCATCAACGTGATGCGCGCCGCCGGGGCGCACGGCGTGCCGGTGGTGATCCTGGACCGTCCCGATCCGATCGGCGGCGCGATGCAGGGCAACGTTCTCGATACCGCCTGGGCCTCGTCCGTCGGAGCGCTGGCGATGCCGATGCGCACCGGGCTGACGGCCGGCGAAGCGGCGCGTCTTGCCCGATCCGATCTTCACATCGACGTCGACCTGCGCATCGTGCCCGTCAGCGGCTGGCGACGCGACCAGATGCTCGACCGGACCGGCCTGCCGTTCCGGCCGCCCAGTCCCAACCTGCAGGATCTCGATGCGCTCTCCCTCTATCCCGGACTCTGTCTCTTCGAAGGAACCGCGCTGTCGGTGGGGCGGGGCACCGATCGACCGTTTCACATGATCGGCGCACCATGGCTCGACACCGCCGCGGTACTGGAACGGATCCGCGCTGCTCGTCTGCCCGGCGTGCGGTTCCGGGGCGTCGCCTTCACCGCCCATCACCCCGGCGACGCCAAGTTCGCCGATACCACGGTCAGGGGCATCGAGCTGTCGGTGACCGATCGGCGCCGCTTCGATCCTACCGTAACTGCGGTCCATCTCCTTGCCGCCGTCCTGGCCGTCCATCCTGCCCGGATCCGGATCGGCGGCACGTTCGACCGCCTCGCCGGTGGACCCGCGCTCCGCGAAGCCCTGCTGGCCGGTACGGCGCCGGCAGAGATCGTGGCGCAATGGCCGGCGCCGCTCGCGGCGTTCGGTCACCGGGTGGCGCCGCTGCTGTTGTACCGTTGAGCCGCGACGACCCGGCAACGCTTTTCCAGGCTGACTGAAGGAGCCAGCGCGACCACGTTTCGTTGCCCCAAGCCTGTGCGGCCATTAGGTTTTCGCCGCATCAGCGCACGGGTCGACGGGTCGGAGGGGGGCCGTTGGGGGAACTGGTCAACGGGTCAGTGAGCCGGGTGTATCAGAAAGGGACTGCGCCGTTCGTTCGGGCATTCCTGCGCCTCGGTGTCACCCCGAACACGCTGACCACCATCGGCGCCCTGCTGATCGCGTTGTCGGCGGTGGCCTACGGCATGGATCATATCCGGTCCGGTGGAGCGCTGCTGCTGGCCAGCGGCATCCTGGACACCCTCGACGGGCAGGTGGCGCGCAGCAGCGACCGCGCCACGAAGTGGGGCGCGTTCTACGACTCGACCCTCGATCGGATGGGTGACGGCGCCCTCTTCATCGGCATTGCCGCCTATCTGATCTACGCGCCGGGGGTCCGGGCGCGCGAGTTCGCCGTGATCCTCTGCATGGTCGGGATCCTGAGCGCCCTGCTGGTGTCGTACATGCGTGCCCGCGCCGAAGGCCTCGGACTCGAATGTCGCGTCGGCATCGCGCAGCGCGCGGAGCGGATTCTCGGCCTCGGTCTGTCGACGCTGATTCTCGGCGCCGGCCCCGGCGGCCTGGTGCTGACCATCGTGGTGGGCATTCTCACCGGCCTGTCGCTGATCACCGTCGGCCAGCGCTTCGTGTATGTCCATCGCGTTGCCGGCGACGCCGGCATTCCGTAAGAAAGGGAGAACGCGTGGTTCAATCGCAGGCTCGGACGATCGCCCCCGCCAACGGCAAGCTTGGCGTACTCTGCGTCGGGCTCGGCGCGGTGGCATCGACCTTCATCGCGGGCGTCGAACTGGCCCGGCGCGGCCTGGCGCGGCCGTTCGGCTCGTTGACGCAGCTGGCCACCATCCGACTGGGCAAGCGGACCGAAGGGCGGGCGCCACTGATCCGCGACTTCGTGCCGTTGGCGTCGCTCGACGATCTGGTCTTCACCGCATGGGATCCGGTGCCGGACGACGCGTATCGCTCGTGTCTCCATTGCGGCGTGTTCAACCGCTACGAGCATGTCGAGCCGATCCGCGACTTCCTCGAGCAGATCGCGCCGATGCCCGCGGTGTTCGATCAGTCGTACGTCAAGCGCCTCCACGGTACCAACGTCAAGCACGGCAAGACCAAGCGCGAGCTGGCCGAGCAGCTGCGCCAGGACATCCGCGAATTCCGCACGCGGACCGGCGTCGACCGCTGCGTCGTGGTGTGGTGCGCGTCCACCGAAATCTTCATCGTGCCGGGGCCGGCGCATCAATCGCTGGCCGCGTTCGAGAAGGCAATGGAAGCCAACGATCCGTCGATCGCGCCGTCGATGCTGTACGCCTGGTCGGCGCTGATGGAAGACGTCCCGTTTGCCAACGGCGCGCCCAATCTCACCTGCGACATTCCGGCCATGGTCGAACTGGCGAAGCGCCGCGGCATCGCCATCGGTGGCAAGGATTTCAAGACCGGCCAGACGATGATCAAGACGGTGCTTTCGCCGATGTTCAAGGCGCGGATGCTGGGCGTGTCGGGGTGGTATTCCACCAACATTCTCGGCAACCGCGACGGCGAGGTGCTCGACGATCCGGAGTCGTTCAAGACCAAGGAAGAATCGAAGCTGGGCGTGCTGGAATTCATCCTGCAGCCCAAGCTCTACCCCGAGCTGTACGGCAAGCTGTACCACAAGGTGCGGATCAACTACTACCCACCGCGGGGTGACAACAAGGAAGGGTGGGACAACATCGACATCTTCGGGTGGTGCGGCTACCCGATGCAGATCAAGGTCGATTTCCTCTGCCGCGATTCCATCCTCGCCGCCCCGCTGGTGCTCGACCTGGCGCTGTTCTTCGACCTGGCCCAGCGTGCCGGCATGAGCGGTGTGCAGGAATGGCTGTCGTTCTATTTCAAGAGTCCCCAGGCGCTGCCGGGACTCTATCCGGAACACGACCTCTTCATTCAGCAGACCAAACTGAAGAACACGCTCCGCTGGCTGATGGGCGAGGACGTCATCACCCACCTCGGCCAGGACTACGCGGACGAGGCATGAAGCAGCGATGAAGTACTTCCACCGCACCCAGGTGCCTCCGGACGAAGTCATGGCCCGCGCCACGACGTTCTTCGGGCCGCGCCTCGCTCCCTCGGGCGAGGCGCCGCGACGCCGTTCGTTTGCCGGCGCCCTCGGATCGGTCACCATCACCGCTGAACCCGAAGGTGGACACGACACGCTGGTGACCGTCAGCACCGATCAGGTCGGCGAGAGCGAGCTCGACAAGCTGGGCAAGCGATTCCTCGGTACGGTGCACACCATCGCGGAACCAACGCATGTGCTGCGGGGCGATTACTGACGGAGTAGCCAGCGCCACCACGGATTGTGCGTTGTCTTGACCGCATTCCGTCGTCCGCCGAGGTTTCCGCGCTGGCTCTCCTTCGAGATGAGGCGACCGCAGCCACATGGTGGTATCCCCCGCGACGCCGGCGACGGTGATTCCTTCGGGACTCGATCGCGATCAACTGCTGGAGCTCTATCGCTGGATGCGGTTGACCCGCACCCTCGAGGAGCGACTGGTGGCGCTGTACCGCCAGACCAAGGTCGTGGGTGGACTGTTCCGCTCGCTGGGGCAGGAGGCCTGTGCGGTCGGTTCGGCGTACGCGCTGCAACGGACCGACGTGATGGCGCCGCTCATCCGGAATCTCGGCTCGATGCTGGTGAAGGGAGCGACACCGGTCGAGATCCTGCGCCAGTACATGGCCAAGGGAGACTCGCCGACGCGCGGTCGCGAACTCAACATCCACTTCGGCGACGTCACCGAGCGGCATTTCATCGGTCAGATCTCGCACCTCGGCGACATGGTACCGGTCATGGCCGGGGTGACGCTGGTGTTCCGGTTGCGCAACGAACCGCGCGTCGGTCTGGTGTACGTCGGCGACGGGGCCACCAGCACCGGCAGCTTTCACGAAGGGCTGAACCTGGCCGCCGTGCAGCATTGTCCGCTGGTGGTGGTGGTGGAGAACAACGGCTACGCCTACTCCACGCCGACCAGCCGGCAGACGGCCGCCGCCCGGCTGGTGGACAAGGCGGTCGGCTACGGTGTGCCCGGCATCCGCGCGGACGGCAACGACGTGCTCGAGGTCTACGCCACGACGCGAGCCGCGGTGGACCACGCGCGGGCGGGCGGTGGGGTTACGCTGATCGAATTCACGACGTATCGGCGCAAGGGACACGCCGAGCACGACAATCAGCACTATATCCCGGATGGCGAAATCGAGCGCTGGGCCAGCGAGAATGATCCGGTCGATCGCTACATCGCACGGCTGACCAATGAGTTCGGCTTCGATGCGGCCGTGTTGCGCCGGATCGACGACGAGGTGCGCGTGACGGTCGACACCGCCACCGACGAGGCCGACCGTTCGCCGCCGTGCGACGGCCCCGACGCGCTCCGTGGCGTGTACGCCGATCCGCCCGAAGCGCCGGTGCAGTGGTATCGCGGCGATGCCGTCCGCGCCGTGGAGCAGCACGAGCGTCCGGCGTCGTGGGGGACGCGCGATGGCTGAAGTCACCTATCTCGATGCCGTGCGGCAGGGACTGTTCGAAGAGATGGAGCGCGACGAACGGGTGATCTGTCTCGGCGAGGACATCGGCGCGTACGGCGGCGCGTTCAAGGTGACCGACGGGTTGCTGGCGCGGTTCGGCGACCGGCGCGTGATCGACACGCCCGTCTCCGAAGCCGGGATCGTCGGGGCCGCCGCCGGCGCCGCGCACTACGGCCTGCGTCCGGTCTGCGAGATGCAGTTCATCGACTTCATCTCGTGCGCCTATGACATGCTGACGAACTATGTCGCCACCGCGCGGTATCGTGCCATGCTGCCATGTCCCATCGTAGTACGCGGACCCGCCGGCGGTTACGTGCGCGGCGGACCGTTTCATTCACAGAATCCCGAGGCGGCGTTCCTCCACACGCCGGGACTGAAGATCGTCTACCCGGCGACCGCCGCCGACGCGCGCGGGCTGCTCAAGGCGGCGATCCGCGACGACGATCCGGTGCTGTTCTTCGAGCACAAGTACCTCTATCGTCGCATCAAGGAAGAGCTGCCGCCCGGCGACGGCGTCGTGCCGCTCGGCCAGGCGCGGATCGCGCGCGCGGGGCGGGACCTTTCGATCATCACCTACGCGGCCACCCTCTGGAAGGCGCTGGACGCCGCCGAGGAACTGGAGCGCGAGGACGGGCTGTCGGTCGAAGTGCTCGACCTCAGGACGCTCGCGCCCCTCGACGACGACGCCATCATGGCGACGGTGCGGAAGACCAATCGGGTGCTGCTGGTGCACGAGGATACCGTCACCGGCGGAATCGCCGGCGAGATCACCGCCCGGATCAACGAGCGCTGCTTCGAATGGCTGGACGCGCCGGTCCGCCGGATCGGCGCGCACGATGTTCCCTTGCCTTATGCGCCACCGCTGGAAGATTTCGTGTTGCCCCAGACGTCGGATATCGTGCGCGCGAGCCGGTGGCTCGCCGCTTACTGAAGATGGCCGGGAGGAACAGGAGCAATGGCTCGAATTGATGTCACCATGCCCCAGATGGGCGAATCGATCGCCGAAGGCACGATGTCGAAATGGCTGAAGAAAGTCGGCGAGCCCGTCAAGCGTGACGAGCCGATCTTCGAGATCTCGACGGACAAGGTAGACGCCGAGATTCCGTCGCCCCAGGCCGGTGTGCTGGCCGAGGTGCTGGTGCCCGAAGGTGAGACGGTCGCCGTCGGCACGGTGGTCGGACGGATCGACACCGACGCCGCGGCCGGAGCAAGCCTGACCCCGGCACCGACTCCCGCCGCATCGGCGCTGTCCGCGCCCGTTGCGCCACCGGCCGCCCGGGTGGCAGCGGCCACTCCGCAGCGGACCGCGGCACCGCCGCCCGCTCCGGCCGTGGCGCCGCTGGCCGCGTCCCCTGCTGCTCCCGTTCCGGCCGACGAAACCGCGGAAGACCGGTTGCGACGGCGGTCGACGCCGTTGGTCCGGAAGATGGTTGAAGAACACGGGCTGGACCTCGGCGCCATTCCGGGCTCCGGCGCCGCCGGACGCGTGACCAAGCAGGACGTCCTCGACTTTCTCGAGCACGCTCCGGCCGCGGGCGCCGCACCAGCGGTGCCACCGGTTGCGTCGGCCGCGCCCCCGCCGGCTCCGGCGGCACGGCCCGCCGCGGCGCCGGCGGCACCGAGCCCTGTGGCGCCGAGTCCGGTGGTCGAGGCATGGGAAGGTGACCAGGTCGAGCCGTGGAGTCGGATCCGCAAGCTCACCGCCGATCACATGGTGCTGTCGCGACGGGTGTCGGCCCATGTCAATTCGCTGATCGAAATCGACTTCACGCACGTCGCCACGTTGCGCAAGCGGCTGAAGCAGTCGTTCGCCGAGCGTGGGGTGAACCTCACCTTCCTGTCGTTCATTGCCAAGGCGATCGCCGAGAATCTGCGCAAGCACCGCGTCATCAATGCGGCGGTGTCGGGTGACAACACCATCTATCGCCGCGACATCAACATCGGCATCGCCGTGGCACTCGACTGGGGATTGATCGTGCCGGTACTTCGCCACGCCGACGAATTGTCGTTGCTGGGGGTGGCGCGGGCGCTTCAGGATCTGGCCGAACGGGCGCGGGGCAAGCGCCTCGCCCCCGACGATGTGCAGCGGGGCACCTTCACGATTACCAATCCCGGCGTCTTCGGCACCTTTGTCGGTACCCCGGTCATCAATCAGCCGCAGGTGGCCATCCTGGCGGTGGGTGCCATCGAGAAGCGGCCCGCGGTGATCACGCTCCCCGACGGCGGAGACACCATCGGTGTCCGCACCAAGGGCATGTTCTGCCTGGCGTACGATCACCGCGTCGTCGACGGCGCCGACGCGGACCGCTTTCTGGCCGATGTCCGTCACACGCTGCACAACTTCCCCGAGCACCAGGGCTGAGGTCCGCATGGCGCGACAGGTTACCGCTGGAAATGGCTCGGTGTGGGAAGTCGCGTTGAGCGGCCGTCGCACGCAGTACGGCGCCGACGAACTGTCGCTCGAATTCCGGCGGGTCGCCGGCGGCGAACCGGAGCGGCGCTACGTGCGGTTCGCGCCGCAGGGGGCCAAGGTGGCCGAACTGGCGTTCGATCAGGCCACCGACGCCACGTTGCTCCGGCTCCTGGGCGAAACGCAGCCCGCCTGGACGTCGCCCGACGGAGGGTACGGCCGGTCGGCGTGATCGACCTTCACTGCCATTCGACCGCGTCCGATGGACTGCTGGCGCCGGCGGATGTGGTGCGCCGCGCGGCGGAAGTGGGACTCGCGGCGGTGGCACTGACGGACCATGACAGTGTGGCCGGACTCGCCGAGGCGCACTCCGCAGGCGCCGAGGTGGGAGTCGCGGTGGTCGACGGATGTGAGTTTTCGGCCGTCGCACCGTGGGGCGAAATCCACCTGCTCGGGTATCTGCTCGATCGCGGCGACGCGTCGCTGCACCGCTTTCTGGAGGAAGCTCGGCGCGAACGGGCCGCGCGAGCCGGTGCGATGCTGGACCGGCTGGCTCGCGCCGGCGTGACGATCGGCCCCGGCGAGCTCGAATCGGAAACACGCGGCGGCGCGGTGGGGCGCCCCCACATCGCGCGGATTCTCAAGCGACGCGGCGTCGTGGGCACGGTGCAGCAGGCGTTCGATCGCTATCTCGGGCATGGTCGTCCGGCGTATGTTCCCAAGCAGCTGCCGTCCATCTCGGCGGTCGCGGAGCAGGTGCGTCGCGCCGGCGGCGTGCTGTCGGCGGCGCATCTCAAGCAGCGCGGCACCCGCGCCAATCTCGAGCTGCTCCGGCAGCAGGGCGTCGACGCCGTGGAAACCCGGCACCCTGGCCACAGCGCCGACATGGTGGCGACGATCACCGAGGCCGCACTGGCGCTCGAGATGCCGAGAACCGGCGGGTCCGACTGGCACGGCGAAGACCAGCCCGCTGGCACCCACGGGATGCTCGGGTCGCAACACGTTCCGGACGAATGGCTGGAACAGTTGGTGGACTGGCGGTCCCGTCACCGCGGAGGGACGTGATGGAACTCGTTGGCCGCGTGGCGCTGGTGACCGGCGGAGCACGCCGTCTCGGACGGGAATTCGTCATGGCCCTGGCGGGCCGGGGGATGCGGCTGGCAGTGCATTACGGCGGGTCGGCGACGGCGGCGGCCGAGGTGGTCGCGGCGATCCGGCAGGGCGGCGGCCAGGCTGAAGTGTTCGGCGCCGATCTGCGTGACGCCGCCGCCGCGTCGGCACTGCCGCAGCGGGTCGTCGATCATTTCGGCCAGCTCGACGTGCTGGTCAATTCTGCCGCGGTGATGGTCCGAACGTCCGTGGCCGATACGACGGCCGAGGTGTGGGACGAGGTCATCAACCTCAACCTCCGTGCGCCGTTCCTCGTGGCGCGCGCCGCAGCACCTCATCTGGCGCGACAGCATGGTGCGATCGTCAACATCGCCGACCTCGGCGGCCTCGAACCGTGGCCCGCCTACGCCGCGCATTCGGTGAGCAAGGCCGGGATACTGATGCTCAACAAGGTGCTCGCGCTCGCCCTCGCTCCGGAAATCCGGGTCAACGCCATCGCCCCCGGCACGGTGCTGGTGCCTGACGCGTACGGCCCGTCGCGTCGCGAGGCGCTGGCTGAAACGACACCGCTCAAGCGTCTCGGTACGCCGCAGGACGCCGTCGATGCCTTGCTCTACCTCGTCGAGCATGGCGATTTCGTAACCGGTGAGACGCTCGTGGTCGATGGCGGGCGGCGCTGGCGGCAGTGATCGCGCTCGGCGACGTCGCGATCATCGGCGGCGGCTGCTACGGTTCGTTCTATCTCGACCAGCTGCAGACGGCGCGCCGCCGCGGCGCCGTGGAATGCCGGCAGGTGCTGCTGATCGACCGCGATCCCGGTTGCCAGGTGGCCGGGCGGGACGAGCGGTCGGGATGGGAACTGGTTACCGAGGAATGGGGTGCGTTCCTCGATCGCTGGCTGGATCGCGGCCAGCGTGACCTCGACGGCTTGACGGATATGATCGTGCCGTCGCCACTGATGCCGCATCTCATGGCGGAGTGGCTGGAACGGGCCGCGCGAGTGAGGTGGAGCGGCCGCAACGTGGCGCTGGTGCCGGCGGCCGAACCGCTGGGAACGCCATACGACCGATTGCACACCGACGGGGTCCGCTACGTCTCGTTCGCCGACTGGCTCTGCCCGGTGCACTGCGTCGAGCCGCTCGTCTGTCCGATGATCAAGGCGCCCCGCACCTGGGAAATGAGCGAGGCCGTGACCGGCTGGACGGCGGCCCACGGGCAGCAGCACCCCACCGCCGGTCCGGTCTTGTTTGCCTGTCGCCACGTCGCGTACGGCGTCGGGATGTATCCGGCTCACCTGGCGCTCGACGCCCGCCATCTGCTCGACGGATTGGCGGAGCGGCCGTCGGGCGGGGACCTCGTCATCGGGTCGATCTCGTCCTGTCACGGTGCCATCGCCGTGCTGCGGGTCGGTCCTGAAGCCGGGCAATGATGGCCGTCCGTGACCGGCGCATCGCGCCGTGCGACGGGAACCCGCCCATCCGGCCGGCGTTGTATCTTCGGCGCCGATACCTCCAGTCACCCTCGACCGACGTGACGGCATGCTGACTCCGGAAGCCGATTTTGAATTCGACGTGATCATCGTGGGCGGCGGGCCGGCCGGGCTGTGCGCCGCGATGTATTGCGGCCGCGGCATGCTGAATGCCGTGGTGCTCGAACGGGGTGCGCCGGGCGGCGAGCTGCTGAACACGGAAAAGGTCGAGGACTATCCCGGATTCATTTCGATTCTCGGACCCGACCTGGCCGACAAGATGGCCGAACACGCCCGGCACTTCGGCGCCGACATCCGCACCGAAGATGTCACCGCCATCCGCCGCCGCGACGACGGACTGTTCGAAGTGACCTGTTCGAGCGACGCCGTCTATGTGGCGCCGGCCGTCATTCTCACCGCGGGCGGTACGCCGAACCGGCTCGGCGTACCGGGCGAGGTGGAATTTGCCGGCCGCGGCGTATCGTACTGCGCGGTGTGCGACGGCGCGTTCTTCAAGGGCGAACCGGTCGCGGTCATCGGCGGCGGCGACGCGGCCGTCGAGGAAGCAGACTACCTCACCCGCTACGCGTCACGGGTGTACATCGTGCACCGCCGCGACAGCTTCCGCGCATCGCAGATCCTGCAGGATCGCGCTTTCGAGAATCCGAAGATTGACGTGATCTGGAACAAGCGGGTGGTGGACATGACCGGTGACGCGGGCGGACTCAAGTACCTCGACCTGGAGGACACCGTCGACGGTGCTCGCTCGCAGTTGCCGGTCACCGGCGCATTCGTGTTCATCGGCTTCACTCCCAACTCGGGGCTGATCAAGGAACACTACGCGCACGATGCGGCGGGATACATCATCACCAACGACCGGATGGAGACGTCGATTCCGGGATTGTTCGCCGCCGGCGATCTGCGGGCGCAGCTCACCCGCCAGGTCACCACGGCCGTCGGCGACGCCACGACCGCCGCGATCGCGGTGGAGAAGTTCCTGACCAAGCGGCGGTCGGCGAGCCAGGTGTCCTGACGCCTTTCCCGGCGTGG
Organism: uncultured Gemmatimonadales bacterium; assembly: GCA_963697065.1. Classification (GTDB taxonomy): domain Bacteria; phylum Gemmatimonadota; class Gemmatimonadetes; order Gemmatimonadales; family GWC2-71-9; genus Palsa-1233. The sequence goes on from CAVOMQ010000001.1 coordinate 1,951,323, forward strand.
CGGGCCGGTCGCGCCGCCGCTGTCGGGCGATCCGCCTGGATCTGGAGCTGTCCACCCGCCCGCTTACCTTTGGGCCATGGCACACCGCACCGAGAAGGACCCGCTGGGCGAAATGCAGGTTCCCGTCGACGCGCTGTACGGCATCCAGACGCTTCGCGCCGTCGAGAACTTCCCCATTTCCGGATTGAAGCCGCTGCCGGTATTTGTCGACGCCGTGGTCATCATCAAGCGCTGTGCCGCCGAAACGCATCGCGAAACCGGTCGCCTCGACGCCGTGCTGGCCGACGCGATCATCCGCGCCTGCGACGAAGTGCTGGACGGGCAGCATCGCGACCAGTTCGTGGTCGACCCGTATCAGGCGGGCGCCGGCACCTCGCACAACATGAACGTCAACGAAGTGCTGGCCAACCGCGCCAACGAGCTGCTCGGCAAGCCGCGCGGGAGCTACGCGCCGATTCATCCCAACGATCACGTCAACATGGCGCAGTCCACCAACGACGTGATTCCCACGGCGATCCGGCTGGGACTGCTGCGACTGCTCCCCGGTCTGCTCGCGGCGCTCGATACCCTCGCGGCCACGCTGCTGGCCAAGGGACGCGAGTTCGACGACATCATCAAGTCGGGCCGCACCCATCTGCAGGACGCGACGCCCATTCGCCTCGGCCAGGAAGTGACCGCGTGGGCCCACACCGTGGCCCGGCACCGGTCCAAGCTGGTGCAGGCGGCCGAGTGGCTCGAGCCGATGAACATCGGTGGCACGGCCGTCGGCACCGGGTTGAATGCCGAGCGCGCGTATGCGGCGCTGATGGTAAAGCACCTTCGGGCATTCACCGGACTCGATGTCACGGAGTCCGACGATCGTATCCAGCTCATGGAATCGATGGGCGACGTGGTCACGTTCAGCGGCGCGCTGCGCGCCATGGCGCTCGACGTGAACAAGATCGCCGACGACATCCGGTTGCTGGTGTCGGGTCCGCGCACCGGCCTGGCGGAATTGCAGCTGCCGGCGGTCCAACCCGGTTCGAGCATCATGCCGGGCAAGGTCAACCCGTCGATCGCCGAGATGGTCAACCAGGTCTGCTATCAGGTGCTGGGCCTCGACACCACCGTGGCAATGGCGGCGAAGGCGGGCCAGCTGGAGTTGAACGTGATGATGCCGGTGATCGCGCACAACGCGTTCTTCGCGGTGATGATCATGACGCGGGCGCTGCTGGTCTTCGAGGAGCGCTGCATTCGCGGCATGACGGCCGACGCGGAGCAGTGTGCCTACTGGCTGGAACGGAGCCCCGCGCTGGTGACGGCGCTGGCACCGAAGATCGGCTACGCCGCCGCCGCCAAACTGGCCAAGGAGGCGGTTGCCAGCGGGCTGACGGTCAAGCAGCTGGTGTTCGAGAAGCAGATCCTGACGGGCCGGGAACTCGACGACGTCCTCGACCTCCGCGCCATGACCGAACCGGGTGTGCCAGGACAGAAGGACGGTTCGCCGTCACGCTAGACGACGCGCCGCAACGCTGGCGGCAACTCGTGCTGCTTGCGACCGCCGAACTGCTCGGCATGTCGGTGTGGTTCGCGGGCAGCGCCGTGGCACCGACGCTGCGGGTCCAGCTCGGCTTGTCCGCGGGCGAGGCCGGGTGGCTCACGTCGTCGGTGCAGCTGGGGTTCGTGGTCGGCACACTCGTTGCCGCGGTGCTCAATCTCTCCGACATCATCCCCGCGCGCTGGTATTTCGCCATCTGCGCGGTCGCCGCGGCGCTGGCCAACGGCGCGCTGCTGTTGGCGGGATCGTTCCCGGCCGCGATCGCGACGCGCGTGCTGACCGGGGTGGCGCTCGCCGGCGTGTATCCCCCCGCGATGAAGATGGCGGCGACGTGGTTCAAGTCGGCCCGGGGGTTGGCGATCGGATCGGTGGTCGCGGCACTCACCGCCGGGAAGGCGATGCCGTACCTGCTCGAGGGGGCGCACTTCGCGCTGCACGCGGCGGTGCTGGCGCCGTCGATCGCCGCGCTCAGCGCGGCACTGCTGGTTGCCACCGGCTATCGGGACGGCCCGCATGCGTTCCCGGCGCGTCCGTTTGCGTGGAACCTCGCCGGTACGGTGGCGCGGCAGCCGGTGCTCCGCCACATCACCGACGGGTACCTGGGTCACATGTGGGAGCTGTATGCCTTCTGGGCTTGGATTCCGTCGTACCTGGCGGCGTCGTTCGCGGCCGCGGGCCACGCCACCGACCGCATCGGCGTATGGGCGTTTGCGTGCGTTGCCATCGGCGCCATCGGCTGCCTCTGGGGCGGGTGGGCGGCGGACCGGGTCGGTCGCGTTCGGGTGGTGCGCACCGCCCTCGTGGCGAGCGGCCTGTGCGCGGTCGCCAGTGCCGCGGTCTTCGGCGGGCCGCCCTGGCTGGTGATCGGTGTCTGTCTCGTCTGGGGTGTCGCGGTCATTGCCGATTCGGCCCAGTTCTCGGCGCTGATGACCGAACACGCGCCACCCCACGCGGTGGGCACCGCGTTGACGCTGCAGACGTCGCTCGGATTCCTGCTTACGGTGGTGAGCATCCAGTTGGTGCCGGCGGCTGGCGCCCGCCTCGGGTGGCGGTGGGCGATGATCGCGCTGGCGCTCGGACCGGCGGCGGGACTCCGCGCCGTCCGGGGCCGGCGCATCGTGCCGCTGGCGGGAACGTGACAATTGGCGCGAAAGCGACGATCTTCCACTCATGCGGGTGAGTAGCTGGACGGAGTATTCGCTGATCATCGTGTTGCATCTGGCACGGCGGCACCGGGGTGGCCAGGTCCCGGTCGCGGCGCGCGAGATCGCTGAAGTCGAGCGTCTTCCCGCCCACTATGTGGAGCAGATCCTCTTGCGGCTCAGGCGGGCGGCGTTGGTGGAGTCCGTCCGCGGCGCGCGCGGAGGCTACCGCCTGGCCCGCGATGCGGCCGACATTTCCGTCCGTGACGTCATGAGCGCCTCCGAGCATCAGCTCTTCGATCTCAACTGCGACACCCACCAGATCGATCCGGTGCGATGCTCGCCTCAGGCAGGGTGCAGCATCCGGCCGGTGTGGGTGGAGCTGCAACGACAGATCGACGGGCTGCTCGCCGGTATCACGCTGGCGTCGCTCCTGGAGCGGGAGCCCGCGGCGGCTGACCTGGCGCTGCTCCACGCCACCACCTGAGGGCAGCGTGACGGGTGCCACCGCATGACCGCACCGTCGTTTTCTCCTGACGAGCTGCTGCGCTACGCGCGGCATCTCACCCTTCCCGAAGTCGGTCTGGCGGGGCAGGGGCGTCTGAAGAACGCGCGGGTGTTGCTGATCGGCGCCGGCGGACTCGGTTCGCCGGCGGCGCTCTACCTCGCGGCGGCCGGCGTCGGAACGCTCGGGATCGTCGACAGCGATGTCGTCGATGCGTCGAACCTGCAGCGCCAGGTATTGCACGACACGGCGTCGATCGGCAGGCCCAAGACCGAATCGGCGGCGCAGCGCATCGGCGCACTGAACCCGCACGTGGTGGTCGAGGCCTGGCCCGAGCGGATCACCAGCGCCAATGCGCGCGGGCTGGTTCAGGGCTACGACATCGTGGTCGACGGCAGCGACAATTTCCCCACCCGATACCTCGTCAACGACGCCTGCGTTCTCGAAGGACGGCCGCTCGTGTACGGCAGCATCTTCCGCTTTTCGGGCCAGCTCTCGCTGTTCGGCGCACCCGGCGGGCCGTGTTACCGGTGTGTCTTTGCCGAACCGCCGCCGCCGGAACTGGTGCCGAGTTGCGCCGAGGCCGGTGTGCTCGGCGTGCTTCCCGGGTTGGTCGGCTCGATGCAGGCCCTCGAAACCATCAAGTGGATTCTCGGTGTCGGCAAGTCGGCGGTCGGCCGCCTGTTGCTGATCGACGCGCTGGTGCTGCAGGTGCGCGAAATTGCCGTGCGGCGTGATCCCGCCTGTCCGGTCTGCGGCGAAGCGCCGTCGATTCACGAATTGGTGGACTACGACGAGTTCTGCGGCGTCCCCCGCGAGTTCGACGGCGGTGACATGGAGATCACCGCGCGGCAACTGGCCGAGGCGCTGCGGTCGCCGCGGCCGCCGACGATCGTGGATGTGCGCGAAGAGTGGGAGTACCGGATCGGAGCCGTCCCCGGGTCGCAGCTGGTGCCGCTCTCCGACCTGCCCGCGCGGCTTGGCGAACTGCCGACCGACCGGGAACTGATCACCGTCTGTCATCACGGACAGCGTTCGCTGGTCGCGCGAGCGCTGCTGGTGCGGGCCGGGTTTTCGCGGGTGCGGAGTCTGGCGGGCGGGGTGGATGCGTGGGCCGACACGGTCGACCCGACGATGGCGCGGTACTGACGGCGGACAACTTCGACATGCCGAAGGGGGGACTCGAACCCCCACGGGCTTGCGCCCACTGCGCCCTGAACGCAGCGCGTCTACCAGTTCCACCACTTCGGCGAAGGGCCGCAAACGTAGTCCTTGCGCTGGCCGACCGTCAAGCAGATGGCTCCGCCGCCCGTTACTTTACGGGCGATGGCTCCCCGTGACACGGTTCGCACCCCGGCGGCCGGCGCCGAGCGCATTTCGGTGGCGCGCAATCCCAAAGCCACGCACGACTACCACGTGCTCGACACCATGGAAGCCGGGCTGGTCCTGACCGGGACGGAGGTCAAGTCGCTCCGTCGCCGTGGCGCGTCGATCAAGGAGGCCTTTGCCCGCATCCACCGCGGCGAGGCCTGGATTGAACAACTGCACATCGCACCGTATGAACAAGGGAACCGCTACAACCAGGATCCGGCGCGTTCGCGCAAGCTGCTGCTGCACCGCCGCGAAATCGAGCGCCTCATCGGCGCCGTGGAGCGCGAGGGGCTGGCGTTGATCCCGCTCGAACTCTATTTCCAGCGCGGCCGCGCCAAGGTGGTGCTGGCATTGGCCCGGGGCAAGAAGGCGTACGACAAGCGCCAGGACCTCAAGCGGCGGGACGCCGAACGTGAGGTGGCGCGAACCATGGCGTGGCGGGGTCGGCGGTGACCGGCTCGTCGCTGATGCTGCTGGCGCTGGCGCCGATGGTGCCGCTCACCGCCCAGAATCATGGCACCTCCGGCGCCAAGCCGGGGCCGGTGCGCAGCTCGGCACGGTCGCCGTCGCTCCGCCCTGATCCCACGTCGCTGGAAGTCACCGGCAGTCACGGGACGACCCGCCGCATCACGTTGCTGCGCCGCACCGGTGACGGGCCGCTGGTGCCGCTCGTCCCGCTGGCGCAGGCAATCGGCGGAACGGTTGCGCGCGACAGTGGGTGGGTGGTGCTTGACACGCCGGCGGGACGCTTCCGCTTCCTCCCCGGTACGCCGCTGGTCGATACCGGCGACGATGTGCGCGGCCTGCCCGCGCCGTCGATGGCGCGGGGAGACACGGTGTTCATTCCGCTCGCGTTCGTGGCCGATGTCCTCGCCGACCCGGACCGCCAGTCGTGGCACTGGTCGCCGGCCGCGGCATTGCTCGCCGCCGGCCGCGCGCCGGCGCCGCTGGTGAATCGCCCGGCTCGCACCACCGCCGGCGCCGAAGCACGCACCCGATATCCCGACGGACTCCGCCCGGGACATCATGTCACCATCGATCCGGGCCACGGCGGCACCGACCCGGGGAGCCCGGGGATCTTCTTTCCCCAGGGTGTGCAGGAAAAGGACGTGACGCTCGCCATCGGGCTGCAGGTCCGCGCGGTTCTGCAGAAGCGGGGCGTGACCGTCACCATGACCCGCTCCACGGATACATTGATCAGTCTCTTCGACCGTGCACCCGATTACTGTCGCATCAATTGCGATCTCTTCGTGTCGCTGCACGTCAATTCGCTCGAGAAACGTCCCGGTTACACGAAAATGCGAGGGTTCGAGACGTATTTCCTGTCCGAGGCGCGCACCGCCGACGCGGCCCGGGTCGCGAAGATGGAGAACAGCGCGCTCCGGTACGACCTGCCGTCGAAACAGACCGCGCCAGGCGGGCTCAATTTCATTCTCAAGGACCTGCAGACCAACGAGTTTCTCCGTGAGTCGGCCCGCGCCGCGGCCCTGGTGCAATCGCATCTCGCGGAAGTGCAATCCGGCGTGAACGGCGGCGTCAAGCAGGCGGAATTCGCGGTGCTCACCACGGCCCGGCGGCCGGCGATTCTGGTGGAGATGGGCTATGGCACCAACCCCCAGGATGCCCGGCTGCTTACCACCCGAACGGGCCAGCGCGCTCTCGCCGGGGCGATCGCCGACGCCGTCGTGGGCTACCTGCGCGAAGTCGACCGCGAGACCGGCGACTCCGCGGCGGCGGGGCACTGATGCGCCGCGCGCTGATCGTCGTTCTGCTGGCGTGCGGGTGCAGCTGGTCCAATTCGCTGTACCAGGCGCGCCTCATCTCCGGCCAGGCGCTCGATGCGGAGGAGCACCAACGCCCCGGCGAGGCACGGAACGATTGGGGGCAGGTCATCGGCAAGGCCGACTCGGCGCTCGCACGGATCCGTCACGGCCAGGGGCGGATCGAAGCGGAGTGGTTGCGCGGCCGCGCCCGGGCGCGGACCAACGATTGCGGCGAAGCCACGGGCGATCTGGAGACCGCGCTCGCCGCGCAACCCTCTGCCAGGTGGCGTGATCCGTTGCTGCTCGAACTGGCGCGCTGCAAGGAAACGCTCCATGACGTCACGGCGGTGGCGATCTTCGGCGAACTGATCAACAGTCGCGACCCCGCCATCCGCGCCGAATCGCGCGAACACTCGGCGCGCGTGATGGTGGACAACGGGCGGTGGGCCGATGCCCTCGCGATGGTGGCGGACGTTCCCGGCACGCCGGCCCGTGTCGATGCCGCCCGCGCCGAGCTCGGCCTGGGACATGGCGACAGCGCGCTGGCCTTGCTGGCCGCGCTTGCGCAGCCGCCGGATTCGAGCGTTGACTGGATGGCGATGGTGACGGCCTTCGCCGGTCGCGACCGCGTTCGCGCCGACACGCTGCTCGGGTGGTTGACGTCGGTTCCCGACATCAAGCCGCTGCACCGCGACAGCCTCTGGCTGGCCGCGCTGCATGGTGCGCTTGGTGGCGACAGCGCCGCGGTGGAGTCGCGCTACCGGCGCCTCGCGGCGCTGCGGGTGGGTCCGGTGATCGCCGAGGCGCGCGGTCTGTACGCGGAATGGCTCTTCCGCCGGGTGGCCACCGGCGCCGAACTGGGATTTGCGATCGATTCGACCACCGCGCTCGGCGGCAGCGATTTCGGCGCGAACCTCGCGGCGTATCACGCCGCCGCGTTGCGTCGCACCGCGCAATATCTGGCGAATCTCGACAGCAGTACCGCACCGGGATCCACGCGAGGCGACCTGACCCTGTTCGCGGCGGCAACCTACGCCCGCGATTCGCTGCAGGCCACCCGATTGGCCGCGTGGTTTCTGTTGCGAATCGAACAGGAATGGCCGGCGTCACCGTATCGGGACAAAGCGATGTTTCTCCGCAGCGCGCTCGAACCCGACTCGGCGGCGGCGATCCTGGGCCGGCTCGCGGCGGATACGTCGAACCCGTACGTCCGGCTTGCCGAAGGGCGCGAGAGTCCCGAACTCGCCAACCTCGAAGACTCGCTTGGCACCTACGTGCAGCTGATGGCGCGGCAGCGCAAGACCGCGGCTGCCACCGAACCGCCCACGGATCTGCGATTCCGGTGACACTCGCGCGCACGGTCGCGGGAATCCGCTTCGCCAATCCGGTACTGCTGGCGGCGGGCACGGCGGCCTACGGACGGCAGTTGCACGGCGTCTGCCGGCTGGAACGTCTCGGCGGCCTGGTGACGAAGGCGGTGTCGCTCGAGCCGCGCCACGGGCACCCTCCGCCGCGCGTTGCGGAGTTTCGCGGCGGCATGCTCAACGCGGTCGGCCTCGCCAATCCCGGTGTCGCCGCGGTGCGCCGGGTGGAACTGCCCTGGCTGGCCGCCTCGCTGCCGGGATGGCCGGTGCTGGTCAACGTGGTGGGGTTTGCCGTTCACGAGTATGCCGCCGTGATTGCCCGACTCGACGATCTCCCCGGCCACGCCGCCTATGAGCTGAACCTCTCCTGCCCCAACACGGATCGCGGCGGCATGGAGTTCGGCGCCGACGCGGGGCAGGTCGCCGAGGTCGTACGGCGGTGTCGCGCCGAGACGCGGCGTCCCCTCTTCGCCAAGCTTGGCCCGGCCCTGGCCGACACCGCCGGCATCGCGCGGGCGGCGCGCGATGCCGGCGCCGACGGCGTGAGTCTGGTGAACACGGTCCCCGGACTGCTGACGGAGGCGGGCGGACCGAGACTCGGCAACGTGACCGGTGGCGTGAGCGGTCCCGGGCTCCTGCCGCTGGCGCTGCTCGCGGTGCAGCGGACGGCGGACGTCCTCGAGGGGTTTCCGATTCTCGGCATCGGCGGCATACGCAATGCAGACGACGTGCGAGCGTTCCTGCGGGCCGGGGCTTCGCTGGTCGCCATCGGCACCGCCGCGCTGGCCCGACCGAGACTTCCGGAAGCGATCGTGGCCGAACTCGAGCGTGTCGATGGCTGAGTTGATCGTGGCGCTCGACTCTCCCGACGCCGCCGCCGCGTTCGAGTTGCTCGACCGCCTGCCGGATCGCTGTTCCGTCAAGGTCGGCTCGGTGCTGTTCACCAGAGCCGGGCCCGGATTCGTGCGGGTGTTGGTCGACGCCGGCCACCCGGTCTTTCTCGACCTCAAGTGGCACGACATCCCCAACACGGTGGCGGGCGCGGTCGCCGCCGCGGTGGAGCTCGGGGTCGAAATGGTGACCGTGCACGCCACCGGCGGCAGCGAGATGCTTCGGGCGGCGGCGGCGGCGGCCGCCGGGCGGACGCGCGTCGTGGGAGTCACCGTGCTCACCTCGCACGACGCGGAGAGTTACCGCGACGCAGTCGGCTGGGCGGGTGGGCCTCTTGACGCGGAGGTGGTACGGCTGGCCCGCGCCGCCATGGCGGCGGGGCTCGACGGCGTCGTGTGTTCGTCGGCGGCACTTCCAGCCGTGGCGCCGCTGGTGGCCCCGGGCCGGCTGGTGGTTCCCGGGATCCGGCGGCGCGACGATGCCGTGGGCGATCACCGCCACGCGGGAGACGCCGACCAGGCCGCCGCGTCGGGTGCCACCCATCTGGTGGTCGGCCGGCCGATCCTCTCCGCCCCGGATCCCGCCGAGGCCTACCGCGCATTTGCCCGGCTGGCGGGCGCGCCGGGGGAGTAACCCGCTGTCCCTCGCAGGCTTGCATCCCGTCATAGGACCCAGTATCGTTCCGTGCTACCCCGAGACCGGGGACATGGAAGAGGATTGCCCGTGAAGGTGCGTTCGAGCGTCAAACCGATCTGCGAGAGTTGCCGCGTCATCAAGCGTCGCGGTGTCACTCGCGTCATCTGCACCCGGACGCCCAAGCACAAACAACGGCAGGGGTAAGATGGCGCGTATCGCCGGCGTGGATCTCCCGCGTGAGAAGCGGGTGGAAATCGGTTTGACCTACATCTTCGGAATCGGCCGGCCGACCAGCCGCAAGCTGCTCGCCGAAACCGGCATTTCCGCGGACACGCGGGTGCGCGACCTCACCGACGTGCAGGTGGGCCGGCTGCGCCAGGTGATCGAGCGGACCGTCAAGACCGAAGGCGCGCTCCGGACCGAAGTGGCCATGAACATCAAGCGGCTGATGGACATCGGCAGCTATCGCGGCATGCGTCATCGCCGCGGGTTGCCGGTCCGCGGCCAGCGTACCCATACCAACGCCCGGACCAAGAAGGGCCCGCGTCGGGCCATCGCCGGCAAGAAGAAGGCAACCAAGAAGTAAGATGACCGCACCCGTACCCGCGCCCGCACCGAAGGCCAGCGCCAAGCGCTCCAAGAAGCTGGTCGAATCCGAGGGGATCGTCCACATCTCGGCGACGTTCAACAACGTCCTGATCACGATCACCGATCTCCACGGCAATACCATCGCCTGGGGCACGGCCGGCAAGGCCGGCTTCAAGGGGTCGAAAAAGTCCACGCCGTTCGCCGCCACTGTCGCCGGCGAGAATTGCGCCCGCGAGGCGCTCAATCTCGGGCTGCGGAAGGTGCACGTGCGGGTGCAGGGGCCGGGAAGCGGCCGCGAATCGGCGATCCAGGCGCTCGCGTCGGTGGGGCTCAAGGTGGCCTCGATCCGCGACGTGACGCCCATTCCGCACAACGGCTGCCGGCCTCCCAAGAAGCGGCGGGTGTGACGCATGGCACGCTACACAGGTCCCGCCTGCCGGTTGTGCCGCCGCGAAGGCACGAAGCTGTTTCTCAAGGGCACGCGCTGTCTCACCGAGAAGTGCGCCGTCGAGCGCCGGCAGTATCCCGCCGGCCAGCACGGCCAGTCCGGCGGCCGGTCGCGCAAGATGTCGGAGTACGCCAAGCAGCTGCGGGAGAAGCAGAAGGTCAAGCGGATGTATGGCTTGACTGAAACGCAATTCCGCAATCTGTTCGTGCGGGCGTCGAGCCTGCCGGGCGTCAAGGGCACCAACCTGCTCGTGGCGCTGGAGACCCGGCTCGACAACATCGTCTATCGGATGGGCTTCGCCGCCTCGCGGCGCGCGGCGCGCCAGCTGGTGCGCCACGGGCACGTCGAGGTCAACGGCCGCAAGGTCAACATCCCGTCGTTCCGCGTGCTGCCGGGCCACGAAGTCCGGGTGGCTCCCGGCGACCGGGAAATGGTGGCGGTGAAGGCGGCGCAGGAACAGGCCGCGCGCGGCGCCCCGGTGTCATGGCTGATGATCGACGCCGACAAGGCGGCGGGCCGGCTGGTCGAGCTTCCCACGCGCGACGCCATCCCGGTCAACGCCCAGGAGCAGTTGATCGTCGAGCTCTACTCGAAGTGAGTTGAAGGAACGACGTGCGATGAGCATTGACTTGACAGGTCTGGTCCGGCCGCAGCTGGTCGAGATGACCAAGCGGGACGACAATCCCAACGCGGCCGAGTTCCGCCTCCAGCCGCTGGAGCGCGGGTTTGGCTACACCCTCGGCAATTCACTGCGGCGGCTGCTGCTGTCGTCGCTCCCGGGGAGCGCGGTCTGGGGCTTCCGCCTCGACGGCGTGGTGCACGAGCACCAGACCGTTCAGGGAGTCCTCGAAGACGTCCACCAGATCATCCAGCGCCTCAAGGCGCTCACGCTGGTGCTCGACGACGGCGTCGCCGACGCGGTGCTGCGCGTTTCCAAGCAGGGCCCGGGGCCGGTCTTCGGCCGTGACATCCAGGAATCGGGGCAGGCACGGGTCGTCAACCCCGACCACCTGCTGTTCACGGTGCAGGACGACCGCGAAGTGAGCTGCGAGTTGTACGTCAATCGTGGCCGCGGGTACGTCGAAGCCGAGATGCACCCCGCCGACCGCTCCTATCCGGTGGACCTGGTCCGGATCGACGCCATCTACAACCCGGTGCGGCGCGCCAATTTCACCGTCGCCGAGACCCGCGTCGGACAGCGCACCGACTACGATCGCCTGGCGGTCTCGGTCGAGACCAACGGTACGCTCTCGCCCGAAGACGCCGTCGCCTACGCGGCCGCCCTGGCGCAGGAGCACTTCCGGTACTTCGTGGAGTTCGGTGCGGCCCAGGCCCCGGGCGGGATGGCGGGCGGCGCGGCGGAACCGGCGTCGGAACTGGCGGCCAAGCTGGCCCGCTCCATCGACGACCTCGGCCTTTCGGTGCGGACGCTCAACTCGCTCAAGAACTCCAACATCCGCACGCTGCGCGATCTGGTGGAGTTCTCGGTCAAGGACCTCAAGGAAGTGAAGAACATCGGCGACAAGGCGCTGCAGGAAATCGCCGAACTGCTGCAGCGCGAATCGCTCAACTTCGAAATGGTGTTCGAAGACGCCGACGGCGACGTCCATGTCGTCCGCGAAGGCACCGCGCCGATGGTGTCACCCGCCAGCACCGGCGAGGAAAGCTGAACCATGCGCCACCGCGCCAAGGGACGTCAGCTCTCCCGCACCTCGGACCACAAGCGCGCGCTGATGCGCAACATGGCGGCATCGCTGTTCCGGTACGAGGCGATCACCACCACCACCGCCAAGGCCAAGGAACTCCGGCCGTACGCCGAAAAGCTCGTCACCCTGGCGCGGCGCGGCGACCTGCACGCGGTGCGGCTGGTGCAGCGGAAGATCCCCGATCGGGAAATCCTCACCAAGCTGTTCAAGACCATCGGCCCGCGGTTCGCGTCGCGGCCGGGTGGGTACATCCGGATTCTCAAGCTGGGCCACCGCCCGGGCGATGGCGCCGAACTGGCGCGGATCGAGCTGTTGTCGGAGTGAGGACGATGGCGGGGAAGGGAAACGATCAAGGGGACCCGCGGGTCCCCTTTTTTTCACGCTGCGACGGGCTTGACCACCTTGCCGCTCTTGAGGCACTGGGTACACACCCGCACCCGGCGGGTCGCCCCGTCGACCGTTACCCGCACGGTCTGGAGATTCGGCATCCAGCGCCGCTTGCGCCGATTGTTGGCGTGGCTGACGTGATTGCCCGCCACCGGCCCCTTCCCACACATGGTACAGACGCGTGCCATCGGAGTCCCCTGGTTCGTTTCCCCGCCAAAGCAAGTCACAAAAGATATCGGGAAGGACGATCAAGAACAACGGGGCCGACTCCGGCTGGTCCCGCCACCCCTTTTGCGACGAGTTGCCCATGCCGCGCGCGCTGATCACGGGTATCACCGGCCAGGACGGGTCGTATCTGGCCGAGCACCTGCTGGGGAAGGGTTACGAGGTGGTCGGGGTGGTCCGGCGCACGTCGCACCACTCCTACGAGCGGATCGAGCACCTCATTCCCCGCGTCCGGATCGCCGCCGCCGACCTGCTCGACCAGCACTCGCTCACCATGGTGATCCATGACGTCCAGCCCGACGAAGTGTACAACCTGGCGGCGCAGTCCTTCGTGCCGACCTCGTTCACCCAGCCGGTGCTGACCGGCGAGTTCACCGCCCTCGGCGTCACCCGCATTCTCGAGGCGATCCGCCTCGCCTGTCCCACGACGCGGTTCTACCAGGCGAGTTCGTCGGAGATGTTCGGCAAGGTCACCGAAACGCCGCAGCGCGAGTCGACGCCGTTCTATCCCCGCTCGCCGTACGGCGTGGCCAAGCTGTACGGGCACTGGATCACGGTCAACTACCGCGAGTCCTACAACCTCTACGCCGTCAGCGGCATTCTCTTCAATCACGAATCGCCCCGCCGCGGTATCGAGTTCGTGACCCGCAAGGTCACCGACGGCGCCGCGCGTATCGCCCTCGGGCTGGCCACGGAACTCAGGCTCGGCAATCTCGCCGCGCAACGTGACTGGGGCTTTGCCGGCGACTATGTCGACGCCATGTGGCGCATGCTGCAGGCGCCCGAGCCGCAGGACTACGTGATCGGCACCGGTATGGCCCATTCGGTGGAAGATCTGGTGCGGGTGGCGTTTGCGCGAGTCGGGCTCGACTGGAAAGACTACGTGCGGGTCGATCCGCAGTTCTACCGTCCGGCGGAGGTCGACGTGCTGCTCGCCGATGCGTCGAAGGCCCGGAGCCGCCTCGGATGGAGTCCGCAGGTGACGTTCGATGGACTGGTCGAGAAGATGGTCGATGCCGATCTCGACCGACTCCGGAACCGCTGATGCGCCTGTTGATCACCGGGGCGGCCGGGTTCGTCGGGCGCTGGCTGGTCGACGCCGCCGTGGCGGCCGGTCACGACCTCGTCGCGGCGACCGAACCCCGGCAGCCGCCACCGGAGTCGTGGCGTGCCCACGGGCGCCGGGTGCGCCGCGTCACGGCCGATCTGCGGCGGCCGCCGGGGATCGCGCGCCTCGCGGCGCTCCGGCCGGCTCCCGACGCCGTCGTCCACCTCGCCGCCATCGCATCGAACACTGTCGCGAGCCGTGATCCTGGAGCGGCGTGGGCGCTCAACGCGGGGGCCACGGCGGCCCTCGCCGATGCGATGGCCAGGGCCGGTACGGCGAGATTTCTGCTGGTATCGACTGCCGAGGTCTACGGCGCCGGGCACGACGGTCCGATCGCCGAGACCGCGGCGGTGGCACCGGTTTCACCGTATGCCGCCAGCAAGGCCGGCGCCGAGCTTGCCGCCGCCGAGGTGGCTCGCCGCACCGGTCTGGCGGTCGTAGTGGCCCGCCCATTTCCCCACACCGGACCGGGGCAGTCGACGGCGTACGTTCTGCCCGCGCTGGCCAGCCGCCTCGCCGAGGCCGCCCGGATCGGGGCGGACACGATCGCGGTCGGCAACCTCGCGGCGGTCCGCGATTTTCTCGACGTCCGCGACGTGGTACGGGCCTATCTGGCGCTGCTCGACCGTGGTGTCGCGGGCGAGGTGTACAACGTCGCCGCCGGCACCGGCCACCGCCTCAGCGCGTGCTTCGCGGCGCTGGCCCGGCTGGCCGGAAGCACGGCCCGACCGGTCGAGGATGCGCGTCTGATGCGACCCGCCGATATTCCGGTGCTCATCGGTGACGCCGCCAGATTGCGGCGCGCCACCGGATGGGCGCCGACCATTTCGTTCGACCACACGCTCAAGGATCTTATGGATGCCCAAGCGCACTGACCTCTCCTCGATCCTGATCATCGGATCGGGGCCCATCGTCATTGGCCAGGGCGCCGAATTCGACTACTCCGGGACCCAGGCGGTGCGGGCGCTGAAGGAAGAGGGCTACCGCGTCATCCTCGTCAATTCGAATCCGGCCACCATCATGACCGATCCCGAACTGGCCGATCGCACGTACGTCGAGCCGGTCACGCCCGACTGGGTGGCCCGGGTGATCGAACGCGAACGCCCCGATGCGTTGCTGCCGACGATGGGCGGGCAGACGGCGCTGAACGTGGCGATGGCGCTGGTGCGCGACGGCACCCTCGAGCGCTACGGGGTCGAACTGATCGGTGCCGCCGAACGCGCCATCCGGATCGCCGAAGACCGCGCCGAATTCGCCGCCGCGATGCGCCGGATCGGCCTGGCGACCCCGCTCGGCACCGTGGTCAACTCGGTCGACGAAGGACTCGGCGCGGTGGAGCAGACCGGCTATCCCGCCATCCTGCGTCCGTCCTACACCCTCGGCGGGACCGGCGGCGGCATTGCCTACAACCGCGAAGAATTCGAACAGATGGTGCGCCGTGCCCTGGAGCTCTCGCCGGTGCATTCGGTGCTGATCGAGCAGAGCGTCATCGGCTGGAAGGAATTCGAACTCGAAGTGATGCGCGACGGCGCCGACAATGTCGTCATCGTCTGCTCGATCGAGAACGTCGATCCGATGGGCGTCCACACCGGCGATTCGATCACCGTCGCCCCGGCCATGACCCTCACCGATCGCGAATATCAGCGGATGCGCGACGCCGCCATCCGCATCATCCGTGAGGTCGGTGTGGCGGCCGGCGGCTGCAACATCCAGTTTGCCGTCGATCCGCGCACCGGCCAGCAGCTGGTGATCGAGATGAACCCGCGGGTGTCGCGCTCCTCGGCACTGGCGTCGAAGGCCACCGGGTTTCCGATCGCCCGGATCGGCGCCAAGGTGGCGGTGGGATACACGCTCGACGAACTCCCCAACGACATCACTCGCACCACGCCGGCATCGTTCGAACCGGTGCTCGACTACGTCGTGGTCAAGATTCCCCGCTTCGCGTTCGAGAAATTCCCCACCGCCGAGCCGTATCTCACCACGCAGATGAAGTCGGTGGGCGAGGTGATGGCGATCGGCCGGACGTTCAAGGAAGCGCTCCAGAAGGGGTTCCGCGGCCTCGAGGTCGGGCGCGCCGGCTGGACGATCGGCGCCGGGCCGATCGACGACCGGCTGAGCGACATCGACCGCGCCACGCTGCTGTCGGCCATCCGCACGCCCACACCGGAGCGGCTCTTCCAGATCAAGCGGGCGCTGGTGGCCGGTATCACCATCGAGGAGTTGTACGACGCGTCGCACATCGACCCGTGGTTCCTGCACCAGCTTGCCGAACTCGTCGCCGCCGAGGAGGAATGGATCGCCCACCGGCTCGGCGCCGATGCCGCCGCCGACCGCGCGCTGCTGCTTCGCCTGAAGCGGATGGGCTTCTCCGATTGGCAACTGGGCGACTTGATCCAGTACCGCGAGGGGGAAATCCGCGACCTGCGCCATCGGCTCGGCCTCCGCCCCGCCTACAAGACGGTCGACACCTGCGCCGGCGAATTTCCCTCGAAGACGCCGTATCTCTACTCCTGCTGGGACGAGGAGAACGAGGCGGCGGCGTCCGCCGACCGCCGCACGGTGGTGATCCTCGGGTCGGGTCCCAATCGCATCGGCCAGGGCGTCGAGTTCGACTATTGCTGCGTGCGGGCGACGCTCGCCTTCCGTGAACTCGGCTTCCGGACGGTGATGGTCAATTCGAACCCCGAGACGGTCTCGACCGATTTCGACATCTCGGACGTGCTGTATTTCGAGCCGCTCACCCTCGAAGACGTCCTCGAAATCGTGCACGTCGAGCAACCGGTGGGCGTCGTGGTGCAGCTCGGCGGCCAGACGCCGTTGAAGCTGGCGCGGGCGCTGGAAGAGGCGGGCGTGCCGATCCTCGGGACGACGCCGACGGCCATCGACGCGGCCGAAGACCGGCGGCAGTTCGAGGCGCTGGCGCGGGAACTGGGCGTGCGCCAGCCGCCGAACGGCACCGCCGAAACGGTCGGCGCCGCGCTCGAGGCGGCGGAGCGGATCGGGTATCCGGTGCTGGTGCGACCCAGCTACGTCCTCGGCGGCCGCGCCATGCGGATCGTCTACGACGCCGAAGAGTTGCGCGGCTTCTTCGACGAGGCGGCGCGGGTCGCGCCCGGTCATCCGGTATTGATCGACTCGTTCCTCGAAGACGCCTTCGAGGCCGACGTCGATGCGATCTGCGACGGCACGCACGCCGTCATCGGGGGCGTCATGCAGCACATCGAAGACGCCGGCATCCACTCCGGCGATTCGGCGTGCGTGCTGCCGCCATACCTGATCACCGAAGCCCAGGTCGAGGAAATGCGCGAGTACACCCGCGCGTTCGCCCTTCGGCTGGGTGTGGTCGGCCTCATCAACGCGCAGTATGCCATCAAGGACGGCGTGGTCTACGTGCTGGAGGTCAATCCGCGCGCGTCGCGCACCATTCCGTTCGTTTCCAAGACCACCGGCGTGCCGCTCGCGGCGGCGGCGGCGGCGGTCATGGCGGGCGACACGCTGGAGAAGATCGGGCTGACCGACGATCCGCTGCAGCCCTACGTGTCGGTCAAGGAAGCGGTCTTTCCGTTCGCCAAGTTTCCCGGCGTCGACACCCGGCTCGGTCCCGAGATGCGTTCCACCGGCGAGGTGATGGGGATCGCCGATTCGTTCGGCATGGCGTTCGCCAAGGCACAGGCCAGCGCCGACGGGGCACTGCCGCTGGAAGGGACGGTATTCGTCACCGTCAACGACCACGACAAGCCGACGGTGGTGCCGATCGCGCGGCGGCTCCACGAGCTCGGTTTCCGGGTGCTGGCCACTGCGGGCACGCAGCGGTATCTCCGGGCCCGCGGCGTCCCGGCGGAACGGGTCTTCAAGGTGTACGAAGGGCGACCCAACGGCATCGACCTGCTGGTGTCGGGGCAGATCCAGCTGCTGGTCAACACGCCGCTCGGCAAGTTGACGCAGCAGGACGACTACGCCATGCGCCGGGCCGCGCTGCAGCACGGCATCCCGTACACCACGACGATGTCGGCCGCGGCGGCGGCATGCGACGCCATCATCGCGATGAAGAGCCGGAAGCTGGAGGTCTGCTCACTGCAGGAGTGGCACGCCCTGGCCCGGGAAACGATGGAAGCATGACCGGGGCCGCTGGCGCCGGAATATCGCCGGGCGCGCGCGATCCGGCGTTTGCCGCCGCGTTGCGTGCGGCGGTGGCCGGGGAGGTGCGCGAAGCGGAGCCGCTCGCCCGGTGGTCGACCTACCGCATCGGCGGACCGGCCACAGTGCTCTTTCCGGCAACGGCCGAGGACGTCGCCGTCGCCCTCCGCGCCGCCGACCGGAGCGGCGTGCCATGGTTCGCCCTCGGCCTGGGGTCGAATCTCCTCTTTCCCGATGACGGTCTGGACGCGTTGGTCATCCGGCTCGGCAAGGGGCTCGACCGCCTGGAACATCGCGACGGCGCGCTCTGGACGCTCGGCGCCGGATTGCCTGCGCCGCTCGCCGCCAAGCGCACCGCCGCCGCCGGGTGGGGCGGGATTCACAAGATGGTCGGCGTGCCGGGAAGCGTGGGGGGCGGGATCGTGATGAACGCGGGGTGTCACGGCGCGGAATGGAGCGACGTGGTGCAGTCGGTCCACGCGGTCGACGCGACCGGAGCCGACCGGATCATCCCCGCCGCCGAGGCCGGCTTTGCCTATCGCCGCAGCCACCTCGGCGCGGTGGTGGTGCTCGCCACGACGGTCGTGCTCCATCCCGCGGACGCCGCGGCGCTCGAAGCCGAGACCGAGGCGCTGTACAAGTGGCGCAAGGATGGCACACCATTCAACCAGCCCTGCTGCGGGTCGGTGTTCAAGAACCCGGCGCTGGCGCCCGACCGCGACCCGGCGGCGCCACGCACCGCGGGTCAGTTCATCGAGGCGACCGGACTGAAGGGCGCCGCGGTCGGCGGGGCGGTCGTTTCGCCGCTCCACGCGAACTATTTCGTCAACACCGGGAGCGCCACTGCCGCGGATGTGACCGGGCTGATGCGGTTGGTCCGGGACCGGGTGGCGGCGGCCTGGGGGGTGACGCTGGAGCCCGAGGTCAAGGTCATCGACCGCGGGGGCGGGATCGCCGCCCCGCGCTGAGCATCGCCCCCGGGTGGCGTCTATCTTTCCGCCGCCCCCGGCCCGCCGGATGACCGGCCGGGGAGCGACGGCCGGCGCCGCGCGCCG
The DNA here is from genome assembly GCA_963697065.1 of uncultured Gemmatimonadales bacterium. Classification (GTDB taxonomy): domain Bacteria; phylum Gemmatimonadota; class Gemmatimonadetes; order Gemmatimonadales; family GWC2-71-9; genus Palsa-1233. Next base: position 1,970,186 of record CAVOMQ010000001.1, read on the forward strand.
CCACACCGGCCGGATCATCATCGGGCGCGGGGAGCGGCCATGGCCGACTTTTTCGTTCACGAATCCAGCTATGTCGACGAGGGTGCCACGATCGGCAAGGGCACCAAGGTCTGGCACTTTTCCCACGTCATGCCCGGCGCGGTGATCGGCGAGCGCTGCAATCTCGGCCAGAACGTCGTCATCATGCCGGGTACCCGGATCGGCAACAACGTCAAGATCCAGAACAACGTGTCGATCTACGAGGGCGTCGAGCTGGAAGATGACGTCTTCTGCGGCCCTTCGTGCGTCTTCACCAACGTGATGAATCCGCGCAGTCACATTTCCCGCAAACATGAATATCGACGTACCCTGGTGCAGCGCGGTGCGTCGATCGGCGCCAACGCCACCATCGTCTGCGGGCACACCCTGGGCGAATTCGCCTTCATCGGGGCCGGCGCCGTGGTCACCAGCGACGTCCCGGCGTTCGCGCTGATGGTGGGGGTCCCGGCTCGCCGGGTGGGGTGGGTGTGCCAATGCGGGCTCCGGTTGCTGGTGCGCGACGGGCGGGGGGAATGCGCCGCCTGCGGCGCCGGGTATGAGGAGTCGGACGGGCGGCTCAACCTGATTGTCCCGCCGGCCCAGCGCCGCTAACTTTATCGGCTGCTTGCAGTTGGACCACTTTTGCCGCACCGAGGGGTAGCCCGATGGGCGTACCGATGTTGGATCTGAAGGCGCAGTACCGGACCATCAAGGACCAGGTCATCGCGCGCATGATGGACGTCATCGAGCGCCAGCAGTTCATTCTCGGCGCCGAGGTGGGCGAACTCGAACGGCAGATCGCCGGGCTGTCGCACGTCAAGCACGCGATCGGGTGCGCGTCGGGCACCGACGCCATCCTCCTCCCGCTCCGGACGCTGGACCTCCAGCCCGGCGACGAGGTGATTGCCCCGTCGTTCACGTTCTTCGCCACCGCGGGCGCAATTCACAACGCCGGCGGGCGCCCGGTGTTCGCCGATATCGACGCCGGCACGTTCAACCTCGATCCCGACGCCGTGGCCCGGGCGGTCACGCCTCGCACCCGTGCCATCGTTGCCGTGGACCTCTATGGCCAGATGGTCGCCATGGAGCACCTGTTGGCTGTCGCCGCGCCGCGCGGCATCGCGGTCATCGAAGACGGCGCGCAGGCCATCGGGGCGCGCCGCATGATCGACGGCCAGTGGCGCATGGCGGGAGAGCTCGGCTACGCGGGCACCTTCTCGTTCTTCCCCAGCAAGAATCTCGGCGGCTGGGGGGACGGCGGCATGATGACCACGCAGGATGATGCCCTCGCCGAACGTCTCAAGCGGCTCCGGGTGCACGGCGGCGCCAAGCAGTACCACCACGAAGAAGTGGGCTACAACTCGCGCCTCGATACGCTCCAGGCGGCGATCCTGCTGGCCAAGCTGCCCCACCTGGCGGCGTGGAGCGAAGCGCGGCGCCAGCGCGCGGCGCGGTACACGGCGGCGTTCAAGGACGTTCCCCAGGTGCGGCCGCCGGTGATCGACCCGGCCAACGAGCACATCTTCCACCAGTACACCATCCGGGCCGAGCGCCGTGACGACCTGCGCGCGCACCTGCAGGCCAGGGCGATCGGCAGCATGATCTACTACCCGATCGGCCTCCATCTCCAACCGTGCTTCGCCGACCTCGGCTACCGCGCCGGATCGCTGCCGGTCACCGAGCAGGCGATGCAGGACGTGATCTCGCTTCCCGTGTATCCGGAGCTGACCGACGCCCAGCAGGACGAAATCATCGGCGCGGTTCGCGAGTTCTACCGGTGAGCCGGTTGAAGGTCGGCGTCATCGGGGCCGGCGCCTGGGGGAAGAACCACGTGCGGACGCTGGCGTCGATGCCGGACGTGGAGCTCACGGGCGTCTGCGATGCCGACCACGCGACGCGCACCCGCCTCACGGCGCAATACCCGGGGTCGTTCATCACCGACGCGCCGGACCAGTTGCTGAGCCGGGTCGAGGCGGTGGTGATCGCGGCCCCGGCGCCGGCGCACGCCGCGCTGGCGTTCGAGGCGATCCGCGCCGGCGTTCCGGCCCTCGTGGAGAAGCCGTTCGCGTTGTCGGTGGCTGACGCCGAGGCGATGGCGGACGCGGCCGCCAAGGCCAGCGTGCCGCTGCTGGTGGGACACCTGCTGGTGCACCACCCGATCATCCGCCGACTGCGGCAGATGATCGCCGAGGGCACGCTCGGCACGCCGTATTACCTCTACTCGCAACGGGTCAATCTCGGCCAGGTCCGCCCCGACGAGAACGCCCTCTGGTCGCTCGGGCCGCACGACGTCTCGATCGCCCTCTACCTGCTGGGCGAGACGCCGGTGCAGGTCGCGGCGCACGGCCACGCATACCTCCAGCCGGGGATCGAAGACGTCGTCTTCCTGATCATGACGTTCGCCTCCGGCGTGGTGGCCCACGCGCAACTCTCGTGGCTCGACCCCCACAAGGAGCGGCGGCTGACGGTGGTCGGGTCGAAGCAGATGGTGGTCTTCGACGACATGGCGCCGCGGGAGAAGCTCCGGATCTACGACAAGGGCGTTGACCGCAAGGAGGCGTTCCTGTCGGCCGCCGAGTCGCTGACGCTGCGGGAAGGGGACATCGCGATCCCCCGGGTCCCCGGTGGCGAGCCCCTGCCGATCGAGCTGGCCCACTTCGTGCGCGTGGTTCGGGGCGCGCCGGCCGAGCGGACCGATGCCAGCGACGGAGTCCGCGTGGTGCGGGTTCTCGAGGCCGCCAGCCGCTCGCTCGCGGCCGGCGGCACACCGATGGCTATCCCTCCCGACGGAGGGAGTGGAGGCAGGGCATGACCCTCGCAGACGATCTGATCGCCCGCGCCGGCAAGCGCGACATCACCTTCGGCATCGTGGGACTGGGCTACGTCGGTCTCCCCCTCGCGATGGAGCTGGGCCGCGCGGGATTCCGGGTCCTGGGCTACGACATCACCCAGCGGGTGGTCGACGGGCTCAACGCCGGCAAGTCGCACATCAAGGACGTCTCGCAGCACGATGTGGCAGCGCTGCGCAAGGCGGACCGCTTCGAGGCGACGACGGATCCGTCGCGGCTGGCCGAGGCCGACGCGATTTCGATCTGCGTGCCGACGCCATTGTCGAAGTACAAGGATCCCGACGTGTCGTTCATCGTCGCGGCGACCGATGCCGTCAAGAACACGCTCCGCCGCGGCCAGGTGATCATCCTCGAGAGTACCACCTATCCCGGCACCACCCGCGAGATCATGCTGCCCGCGCTCGAGAGCACCGGGCTCAAGGTGGGCGAGGACTTCTTCCTGGCGTTTTCCCCCGAGCGGGTCGATCCGGGCAATCCGACGTACAACACCAAGAACACCCCCAAGGTGGTCGGCGGCATCACCGCCGACTGCCGGCGCGTGGCCTGCGCCATGTACGCGCCGGCGATCGACACCCTGGTGCCGGTGACCACCACCGAGGCGGCCGAACTCGTCAAGCTGCTGGAGAACACGTTCCGCAGCGTCAACATCGGGCTGGTCAACGAGATGGCGATCGTCTGCGACAAACTCGGCGTCGACGTGTGGGAGGTGATCGACGCGGCCGCGACCAAGCCGTTCGGGTTCATGAAGTTCCTGCCCGGCCCCGGACTTGGTGGGCACTGCATCCCGATCGATCCGCACTACCTCGCGTGGAAGATGCGGGGACTCAACTACAAGACGCGATTCATCGACCTGGCCGGCGAACTCAACAGCGAGATGCCGCTGTTCTGGGTCCGCAAGGTCATGGAGACGCTCAATACCGACGCCAAAGCGATCAAGGGCGCCAAGGTGCTGGTGCTGGGCGTGGCCTACAAGAAGGACATCGACGATCTGCGCGAGAGTCCCGCGCTCGACATCCTGGCGTTACTGCACCAGTACGGCGCGAATGTCTCCTATCACGATCCCTATGTCGGCAAGTTCTCCGAAGGCGGCATCGACTACCAGTCAGTCCCGCTCACCGAGGACACGGTGCGCGGCGCCGACGTGGTGTTCATCGTCACCGACCACACCAACATCGATTGGCCGATGGTCAAACGCACTGCGAAGCTGATCGTCGACACCCGGCACGTGATGGCGCGGATTCCCTGATGCGCGTGACGGTCATCGGCTCCGGATACGTCGGGCTCGTCGCCGGAGCCTGCCTGGCCGAGACCGGCAACGAAGTGGTCTGCGCCGACAAGGACGCCGCCAAAGTCGATGCCCTCGGGCGCGGCGTCGTCCCCATCTACGAACCCGGGCTGGCGCCGCTGATCGAACGCAACGCCGCCGCGGGCCGGTTGCGGTTCGACACCGACATCGGCCTCGCGGTGCGGCACGGCGACGTGGTGTTCATCGCCGTCGGCACGCCGCCGGGCGAGGACGGGTCGGCGGATCTGCAGCACGTCCTCGACGTGGCCGACACCATCGGCCGCCACCTCGATCGCTTCAAGGTCATCGTCACCAAGTCGACCGTGCCGGTGGGGACCGCTGAAACGGTGCGCGCCGCCATTCGCCGGCAGACCACGGATGAATTCGCGGTGGCCTCGAATCCCGAGTTCCTCAAGGAAGGGGCGGCGATCGACGACTTCATGAAGCCGGACCGGGTCGTCCTCGGCGTCGATGATCCCCGGGCCGAAGCGCTGCTGGGCGAACTCTACGCGCCGTTCGTCCGCAGCGGGTCGCCGATCCTGTTCATGGACATCCCGTCGGCCGAGGTGACGAAATACGCCGCCAACGCCATGCTGGCGACCCGCATCTCGTTCATGAACCAGATCGCCGACCTGTGCGAGCGGGTGGGCGCCGACGTATTCTCGGTGCGGCGCGGCATCGCCACCGATTCCCGGATCGGCCCGGCGTTCCTCTTTCCCGGGCCGGGCTACGGCGGCTCGTGCTTCCCCAAGGACGTCAAGGCGCTGGCGCACACCGCCCGCTCGCACGGCATGAGCACCGACATCTTCGACGCCGTCGAAACGGTCAACGCTCGCCAGAAGCGGGTGATGTTCGGCAAGCTGGAGCGCCTGCTGGGATCGCTCGCGGGCCGGACCGTCGCCGTGTGGGGCCTGGCGTTCAAGGCGGGCACGGACGACATGCGCGAGAGTCCGGCGGTGACGCTGATCGACGCCCTGCTCGAGGCCGGCGCCTTGGTCCGCGCCCACGACCCCGAGGCGCTGAACGTCGCGCGGGGCGTCTGGGGAGACCGCGTCAGCTATACCAACGATCAATATAGTGCGCTGGAGGGGGCCGACGCGCTGGCGGTCGTTACCGAATGGCTGGTGTACCGGACGCCGGATTTCGAACGGGTGCGCGGCCTGATGCGGACGCCGGTGATCGTCGACGGGCGCAACCTCTACCAGCCGGCGCGGCTGGCGGCCCTGGGCTTCCGCTACACCGGTATCGGCCGGCCGGGGACGGCGTGAGAGTCGTCGTCAGCGGCGCCGCCGGCTTTCTCGGCTCGCACCTCGTCGACCGGTTCCTGGCCGACGGCCACCAGGTGGTGGGCGTCGACAACTTTCTCACCGGCCGTCCCGGGAACCTCGCGCATCTCGAGGGCAATCCCGGCTTCACGTTCATGCGGCACGACGTGTGTCTGCCGCTGGTTGTCGACGGCGCCGTCGAGGGGGTGCTCCATCTGGCGTCGCCGGCCAGTCCGGTCGACTACCAGGCCTTTCCGATCGAGACGCTCGACGTCGGTTCGGTCGGAACCGGCAACATGCTGGCGCTCGCGGGAGAGCATGGGGCCCGCTTCTTCCTGGCGTCGACGTCGGAGGTCTACGGCGACCCGGAAGTGCATCCGCAGCCGGAGTCGTACTGGGGTCACGTCAATCCGATCGGGCTGCGCAGCATGTACGACGAGGCCAAGCGTTTCGCCGAAGCGCTCACCATGGCGTACCATCGCAGCCGGGGCATCGACACGCGGATCGTGCGGATCTTCAACACCTACGGGCCAAGAATGCGGGCCCGCGACGGGCGCGTCGTCTCGAACTTCATCGTCCAGGCGCTGGCGGGCGAAGCCCTGACGGTCTACGGTGAAGGGCGGCAGACCCGATCGTTCTGCTATGTCTCCGACGAGGTCGACGGCCTCTACCGGCTGTTCCTGAGCGACCGGACCGAACCGACCAACGTCGGCAATCCGGGGGAATTCACGATTCTCGAACTGGCCGAGCTGGTGCTCGACATCACCGGTTCGTCGTCGCCGATCGTGCATCGTCCGCTGCCGTCGGACGATCCGCGCCAGCGCCGCCCGGTCATCGACGTCGCGCGCGACGTGCTCGGCTGGGAACCCCGGGTGCAGCTGCGCGAGGGGCTGGCCCGTACCGTGGCATACTTCCGGGAGCATGCCGATGGCCGTTAGCACCCGCGGAGTGCTCGATATCGCCCGTGAGCGCTTTGCCAACCACGATTATTACGGCGCGCTGGTTGCGCTCGACGATCTCGATGGCGGCGGCTACGCCGACGTGCACCATCTTCGCGGCCTCTGTTACTCGATGCTCGATCGCCCCGACGAGGCGCTGAGCGCCTTCGATCGCGCGCTGGCGCTGAACCCGCGGTACGTCGAAGCGCTGCTCCACCGCGGCCTGGTGCTGGGGTCGATGGGTCGTACCGACGACGCGGCCGAATCGTTCCAGCGCGCGGCCGCGGCCGAAGGCCCGCCGGTGGCCGGGTTGAGCGGCCCGGTGGCGGCGCGTCTCGCCAACGAACACGCCCGCCTGGGCGAGATGTACGCCGAGGCCGGTGCGCTGGCGGATGCCGTGCTGGAGTATCGTCGCGCGGTGGAACTGGGCGCGGGCTTCCATGATCTGCGGCTGCGTCTGGCGCGACTCCTCCTCGAGGCCGGGAATCCCCTCCAGGCACGGGAGGAACTCGAAATGATCATCAGGGCGCGCCCCGATTGGATCGATGCCCGGGTCCAGCTCGGGCTGGCACGGTTTCTGGCCGGCGACAGCAGTGGCGCGCGCGAAACATGGCAGGCGTGTCTCGCGGCGCGTCCCGACGTCGAGCGGATCAGCGCCTATCTCGCCATGCTGGAGCGGACGCCGTCGTGAATCGATCCGGTGCGCTGCTGGTGGTGTCCGTGGCGATGATGGGGTGTGGGTCGAGCCAGCCGGATTCGGAGCACCTCGGCGACGTGGCCTGGCACGAGGCGCGCTGGTCGGAGGCGGTCGCCGATTACAAGGCGGCGGGGAATACGCCCGATCTGCTGGCCAAGGAAGCCGACGCCGCCTTCCACGGCGGCATGCTGGCCGAAGCGGCCGAAGCGTGGACGCAGCTCGGGCTGGCCGATTCGAGCCGCGCCGGCGAAGCCGCCGCCGGCCTGGTGCGCGCCGCCGACATGGCGGAGCACGACGGCGACCAGGCGGCCCTGGCGCTCGCCATCCTCGGCATTCGCAAAGTGGCACCGGTCTGGCCCCTGGGGCGGCTTGCGGTCCGCCTGGCTCAGGCACCGGCCCTGCCGCCGGCGGACGCCGCCGAGATCCTGCCGGCCGCGCTCGCCACAGCGTCGAATCGCGCGGCGGCCGATCCGCTGCTGGTGGCACTCGCCCACGCGGATCGGCAGCGCGGCGCGTGTGATCAGGCGGTACCGATTCTCGACGGCCTGCTCCATCGCGGCATCGGGACCAGTACGCGCGACAGCGTCGGCGTCGAGCTCGAATGGTGCGAGCTGTCCCTCGGCCTTGCCGCGTTGCGCGGCCAGCAGGCGGGACCGGCCGAGCGGTGGTTCCAGCGCGCGGCGCAGCGCGACCCGAACGGCACGGCGGGGCGGCGCGCCATGGTCGGCTACGGCGACGCGCGCATGGCCGAAGGCGACCTCGCCGCCGCCATGACCGCGTGGGAGGCGGCGATCGCCGCCGACCCGACCGATTCGATCGCCGCGCTGGCCCGTCGCCGCCTGGCGCCGCCGCCAGTGGCCGACAGCGATACCAGCACGACGGCCCGCGCCGCCGATTCGGCGGGGGCCGCGCGCCATGCGGATGACGGCGGGGGGAACGAATGAGGCTGGGCCGCACGACGACGGCGTTGGCCGTGGCACTCGTGGCGGCGGCGTGCAACCGGCACCGGCCGGCACCGATGCCGTCGCCGTTGTCGGCGACGCCACAGATGATCGACTCGATGTGGAATGTCGCGATGAACCTGTATCACCGCGGCAAGTGGTCGCAGGCCGGCGTCGCGTTCGATCGCGTCGAACTCGAAATGTCGCCCGGCGACGGCCGCGTCCTGTTGGGCCGGCTCTACCTCGGCGACACCTACCTGCATCAGGGGAGCGAGCTGGAAGCGGTGCAGCAGTACCGCCGCCTCTCGGACGAGTTCCCGGGCGATTCGCTGGCGTCGGTGGCACTGGTCCGCGCCGGCGACGCCTACCTCAGGCTGTGGCGCAAACCGGATCTCGATCCGACGTACGGCACCGACGCCGAAGCGACCTACGAAGAGGCGTTGACCCGGTACCCGTCGTCGCTCGCCGCCGATACCGCCCGGGCGCGCCTGGCCGCGGTGGAAAACCGGTTTGCCGAGCGGCAGTTCCGCGAGGCGAGTTTCTATCTCAAGTACAAGGCGTTCGACTCGGCGATCCTGTACTTCAAGGACCTCGTCGCGACGTGGCCCACCTCGCCGGTGGCGCCGCAGGCCGTCGACGGCCTGATCGACGCCTACCACAAGCTCGGCTACGCCGACGACGTGCGCGACATGTGCGGCTATTACCGGGCGCATTGGTCGAACGCGAAGGTCAACCGCGCCTGCCCGTCGGGCCCGGCACCGACCGCGCCGGGCCAATAGCCCGGCCGTGCGCCTCGGCGTGTTCGGCGGTTCCTTCGATCCGGTCCACCATGCGCACCTGATCGTCGCCGGGCGGGCGCGCGAGGCGCTGCAACTCGATCTGGTGTTGTTCGTCGTGGCGGGCGAGCAACCGTTCAAGGGCGGCATGCACCACGCCGCCGCGACGCATCGGGCGCGGATGGTCGAATTGGCGCTGCACGGGACCGACGGCTTCCGGGTCGACCGGCGGGAACTCGGCCGCCCGGGTCCATCGTACACCGTAGATACGCTGCGGGATCTGGCGGCCGAACACTCCGGGACCGGGTTGGTGCTGCTGCTGGGCGCCGATTCGGCGCGGACGTTTGCCTCATGGCACGAACCGGACGCGATCCGGCGCCTGGCCCGGGTCGCCGTCTTCCGGCGGGCCGCCGAGGTCCCGCCACCGGGGTTCGATTTGACCGTCGACGTGCCGGCGTTGGAACTTTCCTCGAGCGCCGTGCGTCAGCGGGCGGCGTCGGGGCGCACGCTGCTTGGATGGGTGCCGCCCGCGGTGGCGGGATACATTGCGGCCGAAGGGCTTTACCAGAACGGGGCAGGATGATCAAGAAGCTGGTGGAATCGGTCATAGGGTCGCGGCAGGAACGCGAAGTGAAGCGGCTGCAGCCGGTGCTGGCGCAGATCCGCGACCACGAAGAGCGGCTCAAGGCGCTCGACGAGGCGACGTTGCGGGGCCAGACGGCCCGGTTCCGCGCCATCCTCGCCGAGCGCACCGACGTGCTCCGGGCGGAAGTGGAACGGCTCCGGGCGGCCAAGCACGATTGCGCCGACCCGGCAGAACGTGAAGCGCTCGATCCCGAGCTGCAGAAGGCCGAACATGCCTGGAAGGAAGCGGTCGCCGCGACGCTCGACGAACTCCTCCCCGAGGCGTTCGCGACGGTGCGTGAGGCGTGCCGGCGGCTGGTGGGAACCACCGTGACCGTGACCGGGCAGGAAATCCCGTGGAACATGGTGCCGTACGACGTGCAGCTCATCGGCGGCATCAACATGCACCGCGGGCGGATCGCCGAAATGGCCACCGGCGAAGGGAAGACGCTGGTGGCGACGCTGCCGATGTACCTCAACGCGCTGCCCGGCCGCGGGGTCCACCTGGTCACCGTCAACAACTATCTGGCCCGCCGTGACTCGCAGTGGATGGGGCACGTCTACCAGTACCTCGGTCTGACGGTGGCATGTCTCGACGACACCGAGCCGTCGTCGCCCGCGCGTCGCGCGGCCTACGGCGCCGACATCACCTATGGCACCAACAACGAGTTCGGCTTCGACTACCTGCGCGACAACATGGTCTTCGAGCTGGGCCAGCGGGTGCAGCGCGAGCACGTCTACGCCATCATCGACGAGGTCGACTCGATCCTGATCGACGAGGCGCGGACGCCGCTGATCATCTCCGGCCCGGTCGGCGACGAGGACAGCGTCCACTATCGCGGCTACAATGGCAAGGTGGCCGACCTGGTGCGGCGCCAGAACGAGGTGGTCAGCGGGCTGGTGGCCGAAGGCGAGACGCTGCTGGCCAACGAGAAGACCCGCGCCGAGGCGGGCGTCAAGCTCTACCAGGCGCAGCTGGGGATGCCGAAGAACAAGCGGCTGCTCAAGCTGCTCAACGAAACCGGCGTCAAGCAGCTGGTGCAACGCACCGAGCTGGACTACATCGCCGACCGCAAGCTGCCGATGAAGCAGCAGAACCTCCGCGACATCGAGGATCCGCTCTATTTCGTGCTCGACGAGAAGGGCCACGCCGTCCACCTGACGGATCGCGGGTCGGCGGAATTGTCGCCCAACGATCCGCAGCTGTTCATCGTCCCCGACATCTCGCAGGAGATCCACGACCTCGAGCACGATCTGGAGATGTCCCCGGCGGAGAAGGCCGAGGAGCGGCGGCGCATCGAGGCGGGGTATGCCGCCAAGAGCGAGCAGCTGCACATCATCCACAAGCTGCTGCAGGCGCATGCGCTGTACGAGCGCGAAGTCGACTACATCGTGCAGGAAGGGCAGGTGCTGATCGTCGACGAGTTCACCGGCCGGATCATGCATGGCCGGCGCTGGTCGGACGGGCTGCACCAGGCGGTGGAGGCGAAGGAAGGGGTGACCGTCAAGGGCGAAACCCAGACGCTGGCGACAATCACCATCCAGAACTACTTCCGGATGTACGACAAGCTGGCGGGAATGACCGGCACCGCCGAGACCGAAGAGAACGAGTTCTACTCGATCTACAGCCTCGAGGTGGCGGTCATTCCCACCAACCGGCCGATCCGCCGCCTCGACCATCCCGACCGGATCTACAAGACGCGCCGCGAGAAGTACAACGCCGTCGCCGAAGAGGTCGAACGGATCCACGGCGTCGGCTATCCGGTGCTGATCGGTACCACCAGCGTCGACGTGTCGGAGACGCTGTCGCGCCAGCTCAAACGGCGCGGCCTGCCGCACGAGGTGTTGAACGCCAAGCACCACCAGCGGGAAGCGGAGATCGTCGCCAAGGCGGGACAACGCGGCGCGATCACCATCGCCACGAACATGGCCGGCCGCGGCACCGACATCAAACTGGGCGAGGATCTCGATCTGTCGCGCGACGAAGCCGGGTTGCACATCATCGGTACCGAGCGCCACGAGTCGCGCCGCATCGATCGCCAGCTGCGGGGCCGGTCCGGCCGTCAGGGCGATCCCGGGGTGTCCCTCTTCTTCCTTTCGCTCGAAGACGACCTGATGCGGCTGTTCGGCTCCGATCGCATCGCCAAGATGATGGACAAGAGCGGCTCCGAAGAAGGCGAGGTGATCACCGGAAGGATGATCACCATGGCCATCGAGTCGGCACAGAAGCGGGTCGAGCTGCAGAATTTCGAGTCCCGCAAGCGGCTGCTGGAATACGATGACGTCATGAACCAGCAGCGCGAAGTGGTGTACTCCACCCGCCTGTTCACGCTCGAACGCGGCGAGGAACTGAAGGCCGAGGCGATCAAGATGGTCCGCGCCGCGGTCGAACGCGTGGTGCGGAACTATCTCGCCGATGCCGAACGGCCCGAGGACTACGACCGCACCGGCCTGCGCGAGGCGCTCCTGATGCAGTTCCTGGTGGGGCCGGACGCGGTGCTCGCTGCCGGCGCCACCCCCGATCTCGAGGCGGTCGTCACCGCCGTCCGCGCCGAGGCCGAGGCGGCGTTCGCGCGGAAGATCGCCTATCTGCAGGACTTCTCCCGGCAGATCAACATTCCGCACGTCGATCTGCAGGTGCTGTCGCAGGTGATGCTGACCGTGCTCGACGAGAAGTGGAAGGATCACCTCTACGATCTCGACCAGCTCCGCAACGCCATCCAGTACCGCGCCTACGGCCAGCGCGATCCGCTGGTGGAATACAAGAAAGAGGCCTTCGACATGTTCGAAGACCTCTTGCGTGACATTCAGACGACGTTCGCCGAGCGCTATCTCAAGGTGCAGGTCAGCGCCCAGACGCCCGCGCCGCCGCCGCGCCCCGTAACCGAGACGCTGTCGGCCCCGCACGAACCCACCGGCGACGATCTCTTCACCGGCGGCGCCACCACTCGCACCGTCGGCGCACCGCTTCCGCCGCCGCCGCGCCTGACCGGTCCGGGAGCGCGTCCACCCGCGGCGATGGCCGGCGGCGGGGACTTCACGTCGGTCGGCCGGAACGACCCCTGTCCCTGCGGTTCCGGCAAGAAGTTCAAGAAGTGCCACGGCGCCGCCGCCTGACCCGATGACGCTCCGGACTGCGCTGTCGGGCACCGCCGCTGGCATCGCGTGCGCCGCCGGGGCGCTGCTTGCCGCGTGTTCGTCCGACTCGACCGGCGGCCGCGTGTGTACCGACCTGTTCGCGTACATCAGCGTGATTACCGTCGACTCCGCCGGGCACCCGCTGGATGCGCCGTTGGCGGTGCGCGACTCGGTGCCGCGGAACGGCGTCGCGTTCGACGAGGCGCAGCAGCCGTTCCCGGGGGTCGACGCGATCACGATCTTCTCCGATGCCGACCAGCACAAGGTCAGCAACACCCACACCGAACCGGTGACGGTCCGCGGCACCGGAACCGCGGGGTCCTTCACCGCCGACTACGTCTTCGATGCCACGGGCTGCCACGTCGAGAAGGTGTCGGGACCGGATACCGTGGTGGTGGCGCGTTAATTCGCGCCCCTTCAGCACGCAAACGATCGCGGCGTCCGGACCGATGGGTGGCATTCTCGGTGAATGCCTCCCGCCGAGACGCTCCCTGATCGGCCCCGCGAGCGCCTCTGGCGCCTTGGCGCCTCGTCGCTGACCGCGCAGGAACTTCTCGCCATCCTCCTCGGTACCGGCAACAGGCGACAGGACGCGCTTGCCACGGCGGCATCGCTCCTGTCGAACGCCGAAGGAGCGCTCCGCCGGCTTGCGGCGCGGCCGCCAGGGGAATTGCTCCGGACCGTCGGCGTCGGACCGGCCAAGGCGGCGCGGCTGCTGGCCGCGTTCGAACTGGGCGACCGGATGGCGCGGGAAGGGAGACCGGCCTTGCCGAGGATCACCGAACCGGGCGACGTGATGCGACTGATCGCGGGGCGGCTGCGCGATCTGGCGGTGGAGGAATTCCACCTCCTGGCGCTCGACACCCGCTCGCGCGTGCTGCGCGACGTGCTGGTCACGAGGGGGCTGCTGGACAGTTCCCTGGTGCATCCCCGCGAGGTGTTCCGGGCGGCCATCGCCGAAGCGGCGGCGGGGATCATCCTGGTGCACAATCATCCCAGCGGCGACCCGACGCCGTCGGCGGAAGACCGGGCCGTGACGCGACAACTGGTGGCGGCGGGGCAGTTGCTCGATCTGCCGGTCTACGATCACGTCATCGTGGCCGGTGATCGATTCCTCTCGTTCGCGACGGCGGGCCTGCTGTGACGCCCGCCCGGGCCGGGTCGTCCGTCTGGATGGCTTCGGCGGAGCGGGTTAACGTTCCGGATACCATGACGACGGTCTCACCGGGTTCCTCGACGGAGTTACCGGCGGCGCTGGCGGCCGCGGTGGCGAAGCACGCCGAGCGGCTCGACGTGGCGCAGATCGAGCGCGCCCTGCGCTTCTCGGCGGCGGCGCACCGCGGCCAGAAGCGGATGAGCGGCGAGGACTTCGTCGAGCATTCCATCGCGGTGGCCACCATTCTCGCCGGCTTGCTGGTCGACACCACCTCGATCTGCGCGGCCCTGCTGCACGACGTGGTCGAAGATTCCGATGTCACCACCGAAGAGATCAGCGCCGAATTCGGCCGGGAAGTCGCCGAGCTGGTCGACGGGCTGACCAAGATCTCCCATCTCTCGTTCCGTTCCTCGGCCGAGGAACAGTCGGAGAACTATCGCAAGCTGCTGCTGTCGGTGGCCCGCGACGCGCGGGTGATCATCATCAAGCTCGCCGACCGCCTGCACAACATGCGCACGCTGCAGCACCTTCCCGCCGACCGGCGCGAGCGGATCGCCACCGAGACCCGCGAGATCTACGCGCCACTGGCGCACCGGTTCGGCATGGCCAACGTCAAGGCGGAACTGGAAGACCTGGCGTTCAAGTTCCTCGAGCCGGAGGAATACCAGTATCTGGCGCAGCAGGTCGCCGCCAAGCGCGCCGAGCGGGAACAGATGATCGAGCGGCTCCGCGTCCCGCTCGAACAGGAACTGCGGCGCGCCGAGATCACCACCGTCGAAGTGAGCGGCCGGCCCAAGCACCTCTGGTCGATCCAGCAGAAGATGCGCAAGCGGGCCAAGCCGTTCGACGAGATCTACGATCTGATGGCGATGCGGGTGATCGTCGGCACGGTGCCGGAGTGCTACCACGCGCTCGGCCTGATCCATCACGTCTGGCCGCCGCTGCAGGAACGGATCAAGGATTACATCGCCAGCCCCAAGTCGAACGGTTACCAGTCGCTGCACACCACCATCTTCGGCCCCGGTGGCCAGCTGTTCGAGATCCAGATCCGCACCCGGGAAATGCACCGCACCGCCGAGCACGGCATCGCCGCTCACTGGCTGTACAAGGGACACGACGCCGACGGCGTCGGGGGGCAGCTGGCATGGTTCCGGCAGTTGCTCGAGCTGCAGCAGGAGAGTCACTCGGCCGAGGAGTTCCTCGAATTCCTCAAGGTCGACCTGTACCACGACGAGATCTTCATCTTCACGCCGCACGGTGACGTCAAGCAGCTGCCCAAGGGTGCCACCGCCATCGACTTTGCGTTTCACGTCCACACCGACGTCGGGCTGCACACCTCCGGCGCCAAGGTCAACGGCCGCATCGCGCCGCTGCACCGCGAACTGAAGAACGGCGACACGGTGGAGATCCTGACCCAGCCGCAGGCCAAGCCCAGCCGCGACTGGCTCAGCCATGTCCGCACTGGTCGCGCCCGCAGCAAGATCAAGCAGTGGATCCGCCAGGAGGAGCAGTCCGTCTCCTCGCAGCTCGGCCGCGAGATCCTGGCGCGGGAACTGAAACGCCGCCGCCTCGACACGCCCACCGCGGAAGCCACCGACCAGGCGGCCCGCACCCTCAATCTGGCGGACGCCGCGGCGCTGGAGATCTCGCTGGGGCGGGGCGATCTCGCCATCGGTCAGGTGATGCGCGCGCTCTTCCCCGATCTCCCCCCCGATGCCTTGCAGGAGCGCCCCGCGACGGCATTCGGTCGCGTGATGACGCGGCTGCGGCTGGGCCGTGGCATCAAGATCCAGGGCGTCGACGGTCTCATGGTGCGTTACGCCCAGTGCTGCCAGCCGGTCCCGGGCGATGCGGTGGTGGGGTACGTGACGCAGGGGCGGGGGATTTCGATCCACCGCGCCGACTGTCCCAACCTGCTCACCATCGGCGACGCCGGCCGCCGGGTGGAAATCGATTGGCAGGAGCAGAGTGGCGAGACGTTCGCGGTGCGGCTGGTGGTTACGGGCGAGGATCGTCGGGGACTGTACGCCGACGCCATGCAGGCCATTTCGCAGAGCGGGACCAACATCCGCGGGGCCGACCTGCAATCGAAGGATGGCAGCGTCTTCGGCACGATCTACGTCGAGGTGGACAACCTCACGCACCTCGCGAAGGTGCTGCGCGCGCTGCGCCGCGTGAAGGGGATCGCGACGGTGGAGCGGCGGGAGGTGGCGACCGAGGCGTGACCCTCGACCGGGGCCCCCCTGTCGGTGTATCTTCGGGTATGTTCCGGTCGGGTTTCGATGCCGCCGTTTGAAGTCCGCGCTCCGTTTGCGCCCGCCGGCGACCAGCCGCGGGCGATCGCCGAACTGACCGCCGCGCTCGCGCGTGGCGACCGCTATCAGACGCTCCTTGGCGTCACCGGCAGCGGCAAGACGATGACGCTGGCGCACGCGCTGGCCCAGTGGGGGCGGCCGACGCTCGTCCTGTCGCACAACAAGACGCTGGCGGCGCAGCTCTACGGCGAGCTGAAGCAGTTCCTGCCCGCCAACGCCGTCGAGTACTTCGTGTCGTACTACGACTATTACCAGCCGGAAGCCTACGTGCCGTCCACCGACGTCTACATCGAGAAGGACGCGTCGATCAACCAGGATCTCGAGGCGCTCCGGCTGCGGGCGACGTCGTCGCTGATGGAGCGCGACGACGTCGTGATCGTCTCGACGGTGTCGGCGATCTACGGCCTGGGCGATCCGGCGGCGTACCGGGCGTTGATGGTGAGCGTCGCGCGCGGCGACGTCCGCGGCCGCAACGCGATTCTCACCGATCTGGTCGGCATCCAGTATCAGCGCAACGACGCCGCGTTCGAGCCCGGGACGTTCCGCGTGCGCGGCGATACGATCGAGGTCTTTCCCGCCTACGACGAACAGGGCGTGCGGATCGAGCTGTGGGGCGATCAGGTGGAACGGATCACCCGGTTTCATCCGCTCACCGGGCAGACCATCGCGCAACTCGATCGCTGCGCCATCTACCCCGCCAAGCACTTCGTGATGCAGCGTCCCACCGTCGAGCGGGCGGTGCGCCTGATCCGCGACGAGTTGGCGGAGCGGCTCCGGGTGCTGCGCACGGCCGGCAAGCTGCTCGAGGCGCAACGTCTGGAGTCGCGAACCACGTTTGACGTGGAGATGCTGCTCGAGGTCGGCACCTGCGCCGGCGTCGAGAACTATTCGCGGCACCTGTCCGGCCGGGCTGAAGGGGAGCGCCCGGCCTGCCTGCTCGATTATTTCCCCGCCGACTATCTGGTGGTGGTCGACGAGTCGCATGTCTCGCTGCCGCAGATCGGCGGGATGTACAACGGCGATCGCGCCCGCAAGGAGGTGCTGGTCGAGTACGGCTTCCGGTTGCCCTCGGCGCTCGACAACCGGCCGCTGCGGTTCGACGAGTTCATGGCGCTGGCACCACGGATGATCAACGTGTCGGCGACGCCGGGCGATCTGGAACTGGAGCTGAGCCGCGGCCGCGTGGTCGAACAGGTCATCCGTCCCACCGGTCTGGTCGATCCCGTCGTCGAAATCCGGCCGGTGCGGGGCCAGGTGGACGACCTGCTGGGCGAGCTCCGCCAGACGGTGGCGCGGCGCGAGCGGGTGCTGGTCACGACCCTGACGAAGCGCATGGCGGAAGACCTGACCGACTATCTGCAGCAGGCCGGGGTGCGGGTGCGCTATCTGCACAGCGACATCGACGCCATCGAGCGGGTGGAGATTCTCCGCGGGTTGCGCCTCGGCGACTTCGACGTGCTGGTCGGCATCAACCTGTTGCGCGAGGGGCTCGATCTTCCGGAGGTCTCACTGGTGGCGATTCTCGACGCGGACCAGGAGGGCTTCCTGCGGAGCGACCGGTCGCTGATCCAGACCTGCGGCCGTGCCGCGCGCAACGTCAACGGCCGCGCGATTCTCTACGCCGACCGCGTGACCGGGTCGATGCAGCGTGCCATGGACGAGATGACGCGCCGTCGCACGCTGCAGCAGCGCCACAACGCCGAGCACGGCATCACGCCGCTGTCGATCGTGAAGTCGATCGATGAGGTGCGGCTGGCGACGCACGTCGCCGACCAGCGGATCGAACGGGCCGATCCGAAGAAGCAGGCCGCACGGCCCGCCGCCGATCTCCACGATCCGGCCCAGCGCGCGGCGGCCATGGCGGCACTCGAGCAGCAGATGCGGGAAGCCGCCGCCAATCTGGAATTCGAACTGGCGGCGATGCTTCGCGACCAGCTGAACGACCTCCGGGCGGCGACGGCGCCCGACGTGAGGCGGTCGGCGCCGCGCCTGGTGCGGCGGTGACGGGCGCGGTGATCGACCTGGCGGCGCTCGAACGGGAAGGGGAGCGTCTCGGCGCCGCCCTGCCGCCGGGGAGCGTCGTCTGGCTGGACGGACCGCTCGGCGCCGGCAAGACGACGCTGGCGCGCGCCATCGTGCGCGGACGCGGACTCGGTGACGAGGCCGCGTCGCCGACCTACGCGTACGTGCACCACTATCCGGGTCCGCGGGGTGACATCTATCACGTCGATTGCTACCGGGCGCGGCGCCCGGCGGACGTCGCCGACCTCGACTGGGAAACGCTCGGCGCCGGGGATCTGCTGTTGATCGAATGGCCGGAACGCGCCGGCGACTGGGCGCCGCCGCCAAGCTGCCGCGTCACGCTCTCGTACGACGGCGACGACACCCGGCGCCTGGAGGTGTCGTGATCACGGTGGCGTTCGACGCAGCCACGAATCGCTGCACCGTCGCCGCCACCGATGGCACGACCACGGTCGAACGATCGATCGACGGTCCGCGGCATCACGCGGCCGCGATCGTGTCGCTGCTCGGCGACGCGGTCGCGGAGCTGCGCGCCACCCCCGCCGCGATCGGCATGGTGCTCACCGGCGACGGTCCCGGGTCGTTCACGGGACTGCGCGTGGTGGCCGCCGTGGCCAAGGCGCTGGTGTGGCGGCGGCCGGCGGCGTGGCGGACGGCGCCGTCGCTCCTGCTGCGCGCCCGGGATCACGCGCCCGCCGGCGGGGGCACGGTGCTGGCCCTGAGCAATGCACTTCGCGGCGAACTCTACGCCGGCGCCTGGCGCATCAGCGGCGGTGCGGTGACCGCTCTCTCGGGTCCACCGCGAGTCGTGACACCGGCCGACCTGGCTACCTTCGGTCGGTGCGACGTGGTGGTCGGTTCGGTCCCGGCGGAACTGCTGCCGCTGGTGCGCGAGGTGACGGGCCGAACGGTCGTGACGGAGCCCGATTCGTTGCCGGACGCGCGCGCGCTGCTGGCGCTCGCCGGCGTGCCGGGCGGCACCACGCCAGTGGCCGATCCGGCCGCATGGCAACCGGCATACGGCCGCCTGGCCGAAGCCCAGGTGGTGTGGGAACGCACGCATGGACAACCGCTGCCGGCTGCGGCCGGCGTCACTCACTGATCTCGACGCGCTCGTCGCGCTGGAAAAGGCGTCGTTCAGCGATCCCTGGACGTCGTCCGAGCTCGGTGAGGCGCTGCGCTGGCCCGAGGCGGTGGTGCTGATCGCCGAAGCGGACGACGGCGCCCGATTGGGCTACGTGCTGGGCCGGGTCGTGGTCGACGAAGGCGAGGTGCTCTCGATCGCCATCGTGCCGGCGCGCCGGCGCGAGGGTTTCGGCCGGCAGCTTCTGCAGGCGCTGCTGATCGAAATGCGCCGGCGGGGCGCGCACGCGGCGTGGCTCGAGGTGCGGGCATCGAATGCCGGGGCCCAGGCGCTGTACGCCGCGGAGGGTTTCGTCCCGGCCGGCCTCCGCCGGGGCTATTATCGACGGCCGCCGGAGGACGCACTGGTCTACCGGCTCGACCTCGAGACACTCGCGTCATCGTGGTCCGGCGCGCAGTGAGATGATGTCGAACCCGGACCGGGCCGGCGCCATCTTCTGGCGTCCACGGCGGTCCTGACGACGAACTGAACGGGAGCAAGCCATGAGCAAGAGCCTCAACAAGGTGATCCTGATCGGCAACCTGGGCGCCGATCCCGAACTGCGCACCACGCCCAACGGAGCGCGAGTGGCGACGGTCTCGCTCGCCACCAGCCGCCAATGGAAGGGCGCCG
The DNA here is from genome assembly GCA_963697065.1 of uncultured Gemmatimonadales bacterium. Classification (GTDB taxonomy): domain Bacteria; phylum Gemmatimonadota; class Gemmatimonadetes; order Gemmatimonadales; family GWC2-71-9; genus Palsa-1233. Next base: position 1,989,966 of record CAVOMQ010000001.1, read on the forward strand.
ACGGCCAACGCCAGGAAAAGACGGCGTGGCACCGCATCATCTGCTGGAACACCAAGTCCGGCGCGGGGCAGCAGTTGGCCGATCTGGTGGAGCGCTATTGCAAGAAGGGCGACAAGCTGTACGTCGAAGGCGAGATCGAGTATCGCACGTGGCAGGACAAGGATGGCCAGACGCGGTACTCCACCGAGATCACGGCGCGGGACGTCATTCTCCTGTCTGGTCGGGGCGATGGCGGCGAGGGTGGCGGTTGGAGCGGATCGCGCGCAGCAAGCACCGCCGGGACGGCCAAAGCGGGTGCCACGGCACCCCGGAAGGACGAGTCGCTCGACGAAGTCCCCGAGGCGCTCGACGCCGAAGACGACGACCTGCCGTTCTGAGCCGCCGGGCCGCGCCGGCCGTGACGGAACACCGCTGGTAGGGCGCCCGGAGCCGGGCGCCCACGCCCGCTGCGGTGCGGCCCGGCCCCGTTGGCGACGGTTCCGAAGCCGATCTTGGGCGGGGGCGGCTCCGGGCGCCGGGCCTCGGGCGCGGTTCCGGCGCTTCCGGATCGCCGCCGGCCGGACGATACTCGATAGACTGATTATCATACGCCGACTGGCACGGTTCACGGTGGTCGTTCGGCATCCGCGTTATCGAGAGGTGCTTGCATGCGTTCAGCCCTGACCCCGCTGGTTCTGGTCCTCGCCGCCGCGCCCGCGCTTTCGGCGCAGCAGCAGGCGGATCCCCTTGCCTACCTGCGGCCGCTGCAGTCGGCCGACTCCGTCGTTCACTACACCGAGATTCCCTACCGGCCGCTGCGCTCGGGCGAGGTACACACGGCGTCGTTTCTCACCGAAGGTCGCGCCATGGCGTTCGGCACGGTGCTCGGGCCGGTCGCGGCGCAGCAGGTGCAGTCGAGTCAGACCGGCGCACTCGCCATGGAGGGGATGATCATCGGTGTCCGGGCGCCCGCTGGCGGGTCGTATCAGGCGGGCGACAGCATCATCCTCGCGACCACCACGCAGGGACCGATCGGCTGGGGGCTGGTGGTGACGCCGACCGGGATCGCACGTGTCACCGGCAACGCGCCGCACCAGGCGCTGGCGGTCGTCGTGGCCGTGTATGGTCCGATCCGCGACGGCCAGGTGACGCTTCCGGCGGAGTCGTTCAGCAATCCGGGCGTGGTCAAGCCGGTCCCGGTCACCGGGCCGAACGGCACCGTCCTCGGCAGTGCCGAACCGCGAGAGCTGGCGCAGGTGGGCGGGGAGTTGTTCGTCGACGTCGGCAGCCAGGCAGGGATGCGGCTCGGCGACTTCGTCGATCTGCGGAGCAAGCCGGAGCGCCGCATGAATGCCGCCGATACCATCGAGGAGTTGATGGCCGTGGGGCAGGTGATTCACGTCGGCGATCGGTCGTCGACCGTCCTTCTTACGCGGGTCATTGCACCCGTTATTCCCGCCGGTACGACCGTCGTTCGGAGCGCCACGCTTCCCAACTGAAGCGTGGTGGCCGACCCCGCTATCTTCCGCACCAGTTCAACTCGAATCGACACGGTGGGCGCGCTCGGCGCCCGCCGCGGAGGTCAGGCATGAGCGGATCGGTGCTCGTCACCGGTGGTGCGGGGTTCATCGGGTCGCATGTCGCGGAGGCGTACCTTGCGGCCGGGTGGTCGGTGACGTGTCTCGACGATCTGTCGCGGGGCAAACGTTCGCAGGTGCCGGATGCGGCGCGGTTCGTCGAAGCCGATGTGCGTTCCGAACTCGCCTGCGCGACGATCGCCGGCGGCGGATTCGATGTGGTGATTCATCAGGCAGCACAGATCGACGTGCGCGTGTCGGTGCAGGAGCCGGCGCGCGACGCCTCCATCAATCTGGTGGGCTTCGCCAACGTGCTCGCGGGAGCCACTGCCGGCAAGGTGCGCCGCGTCGTCTTCGCGTCGAGTGGCGGGGTGGTCTACGGCGACCCCGCGGTCATCCCCACGCCCGAACCCACCGTGACGTTGCCGATCTCGCCCTACGGCGTGAGCAAGCTCGCTGGCGAACACTATCTCCGGGTACTGGGCACACTGGGCGGATTCGAGGGCGTCGCGCTGCGCTACGCCAACGTTTACGGCCCACGGCAGGACCCGGCCTCCGAAGCCGGTGTCGTGTCGATCTTCGTCTCCCGCTTGCTGCGGGGTCAGCCGCTGACCATCTTCGGCGATGGGCGGCAGACGCGCGATTACGTCTTCGTGGGCGACGTAGCGCGGGCCAATCTGCTTGCCGCCACGGTGCCGGTGACTCGCGGTGATCGGCTCGACATTCCCGCATTCAACATCGGCACCGGTCGCGAGACCTCGGTCAACGAGCTGGCGCAGCTCGTCGGCACGGCTCTCGGGCGGACGCCCGTGATCGAGCATGCCCCGGCGCGGCCCGGTGAGTTGTTCCGGTCGTGCCTGGACGTCTCCAAGGCGGGGCGCGAGCTGGGGTGGGCGCCACGGACCGGGTTCGACGACGGGATGCGTGCATTGGCGCGCTGGTTCACGGAGGAGGTGGGGTGATGCAGGAGGCCTCCACGGCCGGGTACAACGTGATTCAACTGGTCATCGGCGCCACCGTCGAAACCAAGGTGGTGGTTGTGATCTGCCTCCTCTTCTCGCTGGTCTCCTGGTACGTCATCGCGGTCAAATGGTGGCAGTTCCGCGGATTGCGACGAGGGCGCGCCGCCTTCGACGAGGCGATGGCGCTGGCTCGCACGAGTGACGACCGGGAACGGGCTGTGGCCGGCTTGGGCCGTTCGCCGTACGCCGCGTTGCTCCGTTGCAGCAACAGCTTCATGGGCGACATGCGCGCCGCAATGCAGCGCGACGGCGTCAACCGCAGTGGCCTTTCCCTCACCCAGCTCGAAGCGCTGACCATGACCATCGAGAGCGACGCCGGACGATCGGTCGAGCACGCCGGCAGCATGATCTGGCTCCTCGCGGTCGTGGCGGCGACGTCGCCCCTGCTGGGCCTCTTCGGCACGGTGCTCGGCATCATGAACGCGTTCCTCGGCATCGCCAACGGCGGCACGAGCCAGATCAACGCGGTCGCTCCCGGCATTGCCGAGGCGCTGATCGCCACCGCGTTCGGACTCGGGGCGGCGATTCCCGCGATGGTGGCCTACAACATCTTCACCGGCCGGGTCGACCGCCTCGAAAGCGAGCTGGAACGCCTCGGGCAGGAAACCATCGGCGCGCTGGGCCGCGAGGGGCGTCTCTAGCATGGCGCAGTTCGGACTGATGGGCCGGCACCGCGGCAGGCGTCACCTCAACGCCGAAGTGAACATCATCAACCTCGTCGACGTCATGCTGGTGTTGCTGATCATCTTCATGGTCACGGCACCGATCATGGCGGGCGGCGTCAAGGTGCGGCTTCCCAAGGGTGAAGTGCGGCCGATCGACCTCAACGAGGCGATGATGGTGACCGTCGACCGCGCCGGACAGGTGTCGGTGGGCGAGAGCCCCGGCACCAGCTACGAGCGCTTCCGCGCCACGCTGCCGACACTGATCGCCGCGCGTCACCCGCATAACGTCTACGTCAAGGGCGACGCGGGCGCTCCGTACGGCGACGTGCTGCGGGTCATCGCCGCGATCAAGGCCGCGGGGATGGACAACGTCGGATTGGTGGGCGAGCCGGAGACGGGGCACTAGCGGTGCGCGAGGGAGCGCCGTCGGCGGTGCCGATCGGGCTGGCGGGAACGACCCTGGCGCATGGCGCGCTGGTGGCGGCGGTGCTGCTGCTCGCCAACAAGCCGACCGCGACGCCCCCGGTCGTGTACGCGGTCGATCTGGTCGCGGCCCCGGCGCCCGAAGTGGTGCACGGTAACCTGGCGGCTCAGGCCACGCCGACTGTCAAGAAGGAGACGGCGCCGATCGCCAGGCCGCGCCGCAAGCCGCCCCTCAAGGCGACACCCAAGCCGCCGCCGAAACCGCCACCGAACGCCAAGCCGGTCGAGACGCCCGCGGTCACGCGCACGCCGGAGACGCCGGCACCCGGCGAGACGCCCAGCACCGGCCAGGACAAGGTGACCGTATCGCAACCCGGCATCCAGTTCCCGTATCCGGAGTACCTCCGCAACATCGAGAACCGGATCGCCGAGCGATGGACGCGTCCGCCCGGGACTGGCGCGCTCGAAGCCGATATCGCATTCGTGATCCATCGTGACGGCTCGGTGACCGACATCAAGTTCGTCAAACACTCGACCAGCTCCATCTTCGACCTCAACGCCGACATGGCGATCGAGGGGGCGGCCAACGCGCACACGTTCGGGCCGCTGCCGTCCGGCTTCACCGATGATATTCTTCCCATTCAGTTCTCCTTCAGCCCCAAGACGCCGCAATGATCCGTCGCGCGTTGTGCCTCCTTTCGCTGGCCGGTTTGATCGCGGCGCGCCCCGCGTCGGCGCAGGACTCCACGCAGAATCCGATCCGGCTGGCGCTGCACTACATCACCGGAGCGCAGCCCGGCCTGCTGGTCGTCGGGGCTCCCGGTCTCGATTCGGTTCGGCGGATCGTCGAACGCGACCTCGACTTTTCCGATCGTTTCAGCATGGAGTTTGTCCCCGACTCACTGGCGATGGAGCCGGCCGGGGCGTTCGATCCCCGGCTCTTTTCGGGGTTCGGGCTGGCGTGGGTGGTGCTGTTGACGCCGATGCCGGGCGGTGTGCAGGTGCAACTGTACGACGTCGCCAACAACCGCATCAGCCAGCAGGCCACCGTACCGGTGGACCGCTCGGGCGTGGGCGACAGCCGCCTCAGCATCCATCAGGTCAGCGATCAGATCGTCAACTGGGCCACCGGCGGGATCGGGATCGCGGCAACCCGCATCGTCTTCAAGATGACCCAGGGGAGCGACAACGGGATCTGGCGCATCGACAGTGACGGGGCCAACCTGGTGCGGATCTCGCGGCCCGGCTGGATCTTCGGGCATCCGGGCTGGAGTCCCGACGGGAGCGCGGTGTCGTATTCGGAATACCGCGACGCGGTCTGGACCCTGTACATCCAGCGCCTCGTCACCGGTAGCCGGGTGCGGGTTCCGACCACATCGGCGGGGAATTCCATCAGCCCCGGAACGTTCTCCCCCGACGGTCGCCAGATTGCGTTTTCGTTCTACAGCCCCGAGATCGCCACCGGCGACATCGAGGTGGCCGACATCGTCCAGCTCTGCTGCGCCCACCGGCTCACCACCTGGGGCGATCGGAAGCTGGCGAATAGCAGCAACCCTACCTATTCTCCTGACGGTCGCCGGATTGCGTTCATGTCGGATCGTGCCGGCACGAACCAGATCTACGTGATGGATGCGGACGGATCGGAACAGCAGGCGATGATTACCCCGGATTTTCAGGCCAACGGGACTCCCAACGCGTCGTACAATCCCGAATGGTCGCCGGACGGTACCCAGCTGGCGTTCGCACGCGATGTGAGTGACGGCGGAAGGCAGGTGTTCACGTACTCCATCGCTGGTGAACAAGTGGTGCAACGGACATCGGACGGCAAGAACGAAGACCCGAGCTGGGCGCCGGATTCGCGCCATCTGGTGATCAAGTCGTGGCGCACCGGACGCGAACAATTGTGGGTGTTCGATCTCGTCACGAGCCGCACCCGCCAGATTCCGACGCCCGGCACCGGCCGGTGGCCCGCATGGTCGCGGGCATTGACGTCCAGTAACCCTTGAGCGGAGGAGCACACATGTCTCGGCGTTTCCTGGCTGTTGCCCTGCTGGGGTCCGCGGTTCTCGTGACCGCGTGCCATCACAAAGCGGCCCCCACGACAGCGCCGACGCCGGTGACCAATGCACCGCCGCCGCCGCCGCCCGCACCCCCGGGTCCGAACCAGGATTCGATCCGCGCCGCCCGGGCTGCCGCCGCCCAGGCTGCCGCCGCCGCGCAAGCCGCGGCCGCGGCGCATACGCGGATGGTCAACACCATCGCCGACATGATCCACTTCGAGTACGACAAGGCCGACCTGATGCCGGGCGACACCCAGAAGCTCGACGCCAAGATCGCCTTGCTGCGGCAGTTCCCATCGGTCCGCATCCGGGTTACCGGCAACTGCGACGAACGCGGATCGGACGACTACAACATTGCGCTGGGCATGCGGCGCGCCGCAGCGGCCAAGGATTACATGACGCAGCAGGGGATCGACCCCGGCCGCATCGACATCGCGTCGCTGGGGCGCGAGAACCCGATCGATCCCGGCCACGACGAAACGGCCTGGGCCAAGAACCGGCGTGACGAGTTCCAGGTGATCGCCGGCGAACAGACGATGTCGAGTCGCGAATGACCATCCGTCGGCTCGCGGTGCTTGCCCTGTCCGGCGCGGCGGCGTGTGCCACGCCGGGGCAGGTGCAGCGGGTCGAAACCCGGGTCGCCGTGGTGGAACGGGAACAGACCCGGGGTGATTCCGCCCGGGCCACCGATCTGGCGCGCATCACCGCCTCCCAGCAACAGTTGATGGATTCCCTGCTCGCCGGGCTGCAGCATCTGCAACTGAGCGTCGCCACGTCGGGGCGCGAAACCGCCAGCCAGTTCACCGAAGTGCGGCGCGAAATGCTGCAGCTGGCCGAATCGATGAATCTCAACACCGCCAAGTTGAATCAGTTCCGTTCCGACCTGGAATCGGCGGCGGCCGCGGCAGCGGCAGCGGCCGTGCCGCCGGCGGCGCACGACACGCTCAAGGCCGATACCACCGGCGCCAACTCGGCGCGCCAGGCGGTCCCGTCGGATGACGCGCTCTATGCGGCGGGGCAACGGGCCATCATCATGGGTGCGGTCAACGCCGCGCAGTCGGCGTATCGGCAATTGATCCAGTCGTACCCGACTTCGCCGCTGATGTCGAAGGCGCTGCTGCAACTGGGAGAGAGCTTCACCAACCAGCCCGATTCAGCGGCGTTCTACTACAACCAGGTCGTGAGCAATTTCGCCGATTCGCCCCAGGCACCGACGGCGCTCTACAAACTGGGTGGTATCGCCGAACAGAAGGGTGACATCGCCGGCGCCCGGACCTTCTATCAGCGGATCGTCGACCAATACAAAACCGCCGACGAGTATGATCTGGCGGTCCAGTGGCTGAAGCAGCACCCCTAGGTCGCGCGGCGACTTCCCCTCCGCACCATGCGTAACGCCACCGGCGAAATGCCGTTCCTCGATCACCTCGAGGAACTTCGTGGCCGCATCATCAAGGCGCTGATCGCCATTGCGATCGGCGTCGGTATCGGCCTGTGGTTCACGATCCAGTTCAAGCTGGTCGAATACCTCTCGGCTCCGGCCGCGCCGTATGTCACCGGCGGCAAACTGCTGGTGTTGTCGCCGATGGAACCGGTGATGATCTACGTCAAGCTGGGCGTGGTGTTCGGCGTGGTGCTCGCGTCGCCGGCGGTGATCTACCAGATCTGGGCGTTTCTTTCGCCGGCGTTGTACGCGCGCGAAAAGCGGGCCCTGATCCCGACCCTGGTGGCTGGCCTGGCCCTCTTCATCGCCGGCGCGCTGCTGGGGTGGTTCGAGGCGCTCGGGCCGACGCTCAAGTTCCTGCTCACCTACCGTTCCGGTTCGTTCAACATCCAGATCACCTGGAACGAGTATTTCGACTTCGTCCTGCAGGTGCTGATCGCCTGCGGCATCTCCTGCGAACTGCCGCTGGTGATGATCCTGCTGGCGTGGTTCGACATCATGTCGTTCCGCAAGTACGTCAAGTACTCCCGGTATGCGCTGTTCTTCTGCGCCGTGGGCGGCGCGATCCTCTCCCCCAGCCCCGATGCCATCTCGATGATCATCTGGACGGTGCCGCTGCTGGTGCTGTACGGCATCGGGATGGGCGGGGCCTATCTGGTGGAACGGCGCAAGCGGTCGCACGTCGCGGTCACCGCGGGGCTGCTGCTGCTCGCGTTCCTGGCTCACCCGGCCGCGGCGCATGCCCAGCTACCGGTGTCGCGGCCGGTGGCCGGGGCGCCGGGCCCGCCCGCTCCGGGCGACACCGGCAAGACCGGCGCGCTGCCGGCCAACACCATCGACACCAGCACCGCCCGGCGCCTCGGGTTGCCCACCCAGCCGGCCCGGATCTTTCCCGCGGCGGACGCCCTGATGCAGGCCCTGATCGACCAGCCGAATTTCGAATCGACCCGCTACCTCGCCGACTCCGCCTCGCTCGACGCCGCCAATTCCCGGATTCTTCTCGGCGGACATGCCGCCACCACCCGGGCGGACGGCGACCTCGAAGCCGACCAGATCGCCTACGACGACAGCCGCTGCGCCCTCGCTGCGCAGGGCGAGCCGAAGTTCTTCCAGAAGGGGCGGATCGTGGTGGGGCAGGTGCTGCGGGTGAACACCTGCACCGACCGCGCCGTGGTGAGCCAGGCGCTGACGTCCTTCACCGATCCGGGGCTGAGCGGCACCTGGTTCATGCGCGGCACCCTCGCGGTGGATTCTTCCGCCAAGCGCCTCTACGCGGCCAACACCGAATTCACGTCCTGCGACCTGCCGATTCCCCATTACCACTTTTCTGCCGGCGAGTTGAAGTGGGTGGACCAGTCGGTCATCGTGGCCCGGCCGGCCGTGCTGTACATCCGTGACGTGCCGATCGTCTGGATCCCGTTCATCTTCGACAATACCCGCACCGGGCGCCATTCGGGGATTCTCATCCCGCAATTCGGCTTTAACGACATCGTCCGGCCGGTGCCCAGCTACAACCGCCAGGTCACCAACCTCGGCTACTACTGGGCGCCGAACGACTACATCGACGTCACCGGACGCTTCGACTGGTACGCCAACCGCTACATCCAGTACGGCGCCAATCTGGAGTACCGCTGGCGCGACCAGTTCGTCCAGCCCAGCTCGTTGTCGTTCAGCGAGCAGCGGGATCACGGCCGCACGTCGCAGCAATGGCACTGGAGTCATTCGCAGCGATTCGATCTGACGACCACGCTGACGCTGAACGTCAACTATGCCAGCAGCACCACCCAGCTGGTCAACAACGCCATCGACCCGCTGCAGTCGACCCAGCAGATCAGCAGTGCGGCCAACTTCACCAAGCGGTTTCGCTGGGGCCAGGTGACGCTGGGCGGCAACCGGCAGCAGTCGCTGTCGGGCGGTCCGGGGACGATGACGCTACCCGCGCTGCAGATCTCGCCGAAGCCGATCGCCATCGGATCGAGCAGCAGCTGGTCACCGTCGCTGTCGATCAACAACCAGACCCAATTCAACGTGGCGCTTCCGGTGCAGCAGTTGATCGGTAGCGGCGGCATCGACACCGTCTCGGAGACGGGCCGATCGCGTACCTCGACCGTGAGTCTCAACACGCCCTTCAACATTCACGGCTTCACCGTCAACACGTCGGTCCAGGCCACCGACCAGCAGGTGAACGGCCGCCAGGTGGTGACCCGCAAGGAGCCGGATCTCTCGACGCCGACTGACACCGATTCGATCACCGTCACCACCTACCGGAATGGCGATTATCGCAGCGGCATCGACGTCAACGCGGGCATCTCGCTGCCGGTGCTGGCGCACAGCACCTGGAACATCACGCCGTCGATCAGCGCCACGAACGTCACCTCGGGGCCGATGTTCCTGCGTTCGGCGGGGAGCAACGGTCAATGGGCGCGGCAGGGCAAGAAGGTCCAGCTCCAACTGCAGGCCGCGCCGTCGCTCTTCGGGTTCATCAATCGCGGCCTGGGGCCGGCGGTCCGGACGCGCTACACCTTCGCGCCGGTCATGCAGTTCACGTGGTCGCCGCCGGCGACGGTATCCGCGACGTACGCCCGGGCGCTCGCCGACGCCGGGGCACCGCTTCCCTCGCTCCGCGTACCAGCAGCGATGCGCGCGTCGGTGTCGTTGCAGCAGACGGTGGAGATCAAGATGCATCCCCCAGCCAACGACACCACCAGCGACCGGACCAAGTGGCCCAACAAGCGCGTGCTCCAGCTCAGCACCTCCGCGCTGAGCTATGATTTCGAGCAGGCCAAGCTCGACCGGCGCACCGGGTGGACGACCGCGGCGCTCACCAACTCGTTGCAGAGCGATCTCCTGCCCGGTTTCCAGCTTTCCGTCACGCACGACCTCTGGCAGGGACAGGTCGGATCCGACACCGCGAAGTTCTCGCCGTTCCTTTCCAACGTGCAGGCCAACGTGTCGCTGACCGGGGCCACATTCCACGGCCTGCTGGCGCTGGTGGGCCTGGCTCACCGCGGCGGCAAGCCCACGCCCGGGGCGCCGCCGCCGAGCCCGTACGGCCAGGGGAATCTCTCCAACCCGTCGCCGGTGTTCGGGCCGGGGATGTTCGGCGGCGGGACCGCCGGGGCGCCGCTGCCGCATGGCGGTTTCAACGCCAGCATCACCTATTCGCTTTCCCGACAGCGCCCCTTCGGCCTGCCCGTCGCACCGGTCATCACGAACAGCGACGCGACCTCGCTCGACAGCACCTTCGACGCCCTGCCGCTGCCGACCACGATCGGCACCGGCACGCAGAGCAACATCGGACTGAACCTCTCGTTCTCGCCGACGCCGTTCTGGACGGTGTCGTGGAACACGCAGTACGACGCCACCATGCACCAATTTGCGTCACAGGACCTCGAGCTGCAGCGCGATCTGCATGACTGGCGGGCAACCTTCCATTTCGTGAAGAATCCCAACGGCAACTTCGCCCTCTATTTTTCGATCTACCTGATCAACCTGCCGAACGTGATCAAGGCGGATTACCGGCAGTCGTCGGTGCAGACCACCCAGAACCCCAACCCCTGACGCCGGTGCGGCCCACCCCCGCGCCGGGGGTGGAGTCGGGACGGCTTCGCGCCGATGCTTTCAGGGCGCACCTCGCTTGTGTGGGCGTCGGGGCCGTTCTACACTTAGAACCTCAAGCCAGATCAGCACTTGAGCCCTCTCTCCTACCTCGGCGGACCATGACGCTGCACCAGCTCAAAGTCGCCGCCCGGCAGCACGAACAACGGGAGGAATGGCGCGCGGCAATCGAGCTGTATCGCCAGGCCATTCGGGAAGGGGAGGGTACGTCCGAAGGGGGCGACCCCGCCCTCTACAATCGGATCGGCGATCTGGCGTACAAGGACGGCGACCTGCTCGCCGCGTACGACGCGTGGGCCCAGGCCGCCGCGCGCTACAGTGAACTCGGCTTCTTCAACAACGCCATCGCCGTTTCCGGCAAGATCCTCCGCGCCGATCCCGGTCATATCCAGACCTATCTCGAGTTGGGGCGCTTCCAGGCCCGCAAGCGGGTGCTGTACGAGGTACGCCAGAATCTGACGCTGTATCTCCAGCGCAGCACCGTGGCCGGTCAGGGCGAGGCCGCGCGCAAAGCGCTGGAACAGTTCGGGGACGACTTCAGCGGTTGGCGGGACCTCGAAATCCTGCTCGACGAGCTGCTCGGCCGTGAGGGCGTGGCGCCCGCCCAGGCAACGGCCGACGGGGCGCGACGCGACTCGGGAGGACTGGTGTTCATCGACACCGGTCCGATGCGGATCGAGCGGGCCTCCGAGCCGCCGCCGGGGAGCGCACCCGAGGAAGGACGCGGCGTCGAGGCGGAGTCCGACATCCCCGGCGACTTCCAGCCCACCGTCATGGCCGACTTCGAGAACTCCGCGGCGGAGGTCGGAATGGTCGAGGGGTTGGTGCCGACCCGCGAGGGGGTCGGCACCACCGACGAACCGCCGGTGTTGGGCCGTGTCGAGGGGCTGGTCGACGTCGATCGCGCGTCGAGTGAACTCGATCTCGCCCCGCCCCCACGCCTCGAGGGATTCGAATCCGCCGCCGCCGCTCCCGTCGAGGCCGAGGGCGGCACGATCGACGGGCTGGAGCAGACCGGCGCAGCCGCGATTGCGCCACCGGACGATATTGCGCCGATGGACATGTCGCCGGCGCGGCCACGCGAGCCCGGGGTTCCGGCGCCGGAATTGCCCTTCATCGACACCGCCACGCCCGCACCGGCCGCGGTCGAGCTTCCCGAACCCGATCCCGGCGACGCCCTGGGGCAGCGGGTGCTGGCCACCGCGCTCCTCGAGCACGGCGACCGCGCCCGGGGGATCGCCGCCCTCGAACGGGCGCTCGAGCTGTACCAGTCGCAGCAGGAATGGATCCACGCGTACCAGGTGGCGTCGGAACTGATCCAGGCCGAGCCCCGCGCCATCGTCCGCTATCAGACCCGGGTCGAGATCGGCGCCCGGATGCGCGATTCGGCCCGGCTCTGCGACGCCTACGCCGGACTCGGCGACGCCCTGATGCGCGAAGGGAGCAACGAGAAGGCGATCGCCGTCTACCGCCGCGTGCTCGAACTCGACGACCGCAATGAGCACGCGCGCGCCGCGCTCCGCGCCATGGGGCCGCAGACCGCCGAGAGTGAGACGCCGTCGGGGTTCATCGATTTCGGGGCCATGGTGATCGACGACGCCGGACCGCGCACCACGCGAATGCGCACTGAAACGCCGGACGTGGCCCCCGACGAAGAGGACACCTTCCGCGACGCGCTCGCCGAATTCAAGCGCGCCCTTGACCAGAACCTCCCCGTCGAAGACCATCAGGCCCACTACGACCTGGGTATCGCGTTCAAGGAGATGGGACTCCTCGACGAGGCGGTCGGCGAATTTCAGAAAGCGTTGCGCGCTCCCGAAGTGCGGTTGCGCACGTCGGAAGCGCTCGGCCAGGTGTTCTTCGCCCAGGGACGCCCCGCCGTGGCCGAAGCGGTGTTGCGCGGTGTGGAACGCGGACCGGAAGGCGATGCCGACAAGATCGGTGTGCTCTACTGGCTGGGCCGGTCGCTCGAAGCGCAGGGAAAGGGTGACGAAGCGCTGGCATACTACCAGCGCGTGGTGGCGGTCGACGTGATGTTCGAAGATGCCAACGAGCGGCTTTCGGGCGGCGCGGGAGACACGCCGTGACCGCGCCGCAGGTGGTCCCGCCGACGCTTGCCGAGCTGCAGGCCGGCGTCGAGCCGCGCCTGGCGCAGGTCGAGCTCGAAATGCGCCGCATGATCGAAGCCGATTTCCCGCTGATCAGCGAGGTCAACCAGCACCTGTTGCGGATGCGGGGCAAGATGCTCCGGCCCACGCTGGCGCTTCTCGCCGACGAGGCCACCGGCGGCCCATCGCCCCATGCCGCCACGCTGGCCGCGGTGATCGAGCTGATCCATCTCGCCACCCTCGTCCACGACGACTCGGTCGACCATTCGGTGCTGCGCCGCGGCATGCCGACGATCAACGCCCTGTTCTCACATCAGGTGTCGGTGATCATGGGCGACTTCCTCTACTCGCGCGCCGTGGTGGAACTGGTGCGGGTCGGCGACCTGCGCGCCTTGCAGATCCTGGCGCGGGTTACCAACGAGATGACGATCGGGGAGATGCGCCAGCTCCTGGCGCACGATCCGCTGGCGTTCTCGGAAGAGCATTACGACCTGCTGATCCGGGCCAAGACCGCGTCGCTGATTTCCGGCGCCTGCGAGGTGGGTGCGCTGGACGCCCCGGACGACGAGCGTCGCGCCCTGGGCCGGTTTGGCGCCAAGTTGGGAATGGCGTTTCAGATCGTCGACGATCTGCTGGATTACACCGCCGACGAGGCGACCACGGGCAAGCCGTCGGGCCTCGACCTTCGTGAGCACAAGGTGACGCTGCCGCTGATCTACGCCCTCCCGTTGCTTACCCCGGCCGAACGTGCCAATCTGGAAGCGCTGATGGCGAACCCCGAACCATCCGATGCCCAGATCGCCGCCGTGGTGGCGGCCGTGGCCCGCCACGGCGGTCTGGAGCGTGCCAGGCGGCGGGCCCAGGATCTCGTGGCGGCGGCCGAGGGTGATCTCGACGCCCTCCCTGAATCGTCGGCCCGCGAGACCCTCCGGGCGATGCTGGGCTACATGGTGGAGCGGCGCAGCTGATGGCGGTCGGACCCAAGCGCCCCGGGTTCTACTTCGGCGTCCTGGTGTCGGGGTTCGTCATCGGGGGGTTCTTTACCGCCCTGATGTCGCGGTTCCTCCCCGACAGCGCCGCCAAGTCCTTCTTCACCTATTCCGTGGTCCCCAGCTTCGGCCCTGTTTCGGTTGACTTGCTGGTGATATCATTCACGCTGGGCCCGGTGGGACTCCATGTCTCCATCCTGAGCCTTATCGGCGTCGCGGTGGCGTATTACGCCGCGCGGTCGCTCTTCTGAAGGCGAGGTTCCGGTATGTTTGACGGCAAATTCGGATTCACCGAGATCCTGCTGTTGATGGTGTTGTTCCTGTTGATCTTCGGCGCCAAGCGGCTGCCGGAGATCGGGGCGTCGATGGGGAAGGGCATCCGCGAGTTCAAACGTTCGCTCACCGACACGCAGAACGCGCTGATGAACCCCCCCGACGAGCATTCCGCCAACGCGCCGCGCATCCTCGAGGGCGACAACGTCAAGCAGTCGGCTGCCGCGCCCACCGGCGGCGAGCCCAAGCGGCTGTCGCAGTAACCGCAGTCGGTGGTGTCGCACGCCAAACGGGCGCCGGGAGTCTGCTCCGGGCGCCCGTTCGGCTTCGGTGACGGTCCGGCCCGCGGTCAGCTGGACGGGTTGTTCGCGGCCGCCTGTTGTTCGGCGTTGGTCTTCCGCAACGCGTTGCGATCGTCCTTGATGGTCGCGGCATCCTTGAGGGCCGCCAGATAGTAGCGGACCCGCTGCTGGCGCGCGTCGCGGATGAACTGGTTCAGCAAGGTCGTCTTGTCCTTCTCGAACGCCGCGGAGTCGGCGGGGACGTGATCGAGCACGTCGATCACGTAGATGCCATCGGGCGTGTCGATGATCCCGCTCACCTGGCCCTTCTTGAGCCCGAACGCGGTGCCGATCAGGGCCGGCGTCGTCAGCGGCGGATTGACCCGCGTGAACAGCGGGAAATCCCGGTGCGGCAAGTGCATGGCCGCCGACGCCGCTTCGAGGGTTGCGCCGCCCTTGATCCGCGCCATCAGGTCAGCCGCGATCCGGTGTGCCTGGTCGTCCTTCTTCGCCTCGCGCGTCGCGATTTCGACTGCTGGTCGGATCTCCGCCAACGGCGGCGTCCCCGCCGACTGGATCGAATCGAGCCTGAAGACGTAATAGGCGGCGTCGCCGGTGATCAGGGGCGACGTCTCGCCCGGCTTGGCCTCGAACGCCCACACACCGGCGTCGGGGATGACGTAGGCGCCAAGCTGGACCCGACTCCCCTCCTGCACCGGTCCGGTGGCGCCGATCGGCCGCTTCAGGACCCGCGCGGCGGTATCGAGCGATGCCGGGTCGAGACGTTCCGCCGCCAGCCGCTCGAGCGTGTCGGTGGCCGCGTCGACCTGATCGCGGTGCGCGCCGGCGAGTTCGATCGGAATCAGGATATGCCGCGCGGTGACGCTGTCCTTGGTCCGCTTGGTGACCTCGATCAGGTGGTATCCGAATGATGTCTGCACCGGTTGCGAAACGGTGTTGAGCGGCAGCGAGAACGCCGCCTTCTCGAACTCCGGTGCCATCTCGCCCCGCCCGAATGTTCCGAGATCGCCGCCGTTCTTCGCCGTGGCGGTATCGGCGGACTCCTGCCGCGCCACGTCGGCGAACGCCGTCCCCTTCTCGATCTCCTGGCGGAGATCGTTGGCCCGGGCGAGTGCCGCCGCGCTGTCGCTGGCATCCACGCGCCGCGGCACTGCCACGAAGCTCATGAACGCGCTCTGCGGCCGCCGGAAGCGGTCGAGGTGGGCCTTGTAATATGCGGCCGCCTCGCTGTCCGTGACCGTCACGGCGCTGTCCGGAATCAGCGTCCGCCCGATGATGGCCGTCAACTGCATGCTCACCTGCTCGTGCTGATCCCGGTACCACTGCCAGAGTGCGGCGTCGGACGGGAAGACGTCGGCGGTGACATCGACGAACAGCTTGTTCCGCAACAGCTCCTGGCGCGCCTC
This sequence comes from uncultured Gemmatimonadales bacterium, assembly GCA_963697065.1. Taxonomy (GTDB): domain Bacteria; phylum Gemmatimonadota; class Gemmatimonadetes; order Gemmatimonadales; family GWC2-71-9; genus Palsa-1233. Next base: position 2,005,829 of record CAVOMQ010000001.1, read on the forward strand.
CTGCTCCAGCGCCGGCACGTACTGCTGTCCCAGCGGCGACGCCAGCCATCGCTGGTACTTGCTCAGGTCGAACTTGCCGCTGGTCTGGAAGTCGGGCGCCTGCTGCAGTTCCTGGGGCGGGACGTTGCGGATCCAGTCCGCCACCTCCGCGTCGCTGGTGCTGATGTGGTACTTCCTGATCTGCGAATTGAGCAGCGCCTCCTGCACGAACTGATCCCAGACCTGATTTCGGATCTGTTCCTGGTCTTCGAGACCCAGCGATTCGTGGGTGGCCTGTTGGCGCTGGGTGATGGCGTTCTGGACGGCCGTCTCGTAGACGCGGGCATCGACGGCCTGCCCGTTGATCGAGCCGACCGAGGTCTTGGTGAATATGCCGCCCTGGCCCGACAGCCCGCTCAGGCTGAAGATCATCCAGCCGAGGAACGTGATCGTGATGAGATAGACGACCGGCTTGGCGGCATTGCGAAATGCTTGCATCATATCGTGCGTCAACCCACCTTCCGTGGAGCCCGGAAACCTAGCGCGGCCGTTGATCCACCTCAACCCGCGGTGCGTGGTTGACACCCGCTCCGGGGCGCGCTAGGGTTGCCCTCCCTCCGTCCGCAACCGACACTCCTGCTGATGCCTTACGGAACCGAAGTCGAACAGCTGGCGGGACGCTGGAACGCACAGCACGAACGCGGCGTCTTCGCGGCCCTGGCCGATGCCCTGCGCAAGCAGCGCCAGACCGACCACGCCCTGGCGGTGCTGGGCGAAGGACTGGAGCGCTTCCCGGCCTATCTCCCCGGTCATGTGACCCTGGCGCGCGTGCGTTGGGATGCGGGCGATCTGGCCGGCGCCGTCGACGCGCTGTCGCGTGCCCTGCAACTCGACCCGCGCCACCCGGGCGCGCTCGCGGCGGCCTCCGAGATCCGCTCGAGCGGGGCGGCCGAGCCGCAGAGGACGAACGTATCGCCCGGGCCGGCGGCGCCGCCCGAGGGAGAAGAGCACGCCGCGGAGCCGTCCGACGCCGGGGGCTTCGACGACGAACCTCCCGAACCGCTGCTCACCGAGTCTCTGGCCGTGCTGTACCATCGCCAGGGGCACCACGACCGGGCGCTGGAGGTCTTCGAGGCCCTCCTGGCCCGCGAGCCGGGGAATACCCGGCTCCGGTCGGCGCGGGACGCCGTCCGGGCGGAAGTCTCCACCCGCCGTCCCCGGCCGTACGACGCTGCCACGAGCGGCGGTCGGAGCGTTGCGGTCTGGCTTGCGTCGGTCGCCGCTTCGCACCCCGACCTCCGCCCGCCCGCCAGCGCGTACGACGCGTTCTTCCGGGAACCGGCCGGCGCGGCGCTGGGCGGCAACGACGAGAACCTCGAGGCCTTTCAGCGCTGGCTCAAGGAGCTGGGCCGGTGACCCCGCGCGTCGCCGTCATTAACGGGCCCAATCTCAACCTGCTCGGCACCCGTGAGCCGGCCATCTATGGCAGCCGCACCCTCGCGGACGTCGAGGCGCTGCTGCGCGAACGCGCCGCGGCGATCGGGGCGACCGTGACGTTCCACCAATCGAATCACGAGGGTGAACTGGTCGACGTGGTGCAGCGGCTGCGGACCCACGCCGATGGCGCCATCGTCAACCTCGGCGCGTACACGCACACGTCGCTCGCCATTCGCGATGCCTTCCTCGCCGCGCCGCTCCCGTTCATCGAGGTCCACCTCTCCAACATCTTCGCGCGCGAGGCGGCGCGTCATCACTCGCTGACCGCCGATCTGGCGCGCGGCGTAATCGCGGGACTGGGAGCCGACGGTTACCTCTTCGCGCTCGAAGCGCTCGTCGCGACGCTCCGCGATGGTTGACCGCCGCGCCGCGCGGCGCGACGCGCTGCTCAGGTCCCTGGCCGCGCACGACGTCGATGCGCTGCTGGTCACCCACCTCCCCAACATCCGCTGGCTCACCGGCTTCACCGGTTCGTCGGCCCTCGTGCTGGTGCGGCCGCACCGCACGACGCTCCTCACCGACTTCCGGTACGCGACGCAGGTGCCGCAGGAAGTGGACGGAGCCGCCGAGGTGGTGATCGAGCGGAGCAACCTCTGGGAGCGCCTGCGCCGGCGGCTGGCCGACGATCCGCCGCGGGCGCTCGCCATCGAATCGCACGTGCTGTCGGTGCGTGACGCGGCGCGGCTCGATGGTGCGACGCGGCAGCCGCCGATGCCCTTGGTCGACCTCGTCGAGGAACTCCGGCAGGTGAAGGACGACGGCGAAGTCGCCGCGATCCGGAGCGCCGCCGATCTGGCGCAGGAAGCGCTCGCGGCAATCCTCCCGTCGGTCGCTCCCGGCGAGCGGGAGATCGACGTCGCCGCACGCCTGGAAGCGGCGCTCCGGCGCCGCGGCAGTGAGTGGCACCCCTTTCCGACCATCCTCGCTTCGGGCCCACGGGGCGCGTTGCCCCACGGCCGCACGTCGACCCGACCGATCGGGGCCGGCGAACTGGTGGTGATCGACTTCGGTGCCCAGGTCGACGGGTATTGCTCCGACATCACCCGGACGGTGATGGTGGGCCCTCCCGACGAGCGGCAGCGGACGGTGTACGAACTGGTCGAGCAGGCGCAGCGACGGGCTCGGGAGGGGATCCGGGCGGGGATGAGCGGCCGGGAGGCCGATGCCCTGGCGCGGGACCTCATCGCCTCGCGCGGCTACGGCGAGGCGTTCGGCCACTCGCTTGGTCACGGACTGGGGCTGGAAGTGCATGAGGCGCCGAGACTTGCGGTGACCGCCGAGGCGGCCCTGCCGGCGGGAGCGGTGGTCACGATCGAGCCGGGAGTCTATCTTCCGGGGTGGGGCGGGGTTCGAATCGAGGACGACGTCTGGCTCGGACCGGATGGCCCCGTCCTCCTCACCGATGGCCGCACAGACCTCATCATCCTCGGCGCGTAGCAGGAGTGGGCGTGGCGACTACCGCGGACATACATAACGGCCTGGTGCTCGACCTCGACGGGCAGCTGATGCAGGTCACGTACTTCCAGCACGTCAAACCGGGGAAGGGAAGCGCGTTCGTCCGGACGCGGCTCCGCAACGTCAAGACCGGCGCCGTCCTGGAGCGGACCTTTCCCTCCGGCGAGCGCATCAATCCCGTCGACCTCTCCTACCGCCCGATGACCTATTCGTATCGCGACGGCGGGTTCTACCACTTTCTCGATCTGCAGAGCTTCGACGACATCATGCTCAGCGCCGAGATGATCGGCGGGCATCAACTCAAGTATCTCAAGGAGGGGATGGAGTGCACCGGACTGGTGCACGACGACCAGGTCCTCCTGCTCGAGCTTCCCAACTTCGTGGAGTTGCAGATCGTCGAGACCGATCCCGGGATCCGCGGCGACACCGCCAGCGGCGGGACCAAGCCGGCGCGCCTCGAAACCGGCGCGGTCGTCCAGGTTCCGCTGTTCATCGAACCGGGCACCATCATCCGCGTCGACCGGCGCGAGGACAAATACCTGACCCGCGTATGACGCCTGACGAAATGCAGGAACTGGCCCGCGCCCTGAAGGAGGTTCCGGGGCTCAAAGGGATCGAATTTCGCGACGTGCGCCGCCTGGCGGAGTTGTTGCGCGAGCGTCCCGAAATCGGATCGATCGAACTGAAAGGGTTCTTCGGGACCGGCGTGGTCATCACGCGCACGCAGCAGGGCGGGATGGCGATGCTGGCCGGCGCGCCGGTCCCGCTGCCGTCGAGCGCGCCGCCGGCGGTGGCCCCCGCCGCGGAGCCGGTGCCGGCGCCGTCGACGCTCAAGGAGATCCGTTCGCCGATGGTGGGGACGTTCTACGCCCAGCCGGAACCCGGTGCCGAACCGTACGTGCGGGTCGGTTCGCGGGTCACCTCCGGCCAGACGGTGTGCATCATCGAAGCGATGAAGATCATGAACGAGATTGAAGCGGAAGTCGCCGGTGTCGTCCGGGAGGTGTGCGTCGATGACGCCGCACCGGTCGAATACGGCCAGGTCCTCTACCGGGTCGATCCCAATGGTTGATTCGACACCGCCGCCCGTGGCGCAGGCCGAGGTACTCGCCGGCGACGCCAGCGCGGCCGGCTTCCAGTTCCGCAAGGCGATCGTGGAGATGATCCAGCGCGGCGCCTCCGACCTGCTGTTGAAGGCGGGCCGGCCCCCGACGGTGCGGGTCGACGGTGAGCTGGAAATGCTGCCGATGCCGCAGCTGCGGCCCGAGGAGCTCAAAGCGCTTGCCGAATCACTGATGACGCCGCGGCAGATGCGCGAGTTCGTCGAAAGCAAGGAAGCCGATTTCGGCATCGGCGTGCCCGGCATCGGCCGGTTCCGGACCAACGTCTACCAGCAGCGCGGCACGCTGTCGTTCGCGTTCCGCGCCATCCCCTACGAAGTCCGCACCATCCGCGAGCTGCTGCTGCCGCCGGTGCTCGAGGAGATCTCGCTCCGGCCCCGCGGTCTGGTGCTGGTCACCGGGGTCACCGGCAGCGGCAAGTCGACATCGCTGGCGGCGATCATCGATCACATCAACCGCAACCGGCGCGTCAACATCATCACCATCGAAGATCCGATCGAGTTCCTCCATCGCGATCAGCTGGCGAACGTCTCGCAACGCGAAGTCGGCAGCGACACGCTCTCCTTCGGCGACGCGTTGCGCCATATTCTGCGCCAGGACCCCGACGTCATCCTGATCGGTGAAATCCGCGATCTGGAGACGATGGACACCGCGCTCAAGGCGGCCGACACCGGGCACCTGGTGCTCTCGACCATTCACACCACCGACGCGACGCAGACCATTTCCCGGGTGCTGTCGTTCTATCCGCCGCACCAGCACGCCGAAATCCGGATGCTGCTGTCGACGGCGCTGGCCGGCGTGCTCTCGATGCGCCTGGTGCCGCGGGCCGACGGCCGCGGCCGCGTGCCGGCGGTGGAAGTGCTGATCAACAGCGCCGCGGTGGCGGACAACATCCGCGACACGCAGAAGGCCCTCGACATTCCCGATCTGATCTCGCAGGGCGGCATCACCTACGGCATGCAGAGCTTCGACCAGTCGCTCATGCGGTGGTATCTCGACGGCATCATCACCTACGAGGCCGCCGTCTACAACGCCACGCACCCCAACGAGTTCGCGCTGCGCATCTCCGGTGTCACCGGCGCGTCCGATCGGACCTTCACCGGGTTGGCGGACGGGGATACCGGCTGATGTTCCGCAAGGTCATGGTGGCGAACCGCGGCGAAATCGCGCTGCGGGTCATTCGCGCCTGCCACGAGCTCGGCATCCGCACCGTCGCGGTCTACAGCGAGGCCGACCGCGAGTCGCTGCACGTGCGATTTGCCGACGACGACGTCTGCATCGGCCCACCGCAGGGCCGACTGTCGTATCTGCGCATTCCCAATCTCATCGCCGCTGCCGAGGTGACCGGCGCGGACGCGATCCATCCCGGCTACGGCTTTCTGGCGGAAAACGCCGAGTTCGCGGACACCTGCCGCGCCTCCAACATCGTCTTCATCGGGCCCACCGGCGACCAGATCCGCGCCATGGGCGACAAGGCGTCGGCACGCCGCCTGGCCAAGGAGGCCGGCGTCCCCACCGTGCCGGGATCGCCCGACGTGCTCCCCGACGCCGACGAAGCGGTCGCCGTGGCCGAGTCGATCGGGTTTCCGGTGATCATCAAGGCGACCGCCGGCGGTGGCGGCAAGGGGATGCGCATCGCCCACGACGCCGAACAGTTTGCCCAGCTTTTCGCGCTGGCGCAGAACGAAGCGTTGTCGGCCTTCGGCAACGGCGACGTGTACCTCGAGAAGTACCTCGCGGCACCGCGCCACGTGGAAATCCAGGTGCTCGGCGACAATCACGGCCACGTCATCCACCTGGGCGAGCGCGACTGCTCGGTGCAGCGCCGTCATCAGAAGCTGATCGAGGAATCGCCGTCGCCGGCCATGACGCCGGCGCTGCGCGCGGCCATGGGCGACGCCGCGGTGCGGCTCGCTGCCGCCATCCAGTACAGCGGCGCGGGTACCATCGAATTCCTCCTCGATGCCGACGGCTCGTTCTACTTCATGGAGATGAACACCCGCATCCAGGTGGAACATCCGGTCACCGAAATGGTCACCGGGCACGACCTGGTGAAGGAGCAGATCCGGGTGGCCGCGGGCGAGCCGCTGTCGTTCGGGCCGACGCCCCTGGTGGGTCACGCCATCGAGGTGCGCATCAACGCCGAAGATCCCTACCGCAACTTCCAGCCGTGTCCCGGGCTGATCACCGCATACCATCCCCCGGGCGGACCCGGCGTGCGCGTCGACAGCCATGTCTACGCCGGCTACGCCGTGCCGCCGTACTACGACTCGTTGCTCGCCAAGCTCATCGTGCACGGCCGCGATCGCGCCGAAGCGCTGGCGCGCCTCGGGCAGGCGCTCGAGGTCTTCGTGCTGGAGGGCATCACCACCACCATTCCGTTCCTGGCGCGCGTCATCCGGCACCCGGATTTCGTCGCCGGCAGGGTCGACACCAAGTTCCTCGAGCGGGAGCCGCACCTCCTCCGGGCGGAGACGCATCGGCCCGAGTATCGTGAGGGATGACCCTCGACGTCGCGTTCTCGCCTCATGAGCTCGCACCAGGTGACGTCACCGGCCGCACGGTAGTCGTGGTCGATGTGCTGCGGGCGAGCACTACCATCTGTGCGGCGCTCTACCACGGCGCTCGCGCGGTGATCGTCGCCGAGGACGCCGGCGACGCGACGCGGCTTGCCCAGGCGGTCGGCCCGCGCGACACGGTACTGGCCGGCGAACGCCAGGGGGTGCGGATCGACGGGTTCGAGCTCGGCAATTCGCCGCTGGAGATGTCAGCCGGGACCGTGGGTGGGCGCACTGTGGTGATCACCACCACCAACGGCACGGCGGCGCTCCTCGCGACGGCCGGAGCGCGCGAGGTGATGGTCGGCGCCGCCGTCAATTTCAGCGCGGTCGCGTCACGGATCCACGCGGCGTATCAGCGGGACGGCGACCTGCTGATCGTCTGTGCCGGCCGGCATCGCAGCTTCGGGCTCGACGACGCGTTTCTCGCCGGCCGGTTCGCCATCGCGGCGCTCGGTGGTCCGCGCCATCGTAAGGGGCTGAACGACGCCGCCCTGGGCGCGCTCGCGCTGGCCACGCACTACGGCGGCGCCATCGAGCGCATCCTCGCCTTCTCGAGTGCCGGCCGCGACCTGCGACGGCTCGGATTTCACGACGACATCGTCGCGGCCGCGCAGCTCGACTCGGCGCCGGTGCTGCCGCTGTATCACGACCGGCGGGTGTCGCTGGCTCTCCCCGACCTGCCGAGCGCCGCGTGAGCGTTCCGCTGCGGCGATTCGGCGCGGTGGCGGGGCTCGTGTTTGGCGCGTTCTTCGCGCTGACGCTCATCCCGGTCAACTTGACCGGCCCCATCGGTCGCGCCATCGGCCCGATGCTCTGGCAGAGCCTGGGCATCGGCGCCCTTGGTGTGCCGCTGCTGGGCCTGGTGCTCGGGCTGGCGGGACTGGATCGACTGCCGCGACTCGACATGAAGCGGGCCGCGATTCTGGTCGCGGGCGGTATCCTGCTGGTCCCGTACGTCCTTGGTGTCCTGTTCCGGGTCGACGAGCCGATCTATCTCCCGGCGCCGGCGAACTGGGGCGCGGCGGCGCGGCTGACCGGTTGGTTGCCGGGCTTCCTGTCCCACGCCGCGCTGGTGTCGATCGGTCCCGCCGGCGGCCTGCTTGCCGGCTTCGTCGTCCTCACGGCGGTAACGCTCGGCACACTGGCGTGGCATCCGTTGCAGCGACTCGAAGGTGGAACGGCCCCCGGCGTGGCCCCGTCACCGCCGCCAGCGCCGTCGGTGCGGCGTGAATTGCCGTTCGACCAGGCGTCGGAGCGGGAACCCGAGCCGGTCGCTGTGACGCAGGAAGAACTGTTCGACGACGAACCGGAGCCGCGCGCCGGCAGGAGCATGAAGGGCAAGGGCCGGCGCGACGACGACGCGCTGCCGCCGCTCGATCTCCTCGATGCGCCCGGCTCGAGCGACGTCGAGGCCGACCAGGCGCAACTGCAGCGTCTCGGTGAGATGCTGCTGCAGACGATGCAGACATTCAAAGTGGACGGAACGCTTGCCGGCATCACGTCGGGACCGACCGTCAGCCAGTTCGAAGTGGTGCCGGCGCCGGGCGTAAAGGCGGGACGGATCGTGGCCCTGGCCGACGATCTCGCCATCAGCATGCGAGCCACGTCGCTGCGGGTGGCGCCGATTCCGGGGCGCGGCGCGGTGGGGGTGGAGATCCCCAACCCGAGTCCGCGGATCGTGCTGCTGCGCGAACTGCTCGAAAGTGATGCCTGGCACAACGCCAAGGCGATGCTCCCGATCGCGCTCGGCCGCGACGTCGAGGGGCGCCCCGTGGTGGCCGACCTGTCGCGCATGCCGCACCTGCTCGTGGCCGGTGCCACCGGGTCGGGCAAGTCGGTCGCGATCAACACCATCATCACCGCCCTCATCTACCGCTACACGCCGCGCCAGCTGCGGTTGCTGATGATCGATCCGAAGATGGTCGAGCTCTCGATGTACAACGATCTTCCCCATCTGCGGCATCCGGTGGTCACCGACAACAGCGAGGCCGCCAAGGCGCTCAAGTGGGCCGTGTACGAGATGAATCGCCGCTACGAGCTGCTGCACGCCAACGGCGCGCGACAACTTTCCGAATTCAATCGCAAGGTGCGCGACGGCAAGCCGATGCTCAATCCACCCGGCGCTCGTCCCACCCTGTCCACCATCGCGCACGAACCACCGGGTACACCCGCCAGCACGTGGACGGAGACCTACACCGAGGGCGAATTGCCGATGATCGTGGTGGTGGTCGAGGAACTCGCCGATCTGATGATGACGGTGCAGGGAGAAGTGGAGACGCCGCTCGCGATGCTCGCGCAGAAGGCCCGTGCCATCGGCATCCATCTCATCCTGGCGACGCAGCGCCCCAGCGTGAACGTCCTCACCGGCCTCATCAAGGCGAACTTCCCCAGCCGGATTGCCTTCCGGGTGGCGAGCAAGGTCGATTCACGCACCATCCTCGACCAGAACGGCGCCGAAGCGCTGCTCGGCAACGGCGACATGCTCTTCCTGCCGCCGGGACGCAGCGAGCCGGTGCGCGTCCAGGGCGCTTACATCTCCACCGAAGAGACAGAGCGCGTGATGACGTGGTACGCCGCCCGGCGCGACGCGAACACGGCGCCGGCCGCCGAGGAGGACATCATCGCCGTCATCCGCGCGCAGGAAGGCGCCGAGGACGAACACGGGAAGGCCGACGGCGATGGCAACCGTGATCCCCTGTTCCGCCAGGCGGCCGAAGCGTGCATCCAGTATCAGGGCGGATCGACGTCCCTGCTACAGCGCCGGCTCGGCATCGGGTACGGACGGGCGGCGCGCATCATCGATCAGCTGCACGACGCCGGCATTCTTGGTCCGCCCAACGGGTCGAAGCCGCGCGACGTGCTCGTGGGGCTGAGCCAGCTGGACGAGTACGTCTAACGGCGCTGGCCGCCCGACATGTCCATCCCCGCCATGTCCCGCTGGAAAATGATGTCCTGATCCTGCTTCCAGCGCGGATCGGTGCTGTCGACCGCGGGCCACGCCTCGAGGTGATCCGGGGCGAACAGCACCACCAGGTGTGACATCGCGCCGGCGGCAATGGCGGCACCGCTGGTATTCTGGTAGCTGCCCACCACGCGATACGTCCGACCCGCCCTGAGCGCCGTTCCCGATCCCATCGCACCGGGCAGTAGACGGGACACGCCCAGCACGTGACCGGTGCTGTCCCGCTTGCTGGTGATCGACAGCACGCGGCGCGGCGTGGGTGTCGACGCATCGAGCAGTGTCAGACTGATGCCATAGTCGTGCAGATGCCCACCCACCGCCAGCACGCGGCCCGAAACGGTCCACGGGAAGTCGCGGGTGTACGTGGACGGCCCCGGCGGGAGGTCGAACGCGTTGTGCTCGAAGACGTCGTGGATCACCACCAGCGCCACCGGCAGCACGCTCACCGGGCGCGGCACGAAGTTGGTGGGAAGCCAATCCACGGCGAATTCGATGCGGACACCGTGGATCGGAGCGGGATCGGGGTTACGCCATGCGGTGGCGATGGCCATCGCCATCCCTGCCGATACCGGCACGCCGATCGACGCCGGGAGATGCAGGTCGTCCGTTTCGCCGCCGAATCCCGCCAGGCGTTCCGCGGCGGGATACTCCAGTTCGCGCCGCGAGAAGTTGATCAGCTGGACGTGGTGGATGAGCCGGCGGGAGAGCACCGTTCCGCGCGCATCGAGGATGCGCAGGCGCACGCCATGCACCCAGCCGTCGACCGGCCACACGAACCGGACCGTCGGCGCTTCGGTGTGACCGGCGTGAGGCCCGCTTGCTCCCGGCGCCGCACCGGGCACGTCCCATGGTCCCACCACCACGATCACCTGATGATGCGACGAATCCACCCGCACCGTGACCTGGGCCGCGCCGCGTGCTGTCGCGAATGCGGCGGTGAGGACGGCAAGGACGAACGCGATGCGGTACGACGACTTGGACACGGGAACGACCTCGGCGCTGACGGCGGATCGGGGACATCAGGGCGGCACGCAGTCTATCGCCGGTGCTCGGTCTGCGCTATTCGGCACCCCTGTGCGTCGGGACGGTGAGGTCGGTGACGACCGCCACCGGTATTGTGTCGGGCGTGACCGGCGATCGTATTCCCCCCGAGCAGTGGTCCGATCCCCGCCATCGTGACGGCTGGGACGGCGAACTGATGGCTGCCGAGTGGCTCATCGGCACGGGGTGGCGCATCGAGGCCCACCGATTCCGGATGGGCCGCCACGATATCGACCTCATTGCCCGGCGGGGCGATCTGGTGGCCTTCGTCGAGGTCAAGACCCGCCGCGGCGTGCGGTTCGGGAGCGGAGTCGAGGCGATCGGCCCCCGGAAGCGGCGGGTCATCGAGCGGCTGGCGTGGGGATGGATTCTCAAGCATGGCAGGCCCGGCGACCAGTACCGGTTCGACGTGGCAGCGCTTGATGGTTTCGGTCCGGGGGCCCGGGTGCAGCTGGTGGAAGACGCCTGGCGACCGAGTTGGCGATGACGGCATTGATATGGCGCGAAACACTACACCTTGGAACTCTTGATTCGGCATGTATTCGGTTGTAGATTGGTTCATGGATCACGGTGGAGCAAAATAATCCACTTGGTGATTTCCGGCTTTCACGGCACAACAGCTCAACACCCCTATCTCAAGGAACTCCCCATGGCCTCGTCCCCGACCGCCTCCGACGAAACCCGGCTCGACGCCGACAAGCGCAAGGCGCTGAACCTCGCCATCTCGCAGATCGAGAAGCAGATCGGCCGCGGGGCCATCATGCGGATGGGGGCGGACCGGCCGCGGGTCAAGGTCGCCGCCATTTCGACCGGTGCCATCAACCTCGATGCCGCCACCGGTATCGGCGGCGTTCCCAAGGGGCGCATCACCGAGATCTACGGCCCGGAGTCGTCGGGCAAGACGACGCTCTGTCTCCACGTCGCCGCCAACGTGCAGCAGGCCGGCGGTGTCGCCGCCTATGTCGATGCCGAGCACGCGCTCGACATCGAGTACGCGCGGAAGCTCGGCGTCGACATCGAGAACCTCCTCGTGTCACAGCCCGACACCGGTGAGCAGGCCCTCGAGATCGTCGAGATCCTGGTCCGATCGGGCGCGGTCGATCTGGTGATCATCGATTCGGTGGCCGCGCTGGTTCCCAAGGCGGAGATCGAAGGTGAGATGGGCGATTCGCACGTCGGCCTGCAGGCCCGGCTCATGAGTCAGGCGCTGCGCAAACTCGCCGGCGCCATCAATCGCACCAACTGCGCGGTGGTGTTCATCAATCAGCTGCGCGAGAAGATCGGCGTGATGTTCGGCAACCCCGAAACGACCACCGGCGGCAAGGCGCTCAAGTTCTACGCGTCGCTGCGGCTCGACATCCGGCGGATCGGGCCGGTCAAGGAGCGTGAGGCGGTCATCGGCTCGCACGTCCGGGTCAAGGTGGTCAAGAACAAGGTGGCGCCGCCGTTCAAGCAGGCCGAGTTCGACGTGATGTTCGATGAAGGGATCTCGCACACCGGTCTCGTGGTCGATCTCGCCAGCGACGGCGGCATCATCCAGAAGTCGGGGGCGTGGTACTCCTACGGCGATCAGCGGATCGGGCAGGGCCGCGAAAACGCCAAGCTGTTCCTGAAGGACAATCCGGCGCTGCTGGCGGAGGTGGAAGCATCGGGTGCGCGAGCTGCTCGGCGTGGGGGCGCCGGACACGTCCGACGGCGCGGTCGCTGCCGTCGACGATGAGGACGTGCGAGTGATCATCGACGATCTCGTGGCCGATCCCCGCCGCCCCGGCAGCCTGCGCGTGGTGATCGGGGGTCGGCCGGCTTGGACGGTGCCGGCCGACATGGTCACCGCCCTCGGCCTTGCCCCCGGCCGCGAAGTGCGTGGCGATGCGATCGACGCGCTCGACCGGGCCGCGGAGGAAGAGGGGGCGTTTCGCGCCGGGCTCCGCGCGCTGGAACGGCGCGCCCACGGCACGCGCGAACTCGCGTTGAAGCTCGAACACCGTGGCCACACGCCGGCGGCGGTGACGGCGGCCATCCACCGGCTGGAGCGCCTCGGTCTCCTCGATGATCTCGTATTCGCGCGCGGCTACGTCGAATCGCACGGTCCGCGTGGGCGCGGCCCGGCACGTCTGCGGCGCGACCTCTCCCAACGGGGCGTAGGGCGCGACGTAGTCGACAAGGTGCTCGGCGAAGTCCTCAGCACGGTCGACGATCCGCTGGCCCAGCCGCGCGCGCTCGTGGAAAAGCGCGCCGACCAATTGCACGGACTCCCGCGCGAAGCCCGGCGGCGCCGGCTGGTGGCCTACCTGGGCCGACGCGGCTATCGCGGGGCAGAAATGCGCCAACTCGTCGATCGCGTGCTCCAAGCGTAAGTCGTTTTGCCGGTACGGCTTCCGGGTTCCCGCCCGGGTCGTCTCCCTCCCGGCCCCGGGGTTCGCGCGGTTAGCTTGCCGCCATGGAATCCGCACGCATCCGCCGGAAATTCCTCGATTTCTTCGTCGCCCACGGCCATGTCGAGGTCCCGTCGTCCTCGCTCGAACCGCGGGACGACCCGACACTCCTCTTCACCAACGCCGGAATGGTCCAGTTCAAGCGGACCTTCCTGGGGCAGGATCCGCGCCCCTACACCCGCGCCACGACGTGCCAGAAGTGCGTGCGGGCCGGTGGCAAGCACAACGACCTCGAACAGGTCGGGCTGACCCGGCGCCACGACACGTTCTTCGAGATGCTCGGCAACTTCTCGTTCGGCGACTATTTCAAGCGCGATGCAATCGCCTTCGCGTGGGAATTCGTCACGTCGAACGAATGGCTCGGCCTCGCGCCCGATCGCCTGCGCGTCAGCGTGCATCACGAAGACGCCGAAGCGCGCGAGCTCTGGCACGAAATCGCCGGCCTGCCGCATGACCGCATCTACGGCCTCGGCGACAAGGACAACTTCTGGCAGATGGGCGACACCGGGCCGTGCGGCCCGTCGTCGGAGATCTTCGTCGACCTGGACTGGACACCCGACGCGAAGCCGGAACCGCTCTCGCGCGAACACTTCGAGGACCTGGCGGAATCGGGACGGTTTCTCGAGATCTGGAATCTGGTGTTCATGCAGTTCGACCGTGCCCAGGACGGGACGCTGGCACCGCTTCCGAAACGGAGCGTCGATACCGGCGCGGGGCTGGAGCGCCTCGCCGCGGTGATGCAGGACCAGATCGACATCTTCCACACCGATCTCTTCCGGCCGCTGATCAATCGGGTCGAACATCTGGTGGGCGCGAAGTATCCGGGCGGACCCGAGGGGAGCGGCATGTCGTTCCGCGTGCTCGCCGATCATGCCCGAGCTGTCAGCTTTCTCCTGTTGGACGGCGTCTACCCGAGCAACGAGGGGCGCGGCTTCGTGCTGCGGCGCATCCTGCGCCGCGCCGTGCGCCACGCCTGGCTGCTCGGGCGGCGCAGGCCGACGCTGGTGGAACTGGTGCCGACCGTCGTGTCGATCATGGGTGCCACCTATCCCGAGCTGGCGGAAAAGCGCTCCTACATCACCGACGTGGTCCGACAGGAAGAAGAGCGGTTTCTCGAGACGATCGAAGCGGGGCTCGATCGCTTGGAGCAGATCCGCGCCACCGGGGCCAGGCACATCGCCGGCGAAGACGCGTTCAAGCTGTTCGACACGTACGGCTTCCCGCTCGACCTGACGCAGCTGATCGCGGCGGAGTGGGGCATCGCGGTCGACGTCGCGGGCTTCGAGCGTGCGATGGACGAGCAGCGCGAGCGGAGTCGCGCCGTGCGTGGCGCGGCGGTGCGGCTCAGCGGCGTCGAAGTCAACGTCGAAGCCGGCACGCCGACCATTGCGACCGCCGCGGCACCGTCGGCGGTGCAGCGGTTCGTGGGATACGACACGCTCGTCGCCGACACCCGCGTCCTGTATGCGGGGCAGGGCGGTGGCGCAACCGATGTCATGCTGGAGGACAATCCGTTCTACCCCGGCGGCGGCGGCCAGGTCAACGACACCGGCACGGTCGAAGGCGATGGCTGGCGCCTGGAGGTGTCCGAGGCCCGGCGCGACGACCAGAAGCGCGTCATCCTCTCCGGGCGGTTCGAGGGCGAGTGGCCGCGCGACGGCGCGCACGCCGTCGCTACGGTCGACAAGGCCCGCCGGCACGACATCGAACGCAATCACTCCGCCACCCACCTGGTGCACAAGGTGCTGCGCGATCAGCTCGGCGCCCACGTCCGCCAGCAGGGGTCGCTGGTCGAGGCGGGGCGGCTCCGCTTCGATTTTTCGCACCATGCGCCCATCGAGGCGTCGCAGCTTGCCGACATCGAAGCCGGCGTCAACGAGCTGATTCTCGCCAACGACGTCACCGACATCCGCCAGATGCCGCTGACCGAGGCGCTTCAGCTGGGCGCCATGGCGTTCTTCGCCGACAAGTACGGCGACGTCGTCCGCGTCGTGCGGATCGGCGATTCGCTGGAACTGTGCGGCGGCACCCATGTGCGCTCGTCGGGGCAGGTCGGGCTCTTCCGGTTCACCGGCCAGACCGGTGTCGCCGCTGGCGTACGCCGGATCGAGGCAGCCACCGGCCACGGCGCCTACGGAGTGGTGCGCGCGCTGGAGCACCGTCTCGGCGCCATCGCCGAGACACTCCGGGCGCAGCCCGATCAGCTCGAGCGCAAGGTGGAGGCGTTGCTGGCCGAACGGGAAAAACTCGAGGCGAAGCTCGCCGAAGTGGTCAAGGCCGGCGGACTGAGCGAGGAGCGGCGCATCGCGGCGGGGCCGGTCACGCTGATCGTGACGCCGACGGTCGTCGAGGACCGCGCCCAGCTGGGTGAACTCGCTGATCAGTTCCGCGGGCGGCACAAGGAGGGCTCCGTACTGGCGCTGATCAATCCGACTGCGCCATCGGCGGTGTCGTTTGCCGTCACCGACGACCTGGTGCGGGCCGGCAAGGACGCGAATCGCCTGATCAAGTTGGTGGCCGCCCGATACGATGGCCGCGGCGGTGGCCGCCCGGCGTTCGCCAGCGGGTCACTCGGGCAGGCCAACGCCGAACGGGTGGTGATCGAAGAGCTGCCCGGGATACTGGCGCAATGGCTGACAGAGTGAACGCGGCGGACGCGGCCTGGTTCGCTGCCCGCACCGACGGCGCCCCGGACGCGCTTCGGGTCCGGTCCGAGCGGTTCTTCGCCGCCGCGGCCGATGGCGACATGGGGGGACGACTGGCGGCCGCGGCCCAGCGCGCGCTCGAGGAGTCGATGACCTTCGGCGCCGGCCGTGCCGCCGCACTCGACCTCCTCGCCGCCGACGCATTGATCACGCTGGCCCTGCTGGCGCACGCTGAACGCGATCCGGCGCATCTCGGCGACATGGCCGCTTCGCTGCGCGCCGCCGTGGCGGGGTCGACGTGATCGACCTGCATTCCCACGTCCTCCCGGGCGTCGATGACGGATCGCGCACGGTGGCCCAGTCGGTGCGGGTGCTGCGCACGTTCGTGGCGCGCGGCGTGACCGACGTCGCGTGCACGCCGCACTTGCTGGCCTCGACGGATCGAAGAGGGGTGGCCGCCCAGGTACGAGGCGGCGTGGGAGGAGCTGCGTGCCGCCTGTCCGGAAGGCGTCGCGTTGCACCGCGGCGCGGAGGTGATGCTCGACCGGCCGGTGCCCGCCGCGGCGGCCGAGCGGAAGGTGACGCTGGGCGGATCGCGGTATCTGCTGGTGGAGTTTCCCCGCCTGGTTCCCGGCGAACATCGTGGCCCGCGCGCTGGCCGAGGTGGTCCACGTCGGCCTCGTGCCGGTGCTGGCCCACCCCGAACGCTACTCGTCATGCACGGTGGAAACCGTGCGCGCCTGGCGCGATCTCGGCTCGGTCATTCAGGTCGACGCGACCGCCGTCTCGATGCCCCGCCATCGCGGCGAACGGGCGCGCAGCATCGTGCGGGCGGGCCTGGCCGATATTCTCGCCGGGGACAATCACGGCGACGACCGGAGCGTGGCCAACGCGCTCGACTGGCTGACGGAAAGCGACGGCGCTGATCAGGCGCTGCTGCTGCTGGAAACCAATCCGCGCGCCATTCTCGACGATCATCAGACCTACGAGGTCGATCCCCTCCCGGCGCGGCGCGGTCTGTGGGGCGGTGTCCGGCGCCTGCTGAGGTCGGAATGAGCGACAGCGAACGGATCGCCCATGGCCTGCGGGAGCTGGCGTTGCTGGCCGAACGCCACGCCGCCGGCGTCGCCGCGCTGGCACCGATCGTCGCCGCAATGCGACGCTGTCTCACGGCCGGCGGCACGTTGTTCTTTGCCGGCAACGGCGGATCGGCCGCCGACGCGCAACACCTCGCGGCGGAATACGTGGTGCGCTATCGGCCCGGATCGCAGCGCCCGCTGCGGGCAATGGCGTTGACCACCGATTCGTCCGTCATGACCGCCGCGTCCAACGACTTCGGTTTCGAACACGTCTTTTCGCGGCCACTCGAGGCACTGGCGCGGCCCGGTGACGTGCTGGTGTTGCACAGCACGTCGGGGAACAGCCCCGATTGCCTCGCGGCCGCTGCTGCCGCGCGGCGGCTTGCCGTGGTCACCGTGGCATTGCTGGGCGGCGACGGCGGACGGCTGGCGGCGCTGGTCGACCACGCCTGGGTGGTCACCGACGCCCCGGTCAATCACGTCCAGGAGATTCACCTCGCGGTGCAACACCAGATCGCGGCGATCCTGACCGCGGAGCTTGGCGGATGATTACGCTCACCGGACGGCGGATCCTCGTCACCGGCGGTTCCCGCGGGATCGGGCGCGCCACGGCGTTGCGGTGCGCGCGGGGTGGCGCCGACGTCGCCATCACCTACCAGACCCGCCGCGCCGACGCCGAAGACGTTGCCCGTGCCATTCGCGGCATGGGGCGCCGCGCGTACGTGGGCTCGCCGGATCTGAGCAACGCCGGCGCGGTGAGCCAGCTGATGACCGAAGTGCGGGCTGCGTTCGGCGGGCTCGATGGCGTGGTCGTCAACCACGGGATCTGGCCCGCGGCAGAGACACCGGTGGTGCGGATGGCGCCGGAACGGTGGCGCGAGACGATGCGCGTCAATCTCGATGCCGTGTTCCTGGTGACCCGCGCCGCGCTCGGCACGATGGCACAGGGCGGGACCATGGTGCTGGTGAGCAGTACCGCCGGTCAGCGCGGCGAGGCGTTCCACGCCGACTACGCCGCCAGCAAGGGCGCCATCCTCTCCTTCGTCAAGTCGCTCGCCATCGAATGCGCGCCCGCCATCACCGTCAACGCGATCGCCCCCGGCTGGGTCGAGACCGACATGTCGGCGACCGCCTACGCCGGCGGTGGTCACGATCGGATCGCCGCCGGCATCCCGCTGCGCCGGATCGCCACCGCCGACGACATCGCCGGACCGATCGCTTTTCTTCTCTCCGATCTCGCGCGACACATCACCGGCGAAGTCCTCAACGTCAACGGCGGCAGCGTGCTGTGTGGCTGAAACCGCCGCATCCGCGGTGAGCGGCACGACGTTTCCTGACGGGTTCGAGATCCCGCGCGCGGTGCTCGCGATTCTGGAGCGCCTCGAAGCGGAGCACTACGAGACCTGGTGCGTGGGCGGTGCGATCCGCGACTGGCTGGCCGGCGAGCCGGGTCATCAGGATGTCGATCTCGCGACCGCCGCACCCCCCGAAGAAGTGCAGCGGCTCTTCCCTCGTCACGTGCCGCTCGGTCTGGCGCATGGCACGATCGGGGTGCTCGACGGCGAGGGCGGGCTGCATGAAGTCACCACCTTCCGCCGGGACGTGCAGACCGACGGACGGCACGCCGTGGTGGCGTTCGGCGTGTCACTCGACGAGGACCTTGCGCGCCGCGACTTCACCATCAACGCCATCGCCTATCATCCGATGCGCCGGGAGTGGCGGGATCCCTTCGACGGCTACGGCGACCTGCACCGCCATGTGCTTCGCGCCGTGGGCGACCCCGCCACGCGGTTCCGGGAAGATCGGTTGCGCATCCTGCGCGCGCTCCGCTTTGCGGCGCGATTCGCCCTCACCATTGATCCCGCCACCTGGCACGCTGCCAGCGCCCAGGCCGGCGACACCGGTCACCTCTCCGCCGAGCGCGTCCGCGACGAGTGGATGAAGGGCGTGCTCACCAGCCGAACGGTGGGCGCACTGGTCGACCTGTGGTGTCGCGCCGGCGTGGCGGCGGTGTGGATGCCGGAGCTGGACTGTGGACGCCTGCCGCCACCCGATTCCCCGGGCGAGATACTCCGCGATCCGGTCCTGGTCACCGCGTTCGTCTGCTCGGCGGCCGGTCCGGTGTGGCGCCGCCTCAAGGGATCGAACAGCGAGATTCACCGCGCCGAGGCCATCGACCGTGCCCGGGCCCAGCCGGAAAGCGCCGACGCGGTCGCGGTTCGACGCTGGCTCGCCTCGGTCGGCGATGCCGCGGACGATCTCACGAGGTTGGCGCGGTGGCGGGAGCCCGGTGGCGCACGGTGGACAGATGTGGCCGATGCGGTTCGTGCCCGCGGCGACGCGACGTCGCGCCGCCAACTTGCCATCTCGGGCGACGACCTGATCCGCGCGGGCATCCCCGCCGGCCCGGCGATCGGCCGCACGCTCGATCGGTTGCTGCAGGCCGTATTGGCCGATCCGGCGCTCAATACCAGGGACCGGCTCCTCGAATGGGCGCGCACGTCGCCGGAATCATGACCGAGCCGGGACTGTTCACCCCGCCGGAGCCGCTCGCTGCCCGGATGCGCCCCCGAACGCTGGACGAATTCGTCGGGCAGGCCGACCTGCTCGCCCCCGGCAAGCCGCTCGGCGACTCCATTCGTCGCGGCGATGTGGGCAGCATCATCCTCTGGGGACCGCCCGGTACCGGCAAGACGACGCTGGCGCGACTCATCGCCCATTACACCGACCGGCAGTTCGTCGGCTTCAGCGCCGTGACCGAAGGGGTGCCACGGGTCCGCGAAATCCTTCGCGAGGCCGAAGACCGGCGGCGGCTGGGTCGTGGCACCATCCTCTTCTGCGACGAGATTCACCGGTTCAATCGCGCCCAGCAGGACGCGTTTCTCGCCGCTGTCGAACAGGGGATCATCACCCTGATCGGCGCCACCACCGAAAACCCGTCGTTCGAACTCAACAGCGCGTTGCTGTCGCGCTGCCGCGTGTGGGTGCTCCATCCGCTGGAAGCGTCGGCCTTGCGCGTCGTCATCGATCGCGCGCTCGACGACAGTGAGCGCGGCCTGGGCGGATTGCGCCTGCAGATGGCGGCCGATGTCCGCGACCTGCTGGCGCAGGTCGCCGATGGCGACGCCCGCCGGGCACTGACGGTGCTCGAGGCGGTGGCGCAGCACGTCGGCCCGAATGGCACCATCACCGCGGAGGCGGTGCGCGACACCCTGGCGCGGCGCGTGCCGATCTTCGACAAGGACCGCGAGCAGCACTATGACCTGATTTCGGCGCTGCACAAGGCGGTGCGCGGCAGCGATCCCCAGGCCACGCTCTACTGGCTGGCGCGGATCCTCGCCGGTGGCGAGGACCCGATGTTCGTGGCGCGCCGCATGGTGCGCATGGCATCCGAGGACGTGGGACTTGCCGATCCGCACGCGCTCACCGTGGCGCTCGCGGCCCGTGATGCCTGGCACTTTCTCGGCAGCCCCGAGGGGGAACTCGCCTTGGCGGAAGCGGCAGTCTACCTGGCCACCGCACCCAAGTCGAATCGCATCTACGTCGCGTGGGGCGCGGCGACCCGCGCCGCCGATGAAACGCCGGCAGCGCCGGTGCCGCTGCACATCCGCAATGCCCCCACCGAGCTGATGAAGTCCCTCGGCTACGGCGAGGGGTACCGTTATGCGCACGCTTCGCCCGGCGGCTACGTGCCGCAGGAATATCTTCCGGACCAGCTGAAGGGCAGTGCGTTCTACGAACCGGGCCCCTTCGGCTACGAACGTCGCATCGCCGAGCGGTTGCAGTGGTGGGCCGAACAGGGAGTGAAATCATCCGAGAGTTGATCGACGTCCTGCCCGCGCAGGAACGCGTCGTGCTGGTGGCGGCACCGCGCAAGAATTCACCCGACGCCCAGAAGATCACGGAACACCTCGACGAGCTGGCCCAGCTGATCGACACCGCCGGCGGCGTCGTCGCGGGCCGGATCTCCCAGCAGCTGGCCACGGTCAATCCCGGGACCCTCATCGGCGAAGGGAAGGTCGAGGAACTCCGGGCGTTGGTCGCGGCGACCGGCGCCACGCTGGTGGCATTCGACGAGGAACTCACGCCCGCGCAGGGTCAATCGCTCGAAGAGACGCTGGGCACGCGGATCGTCGACCGTGCCGAGGTGATTCTCGACATCTTCGCCACGCGGGCGCGGACCTCGGAGGCCAAGCTGCAGGTGGAGTTGGCTCAGCTGCAGTATCTGTTGCCGCGGCTGACCCGGATGTGGAGCCACCTCTCCCGGATCCGCGGTGGCATCGGGCTGCGCGGTCCGGGCGAAACACAGCTCGAAACCGACCGCCGGATCATCCGGCGGAAGATCGCGCTGCTGCACGACAAGCTGGGCGACGTGGCGCGCCACCGGGCCACCATTCGCGCCGGACGCGGCCCGATGTTCTCGGCCGCGTTGGTCGGGTACACCAACGCTGGCAAGTCCAGCATTCTCCGCGCGCTCTCCGGCGAACACGAGATCCTGGTCGAGAACCGACTTTTCGCGACGCTCGACACACTCACCCGCGAGGTCGATCTCGGTGACACGCTCCGGGTGCGCGTCAGCGACACCGTGGGCTTCATCCGCAAGCTGCCGCACCACCTGGTGGCCTCGTTCCGCGCCACGCTGGCGGCCGCGGGCGAGGCCGACCTGTTGTTGCACGTCGTCGACGCGTCACACCCGGAGTGGGAAGACCACATGGCGACCGTCTCGTCGGTTCTGGCCGAGCTTGGCCTCGACGATCGCCCCACGCTGGTGGTCTTCAACAAGCTCGACATCGTCGACTCTCCGCACGCCTTTGCCGCCCGGGCTCGCGAGGCGTATCCCGACGCCATCTTCACCACGACCATGCGGACCGACGGCCTGCAGCCCCTCAAGACCGAGTTGCGGGGCCGCGCGGAGGCGTTCCGGCCGGTGGTACGAGTCCTGCTGGATCCGGCCGACGGAAAGCACCTCGGCCAGCTGCACCGGGTGGGCGACGTCATTGCGCAGGCGCTGGTGGGAAACTGCCTCGCCGTGACGGTGCGCCTCGAACCATGGCGCAGTGAGCAGCTGCGCCGCGAAGGACTGCGGATCGAACCGCTGGCGGAGTCCGGACCATCATCCGAGGACGGTGACTGACCGATGAAGACGCTGGTGACGGGAGCGGCCGGATTCATCGGCTACCACGTGGCTGAACGCCTGCTGGCCCGCGGCGACGACGTGGTGGGCCTCGACAATCTCAACCCCTATTACGACCCGTCGCTCAAGCGCGCCCGCCTCGAGCGTCTCACCCGGCACGCCGGCTTCCGGTTCGCGGAGATCGATCTGATCGATGCCGCCGCGATGGAGGCGTTGTTCCGGACCGAGCGCTTTCCGCGGGTCGTTCACCTGGCCGCCCAGGCGGGTGTCCGGTATTCGGTGTCGCATCCGCATGCCTACATCAACAGCAATGTCGTCGGCTTTCTCCACGTGCTGGAGGGATGCCGCCATACCGGGGTCGGCCATCTGACGTTCGCCTCGACGTCATCGGTATACGGGCTCAACGCCAGCATGCCGTTCTCGGTGCACCAGTCGGTCGATCACCCGGCGTCGCTGTATGCCGCGACCAAGAAGGCCAACGAGATGATGGCGCACTCGTACGCCCACCTCTACGGCCTGCCGTGCACCGGGCTGCGGTTCTTCACGGTGTATGGACCCTGGGGCCGGCCGGACATGGCGCTCTTTCTCTTCACGAAGGCGATGCTGGCGGGGCGGCCGATCGAGGTGTTCAATCACGGCCGCATGCAGCGCGACTTCACCTTCATCGACGATATCGTCGAGGGCGTAGTCCGGGTGTCAGACCGCGTGCCGGCACCAGATCCGGACTGGAACGCGCAGGCGGCCGATCCGGCCACGAGCAGCGCGCCGTACCGGCTCTACAACATCGGCAACAACAAGCCGACGCCGCTGATGGACCTGATCGCCGCGCTGGAGCGCTCCCTCGGCGTCACCGCCGAGAAGGTCTTCGCGCCGATGCAGCTGGGCGACGTGCCGTCCACCGCCGCCGATGTCGACGATCTCATCGCCGATTGCGGCTTTCATCCGGGGACGGACATCGACGAAGGGGTGGGGAAGTTCGTGGCCTGGTACCGGGAGTACTACGGCACCTGAAGGGGAGCGGGTTACCCGTCCCCCGGCTCCAGCACCCGCCGCCACAGCGTGGCCATCCGCTCCGCCACGGCGCCGTCGCTGTAGCGCTCCAGCACCCGTTGCCGGGCGGCGGCCCCCACCGCGCGACAGCGCCACGGCTCGGCCACGAGCGATTCGACCACCCGCTTGAGTGCGGCGGCATCGCCTTCGTCGATGATCAGCCCGCCGTCGCCCACCACATCCGGAAGCGCGCCGCACCGGCTCACCACCGGAGCGATGCCCCTCGCCATGGCGTCCAGGATGAGGCGGCCGCTCGGTTCGACCCACGTCGGCGTCGAACGCGACGGCGCCAGCACGACGTCTATGCCGCTCCAGAACTCGGGGAGACGCTCGCGCGGCATGGCTCCCAGCCACTCCACCCGCGACGACAGACCGAGCTTCTGCGCCTGCGCTTCCAGCGCCTCCTGCAACGGCCCCGTGCCGACAATCTGCAGCCGCCACTCGCCGTAGGTTGCCGCCAACGCGTCGAGGATGAGGTCGATCCCCCGCTCCGCGACGAGGCGTCCGATGACGCCGAAGACGATCCCCTCCGGATCGGACCGCGGCTGCCACACGACCGGGATGTCCAGACCGCCGGTGGGGAGAACCGCCACGGGCCGCGCGTCGCGCGCGCCGAGCAGCAGGTGATCGAGCGCCGAATGCACCGTGCCTGCCAACGCCGCCGCACCTTCGCGCGCGCGATCAGCCTGCCACCGCGCGGTCAAGCCGTGCGCGGCACCAATACTGGACGTCGCCACCAGCACGTACGGCACCTTCAGATCACGCCCCGCCGCGGCACCTGCCAGCGCGGTGGGCGTGCCGGGGTCGCCCACGATGTGCAGCAGCGCCGGGCCGACATCGCGCACGGCGGCCCGAAGCCGGCGGCGGGACCAGCGGAGGTCCATCGGATCGCGGGGATCGCCCCGCGCCGCGACGCGGAGGTACTGCACCAGCCCGTCGCTGGTCGTTTCTCCGCCGGGGCGAGCGACGACCGGTTCGAACCCCAGCGGCGGCAGTGCGACGAGGACGCCGCGCGGAGGCGGTTGAGGACCGAGAAGGAAGACACGCACGGCACTAAGATGGCCCGGCGACCGTTAAGATTCATCTATGCGAATCCTGTACCTCGCGAAGTACTACTGGCCGCGTGCCGGCGGAATGGAACGCGTGGTACAGGGATTGGCCGAGGGCGTGGCCGAGCGCGGGCACGAAGCCGAGGTGGTCGCGATCACCACGTTCGGGGCGCCGGAGCCCGGCAAGAAGCGCCGCGCCGCGGTTACGCGCGCCTGGTCATTCGCCCCGGTGGGATCGCAGGAACTCGCGCCGGGTTACATCCGCGCGGCGTGGCGCCGGGCCGATGTCATCCATCTCCATCACCCCAATTCGCTCGCTGATATCGCCTACGCCAGCCGGGTCTCGCTGGCGCCGCTGGTCGTTACCCAGCACGCCGACTCGCCGGCCATCAAGTACCGGCTGCCGTCGAAATACGCCCTCTGGCGCGCCGAGGCGATCGTGGTGCCGAGCCGGGCCCACATCGCCCTCTGCTCGGAGCTGCGAGGGTTCGAGGACAAGGTCGAGGTGATCCCGTTCGGCGTCGATCAGCGCCGCTGGGAGCTCGTTCCGCCGCCACCCCCCGGGTCGCCCCCGCGCGCCATCTTCATCGGCCGGCTCGCGCCGTACAAAGGGGTCGACTTCCTCCTCCGCGCCCTGGAGCGGGTTCCCGAACTCCGGCTCGACATCGTGGGTACCGGCCCCGAATACAACCGCCTCCGGACCCTTTCCCTCGCCCTCGCGGTCGACGACCGGGTCAAGTGGTGGGGAGAGTACCCCGACGAAGACCTGCCTCGCCGGATGGCCGATGCCGACTTCCTCGTGCTGCCGTCGGTCACCGTCGAGGAGATGTTCGGCATGGCGGTCCTCGAGGCGATGGCGGCCGGGAGGCCCGTGATCACGACGGCAGTCCCCTCCGGCGTGCGGGAGGTCAACCAACCGGGAGTGACCGGCTTGGAGGTGCCCATCCGCGACGTCGACGGCCTGGCCGCCGCCATGCGGACGCTTGCGGGCAACCCCGGCTTGCGGGAGGAATTGGGCGCTGCGGGGCGGAGAAGGGTCCGGGAGCGCTTCTCCGTCGCGGCCATGGCCGATGCCCACATCGACCTTTATCGACGGGTACGCAGCCCGCGAGGCGGAAAATGATGTGGATAACGTGGTGCTTTCGCGGGAATGGTATGGGGTGGGGGGTATAGTTCGACTCGACTGTGGAAAACAATCCACTCGAACGGTGCGTCGTAACCTATTCCAATACTTGATATTCGGCCCCGTAGCTCAGGTGGTTAGAGCAGCGGACTCATAATCTGAAGGTCGAGGGTTCGAATCCCTCCGGGGCCATTGGGTTGTCTGCTGTCCAGCGCGGTAGTATCATGCGCGTCCGCTACGGCGGGCGATTAGCTCAGCTGGTTAGAGCGCGCGCCTCACATGCGCGAGGCCGGGGGTTCAAGTCCCTCATCGCCCATCGGTCCGAACCACCCCGCTGGGTGGTGTAGGGTCGCCGAGTCAGTCAGTGAGTGGAGCCTCCCGGGCTGGCTCGGAACGGATGAACGAACGCGACCGAAGTCTTCGTGACTTCGGTCGCGTTTCTTTGTACCTATCGCCGCCCATGACCCGCGACGGTGATGTGGATAACTACTCGCCAGCCAGATGTGGAAAAATCATTGCTCGCCGGCGGCAAGTTCCCAGGCGTCGACCATTTCGGCAGGAGACACCGTCGCGGTTCCGAGCTTTCCGACTTCCACGCCGGCGGCGAGGTTCGCGATCCAGGCCGCCTCGGCCATGTCCGCACCGGCTGCCAGCATCGTTGCCGCCCAGGCGGCGACGGTGTCACCAGCGCCGGCCACGTCGAACACCTCCCGCGCCAGTGCCGGGGTCTCACGGATCGGATTGCCGCCGCTGACCAGGGTGAGTCCGTCGGCGCCCCGGGTCACGAGAAGGTGGTCGACGCCGAGACGGACCCGGGCGTCGTCGAGGTCGATCTCGTCCCCGCTGAAATCGGTGCGAAGCGCGTCATTCAGTTCCCGGCGATTGGGCTTGAGGACGGTCGCACCCGCATACGAGAAGAAGTTGCGCCGCTTCGGATCGACCACGACGGGGATACCGGCGTCGCGTGCGGCGCCGATCAGGGAGGCGGCGAGTTCGGCGTCGAGCGCGCCCTTGTCGTAGTCCTCGATCAGGAGGGCGCCGGCGCTCACCAGGGCTTGCCGGGCCGCCCGGTGCATGGCATCCCGGTCGCGTTCGGCCAGCGGATTGCCGATCTCGCGGTCGATCCGCACCAGCTGTTGTCCACGGGCCACGAGGCGAGTCTTCGAGGTCGTCGGGCGCTCCGGCACTTCCACCAGGCCGTCAACGCCGATGCCGAAGGCCTCAAGTGCGGCGCGGAGACTGGCGGCCGCGGGATCGGTTCCGATCGTTCCGACGAGGGAGACGGCCGCACCGGCGGCCCCGACATTCGCCGCCGCGTTGGCGGCACCGCCGGGCAGGTCACGCTCGCCGGTCACGATCAACACCGGCACCGGCGCTTCCGGCGAGATCCGTTCGACGTCCCCGAGGATGTAGCGGTCGAGCATCACGTCGCCGACCACGACGACGCGTGCGGCGCCGGCGCGTTGCAGGAGCTGCGCGAGGCGATGCCGTGTGGGCGGATGCAGGACCTCGGTCACGGCCGGGAAAGTAGCGGGGCGGGGATGACGGGCGCGACGGGCCGCGGGTATCTTGGGCCGTCGCATGACTGATCTTCATGTTGCCGTCATTCGCGGTGCGCTGGTCGAATCGACGCATCGGATCTCCGTCGCTGTCGTGGGCCCCGACGGCCGCATGGTCGCGGCCGCCGGTGCCCCGGGGCTGACGGCGTACTGGCGCTCCGCCGCCAAGCCGTTCCAGCTCATGCCGCTGGTGGAGGACGGCGGCGTGGAGCGTTTCGGGCTCGACCGGCGGATGCTCGCGCTCGCCGCCAGTTCGCACAACGCCGAGCCCGTGCATCGTGAACTGGCGGCGCGCTGGCTCGACGCGGTAGGCGTGACCGAAAGCGATCTGGCCTGCGGTGGTCATCCGTCGCTCTGGCCGTCGCTCGCCGAACAGATGATCCGCGACGACATCACCCCCACCCCGCTGTGGAGCAACTGCTCCGGCAAGCACGCGGCGATGCTGGCCCAGGCGCGGCTTCACGAGTGGCCGCTGGTCGGGATATCAGCGCCTCGATCATCCGGTGCAGCAACGCATCTCCGGCGTTGTGGCCGAGTGGAGCGGCGTGGAGCCGAGCGCCCTCGGCTGGGGAGTCGACGGGTGCACGGCCGCGGCCGTGGCGTTGCCACTTTCGGCGATGGCGCTGGCCTACGCCCGACTGGCGACATCGACCGGACCGGCAGCCCGCCAGATCCGCGAGGCGATGATCGGCGAACCCTACCTCGTCGCCGGTGCTGATCGCCTCGACACGGCGCTCATGCAGGCATGGCCCGGGCGGGTCCTGGTCAAGACGGGTGCCGAAGGCGTGTTCGGCGCCGCGCTCCCCGGTCTGGGACTGGGGGTCGCGATCAAGGTCGAAGACGGTGAGACCCGATCGGCCGGGCTGGCGCTGATCGATGTGCTCGATCAGCTCACCCGGCGCTTCGCGGCCGACCAGTCGTGGCCCCTCGACGGACTCGACGGCTGGCGTTCGCCACCGATCCGCAACACTCGCGGCGAGGTCACTGGCCGCGTCGAGGTTCGCGGGGCGCTGCGCTTTATCTGACCGCTGCTGCGTTGTCGCGATCCCACTCAGATCGTGAGGTGTACTAGGATGGGAGATGTCGTCCTCGACTCCGCCACCCGCGCGCTGGTCGTGCTCGCCGCCGCCATCGCGGCGGGCGACGAGTCGCGGATCGATGTCGCAGTCACGCAGGCGCTCGCGGCTGGCGTGTCCGCGCGGTGGGGCGACGAACTGGTGTTGCAGTCCGTGCTCATGACCGGTTGGCCGCGCGCGTTGGTGGCGGCCGGTGCATGGCGGAAGCAGGCTGGTCCGCCGGCAGGGGGGGCGGACCGCGACATCGGGCACGAGTCACACGACGAATGGACGGCGCGCGGCGAGCGCCTCTGTCGGGAGGTTTACGGTGATCACTATGAGCAGCTCCGTCACAACGTCCGGCAGCTCCACCCGGCGCTGGACCGCTGGATGGTGACGGAAGGTTATGGTCGCACGCTGGCGCGCGATGGCCTCGACGCACGGCGCCGCGAACTGTGCGTGGTCGCGCAGACGGCAGTGCTCGCCACGCCGCGCCAGCTCCGCTCGCATCTGCTTGGCGCGCTCAACGTCGGTGCCATACCTGACGACGTCGATGCCGTGCTCGAGGCCATCGCACCGTTCTGCACGCTGGCCGCCGCCCGCATTGCTGCCGAACGGTGGGCGGCGGTGCGCACGGCGGTGGAGCGACGGCGGTGAGCTTCGTCGATCGTGCGGTGGTCGAGGTCCAGGCCGGCGACGGCGGTGATGGCGCCTGCTCGTTCGCGCGCTTCAAGTACAAGCCCAAGGGCGGTCCCGACGGAGGCGACGGCGGAGACGGCGGATCGGTTCTCGTCCGCGCGGTCGACAACCTCGCAACCTTGCTCGATTACCAGTACCGGGTCACCTGGCGCGCCCCGCGCGGCGGTCACGGCAAGGGCAAGTCGATGACCGGCGCCTCCGCGGACGACGTCGTGCTGCCGGTTCCGCCGGGAACCGAAGTGGAAGACGCCGACACCGGCGAACTGCTCGGGGAACTCCTCCACACCGGCGACCAGCTCCTCGTGGCGCGCGGCGGCCGGGGCGGCCGGGGCAACGCGCGCTTTGCCACGGCCACGCACCAGGCACCACGCGAGTGGGAAGAAGGGCGCCCGGGTGGCCAGCGCCGGTTGTTGCTGCGTCTGAAGTTGATCGCCGACGTCGGGCTGGTGGGGGAACCGAACGCGGGCAAGAGCACATTGCTGTCGGTGGTGAGCGCCGCGCGGCCGCGCATTGCCGACTACCCCTTCACGACGCTGGAACCGAACCTCGGGGTGATGGCGCTCTCCGGCTCGCGCACGTTGGTGATCGCCGACATTCCGGGAATCATCGAGGGCGCGCACCTGGGCAAGGGGCTCGGCCTCGAGTTCCTCCAGCACGTCGAACGGACCCGCGTGCTGGCATTCCTGCTCCCGCTCGATGCCGACGACGTCGACGCGGTCTACCGGCGTCTTCGCGACGAAGTCTCGAAGTACAGCGCCGCACTCGCGGTCAAACCGCACATCGTGGTGCTCACCAAGCTCGACCTTCTCCCGCCGGGCGCGCCACTGCCTGCCGTCGATGCCCCCGGGGCGCTCGACGTCGTCGCCATCTCGGCGGTTTCGGGCAGCGGGGTCGATGCGCTCGAAGAGCTCCTGTGGCGCCTGGTGCAGCGAGCCGCTCCAGCCGATGACGAACCCATCGTCTGACGACGAGCGGATCGCGTTCCTGGCGCTGGCGCTCAGTCCCGGATTCGGCGCCCGCCGGATGGCCGTGCTGATCGCCGAATCCGGCTCGGCCACCGCGGCCAGTCGCAAGTCCGGCTGCCGGTTCGACGAAGCCGTTCGAGTCAGCGAACAGGCTCGCGCCGACGGCATCAGCGTATTGGTGCCCTCCGACGCCGGCTTTCCGGCGAGGTTGCGGTCGATTCCGAATCCGCCGGTCGTGCTCTTCGCCCGGGGCGACCTCACCCTGCTCGACCGTCCGGCGGTGGCGATCGTCGGAAGCCGGAATCACACCGCCTACGGTCGCGACGCCGCGGAGATGATCGCCGCGGCGGCTGGGCGCGCCGGGGTGGTGGTGGTGAGCGGCATGGCCCGCGGACTCGACGCCGTCGCCCATCACGCTGTGCTCGACGCGGGCGGCACCACCATCGGTGTCCTCGGCAACGGCATCGGCGTCGTGTACCCGGCGGAGAATCGCGAGCTCTACGAGCGCGTCGAACGTCACGGCCTGTTGTTGACGGAATTCCCACCGGGTGAGCGGACGGGACGGGGAGCGTTTCCGCGTCGCAACCGGTTGATCAGCGGTCTCGCATCGGTGCTCGTCGTCGTCGAAGCGGCGCGCGGGTCCGGCACGATGATCACTGTGGGGGCCGCGCTCGAACAGGGGCGCGACGTCATGGCGATTCCCGGGCCGATCGACTCGCCCACGTCCGCCGGAACGAACCAGCTGCTGCGCGACGGTGCCGAACCGCTGCTCGACTCGGCCGATCTCCTTGCCAAGTTCGCCGGGACGCCGCTTTCCGCGCCGGCGGCGAGCGGTCCGGTCGATCCGCCGCCGTGCACGTTGTCGCCGTCCGAAGCCCAGGTATTCGACGCGCTTTCCGCCGGGACGCGGCACATCGACGACGTCGCCGAACGCACCGGGCTGCCGGTGGGCACGGTGCTCGGGGTCCTCTGCGGTCTCGAGATCGCCGGGTGGGTGGAACAGAGCCCGGGGAGCATGTTCCGCCGGCTGCCGCGCCGCTGGTAGCGCGCCGGGCCGGCCGGCGACACTCCCTTAGGATTCCCGGGTGCACGTCTACGTCCACGTCCCGTTCTGCGCGCGCCGCTGCAGCTACTGCGATTTTGCCATCGCGGTACGCGCCGACACGCCGGACCGCGAGTATGTGGACGCGATTTCGCGCGAATGGCGGATGCGGCACGACGAGCTGGCGGTGGCGGCGTCGCCCCGGATCGCGACGCTCTATTTCGGCGGCGGGACGCCTTCGCGGCTGGCGCCGGACTCTCTCGGCGAACTCATCGCGACGATCGCCGCCGATACGCCGCTGGCACCCACGAGCGAAGTGACGCTCGAGGCGAACCCCGATGACGTGACGGCGGCCCGCGCCGCGGCGTGGCGCCGGGTCGGTGTCAACCGGGTGTCGCTCGGCGTGCAAAGTCACGATCCTGGTGTGCTGCGCTGGATGCACCGAACGCATCGCGCCGAGCAGGTTCCCGAAGCGGTGGCACTGCTGCGCGAAGCGGGCATCGCCAACCTGTCGATGGATCTGATCTTCGGACTTCCCGATGCGGTGCCGCGTGACTGGCGGCGTGATCTCGACCTGACGCTGCAGCTCGGGCCGCAGCACCTCTCGGCGTACGGGCTGACAGTCGAGGCAGGCACGCCGCTCGGCCGCTGGACGGTGCGTGGCGAGTCGACTCCGGTCGGCGACGATCGATACGCCGCTGAGTATCTCGAGTTGCACCGCGCGCTCGGCGCAGCCGGGTTGCAGCACTACGAAGTGTCGAACGCCGCGCTCCCCGGGTTCGAGTCGCGGCACAACTCGGCCTATTGGTCGGGTGTCGACTATGTCGGTCTGGGACCCTCGGCCCATTCACACGCCGGTGGCGAGCGCAGCTGGAACCTCCGCCACTGGGTCGGATACCAGCGCCGGCTCGGAGCCGGGTCGTCGCCGCGTGAGGGTACCGAACGCCTTGATGCGGCGCAGCTCGCGCTGGAGCGACGCTACCTCGGGCTCCGCACCCGAAGCGGGCTTCCTGCCGCCTCGGTGGCGCCGGAAACCGCGGCACAGTGGATCGAACAGGGCTGGGCGGAGCGGTCCGGCGACCGCATTTGGCTGACCCCGGAGGGGTGGTTGCGCCTCGATGCGCTGGTGGCGGCCCTCGATCATTCCTAGCTTTCGCAACATGAGCGACGCCGAATCGCTGTCGGAGCGCGAACGCCGCGTACTCGAGGCGGTCATCGAGACGTACATCGCCACCGCCGAGCCGGCCGGGAGCCAGACAGTGGCGCGGCGATCGACGCTGGGGATTTCGCCGGCGTCGATCCGCAGCACGATGAGCGATCTCGAGGCCAAGGGCTACCTCTACCATCCGCACACCTCGGCGGGCCGGATCCCGACCGACCGCGCCTATCGCGCGTACGTCGACGCCCTCGTCCACCGGGCGCCTGACCGCGAGTCGCGCGAGCAGCTGGAGGCGGAGCTGACCGCGTCGGCGAGCGCCAGCGAGCTGCTGCTGGGCCGGGCCGCCCAGGTCCTCGGGATCCTGACGCACGAGCTGGGCGTTGCAGTGGCACCGGCGCTGGAATCGATCGTGCTGGAACGGGTGGAGCTGGTGCCCGTGTCGGGCGAGCGGATGCTGCTGGTGCTCAACCTGCGAAGCGGCACGGTGCGCACCATCTACATCCGGTTGCCGGGTGCGCTGGGGCGTGCCGAAGTCGAAGAGGTCGAGCGGGTACTCAACGAGCGGCTCGGCGGATTGCTGCTGCGAGAGATCCGCGCGACATATGCCGATCGGTTGCGCGACGTCCCGGGTTCGCCCGAAGTGGCGGACCTGCTCGACATCATCCTGGCGGAGGGAGAGGGGTTGTTCGACGTGACCGATGCCCGCGACGCCGTGTTGCTGGGCCGGACCTCGGTGCTGATCGAGCAGCCGGAGTTCGCCTCGACCGAGCAGATGCGCACGCTGGTGGCGTTGACCGACCGGCGGGACCTGCTGCGCGAGGCGCTCGAGCGGCGCCGCGAGGAAGGGTTGGCGGTGACCATCGGCGCCGAACACGGCGACCCCGGGCTGGCCCCGTTCACCCTCGTCACCGCCACCTATCATCGCGGCGGAGCCACCGGTGTCATTGGCGTGCTGGGCCCGACGCGAATGCCCTACGACAAGATCATCGGCCTGGTCGAACACACCGGGCGGTTGATCGAAGGATTGCTGCAGTGACCGATTTCTATGAAATCCTTGGTGTCGAAGTCCAGGCGTCCGGCGAGGACATCAAGAAGGCGTATCGCCGGCTCGCTATGGAGTATCACCCCGATCGCAACCCGACGGCCGAAGCCGAAGGGCGCTTCAAGGAGATCTCCGAGGCCTATCAGGTGCTCAGCGATCCCGACCGGCGCGCTCACTACGATCGCTTCGGTTCGGCACCGGCCGGACCGAGCGGTTTCGGCCCCGGCTTTGCCCACCTCGATCTCAGCGAAGCGCTCAACATCTTCATGCGCGATTTCGGGGGATTCGAAGGCATCTTCGGGGGCGGTGCGCCCGGGCAGGACGCGCGGCGTGGCCAGGACGTACGCGTCACGGTCCGCCTCTCGCTCCAGGATGTCGCGCTCGGCGCGCGGCGCAGCATTCGCATCAAGTCGATGACGACCTGCGGCAACTGCGGCGGATCCGGCGCGGCGCGCGGCACCAAGCCGATCTCCTGCGGCGCGTGCAACGGCACCGGCGAGGTGCGCCGCGCAGCCCGGTCGATGTTCGGGCAGTTCGTTCAGGTCGGTCCGTGCCCCACGTGTCACGGCGAGGGATCGGTCATCCGCACGCCCTGCGAGGTCTGTCGCGGCGAGGGGCGGGTCAAGGGCGAGCGGGTGGTGACGGTGGATATTCCGCCGGGCGTGTCGTCGCAGAACTATCTCACCCGCCGGGGTGAAGGCGCGCCGGGACCGCGCGGCGGGCCCAACGGCGACCTGATCGTCCTGATCGAAGTCACTGACGATCCGCGTTTCGTACGCGACGGCGCCGATCTCAGCACCGAGGTGCCGCTGTCGTTCTCGCAGGCCGCGCTGGGCGGCACGGCGGCCGTGCCCACGCCGTACGGTGACGAGCAGCTCCACATTCCGCCGGGCACGCAATCCGGCGCGACGCTCGAATTGAAAGGGAAAGGCCTGCCTCGACTCGGATCTCCGGGCACCGGCGACTTGCACGTCCGCATCGCCGTCTGGACCCCCGAGGACCTCAACGATGAGCAGCGGCGCCTGTTCGCGGAGTTGGCCCGACACGAAGCCGCCGGGCCGAAACATCACGGTCGCTTCTGGGAGAAATTGAAGGAGGCGCTCGGAGCGTGACGGCGCCGTGGTGGCGCCTCGGCGTCACGTGTCCCGCCGACGACGCCGATCTCGTTGCCGGGTGGCTGGTTACGCAGACCGGTCAGGGTGTGTCGCAGCCGGCCGCCGGTGAAATCGTGGCGATGGTCAGTTCTCGCGCCGAAGCGCGCCGTCTGGCGGGTGCGGTCGCGACCCGGTTCGGCGGCGCGCGGGCGGCGGTGTCCGCGGAGGCGGCGATCGATTGGTCGGTGCGTTGGCGTGACGGCATCGTGCCGCGGGCGTTCGGCCGACTGACCGTCACACCGTCGTGGATTGCCGCACCGGTGCCCCCCGGGAACGCGGCGATCGTCATCGACCCGGGAGCCGCATTCGGCAGCGGGGAACACGGCTCGACTCGCGGCGCGCTGGCGCTGACGGAACGTTGGCTGCGGCCCGGCAGTGTGATGCTCGACTTCGGCAGTGGCTCGGGGATTCTCGCCATCGCCGCGGCGGCCCTCGGGGCGCGCCGCGCGGTGGGCATCGATTCGGATCCCGACGCACAGCCCGTGGCCGAGGCCAACGCGGCGCTCAACGGCGTCGCCGATCGCTGCACCTTTCTCACCGGCGATGCCGGCGAACTGGGCCCGCTGGCCGGGCCCGCAGCGCTGGTCTGCTCCAACATCCTTCGGGACGTGAACATTGCGTTGTTTCCCGCGGTCCGGCAGAGCCTCGCGCCGGAGGGTGTGGCGATCTTCGCCGGCATGGAAGAGGCCGAGGTGTCGCTGGTGCTGCCGGCGCTCGGCAGCCATCGGTTCGAACCGTTCGACGAAGTCCGCGACGCCGGCTGGTGGAGCGTCGCCGTGCGCGCGCGATGACCGATCCTCGCGTGCTGGTTGCGCCCGGCGCACTGGTGACCGGTGCCACGGCGGCGCTCGACGACGAGGAACAGCATCACCTGCGGGTCCGGCGCCTGCGCACCGGTCAATCGGTGCAGGTGCTCGACGGGGTCGGCGGCGACGGCGAAGGCACGCTGGTCGACACGCCTGCCGGACCCGGTGTCTCGATCGGCGCGGTGACGCGGCTGCCGCCGCCGCCCGTCACGATCATCGCCGTCGGAGCCGGCGACCGGCAACGGTTCCTGTCGCTGGCGGAGAAGTGCACCGAACTGGGCGTGACGGTCCTGGTGCCGCTGCTCACCGAGCGCAGCGGAGACGTCGAGACCAGAGTCAGGCCGGCCACGATCGACCGGGCGCGGCGCAGGGCGCGCGAGGCGTGCAAACAGAGCGGCAACCGGTGGGCCGCGACGGTCGCCGATCGCTGCGCGCTTGCCGATCTTGCCGCGCGCTACGCGGCGCAGTGGCTGATCGCCGATCCCGCCGGCGAGCAGCTGCCGCCGTTGGAACGCGGGCTGCCGGTGGCGTGGCTGGTCGGGCCGGAGGGAGGATTCACCGTCGAGGAGACGGCGCTCGCCGACGAACGGCTCGCCGCGCGCGCGGTGCGGCTGGCGCCCTCGACGCTCCGGTACGAAACGGCCGTCATGGTGGCGGCTGCGTTGACGCTCGACCGTCGGGCCGTCATCGAGGAGGCGTGAATGGACTGTGTCTTCTGCAGCATCGCATCCGGCGCGATTCCGGCCACGATCGTCGCAAGCAACGGCGCCGCGGTGGCGTTCCGGGATCTTCATCCGCAGGCGCCGGTGCACATCCTCGTCATTCCGGTGCGTCACGTCGCCTCGCTCACCGACCTCGATCCCGGCGAGGTGGCCGGCGTCGTCGGGCCGATGGTGTCGCTGGCCGCCGAAGTGGCGGCAGGGGAGGGGCTTGCATCCCGTGGCTACCGGCTCGTCGTCAACACCGGAACCGACGGGGGCCAGACCGTGCCCCACCTCCACATCCACCTCCTCGGCGGCCGGCAGATGCACTGGCCGCCGGGGTGACCGGCGGCGCGACGAGCCGTACGCCGCCCGGGGCCGTTGATGAACTCACATCCGCCGAGTTGACGTATCTCCAGGCGCGGTCTAGGATTGGGGTTCTGTACCAACCGCCCGGGCCGGGCCGGAGAGGGGTGATTTCAGCACATGTCGGAAGTCATCATCCACGAGGATGAGAGTTTCGAACGCGCACTCAAGCGCTTCAAGAAGAAATGCGAAAAAGCGGGCATTCTCTCCGACCTGCGGAAGCATCGGCACTACGAAAAGCCGAGTGAGAAGCGGAAGCGCAAGATGAACGCCGCGCAGCGCAAGAACCGTCGCGGGCGCTCCGCCAATGCCTGACCTCTCCGCTCGACTGCGCGCCGATCAGATTGCGGCGCGCAAGGCGGCAGACAAGGACCGGACCCTGGTGCTGGGGACGGTCCTTGCGTCGTTGAAGAACCGCGAAATCGAAGTCGGACATGTGCTGTCGGACGCCGACGTCACCGACGTGCTTCGCAAGCAGGTGAAGCAGCGCCGCGAATCGGTGGAACAATTCAACGCCGGCGGCCGGAGCGACCTGGCGGCGAAGGAGTCGTTCGAGATCGCGGTGCTGCAACACTACCTCCCGCCCGAACTCGATCCCGAGACGCTGCGTGCCGCCGCGCGCGCCGCCGTGGCCGACGGTGCGACCACCCTTGGCGCCCTGATGCCGGCGCTGATGGCCCGCTTCAAGGGCCAGGCCGATGGCCGCGCCATCAACGCGATCGCCCGCGAGGTGCTCGGGCAGCAATGAACGCGACATCGGCGGCCGCCGGCATGGCGCCGCCTTCGAACGCTGCCGGCCTCGACGGCCCGTCGCTCGATCCGTCCAACGACGCGGCGCTCGCGGCGCTGGAATTTCCCGCCATTCTCGACCATCTCGCACAGTTCGCCGCGGGTCCCCTCGGCGCGGCGGCGTTGCGCCGCCGGCGCCCATCGCCGGACGTCGCATGGATCGGCCGGGAGCTGGCCCGCGTCGGCGAAATGTTGCTGCTGTTGCGGGGCGGCGGCGGCGTCGACGTCCCGCCGATGCCTGATCTCCGCGGAGCGCTGGGGCGACTGCGCGTCGAGGGCAGCGTGCTCGAGGTGGCCGAACTCGGAGTGCTGTTGCAGACCATGCGTGCCGGGCGCGAATTGATGGCGCAACTCCACCAGCTCGGCGAGCAGTGTCCGTCGCTTGGCGAGCTGGTGGTTCCGGCAATCGACCGGGCCATCGAACGCCGCCTGGAACGCGCCGTCGGTCCCGACGACGAACTGCTGGACAGTGCCAGTCCGGCGCTGGCCGCGGCGCGCCGCGAGGTGCACGTCGCGCGACAACGCGTCGTGGCGGTGCTCGAAGAGGTGTTGCGCGGAGTCGAGTCTGCCGCCGTGCCGGGTAGTGCTTCGGTGACGATGCGCAACGGCCGGTACGTCATTCCGGTGCGGCGCGACGCCAGGCGGCGGCCCGACGGGATTCTCCATGATGAATCGGGGAGTGCCGGCACGCTGTTCATCGAGCCGACCGCCGCCATCGTGCCGGGAAACGCGCTGCGCTCCGCCGTCGCCGCCGAGGAGCGGGAGGTACTCGCCGTGCTGCGCGAGTTGACGGTGGCGGTCCGGCCGGTTGCCCCGGAGCTGGCCGTGCTCCACACCGCGGCGGTCGAGATCGACACCGTGGTTGCGCGGGCGCGTTGGGCGCTCGAACTCGACGGCGACGTTCCCGGCATTTCGGAACCCGGCACCGGGATGGTGTTGCGCCGCGCACGGCACCCGCTGCTGCTGGCCCGAGGCGTTTCCGTGGTCCCGTTCGATCTCGATCTCGAGCCGGCGGAGCACACCCTGCTCGTAACCGGCCCGAACACCGGCGGCAAGACGGTACTGCTCAAGACGCTGGCGCTGCTGCCGGCGCTGGCGCAGGCGGGCATCGTCCCGCCGGCCGGCGCGGGCACGCGGCTGCCGCTGGTCAACCGCTTCTTCATCGACATCGGCGATCACCAATCGATTGCCGCTGACCTGTCGACGTTTTCGGCCCATGTCGCGGTGCTCCGCGGCATTCTCGACGGCGCCGATACCGGATCACTCGTGGTGCTCGACGAAATCGGGTCGGGAACGGACCCCGCGGAAGGCGCTGCGCTCGCGATGGCGGTGCTCGAAGCGCTCACGTCGCGCGGCGCGCTCACCGTCGCGACCACCCACCTCGGGGCGCTCAAGACCCTGGCCACCACTGTGCCGGGCGTGGTCAACAGTTCGCTGCAATTCGATGCCGGCACGCTTTCGCCGACGTTCCGCTTCACCAAGGGCGTTCCCGGCCGCTCCTATGGCCTCGCCATTGCGCGGCGTCTCGGCGTCGACGCCGGCGTGCTCGAGACGGCCGAACGGCTCGTGCCGCAGGCGGAGCGGGATCTCGATCGCCTGCTGGCCGACGTCGAGTCGCGCCGCGCCGCAATGAGCCGGGAAGAAGCCTCGCTGGCCGCGCGGACCGCGGACGTCGCGCATCGCGAAATACTCATCGAGACGACGGCCCGGACGCAGGCGGAACGGGACGCGGAGCTGCGACGTCGCGAGAAGGACGCGTCGCGCCAGCAAGCTCGCCAGGCCAAGGCGTACCTTCTCGAAGCCAGGAAGCGGGTGGAGCAGGCGTTGAGCCTGGCCCGCAACGCCGCCGACGAG
The DNA here is from genome assembly GCA_963697065.1 of uncultured Gemmatimonadales bacterium. Lineage (GTDB taxonomy): Bacteria > Gemmatimonadota > Gemmatimonadetes > Gemmatimonadales > GWC2-71-9 > Palsa-1233. The sequence continues at coordinate 2,044,151 of CAVOMQ010000001.1, forward strand.
GCGTCGGCCCGGGAGGCGCGCCGTCTGCTGGAAGCGAGTATTCGCGAGGAATCGGAGCGCGTCGAGTCGGACGAATCGGAAACGGGTGCCACCACCACCGCCGGCGTGATCGCCGTGGGGTCTGCGGTTCGGCTCAGCACCGGCGCGGTGGGCGAAGTGGTCGAACTTCGCGCCGACGACCGGGCCGTGGTGCAGCTCGGCGCAATGCGGCTTGTCGTATCCCGGCACAGTCTTGAACCGGGACCGGCGCCGGTGCGCACTGTGGCCGAAACACCCGCCGGTGACGCCCCCGTGGTCGAGGCGCCGGGAGAGCTCGATCTGCGCGGATTCCGCGTGGACGAAGCGCAGGCGGCGGTCCTGGCCGCGCTCGACGCGGCGGTGCTGGCGGATCGGCCCCGGCTCGCCATCATTCACGGCATGGGGACGGGGGCGCTGCGAGACGCGGTGCGCCGATTGCTGTCGCATGATCGCCGCGTGGCGTCGTTCGAGTTCGCGCCGCGCCAGCAGGGCGGAACCGGTGTCACCATCGCGGTGCTCCGCTGATGGCGCGCATCCCGGACGAAGTCATCGAACAGATTCGCGACGCCGCCGACCTGCTGGAGATCGTGCAGGAAACGGTGGCGCTCAAGCGCACCGGCGGCGACTGGCGCGGACCCTGTCCGTTCCATCACGGCACCAATCGCAACTTTGCCGTCATCCCGAAGAAGAACCGCTACTACTGCTTCGTCTGCCACGCGTCGGGTGACGTGTTCACCTGGTACCGCGAACGATTCGGACTCGATTATCCCGGCGCCGTCCGCGAAGTGGCGCGGCGCTACGGCATCGCCATCCCGGAAAGCGCCGAACGGTCCGGTCCCGACCCGCGCGAGCCGCTGTTCCAGGCGTGTGACGCGGCCGAGGGCTGGTACGCTCGTCAACTGCTGGAAATGCCCGAGGCCGATCGCGCCCGCCGGTACCTGGCGGAGCGCGACGTGTCGCTCGACGCCGCGGCCGAATTGCGACTGGGTTACGCCCCGCGCGGCGGCGAGTTCCTCGCCGCGATGCGGACGCTCGGTATTCCCGACGCCGTGCTGGTCGAGGCCGGCCTGGCGATGGAACGCGAGGATCACACCGTCGTTTCGCGCTTCCGCGGCCGGTTGCTTTTTCCCATCCACGATCTGCGCGGACGTGTCGTGGCGTTCGGCGGCCGGATTCTCGGCGCGGGGGAACCGAAGTATCTCAATTCCCCCGAGACGCCGATCTTCCACAAGAGCGACCAGCTGTACCATCTCTTCCTCGCCAAGAATGCCATCCGCAAGGCCGGCCAGGCGATTCTGGTGGAAGGGTACTTCGACGTGCAGCGCCTCGCGCTGGCGGGCGTCGATCACGTCGTCGCCCCGCTGGGCACTTCGCTGACCGAAGCGCAGGCTGCACTGCTCCAGCGCTACACCGCGGACGTGATCGTGCTCTACGACAGCGACACGCCGGGGCTGAAGGCCACCTTCCGCGCCGCCGACGTCCTGCTGGCGCACGGCATCCGGGTGCGCGTCGCCACGCTGCCGGAAGGCGAAGACCCCGATACCCTGGTGCGGAAGGGCGGTGCACCGGCACTGGCGGCCATTCTCGACGACGCCGTCGATGTGCTCGACCGCAAACTCGAAATGCTGGCGGCGCGCGGATGGCTCGGCGACATGCACCGCGCCCGGGAAGCGTTCGATCGGCTGCTCTCGACGGTGCGGGCGGCGCGCGATCCGGTGATGCGCGAGTTGTACATCACCCGCGTCGCCGAGCGCCTCGGCATCCCGCGCGAAGCGGTCGCCACCGAGGCCACCGTGCCAGCGCCGCCGCCCCACATCACCCGCCCGCCCACCGGCGCCGTGGACCGGCGCGATAGCCGTCCGGTTCATCGCACCACCTCCACCCCCGGAGCCGCCATCGAGCGGAAGCTGCTGCAGCTGCTGCTGGTGCGGCCCGCCTGGCTGGCGCGGGCCCGGGCCGAAGTGCCGGTCGACGCCTTCGCCATGCCGGCGTACCGGCAGATCTTCGACGCGTTGCGGGCGCTGCCCGACGACGCGCCGGCCGGAGACGCCTTCGCCACCCTCGATCCCGCAAGCAGGGAAGTCTGGGATCGGCTGCTGCAACAGGATCCGCCCGACGAACAGTTCGACGCCGATCGTGCCTACGTCGATGCACTCGAGGCCCTGGCAGAAATCCGCAGCTTCGCCGACATCGCGGCGGAGCCGGACCCGGTGGCGCTGCGCCGCCGCTGGAGCGCGCTGAGCAAGGAAGGTCAAGCGCGGTTTAAGTTGTATCTGGCCACGAGCCCGGTCCCGCGCGCGGCAACCGGGCCGCTTACGGAGGAGTGAGCACCGCATGCATCCTGATTTACCGAAATTGCTGGACATCCAGGAGAAGGACAAGAAACTGGCCGAGCTCACCGCTCGCGCCGAAGCAATCGAAACCGAAGTCGCGGCACTCGATGCCGCTCGCTCCCAACTGCAACAGGAAATCGACACCGCCGTGCGGACCGCGGGTGACGTGGCGCGCCGTCGCGACGAAGCGGAACAGAAGCTGGAGGCGCAACGGGTGCAGCACGATCGCCGCCGCCAGCGCCTCGAGCAGGAACGCAACCCGCGAGTCGCGGCGCAATTGCTGGCCGACGTCGAGCTCGGGCGCAGCATCCTGACGCAGGAAGAGAGCGACTGGATGCGCCTGGCCGACGACGCCACCGCCCGCGACGCCGCGGTGCATCTCGCTGAAGAGCGGCTCGCCGCGCTCACCGTCGAGCAGGGACCGGCCCGCGAGGAGCTGGCCGCTCGCCAGGGGGACATGGCCATCGAGGTCGACGCCGCCCGGGCCGAACGCGAAACCTCGGCGGCGCAGCTCGAACGCACGCTTCGCACCCGCTACGACCGCCTCCGCCGCTCCCGCAAGAGCGATGTGCTCGTCCCCGCCGACCACGCGACCTGTACCGCCTGTTTCACCGCCATTCCGCGTTCACGCATCGGCAGGCTGCAGGCCGAAGGGATCCTGATCGACGGCTGCGAGATGTGCGGCGCCATCATCTACCTCGCCGAGGCTGTCGTCTGACCGCTCCGCGGTGGCGACTCGCGGCTCCGCCCGACGGCGAGGCGGTCCGTGCGCTCGCCGCTGCGCTCTCCCTCCCCGATCCGCTCGCGGCCCTGCTCGTTCAGCGGGGACTTGCCGAACCGGCGGCGGCCCGGGCGTTTCTTCGTCCCGAGTTGGCCACCCTCTCCGATCCCATGACGCTTGCCGGCATGGCCGACGCCGTGGCGATCATCGTCGACGCGGTCCACACTGGCCAGACCATCCTGGTACACGGCGATTACGACGTCGACGGGCAGTGTGCCACGGCGATACTGACGCGAACCCTCGCGCTGGCCGGCGCCCGGGTGGTGCCGTTCGTGCCACACCGCATGATCGACGGCTACGACTTCAGCGAGGCCGGACTGGCCGAAGCGGACCGGGTCGGCGCGTCGTTGATCATCACGTGCGATTGCGGAATCACCGCGGTCGATGCCGTCCGCCGCGCGCGCCACGCCGGACGCCGCGTGATCGTCACCGATCACCACCTGCCCGGTGGCGAACTGCCCGGTGCCGACGCCATCATCGACCCACAACGTGCCGACGACCACTCGGGTCTCGAGATGCTCTGCGGGAGCGGGCTGGCGTTCAAGCTGGTGCAGGCGTTGATCGCGCCGCTCGGGCTTCCCGCCGCGCTGCCGCACCACCTCCTCGACTACGTCGCCGTCGCCACCGTCGCCGATGTGGTGCCGCTCGTCGGCGAGAACCGTGCCCTGGTGCGCCACGGACTCCGCGTGCTGGCGCAGAGTCATTGGCCGGGCTTCCGCCAGCTGATGCGCCGGTGCCGGATCGACCCGGCGACGCTGCGCGCGTCGCAGGTGGCCTTCATCCTGGCACCACGGTTGAACGCCGTCGGCCGGATCGGGGCCGCACGCACCGGATTGGACCTGCTTCTCGCCGACAGTGACGAGGTCGCGGCTCCGCTGGCCGAGACGCTCGACACCGCCAATCGCGAACGCCAGGATCTCGACCAGCGGACGCTGGTCGAGGCGTTGGAAATGGTCGAGCGGGACTATGGCGACGCCGACGCGCACCCGGCGCTGGTGCTTGCCGCCGACACGTGGCACCCCGGCGTCGTCGGCATCGTGGCATCGCGCGTGGTGGAACGGTTCGGCCGGCCGGCGTTTCTGATCGGGTTCGACGGTGCGACGGGCCGGGGAAGCGGTCGCAGCATCGAACGGTTCGACCTGCACGCGGCGGTGTCGGCATGCGGCGATCTGCTGGAGCGTTTCGGCGGTCACCGCATGGCGGCGGGACTCACGGTCCGGCGCGACCGTGTCGACGCCTTCCGCGAGCGATTCGTGGCCATCGCCCGCGCCCGCCTGACGCCCGACGACCTCGGTCCGGTGCAGCGGGTCGACCTCGAGCTGACGTTGGCGCAGGTCAGCGACGACCTGGAGCGCTGGAGCCGGCATCTCGAGCCGTGCGGGCTTGGCAATCCCGCCCCGGTGTACGGCATTCGCAACGCCGTCATCCGCGACGTACGCGCGGTGGGCAGCGGTCATCTCAAGGGGCAACTGGTATCGGGGCCCCATCGTCTCGATGCGATCGCCTTCGGGTGGGCCGACCGCGCGCCCCGCGATCTCACCGCCCCCATCGACGTCGCGTTCCGTCTCGACCGCAACGAATGGCACGGGCAGTCGATGCTGCAGGCGAGGATCGTCGCAATCGGGACGACGGCCGCCGGGTGACCCGCATCGTGAGTGGCGTGTGGGGCGGCAGGCGCCTCACGGTACCGCCGGGACGCCAGATCCGGCCCACCGCCGAGCGGGTGCGCGAGGCGTGGCTCGCGATCCTCGCCCCAGAACTCCCCGGGGCCCGGGTCGTGGACCTGTATGCGGGAAGCGGCGCGCTGGGACTCGAGGCGCTCTCCCGCGGGGCGGCGCACGCCACGTTCGTCGAGCGCCATCCCCGCGCGCTGGCCACGCTGCGGTCGAACATCGAGGCGCTCGGAGCGGCCGATCGTACCACGGTCGTACCGGGGGATGCCCTGCGCTTCGTGGCGCGGCTCGATCCGGGCGAGATCACCCTCGCCCTGGCCGACCCGCCCTTCGCCGGGCCGGATGCGGTCGACCTGGCCGCCGCTTGGCACCAGCGGCCCTTTGCGCGCATCTTGGCGGTCGAGCACGACCCGCGCTCGCCATTGTCCGGCGAAGCGACGCGGCGTTGGGGCGACATCGCCGTCACTTTCTTCCGGCTGCCATGACACGCATCGCCATCTATCCCGGCTCGTTCGATCCGCCGACGCGGGGGCACGAGGACCTCGTTCGCCGCGCCCTGGCGCTGGCCGATCACCTGATCGTCGCCATTGCGGTCAACCCCCAGAAGGCGCCGCTGTTTTCCGTCGAGGAGCGGCTCGCGCTGCTCCGCACCGTCACCGGCGACGATCCCCGCATCGAGCTGACGTCGTTCTCCGGCCTGCTCGCCGACTTTGCAAGGCAGCGCGGCGCCACGATGGTCATTCGCGGATTGCGCGCCGTGAGTGATTTCGAATACGAGTTCCAGATGGCACTGATGAACCGTCGCCTCAACGATCAGCTCGAGACGGTCTTCCTCGTGCCGGCGGTCGATCTCACGTACCTCTCGTCATCGCTGGTGCGCGAGATCGCCGGTTTCGGCGGCCCGTTGACCGGACTGGTCAATCCGGTCGTGGCGGAGGCGCTGCAGCGACGGTACCAGCGGTGAAGTTCCGGGACAACCTCCGCGACCGCGCGGCGCGTTCCGGCGCACCGATTCGACTGGCACTTCCCGAAGCGTTCGACGACCGGGTGCGCCGCGCCGCCGACCTGATGCGGTCCCTGCGCATCGCGGAGCCGCTGTTGATCGGACGTGGCGGCATCGATCCCGCCGCCGATGACCGTCTGCCGGCTCTGGCCGAACATCTGCGTGCCCGTCGACCCGACGACGTGCGCGACGCCGTCCACGCACTCGATCTCGCGGCCGACCCGTTGCGCTTCGCCGCTGGACTCGTGGCCTCCGGCCATGCGGATGCATGCATCGGCGGGGCGGACTACACCACCGCGCAGGTGATCCGTGCCGCACTCTGGGCCATCGGCATGCGCCCCGGGACCGTAGCGGTGACGGCGGCGATGTACATGGCACTTCCCGACGGACGAATCTTCACGTTCACCGATATCGCCGTGATCCCGATGCCGACGCCGGAGCAGCTGGCGTCGGCGGCGATCGCCGCGGCGCACGACCGCCGCCAGCTGGTGGGCGACGAGCCGACGGTGGCGTTCCTCTCCTACAGCACGAAGGGAAGTGCCGCCGGGCCGGAGGTCGAGCGGGTGCGCGCCGCGCTCGAGCTGTTCCGCCGCGCCGCGCCGGGCACCGCCGCCGACGGCGAACTGCAACTCGACGCCGCCCTGGTGCCGGCGATCGGCGCGGCCAAGGCTCCCGGGTCGCCGGTGGCGGGGCGCGCCAACGTCCTGGTCTTTCCGTCGCTCGATGCCGGCAACATCGGCTACAAGCTGACCGAACGGTTGGCCGGCGCCACCGCCACCGGTCCGTTGCTGCAGGGATTGGCACGGCCGATGTCGGACCTGTCGCGCGGGGCGACGTCGGACGATATTGTGGACGTCGCCGCGATGCTGGCGTTGCAGGCCCGCGCGCAACCGCAATCCCGCGAGGACGGACGGCATGGGGTTTAAAGCCAATCGAGTCGCCAACGGCGTCGTCGTCGTGAGCATCGACGGCCAGTTGATCGTCGTCAACCGGCAGGAGCTGAAGCAGCTGGTGCAGGACGCGCTCGACCGCGGCGACCGGAAGTTCATCTTCGATTTCACGCGGACCGCGTACATCGATTCGTCGGGCCTCGGCGCGCTCGTTTCGATCAGCAAGCGTGTCCGCGAAGCCGGCGGCGAAATGCGCCTGGCCGGACTCAACGAAGATCTGCGGTCGCTGTTCGAACTCACCAAGCTCGACACGCTGTTCCCGATCGCCGAGACGGCTGCCGACGCGCTCGTCGGCTACTGAGGAGCCGATGGGGTCGCCGGTGCCCGCCGCATCCCGTCAACCCGGCCCCGGCGAACGCTATCGCCTCGTCATCCCCTCCGACGTGGCGTTGCTCGGTGATACCGTCGACACCATCGCGGCCTGCTGCTTCGCGGCGACCCGGCCGTCACGGCGTACCCGCTTCCGGCTCTGCACCGTCGTGGCCGAGGCGATCGCGAACGCCATGCTCTACGGCAACCGCGGCGAGGTCGCGCTCACGGTGACCGTGGAACTCACCCTCGATCCGGACCACATCCTGGTGGCGGTCAGCGACGAGGGCGTCGGGTTCGATCCGGAAAGCGTCACGCTCCCCGAAGGCGAGGCCGTCGTCGAAGCCACCCGCGGCCGGGGGCTCTTCCTCATCCGCCGTCTCGCCGATCAGGTGTCCTTCAACGACCGAGGGAACACGATCTGGATCACGCTCCCGCGCAGCTAGCCGACATCGACGCCGCGTTGACGGCGCTCGGCACGCTGGTGGGTGCCACGCTGCGGCTCTGGCAGTTCGACGCCGGCCAGTGGCGGCCGCTGACCAGTGCCGGCGACGCGGCGCCGGCTCCCGGTGGGCGCGCGGCCGGTACGCAGCGGCTGGCGGTGCCGGACATCGACGGCGTGTTCCTGGAGGTCACCACCGGCACTGGTGTGCCCCGAGACGATCTCGCCGGTCGCGTGCTGCCGGTGGTGCAACACCTGCTGGAAAGCGACCGCGCGACCATGGCGCTGACCGCGGAACTCGCCTCGCGCTACGAAGAAATCGATCTGTTGTATTCCATCGGCGAACTGCTCGGCCGCGCGCACGCCGTCGACGAGGTGGCCGCGATCATCCTGCGCGAGATCACGGCGGTGCTCGGCGCACGGTGGGCCGCACTGCGGGTATTCGATCCGGCGCAACGGACGCTTCGTGCCGTGGCGACGCTGGGCATGTCCCCGGGCGCCGTGCCCGACGCGGTGCCCGTCGACCACCCCGATCACGTCGTGGCGCGCGCGTTCCGCACCGCGCAGATCGAGACCGGATCGGAAGCGGGCTGGGTGCCGGGCGAGGTGGTGGCCGTCCCGATCCATCACACCCGGCTGGGCGCTGCACCGCGCGTCGTCGGTACGCTGGCCCTGGCCGACCGGGCCGGCGGCGGCGCGTTCACGCGCGAAGAGATCAAGCTCATCGCGGCGGTCGCGACCCAGATCGGATCGGCCCTCGAGAATGCCCGGCTCGCCGCGCACGAGAACGAACGCCGCCGCCTGCAGCGCGAACTCGAGCTGGCGCACAACCTCCAGTTGCGCCTGCTTCCCACGCCGGCGGTGCTGCGCGGCGAGGCCGAAGTGGCGGTGCGCTCGCTCGCCGCCGAATCGCTCGGCGGGGACTTCTACACATTTGCGCGTCTCGGGCGGCGCCGGATCGGCGTGATGCTGGGTGACGTGGCGTCGCACGGGTTTTCGGCGGCGTTGATTGCCGCCCAGGTGATGGCCGCGGCCGGCATCCATGCGCACGCCAGCGTCGCGCCGGACGACGTGCTGGCGCGCCTCGCCGATTCGCTGGCCGACGAACTCGAATCCGCCGAGATGTATCTGACGGTATGGTACGGCATCGTCGATCCGGTGGCAGGGAAGTTGACGTACAGCAATGCCGGACACATCCACGCGTTCCGCCTGCCGCGCGAGGGGCCGGCCGAGCGTCTCGCGCCGACGGTGCCACCGCTCGGCCTGGTCGCCGGGCAGGCGTTCGGGCGCCGCACCGTCGCGTGGCACGCCGGAGAGGACTTGCTGGTGCTCTTCACCGACGGCCTGGTCGACCGGGTGAACGCTGCCGGGGAACGCTTCGGCGAAGCACGGCTGATCGCGTGGCTGGAAGGCGAACGTCACCGGTCGCCCAGCGGACTCGTCGACGGCGTCTTTGACGAAGCGGGGCGGTTCAGCGCCGACATGGCCGACGACAGCACCCTGCTGATCATGCGGATCTGAGGTGCGCCCACGGAAATCGCTGGGTCAGCATTTTCTCACGCAGCGCCCGTTGCTGGAGCGGATTGCTGCCGCGAGCGGAGCCGGGCCTCACGACGTCGTTCTCGAGATCGGCCCCGGCCCCGGCGGATTGACGTCCGCCCTGCTCGACCGGGGCTCGGCCGTCGTCGCCATCGAGCGCGACCCGCGCTTCCTCGATGAATTGCGCCGGCGCTTCGCCGGCCGGCCGTTCGTCGTGGCGTCCGGCGACGCACTCGCACTCGACTGGCCGGCCCTGGTGGCACCGTGGACGGCGCGGGGCAAGCGGTGGCTCGTGGCCGGCAACATCCCGTACAACATCACCACGCCGCTCATCGCCAAGGCGCTCACGCCACCGTTCCCCGGCGCAATCACGTTCCTGGTACAGCGCGAAGTCGCCGATCGGATCGTCGCCGCGCCCGGGTCCGGCAGCTACGGCGCCCTGTCGATCGGCGTGCAGGCCGCCGCCGAAGCGACCATCGTCCTCACCATCGGGAAAGGGGCGTTTGTGCCGCGCCCCAAAGTCGACTCGGCACTGTTGCACCTGGTGCCGCTGACCGCCCCACTCCTCCCGGTCGAGGAGACCGTCGCGTTCCGGCGAATGGTGACGTCGTTGTTCTCCTACCGTCGCAAGCGCCTGGCCCGGGCGCTGAGCCACGCCCTGCGTCGCGACGTCGCGATATCGGTCGAGGTGCTTGCGTCTGCCGGCCTTGATGCGGATGTGCGGCCGGAGACCGTCACGCCCGACGGATTCGTCCGGTTGTTCCGCGTGCTGCAGCGCGAGCGCCGGAACCCCGAATGACGGACCGGCCCCCCGGGCCAGTTGCTTCCACACCGGGCTCGTGAAACATTTCACAAATGCTCCCGCGCAAGATCGCCGACTCGACCGTTCGCCGGCTCGCGATCTATCTCCGCTTTCTCGAAGAATTCCAGGAACAGGGTGCCGACACCATCTCGTCGGAAGCCCTGGCGAACCGCGCCGGGACGACGTCGGCCCAGGTGCGGAAGGATCTGTCGTTCTTCGGGTCGTTCGGCAAGCGCGGATTGGGTTACGACGTGCCGGCACTCGCCACTCAGCTCCGGGGCATCCTCGGGCTGACCCGGCGATACCGCGTGGTGCTGGTCGGAGCGGGGCGCCTGGCGGCGGCGCTGGTGCAGTACGCCGGGTTCAACGCCCGCGGATTCGACATCGTTGCGGTCGTCGATCGCGACCCGGCCAAGATCGGCACGGCGTGGGGCGATCTTGTCATCGGCAACGTCGACGATCTCGAACGGCTCATCGCGCGGCTCGGGATCGATATCGCGGTGCTGGTGACGCCCGCTGAACCGGCGCAGGAGCTCGTCGATCGGCTCGTGGCGGCGGGCCTCACGGCGATCCTCAACTTCGCGCCGGTGCAGCTGCACGTTCCGCCCGACGTCGAAGTGAAGAACGTCAACCTCGCCGTCGAACTCGAGACGTTATCATATGCCTTGCAGCACGCTTCGTGATCGAGAGGCCGATGAACGGACTGGTGGCCCACCCCGGTGGGACGTTGATCGAACGGGCGCTGGAGGTGATGCGCTCGGGGCCGCTCGACGCACTGCGCCTTTCCCGCGAGGTGCTGGGGCTTCCGCAGGCGCCGCCGGCCGTGGCGGAGCGTCTCGCCGCGGCACTGCTCGGCGCCGATCCCCGGGTCCGGCAGCTGGCCGACGGCCGGTGGGCGCTGCAGGCCACCGCGCAGGGTTCGCCGCTCCTGGAAGAGTGCGCCTTCGCCATCGTCGACGTCGAAACCACCGGCATGCGCGCGTCGGGTGACGATCGCATCACCGAAATCGCGGTGGTCGTCGTGCACGGATCCCGCCGTGAAGTGGTGTTCGATTCGCTGATCAACCCCGGCCGCGAGATTCCCGCGCGGATCACCGAACTGACGGGCATCTCCGATACGATGGTGGCTGCCGCGCCCACGTTCAGCGACGTCGCCGATCAGGTCATGGCGGCACTCGCCGGACGCGTCTTCGTGGCGCACAACGCCCGCTTCGACTGGGGATTCGTGGCGGCCGAGGTGCTGCGGACGCGTGACCTCCTGCTCGACGGGCCGCGGCTCTGCACCGTGCGGTTGGCGCGCCGCCTGCTGCGGCAGGACGGGTCGTACTCGCTGGGTGCTCTGGCCGCGCGACTCGGGTTCGAATTCACGGCGCGCCATCGGGCCGCTGGCGATGCGCTGGTGACGGGGATGCTCCTGGAGCGGCTGCTGGGCGAAGCGCGGGGAAGGGGCGCCCGCACCCTCGCCGATCTCGAGGTGCTGCATCGCACACCGGTCAATCAGGTGGCGGCGTGAACGGCATCACGACGTTCATGGTGGGGCGCCTCAGGGTGCACGCCATCGAAGCAGGATGGCAGCGACTCGATGGCGGCGCCATGTTCGGCATCGTCCCCAAGCCGCTCTGGTCCCGCCGGATTCCCGCGGATGACCGCAATCGCATCACGCTGGCGATGCGGTGCCTGTTGATCGAACACGACGACGGGCTGGTCCTTGTCGACTCCGGGCTGGGCAACAAGGAGAACGACAAGTTCCGCGACATCTACGGCGTGGACAACGCCGGGTCAGGCGGCCGCACGCTGCTCGAGGACCGGCTCGCCGATCTCGGCCACGGTCCGGACGACATCGCCATCATGCTCAACACCCACTTGCACTTCGACCACGCCGGCGGCAACACCTTCGTCATGCCCGACGATCCGGCGCACCGGGTCCAGTTGAGCTTTCCGAAGGCACGGTACGTGGTGCACCGGCGCGAGTACGAATTTGCGACCCACACTACCGAGCGCACCCAGGGCAGCTACCTGCCGCACAACTTCGTGCCGGTGGCCGAGGCCGGGAAGTTCCAGTGGATCGAGGGCGATGCTGGCGAGGTGGTGCCCGGCGTTCGCGTAATGGTGACACCGGGGCACGTCCCGTGGCACCAGGTGGTGCTGATCGAGAGTGCCGGCGAGACGCTGTGCTATCCCGGCCGACACCGTCCCGACGGCGCACCATCTTCCGCTGGTGTGGATCATGGGGTACGACGTCGAACCGATGCGTACGCTGGAGAGCAAGCGCCGGCTCTACGCGGAGGCCACGGCCAACCGGTGGCGAGTGGTCTTCGAACACGACGCGGACACCGTTTGCGGCGTGGCGCGGGCCGGTGACCGGGGGGTCGAGCTGGAAGAGGTCGTGACGGCGCCGCGTTGACACCGGTGGGCCGCCGATGCACTCTCCGACGCTGCCCTGGCTTGGGATGGAGAGTGCACACGTGACGCAAGTCAGCAAGGTATGCGTCCGCATTGTGGGCGCCGCCGCGCGACAGCTCGAGCAGGCGACCGCCGCACGCGCCGAGTTCACCCGCACGCTTGGCCTCAGGAACCTCGACCCCGGGCTCTACCTGGTGCGATTGACGCTCACCGGCGCCGGGGCGACCGCAACATCGCAATCGGATCTTGCCATCGTCCGATAGCCGGAACGGTGTTCGCGACGGTTGTAAGGGTCCGGGTCCTTGCCGCCAGGCCGGTATCAAGAGTGAGCAGCGGCCAAAACGTCGCACTATGCAACAACTGGGCTTGACCGGCGGGCCGGTGGCCAACTATGGTTCCCCCGTCAAAGTGAGCGGGTGATCCGCTCCACCCCGAGCCACGCAGCACCGGCGACCGGGTCTCGAGGAGCATAAGCATCCGGGCCTCCGGGCCCGTGGTGCGCTTCTTCAGACACCCCGCCCAAACTCGGCGGGGTGTTCTGTTTTCAGCGTCCCGGGAGGAACGGGGGGGGCCCACTGTCCAGTTTCGAGCGCGAACGTCGGGTGCGGGTGAACCGGCAGATCCGGATTTCGCCGGTTCGGGTGGTGACAGCTGAGGGGGAGCAGTTGGGCGTGCTCCCGATCGAAGAAGCGATGCAGGCGGCGCAGGAGCGCGGCCTCGATCTGGTCGAAGTCGCGCCGATGGCGCGACCGCCCGTAGTCAAGATCATGGACTACGGGAAGTTCAAGTTCGAAGAGGCGAAGGCGGCGCGCGCCGCGAAGAAGAAGCAGCACGTCATTCACCTGAAGGAAGTGAAGTTCCGGCCGGGAATCGACGACCACGACTTCGACTTCAAGACTCGCCACGCCCGGGAGTTTCTCGGCGACGGCAACAAGGTGAAGGTGACAATGATGTTCCGCGGGCGCCAGATCGCCCACACCGAGCTGGGCAAGGCGGTTCTGGATCGGGTCGCGACTACGCTGGCGGACATCGGCAAGGTGGAGCAGGAGGCCAAGCTCGACGGCCGGAACATGGTGATGGTCCTGGCGCCGAAGTAGACGCCGGACCGCGATCGCGAACAGGGGAAGCGGAAATGCCGAAACAGAAGACCAAGCGGGCCGCGATGAAGCGGTTCACGATCACCGGCACCGGGCGGATCAAGCGGAGCCGGGCCAACAAGCGCCACATCCTGACGAAGAAGTCGCAGGAACGGAAGAACCGGCTCGGCAAGGCCGCGTTGGTGTCGTCGGCCGACTTCCGGCGCACGATCAAGCTGTTGCAGGCCTGAGGAGGAACGATGCCGAGAGTCAAGAACGGCGTGGCGCACCACGCGCGCAAGAAGAAGATCATGACCGCCGCCAAGGGCGGCTTCCAGTCCCGCAGCAAGCTGTACAAGGCCGCGAAAGAGAATGTCGAACGCGGCATGGCGTACGCGTACCGTGATCGGCGCAAGAAGAAGAGCGATTTCCGCCGGTTGTGGATCACCCGCATCGGCGCGGCGGCGCGGGCCCACGAGCTCAGCTATTCGCGGCTCATGGCCGGGCTCAAGAGTGCCGGCGTGGAGATCAATCGGAAGGTGCTGGCCGATCTGGCCGTGCGCGACGCCGACGCGTTCGCCCGTCTGGCCGAGATGGCCAAGGCGCAGCCCAACTAACGCTTCACCCGCCCCGGGGCCGTCTGCCCAGGGCCCAGGCCGGGAGCAGGTGCCCGGCGGAGAGTGATCTGGGCCAACGGCGCGCGGCTCCGGACCGGAGTTACGCCTTTGTCCCAGTCCTTCCTGGATGCGCTGCAGGCCCGGCTCGCCGCCGTCGCCACCCTCGATGCCGCCGACCTGGAGCGCGAGGTAGTGGCGGTGCTGGGGCGGAAGCAGGGCGAGCTCACCCGGCTGCTGCGTGATCTGGCCGGCCGGCCGCTCGAGGAAAAGCGCACCGTTGGCGCCGCGCTCAACGTCCTCAAGCAGCAGTTCGAAGCCGCGTTCACCGCGCGGCGCGCGGCGCTCGAGGCGCGGCGCCCTGACGCCGCCGGCGACGTCGACCTCACCATGCCGTCACGGCGCCACTGGACCGGAACGCTCCACCCCGTCAGCGTCGTCATCGCCGAGGTCGTCGCGATCTTCCGCGAACTCGGCTTCGCCGTGGCGCTCGGTCCCGACGTCGAAAATGAAGAGCGGAACTTCACGGCGCTGAACTTTCCGCCGGATCATCCCGCGCTCGACATGCACGACACCCTCTATCTCGAGGAGCGCGGCACGCCCGGCGAGGGTGGACGTCTGCTGCTGCGCACCCACACCTCGCCAGTGCAGATCCGGGTGATGCGTGACGCGCCGCCGCCGCACCGGGTAGTGATCCCCGGGTTCAGCTACCGCAAGGATCCGTTCGACGCGTCGCACGCGCCGGCCTTCACGCAAATCGAGGGGCTTGCCGTGGACGAGGGGATCACGTTCGCCGACCTCAAGGCGACGTTGACGCATTTCGCCCGCCGATTCCTGGGCGGCGATACGGCGGTCCGATTCCGACCGTCGTACTTCCCGTTCACCGAGCCGTCGGCCGAGATGGATGTGTCCTGCGTGCTCTGCGGTGGCAACGGCTGTTCCGCGTGCAAGGGAACCGGCTGGATGGAAATCCTCGGCTGCGGCATGGTGCACGAACAGGTGCTCCGCAACTGCGGCATCGACCCGGAGCGCTACACCGGCTACGCGTTCGGCATGGGGCCGCACCGGATGGCGATGGTGCGCTACGGCATTCCCGATCTGCGGCTGCTGTTCGGCGGTGATATGCGGTTCCTGGGGCAGTTCGGACGGATTGCCGGATGAACGTGTCGCGCCGCTGGCTGGAGGCGTTCCTGCGCCGACCGCTGCAGGCATCGGACATCGCCGCGCGGCTGGCGATGCTGGGCGCGCCGGTCGACGCCATCGAGCCGCTTGGCGCCGAGCTGGCGCCGTTCGTGGTCGGGCTGGTGACGAGCGCGGCCCCGCATCCCAACGCCGACAAGCTGCGCCTGACCACGGTCGACGACGGCACCGGTGCGTTGCATCACGTGGTCTGCGGCGCGCCGAACGTGGTGGCCGGCGGGAAATACCCGTTTGCGCGTGTTGGCACCACGATGCCCGACGGCTTGGTGATCGCGTCGCGGAAGATCCGCGGTGAGGTGTCCGAGGGGATGCTCTGTTCGGCACGCGAGCTGGGGCTGGGCGACGATCACGACGGGTTGCTGACGCTCGAGACGGCCGCCGCACCGGGAACGCCGCTGCTCGACGTCCTCGACCTGGGCGATGATCGGTTGGTGGTGGACGTCACGCCCAACCGTGGCGACCTGCTGGGGCACAAGGGCATCGCCCGCGAACTCGCCGCGTCGTACGACATACCGTTCCGACTGCCGCCGATCCCTGACGAGGCGCCGCTCGATCTCCCGGTGCCGGCACGTTTCAGCGACGAGGCGGCGGTCGGCGGCATCCGGGTCGCGATCGACGACGCCGATGGCTGCGGCCGCTTCCTGGCGGCCGTGATTCGCGGCGTGCGCATCGGGCCTTCGCCCGCGTGGCTGCGGGAACGCCTGGCGGCGGTGGGCGTCCGGTCGATCAACAACGTGGTCGACGCGACGAACTATCTGATGCTGGAACTCAACCAGCCGATGCACGCCTATGACGCCGCCACCCTCCACGGGCCTGCCGTCATTGCGCGGATGGGGCGATCCGGTGAGCGGCTGGTGACGCTCGACGGCGTCGAGCGTCCCGTGCCCGACGGCGCGGTCGTGATCGCCGATCAGGACCGCGTGATCGGCCTTGCCGGCATCATGGGCGGCCGCGATACGGAAGTGACCGGCACCACCACGGACATCTTCCTCGAATGCGCCTGGTTCGATCCGGGGCGGGTGCGGCGCGCACGGCGTGCGCTGCAGATGAGTACCGATGCGTCACACCGCTTCGAGCGCGGCACCGATCGCTGGGGCGCGGTCGACGCCTTCCGACGCGGCGTGCGCCTGCTCGTGACGGTCGCCGGCGGCACGGTCGATGGGCCGACGGTCGATTGCATGCCGCTTGCCGGCCATCCGCCGAGGATCTTCCTCCGGCCGGCGCGGGTCGCGCAGGTGCTGGGCGTCGACGTCCCGGCCGATGCCATCGAGAAGGCGTTGGTGGCCGTCGGCGCCACCGTCGTGCGCAAACCGGACGACGGACGGATCGCGGTGGACGTTCCCGGTTGGCGGACCGACCTGGTGAGTGAAATCGATCTGATCGAAGAGGTCGCGAGGATCCGGGGTTACGATCGGATCGACGCGCCGCTGGGTGCCTTCCGGCCCGGCGGACGCCGCGACGATCCGGCGTGGTCGGTGGGCGAGCGGCTGCGACTGGCGCTGGCCGCGTCGCAGCTCTCCGAGGTGATGACGTTTCCCATGGTGCCGGTAGAGGGGAACGCCGGACCGGTCATCGCCAACCCGCTGTCGGCCGAACACGGGCGACTCCGCCACCAGTTGCTGCCGGGGCTGATCGCGCAGGTGGAAGCAAATTGGGCGCAGCACATCCGCGACGTGCGGTTGTTCGAGGTGGGCACGGTCTTCCTCGCCGGGCAGGACGGGGTGCCGCCCGCAGAATTCACGCACGCCGCCTTGGTGGTTACCGGTGCGCGGCGTGAACCGCACTGGAGCGACGGCGGCAACCCGCCCCAGTGGGACCGGTGGGACGCGCTCGGCCTGTTCGAACGCCTGACCGCTCTGGCGCAGCCCGGTGCGGCGGTTCAAGTTGAAGCCGGGCGCTGGGTGGCCCGGCTGGCAGACGGAACGGTGGCGGGGTGGTGTGCGCCGTGCGTGGCCGACGCGCCACCGTGGGCGGCGCCGGTGTACGGCGCGGAGATCGCCGTGGCGGCTGCGGAGCCGGCCGGCGAGCGATTCCACCCGCTGCCGGTGCAGCCGGCGGTGGAGCGCGACCTGGCGCTGCTGGTCGGGACGCACCGGAGTGCCGCCGAAATCGTGACGCTGTTGCGCGAACGTGGCAGCCGTCATGGTCTGGTTTCGGCGGAAGTCATCGACGAATATCGTGGAGCGACGCTGCCCGAGGGGACGCGAAGCGTTGCGGTGCGACTGGTGTTCCGCGCCGCCGACCGGACCCTGACGGACGCCGAAGTCGATCAGGCGGTACAGCGGCTGCGGGCCTCGCTGGAGCGGGAACTTGACGTCACCTTACGCACCACCTGACCGCGCCGCGCTGGCCGAACTGGAGCGGGTGGTCCAGCATCTGATGGACGAACTCGTGACGTGGCGCCGCCGGTGTCTCAAAGCCGAGGGCGCGCTCGAAGGATTGTCCGGGCAGGGCGGGATGGTGCCGGGGGACGATCTTGTCGAGGCGAAGGACCGTTTGCTCGCGGTCGAGCGCGACAATCTCGATCTGCGCACCCGCGTCGATCGGGCCCGCGAAATGGTGGACCAGTTGCAGCAGCGGCTGATGTTCCTGGTCGACGACAGCGAGGAGACCGCACCGTGAGCGACGGGGGTGCGAAACAATCGGTCGTGGTGCGGGTGGGTGGCGAGGAGCTGCACATCCGCTCCGAACACCCCCCGGAATACACCCGCGCGGTCGCCGATTACTTCGACGAGGCCCTGAGCCGGATCCGTGCGATGGCGCCGTCGATCGACGGCCACAAGGCGGCGATTCTCGCCGGCCTCGCGGTCACCGACGAGTTGTTCCGGGCGCGCAAGACCGACACCGACGTGGCGTCACGCATCACGGCGCTGGCTGACGACGTCGCCCGGATGCTTCCCCCCGCCAAGCGGGGATCCCGGTCGGGCGGAACCGAGTGACTTCAATCCGGCGCCGGGCGGCGCCGGTGGAGAATAGTGGATGAACCCTCTCCTGCTTGCCGCCGCCGGCGGCGGTCTCGTGGCTGGCCTGCTGCTCGGCATGCTGGTGTGGAATGCGGTGCTCGCGGCAAAAGGACGCTCCGCCGGCGCGCTCCGCCTGGCGGCGGAACGCGACGCGACCGTAGTGCGCGAGGCCGCGGCGCGTGACGCCGTCACGGCACGTGAACAGCAGCTCGTGGCGGCCCGGGCCGACGCCCTGGCGCTCAAGGAAGAGGCCACCCGCGAGGCCAACCGCCGCCGTGACGAAGTCGATCAGGCCGAACGGCGTCTGGCGGAGCGCGAAGCGCTGACGAGCGAGCGGCAGGAGCGGCTCCGTGGCGACGAGCGCGCGCTCGAACAACGGCGTGGGGACCTCTCCCGCAAGGAAGCGGCAACGGTCGCCGCAGGCGAGGCCATCGAACAGGAGCGGCGCGAGGTGCAGCGCCAGCTGGAACGGGTGGCGGCCCTGACCACCGAGGAGGCCGCGCGCGAAGTGCGGCAGCAGGTGGAAGACGAGGCGCGCACCGCCGCCGCGGCGCTGGCCCGCGACATCAGGGAGAAGGCCCGGCGCGACGCCGAGCGCGATGCCCGGCGCATTCTGGCGCTGGCGTCGCAGCGCCTCGCCGCGGAGCACACCGCCGAAACCACCGTGGCGTCGGTCGCCCTGCCCAACGACGAGATGAAGGGCCGCATCATCGGGCGCGAGGGGCGGAACATCCGGGCGTTCGAGCTGGCCGCCGGCGTCGACGTCATCATCGACGACACCCCGGACAGCGTCGGCATTTCGTGCTTCGACCCGATCCGGCGCGAGGTGGCGCGCCGCGCCCTCGAGTCGCTCGTCGCCGACGGGAGAATTCACCCCGGACGGATCGAAGAACTGGTGACCAAGGCCCGCAAGGAACTCGACGACCAGCTGGTGGAACTCGGCGAGCGCGCCAGCTACGATGTCGGCGTGCATGGATTGCACCCCGAGCTCATCAGGCTGATCGGGCGGATGCGCTATCGCACGTCCTACGGACAGAATCTCTACGAACACTCCAAGGAAGTCGCCTGGCTGGCCGGCATGATGGCGGGTGAACTGCACCTGGACGTGGCGCTCGCCAAGCGGGGCGGATTGCTGCACGACGTCGGCAAGGTGTTGACCCACGAGAGCGAAGGGACGCACGTCCAGCTCGGCGTGGAGGTCTGCCGCAAGTACGGCGAAAACCCGGCGGTGATCAACTGCATCGAGGCCCACCACGACGACGTCGCCCACGAAAGCACCGAGTCCGTGCTGGTGCAGGCATCCGACGCCATCAGCGGCTCCCGCCCCGGCGCGCGGCGCGAGGCGTTCGAGAGCTACATGAAGCGGCTCGTCAAGCTCGAGGAGATTGCCAACGGGTATCCCGGCGTCGACAAGACGACGGTCATCCAGGCGGGGCGCGAAGTGCGCGTGGTGGTCAAGCCGGAACGCATCACCGAAGAGGAAGCGCAGACGCTCAGCGAGACGATAGCCCGCCGGATCGAAGGCGAGCTGCAGTATCCGGGACAGATCCGCGTGACGGTCATTCGCGAGACGCGCGCGACCGACGTGGCCAAGTGACAGCGGCGCTGATCGACGGCGCCGCGATCGGCGCGACGGTGCGCGCTGAAGTCGCCGTCGCGGTGGCCGGCTTGCGGGAGCGGGGCGTGGTGCCGGGGTTGGCGGTGCTTCTCGTGGGCGAACACCCGCCGTCCCAGATCTACGTCCGCTCCAAGGCGCGCGCCTGCGTCGAGGCCGGCATGCGTTCGGAGATCGTCGCCCTTCCGGCCGCGACGACCAACGCCGAGTTGCTGGCGCAGATCGATCGCCTCAACGCCGATCCGGCGACCCACGGCATTCTCTGCCAGCTGCCACTGCCGGCGCACATTTCCGCCGCGGCGGTGCTGGAGCGGATTGCTCCGGAAAAGGACGTCGACGGTTTCCACCCGATCAACGTCGGCAAGCTGGTGCTGGGCGATGCCACGGCGCTGAAGCCGGCGACGCCCTACGGCGTGCAGGAGCTGCTGGTGCGCAGCGACGTGCCGATCGCCGGTGCGCAGGTCGTCATCGTGGGCCGATCGCACCTCGTCGGGCGGCCCCTTGCCAACCTCCTCAGCCAGCCGGGGCGGGGCGGCGATGCCACCGTGACCCTGGCGCACTCCCGGACCAGGGATCTGCCGGCGGTCTGCCGCACCGCGGACATTCTCGTCGTCGCCATCGGACGGCCGGAGTTCATCGGAGCAGACGCAGTCCGCCGCGGCGCAGTGGTCATCGACGTCGGCACCACACGGGTTGCCGATGCCAGCCGGCCTCGCGGTTACCGCCTGGCCGGCGATGTCGCCTTCGACGCGGTTCGCCCCATCGCCGGCGCGATCACGCCGGTTCCCGGCGGCGTCGGCCCGATGACGATCGCCATGCTGTTGCGCAACACGCTGCAGGCCGCGCGCCAGATCGCGGGCATCGCGTGACGGCGGTCGACAAGGCCTGGTCCGTCGCGCAACTGGCGCGGGCGCTCAAGCGACTCGTCGAGGGCGGTTCCGCGCCGATCTGGGTGCGCGGTGAGATCACCGGCGCCAAGCGCTATCCCAGCGGGCACTGGTACTTCTCGCTCCACGACGAGACGGCGAAAGTGGATTGCACCATGTGGCGCAACGCCGCGGCGCGACTCGCGGCACCTCTTGCCGACGGCGCCGAAGTGTTTGCCTTCGGCAGCGCCGCGGTGTGGGAAGAGCGGACGGCGCTGCGGTTCAACGTGCAGCAGGTCCTGCCGGCCGCGGCGGTCGGCCTCAAGGCGCAACGCATCGAGGAAATCAAGCAGCGCTTGCTCGCCGACGGCCTGCTGGATCCGGCGCGCAAACGGCCGCTGCCGCGGTTTCCATCGCGCGTCGCGGTGGTGACCTCGGTGGTTGGAGCGGCGGTACACGACGTCATTACCGTTGCCCGACGGCGCTGGCCCGCGATCGAGTTGCTGGTGGTCAACAGCGCGGTGCAGGGCGAGGCGGCGCCGGACGAACTGGTGCACGCGCTCGGCGTCGTGGCGCGTCTCGACCGCGTCGACTGCTGCATTGTCGGACGCGGTGGCGGCGGCAAGGACGATCTCGCGGCATTCAACGACGAGAGCGTCTGCCGCGCCATCGCAGCGTGTCCGGTGCCGGTGATCAGCGCCGTGGGGCATGAGGTCGACGTCACCCTCGCGGATCTGGTGGCGGACGTGCGCGCCGCCACCCCGTCGCAGGCGGCGGAATTCGCGCTCCCGGATCGCGCCGAAGTCGAACAGCTGGTGACCCGCGCCGGAGCGAGCCTGGTGCGGAGCGTGCGGAGCCTGCTCGGGCTTCGCGCCGAGCGACTGGTGCGCACCGGCGACCGGCTGGCCAATGCGGTGCTGCGGTCGACGGCATCGGCGGAGCGCCGGTTGGCCCTCGTTCGGAGCCGGCTGATCCCCGCGCTGGAGCGCACGGTGGAGCGGCCGCGGGCCCGACTCGGCCAGCTCGCCGCGCAGCTGCACGCGCTCTCGCCACTGGCGGTCCTGGGGCGCGGCTACGCCGTCGTGCGGGACGAGTCGGGACGGGTCCTGCGACGCGTGGACGATTTCATTCCGGCGCAGCGCATCGGCGTGACTGTCGCTGACGGTACCGTGGCCGCGCGGGTGGAGGAACGATGACTGACACGCCGTCGCTGAGCGATGATCTCAAGCGCCTCGAAGAGATCGTCCGCCGGCTCGAAGACGATTCTCTCGATCTCGAGGCGGCGCTGGAATTGTTCGAGGAGGGGTTGCGCCGGTTGCAACACGCGCAGGCGCGACTTGGCGCGGCCGAGACGCGGGTTCGCCAGGTGCTGGAGGGTCCGGCGGGTGGTGAAGGGGAGCTCCGGTTCGAACCGCTTGATGGCTGACACGGTCGCGGCCGTGACCCCGCCGATTCTCGGCGAGGCGCGCGCCCTGGTCGACGGCGCGTTGGCGAAGTGTGCCGAACGGATGGCGGCAGACGTGCCGGGCCGTCTCGGGGCCGCGCTGGCGTACGCGCTGCGCAGCCCCGGGAAACGGGTGCGGCCGGCGCTGGTGCTGGCGGCCTACCAGGCAGCGGGTGGCGAGTCGCCGGCGATTGCCGGCATCGCCAGCGCGGTCGAGATCGTGCACACCTATTCGCTGGTGCACGATGACCTTCCTTGCATGGACGACGACGATCTCCGCCGTGGCCGTCCCACGACCCACCGGGTGTTCGACGTCGCCAGTGCCACCCGGGTCGGCTTTCTGCTCGTTCCCGCCGCCGCCGAGGAGCTGGCACGTGCCGCCGCGGCGCTGGGGTGCGACGCCGGCGTGCTCGGGCGGATGGCCGGAGAGCTCTTCGATGCCGGGGGTATTCGCGGGATGGTCGGCGGCCAGTGGCTCGACCTCGAAGCGGAAGGACGACACCTGAGTCTCCCGGAGCTGACCGCGATCCATCGTGGCAAGACCGGCGCGTTGATCCGCGCCGCGGCAGTCCTTGGCGGGATGGCCGCCGGCGCGAGCGCCGCGGCGCTCGATGCGCTGCGGCGATTCGGTGAGGAAATCGGCCTGGCGTTCCAGGTGGCGGACGATGTGCTCGATGCCACCGGAACCGCCGAATCCCTCGGCAAGCCGGCCGGCCGCGATGCGGCGCTGGCCAAGTCGACCTACGTCAGCGTGCTCGGCGTCGAGGCGGCACGAGCCGAAGCGGAACGCCATCGCGCGCAGGCAGTTGCGTGTCTCGGTGCGTCGCCGCTGGCCACTGAATCGCTGGTGGACCTGGCGCGGTATATTGTGACGAGACCGTCATAGGATCGTGTCGCGAGGAGCTGCCGTGTCGTTGCTGGCCCAGATTGACAGCCCGGAAGACCTGAAGAAGCTCGCCCGTGGCGACCTCCCCCGGCTTGCCGACGAGGTGCGACAGCGCCTGATCGATTGCGTTGCCGTCACCGGCGGTCACATCGGTGCGTCGCTCGGCGTCGTCGAACTGGCGATCGCTCTCCTGTACGAATTCGATTCTCCGCGGGACAAGATCGTGTGGGATGTGGGTCACCAGGCATACGCCTGGAAGCTGCTCACCGGGCGGAACGATCTCTTTCCCACACTCCGGACCGCCGGCGGAATCTCCGGATTCCTCCGCCGCGACGAGAGTCCCCACGACCAGTTCGGTGCGGGCCACGCCGGTACCGCGATGTCGGCGGCGCTGGGGATGGCCACGGCGCGCGATCTTCGCGGCGAGCACCACAAGGTCGTGGCCGTGGTCGGCGATGGCGCGCTGACGTGCGGACTTTCGTACGAAGGGATGAACAACGCCGGACATTCCGACCGCGACATCCTGCTGATCGTCAACGACAACGGCATGAGCATTTCGCCCAACGTCGGGGCGATCGCCAAGCTGCTGGGGCGGATCGTGGCCGATCCGCGCACCGACCGCCTCCGCGAGCGGGTCAAGCGGCTGACGCTGCGGTTGGGTCATCTCTTCGGCGGTGGCGTGGTGGAGTTTGCCAAGAACATCGAAGAATCCGTCAAGAACCTCTTCTCGGCCGGCATGTTGTTCGAGGAACTCGGCTTCCGGTATTTCGGACCCATCGACGGGCACGACGTCAACAAGCTGTGCGATACCCTCGCCTTCGTCCGTCCGATGACCGGTCCGCGGGTGCTGCATGTGCTCACCGAGAAGGGCAAGGGCTTCGCATTCGCCGAAGCGAATCGCGAGAAGTGGCATGGACTCGCGGCGTACGATCCCAAGACGGGCGAAGCCCGCAAGAAACCGTCGGGACCGCCGGCCTGGACGAAGGTGTTCGGGGAGGCGCTGGCGGATCTCGGCGCGGAACACCAGAACATGGTGGCAATCACCGCGGCCATGCCGAGCGGCACGGGCACCGCGGCGTTCCAGGAGAAGTTCGCCGATCGCTTCTTCGACGTCGGCATCGCCGAGGGCCACGCAGTGACGTTCGCCGCCGGGCTCGCGACGCAAGGCATCCGCCCCGTGGTGGCGATCTATTCCACATTCCTGCAGCGCGCCTATGACAACATCATCCATGACGTCGCAGTGCAGCGCCTGCCGGTGACCTTCTGTCTCGATCGTGCCGGCCTGGTGGGCGAGGACGGTCAGACGCACATGGGGCTGTACGATATCGCCTATCTGCTCGCGGTGCCGGGAATGACCGTGACGGCGCCCAAGGACGGCAACGAGCTGATCGGACTGCTGCGGACCGCGCTGGCCCACGACGGCCCGTTCTCGACCCGCTATCCCCGCGACACCGCGCCCGCCGAACCGTTGCCGGTGGCCGATATTGCGGCGATCCCGTACGGCTCATGGGAACTGCTCCGTCCCGGCCACGACGTCGCGATTCTCGGCACCGGTACGATGGCCTTGCCGGCCCTGGCCGCGGCCGACATGCTTGCCGCCGAAGGGCTCGATGCGGCGGCCGTCAACGCGCGCTTTCTCAAGCCGATCGACGAGGTGATGCTTGAGGCCGTCGTGCGGGATTGCCGGGTGATCGTCACCGTGGAAGAGGGGACGGTCGTCAACGGCTTCGGCGCGATGCTGGCGCGCATCGCTGGAGACCTCGCATCCCGAGGTACGGGTGCTGACGCTCGGCGTTCCTGACGAGTTGATCGCGCAGGCCCCCGCGCCGAGCAGCTGGCGCGCTACGGGTTGACGGCTGCGGGGATCACCGAACGGGTACGGGCTGCACTTCCCCTCGACGCCTTGCGCTGAATCCGTGCGCATCGGACTGGTCGGAAATCCCCGTTACGCTGGGCTCGCGGCCGTACTGGAAGAGATCTCCCGGCTGGCGGACACGCACCGCTGGGCGCTGAGCGCGTCGGAGGACATCGCCGACCTCTGTCCGGCCTCGGTCGCCGCACTGGATGCGGCGCAGCTCGATCTGCTCGTCACGTTCGGGGGTGACGGCACGCTGCTGCGCGGCGCCCGCGAGGTGCATGGGCATCGGGTCCCGATCCTCGGCGTGAACCTGGGGCGGGTCGGGTTTCTGACCACGACGGCCCGCGAGCGGATGCCGGAGGCGCTCGCGGACTTCGCCGCGGGACGGCTTCGACTCTCGGAGCGCGCCGCGCTGCGGGCGGTGCTGTCGGAACCCGGAGGTGTCACCTACAGCCGGCACATCGCGCTGAACGACGTCGTGCTGCACAAAGGGGGCGTAGCCCGCGTGGTGCGCTTCCAGGTGCTGATGGACGGCGAGCCGATCGGACCGGTTTCGGCCGACGGCGTGGTGGTGGCGAGCCCCACCGGGTCGACAGCGTACTCGCTCAGTGCGGGGGGACCGATCGTGGTGCCCCATATCGCGGCGATGGTGGTGACGCCGATCTGCGCCCATTCGCTCGGGGTGCGACCGATCGTGGTCCGCGCCGACGCCACCATTCGCATTCAACCGGTCGACGATGCCGCCGACGAACTGCTGGTGTCGTTCGACGGCCAGGAAACCGCGTCGTTGCCGCCCAAGGCCGTGGTCGACGTTGCCACCGATCCGGACCCGGTGATCCTGGCGCGTTCCGGCCAACCGGGGTTCTTCCGGCAGCTGCGGGAGAAGCTCCGGTGGGGCGATCTGGCGGACCGGGAACGGTGACGCTTTCGACGTTGCGAGTCCGCGACCTTGCCACCATCGCCGACGTGACCCTCGAACTCGGCGGCGGCCTCAACGTGCTTACCGGCGAGACCGGCGCCGGCAAGTCGATGTTGATCGACGCACTGGCGCTGCTGCTCGGCGACCGCGCCGACCGCGCCGCCATCCGGCCGGGCGCCGCGCGTGCCACCGTCGAAGGAGTGTTCGACGATCCGCCGGCCGTGGTGCGCGAGCGGCTCGACGCCGCCGGAATCGACCCGGGCGACGCGCTGGTGGTGCGGCGGGAAGTGACCAGCGAGGGCCGCTCGCGCGCGTGGCTGAACGGCTCGCCCGCCACGATCGGGATGCTGGCGGACATCGGCCGGCTCCTGGTCGATCTCCATGGACAGCACCAGACGGTCCAGCTGCTCGACCGCGAGACGCAGCGCGAACTGCTCGACACCTACGCCGACGCGGCCCCGCTGCTGGCGGACGTCCGTGCCGCGTGCGCCCGGTTGCAGGAATTGCGCACCCGGCAGGCCGATCTCGCGGCCCGGCACGACGCCGTTCGGCGCCGCGCCGACTGGCTGCGCCACGTGGTGAAGGAGATCGACGCCGCGAAGCTCCGTCTCGGCGAAGATGACGAGCTCGATCGCGACGCCCGCCGATTGGGCCAGGCCACCATGCTTGCCGGACAGGCGCAGCAGCTGCTGGAGGCGCTCGAAGACGACGAGCGGGGCGCGCGGGCCGCGATCCGCCGCGCCGAACGCGCGCTGGGCGCGATCGAACGTGCGGACCCCGCGGTGTCCGCGTGGCGGGAACTCTCCGACGCCGTGTACGCGGCGCTCGACGAACTGTCCGCCCGGGCGTCGGACTATGCCGGCGAGGTCTCCGACGACCCGGAACGATTGAGCCGCGTGGAGCGGCGCCGCGGTCTCCTCGATGATCTCAAGCGCAAACACGGTCCCACGCTCGATGCGGTGATCGCCGCCGGTCAGTCGGCACGCGGCGAACTCGACCTGCTCGACACCGCCGACCTCGACCTTCGCGCGCTTGCCGGGCAAGTCGACACGGCGCGCGGCGCCCTGGGACGGGTCGCGTCGCTGCTGACGGAACGCCGCACCGAGGCGGCGGCGCGCCTGGGACGCGAGGTCACGCGGCAGCTCGCGGGCTTGGGCCTCCGCGGCGGCGAGGTGACGGTCGCGATGACGGCGCTCGACGAGCCGGGTTCCGAAGGGGCCGAGCGGGTCGAATTCATGGTGCGGCTCAACCGCGGTATCGATGCACGCCCGCTGTCCGATACCGCGTCCGGCGGCGAGTTGTCGCGGCTGATGCTGGCGCTGAAGGTGGCGCTGGCGCGACACGATGCCGTGCCGACGCTGGTCTTCGACGAACTCGATCAGGGAATCGGAGGCGAAGTCGGCACGCGTGTCGGTGCGGCGCTGGCCCGGGTGGCGGAACGGCACCAGGCGCTGGTGATCACCCATCTGCCGCAGATCGCGGCGCGCGCCGACCGGCACCTCCGGGTCGCGAAAGCTACCCGCGGCGGTCTCGCCACCAGCGACGTCGAGACGCTGCACGGCGAAGACCGGGTTCTGGAACTGGCGCGGATGCTGGGCGACCCGGACAGCGACGCCGCCCGCCGGCTGGCGCAAGCGCTGCTGAGCGGCGCTACGGCTTGAAGATCGGCTTGTAGACCCGGAAGTACATGCGCGTCGTCAGCGGGGCGGGGAGGAGTCCGGCGCTGCTCGTCACCGTGCGCTCCACGGAAAAGCCCGCTTCGACCGGGATGCCCGTGTGGCCGTCCAGCGTGTGGCCGTTGTGCGAGTAGCTCAGCCCGATGCCCAGCACCAGCGCGTTGGCGGCCGTGCCGGCGTCGGCCACACTTGCCGCCAGGCCGCTCACCGGTTGCTGGCCCGCGAGGTAGTCGGTGCGGTCGGTTGCTTTCCGCCAGTACTCGAGCGTGCCGGTCAGCGCCAGGTGCGGCGCGAACTGCAGGTACGGCCAGGCGGTGAGCGTCGCGACCGAACCGGGACGGCGCCGCACCGCGGCGTTGAGCGTCGCCGGCACCAGGATTTCGCCCGGGGCAGCAATCCTTTCCTGCACATCGTACGGTAGCTGGATTTGGTATCCGGCTCGGCCGCGGACCCCCAGCCGGCCGGTGCGGCCTTCGACGGTCGCGGCCAGATTCACCGCGGCATCAGGTGCCCCCGCCGCCTGGGCGAACGGCACGGTGGCGTCGATCGCCGCCGCGGTCGGCAGGCGCACACTCGCCTCCCCCCACAGCACGATCCCACGCCCGGCGAGCGCGTCGTGGTCGAGCAGCAGGGCGTTGATCCCGGCGGTGACGTCGCCCAGCACGGTGTGCGGCACGGCATCGAGTGCCCCCAGTCCGAAACCGGTCGGCGACGCCAGCACGTTGCTGAATCGCGCGCTGGTGAGCGTATCCTGCGGCAGGGCGGGATCCGTGCTGAATCCGGCGATGCCGAGCCCGTCGGAGAATGTCGCGCGCATCGCGGCGACGGTGGAAAGCAACGCCATCCCGTCGGTGCTGCCGGCGGTGGGTACCACCGCGATGGCGCCGTTGGTATCCGCCAGCATGCGGTACAGGGCGTCGCGGATCGCCGGCGCCTGGGCCAGTGTCTGTTGCGCCAGCGCCTGTCGAGACGGATCGCCGTTGTACGCACCGGCGGCAAGGCGGACCCCGAGGGTGTCGATCGCGGCGTCGAACTGGGTGAAGAACGTCGTGGTCTGGGTGCGACCCGATATGGTGCCGATGATCGGGTCCGCCGGATTGAGGCCGACGTTGGCGCCGGCCGAGTCGTAGCGGATCGTCACCCGTGATCGGAGATAGACGATCGGGACGTCGGCGAACAGGCTGATCTTCCGGGTCAGAGCCCATCCCAGGCCGATGTTGCCGACGCCGTGCTGTTGTTCGGCCACCGTGTTCACGCCGCCGAGCGACACACCGCTCCCGGCATGTCCCAGGACGGCGCTGATATCGGCGTCGAGACTCGCGGCGAGGGGCGTCGCCGCCCCATCGAGCGACGGCGTCGAGAGGAGACTCCCGAGTGGCAGGTGGGTGCCGTCCTGCCAGATGTTGTCGGTCGGGAAGAAGGATCCGCCGAATTCGATCCGCAGCATGCCGCGGGGGACGGTGATCTGCGGGAGTTGGGCCGGGGCGGGGCCGACGCGGAGCGTGGCGAGCAACAGAGCCGAAGCGGGCAGGACCTGGCGGCGAAGCATCGCCGCCAAAGGTAGCGGACAAGGCGCGGCACCGGGCGGGGTGCCATATTCCCCGCGCCAGCTCGGGTGGCGAAAAGGCAGACGCAGGGGTCTTAAAAACCCCGGGGGGAAACCCCGTGCGGGTTCGATTCCCGCCCCGAGCACTGCGCGACGTTCAGAACGCGCCGGGGAACTTGCCGTCGAGCGCTTCACCCACCTGGTCGGGGAAACGCCGGATGTCGATCGGTTTGCTGATGTAGCCGTCGAACCCCGCGACCAGGGCTTTCTCGCGGTCACCTGCCATCGCATTGGCGGTCAGCGCAATGACATGCAGATCGCGGAAGTCCGAATCCCGCAGCTCGCGAATCAGGGTATAGCCGTCCTTCCCCGGCATGTGAATATCCATCAGCACCAGGTCGGGACGATTGGCTCCCACCGTCGAGAAGAGTTCTTCACCCCCCTCGATCCCATGGATCTTGTGGCCCTTCAGGGACAACAGCGTCCGGAAGAGGCGCATGTTGTCCGGGCTGTCTTCGACGATCAGGATATTCGCCATAGCATCCTGCAAAAGGGGTCGGTAGATCGCCCATCAATCCGGCCACCCCATGACCCGGCCCGGTTTCCATACGCATACGCCGTTCCGTCGCCCCCGGGACGGGCGTTGGCACGGACTTTTCTTGCGTCTCGGGGCGGGTGACCGGGCCATCCTGCCCGGGGCCCCACCCGCGTTGCTGTCGCGCTGGCCCAATGGGCCGCCGGCGCCGGACCGAGGAGGATGCTGGAAATGAATCGTTCGCGTCGCGCTGGCTTCACACTGATCGAGTTGCTGGTCGTGGTCACCATCATCGGGATCCTGGCCTCGATCGCGATTCCGAAAATCGCGGCAACCCGCCAGGATGCGGTGCGTGCCGGCATGATCGAAGACCTGCGCAATCTCGTGTCGGCTCAGGAAGGGTTCTACTCGGTCAACGGCGACTACGCCGGCAACATCACCAACGGGCCCGATCAGGCCGACCCCAAGCACCCCAACAAGGGCGCGGTGTCGTTCATGTCCAGCCCCGGGAACGTGATCACGCTGAATCGGAAGTCGAGCGCCACGAATGGCAGCGGCTGGAACGCGACGGTCACCAACGCCGCCATGAGCAACAAGAAATTCGATGTCTGCGGCATCTACATCGGCGACGACAGCTACTCCCCCAACAAACACGTCACCCAGGAAGGCATTCCCGCCTGCTACTGACCGGCGGCGCTCAGCAGTCGGAGGGAGTTGCCGAGAAACGAGCCGGGATCGGTTTTTTCGGTCAGCCGCAGGTGGACGTCGCCGGTCGTCGCCGAGATGACATAACCGCTCGACGTGGGGCGATAGTCGACGCCATCCTCATGCTCACCAACCGCGGCGATCGACGCCGGGTAATACCCGCTGTCGCTGCGAAAGGCCTCCACCCGACTGCGCGTGAGATACACCGCGAAGCGCTGCTGTGCGATCTCCTGGGCCGGCGTCAGCGCCGGCGGCCCCTTGGTACCGAACAGCCAGGAGGGTTGGGCGATCCAGACCCACGCCACGGCGGCCCACCCGACCGCGCAACATGCCACGATCGTGGCAGGCCTGACCCGGCGCTTTGGCCGGGGCGCTTCGACCATTGCCGATGGAGGAATCGCGGCGGTGTCGGGATTGGCGGCCACCGCCTGAGCCGCCGCGAGCAGCTCGCTCCGGTCGTTGGGATCGGTCATGACACGTCCTCCGAGCCTGGGTTGCCCCGTCGATTGAAGCAAGACCGGGGCCGCCGGGGCGGTCCGATCAGTCCATCGCGGACCGGCGCAGGACGGCCTTGACGCGCGCCACCAGGGACCGGGGCTGGACCGGCTTGGTGAGGTAGTCCTGGGCGCCGAGCTCGAATGCCTCGGTCTCGGTGTCAGAATGGGCGGTAAGCATGATGATCGGGATGGTCGCCGTGGTCAGCCCGGCGCGCAGTTCCTCGAGCACGCCGAGTCCCGTCAGCCGCGGCATGTCCTGGTCGAGGAGGATGAGGTCGACGTGGTGCTGGCCGACGACGTCGAGGGCGTCGAGGCCGTCGTTGGCTTCGAGGACCACGAGGCCTTCGCGTTGGAGCATCGTCTTGATCAGCCGCCGCATCTGGGGGTCGTCGTCGGCCACCAGCACCGTCGCGGCGCCGGTCTCCGCGCCATCACCTGGTCGTGGGGTCGAGGACGAGGCCGGGGCGGGTTCCGGGGCCGTGGTGGCGACTGGTGCCGCGTCAACAATCGGGGCGCCGGCGTCAGCGGCCGGCTTTTCGTCGCGCTCGTGGGCCTCGCCCAATACCCGTTGCATCTCCTGGTACGACGTCATGCCGAGCCAGAAGCGGGTAAGTCCGCTTTGCCACAACGTCCGCAGGCCGTGGGGTGCCGCGGCGCTCAGGATGGCCTGGGGTGGCGCGCTCGATTCGATGAGCTTGCCGACGTCGCCTTCGACCGGCAGAAGCTCCAGCACCGCGATCCGCTCCCGATACCCGGAACCACCGCAAATGCGGCACCCGACCGGACGGCGTGGCGCGTAGCGCCCGGTGTAGCTGGCGGGTGGGCGCGCCTCGACCGGCACCTCGGCCTCGGGCAGCGGCTCGGCGCAACGCTCGCACAACCGCCGCACCAGCCGCTGCGCCAGGATGCCCCGCAACACGGTGCCGATCTTGAACGAGTCGACACCCATGTCCCGCAACCGGACGACCGCTGACACGGCATCGTTGGTGTGCAGCGTCGAGAACACGAAGTGGCCGGTCAGGCCGGCCTGAATGGCGATCGTGGCCGTTTCCGCGTCACGAATTTCACCGACCAGCACGATGTCGGGATCCTGCCGCAGCACCGAGCGCAACGCCGTGGCAAACGTGAACCCCTGTGCTTCGTTGACCTGCATCTGCGAGATGCCGTCGATGTCGTACTCCACCGGATCTTCGACGGTGACGATGTTGACCTTGCCAGTGCGCAGGTGGTTGAGGATGGCGTAGAGCGTCGTCGTCTTGCCCGACCCGGTGGGGCCCGTCACGAGCAGCATGCCCTCCCGGTGGCCGAGCATGCGCATCAGTACCTCTTCTTCGTCCGCCGGCAGCGCCAGGTCGGGAATCGAGGTGCGCAGTTTGGCCTTGTTCAGTATGCGGATTACCAGCTTCTCGCCGCGTCGCGCCACCGGCGCCGTCGCCACACGCAGGTCGATGACCTGGTCGTCCACGCGCGCGCTGCTCCGGCCGTCCTGCGGCGTCATGGCATTGGTCACGTCGAGTCCGGCGATGATCTTGACGCGCCGCACCAGCGAGGGGCCCGCCTTTTCCGGCAGCCGCATGATTTCGCGGAGAATGCCGTCGATCCGATAGCGCACCGAGAGGTGCGACCCGTCGATCTCGGCGTGGATGTCGCTGGCGCCGCTGCGCACGCCGTCGGCGATCATCGCGTCGACCAGGCGGGCCATCGGCGCTTCGAGTGCCGGGTCGCGCCCATCGCCATCGGGTGCGACTTCGACGGTCGGCAGCGACGTGCGCGCCAGGCCCTGCAGCAGGCGGTTGATGCTGTTCTCGGGACGGTACAGCTCGTCGAGCCGCTCGGTGATCGCCGCCGGCGCGGCCATGGCGAACTGCACGTTCCGGCCGGTGATGAATCCCAGTTCCTGCTCGGCGCCCATGTCGTGCGGGGCCGCGGTGGCGACCAGCACGTCCCGGTCGTTGACCGAGAGCGCCACCACTTGGTATTTGCGCGCCTGGCTCTCGGGAAGCACCGCCGTGCAGCGGGCATCCGCGGCAGCGAGGTCGGCGACCGGTATCCGGAATCGTTTGGCCAGCGTCGCGATCAGTTCCTGCTCGGTCACCCGACCGCTTTGAACCGTGGCGTCCCAGAGCCGTTCGGTGGTGCCGGCGGCGAGGGCCTCGAGTCGATCGGCGGTCAGGACGCCGGTCTCCACCAGATACGGCGCCATCCAGGCGTCGGGCCAGCGTGGGGCGGTCGTCATTGGGAGACGATCCGGAGCGTTCGGACGATGATGGACTCCTGCGATTGTATGAGACCCCGGGGAAAGATACGATTCCGCGACGCGTTTTCACCTTCCCCGATGGCGGAGCGGCACCACGAGATGGCTTCTGGGACGGTAGTCGGCGGGATCCATCGCGTTCCCGGCGACAAAAGCATCACCCACCGGGCGCTGCTGCTTTCGGCTCTGGCGACAGGACAGTCGCGCATCCGGGGTGCGTTGACGGCGCTCGACGCGCGCACCACCGCGCGCGTGCTCCGGCAGCTCGGGGCCGGGATCTCGCCGCTGCGGGCCGGAGCGGCCGTGACCGTCACCGGGCGCGGGGCCTGGCGTGCGCCGCGCGATGTGCTCGATTGCGGCAATTCCGGCACGACGACGCGGTTGTTGCTGGGACTGCTGGCGGCACAGCCGATCCGCGCGACCCTGACGGGAGACGGCTCGCTCCGCCGGCGACCGATGCGGCGGGTCACCCAGCCGCTCCGCCAGATGGGGGCCGTGATCGACGATGGTGGCCACGACGGGCTGCCGCTTTCGATCCGCGGCGGCCAGCTCGAGCCGCTCCGGTGGACGCTGCCGGTGGCTTCGGCCCAGATCAAGAGCGCGCTGCTGCTTGCGGGGGCGGCTGGCGGCGTGGAGGTGGAGCTCCGCCAACCGGCGCCGTCGCGCGATCACACCGAACGGTTGCTCCGGTACCTCCAGTTCGACGTGTCCACCGGCGGCGACGTGATCCGGCTGCGTCCGACCGGCCGATTCACGCCGCTGGCGGTCGACGTCCCCGGCGACCCGTCGTCGGCGATCTTCCTTCTTGCGGCGGCGCTGCTGGCCCGCCGGGGCCGGATTGCGATTGCCGGCGTGGGGCTGAACCCCACGCGAACCGGCTACCTGTCGGTGCTCGCTGCCATGGGCGGTGACGTTGCCGTCACCGACCCGGACGAACAGGGCGGCGAGCCGCGCGGCACCATGATGGCCGCTCCATCGTCGCTCGAGGCGGTCGCGGTTTCCGCGGCCGAGAGTGCCGCGATCATTGACGAAATACCGATGCTCGCGTGTCTCGCGGCGCGGGCCCGCGGCGAAAGCCGGTTTGCCGGGCTGGCGGAACTGCGTGTCAAGGAGAGTGACCGGCTGGCGCTGCTCGCAACGAACCTCAACGCCATCGGCGCCAGCGCGGCGATCGAGGGCGACGACCTGGTCGTCGCCGGAGGCGATCGCCCGCTGGCGGGGTCGGTCGTCACCGCGGGGGACCATCGCATCGCGATGGCGTTCGCCGTGCTCGGCACGCAGCCGCGCGCCCGGATCGTCGTCGACAATCCCGCCTGCGCCGCGGTGTCGTTCCCCGGTTTCGGCCCCGCGCTTGCCGGACTCTTCCAGGGGCGATCGTGACCGCTCGCGCACCGGTGGTGATCGCCATCGACGGTCCCGCCGCATCGGGGAAGTCGACGACGGCGGCCGCGGTGGCAACGCGCGCCGGCATGGTGCACATCGATTCCGGTGCCTGGTATCGCGCGCTCACCTGGCTTGCCGTCACCCGTGCCGCCGAAACGCCGGCGGCGATCCTGCGCGCCGCCCGCGCCGCGGGGCTGGCGGGAACTCCGGTCGATGGCGCGTTGCTGCTCGTGGCGAACGGGACAACGCTTGACGAGGAACTCCGTCGATCGGACGTGACGGCGCGGGTGTCCGGCGTGGCGGCGGAGCCGGAAGTGCGGGAGTGGATCAACGCCAGATTGCGGGGAGCGGTCGCGTCGCTCGGTGGGGCGATCGTCGATGGCCGGGATATCGGGACGGTGGTCTTCCCCGACGCGGCACTCAAGGTGTATCTGACCGCCTCCCCGCTCGTTCGGGCCAGGCGGCGGCTGGAGCAGCAGGGCGGGCCGGTGAGCCCCGAGGAACTCGATCGGGAGGCGGCGCGGCTCAGCGAGCGCGACCGGCTCGATCAGGCCCGGCCGGTGGCTCCGCTGCGGCCGGCCGCCGATGCCGTGGTGATCGATACCAGCGCGCTTTCGTTTCCGCAGCAGGTCGAGCAGATCCTCGCCTTGATGTCACTGCGACGCTTGCTCCAGCCATAGTGTTCCGATAGCTTTACAGGCTTGCCCGAAACAGGTCGGGTTGGCCCGGATCACCCTCAACCCGCGCGCAGCCGGCGCGGCTTCCAGCAGGTATTCCACATGACAGACGTGCACACCCCCGCCGCGGACCACGCGGCTCCCGCCGCGCTCGAAACGGCGCACGGTCTCCGCGTACGGCCCGATCTCTACGACGAGGAATACTCCGACGCCGAGTATCAGGACATGCTCGCCCTCTACGAGGGGACCATGTCCCAGATCGTCGAAGGCGAAATCGTCAAGTCCAAGGTCCTCCGCGTCACCGACAACGCCGTCATTCTCGACGTCGGATTCAAGTCGGAAGGCTCGGTTCCGCTCGACGAGTTCAAGGATCCCCAGAATCTCCAGGTCGGCGACGAGGTCGAGGTGTTCCTCGAGCATCTCGAAGACCAGGAAGGGGCGGTGGTCCTGTCCAAGAAGAAGGCCGATTTCATGCGGGTCTGGGAGAAGATCCGCCAGGCGCACGAAAGCGACCAGCCGGTCGAAGGCACGCTGATGAAGAAGATCAAGGGCGGCGTCGTCGTGAACCTCATGGGGGTCGACGCCTTCCTCCCCGGGTCGCAGATCGCGCTCCGCCGCGTGCCGAACATCGACGAACTGCTGGGCCAGACCTACGAGTTCAAGATCATCAAGCTCAACAAGCGGCGCCGCAACATCGTCGTCTCGCGCCGCGTGATCCTGGAGAACGAGCGCGCCCACAAGCGCGAGCACCTCATGAAGGAGCTCGAGGTGGGGCAGCTGCGCACCGGCATCGTCAAGAACATCACCGACTTCGGCGCGTTCATCGATCTCGGCGGCGTGGACGGGTTGCTGCACATCACCGACATGTCGTACGGGCGGGTGTCGCACCCCAGCGAGCTGGTGGCAATCGGCAGGGAAGTCGAAGTCAAGATTCTCGACATCGACTGGCAGCGGGAACGCATCTCGCTCGGCATGAAGCAGTTGCAGTCGTACCCGTGGCAGAACGTGGCGGAGAAGTATCCCGTCGGCGCACGGGTCCAGGGCAAGGTGGTGTCGATCACCAACTACGGCGCCTTCGTGGAGCTCGAGCCGGGCATCGAAGGGCTGGTCCACATTTCGGAAATGAGCTGGACCCGCAACGTCCGCCATCCGTCCAAGATCGTCTCGATCGGCGAGACCATCGAGGCGGTGGTGCTCAAGGTCGACGAGGCCGAGGAAAAGATCTCGCTCGGCATGAAGCAGACCGAGCAGGATCCGTGGATGGTGCTGCCGCTCAAGTACCCGGTCGGCACGCGGCTCACCGGCAAGGTGCGGAACCTGACGTCATTCGGCGCGTTCGTCGAGATCGAGCCCGGCATCGACGGGTTGATCCACATCTCCGACATGTCGTGGACCAAGCGGGTGCAGCATCCGTCGGAGGTGGTCAAGAAGGGCGATACGGTCGACGTCGTGATCCTCAACATCGATGCCGACAACAAGCGCATCTCGCTCGGACTCAAGCAGGCCACCGACGATCCGTGGCTGACCATCGGCGAACGGCTCCCGGTCGGGACGGAGATGCGGGGCAAGGTGATGCGGCCGGTGGATAAGGGGATCGTGCTCGACCTGGGCGACGACATCGAGGCATTCGCGCCGGCGTCACAGATGGGACTGGCGCCCGATCAGGAGCCCGAGACGGCGGTCGTCCCGAATCAGCAGGTGGTGGTGCGGGTGCTCGAGGTCGATCCGATTCATCACCGGATCGTGGTTTCCGTCATCGACTATCCCGCCGACGGGATCCCGGAGCCCGGCTCCGAGCCGCCGCCGGCGCCCGCCGCCGAGCCGGCGTCGGACGAAGACGTCGAAGGGTACGAGGAGTTCCGGGCCCCCGGCTCCGAGGAATAGCACGCGCGGTGTTGGGCAATGCGACGCCGGGATCGGCCCCTTCGACCCCGGCGTCGTTTCACATCTCCGGGAACGAACCCGTCATCGGCCGGTGTGCGGGATCGGTGCGACGGGTGTCGCCCCGAAATGTTGACGCGATGCGACGTTACGTCCGGCAGACCAAGCCCAGCGATGTGGACAAGGCGGAGATGTTACTGCCGCTAAGAGAGATGCTTGACGTTTCAATAATGATCGGCCAACTGGTCCGGAATATGCCGGAAAGGTGTTGTCCAAGCGCTACAACGATCCAGTGATGGACACTGCGGCGCAGTTCCAACACGGCGGATTTTCTGGGGAGTCAAGGTTATGCGGATTCGCGGATCCATCGGCGTACTGACGGCGGCGGGAATCGGATTGGTCTGGCTGTCGCCGGCGGTCGGACACGCCCAGTTCGTGCAGACTGACGCAAGCAGCCCGATTCAGGTCGATCAGATCAACCCCTTCCTGCTGACATTCGGCGACCTGGCGGGGATCACCGTGAATTGGACGACCACCGGCGGAAGCGGTTCCGGCATCTGGGGCAGCCTCGGCGGCGGGACCTGCGGCGTTGCCGGAGCGAACTTTTCGCTGAGCGCGGATTGCGGCGACCAGACCTATTTCGGACTCTGGAATTTGTCGGGCCAGGGCGTCACCGACTTCAGCATCAATCCGCTGACGGCGAACAAGGTCTTCGACATCGTCAATTACGTCGAGGACACCCCCGGGAGCAGCCTGGGTGAGCCCTTCGGATACTGCAACATCAACTTCGGGTTCTTCTGTCTTTGGCAGGTCAACGACCAGTGGAGCACCGTCGTGACGTACAGCAAGCCCGTCGGAGTCGGTGGCAACGATCCGATCGGC
The DNA here is from genome assembly GCA_963697065.1 of uncultured Gemmatimonadales bacterium. Classification (GTDB taxonomy): domain Bacteria; phylum Gemmatimonadota; class Gemmatimonadetes; order Gemmatimonadales; family GWC2-71-9; genus Palsa-1233. The sequence goes on from CAVOMQ010000001.1 coordinate 2,081,881, forward strand.
GATCTGTGGGGTGGTATCGACGTGGCGTTCGGCAACACGTTCGGAGTTCAGCAGACCTGCGAAAAGAAGATCGGGTCGAAGATCAAGTACTATGACTGCAGCGTCTACGACGTGAGCTTCACATCCGATGCGGATCAGTTCGGGCAACTCAGCAATCCCGAGGAGATCCCTGAACCCGGCACACTCTCCCTCCTCGCCCTCGGCTTGACCGGGCTGGCGGGTGCGGGACGGCGCCGTCTCCGTCGCAGCTGATCCCATCGTCCGGATGGACGCTGAAACAGGCTCGGCCCGATCGGCCGGGCCTGTTTTGCATCCCGGCATGTCACGCGAGGGCCCGTCGATGCGCTTCGTGCCGCGAGTCCAGTCGCCGTCCGACCGCTTCCGCCTTCAGCGTCGCCCTGTAGTATTCCGCCGATGACCCACCGCCGTCTCGACGAACTCCACCACCTGCAGTCCCTCTCCGAAGAGGGCGGCGGTGCCGCCCGGATCGCCCAGCAGCATGAGAAGGGAAAGCTCACCGCCCGCGAACGGCTCGACCTGCTGCTCGATCCGGGCACGTTCGTGGAAGTCGACCGCTTCGTCACCCACCGGGCCACCGATTTCGGCATGGCCAGTGATCGGCCGCTGGGCGATGGCGTCGTCGCCGGCTGGGGGCGGGTCGACGGGCGGCTGGTCTACGTCTTTGCCCAGGATTTCACCGTCCGGGGTGGCTCGCTCTCGGAGACCAACGCCGCCAAGATCTGCAAGGTGATGGACCTCGCGGTGCGCAACGGCGCGCCGATCGTCGGGTTGAACGATTCCGGCGGGGCGCGGATCCAGGAAGGCGTCGCGTCGCTCGGTGGGTATGCCGACATCTTCCTGCGGAACACGCTCGCCTCGGGTGTCGTCCCGCAACTCTCGGCCATCCTCGGGCCGTGTGCCGGCGGCGCCGTCTACTCACCGGCGATCACCGATTTCATCTTCATGGTCCGCGGGCCGAGCTACATGTTCGTGACCGGGCCCGAGGTGGTGAAGACGGTGACCCACGAGGACGTCACGAAGGATGTGCTGGGCGGCGCCGACACCCATGCGGAGATCTCGGGCGTCGCGCATTTCGTCCATGCCTCGGAACCGGAGTGCCTGCAGGCGGTCCGGACTCTGCTCGGCTATCTCCCGGCCAACAACGTCGATGACGCGCCCCGGCTCCCGGTCGACGATCCGATCGACCGTCGCGAGGAACGTCTCCTGGAGCTGGTACCGGAGGTGCCGTCCAAGCCGTACGACATGCACGAAGTGGTGCAGTTGGTCATCGACCGGGGCTCGTTCTTCGAAGTGATGGCGCCGTTCGCCGGCAACATCATCACGGGGTTCGCGCGGATGGCGGGGCAGAGCGTCGGCGTCATCGCCAATCAGCCCGCCGTGCTCGCCGGCGTGCTCGACATCGATGCGTCGGTCAAGGCAGCCCGTTTCATCCGGTTCTGCGACGCCTTCAACATCCCGCTGGTGACATTCGTCGACGTCCCCGGGTTTCTCCCCGGGGTAGGGCAGGAACACGGTGGCATCATCCGGCACGGTGCCAAGCTGCTCTACGCCTACTGCGAGGCGACGGTCCCGAAGCTCACCGTCATCACCCGCAAGGCCTATGGCGGCGCCTACGACGTCATGAGTTCCAAGCACATTCGCGGCGATGTCAACCTGGCCTGGCCGACGGCCGAGATCGCCGTGATGGGGGCGGCTGGCGCGGTGGAAATCCTGTACCGGGGCGAGATTGCCAAGGCGGCCGATCCCGTCGCCGAGGCGCGCGAGCGGGCGGACGCCTATACCCGGACGTTCGCCACCCCCTTCCCGGCGGCGTCCCGCGGCTACATTGATGATGTCATCGATCCGCGGGATACCCGGCCCCGGCTCATCGACGCGCTCCAGACCCTTGCCGGGAAGCGCGACCGGAACCCGCCCAGGAAGCACGGGTGCATTCCATTGTGACGCGACGTCTTCAGCTGCGAATGTGGTCGGTTGCTGCGTGGGTGCTGTCTGTTCCCGCGGCGGCACTGGCGCAGGCTACGCCGGTGGGTTCGGTGTCGATGAGCCAGACCGACGCGCTGCAGCGCGCCGAGTCACTCTTGCGTGCGGGACAGCGGGATGACGCCGAAGATGTGCTGTCGCGCCATCTCGCGATTCAGCCGCACGACGGCAAGGCGTGGCTCATGCTCGGCCGCATCTATCTCGCTGACGCGCAACGGTGGCATCGCGATGCGCACGCCGGGCCGACGTCAGGGCCGACGCTGCTCGCATTTGCGGGCCAGTCGTTCGAGGCGGCGCAGCAGGTGCTCACCGATTCCGCGGACGTGTACCAGGTGATGGTGGCGGTCGAACGCGCCACCACCCGGATCGAAAGTGACGGCTGGCCGTCCGACGGTGTCTGGAACGTGGCACCGGTCGAAGTTCCGCTGCCGCCGGTACTGGCGGAACTTGGCCGGAACCTGCTGGCATCCTGTCCCCGCAACGGTGTACTCGTCACCGGTTCGATGGTCGAAACCGCCGCGGTCTGGGGTACGCGCCTGGTGTCGTCGACCCGAGCGGACGTGGTGCTCCTGCGGCCCGACATGTTCCAGTGGGACGCCCGGTATCGCGACCGGATGGCTCCCGCCATCGGCGCCGATTCGACCGCCTCGCTTCCCGCCGCGTTGGTCGCCGCCGGCACCACACGCCCGATCTGTCTCACCCCCGCGGTCGACTCGCTGACGGCGCCCGCGCTGGAATGGCGGCCGGTGCGCATGGTGCTGGCCGCCGGGCCATCGCAACCCGCACGCGATACGCTTTCCGTCTTCCAGCTGGCCCGTACCGGATTGGCGGGATCGGTCTGGTCAGCGGCGGCGCGCGACGTGTACGACATGGCGGCTCGCCGCAATCGCGAGCTGTGCACGACGCTGTTCGCCGGCGAAGACCTCCAGGGGCTCCCCGAGATCACCGCCTGTCCGCGATGACGGCGCGGACTATCCGCCGGGTGCTGGTCGCGAATCGCGGCGAGATCGCGCTGCGGATCATTCGTGCGTGTCATGACGAGGGGTTGGAAGCGGTGGCGGCGTATTCGGACGCCGATCGCAGCGCGCCGTTCGTTCGCGCCGCCGACCGCGCCGTCCGCCTTGGCCCCCCGCCACCGAACGAGAGTTATCTCCGCATCGACGCGCTGGTGGCCGCCGCCGCGGCATCCGGCGCCGACGCCGTGCATCCCGGATATGGTTTTCTGTCGGAGCGGGCCGCGTTCGCCCGAGCGGTGACCGACGCCGGGCTGGTCTTCGTCGGTCCGCCGGCCGAGGCGATCGCCGCGATGGGGGACAAGACCGCGGCGCGGCGGCTCATGGCGGAGGCGGGGGTACCGATCGTTCCCGGGTCGCCCGGGGCGGTGGATGGAACGGGGGCGGCGGCGGCGGCGGCGCGCATCGGGTTTCCCGTCCTGGTCAAGGCGGCGGCCGGCGGTGGCGGCAAGGGAATGCGGGTGGTGCGTCACCCGGGCGAACTCGCCGCCGCACTCGAGACCGCACGCCGCGAGGCCGAGCAGGCCTTTGGCGACGGCAGCGTCTATCTCGAGAAGTTCGTCGAGCGGCCTCGCCATGTCGAAATCCAGATTCTGGCGGACCACGAACGGACCGTGCATCTCGGCGAGCGGGAGTGCTCGATTCAGCGCCGCCATCAGAAACTCGTGGAGGAGGCGCCCTCGGTGGCGGTCGACGCCGCGCTCCGGGCCCGGATGGGGGCCGCCGCCGTGGCCGCGGCGGCCGCGGTGGGCTATCGCAGCGCCGGGACCTGCGAATTCCTGCTCGGCGCCGACGGGGCGTTCTATTTTCTCGAAATGAACACCAGAATCCAGGTGGAACATCCGGTGACGGAGCAGGTCACCGGCGTCGATCTGGTGCGCGAGCAGCTTCGCATCGCGCGCGGGCTGCCGATGTCGGTCACGGCCCCGCCGCCGCCGCGTGGTTGGTCGATCGAATGCCGCATCACCAGCGAAGACCCCGCCAACGGGCTGCTCCCCAGCGCCGGCACCGTCCGGTGGCTGAACGTTCCCGCCGGTCCGGGGGTGCGCTGGGAAAGCGGTATCACCAGCGGGAGCGAAGTGACACTCTACTACGACTCCATGCTCGCCAAGCTGATCGCGACCGGCGCCGATCGCGCCGCGGCGATCGCCGCGATGCGGCGCGCGCTCGACGAGCTGGTGGTCGTCGGCGTCGCCACCAACGTTCCGTTCCACCGGCGACTGCTCGCCGACCCCGATTTCGTGGCCGGGAACATCGACATCCAGTTTCTCGATCGACGGCCGGATCTGCTGGCCGCCGACAGTGATCCGGCCGCGGCGAACCGCCTCGCGGTTGCGGCGGCATTGTTGGAACAGGAGCACCGAGACGGGCGGCGCCCGGCGGTGGCGCCAGCCGCCGGTCCGTCACGCCCGCTGACGTCCCGCTGGATCGAGCTCGCGCGGCGCGACGGACTGCAGTGACCGACGCCGGCGCGGTGAGCATCCGGTCGATCGCGGCCGGTGGCGACGGCGTGGGGACACTTCCTGACGGGATGGTGGTATTCGTTCCCCGGGCGGCGCCGGGAGACGTGCTGAGCCTGAAGGCCGTCGAGCGCCACGGCCGGCTCGCGCACGCCGAAATCGACCAGATCATCGCCGGCGGACCCGACCGGGTCGCGCCGCCATGTCCGCATTACGTGGCCGACCGCTGCGGCGGCTGTCAGCTCATGCATCTCGCTGCATCGGCGCAGCGAGCATCCCGCGCGACCATCATCGGCGACGCCGTCCGGCGCCTGGGTCGCATGGCGTGGGACGACCCGCCGATCCGGGCTGCCGCGGCGGAACTCGGCTACCGGACACGGATCACGTTGACCGTGACGCCGACAGCAATCGGCTATCACCGCCTCGGGCAGGCCGGCCGGGTCTTTCCGCTCGCCGAATGCCTCCTGGCCGAACCGGCGATTCGCCGGCTATTCGCCGCAGTGCGCCCGGCCCGGCACCTGCTGCCCCGCGATGCGGATCGTCTCGTGCTGCGCCGGGACCGCGCCGGTGGATTGCACGTCAGCGTGATCACCACCGGTCGCGCGGCCTGGACCGGCGCAGAGGTGTTTCATGCCGCGTTGGTGAGCGCCGGGGCCGCCGCGACAATCTGGTGGCAGCCGGAAGGCGGCGCGGCGCGTGCCGTCGCCGGGGCGGAGACGCCCTGGCCGGTCACCGTGTTCGAGCAGGTCCATCCCGCGATGGCGAACCTGGTGCGCGAGGCGGCGGTTGCGGCGCTGGGTGAGGTCGATGGCGTGGCGGTGTGGGACCTCTACGCCGGAATCGGCGAGACCAGCGCCGCGTTGGCCGCCCGCGGCGCACGCGTCGTCAGCGTCGAAGTCGATTCGCGTGCCGTCGAACTTGCCGCGACCCTCGGTCCGGACGGGGTGGATCGGCGAGCGGGGCGCGCCGAGGACCTGGCGGCGCGTCTTCCTCCGGCCGTCGCGGTGGTGCTCAATCCGCCGCGAGTGGGCGCGGCCGCTGGTGTCACGGCGGCACTCGTGAAGGGATCCGCGCGCCGCGTGGTCTACGTCTCGTGCGATCCGGCGACGCTGGCGCGCGATCTCCGGCGGCTGGCGCCCGCGTATCGGCTCGCCGATCTTGTGGCGTTCGACCAATTCCCTCAGACCGCCCACGTGGAGACCCTCGCCGTGCTGGACCGCGCATGAAGTTCTTCGTGACGATCGCGGAGAAGACGATGGAGGTGACCGTTGACGGCGAACGGGTCGAGATCGACGGCCAGCGGGTCGATGCCGAGCTCCAGCACGTCCCGGGCTCGCCGATGGTCCGGCTGGTCGTCGACGGATCGGCGGTGTTGCTGGCGGTCGACCAGCGGATCGACGGTGGGTGGCGGCTGATCGACCGGGGCGACGTCCGCGACGTGGACGTCGAGGACGAGCGTGCGCGCCACATCCGTCTGCTCGCCGGCCCGGCGCGGGGAGAGGCTGCGAGGACGGTCCTCAAGTCTCCCATGCCCGGCTTGGTGGTCCGGATTCCGGTCGCCGCGGGCGACCAGGTCGCCGCCGGGGCCCCCCTCGTGGTCCTCTCGGCCATGAAGATGGAAAACGAGCTGAAGGCGGCCGGGGCCGCGGTGGTCACGGCGGTGCGGGTGGCGGCCGGAGACGCGGTGGAGAAGGGCGCAGTCCTGTTGGAGCTTGGTCCCGTGCCTTGACGGGTCGCGGAGCCGCCCGGTATCTTGCAAAGCTGTGTCCGATAGTGAGATGCGAACAATTCTTGGGGTATGTCGACCAGATGAAGACCTTCAGTGCCAAGCCAGGCGATATCACGCACGACTGGCACATCGTTGACGCTGCCGGCGTGCCGCTGGGGCGGTTGGCCAGTGCCGTCGCCCAACTGATTCGCGGCAAGCACAAGCCGAGCTTCACGCCGCACATGGATGGCGGGGACTTCGTGATCGTCGTCAATGCGTCCAAGGTCAAGCCTGGCGGGACGCAAGGCGACCGGGGGCAAGGTGTACTTCCGGCATACCGGCTACATGGGCCACGAGCGGTTGACCTCGGCGCGCGACATGCTGGCGCAAGTCATCCCGATCGGGTCATCGAGAAGGCGGTCTTCGGCATGCTGCCGAAGAATTCGCTGTCGCGTCAGAAACTGCGGACCAAACTCAAAGTGTACGCCGGCGCCGATCATCCGCACACGGCCCAACAGCCCAGGCCGATGACCGTGCCGCACCTGTCGAAGGCAAGCTGATGACGGCACCGAACGAATTCCGCTGGCACGCCGTAGGCCGGCGCAAGACGAGCGTCGCCCGCGTCTACCTGACGCCCGGCACCGGCAAGTGGGACGTCAACGGGCGGACGCTGGGCGATTTCTTCCCCCGCGCCTCGCTCGTGCAGCACATCCAGCAGCCGTTCACCGCCACCGATACCCTGGGTGCCTTCGACGTATCGGCGCGCGTGGCCGGCGGCGGGGTGGCGGGGCAGGCGGGGGCGATGCGCCATGCCATCGCCCGGGCGCTGGTGGCGGCCGACGCGCAGCATCGCAGCAAGCTGCGGACGTCGGGCCTGCTGACCCGCGATCCCCGGATGGTGGAGCGGAAGAAGCCTGGCCGTCCGGGCGCCCGGAAGCGGTTCCAGTTCAGCAAGCGCTGATCCGCTTGCTGGTCCTTCCCGGATCGCGACGATCCGGCGGATCAGCGTCGCGAGCGCGCACCGCGCGCGAGGGGTCGCTGGATCGATCCAGTGCAGGACACCGGCGGGCCGTGGCGGCGCGCCGAGACACACCCCGCCTGATGCCGCCGGGTGCCCTCCGGGGTCGTGGCGGCAGGTGACGACGGGGGCAGACCAACCCGACGACGAGGAGTAGCAACGGCGTGGCGATGCCAACTTTGCAGGACCTGCTGGACGCGGGAACCCACTTCGGACATCAGACCCGGCGCTGGAATCCCAAGATGCGCCGGTTCATTTTCGCCGAGCGGTCCGGGATCTATCTCATCGACCTGCAGAAGACCCTCAAACAGCTGCAACGCGCGTCGGATCTGTTGCGCGAGGTGGCGCTCAAGGGCGAGAACATCCTCTTCGTCTGTACCAAGCGGCAGCTGAAGGCGGTGGTCGAGGCCGAGGCGAAGGGCGCCGGCTGCCACTGGGTCACCGAACGGTGGCTGGGCGGCACGCTCACCAACTTCCAGACGATCAAGAAGCAGATCCGCCGGCTGCGCGACCTGGAGCAGGGCGCGGTCGAAGGTGACTTCGAGAATTACACCAAGAAGGAACAGCTGCTCTTCGGGCGTGAACGCGAGAAGTTGTCGCGCAATCTCGAGGGCATCAAGATGATGGGCCGCCTTCCCGGGGCGTTGGTCGTGATCGACGCGAAGAAGGAGAAGATCGCGGTGCAGGAAGCCAACCGGCTGCGCATTCCGGTGGTGGCGATCGTCGATACCAACGCCGATCCCGACCTGATCACGGTCCCGATTCCCGGCAACGACGACGCCATCCGCAGCGTGTCGCTGATCACGCACCGCGCTCTGCGACGCGGTGCGCGAGGCGCGGGCGCAGATGCCGGTGCGCGAGATGGCGCTCGACGAAGAGTCCGAGACCTACTCGGCCGGCGACGCCGAAAGCGCCACCGACGAGGATCGGCGCAAGCGGCGTCCGCGGCGCAAGCGGAAGGCCCGGCCGGAGGCGATCGCGGCGCGGTTGAAGCACGAACCGGCGCGCCGAGCGGCGAGGGCGGCGACCCGGTGGCCTGAACCGCACTGTCCGGCCATCTTTCCTGCCGCCGCCCGCCGGGCCTGTGCCCCGGGCGGCGGTTGCACACTCGGACCGAGAGACGAACGCTGACCATGAGCACCACGACCGTGACTCCGAAGGACATTGCCGCACTTCGCGCCCGCACCGGCGCGGGGATGATGGATTGCAAGAAGGCGCTGGAAGAGGCGCGGCGGCGACCTGGCCCTGGCCGCCGAACTGCTGCGCAAGCGGGGCATTGCCAAGGCAGAGAAGCGTGCCGGCCGCGACGCCTCGCAGGGCGCCGTCATGATCGAGACGTCGGGCGAAGCCGGCGCGATGGTCGAATTGAATTGCGAGACCGACTTCGTGGCGCGTACCGATGGGTTCCAGCTGCTGGCCAAGCGGCTGGCGCTGCACGCATTGGCGGAAAGTCCTGCCGGCATTTCGCTGGCGCAGTTCCTCACCGAGCAGCTCGACGGCAAGCGCATCGCCGATGCCGTGATGGAAGCGTCGGGCAAGACCGGCGAAGCGATGACCGTCAAGCGCGTCGCCAAATTCCAGGCGCCCGCCGCGACGATCGGCGAGTATCGCCACTTCAACGGCCAGGTCGGCGTGCTGGTCGAGCTGGCCGGCGCCGAGGGCGACGTGGTCCAGGCGCTGGCACGCGACATCGCGCTGCACGTCGCATCGGCCGATCCGATCGCGGTCGCGCCCGCCGAGATTCCCCTCGAGGTGCTCGAGCGGGAGCGGCGCATCGCCGAGGAGCAGGTGGCCCAGGAAGGGAAGCCGGACGCGATTCGGGCCCGGATCGTCGACGGCAAGCTGAGGAAGTTCGCCGCCGAGCGGGCCCTGCTCGAGCAGCCGTTCGTCAAGGACGAAACCGTGACCATCGGTGCGCTGCTCGGAAGCGTGCCGGGGGCCCGGGTGGTGCGGTTCGCCCGATTCAAGGTGGGCGAAGTCTGATGGCGCTCGCTTACCGCCGCGCGCTCCTCAAGTTGTCCGGCGAGGCACTCGCCGGTGACCAAGAGCGGTGGGCTCGACTATTCCGTGATCGAAGCACTCGCCGACGAGATCAAGCAGGTGCACGCCCTGGGCGTCCACCTCGGCCTGGTGGTGGGCGGCGGCAACATTGTCCGGGGCGCAACGGCGAGCGGGTACGGTCTCGACCGCGTGTCGGCCGATTACATGGGCATGCTGGCCACCGTCATCAACGCGCTGGCGCTGCAGAACGTGCTCGAGTCACTCGGCGTCCAGACGCGGGTCATGACCGCAATCCGGATGGAATCGCTGGCAGAGCCCTACATCCGCCGCCGCATGATCCGGCATCTTGAAAAGGGGCGGCTGGTGATCTTCGCCGGCGGCACCGGCAATCCCTTCTTCTCCACCGACACCGCCGCCGTGTTGCGCGCGCTCGAGATGGAGGCGGAGGTGGTCCTCAAGGCCACCAACGTCGACGGCATCTACACCGCGGACCCGCGCAAGGTCGACGGAGCCGAGTTGATCCCCGAATTGACGTTCCAGGACGCGTTGATCAACGGCTACGCCGTGATGGACGCCAACGCGTTCGGACTCTGTCAGGCCAACGGGTTGCCGATCGTGGTTCTCAACATCAACCAGCCCGGCGCCATCGCCCGTGCCCTGCACGGGGAACGCGTCGGCACTCTCGTCCGATGACAATTCCCGACATGGTCAAGGCCGCCCGCGACGGCATGCACAAGGCGATCGAGAACACGCGGCGCGAACTGAGCGGCATCCGGTCCGGCAAGTCGTCGCCGCAACTGCTCGACGTCGTCCGGGTCGAGGCATACGGGGCCACCGTGCCCTTGGTGCAGGTGGCGATGGTGACCGCGCCCGAACCGCGGCTGCTGGTGGTGCAACCGTTCGACAAGGGCCTTTCGGCGACCATCGAAAAGGCGATCCGCGACGCCGGCCTCGGACTCAATCCGCAGTCGCAGGGCAACGTCATCCGGGTGCCCTTGCCGCTGCTGTCCGAAGAGCGCCGCCGCGAACTGAGCAAGATCTGCGGCAAGCTCGCCGAAGAAGGGCGCGTCGCGGTGCGCCAGGCGCGCACCGACGCGATGGCACGCATCAAGAAGATCGAGAAAGTGTCCGAAGACGAGAAGACGCGCGCCGAAAAGGACGTGCAGAAACACACCGACGACGCGATTCATCAGATCGACGCCCAGCTGAAGGCGAAGGAAGCCGAGATTCTCGAGGTGTGAGTACGCCCCCGCCGCAACGCTCCGAGCCGGTTCACCCGCAGGGCGCGGTCCCGCGCCACGTCGCGGTCATCATGGATGGCAACGGCCGCTGGGCGCAGGAACGGGGATTGCCACGCTCGGCGGGGCACCAGGCCGGCATGGCGGCGGTTCGCGAGGCCGTCGAGGGATGTCTCGAGGCGGGTGTCGAGGTGCTGACGCTGTTCGCGTTTTCCCAGGAGAATTGGCAGCGACCTCCCGAAGAGATCGATGCACTGATGGCGCTGCTCGAAGCCTACATCGCGAAAGAGTCGGCGGAATTGCAGCGACAGGGCGTGACGGTCCGGATGCTCGGCGATCTCTCCCGGCTTTCGCCGTCGGCGCGGGCCGCCGTGCGGCAGATCGAGGAGCGCACCGCGAATGGCCGGAAACTCGCGCTCAACATCTGCCTCTCGTACGGCTCCCGAGCGGAACTGACGCGTGCCGCACAGCGCCTGGCGGAACGGGTCCAGCGCGGTACGCTCCAGCCTGCTGAGATCGACGAAGCGGCCGTCGCCGCCGAGCTCTACACCGCGTCGTGGCCCGATCCCGACCTGCTGATCCGGACCTCGGGCGAGATGCGGCTTTCCAACTTTCTCCTCTGGCAACTGGCCTACGCCGAAATCGTCGTGACGCCCGTGCGCTGGCCGGACTTCACCCGCGACGATCTCCACGCGGCCATCGCCGAATTCCAGAACCGGGACCGCCGCTTCGGGCGGGTGAACGCGTGACGGCAATTCTCGATTCCAACATGCGCCGCCGCATCGGCTTCTCGGTCATCGCGATTCCGCTGGCGATCCTCACCATCTGGGTCGGCGGCTGGCTCCTCGCCCTCGTGGTCGCTACCGCCGCCGTGCTCGGTGCCCGCGAGGTGTACGATCTCGCCGCACGGTCGGCGGTGGACGCGCTCCGCGGTCCGGGAATGGTCGTGGCGGCCGCGGGAGCGATCGCGGTGCAGCTGGCCCTCGACCGCGGCCGCGCTGCGACGGTGCTCGTGATCTGGTGGCCTTTCGTCGCCGCCATTGTCCTGCTGACGCTGATGATCCATGCGCTCGCAGTGCGCCAGCCGGCGCAGCGTCCGCTCGATGCGCTCGCGGTGACCACCTTCGGCGCGTGCTACGCGGGCCTGCTTCCGGCCTTCCTGCTCGTGATCCGCGAAAGCCGCTGGCCGGACCGGTCGTGGTCCGGGACGGTACTCGTGCTCTTCCCGCTGGTCGCGACCTGGGTCGGTGACACGGCGGCAATGTTCGGTGGCCGCATCGTCGGGGGCGCGAAACTGGCTCCGGTCATCTCGCCGGGAAAGACCCGCGCCGGCGGCATCGCCGGCCTGGTGGGCAGCGTGGCGATGGCGCCCGTCTTCGTCTACGGTGTCTTCCCGGCGGCCGGCGTGACCATCGGCGATCGGACCGGCGCTCATCATGGCGCTGCTGCTCGGCGTCGCAGGGCAGGCCGGCGATCTCGCCGAGTCGTTGCTCAAGCGCCAGGCGGGTGTCAAGGATTCGTCCGCGCTCATTCCCGGCCACGGCGGTGTCCTCGACCGGTTGGATTCGCTCTACTTCGTGCTCCCCGTGGCGGCGGCCTGTTACCGGCTGCTCGGCCAGGCGTAGCGGAACGTGTCCACCAACCGGTCGCCGATCCCGCGCGGCGTCGCGATTCTCGGTTCCACCGGCTCGATCGGTGCCACCACGCTACGAGTGCTGGAGCGCCATCGCGATGCGTTCCAGGTGGTGGCGTTGGTTGCCGGAACCAATCAGGACGCGCTGTTGGCCCAGATGGCGGCATGGCAGCCCGCATACGCCGCGCTGGCGCAGGGCAACGGGTCGTCGCCGGTCGCAACCGGGCCGGAGACGTTGGTCGCCGCGGCGACGCATCCCGACGTCGACATCGTCGTGAACGCGGTCGTGGGTGCTGCCGGCCTCGACGCCACGCTGGCGGCGTTGCGTGCCGGCAAGCGGGTTGCGTTGGCCAACAAGGAAACGCTGGTGATGGCCGGGGCCCTGGTGACCGCGGCGGCGCGCGAGGGTGGCGGTGAGATCGTACCGGTCGACTCCGAACACAGCGCCGTGCTGCAATGTTGCGTCGCGCAGCATGCAGCTCCCGAGCGACTCATCCTCACCGCGTCCGGCGGTCCGTTCCGAACCTGGGACACGGAAGCAATGCAGCGTGCCACCGTCGACCAGGTGTTGCGGCACCCGACTTGGCAGATGGGTGCCAAGATCAGCGTCGATTCGGCCACCCTCGCCAACAAGGCGCTGGAAGTCATCGAGGCGCACTTTCTCTTCGGGCTGGGGTACGATGCCATCGACGTCGTCGTGCATCCCCAGAGCGTCGTCCACGCGCTGGTCGAATTCCGTGACGGAAGCGTGCTGGCCCAGCTCGGGTTTCCGTCGATGGAATTGCCCATTCTGTACGCGCTGACCCATCCGGCCCGGGTTCCCGATTCGGGCGTGCGTCGCTTCGATCCGGTGAGCGCGGGGCCGTTGACGTTCGAGCCGGTGCGCCCCGATTGCTTCCCGGCGTTCCGTCTCGGTGTCGCGGCTGGCCGTGCCGGCGGGACGGCGCCAGCCGCGTACAATGCCGCGAACGAAGTGGCGGTTGCGGCGTTCCTGGCGGGACGGATTCCGTTCGGTCGCATCCCGCACGTCATCGAAGCGGTACTCGAGCATCACACCTCCGGCGAGACGCCCTCGCTCGCGGCGGTCCGCTCCGCCGATGCCGAGGCGCGCCGCGTGGCCGAGGAGTCCCTGCGATGATCAGCCTCCTGTCCACCATCGCGTTGCTGGCCGTAGTGCTCGGGATACTCGTCCTGGTGCACGAGCTCGGCCATTTCTGGGCGGCGAAGACCTTCGGCGTGTGGGTCCACCGTTTTGCGATCGGCATCGGCAAGCCGATCAGGGCGTTGTCGTTCCGGCGCGGTGAAACGGAGTACGCCATCGCCTGGCTGCCACTCGGCGGCTATGTCAAGATGGCGTCGCGGGAAGAAGATCCGGCCTCATCGGTTCTCGAAGGCGGGGCGTCTGCCGCGGTCCCGCCGGATCGCGTGTTCGAGGCCAAGCCGTTGTGGCAGCGAATGGTGATCATTGTCGCCGGCGTCACGCTCAACGCCGTGTTCGCCTTTCTGATCTTCACGGGACTGGCGTGGAAGAACGGCCGGCAATTCGATCCGACCACCGCGGTGGGTGGTGTCCTCTCGTCGCAACTTCCCGCGGAAGCGCGGCAGCTGGCATCGCTCCCGGCCGGCACGCGGATCGTGGCGATCAACGGGCGACCGATGACGTCGTGGGGCGCCGTCGTCGACCAGATCAGCAGCGGCGATCGGGACACGCTCCATTTCACGTTCGCCGGTGTGCCGGACGTCGTGGTGCACATCGGCCGGGACGCGCTGGTGCAGCGCGCCCAGCTGGCGGCGGCGCTCGAGCCGTTGTACCCGGCGGTGGTGGGGACGCTCGAAGGCGGCTACCCGGCCGTCGCGGCGGGGTTCGAACCTGGTGATTCGATCGTGGCGATCAACGGCGCACCGGTCGCGCAATGGGCCGATGCCGTCTCCCGGATCCAGGCCGCCCCGGGACAGCGGCTGGCCGTCGACGTGGTGCGGAAGGGGACCCGCCGCACACTGACGGTCACTCCCAGGGCCGAACGGACCGATTCCGGTGCCGAGGTCGGCAAGCTGGGTGTGTACGTTCGCACACCGGTCCAGGTGGTTCCTTTGGGTCCGATCGGGGCGATCGGGGCGGGGGCGGCGGCGACCGCCTCGTCGGCGGGAATGATCTTCCGCACCATCCGGGGGTTGCTCAACCGCCAGGTGGCCAGCAGCGAGCTCGGTGGTCCGATCCTGATCGGCCAACTGGCGGCCCAGACGGCGCGGGCCGGGCTGGACAGCTTCCTGGCGTTCATGGCGCTGATTTCGATCAATCTCGCCGTCGTCAACCTCCTGCCGATCCCGGTGCTGGATGGCGGCGCGTTCCTGATCCTGGCGGTCGAGGGGGTCATCCGCCGGCCCCTGCCAGCCCGGCTCCGCGAGGCGGTGACGGCGGTGGGGCTGGTGCTGGTGGTGCTGCTGATGGTGCTGGCGTTCAAGAACGACATTGCGCGGCTATTGGCGAAGTGACGCCGGGGCCGCGACTTAGCGGGGTTGCCTCTCCGTCGGCGGCGGTCTACATTTCCGGGCTGACCATGGGAATGAGAACTTGAAGCGCAGCATGACCGGGACCACAGGATGATCGCCAAGCAGCCCATCATCGAGAAGCACCGCCGCCACGTGTCCGACTCCGGTTCGCCGGCGGTGCAAGTCGCGCTGCTGACCGCGCGCATCAAGGACCTCACCGAGCACTTCCGCACCCACCCCAAGGACCATCATGGTCGCCAGGGGCTGCTGAAGATGGTCGGGACGCGGCGGCGGCTGCTCAACTACCTGAAGAGCTGCGATCTCAACGCATATCGCGCCCTGGTCGACCGAACTCGGTCTCCGGAACTGACCTCGGTGACCATGCTGCCGGGCGTCCCACACGAGCACCGTGGGACGCCCGTCGTTGTGTCGGGGTGCTCATCCGCCGTGAAGGAATATCGTGCATCGCATTGAAACGCAGTTCGCCGGCCGGCCCCTCGTCATCGAAACCGGTCGCCTGGCCAAGCAGGCCGCCGGGTCGGTCCTGGTCCAGTTCGGCGAAACGGTCGTGGTTGGCGCCGTCACCGTCTCGCCCAACATCTCCACGCTGCCGTTCTTTCCCCTCACTGTCGAATACCGCGAGAAGCAATACGCCGCCGGGAAGATCCCGGGCGGGTTGCTCAAGCGCGAGGGGCGCCCATCGGACGACGAGATTCTCTCCGCGCGGGTGATCGACCGGTCGATCCGGCCGCTCTTCCCCGAGGGGTTCAAGAACGAAGTCCAGGTCTTCGTCACCGTCATCTCGGCCGATCAGGAGAACGACGCCCGATGTGCTCGGCGTCTGTCGCCGCGTCGGCCGCGCTGGCGCTGTCGAAGATTCCGTGGAACGGCCCGATCGCCGCGGTGCGGGTGGGCAAGATCGAGGACAACTGGGTCCTCAACCCCACCTTCCAGCAACTGGAATTCTCGGCACTCGACATCACCGTCAGCGGTTCCGCCGATTCGATCCTCATGGTCGAGGGCGGCGCGCTCGAGGTGTCCGAGAGCTGAAGTCGTCGAGGCGCTCAAGCGTGGCGCAGCACGGCCTCCGGGAGCTCGTCAAGCTGCAGCAGGAATTGATCGGCAAGGCGGCGCGCCCGAAGATGGCATGGACCCCGGCGCTCAAGGACGCCGCGCTGGTCGAGCAGGTCGAGTCGCTGGCGTCGAAGCCGCTGGCCAAGGCGATGAACGCCAGGGACAAGGCCGGGCGGGCGGCCGCGATCGGCGACGTGCGCAACGACGTGATGACCAGGCTGGCCGACGACGTTCCCGGACCGCAGCCGCGACATCAGCGCCGAGTTCGAGGAGATCGAATATCGCCTGATGCGCGAGCAGATCCTCACCAAGGGCGAGCGGGTCGACGGCCGCGATTCCGACACGGTCCGGCCGATCACCATCGAGGCGCACGTCGCTGCCGCGCCCGCACGGCTCGGCGCTGTTCACGCGCGGCGAGACGCAGGCGCTGTCGGTCGTCACCCTCGGCACCGCCGACGACGAGCAGCAGCTCGACGGCATCGACGTTGCCGGGCCAGCACACCAAGTCGTTCATGCTGCATTACAACTTCCCGCCGTATTCCACCGGCGAGGTCAAGCCGATGCGCGGCATGTCTCGCCGCGAGATCGGGCACGGGGCGCTGGCGGAGCGGGCGTTGCAGCCGCTACTGCCGCACTTCGAAGACTTCCCCTACACCATCCGTCTCGTGTCGGAGATCCTCGAATCGAACGGCTCGTCGTCGATGGCCACCGTCTGCGGCGGGTCGCTGGCGCTGATGGACGCGGGCGTGCCGATCAAGGCACCGTGCGCGGGCGTCGCGATGGGGCTGATCAAGGAAGGCGACCGGATCGCCATCCTCACCGACATCCTCGGCACCGAGGACCATCTCGGCGACATGGATTTCAAGGTGGCTGGCACCGCCGAGGGGATCACGTCGATCCAGATGGACATCAAGATCAGCGGTCTGTCGCTCGACATCATGAAGGAAGCGCTCGACAAGGCGCGGCAGGGGCGGCTGCACATTCTCGGTGAGATGAACAAGGTGTTGGCGACCCATCGCCCCGAAATGTCGCCGTGGGCACCGCGGATCATCACGATCCAGATCAAGCCGGACAAGATCGGCGACGTGATCGGCCCCAAGGGGAAGACGATCCGCGGCATCCAGGACGCCTCGGGCGCCAAGGTCAACATCGACGACTCCGGCCTGGTGACCATCGCCGCCGTCGGCGCCGAAGCGGGGCAGAAGGCGCGCGAGATGGTCATGGCGATCGTGGCGGAGCCCGAGGTCGGCAAGATCTACGAAGGCCCGGTCAAGAGTACCACCGCGTTCGGCGCGTTTGTGGAGATCATGCCCGGCGTCGAAGGGCTGCTTCATATCTCGGAGCTGGACCACAAGCGGGTGGAGAAGACCGAGGACGTCGTCAAGAAGGGCGACATCGTCAAGGTCAAGCTGCTCGAGGTCGATGAGCGGGGACGGATGCGGCTGTCGCGGAAGGCGCTGCTTCCCAAGCCATGAGCGCGGCGGTGAGGACCGTCGAGCTCGACCGCGATCTTTTCCGCACCGACGCGGCCAACGGACTGGTCGTGGTGACCGAACGCGTACCCGGCGTTCGGTCCGCCGCGGCGGGCGTCTACGTCCGGACGGCGAGCGGCCACGAATCCCGGCAGACCATGGGCATCTCCCACCTGCTCGAGCACATGGTTTTCAAGGGGACCGAGCGGCGCAGCGCGCGGCAGATCGCCCTGGCACTCGAGGCGCGCGGCGGATCGCTCGATGCCTTCACTTCCCGGGATTACACCGCATTCCAGGCGCACGTGCTCGACGCCGATCTGCCGTTGGCGCTCGACGTGCTGACCGATCTGGTGCGGCATCCGCTGTTGCGCCGCGAAGACCTCGAGCTGGAACGGAACGTCGTGCTCGAAGAGCTGAACGGCGTCTTCGATTCTCCCGATGACCTGGTGGGCGAACTCTGGGGCGAGACGCTCTGGCCGTCGCATCCATACGGCTTTTCGATTCTCGGTACCGCCGAGTCGGTGCAGGCGCTGGGCGGCGACGATCTGCGGCACCTGCACGACGCCGGCTATTACCCGGGCAACATGGTGATCGCCGTGGCCGGCCTGATCGAACACCAGCCGGTGCTCGATGCGCTGTCGCGACTGGGATGGCTGGAAGGCGAGGCCCGGTCGCCGCGGGCGCCGGCCGGGCCGCCGCAGTCGAACCGCGGCACGCTCCGCCAGGAAGCTCGTGACCTGCAGCAGGTGCACGCCATCGTCGGCACTGATTCCGTCGATGCGACCGACCCGCGCCGCTGGGGGTTGGCGCTGTTGGCCACCGCGCTCGGCGGCGGCATGTCGAGCCGCCTCTTTCAGCGCGTTCGCGAGGAGCTCGGCCTCTGCTACACCGTGAGCGCCTGGCAGACCACCTACCGTGCGGCCGGGTCCTTCGGCATATATGTCGGCACCCAGCCGGCCACCGCGACACAGGCCCTCGAGGCGATCGGCGCGGAATTGGCCCGACTGGCCGCGGACGGGCTTCCGGAACAGGAATTGGCCGACGCCAAGGGCCAGGTCCGGGGCCAGGTGCTTCTGGCGCTGGAGAGCACCGCGAACCGGATGAGCCGGGCGGCGAGCCACGCGCTCTACGACGAGCCGTATCGGACTGTCGACGAGGTGCTTGCGCGGATCGACGGCGTGACGACCACCGACACGGCAGCACTGGCGCAGACGTTTCTGGCGCCTGAACGCATGACGACCGTCCGGCTCGGGCCGGCGGACGCCTGAACTCCACTCCAAGCGAGACCGCGATGCTGATCGGCGTGCCGAAGGAAATCAAGACCAACGAGAACCGGGTGGGACTCGTGCCGGCCGGCGTGGCCGCGCTGGTTCGCGACGGTCATCAGGTGATGGTGGAAACCGGCGCCGGGCTCGGCAGCGGCTTTTCCGACGATGCCTACGTCGCTGCCGGCGGGGAGATCGCCGCTGGGCGCGGAACCGGTCTGGGCCAGGGCAGCGATGATCGTCAAGGTGAAGGAGCCGATCGCCGTTGAGTGGCCGCGGATGCGGAAGGACCAGGTGATGTACACCTATTTCCACTTTGCCGCCGACGAGGCGCTCACCCGTGCCGTCATGGCATCGGGCGCCGTCGCCGTGGCGTACGAGACCGTTCAGTTGCCCAACGGACACCTGCCGCTGCTGACGCCGATGTCGGAGGTGGCGGGGCGGATGGCGGTGCAGCAGGGCGCGAAGTACAACGAGCAATTGTTCGGCGGACGCGGAGTGCTGCTGGGCGGCGTACCCGGTGTGGCGCCGGCGCATGTCGTGATCCTCGGCGGCGGTGTGGTCGGCATCAACTCGGCCAAGATGGCCGCGGGCATGGGCGCGCACGTCACCATTCTCGACACGTCGCTCGACCGGCTGCGCTATCTCGACGACGTGCTCTCGTCGAATGTCGACACGGTCTACTCCAACCGCTACAATATCCTGGAAGCGATCCGTCACGCCGATCTGCTCATCGGCGCGGTGCTGCTCCCGGGCAAGAAGGCGCCGCATCTGGTGACGCGCCCCGATCTCGCCATCATGCCGCCGGGTGCGGTCATCGTCGACGTCGCCGTCGACCAGGGCGGTTGCGTCGAGACCATCAAGCCCACGACCCACGAGAACCCGACGTACTTCGTCGACGGTATCCTGCATTACGGCGTGGCGAACATGCCCGGTGCTGTGCCCCGCACGTCGACGCTGGCGCTTACCAACGCCACGCTCCCCTACGCACTGAAACTTGCCAACCTCGGCTGGAAGGACGCCTGCCGGCAGGACGGCGCGCTCCGGCTCGGCCTGAACGTCGTCGGCGGCAGGGTGGTATACGCCGGCGTGGCGGAAGCCTTCGGGCTCGACGTCACCGACGTCGCGAAGGTCCTGTAACATCGTGAGCGCGGTACCGGTCGAGGTGGCGCTGCTTCGCCTGCCGCACGGCGCCGGGTTGCCGGTGCCGACCCGCGCCAGCGCCGGTGCGGCCGGGCTCGACATTGCGTCCGCAGCGGATGTCACGATCGGCCCCGGCGAACGCGCACTCGTCCCGACCGGATTTGCCGTCGCCGTGCCCGAAGGTTACGAACTGCAGCTCCGGCCCAGATCGGGGCTGGCGCTGCGCCACGGTGTCACGCTGCCCAACACGCCGGCCACCGTCGACAGCGACTACCGCGGTGAACTGCAGGTGATCCTGGCCAATTTCGGTGCGGAGCCGTTCGTCATCCGGCGCGGCGACCGGATCGCACAGCTGCTGGTGCAGAAGGTCGAGCCGGTCCGGTTCAGCGAGGTGGCGGAGTTGCCGCCCACGCCGCGCGGGGCGGGGGGATTCGGCAGCACCGGGAGGTAGAACGTTGCCCGTCCGCTGTTCGTGGGCCACTACATCCCTCGACATTTCGTACCACGACACCGAGTGGGGTGTCCCGGTGCACGACGACCGACGCCTGTTCGAGTTCCTGGTGCTGGAAGGTGCCCAGGCCGGACTCAGCTGGTCGACGATCCTCAAGAAGCGCGACCACTACCATCGGGCGTTTCGTGGGTTCGATCCCGCCACGGTCGCGGCCTTCACCGCGCGTGACGTCCGGCGCCTTCTGGCTGACGCCGGGATCGTGCGCAACCGGCTCAAGATCGAGAGCGCCATCAGCAACGGGGGAGCGTTCGGCAGGGTCCAGGAAGAGTTCGGATCGTTCGACGCCTACGTTTGGCGATTCGTCGGCGGGACGCCGCTGCAACCCGGCCGCCGGGACCGGGGGCGAGTACCCGCCCGAACAGCGTTGTCCGATACTCTCTCGGAGGACCTCCGGCAGCGCGGATTCCGGTTCGTCGGAACGACCATCTGCTACGCGTACATGCAGGCGACCGGCCTGGTCAACGACCACGTGGTCACCTGTTTTCGGCACCGGGCACTCGGCGGCGGGGAGCGAACCATGCGCTGAGTAACTGCTCACGCCGGAGTGTGAGTGAGCGCTCGCTCGGCGCTGCACCGGACCATCGCTGCCAACTTCCGTGGCGACAAGGTGTTGCGCTTGCCGGGCCGTGCGGCACCCCTTAGTTTCGCGTTCCGAACCCACTGGCGGTCGATCCCCGTGAAACTCTTCCAGTTTGGCACGTTCCTCCCGGCCAACGAGATTGCCGTCGATCTCGGTACGGCCAACACGCTCATCTATGTCAAGGGCGAGGGGATCGTACTGAACGAGCCATCGGTGGTGGCGATCGAACGCTCGTCGGGGCGGATCAAGGGCATCGGCCTTGAAGCCAAGCGCATGCTGGGACGCACGCCCGAGGGGATCATCGCGGTGCGTCCGCTGAAGGACGGTGTGATCGCCGACTTCGACGTCACCGAAAAGATGTTGCGCTATTTCCTCAAGACGATCATCGACAAGCATTTCTTCCGCGTCAAACCGAAGGTGATCGTGGCGGTACCGTCGGGCATCACCGAAGTCGAGCGGCGTGCCGTGCGCGACTCCGCCGAGACCGCCGGCGCCAAGCAGGTGCTGATGGTGGCCGAACCGATGGCAGCGGCCATCGGCGTGGGTCTGCCGGTGGAGACGCCGACCGGCAACATGGTGATCGACATTGGTGGCGGTACGACCGAGATCGCGGTCATTGCGCTCTCCGGCATCGTCTCCGACACGTCGATCCGGATCGGCGGCGACGAACTCGACCAGGCGATCGTGCTGTTCATGCGCAAGAACTACAATCTCCTGGTCGGCGAGCCGACCGCCGAACTGATCAAGATCAAGATCGGCTCCGCATTTCCGGCCGCCGAGGAGCGCGAGATGGAGGTCAAGGGCCGCGACCTCGTCTCCGGCATTCCCAAGACCGTCCGGGTGCATTCGGAAGAGATCCGCGAAGCGGTCCAGGAGCCGATCGCCTCGATCGTCGATGCGGTGCGGCGGGCGCTCGAGATCACGCCGCCGGAGCTTTCCGCCGACATCGTCGATCGGGGCATCATCATGACCGGTGGTGGGGCCTTGATCCGCGGTCTGGATCAGCTGCTCGCGGCCGAGACCGGTCTGCCGATCCACGTCGACGACGATCCGCTCACCTGCGTGGTGCGCGGGACGGGGCGGATTCTCGATGACTTCGAGAAGTTCCGCAGCGTGTTGGTGACCTGATGCGCCAGCCGGCGCCACGGCGCACGGCGCGAAGCGATCTCCTGCTGCCCGCGCTGTGCTTTCTGTTCGCCGTGACCGCGCTCGCGTTACCGCGAAGCTGGGCAACGGGGGTGGCCGGTTTCCTGCGCGAAACCGTGTTCCGCCCCCTGGTGGCGTTACAGACCCGCGCCGTCGCCGACCGCACCGCCCGCTTCCGCTACACGGCCGTCGAACACTCGCGCGACTCGCTGGCGGTGCTCGCCGAGCAGACCGCGGCGCTGCAACGGGAGAACGACAACCTCCGCGCGCTGCTCGGAGTGGCGCCGGCGGCGGCTTCGAAGTACGTCGCCGCCGAGGTGCTCCACCGGCCCGCCGCCACCGATTCGCGGATGTTGCTGCTCAGTCGCGGCAGCGCCGACGGCGTGGCGCCGTTCGACCCGGTGATCACCGCCGACGGGCTGGTGGGCCAGATCTGGGGTGTGGCGGCGCATTCGAGCACCGCGCTCACCTGGACTGATCCCGATTTTGCCGCCTCGGCCGTCACCGCCGACGGGCGGGTCCGCGGACTGTTGACCCCGTCGTCAGGCAGCGGTCCCGACCGCGGGGTGTTGGAGCTGCACGGCGTCGCGCTGCGCGATTCGCTGGCGATGGGGACCATCGTGTACACCGCCGGTGACGGCGGAGTCTATCCTCGCGGGATCGTGGTGGGGAGGATCACCGGCGCCAGCACGGATCCGCAGGGCTTCGAGCGCATCTATCGCGTGGTGCCGTTCACGAACCCCGGCGACCTGACCGACGTGCTCATTCTGCGTCCCGTCACCTCGACCGCGTTGCCGACCCGTTCGGCGGCAGGGCGGCCATGACGGCGACGCGAATCGTCGACCGCCGCCGCCACAGCCGCGGCCCCACGCGGTGGCGGCTCTGGGCCGTGGTGGCGTTCCTGTTGCTGCTGGAATTCTATCTCCGGCCGTCGCTGATCGAAGGCCGTGCCATGCCGGACTTTCTCATGCTGGTGCTGTTGCTGTTGGCCATGCGGCAGCCGCCGGGCCTGGCCGCGGTCACGGGTCTCGTGATCGGGCTCATCGCCGACGTGCTCACCCCGGCGCGCTTCGGCGCCGCCATGGTGGCCCACGTACTGGTGGGATGGGGGGCGTCGTGGGGGCGGGCGATCTTCTTTCCGGATAACCTGCTGGTCAACGCCGGCGTGTTCTTTTTCGGAACCTGGGTGCGCAACGTGCTGGTCCTGTCGCTCAGTGGCACGCCGCCGGGCCGGTTGGTGATGGACGCGCTGGTGTGGTCACCATTGCAGGGGCTGAGCACGGCGGTGGCGGGCGTCGTTCTGGTGGTGATGTTGCGCGACTGGCTTGCCATCCGTATCGGCATATGACGGCGTTCACCTCCTGGCAGATGGCGCGTCGCGCCCGCGAGGCCAGTGGTGTGGTCTTCGCCGCGTTCGTGGTCCTGGGAGGCGCGTTCTTCCGCGCGCAGGTGCTGCAGCACCAGCATTATCGCACCGAGTCGGCGGGGAATCGCTTCCGCCAGATTCCGCTCGAAGCGCCCCGGGGTGACATCCTCGATCGCAACGGCCGCCTCATCGCCGACAACGTCCCCGGCTACTCCATCAAGCTGATCGCGTCGAACGAGGACTCGCTGCGGGCCGTGCTGGCCCGGCTGGCGGCGCTCGTTCCGGATGACACCATCGATGTCGATGCGGTGGTGCGACGCTGGGCCGGAGCCAGCTACCAGCCGGCACTGGTGTTTGCCTCCGGCCAATTCAACGTCCTGGCCACGCTCGAAGAACACCGCGCGTTGCTTCCCGGCCTGGTGATCCAGCGTGAGCCGCTCCGTGATTACCCGGGTGGCGCGGCGATCGGCCACCTGGTGGGGTACGTCGGCGAGATCAGCGAGAGCGAACTGGAACAGAACCTCTTTCCCGGCGCCCGCAGTGGCGAGGAAGTCGGCCAGCGGGGACTGGAGTACGAATACGACTCGCTCCTTCGTGGCCGACAGGGGGTGCGGTACGCCGAAGTCACGGCGAGCGGCAGGACGGTCCAGGATTACCAATCGCCCGCGGTGCTTCCACCGGTGGCCGGGGGTGATCTGCACACCACCATCGATCTGCCGCTGCAACTGTTCGTCGATTCGATGTGGCGCGCCGATCTGCCGACGAAGCGCGGTGCCCTGGTGGCGATGACGCCGGACGGCGCCATCCTGGCGTACTACTCGTATCCTACGTTCGACCCGAACGACTTCGTCGGTGGCATCGATGCCGCCACCTGGGCCGCGCTGAACGACAATCCCGACCGACCGCTGGTCAATCGCGCCATCGCGGGAAAGTTTCCGCCGGCCTCACCGTTCAAGCTGGCCATCGCGGCCATGGCGTTGCGGCGGGGCCTGGTGACGATGGATTCGAAGATGCCGGTGCCGTGCACCGGTGAATACCGGTTCGGCGACCGGGTCTGGAAGTGCTGGAACTCGCAAGGTCATGGTGCGCTGACGTTGCGCCAGGCGATCGCGACCTCGTGCGACATCTATTTCTACCAGCTCGGACAGCTCCTCGGCGCCAAGGCCATTTTTCAGGATGGGATCGACCTGGGATTCGGCGACCGCACCGGCATCGATCTGGCCGGGGAATCCCGGCCGACCTTTCCGTCCAGCGTCAAGGCGTACATCAACTCCCGCGGCGTATCGACCTGGGGAAATGGCGAGGTACTCAATCTCGCCATCGGGCAGGGTCACGACGCCCAGACGTTGATCAACATGGTCGCCTTCTACGCCGGGCTGGCCGGCAGCGGCGTCAAGCCCGTACCGTTCGTGGTTCCGCCACCGGCACCGTTGCCGGGTCGGGACCTGGGGCTGACGCCCGATCAGCTCGCCGGGCTGAGGGAAGCGATGGTGAACGTGGTGACGCACGGCACCGCGTCGCTCAGCCTGGCGCATGAAGCTGGCGTCGGGCAGTTCGACGTCGCGGGAAAGACCGGTTCGGGTCAGGTGACAGGCCAGCAGGACATTGCATGGTTCATTTCGTTTGCCCCCGCCAACGCGGCCCGGATCGTCGTCGGGATCGAAGTCGAGGAAGGCATCGAAGGCGCCTTCGTCGCCAAGTACGCCGTGCGGACCATAGCACGATACCTCGACGGGCGGGCGGAGAAGCTCGATGACGCGACGGTCACCGAGAATCTCGGCCGCGCGAGTCCGGCCGCTTTGCGTGGTGATTCGGTGCGCCCCCCCGCGGATACGACGCCCGCGCCGCGCCGCGAGCAACCGTGAATCGCCGCCTCGACCGGCCGCTGCTGCTGGTGGTGCTCGCGCTGACGATCTTCGGTCTGCTGGTCATCTACTCCGCCGGTCAGACCGATCTCCACGTCGGCGCCGGCCGGTTCTGGCTGTCGCGCCCCCAATATCTCTGGATCAAGCAGGCGCTCTTCCTCGTCATCGCCACCGGCGCCGCCGCTGTCACGTATCGCACGACGTTCCGGATCCTCGAGTGGGCCACGCCATGGTTGTACGGTTTCGGCATCTTCCTGCTCCTGGTCACGCTGGTCGTCGGCACCGGTGCCGGCTCGGCAGCGAGCAGCAGGAGCTGGCTCGCGATCGGCCACATCCGGATCGGTCAGCCCGTGGAGCTGGCCAAGCTGGCCACCATCCTGATGCTGGCGCGGTGGTTTGCTGCGCGGCGGGAGCCGCCCGAGACGCTTCGCGGCCTCATTGCGCCGATTCTCCTCGCCGCCGTCCCGGCCCTGCTGGTGCTCAAGCAGCCCGACCTCGGAAGCGCCATCGTCTTTGCCGGAATCCTCTTCGCCATGATGTTCTGGGCGGGCGTGCCGGTACGGATGCTCGTGCTGCTCGCCTCGCCGGTGATCTCGCTGTTGCTGGCGTGGAGCACCACACTCTGGAGCCTGTGGATGGTGACGATGTTTGTCCTGCTCCTCGTGTGGCGGCCCTTCGTGCTCGAGGGCATCGCCATCTACGTCGCCAACTCGGCCATGGGAGTGCTGGCGTTCGAGGTCTGGGACAAGCTCGACAGCTACCAGAAGGACCGGATCCGGTCATTCCTCAATCCCGCGGCATACCGCGCTGGCGCGGCATTCCAGGCGATCCAGTCGAAGGTGGCCATCGGGTCGGGCGGATGGTTCGGCGCCGGGTTCACGCTCGGGAGTCAGAAGCGCTCGGGGTTCATCGCCGAGCCGTCGACCGACTTCGTCTTTGCCATCGTGGGTGAGGAACTCGGACTGGTCGGGGTGCTGCTCGCCCTGGCGCTGTTCGTGGCGTTGCTGCTCATCCTGGTCCGCATTGCGCGCCGGTCCGGCGACGCCTACGCCTCGCTCGTGGTGTTCGGAATCGCCGGCCTGATCTTCACGCACGTGTTCGAAAACGTCGGCATGACCGTGTCGATCATGCCGATTACCGGGATCCCGCTGCCGTTCTTTTCCTATGGAGGATCGTTTCTGGTGGCCCTATTCCTGGCGCTCGGACTGGCCTTCCGGGCCGCCGAAGAGGCCAGGGCAGCTGGCTATGTTGAGGTCTGACAACGACTTGGCTGTCAAGGCCTTGCGCTGCCACGACTCCCGCCGCACGTTCATTGCTTACGCGGACCCGCACCGGGCCTCCGCCCAACCGGGGTCATATGGCCGTCATGGCGTGGTTTAAGAAGGAGCGCAAAGCCCGAACCGCACCGCGGCAGAAGCTCGAGATCCCGGCGGACGCGTGGGAGAAGTGCGATGCGTGCGGCCACGTCGATCTCCGCGAGAAATTCCAGAAGGCGCTCAACGTCTGCCCGGAATGTGGGACGCACAAGCGGTTCAGCGCCGAGGAATACATCGAGCTGCTGACCGACGAGGGGACGTGGCGCGAGCTGTATGCCGACCTTCGGTCGACCGACCCGCTGGAATTCGAACACTACGCGGACCGCCTGGAAGCCGCCATCAAGAAGGGCGGCACATCTGACGCCATCTATACCGGACTCGCCCGCCTCGACGGGCGTCCGTTGCATCTGGGTGTGATGAACTTCCGCTTCATGGGTGGATCGATGGGTTCGGTCGTCGGCGAAAAGATCGCGCGCCTGGCGCGGCGATCGGCCGACAAGCGCTATCCGCTGGTGTTGGTGAGCACGTCGGGCGGCGCGCGCATGCAGGAAGGGGTGCTGTCGCTGATGCAGATGGCCAAGACGTCGGCCGCCATCGCGCAGTTGCGCCAGCTGGCTGTGCCGTACATCTCGATCCTGACTGATCCGACCACCGGCGGCGTGTCGGCGTCGTTCGCCATGCAGGGTGACGTCATTCTTGCCGAACCGGGCGCCGTCATCGGTTTCGCGGGCCAGCGCGTCATCAAGCAGACGATCGGTCAGGATCTCCCCGAAGGGTTTCAGACTGCGGAATTCCTGCTGGAGAAGGGGCAGATCGACGAGGTCGTTCCCCGGTCGTCGCTGCGCGAGACCACCACCCGTTTGCTGCGGCACATGCAGCGGCACCGGATCCGGACCGGCGCGGTCGACGCGGCCTGACCCTCTCGTACGACGAGGCGCTCGCCTTCCTCTTTCCGCGCACGACCCAGATCAAGTTCGGGCTCGACACCACCAGGGCGCTCCTTGCCGCCCTGGGCGACCCGCATCGTCGCTATCCCACGATTCACGTCGGCGGTACGAACGGGAAGGGGAGTGTCGCGACCCTCGCCGCCGAGGCGCTGCGCGAGGCCGGATGGCGGGTCGGGTTGTATACCTCGCCGCATCTGCGATCGTTCCGGGAGCGTGTCCGGGTCGACGGCGTGGTGGTCAGCGAAGCGGCGGTCGCCGGATGGGTGGATCACCTGCGACCGCTCATCGAACGCACCGGTGCCACGTTCTTCGAAGCGACGACGGCGCTGGCGTTCGCGGACTTCGCCGCCCGCGGCGTCGACGTCGCGGTCATCGAGGTGGGTCTTGGCGGCCGGCTCGACAGCACCAACGTGATCGACCCGTTGGTCAGCGCGGTCACGCACATCGCGCTCGACCACCAGCGGTACCTCGGCGACACCATCGAATCGATCGCCGCCGAGAAGGCGGGGATTGCCAAGCCGGACGTGCCGTTCGTGATCGGCGAAGCCGACGTCAGGCTCGCGATGCTGTTGCTTGATGCCGGGCGTGAAGCCGTGGCGCGGACCGCGTCGGTCGAGCGATACCGGCCGGTGATCGTACCGGCCGATGCGCTCTGGCCCGGTCCGCTGACGCTGGTCGGCACGCATCAGCGTCGCAATGCCGCGGTGGCGCAGGCGGTGCTCGAGACCCTGCCGTCACCCCTCCGGCCGGGCGCGGTGGAGGTCGCGGCCGCTTTCGCCCGGGCCAGCGTGCCGGCACGGCTGGAGCGGCGCGGGCGGTGGATCTTCGACGTGGCGCACAACCCGGACGGCATGGCAGCCCTGACCGCTGCCATCCGGGAGCTGGCACCGCCGCGGCCGGTCCACGCGCTGGTCTCGATCCTCGGCGACAAGGACTGGCCGGCGATGCTCGTCGAGCTGGACCATGCGGTAGACGTGGGGATTCTGACCGTTGCACCCTCCGCCGACACCCGGCGGTGGGACCTGGAGTGGCTGCGCCGATGGCTGGCTGATCCCTCCCGCCCGCGCGCTCGGGCCGCGTGGCATCTGGTGCCCGATTTCGAACAGGCGCTGGCCGCCGTCATGCGCGATGCCGGGACGATCGTCGTGGCCGGATCGTTCCACACCGTCGGCGACGTCATGGCGGCGCTCGGGATGGATGTCGATTCGTAGCGCCGGCGTCGGCCGATCGGGCCGTGCCGCTCTGTGTTCCCGGGCCGTGCGCCAGTATTTTGGGCCATGACGCGCAAAGGGCTCCCCGGCTTCCGCGAATTCGCCCCGGCCGACCTGGCCTTCCGCGCCCACATCTTTGCCGCGTGGCGCCGGGTGGCGACACGCTACGGGTTCGAAGAGTACGACGGACCCCCTCTCGAGCCACTCGATCTCTACACGGCCAAGAGTGGCGACGAGATCGTGGCACAGCTCTACGCCTTCACCGACAAGGGCGACCGCGAGGTGGCGCTGCGTCCCGAGATGACGCCGACGCTGGCCCGGATGGTCGCGGCGCGGGCCAATGGGCTCCGGAAGCCGATCCGCTGGTTCTCGCTGCCGCAGCTCTTTCGCTACGAGCGGCAGCAACGCGGCCGTCTCCGCGAGCACTTCCAGCTCAATTGCGACCTGATCGGCGAACCGGGTCCGCTGGCCGATGCGGAAATCATTGCGTTGGCGATCGACATCATGCGCGATCTGGGGCTGGGCCCGGGCGCGGTGCGGGTGCGACTGTCGGATCGGCAGGTGATGGCGTCGTGGCTGGAGCGGATCGGCGTGCCGGCGGACGCGGTTCCCGGGGTGTTCCAGGCGATGGACCGCATGGAGAAGGACCCCGACGGTGCGGCGGAGCAGCTGGCCACGATTACGCCGGCGCCGGCGCGCGAGCGCATCATGCGATTGCGGCATGCCGACGCGCGCACCGAGTTGCGCCATGAGATTCACGAAGCGGGCGATTCGCTCGGCGGGGCGGGTCGACTCGGTGCGGTGCTGCAGGCGCTGGGCGAGATGGAGCTCGGTGACTGGGTCGATTTTGATCCGTCCATCGTTCGGGGCCTGGCCTACTACACGGGCACCGTATTCGAGCTCTTCGACGCCGACCGGAGTCTTCGCGCCATCTGTGGCGGTGGGCGCTACGATGCCCTGCTGGGCGCGCTCGGCGGCAACGACCTTCCCGCCGTCGGCTTCGGAATGGGCGACGTGGTGCTCGGCGAGCTGCTCAAGGATCGTGGTCTCGTGCCGGCGGTCGAACCGGCGGTCGACATCTTCGTCGCGACGGTGACACCCGACGACGGGCCGTTCGCGCGAGCACTGGCCCATCGGTTGCGCGACGCCGGCTGCCGCACCGAATTCGGGCTCTCCGGGGCCCGGCTCGGCAAGCAGCTGGAGCTCGCCAACGCCCGGGGCGCCCGGCTGGCGATCGTAGTCGGGCCCGACGATCGCGCCCGCGGCGACGTACAGCTCAAGGATCTGACCGCCCAGGCGCAGGAATCAGTACCGCAGGACCGGATCGTGGAACGATGCCGGCAACTTCTCCGGGGAGATGGATGACGCATGGCTGACGCCCAAGGTCTGACTCCGCGCGCGAAGGACTTCAGCGCGTGGTACAATGATCTCATCATGAAGGCCGAACTCGCCGACTATTCGCCGGTCCGCGGCTGTATGGTGATTCGCCCCAACGGCTATGCCATCTGGGAGCAGATGCAGCAGGCGCTCGACGCCATGTTCAAGGAGACGGGCCACCAGAACGCCTACTTCCCGCTGTTCATTCCGCAGTCGTTCCTGGCGCGCGAGGCCGAACACGTCGAGGGCTTCGCGCCCGAGACGGCCGTGGTGACCCACGGCGGCGGCAAGGAACTCGAGGAACCGCTGGTGGTCCGGCCTACATCGGAGACGATCATCTACTCGATGTTCGCCAAGTGGATCCAGAGTTGGCGCGACCTGCCGGTCCTGATCAACCAGTGGTGCAATGTGGTGCGCTGGGAACTCCGCACCCGGCTGTTCCTCCGGACCACCGAGTTCCTCTGGCAGGAGGGTCATACCGCCCATGCCACCGCCGCCGAGGCCGAGGAAGAGGCACTGCGGATCCTCGCCATCTACCGCCGGTTCATGGACGAGTGGATGGCGATGCCGGTCATCACCGGCCGCAAGAGCGACAGCGAACGGTTCGCCGGTGCGGTGCGGACGTACGCGTGCGAAGCGCTGATGCAGGACAACCGCGCCCTGCAGGCCGGCACGTCGCACAACCTCGGACAGAACTTCGCCAAGGCGTTCGGCGTGCAATTCCAGACTGCCGACGGCGGGCTCGATCACGTCTGGAGCACGTCGTGGGGTGTGTCGACGCGGCTGGTCGGTGGGTTGATCATGACGCACGGCGACGACGCCGGCATGGTGTGCCCGCCTCGGCTGGCGCAATGGCAGGCGGTGATCGTCCCGATCTGGCGCAGCGACGACGAGAAGGCGCAGACGTGTACCGCCGCCGAACGACTGGTTGCCGAATTGCGGCGCTCCGGCATCCGGGTCAAGGCCGACCTGCGCGACGACATGAAGCCGGGGGCGAAATATTACGAGTGGGAAGCGCGGGGCGTGCCGTTCCGCCTCGAGCTCGGGCCGCGTGACCTCGCTCGCAATGGCGCCATGCTGGCGCGGCGCACCGGCGGCAAGGAGCCGGTGACACTCGACGGCCTTGGCGCGCGGCTCGCCATCGAGATGGACGCCATGCAGGCGGCGCTCTTCGAAGCGGCTCGAGGCCGTCGCGAAGCGGGCACGCTGCGATCGCCGAAGTCGAAGGAGGAGTTCATCGACTACATCGAGAACGTCGGCGGGTTCGTCTACGCGGGATGGTGTGGAGACGCCGCGGTCGAAGCGGAGATCAAGGAGCGGACCAAGGCAACCATTCGCTGCCTCCCCGATCCCGAGTTCCAGACTCCGGAACAACCGACGCGCTGCATCTGGACGGGGCGGCCGGCGGTGACGGAAGCGGTGTGGGCGCGGGCCTACTGAACCGGCCGGCCGATGACGCCGGGTTGCTGCGCGGCCCCGACGCGGCGCTCGGGATGGGTGGCGTGTCGCTGCGCGCGCTCGCGCAAGAGATCGGGACGCCGCTCTACGTGTACGACGCCGGTATCATCCGCCGCCGCTATGCCGCGCTCGACGCCGCGTTCGGCGCGCTGCCGCACCGGATCTGCTACGCCGTCAAGGCCAACAGCAACCTCGCGGTGCTCCGTTTGCTCGCGGGACTCGGCGCCGGCGCCGATATCGTATCCGGCGGGGAGATGCTCCGGGCGCTCGCTGCCGGGATGCTGCCCGGGACGATCGTCTTCAGCGGTGTGGGGAAGACCGACGACGAGCTGCTGGCGGCGATCGCCGCCGGTGTGGGTCACATCAACGTCGAATCGGTCGGCGAGTTGCAGCGCCTCGCGTTGCTGGCGGACAGCCACGGTGCTGCGGTCACGGTCGGCATCCGCGTCAACCCCGACGTCACCGTCGATACGCACCCTTACATCTCCACCGGAAAGGGTGGCCTCAAATTCGGAGTTCCAGTCGACCAGGCCGGACTGGCATTCGACGTGCTCGAGGACGCGCCCGCGCTCCGTCTGGGCGCGCTGGCGATGCACGTCGGGTCGCAGCTGCTCGAACCGGCGCCGTATCGAGCCGGTCTCGACCGCTTGCTCGGCGTTCTCGACGCCGCCCGGGCGCGCGGCTTCCGCCCCGACACCCTCGACCTGGGAGGTGGGATCGGCATCCGCTATCGAGACGAAGCGCCGATGGAACCGGCCGAGTGGATTGCGCCGCTGCGCGAGACGCTGACCGCCGCCGGGTGCACCGTGCAGGTCGAGCCAGGACGGTATCTGGTGGGGAACGCCGGCGTGCTGGTGACCGAGGTGGTGCAGCGCAAGCGGTCAGGCGGGCGCGACATCGTGGTGGTCGATGCCGGGATGAACGACCTGATCCGGCCCGCCCTCTATCACGCGTGGCACGAAATTGTCCCGGTCGACACCGTCGGCGGTGAATGGGCGCCGGCGGATGTGGTGGGCCCGGTGTGCGAGACCGGCGATACGTTCGGCGTCGAACGGCAGCTGCCGCCGGTGCAGCCGGGCCAGCTGCTGGCCGTTCTCGGCGCCGGAGCGTACGGCTTCGCGATGAGCTCCAACTACAACACCCGCGCCCGTGCCGCCGAGGTGCTCATCGACCGCGGCCGCTGGGCCGTGGTGCGGCCCCGCGAGCGCCTGACCGATCTGTATCGCGACGAAGTCGCCGACCCGTTCGCCGGAGAGAACGCGTGAATCACCCGGATGGCGTGCTGATTCTCGACTACGGTTCGCAATACACCCAGCTGATCGCGCGGCGCGTCCGCGAGCAGCGGGTCTACTGCGAGATTCACCCGCCCACCCGCGACGTGGCATGGATCCGCGAATGGGCACCGAAGGGGATCATTCTCTCCGGCGGGCCGAATTCGGTCTACGACGAGGGCGCCCCCACCGCCGAGCCGGCGCTGCTCGAACTCGGGCTCCCGATTCTTGGTGTCTGCTATGGATTGCACCTCCTCGCGCGGCTTTCGGGAGCACGCGTGGCGCGTGCCGCGCGGCGCGAATACGGGCGAGCCGATATCCGGGTCGATGGCGGGGAATTGTTTCGCGGTTTCGTTCCGGGCGCCACCACGCCCGTGTGGATGAGCCACGGCGATTCGGTGGAGCGGCCGGCGCCCGGTTGGCGGATCACGGCCTCGAGCGAGAACTCCCCGGTGGCCGCGATGGAGAATGTGGCGCAGCGGCTCTTCGCGGTCCAGTTCCATCCGGAGGTGGCCCACACGCCTCGTGGGAGCGAAATCCTCGGCAACTTCCTCTTCGGGATCTGCGGCTGCACGCCGGATTGGACTGCCGAGCACTTCGTCGCCTCCGAAGTGGAGCGCATCCGCCAGCAGGCAGGTCCGACCGCCCGAGTGATCTGCGGGCTGTCCGGTGGAGTCGATTCCGCGGTCGCCGCTGCCCTGGTTCACCGGGCCGTCGGCGATCGTCTCACTTGTATCCTTGTTGATCACGGACTGCTGCGACTCGGCGAACGTGATCAGGTGGAGCAGACATTCCGCCGTCACCTCGGCATCGATCTCCGCACGGTGGACGCCGGCGACGATTTCCTGCTGGATCTCGCCGGCGTGACCGATCCGGAACTGAAACGCCGGCACATCGGCCACCGCTTCATCGAGTGTTTCGAGCGCGAAGCCCGCACGGTCGGCCCCGGCGTCGAGTTCCTGGTGCAGGGGACACTCTATCCCGATGTGATCGAATCGTTCTCGCCACGGGGTGGCCCGTCGGTGACCATCAAGAGCCATCACAATGTGGGCGGGCTTCCCGAGCGGCTGCCGTTCAAGCTCATCGAGCCGCTGCGCGAATTGTTCAAGGACGAAGTGCGTCAGGTGGGACGCGAACTCGGGCTTCCCGAAGAGATGGTCGGGCGCCACCCGTTCCCCGGCCCCGGTCTGGCGATCCGCATCATCGGCGAGGTGACCCGCCCCCAGCTCGATCTGCTCCGCCGGGCCGATGCCATCTACATCGAGGAAATCCGCGCTGCCGGCCTGTACGACCAGATCTGGCAGGCGTTCGCGGTGCTGTTGCCGATCCGCACCGTGGGCGTGATGGGAGACGAGCGGACGTACGACCAGGTGGTGGCGCTGCGTGCGGTCACGTCACGTGACGGCATGACGGCCGAGTGGTTCGCGTTCCCCCCCGACGTGCTCGCCGTCATCTCGAATCGCATCGCCAACGAAGTCCGGGGCATCAACCGCGTCGTCTACGACGTCAGCACCAAACCGCCGGCGACGATCGAATGGGAATGAGCCTCAGGCACCCCGTTCGCTGAGCAGGGCCAAGAAGTCCTCGGGCCGCTGGAGTTGCATCAACCGCTCCGGGATGTCGGCTGCTTTCGCGAACTGTGCCAGCTGCCCCAGGACCGGCAGGTAGAGGTTCGAGACCTCCGGCGGCGGTGCCACGATCAGGAACAGGTGCCGGACCGGGCTGTTGTCGATGGCCTGGTAATCCAGCCCGGCGGGAATCCTCCCGTAGGCCAACCGCAGCTGCGGCACGACGGCCGAGCGGCAATGCGGGATCGCGATGCCGCGCCCCACTCCGGTCGAACCGAGTTGCTCGCGATGCAGCAGCACCTTCAGTAGCGTCTCGCTCACTCCGGGGTCGGCGTGCAGCAGGGCGACCAGTTCCGAGAGCGCCTCGGGCTTGCTGGCAGCGACCAGCTCGAGGCCGATCGAGTCGGGAGCGAAGTATTCGTGGATCGACATGGCGGGGAAGGCTAACCCCGCACCGCGTACCGTTCAACACACCGACACCCTACATTTCGGGCGTGACTACCTGGCCGTGTTCCGTCGGCACGCCCGTGCCGCTCTTCCTCGCTCCGATGGCGGGGGTTTCGGAGGCGCCCTTCCGCCGCATTTCGCGGCGGATGGGTGCCGACGTGGTGTTGACGGAGTTCCTCAACGCCGAGGCGATTCGCCGCCGCATTACCCGGACCCTGGAAGGGTGCGAGTTCGACGAAGTCGAGCGCCCGATCGGCATCCAGATCTACGGCGCCGAGGTCGAGGCCATGGCCCAGGCCGCGGCGCTCGTGACCGAGCACTATCGGCCTGATTTCATCGACATCAACTTCGGTTGCCCGGTGAAGAAGGTGGTGCAACGGAACGGCGGCTCCGGCTGCCTGCGCGATATGGCGCAGGTGGAACGGATCATCCGGGCGTGCGCGGCCGCGACCCACCTGCCGATCACGGTGAAGACGCGGAGCGGCTGGTCCGAAGAGATGCGTGACCCGGTCGGCATTGCGCTCCGGATGCAGGATGCCGGTGCCCGGGCCTTCACGCTGCATGCCCGCACCCGCTCGCAGATGTTCAGCGGCGACGCCAACTGGGACGAGATCGCCGCCGTCGTCGAGGCCCTCGACATTCCGGTCGTCGGCAACGGCGACGTCAATTCCGCCGCCGATGCCCTCCGCCTGCACGCGCACTCCGGTTG
This sequence comes from uncultured Gemmatimonadales bacterium, assembly GCA_963697065.1. GTDB lineage: Bacteria > Gemmatimonadota > Gemmatimonadetes > Gemmatimonadales > GWC2-71-9 > Palsa-1233. The sequence goes on from CAVOMQ010000001.1 coordinate 2,117,169, forward strand.
CGCCGGCATCATGGTGGGCCGGGGCTCGTTCGGCAATCCATGGCTGTTCCGCGAAGCGCGGGCCCTCCTGGCGGGCCGCGCCCCGCTGCCGTCGCCAGATGCCGCCGAGCGGTTCGCCGTGGCGCTGGAACACGCCCGGCTCGCCATCGAACTGCAGGGCGACAGCCGCAAGACCGTCGTGGAATTCCGCAAGCACTTCGGGTGGTACACCCGCGGCCTTCCCGGCGCGGCCACACTGCGGCAGCGCCTCTTCCAGGTCGAGTCGATGGGGGAAGCCGAAGGGATCTTCGCCGACTACCTCGCTCGCGACGGTGCTCTCGCCGCGGCGTAGGCCGGCATGCCGTCCTGCCGGATCCGCCGGGCCAGCAGGTCCACCACTCCGATGGCGGCGAGTCCCGTGAGAAAGTGGGTCCACCGCACCATCCCTTCGGCATGTGACGCCCGCACGATGATGTGGACCAACCCGTGCAGCAGATACTGCTGATGGAGCCCGTAGATCGGCATCCCGACACTCAGCACCATTCCCACCAGAGCCACCGGAATCGTCAGCACCCGGAAAAGGGCAATGAGCGCCAGCGCCAGCAGCACCAATGCCAGCAGGAACCCCAGCACGATGTGCAGCGTAATGAGCTTGCGGGCGTGGCCGTTCCAGTAGAGGATACCGAGGACCACGAGGATCAGACCGGTGATCCGCCCGATCCAGGCCAACGGGCCTACCGCGTCGTCGATGCTGAACTCGGACCAATCGATCATCGGACCTTGCCGGTTGAGTCGTGATAGTATGGCGCTCCGGCCCGAATGTGCCAAATCGGCGGCAGGTGATTACGTTGTACCCATGCGGGGGCGATCGGTTTCGACGGGTTGGTAGACGTCATCGCTGCGTGCCCAGGTCCGAGGCCCTGGATAAACTCCTTGGACGATTCACAATTGCCAACACTGATCTGGCGATGGCTGCGTAAGCTGAGCGTCTAGCTCGCTTCTCGCACCTCCGATGACCGAAGCCCACCCGGGGCGTCGCCATCGGATCGAAAATCCGGGATAGCGACCGGCGGTCCTCCATCGCCGGAAGCGAGCAGGGCAGGAGGTCAACACCGGGAAGGACGGCTCCGCGCCGGCCCGGTGCCAAGCAGAGAGCGGAGCCTACGCACGTAGGCGCGGTTTCTGAAGCCAATTCGGACCAGGGTTCGATTCCCTGCGCCTCCATTTCCCCGGCGAGCCGCGGCCACCAGCCGCGGCTCGCTATTTTGTGCGATGCCGAATTTGCCTACCGCTCCGCGCCGCCCCGTCTCCGTCGTCCGACATGGTGAAACATTCGTCGACGATTTCGCCTGGCTCCGCGACAAGAACGCCCCCGGTGTCCGGGCCTATCTCGACGCGGAGAACGCCTACGCCCTCGAAGTGCTGGCGCCCCAGGCCGATCTTGCCGACCGCCTCTATCGCGAGATGCTCGCCCGCATCAAGGAGACGGATCTCTCGGTCCCGGTCCGTCGTGACGGCTACTGGTATTACACGCGCACCGAAGAGGGATTGCAATACCCCATCCACTGCCGCAAGTCCGGCTCGGTCGAAACCGGGGTCGAGGAAGTGCTGATCGATCTCAACACGCTGGCGGTCGGGAAATCGTTCATGGCGCTGGGTGACTTCTCGGTGAGCGACGATACCCGGTTGCTGGCGTACAGTACCGACGACACCGGTTTCCGCCAATACACGCTGGTGGTCAAGGACCTCGCGACCGGCGCCCTGTTGCCATTCGCCCGTGAGCGCGTGACGTCGGTGGCCTGGTCGTCGGATGGGAAGACGCTGTTCTACGGCGTCGAGGATCCGGTCACCAAGCGCGCCTGCCAGATCTGGCGGCACCGCCTGGGCCAGGAACAGGACCAGCTGGTCTTCGAAGAGGCGGACGAGGCGTTTTCGGTGGCGATCGGCCGAACACGCAGCCGGCGATGGCTCGTGGTGCACACCGCGAGTCACACGACCAGCGAGAGCCATGTCCTGCGGGCCGATCGTCCTGACGCCACGTGGCACACAGTGCTTCCGCGCCAGTCCGGACTCGAGTACGACCTCGGCCATCACGGCGATGTCTTCTACATCCGGATCAACGACACCGGCCGGAACTTCCGGCTGGTCAGGGCGCCCGTCGGCGAGGTGCGACCGGAGACGCTTGTCGAGGTGGTCCCCCACCGCAACGACGTGATGCTCGAGAGTGTGGACTGCTTTGCCCGACACCTGGTGCTCAGCGAACGGGACCGGGGCGTGCCGGAACTCGTCGTCCGCCGCCTCTCGGACGACGCCAGCTATCGGATCGATTTTCCGGAGCCGGTCCGGGAGGCATATGTTCACGCCAATCCCGAGTTCGACGTCTCGACCATCAGGATCGGCTACCAGTCACTGGTGAAGCCGGCCTCGGTCTACGACTACGACATGGACACCCGCGAGCGAGTGCTGCTCAAGCAGCAGGAAGTCGTGGGCGGATACGACCCCACCCGGTTCGTCTCCGAGCGACTCGAAGCCGTCGCCGAGGACGGGACACGGGTTCCGATCTCGCTGGTCCGCCGCGCCGATCTCGAGCCGGATGGCACCGCGCCGTGTCTGCTCCACGGCTACGGATCGTACGGCTATCCCTATCCCATCACCTTCTCATCGAACCGGCTGTCACTGCTCGATCGGGGCATGACCGTCGCCATCGCCCATATCAGGGGAGGCGGCGAGCTCGGCAAGCCGTGGCACGATGCCGGCCGCATGGCGCACAAGCAGAATTCGTTCACCGACTTCGTCGTCTGCGCGGAACACCTCATCGCCACGAAGTACTGCGCGCCGAACCGGCTGGCCATCGAAGGGGGCAGCGCTGGCGGATTGCTGATGGGCGCCGTCGTCAACCTCCGCCCTGATCTCTTCGCCGCCGTGCTCAGTCAGGTGCCGTTCGTCGACGTCATCAACACCATGTCGGACGGGACGCTGCCGCTCACCATCGGCGAATACGAGGAGTGGGGCAATCCGGCGGTGCCCGAGCAGTTCGCCTGGGTGCGGGCCTACGACCCCTACGTCAACCTGCACCGGGCGGCCTACCCGCCGATGCTGGTGCGGACGGCGTTCAACGATTCGCAGGTGATGTACTGGGAGCCGGCGAAATACGTGGCGAAGCTGCGGCAGCTCAAGACCACGGACACGCCGCTGCTGCTGCTCACCAACATGGGGGCAGGGCACGGCGGCGCGTCGGGGCGGTACGACCGGTTGCGGGAGGTGGCGACGGATGATGCGTTCCTGCTGACGGCGCTCGGCGTTCCGGGCGCCAACTGACCCGGCGCCGGCCGGACCCGTTCAGGTCCTTCCTCCGACCGCGTGCCATGCTTCTATTGCCCGTGCCAGGGCGGTCGGGGCGTCATCGGCCACGGCCGTGAGGTGCCCCATCTTGCGTCCCGGACGCGCCTCGTTCTTCCCGTAGAGTGGAGCCGCACGCCCGGGACTGCCAGCGCCCGCTCCCATCGTGGTTCGCCGTCACCCCACAGCTCGCCGAGCAGGTTGACCATCGCGATCGGTGACAGCTGCGCGGTATCACCCAGCGGCAGCTCCGCCAGCGTTCGCACCTGCTGCTCGAACTGGCTGGTGGCCGACGCGTCCAGCGTCCAGTGCCCGCTGTTGTGTGGCCGTGGTGCCAGCTCGTTCACCAGCAACAGGCCGTCGCGGGTGAAGAAGAACTCCACGCCCATCACGCCGACGTAATCGAGCGCCGTGACGATCGCCCGGGCGATCCGCCGGGCCTCCTGAACTATATCATCCGTTACCATAGCTGGCACGACGGTCGTGTGCAGGATGCCGTGACGGTGCACGTTTTCCCCCGCGGGCCACGTCACCGTGGCGCCGTCGGTACCGCGGGCGACCATCACCGAAAGCTCCCGTTCGAGCGCCGCGCGATGTTCGAGGAGGCAGGCCCGGCCCCCGAATCCGCGCCAGGCCTCGGCCAGCTGCGCGCGCGACTCGACCACCGCCTGGCCCTTGCCGTCATATCCCATGCGCGCCGTCTTGAGGACAGCGGCGGTTGCGCCGAGCTGGTCCCACGCGTCGGAGGCCTCCTCGGCGGTGCGGGCTGGCGCCCAGTTCACGGTGGCGACGCCGGCAGCGTTGAGAAAGGTCTTCTCGACGATGCGGTCCTGTGTCGGCGCCACCGCTTCGGCGCGGGGCCGGACCGGCACATGGGCGGCCAGGGCGCGAAGCACGTCGGCGGGCACGTTCTCGAACTCCGTCGTCACCGCGCGGCAGCTTTGGGCCAGTTCCGTGATCGCCTCCATGTCGGTCCAGGAGCGGACGATCTGTCGGTCGGCGAGCTGGCCGGCGGGGGCGTCCGACGCCGGGTCCACCACGATGACGTGGTAACCCATCCGCCGCGCTTCGGCGGTGAACATCCGGCCCAGCTGTCCGCCGCCGAGGACGCCGAGCGTTTCGCCCGGCCGGATCACGGCCGCGGCGAGTCGGGCAGGGTAGTGGAGCGGACCTTGGCGTCGAGCGCCTGGCGGAACGCCCGGAGCCGCTCGGCGAGCGCCGCGTCGGTGCGGGCCAGCATGGCGACGGCGAAGAGTCCGGCATTGTTGGCGCCGGCATCGCCGATGGCGAACGTCGCGACCGGAATGCCGTTCGGCATCTGCACGATCGACAACAGCGAGTCGAGGCCGTTGAGGTGTTTGCCCGGGATCGGCACGCCCAGCACCGGGATGGTGGTCTTCGACGCCAGCATGCCGGGAAGGTGGGCGGCCCCGCCGGCGCCGGCGACGAGGCAGCGCAACCCGCGGGCCTCCGCCTCGGCGGCATAGCTGAACAGCAGATCGGGAGTGCGATGCGCGGATACCACCCGGTGCTCGTGCGGCACGCCGAATTCGTCGAGGCGCGCCGCGGCGTGTTGCATCACCACCCAGTCCGATTCGCTGCCCATCACCACGCCAACCAGCGGTTTGCTCATCGCTCCTCCAGCCCGGGAATGGGGCAGCTCGGTATCAGACCAGGGTCGTGATCGGCATGGCGTGACGCCACCGGCCCAGGGAGAGCTGCACCGGCGTGGGGTAGTCGCCCGAGAAGCAGGCATGGCACCATGGCGCCCCGCGGCCGGCGGCGTCGACCATCTCGTCGAGCGTGAGATACGCCAGTGAGTCGACCCCGAGGTGTTCCCGGATTTCGTCGACGCTGTGCGTGGCCGCGATCAGCTCGTCCCGCGTCGGCGTGTCGATCCCGTACTGGCACGGCCCGGTGATCGGTGGCGAACCCAACCGGAGATGCACCTCACGCGCCCCCGCCGCGCGGATCATCTCGACCAGCCCGCGGCTGGTGGTGCCGCGAACCAGCGAGTCGTCGACCACGACCACGGAACGCCCCTCGATCACTTCCCGCACCGGGTTGAACTTGATTCGCACCTTGGCAACCCGCATCGCCTGCGACGGGCTGATGAACGTCCGACCGACATAGTGATTGCGGATCAGGCCGTGCTCCAGCTTGACCCCCGACACTTCGCTGTATCCCAGCGCCATCACGTTGGCACTGTCGGGAACGGAGAACACCACGTCGGCACCGGGCGCGGCATGGTGGCGCGCCAGCTGGCGCCCCAGTTCGCGGCGGACACGGTCCACCGATTCGCCGAACACGGTGGAGTCGGGCCGCGAAAAATAGACCAGCTCGAAGATGCAGCGGCTCATCCGGCGGGGGCTGAGCGGCGGCAGGTCGTTCGTTCTGCCGTCGACGATGCGCACGAATTCGCCGGGCTGCAGTTCGCGCACGTTCGTGGCGCCGAGCAGATCGAGGGCGCAACTCTCCGACGCCACCACCACGCCGGCACCGACGTGTCCGACCAGCAGGGGACGGAACCCTCTGGCATCGACCACCGCGTACAGCGTCCGCCCGACGCTGATCACCAGAGAGTAGGCGCCATCGGCCTGCTCCAGCGCGTCACGCAGCTGGCCTTCGACCGTCGGTGCCGAGGAGCGCGCAATCAGGTGCACCAGCACCTCGGTGTCGCTGCTGGAGGAGAAGATTGCACCGTCGCGCACCAGCTGTTCCCGCAATTCCTGGGCGTTGACCAGGTTGCCGTTGTGTGCCACCGACAACGGCCCGGCGTGATAGTTGACGAGGTAGGGCTGGGCGTTCGCCAGGACGGTGCTGCCGGCCGTGGAGTAGCGGGTGTGTCCGACGGCGGTGTCGCCGACCAGCTCGCGGAGGGTCGCGTCACTGAACGCATCGGCCACCAATCCCATCTCGCGATGGATTCGGGCCCTGCCGCTCGGCGTCGATCGCCACGATACCGGCGCTTTCCTGGCCGCGATGCTGCAGCGCGTACAGTCCCATGTACGCCATCCGTGCTGCATCCGGCAAACCGGAAACGCCGATGATCCCGCACATCGCTTACGGCTCCCTCGCCATCCGCCGCGGGATGGCCTCCAGGTGGATCTCTCGCAGGCGCCGCACCGGCCAGCGCCAGTGGATCGTCCCGCGACGAACGACGATATCGCCGTCGACGCCACCGACGAGGCCGAGCAGATGACAGGGCACGCGGTGTTCATGGGCCAGGCGCTGTACCGCCAGCACGCTCTCCGGGCGGCACGACAACAGGACTCGCCCCGCGTCCTCTCCGAACAGCCAGCCTTCGTCGTGAAGTTTCGTCCTCGTGCTGTTGCAGGTCGACGTCGGCGCCGAAGGTGATCGTCGCCCAGGGGCCGCCGATGCAGCACTCGGCCAGGGCCACCGCGAGTCCGCCGTCGGAGAGATCGTGGGCCGAGCGTATCAGCCGGGCCTCGGCCCCGGCCGCCAGGAGCCGGTGCAGGGCCGATTCGGCCGGGAGGTCGACCGGTGGTGGTGGCCCCCCGACGCAATCGAGCACCTCGGCCCAGTACGCGCTGCCGCCGAGGTGCCCGGCGGTTCTGCCCAGCAGGAGGATCGCGTCGCCCGACGATTGGAAGTGGCTCGGCACCGCGGTCGTGGCGTCGCGGAGCAACCCGATCATTCCCACCGTCGGCGTGGGATCGATCGGTCCCGTGGGATTCTGGTTGTAGAGCGAGACATTGCCGCCGGTGACCGGCGTGCCGAAGGCGCGGCACGCGTCGGCGATGCCACGGCATGCCTCGGCGAACTGGAAGAAGATCTCGGGCCGCTCGGGGTTGCCGAAATTGAGGCAGTCGGTGATGCCGAGCGGGATGGCGCCGGCGCAGGCCACGTTGCGCGCTGCCTCCGCCACGACCGCCTTGCCGCCTTCGTACGGGTCGAGGAGCACGTGCCGGGCGTTGCCGTCCACCGTCATCGCGAGCGCGAACCCCGTTTCCGGAACGCGCAGCAGGCCGGCGTCGCTTCCCGGGGTGACCATCGTGCCGGCACGGACGGTGCTGTCGTACTGCTCGAATACCCAGCGCTTGCTGGCGATGGTCGGCGCGTCGAGCAGTGCTCGAGTGCCGCCACCGGGTCGGGCGCCGGCCGCCAGGCGCGGATGCTCCGCCGCCTGGCGCTCGCTCCGATTCCCGCGCCTCGGGCTGGTACATCGGGCAGCCGTCGACCAGCTCCTGGCCCGGGATGGCCGCCACGACGCAGCCCATCGTGGACGACGCGGAAGATGCCGTCGTCGGTGATGCGGCCGATGACAGTTGCGTCGAGGTCCCATTTCCGGCAGACGGCCGACGATCTCGTCGACGCCGGTCGCGGCTCCGCCACCACCAGCATCCGTTCCTGCGATTCGGATAGCATGATCTCGTACGGCGTCATTCCCGGCTTCGCGCGTCGGGACGCGCGCCGTGTCGAGTCTCGACGCCGACGCCGCCGCGCGCCGCCATCTCGGCCGACGACGACGTCAGCCCCGCGGCCCCCATGTCCTGGATGGCCACGATGTAGCGGCCGGTGATCAGCTCGAGCGAGGCTTCGAGGAGCAGCTTTTCCGTGAACGGATCGCCGACTTGGACCTGCGGGCGCCGCTTCTCGCTTTCGGCGGTGAGGTCTTCGGAGGCGAACGACGCGCCGTGAATGCCGTCACGGCCGGTGCGGGCGCCGACGGCCACGAGGACGTTGCCAAGGCCGTGAGCGCGGGCGGTGATCAGGTCGCTTTCCCGCAGCACGCCGACCGCCATGGCGTTGACCAGCGGATTGCCGGCGTAGTCACGCCGCGAAGCACACTTCGCCGCCCAGGGTGGGCACGCCGACGCAGTTGCCGTAGTCGCCGACGCCGCTGCACGACGCCGGCAAAGAGGTAGCGATTGCGCGCGTCGTCGAGCGGGCCGAAGCGAAGCGAGTTGAGCACTGCCACGGGTCGGGCGCCCATCGTGAACACGTCGCGCAGGATGCCGCCGACCCCGGTGGCGGCGCCCTGGTACGGTTCGACCGCACTCGGGTGATTGTGCGATTCGATCTTGAACGCCACCGCCCAGCCGTCTGGCAGACGCAGCACGCCGGCGTTCTCGCCCGGGCCCTGGACCACCTGCGGACCGGTCGGTCGGAAAGGTCGCAGCAGGAGTGTCTGGTGTGTTTGTAGGAACAGTGCTCCGACCAGAGAGCGGAGAAGATGCCGAGTTCGGTGAACGTCGGGGTGCGGCCGAGCAGGGTCATGATCGCCGCGTATTCGCTGTCGCTCAGCTTGTGTTCGCGTACCAGAGCCGCCGTCACCGGCGGCTCGCCCGGGAAGGGTTCGGCGGCGATCGCCGTCATGACACCCCCATGCCGGCCAGCTGTTCCATCAGCGACGTGAAGAATCGTTGTCCGGCATCGGAACCGAGCACCGGATCGGCAAGCCGTTCGGGATGCGGCATGAAACCCACCACGTTGCCCGCCTCGTTGCAGATCCCGGCAATGCCGTCCGCCGAGCCGTTGGGATTGGCGGGGGCGTCGCTGCCCTCTTCCTCGACATAGCGCAGCACGATCTGCCCGTTCCGCTCCAGCGCATGGAGCACGGCGGCCTCGGCGATGAACCGCCCTTCGCCGTGCGCGACCGGAATACGGACCACCTCGTCGGACGCAAACGCGCCGGTACACGCCGTCGTGGTGCGTTCGATCCGCACATCGACCGGACGGGCCACGAATCGGCGCTGCGCGTTGTGCAGCAAGGCTCCGGGGAGCAGGTGGGCCTCGCAGAGGATCTGAAAGCCGTTGCAGATGCCGATGACAGCGCCACCGGAGTCGGCGTGCGCGGTGACGGCGGCCATGATCGGTGCGAATCGGGCGATCGCGCCGGACCGGAGGTAGTCGCCATAGGAAAACCCGCCCGGCAGGATCACCGCGGCCGCGCCGTGCAGCGTCGTGTCGCGATAGTCGAGCAACTCGGCGTCACCGCCGGCGCGGGTGATGGCTGCCAGTGTCTCGGTCTCGCAATTGGATCCGGGAAACCGGACCACCGCGACGGTCGCGGTCACGACGCCACCTCGATTTCGAAATCCTCGGTGACCGGATTGGCCAGCAGCTGTTCGCACATCCGCTGCGCCGTCGCGCGGGCCTCTTCCGGCGACGGGGCATCGATGCCCAGGTCGATGGCCTTGCCCACGCGCACGTCGGAGACGCCGGAGAATCCCAGGGCCGTCAGCGCGTGCTCCACCGCCTGTCCCTGCGGATCGAGCAGACCGCCCCGCGGCATCACCCGCACGTGAACCCGGACCGTCATGCGTCGTCCTCGTGTCCGCGGGCCACTCGCCGGCCCCGCGCGTCGCCGCCGGCGATTGACAATGGCGGCTGCCCGTTGTCGCCACGGTCGGCCAGCATCAGCGCCATGGCGCGCAGCACGCCGAAGGCGGCAAAGGCCACGCCGATCGGAAAGAGGAGACGCGCCGGATCGTACAACCCCGCCACCAGCAGGGCGATATAGGCCGCGAGCCCTGCGAGCTGCCCGGGCGTCCGGAACCCGGCCGATGGGAAGCGGGGGTACTTGACGTTGCTCACCATCAGACCGGCGAGCGCCATGAGCAGAATGGCGACACCGATATGCTGGGTATTCAGTCCTCCCATCCAGCGTCGGTACCAGTCCGTCTGCGAAAACGCATAGTAGACGCCCAACGTCATCCCGCCCGCCGGGGACGGCAGGCCGGTGAACCAGGACGGCGTGCGTTGCGTCTGGGCGGCGTGCACATTGTAGCGCGCCAAGCGGAGCGCCGTGGCGACGATGTAGAGAAAGCAGAGCACCCAGGCGAATCCCGAGCCGGCGCTGAACTCCTCGAGATAGATCAGCACCGCCGGTGCCACGCCGAACGAGATCACGTCGACCAGTGAGTCGAGTTCGGCGCCGAACCGGGAGCCGGTCTGGGATGCGCGTGCCACGCGCCCGTCCAGGCCGTCGAGAATGCCGGCGAAGAGGATGAACCAGCCGGCGTGGATGTAGTCGCCGTTGAAGCCGGAGACGATGGCCCAGAACCCGAAGAACAGGTTGCCAAGCGTGAACCCGCTGGGCACCACCACGACCACCCGCCGCATGCCGTGCCGCGGCATCCCGCTGTTTCTCATTTCCATTGGGCGACGACCGTGACTCCTGCCCGAGTCACGTCTCCTTCCTTGACGAGAATCGTGGTGCCCGCGGGGAGAAAGACATCCACCCGCGAGCCGAAGCGAATCATTCCCAGCCGGTCCCCTTGCGTCACCGCCGTTCCTTCACCGTCGTCGGTCACGATCCGGCGCGCGATGGAGCCGGCGATCTGGCGGACAAGGATCGGTCCGCCCGGCGACGACAATCCGATGTCGCTGTGCTCGTTTTCCAGCGACGCCTTTTCGCGGTCGGCGTTGGTGAACGTCCCCGGGCGGTAATCCCGGCGCGTCACCGTGCCGCTTGCCGGATAGCGGTTGACGTGCACGTTGAAGACGTTCATGAAGATCGACACCCGGGTCGCCGGGCCCTTGATGACGGTCGGTTCGTCGATCGCGATGATGCTCACGACCTTTCCGTCGGCCGGTGCGATCACCAGGTTGTCACCCCGCGGGCCGCCGCGGTCGGGATTGCGGAAGAACGCCACGACCCAGATCGCCACCAACAGCCACACCAGGCCGACCGGCGGCGCCAGCACCAGCAGCATCACCGCAATGATCCACGCGGCGGCAATGAACGGCCATCCCTCGGGCGCAACTGGCATCAGGCATCCTCGGGGAGGGGGTGACCGGTGAGTCGGCGGTATGCTTCGCGATATCGCTCCGAGGCCGCCGCGACCACCGCGTCGGGGAGGTGGGGCGGGGGCGCGTCACCGTTCCAGCGTCCGGCTTGGCGCTCGCCCGCGAGCCAGTCACGCAGCGGCTGCTTGTCGAAACTCGGCTGCGTCCGGCCGGGGCGATACCCCTCGGCGGGCCAGAATCGCGACGAATCCGGGGTCAGCAGCTCGTCGATGAGGATCACCGCCCCGGCGGGGTCGACGCCGAACTCGAACTTGGTGTCGGCAATGATGATGCCCCGCTCGGAGGCCACTGAGCTCCCCGCGAGATAGAGCGCCAGGGCACGGTCGCGAAGGTCGTCCGCCGTCCCGGCGCCCAGCGCGTCACGCATCCGCTGGAAGGGGACGTTTTCGTCGTGAGCATGCTCCGCCTTGGTTGCCGGCGAAAAGACGGGTGGTTCGAGGCGCGATGCTTCGACCAGTCCCGCAGGAAGCCGCTCGCCCGCGAGCGTGCCGCCGCGCCGGTATTCGGCCCAGGCCGAGCCCGCCAGGTATCCGCGAACAACGCATTCGAACGGCATCGGCTCGGAGCGCCGCACCAGCATGGCGCGACCGGCGATCCCGGCACGGTATGCCGCCAGCGCAGGGATCTCGGCGAGGATCTGGTCGGTCTCCGCGGTGAGAAAGTGCGACGGGGTCACCGCTTCGAGTCGCTGGAACCAATAGGCCGACAGCTGCGTCAACACCCGCCCCTTGTCGGGCACCGGTTCGGCCATGATCACGTCGAACGCGCTGACGCGGTCGCTCGCCACGATCAGCAGCCGGTCGCTGCCGACCTCGAAGACCTCGCGCACCTTGCCCCGGCGCCAGAGCGGCAGCGGGATCGCCGGCGCGGCCGTCGTCGCCATGCGCATCAGACCCGCACCTCGGCTGTGCCGGCGCGCGATGCCGTGTCCCGGGCACGAGCCAGCAGCGGATCGAGGAACTCGCTCAGAAACTCATCGACCTGGCGCGGCGCCCGCCCGATGTACCGCGACGGCTCGAGTTCGGCATTCAGCCGCTTGCGCTCGATGGCGGCGAACGCCGGGTCGGCGGTAAGCCGTTGCAACAGGTCGTTCGCTTCGCCGCGGGCTTCGCCATCGGCGGCGGCGCGGGCGTGCCGGCGGATCACTTCGTGCAGCATCTGGCGATCGCCGCCGGCCTGCGTGGCGAGCATCAGCCACCGTTCCGTGACCATGAACGGCATCTGTTCGCTCACGTGCCGGGCGACGACCAGCTCGCGCACCTCGAGTCCCGCCGCGATGTTGCCGTACAGCGCGAGAATCGCGTCGGCCGCGAGAAACCCCTCCGGCAGCACCAGCCGGCGATTGGCCGAGTCGTCGAGGGTGCGCTCCAGCCACTGTGATGCAGCGGTCTGCGGAGCGTTCGCCTGGAGCGCCATCAGGTAGCGGGCGAGTGCGCCGATCCGCTCCGCCCGCATCGGATTGCGCTTGTACGGCATGGCGCTGGAACCGACCTGTTCCGATTCGAACGGCTCGAGGATCTCGCCTTCGTGCTGCAACAGCCGGAGGTCGCCGGCAAACTTCGCGGCGGATTGTGCCACGCCGCTCAACCAGTCGAGGAGCCGGCTGTCGGCCTTGCGCGGATACGTCTGCCCGGTGACCGGGAAAGACCCGCGCCATTCCCAGCTTGTCGGCCACGCGCCGTTCCAGGTCGCGCACCTTGGCGTCGTCGCCTCCGAACAGCTCGAGAAACGACGCCTGCGTGCCGGTTGTCCCTTTGCACCCGCGAAGACGCAGCGACTCGATCAGCGGCAGCGCCGCTTCGACATCGAGCGCGAGATCGAGCATCCACAACGTGGCGCGCTTGCCCACGGTGGTCAGCTGCGCCGGCTGGAAATGGGTGTACGCGACACAGGGGAGCGAGGCGAAGCGGATCGCGATTTCACGGAGCGCGTCGAGTACCGCCAGGAGACGCGCCAGCACCAGGCGCAACGCGTCGCGCGCGATCAGCACGTCGGCGTTGTCGGTCACGAACGCGCTGGTGGCACCGAGGTGCAGGAAAGGCCGTGCCGCCGGCGCCTGTTCACCGAGGGCGTGGATGTGGGCCATCACGTCGTGCCGGAATCGTCTTTCGAATGCGGCAGCGGCGGTGAGATCGGCGTCGTCGAGATGGGCGCGCATTGCCTCGAGCGCGGCCTCAGGGATGTCGAGTCCCAGTTCGCGCTCGGCTTCGGCCAGCGCCAGCCAGATCCGCCGCCAGCGGCCGATGCGGTGCGGCTCTGCCCAGAGTGCCTGCATCGCCGGCGAGGCGTACCGCGTCGCCAGCGGCGACTCCCAGCGGGGCACGGTCACTGGAAGACGAGCTGCAACGGGAAGCGCATCCCGCTTCGTTCGACGTTGAGCGTGAAGCTCTCTCCGGGCTGCATCGCCTGGAAGGCCTTGGCCACATCCTCGGCAGTGCGCAATGCCTGATTGTTGATGCCGATGATCACGTCCCCTTCCTGCAAACCCGTGTTGTCGGCGAGCGCCTGCGGAATGTGGTAGATCAGTGCCCCCCATGTCGCCAGGATCGAGCGTTCGGAGCGGATGGCCGGCGTCAGGGTGATGAGGTCGACATCCTTGAGAATCCGCACCTTCTGGGCGGTGGCGGTGGGGAGATCGCCGGCGGCAATCCGCACTTGCTCCTTCTTGCCGTCCTGCTGAACCGTCAGCGCCACTGAATCGCCCACGTCAAGATCGAGGCGCACCGCGTCCCAGTCGAGATAGTTGCGCAGCGTGCGACCGTTGGCCTTGAGGAGCACGTCACCGCCGTTGATGCCGGCGCGGCTTGCCGGGCTTCCGGGGGCCACTTGCGAGACGACCAGACCGTTCCCCGGTTCGATGGCGGAATTCCGTCCGCCCGAGATGCTCAACCCCACCCAGGCGCGCCGCACCGTGCCGGTCTGGATGATCTCGTTTGCCACCCGGATGGCGCGCTCGATCGGAATCGCGAAGCCGAGTCCCACCGATTCGCCGGTGCCGGAGAAAATCGACGAGTTGACGCCGACGACTTCGCCCAGCGAGTTGACCAGGGGCCCGCCGGAATTGCCGGGGTTGATCGCGGCGTCAGTCTGGATCATGTCGAGATACGACCCGGTGTTGTTGCCGGTCGGCACGATATTGCGGCCGGTGGCGCTGATGACGCCGGCGGTGACCGTCGGATCGGAATTCCCCAGCATGTAGACGTAGGGATTGCCGAGCGCAATGGCCCATTCGCCGATCATCAGGTCGCTGGAGTGGCCGATCGTGGCCACCGGCAGCCCGGCGCGCGCCACCTTGATCACGGCGATGTCAGTCACCGGATCGTCGCCCAGCAGGCGTCCAGGAAGGTCGGTGCCGTCGGCGAGTGTGACGTTGATCTGCAACGCGTTCGCGACGACGTGCTGATTGGTGAGGATGACGCCGTCGGACCGGATGATGAATCCGGTCCCGAACGCTTCCGGCGACTCCTGATCCTGGCCGGTGAACATGTCCCACGGTGACGGCTGCGGTGCGGGGAGGGTGACGCGGATCGACACCACCGCCGGCTTGACCCGCTGGACCGCGGCCACGATCGCGGTCCGGCGCGAGGAATCGAGGTCGGTCGACGCCACGGCACGGATCGGCTGCGGCGAAACGCCCGCCGGCGGTGACGGCCGGACCGACCCGGGTTGCTGCGCGACGGCGTCGGCGGCGCGATGGCACGCCGACAGCACGAACGCCAGCAGCAACGCTTCCATCCGATGCCTTACCATGTCGCCCGATCTCCGAGAAAGATCTCCTCGGGATACTCTGCCGCCACGAAGCGCAGTCCCGATGCCGGCGCCGGCGGGCTGGTGTCGGCGTTCGACGTCGACGCCAGCAGCACTTCCATGTCGCTCACCGCGCGCCGCCCCAGTCCGATGTCGACCATCGTGCCCACCAGCATCCGCACCATGTGGTGCAGGAAGCGATCGGCGGCGATCACGAATTCCAGCCGGCCGTCGTCGATCCGCCACCACCGCGCTTCCTCGATGCGGCAGCTGTAGTGCGGTTTCGGTTCGCCCACCGCCGCGAACGCCCGGAAATCGTGCCCGCCGGACAGCCGCTCCGCGGCCTGCTGCATCGCGGCCAACGCCACCGGCCGGCCCAGCGCCCACTCGGTCCGCGACCGTAACGGGGAGCGCACGGCGCCGTCGACGCCGACTTGGTACGCATACCGCCGTCCCCGGGCCGCGCGCCGCGCGTCGGTTCCGTCACGAACAGCGCGGACTTCGCGAACCGCCACGTCCCGCGGGAGCGTCGCGTTGAGCGCTCGAAGCACTTCGGCGGCCGTCCAGCGGTCGGGCATGGTCGTGCTGGCCGGAAGCGACTCGGCGTGCACGCCGGCATCGGTTCGGCCCGCCGCGACGACCTGCCGTGGCGAGGCGGCCAGCAGCGACAGCGATTCCTCGACGACCTGCTGCACGGACCTGCCTTCCGACTGCCGCTGCCAGCCGCAGAAGTCCGTCCCGTCAAACGTGAGAAAGAGCAGATACGCGCGCTCCATTGAGCCATGCAAAATAGCCCCCGCGAGAATCCGCGGCAACCGGCGTAACCTGTTGTCAATATTGACAAAACGAACGTGGCGCCGATACGCTTGGCGGTGTGATGTCGACCCCCTCGAACGCCACGTCCGGCGCCGTCCGCGAGGCGCTGGTCCGGCTTGCCGCCGGGCTGCCGCTCGATGAATCGGAGACGCAGGCCGCATTCGACGAAATCATGTCGGGTGGCGTGGCGGCACCGGTCATCGCGGCGCTCCTCATGGGCCTCCGGGCGCGGGGTGAATCGCCGGCCGAGATCGCCGGAGCGGTCCGCGCCCTCCGCCGCGCAATGCGCACCGTGACCCACGCGCGCCCCGACCTGCTGATCGACACCTGTGGCACCGGCGGTGGCAAGGTCACCACCATCAACGTCTCCACCGCGGCCGCCTTCGTCGCCGCGGGTGCCGGCGCGATCGTCGCCAAGCACGGCAACCGCAGCTTCACGTCCCGGTCCGGATCGGCCGACGTGCTGGAATCGCTGGGCATCGCCATCGATCTCGAACCGGACCGCGCCGCGACGGTCCTGGACGAGGCCGGAATCGTCTTTCTGTTCGCGCCCACCTACCACCCCGCCATGCGACACGTTTCGCCCGTGCGGCGGGAACTCGGCGTTCCGACCCTGATGAATCTGATCGGCCCGCTCGCCAATCCTGCCGGTGCGGTGCGGCAGGTGGTGGGTGTCTCGGATCCGGTGCGCGCACCGCACGTCGCGTCGGCGCTGGCGCGGTTGGGCACGGCCCATGCGTTCGTGGTTCATGCCGAAATCGGCATGGACGAGATCTCACCGGTAGGACAGACCGATGTGTGGGAGGTGTGGGGTGGGGACGTGACGAACTGGCGGATTAACCCCGCCGATTACGGCCTCGCCACCGAAGACCTGAACGGACTCGAGGGTGGGACACCGGCCGAAAACGCCGAGCGGATCCGCGCGCTGCTGGCCGCGCCCGACTCGGCGCCGCGGGCATTGCGAGCCGCCGTCCTGCTCAACGCCGGTGCCGCCATCCGGGTCGGCGGCCTCGCCGCCGATCTCAAGGATGCGATGCACTTGGCCGCCGAGGCGCTTCACGAACTCAGGGGGCGGGAGCGCCTCGAGATGCTGGCAAGGGCCGCGCCCCGCTAGTACTTGCGGATGACCCCGACGACGACGCCCTGGATCAGGACGTCGCGCTCCTGGTAACGAAGCGGGCGCATCGCCGTGTTGGCCGGTTGCAGGCGGATCCATCCGCCCGGCTCGCGATAGAATCGCTTGACCGTCGCTTCGGAGCCGTTGACCAACGCAATGACCATTTCGCCGTTGTCGGCCGACTCGCGGCCGTTGACCACCACGAGATCGCCGTCACGGATCTGCTCGTCGATCATCGATTCGCCCCGTACCCGCAGCGCGTAGTTGGCGCCCCGCCGGGGCAGCATGGCGTCGGGAACCGGCACGACCTCCCCGGCCATCATCGATTCGATCGGTACCCCGGCCGCGACGGCGCCGAGCAGCGGGACTTCGGTGGCACCCGAGGTGCCTCGGGGCGGGAGAACTTCGATGGCGCGGCTCTCGTTGTAGCCTCGCCGGATGTACCCTTTCCGCTCCAGATTGCTCAGATGCTCGTGCACCGTGGCCAGCGACTGGTATCCGAAGTGCTCGGCAATCTCTTCGAAACTGGGTGCATACCCATGTTTCGATATGGTGCCGGAGAGGTAGTCGAGAATTTCGTGCTGCTTGCGGGTGAGTGGCACGGCTGTCTCCTGTAGCTGGCGAACAGAGCCCGAAGTACGATACCCGAAAGGAAGCCGAACAGCAAGATGCCTGACCACCTGGCCGAGATTCTCGCGCGGACCCGGGCCGGACTTCCGGCGCTCCGCCTCCGCCGCAAGGCCCTGGAGAGCGCCGCCCAGCGCCGGACCCCGGAGCGGCTCTTCTCTCGCGCCCCGGCCGGCGAGGTGGCGGTCGTCGCCGAGATCAAGCGGCGGTCGCCTTCAGCCGGGGCGATCAACGAGGAACTCGACCCGGTCGAGCTGGGCGATGCGTATGCACTCGGGGGTGCCGCGGCGATCTCGGTACTGACCGACGGGCCGTTCTTCGGCGGGTCCATCGACGATCTCGCCGCCGTGGCCGCGTCTTGTGGTCTGCCGGTGCTCCGGAAAGACTTCATCGTCGACGAATTGCAGCTGGTGGAAGCGCGTGCCGCCGGCGCCGCCGGCGCGTTGCTGATTGTCCGGGCACTGGCGCAGGATGCGCTGGAGCGATTGATCCGGTTCGCTGCCGATCTCGACCTCGACGTGCTGGTCGAAGCGCACGACGGTGACGAACTTGGCCGCGCGCTGACCGCCGGCGCGACGTTGATCGGCGTCAATGCGCGCGATCTGGAGACGTTCCACGTCGACGCCGCGCTCGCCTGGCGGCTCATCGCCGCGATTCCGCCGGATCGGCTGGCGGTCGCCGAAAGCGGGATCGGCAGCACCGCGGACGTCACCGCGGCCGCCCGGGCGGGCGCCGACGCCGTCCTCGTCGGTTCGGCGCTGGCCGCGGCACCGGACCCGGCTGCCGCCACTGCCGCGCTTACGGGAGTGCCGCGCCGTGGACGTTAAGACCAAGATCTGCGGCCTGGTTCGCCCCGAAGACGCCGAACTCGCCGTCGCACACGGCGCCTGGCGCCTCGGTGTCATCTTCGCGGGCGGCCCCCGGCTTGTCGACGTGGCCCGGGCACGCGAGATCGTGGCGGCGGCGGGCGGCGTCCCGGTACTGGGTGTCTTCGGGACCCAGCCCGTCGGGTCGATCCTCAAGACAGTGCATGGTGCCGGACTTGCCGGCGTGCAGCTGCACGGCGGCTACGATATCGACCAGGCCCGCCAGCTGGGCGCGGCGGGGCTCGAGGTGTGGCGGGTCTTGGCGCTCGATGCCGGCAGCGCGGCCCGGGATATCGTGTCCGAGCATGCCCGCGCCGCCGACGCGTTGCTTGTCGAGGCCGTGCGTCCCGGTGGTGCCGGCGGTCGCGGCATTCCGGTGCCGCTCGAGCTGGCGCAACGCGCCCATGCCGCCGTGCCGCTTCCGGTACGCTTCGTGCTCGCCGGTGGGCTCACGCCCGACACGGTGAGCCGGGCCATCGCCGTCGTCCGGCCCGACGCGGTCGATGTAAGTTCAGGCGTCGAGACGTCACCGGGCGTCAAGCATCCGGCTCGCCTGATTCAATTTCTGGAGAACGTTCGTGTCGCTCGCGCTGCCACCTGAGACGGCTGTTGCCGGTCGGTTCGGCCCCTACGGCGGCCGCTACGTCCCCGAGACGCTGATCGCCGCGCTCGACGAGCTCGGTGCGCTCTACGACACGGTACGCGGCGATCCGGCGTTCTGGGCCGAATACGACGCGCTGCTGCGCGATGTCGTCGGGCGTCCGTCGCGGTTGTCCGACGCGCCGCGCTTCAGCGAGCGGGTCGGTGCGCGCCTGCTGCTCAAGCGTGAGGATCTCAACCACACCGGCGCGCACAAGATCAACAACGTGATCGGACAGGCGCTGCTGGCGCGGCGCATGGGCAAGCGTCGCATCATCGCCGAAACCGGCGCCGGGCAGCACGGTGTCGCCACGGCCACGATCTGCGCGCGCTTCGGACTCGAGTGCATCGTCTACATGGGCGAGGAAGACGTCGCGCGCCAGGCGCTCAACGTCTATCGCATGCGGCTGCTCGGCGCCACGGTGGTACCGGTCGGGTCCGGCACGCGCACCCTCAAGGACGCCACCAACGAAGCCCTGCGCGACTGGGTCACCAACGTGCCCACCACGCATTACATCATCGGTTCGGTGGTCGGCCCCGACCCGTATCCCCGGATGGTGCGCGACTTCCAGGCGGTCATCGGACGCGAAGCCCGGCGCCAGGTGCTGGAGCGGGCCGGCGTGCTGCCGCGGACCGTGGTGGCGTGCGTCGGCGGCGGCTCGAACGCCATCGGCATCTTCTCCGGGTTCCTGGCCGATGCGGAAGTCGAACTGGTCGGTGTCGAAGCGGCCGGACACGGCATCGACACCGGTGAACACAGCGCCACCCTCTCGGCCGGGCGGCCCGGCGTGCTGCACGGATCGATGTCGTATCTGCTCCAGGACGACGACGGCCAGGTGGTGCCGGCACATTCCGTTTCGGCCGGTCTCGATTATCCCGGCGTCGGCCCCGAACACAGTTGGCTCAAGGACAGCGGACGCGTCGCGTACTTCGCCGTCGACGATCGCGGGGCCCTCGACGGCTTTCAGCTGCTCAGCCGATTGGAGGGGATCATCCCGGCCCTCGAGACGGCGCACGCCGTGGCGTGGATCGATGCTGCGCGGGGGCGTTGGAGTGGTGACGACGTGGTGGTGCTCAATGTCAGCGGACGGGGCGACAAGGACGTCGCGCACGTCGCCCGGCTGCTGGGCGAGCCGGCATGAGCGCCGCGCCGCACCCGCTGCCCGGCCAGGACGAGGTGCAGGTCGTCGAGGAACTGCTGCGCGCCGTCGGCAAGGCGCAGCGGGCCCTGCAGATGTATCTCCCCAACAACCCCGTCTACCACCGCGCCATGGAGCAGCTCGCCGACGCGTTCGGGCCGGTCTGGACGGTGACGGGACGCCTGGCGCTCGACATTCTCGAAGACGGCATCGACTGGGAAGGCACGCCGGTCTACCGCCAGCCGGCGCGCGGCGAGGGGATCGCCTGGCAGCTCTACAAGGATGGTCTGCGTCGCCTCACGCTGCTGCCCGGGGTGGAGAGCGAGGAGATCGTCCGATTCCTCCAGGTGCTCAACCGGGCGCGGCTCCTCCCCGCTGACGCCGGCGATGATCTGCTGACGCTGCTCTGGGGCGAGGAGTTCGTGCTCATCTCCTACACGTTCGTCGAGGTGCTCGGCGAAGGCGTGGAGTTCATGCAGGAGACCGCGCCGCGCGACCTGCCGCCGGTACCGGAGGTGGCGCGTCAGGAAGTCGCCTCGGCCCGCGCCGCGCCCGATCCGGCGCCGCTGGGCGTGGTCGACCTCAACGAATTCGACGCCACGCCCTACTTCCTGGACGAGGCCGAAACGCGGCTGATCCGTACCGACCTCGACGAGGAGTACCGGCGCGACATCCGGCAGGCCTCCATCGATGCGCTGCTCGACATTCTCGAGACTCAGCGCGATGCCGCCATCCGGCGCGAAGTGGTCAGTCTGCTGGAAGACATTCTCCCCGCGCAGCTCGTGGCCGGGGGCTTCCGCATCGTCGCACGGATCATCCGGGAATTGCGCGTCATCTCGGCCCGGGGCCAGGGTCTCGACGAGGAACTCCACCGGGCGGTGTTGTCGTTCGAGTCGCGCCTGTCGGAACCGGACATTCTCGACCAGCTCTTCCGGATCTTCGAGGACGGCTCGTTCCGGCCCAACGATGACGATGTGGGCGAGGTGCTCCGCGAGCTGAAGCCCGCCGCACTTCCCACCGTGTTGACGCGGCTGGGCGGCACGCTCGACGGGGGCTTGCGCCGCCTACTCGAGGCCAGCGTGATCGAACTGGCGCGCGCCAACCCCCAGGGGCTCGCGGCGATGTTGCAGTCGGGCGCGCCCGAGGCGCTCGTGCCCACTATACGGCTCGCGGGCCGGTTGGGCCAGACTCAGCTCGTCCCGGCGGTGGTGGCCCATCTCCGTGACGGCGGCGACGCCGTGCGACTCGCCGCGGTGCAGGCACTCGGGGAATTCGGAACCCCGACCGCAGTCGATGCCATCGAAGCAGCGCTCGCCGACAGCGAACGGGTGGTCCGCCAGGCCGCGCTGACTGCTCTGCTGGAGCGGGGTGGTTCCGGCGGACTGCGCCCGCGCCTGGAACAGCTGATCTTCGACGGGACCGACCACGGCTGGGAACGGACCGAGCGGCGGTCGCTGTTCGAGGCGTATGCCACGCTGGCCGGACCCGAAGCCCTGCCGCGGCTGCGCGAGCTGCTCGAGCCGCGCGGGCTGCTGCGCCGCCGCGAACCCGCCGAGGTGCGCGCCTGTGCCATCTTCGGACTCGCCAGGGTGCGCACCTTCGAAGCGCGACTGCTGGTGGACCGCTATACCAACGACAAGGAAGCCGTGGTGAGGAGCGCCGCGAACTCCGTGCTGCGAGATTGGTTGCCGTGACCGAACCCGCCACGCAACAGGATGACGCCCTCGTCCGCCAGGCCGGCCGCGCCCTGCTGATCGCCATTCATGGCGCGCAGCGGGCGCTCAAGCTCTACCCGGTCGAGAACGCCGCCGTGCAGCGTGCCCTCGACGACCTCCTCGGCACGACGGTGTCGTTGAGTCGTCTCGAAGGGGTCATCGAGGTGCGCCTCTCGAGCGACTGCATCTTCGTCAACCACACCCGCCTCCGCCTCGGTCTCGACAACTTCGCCGCCTTCAGCGGGTTCGTCTCGCTCATGAAGGATGCCGGCATCGGCGTGTTGCAGATCGAAGACGGCGTCACCCGGCGGGAGTTCCAGGCGTTTCTCTCCGCCATCGGTACCCTGCCGGTCGACGGCGAGCCCGAAGATCGGCTCGAAGTGCTCCGCCAGCGGATGCAGAGCGCCGACATTGTCCGCATCAGCGCCGACGCGCCCACCGATAGCGGCGCCGCCACCGAGACCGGCGACCGCGACGAGGGGCTGGAGCGCGCCAAGCGGACCTACGCCCGCGGCGTGGCGATCACCCGGGAAGTGGTGCAGGGTGTTCGGATGGGGCGTGCCCCCAGCACACGGCGGCTGAAGCGCGCCGTGCAGGTGATCGTCGATCAGGTGATGGAGAACGAACTCTCCATCACCGGCCTTACCACGATGCGCGAGTACGACGACTACACCTTCACCCATTCGGTCAACGTCTGCATTTTCGCCGTGGCCCTGGGCAAGCGGCTCGCGTTCGACCGCATCCAGCTCTACGACCTCGGTATGGCGGCGCTGCTGCACGACATCGGCAAGGCGCGACTCGAGCACGGATTGCTCAACAAGGAATCCTCCCTCGACGACCACGAATGGCAGCTGATGCAGTCGCATCCCTGGCTCGGGACGCTGACGCTCTTCAAGATGCGCGACGGGCATGACGTGCCGTACCGCGCCATTCTCGCCGCGCACGAACACCACATGAAGGTCGATCTCAGCGGCTATCCGCGGCCGGTGCGTCCCCGGAGCCTCGGGCTGTTCACCCGGCTCATTTCGGTGGCGGACGGGTACGACGCCGCCACCACGCGGCGGGCCTATCAACCGGAGCCATGGGAACCCGACGCCGTGTTGCACCAGATGTGGAACAACCCCGGGCGTGGATACGACCCGACGCTCGTCAAGGCGCTCATCAATCTCCTCGGCATCTATCCCGTCGGGACCTGCGTCATTCTCGACACGTTCGAAGTGGCCATCGTGGCCGGTGCCAGCCCCGATCCGGAACAGTTGCACCGCCCGCTGGTCCGCATCGCCGTCGACGCGGAGGGGGCCAGGGTCGCCCCGCCCGGGACGCTCGTCGATCTCTCCCAGGCCGCGGCGGACGGGACGTATGCCCGCACCATCGTCAAGGTTACCTCGCCCGACCGGTATGGCCTCGTCCCCGGTGACTACTTCGTCTGAATCGCGGCTGGACCGGACCTGGGCTGCCTTGCGTCACGCGGACCGCGCCGGACTGGTTCCGTACCTCACGGCGGGCCACCCCACCTTGGATGCGTCGCGCGAGGCACTGCGTGCCGTCGCCGAGCACTGCGATGTGCTCGAAGTCGGTGTGCCGTTCAGCGACCCGCTGGCCGACGGCCCGACCATACAGGCATCGACGTTCCGCGCGCTCCAGAACGGCATGACCCTCGCCGGCACGCTCGATCTCATCGCGTCGGCACCGGTGCCGGTGCCGGTGGTGCTCTTTTCCTATTTCAATCCGGTCCTGCAGTACGGCGTCGCGCGCTTGCTCCGCGATGCCGCCGAGCTCGGCGTCGCCGGCCTGCTGCTCACCGATCTTCCGGCCGGCACCGACCCCGCCGTGGAAACCATGGTGCAGGAATCGCCCCTCGACCTGATCCGGTTGGTGGCGCCCACCACCCGCATGGACCGGGTCGAGCAGGCGGTTTCCGGTGCCCAGGGATTCATCTATCTCGTGGCGCGTCTGGGCGTCACCGGCGCGTCGTCGACGCTCGATCGCGGACTGGCCGACTCGGTGGCGCGGGTCCGGGTGGCGACGCCGTTGCCGGTCGCCGTCGGGTTCGGCATCTCCTCGCCCGAGCAGGCGCACACCGTGGCCGGAATCGCTGACGGCGTGGTCGTCGGGAGCGCGCTGGTGGCGACGCTGGAACGTGACGGTGTCGCCGCCGCGGCGGCATTCGTGGCGCGCCTGCGGGATGCGCTGGCGCGACGGTGAGTGTCACGGCCTACGTGGCCCTGGGGAGCAATCTCGGTGACCGGAGCGGCTATCTTGCGCGCGCGCGGCGGGAACTCGACGCACTCGCCGGCGTGGTGGTGACCGCCGTCACACCGGTCGAGGAAACCGCGCCGCTGGGGGGACTGGAGCAGCCGCCGTATCTCAATCAGATGGTGCGGCTTGCCACCACGCTGCCGGCCGGCGCGCTGCTCGCCGCCTGTCAGGAGATCGAGCGGCTCGCCGGACGCGAGCGGCGGCAGCGCTGGGCATCGCGAACGCTCGATCTCGACCTGGTGCGCTACGACGATCTGCTCTGCGATACGGTGGAACTGACGCTCCCTCACGCCGGATTGCGCGACCGTATGTTCTGGATGCGCGAACTCGCGCTGCTGGAGGACCATGCCTGACCGTCCCCTGTCCATGCCCGAGCTCTCGGCCCGCAAGCGCGCCGGCGACAAGCTTGTCGTGCTGACCTGCTACGACGCGCTGTTCGCCCGCCTCCTCATCGCGGCCGGCATCGATATCCTGCTCGTCGGCGATTCGCTCAACCAGGTGCTGGGCGGCCGGCGGTCAACGCTCAGCGCCAGCCTCGACCAGATGATCTACCACGGTGCGCAGGTGCGCCGCGGCGCTGACCGCGCGCTGGTGATCGTCGATCTGCCGTTTCTCTCCTACCAGGTGAGTATCGAGGACGCCATTCGCAACGCCGGGCGCGTCATGGCGGAAACCGACTGCGACGCGGTGAAGCTCGAAGGCGGCGCCGTCATGGCACCGACCGTTCGCGCGCTGGTGGACCGGGGTATTCCCGTCATGGGCCACCTCGGACTGACGCCGCAATCGGTCCACACGCTCGGCGGCTACCGGGTGCAGGGCCGCGATCCGGCCGCGGCCGATCGCCTGCTCGCCGACGCGCGCGCGCTCGAAGAGGCCGGCGCCAGCGCTGTCGTGCTGGAACTGATGACCAGCGCCACCGCCGAACGGATTTCGCGGGCACTGTCGATTCCCACCGTCGGCATCGGTGCCGGCACGGGGTGTGACGGCCAGGTCCTGGTGCTGCACGACATGCTGGGGCTCAACGAGGAGTTCTCCCCGAAGTTCCTCAAGCATTACGCGGAACTCGGACCGCTGGTGCGCCAGGCGGCCACGCGATTCGCCGAAGAGGTCCGGCGCGGCGAATATCCCGATGCGGCGCACTCCTTCGACTGAGTGATGGACGAATTCGCTTCGATCGCCGCCTTGCGCGCGCGGCTCGGCGCGGACCGCGCCGCCGGGCGGCGGATTGCGCTGGTGCCCACCATGGGGTTTCTGCACCGCGGCCACCTGGCGCTGGTGGCTGCCGCGCGCGCCGACGCCGACGTCGTGGTGATGAGCATCTTCGTCAACCCGTTGCAGTTCGGCCCCGGCGAGGACTTCGAGCGCTATCCCCGCGACCTCGACCGCGACCGCACGCTTGCCGCGGGGGCCGGGGTCGACGTGGTGTTTGCGCCGCCCGTCGAGGAGATGTACCGCGGAGGACGGGAAGTGCGCGTCACCATGAGCGGCGCGGCGTCGCGCTGGGAGGGTGCCATCCGCCCGGGGCACTTCGACGGGGTGCTGACCGTGGTGGCCAAGCTGTTCAACATCGTCGCGCCCGATGTCGCCTGTTTCGGCCAGAAGGACATCCAGCAGGTGGTGCTGGTCCGCCGGATGATCGCCGAACTCGATGTTGCCGTCGCGTTGCGCGTCGTGCCCACGGTGCGCGATCCTGATGGGCTGGCGCTCAGTTCGCGCAACATCTACCTCGACCAGACGGCGCGAGCGCGTGCCCTGGCGCTGCCTCGCGGACTGGACGCGGCCGCGCGGCGCTGGCGCGAAGGGGAGCGCGACGCTGCACGACTTCAGGAACAGGTCGCCGCGTCGCTCGCGTCGACCGGTCTGGTGCCGGACTATATTGCCGTCGTGGATCCCGATCGGCTCGCGCCGCTGACCGACGCGGTGCGCGGCACGATCATCGCCGCCGCGGTCCGCGTCGGCTCCACCCGACTCATCGACAACGTCATTCTCGGGGAGGAACCCGCGTAGATGCGGCGTCGCCTCATGAAATCCAAGCTCCACCGGGCCACGGTCACGTCCGCCGACCTCGACTATCCCGGTTCACTGACGCTGGCCACGGACCTGATGCGGGCCGCCGACCTGGTCGAGTTCGAAGAGGTCCAGGTGGTCAACGTGACCAACGGCAGCCGTCTCGTCACCTACGTCATTACCGGGGAGGAGGGTAGCGGCGTTGTGCAGCTCAACGGCGCCGCCGCCCGGATGGGCCAACCCGGTGACCTGGTGATCGTCATGGCATTTACCGAACTGGACGACGCCGACCTCCCGTCGTTCCGCCCCGCCATCGTGCACGTCGATGGCCGCAACCGCATCACACCGGACACTCAGGGACGCTGACCGGCATGCCGGAGTCCATTCCCGACCCGCTCGAGGCGCTGCCGCCGTGGGCCGTGGTGACACCGGCTCGTTGCGCGCACGTCGAACGCGTCGCGGCGCTGGCGCGGCACTGGGCCACCGCGCTGCGCCTCTCACCCGGCGAGACCGCCTGCTGGCTGCGTGCCGTCTGGCTGCACGATGCGCTCCGTGACGCCGATGAAACCGAACTGCGCCGGTGGGCACCGGACGTCGATGGGCCCGTGGAATTGCGGCACGGTCCCGCCGCCGCCGCTCGCGCCGAACTCGAGGGAGAACGTGACATCGATGTGCTCAGCGCGGTGCGCTGGCACTCGGTGGGATGGGTCGGCTGGGGGCGCACCGGACGCGCATTGTATTGCGCCGATTTTCTCGAACCGGGGCGCACCTTCGACCGCGCCGGGCGTGACGCTCTCGCCCTGGCGTTCCCGGGCGATCCTGACGGCGTGCTGCGCGACGTGGTGACCCGCCGCGTCAACTATGCCATCAGCCGCGGTTGGACACTTCCGGCCGAGACCGTCGCGTTCCGCGAAGCGGTATGCGCCTAGCCTGGCGCCGGGTCGTGATCGGCATCGCCGCGGCCGGCGTGCTCGCCGCGGTGGCGTTGATCGCCATCGGCCGCACTCCTGCCCGGACGTCGCCCGCCCAGCAACCTCGCTGGCCGCCGTTACCGCACCGGGTGACGGTCGAAGTGCTCAACGCGGGCACGGTCAGCGGCGCCAGCCGGGTGGCGACCGAATGGCTGCGCCAGGCCGGACTGGATGTGGTGTACTTCGGCAACGCCGACTCGGCGGTCATCCGGACGGTTGTGAGGCAGCGACACGCTCTGCCGGCCGCCACGATCCTGATTCGCACCGGCGATTCGACGGGCACCGACCGGGCCGCCCGCGCGCTCGGCGGTGTACCGGTGCTCGACGCCCCCGACCCCACCCGGCTGGTCGATCTCACCGTGGTCCTCGGCGACAGTTTCTCGATTCATCGCCCGGCGCCGTAACGGCGCGGAACCGGCGAGACGGTTCCGGCGTAATGATTCGGCGCCGGCCGTCCGGTGCGGAGGAGAGTCAGTGACGACATCGATCATGGAAATGCGATTGGGCCCCGCCCGCGACGCGGTGTTGCGCCTGCATCGCGCACTGCTGGAAACGGAGCGGGTGGCATGGCAGCGCCTCAACGGTTGCGTGGTCAACAACGGCGAGCTGCTGCAGCTGGCCATCCACGATCCGTGGTTCGCCTGGCTCCGACCGCTCACCACGCTCATCGCCGCGATGGACGAGGCGATCTACGAACGCTCGCCCGACGCCGAGGCACGGGTGCCTGAGCTGCTCTCGGCGACGCGGGACCTGCTGCACCCGGACGATGACGGCACCGACTTCCAGCAGCGCTATTTCGAGTTCGTGCAGCGTTCACCCGAAGTGGCTGTTGCCCACGGCGAGGTGATGAAGGTCCTCGCGACGCTCCGCGCCCGGGGCTGAGTTCACTCCGCCCGCGTCCGGCGGGCGGCGATCACCAGATCCGTCACATTGGTTCCGGTCGGGCCGGTGCGCAGCAGCGCGCCGACGGCGTCGAGCGCCGGGTAGCTGTCGTGCCGAGTGAGTGCGTGGTGTCCGTCGACTCCCGCCTCGACGAGGCGACGCCAGGTATGCCCCGTGACGCAGGCGCCGGCGGCGTCGGTCGGGCCGTCGCGTCCGTCGGTGCCCGCCGCCACGAGCGCCACGTCGTCCCCCGTCCCCGAGAGTTCCGCGGCGGCGGCGAGCGCCAGTTCCTGGGCTCTTCCGCCCTTTCCCGGATCTCCCGCGATGGTCACCGTGGTCTCGCCGCCCAGCACCCAGACCTCCAGCGCGGCGCGACGGGGTGCGTGACGGATCATGGCGGCGATCCGGCGCCCCTGTTCCGCAGCCTCGCCGTCGAGCCAGGAACGTTCGACATGTACCAACGCGCCGAGCCTGCGCGCCTCGGCGGCCGCGGCGTCGCGCGCCGTGGCGTTGTCCGCCACGATGCGCACCGAGACGTTCCGGAAGACAGCATCGCCCGATTTGAACGTCTCGCGATCGAGCAGCGGCACGACGGCCGGAGGAAGACGCGACAACATGCCGCTCCACTGCAGCACGTCGTGCACCTCGCCCGCGGTCCATCGATCCGGACTGCACGGCCCCGACCCGATCGTCGCAGGATCATCGCCCGGTACATCGGAAAGCAGCCAGGTCCAGACCCGCCGCGGCGCCAGCGCGGCCGCCAAGCGGCCTGCGCTCCACCGGGTAATCCGCTTCCGGACCGCGTTCATGGCGTCGATGTCCAGTCCCGAGGTGAGCAGCAGTTCGAACGTCGTGACGAGATCGCGCATCGGCAGCTGGTCGAGCGGCCCAGCGATCAGCGCGCTCGAACCGCCGGAGATGGCGACGTGCACGTCGGTGTCGGGCGTGAACGCCGCGATCGTCTCGCCGATGGCCCACGCCGCGGTTTCGGATCGGCCGCCGGGAATCGGGTGGTCGCCAGCCAGGGTGGGGAGGCCGCGATGTGGGGGCGGTACCGGCTCGGCCGCCACGATCACGCCGCTCGTCGGCGCCGAACCGGATGCGTGCAGCCAGTCTACCAATGCCTGCGCCATCCCCGGTGACGCCTTGCCGGTGGCCACCACGGCGCACCGCCCCGGGTGGGGCGCCGGATCAGCGGCTTGCAGTGCCCGGGCGACCGCGCCACGCGCGTCCACGGCACGAACGCCGGCGTTGAACGCGGCTTCGAGCAGCTGGCGAAGGGGAGGGGACATGGCGCTCACGGTGACTCGGCGGGGTTTTGGGTCAATATTACCCCTGTCTCCGACCCCGAGCGCCATGCCAGGCCGTCTCCATCTCTTCGTCCCGGGCCCGACCCAGATTCCCGATCGGGTCCTTCGCGCCATGCAGCGGCCGTCCGAAGATCACCGTTCGGTGGCATTCCCGCAGTTGGTGCTGCCGCTGCTCCGTGATACGGCGCGTCTCATGGGGACCGAGCGCGGACGCGTGGCGCTGTTCACCGCATCCGGTACCGGTGGCTGGGAAGCGGCGCTCACCAACACGGTGCCGGCGGGATCGCGCCTGCTGTTGCCCTGTGCGGGACACTTCGCCGACCTGTGGGGTGACTCCGCGACCCGGCTCGGCTATGGCGTCGAGCGGCTCGATGGCGTGGCATGGGGCGACGCGCCTCCGGCCGACCGGATCGGCGAACGGCTCGCGAGTGACACCGCCCATCAGATCGCCGCCGTGCTGATCGTCCACAACGAGACGTCGACCGGCGTCACCGCCGACCTGCCGGCGATCCGCGATGCCATGAACGGCGCCGGCCATCCCGCATTACTCATGTCGGACGGCGTTTCCGCCATTGCCTCGTTGCCGTATCACCACGACCAGTGGGGCGTCGACGTGGCGCTCACCGGCTCGCAGAAGGGGCTGATGATGCCGGCCGGGATTGCCATCACGGCGTGGTCGCCGCGCGCCCTGGAGCGGGTGGCGTCGAACACCGCCCCACGGGCCTATTTCGACCTCCGCCCGATGCTGGCGCAGAACGCGGAAGGTTACTTCCCCTACACGCCGTCGATCCCGCTGCTCTACGGACTCCGCGAGTCGCTGGCCGTGTTGTTCGAAGAAGGCCTCGACACCGTGTGGGCGCGTCACCGGCGCCTCGCCGCCGGCGTGCGGGCCGCCGTCGGCGCGTGGCAACTCGGCGTCTGTTGCCGCGACGACCGATTCGCGTCGAATACCGTCACCACCGTCATGCTTCCGCCCGGGATTGACGGAAGGGCGTTGCTGGCGCACGCGTTCACGCGCTACGACCTGGCGCTCGGCGGCGGACTCGGCCCGCTTGGCGGGAAGGCCTTCCGCATCGGGCATCTCGGTGATCTCAACGAAGGGATGCTGCTCGGCGCGATCGCGCTGGTGGAAATGACTCTGCGCGACGTGGGCGTTCCCGTTCGACCGGGTTCGGGGGTGGCGGCGGCCGAAGATGTCTGGGCGGCCACCTCGTGACGTCGCGTCCGCGGGTCATCGCCACCCGCCGTCTCCCCGCCATGGTCGAAGCGGCGCTGATCGAGCGTTTCGACGGGGCGCCGTCACCGGACGACCGCCCACTCGGGCCCGAAGAGCTGCAGCGCGCGCTGGGCGAGGCTGACGGGATTCTCGCCACCGTCTCCGACAAGTTCACCGCCGAGGTGTTGGCCGCCTATCCGCTCCGGACACGGATCATCGCCAATTTCGGTGTCGGCGTCGACAACATCGATCTCACCGCCGCCGCCGCGCACGAGATTGCCGTGACCAACACGCCCGACGTGCTCACCGATGCCACCGCCGACCTGGCGATGACGCTGATCCTGATGGTGATGCGACGGGCCGGGGAAGGGCGAGCGCGTCGTCCGTGGCGGCCGCTGGATCGGATGGGGGCCGGTGTATCACCTCGGGCGCGAGGTGACCGCCAAGACGCTCGGCGTCATCGGCTTCGGCCGGATCGGGCAGGCGGTCGCGAAGCGGGCGCACCACGGCTTCGGCATGCGGGTGCTCTGCTTTACGCCTCGTGGCGCCCGCCCCGAGCGCCTTGCCGAAACCGGCGCGGAGCAGGCGGCGTCGCTCGACGCGCTGCTTGCCCAATCCGATGTCGTCTCGCTGCACGCCCCGAGCACGCCGGAGACGCGCGGGATGATCAACGCGCTCCGGCTGGCAGAGATGAAATCGGGGAGCTTTCTGGTCAACACCGCCCGTGGCGACCTGGTCGATGACGACGCCCTGATCACGGCGCTGATGTCGGGCCACATCGCAGGGGCGGGACTGGACGTCTTCCGCGGTGAGCCCCACGTCGACCCACGCTATCTCGGCATGGAGAACGTGGTGCTGCTGCCGCACATCGGTTCGGCCACCAAGGAGACGCGCGAGGCGATGGGAATGCGCGCCATCGAGAATCTCACCGCGTTCTTCGCGAGTAAGACGCCGCGGGACCGGGTGGCGTGATCATCGCTCGGCGCGACTCCCGACCCACGACGAACGACTCACGACTCATGACCACCCCGAACAGGAACCGCCCTCCGATGCGCCTCGTCCGTGCCATGCTCGTCAGTGCCGTGCTGGCCCCACCGATCGCCCTCGCTGCCCAGGGCGCGCCACCCGGTCCCGCGTTCACCCACGCCGACACCCTTCGTGGATCGTTCACCACGCCGGGCCGCGTCTGGTGGGACGTGGCCTTCTACGATCTCCACGTGGCCATTCATCCTTCGGACAGCACGATCGACGGCTACAACAGCATATCCTACCGCGTGCTCAAGCCGGCTCAGGTGATGCAGATCGACCTGATGACGCCGCTCGAGATCGACAGCATGGTGCAGGACGGCAGGGCAGTCGCCTACCGGCGTGATGGCAACGCGTTCTTCGTCACCCTCAGCAAGTCTCAGCGCGCGGGCGCATTGAACAAGATCACCGTCTTCTATCACGGCCACCCCCGGGTCGCGCGGCGTCCGCCATGGGAAGGCGGGTTCAGCTGGATGCACGATTCGCTGGGCAACCCCTGGATCGTCACGACCGACCAGGGCGTCGGTGCCAGTATCTGGTGGCCCAACAAGGACACCCAGGCGGACGAGCCCGACAGCCAGCGTATCGCGATCACCGTTCCCGATCCGATGGTCGACGTCTCCAATGGCCGCCTGCGCCGCGTGACCCACAACGCCGATCACACCACCACCTTCGAATGGTTCGACGGCAGCCCCATCAACAACTACGCCATCGCTGTTGCCGCCGGAACCTACGCGCATTACAGCGATACGTTGCTCGGTGAGCAGGGCAAGCTCTCCCTCGACTTCTGGCCGCTCGCGTACCATCTCGATGCGGCGCATCGTCAGTGGCCCCAGGCAAAGTCGATGCTGCAATGCTTCGAGCACTGGTTCGGTCCCTATCCGTGGTACCGGGACGGGTACAAGCTGATCGAAGTCCCCAACGCCGGCATGGAGCACCAGTCCGCGGTGGCGTACGGCAACGGTTTCCGTGACGGCTATGGGGGACGGGGCGCGTCACTGCGCTTCAAGTTCGATTTCATCATCATCCACGAAAGCGCCCACGAGTGGTTCGGCAACAGCATCACCGCCAAGGATCAGGCCGACATGTGGGTGCATGAAAGCTTCGCCAACTATGCCGAGGGGCTGTATGCCGGCTGCAAGTACAACAGCGACGATTCGGCGGCGGCCTACACCCTGCTGAACCGGGCGCGCAACGACACGCCGATCATCCCCGCGTACGGCGTCAACGCCGAAGGCTCGGGCGACATGTACGGCAAGGGTGGGCTGATGTTGCACACCATCCGGCAGATCGTGAACGACGACGGCAAGTGGCGCGGCATCCTCCGCGGATTGCAGAGCACGTTCCGCCACCAGACGGTGATGGGAAGCCAGATCGAGCACTACATCTCCCGTCATGCCGGTCGCGACCTCGGCAAGGTCTTCGACGAATACCTCCGCACCACGATGATTCCCGAGCTCCAGTACCGCCTCGCCGGCGATTCGCTGTCGTACCACTGGACGCACGTCGTGCCCGGATTCGACATGCCCGTCAAGGTGACGCTGGCCGATGACCGGTACGGTGTTCTCTATCCGACCGAGGCCTGGAAGTCCACGAGGGTGCGTCTTTCGAGCGCCGACCGATTCCGGGTCGATTCCAATTTCCTGGTGAAAGCATGGAAGGACGGTGATCCCGATCCGGAGACGGCCGGGCGTGGCGGCGGGCGCGGCGCCGGAACGGGGGTATTCGGTGGCCGGGCGGGCGGTGCCACCGGACGCGGCGCGGCTGATTCGGGGCGGGGGGGCGGCGGGCCTCGGGAACGCTAGACAGTGGTGTCACTCCGCCGGAACCGCGCGCCACTCAGCAGGTAGAGCAGCAGGAAGGCGAGACTGACTCCCGTTGCGGTGAGCCGGACGGCCAGCGGCCAGCTGCTGGCCGACACGAATCCCTCGATGCACCCCGCCACGATCAGCATCACCGTCACCGCGGTGATCATCCGGACGGCGCGGCGTGCCGCCAGCACCAACGCGTCCTTGCGCGTCATCTCGCCTGGTGCGATCAGCGCCCGGCCCATCAGGAATCCCGCCGCCCCGGCGACGCTCACGCTGAAGATCTCCAGCGGACCGTGTCCCACGACG
This sequence comes from uncultured Gemmatimonadales bacterium, assembly GCA_963697065.1. Classification (GTDB taxonomy): domain Bacteria; phylum Gemmatimonadota; class Gemmatimonadetes; order Gemmatimonadales; family GWC2-71-9; genus Palsa-1233. Next base: position 2,150,720 of record CAVOMQ010000001.1, read on the forward strand.
AACGTGAGCAGGTACCCAAGCAGACCGACGTTCTGGAAATAGGCGGCGATCGCGCCGAAGAAGAGCCCGTTGAATGCCACCGCGATCAGTGCGCCGAGGCCGAAGACGATGCCCCAGGCGAAGCAACGGTACGCCACGCCGACGTTGTTGAGGATGATCGAGGTGGCCACGAGCGGACGCGAGCCGGCAGGTGCTTCCACGTAGCCTTTGCCGGCGGCTTCGCGCGTCGGGCCGGCTTCGCCGCGTTCGAGCACCACGTCGGGGAGAAGTTCATCGGCCAGGGACGGTTTCTGGCGCAGAGTGGCGTAACCCACACCGGCCGGAATGGCGAACACCACGATCGCCACCAGCACGTACCGCCACGATTCCAGCACTGCGGCGGGGCTTTCCTGCATCAGGAATCGCGCAATGCGGCGCCAGGTATGGCGCTCGGAGCGATAGAGCGCGCTGTGCCCCGCCGCGGCAAGCCGGTCGAGACGCGCGATCACCGCGTCGTCGGCATGGTAGGTCCGCGCCCGAGCGAGGTCGGCGGTGATTTCGCGATATCGCGCGGCAAAATCGGGGAGTTCTTCCGCCGAGAGAACGTCGAGCCCGCCACGCGTGACCCGGCGCGCCAGTGCTTCGAAAGCCGCCCATCGCGCACTCTTGCGCGCCACCAGTTGCTCCGCCACCGATCGGGCGCCGCCGCCGGGACCGATGGCACCGCTCCGGGCACCGAAACGCCCCCGTCGCCGGGCCAGCTCATCGGCGTAGACCCGCGCGATGAACGCGCTCTCGTCCGACTCGGTGACGGAGATCCGGCCAGCCAGGCGCTGCGCGATCTGCCGCGTGAAACGCTCGCGCACCTCGGCGGGAAGGGACGGTGCGCGCGCCACGAACTCGCGCAGCAGATGGAACTCGGCATCGTCCAACCGCGGGGAACCGAACGGTTCGGCGATCTCGACGGATTCGCCGGGGGAAGCGGTCGGCGACACCGCCGGGTGATCGCGGATCACCACGGTCCCGGCCACGAGATCACCGAGCCGCTTGCCGCGGGGGTGCACCGCCATCACGAACACGCCCACGCCGGCGAAGAGATCGATCGGCAGGACGAGATTCCGCGCCGCCGCGTCGGCGAACGTGACACCGTGGCCGGTGTCGCGCACCACCCTGATGCCGATCCGTTTCATTCCCGGGGTCTGCCCGTCGCGCAACCCCTCGAACAGGGTGAAGTACCCCCAGAGAATCGTGAAGATCAGCAGCAGCGCGATCGCGGCGACCCACGGCCCCGATTTCGCCACCGACGAAAACACCAGCAGCAACGTCAGCAGCAGCACGAAGATGATCAGCAAGTCGATCATCGCCGCCAGCATCCGGCTGCCGACACCGGCGATCTCGTAATCGAGCATGACATGTTCGGGCGTTTCGATCTCGAGATGTTGCCGGTAATCGGAACGCTGCGGTTCGGCCATGTCCACTCGCCGGGTGGGGGGAGGTGCCGTTCGGGATGACTTGCGGTAATGTACGGCGTTACCGCACCCGGTCCCACCCTTGCCGAGGAGTCCCGCGATGGCCGCTCCGGCCCTGCGCCCGCTGTCGACCGGTGAAGTGCTCGACGTCTCCCTGGGACTCTATCGTTCGATGTTCTTTCCGCTCGTGCTGGTGGCGCTGGTCTCTCGCGTCCTCCCGGATCTCTGCGCCGTCTACGTGCAGGCCCACGGCGGTATCCTCGCTGATCCGTGGGCCTGGCTGCTGCAAACCACGCTGGGTGTCGTGATGGGCGCCGTGGGCACTGCCGCCACCACGCTGATGGTGTCCGGCGCCTATCTTCACCAGCCGGTCTCGGCGGGCGACGCGCTGCGGCGGGCCGCGGGCGTGCTGGTGCGGCTGGTGCTGCTGTCGTTCATGTCCATCATAGTGGTTTGCGCCGGGCTGCTGCTTCTCATCATTCCGGGCATCGTCCTCATGTCCGGCCTGCTGCTCAGTGCGGTGGCCCTGGTGCTGGAACAGCCGATGACGCCGAGTGCCGCCATGAGCCGCTCATGGCAGCTCACCACGGGCTTCCGGGGCAAAGTGGCGCTGACCTTCTTCGTGGCCTGGCTCCTGCTGCTCGTGCCGACGATCGCGATCGGCGTGGTGGCCGGCCTGATGACGGTTGCCGGGGGCCATCCGCAGATCGTTTCGATGATCCTCGTAGCGGTACTGGCGGTCTTCGTCTACCCCTACCTCTACGTCGTCATCACCGTGCTCTACTACGACCTGCGGGTGCGGAAGGAAGGCTTCGACCTGGAGTTGCTGGCCACGGCGGCGCAGCCGGCATGACCGTATCGCAGTCGCCGGATTCGCTGCGCCGGGTGCTCGACTCGGTGTTCGCCGCCCCGCGCTACCGCTGGGTGCCCGCTCGCGATCCGTTTGCAGTCCTCCGGAACGGCTTCGAGCGGGTCCTCGAGTGGTTTGCGGCGCTCGCCAGGGCACATCCCGTCGACTATCGACTGCTGGTGATCGCCTTGAGCGTGCTGCTCGCCGCGATTCTGGTCCACATCGGCTGGTTGTTGCTCCGGACCATGCGCGCACCCACCCCGGCGGCGGCGAAGCCGGCCACGCTGGTCGTGCCGCACGATCGCGAGTGGTTCCGGCGCGAAGCCGGGCGCCTGGCGACGCATGGACGATACGACGAAGCGGCCCAGGCCGAATTCGTGGCGCTGGTGATGGCGCTCGATGCCCGCCACCTGTTGACGTTCCACCCGAGCAAGACCCCGGGCGAGTATCTCCGCGAGATCCGGGTTCCGCCCGCCGGACGGCACCGGTTCAGTGAGCTGGTCGGCGACCTCTACGGTTACGCGTTTGCGCGCCGGCCGATCGACGCGCGGGATTTTGACGATTGGCGGTCGCGCGCACAACCCGAGCGGTATGAAGACGCGCACTGAGGTGCTGGTCGGCCTGGCCGCTCTGGCGGCCTTGCTCGGCGTCGCGGCGCTGACCTCCCGCCCGGGCCCGGCCCCGGCCGTTCCCGACTCGCGTGCCTCGACATTCGTGGCCGGTCCGGCTGGCGCCGAGGGGCTGCTCGACGCCGTGCAGCGATTGGGAATCGGGACGCGGCGGTTCCGTGACCGCCCCACGCGGCTCGCGGCGCTGGGCGACAGCGCCGGCCGGATGTTCGTCATCCTCGACCCTGATCCGTTCCACCCGCTCTCAGCGCCCGAGGTCGCGGCAATCTTCCGCTTCAGCAGTCATGCCGACCTGCTGCTGGCCGGTAACGGCGCCAACCCGTTGATCCGCTGCTTCGGATACGAAGCGAAGCGCTTCCTCTTCGACTCGGTACGGGTAGTCGGCACCGACGATCCCGCGCCCCGAACCGATGCGGCACTGGTCGAAACGCATCAACCGATCGTGATGGACACCAGCCGCATCGCCGATTTCGCACCGGTTACCTGCAAGGTCCCGACGTTCGTGTCGACGGTGACGCTGCTCACCTCGTCGCGCGGTCCGGTGGCCGTCCGCCTGGAACGGAAGGACAACGGGCACTCCGTGCTCCTCTTTGCGGACGCCGGTCTGCTCCGCAACGCCACGTTGCGGAACTCGGCGGCCGGTCCGTTCATCCTCGCGCTCTTCACCGGTCACGATCGCGAGGTGATCTTCGACGAATTCCACCACGGCTTCGGCAGGTCGGGATCGCTCACGGACGCGGCCGTTGCCTGGAGCCGGCAGTCGCCGTGGGGATGGATCGTCTGGCAACTGGTCATCGTCGGGGCGCTCGCGTTGCTGTTCGGCGCGGTGCGGTTCGGGCCGGCGCTGGCCGGTATCTCGCGCCGCCGGCGCTCATCGCTGGAACACGTGCACGCGCTCGCCAACGCGCTGTCGGCGGCCCACGGTCACGACCAGGCGATCGCCGCACTGGTGCGCGGACTGCAGCGCCGCCTTGCCCCGCCGGCAATGCGGGGACGTACCGATTGGCGCGAATGGCTCCGCCAGCTGGTGGCGCGCAATACGGCGCCGGACCTCAGCGCCCCGCTTGCGACCCTCGAATCACTGACCGTGCCGGGTCAGCCCGCAGCAAGCGTGCTGCGGGCCGCCGACGCCGTGGAGGAGCTTTGGCAGAAATTGCGACCCTGACCGCCGACCAGGCACACGGCGCGGCCCGATCGGCCAACGCCGTGCTCGGTGAACTGCGCCGGGTGATCCTCGGACATGACGACGTGCTCCGCGAAGCGCTCATGGCGCTGCTCGCGCGCGGTCACGTGCTCCTGGAAGGGCCGCCCGGCACCGCCAAGACACTCCTGGTCCGCTCGCTCAATCGGGCGCTCGGTCTCGAGTTCAGGCGGATTCAATTCACGCCGGACCTGATGCCGTCGGACATCACCGGCGTGAGTGTGCTGACCACGGCGGCCGGAACCGGGGGCGCCTTTGCGTTCCGACCCGGCCCCCTCTTTGCCGATCTCGTCCTCGCCGACGAGATCAATCGCGCGCCCGCCAAGACGCAGGCGGCGCTGCTCGAAGCGATGGAAGAACGTGCCGCCACGGTGGACGGCGTGTCGCATCCGATGAGCGCCAGTTTCACCGTCTTTGCCACCCAGAATCCGATCGAGTTCGAAGGGACGTACCCGCTGCCGGAGGCCGAACTCGACCGCTTCCTGATCAAGAGCCGGCTCGGCTACCCCTCGGCCGAGGCCGAGAGCGGCATCCTGAACCATGTGCTCGGAGGCTTCGAGTCATCGGAGCCGGCGACATTCGGGATTACGCCGGTGCTCGACGCCGCGGGACTGGCGCAGTTGCGGGATACGGTGCGGCGGGTGTGGGTCGAACCGGCCATCGTCGCATACATCACCGCGGTGGTACGCACCACGCGGGACGCACCGGCACTCACGCTGGGCGCGTCGCCCCGGGCCAGCGTGGCGCTGCTCAAGATGGCCCAGGCATCGGCACTCCTCGACGGGCGACATTTCGTCGTTCCGGACGACGCCAAGACGTTGGCGCCGGCGGTGCTCCGGCATCGTGTGGTGGTGGCCCCCGAGCTGGAGCTCGAGGGCGTGACCGCCGACGACGCCGTCAACTCGCTGATCCAACGCATCGAGGCGCCACGGACATGATCGTTCCCACCCGGCGTTGGTACCTGGTGGCGGCGGCGCTCGGTCTGCTGGCGCTGTTGGCGTTCGTCTGGCGAGGCGCCGTCGCGGTCTATTTCGGTGCCGACGTCATCTGGGTCGTGCTCCTCCTGGTCGATACGGCGCGTATCGGGTCGATCGATATCCCGGCGTTTCCGGTCACGCGGGAAGCCCCGCCGGCCTTTTCCGTCGGACGGCCGCTGCCGGTGACGTATCGCTGGCGGAATCCCGTGTCCCGTCCGCTGCGCATTGCAGTGCGTGAAACTCCGCCCGCCTCGCTGGCAAGTACCGGATTCCGCCGCACCATCCGCCTTGAAGTGACCGGCGCAACCGTCGAGACGATCGTCATTCACCCGGTGCAGCGCGGCAAGCTCATCGCCGGGCGGATGGATCTCCGCCTGCTCGGCCCATGGGGACTGGCGTGGCGCCAGGGCCGCCGCGAGCTCCCGTGGGACGTTGTGGTGTATCCGTCGCTCCGCAATGCCGCCCTCCGGGCGCTGCCGTCGCAGGCGCAGCGCCGGCGCGAAGCCGGGTTCCGCAATGTGCGCCGTATCGGCGAAGGGCGGCTGTTCGAAAGTCTCAAGGAATGGGTGCCGGGAGACGAAACGCGCTCCATCGACTGGAAGGCTACCGCGCGCCGGGGCAAACTGATGGCGCGTCGGTACGAAGACGAACGGCGCCAGCACGTGATGATCCTGATCGACGCGGGCCGGATGCTCACCGCCGAGAGCGACGGCCGTGCCCGGCTCGAGTCGGCCATCGATGCGGCACTCGATCTGGCCCACAGCGCGGTGCAACACGATGACAACGTCGGTCTGCTGGCGTTTGCCGACGAGATTCTCGAATACGTGGCGCCGTCGCGCGGGCGGCGTACGCTCCGCCAGATCCTCGATGCCCTGGCCGGCATCGCAGGGCGCCTGGTCGAACCGGACTATCCCGCCGCCTTCGCCTACCTCGCCGCCCGCAACCGGCGCCGCGCACTGACCGTCTGCTTCACCGACGTGATCGACCGGACCGCCAGCGACGCGCTCCTGGCGCAGGCCGGAACGCTGCGGCCGAGACACCTGCCGCTGGCGGTGACCCTGCGTGACCCGGCCCTGGAGCGGAGCGCCACCCGGCACGCGGTCACGGTGGAAGACGCCTTCGATCGGGCGGCCGCCGAAGATCTGCTCGAGGCCCGCGAGGCGGCACTGGCCGACCTGCGGGGGAGGGGGGTGTTGGTGCTCGACGTGGCGCCCGATCGCGCCGCGGCCGAGGTCGTGGCGCAGTATGAACAGCTGAAGCGGCGGGCGATGGTCTAGCAGTGCCGTGACCGGGAGGACCAAGTCCGGCACGCCGGGTCAGCATGTGCTTGCGTGCCGAAGGTCGCGCGTCGAGGTTCTGCTCGACCCTCGACCAGCGACGCTCCCATGAATACCCGCCGTCAATTCCTGATCAAGGCACCAATCGCGCTGCTCGCCGCCTCCGGCGCGTGCCGGATCGAACGCCGTCCGCCGGCACCAGCCGCCGGTGGATCGCAGACGCCGGCACCGGGCGCGCCGCCCACATTCGGCACCGCGGCGGGATCGGGACCCCAGGTGACGCCCGCCACCTTTGCCGAAGCGGAGAAACTGGCCCAGGTGTCGATGACGCCGGCGCATCGCCAGCAGGCGGCGGACTCGTGGCGGCAATCGATGGCGCCGTACCTCGAGCGCCGCACCGGCCCGCGAACGTTCGCGTTCGACACCACCGATGCGCCCGCGATGGTGTGGAATCCGCTCATCCCCGGCGTCGGTCCGGGCCCCGACCGCGACCGCTTCGTGCGGAGCACGTCGCCCGATACGCCGCTGCCGGCCAACGACGACGACATCGCGTTCGCCCCCGTCCACCAGTTGTCGCGCTGGATCGAAACGCGCAAGCTGACGTCGGCCCGGCTCACCAACATCTATCTCGACCGCATCGCACGGCTCAACCCGAAGGTCAATGCCATCATCACGTTGACGAAGGATCATGCGCTGTCGCGCGCGGCGTTGGCCGACAGGGAAATCGCGGCGGGAAGGTACCGTGGCCCGCTGCACGGCATTCCCTACGGCGTCAAGGACCTGCTCGACACCGCCGGCATCGCCACCACCTGGGGAGCGGAGCCGTTCAAGGATCGGGTTCCGAAGGCAGACTCGGCCGTGGTGAAGCGGCTCGACGAGGCGGGCGCTGTCCTGATTGCCAAACTCGCCCTCGGCGCGCTGGCGCTCAACGACATCTGGTTCGGCGGCCAGACGATGAATCCGTGGTTGCTCGAAGAAGGGGCTTCCGGTTCGAGTTGCGGCCCGGGCGCCGCTACCGCCGCGGGCTTCGTGGCGTTCTCCGTGGGCAGCGAGACCGATGGCAGCATCGTGAGCCCCACGATGCGCTGCGGACTTACTGGTCTGCGGCCCACCTTCGGCCGGGTGCCGCGCACCGGTGCGATGACGCTGTGCTGGTCGCTCGACAAGCTCGGGCCGATGACGCGGTCGGTCGAGGACACCGTGCTCGTCCTGCACGCCATCGCGGGCCCGGACGCCGGCGACCTGGCCAGCCGGCCAGTGCCTCTCGATTACGACGCCACGCAGTCGGTGGCCGGACTCAAGGTGGGATATCTCCCACAGTGGATGAAGGAAGCTCCTGCCACCGATGTGGACCGTGCCGCCCTCGACACGGTGCGATCGCTCCGCATGACGCCGGTCGCAGTCTCGCTCCCCGACTGGCCGTTCGATTCGCTGATGCCGATCCTCTTTGCCGAAGCGGCCGCCGCCTTCGAAGACATCACGCTCGACAATCGCGTCGATTCGCTGCGCGCACAGGTCAAGGACGCGTGGCCCAACCTCTTCCGTCAGTCACGCTTCCTCTCCGCGGTCGACACCGTGCAAGCCGACCGGATGCGCCGCCGCGTGGCGGGCGAAATGGCACGCATCTTCTCACAAGTCGACCTGCTGCTGGTGCCGTCGCTCCGCGACGAGCAGCTCACCATCACGAACTTCACCGGGCATCCGTCGCTGACGCTGCGGGCCGGGTTTGTCGAAGTGTCGGAGGCGCGCAGCGACTGGGCCCCCGACCCGCAGCACCCGCTGCCGACGTTCTCGCCGCCGCGGCGCGTGCCCCATGGCGTCACGCTGCTCGGCCGGCCGTTCGAGGAAGGAACCGTCGCGCGCGCGGGCCTGGCGTTGGAACGCGCCTTCAACGTCACGGGAGCCCGTCCGGCCGGGTTCTGATCCCGGCCATCGACGTTGCAGCGCCGTAACGGGCAGCCGGAGTCCGGCGGCGGCAACCCTTGTTGTGTGGCCGGTGTCCCACTAATTACTCTCTCGGAGTAATTAGCCATCGGGGCCCCATGGGACGCGGCGCACCGCCCGAACTCAGCCTGCTCGAATTCCACGTGCTGCTGGCGCTCGCCGACGGCCCGCGGTACGGCCTCGCCATCAAGACCGCCGTGGACACGGAGTCGCGGGGAATGGTCACACCCCGTGCCGGCTCGCTCTACCGGCTGCTGGCGCGCCTGATGACCGACGGCATGGTCCGCGAGGCGCAGCCGGAAGAGGCGCCGGAGCCGCATCCGGGGCGCGAACGCCGCTACTACGCGCTGACGCGCAGCGGGCGGCACGCCCTCGGGGCCGAAGCCCGACGGCTCAAACACAGCGCCCGTCTCGCCGAAAAGCGCCTCGGCCTGGCGCCGGAGCGGCCGTGAAGCGGGTGCTGGGTGGCCTGATCCGGCTCTTTCCCGCGCCGTTCCGGGCGGAATTCGGCGCCGAGATCACGGCGCAGGTCGCCGCCGAGTGGGATGTCGCAAGACGGCAAGGCCTCGGGGCGACGGCCCGTTACGCCGCGTCGACAGGCTTCGATCTGTTCCTGACAGCCAGCGGCGGAAGCCGGCCGTAGAGTGATCGGCTTGCCACGACCCCCTGCTTGAGCACGATCCAGCTGAGGGGCAGGTTGCCGCGATCGACCGCCAACAGCGTATCGCCCCGCGCCTTGATCATGCGCGCCCAGTTGAACTCGCCGGGCCCCTGGCCACGGCGTCCGAAGCGCCACACGCCCTGGCCATCCGGGCCGAACGCCACGAGGCGCTCGCCGCCCACGCACGCGGCCATGCCACCGTCGTCGACATTACCGCGTCGGAGACGTCGGTCAGGTCGAACGCGAGGGCGCCATTGGCGCTGCCGAATACCGCGAGGGGACTGCGGTCGATCGTAAACTGGGGCGCACGGTCGAAGGCGCCGGCGTCGAACGCGAGCTCCGTCACCCCGTGGACCGTGCTCCGGCGGGGGATTACCGAGCCGGTGGCGGATGCAGGTTGCTGCGCCGGCAGGGACGTGGCAGCGAGCACCAGCACCGATGTGGCGAGAAAGCTGACCTTCAATTGACCGTTCCCGACAGCTGGAACGTCCTGACCATGGCGCCGTCGCTGCAGAGCGAGGCGCCTCCCGACCCGCCGGTCAGCACCAGTCCCCAATTGAGCGAGCCCATCGGCATGTTGAAGTTGGCGCTCCACCCGTCGACATGGCTGAAGTCCGGGGGAGCCAGCACGACGTCGGATTGACCGAGCCAGCCGTACGAGGCCTGCACCCTCATGCTGATCCCCTCGCCGATGCCAAACGCGCCCCCGGAATAGGTGAGCTGCGCCGATGACTGATAGTCGGATGGCAGGGTGAACGTCGCCTGCACCAGGCGGAATGTGTCCGGCTCCACGATCGATGCCGCGGTTACCACCGGGACCGCGCCGAGGGTGACGGCCGCCGATCCCAGGGTGCGCCGCGACAGTTGCACCGTGCGCCCCTCGCCGCCCGGCTTGAACGTGGTGACGGTGACGGAGTTGACTTCGCCGGCCGCTTCCTGCGCCGCCGGGATCTCCGGAAACGGTTGTGGTGTGGAGGTCTGGGCCAGATCGAATGCCGACCCGAAGAGGCCGGTGAGCGAACAGCTCGGCCCGCTGAGGTAGCTCACGCCGTAGCTGAACGTCTCGCCAGCGGTGAACCCGGTGATCGTGACCGTGCCAGCGTCCGGCGCAAAGCCCTCGATGCTGTCAAAATCGACCCGCACCGTATCGCCTGCGGGAATGTCCTGATTGCGCCGGATGACTCCACGATCGTTGGCGGGCGTGACCGAGTCGGAACGAAAGGCCACCAGCAGCTGGGGGCCCGAAGGCACATTCTGCATCAGGAACGTGGAATCGCTGGGGAAATGGTAGTCGAAGAACGCCCCGACGCCGCCGAGGGTGACCGACGGCGCCTGACCGGCATGGATCCCCCCAGCGCTGCCGGTGAGTGACTTGCCCGTGGGTGTTGAAGCCGTGCATGCGACAATCGGCGCCGCCGTCAGCTCGGCCTGGGTCATCCACATGACGCGCTCGACCGTGTCGATCGGGAACGACCCCGCGTTGCTCAACACCCACGCCACGCCGCCCTTCGACCCGCTGATGTTGACCCGATAGATCGGACCAGGCTGCGACACATGGGTCCAGGCGCCGGTACCGTCCTGATACGCCACCCATTCCACCTTTGTGGGAAAGCATGCCGAGAAATCGATGGCCACGTTGGGCTGCGGAGCGGCGGAGATCGTCACGGCCAGCGGCGCCGTCTCGTCGGCGAGCCCCGCGGCACTGGCGTGAATCGTGAGCGGCCAGGTCTGCGCCGCCAGGTTCGCGTCGGCCGCAAGGGAGAGCATGACGCTTGCCGCGGTGGTGCTTGTGGGGGAGAACTGTGCCGACAGTCCGGTCGGAGCACCCGTCAGCGTGAAGCTGACCGCGCCCGAAAATCCGCCGGTGCGGGCGATCGACACCGCGATGGAATCCCGCATGCCCGGCATGAACGTGAGCGACGCCGATGACAAGGTGATGGAGTACGCACCGGCGGACTGCGGGGCGGTGACCGTGAGCGTGAAGACCGCCGTCACTGCGGACACACCATTGCCCGTGGCTTGCACGTTGATGGTGTGGTTCCCCGGGGTCACGATCCCGGCTGCGGAGATGACCACCGGGACCGTGGTGACCGAGCCGGCGGTTGTGCCCGCACCCGACGAAACGGTGATACCGCTGGGTGGGTTCGGCAGGCCGACCGTCACCGTCCCGGTGAACCCACCGCTGCGCGTGATCGTCGCCGTGACGGTGGTGGCGCCCCCCTGTTGCACCGTGGCACTTGTCGGACTCAGCCCCAGCGCGATCGCACCGTCGCCGCCGGAGCCCGTACCGGTTCCAGGCGCCGTGCTGCCGGACTTGCACGCTGGCAGCGTGGTCGCGGCCACGAGGCCCATCAGGATGGCGCCGTTCCGCAGGCGCGAAGACACAGTTCGCATTTCGAACTCCACTCGCACGGCCACGCGCAGCGGCCGGTCCGCCACCGCAGGGACGCTCAATAGTACCGCGTGAGGGCGGTTGTCCGTCGGGGAGGGGCAACGGAAAGCCCGGGGCCCACTGGCGCGTTGATACTTAGATGATTATCTAATTGTCTCATGCTCGACCGCTCCTTCCGCGCCCTCGCCGACCCCACCCGCCGCGAGATCCTCGGCCTGCTCCGCGATGCGGACCTCGCCGCGGGCGAGATCGCCGAGCACTTCCCGATGGCCTTCGCGTCGGTGTCGCATCATCTGCAAGTGCTGCGGGACGCCGGGCTGGTGCTTTTCCGGCGCGATGGACAACGGATCATCTACTCGCTCAATACCAGCGTCTTCCAGGATGCGCTGCAGCACCTCCTCGACATCGGCCCGGCCACAACCGGCCGGTCGGGAAGCAGCCGACCCAACCGCAACGGGAGCAAACGGCATGCGTAAACTCTGGCCCGGTATTCTGCTCGTGCTGGGTGCGGCAGCGTTCGGTGGGGCGATGTGGTCACGCCTGCCGCTCCGGGTGGCAAGCCACTGGAGCGCCTCCGGACAGGTCAACGGCTGGACCTCGCGGACGGCGCTGGTTGTCATGCTGCCCGCCATTGCGCTGGTGATGGCGGTAGTGCTCCGCTACGTGCCGCAGCTCGATCCCAAACGCCGGAACTTTCCGCTGCACGCCCCCGCCTACTGGCTGGTGGCCAACGTCCTCCTCGGATTTCTCGCCGTCATCCACGTCGCGACGATCGGCTACAACCTGGGGTGGATCGTTTCGCTCAATGCCGTGATCGGGATCGCCATGGGCGTGCTGTTCATCATCACCGGCAACGTCCTCACCCGGGTCCGCCCCAACTGGATTTTCGGTGTGCGCACGCCGTGGACGTTGTCGAGCGATCTCTCCTGGCGGGAAACCCATCGCCTGGCGGGCTACCTCTTCGTGGCCACCGGCATCCTGGTGCTGCTCAGCGGCCTGATCCGGCCGGGGGCGATGTTCACGGTCCTGATGACCGGGTTGATCGCGTCGGCGCTCATCTCGGTGGTCTACAGCTATTTCGCGTGGAAGCGCGATCCCGATGCCCAAGGAAGGGACGCATGAATCGTTCACCGTTTGCCCTGCTGCTGCTGCCGGCCCTGCTGGCTGCCCCGATCACGGCCCAGAGCACGAACGAGCAGGGAGCATTCGTCGTCGCCCAGCGTGGCGACACGCTGGTCATCGACCGCTTTGCGCGCTCCGGCGACACCGTGCAGGGCAGCGTCAACGTCAAGGGCCAACCCCGGCAGGATTACGTCGCGGTCATCTCACCGGATCTCGCCATTCGCCGGCTTTCGATCAACGTCTATGCCGCCACGGCCGCGGCCGACGCGGCGCCGTTGCAGCGCGTCGCGGTGACGCTCCGCAACGACAGCGCGATCGCGGACGTCGGCGGGCGCGTTCAACGCTTTGCCACGAAACCGGGTGCGTCGGTGCTGATGAACAATGCGTTCGCGCTGGCCGAGAGCTTTACCATGCGGGCCAGACGAGACGGCGGCAGCGGGGAATACCAGGGATGGGCGCTGTCGGGCGGCGTCACGCTGCCGATCCTGATGCGCGCGATTGGCCCCGACTCGATGACGCTCACCATCGCGGGCCAGGTGGAACACCTCGCCGTCGACCGCACCGGGCGCATCCTCGGCGGCTCGATTCCGGCGCAAGGGCTGACGATCACCCGGGTGGATGCGGCCACGGCGGTGCATCTCAAGCTGGGCCGGATCGACTACTCCCCGCCGGCGGGCGCCCCGTATCGGGCGATCGACGTGCAGCTCAAGGGACAGGGCGGCATTCCGCTTGGCGGCACATTGACGGTGCCGGACGGCACGGGGCCGTTTCCCGCCGTGGTGACCATCACCGGCAGCGGCACGCAGGACCGTGACGAGTACATCCCGCTCGCGGGCGGCTATCGCCCGTTCCGCCAGATCGCCGACACCCTCGGCCGGCGGGGCATCGCGGTGCTGCGGCTCGACGATCGTGGGATGGGCGAGTCGGGCGGGAGCCATGGCACCAGCGCCGACTATGCCCAGGACATCGAGGCGGCGCTCCGCTACCTCACGACCCGGTCGGACATTGATGCGAAACGCCTGGCGCTGCTGGGACACAGCGAGGGCGGATTGATTGCGCCGATGGTGGCGGCACACGACACGCTCGTCAAGGCGATCGTACTGCTGGCGGGACCGGCTGAAACCGGTGCGGAAATCATCCGCTATCAACAGCATCAGGCCATCGACGGCGATGCCACGATTCCGCCCGCCGCGCGCGACTCGGCGTACGGCGCGGCGCAGCGGGCGCTCGATTCGCTCGCCGCCTCCGACGTGTGGCTGCACTTCTTCCTGACGTACGATCCGATGCCGACGGCACGCAAGGTGCGCATCCCGGCGCTCGTTCTCGAGGGCGCCAATGATCATCAGGTGACGCCGATCCAGGCCGACATGCTGGCCAAGGCGATGCGCGCGGGTGGGAACGCCGACGTGACCGAACACGTCTTTCCCGGTCTCGATCATCTCTTTCTGGAGGACGCCAGCGGGGCGCCGGCGGATTACGGCAAGCTGCGCGACAACCGGATTCCGGCGGCGGTGCGGGGGATGATCGCCGACTGGCTGGCGGCCAGGCTGCACGCGCGATAGGCGGCCGCGCTACGCGCCGGGCCTGGTCTCGGGGCGGTAGAGCCGGACCCGCACCCTTTCGAGGGTGATCAATCCGCCGCCGATCATGGCGTCGAGTTCCGGCAGGATCGCTTCGATCTTCTCGGCGGTGTCGGCGCATTCGACGACGATCGGCAGGTCGAGCGAGAGAATCTCGAGGCGGTCGGTGCGCAGCCGGGCACTGGCGCCGAAGCCCATGATGCCGCGGAAGACGGTGGCGCCTTCGTAGTGTCGCTCGCGCAGCATCTGGACAATGGCCTGATAGAGTGGCGCGCCGTGCCAGCGGTCGCGCTCGCCGATGTGGATCCGCATCAGCATCCGTTCGCCGGGTTCGCCGCTCATGATCCGCTCCCTCCTGTTGTCGTTCGTATCGTCGCCTCAGGCGGTCTTGCCGCGCACCAGGTCGAGCACCATCCGGGCCGCCGCCGAGCCGAGCCAGACGGCGCAGAGCCCGACGACGACGCTGCCGCCGACATAGATGATGGCGCGGCGAAGCGCGCCTTCTTCGGCGGCGGCCATCGCCTCCCAGGCGAATGTCGAAAACGTGGTGAAGCCACCGCAGAAACCCGCGGTGAGAAACGCCCGCGCCGCCGGCGAGAACTCGCCGGTATCGAGAATCACGCGCATCAGGAACCCGATGAGGAGGCAGCCAACGAGGTTGACCACGAAGGTGCCGAGCGGGAAGAGCCCTGAGCTGCGCTGCTGGACAGCCGTGGCGAGGAGGTAGCGCGCGACGCCACCGAGCGCACTGCCGGCGGCAACGGAAAGGGCGAAGTCAAACGCTCGGGGCACGGCCGGCCTCCGGATCGAGCATGCGCAGCAGCGCGGTGAGGGCCAGTTCCCACTCGTCCAGCCAGCGGTCCAGCACCGGCGGTGCTTCGGGATGGAGCGTCCCGTAGGCCGCCATCTCGTCGGAGCGGGCGTCGACCAGCACGACCCGCGCCGACGTGAGCAGCGTGGAGAGGCGGCGCGAGGCGAGTTCCGGCAGCGGTTCGAGCTCGAGGAGCGCGATCTCGGCACGCAGGCGCCGGCGCAGAATGGCGGCGGTGGCGGCCGCTGCGGTCATCACGGCGGGGTCGATATCGTGGTACTGGGGTCGCAAGACGCGGGTCGCGGCGGGTTCCGCGCGCAACGCGTGGCTCTCCTGTTCCAGTTGCAGCAGCGCCTCGTCGACGCGATCGAGTGCGATGGACAGGTGACGGGATTGGGCCTGGTTGAAGGGAATTCCCGCCGGAGGTGGGGCCTGTGGCACGGGCGACCTCGTCGATGCGTCCATTCCGCAGGAGCCATCAGCCGTCGAAGGGCGGTTCGGGGTGAGCTCCATCACCCTGGGCGCCGGGCCGTCCCGGCGGCGCTGCGCCAATCTAACGGATCAGCGGCTCGGGGCGGCAGGCACCGACCCCGGCGACGTGGCACCGTGCCGCGTGCGTTCCGTGGCCACCCGCAGCTGCCCGCAGGCGGCATCGATGTCGAGCCCGCGCGAGCGGCGCACGACCGCCTCGATGCCGCGATCGAGCAGCGCATCACGGAACGCCCGGATGTGGCGCGCATCACTCGGCTCCAGGCCCGGCGCACCGCCGGGATGGAGCGGCAGGAGATTCACATGTGCCCCCGATTTCCGGGCCAGCGACGCGAGCGTTGCGGCGTCGCGATCGCGGTCGTTGCGGCCGGCGATGAGTACGTACTCGAACGTGAGGCGCTCGCGGAACGGACGCGCGGCTTCGAGGATGTCGCTGATGGGGTACTTCTTCTCGATCGGCATCAGCTCGAGGCGCAGCGCGTCGGTGGGCGCGTGAAGCGAGATGGCCAGCCGGAACTGTTCAGGGCGTTTCGCGAGCGCTTCCATCCCGGGCACGATCCCGACAGTGGACACCGTGATGTGTCGCGCGCCGATGCCGAAGCCAAGCGGGTCGTTGAGGATCGAGAGCGCGGCGTCGACCGCGGGCCAGTTGAGCAGCGGTTCGCCCATGCCCATGAACACCACGTTGGTGGGCTTGTCGTCCGGGTCGGCGAGCACCAGTTCGCGCACCTGCGCGGCGATCTCCCATGCGGCCAGCTGGCGGCGGAATCCCATCCGCCCAGTGGCGCAGAACACGCAGCCCAGTGCGCAGCCCGCCTGCGACGACACGCAGAGCGTGCGCCGCGTCTCGGTCGGGATCAGCACCGATTCGATCCGTTCGCCGTCGCCGAGTGCCCAGAGGTATTTCCTGGTGCCGTCCTTCGAGCGCTGGATCACTTCCATCGCGACGCGGGGAAGCGGGAACGTCCGGTCCAGCTCGTCGCGCAGGGGCTGCGGCAGTTCGGTTGCATCCTGCCACGACGCCACCGGCCGTTGCCAGAGGCGCTGCACCATCTGCCCGGCACGGTAGCGCGGCAGCCCACGCTCGGCCACCCAATCGGTGATGGTCCGGACGGCAACCTGCGGCGGCAGGTCGAGCAGGGTCGGTGTTGCGGCGGGGGGCGACGTCATCAGTGCAAGGTAAGGAGGGCGAGTGCGGCCCGGGGGTCGGCCGGGACGCTACGGCGTCCGATCCGCCACGGTGTGGGGTTGGTCCGGCGGTTCCGCACCGGATCGCGACCGTCGCAGGAGTATCGTGGCAAGAGGCGGTAGCGTGACGGCAATCGACTGCGCGCGCCCGTGCCACGGAACCGGCACGGCCTCGGCGCCGGCCGGATTGCCCACGCCGCTGCCGCCGTACCGCGGTGCATCGCCGTTGAGGACTTCGTCCCAGTGTCCCGCAGCCGGGACACCGATCCGATAGCCGGCGCGTGGAACCGGCGTGAAGTTGCACGCCACGACGACCTCGTCGTCGCCGGCCGCGTCGCGGCGCAGCCACACGAGTATGCTCTGCTCGGCGTCGCCGACGTTGATCCAGCGAAAACCGTCCGGATCACAGTCGAGTTCGTGCAGCGCCGGCAGGCTGCGATAGCACTGGTTGAGGTCACGCACCCACAGCTGTACGCCGCGGTGTCGCGGATCGGCCAGCAGATGCCAGTCGAGGCTGCGGTCGTGATTCCATTCCCGCCGTTGCCCGAACTCGCCGCCCATGAAGAGCAGCTTCTTCCCGGGCTGGGTGTACATGTAGCCGAACAGGAGGCGGAGATTGGCGAACCGCCGCCATTCGTCACCGGGCATCTTCTCCAGGAGCGAACGCTTGCCGTGCACCACTTCGTCATGCGACAGGGGCAGAACGAAGTTCTCGCTGAACGCGTACATTCCCCGGAACGTCAGTTCGTTGTGGTGGTAGCGGCGGTGCACCGGCTCGCGCGCCAGGTACTGCAGCGTGTCGTGCATCCACCCCATGTCCCACTTGAACCCGAATCCCAGCCCGCCGAGCCACGTCGGGCGCGATACCATGGGCCAGGTGGTGGATTCCTCCGCGACCGTGATGGCGCCCGGTTCTGCCGCATACGCCGTCTCGTTGAACCGCCGGAGAAAATCGACCGCCTCGAGATTTTCCCGGCCGCCATGGATGTTGGGAATCCACTCGCCGGCGTTGCGGCTGTAGTCGAGGTGGAGCATCGAGGCGACCGCGTCGACCCGCAGTCCGTCGACGTGGTAGATCCGCAGCCAGTAGAGCGCGTTGCTGAGCAGGAAGCTGCGCACTTCGTGACGGCCGTAGTTGAAGATGAAGCTGTTCCAGTCGGGGTGAAATCCCTGGCGCGGATCGCCATGTTCGTAGAGATGGGTGCCGTCGAAGTACCCGAGCCCATGCTCGTCCGTGGGGAAGTGTGACGGCACCCAGTCGAGCAGCACCGCGATGCCGCGCTGGTGCAGCCGGTCGATCAGATACATCAGGTCCTGCGGTGTGCCGTACCGACTGGTGGGTGCATAGTAGCCGGTCGTCTGATACCCCCACGATCCGTAGAACGGATGCTCGGCGAGCGGGAGAAACTCCACGTGGGTGAAGCCCATTTCGTCGAGATAGTCGGGGAGCACGTCGGCCAGCTCGCGATAGGTGAGCGGGCGGTCGCCTTCTTCGGGGCGCCGACGCCACGAGCCGAGATGCAGTTCGTAGATGGCGATCGGGCGGGAGAGCGGCGGCGGCTCGGCGCGCCGGGCCATCCATTCGCCATCGCCCCACTGATAGTCGAGCCGCCATACCCGCGATCCGGTCCGCGGTGGCTTCTCGGCATACACCGCGACGGGGTCCGCCTTGTCGGCGGAATAGCCGTCGACCCGCGACGCCACGTGGTACTTGTATGTGGCGCCCGCCACCACGCCGGGGACGAAACCTTCCCAGATTCCCGAAGTTCCCCGAGCGCGCAGCGGGTGGCTGGTCTTGTTCCAGCCGTTGAAATCGCCGATGACGGTGACGCGCGCCGCCGACGGGAGCCCAGACGGCGAACCAGGTGCCGGCCCGGGCGTCGACCACGCCGGGGTGCGCACCGAGCTTCTCCCACAGCCGAAGGTGCGTTCCTTCGTTGAAGAGATGCAGGTCCTGGTCGCCCAGCGGTGAAGGCTCGTACCACACCGATGCCGTGCGGGCGAGCGCGGTGCCGCCGGTGTCGTGTCGAGCGGTCATCGGGTTGACTCCTTCCGTTGGATCGGCGGGCGTGGCGCGGGGCGGTGAGTGCCTGCAGTATACCCGCGAGAACACGGCCACCGGGCATGCGCGCGGTGTCCGTAGTCGCCGGGATACAGCGCCCAGCCGTCACGCCGTATTGTTGCGCAACGTCCCCCGTTTCCCCGGTCCCCGTCGAACCGACTTCCGTGCCCGACAGTCCGACCCATTACATCCCGATTCTGACCACGCTCTTTGCCTGCTGGTTCGCGCCGCAGCTGTTCCGTCGCTGGGCGGACAAGCGGCCGGCACCGCATCTGTTCTGGTGGGGGATCGGGGTGGTGTCGTATGCGGTCGGCACCACCACGGAGGCGCTGACGACGCTGCTCGGTTGGCACGCGCCGCTGTTCCGACTCTGGTATATCAGTGGTGCCTTCCTCGGTGGCGCGCCGCTGGCGCAGGGGACGGCCTATCTGCTGCTGAGCCGGAAGAACGCGAACCGCACCACGGCAGGACTGCTGGTGGTGGTCGCGATCGCGACCGTGTGCCTGTTGCTCAGCCCGATCGACTACCCGTTGGTCCAGGCCCACCGCCTCTCGGGCGAGGTACTCGTCTGGAAATGGGTGCCGGTGTTCGCACCGTTCATCAATACCTATGCGCTGATCATGCTCGCGGGCGGTGCGGCACTCTCGGCGTGGCGCTACAAGGGGGTGCCGGGGCGGGCGAACCGGGTGGCGGGCAACGTCTCGATCACCGTCGGCGCGATCCTCCCCGGGATCGGCGGCGCGTTCACACGCTACGGGCACGTCGAAGTCCTCTATGTAACTGAATTTCTTGGACTTATCCTCATCTACCTCGGGTATCGTCTCAACACTGCTCCGGCGGAGGTTTTGTTGCCCGCAGCGGCCAGCGGCGGTTAGCTTGGGAGGTCCTGGAACCGAGCCATCGACCTCACTTGAACGCCCGTACTTCCCTCAGAACCCACCGCTGCGGAACCCTGTCGCGAGCTGACGTCGGCTCCACGGTCCGTCTCGGCGGATGGGTACACCGTCGCCGCGACCTTGGCGGCATCGTCTTTCTCGATCTTCGCGACCGCTCCGGCCTGGTCCAGTTGTCGTGCGACCCGGCGTGGACATCGGCGGACGTGATGGCGCGCGCCGCCGGTTCGAGTCCCGAGACCGTCGTGCTGGTCGAAGGCGTGGTTGCCGCCCGCCGGGAGCCCGCGCCCGATCCGACGCTGGCGACGCGTGAGGTCGAGGTCCACGTCAGCAAGCTGTCGGTGGTGGGACCCGCCGCCACGCCGGCGATTCCGGTGGCCCGCCGCGACGGTGAAGAGCTGGCCGCCGAAGAGCTGCGCCTGCAGTACCGATATCTCGACCTGCGGCGACCGGAACTGCAGGAGAACCTGATGCTGCGTCACCGCCTGACCCAGCGGGCGCGCCGCACGCTCACCGATCTCGGGTTTCTCGAGATCGAGACGCCGATTCTCACCAAGCCGACGCCGGAAGGGGCGCGCGACTATCTGGTGCCGAGCCGGGTGCATCCCGGCGAGTTCTACGCCCTGCCGCAGTCGCCGCAGATCTACAAGCAGTTGCTGATGGTTTCCGGGTTCGACCGCTATTTCCAGATTGCGCGCTGCTTCCGCGACGAGGACCAGCGCGCCGACCGCCAACCGGAGTTCACCCAGATCGATCTCGAGGCGTCGTTCGTGACGCAGGACGACGTACTTCCTGTCGTCGAGACGGTGCTGCGCGATCTCTGGGCCGAAGCGGGCCACGACGTACCGGTGCCGTTCCGTCGCATGACGTACCGCGACGTCCAGGAGCGGTACGGCATCGACAAGCCCGATCTGCGCTACGGATTCGAAATCACGGACATCAGCGGGTCGATCGCCACCGATGCCGCCGATTTTCTGCGTGAGACGGTGGCACGGGGCGGACGGATTCGCGCCATTCTCGCCGATGGTGCGGGCACGGCATCGCGCCGCGAACTCGACGCGATGACCGCGGTGGCGAAATCGGCCGGCGCGGGAGGTCTCTTCTGGGCGCGCCGGACCGACGCCGGCTGGGAAGGACAGGGCGTCAAGGCGCTCGGCTCCGACACGGTGGCCGGGATCGACGCCGCGCCGGGAACGTTGCTGCTTGCCGTTTCGGGAAGCGACGCGGTGACGTCGCCGGCATTGCATGCCGTGCGTTCGCAGCTGATCCGCCGTCCCGGCGTCGAGCCGCGCATGCCGCACGCCTTTCTGTGGGTGGTGGAGTTTCCGCTGTTCGAAAAGGATCCGGCGACGGGCGCATGGGTCTTCACCCACCATCCGTTCACGTCACCGCATCCCGACGACCTGCCGTACCTGGCGAGCGAGCCGTGGCGTTGCCGCGCGCTGCATTACGACGCGGTCTACAACGGCCACGAACTGGGAAGCGGCTCGATCCGGATCACGGACCCGGCGTTGCAGGAAGTGGTCTTCAGGCTGCTCGGTGTCGACGCTGCGCAGCAGCGCCAGCGGTTCGGGTTCCTGCTCGATGCGCTGGGTTCGGGCGCCCCGCCGCACGGTGGCTTCGCGATCGGCTTCGATCGCGTGGCGATGCTGCTGGCCGGTGCGGTGTCGCTGCGCGACGTGATCGCGTTTCCGAAGACGACCGCAGCCCGGGCGTTGTTCGAAGGGGCCCCGTCACCGGTCGACGCGGCCGATCTGGCCGTGCTGCACCTCCGGACCACGGCGTCTCCCGGCTCGTGAGCAACGACGTGCGGGCCACCGTGGCGGCCGAAGGCGCCGATCCGCTGCTGCTGGCGGGGGTGAACGAAGCCAACTTCGCCGAATTGCAGCGCGCGCTGGGGGTGCGGGTGTCGCAGCGGGGTGATACCGTCACGCTCGTCGGCACTGCCGACGAGGTGGAGCGTGCCACGCCGGTGGTGGAGGGGCTGATCGATCTGGCGCGTGCCGGTGAGGCGATCGCCCCGGAAGACGTCTATCACCTCGCCGCCAACGGGCACGCGCCACGGCCGGCCGGCGCCGGCGACGGTTCGCGCATCGTGCTGCCCGGGATGCGCCGCGCCATCGTCGCCAAGACGCCCGGCCAGACGCAGTACCTGCGGCGCATGCACGATCACGACATCGTCGTCGGGATCGGCCCCGCCGGCACCGGCAAGACCTATCTCGCCGTGGCCTGCGCCGTCGAAGCGCTGGCCCGGAAGCGGGTGCACCGGATCGTGCTGGCCCGTCCGGCGGTGGAAGCGGGCGAGTCGCTCGGCTTCCTGCCGGGCGACCTGCAGCAGAAGGTGGATCCCTATCTCCGGCCGCTCTACGACGCACTCGGTGACATGATGCCGAATGAACGGGTGCAGAAGGCGCTCGACACCCGCGTCATCGAGATCGCACCGCTGGCATACATGCGGGGCCGCACCCTCGCGGACGCGTTCATCATTCTCGACGAGGCGCAGAACGCCACCGGCCTGCAGATGAAGATGTTCCTCACCCGTCTCGGGGTGAACAGCAAAGTGGTGGTGACCGGCGACAAGACGCAGGTCGACCTGCCGCACCGCGAGGACTCGGGGCTGATCCAGATCGAACGGATCCTGCCGGGGATCGAAGGCGTGGCGTTCCACTACTTCACCGAAGAGGACGTGGTCCGGCACCGGCTGGTGCGGGACATCGTGCGTGCGTACGCCGAGGACCAGGCCGGTTGATGGCGACGGCGGAGCCGCCTCGCGTGACGGTTGGCGGCGGGGCGCACGGATTGCCACCGGCGGTGGTCCGGCGTGTCGTGCGGCGGGTGCTCGGCGGTGGACGGCAGCAGGCGGCGGTGACGGTCACGTTCCTCGGATCGGTGCGGATGCGGCGGCTCAACCGCGAGTTCCTCGGCGCCGATCGCGAGACGGACGTGATCGCGTTCGCGCTGCCACAACCCGACGGCTCGCTGCTGGGCGACGTCTACGTCTGTCCGCCGGTGGCAGCGCAACACGCTCGCGCGCACGGCATTGCAGTGCGCGAAGAACTGATCCGGCTGGTGGTGCATGGCACGCTCCATCTGCTGGGCTGGGACCATCCGGCTGGCGACGAGCGCACCGGCAGCGCGATGTGGCGACGCCAGGAACGCTACGTGCGGGCGCTGCGATGAACGAACTGTTGCGGGGTCTCCCCGCGCTGGCGGGATTGATCATGCTGGCCGCCGCGGTGGTGGCGCTGGGCGGCGAGGGCGACGCGCAACTCGGCGCGCGGGCGCTGGCGCGCGGCACCGGTCCCGATCGCTTCGCGCCGGAGCGGATGCTGCACATCATGCACCTGTCGCTGCTCACCGTCGCCGCGGCGCTCGCGGCGACGGCGGTACACTGGTGGGCGTACCCGCCGGCGATCGCGCTGATCCGCGTCATTCTGGTGACGATCCTGGTGTGGGCGGTCGGCGACCTGGCCCCCCGCCTGCTGGCGGTGCTGGCACCGGAGCTGGTGCCCTTTGCCCGGGACGCGGCGCTCCGCGTGTCGCCGGTGTTCCGGCCGCTGCTGGCGATGGCGACGCGCCTCGAGTCGCGCACGGTGGGAACGGCGGCGCACGACGAGGCCGGCGGCAAGCCGGCGCCGCACGACATGGCGGCGGGAATCTTCTCGTTGTCCGAAATGACGGTGTCGGAGGTGATGACGCCGCGCATCGACATCATCGCCGTCGATGTCTCGGCCGACGAACCGGACGTGATCGCCACGTTGCGGCGAAGCGAACACGCCCGGCTGGTGGTGTTCGAGGGGCACCCGGACGCGGTGGTGGGCGTGCTGCACGCCAAGGACATGCTGCCACGCCTTGGCAACGGCGTGGCGCGCGAGCCGTGGCAACGGCTGATCCGCCCGGCGATGTTCGTGCCCGAAGCCAAGCACCTGGACCGCCAGCTCCGCGATTTCCAGCGGGGTCCGATGCATCTCGCCGTGGTGGTCGATGAGTTCGGTGGCACCGCCGGCATCCTGACGCTGGAAGACATTCTGGAGCAGATCGTCGGCGAAATCCACGACGAGTACGACGTCGACGAAGTCCAGCCGGTGCTGCGGCACGCCGACGGACACTACACGCTGCAGGGCGGCGTGCCGCTGCTCGACCTCGAAGCGGAACTGGGCCACGACTTCGGACATGACGAAGTCGCGACGGTTGGCGGACTGATCCTGGCCGAAATCGGCCACGTGCCGCGAAGTGGCGAAACCATCGAGATCGACGGCTGGCGCTTCGTGGTGGAACTGGTGGTCGGACGCCGGGTGCGACGCGTGGCGGTATGGCCGCCGAGCACCGATCACGCCCACGCCGAAACCGTGGACGTCTCGTCATGAGCTGGGTGCTGCTGCTCGCCGGTCTGCTGCTGGCGTTCCTCGGAACGGCCGGTGCCTCCGCGCTGGTCACCGCCGGTCGCGCCGCCGTGGCCGAGGCGGTGTCGCGGCGGCTCCGGGGCGGGAGCGAGTCGCTGGCGTGGCTCGCCGTTACCGAGCGCCAGGTGGTGGCCGCGACCGCCGTGACATCGTTCGGTGTGGGGCTGGTGGGTGCCGCCATTCCCGGCGTGTTCAGCGCCATTCCGCCTCTTGTGCTCGGGTTGCTGCTCTTCTTTCTCGTGGTCCCGGTGACGCTCCTGGGCGGCTATCTGGTGCCGCGATGGCTCACGGTGACGCGTGCCGAACGGGTGGTGGAGCAGCTGCGACCGGTGCTCGCGGCGTGGGCCACGATGCTCGGTGTGGTGCTGCCGGCCCGTTCTCCCGATCCCGCCGACGAAATCCGCGCCCTGGCGCGCGAGGGTGGCGGCGTCGCCGACAACGAACTGATGATGATCAGCGGCGTGATGGCGTTCGCCGAAACGCCGGTCCGCGACGTGATGACGCCTCGCACCGACGTGGTGGCGGTATCGCAGGACGCGCCGCGAGCCGAGGTGACGGCACTGTTCACCGAGAGCGGGTACACCAGGTTGCCGGTGTATCGTCACACCCTGGACGAGATCGTCGGAATGGTGCACGCCTTCGACCTGTTCAAGCAGGGTCCCGACGATCCGCTGCCGCTGCGGCCCGTCTCGTTCGCGCCGGCGCCGCGGCAGGCCGGTGACCAGTTGCTCGACATGCAACGCGGCCGGCAACACCTGGCGGTGGTGGTCGACGAATTCGGCGGGACCGCCGGAATCGTCACGCTGGAAGATCTCCTCGAGACGCTCGTCGGTGAGATCTCCGACGAGGACGACGCCGTCGCCCCGCTGCCGGCGGCGGGCGCGATGCTCGAGGTGGATGGCTCGGTGGGGCTCGAGACCGTCGCCGAACATTTCGCGCTGCCGGTGGCGGTGCGGGAGACGCGGTCGATCGGCGGCGCGCTGGCGGAGCGGGCGGGGCGGATCCCGGTGGCGGGGGATCGGTTCACGCTGCTGGGGCTCGACATCGATGTCCTGCAGGCGACCCCGACGAGAGTCGAACGCCTGCTGGTGCGCCGGGCCGGCGGGGCGCGGGTCCGGCTCGACCGCGAGGGCCGGTAGCGGCGCGAGCGTCTTTGCCCCAAGTCAAGACGGGCTGCTACTTTACGACATGACTGACGACGCGCTCGTGGCCGGCTTGCAGGGGGGGACTGTTGCCGCCGTGGCCCGCGCCGTTTCGCTGGTCGAGAACCACCGGCCCGGGTTCGAAGCACTCCTCGCGAAGATTCACCCGCAGCTCGGCCGGGCCCGCCGGGTGGGACTCACCGGTCCACCCGGTGCCGGCAAGTCGACGGTCACCGAACGCGTGGTTGCGGCGTTCCGATCGGAGGGACTCCGCGTCGCGGTTGTCGCCGTCGACCCGACGTCGCCGTTCACCGGCGGCGCACTGCTCGGCGACCGGATCCGGATGGAGTCGATCGCCCTCGATCCCGGCGTGTTCATTCGTTCCATGGCAACACGGGGATCGCTGGGCGGCCTCGCCACCGCGACGCGGGAAGTCTGCGACGTGCTCGATGCCGCCGGATTCGACCGCATCGTGGTGGAAACGGTCGGGGTGGGGCAATCCGAGCTGGACGTGACGCGCACCGCGGACGCGACGGCGCTCATTCTGGTGCCGGAGTCGGGAGATGCCATTCAGACTCTCAAGTCGGGCGTGATGGAAGCCGCCGATGTCTTCGTGGTGAACAAGTCCGACCGGCCCGGCGCCGACAAGCTGCGCCGGGAACTGGAGACCGCGCTCGACCTCCGCGTGGGGCGGGCGTTCCGGAACATTCCCGCCCATCATGGCGCGTTGCGCTCCGGACCGCCGGCCCGGATGGCGGAGCCCGGACCGGAGCGATGGCGCCCACCGGTGCTTGCCACGGTGGCGATCACCGGCGACGGCATCGACGCGCTGATGGAAACCCTTGAACGGCAGTGGCAGTGGATGGCCGAACACGGCGAACTGGCGCTGCGCCGCCGCAAACGGCTGGCGGAACGCACCCGTGAGGTGGTGGACCGCGCCATGACCCACTGGGTGTGGGAAGAGACGCGCGCCGACGACATCATCGCGGCCCGGCTCGACGACGTCGCAACCGGCCTGATGAGCCCCTACGATCTGGCGACCGACATCGTCGCGACGCTCAAAGAGGGAGCGCGGGTATGACGACGCTCGCGACGCACCATGGACCGGCGGCGGAGCGCGCGCTGTCGGAAGAGAAGCTGGAGCAGTTGCGTTCGACCGTGGCGGTGTGGAAGGCCCGTCTGGTCGGGTTGACGCAACGCACGGACACCGACTTCACCACCATCTCGGGGCGGCCGGTCGATCCGGTCTACACGGCACTCGACGCCGGCGTGCTGCCGCCGCTGCCGGGCGACTACCCGTACACCCGCGGCATTCATCCGACGATGTACCGCGGCCGCCTGTGGACGATGCGGCAGTTCGCCGGGTTCGGCACCGCGGCTGACACCAACGCGCGGTACAAGTTCCTGCTCGAACGCGGCCAGACGGGACTGTCGGTGGCGTTCGACTTTCCGACGCTGATGGGCTACGACTCCGACCATCCGCGGTCGCTCGGTGAAGTGGGCAAGTGCGGCGTGGCCATCTCGTCTTTGGACGACATGGAGACGCTGTTCGATGGCATTCCGCTCGACCAGGTGTCGGTGTCGATGACCATCAACGGGCCGGCCGCGATCCTGTTCTGCTTCTTCGTGGCCGCGGCCGAGCGGCAGGGCGTGCCACTCGAGAAGCTGCAGGGCACGATCCAGAACGACATCCTGAAGGAATTCATCGCCCAGCACGCGTGGATCTTCCCGGTCGAACCCTCGCTGAAGATCATCGTCGACCTGTTCGAATGGACCAGCGAACACACGCCGGCGTGGAACTCGATCTCCATCTCGGGCTACCACATCCGCGAAGCGGGAGCGACGGCGGCCCAGGAGCTGGCGTTCACCCTGGCCAACGGCTTCACCTACGTGGAGCGGGGCGTCGCGCGGGGTCTCGATGTCGATCGGTTCGCGCCGCGGCTGTCGTTCTTCTGGGACGTCCACAACGACTTCTTCGAGGAAATCGCCAAGCTCCGCGCCGCGCGCCGGATCTGGGCGCGGCACTTGAGCGAGCGATACGGCGCGAAGGATCCGCGGTCGCTGAAGATGCGCTTTCACTGCCAGACGGCGGGAGTGTCGCTCACCGCCCAGCAACCGATGAACAACATCACCCGGGTGGCGTACCAGGCGCTCGCCGCGGTGCTGGGTGGCACCCAATCGCTGCACACCAACGCGCTGGACGAGACGCTGGCGTTGCCCACCGAACAATCGGTGCGGATCGCGCTGCGAACCCAGCAGATCGTCGCGTACGAGTCGGGCGTGGTGAACACCGCCGACCCGCTCGGCGGATCGTACTTCGTGGAGGCGCTCACCGACCAGATGGAAGCCGAGGCGGAGGCGATCTTCGCGCAGATCGACGAAACCGGTGGTACCGTGGCGGCGATCGAAGCGGGGTGGTTCCAGCGCGAGATCGCGCAGTCGGCGGCCCGGTTCCAGGCGGAGGTCGAGTCGGGACGCCGCACGGTGGTGGGTGTCAACGCCTTCGTTGAAGAGGGCGAGGAGTCGGTCGAGATCCTCACTGTCGACGAGCGTGCCGAGCAGGATCAGCGCCGCTGCATGGCAGCGATGCGGGCGCGGCGCGACCAGGCACTGGTCGACGCGCGGCTGACCGAGCTGGGCCGTGCGGCCCGCGAAGATCGCAACATCATTCCGGCGATGCTCGATTGCGCCCGGGCCTACTGCACCCTGTACGAGATTCGCCACGTGCTGCAGGAGATCTGGGGCGCCTATCGGGAACCGGTGTTCTTTTGAGCGGCCCCGTGATGACGCGTCGGGCCGGGCCGGCGCGCGACGCTGACCCGCTGCTGGCGCTGAAGCCGGGGACCGAACCGGTGGTATCGTGCTATCTCAAGCTCGAGCCCCGCGACCGCGTTCGCCACAAGTACCTGACCAAGGTGAAGAACCGCATCAAGGCGCTGGAGTACGCGCTGCCGTCGCTCGGATGGGACAAGCGGGCCGAGAGCGCGGTGCGGGCCGACTGCGCCCGCATCGTGAAATACCTTGGCGATGCCGACAACCTGCCGGCGACGGCGGGCGTGGCGATCTTCGCCAGCGGGCCGCGCGACCTCTTCGAAGTGCGCGCGCTGCCGCGGGTGCATCGCTCCCGCCTGGCGGTCGACCGCTCACCCCTGGTGCGCGAACTGGTGGCGAGCGCCGAGGAACTGGGGAAGTTGTTCACGGTCACGCTCGATCGCGCCACGGCGCTGATCTGGGAGGTGACCGCGTCGGGAGCGCGGGTGGCCCGGAAGGTGACGAGCCCCGTGACCCGTGGTGGTCGCTACCACGCCGCGAGTGCGCGCAGCGACGCCACGGGCGAACACACCTTTCACAATCGCATCCGGGACGAGAAACGCCGCCACTTCGAAGGGGTGGCACGCGCGCTGTTCGAACTTGACCGCGCGTCGCCGGGGCACCAGCTGGTCATCGCGGGCGCCGGTTCCGACGCGAGTGCGTTCGAGCCCTACCTGCATGCCTATCTCGCCGACCGGCTGATCGGGGTGGCGCGACTGGCGCCGAAGGACGCCACCGCGTCGGCCGTCCATCAGCTGACCATCGACGTCCATGCGCAGCACGCCCGGCTCTCGGAGACCCGCCATGTGGCGGAATTGCAAGAGGCGCTCGGCACCGGGTGGGCGGTCAACGGGATCGGTCCCACGCTCGACGCGCTGGCGCAGGGGAAAGTGCGGCTGCTGCTGGTGCGTGGCGATGCGACTACGCCGGGATTCCGTTCGCTTGCGACCGGCCGGCTCTCGACGCTGGCCCGGGATCTCCGCGCCGATGGCGAGGTGATGCCGACCGTCGACGTCATCGACGATGCGATCGAGGAGGCGCTGCGCCAGCGGGTGGCGATCGATGTGATCTACACGCCCGAGGCCGCGGACGCCGTCGGTGGCCTGGCCGCGCTGCTGCGCTTCAAGTGACATTTCCGTCGAGGACCGACTCATGACGCCTGCTGCTCCGCCGCTGCCGCGCCCGATCCGGGTGCTGGTCGCCAAGCCGGGACTGGACGGCCACGACCGCGGTGCCAAAGTGGTCGCCGCGGCGCTGCGCGACGCCGGCATGGAAGTGATCTACACCGGGTTGCACCAGACGCCCGAGATGATCGCCACCGCCGCGGTGCAGGAGGACGTGGACGTCGTCGGCCTGTCGATCCTCTCCGGTGCCCACATGACGCTCTTTCCGCGCGTCCGCCAGCTGCTGGTGGAGATGGGACGGCCCGACATCCTGGTGACCGGCGGCGGCATCATTCCCGACGCCGACATCGAGGCGTTGCAGGCGCAGGGGATCGGCCGCCTGTTCGGACCCGGTACGCCCACCGGTGAACTCATCTCCTATATCAACGAATGGGCGAGCGCCCATCTCCGTTCCTGACGGCGCGATGACCAGCGCCCCCGGCCGGCCATCGCGGTTGCGCGAGCTGACCGATGCCTACGAAACGCTGGCCGCCCGGTTGCGTCAGGGTGGCGGTACCGGCCGCATTGCGCGGATGCACGACCGCGGGCAGCTGGCACCGAGGGAACGGGTCGAGGCGCTGCTCGATCCGGGAGCGCCGTGGTTCGAAATTGGTCTGCTGGTGGCCTACGACCGGTACGACGGCGAGGCGCCCGGGGCGGGCGTGAT
This sequence comes from uncultured Gemmatimonadales bacterium, assembly GCA_963697065.1. GTDB lineage: Bacteria > Gemmatimonadota > Gemmatimonadetes > Gemmatimonadales > GWC2-71-9 > Palsa-1233. The sequence goes on from CAVOMQ010000001.1 coordinate 2,180,430, forward strand.
CACCGGTGTGGGCGTCGTCTCGGACCACCCCGCCGTCGTGGTGGCCAACGACGCCACGGTCAAAGCCGGTTCATGGTGGCCGGAAACGATCACCAAGATCCTCCGTGCGCAGGAAGTCGCGATGCGCGAACGGATCCCGATCATCTACCTGGTCGACTCCGCCGGCGTGAACCTGCCCTATCAGGGCGGCGTGTTTCCCGGGCAGTACGGCGCGGCGCGGATCTTCTACTACAACTCGCTGATGCGGCACTTTCTCCGGGTGCCCCAGATCGCCGCGGTGATGGGGAGCTGCGTGGCCGGCGGGGCCTACCTGCCCGCGCTTTCGGACGTGATCTTCATGGTCGACGGGACGTCGTTCATGGGGCTCGGCGGCCCGAATCTCGTCAAGGGCGCCACCGGCCAGACGGTCGACGCCGAATCGCTCGGTGGCGCGCGCGCCCATACCGCGACGAGCGGTGTGGCGCATTACCGCGCCGCGAACGATGCCGAATGTATCGCCCGCCTGCGCGAATACGTCTCCCGCCTGCCGCCCGGGACTTCGGCGGCCGCCGGCCCGGTGCGGCCCCCGAAGCGTGACCCAGCCGAATTGTACGAACTCCTGCCGCATGATCACCGCCTGTCGTACGACATGCGGCATCTGCTCGATTGCGTCCTCGACGATGGTGCGCTCGACGAGTTCCAGGCCGACCGTGCGCGCGAGATGCTCTGCGGGCACGGCCGCGTCGCCGGCATGCCGGTTGCGGTGATCGCCAATGAACGCGGGTTGATCAAGCGGCCGGCGGGCGAGAAGCCGCGTTTCGGCGGCATCGTCTACGCCGAGAGCGCCGAAAAGGTGGCGTACTTCATCGAAACGGCGAACCGCGAGCGGACCCCGCTGCTGTTCGTGCAGGACGTGAGCGGATTCATGGTAGGTCCCGAGGCCGAACATGAGGGGATCATCCGGGCTGGCGCCCGCTTCGTCGAAGCCATGGCGACGGCGCTTGTTCCCAAGCTGGTGCTCACCGTCAATCATGCATCCGGCGCCGGCTATTACGCGATGGCGGGGCAGGGCTTCGATCCCGATTTCATCCTGTCGTGGCCCACCGGACGGATGGCGGTGATGGAAGGAGAAGCGGCGATCGCGGCGGTCCACGGCGGGACGATCGAGACGGCACAGCAACGCCGCCAGCCGCTCGACGCCGCGACGCAGGAATCGATCGACGCGATGCGAACGGACTACGAAGCCCAGCTCGACGCGCGGTACGCCGCCGCGCGCGGATTCGTCGACGCGATCGTGAAGCCCGAAGAGACCCGGCCGCTGCTGGCGTTTCTGCTGCAGGTCGTTGCCCACAACTCCGGTCCGCACCTCGGGCCGTTCGTCCTGGACGGGATACCCCCCGCATGAACGCTCATTCGACAGGCGCGCGCCGATCCGGTGCGGCGCTGCTGGCGCTGGTGCTTTTCACGCTGCCGCGCCTGTCGCTGGCCCAGGTGCCGCTCACCGCCGCGGCACGCGGTGATACCGCACAGCGTTCCGTCCCGCCGGCCGACGCGTATCGTCGTGGACTGATGCCCCTCGCGACGACCGGCGTGCTCCGGTTCGCCGCGGCCCATCCCACCTGGGACGGACGTGGCGTACTGATCGCGATTCTCGACAGCGGTATCGATCCGGGCATCGCCGGTCTGCTGACGACGAGCACGGGGCTGCCGAAGATCGTCGACTTGCGCGACTTCTCGCACGAGGGGCATGTGGCGTTGTCGCAAGTCGAGCGGCGGGGCGACACGCTGCTGGTCGGATCGCAGCGGCTGCTCGGCGCGTCACGCGTGGTGGCGGTGGCCGGCCGTGGCGCCATCTGGGGCGGGGCGTTGTACGAACTGCCGCTCGGTCCGGCTCCGCAGGCCGACGTCGACGGCAACGGGGTCGTGGGCGATACGTTGCCGGTGGTGGTGGTGAAAGGGTCGGACGGCTGGGAGCTTTTCGCCGACACGCAGGAAGACGGTACGCTCGCCGACGACCGGCCGGTGCACGACTACGCCGTCGCGCACGAGTATTTCGGATGGCATCACGGCAGGTCGGTCCCGCCGATCGACATGGCGGTCAATTTCGCCGATTCCGCGGGAGCACCGCTGCTCGACCTCTTCTTCGACACCGAAGGTCATGGGTCGCACGTCACCGGCATTGCGGCCGGTCATGACATCTACGGCGTCACCGGTTTCGATGGCGTGGCGCCGGGAGCGCAGGTGCTTGGCATCAAGATCGCGAACGACGCCGCCGGTGGCGTCACGGTCACCGGCTCGATGATCGAGGCGCTGGAATACGCCGTGACCTACGCGCACAACCGTGGCATGCCCCTGGTGGTGAACCTCTCGTTCGGTGTGGGCAACGAACTCGAAGGGACGGCGCGGATCGACCGGATGATCGATTCGGTGCTGGAGAAGCACCCCGACGTCGTGATGAGCGTCGCGGCGTCGAACGACGGTCCCGGACTCAGCACGATCGGGTTTCCGGCGAGCGCGACGCGGGTGGTGGCGGTGGGCGCCGTCGCACCGCTGGTATTTGCCGGTGCGCCGCCCGACGACACGTCCCCGCCGCCGCTGGCATCGTTCTCCAGCCGCGGCGGTGAGCTCGCTGCCCCCGATGTGGTCGCACCCGGCGTGGCGTACTCCACCGTCCCGAACTTCTCCACCGGCAACGAGCAGGACGAGGGGACCAGCATGGCCGCGCCGGAGGTGACCGGTCTGGCGGCGCGCCTGGAGTCCGCGCTCAAGGCAAGCGGACGGAGCGTGCCGGCCGCGGCGGTGGCGCAGGCGCTCCGGGCCGGTGCTCACGAACTCCCGTCGGGTGCCGTGGTCGATCAGGGTGCCGGCCTCCCCGACCTCGGGACGGCGTGGGACTGGCTTGCCCGCGAGAGGACGGCGCCACAGCTCGCCGTCGATGTGGGGGCGGTTCACGGCCGTGGCGCGGTGTACCTGACAGCCGGCGGGGCATCGCTCACTGCGCAGGTCACGGTGCGGCGCGTCGACGGCGCCGATCCGATCCGCTTGCACCTCGAACGCAGTGACGCGTGGATTGATGTGCCAGATTCGCTCGATATGCGGGATGGCGGCGCCACGTTCATGGTCCGCGTGGCGCCGCCCGAAACCGCCGGCGTCGAAACGGGGGCGATTCGCGTGTTCGCGGCCGATACGTCGCTCGGGCCGCTGGCGCTCATTCCGGTGACGGTGCGCAAACCGGTCGATCTGGCCGCCGGCGAGGCGGAGTATCGCGCCGTGCTCCAACCGGGGCAGGTGGGCCGCACATTCGTTCCGGCCGACAGCGGGCGCGGACTGCAGATCGAGGTCGCGACGCTGCAGGCAGCGGACCACATCCTGGCGGCGTTGCACGAGCCGGGCGGCATGCCGTTCCGCGACGGCCCCGAAGTGCCGGCGGGATTCGGAGACGCGGCGGCGATGTTCGACCTTCCGGCGAACGACGTCGTGAGCGGTCAATACGAGGTCGACATGGTGGCGGGGCCGCTCGCCGCCGATTCGGGCAAGGTCATCGTCCGTCAGGCGCCGGTCCGCCTCGGTGCCGTGATGCAGGGAGATTCGCTGCTGGTGACGGTCCAGAGCCTGATCGATCACCCCGACTCGTTCCGATTCCGGATGGGGTTGATCGGTGCCGCGCGCCGCATGCGGGTTTCCGAGGCGGACGACGCGCCGCTGCGATTGGCGATCGCCGTACCGGACTGGGCGGCCCATCTCCAGATCGACGCCACCATGCCGCGCGCTGATTGGTCGAAATACACCGACTTCGGCTTCACCTTCCAGGATCGCACCGGCCGGCAGCTGGCGCAGACGCCGATCAATTACGCCACCAGCCGGGCCGATCTCGACTTGCCGGGAAAGCTCCCGGGCGATTCCGTGATCGTGTTGCTCGCTCCCGCGTTCGCCGTGCCGGCACACGACAGCGCGTGGGCGCTCGATCTCGTGGTCCACTTCTACCTCACCCAGCCGAACGTGCTGGACAATGGCGGATCGCCGCTGCGGGTGGTGGCGCCGATGACCACGCTCACGGAGCCGTTCGCGGCCTTCCGGCTGCCGTTCGCGATGCCGGCCGAGTATGCGCCGGTGCTGGTGGTCGCGGCGCTCGAGGGCGAACAGCATGTCTGGTCGAACGAAGTGGCGCTTCCCGTCGATGCGGCGCGCGCCGCCGGGGGCGCGGGACCACGGTGACGAAACGCGGCGTGGTGCGGATCGCCGCCGGCCAGGGCTTCTGGGGCGACTGGCTCGAAGCGCCGGTCCGACAGGTGCGGGGCGGACCGATCGACTACCTGGTGCTCGACTACCTCGCCGAAGTCACGATGTCGATCCTGCAGAAGCAGCGGATGCGCGATCCCGCACTGGGGTACGCGCGCGACTTCGTCTCGCAGATGGAGCGCATCCTTCCCGACATCGCCGCGCGCGGTATCCGGGTGGTGAGCAATGCCGGCGGCGTCAATCCCCGGGCCTGCGCCCTGGCGGTGCGCGCCGCTGCCGACCGCCTGGGCCTCGGCTCGAAGATCCGGATCGGACTGGTCACCGGTGACGATCTGATGGACCGGCTCGATACGCTCGCGGCCGACGGCGAGTCCTTCGCCAACATGGACACCGGGCGTCCGTTGAGCGACATCCGCGCCGCCGTCCGGGCGGCCAACGCCTACATCGGGATCGCGCCCGTGGTGCGGGCGCTGGCCGCGGGGGCGAACATCGTCGTCACCGGCCGCGTCACCGATACCGGTTTGACGCTCGGTCCGTTGGTGCACGAATTCGGCTGGCGCGCCGACGATTGGGATCGCATCGCCGCCGGGACGGTGGCCGGACACATCCTCGAATGCGGCGCGCAGAGCTCGGGCGGCAATCTCCTCAAGAACTGGCGCCGGGTGCCGGACCTCGCCAACGTCGGCTTTCCGATCGTCGAGGCATCCGCCGACGGGACGTTCATGGTCACCAAGCATCCCGACACCGGCGGCGTGGTCAACGTCGCGTCGGTAACCGAGCAGCTGGTCTACGAGATGGGCGACCCGAAGGCCTACATCACGCCCGATGGCATCGCCGACTTCACCACCATCCAGCTTCGCCGTGCCGGGCCGAATCGCGTTGGCGTGTCGGGGATTCGCGGGACGCCACGGACGCCGAAGTTGAAGGTGTCAGTGGCCTGGTTCTACGGCTACAAGGCCGTGGGCACGCTGGTCTACGCATGGCCCGAGGCACTGGACAAGGCGCGCGCTGCCGACCGGGTGTTGCGGCAACGCCTGCAGGATCTGGGACTCGGGTTCGACCAGATCCTCACGGAGTATGTCGGCGCTGACGCCACCCACGGCCGCTTGAGTGGCAAGCCGAGCCCCGATCTGGCGGAAGTGATGCTGCGAGTCGGCGTGCGCGCCCGGGAGCGCGATCCGGTCGAACGATTCACGCGCGAGATCGCCCCGCTGGTCCTGACCGGACCACCCAGCGTGACCGGGTTTGCCGGCGGCAGACCGCCGGTGGAAGAGATCGTCGCGTTCTGGCCCGCGCTGGTTTCGCGTGAGCGCATCGAGACGTCGATCGCCGTGGAGCTGGTGTGAGCACCGCCGTCCGCCTCCAGCTGCGCCTGCTGGCGCACGCCCGCTCCGGCGACAAGGGCGACACCGCCAACGTCGGATTGATCGCACTGGAGCCATGGATCTATCCGGTGCTGGCCCGCGAAGTCACCGTCGCCCGCGTCGCCCGTCATTTTCGAGGCATGGTGAGCGGCGTGGAACGCTTCGAACTTCCCAACCTCAACGCCCTCAATTTCCTGCTCCATGGCGCGCTCGACGGTGGCGGCACGCTGTCGCTCAAGACCGACGCGCAGGGCAAGGTCTTCTCCACCGCGTTGCTGCGGCTGGAAATTCCCGTACCACCGGCGCTCGCACGCCGCATCCGGGCAGGGACACGATGAGCCAGGTGACTCGGGCGGAATCGGGCGGCGTACTGACCATCACCCTCGAACGCGCCGAAAAGCGCAACGCCCTTTCGCGGGCGATGATCGCGGAGCTGGCCGACGCCCTCGCCCAGGCCGAAATCGAGCCGAACGTGCGCGTGGTGGCGCTGCGCGGCGCGGGCGCCGATTTCTGCGCCGGCGCCGACCTCGAGGAGCTGCTCGAATCGGCGGACCATCCCGTCGAAGACAATGAGCGCGACGCGCTGGTGCTGGGCGAAGTATTCCTGGCGTTGCGGCGCATTCCCAAACCCACGGTGGCCGTGGTGCAGGGTCGCGCGCTGGCCGGTGGCGCCGGACTGGCCACGGCGTGCGACCTCGTGCTGGCCGCGCGGTCGAGCCGCTTCGGCTATCCCGAGATCTCCCGTGGCTTTGTGCCCGCAATGGTGATGACGATGTTGCGCCGCCTGGCGGGCGAGAAGCGGGCGTTCGAACTGGTTGCCACGGGCCGCACGGTCGATGCCGCCGAGGCGCTGGCCATCGGCCTGGTGAGCCGGGTGGTGCCGGACGATCGCCTCGACGAGGAGGCCACCACCTTGCTGCAGGCCCTGGCCGGCCAGAGCGCCAGCGCCTACGCGCTGACCAAGCAGCTCTTCACCGAACTCGACGGCCTGGACTTTCAGACCGGCGTGCTGCTTGGCGCGCGCGTCAACGCCATGGCCCGGGCCACGCCCGATTTTCGCCGCGCGGTCGCGGCGTTCCTGGCGCGGTGATCTCCTCTCGCAACGCGGTGACGTTCATCACGCTCGCGCTGGCTGTCGTGGCGGTGGCGCGCGATGACAAGCGGCTCACCTGGGCCGTGATCGCCCTGCTGATTGTCGTGTTGGCCTGGCGCCTGACGGACCGCCGCCGCCGTCGGCGCGACGTCGAGGTACCGCCGGAATAGTTCCGCGTTTTCCGGCGCGGGATCGCGGCGGGAAGGTGCCGTGATTCCGCCCCGCATCGTGTTTCGTCGCGGGCATGTCGGCTTCGCTCGCGTTGGCCCGCCACGTCCTCCGAACAACGTTCGGCCACGCCGATTTCCGCCCGATGCAGCGACGCATCGTCCATCACGTGCTTGGCGGGCGCGACGTCCTGGCCGTCCTGCCGACCGGTGGCGGCAAATCGGTGTGCTACCAGGTGCCGGCCCTGCTCGATCCGGGGTTGACGCTGGTGGTGTCACCACTCATTGCGCTGATGCAGGACCAGGTGGCCGCGCTGCAGGCACGTGGCGTCGACGCGGCGGCGTTGCACAGCGCCGTCGACCCCGCGAGGCAGGCGGACATCCTGGAGCGCGCCGCGGCGGGTCGCCTGCGGCTCCTGTATGCCGCCCCGGAGCGCCTCACGCGATTGTGCGACGACCTGCGACAGCGGTCGGTGACGGTGGCGCGTCTCGCGGTCGACGAGGCGCACTGCATCGTCGAATGGGGGCACGATTTCCGACCGGCATATCGCCTGCTGGGCCGGGCGCGGCGCGCGCTGGGTGATCCGCCCTGTCTTGCGCTGACCGGCAGCGCCACGCTCGACGTGCGCCGCGAGATCCGGCGTTCGCTCGGCTTCGGGCGACGGAGTTTCGACGTGGTGGGGTCGTTCGATCGCCCCAATCTCCGGTTCGAAGTGGTCCGCGTGTCGGGGCGGGAGGACCGGCTCGCCCGGTTGTCGGTGATGGTCCGGACGTTGTCCGGGTCGGCGATCGTTTACGCCCCGACGCGCAACCAGGTGGAGGGACTGGCGCGCGTGTTGCGCGAGATCGGGGTCGGCGCCGCGCCGTATCACGCCGGCATGACGCCGGCGGAACGCACGGCGATCCTCGAAGCGTTCCTCCGTGACGACATCCACGTCGTGGTGGCGACGTGCGCGTTCGGCATGGGCATCGACAAACCGGGGGTCCGGCTGGTGGCGCACTGGGCCATGCCGCCGACGCCGGAGAGTTACTACCAGGAAGCGGGACGTGCCGGCCGCGATGGCCTGCCGGCGCGATGCGTGCTCTTCTTTCAGCCCGGCGATGCCGCGATGCCGCGCCGTCAACTCGCGGTGACGTTCCCTGACGAACGGATGGTCGAACGCCTCTGGGCCGATCCCGCGGCGCGGCAGCGAGCACCGGCCAGCCTGGCGGAGAGCGTCCGGCGGCTCGAAGCGGAACTGCATCCCGCCGCGGGTCGGGTCGACTGGAGCGTCGTTCGCCGCCGCCGGCGCGAAGCGGAGCGCCGGCTGGAGTGGATGCTGGCGTATGCGTGCGGCAGCCGGTGCCGTCGCCGGATGCTGCTGCAGTGGTTCGGCGAATCGGTGCGGTACTGCGCCGGTTGCGATCGATGCCGATCGGGATCCGCGCGCGGGCCTCAGGGCTGAATCGGGAAGACCGTCCCGTTCGGCGCCACCTGCCAGCGCGCGTGCTGCACGTCTTCGTTCAGCGGGACGGCCGCGCCGAACGTGCTCGGTGCGGCGGCGAGGAGATTTGCCCCGAACGGATCGGCCTTGGTCAGGTCCACCTTGTAGCCGAGATCGCCGATGGACGCGATGGAGATCCGCGACAGCGGCATGAACACGCCCGGCGCTTCGATGTAGCCGGTCATCAATTCGGTCGTGAACACCGTTTCCCGCCAGTGCACGTCGCGGGTGCCGACCGGGCCCTGGTTCTCGAGCGGGATCGGTGTGCCGGCGTATCCCAGCATGGTGAGCGGCCATTGGGCGAGCGCCTGGGGGCCGGTGTAATAGGGGTCAGTACCGTTCCAGGACTGTGCCAACCCGAGATCCTGCCAGCTGGTGCCGTAGCCGAGGACATGGGCCATTTCATGGGTCACCACCGCCTGCAGCTGGTTGTTGATGTCGAGCTGCGCGAGGTCGGCTTCGTCGAACCGCATCTGTCCCACGGCGGTGAGATCCGATCCGGTGCGCCGCACGCAAGGTCCCGACGATCCGAGAATCCCACCACGTCCGTCGATGTACTCGACCTGGGCGAAGATGATGACGTCGTCGACGGTCTGATTGATTGCCGGAGAGGATCCGTTGGCGCACGCGCCGGCGGGCAATGACACGAGAGACATCGGGGATGTCGGCGGTGATGATCCCCATCCAGCGCGCGCGCGGCGCCGACGAAGGCGTCGCGCTCGTTCGGTGTCAACGTGGTCAGAAAGCGGAGATCGATCAGGAACGGCGTCGAGGTGCCGCTGGCGTGGAACGAGACCGGCGCTCCCGGAAATCCCCCGATCGACGCCGTGACCGTGCTCGACGGTTGCGCGCCAAGGCGCCAGTCGCTCGGCGCGGCGACGCCGCTGGCGTCGGTCACGGCGTCGCCACCGCTAAATGCGGCGTCGCCACCGCCGCTGATCGCGAAGGTCACCGGCACGTTGGCCACCGGAGCGCCAGTGGCGTCAGTCACCAGCACGCGCGGTATGGCGGTAACCTGGAAGTGGAGATATCCGGTCTGGTCGGTCGGGGAGTCCGCGGCGAGGGTCGGCTGGCCATCGAGCCCCTGGGCTTCGAAGACATACGAGATGCCATTCGACGTCGACGCCGTGACGCGGTTGATCCCCGCGGCGCTTCCCAGCGTCCACGACCCGAGCCGTGCCTGGCCGAGCGAATCAGTCACGACGCTGGCGCCGGCTACCGCGCCATTGTTCTCCGTGACCGTGAAGGTGACGGTGATGCCCGCCGTGGGATTGCCGTAGGCGTCCTGCACCACGACCGCCGGTGAAGGGGAGACCTGACCGGATACGAGCGCCGCGTATGACGGATTGCCGACCGGCGCCATGCTGGCGGGCGCGCCGGCGACAGCCGTGACGGAGATGAGCTTCGCGGCCGGGATTCCAGAGGCTGTCACGCTCAGCGTATTGGTACCGATGGTGGTGCCCGCCAGCCACTGGCCGACGGTGGCGATGCCGCGACCGTCGGTCTTCGTCGAATCGCCGGTGACGCTGCCGCCGCCGGCCGTCACGGTGAAGCGGACCACGATCCCGGGAAGGGCGTTCCCGGAGTAATCCTGTATCTGCACACTTGGCGCCACGGGTACCACCCCGCCGACCGGAACCGATTGGCCGGCGCCGCCCAGGACCGTAATCACATTGGGGGCGGCCGGGACGTCGTTGCCGGCGCGGCAACCGGCGGTGAAGCCAATGGCCAGCAGCAGCCACGAGCGGACCCGGTTGTGCGAAGGTATCAGTGGGCGCGAGGTCATCGCGTCGGAAGATAGCAATTTCCGTGGCATTTCAACCGGCCTTCACGGGGCGGGACGGCCAATACTCCGGTACGTTCCCGGGGAGGCCAGATACCGCCCCGGGCTACGGCCGGTTGCCGTAAGTTGCTGTATTCCATAGATTTCCATTCATGCACTTGATCCGACAGCCCCGGGGTCTCCGCTGGACGGCGGGCGCGACGACGTTCGTGCGCCGGCTGCCCGGGTTGCTGTTTCACCTGTTCCACCGCCCGTGGAATCTGCACGGCGCGTGCGCCTCCATTTCCACGCGACAGCTCCAACCCTTCGACCGCTCCGGCATCGCTCCGGACGGGCGCCGCCTGTTCCGGCCGGCTCCGTCCCGTGCGTTCCGCGACGTCCGCAGGCCGTTGGGGCTTTCGTCGGAGTGGCGCGGCCGTCGGCGGGGAACCCGCACACGAGACCTCCGTGAAACGCGAAATCCTGATTTCCGGCACGCCCCGCGAAACGCGGGTTGCCATCCTCGAGGACGACCGCCTCGTCGAACTGCTGGTCGATCGCCCTGATCAACGCCGCACCGTAGGGGACATCTTTCTGGGCCGGGTCGATGCCGTGCTGTCCGGGATTCAGGCGGCGTTCGTCGATATCGGCCTGGAAAAGAGCGCCTTCCTGCATGCCTCGGATCTGCTGGAACCGGAAGAGGACGAGGACCCGGACGAGCCCGAAGACGATGCGACGCTCGAGCCGGGCGACGCCGCCGAGCCGGCGGTCGAGAAGCGCCGGGGCGACGGCGGCAAGCGCGAGATCGGCCCCCGGCGCGTCATTCCCGACATCGGCGAACGGCTGAAGAAGGGGCAGAACCTCCCCGTCCAGGTCATCAAGGAGCCGATCTCCACCAAGGGATGCCGGGTCACGGCGCAGATCTCGCTCGCGGGGCGCTTCCTGGTCTACATGCCGTACGCCACGCGGGTCGGCGTGTCGCGCAAGATCGAAAGCCGCGAGCAGCGCGCCAAGCTGCGCGAGATGGTTTCGCGGCTGCTGCCCAAGGACTCGGGCGGCGTGATCGTGCGGACCGTCGCCGAGGGGGTCACCGAAGAGCATTTCCGCCGGGAGATCGATTCGCTTCTCGGCACCTGGAAGAAGATCAAGCGGAAACAGACCTACGTCCGCCGTGCGCCGGCGCTGCTGCACCGCGAGGCGTCGCTGACCCGCAGCCTGGTCCGCGATGTGTTTTCGGCCAAGGTCGACGCGCTCTGGGTCGATTCCCGCGAGCTGTATCACGAAGTGACGCAGTATCTCGAAGCGATCGATCCCGAATTGCTGGAACGGGTGCACTTCTACGATGATCCCGCGCCGCTGTTCGACCGGTTCAAGATCGAGCAGGAGATTCGCGATCTCTTCAAGCAACGCGTCGACCTCCCGACGGGGGGATACATCATCATCCAGCCGACCGAGGCGTTGATCTCGGTCGACGTCAACACCGGGCGCTACACCGGCAAGCGGGATCCGGAGAAGACGATCCTCCGCACCAATATCGAGGCGGCGCGGGAGATCGCGCGGCAGATCCGGCTGCGCGATCTGGGCGGCATCATCGTCGCCGACTTCATCGACATGGAGTCGAAGGGCAATCGCGATCGGGTCCTCCAGGAACTCCGCACCCACCTCGGCCGCGACCGGGCACGGACCCGGGCGTTTTCGGTCTCCGAACTGGGCCTCATCGAGATGACCCGCCAACGGGTCCGCCCGTCACTCTGGGCTTCGATGACGCGCGAATGCCCCACCTGTGAAGGGACCGGCCGCGTCTTCTCGCCCGAGATCGTGACCCGCCGGCTGGAACGGGCACTCAAGCGGGCCGGCGTGGAACACAAGGAGCGCCGTCTGGCCATCCGGCTCCACCCCGAGGTGGCGCTCTACCTCCTCGAGGAGGAGCCGAAGCTGGTGGCGTCGATCGGCAAGCAGGGGGGGCTGGAACTCGAGGTCCGCGACGACCCCATGTTGCGCTTGGACGAATTCCGCCTGATGTCGCGACCGGCGGGACGGGACGTCACCGAACTGTACGCGGTGGCGTGACAAGGAAGTCGAAAACCGCCCACGGCCCTGGGCGCCGTTCGCCTGCGCCAGTTGCTCAGCCTCCCCTGCTGCAGCTAGATTGTTCAGCTATTTTTGAGAGGGCTTTGCTCCTATGTACGCGATCTTCCGAGCGCTGGGAAAACAGTGGCGCGCCGAAACCGGCGCCACGTTGCGCTTGCCGTTGATGGCCGAGAAGTCGGCCGGTGACCGGCTCGTCTTCGACGAGGTGCTGCTGGCGTCGAATGGCTCCACGGTGACCGCCGGGACGCCCACGATCAAGGGCGCTTCGGTGGCCTGCGAGGTCGTCGGCCACGGCAAGGATGACAAGATCCACGTCTTCAAGTTCAAGCGCCGGAAGGGCTACCGCCGCAAGACCGGGCACCGGGCAAAGTTCACCGACGTTCGCGTTACCGACGTCGTTCTCGGTTGAGGAGACTGCCATGGCACACAAGAAAGGCGTCGGCTCCAGCCGCAACGGCCGCAACTCGAATCCGCAGTACCTCGGCGTCAAGCGCTTCGGGGGCGAACGGGTGACCGCGGGGAGCATTCTGGTCAAACAGCGCGGAACCCGGTTCCACGTCGGCAAGAACGTCTTCCGGGCCAAGGACGACTCGCTGCACAGCTACATCGACGGGGTGGTGCGTTTCGAGCGCCGCGACCGGAACCGGCTCAAGATCTCCGTCTACCCGGCCACCGAGCCCGCCGCCGGCTGACGGCGCGAGGTTCCGGCAGGCAGCGGCCCGTCACCCTTCGGGGGAGGCGGGCCGCAATCGTTCCGGCCAGTCGCCGCACAGTCCCCGGACCCCGGCCCGGGCAAGGTCCGCGGCCCGGGCCGCGTCGTTGACGGTCCATGCGATGACGCCGATCCCATTCTCGGCGCACCTCGCGACCAGCTCGGCGTCGACGAGGTGCGACTCTTGCCACAGATCCACGGCACCGGCCTCCCTGGCCTGGGCGGCCGGATCGACCGGGTAGGAGCAGGAGAGCACTCCGAGCGAGAGCGCCGGGTCCAGGTGGTGAAGTCGGGCGATGATACGATGGTCGAATGCGTGCAGGTGGACGTGGGACGGCGGCGTGGCTGACCGCACGACGTCCAGCAGCGACCGGTCGAAGCGAGTAGGGAGCGCCTTGATTTCGATGAACACGTCCAGCCCGGCCAGCACTTCCATCGCTTCGGCAAGGGTGGCGAGGTGGCGCCCTGCCCGGCGTTCCCGCTCCCGGAGTGCTTCAGCGGAATGGGTCGCGATCGGCTCGCCGGTGGCGAGGGAGGGGTCGTGAATCACCACGAAATGGCCGTCAACAGTCGTGTGGATATCCAATTCCACACCATCACAGCGGTACGGGCCTTCGCGTGCGGCCAGGGTAAACGCCTCGAGCGAATTCTCCCGACGGCGGCTGGGCACGCCGCGGTGGCCGATGACGAGAGGAGTTGTGGAAAACACGGGGCTGGCCATGTTCCTCAATTGTCGAAACTGTGCAAATCACGTGAGATCGTAGCAGCTATCAACATATTTGGCAGGCATTTATCATCACTGCCCACAGTATCGACATCTGACTGCTCCTCGCCTCGGGTCCGACCCGGGGCATCCCGCTGCTGTGCCGGCCGGCCGCCAGCTCGTGGCGGAGCTTAACGTGACGCGACCGAATCCGTCGTTGGTGACGATGAATCCGGTGGCGATCCGTGAGTCCACCGACTCCGAGCTGGTAGCGGCCTGGCGGCTCGGTGACGAGCGGGCGGCGGCTCGACTGGTGGAGCGACATGCGGTGGCACTCGGACGCTACCTGGCCGCATCGGGAGCGGCAACGGCTGATGTCGATGACCTGGTTCAGGATGCGTTCTTCAAGGCCTTTCGAAGGCTTGATGGCTGGCGTGGCGATGGGTCGTTCCGGGGGTGGTTGTTCCGGATCGGCCAGAACGTGCTCCGGGATCGGTTTCGCGAGCGAAAAGGACGGCGGTTCGTCGAGCTCGACGATCACGACCGACCGGACCGCGCCGACCCGGCAGGTGAACTGGCGGCGGACGAGACGGCGCGTGCGCTCGAATCGGGCTTGCGGAAGCTCGGGCGGCTGCAGCGAGAAGTCTTCCTCCTCCGGGTGCAGCAGGGAATGGAATACGGCGAGATCGCCGACGCGTTGGGCACGACGCCGGGTGCGGCGCGGGTGCATTACCACCATGCCGTCAAGCGACTGAAGGAATGGATCGGATGATCGATTGTGCGGAGCTCGCGGACCGGATGCCGGATGTCCGGCACGGCCGCGCGGCGTGGACCGAAGCCGAGGCGGCACACGTGGCGACGTGTCCGGTGTGCGGGCCGGAGTGGCGGCTGGTCGAGACCGGTGCGGCATTGCACAGCGACGTATCGGTTTCGCCGGAGCGGGTCACCGCGACGGTACTCGATCGGCTCCGGTCGGAACCGCGCATCGTGGCCAGCCGCATTCCGTGGCGGGGCGTCGCCCTCGCGATCACGGGCATCGCGGCGGCGCTGGCGCTGGTCTACGTGATACCGCGCCGGCCGGCGGCGGCGCCGGCAACCACCGACACCGTGGCCGCCACCCCGACGCTGATTCCGGAGCTGAATGATCTGTCGGACAGCGAACTGGAATCGGTCCTGCAAACGTTGCAGGCGTCAGTCGACGACGGCGCAACCGGCGGATTGCCGCGGCTTGGCGATCTCGACGAGACCCAACTGGAGCAGTTGCTGCGGGCGGAGGAAGGATGACATTGCGAATGCGGGTGACTTCGATGGTCCTGCTGGCGTTCGCCGTGGCGGCATCGCCAGCGTCGGCGCAACGCGGTGGACGCGTGAACCGGACGGCGCTGCTGCGGCGCCAGGTCGAACAGCTCTTCATGCAGCAGGCGCGGAACCAGCTTGGCCTGAGCACCGACCAGGTGGGCAAAGTGCAGCAGGTCGTCGGGGAGTTCGCCGGCAGCCGGCTGCAGCTCGACCTCACGGAGCGGGCGCTTAACACCGCGCTTCGGGACCAGTTGCGTCCGGGGATTGCCGCTGACGGCGACAGCGTGGCGAAGCTGGTGACGGCGCTCAACGCGAATCGTGTCGCCAACGCCGTGAGCTTCCAGAACGAGATGACCGCGCTGTCGAAGGTGCTCACGCCGGTGCAGCTGGGGCAGTTCCAGTTGCTGAATGACCGACTGCTGGAGCGGATTCGCGAGCTGCAGCAACAGCGGCCGGCGCCGGCGGCCCCGGGAGGCGGCGTGTTGCCCGGCGCCGCGCCGGCGGACACCGGTTCTTCGACACCGGAGTGAAGCGGGCAGGTCTGCCGCTCCGGTGGGCCGTCCCCGGGCTTCCGCTATATTCCGTCCCCGCTCGGCGGGTGCGCCCGATCGAACGGAATGGCGGCGCGGTGGCGCAAGCGCTTGGCCCGAGTGGCGGAATGGTATACGCGGCGGACTCAAAATCCGCTGGCCGCAAGGCCATAAGAGTTCGAGTCTCTTCTCGGGCATGGTGTCCCGGCCGCGGCGATCGAGTCGCGGCCTGTTAGTTTTTGCGGGGCTCGACTCCATTTCGACTCCTCCACCGCCTCCGGGACCCTCATGGTACTCGCCATCGCGCACCGCGTCGCCGATCCGGCCAGCCTTGCCACGCCGCTCCTGATCATCCTGGTCCCGAAGGGACCGGTGCCGAAGGTGTTGGAGGCGGTCGATAAGGCGTGCGCCGGCGAATTGTCGCGTTGCTGGGCGTCCAACGATTTCGGTGGCGCGAAGGACGAGACCGCGCTGCTCTACCCGCCGGGGCCGATCGCGCGTGTGCTGCTGATCGGTCTCGGCGACGCCCCGGGTGTCACGCCCGACGCCCTCCGCGCCGCGGCGATGGTGGCGGGGAAGCGCGCGCGACTGACCGGGGTGCCGAGTGCGACGCTCTTATTTGCCGGTGAACTCTTTCCTGCTGTTGCGGCGAACCGTGCTGGTCAGGTGCTGGCCGAAGGCGTTCCCTTCGGGGCCTGGCACTATCCCGATCTCAAGCGCCCGCCCGAAGTGGTCAAGCCGGTGTTCGCGCAGTGCGACGTCGTCACGCGGCGGGCCGATCGCGAATTCACCGCGGGCTTCGAGCGCGGCAGCGCCGTCGCTGCGGGACAGGCGCTGACGCGTGAACTCCAGATCCTCCCCGGGAACACGTGCACGCCAGCCTATCTCGGCGATCGGGCCGAAGCACTGGCGAAGGTGCACGGATTTGCCGTCACCGTGTTCGACAAGCCCGCCATCGTGCGCGAGGGGATGCGGGCGTTGCTGGCCGTCGCCCAGGGCAGCGCACAGGACCCGCGGTTCATCATCCTCGAATACCGCGGTAGCGACGCGGCCCCGGTGGTGCTGATCGGCAAAGGGGTCACTTTCGACAGCGGCGGGATCTCGATCAAGCCGGCGCAATCGATGGAGGACATGAAATACGACATGTCGGGGGCGGCGGCGGTGCTCGGGACGTTCGAGGTGCTGGGCCGGCTCAAGCCGCCGGTGCATGTCATCGGGCTCATCCCGACGTGCGAGAACATGCCGTCAGGGACGGCGGTCAAGCCGGGGGATGTGGTCGGATCGCATTTCGGGAAGACGATCGAGGTGGTCAACACCGACGCCGAAGGGCGGCTGATCCTGAGCGATGCGCTGTCATGGGCGCGCCGCTACAAGCCGGCGGCGGTCGTTGACTGCGCGACGTTGACCGGCGCCATCGTGATCGGGTTGGGCCACACGGCCAGTGGCGTGATGGGAACGGACCAGGCGCTCATCGCCGACGTGCTCGCGGCGGGTGAGCGGGCGGGCGAGCGGGCGTGGCAGCTGCCGCTGTGGGACGAGTACCGCGACTTGATCAAGTCCGACATCGCCGACGTGAAGAACAGTGGTGGACGCCCCGCCGGCAGCATCACCGCCGGGTGGTTCCTGCGTGAATTCGTCGACGGGTATCCCTGGGCGCACCTCGACATCGCCGGGACCGCCTACAGCGACCACGATGCGGCGACGCAGGTCAAAGGTCCGACGGGGAATCCGGTGCGGCTGTTCACTGAATTCGTCCTCGCGCGCGCCTGACGCGACGGTGCGGTACGGCGCTGCCTTTCTCCTGATCCTGGTCGCGTGCGGCGCCGCCGGTGTGTCGGCGCAACTGCCGGTGCGCCCGGTGGGCGACACCACGGCGGCTGATTCGGCCGCCGCCGATTCACTGCGGCGACTCGCCGACACGTTGTCGACCACCGATCGGTTGTTGCAGGCCTCGCACCAGGACACGGTGGTGCTGCGGCCGCTGCCGCTCGTCGGCACCCGCTCGCTCCAACCGCCCGGTGCGCGGTTCGTCTTCTCGCGCGATTCGATTGACTGGGCGCCAGCGGAAACGTTGAGCGAATTGCTGATGCGGATCCCGGGGGTGTATCTCGAACAAGGGGGATGGTGGGGCCGTCCGGTCCTGCCGGATTACGAAGGTGGCGGCGTCGGGTCGATCGTGTATTTCGTCGACGGCATGCCGCGCCTGCCGCTCGGTCCCGATTCCCTCGCGTTCGATCCGTCCACGTTTCCGCTCAGCATGCTCGACCGCGTCGAGGTCGAACGTGATCCGGCGATGCTGCGGGTCGATCTCTTCACCCGCCGCCATGACCGTGAGGCGCCGCGCACCAGGATCGGCATTGCCACCGGCGACCGCGGGCTGTCGCGGTACTTCGCGTCGTACGAGCGGCGGTATCCGAGTGGCTTCGGGCTGGCGCTGGCGGCGGACTACTTCGGCGTCAATGCACCGACCGGCGGCACGGGCGGATCACACATCACCAGCGGCTGGGCCCAGATCGGATGGGCCGTTTCGCATCACGTCGGCCTGCAGGCCGAGTTGGTCACCGAGGCGATCTCGCGCGATGCGCTGCTCGGCGACGTGACCGGCGATACGCTCTCTGCCACCGTGCACGGCACGCGCACCGACGTCGATTTCCGCGCCGACTGGCACGGCCGCGACGATGGACTGGGCCCGCAGGTCGATCTGTTCGCGCTCCGCAGCCTCTGGAGCGGAGACTCGCTGCATCAGGGCATCACCAGCTTCGGCGGCGTCATCGGCTATCGCCGGCCGACGTGGTCGCTGGAGTGGACCAACTGGACGCACAGTCAATGGACGCCGTTCGAGTCGCGGCTCACCCTCGGCGGGGCGCCGTCCGGGCCGCTGAGTGGTTCGCTGGAGTTGAACGGCCAGCAGCAGAGTGGCCAGCGGAGCAGCGACTGGGCCACTGCGAGGATCGGCGTGCAATTGCCGTGGGGGGTCGAACTCGGCGGCATGTGGAGTGATGGGCGCCGGGTCGACGCGCCGTCGCTGGCGGACGATCTGTCCCACCGATTCACCAACGGCGAGATCCACGCCGGGGTCCACTGGCGCAAACTCGACGTGACGTGGGGATATGCCCGCAACGACGGATGGACGCCGTTGGGGTATCCGGAATTCTCCGTGATCGCGTCGCTGGCACCAGTGCCGCGTACGGACTGGGTGACAGTGCACGCCCGGTTGACGCCGACGAACTGGCTGAGTCTGGAGACGGTGTACTACCAACCGCGGCATGCGTTGCCCGACGCAATGCCGCCACAGCACGCCATTTCCACGGTCACGGTGCGGTCGAAGTTCCTGCGGAACTTTCCGAGCGGGATTTTCGACCTCAAGGTGCAGGGGGTGGTCGAGAGCTGGAGTCCGGGCATCGGAGGCCTCGATGCGCAGGGGAATCCGATCGCGCTGCCGGGCGCCACCTTCATCCGGGGAATCTTCGAGCTGCAGCTGGGGCCGTTCATCGCGTATTTCGACCGGGTGAATTTCCGGGCCACCAAGACGGGGTCGGTGCCCGGGTATCCGATTCTCTCCCTCGGCAGCACCTACGGGATCCGCTGGGAATTCACCAACTGACGGACCTGGACCCCGCCGGCCGGGCAGGAAGCGCCGTTCCCGGTTATGTTTCCGGTCTTTTCCCGGAGTGGGAGCTCGTGGCGTGGCGTTGAGCATGACCGGCTTCGGAGCGGCCGAGGGCGAGGTGTCCGGACGGCGCTTGCGCGTGGAAATCCGGACGGTCAATCACCGCTGGTTCAACTTCGCCGCCCGCCTGCCGGGCGATCTGGCACCGTTCGAGGCACCGATCCGGGAGCGGATGCGCAAGGAGTTTGCGCGGGGGCACGTCACCGTCGGCGTACGGTGGGCCGGCGACGCCGGCGTGGATGCGTCGCTCGACATCGCCCGCGCGGCGACGGTGGTCGATGCGCTGCGGGCCTTGAAGGAACGCTTCGGCCTGGCTGGCGACATCAGCGTGGATCTGGTGGCGCGTCATGCCAACCTGATCGGCGTGGGCGGAGACGGGGGAGAAGCCGCCGCGGAATGGGACGCGATCGAACCGATCGTCGCCGGGGCTGCGGGAGCCTGTCGCGCCGAACGGGAGCGGGAAGGGCAGGTGCTGGCCGACGAACTCCTCGGCCGGCTCGACGAACTCGACGCTGCGGCCAGACGGGTGGCCGGCCGCGCGCCGCAACGGCTGGAACGGGAACGGCAGCGGCTGCAGGAGAATCTGGCCCTCCTGCTCGACGGCCGGGCGGCCGATCAGCAGCGCGTCGCGCAGGAACTGGCGGTTGCCGCGGACCGGCTCGACATCACCGAGGAGCTGGTGCGACTCGATGCCCATCTGCGGGCGGCGCGGCAGGCGCTGGTGGGGGCGGGGGCGGGGCCGGTGGGAAAACAGCTCGGGTTCCTCGCGCAGGAGATGGGGCGCGAGATCAACACCATCGGGGCCAAGGCGAACGACGCGGCGATCGCGCACGACGTGGTGTTCATGAAGAGTGAACTCGAGCGGTTCCGCGAGCAGCTCGAGAATCTCGAGTGACGCCGTTCGTGGTGGTGCTGTCGTCGCCGTCGGGTGGCGGGAAGTCGACGATTTCCCGCGAGCTCCTCGCCGGGCGCGACGATGTGGGCTATGCCGTCTCGGCGACGACACGCGCCCCGCGGCCGGGAGAAGCAGACGGCGTCGCGTACCATTTTCTCGAACCGGCCGAGTTCGAGCGGAGGGTCCAGGCGGGGGAGTTCCTCGAGCACGCGCGGTACAACGGCTACCGCTACGGCACGCTCGTGGCCGAAGTGCGGCGGGTGCTGCAGTCGGGGCGCCACGTGCTCCTCGACATCGAAATCGCCGGCGCGCGACAGGTGCGAGATGCCACGCCGGATGCGGTGCTGATCTTCGTCGTGCCGCCGAGCGGCGGCGCCCTGGCGGAGCGGTTGCGGGCCCGGGGGACCGAATCGGCGCCGGTGGTGGCGGCCAGGTTGCGGCGCGCGCTCGACGAACTGGCCGCGGCCGTGGAGTACGACTACGTGGTGGTGAACAACGATCTTGATTCGGCCGTCGGTGCCGTGGGTGGCATTCTCGATGCCGAAGCACGCCGCACCAGCCGGCAGCGGGATTTCGCCGTGGTCCTGGACCGGTTGCGCAGCGAAGTGGCGGCCGAGATCGTGCGCAACAGCGCACGAACCGAATGAAAGGAAGCGACTGATGGATATCTTCACTCCCCAGGAAGTGGCGGGGCATACCGGATCGAAGTACCGCGGCGTGCTCGTCGCCGCCAAATTTGCCCGCTATCTCAACGAATTTCCGCGCGAGGCGGTGGCCAACTGGGAGCGCGCCGAAGGCGTCAAGAAGCTGACGACGCTGGCGATGCAGAAGCTGGTCAGCGGCGATCTCACGTTCCGCGAATTGCGCCGGCGTCGCGCCGAGGCTTGACGTGTGGCAAGGCCGCCGGGTCATCCTCGGCATCTCCGGGGGGATCGCGGCCTACAAGTGTGTCCAGCTCGCCCGTGAGTTGACGCTTGCCGGTGCCGCCGTCGATGTGATCATGAGTCGCGGCGCCGGCGAGTTCATCGGTGCCATGACCTTTGCGGGCGTGACCGGGCGCCCCGTCCGCTCGTCGATCTGGGACCGGGACGCGGCGCTCGATCACATCACCCTGGGGCGCGACGCGGATCTGGTCATTCTGGCGCCAGCCACCGCCAATCTGCTGGCGCGCGCGGCGGCCGGCATGGCGGACGACCTGCTGACGACGACAGTCCTCGCCGTTTCCTGCCCGGTGCTGGTGGCGCCGGCGATGAACGACAGCATGTTCGCGCATCCGGCGACCCAACAGAATCTCGCCGCACTCCGCCAGCGTGGTTGGTGCATGGTGGGCCCGGTGGCCGGACCGCTTGCCGAAGGGCCCTCGGAGCGTCCCGGGCGGATGGCCGAACCTCGCGAGATCGTGGCGCACGCGGCCCGGTTGCTCTCCGCCGAGGGGCGGCTCGAGGGACTGCGCGTCGTGATCACCGCCGGCCCGACCCGCGAGGCGATCGATCCGGTCCGCGTGATCACCAATCGCAGCAGCGGCAAGATGGGATATCGGCTCGCCGAAGCGGCGTGGCAACGCGGTGCTGCCGTCACCCTGATCAGCGGGCCATCGGCGGAAGCCGACCCGGTGGGTGCCCGGGTGGTGCGCGTCGACTCGACGGCCGGGATGGCGGACGCGGTAGCGCGCGCGCTGGCCGATCACGACGTGCTGATCATGGCAGCCGCGCCGGCCGACTATCGCGCTGAACAGGCTCGCGACACGAAGATCCCGCGGCGCGAGGGCGACATGGAGCTGCGGCTGGTGCCGACCGATGACATCCTCAAGGCAACGATGCCGCGCCGCCCGAAGGGAATGACGGTGGTCGGGTTCGCGCTCGAAACCGGCGATGCCGAGACCAAGGGCCGGGAAAAGCTCGATCGGAAGGGGCTCGATCTGGTGGTGATCAATGACGCGACCGTGCCCGGCGCCGGATTCGATGTCGACACCAACGCCGTCACCATCATCGACCGTCGCGGCGGAAAGACGAACGTCTCACTGCGGTCGAAGCGCGAAGTCGCTGAGGCCATTCTCGACGCGATCGAGGTGTACCGTGGATGACGCCGTCCGGCGTTGGCTGGTGATCCAGCGCGACCTCGGCGGCGACGAGGTGCTCTTCGATCGGCCGCTGGTCATGGCGCGGCGGGACGACGCGCCAGCGAGCACATCGCGTGGTGCACCCGCGGCGGCGCCCGTTGTGCCCACCGCATCGGTGTCGGCCGACGAGGCGGTGGACGGGTGGCGCAAAGGCGCACCGGCGATTCCCGGGCCCGGTTTTTCGGTGGGCGGCGGCGACGTGCCGCGGCAGCCGGTCGCGGACGACTCGCTCGAGCGCGTCGCCTCCGAAGTGGCCGAGTGCCGGCGGTGCCAGCTCTGCGAAACCCGCACCAACACCGTGCCGGGTGAAGGCAATCCGCACGCGGGGTTGATGGTGATCGGCGAAGGGCCCGGCGAGAGCGAAGACCGGCAAGGACGCCCGTTCGTGGGGCGGGCCGGCGAACTGCTCGACAAGATGCTCGCCGCCATCGAGCTGCCACGTGGGGAGGTGTTCATTGCCAACGTGGTCAAGTGCCGGCCGCCGCGAAATCGGACCCCGCTCCCGGACGAACGGGCGGCGTGCCTCCCCTATCTGCGGCGCCAGATCGCGCTGGTCCGCCCCCGGGTGCTGCTGGCGCTCGGCACCACGGCGGCCGAGGCGCTGCTCGACACTCGCCGTCCGCTGGGCGAACTTCGACTGAAGGTGCACCGTTTCGACGGGACACCGCTGGTGGTGACGTATCACCCCGCAGCTCTGCTGCGCAACCCGAACTGGAAACGGCCGGCGTGGGATGACCTCCGTATCGCGCGACAACTCCTCGACCTCGACTGACGCCTTCCAGGGGCGCTCGGTGCCGTGGAGCCCCGAGGCCGAACAGGCGGTGCTCGGCGCGATGCTGATCGACGGCGACGCGGCGTTGCGGGCCGTGGAGTTGCTCGACGACACCGCGTTCCACCACGAACGGCATCGGCGCCTCTTTCGCGCCATCCGGAGCCTGGTGGAACAGACGATGGTGATCGACTATGTGACGCTGCGCGACGAGCTGATGCGGCGCGGTGATCTCGAGCTGGCCGGCGGGCTGCCCTACCTCAGCGAACTGATGAACGCGGTGCCGACGGCGGCCAACCTCGACTACCACGCCCGTATTCTGAAGGGAAAGGCGGTGCAGCGCCGCCTCATCGAAGCGGCGACGCAGATCATCAGCGACGCCTACGAGGGCAAGGCCACGGCCGGCGACATGCTCGATTCGGCCGAGGGACGGATCTTCACCATCGCGCAGCAGCGCCGCGACGCGGGGTTCATCCGCATCAAGAACCGGCTCTGGGACGCGATGGAACACATCGAGACGCTCCACAAGAAGGGGATCGCCGTCACCGGCGTGCCGAGCGGCTTTGCCGACCTCGACAAGCTGACCGCGGGGTTCCAGCCGTCGGAATTGATCATCGTGGCCGCGCGTCCGTCGATGGGGAAGACGGCGTTCTGCCTCAACATTGCCACGCACGCCGCCTACAACAACTTCGGTGTGGCGGTGTTCTCCCTCGAAATGTCGACCGACGCGCTGGTGCAGCGCATGCTCTGCGCCGAGGCCCGGGTCGACTCCCTGGCGGTGCGGCAGGGGCGGGTGCGGGACAGCGATTATCCCCGGCTGGCGGCGGCCGCCGGGATCCTGCAGAACTGCCCCATCTGGATCGACGACACCCCGGCGCTGACCCTGCTGGAGATGCGTTCGAAAGCACGTCGTCTGCGTGCAGACAGTGATGTGCGACTGGTCATCGTCGACTATCTCCAGTTGATGCGCAGCCCTGAATACGCCGAGAACCGGGTCCAGGAGATCTCGGACATCTCCCGTTCGCTGAAGCAGCTGGCGCGCGAACTCGAGGTGCCGGTGATCGCCCTGTCGCA
Organism: uncultured Gemmatimonadales bacterium; assembly: GCA_963697065.1. Classification (GTDB taxonomy): domain Bacteria; phylum Gemmatimonadota; class Gemmatimonadetes; order Gemmatimonadales; family GWC2-71-9; genus Palsa-1233. The sequence goes on from CAVOMQ010000001.1 coordinate 2,204,380, forward strand.
GCTTTCGCGGGCCTCGGAACAGCGCGGCGGCGATCGGCTGCCGCTGTTGTCGGATCTGCGCGACTCGGGTGCCATCGAACAGGATGCGGATGTCGTGATGTTCATCCACCGTCCCGAGATGTACCGCGACCTGCGCGAGAAGGCCGAGGAGAAGGGAACTCCCATCGAAGGGCACGCCGAATTGATGCTGGCCAAGCACCGCAACGGGCCCACCGGACAGGTGAACCTCTATTTCCAGAAGGAGTTCACCCGCTTCGAGAGCGCCACCGATCGCGAGGGCTGAGTGGCCAGGGTGCGTTCGGTCTGGCGCTGTGTCGAATGCGGCCACCAGCATCCCCGCTGGGTGGGGCGGTGCGACGCGTGTGGCGGGTGGAATACCGTCACCGAAGAACTCGCGTCGGCCCCCGCCCCGGCCCGGACGCAGTCCCGCCAGCTCGCACCACCGGCCGAGATCATCCGGCTGGCCGACGTCACGTCGGCGCAGTTGCAACGGTGGTCCACCGGACTCGCGGAACTCGATTTCGTGCTGGGTGGCGGACTCGTCCCCGGTTCGATGACGCTGATCGGCGGCGAACCGGGAATCGGCAAGTCGACGCTGCTGCTGCAGGCTGCGGCGCAATTGCAGGCCGGTGGGCGCCAGGTGCTGTATGCCAGCGGCGAGGAATCGCCGGAACAGCTGCGGTTGCGCGCCGACCGTCTCGGCCCCCACGCGGTCGAGGTCCACGTGCTGGGCGAGACGCAGCTCGACGCCATTCTGCAGGCGGCGGAACGGACGTCGGCCGCGGTCCTGGTGCTCGACTCCATCCAGACGGTCTACACCGGCGCGCTGGAGAGCGCCCCGGGGAGCGTCGGCCAGGTGCGCGAATGCGCCGGGCTGCTGATGCGATTCGCGAAGGAAAGCGGGACGGCGGTGGTCGTCGTGGGACACGTCACCAAAGGCGGCAGTCTCGCCGGCCCCAAGACGCTCGAGCACATTGTCGACACCGTGCTCTACTTCGAAGGGGAATCCACCCTCGACCATCGGCTGCTGCGCGCCACGAAGAACCGCTTCGGATCGGTCGACGAACTCGGCGTGTTCACCATGACCGAACACGGGCTGGTGCCGGTGGACAATCCATCGGCGGTCTTTCTCGCCGCCCGGGCGCCTGACGCCGCGGGGAGCGCCGTGACGGCATTGATGGAGGGAACCCGGCCGGTGCTGGTGGAAGTGCAGGCGCTGGCGGCGCCGTCGGGGTACGGCACGCCGCAGCGGGTGGCGACGGGCCTCGATCCGCGGCGGCTGGCGGTCATCCTCGCAGTGCTGGAGCGACGGTCGGGCGTGAGCTTTACCGGCTCCGACGTCTTCGTACAAGTCACCGGCGGTGTACGACTCACCGAACCGGCCGCCGATCTCGCCATCGCCGCCGCCCTGGTCTCGTCCCTCAACGACCGGCCGCCGCCGGCGGGTGCGCTGTTCCTCGGTGAGCTCGGTCTGGGAGGCGAGATCCGGCCGGTCGGCGCCATGGAGCGTCGCCTGGCGGAAGCGGCGCGTCACGGCTTTGTCGACGCCTACCAGTCGGCGCGAGTGCGGACATCGGTGCCCGGCATCAGGTCGCGCGGTCTGGAGCACGTCCACCAGCTGGTGCAGGCCCTTGCCGCGTGACGTCGGCGTCGTCATCGTGGCGGCGGGCGGCGGCACCCGTTTCGGCGGACCGGTGCCGAAGCAGTACCTGCCGCTGGCTGGCGCGCCGGTCCTGCTGCATGCGGTGCGGCCGTTTGCGTCCCACCCCGAGGTCTCGCAGATCGTGGTGGTCCTGCCGCCGGCCGATGCCGCGAACCCGCCTTCCTGGCTGGTGCCGTTGCTCGGAGGGTCGTTGACGGTGGCGGCGGGCGGCCTCGAGCGGCACGATTCGGTCGAAGCCGGCGTGGCGGCGCTGCCGGAGCATTGCACGGTCGTGCTGGTGCACGACGGTGCCCGGCCGTTTCCGCCCCGGGAGGCGATCGACGCCGGGATCGCGGCGGCGCGGGCCGGGCGCAGCGCCACTCCGGCGGTGCCTGTAGCCGACACCATCAAGCGCGCGGACGGTTTCGGCCGGGTGCTCAGCACCATCGAACGCAACGGCCTGTGGTTGGCACAGACGCCCCAGGCATTTCCACGGCTCGTGCTGCTGCGAGCGCACGCCGCCCGCCGGGCCGATGGCGTGCACGGCACCGACGACGCCATGCTGGTGGAACGGTTGGGCGAGACGGTCGAACTATTGCCGGGCTCGCCGCGCAATCTCAAGATCACCACCGCGCACGATCTGGCACTCGCCGCCTGGTACGCGGAGCAGGAATGAAGTTTCCGTTTCACGACCAGCATGAGGCCGACGAGATCGCCCCGCGGGTGGCGAAACACCTCGATGGCGGCGGCCTGCTGGCGTATCCCACCGAGACCGTCTACGGACTGGGATCGTCGCCGACCGCGTCGGCGGTTCAGGCCCTGGCGCGGTTGAAAGGGCGACCGGAGAACAAGCCGTTCCTGCTGCTGATCAGCGACCTGGCGATGCTTCACGCCTGCGGCCTTGTCCTCGGCGCCGCCGGGCGAGTGCTGGCGCGCGAATTCTGGCCGGGGCCGCTCACGCTGGTCGTGCGCGGAGGCGAAGGGAAGCTGCCTGACCAACTCCGCGGACGGGAAGGCGGAATCGCGGTGCGGTGGACGTCGCACCAATCGGTGGCGCGCCTCATCGCCGACCTCGGACACCCATTGACGTCGACGTCGGCAAATCGCCCGGGCCAGCCCGCGGCGCCGGGGCCCGACGGGATCAGCGCGCTCTTTCCGGACGCGGTGGCGTCGGGCGCACTCATGATCCTGGACGGCGGCGTTCTCGGGAACGTTCCGCCGTCGACATTGGTAGACTGCACGGGGCCGGTGCCGCGACTGATCCGCGAAGGAGCGATCCCGCGCGGTGAGCTGCGGCGCCGCGCCGGATCGATGGCGCCATGAGCACAGCGGGCGGTCAATGATGCGCATTCTCGTGGTCTGTTCGGGCAACACCTGTCGGTCGCCGCTGGCGGCGGCGCTGCTCTCGGCGCGGCTGCAGACGATCGCCGGCCTGGCCGACGCCGTGGTGTCGTCGGCGGGCACGTCCGCGTGGGACGGCGCACCGGCGTCGGAAGGGGCGTATCTCGTGGCCCTCGAACGAGGACTCGATCTCTCCGGACACCGCGCCCGGATGTTGACCGCCAATCTGGTGCGCGATGCCGACCTGGTGCTCACGATGACCGATGCGCACGCCCACCGCGTGGCCGATCTGGGCGGCGCGGGCAAGGTCTACCCGCTGGCGGCCTTCTCCGGCGCCGACGTTTCGATCGGAGATATTCCCGACCCGGCCGGCGGATCGGTCGCCGACTACCGCGAAACTGCTGAGTTGCTCGACCGGCTCCTGGCCGGCGCGGTGGAGCGTCTCAAGGCCGAGCGGCGACCGTAATGCCGGCGCAGTCGCGGCGCGTCTTCGCCGTGCTCGGCAATCCCGTCGCGCATTCGCTTTCGCCGCATTTCCAGAATGCGGCGTTCCGCGCCATCGGGCTCGACGCCGTCTATGTCGCGCTGCAGGTCGGCCCGCAGGCGCTGGCGCCGCTGATGACCGCGCTCGTGGCCAACGGCGGTGGCGGCAACGTCACCCTGCCGTGGAAAGCGAATGCCGCCGAGGCAGCGACCACCCGTACCGCGCGCGTGGAGCGGCTCGGCGTCGCCAACGTCTTCGGCGCCGGCCCCAACGGTGAACTCGCGGTTGACAACACCGACGTCGACGGCCTGCTCGCGGTGATCGGTCAGGTGGCTGCCGGTGCCGGCGATTGGTGCGTACTCGGCACCGGCGGCAGCGCGCGGGCAGTGGCCGGGGCCGCGCTCGAGTCGGGGGCGCGGCTGGCGGTGCGCTCCCGCGACCTGGCGCGCGGCGCGGCGTTCCTCCGATGGGCGCAGTCGATCGGTGTCGCAACCGCCGAACTGTCGGCGTGCACGGTTGCCATCAACGCCACGCCGGTGGGGCTCGCGCTCGACGACGCCGCGCCGGTCACTCCGGACGCGTTGCCGGCCTTGACCGCCGCCATTGATCTGACCTATCGCCGTGACGGCACGACGCGATGGGTGAACGATTGTCGGGCCCGTGGCCTCGCCGCGGTCGACGGACGCGAGATGTTGCTGGCGCAAGGCGCGGCGTCGTGGCGGATGTGGTTCCCCGGAATCGATCCACCGATCGAAGTGATGCGGGCGGCGCTCGATGGCTGTCTGGGTTGAGCGTCTCGCCGCGCTCGAGCGGTGGTTGCTGCCCGCCGAGTGCCTGGCGTGCGGGCGCCCGGTGACGGAAGCCGGCGAACCGCTCGTCTGTGCGGTCTGTCGGCTGCGGTGGCGCGCCCTTGCCGATCCGGTCTGCGAGCGGTGCGGCCAACCGAAGCCGCTGGGGCTGGCGTGCCGGCTGTGTGTGGATTGGCCGGCCGGCTTCCGCCCGGTGCGTAGCGCGGTCCGGCTCGACGCCGCGGTGCGCGCGCTGGTGCACCGGTTCAAGTACCACGGGTGGCGGCGTCTCGCCGACAGTTTCGCGTCGGCGATGGTGCCGCGGCTTGCGGCGCTGGGCGACGGGGAACTCGTGCCCGTACCGCTTGCGCCGGGGCGCCGCCGCAGCCGGGGCTACAATCAGTCGGAAGCGCTGGCCGTCGCACTGGCTGCGCGCACCGGCCTCCGCGTGGCCGCGCACCGGCTGCGCCGCACGCGCGAGACGTCGACCCAGACCCGGTTGGCCCCCGAGGCGCGACACGCCAATCTGGCGGGGGCTTTCGCCGCGCAACCGCGGCGCATCCCCGCGATCCTGGTCGACGATGTCTTCACGACCGGCGCCACATTATGTTCGGCGGCGTCAGCGCTGCTGGCGGCCGGTGCGCCGCACGTAGCCGCGATCACGTTCGCGCGCGCCGAGTTGCCCTTTGCCGAAGCGGCGGCGCGCGCCGGCACCAGACGCTTCGGCTGGTCGAGGTGGAACAGATGACGATACGGGTCGGCATCAACGGATTCGGACGGATCGGACGGAACGTCATACGTGCGGCCCGAGCGGCGGGGGTGACGGATCTCGCCTTCGTGGCGGTCAACGATCTCACCGATCCGGGGACCCTGGCGCACCTGCTGCGCTACGACTCGGTCCACGGCCGATACGCTGGTGACATCGGCGTCGTGGACGGTCACCTCGTCGTCGACGGGCAACGGATCGAGGTTCTGTGCGAAAAGGATCCCACCGCATTGCCGTGGGCGCGCCTTGGCGTCGACCTCGTGCTGGAGTCGACCGGTCACTTCACCGACCGCGCCGGCGCCGCGAAGCACCTCGCCGCCGGCGCGAAGAAGGTGCTGGTCTCGGCGCCCGGCAAGGGTGAGGACAAGACGTTCGTCTACGGCGTCAACCACACCGACTACGACCCCGCGAAGCACCACGTCATTTCGAACGCGTCATGCACCACCAACTGCCTGGTGCCGGTGGTCCGCGTGGTGCTGGACGCATTCGGATTCCAGCGCGGCTTCATGACGACGGTGCACAGCTACACCAACGACCAGCGGATTCTCGACCTGCCGCACAAGGATCTGCGGCGCGCGCGGGCGGCGGCGCTGTCGATCATCCCGACGTCGACCGGGGCGGCCCGGGCTACGGCGCTGGTCATCCCCGAAGTGAAGGGGAAGCTCGACGGGGTGTCGCTGCGCGTGCCGACGCCGGATGCGTCGCTGGTCGACCTCACCTGCGTGGTGGATCGGCCGGTCACGATCGACGAAGTCAACGGCGCCTTCCGTGCCGCCGCCGACGGCGCACTGCGGGGCGTGCTCGCGGTGAGCGACGAGCCGCTGGTGTCGGTCGACTACATCGGCAACCGGGCATCGAGCATCGTCGATCTGCTGTCCACCAATGTCATCGACGGAACGATGGTCCACGTGTCGTCGTGGTACGACAACGAGATGGGCTATTCGGCGCGGTGCGTGGACATGTTGCGGTATATCGGCGCGCGGTTGTGACAGCGCGGGCGTTGGCGCAGCTCGATGCGGTGCGGCTCGACGGCCAGCGCGTGGTGGTGCGGGTCGATTTCAATGTGCCGCTCACCGGCGATGGCGCGGTGCGCGACGACACCAGGATCCGCGCGGCGTTGCCGACGATCTCGTTCCTGCGCTCGCACGGCGCGCGCGTCGTGCTCCTCTCGCACCTCGGCCGACCCAAGGGGCATCCCGATCCCGCCTACTCGCTCCGCCCGCTGGTGCGCGTGCTGGAACAGCTCCTCGGCGCGCCGGTCGTGTTCCTCGACGATCCGACATCCGAGGACGCCGTGCGCACGGTGCGCCACCTGCCGCGCGGCGGCGTGGCACTCGCCGAGAACACGCGATTCCAACCCGGCGAAGAGCAGAACGACCCGGCGCTCGCCGACCGCTTCGCGGCACTCGGCGATCTCTACGTCGACGATGCATTCGGTTCGGCGCACCGGGCCCACGCCAGCACCGAGGCGATCGCGCACCGGTTGAAGCCCGCGGTGGCGGGATTGCTGATGGAGAAGGAACTCCGTTTTCTGGGCGACGCGATCGACCATCCGCGGCGGCCGCTGGTCGCGATCCTCGGCGGCGCCAAGATCTCCGGGAAGATCGACCTCATCGAGACGCTGTTGCCGAAGACCGATCGCATCCTGATCGGGGGGGCGATGGCCTGCACGTTCTTCCGCGCGATGGGGCTGGAGACGGGAACGTCGCTGGTCGAGGCCGATCGGGTCGACATGGCGAGGACGCTCATGTCCAAGGCGGGCGACAAGCTGGTGCTGCCGGGTGGCGCGGTGATCGCCGAGCGACTGGAGCGCGATGTGCCGACCCGGACGGTCAAGCGGGATGCGATTCCGGCCGGGTGGGCCGTCTACGATATCGATCCGGACAGTGCGGGGGCATTCGCCGCCATCATTGCCAGGGCTGGCACGGCGGTGTGGAACGGCCCGGTGGGAGTGTTCGAGACACCGCCATTCGATGCCGGCACGCGTGCCGTGGCCGAGGCGATGGCCGCGGCAACTGCACACGGGTGCACCACGATCGTCGGCGGCGGCGATTCGGCCGCGGCGATCGCGGAATTCGGATTGACCGACAAGGTGACGCACGTGTCGACCGGAGGTGGCGCGTCGCTCGAGTTCCTCGAGGGCAAGACGCTCCCCGGCGTCGCGGCACTCGACCAGATCTGATGCCACGCCGCTTCCTGTTCGCTGCCAACTGGAAGATGCACCTCGCGCCGGGCGAGGCCCGCACCTATCTCGATCGCTTTCTTGAACTGGATGCGCCGCGTCCCGGGCGGACGGTCGCGTTCTTTCCGCCCGCGGTCTCGCTCGAATCGGTCGCGGCGCGCTTGGCGGAGCATGAGCACTGCGTCGTCGGCGCGCAGGACATCTACTGGGAACCGAACGGCGCATACACCGGCGCGATTTCGGTGGCGCTGGCGCGTGGAGCCGGCGCCGCGGCCACGCTTGTCGGCCACAGCGAACGGCGCCACCTGTTCGGCGAATCGGACCAGGACGTGCAGCGCAAGGTGGGCGCGGCACTCGGCGGCGGCCTGACGGTGGTGTTGTGCGTCGGCGAAACGCTGCGTCAGCGCACCGCGGGAGAGACCGAGGCCGTGGTGACCCGGCAGCTGCGCTCGGCGCTCGTGGACGTGGATTCCCGCGCCGATCTCGTGGTGGCCTATGAACCGGTGTGGGCAATTGGTACCGGGCGGAACGCGACGCCATCCGATGCCGCTGCGGTCCATGCCGGCCTGCGTCGCGTGCTTGCCGACTTGGGACTGCCGTCGGACCTCCGGATACTCTACGGCGGGTCCGTAAAGCTGTCGAACATCGATGAGTTGTTGGCTGAGCCCGAAATCGACGGGGTCCTGGTGGGCGGGGCGTCGCTCGATCCGGAGGGCTGGGCCGCGATCTGCGCCGCGTAGCCGTCGGGACGTTCCTCGACTAGCTTTTCCGATTGTCCGTGAATCGAAGGGTGTGCCATGCGTGGTGTGTTGCTGACATTGATGATGATCGACGGACTGCTGATGTCTGTCGTAATCCTGATGCAGGCCGGCCAGGGCGGGGGATTGGCCTCGCTTGGCGGTGGCGGTGCCTCGCAGGTGCTGGGCGGGCGAGCGGCAACGACGCTGTTGACCAAGGCCACGTGGTGGACCGCCGGCATCTTCATGGGCCTGGCGCTGCTCCTCACGCTCAGTTCAGCCAGCGTCGGCACCGGCGGCAACGCCGTGCAGCAGGAGCTCCGGCAGGCGCCCCAGGCCCAGCAACCGGCCCCGATCACCGGAACCCCGCCCGCGGGCGGGACCGTCCTTCCGGGCGGTGCGGCCCCGAATCCGGCGGCCGGTGCGGCGACGCCGGGAACCGGGGCGCCGGCTCCCTCGGGCGGCGCCAAGCCGCCGGTGAAGAATCCGTGATCGAGGTGACTCAAGGCGGGACGAGACGTCCCGCCTTCGTGTTGCTGGAAGACGGGACGTGGTTCGCTGGGACGCTTGTCGGCAGCGCTCTTCACGGTATCGGCGAGGTGGTCTTTACCACCAACCTCAGCGGCTATCAGGAGACCTTCACCGATCCGAGCTATCTCGGCCAGATCGTCGTGATGACGGCGCCGATGATCGGCAACTACGGGATCACCGCCACCGACGACGAATCGGAGCACCCCCAGGTGAGCGGCGTGATCGTGCGCGAGCTGTCCGCCCATTACTCCAACTGGCAGGCTACTCGTTCCCTGGCCGACTGGCTCGACGAAGCGGGCGTGCCGGCCCTCACCGACGTCGACACCCGCCGCCTGACCCGCCACATCCGTGAACGTGGTGCCATGCGTGGGCTGATTGCCGAAGGGATCGAGCCCAGCGACGCGCTCCGCGCGGAACTGCTGGCTTCACCCGCGATGACCGGAGCGGACCTTGCCTCGCGCGCCACCACGCCGAACGAATATGCCGTCGGCGAGGGCGACGGTCCGCTGGTGGTGGCGGTAGACTACGGGATGAAGCGCAACATCGTCCGGATGCTGGCGGCGACGGGGTTCCGCGTGTGCGTGGTGCCGGCAACCACGACCGCCGAGGAGATTCTCGCGCATCGCCCCGACGGCCTCTTCCTCTCGAACGGCCCCGGCGACCCGGCCGCCATCGGCTATGCCCGCGACACGATCCGTCAGGTGGCCGAGACCGGTCTCCCGACATTCGGCATCTGCCTCGGCCACCAGCTGATCGGGCTGGCCTTCGGGGGACGCACGATCAAGCTGCCGTACGGGCATCGCGGCGGGAACCACCCGGTCAAGGAGCTGGATACCGGGCGGGTACTGATCACCACGCAGAATCACGGATTTGCCGTCGACGGCGGTCCGGACGGGATTCCGGGTGCCCCGGACCTCGAGGTGACCCATGTCAACCTCAACGACGGGACGGTGGAGGGGATCCGGCACCGGTCGCTCCCCCTCTTCGCGGTCCAGTACCACCCCGAAGCGGCCCCCGGGCCCCACGACGGGTATCCCCACTTCGGCGAGTTCCTCGCCGCCGCAACCTCTTGACAGACAACGCTTAAGAGGCGTACATATCGGCCCAAGGCGGGGGGCCAGAATGCTCTCCCGCGCCGTCCCCCCGAGGGTGCGATGACCAAGGCCGATCTCGTCGAACAGGTGACCGCCGCGATCGCCCGGACGTCCGGGCCAATGATCTCGAAGAAGGACTGCGCCCGCGTCGTCGATGCCTTCCTCGACGCCGTCAAGCTGGCCATGCGCGATCAGCACAACATCGAAGTGCGGGGATTCGGCACCTTCAAGATCCGCCGCCGCAAGACCCGCATGGCTCGGAACCCGCGCACCGGCGACCCGGTCGAAGTGGCGGCCCGTCCGGTGCCGGTGTTCAAGCCCAGCAAGGAGTTGCGGGCCCTGGTGGCACATGAGGAGTACGAGCCGGAGCCGTCCCAAGCCGACGACGACGAGTGAACCGCCAGCGGGTCCTGCTCTTTGCGCGGTACGCCGACCTGTTCGGGTCAGCTGAAGTCCATGTGGCGCTTCCCGATAGCGCGTCCGTCGGTGACCTGATCACGGCTCTTCGGAGTCTCCCCGGAGGCCGGGTGCTTCCCGATCATCCCATGGTTGCCGTCAACCTCACCCACGCCGAGTCGTCCACGCCGGTCCGTCCCGGCGACGAGGTGGCGTTGCTTCCGCCGCTCGCTGGGGGATAGAACGGTGGGGTATCTCTCGCCCGAATCGCTCGATCTCGATCGTCTGGTGCGTGCCGTGAGCGCACCCTCCCACGGCGGCGTTGCGACGTTCACCGGCACGGTGCGCGATCACCACGATGGCCGCGCGGTCGTCGCACTGGAGTATTCGGCCTACGGCCCGATGGTGGAAGAGGTCTGCGGTGCGGTGATCCGCGAAGCGGAACAACGCTGGCCGGTGACGGTGGCGCTGGCGCATCGCGTCGGGATCCTCGCAATCGGTGAACCGAGCGTCGTGGTGGCGGCGGGTTCGGCGCATCGCGACGCGGCATTTGCAGCCTGTCGCTGGGTGATCGAGGCGGTGAAGACGCAAGTGCCGATCTGGAAACGCGAACGATACGCCGACGGCGGCGAAGCATGGGTCGACCCCACCGCCGGCCGGTCGCCAGCGCCGGCGGACCAGCGGCCATGACGATCGCGGACATCCTCGGTCGTCCGTTGCGGTCGCTGCGGATCTCGGTCACCGATCGCTGCAATCTCCGTTGTCAGTACTGCATGCCGGAGGACGATTACGTCTGGCTGCCACGGACGTCGCTCCTTTCATTCGAGGAGATCGTGCGCCTGGCCCGGATCGCGGTGACGCTCGGCGTCACGAAGATCCGGCTGACCGGGGGGGAGCCGCTGCTCCGCCGCGACCTCGACCAACTCGTCAACCGGCTGAGCGGGATCGAGGGACTGGCGGAGCTGGCGCTGACAACGAACGGACTGCTGCTGGCGCCGGCGGCCCGGACGCTGCGCGACGCGGGACTCGGGCGCATCACCGTCAGTCTCGACACGTTGCGGCCGGAACGGATGGCGGCGTTCGCGCGGAGCGCCCGCCATGGTGATGTGATCGCCGGCATCGACGCGGCGCTGGGTGCGGGGTTCAGCGCTGTCAAACTGAATACCGTCGTCGTGCGCGGGTTCAACGACGACGAACTCGTCGCGATCGTCCGCTTCGCGCACCAGCGCGGCCTGGAACCGCGGTTCATCGAGTACATGGACGTCGGTGGCGCGACGCGCTGGGACCGGGCTGCCGTCGTCTCGCGCGACGAGATGCTGGCGACGCTGGGGAAGGAGTTCGGCCCGGTCCAGCCGCTCGAGGCGGCGGCGCGCGGCGCGGCACCCGCCGAACGGTTCCGGTTGCCTGATGGCGGCGTGGTCGGCATCATCGCGTCGACCACCGCGCCGTTCTGCCGCGACTGCGACCGCGCCCGGTTGACGGCCGACGGGACGCTCTTCCTCTGTCTCTATGCCGCACGAGGTCACGATCTGCGTGAGGCGCTTCGCCGGGGCGCCGCCGACGCCGAGGTGGCTGAATTGATCCGCACCGCCTGGCACGCACGGGCCGATCGCGGGGCCGAGCAGCGGGCACGCATGGCAGACCGCGGCGTGCTGGTGCCACTGTCGCGACTGCGGGCCGATCCCCGCCAGGAGATGCACGTCCGCGGCGGGTGATCGCCCCGGCACGTGCCAGTCGGATCGGGGCCGCCTCGCCTCGCCCCGCCGGCACCGCTCAACCACGGCTACCCTGGCCGCGTACCAGTACGTTTGGCGCCGGTACGGGCCGCGTTTCCCCCTCGACCTCCTTCCCGGATGTGGCAAGATGGTATTCCTGCGACGTGTCGTTCTTGGTGCTGCGGCGATCGCGCTCGGCGCCGGGGTCTTTCCCCTTTCGGCCCAGCAATCGTGCCCCGCACTTCAGGACGAACCCGGTGACAACGGGGCGCCGCCGCTCGACCCGAGCGGGCACATGCCCCTGAAATACAAGGGCGGCCCGACGGTGCCCGACATCACCGCCTGCGATCTGATGACCCGGCTGTACATCTATTCCGACGACTCGATGATGGGGCGCCGGGTGGGCACGCCCGACAACCTGCGGGCGACGGCGTACATCGCCGATCAGGTCAAGAAGATGGGGCTCAGGCCCGCCGGCGACAAAGGAAGCTATTTCCAGTATCTGCCGGTGTTCCAGCGGCACACCGACAGTGCGTCGTACATCGCCGTCGGCGGCAGGAAGTATCTCATCGGCAAGGATTTCACCGGGAACCTTACCGAGAGCAAGTCGCTGTCCAACGCCGCGACCGTATACGGTGGCGTCGCCAACGACACCGACAACGTGCTCGCGCCCGATGCCGTGAAGGGCAAGATCCTCATCCTGAGCGCCGCCGCCGGCGGTGGTTTCGGGCGGGGGCGCGGACGCGGAGGACGCGGAGCGCAGGCGTCACCGGCGGAACTGGCCTATCAGGCGATGGAACAGGCGGCCGCCGAGGTGTTTACCGTTCGCGGTGACAACGCCGCGGGCCGCGGTGCGCGCGGCGGCGGTGCCGGCGGCTTCGCTGGCGGACGCGGCACCCGGGGCGGGCCGACCGGCGTCTTCGAAGACCCGGCACAGCCCAGCGGCGGACGGGGCGGATTTGGCGGCGGCGGGGTGACGATCGAGCCGGCGATGGCCGAGGCGATCTTCGGCAAACCGGTCGACGGGCTCGCCAAGGGCACCGCCGGCACGTCGGCTTCGGTCAACTTCAAGGTGATGCAGACGTCGTTGCCGACCCGCAACGTGGTCGCGATTCTCCCCGGTTCCGATCCGAAGCTGCGCGGCGAATACGTCGCCATCGGAGCGCACAACGATCACAACGGCTACACCATCGGCGGCGCCATCGAGCACGATTCGCTCAAGGCCTACAACATGGTGGCGCTGGTCGAAGGCGCCGACACGCGGCCGCGGCCGACTCCGACGGCCGAGCAGTGGGTGCGGATCAACTTCCTCAAGGATTCGCTCCGCAAGATCTACCCGTCGCGGATGGACTCGATCCAGAATGGCGCCGACGACGACGGTTCCGGAACGGTCTCGGTGCTGGAACTGGCGGAGAAATTCGCCCGCGGCACCGTCAAGCCGAGGCGGTCGATCATCTTCGTCTGGCACACCGGTGAAGAGGCCGGGCTGTGGGGATCGCAGTGGTTCACCAACCATCCCACGGTACCGCGCGACTCGATCGTGGCCCAGTTGAACATGGACATGGAGGGCCGCGGCGAAGCAACCGACGTGACCGGACGGAGCAAAGACGGCGAGATGTTGCACGGCGGCCCGAGTTACCTCCAGCTGGTCGGTTCGCGCCGCCTGTCGACCGAGCTTGGCGATATCGCCGAGCAGGTGAACAAGTCCGAAGCGATCCCGATGCAGTTCGACTACTCGATGGATGCCGACGGGCACCCGCAGCGGATCTATTGCCGCAGCGACCACTACAACTATGCCCGGTACGGCATCCCGATCATCTTCTTCACCACCGGGGGTCACGCCGACTATCACCAGAACACGGACGAGCCGCAGTACATCCAGTACCAGCACATGGCCCACGTCGGTCAGCTGGTATTCGACATTGCGATGCACGTGGCCGACCTTGATCATCCCGTGGTGGTGGATCACCCCAAACCGACCGATCCGTTCGCGGCCTGCGTGCAGTAGCTGGCGATCTGTCGGTGCAAGCGCATCCCGCGTCGCCGCTTGCCGGCGGCGCGGGATGTCGTTTTTCGATGTAACTTGAGTCATGCCGTTGCACATCGCGCTTCTGGAACCGCAAGCCGCCGCCGCCACCGGCGCGGTCGCGGCGCGTTGCGCCGCCGTCGACGCCTCGCTGCATCTCGTCGGGCCGCTCGGGTTTGCCCTCGAGGGGCCCGAATTCGTCGCGGCGCGCCCGCCGGAATGGGATGCGCTCGACTGGTGGCACCACCCGCGCTGGCGCGACTTCCGCGACGCGATGAGTCGCGAGCGCTGCCTCTACTTCGCCGCCGACAGCGCGAACGATCCTGCCGATGCGCCGTTCCGGCCGAACAGCGTGCTGGTATTCGGCAGCGAGACCCTCGAGCTGCCGGAGCGGATCCGTGAGAAGTATCCCGAACGGGTCTTTGCGATACCGCACGGTGGCCGGCGCGGCGCCGCGCGGCTGCCGGATGCGGTCGAGGCGGTGCTGGCCCTGGCGGGCGAGAAGGCCGGCCAGCCGCCCGGCCCGGCAAAGCCGGCCCGCCGTCCCCACCGGCGGCGCACCACATCGCACGGCGCCAGGCGCTGAGCCGCACCGGCCGCGACCGTCGGCGACGTCGTGCCGCCGGAATCTGATCCGATTAGTTTGTCGGCACCCCTGGCAACTTCGGAAACGACATGTTCGAGAAGATCACGGTAGTCGGAGCGGGGAACGTGGGCGCGACCGCGGCGCAACGGGTGGCCGAGCAACGATTGGCGCGCACGGTGGTGATGGTCGATGTGGTGGAAGGAATTCCGCAGGGCAAGGCGCTCGATCAGTGGCAGTCGGGACCGGTCGAGGGATTCGATACGCGCATCGAAGGCACCAACGACTACGGTGCGGCCGCCGGCTCCGAACTCTGCATCGTCACGGCGGGGATCGCTCGCAAGCCGGGAATGAGCCGCGACGATCTCGTCAAGACCAACGCCGGCATCGTGCGCTCCGTCGCGGGCGAACTCAAGCGTGTTGCACCGAACGCCATCGTGATCGTGGTCTCGAATCCACTCGACGTGATGTGTTACGTGATGCGGCAGGTGACCGGCTTCCCGCGGGAGCGGGTGTTCGGCATGGCCGGCGTGCTCGACACGGCGCGGTACCGGACCTTCCTGGCCGACGCCATCGGCGTCTCCGCCGCGGACATCCAGGCAATGGTCCTCGGCGGCCACGGCGATACCATGGTTCCGCTCACGTCGTACACCACCGTCTCCGGCATTCCGGTCTCGCATTTCCTCGCCGCCGACAAGCTCGAGGCCATCGTCGACCGGGCCCGGAAGGGCGGCGCCGAGATCGTCGCGCATCTCAAGACCGGCTCGGCCTACTACGCGCCGAGTGCCGCCGCGGTGCAGATGGCCGAGGCGATCGTGTTCGACCGCAAGCGCCTGTTGCCGTGTTCGGCGTGGTTGCAGGGAGAATACGGACTGCGCGACGTCTACTGCGGCGTGCCCTGCCTGCTGGGACGGCGCGGCCTGGAGCGGGTGGTGGAAGTGCCGCTGTCGGCCGAAGAGCAGGCCGCGCTGGCCCAGTCCGCCGAGGCGGTGCGCGCGGTACAAGCGATCGTCTGAGACGCGCGTGAATCGCTTCCGCGCAGTGTGGGAGAGCACCATTGGCAAGAAGGTGGTGATGGCCATCACCGGGCTGATCATGGTGCTCTTCCTGATCTCCCACATGGTTTCCAACGTCCTCATCTTCAGCAATCCGGCCCATCTCGACCACTACGCTGCCTGGCTCCGTTCGCTCGGCCCGGTGTTGTGGGCGATGCGGGCGGTCCTGCTGGCGTCGCTGCTGCTTCACATCCTGGCGGCATGGCAGCTGACCCGTCGCGCGCACGCGGCCCGTCCCGAGGGTTACTCGCGTCACGAGCGGCTGGTGACCACCTATGCCGCGCGCACCATGCGGTGGGGCGGCGTGCTGCTGGCCGTGTTCATCGTCTTTCACATCCTCCATTTCACGACGGGTACGTTCCATCCGGATTTCCACCCCGGTGAGGTGGGGCGCAACGTGATCGAGGGGATGGCCGTCAAGCCGGTGGCAGTGTTCTACCTCGTGGCGATGCTCGCGCTCGGACTGCACTTCTGGCATGGCGTCTGGGCCGTGTTCCAGACACTCGGCGTCGACCATCCGGCGTGGAACCGCAGCAGGCGGGTGATATCCATCGGCCTGGCGATCGTGGTGGCGGGCGGTTTCGCCATGATTCCCCTGGCCGCGCTCCTGGGATGGTTGCGATGAGACTGGTGGCGGAAGTGCCCGCCGGGCCGCTGGCGGAGAAATGGGACCGGCATCTGGCCGATCTCCGGCTGGTGTCGCCCGCCAACAAGCGGAAGTTCCACATCATCGTCGTCGGATCCGGTCTGGCCGGCGCGTCGGCGGCCGCGTCGCTGGCGGAGCTTGGCTACAGGGTGTCGTGCTTCTGCTTCCAGGATTCGCCGCGGCGGGCCCACTCCATCGCCGCGCAGGGTGGCATCAACGCCGCCAAGAACTACCAGAACGACGGTGATTCCACCTGGCGGCTGTTCTACGACACCGTCAAGGGCGGCGACTTCCGTTCGCGCGAAGGGAACGTCTACCGCCTGGCGCAGGTGTCAGGGAACATCATCGACCAGTGCGTGGCGCAGGGGGTGCCGTTCGCGCGTGAGTACGGTGGCCAGCTGGCCAATCGTTCGTTCGGCGGCGCGTTGGTGTCGCGGACCTTCTACGCCCGGGGCCAGACGGGACAGCAGTTGCTGCTGGGCGCGTACCAGGCGTTGGAGCGGATGGTGGCGGCGGGCGGCATCAGCATGTATCCGCGCCACGAAATGCTCGAGTTGGTCGTGGTGGGCGGGCACGCGCGCGGCATCGTGGCGCGCGACCTGGTGAGCGGCGAGATCGGATCTTTCGCCGGTGATGCGGTGGTGCTGGCGACGGGAGGATACAGCAACGTCTTCTTCCTCTCGACGAACGCCAAGGGATGCAACGTGACGGCGGCGTACCGCGCTTACAAGCGCGGGGCCGGCTTTGCGAATCCCTGTTTTACCCAGATTCACCCCACCTGCATCCCGGTGAGCGGCGAGCACCAGTCCAAATTGACCCTGATGTCCGAATCGTTGCGGAACGACGGCAGGGTCTGGGTCCCGAAGCGCGCCGGCGACCACCGTCCGCCGAATGACATTCCCGAAGCCGAACGCGATTACTACCTCGAGCGGAAGTACCCCAGCTTCGGCAACCTGGCGCCGCGCGACATCGCGTCGCGGGCCGCCAAGGAAGTCTGCGACGAAGGGCGCGGCGTGGGGCCGGGCGGCCGCGGCGTCTATCTCGACTTTGCCAGTGCCATCACCCGCCTGGGGCAGGACATGATCCGCGACCGGTACGGCAACCTCTTCGAGATGTACCAGCGGATCACCGGGGAGAACCCGTACCAGACACCGATGCGCATCTTCCCCGCGGCGCATTATACCATGGGCGGACTGTGGGTCGACTACAACCTGATGAGCACGCTGCCCGGGCTGCACGTCATCGGTGAAGCGAACTTCTCGGATCACGGCGCCAACCGTCTCGGCGCGTCGGCGCTGATGCAGGGGTTGGCCGACGGCTACTTCATCCTGCCGTACACCATCGGCGATTATCTCGCCGGCAACAAGATGGGCCCCGTGTCGGCGTCCGACCCGGCGTTCCGCGATGCCGAGGCGCACGCCAGGGACCGGCTGACCCGGCTGCTGGCCGTCGACGGCACGCGGTCGGTGGACTCGTTCCACCGCGAGCTGGGCCACGTGATGTGGGAATACTGCGGCATGGCCCGCAATCGCGATGGGCTGCAAACGGCGCTGGAACGGATCCCGGCGCTGCGGGCTGAATTCTGGGAGAACGTACGGGTGCTGGGGGCGGCCAGCACGCTCAATCAGTCACTGGAAAAGGCGGGGCGGGTGGCCGACTTCCTCGAGTTCGGCGAATTGCTCTGTCGTGACGCGCTGGCTCGCGACGAATCGTGTGGCGGCCACTTCCGTACCGAATACCAGACCGACGACGGCGAAGCCCGCCGCGACGACGCCCATTTTGCCCACGCGGCGGTGTGGGAATACACCGGCGCGGAGTCGGCCCCGGTGCGGCACACCGAGCCGCTGGAGTACGAATTCGTGAAGCTGGCGACGCGGAGCTATAAGTGACGTGCCGCCTGCCGGTGTCCCAGCGGTCATGGCAACAAGGCGGCACGTCATCCCGAGCGGCCGTCAGGCCGCGAGGGATCGTCCCGCGAGGGATCAACCCGTGCACCTGACCCTGAAAGTCTGGCGCCAGGCCGGGCCGTCCGCCGCCGGCAGCTTCAAGACCTACCAGGCCGACGATGTCAGCCCGGACATGTCGTTCCTGGAACTGCTCGATGACGTCAACGAGTCGCTGATCGAGAGGGGCGAAGAGCCGATCGCGTTCGACCACGACTGCCGCGAGGGGATCTGCGGCACGTGTTCGCTGGTGATCAACGGCGTGGCCCACGGTCCGATGCGGGCGACCACCGTCTGCCAGCTGCACATGCGGCATTTCCACGATGGTCAGTCGGTGGTGGTCGAACCGTGGCGGGCGGGGGCGTTCCCGGTGCTGCGCGATCTCGTCGTCGACCGCAGCGCCTTCGACCGGATCATCCAGGCGGGCGGGTACATCACGGCACCCACCGGGGCAGCGCAGGACGCCAACGGCATGCTGGTGGGGAAGGAGCAGGCCGACCAGGCGATGGATTCGGCCGCAGTGCATCGGCTGCGGTGCGTGCGTGGCGGCGTGCCCGAACGGCTCGGCCTCCCTCTTCACCGCGGCCAAGATCAGCCACCTGGCGCGGCTGCCGCAGGGGCAGCCGGAGCGGTATCGGCGGGTCCTGGCGATGGTCCGCCAGATGGATGCCGAAGGGTTCGGTGGATGCAGCAATTATGGCGAGTGTGAGGCGGTCTGCCCCAAGAGCATCTCGATCGAGAACATCGCCCGGATGAATCGCGATCTGGTCCACGCCACCTGGGCGGACCGGTCGCACGTCGAACCGCTCCGTCCCACCTGATCTCGCCGGCCGGATTGGCGCCGGCGTAAAGATCCGGTCACTCCGTGCCCCGCGGGGTGTGCGGGCGCTGGCCCATTCGATCGTCTTCTGCCAATATTGCGATAGGCGAGAAATCGCGGTGATGCCGGACCGGGAGACCGGCAGCCTCCGCCGGATATCCCTCGACATCCCCCGAGTCGCTCGGTGTCGCCGTCCCGCACGGAACGGCGGGGCCGGGTTCGAACGAGCAACCGAACCGTGGCGGCGACGCCCTCGCACCTCCGTGAGGGCAGGCCAGCGCCTGATGGAGGAGTGAACATGTCGGCACGACGTTGGAGTCTTGCGCTCGCCGGTCTGGCGGCGGTGGGAGTGGTGGCCGGGTGCGGCAAGGGCAGCAGCACCGGCACGGGGAACAATTACACGATCTCGCTTTCGCTCGGATCGTCGTCCGGATCGATCGCCCAGGGGAGTTCTTCGCAATTCAACGCCACCGTCACGCGGGGAGGTGGCTACACCGGCGATGTCTCACTCACGGTTGCTGGCGCGCCGACGGGTGTCACTGCCGCGGTGTCAGGGCTCCAGACCAATGGGACCACCACGACCGGGACGGTGACGATTGCCGTCGGGGCGTCAGCGGCGGTCGGTCCGTACGCGCTCACGGTGCAAGCCTCCGGCAACGGCGTTACCGACAACTTCCAGGTGTTCACGTTGACGGTGACGGCCGCCGGGACAGCGAGCATCAATGTCTCGGCCGCGGCCGTATCCGCGCTGCAGGGAACCAGCGCATCATCGACGATCACCGTCTCGCGCAGCAACTTCACCGGCACGGTGGCGTTGACTGCGGAGAACCTGCCCTCGGGGGTCACCGTCACGTTCAACCCCGCCGCGGTGACCGGTACCACGTCGACGGCGACGGTGGTTGTGCCGGGTGCGCTGGCCGTCGGCAACTACAATGTCACGGTGCGCGCCACGGGAACCGGCGTGTCCGATGCCACGGCCACCCTCGCGCTGACCGTCACGGCGGCCGCCGGCTTCACGCTGTCGCCGTCACCGGCGAGCGTATCCATGGCACAG
Organism: uncultured Gemmatimonadales bacterium; assembly: GCA_963697065.1. Taxonomy (GTDB): domain Bacteria; phylum Gemmatimonadota; class Gemmatimonadetes; order Gemmatimonadales; family GWC2-71-9; genus Palsa-1233. The sequence continues at coordinate 2,224,183 of CAVOMQ010000001.1, forward strand.
GGCGCCAACGGTACCAGCACCATCAACATCACCCGGACGGGCGGCTTCAGCTCCTCAGTCGGGTTCAACGCCTCGGGTCTCCCGTCCGGCGTGACGGCCTCATTCAACCCGACCAGCACGGCCGGCAATTCGACGACACTGACGCTGGCTGCCGCGTCGAACGCCACGCCCGGCACGTATACCGTTACCGTAACCGGGACGTACTCGACGCTGAGCATGCAGACCACGGTCGGGCTGACGGTGACGTCCTCCGGCGGCGGCGGCAACACGCTGACGCTCGATTATTCGCCGTGTGACGCGTCCGACCAACCGATCTGGCTGGCCTACAAGGACGGCAGCGGTTCATGGACGGTTGCCAACGGAACCAATCATGTGTATCAGGTCACGATTGCCTCGAATACCGGCGGATTCGCCACGGTCACGGGTAGCGGCGGCACTTACCAGACGGACGTCTACTTCGGAACGAAGAGCGACCTGGGCCTGGTCCCGGCCGAGTTCTGCGCCACCACGACCGTCACGGGCGGATACACCGTGAATTTCAGCGTGACCGGGTTGCCATTGTCGACGTCACTTGCGTCCTTCGGCCTTGGTGGATCGGCAGCGACGGCCTTCGGGGCGCTGCCTTCCGGGCAGTTCCTGCACGTCCCCGCCGGCACGTTCGATCTCATCGGATACGCGCAAGCGTCGGCGCTGGCACTCTCGAGCACGGATCGCGGCTACGTGCAGCGCAGCATCGCCGTCGGTGGCGATCTGAATCTCGGCGCCATCGACATCAACGGATCGCACTCGTTCGCGCCGATGGCGGCGACGATCACGATCACCAATCCGCTCGGCGGCGAAGCCTTTAGCGCCGACCTCACGTATCTCACCGGTGCCGCCTGCTATCGCGGCGGCCTGTGGGCACTCAACAGCCCCTCGGCGTCGTTCACCGGATATGGCATTCCGGCGTCGCAGCAGATCAGCGGCGAGTACCATTCGCTGGTCATCTCGGGCGAGACTTCGACATCGAACCGGTTCGATTTGGAGAATTTCCACACCTTCGGCAACAGAAATGTCACGCTGCCGGCGCTGTTGGCCGGGGTGAACATCGTGCGCTCGGGAACGGCGTACACCATGGAATCGGCGACGTTGAGTGCGCCGACCGATATTTCATCGCCATACGTGTCGTTCTCCTACAACGACGGCACCAATTTCAATTCGGCGCAGGTCAGCGCAACGCCCACCTACCTCGCTTCGGCTGGTTACGCGTTGGCGATGCCGGATTTCACCGCGCTGAGCGGATTCTCGACCAGCTGGGAGCCGATGCTCGGCAACCCGGTAAGCTGGACCCTCATGGCCACGTCCGCGGTGCAGATACAGAATCCGTGTACGGAAGGATATTCCTTCAAGTCGACGGAGTCGTCGGGCAGCAACTGACCGGTCGCGACGCGGCCGCGGTCGGGGGCGGTGCTGCGGCTGCTGGATGGTGAGGTTGGCCAGAGTGCGGCCGGTTCCCTCGGGAGCCGGCCGCACGGCCATGCGGTCACGTCGGTGGCGGGCCGATGTTAGGTTGTGGCGTCCCGTTCCGGAGCCTGTCCGTCGATGCGCTTTTGCCCCTGCGTGGTGTCGCCCGCCATCCCGATGACGCTGGCCCTCGTCGCCGCGCCGCTCGCCGCGCAACAACACCTCACCGGGTTCACCGCCGCTGGCGCGGCGCGCGAGACCAGCCTGGAAGCGGTGTTGCGTGGATCGCCCGACACGGCGTCGGCACGGTTCCTGACCCGGACGCTCGCCGGACGGCCCCATGTGGCCGGCACGCCGGCCCAGCTGGGCACGGCGGATTTCGTCCTGCGGCAGATGGCGTCGTGGGGACTCGACACCTCGCGCGCAACGTTCCGGGTCTTCCTGCCGCATCTCGATTCCGCCATCGTCGAGCGCATCACGCCGACGCGCGTGCGGCTCGACCTCTCGGAGCCACCCATTCCCGGCGATCCGACCACCGAGCTCCCCGGCCAGTGGCCGGCCATGAACGGCGGATCGGGGAACGGCGACGTCACCGCGCCGCTGGTGTACGTCAACTACGGCCTCCCCTCGGACTACGCGACCCTCGATTCGCTCGGCGTCGCGGTCCGCGGGCGGGTCGCCATCGCGCGGTACGGCCGGTCGTTCCGCGGCATCAAGGCGCGCGAAGCACAGGCGCACGGCGCAGTCGGTCTCATCCTCTATTCCGACCCCCAGGACGACGGGTTTGCGCAGGGAGCGGTCTATCCCGCCGGGCCGTATCGCAACGCCAAGGGCGTGCAGCGCGGGTCGATCTTCAATGGTGAGGGTGATCCGACCACGCCCGGCTGGCCGTCGACGCCCGGCGCCCGACGCATTCCCGGCGACTCGCTGGGAACCGCGAAGATTCCGGTGACGCCGATCGGCTATGGCAACGCCGCTTTGCTGATGAAGGACATGGGAGGGCCGGAGGTGCCCCACGGTTGGCAAGGGGCGATGAAGTTCCCCTACCACCTCGGCAACGGCGTGGTGACCGTTCGTCTCGGCGTCTGGGCGGAGCGCGGCGACGCCGCGATGCACGACATCTACGACACCTTCGGCACCATCCGTGGCTCGGAGTTCCCCGACGAACTGGTGATCATCGGCGGCCATCGCGACGCGTGGGGACCCGGGGCGAACGACAACGTTTCCGGATCGGTGAGCGTGATGGAGGCCGCGCGCGCGTGGGGCGCCGCGCTCAAGGCGGGGTACCGTCCCCGCCGGACGCTCATCTTCGCCACATGGGATGCCGAGGAATGGGGTCTGGTCGGATCGACCGAATGGGTCGAGTCGCAGGCCGCGTCGCTCAAGGCGCACGCGGTGGCGTATGTCAATCAGGACGAAGCGGCATCGGGAACGTCGTTCGGCGGCAGCGGCACCGCGTCGCTCCAGCAGATCGTGCGGGACGTGACGGCAACGGTACGACAACCCGGCGACACTGCCTCGGTGTTCGGCCGGTGGGCGCATCAGGGGGGACGGCGCGGCCGTGGCGTAGCACGCGATTCGATCCCGGCGATGGGCGATCTCGGCGGCGGATCCGACTTCGGCGCGTTCTACAACGGGCTCGGCATTCCCTCGCTCGACTATGGATTCGGCGGCGGCGCGGGCGGCACCTACCATTCCGCGTACGACACCTGGACCCAGGTGGAACGGTTCGCGGATCCGGGGTATCGGGCCCACGCGGCCGAAGGCCGGATCGACGCCGTCGTCCTCGCACGGCTGGCCGATGCGGACATCGTGCCGTACGACTTTGCGGCGCTGGGTGACTATCTCGGGAAACTGATCGACCGTACCATGCGGGATCCGGCGGCCAGCGGCCTCAGCGACGGGACCACCGAACTCACCCGGGCGACTGGCGCGCTGGCCCGGGCGGGGCGCGAGTTCGATGCGCTGCGCTCGAGCACACTGGCGCGTGCGCTGCCCGCCGACCGGCTCGCGCGCGTCAACGATCTGCTGCTCAAGGTGGAGCAACAGCTCACACGGCCGCAGGGGCTGGTGGGACGACCCGACATGAAGAACCTGGTGTTCGCGTCCGACCGCGACAACGGCTATGCCAACATCGCGTTGCCGAGCGTGGCCGAGGCGCTGCGCGACCACGACGCGGCCCGGGCGCGCGCCGAAATCGCCGACCTCGTGATGCACATCGACGCCGCGACGGCCGCGGTCAACGCGGCGGCGGCGGCGTTGCGCGACTAGCCCGCCGCGGCGGGTGGCGGCGGCCTAGAGACGGGGAAGGGTGACGCCGCGCTGCGCCTGGTATTTCCCCTGCTTGTCGGCGTAGCTCGTTTCGCAGACGTCGTCGGCGTCGGCCTCGAAGAACAGCACCTGGCAGATCCCCTCGTTGGCATAGATCCGGGCGGGGAGCGGCGTGGTGTTGCTGATCTCCAGCGTCACGTGTCCCTCCCATTCCGGCTCGAACGGTGTGACGTTGGTGATGATGCCGCAGCGCGCGTAGGTCGACTTGCCGACGCAGATGGTGAGGACGTCTCGCGGAATGCGGAAATATTCCACCGAGCGGGCCAGTGCGAAGGAATTGGGCGGCACGATGCAGACGTCACCGCTGAATTCCACGAAACTGCGCTGGTCGAAGTGCTTGGGATCGACCACGGCCGAGAGCGCGTTGGTGAAGATGCGGAACTCGTCGGCGACGCGCATGTCGTAGCCGTACGACGAGACGCCGTACGAGATGGCGCCGGCCCGGACCTGGCCGTCGACGAACGGTTCGATCATGGCGTGGTCGCGCGCCATGCGCCGGATCCAGCGGTCGGATTTGATGGACATGGGAGACCAATATATCCGGCTTGCGGTTCCCCGGGACGATCACCGGGTCACGTTGAATTCGCCCCTCCGGGTATCTAACTTCCGAAGGTTGTGAATTTTTTCACGAGGCCCACGCGCCCATGCTCCAGCCGTACACGCCGATCCTCCTGGTGCTGCTCTTCGTCATCGCCAACGCGGCGTTGATCATCGGTGCCTCGACCCTCCTGTCCAACCGCCGACCCACCGCCGTCAAGGAAGCCCCGTACGAGTCGGGCATGCCGGTCATCGGTGACGCGCGGGAGCGGTTCTCGGTCAAGTTCTACCTGGTGGCGATGCTGTTCATCGTCTTCGACATCGAGACCGTCTTCCTCCTTCCGTGGGCGGTGGCATTCGCGCAGTTGCGGTCGCTGGGCGGCATGCTGCTGATCGAGATGGCCACCTTCGTGGCGATCCTCGGCGTGGGCTACGTCTACATCTGGAAACGGGGGGCGTTGCAGTGGGACTGACCCCGCCGCTGGACGATGCGCCCGGACCGGGCGTCATCGAAACGGTTTCTCCCAACTGGATCACCACGCGGCTCGACGCGCTGGTCAACTGGGGCCGGGCCAATTCGCTCTGGCCGATGCCCTTCGGAACCGCGTGTTGCGCCATCGAATACATGGCCACGGCCGCGTCGCGCTTCGATATCGCGCGCTTCGGGATGGAACGGCAAAGCTTCTCGCCGCGCCAGGCCGATGTCCTGATCTGCGCCGGCCGGTTGCCGTTCAAGCTGGCGCCGGTGATCCGCCGCATCTGGGATCAGATGCCGCAGCCGAAATGGGCGATATCCATGGGGGCGTGCGCTTCGACCGGTGGCATCTTCGACAATTACGCGATGGTGCAGGGCATCGACACGATCATTCCGGTGGATGTCTACGTGCCGGGCTGCCCGCCGCGCCCGGAAGGGCTGCTGTACGGCATCCTGCTGCTCCAGAAGAAGATCAAGGGCGAGTCGCTGTCGGATCCGACGCTGCGGGTGGAACACCTGGTGGGACCCGACGGCCTGTTCCGCCGGCCGCGGGACATCGACGAGGTCTCGGAGCCGTTCGGCAATTCGGTGCAGCAGACGAGGTCCGGATGACGGCCGCGACGGCGTCTCGCCGTCCGGCGCCCATCGGGAGCGTGGAGACAGCAGCGGCGCTCCACACGCGCTTCGGTCCGGCGGTGTGGCGCACCCTGGTGGTGAGCGGTCAGCAGGTGGTGTACGTCGCGCCCGGCGCGGCCCACGACGTGCTCGCGTGGCTGCAACAGGACGAGGGACAGCGGTTCGACTATCTCACCGACATCACCGCCGTGGAATACCGCGATCCGGAACTGCCGCTCGAGGTGGTCTACCAGCTGCGCTCGCTCGACCGCAGGGTCGATCTCCGGGTGAAGATTCCGCTCGACCCCGATGGCCCGCTCGACGTCGCCACCGTCACCGACCTCTGGGCCGGCGCCAACTGGCTCGAGCGCGAGGTGTGGGACATGTTCGGCGTCCGCTTCCGCGGCCACCCCGATCTGCGGCGCATTCTGATGTGGGAGACGTATTCGGAAGGCTTCCCGCTGCGGAAATCCTTTCCGCTGCGGGGCCACTGGTCGCGCGCCGAACAGACCCGGCAGGCTCTCATGGCCAACCCCGAGGCGTACTACTCGCTGGAGGAGTTGTCGGTCGCCGAAGCGTACCACGAACTTCCCGAGGACATGCGGGAGCGGCTCGCCGCCAGCGGCCGGGGGCCGTTGCCGTGACCACCCGCACCGTGGAGATGTCGGTTTCGACGCCGATCATGGACGCGCGCGGCAACGTGCGCAACGTGCCGGTCGGCGTGGCCCGGCGTCCCAGTGAAACGGTGTCGGAGGACTTCGGCGCCGAGCACCTGCTGGTGAACCTCGGACCGCAGCACCCGGCGACGCACGGCGTGCTGCGGCTGGTCGTCGAACTGGAAGGGGAGACCGTCAAGCGGGTCATTCCCCACGTCGGCTACCTCCATTCCGGGTTCGAGAAGCTCGGCGAGTACCGCTTCTACAACCAGCTGATTCCGCTTACCGATCGCACCGACTACCTCTCGCCGATGTCGAACAACATCGCGCTGGCCCTGGCGGTCGAGGCGATGCTCGACATCACCATCACCGAGCGATGCCGGTTGCTGCGGGTGATCGCCTGCGAGCTGAGCCGGATCATCTCGCACCTGGTGTGGATGGGCACCACCGGGATCGATCTCGGCGCCTACACGCCATTCCTGTGGACGTTCGAGCAGCGCGAGCGGGTGTACAACCTGCAGGAGTCCTGGACCGGCGCGCGCCTGACGACCTCGGTGGCGCGCATCGGCGGGATGATGGCCGACGTGCCCGATGGGTGGGAAGACCAGCTGCGCGATTTCGTGCGCACGTTTCCCGCCACGCTTCGCGAAGTCGACACGATGTTCACCCGCAACGCCATCTGGTGCGGCCGGACGCAGGGCGTGGGGGCGATGTCGGCGGCGGAGGCCATCAATTACTCGCTCTCCGGTCCGATGTTGCGGGCCAGCGGCGTGGCCTACGACGTCCGCAAGGACCGGCCCTACCTGGGGTACGACGAATTCGACTTCGACGTGCCCGATCGGCGAGCACGGCGACGTGTACGACCGCTACCGGGTGCGGCTGGAAGAGATGTCGCAGTCGGTCCGGATTCTCGAGCAGGCGCTGGAGCGCCTCGAGCCGGGGCCGGTCGACATCGCCGACCCGCGGGTGACGCTGCCGACCAAGTCGCGCGCGATGAGCGACATGGAGGCGATGATCTTCCACTTCAAGCAGGTCATGGAGGGCATTCCCGTCCCCCCCGGCGAGGTCTATCTTGGCATCGAGAATCCCAAGGGAGAGCTGGGGTATTACCTGGTCGCCGACGGCACCGCCAAGCCGGTGCGGTGGCGCATCCGGCCGCCGTCGTTCCTCAACCTGGCGGCGCTGCCCAGGCTCTGCGAAGGGGCCCTGCTGGCCGACGTCATCGCGATCAATGCCAGTGTCGACATCGTCATGGGAGAGATCGATCGGTGAGCGATCAGGCAACCGAGACGTACCAGCCGGTGTTCACCGGCTCCACGCTGGCCCAGCTTGAAGCGCTCTTCGCCAAGTATCCGACGCGGCAGGCGGTGCTGCTGCCGGCGTTGTGGATGGTGCAGCACGCCCGAGGATGGATCCCGGACGGCGCCGTGCTCGAAGTCGCCGGGCAACTCGGCCTGTCGCCCGCCTACGTGCGCGGCGTGGTCACGTTCTACACCATGTTCCACGAACACCCGGTGGGCCGTCACTTCATCCAGGTCTGCACCACGTCGCCGTGCGGGATCTGCGGCGCCGAAGACGTCGTCCGGGCGCTGCTGGAGCACACCGGTTGCGGCGACCTCGGCGCCACCAGTCCCGACGGGCGCTTCACGGTGGTCGAGACCGAATGCCTCGGTGCGTGCGGTTTTGTGACACCGATGCTGATCGACGATGACTTCATCGAATCGGTCACGCCGGAGCGCGTGCCGGAGCTGTTGGAGCGGTATCGCTGATGGGCTATCCGCACCCGATTCACCCGCGCGAGAACCCGGTCCTGTCCGAGCACTTCGGCAAGCCGGAGGCGCGTGGCTACGACTGGTGGACCGCACACGGTGGGTACAGCGCGCTGCGGAAGGCGCTGGAAATGACCCCCGAGCAGATCGTCGACGAGGTGAAGCAGTCGGGGCTGCGTGGCCGCGGCGGCGCGGGGTTCCCGACCGGCGCTCAAGTGGTCGTTCATGCCGAAGGACACCGCCAGGCCGCACTATCTCTGCTGCAATGCCGACGAATCGGAGCCGGGGACGTTCAAGGACCGCGAGATCATGCGGTGGACGCCCCACGCGCTGATCGAGGGCTGCGTCATCGCCGGCCTCGCCATCCGGGCCGAGACGACGCTACCTCTACATCCGCGGCGAGTTCACCGAGCCGCTCGCGGTAATGGGCGCGCGCGGTCGCAGGAGGCCTACGCCCACGGCGCGCTCGGTGGCGACGTGCTCGGGTCGGGCAAGCGGCACGACATCGTCATCCATCGCGGCGCCGGCGCGTACATCTGCGGTGAAGAGACCGCGCTGATGAACTCGATCGAGGGCAAGCGCGGCAATCCGCGGATCAAGCCGCCGTTCCCGGCCGTCGCCGGGCGTCTTCGGCATGCCGACGACGATCAACAACGTCGAGACGCTCGCCGCCGTGCCGCCGATCCTCACCCGTGGAGGCCGGATGGTACGCCGGCCTGTCGCTCGCCAGCCCGAAGAGCACCGGCACCAAGCTCATTTCGGTGTGCGGTCACGTGCAGCGCCCCGGCGTGTACGAGATCACCATGGGCTTTCCCATGGACGAACTGATCAATGACCTCTGCGGCGGCATGCGCCCCGGTCGCACCCTCAAGGCGGTCATCCCCGGTGGGTCGTCGGTGCCGATCATGACGCCCGGGGAAGTGCAGGGATGCGCCACCGACTACGAGGGTATCGTGGCGCGCGGATCGATGCTCGGCTCGGGCGGGATGATCGTGATGGACGACTCCACCGACCTGGTGCGGGCGATCATGCGCCTGGCGCGCTTCTATGCCGAAGAGAGCTGCGCGCAGTGCACCAATTGCCGCGAAGGCACCGCGTGGACCACCCGGATTCTGGAGCGCATCCTGGCCGGGCAGGGCAAGCCGTCGGACCTGGACCTGCTGGTGGACCTCGCAGACCAGATGACCGGCAAGACGATCTGCGTGCTGAGCGACTCGTGCGCCGCGCCGGTGCTGAGCGGCATCAACAAGTTCCGGGCGGATTTTGATGCCTACCTGACCGGCCGTCGCGTGCCCGCGATGGCGGAGGCCTGAGCCCATGGCCGATGAACAGGTGTCGCTGACGATCGACGGTGTGCCGGTCACCGTGCCGAAAGGCACCATGCTGATCGATGCCGCCAAGCGGGCCGGCGTGCTCGTGCCGCACTACTGCTACCACCCGTCGCTGCCGTCGCCGGCGGTCTGCCGAATGTGCCTGGTGCATGTCGACAAGGCGCCGAAGCTGCTCCCGGCCTGCGTCACCGCCGTCGCCGACGGGCAGGTGGTGCATGTCAACGATTCCGTGGAAGCGAAGACCGCGCGCAAGGCGGTGCTCGAATTCCTGTTGATCAACCACCCGCTCGATTGCCCGATCTGCGACCAGGCCGGCGAGTGCGAGCTGCAGGACTTCACGTATCAGGAAGGGCGAGCGGGCACGCGCTACAGCGACTACCCGAAGCGCTACGCTCCGGTCGAGGACTTCGGCGAAGACATCCTCTACGTGCCGAACCGTTGCATCCTTTGCACCCGGTGCGTGCGCTTCATGGACAGTGTTGCCGGCGATCCGGTGCTCGAGGTCTATCGCCGCGGCGATCGCGCCTACATCGGCATCGACCAGACCGAGCGGCTCGACCATCCCTGGGCGGGGAACGTGGTCGATCTCTGCCCGGTGGGCTCGCTCCTGTCCAAGGACTTTCTCCACAAGGCGCGAGCCTGGGAGCTGGACAAGGCGGCGTCGGTCTGTCCCGGGTGCTCCCAGGGTTGCAACATGACGATCGATACCCGCGACGGGGCGGTGGTCCGCCTGCGGCCGCGTCCCAATCTCGACGTCAACCGGCATTTCATGTGTGACACCGGCCGTGCCGACTATCGCTGGATGAATCGCGGCGACCGGGTCGAGGCCCCGTTGCTCGGTGACGGCGAGAAACTTCGCGCCACGGATTGGGACACGGCACTGGCGCACGTTGCGGGCCTGATCCGCAACCCGGTGGGCGGCGCCGTGGTGCTGGTCGGACGCCGCGCCTCGTGCGAATCGATCGGGTGGACGATGCGCCTGCTCGACGGCTACGACGTGACGGCGGCGGTGCAGGTACCGACGGGTCCCGCGGCGCCGATCGGACAGATCGCCAATCTGGCGCTGCGCGAGGAACGCGCCCCCAACGTGACCGGGGCCAGGATGCTCGGCGTCGGCGCCACGTGGGCCGAAGCGCTGCGGGCCGCGGCGCAAGCGGCGGTCGTGGTGGTGCTCGACGCCGAACTGACCGACGCCGAGGCGACGGCGTTGGCCGGAGCGGAGCGGGTGGTGCACCTCGCCACGTTGGCGGATCCGCGGTTGCGCGCGGTCGACGCCGTGCTGCCGATCACCACGATGGCCGAAGAGCAGGGTGTCTACGTCAATCGCGATCGCCGTGCCCAGCGCTATCTCCCGGCGCGCACACCGCCCGGCATGGCGCGGCCGGCATGGTGGGTGGCGAGCCAGGCATGGGCGCTGGTGGCCGCGGGACGCGCCACGCCGGCCACCGCCTCCGAGGCGTTTGGTACGCTGATGCCGTTCGATGGGCTGACATACCGCGATCTTGGCCTGGCCGGCCGCACGGTGACCGGACTCCCCGAGGCGGCATCGCGATGACTCCCGACCAGAAGGGCTTCCTGCTGCTGGCTGTCATCAAGATCGTGGTGATATTCACCATGGTCATGGTGGGCGTGGCGCTGCTGACCCTGATGGAACGCAAGGTGGCGGGGTGGATGCAGAACCGGCCCGGGCCGAACCGGGTCGGTCCGTCGGGAATTCTCCAGCCGGTCGCCGACGGAATCAAGAACTTCATCAAGGAAGAGACGCGGCCAGCGTCGGCCTCGCGGTTCCTGTTCATCCTCGCGCCCGCGTTCGGGTTCGTGCCGGCGCTGATGCTGATCGCCGTGCTGCCGCTGGCGGCACCGCTGCCGGTGAATTTCGACACCCACATCTGGGCGCTCGGCGAGGTGGCGTATCACGGGTTGGTTCCGATGGCGATGGCCGACGTGCCGGTCGGATTCGTCTTCGTGCTGGCGTTCTCGTCGCTCGGCGTCTACGGTGTGGCGCTGGCGGGGTGGGCGTCGAACAGCAAGTATTCGCTGCTGGGCGGGCTGCGGGCCAGTGCGCAGATGATCTCCTACGAGGTGGCGATGGGGATGTCGCTGGTGCCGCTGCTGCTGCTCGGTGGCAACGCCTCCTTCGACGACATCATCAGCCGCCAGCAGCACGGTCTCTGGTACATCGCTCCGCTGTTCCTGTCGTTCTTCGTGTTCACCATCGCCGGGCTTGCCGAAACCAACCGGCTGCCGTTCGACCTTCCCGAAGCGGAATCGGAACTCGTGGCGGGGTACCACTCGGAATACAGCGCCATGAAATTCTCGCTGTTCATGATCGGCGAATACGCGCACATCGTGGTGATCGCCGCGATGATCGCGACGTTGTATTTCGGCGGGTGGGACGTGCCGTTCACGCACTGGGACGAACAAGGCGGCGCCCTGCAGACGCTGGTGACGTTCCTGGTGTTCTTCGTCAAGATGTTCTTCTGGATCTTCTTCGTGATGTGGATCCGCTGGACGCTGCCGCGGTTCCGATACGATCAGCTGATGGCGCTGGGGTGGAAGGTGCTGCTGCCGCTGTCGCTGGTCTACATCATGGTCATCGCCTGTGCCATTCAGCTCATCGAACGCGGGCTGGGCTGGACCGATCCGCGCGCCGTGGGGTTGGCGTTGCTGGCGCTGAACCTGGCGCTGGGGTGGGGGGTGTTCGTGCTGTTCGACCGGGGCCGGGTGGTTCGCGGCGTGGGTCCGAGGGGCCGGGCGGCGCTCGGCGCCGGAGCGGAGGCCTGATGGCGATCGGCGTGAAGGTGATGCAGCGCCCCGGGCGTGAGGTGTCGTACGTGCGGGCCACCCTCAAGGGAATGGCGCTCACGTTCAAGCACATGCTGCAACCCAGGGTCACGATGCAGTACCCGGAGCAGCGCAGTACCGACACCTGGCGGCTCTCGACCCGGTGGCGCGGCACGCACCGGATGATGACCGACGAGCAAGGCCGGTCGAAATGCGTCGCCTGCGGGCTCTGTCCCCAGATCTGTCCCGCGAACTGCATCAAGCTGGTGCCCGGCGAGGACGAAAAGGGGAACCGCTATCCGCTGATCTACGAAATTGACGAATTCCGCTGCGTGTTCTGCGGGTATTGCCAGGAAGTCTGCCCCGAGGAAGCGATTCACGTCGGGGTGCACTACGAGAACTCCGAATACCTGCGCGAGCGCTTCGTCTACGATCTGGAGCGGCTGTCGGCGCAGACCCATCCGGTCTCGACGCTCTGGGATCCTTCCGATCCGCGGGGTGAGTGAGGCGTGACGATCACCACCGTCGTCTTCTATTGCTTCGCGGCGTGGGCGGTCGGATCGGCGCTGCTGTGCATCACCCGGAGCAACGCCGTGTCGGCGGCGCTCTGGCTGGTGTCGTGCATGTTCGCGCTGGCGGCCATCTTCGTGCTGCTCGAGGCGGAATTCATCGCGGCGTTGCAGGTGATCGTGTACGCCGGCGCGGTGATGGTGCTGTTCCTGTTCGTGATCATGCTGCTCAATCTCGAGTCGGTGCCGAACGTATGGCGGCGGCGTCCGGTCTGGATCGCGGGTGCATTGCTGGCCGCGGCCCTGGGCGTCACGCTGCTGGCCCTGGCGGCGTACACGCCGGCGCGGTTGGCGCAGGAGTTCTACCCCGGCGTGGCCGCCCCGGATCCGTCGCTGGTCTTTCCCGAGGGACGCAACCTGGCGGCGGCGGTCGCTTCCCACGGCGCCATCGGTGGCGTGGCCGCCCCGCTCTTTCAGACGTACCTCGTGCCGTTCGAAGTGACCTCGGTGCTGCTCCTGGTGGCGGTGATCGGAGCGGTCGTCCTGGCGAAAAGGAAGCTCTGATGCTGCTCGGTCCGTCGCTGGCGCTGTCGGCCATCCTGTTCGTGATCGGCGTGGCGGGGGTGCTCATCCGCCGCAACGCGATCGTGGTGTTCATGGGCATCGAACTGATGCTCAACGCGGTCAATCTCACCTTCGTGGCGCTGGCCCAGCTGCACGGCGTCAGCGGTCAGATCATGGTGTTCTTCGTGATGACCGTTGCCGCCGCCGAGGCCGCGGTCGGGCTGGCGATCATCCTGGCGATCTTCCGGCACACGCAGTCGGTCGATCTGACGCAGATCAACCTGCTCAAGGGCTGAGGCGTGATCCGGCTCGTGTGGCTCGCGGTCCTGGCCCCGGTCGTGGGCGCCGTGCTCAACGGCGTGCTGGCGTTCGCCCGGCCGCGGGCTCGCGGCGCCGTGTCGGTCATCGGCGTTGGCGTGGTGGCGGTGGCGTTCGTGGTGGCAGTCGGGGCGTTCGTCGCGATGCTGCACAGCGTGGAGCCGGCCGTTCAACTGGTGCTGTGGCACTGGATGCCGGTCACGCCGCGCTTCTCGATCGATTTCGCGCTGCAGGTGGACCACCTGACGCTGATCATGATGCTGGTGATCACCGGGGTGGGCGGGCTGATCCACCTCTTTTCGGTGGGCTACATGTGGAACGACCCGGGCTACGCCCGGTTCTTTGCCTATCTCAATCTCTTCGTGGCCTTCATGCTGGTGCTGGTGCTCGGCGCCTCGCTGCCGGTGTCGTTCATCGGGTGGGAAGGCGTGGGGCTCTGCTCGTACCTGCTGATCGGCTTCTGGTTCGATGTCAACGCCAACTCCGACGCCGGCAAGAAGGCGTTCCTCGCCAACCGGATCGGCGACTTCGGCGTGTTGACCGCGATGTTCCTGCTGTGGTGGCACCTCGGCACGCTCAACTTCGCCGAGATCGCCCTGCTGGCACCGGTCCGCCTGGTGGCCGGCAGCGGGACGGTGGCGCTGATCACCCTGCTGGTGTTCCTGGGCTGCACCGGCAAGTCGGCGCAGATTCCGCTGTACGTGTGGCTGCCCGACGCAATGGCCGGCCCGACACCGGTCTCCGCGCTGATCCACGCCGCCACGATGGTCACCGCCGGCGTGTTCCTGGTGGCGCGGATGGGGGTGCTCTTCGCCATGGCGCCGGGCACGCTCGAGGTGGTGGCGGTGATCGGCGCGGTGACGGCGTTCTTCGCGGCCAGCATCGGCTTGCGGCAATACGACATCAAGAAGGTGCTGGCCTACTCGACCGTCTCGCAGCTGGGCTACATGTTCCTCGGGGTCGGCACCGGCGTGTACGCCGCCGGCATGTTCCATCTGGTGATGCACGCCTTCTTCAAGGCCCTGTTGTTCCTCGGCGCCGGTAGCGTCATCCATATCATGCACCATGCGCTGCACGCGTCGCATACCGATGCCGACGCCCAGGACATGCGCAACATGGGCGGCCTGCGCCGCGCGATGCCGTGGACGTTCGGCTTGATGACGGTGGCGAGCCTGGCCATCGCGGGTGTGCCGCCGCTGTCGGGATTCTTCTCCAAGGACGACATTCTCGGCGCCGCCTTCGCCCAGGGGATGCGGCATCCGGTCTACCTGGTCTGCTGGGCGCTGGCGCTCGCCGCGGCGATCATGACGGCGTTCTACATCTCGCGGCTGATCGCGATGACGTTCCTGGGGGATTTCCGGGGTCCGGCGGCGGCCCGGGAGCACCTGCACGAAGCGCCGTGGATCATGACCGGGCCGTTGCTGGTGCTGGGCGTGCTGAGTGCCGTCGGCGGCGTGATCAACCTGCCGGAGTTCATCGGCGGCTCGGCGTGGCTGGACCACTGGCTTGCCCCGGCGACCGGCGTGGGGCAGGCGCTCGTCGCCCCGTCGGCGGAGCAGGCGGCGGCCACCACAACGGTCCTGATCGTGGTCGCGGTCTGCGCCGCGGTCATCGGGATCTGGTTCGGCACGACGGTGACGTTGCGCCGCCCCATTCCCACGCCGGATCGCGCCCCGCCCGAACGCGGGCTGGCCAGCGTCCTCTACCACAAGTATTACATCGACGAACTCTATCAGCGCGTGATCGTCAACCCGCTGGTGTGGCTGTCGCGTCGCGTCCTGTGGCAGACGGTCGACCAGTTCCTCATCGACCGGATCGGCGTCGGAGGCACCGCTCGCCTGGCCGAAGGGCTGGGGTGGATCGGGTCACGACTCGAGAACGGCCAGGTGGCCTTCTACGTGGCGATGTTCGCCCTGGGAGCGGTTGTGCTGCTGCGGGCGATGGTGGGCTGAGCGATGCTGGCCTTGCTGACCGCCATCGGATATCAGCACTGGGTGGTGCATGTGCTGCTGGTACTGCCGTTGCTCGGCATGCCGCTCATCCTGCTGTTCCCGGCGCGTTTCGCCAAATGGATCGCCCTGACCGTCGCGATGCTGGAGCTGCTGGTCGGCGTCGGCCTGTGGTGGGCGTTCGACCCGACCAGACCGGGGATGCAGTTCGTGACGGATATCCCCTGGCTGAGCAGCGTCGGCATCGGCTATCGCGTCGGCATCGACGGCCTGTCGGTGCTGCTGGTGCTGCTGTCCGTCGTGATGATGCCGCCGGTGGTCTTCGGCAGCTGGCGGGCCATCGATCAGAAACAGCGGGGATTCTACGCGCTGATCCTGGCGCTGCAGTCCGGCATGCTGGGCGTGTTCGTCGCGACCGACCTGTTCCTGTTCTACATGTTCTGGGAACTGCTGCTGATCCCGATGTACTTCATCGTCGGCATCTGGGGCAGCACCAACCGGATCTATGCCGCCACGAAGTTCGTGATCTACACCTTCGTCGGCTCGTTCCTGATGCTGGTGTCGATCCTGTGGATCGTCTGGACCATCGGCCACACCACGGGTACGTATTCGTTCGCCTACAGTTATCTGCTGGCCCACGCCAAGCTGGTGTCGCCGTGGGCGGGGTGGCTGTTCGTGGCGTTCGCGTTGGCGTTCGCCGTCAAGGTGCCGCTGTTTCCGTTCCATACCTGGCTGCCTGACGCCCACACCGAGGCGCCCACGGCCGGCTCGGTCGACCTCGCGGTGATCCTGTTGAAGATGGGCACCTACGGCTTCCTGCGGTTCGCCATTCCGCTGTTCCCGGGCTTCGCGATGTCGAAGACCGCCGGACTGGTAATGGCGTCGCTGGCGGTGATCGGCATCATCTACGCGGCCCTGGTGGCGATGGTGCAGCCGGACCTGAAACGCCTCGTGGCCTACTCGTCCGTCAGTCATCTCGGCTTCGTGATGCTCGGCATCTGGGGTGCCACCGTGATCAGCGTGCAGGGCGCGATCGTGGTGATGGTGTCGCACGGCCTGTCGACCGGCGCGCTGTTCTTCATGATCGGCATGCTCTATGAGCGGCGTCACACCCGCCAGATCGCGGACTACGGTGGGCTGGCCAGAGTGACGCCGTTGCTGGCGACGGCGTTCGTGATCACGGCGTTCTCGTCGATCGGACTCCCCGGGCTGAACGGGTTCGTGGGCGAATTCCTGGTGCTGATCGGATCGTTCGGCCGCCACCCGTGGCTGGTGGCGATCGCCGCCACAGTCGTGGTGTTCGCCGCCGCGTACATGCTCTGGTCGACGCAGCGGGTCTTCTTCAACCGGCTGACCAATCCGCAGAACGAAGGGTTGTCCGACATCAATCTCCGCGAAGCAATGGTGATCGGTCCGCTGCTGGTGGCGATGGTGTGGGTCGGGTTGTATCCGGGACCGTTCCTGCGACGCACCGAGGCGGCCGCCCGGCAGTTCGTCGAGACGGTGCAACCGAGCCTGCCCCCGCCGCCGCTGGCCGATCCACCGCCGGCATTCGCGCGTCACCTGGTGACGCCGTCCCTGCCCGGGGAGGTGCGCTGATGCCGATCGACCTCTCGACGCCGGGCGGGGCCACCCTGGCGCTACTGCCGGAGTTGGTGCTGACGATCTGGGGCCTGGGATTGCTGCTGCTGACGGCGTGGCGGCATCGCACCGCCCAGGACACCCGGCTCGTGGGGTTGCTGGTCGCTGCCGGGCTACGCCTGCGCCGTGCTGGCCACCGGCTGGCTGGCGTGGCATGGTGCGCACCCGGCCGGACTTACGTTGATGATCGCGCTCGACGGGTTCCGATTTGCCAGTGATGCGCTGCTCCTCTGGATCGGCGCCGCGGTCTCCGTCCTGTCGCTTCGCTGGCTGGAACGCCAGGGCATTCTGGCGCCCGAGTACTATCCGCTGGTGATGTTCGCGACCGTCGGCATGATGCTGCTGGCGGGCGCCGCAGACCTGATCACGCTGTTTCTCGGCCTGGAGCTGATGTCGATCGCGGTCTACATCCTGGCAGGATTCGACCGCACCCGTCGGGCATCGGCGGAAGCGGCGCTGAAATATTTCCTGATCGGGGCATTCGCGTCGGGGTTCCTGCTGTACGGCATCGCCCTGGTCTACGGCGCGACCGGCCAGTTCAACTTCGATCTGATCGGTATTCAGCTTGGCAACAACCCATTGACCCTGATGGGCAAGCTGGGTGTGGGCCTGGTGCTGATCGGGTTCGGGTTCAAGGTGGCCGCGGTGCCGTTCCATGCCTGGGCACCCGATGTGTACGAAGGCGCTCCGACGCCGATCACGGCGTTCATGGCAAGCGGGGTGAAGGCGGCGGCGTTCCTGGCCCTCGCACGCCTGCTGGCCGAGGCGTTTCCGTCGGCGGTCACGCTCTGGCGCCCGGTGGTCGCCGCACTCGCCGTGCTCACCATCCTGCTCGGCAACCTGACCGCGCTGCGCCAGCAGTCGATGAAGCGGATGCTGGCCTACAGCGCCGTGGCGCACGCCGGCTACCTGTTGCTGGCGTTGTGGGCGCATTCCGACGACGGGACCGCCGCGGTGCTGATCTACCTGCTGGCCTACAGCATCACGATCGTCGCCGCCTTCGGTATCCTGGCGTCGATCGAGCGCGCGGGCGCGCGTACCGTGCTGCTGACCGATCTCGAGGGCCTGTTCACGGTGCGGCCGCTGGCGTCGATCGGGTTGAGCATCTGCATGTTGTCGCTGCTCGGCTTCCCGGGGACGTTCGGCTTCATCGGCAAGTGGTATCTGGTGGCGTCGGCGATTCACCAGGGCGAGGCGCTGCTGCCGGTGGTGGCGATGATCGGCAGCGCGATATCCATCGGCTACTATCTCCCCGTCATCCTGGCCATGACACTGCGCCCCACCCGCACCCGTCAGGCTCACCAGACCATCCGGTTTCCGCGCATGGCCCGGGTGGCCGTGGCGATCTGTGTGCTGGCCATCCTGGTGCTTGGCGTCTGGCCCAATGTGGTGCTCAATTTCGCGACTCAAAAGGCGGTGCAGCTCCACGCCGGGATGATCTTCGGCGCGCCCTGACCGTCCTCGGCAGGAAGGAGCGCCGGCGTGCAGGTTTCCAGGACCATCTTCCGCGAATACGACGTCCGCGGAGTCATCGACCGCGAACTCACGGCGGAACTGGCCGAGCATCTCGGCCGGGCGTTCGCGACGATCGCGTGGGAGCGGCACGGGCGGCAGCCGGTGTTGGCGCTGGGCCAGGACAACCGCCCCTCCAGCGCCGGATTCGCGGCCGCGTTGGCGCGCGGCATGGCGGCCTCCGGCGCGCACGTGATCGACGTCGGCACCGTGCCGACCCCAACGCTCTACTTCGCCGTGCACGCCCTCGGCACCGACGGCGGCGTGCAGGTGACCGGATCGCACAATCCGCCGGAGTTCAACGGCTTCAAGTTCGTGCTGGCGGGCGAGTCGCTGCACGGCGCCGGGATCATGGCGCTGTGGGAGCGGATCAACGCTGAGTCCTACCACGATGCGCCGGGCCAGATCGCGACCGATTTCTCGTTGCTGGCGCAGTACCGGGTCGCCATCGTCGAGCGCCATCATCTCGCCCGGCCGGTGAAAGTCGTCGTCGATTGCGGCAACGGCGTCACGGCGCTCGTGGCCGTGGCCACGCTGCAGGCGCTGGGTGCCGACGTGGTGTCACTGTTCGCCGAAAGCGACGGCACCTTTCCGAATCACCACCCTGATCCCACCATTCCCGCCAATCTCGTCGATCTGCAGGAGGCCGTCCGATCCCGTCAGGCGGAACTCGGCATTGCGTTCGACGGTGACGGCGATCGGATCGGCGCCGTCGACGAGACGACCCGGCCCATCTGGGGAGACCAGCTGCTGGTGGTATTCGGGCGGGACGCCGTGCGGCGCTTCGGCAAGGGCGTGGCGGTCATCTTCGACGTGAAGTGTTCCGAGGTCCTGCCACAGGCGTTGACGGCGGCGGGCGCGCGGCCGGTAATGTGGAAGACCGGCCATTCCCTCATCGAAGCGAAGATGAAGGAGGAACACGCGCCGCTGGCCGGCGAAATGAGCGGTCACATGTTCTTCGGCGGCGACTGGTTCGGGTTCGACGATGCCCTCTTCGCCGCGGCACGGCTGCTCGAGATCGTCGCGGCCGGTCCCGCCGGACTCGGTCGCCTGCTGGCGGATCTGCCGACGACCTTCGCGACACCGGAGCTCCGCGTGACGTGCGACGACGCCGTCAAGTTCGCGATTGTCGAAGCCGCCGCGCGGGACTTCGGCGCCCGGTATCCGGTGGTGACCATCGACGGCGTGCGGATCACGTTCCCCGATGGCTGGGGATTGTTGCGGGCGTCGAACACCCAACCGGTGCTGGTGCTCCGGTTCGAAGCGACGACGCCCGAGGCACGCGACCGGAACCAGGCGGAACTGATGACGTGGCTTGCCGCACACGGCGTCCGGGGTTGACGCGGTGAACAGGACGCGCCGGCGGGCCGCCATTGCCGGTGCGGCGATCATCGTGGTACTGCTGGTGGGTCGCTGGTCGGTTGCCTGGCTCAGCGAATGGTGGTGGGCATCGACCGTTTCGGGACCCGCGGCGCACTTCGTCACCCGCTGGATCCTGCTCGGGCTCGGCCTCGACGCGGCTGCGGTCGCCGTGGCGTCGCTCTGGTTCGCCCTGCAGGCGCTGCTCGTGGCCCGCGCCATCGCGTCGGTGCAGGTGACGCGGCGACTTGGCGACCTGCAACTGCGCGAAGCCGTTCCCACCCGCTTGCTGTTGTTCGGGGCCGTCGCCACCGGCGTGCTGCTCGGCCTGATCACCGGCGCCGGCGCACGCTCGTGGCGTGCGCCACTCCTGCTTGCCTGGCATGGCGTCCACTACGGCGTCACCGATCCCTACCTTGGCCGGGACGTGGGTGTGTTCACCAGCCAGCTGCCGGTCTGGACGCTGGCCTACCAGTATGCCGCCACGTTGGCGGTGGTCGGTCTCGCGTTCACCGCCGTGCTCTACCTGGCCATCGGGGCGGTGCGGCGGGAACAGGGCGTCATCACCATTCACCCCGACGCGCGCCGACAGGTCGGCGTCCTGCTGGGGGTCCTGGCCGTGGTGATCGCCGTGGGGTACGTGCTCGCGCCGTGGCACGTCGCCGGCTCGGCGCTCGGGCCAAGCGAGGATTCAGCGATCGGCTTGCGGATGCATGTGTCCGACCTGCTGGCCGGTGTCGCGATCGGAGTTGCGGCGCTGAGCATTGCCTGGGCCGTGCGCGGCCGCCACAGTCTCCTTACCGGCGCGTGGGCGCTGATGGCACTCGGCGCGCTGCTCGACCGCACCGTGGTGCCCGCGCTGACCGACACCGCGTTTCCCACGCCGGCGCGGCAGGCGGACATTCGTCGCTACGATCAACTCGCGTGGGGCATCCGCCTCGATCCGCAATCGCCGGTGCCGGATACGGTACCACGGGTGACGGCTCTCTGGGACGATGCCGCGCTGGCCCTGCTGGTCGAGCGGAGCGATCCCGCGGGTGCACTGCTGGCCGCGACGCCGTCATCCGTCGACGTCGGCGGACGTCCCACGCCCGCCTGGCTGGTCGCGACGCCCACCGCGGCCGATTCGCTGCGGGTCAACGTGCTGGCCGTCGCGGCCGGCGCGGTCTCGTCCGAGCGCACGCCGCTGCGCCTCGGTCGCGATGCCAACGGTGGATCGTCCGACGCGGCGGTGTGGACCAGTGTCGCCGACCCGCGCCTGCGTCCCGACGGCGCCGACTGGCGTCCGATGCGCGGCGCGGTGCCGACGGGCAATCTTCTGCGGCGCATCGTGCTGGCCTGGGCCCGCCAGGAACCGGGGATTCTGCGGGACACGCGCGAGCACGCCATCGATTGGCATCTCGACCCGGTGGAGCGCGTACGCGCCCTGCTGCCGATGGCGTCGTGGCTGCCGGCCGACCTCTTGCTTGTCGGCGATCGCCCGACGTGGGTGGTGCAGGGCGTGCTGCCGATCGCCGAATTCCCCCTCGCCAGCCGCGGACACTGGCGCGGCCAGCTGGTTGCCGGTGTGGTACCTGCCTTCGTGGCCACGCTCGACGCCGCCACCGCCGAATTGCACGTGCACCTCGACCCGGCTGCTGATTCGCTCGCCGTCGCGTGGGCCGGTGCGATCGGCCCGCTGATCGAATCGGCGGGCACGCTGCCAACAGACATTCGACAGCACCTGCCGTATCCGGCGGCGTGGTTCGAAAGCCAGCTGGAGGTGCTGGAGGATCCGGCGTGGGCCCTCGGGCGACGGCCGGTGTCGAGCGTCAGCGGGCTGCCGGAACATTCGGTGTCGAGCTGGATCGGCGCCGGCACGCCGGCGCGCGAGGTGCTCCTCGAGGATCCCCAGCGGCGCGTTCCGGTCGCCCTGGTGACGGCGACGCGCCGCGACGGACTGCCATCGCTCGATCTCGAGCACTACGAATCGGCGGAGGCCCGGGCACAGAATGCGCTCGAATTGCAGCGCCTCTGGGGCTTCTCGGTCGAACTGCAGCATCTCCGCGATTCCGCGCGCGCCGCGGGCGATTCGCTGCGAGCGGGCGATGTGCACTGGTACCTGGGCGGTGGCGCGTTGGCGGCATGGGAACCGGTGTTGGCGCTGGCGCCGCGTCAACCGCCGGTGTTGCTGTGGCTCGCCACGGCCGTGGGTGACCGCGTCGGTGGCGGGCGATTGCCGATCGACGCGTGGCACGCCGCCACCGGGCCGGGGACGCCGGCTGCGCCGGCCGGGCCGAGCAACAGCGCGATCATCGCCGAAGCGCGCCGCTGGTTGCGGCTGGCCGATTCGGCGTTGGCCCGCGGCGATCTGACGGCGTTCGGGCGCGCCTTCGAAGCGCTGCGTGCCATCCTGGCGCCATCGCCGTAGCACGCCGGTGGCGGTCGCTGTGGGGCGCCGCTAGTTTGCGCCGCGACCGACTCTCTTCTGGTGAGGTGACGTTGTGAACCTGCACGAATATCAGGCCCGCGACCTCCTCAAGGCCGCGGGAATCCCGTTGCCCGACGGCGATGTCGCCACCACGCCGGACGAGGCCGAGGCGATTGCGCGGCGGCTCGGCGCCGCGGTCGTCGTCAAGGCCCAGGTCCACGCCGGCGGGCGGGGCAAGGCGGGCGGCGTCAAGCTGGCCGCGAACGCCACCGAAGCACGCGAGCGGGCCGCCGCCATCCTCGGCATGACGATCAAGGGGCTGGTGGTCGGCAAGGTGCTCGTCGTGCCGGCCGCGGACATCGCCAGCGAGAGCTATGTCGGCCTGATTCTCGACCGGGCGTCGCAGAAACCGGTGTTCATGGTCTCGGCCGCCGGAGGCGTCGACATCGAGGAGGTCGCCGCCACCTCGCCGGAGAAGATCGTGCGGATGCCCGTCGATCCGCGCTACGGCCTGCTGCCGCACCAGTCACTCCGCCTGGCGCTGTCGCTCTACAGCGACTTCTCCCAGGTCAAGGCGGCGCAGCGGATCATGCAACAGCTCTACGGCGCATTCATGGCCAACGGCTGTTCACTGGCGGAGATCAACCCGATGGTGACGACGCCGGCGGGCGCCGTCATGGCGCTCGATGCCAAGATGGTCGTCGACGACAACGAACTCGACCGCCGTCCGGACCTCGCCGTCCTCCGCGACGAGTCGGGCGAGGCGCCGAGCGAAGTGGCGGCACGGCGGGCCGGGCTCACGTTCATCAAGCTCGACGGCGACGTCGGGTGCGTCGTCAACGGCGCCGGGCTGGCGATGGCGACGATGGATCTGGTGAAGTACTACGGCGGCGAACCGGCCAACTTCCTCGATATCGGTGGATCGTCCAATCCGGAAAAAGTGATCAACGCGCTGCGGATCATCACCGCCGATCCGCGGGTCAAGGTGATCCTGTTCAACATCTTCGGCGGCATCACCCGCACCGACGACGTCGCCAACGGGATCGTCACCGCCACGAAGCAGCTCAAGGTCGATGTGCCGATTGTCATCCGCCTCACGGGCACCAACGAGGCCCGGGCGATCGCCATTCTCGAGGGCGTCGGCATGACGGCGCTGAACGACATGGATGCCGCGGTGGCGCGCGCGGTCGAACTGGCGCGGGAGGCGGCATGAGTATCTGGATCGGCAAGGAGACCCGCCTGGTAGTGCAGGGCATCACCGGCCGCGAGGGGTCGTTCCACGCCCGGCAGATGATCGAGTACGGCACCAACATCGTGGCCGGCGTGACACCGGGGAAGGGTGGCCAGCGGTTCGACGACCATGTCCCCGTCTTTCATACCGTGGCCGAGGCGGTCGACGCGACCGGGGCCAACTGCTCGGTGATCTACGTGCCGCCGGCGATGGCGGGCGGGGCGATCGAAGAGGCCGCCGATGCCGGCATCCCGCTGGTGGTGTGCATCACCGAGGGGGTGCCGGTGCTCGACATGACCACCGTCATGCCGTTCCTCGCCGAACGTGGTACGCGACTCATCGGCCCCAACTGTCCGGGGCTCATCTCGCCCGGGGCGGCGAAGGTGGGGATCATCCCCGGTTCGATCTGTACGCCGGGGCCGGTGGGCCTCGTCTCGCGGTCGGGAACGCTTACCTACGAGGTGGTGCACCACCTCACCGCCAATGGCCTGGGGCAGAGCACCTGCGTCGGCATCGGCGGCGACCCGATCATCGGCACCGACTTCATCGACGTCCTGGCGGCCTTCAACGCCGACCCCGGGACCGAGGCGATCGTGCTCATCGGCGAAATCGGCGGGACCGCCGAGCAGGAGGCCGCCGAGTTCATCCGGCGTGAAGTCCGGAAACCGGTGGCCGGATTCATCGCCGGGCAGACTGCTCCCAAGGGGCGGCGGATGGGCCACGCCGGGGCGATCATTTCGGGAAGCTCGGGCACGGCGCAGGAGAAGCTGGCCGCGTTCGAAGCGGCCGGTATCGGCGTCATGCGCCGGCCGATCGATGTGGTCGAATTGCTCAAGACGGCACGGAGGGGCTGACCATGGCGAGTCGTTACACCCTGGCGATGATCAAACCTGACGCCGTCTCGGCGGGAAAGTCGGGGCGGATCCTGGCGCACGTCGAAGACGCCGGCTACCGGATCCGGGCCATCCGGATGGTCAAGTTGGGCCAGGCCGAAGCGGAGGCGTTCTACGCCATCCATCGGGGCCGGCCGTTCTACCCGGAGCTGGTGTCGTTCATGAGTTCGGCGGCGACCGTGGTGATGGTGCTGGAGCGGGACAACGCCGTGGCGGCGTGGCGCGAGACGATCGGGGCCACGGATCCCGCCGAGGCCGCACCGGGCACGATCCGGAAGCTGTTCGCCGAGTCGAAGGGGCGGAACGCGGTCCACGGCTCTGATAGTGACGAAAACGCCCTGCGGGAGATCGCTTTCTTCTTTCCGGGGCGGGAGTTAGCCCTGCTGGGCTTGTCGCTGGCGGGTTGACCGGGTTTGCCAGGAGCGGGTAATTTTGATGGCTATGCTTCGGGTGGATGTCAGCCGGCTCAGGGGTGGTCCCGTCGCGACCAGGGGGACCCTTCGGCCGGCCGATCCGGCGCTGGCCGGACTCGACGTGCAGCTGGTCGAGCCGGTGCAGGTCGACGGCGTGCTGCAGGCGACGGCACAGGGCGATTACGTCTGGCAGGGGCACATCAGGACCCGCGTGGCGGGCGAGTGCCGGCGCTGTCTGGCCGACCTGACTCCCGAGGTGGAAGACGACATCGACGTGGTGTTTTCGTCCGATGCGACGTTGCAGGACGATCCCGGCGTGTACGCACTCTCGCCGGACCCGGCGGTGATCGACGTGACCGAAGCGGTGCGCGAGGAGCTGGCCCTGCGGGTGCCGGCCTTCCCGCTCTGCCGCCCCGACTGCAAGGGGCTCTGCCCGCACTGCGGCGCAGACCTGAATGCCGGCCCGTGCCGTTGCACGGCCGCCGGCCCGACGAGCTGAGGCACCAATGGCCGTACCGAAACGCAAGATGTCCAAGTCCCGGAAGCGCCTGCGCCGCGGGCATCACAACGCGCGCGGCATTCCGACACAGGCCTGCCCGCGCTGCCACGCACCGCGGCTTTCCCATCGGATCTGCCCGTCGTGCGGCTACTACGGCGGCAAGAAGCGCCTCGAGGTCGAGGACTAGCAGGCCGTGATCCGCGTCGCCGTCGACGCGATGGGGGGCGACCAGGCGCCGGCCACCGAAATCGATGGCGCCGCGATGGCCCTGCGGGAGCTCGAGCCGACGTTCGCGGTGACCCTGGTCGGGAATCCGGCGGCGATCGAGCGGGAGCTGTCGCGGCATGGTGACCTCGACCGGTCGCGCCTGGCCGTCGTCCCGGCGCGCGATGTCATCACCATGGCGGACAAGCCCCTCGCCGCCGTGCGCCGCAAGCCCGAATCCTCGCTGGTGGTTGGCATGCGACTCCTCCAGGCCGGTCGTGCCGACGCTTTCCTCTCCGCCGGCAACACCGGCGCCACGTTGGCGGCCGCGACGGTGATTCTGGGCTTGTACGACGGTGTCGAACGCGCCACCGTCGCCTCGCTCTGTCCCACCGCTGACGGCCCGGTGCTGATCGTCGACGCCGGGGCCAATGTCGACTGTTCCGCCCGCGAACTCATCAACTTCGCCCGGCTCGGCAACATCTACATGCGCGATGTGATCGGTCGCGCCGAACCGCAAGTCGGACTGCTGAACGTGGGCGAGGAGGACGAGAAGGGCAGCGCGGTGGTGCGCGAGACCCATCGCGCCCTTCGCGACCAGCCCCGGCTGCACTACGTCGGGAACATCGAGGGACGCGACGTGGTCGTCCCGCATCCGCGCTTCGGCCATATCGATGTCGTGGTGTGTGACGGATTCGTGGGCAACGTCATGCTCAAGTTCTATGAGTCGATGGGCGGGTTGGTGAGCGGGGTGATCCGCCGCGACACCCCGCGGTTGATGGACTCGCCCGAGCTGGCCCCGCTGCTCCGTTTTCTCGACATGTCGCAATACGGGGGCGGCCCGCTGCTCGGGGTGCGCGGCGTGACGATCATCTGTCACGGTGCGTCGACCCCCCGCACCATTCGCAACGCCATTGCCGACGCGGTCGAAGCCGCGCGCCACGGCCTCCGCGATCATATCGAAGCCGAGCTGGCGCTGCAGCAGGCGCCGCACCCCGCCGCATGAGCAACCGACCCTCCGCCGCCATCGCCGGGATCGGCGCCGCCGTGCCGGCGGCGTTGCTGACCAACGCCGATCTCGAGCGCACCCTCGACACGTCCGACCAATGGATCGTGGAACGGACCGGGATCCGCGAACGGCACATCGCCGCCGCCGACGAACCGGTAACGAGCTACACCCTTCGCGCCGCGCGGCAGGCGATGGCGCGTGCGGCGGTGACACCCGACGCGCTGGACGGCATCGTCTTCGCCACCGTCACGCCCGATCACCGGCTGCCGTCGGCGGCGTGCGATCTCCAGGCGGCGCTCGGCGCCAATCGCGCCTGGGCATTCGACGTCGTCGCGGCCTGCCCCGGCTGGCTCTACGGACTGACCGTGGCGCAGGGACTGCTGGCCGTCGGGCAGGCTGACACGATCCTGGTGATCGGTGCCGAGAAGCTGTCGTCGATCACGGATTACAGCGACCGGTCGACGGCCATCCTGTTCGGCGACGGCGCCGGGGCCGCGGTGGTCCGACGCGCCGGGGACGACGGCCGCGGCATTCTCTCGAGCTATCTGGGTGCCGACGGCACGTTGGCTCCGCTGCTGCACATTCCCGGTGGCGGAGCGGCGGAGCCGCTGACGCCGGCGCTGCTGCAGGATCATCAGCACCTGGTGAAGATGGCGGGCCGCGAGGTGTTCAAGGCGGCGGTGTTGGCAATGAGCCGCTCGACCGACGCGGCGATTGCCCGGGCCGGGCTCGCGCCCGACGACATCGACCTGCTCATTCCCCATCAGGCCAACCTGCGCATCATCGAAGCGACGGCCAAGCATGCCGGCATCCCGATGGAGAAGGTGATGGTCAACCTCGACCGCTACGGCAACACCAGCTCCGCGAGCATTCCGCTGGCGCTGGTCCAGGCCGAAGAGGAGGGGCGGCTCGAGCCGGGGATGGTCGTGATGCTGGTGGCCTTCGGGGCCGGCTTTACCTGGGGAAGCGTGGTGGTCCGGTGGTGACGCTGCTGCTGTTTCCCGGCCAGGGGTCGCAGCGGGTCGGCATGGCACACGACCTCGCCGAGCGTTTTCCGGCTGCGCGCAACGTGCTGGAAGAGATCGACGACGCGCTGGACCAGCCGCTGACGCCGTTGATGTGGCAGGGGCCCGAAGACGAGCTCACGCTGACCCACAATGCGCAGCCCGCCATTCTCGCCCATTCGGTCGCCGTGCACGCGGTGATTCGCGATCGCCTCGGGGAAATCGGCGCGGCCGCGGGCCATTCGCTCGGCGAATACAGCGCGTGGGTCGCCGCCGGCGCCATCGCGCCCGCTGACGCCGCCCGTCTGGTGCGCCGCCGCGGCGCGCTGATGTACGAAGCCGGCGTGACACGTCCCGGCGCGATGTCGGCCGTCCTCGGATTGACGGAAGAGCAGGTGGACCTGGCGTGCCGTGAAACGACCGGGGCGGGGGTCGGCATCGTGGTGCCGGCCAATCTCAACGCCCCGGACCAGACGGTCATCTCCGGCGACCCCGCGGCGGTCGACCGCGCCGGCGAATTGTGCAAGGCGCGCGGCGCGCGGCGCGTATTGCCGCTCAAGGTGAGTGGTGCCTTTCACTCTCCGCTGATGCAGCCCGCGGTCGATCTCCTGCGCGAGGCACTGGACATCGTGCCGTTCGCCGAGCCGGTCTTTCCGGTCGTGGCCAACGCGACGGCGTCGTTCGTGGCGTCCCGTCATGATGTCGTGCGGACGCTGGCCGATCAGCTCACGGCACCGGTGCGGTGGGTCCGGTCGATGTTGTGCCTGGCAGAGCGCTTTCCCGGCGCGCGCTGGCTGGAACTGGGGCCGGGCAACGTGCTCACCGGTCTCCTCAAGCGGATCGTCCCCGGGGCGCAATGCACCCCGCTCGGGACCGCTGCCGAGGTGGAGAAGTTTCTCACCGCATGAGCGTCATCATCGATCTGGCCGGCCGGGCGGCGGTCGTGACCGGTAGCACCCGCGGCATCGGGCGGGCGGTGGCCGAACGCCTCGCCGCGGCCGGTGCGCGGGTCGGTATCGTGGGCCGTGACGCCGTGGCCGCGGAGCGGGTCGCCGCGGAAATCAGCCCCGAAGCGCGCGGATTCGGCTGCGACATGGCCCGTCCCGAGTCGGTCCGGGCGATGGTCGCGGCCGTGGAAGCGGCGTTCGGTACCATCGACATCCTGGTCAACAACGCTGGCGTCACGCGTGACAACCTGCTCATCCGGATGAGCGATGACGACTGGAACACGGTGCTTGCCACCAACCTGACCGGCGCGTTCGCCGCCACCCAGGCGGCAATCAAGGGGATGATGAAGCGCCGCAGCGGGCGCATCATCAGCATCACCAGCGTCGTGGGGCTCACCGGCAACAAGGGGCAGGCGAATTACGCGGCCAGCAAGGCCGGCCTGATCGGCTTCACCCGGTCGGTCGCCAAGGAATACGCCGCCCGGGGAATCCTGGTCAACTGCATCGCGCCCGGGTTCATCGACACCGACATGACCGCCGCCTTGCCGGAGGCGACGCGGGCCGCATTATTGGAGGCGATCCCGCTGGGGCATCTGGGGCAACCCGGGGACGTCGCCGCCGCGGTGCTGTTCCTGGCATCCGAGCAGAGCAGTTATATCACCGGCCAGACGCTGGTAGTCGACGGCGGCATGATCGGCTGAACGGCTTCATCCATCCTATCACCTGTAATCGAGGCGACCGATGAGCGACGTGGAGGAGAAGGTCAAGGACATCATTGTCGAGGAACTGGGCGTGGAACGCGAGAAGCTGACCCCGGAAGCCTCGTTCATGGAAGACCTCGGCGCCGACTCGCTCGACACCGTCGAGCTGGTCATGGCCTTCGAGAAGGAATTCGACATCGACATCCCCGACGAAGAGGCGGAAAAGCTCCGCACCGTCGGCGATGCGCTCAAGTATCTCCACGAGAAACTCGGGAAGTGAGCGGATGCGCCGTGTCGTCGTGACGGGGCTCGGCCTGGTGACCCCGGTGGGGCTCACCGTGGCCGAGACCTGGGACAACCTGCTGGCGGGCAAGTCCGGCGCGGCGCGGATCACCAAGTACGATCCCGGCACGTGGGCGGTCCGTTTTGCGTGCGAGGTCAAGGGATTCGACCCGGCACCCTACATGGACCGGAAGGAGTCGCGCCGCTACGATCTCTTCGCCCAGTTCGGTCTCGCCGCCGCCCACCAGGCGATGACGCAGGCGGGACTGGCCGATGGGGTGCCCGACCCGACGCGGTGCGGGGTGATCATCGGTTCGGGGATCGGTGGCATGATGACGTTCCAGGAGAACTGCGAAGCGTTCCTGACCAAGGGTCCGGACCGCGTGTCGCCGTTCTTCGTGCCGATGTTCATCCCCGACATCGCCGCCGGCCTGGCGTCGATCCGGTTCGGCCTGCAGGGCCCGAACTTCGCCACCGTGTCAGCGTGTTCGTCCAGTGCCCACGCGCTCGGCACGTCGTGGGAACTCATCCGCGACGGCGTGACCGACATGATGCTCACCGGCGGCTGCGAGGCGGCGATCACCGGGCTCAGCGTGTCGGCGTTCGCCAACATGAAGGCGCTGTCCACCCGCAACGACGAACCGGAGCGGGCGTCGCGCCCGTTCGACAAGGGCCGTGATGGTTTCGTGCTGGCCGATGGTGCGGGAATGGTGGTGCTCGAATCGCTGGAACACGCGCTGGCGCGCGGGGCGGTGATTCTCGGCGAGGTGATCGGCTACGGCGCGAGTGCCGATGCGTATCACATCACGTCACCGCCGCCCGATGGGCACGGCGCCATCCGCGCCATGAAGGCGTGCATGGCGATTGCCGGGATCACCGTCGACGACGTCGACTACATCAACGCCCACGGCACCTCGACGCCGCAGGGCGACATCGCCGAGACCAACGCGGTCAAGGCGGTCTTCGGCGAGCAGGCGTACCGCCTCATGTTCGCGTCGACCAAGTCGATGACCGGCCATACGCTGGGGGCCGCCGGTGCGGTCGAGGCGATCATCTCGCTCCTCGTGGCCAGCCGGGGCGAAATCCCGCCCACCATCAATCAGGACGATCCCGACCCGGAGTGCGACCTGGACTGTGTGCCGAACGTGATGCGGCGGCGCCCGGTGCGGGTCGCGCTCTCCAACTCGTTCGGCTTCGGCGGGCACAACGCCACACTGGCGGTGCGGGGGTGGACGTAGGAGGATTGCCGGCCGCCGGGACCCCCGCTTCCGGTACCCCCCGCCGCCCGGGGCCGATAGATTGAACCCATGGAATCGCCAACCACCCCGGTGCCACAGCCCGCGGACCTGGCCATCGGCCGACTCCGCGACCCGGCGCTGCGCCCGATCGCCGAAAAGGTCGCCGCCGGCCGCCGACTCGATGCGGCCGACGGGGTGGCCCTGTACGGGAGCAACGACCTGATCGGCATCGGCACCCTCGCCGACTTTGCCAACCGCCGGAAGAATGGCACGCGGGTCTTCTTCTCCGCCAACCAGCACATCAACCCCACCAACGTCTGCATCCTCCGGAACACCTGTGTTTTCTGTTCGTTCGCGCGGATGCCGAAAGAAGAGGGGCACTATACCCGCTCGCTGGAAGAGGTCTACCACGAAGCGGCCCAGGCCGACGGCGCGCCGACCCGGGAGTTCCACATCGTTGGCGGGCTTCACCCCAAACTGCGGTTGAGCTACTACACCGACATGATCCGCGGACTCAAGGAGCGCCATCCCGGCGTCCACATCAAGGCGCTCACCGCGGTCGAGATCGCCCACCTGGCGCGAATCGAGAAATCGTCGATTCGCGAGGTGCTCCTGGCATTGCAGGAAGCCGGTCTCACCTCGCTGCCCGGCGGCGGGGCCGAAGTCTTTTCGACAGCGGTGCGGGCCACCATCGCGGACCGCAAGTTGACCGGCCAGGAGTGGATCGCCGTGCATCGGGAGGCCCATGGGTTGGGGATCCCGACCAACTGCACCATGCTCTATGGCCATGTCGAGACGGCCGCCGATCGCATCGAACACCTCTCCATGCTGCGCGAGCTGCAGGACGACACCGGCGGCTTCCTGACCTACATCCCGCTGGCGTACCACACCGAGCACAACGAACTCGGCAAGGAACTCGGGCGGGTCGGCACCGCGACGACAGGGTACGAGGATCTCAAGAACATCGCCATCGGCCGGCTCTTCCTCGATTCCATTCCGCATGTCAAGACCCACTGGCCGATGGTCACGCCATTCATGTCGCAGGTGGCGCTCGACTTCGGCTGCGATGACGTCGAGGGCACTGTGGTGTACGAACGCGTCTATCACGAAGCCGGTGCCACGACGCAGATGCACATGCCCTACGAAGGGCTGGTGGCGCTGATCCGCGATGCCGGCAAGACGGCGGTGGAGCGGAACTCGTTGTACGAAGAGGTGCGCCGCGACTTCTCCGCGCTGACGATTCCGGTCGGCGGCAGCCGGCGGGCGTCGCTGCCGGTGGTGCACGCCGCATGAGACTGGGGCGGATTCCGTGGATCAACGCGGCGCCGGTATACGCCGCGATGGACCGCGGTCTTGTGCCCGGGCCCGAACGGATCGTCTCGGCGACCGCCGCCGAGCTGAACGATCTCCTTGCCGCCGGCGAACTGGACGTGAGTGTCGTGTCGGCGGTGGAATATGCCCGGCACGCCTCGCTTTACCATCTGCTGCCCGATCTTGCCATCTCATGCGACGGGCCGGTGCACAGTGTGGCATTGTTCAGCAAGCGTCCCGTCGGCGAACTCGACGGCGTGACGGTCTTGCGGACCGCGTCGTCGCGCACGTCGCATCTGCTGCTGGAACTGCTCTGCCGCCACGTGTGGCATGTGGAGCCGAACTTTGCCACGGCACGCGCCGAGCCCACCGATCTTGCCGCGCTCGAGTCGCTGCCGCACGAAGCGGTGCTGGTGATCGGCGACGCGGCGCTGTTGCTGCGGTCGACGGGCGTCTACCCGGTCTTTGCCGACCTCGGCCAGGTGTGGAAGGAATGGACCGGACTGCCGTTCGTCTTTGCCGTCTGGGCGGCCCGGCGCGACGCCGATCGCGCCGCGGCGCTCGGGCTGCATCAGCAGTTGCTGGCGTCGCGGGCCTGGGGCGTGGAGCACCTCGACCTCATCGCCCGCGAAGCGGCCCAGCGGACCGGAGTGCCGGAAACGATCTGCCGCGCGTATCTCGGCGATCTCGACTATCAGCTGTCGTACCGGCATCTGGCCGGCCTGACCGAGTTCTTCGGCCGACTCGCCCAGGACGGGCTGGTGCCGGACGGCTCGCTGACGTTCCTCGTGGCGGCGTGACATGACCGTTGACCGCAACAGCGGCGAATTCCGCGACTATCTCGACCTCTACGACCACGCCCCGCTGCTGGAACTGGCCGCGCTGGCCGATGTCGAGCGGTACCGGCACCACCCCGACGAGGTGGTGACGTACATCATCGACCGCAACATCAATTACACCAACGTCTGCGTGGCCGACTGCGGGTTCTGCGCCTTCGCGCGCCGGCCGCGCCACGACGAGGGATACGTCCTGTCGTACGAGCAGATCGGCGCCAAGATCGACGAGTGCAAGGCGATCGGCGGCGTGCAGATCCTCCTGCAGGGCGGGCACAACCCGTACATTCCCTTCGAGTGGTATCTGGAACTGATGCGCTATATCAAGCGCCATCATCCGATCCACATCCACGGCTTCTCGCCGTCGGAGGTGGTGTTCTTCGCCAAGCGCTTCGGCCTGACCGTCCCGGAGGTGGTGCGGCAGCTGCGCGAAGCGGGACTCGATTCCATTCCCGGCGGCGGCGGCGAGATTCTCGTCGACGTCATCCGCCAGCAGGTGGCGCCGAAGAAGGCCCAGACCGACGACTGGCTGGGCGTGCAGGAAGAGGCGCATCGCCAGGGGATGAGGACGTCGGTCACGATGATGTATGGCATGGGCGAGAGTCACGCCGACCGGATCGAGCATCTGTTGCGGGTGCGGAATCTGCAGGCGCGGACGGGCGGATTCACCGCGTTCATCTGCTGGCCGCTGCAGCCGGAGGGGACGCCGGCGATGAGCGACCGGATCAAGACCGACGCCGTCACCTATCTGCGCACGCTCGCGATGGCGCGGATCGTCTGCGCCAACATGCCCAACCTGCAATCCAGCTGGGTCACGATGGGACTCAAGGTGGGGCAGGTGGCGCTGCGGTTCGGGGCCAACGACTTCGGGTCGCTGATGATGGAGGAGAACGTCGTCTCTGCCGCCGGGACCACGTACCGCACCACCGTCGACGACATGGAACGGTCGATCCGTGACGCGGGGTACGAGCCCCGTCGCCGCCGCCAGGACTACTCGCTCCTCGACGAGCCGCTGCCGGCCGTGGCATGATCCGCGTCGGCGTGGGTTACGACTCGCACCGCTTCACTGCGGACCGCCCGCTGGTGCTCGGCGGGGTGACCATTCCTGACACCCCGGGCCTTGCCGGCCATTCCGACGGCGACGCGGTGGCGCACGCCGTGGCCGATGCCATGCTCGGCGCCATCGGACTGGGCGACATCGGACGCGTCTTTCCCGATTCCGATCCTGCCTTCCGTGGCGCCGACTCCATCGAGCTGCTCACCCTGATTCGCCACCGCGTGCGCGAGGCCGGATGGGTGGTGCACAACATCGATGCGACCGTGATCACCGAGGCGCCGCGGCTGGGGGCCTATTTCGCCGCAATGCGTGAACGACTGGCAATGGCTCTCGACGCGGATCTTGCCGCGATCTCCGTCAAGGCCAAGACCAACGAAGGGATGGGCTTCATCGGCCGGGGCGAGGGGTTGGCGGTCATCGCCACCGCCTCCTTGTTGCCGGCGTGACCGAACCGGTCCCGGCCGCCGCGTTTCAACTCGCGGCCTTCCGGGATCATCTCTCGCTGGAACGGGGTCACAGCCAGCACACCCTCGCTGCTTATCAGCGCGACCTTGCGCGACTGGCGGAATTTGCCGCGACCAGGGGCGTCCGGACCCCGGCGGCGATCACACCGGCGCTGCTGCGGGACTTCGTCTTTCTGCTTAAGGACCTGGGATTGAGCAGCGCCACCATCCGTCGCCATATCTCGGCCGTGCATACCTGGTTCGGGTTCCTCGCCGAAGAGGGGCTGGTCGATCGCGACCCCAGCGACCGGCTGGAGACCCCGAAGCGCGGTCGGACCCTGCCGGACACGCTCTCCGTCGCCGAGGTGGAGCGACTGCTCGAAGCGCCCGGCCTGGACGACCGCCTCGCGTGGCGCGATCGCGCCCTGCTGGAGCTCGGGTACGGCGCCGGGCTGCGTGTCTCGGAGATCTGCAACCTCACGCTACCGGATCTGCTGCTATCCGACGGCCTCGTGCGCGCGTTCGGCAAGGGTGGGAAGGAACGCGTCGTCCCCATCGGGCGCACCGTGATCTCGACGCTCTCGGTGTATCTCCACACGCTGCGCCCCACGCTCGATCGCGGACGCTCCAGGAACCGCGTTCTGCTGAATGCCCGCGGCGAGCCGCTTTCGCGGGTCGGGGCGTGGAACGTGGTGAAGAAGTGGACCCGGCGCGCCGGTATTACCAAGCGGGTGACCCCGCACACCCTTCGGCACTCGTTTGCGACGCACCTGCTGGAGGGAGGCGCCGACCTGCGCGCTGTGCAGGAGATGCTCGGCCACGCCGATCTGTCGACGACCCAGATCTACACCCACGTCGACCGCGACCACCTGCGCAAGGTTCACCGCCGCTTTCACCCGCGCGGCTAGCTTTCACCCATGCTGCTGATCCTCGACAACTACGATTCGTTCACCTACAACCTGGTGCAGCGCTTCGGCGAGCTGGGGATGGTGCCCGAGGTCTTCCGGAACGATCGGGTGACCGTGGCCGACGCGCTGGATCGCGGCCCGGAGGCGGTGGTGATCTCGCCCGGACCCTGCACTCCGTCGCAGGCGGGCATTGCCGTCGACCTGATCCGCGGCGCCGCCGCCCGGGGCGTGCCGGTGCTCGGCGTCTGTCTCGGGCACCAGGCCATCGGGGAGGCGTTCGGTGCCCGGGTCGTCCGGTGCAGCCGCATCATGCACGGCAAGACCTCGCCGGTGGAGCACACCGGTGATCCGCTATTCACCGGGCTCGATTCGCCGCTGGAAGCGATGCGCTACCACTCGCTGGTCATCGATCCAGCGTCGGTGCCGCCCGAACTGGAGATCATCGCGTGGTCCGGCGATCGGCCCCGGGGCGAGGAGATCATGGCTCTGCGGCATCGGACGCTGCCGATCCGCGGGGTCCAATTTCACCCCGAGTCAGTCGGCACCGCAGCCGGAACGGTGCTCCTCAAGAACTTCCTCAGGCTCGCCGTCACGGGCGCCTAATCCGTTATTGCACAGGTACTTACCGTCCGTCGGGTGACTTCGGCACACATTTTGACAGGGAACGGGTCACCAGATAGCTTGTATCGTGCCTGTTCTGTTGGTGGTGCCGGCCCGCGTCGCCTCGACGCGACTCCCTTCGAAACCGCTGCAGCTGCTCGGCGGCGCACCTCTGGTCGCCCGGGTGGTCGAGCGTGCGCGGCAGGTCCCGGGAGTCGACCGCGTGGTGGTCGCCACCGACTCGGGCCGGGTTGCCGATGCCGTGTTGCCGACGGGGGTGGACGTGGTCCTGACCAGTCCCGACCATCAGAGCGGCACCGACCGCGTGGCTGAAGTGGCGCGGCGCCCGGAATGCGCCGGGTACGACGTGATCGTCAACTTCCAGGGCGACGAACCGTTCCTGCCGGTGGCCGCCGTGACCGGCGCCATCGCCCGGGTGCGCAGTGGCGACGCGATCGGCACCGCCGCCGCCCCGCTGGACGCGACGCTGCGTGATGATCCATCACGGGTCAAGGTGGTCTGTGATGACGCCGGGCGGGCGCTCTACTTTTCCCGGGCCGCGGTTCCTTACCTGCGCGATCCATCCGATCTGACGGCCGCCCGCTGGTGGCAGCATCTCGGCGTCTACGCCTACCGGCGCGACGCTCTGCTGCAGTTCTGCGCCCTGCCGTCAACCATGCTCGAGCAGACTGAACGCCTGGAGCAACTGCGGGCGCTCGCCGCCGGAATCCCCATCGGCGTGGCGCGGCTCGATCGTCCCGCGCCTGCCGGCATCGATACGCCCGAGGACCTGGCCGCCGCGGAAGCGCGGTGGCGCGACCCCGCCGAGGTAGCCCGATGACGAATCCGCCGCCGCAACGCACTCCCAAGTTCATCTTCATTACCGGCGGCGTCGTTTCGTCGCTCGGCAAAGGGATCGCCGCCGCCTCCCTCGGGCGGCTGCTCGTCGAACGTGGCCTTTCGGTCACGATGCTCAAGTTCGACCCCTATATCAACGTCGATCCCGGGACCATGTCGCCGTTCCAGCACGGCGAGGTGTTCGTGACCGACGACGGCGCCGAGACCGATCTCGATCTGGGACACTACGAGCGGTTCATCGACCGCGCGCTCTCGCAGCAGAACAACGTCACCACCGGCAGGATCTATCAGGCGGTGATCGCGAAAGAGCGCCGCGGCGAGTACGCCGGCGGCACGGTCCAGGTCATTCCGCACATCACTGACGAGATCAAGGCGGCCCTCAAGCGGACGGCACCCGGCCACGACGTGGTGATCACCGAGATCGGCGGCACCGTGGGCGACATCGAGTCGCTTCCGTTCCTCGAGGCCATCCGGCAGTTCCGCCAGGACGTGGGGCGCGAGAACGCGCTGTTCGTCCATCTGACGCTCGTGCCGTTCATTGCCGCCGCGGGAGAGCTCAAGACCAAGCCGACGCAGCATTCGGTGCGCGACCTGATGCAGGTGGGGATCCAGCCCGACATGCTGATCTGCCGCAGCGAACGCCCATTGGCTCCGGAGATCAAGCGCAAGATCGCGCTGTTCTGCAACGTCGACTTCACCGCGGTGATCGAAAGCCCGGACGTCACCAGCATCTACGAACTGCCGCTGCGGTTCTTCGAACAGGGGTTCGACCGCGAGGTGTGCGATCGGCTCCACCTGACCACGCGTGAACCCGATCTCAAGCCGTGGACGGATATGGTCGACCGCATTCTGGCGCCGTCGACCCGGGTCAGGATCGCGGTGGTGGGGAAATACACCGACCTGCACGACGCCTACAAGTCGGTCGGCGAGGCACTCCTCCACGGCGGCATCCCGCACGATGTCGGCGTCGACGTGCATTGGTACGCCAGCGACGAGTTCGTTTCGCAGGAAGAAGCCGGGCGGCTCCTCGCGGGCTACGACGGCTTGCTCGTTCCGGGTGGCTTCGGCGAACGCGGGATCGACGGGATGATCGAAGCGATCCAGTGGGCGCGTGAGCATCAACTGCCGTTCTTCGGCATCTGCCTCGGACTGCAGGTCGCGATCATCGAGTTCGCCCGCCACGTCTGCGGCATGGCCGACACCTCGTCGACCGAATTCATGCCCGATTGTCCTGATCCGGTGATCGCCCTGATGGCGTCCCAGCGCGACGTCAAGGAATTGGGCGGCACCATGCGGCTCGGCGCCTACGCGGCGCGGCTGCGGCCCGGCAGCCGCGCCGCGCAGGCGTACGGCACGCAGGAGATCTCCGAGCGGCACCGGCATCGCTGGGAAGTCAACAATGCCTACCGCGACGTGCTGGCGGAACACGGCATGCGGCTCTCGGGCCAATCGCCGGACGGCGGGCTGGTCGAGATGATCGAACTTCCCGACCATCCGTGGTTCCTCGGGTGCCAGTTCCACCCGGAGCTCAAATCGCGGCCCACCCGGCCTCATCCGCTGTTCGCGGCGTTCATCGGCGCGGCGCACTTGCACAAGAGCGGGGCGGCGGCCCGGAACGGCGACGCGGCGCAACCCGCCACCGCCGGCGCATCCCGGTGACGGACTGGCACTTCGGGACGGGGCCGTTCCTGATTGCCGGCCCTTGCGTCGTCGAGTCGGACGACGTCATGCTCCGAATCGCCGACGTGTTGAGCGGCATCGGCGCCCGCCACGGCATACCGGTGTGCTTCAAGGCGTCGTTCGACAAGGCCAACCGGGCCCGCGGCGAGTCGCCTCGCGGACCGGGACTCGACGACGGGCTCGCCGCGCTGGCCCGCGTCCGGGAGCATTCCGGATTGCCGTTGCTCACCGATATCCATGAATCGCAACAGGCCGCGCCGGTGGCGGCAGTCGTCGACGTGCTCCAGATCCCGGCCTTCCTTTGCCGCCAGACCGATCTGCTGCACGCCGCCGGCCGCACCGGCAAACCGGTGAACATCAAGAAGGGCCAGTGGATGCAACCGGAGGCCATGGCGGGGGCGGTGGAGAAGGTACGCCAGGCGGGCGGGCGAAACGTGGCGGTCACCGAACGCGGGAGCTTCTTCGGCTACGGCGATCTGGTGGTCGATTTCCGGAGCCTGGCGCGGATGCGACGTGCGACGGCCGCTGCGATCGTGTTCGACGGCACCCACAGTGTGCAGCAACCGGGGCAGGGTGCCGACGGCACCAGTGGCGGGCAGCGTGAGCACATTCCGGCATTGCTCGTTGCGGCCGCGGCGGCCGGAGCCGACGGATTCTTCCTCGAGACGCACCCCGATCCCGCGCGCGCCCGGTCGGACGCCGCGACCCAATGGCCGCTGGACCAGCTCGACGATCTTGTGTCCCGGACGCTCAGCGTCTGGCACGCGGTACGGGAGACGGCCCGTGTTTGACGCCGGGATCGCGCGCCGCATCAAGCTTCTCGGCCTCGATGTCGACGGTGTGCTGACGGCCAACGACACCTACATCGGCGCGCTCCACGGCGAGCGCGTCGAGTTCAAGCGCTACGACATCCAGGACGGGTTCGGCATCCGCCTGCTCCGCGGCAGCACGATCGAAGTGGCGTGGATCACCGGTCGTGCCGCGGCGTCGACCGAATTGCGTGCCGAAGAGCTGCGCGTCGCGCGGCTCATCCAGGTCGACGCCGGCGCGAAGGAGCAGGCCGTGGGCGACCTGCTGGCGCGGGAGAAGCTCGACTGGAGCGAGATGGCGTACGTCGGCGACGACCTGGCGGATGTGCCGGTCCTCAAGCGCGTGGGGCTGCCGATCGCCGTGGCCAATGCCCGCGACGAAGTGAAAGCGGTGTGCCGCTATGTCACCGCGGCCGGCGGCGGGCACGGGGCAGTGCGCGAGGTCATCGACCGCCTCCTCAAGTCGCGCGGCGAGTTCGACGCGGCTGTCGCCCGGATCTTTGCGCCCATGCGGACGGCGCCGTGAGCGACGCGCTGGCCACGGGCCGTCGAGCACTCCGCGCCGAGGGCGAGGCCATTCTCGCCGCCGCCGAGCGCCTGGGGCAGGACTTCGTGAGGGCGGTCGACCTGCTGGCCGCGGTACGCCGGGTGATCGTCAGCGGCATCGGCAAATCCGGCATCGTCGCGCGGAAGATCGCCGCGACACTCACCTCGACCGGCACGCCGGCACGCTATCTCCACCCGGTCGAATCACTGCATGGCGATCTCGGCATGATCGAGCCGGATACCGCGGCGATTCTGCTCAGCAAGAGCGGTGAAACCGAAGAGCTCTTCGGCCTGCTCGCAGAGCTGGCCCGGCGCCAGGTACCGGTCATCGCGATCACCGGTACGGCCGATTCGACGTTGGGGCGGGCCGCCCAGGCCGTTCTCGACGGCGCCGTGGCCGAAGAAGCGTGTCCGCACGATCTGGCGCCGACCACCAGCACGACCGTGGCATTGGCACTGGGCGACGCGCTCGCGGTGGCGTTGCTGGAGCGGAAGGGGTTCAGGCCCGACGATTTTGCCGCGCTGCATCCGGGCGGGTCGCTCGGCCGCCAGCTGCTGCTGCGGGTGCGCGACGTCATGGTGCCGGCCGAGTATCTGCTCCCGCCGGACGCCACGATGCAGCAGGTGGTGGTCGCCCTGGCCCACGGCCGCGGGATCGCGCCGATCGTCGGCGCGGGCCGGCTCTCCGGTGTCATCACCGCCGGCGATCTCACCCGGCTGGCCGAGCGGACCGCCGACTACCTCGCACTCCGCGCCGACACGGTCATGACGCGGACGCCGCGCACGGTGCGCGATACCGATCTGGCAGCCGCGGCCCTGGGGGCCCTGGAACGCAGCGCCATCATGGCCGCACCGGTGCTCGACGCCGAGGCGCGCATCGTCGGCGTCGTCCACCTCCATGATCTCCTCCGCGCCGGCGCCGGCCGCAACGGGAGCGCGCCATGACCCGCGCTGCCTGGCTGCTGATCACCCTGGTGACGGCGTGTGCCGACCGCGGCGCCGCACCGCCCGTCGTCGCGCAGCCGGACAGCGCCGACCAGGTCATGGAACACATGACCACCGACATCGAGCGGAACGGCGTGCGGGTCGATTCCATCCAGGCCGACACGGCATGGTTGTACCAGGCGCGCCAGGTGGCGGATCTCAGGGGTGTCCATGTCACATTCTTCGATTCGACCGGGCGCGTGGTGTCGAACATCACCGCCAACACCGGCAACTACGACATTGCATCGCACCGTCTCGAGGCGCGGGGCAACGTCGTGGCGGTGACGCCGAGCGGCAAGGTGCTCAAGACCGAGCACCTGGTCTACGACCAGAGCAAGGACCGGATCACCTCGGATACCACTTTCGTATCGACGTCACCGGCGGAGACCATTTCCGGTTCGTCGTTCGAAGCCGATCCGGACTTCAAGAACATCAGGGTGATCAATCCTCGCGGTGCGCAACACGGCGCCGGCGTTGTCCTCCACCCGAATGGAGGAGGGCCGTGATACGCGGCGGTTGGGGCATCATCCTGCTGGCGGTCGTGGCGGCACCAGCCGCTGCGCAGAAGCCGGAGCGGTGTGTCGTCGAGCTGCTGCAGCTCGGCGCGGGCGGCGTGTACCAGCAGCAGTCGCTGTTCGGCGGCAACAAGATCATCACCCTGGCACCGAACGCTCAGCTGCGCTGCACCAACCAGCCGGTCCACCTGTGGACCGATTCGCTCTATGACCTCAACAATCAGGTGTATCGCCTGATGGGGCACGCGCGGTATCTCGACCCCGACTACGACGTGCGGGCGGACACCCTGGTGTACACCCTCTCGATCGAACAGATCCAGGCGGTGGGCCACGTGGTGGTGATCGATCGGCACGCCGGGTCGACGTTGCGGAGTCCGACCGTTCTGTATCTCCGCGCGGCCAAAGGGGTGCGTGATAGCGCCGACGTCCAGGCCACCCAGCGGCCGGTGGTGCGCTACTTTCCGCGCCAGGTGCGTCCCGACACCGCCAACGCCACCCCGTACGTCCTTTCGGCCAACCAGCTGCACGGGTTCGGGCGGTCGCGTCTTTGGGGCGGCGGCAACGTCACCATCGATCGCGACTCGTTGCACGGTCGGTCCGATTCACTGTCGTTCCTCTCCGGCACGAACGGCATGGCGCAGCTCTTCGGACGACCGGCGCGGCTCAGCCGCGACGGGGCTGACTCGGTGACGGTCACCGGCCGCGAAATCCGGCTCGACCTCGATCAGGACACCTTGCGCACGCTGCGGGCGTTCGGCGCCGCCGCCGTCCGGCGCAGCACGACCCTCATCGAATCGGACAGCATCTCGCTCGCGTTCGTCGGCCAGAAGCTCGACCAGACACTGGCGTGGAATCACACCACCGCTGCCGCGATGCACAGCGGCGGCTACGACGTCCACGGCGATTCCATCGCGGTCGACACGCCCGGCGAGGAACTCCACGAGCTGCGCGTCTACGGGCGCGCGCTGGTGCAGAATCCCGGCGACAGCACACGGGCGGTGACGCTGGTCCGCGATAGCGCCAGCACCGACACCACGTCGCTGCCGCATCGCGACACGCTGTGGGGGAGCCGCATCGTGGCGACGTTCGCGCAAGCCGATTCGGCCGGCAAGCGGGTTACCCGCCTGCGACAGATCCGGGCAATGGGAGAGGCGGCGTCGTACTTCACCCGGCAGATCACGAAGAACGGCACCACGTCGCCGGCGGTCAATTACACCCGGGCCGACACGATTCTGGTGACGATGCGGGTGAGCGACTCGACCGGCGTGTCCGACGTCCGTGCGCGGGGACACGTCGACGGGATCAATCTCGAGGCGGCCGATCGCGCCAGGACCACGCGGGATTCGACGGCCGACACGACCAGCGCCCCGCGAGTCAAGCACCCATGAGTACCCTTCGCGCCGATGGACTCCGCAAGACCTACGGCCGCCGCGCGGTGGTCGACGATGTCGCCATCGAACTCGGACAGGGCGAGATCGTGGGACTGCTCGGCCCCAACGGGGCGGGGAAGACCACGACGTTCTACCTCATCACCGGCCTGCTTCGAGCCGACCGAGGGCAGATCCACCTCGACGACCACGACATCACCCGTGAGCCGATGTACCGCCGCGCCCGGCGCGGCATCGGTTACCTGGCGCAGGAGCCGTCGGTGTTCCGGCGCATGACCGTGGAAGAGAACGTGCTGGCGATCCTGGAAACGCTGCGGCTGTCGCGGGCCGAGCGGAAGGCGCGCCTCGACGTGATGCTGTCGGAACTGGGGCTGGTCCCGCTGCGCCACGAGCGGGCCTACACGCTGAGCGGCGGCGAGCGTCGCCGGCTGGAGATCACCCGCGCACTGGCGATCGACCCCAAGTTCATGCTGCTCGACGAGCCATTCGCGGGCATCGATCCGATCGCCGTGCACGACATCCAGAGCATCGTGGCATCGCTCCGCGGGCGCGGCATCGGTGTGCTGATCACCGATCACAGCGTGGAGCAGACGCTCGAGATCGTGGACCGCGCGTACATCCTGCACGAAGGCAAGGTGCAGGCCACCGGGACGGTTCGTGAGCTGGTGTGGAACGACCGCGTGTCCGCCCTTTATCTCGGGCCCACGCTCACCGCGCGGCTGCGGCAGCGCATGGACCAGCCAGCATGAAGACGGGCCTGCATCAGCAGACCGGGCTCCGCCAGGAATTGCGGATCAATCCTCGCCTGTATCAGGCGATGGACATGCTCTACATGCCGATGCTCGACCTGCAGCAGCACCTGCAGCAGGAACTGCTGAACAACCCCTTCCTCGAGCTGGAAGAACCCGAGGAAGAGCAGCCCGAGAAGACCAACGAGGAAGAAAAAGAAGAAGTGAAGAAGGACGACGACGTGGATTGGGAGGAGATCCTGCTCCACGGCTTCGAAGTGGGTGGCACCCGGGAGCAGTTCGAGCCGCTGCAGTACATCGAACCGGTGTCCGTGGAGTCCCGGGGGCTCTCCGATCACCTCCGGGAGCAGTTGCAGATGCTCGAGGTGCCGGCACGGCAACAACTGCTTTGCGAGGAGATCATCGGCAACATCAGCGACGACGGCTACCTCGCGTGCACCGCCGAGGAGGTGCTCGCCGCCGCGAATCAGTGGCTGGCCGCCAACGATCCCGCCCGCCGGCAGCAGGAGGAGGTGCACGAAGATCCGTACCACCTGGACGAGGAGGAAGAGATCGACGAATCGCTCGGCGACGGCAAGCTCGCCGAGGCGGCGAAGGCGCTGTCGGTGCCGGCCTTCACGCCGGCGGAATTCGAAGCGGCACTGACGGTCATCCAGTCGCTCGATCCCCCCGGCGTGGCCTCGCGGGACCTGCGCGAATGCCTGCTGCTCCAGATGCGCGACGCGGGCGACACCGAAGCGCTGGCGTACCGGCTGGTCGATCAGGTGTTCCCGGACCTGATCG
The DNA here is from genome assembly GCA_963697065.1 of uncultured Gemmatimonadales bacterium. Lineage (GTDB taxonomy): Bacteria > Gemmatimonadota > Gemmatimonadetes > Gemmatimonadales > GWC2-71-9 > Palsa-1233. The sequence goes on from CAVOMQ010000001.1 coordinate 2,268,271, forward strand.
CGCACCGCTGGAACGACATTGCGCGCAAGTTCGGCATCGAACCGCACGAGGCGCAACAGGCGGCGGACGCGCTCGCCAAGTTCGATCCCAAGCCCGGACTCAAGCACTCCGACCAGGGTGATACCTACATCGTGCCCGATCTGATCGTGGAAAAGATCGGCAATCAGTATCAGGTCTTCCTCAACGACACGGGCGTTCCTCGGCTGCGGCTGTCGCGGGCCTACCAGGAAATTGCGCGCAACCGCGCCCAGATGACGACGGAGAACCGCGATTTCATCGCGTCGCGGATGAACAGCGCCACCTGGATGATCCAGGCCATCGAGCAGCGCCGCCAGACGATGCTCAAGGTGATGAACTTCATCGTCGACCGGCAACGGGAGTTCTTCGACAAGGGCATCGAGTATCTCCGCCCGCTCACACTCCGCGAAGTCGCCGAGGTGATCTCCATGCACGAGTCGACCGTGTCCCGCGTCACCAACGAGAAATACGTCCAGACCCCGCGGGGCGTGCTGCCGCTGAAGTTCTTCTTCTCGAGCGCGCTGTCGACCGCCTCGGGAGAGGACGCCTCGGCCCGCTCGATCCGCGCCAAACTCGAGAAGATGGTGGCCGACGAAGACAGCGCCAAACCGCTCACCGATCAGCAGATCGTCCATCGGTTCGAGGAACAGGGCATCCAGATCGCCCGGCGCACCGTCGCCAAGTACCGTGACCAGCTGGGCATTCTCCCCGCCCGCATGCGGAAGCGCGTATGAGCGGCGTCCGGGTCTCCGTCCTGGTCCCGGCCAAGGACGAAGCGGACAACCTGCCGGAGTTCCTCCGTCAGTGCGCCGAAACGCTGCCGGTCCTCGGGGTGGCGTTCGACGTGGTGGTCGTCGACGACGGCTCGCGGGACGGCACGCCGCAGGTATTGGCCGAGTTGCAGTCCCGCTATCCGTTCCTGCGCGTCGTGACCCACCTGCGGCAGCGGGGGATTGCCGACGCGTTGCGCAGCGCCGCCGACGTCGCCGCCGGCGACATCCTGGTGTTCTATCCCGCCGACCTGCAGTACCGACCCGAGGATATCCCGCGGCTGGTGGAGCCGTTGCTCGCCGGGCGCGCGGACATCGTCACCGGCACCAAGCAGGGGAAGTATGAGAAGGCGTTCGTGTCGAAAGTCTACAACGCCCTGTGCCGCTGGCTCTTCGGCGTGCGGGTGACCGACCTCAATTCGGTCAAGGCGTTCCGGCGGGAAGTGCTGACCCATGTGCCGCTGCGCCCTGACTGGCACCGCTTCATGGTGGTGATCGCCGCTGCCGACGGGTTCCGTCTTACGTCGGTGCCGGTGCCGCTGTATCCCCGCGCCGCCGGGGTGTCCAAGTTCACCTGGACGCGGATTCCCGTCGGCGTGCTCGACCTGCTGTCGGTCTGGTTCCAGTTGCGCTTCGGGCGCAAGCCGATGCTCTTCTTCGGCGTGGCCGGGGCGGTGTTGTTCCTGGTCGGGTTCGTCGCCGGCCTCGTGGCACTGGTGCTGCGCTTCGGCTACCTGCTGGGATGGGCGGGTCTCGATGTCGGATTCCGGCCACTGCTCAATCTCGTCGAGATGATGGTGATCAGCGGCATCGCGCTCTTCGGGTTCGGCTTCATCGGCGAAATGATTGCCGGCATGCGCGAAGAACAGCGCGAATGGATGCGGCGGCTCTCGTCGGGCGGACACGATTGACGGGATGCGCGTCGTCTTTCTCACGCACAACTACCCCCGGTTCACGGGCGACGTCGCGGGATCGTTCCTCCACCCGCTGGCCGTGGCGCTGCACGCCCGGGGGCTCGATGTTCGAGTGGTGGCGCCGGCCGACGAAGGCCGGGGCGGGCGTGAACCACTCGACGGCATCCCGGTGCGGCGCGTCCGGTACGGCACGCCGGAACAGGAGACGCTGGCGTACCGCGGCACCATGGCCGACGCGGTCCGGTCGATCGCCGGGCTGCGGGCCTTCGCTCGTCTCAGGGGCGCACTGCGGCACGGCGCAGCGGAAGAGCTGCTGGGCGGTGGCGAGGCGGTCGTCCACGCGCATTGGTGGATTCCGGCCGGGATGGCGGCACCCCAGGGTACGCCGATGGTCCTGACCTGCCATGGCACCGACGTGCGCCTCGCCGAACGCAACGTCGTCGCGCGGTTCGTGGCGCGGCGCGTCATCCGGCGGGCCGCGGTCCTGACCACGGTGTCGCAGGCCCTGGCCGAGAGCATCGGGGCACACCTCCGGCGGGTGCCGAACGCTCTTGAAATTCAGCCGATGCCGCTGGTGCCAACGGACCGCCCGGTGAGTCGCGGCGGCGGTGGCCTGGTAGCAATCAGCCGTCTCACGTCGCAGAAGCGGATCTCGTTGTTGATCGAAGCCGTGGCCCTGGTCGAGCGCCGACGGCACGGCATCCGGCTCACCATCGCGGGCGACGGCCCGGAGGGCCCCTTCTTGCGCGACCTCGCCCGGGTGCGGGGCATCGGTGACAACGTGAACTTTCTTGGTGCCGTACCGCCGTCGCTCGTGCCCGGGGTCCTCGCCACGGCGGACTGCTGCATCATGGCGGCACGAAGCGAAGGTTTCGGATTGGTTGCGGCGGAGGCGCTGATACAGGGCGTACCGGTCGTGGCGTGCCGCGACGGCGGCGGGGTCACCGAGATCGTGCCGGCCGTGGGCGGCGGGCGGATCGCCGACCCTGATCCGCGGTCGCTGGCGGACGCGATCGTCGCGGTACTCGACGACCCGGCGGCGCGTGATTCCGCGCGCGTTGCCGGCGAACCGTGGCGCCGGCGACTCGATCCCGATTTCGTTGCCGGGTGCTGTCTGGCCTGGTACCAGCAGGCGCTGCATGCGTAGATACGGCTGGCGTCTCATCCAGGCCGCGGTGGCGATCGCAATCATCTATTTCCTGGTGACGCGGCTCGCGGCGAACTGGTCGCAACTTCGCGCGCAGCCGATCATGTGGCGCGTCCAGTGGGAATACGTCGTCGCCAGTCTGATCGTGACCTGGGCCATGTACGGTGCACTGATCTGGGGATGGCGGGAGATCCTGCACGGCTGGCGTCAGTGGATCCGTGCCGTCGACGCGGCGCGCGTCTGGACCGTGGCCACGTTGGGCCAGTTCCTTCCGTTCAAGGTCTGGGCGATCGCGGGAATGGGGGTGCTGGCCCAGCGCTATGGCGTTTCCGGAGCCGCGGCGATGGGATCGGCAATCGTGATGCAGCTCGTGGCACTCGCCACCGGGGCGGTCGTTGCGCTGGCGTTCACCGGCACGCGCCTCCTGGACCAGGTGTCCGGTGGGTCCCTGGGGGCGATCGTCCTGGCCGGCCTCGCGCTGATCGCGGTGATGGGGCTCACCATTCCGTCGGTGACACGCCGGATCGGCTTCGTGATCCGTCGTCCCGATGTCATGCAGCCGGTCGAACCCGGCTCGCTCGCGGCGGCACTGATCGCGAATTTCGTCGCATGGGGCGGGTACGGCCTGGCGCTGCAGCTTCTGGCCGTCGGCACGCTGCCGTCGGTGTCGCTATCGTGGACCGATGCCACCGGAGCGTACGCCGCGGCGTATATCATCGGCTACCTGGCGTTCTTCCTTCCCGGTGGGGTCGGCGCCCGGGAGCTCGCGCTGACGACGCTGCTGCGGGGCCAATTGGGACTCGGCCCGGCCGTGGCGCTGGCGATCGCGTCGCGCGTCGTGGTGACGATCAACCAGTTCGGCGCCGCGGTGCCGTTCGTTCCTTCGGTCATCAGTCGGAGGCCTGTCCGTGACAACGTCTGAGAGTTCGTCCGGCTTCGAGCCGCGGCGGCCGGTGCTCCTTGCCGCGCTCGTCTTCCTGGTGGCCGATCTGGCGCTGATGTGGCCGCTCTTTTCCGGCAAGGTGCTGCTCAGCGGCGACCAGCTCAGCGCCGGCTACGCGTTCCGGAACTACTTCTCCCAGGTGGTGCAGAGCACCGGGCACATTCCGCAATGGAACCCCTACATCTTCGGCGGCATGCCGCTGTGGGCGGTGCCGGGGCACTTCCCGGTGTTCTACCCCACCGCGTGGCTGGGGTGGGTCCTGCCGGCCGACCTGAGCCTCACGCTGGGGTTCTTCATCCATCTGATCGTGGCCGGCTTTGCCATGTATGCATTGCTGCGCACGCTGAAGACGGGATGGGCGGCGGCCGTCGTGGCGGGTGTGGGTTACGAGCTGACCGGAATGGTGGCCTCGCAGATCAACCCCGGCCACGATGGCAAGATGTACGTTGCCGCGCTGGCTCCGCTGGCCTTTGCCGCGCTGATTCGCGCCATTCGCGACCGGCGCTGGGCGGCCTATGGCGCGTTCGCCCTGGTCATCGGCCTCACGATGCTCTCGCCCCATTATCAGGCCGCGTATTACCTGATGATCGCCTCGGGGCTGTTGACGCTGTGGCTGGTGTTTTTCGATCCGGAACGGGTCCAGGATCGCTCCCCGCTGATTCCGCTCGCCGCCGCCCTCGTTGCCGTGGTGGTCGGCGTCGGGATCGCGATGATCGAGGTGCTCCCGGTGCTCCACAGCGTGCCGTTCACGCCCCGCGCCGCGGGCGGCGGCAGCGTCGGCTACGACTACGCCACCAGCTGGGCGATGCCACCGGTGGAGCTGATGACCGCCATCCTCCCCCAGTTCAACGGCATGCTGAACAACTACTGGGGCACGAACTCGTTCAAGGATCACACCGAATACGTCGGCGCCGTGGTGATTCTGCTTGCGGTCCTCGGATTCGGCTCCGCCCGCCGCAAAGGGCTGCTGCTCCCGTTCGGTACCATCGGCGTGCTGTTTCTGCTGGTGGCGTTCGGCGGCCACACGCCGTTCTATCGGCTCTGGTATCATCTCCCGGCCATGAAACAGTTCCGGGCCGCCGGGATGGCCTTCTACCTGGTGGCGTTGTGCACCTGTGTTCTGGCCGGCCTGGGTGCCGACCGGGTGATGCAGGGGAAGATGAACACCCGCCGATTCTGGATCGCCAGCGGGGTGATCGCGTTTCTCGCGGTGCTCGGTGCCGGGGGAATGTTGCAGGGCATTACCGAGGGTCTGGCGAATTCGCTGGGGCAGGGGCAACCCGACATCGTGCGCAACCACATGATCGATGCCGTGGTCGGCAACGCCGCGGCCCTCCAGGCTGGGTCGATGCGACTGCTGCTGGTGATCATGGTGGGCGCGATCGCGATCTGGATGGTGCAGCAGCGCCGGGTGACAGGCCTTGCCGCGGCACTCGTGCTGGTCGTCGTCGTGGGTGGTGACAACTGGAGCATTCTCCGGGAGTTCGGCAGCTGGTCGCCGCCGGCCTCGCAGATCTACGTCGGCGACGCCATCACCAACACCATGAAGCAGACGACGCTGCCCTTCCGCGACTACGATCCGGGAAGCGAGCCGCCCAGTCCGTTCGGTCAGTATGCCGTCTACCAGGGGTCCAACCTCATGGTCTTCGGCGTTCCCCAGATCTTCGGCTACCATGGGATGGAAAGCCGGTTCTTCGACGAGCTCTTCGGCGGCAAGAACAGCTGGACCAACCAGCTCTCGCCGACGCTGCTGGCGCTCTATGGCGCCGAGTACGCCACGTTCAACACGGCGGTCGACACTACGGGCCTCCCGGGCTTCCACCTGGCGCAGGGCCCGGTGTCGATGCCGAATTCCATCGGACGGAGTGCGCAGACCGGCTATCTCTACCAGCGCGACACCGCCGCGGTGTGGGTCCGGGTCGTGCCGGCGGCGGTGAAAGTCCCGGCCGAGAAGATCGTGCCGACGGTGATCAATCAGCATTTCCCGATCGGGTCCTACGTGCTCTACGACGACACCACGACGGTCCCGGCCGCAAGCACCGATCAGAGCGCCCCCGCGCCGACCCCGGTGACGGCCCGGCTGTCGTCGTGGGTGCCGGGATCGATGACCATCGAGCTGAACGGCACTGACACGCGAACCACATTCCTGCTGGTGGCCGAGAACTGGTATCCCGACTGGCACGCGACCGTCGACGGCAAGCCGGCGACGCCGCTCCGGGGCGACGAGGCGCTGCTGTCGCTGCCGCTGCCCCCGGGTAGCCGGCAGGTGCATCTGTGGTACGACGTCGCGTCGTACCACCTCGGAATGTGGATCAGCCTGGCGTCATTGCTCGGTGCCATCGGCGCCGCCGCCGCGGGATTCCGCCGGAAACGGGCCATGCATGCCTGAGCGGGCGCTGGTGATCGTTCCGACGTACAACGAACGCGAAAACCTGCCGCAGATCGTTCCGTTGACGCTGGCGCAGGATCCGCGCATCGAGGTGCTGGTAGTCGACGATGGCTCGCCGGACGGCACCGGTATCCTGGCCGACGAACTCGCGGCCGCCGATCCCCGGGTGCACGTGCTGCATCGAACCGCCAAACAGGGACTGGGCCGCGCCTACCTCGCAGGCTTCGCCTGGGCCCTCGAACGGGACTACGCGTTCATCTTCGAAATGGACGCCGATTTCTCGCACGACCCCAAATACCTCGGCCGGTTCCTCGAGGCTGCCCGGTCGGCCGATCTGGTGCTGGGTTCGCGGTACAAGGGCGGGGTCAATGTCATCAACTGGCCGATGAGCCGGCTGCTGCTGTCGTGGTTCGCGAACAAGTACGTGCGCTGGATCACCGGATTGCCGTTGACGGACGCTACCGGCGGTTTCAAGTGCTTCCGGCGCAAGGTCCTCGAGGCGATGCCGCTCGACCTGGTCCGGTCCAACGGCTACGCCTTCCAGATCGAGATCAGCTACCGGGCGTGGAAGAAGGGCTTCACGTTGCTGGAACTGCCGATCGTGTTCGTCGATCGCGCCGAAGGGCGGAGCAAGATGAACCGCCGGATCGTCCGGGAGGCCATCTGGATGGTCCCGTGGCTCCGGCTCCAGTCGCTGTTCAGGAGACTGGGATGACCGTCGTGTTCTACAAGATGACTGGATCGGGGAACGACTTCGTGATGGTCGACGGCCGCTCCAGCGACCCCGCCGAATGGGCACCCGAGCGGATCGCGGCAGTCTGCGACCGCCGCAACGGGATCGGGGGTGACGGGCTGGTCTTCGTCACGCCGGCTGGTCCCGGCGCCGTCCGGATGACGTACTTCAACAGCGACGGGTCGCCGGCGCCAATGTGCGGCAACGCCGCCCTGTGTACCACTCGGCTCGCGGCACGGCTCGAAATGGTCGACCCGGGGGCCACCATCACGGTCGAAACCGACGCCGGAACCTATCGGTCCCGCTGCGTCGGCCCGGACCACATGGCTGAACTCCATATCCCCGATTTCGACGTCCCGCGCCCGGTTGATATCCCCACCGAGGCTGGGGAGCAGCAGATCGTCCTGGTCCGGGTAGGCGTGCCGCACCTGGTGGCAGTGGTCGACGCGGTCGAGACCGTCGACGTCCCGCGGCGCGGTCGTGAGCTCCGATTTCACCCGGGGGCCGGTCCGGGTGGCGCCAATGTGAACTTCATCAGTCGGATATCAAGTGATAATGGAGGTCACCCCGACGGCGCCGCGTGGGCGTTACGGACCTACGAACGCGGGATCGAGGCGGAGACCCTGGCATGCGGAACGGGGTCGGTCGCGGCGGCCACGGCACTGGCGGCTGCGGGAGCGGCCACGTTGCCGCTTTCGATCCGCACGGCGAGCGGACGACAGTTGTCGGTGAGTGCCAGGCTGTTGGCGGGGAGCGCCACGGACGCGTGGTTGTGCGGCGAGGGCCGGGTGGTTGGGCACGGGATCTGGTTCGGCTGACCGACGGAGGATATCAACGGCAAGCAAGACTTATCCACCGTTATCCACCAAGCAACTTAACATAATCTATCTTATACGTCATTTATCCGAACGTGGCAAAGACGCGTAACTATATGCAATTGAATGCTTTGCGTGATTATGGCGTCAGCTCGACTGCTTGGCCTTCAGCTCGGACAAGCGGACCTGCGCCTCGGTGACGGACGGAGTTGTCGGGTACTTCGTCACGATTTCCTGGTAGACCGCGATCGCCGAATCGGGCTGACCGGCGAGGTTCGCGGCCCTTCCCGCGTCGAGGAGAGCAGTCGACTTGAGGTAGTCGACACCAGCCTGAACGGCCTCGGTGCGGTACGCCTTGAACGCCGCCGGAAAGTTGCCGGTATTCTCGTAGGCGGTACCGAGGAGTCCGTTGGCTGGTGCGGCGTAGTTCGGCGGCGGATTGGTCTGAAGAAAGGTGTTCAGGCCGGAGATGGCGAGCTGGTTCTGTCCGGCGACCAGCCGAGCCTGCGCGATGCCCAGCTGGGCTTCGAAGGCGGCATCGGTGCCGGCGTAGTTGGTCGATACCTGGGTGTATTGCTGCACCGCCCCGGCCAGGTCGTTCTGGCTGGCCGCGGCGCGCGCCTGTTCGAGGGCGGCCGCTGCGTACGCCTGTTTCCGCTTGCCGGCGGCGATGACGAACCATACGATGAGCGCGGCCAACACCACGACTCCGGCCGCGATCCCGAGCATCTTCATTCGGGCCGGGGTCAGCCAGGGAGTCTCTTCGCTCACGGGGGGAGTGGCTGCCGTCGCGGCAGCGTTGGCGGACGATCTCTTGGGACGGGCGTCGGTATTGGCCATGCGGTCCGTGTCAACAGAGTGCGAAATGGACCCCAGCCGAAGCCGGCTGGGGCGTCTGGTCGGGGCGAATAATGGGGCGATCGGCCCGCATGCGCCAGACCACGCCTCATGGGACTGCCAGCGGCCGCAGGTTCCGGCTCGGCCGCGCCCCTGCTCACAATGCGCCCGTTCGGCCGGACGATCCAAATGCATCAAGTTCTGTTGATACATCACATCGTCGGTCCGGCGTGGTGGTATCGAGCCCGCGCAGGGGCCGAGGGCCGCCGCGCCGTCGGGGCCCGAGATGGCGCCTCAATGGATCGCGATGCCCGTCACCAGCCCGATGCTCGAAACGGTTGCGGTGGTCGGGGCGGACGAACTCCAGCTGACGCTCTGCCCGCTCACCACGTTACCGTTGGCGTCCTCGGGGGTGGCGGAGAGTTGGACGGTCGTACCGGCGACGATCGTCGGCGAGGGCGGCGTGACGCTGACCGAGGTCACGGTGGGCGGTGGCGGAGTCGTGCTGGTGGCGCCACTGGAACAGCCGGCGGACGCAAGGGCAATGAGAACGGAACAGTGGTACAGGCATACGGGGCGGCGCGACACGCATTGCTCCTGGCCATCGGGGTGACGACCGGGGAGGTCGCCTGACGGATAGGCGGAAGATCCCGCCATGTCGGATCGTGGCGGGTGCGCGGTTGCCCATGAGATCGGGTGGCGGCGCATCGTCGCCGTCGACCGGCCATGCCCCCGGCAGGACTCGAACCTGCAACCTCTGGCTTAGGATGCCCTTGCTCTATCCAGTTGAGCTACGGAGGCGGTGGCAGACGCCCCAGAAGGTAATCGCAACCGTCGGGGGGATGCGGCGCTCGCGCCGCCGCCGCGTTTCGCCGCCCGATTCATGGGAGCAGGCCGGTCAGATGCAGCCGGACGCCGACAAGGTCGCCGTACTGGACGTCCCGCGTGAGCACGAGGGTGATCACGTCGCCGACACTGACGGCCAGGTTCGTGACCGCCCCCGGCCCGCCCGAGCCAGCGTCGAATGCGAATGGTGACTTGCTGTTGTACGGATCGCCGGCTGCGATGGTCCCGCCGGTCACCGGTACGCCGTTGACGAGCAGCGCCCAATCGTTCGAGCGACCGATGTCGCGCGCTTCCCAAACCCCACCCTGAATACTCACGGTCCCAGTCATGGGGCTCGTCCACGACACGTTGGCGTCGCCGTTGCCGATTCCGTTCCCGTCGTCAGTCGTGTGAACGACGACATCGCCCACGACATAATCCGCCGGTCCATCGACGTTGCTGAACGGCGACCGGGTCTTCATCCACGCCGGAATGAAGTCGTGGGTTCCGTCGAATTCGGCGCTTCTTGCCCACGCGGGTTGCGTGGTGCCGAAGCCGGTGGACCAGGAAGAAACGTGCGGGAGCGGATTCGAGCCCTCGTTGTACGACCAGACGCCATTCGGGTTCTTCGAGTCACTCCAATTGACGGAGAGGTCCCATCCCATTGCGACGGTGACCGTAGTGTGGCCGGAGACACCGTCACAGGTGGCCGTGAACGTCACCGGTCCGCCCGCCGCGACTCCGGTGATCAGCCCGGCGCTCGATACGGTCGCGAGCGCCGGTTTGTCGGAAGTCCAGGTTACGGCTCGGCCGAACAGCGCGTGACCCGCGCTGTCGAGGACCGCCGGGGTCAGAAGCAGCTGTTTGCCGACTTCGACCACTGAGGCTCCGGCATGCACGGTCACCGAGGCGACCGGCACCGGGATGACTGTGACGCTGGCGCTTCCGATGATCGCGCTGCTGGTGGCGCTGATCGCGATCGGCCCGCCGGGGCTGACACCCGTCACCAGGCCCGTGCTGGAGACGGTCGCCACCGACGGATTGTCCGTGTTCCAGGCCACGGACTGCCCGGCAAGCACATTGCCGTGGGCATCGGTCAGCGCAGCCGACAGCTGGAGCGTGGCCCCAGCGAAGACGATGGCCGGCGTCGGGTCGACCGCGATTGCCGCGACTGGCGCTGGTTCGACCAACACCGTCGCGTTGCCGGTGATCCCTTCGCTGACGGCGGTGATCGTCACCGGGCCGCCAGCCGCGAGGCCGGTGACCAGGCCCGTGCTCGAGACACTGGCCGTGGCCGGGTCGGTCGACGCCCAGCTGAGGGCGCGACCGACGAGCGGGTTGCCGGCCGCATCCCGCGTCGCGGCCGCCAGCTGCAGCATGCTGCCGACATCGACCATCCCGGTGTTCGGGGTGACGGTCACCGCGGCGACCGGCACCGCGGTAACCGTGATTGCGGCGGTGCCGGTGACGCCATTCGTGGTCGCCGTGATGGTTACCGGGCCGCCGGGTGTGAGGCCCGTCACCAGTCCCTCGCTCGACACCGACGCGGTCGTGGCACTCGACGAATGCCACGTGACACCTGCTCCGCTGACGACGTTTCCAGTGGCGTCCTCGGGAGTGGCGGTCAACTGCACGGTGGTGCCGGCCACGATCGATGATGTGGTCGGCCTGACGCTGACCGTAGCCACCGTCGGCTGTGTGGTACCGGTGGTGCCGCCCGTGCCGGCGCTGCCGCTCGAGCACGCGGTGGCGGCTACGACGAGGGTGAGGGCGACGGCCGAGTGAACGGCGATTGGGAATCGGTGCGGCACGGGAACCTCCGGAACGTCGGGATCGCGACTGCGTCGGTCGCTCGATGGAGAGGCGGAGGTTCGACCCGGAACGGGTCACGTGGCCGTTGGTGGGATGCGGCGCTCCTGTCGCCGTCGCTCGCTGGCGTCGATCCCGATCCGGTGCGATCCTTCCCGTTCCGATCGATCGACACGACCCGGAGAGTCGGGCCAACGCTGCCACAAGGGCGCATACGTGGCCACCCAGAACACGCTGACTGATGCTGAAATCACCGCTCTCCTCGAGGCGCTACGCGACGGCGACGCGTCCGCCGGCGAGCGGCTGCTTCCGATCATCTATCAGGCGCTGCACGACATCGCATCGCGCCAGCTGGCCAACGAGCGGCCCGACCACACACTCCAACCGACGATCCTGTTGCACGATGCCTGGCTGCGGTTGACCGCCAATCGCGATGCGCCGTGGCGCGACCGGAACCACTTCTTCGCGCTGGCTTCTCGCGCGATGCGGCGCCTGCTGGTCGACCACGCCCGCGCCCGCCGCGCCGGAAAGCGGCGGGGGGATCTTGCCGGCACCCTTCCCGACCACATCGTCGCCCCCACCGCCCCCGACCAGATCGATCTCATCGCGCTCGACGAAGCGCTCGATGCACTGGCCTCGGTCGACGATCGGGCCCGCCGGGTCGTGGAGATGCGGTTCTTCGGGGGGCTCGAGTGGCCCGAAATCGCCAATACCATGGGGCTTTCCGAGCCGACCGTCAAACGGGACTGGCGTTTCGCGCGGGCGTGGTTGCGACACCGCATCGAAGGGCGACCCGGTGAACCCGATGACCCGTCGCGGCGCGATCCGCCGCTTCAGATGTGATGACCGATCCATTCTGGGAGCAGGTCCGCGCCGCATTCGAGGCAGCGAGCGACGTTCCGCCCGAAGAGCGCGAGGCCTTTCTGCATGCGCTCGCCGGCGGCGACGAACGTGTCGCGCATGCGGCCGGCGAGCTCCTGGCGGCCGATTCCGACGGATTCCTCTCGGTCCCGGCGGCGATACCGGCCGATGCCATGCCAGTTGCGATGCCACCCCGCATCGAGACCGGGACCGTGGTCAGTGGGTACCGCGTGGTGCGGATCGTCGGTCGAGGCGGGATGGGCGAGGTCTACGAGGCCGTTCGTGCGGCGTCCGACTTCGACAAACGGGTGGCCATCAAACTGCTCCCAGGCGGCGTCGCCTCGTCCCAGGCCATCGTCCGGTTCGAGCGCGAGCGCCGGATCCTGGCGCGGCTCGTTCATCCGCACATCGCCGGACTCCTCGATGGCGGCGTACTCGCCGACGATTCGCCGTATCTCGTGATGGAGTTCGTCGAGGGCGAACGGATCACGGAGTGGTGCACCAGCCGGCCGCTTTCGATCGACGAGCGTCTCGCTCTCTTCGACCAGGTGTGCGACGCGGTGAGTTATGCCCACCGCAACTTCATCGTTCATCGCGATCTCAAACCGGGCAACATCTTCGTGACGGCAGACGGCACGGTGAAGCTGCTCGACTTCGGAATCGCGAAGGTTCTGGCCGACGATACCGAATTCGCCACCGGAACGGTGGACCCGGTCACCCGTCCCGAAAGTCGCGCGCTCACCCCCGAGTACGCCGCTCCCGAGCAACTCACCGACGGCGCGATCACCACCGCCACTGACGTGTACGCCCTCGGCCTGTTGCTCTACGAGTTGCTCACCGGGGCCAGGCCGTTCGCCACCCGCCGCCTGCCGTACCGTGAACTGGTACTTGCCGTGACTACCACGACTCCGCAGCCGCCGAGCGCCGCGGTTCGGGGTGGTGAGGCGGGGTGGCAGAAGACGCGCTCCCGTCTCCGCGGTGATCTCGACGCGATCACGCTCCGGGCACTGCGCCCCGATCCGGCGGAACGCTACGGAACCGTTGATGAGCTCCGCGCCGACCTTCGCCGATTCGCGGCCGGGCGGCCGGTCTCCGCGATGCGTGGCCGACGCGTGTACCGGATGCGGAAGTTCGTGGCCCGCAACCGCGGCAAGTTGGCTGGGGCCGCCGTGGTGGCGTTGACGCTGGTCGCCGGCGTCGTGGCCACGGTGTCGCAGGCGCGTCGCGCCAACGTGCAGCGCAGCCTGGCGGAATCGACCAACGACTTCCTGACGCAGATGCTGCAGTCGGTCGACCCCAACGCCCAGGGGCGCGACGTGTTGATGAGCGAGGTGCTCGACAGCGCCGCCAGGCGTATCGATCGCGAGCCGCCGCGCGAACCGGAGGTCGAAGCCTCACTGCGGAGTGCCATCGGCGCGAGCTACCTGGCGCTCGGCAAGTATGACCAGGCCGAACCACACCTGCTTCGCGCACTGGCGATCCGGCGCGAACATCCTGTCGACAGGCTTCCGCTCGCCGACGCCACCGCCGGCCTGGCCTCGCTCTATGACCAGCGGGGAGAATACGTCCGAGCCGACAGTTTCTATCGGCGAGCACTCGACCTGCTTCCCGCCGGCGCCGACACCGCTGTGACGCGCCGGGGGGCGAACCTCGTGAACCAGCTCGCCCGGATGCAGTCGCAACTCGGTAACTACCCCGCCGCGGTAATGCTTCTGCACCAAGCCATCTCGCGAGAGGAGGCGCTCTATGGCGCAAGCTCCCCGGAAGTAGCCCGCACGACCAGCGACCTGGGCGTGACCCTGCTGCAGATGGGGAACGTCGCGGCGGCCGATTCCGCCGAGGAAGCGGCCCTGAGCACGGTACGCGGTCTGCCGACGCCGAATCGCGCGCTCGAGGGGAGCATTCTGGGGCGGCTGGCGACCGGTCTCGACTTCGCCGGCGACCGCTCCGGATCGGACTCCGCCTACCGTGCCGCCATCGCTACGCTCTCCCACGTGCTTGGCGCCGACCATCCGGACGTGACCTGGTTCACCTATAACTACGCCGGCTCCCTCATGGCGTGGGGCGAGCCGAAGGCGGCGCTGACCGAGGCCGACAAGGTACTGGCGCTTCGCGGCAAGACGTTGCCCGACACGCACCCGATGGTCGCGAGTTCATTGGTGATCAGGGGGCAATCGCTCGGACAGCTGGGCGACCACGCCGGAGCCGTACAGGCGCTGCGTGAGGCGCTTGCTCTTCGGCGCAGATACCTGGCCCCGGACCATTGGCTGGTTGGCAGCGCCGAGAGCATTCTCGGCGACGAGCTGCGGGCGGGTGGGAAACGGGCCGAGGGGATCGCGCTGATGGAGTCGGGATGCCACATCATCCTGGCAGCCCTGGGGACCGACAACCCGAAGACGAAAGACGCTCAGGGCCGCCTGGAGAAGGCCGGACAACCGTCAACCTGCCGATGAGAATCGCGGCCGCGTCGGTCGCCACACACCTAATGAGTCAGGTGAATGCTGCTATGTAATCACTTGACATATATGGTGATACAACGATTGAGAATGAGGTGATGTGAATTCTAGGTGGCGCCGATCCCGCGACGCCTGTTCCGCCATCCCCGGACCAGCTCGACCGCGATCGGCATGGTCGAGACGACGACGATACCCAGGATGACGAGGGCGAAGTGCTCGCGCACGCTGGGGAGGTTGCCGAACCAGTTCCCCGCCAGGATGAACAGACTTACCCAGGCGGTCCCCCCCACGATGTCGTACATGAGGAACGTGCGGTAGTTCATCGTGCCCACCCCGGCGACAAACGGGGTGAAGGTCCGCACGATCGGGACGAACCGGGCGAGGATGATCGTCCGCGGCCCGAAACGCTCGAAGAACCGATGGGTCCGATCGAGGTGGTCACGACGCAGCCAGCGATAGTCATGGCTGAACGCCCGCTCCCCGACCCTGCGTCCGACGAAGTAGTTGACATTGTCCCCCGCCACCGCTGCCAGGACAAGGAGGCCGATCAGACGGGGAAGCGAGAGCGAGCCGATCGCCGCAAGGCTCCCGGCCGCGAACAGCAGCGAGTCGCCCGGGAGAAAGGGCATGACGACCAGGCCGGTCTCGACGAAGATCACGGCGAAGACGATGCCGTACGTCCAGCCGCCATACTGCTGGATCATCGCCGCGAGATCGCGGTCGATGTGGAGCACGAAATCGATGGCCCGCCGGAGCCCCTCGATCACGACGGTCCCACGAAGCCGTGCTCGCCGAGCAGCGGCACGAAGCGGACGTCACTGACCGGCGTGACGGAAAACCCGGGGCCTTCGGCATCGCGGACGACGAGCGTGAGCGTCTGGGCCTCGGCCGTGCCGATGGGGACCACCAGCCGTCCCCCCGGTTGCAGCTGCTCGACCAGGGGAGATGGCACCGCCGGACTGGCAGCCGCGACTACGATGCCATCGAACGGCGCGTAGGGGCGCCAGCCGAGCGAGCCGTCGCCGTGCAGCACCGTGACGTTGGTCAATTCGAGTTCGCGCAGTACCTGATGGGCCCGGTGGGCCAACCCGGCGATCCGCTCGACGGAGAAGACCGTCTCCGCCAGCATCGAGAGCAGGGCGGTCTGGTAGCCGGACCCGGTGCCGACTTCCAGCACCCGCTCGCGGCCGGTCAGGCCGAGGAGCTCGCAGGACCGCGCCTGGACGAACGGTTGCGAGATGGTCTGGCGATTGCCGATCGGCAGTGCCGTGTCGTCGTAGGCCTGGTGTTGCAGCGATTCCGGTACGAAGCGGTGCCGGGGAATGGTCCCGACGGCTCGCAGCACGGCCATGTCGTGCACGCCCTTGCGGTGCAGCGTTTCCACCAGCTGCGAACGATACCCGGCGAATCCGTCGCTCACGTCAGGCTTCGAGCCGCCAATTGCGCACGGATTCCAGCAGCTGGTGATTGGTGAGGTCGAGCTGCAGCGGTGTCACGCTGACATAACCCGCCGCCACCGCGGCGTGATCGGTATCACTCTCCCCGGTCCAGATGATCTTCCCGCCGCCGATCCAGAGCACTTCCCTTCCCCACGGATCGTGCTGTCGCGTGACGGATTCGGAAAAGTACCGTGACCCGAGGCGCGCCACCCGCACCCCCAGGACCTCGTCAGCCGGAATGGGTGGGAGATTGATGTTGAGGAGGGTGTTACTGGGAAAGTCGTCGAGTTCGCAGAGCCGGCGCGCGAGGCCGGCGACCAGCTCGCCGTAGCCCATGATCAGGTCGTCGCGCCGTCCCGCAAACGAGATCGCGATCCCCGGCACGCCGAGCACCACCGCTTCCGTTGCGGCTGAAACGGTGCCGGAGTAGAGGACGTCCTCGCCCATGTTCGGTCCGTGGTTGATGCCGCTGAACACCACGTTCGGCCGGGCGGGCATGAGCGCCTCGATGGCGAGCACGACGCAGTCGGTGGGCGTGCCATCGACCTGCCAACTGCCATCGGGCCGCCGGACCGGCCGGAGCGGCCGGGTCATGGTGAGGGCGTGAGACTGAGCGCTCTGTTCGCGGTCGGGCGCCACCACGGTCACGTTCCCCACCGTGCGGCACGCTTCGGCGAGCACCTGCAACCCCGGCGACAGAATCCCGTCATCATTGACGACCAGAATTTCCATGGCGGGAAAATAGCCACCCGTTCCCCCGGGGGGTCGATTTGGGGCGGCATCCCGCCGCCTTTAGCTTCTCGGGATCACGATCCTGCAGGAGATGCCGGTGTCACGCCGAGCTGATCGGAAAGCGCCCCACCCGGACCGACGCCGTCCGGCCGCAGCGATCGGCGCCGCGGCCTGCGGACGCCTTGGATGAACCGCGCACTCCGGCTGGGGTCGCTCGCTTTCGGCGCCACGGTGCTGGTGCTGCTGGTGGTCCACAGCGGCCCCGCCGTGCTGCTGCGGACCGTCGCGACTTCGGGGTGGATCGTCGCGGCGTTGGTGCCGCTGTGGGGCGCGGTCTACCTCTGCAATGCCCGGGCGTGGCAGCTGCTGGTGCCTCACCGGTCCGCGACGTTCACGTTCGGCCGCGCGTACCTGCTCACCATCAGCGGTTTTGCCGTCAACTATGCCACGCCGTTCCTTGCGATGGGCGGCGAACCACTCAAGATCAGCGGCGCCGCGCCGTATCTGGGCCAGCACCGGGCGGTCGGGTCCGTGGTCGGCTACCGGTTCCTCTATTCCCTGGCGCACCTGCTGAGCGTGCTGCTTGCCATCATTCCGGCGTTCATACTCCTGCCCCACACCACTGCGATCCTCGCGTTGCTCGCTGTTGCCGCCGTCGTGGTGACGCTGCTGGCGTGGTTCCTTCTCTCGCGGCACCGTGACGGCGTCTTCGAACGGGGACTGGCGCTGCTCGGTCGGCTGGGGCCGATGCGGCGTCTGGCGGCGCGGCTCGAAACCCGGCGCCCGATGCTGCAGGAACTCGATCTCGAGCTTACCGCCATTCACCGCGAAGGGAAATGGCACTTCGCCGGTGCGCTCGCCGTCGAGATGACCGGGCGCCTGCTGAGCACGCTGGAGTACGCATTCATCTTCTACAGTTTCGGGCTCGGCTTCGACGTCGTCCGCGCCCTGGTCGTCGCCGGACTCTCGTCGATTCTGTCGAACCTGCTGTTCTTCGTGCCGTTCGAGATCGGCGCCAAGGAAGGTGGCGTGTTCCTGGTCTTCACCGCCCTGGGACTCAATCCGGCATTGGGCACCTCGGCGGCGTTGCTGACCCGCGTGCGCGAGGTGGTCTGGATGGCGCTGGGGCTCGCGGTGCTGTTCCTGACCGGGGGTTCGCCGCCGCGCCCGGCGGAGTAGCGCGGCCTCGGGCGGCGGTCAGTGTTCGCGGCCCGTATCCGGCCGGCGCGGCTTGCGCTGCGGTGGCGCCGTCCCATCCAGCACGGCGGCGATGCCACGCAGGGCGCCCTGCACTTCGCGCACCGTCTCGATGCGCATCGCCTGATGCGCGGCGGTCTTCAACTCGCCGGTGCGTCGGTACTGATCAAGGCGCTGCCGTGCGCCCTCGATGGTGAACCGTTCCGTGTAGAGCAGATGTTTGACCAGCATGATCAATTCGACTTCGCGCGCCTTGTAGACCCGATTGCCGGACCGGTTCTTGGCCGGGCTGAGAAAGCGGAACTGGCTTTCCCAGTACCGCAGCACATGCGGCCGGAGCTCGGTCAGCGCGCAGACATCGCCGATCGAGAAGAATTCCTGGACCGGGTGCGGCAATGTCATACCCATCGTTCCGCCTTGAGGGTGCGTTCCATCAGCACGCGAATCGATTCGCGAGGCGACGCGCCGTCAAAAAGCACCGACGCCACCTGGGCGGTGATCGGCATGTCGACAGCGTGACGTTCGGCCAGACGCGACGCCGCCAGCGCCGTGTTGACGCCCTCGATCACGGTGCGGTGGCTCGCCTGGTATTCGGCAAGCGATATCCCCTGCGCCAGCGCGACACCGAGGCGATGATTCCTCGAGCTGGCGCCGGTGCAGGTCAGGATGAGATCGCCCATCCCGGCCAGGCCGGCAAAGGTCGCGTCGGAGGCGCCGAGCGCCGCGCCGAGCCGTGAGATCTCGGCCAGACCGCGGGTGATCAGCGCCGCCCGCGGATTGTGTCCCAGACCCAAGCCCTCGAGGATCCCGGCAGCGATCGCGATGGTGTTCTTGAGCGAACCGGCCAGCGTCACGCCAATGACGTCGTCATGGGTGTAGACGCGCAGGTATCTCCCGGCGAAGAGGCGCTGCGCTTCCAGAGCGGCGGCGTGATGTCGTGACGCAGCAACGATCGCAGTCGGCTGCCCGGCGTGAACCTCCTCGGCAAAGCTCGGTCCGGAGAGCGCCACGAACGTGACCTGCGGCAGCGTCTCCCGCGTGACACCGTCCATGAAGAGCAGCGTGTCCAATTCGATCCCTTTGGTGGCGCAGACCAGCCGGCTGTCACTCGCGACGTGCGGGGCGGCGGCGGTGAACACCGAACGCGTGACGTGGCTCGGCACGGCGGAGCAGATCACCTCGGCGCCGCGCACCACGTCGCCGAGGTTCATGCTGGCGGCAAGTCCGGGATCGAGCGGGGCGCCGGGCAGGAACACGCTGTTCTCGTGGCGCCGGTTGATCGCGTCGGCCACGTCGGCCTCGAACGCCCAGAGCCGGACCTCGTGCCCAGCGCGCACCAGCAGATCGGCGAGGGTCGTTCCCCAGCTGCCGGCGCCGAGGACGGCGACGGCGGTCATGGCACCGCTCCCGCGTTCCGCCCGAAGCGATGTTCGCTGCCGTCGAGGAGGCGGCGGATATTGTCGCGGTGCATCCAGACGACCACGGCGGCCACGCCGACGAACCAGCCCACGAGCGACCGACGTGAGGCGTCGAGGACCCATACGGCGGGAGGCAGTGCAACCGCCGCACTGATGCTGGCCAGTGAGACGTAACCGGAGAAACGCAGCACGCCAGCCCAGATGGCCAGCACGACCACGAACGCGACCGGCGCGAGGCCGAGGACCACGCCCGCTCCTGTCGCCACGCCTTTGCCGCCGCGGAAGCCCACGAACACCGAACAGACGTGCCCCAGCAATGCCACCAGGCCGAGCGCGGCGGCGCCGGCCAGGCCAAGGCCCGCCCATGGCGCGATCACCGCAACCGGCACCGCGCCCTTGGCGCAATCGAATGCCGCGACCGGTACCGCGACGCGCCAGCCCAGCACGCGAAAGAGGTTGGTGGCGCCGAGGTTGCCGCTGCCGACGGTGCGCAGATCGATTCCCTTGAAGGCCCGCGCCACCCAGAACGAAGTGGGGATCGACCCCAGGAGGTACGACCCCGCGACGGACGCGACGATCGCCGCGGTCATGACTTGCTCCCGCGACGGTTGATTGTCAAGCGCAAAGGCGCGCCCTTGAACCCCCACGCATCGCGGAAGCCGCGCACGAGATAGCGCTGGTACGATTCCGGAACAGCATCCGGGCGATTGCTGACGATGGCGATGGTCGGCGGTCCGGTATGGATCTGTGACGCGTAGAGGAGCTTGACCGCTTCGCCGGCGCGCTGCGGTGGTGCGGCGCGATCGAGCAGGGCCTGGAGGACGCGGTTGACTTCCGCGGTCGGCACCCGGTGCTGGCGCGCGTCCGCCACTTCGAGGATCAGATCGAGGAGCCGGTGGACTCGCTGGCCCGTCAGCGCCGACGTGTAGACGAACGGCACGAATTCGAGGAGCGGGACCTTGGCGAACAGCGTCTCCTCGCCCCGGCGGGCGGTGTTGGCGTCCTTGTCTTCGACCAGGTCCCACTTGTTGACCACGACGATCAGGCCGCAGCCGCTGTCCCAGGCGCGCCCCGCGAGCCGGAGGTCCTGATGGTGCACGCCGGCGACGGCGTCGACCACCAGCAGGCAGACGTCGGCACGCTCCAGCGCCCGTTCGGTGCGCAACCCGGAGTAGAACTCGAGGTCTTCGTGGACCCGGGCGCGGCGTCGCAGTCCCGCTGTATCAATGAATACCATAGCGCGGCCGTGGTAGCGGAGCGTGGAATCGATCGCGTCGCGCGTGGTACCGGCCACCGGCGTCACCAGATGGCGTTCCTCGCCCAGCAGCCGGTTGACGAGTGACGACTTGCCGACATTGGGACGGCCGATGACGGCGACCCGCACCGTCGTCTCGTCGGCCGGGTCACCGGACTCGGGAAGGCGGGCCACGATCGCGTCGAGCAGGTCGCCGCTGCCCTGCCCGGTGGCGGCGGAAACCGGCAGTGGCTCGCCGAGACCGAGCGCGTGGAACGGATGCCGGTCGTCCCGCGTCGCCAGCGAGTCGAGTTTGTTCACCGCCAGCAACACCGGCCGATCCGAGCGCCGCAGGCGCCGGGCGATCTCTTCGTCGACCGGCATCACGCCATCCTTGCCGTCGACGAGCATGACCACCAGGTCGGCTTCGGCGAGCGCGCGTTCGACCTGGGTGCCGATGGCCCGATCCATCAGGTCGGACGCGCCGGGGACGAGCCCGCCGGTGTCGACCACCCAGAAGCGGCGCCCGTTCCAGGTGGACTCGCCGAAGTGCCGGTCGCGGGTGGTGCCGGGCTGGTCCGACACGATGGCGGCGCGCCCGCCCACCAGACGGTTGAACAGGGTCGATTTGCCGACGTTGGGCCGGCCGACGATGGCGACGGTCGGGAGACTCACGCGGCGAGCGGCTCCAGCAGCGCATCGACGAACGTCTTCGACGGCCGGACGGCCATGGCCGCACCAGCCTGCAGCGACTGCAGCGAGATGGAATCGATCAGCAGCCCGGCCTCGTTGACCGCCTCGCCCGGGATCAACGCCAGATCGATCCCCTCGAGCGCGGCAAGTGTTTCGGCGATCGCGGTTCCGGGCAGCAGGCCGGCGGTCGTGACCCGTGGACCGAACAAGGTGTTCGTGACCGGGACGAGTTGGAACGACGCGCCAGTGGCGCTCGCGAGCGACGCCAGGAGCGGCGGCATGAGGGGCGCCATCGATGTCCCGGTCAGTACCGCGATCCGCCGACCGTTCCAGTCGCCGATGCCGGCGGCGCCCTCGCGGATGGATCGTTCCAACCAGCGCACCGAACCGACACCGTTCTCGACCTGCTCGAAGTCGCCGTACCACGCCTCCGCCGGTAGCTCGACGCCGGCACGGAGATAGAGCTCATCGGCGCCGAAGGCCCACGCCATACCCCGCGTGGTCAGCGCGCGCTCGGCGGCGCCCGTCACACCCGCGATCGCCGCCCGGCACTCGGCCGCCGTCGGTTCGCGCACCCGGTCGTGCTGGCTGAACTCGGTGAGACCGACCGGCACCACCGAGACCGAGCGGATCGACGGCCCGAAAGCCCACAGATCGTCGAGGGTCCGGACCAGCGCGTCGCCATCATTGACGCCGGGCGAGAGGACGATCTGGGTGTGGAACTCGATGCCATGATCGGCCAGCTCGCGCAGCTGGGGCAGGATCTCCGGTGCCTGCGGGTTGCGCAGGATCCAGCGCCGGATCACGGGATCGGTGGCGTGCACCGAGACGTAGAGCGGCGAGAGGTGATAGGCGATGATCCGCGCGGTGTCGTGCGGTTTGAGATTGGTGAGCGTGGCGAAGTTGCCATAGCGGAACGACAACCGGTAGTCGTCGTCGCGGATGTAGAGCACGTCGCGCACGCCGTCCGGATTTCCGTCGACGAAGCAGAAGTCGCAGCGGTTGGCGCAACGGCGGATGCGGGCCGGCTCGACGGTGACACCGAGCGGTTCCTCGAGCGTCCGTTCGACGGTGACTTCGAACTCGTCGGGCCGGTCCGGGCGCCGATAGACGACGGTGAAGTCTTCCTCGGCGGTGAGGAATTCCCAGTCGAGGAAATCATCGAGCCGCCTGCCGCCGACGGTCAGCAACTCCGTATCGGGGACCAGGCCGATCGCCTCGCCGATCGAACCCGGCACCACTTCCTTGACCTTGATCATGGAGCGCACCACGGGCCCGAGAGCATGCCGGGAATATGGGCCTATGTTGCTTGTTCTTCAAGGCTTAACAGGGCTGACCTCAAGCAGGTTGGAAAGCGATCTCAAGGCGTCTGGATCCCCCCGGCCGGACGTCGGCGGCGGCGCACCGCCCATGCAAGAAATCGGTGGCCCAACGGTCCGAGCCAGATGCCACGGAAGAGGCGCTCGCCCAAGGCGGCGCGAAACGGGCTGCGGAGGAGGAGGACGACGCTGACGCCGAACAGGCACATTCCGGTGACCGCGACGATGCCCCCGGTGAGTCCGACCTTGAAGGCGCCGTGCCCGGCGTAGCTTCCGGACAGGATGCCACCGGCGACGAGCAGAATGGAGATTCCCAATTGCACCGAAGCGCGGACGACCGTCCGGCGGCGACGCGCGACGGTGTCCGGGTCGGCGCGCAGCTGGCGGCGATTCACCTCCCGTTCGTCGGCGACCTGGCGAAAGCCCCGCGCGACCTCGTCGGCGGTGAAACCGAGGGTCGCGAGGCGACCGGCATTGTTGAACGTCTCGACGACGCGGGTGACGCCGACGGCGATCAGTACGACGACCGGAAGGGAAACGTCGAGCCGCCGCGATTGCCCGAACACCTGCCCCAACAGCCACGCGAAGAGTGCGAGGAAGAAGAGGATCAGGCCGAGTGTCGCCACTTCCTGCGCAAAGAGGCGAACCGGGAGTGGGATCTCCGGGGCGGCCAGCTGTGCCGCCTCGATCGCTTCGACCAATGCTTCGGCGGTTGGAAAACGGTCATCCGGCGCCTTGGCGACGCAGCGATCGATGGCGGCAGCGAGAGCGGGTGGGATGTCGGGGCGCAGCCCTGCGGCCGGCGGCGGTAGCTGGGTGAGCTGCCGGGCGATGATCTGCTGGGTCGACGTTCCGGTGATGGGTTTGGTGCCGGTCAGCGCGAAGAGCGCCACCAGTCCGAGAGAATACAGGTCGGTGCGACCATCGACCGTGTCGCCGGTGGCCTGCTCGGGGCTCATGAACTCCGGAGTGCCGACCACCTCGCCGACGCGGGTGAGCCCGGGGGTGTCCGGACGTGAGGCGATCGGTCGCGAAATGCCGAAATCCATGAGCAGCGCGCGCCCGGTGGCGCGCTCGATCATGATGTTGTCGGGCTTGATGTCACGGTGCACCACGCCGCGGCCGTGAGCATAGGCCAGCGCGTAAGCGACGTCGAGCAGCAGCCGCACCATGGCGCGACTGTCGAGTGGCCCGGCGCGTTCGACGCGTTCGGCGAGGCTCTCCCCCTCGACGTAGCCCATGGCGAACGCCAGCAGGCCGCCGTGTTCCTCGACTGCGTGCACCGGGACCACGTTGGGGTGCGAGAAGGACGCCGCGGTGCGGGTTTCCCGCAGGAAGCGCTCCCGCAACGAAGCCTCGGCGGCAAATTCCGGCGGCAGCACCTTGAGGGCGACCGGCCGATCGAGGGAGAGATCGCGTGCCAGATAGACGGCACCCATCCCGCCGCGCCCGAGCTCACGCTCGATGGCATAGCGATCACCGAGCTGTCGGCGAAGATCCTCGAGGGAAGCCGAGGGGTTGTTCATGGTGTGAGACCGGAAGATGCCGCTACGGCCGGGCGGCGAGCAAGCGCAACGCTCTCCGGGGCCCGGAATGCCGAACCCCGCCACGGGAGGGACGGGGTTCTGGTGCCGCGAAGCGGGCGACGGGGCTCGAACCCGCGACCCTCAGCTTGGGAAGCTGATGCTCTACCAACTGAGCTACACCCGCGCGAGCGACAACCTAGCCGGGGCCGCGTGCCCGATCAACACATGCGCTGCGCGCTCACTTCTTGACGTGATACCGCCAGCCGCTGATCCCGCTCCCCGATGCCGAGATCGTGAAATCCTGCTTGGCGTTCGGCTGCAGGGCCGGTACCGCCTGCTCCTGCGTGGCCACCACATTGCCCTTGGAATCGGTGAACTCGAACACCAGGGTCACCGCGGCAGGCGCAATGGTGTTACCGCTGGCGTCCTGCGCTTCCCGTCCGGTGGCGGTGAAGGTGAGCGTGACGTTGGTGTCGGTCGGCACGACGCGGGAGACCGTGATGGATGTCGTGAGCGCCGCAAGATCGCCATAGGCCTTGAGCAGGTCGGTGGTGTCGTTCTGCATCCGGTACCCTTGCGCCAGCAACTTCATGTCGTCTTCGCCGAGCGGATTGATGGTCAGCGCCTGCTTGGCGGTGGCGACGAGCTTGGCGCCATCGTTCATGGCGAAGTACATGTTGGCGAGGTCGAAGAGCGCATCGTGGCTGTTCGGTTCGATCGCCAGCACCTTCTGGAATGCGTCGGCCGCCTCCGTGTACTTCTTCTGCTGGTAGTACTGGATCCCCAGGGTCATCAGTTCGCTGGGGCTGAGATTGCCCGAACTGGCCAGCTGCTGCTGCAGCTGGTTGGCGCCGGCGGTGTCCCCTACGGCGCGCTCCGATATGGCCAGCGACCGCTGGGCGTCCGCCGCGTCAGGGTGGTTGGCGAGGTACTTCTTGAACTGCACGATCGCGTCGGCGTGGCGGCCGAGTTCCTGGTCGAGCGACGCGAGATTGAAGATGGCGTCATCCCGAGTGCTGGCGAACCGCGGATCGGAGTCGGCTTTCTGGGCCGCCTGCGCGAAGTAGTAGGCCGCGCTGTCGTACTGCTTGGTGTCGGTGAACGCCGCGCCGAGGTTGTAGAACCCCTGCGGATAGTCGCGCGAGATGAGATTGGCCAGCCGCAACGTGGCGATGGCGGAATCGAACTGCTGACGATGGAGCAGGTCGCTGCTTGGCGTCACGAGAACGTTCCACGCCAGCTGCCGGTAGCCCTTGATGTCGACAGCGCAATCCGGCGCCAGCTGTGCCGCCTGCGCCAGCGCGGTATCGGCGCCGCGAACGTCGCCGAGCATCAGGTAGGCGCGTCCGAGATAGTACCACGCCGCCGGAGTCGGATTGCCGCCCTTGATGGCCGTGGTAGCGCTTTCGACGGCGTGATTGAGCTGACTCGCCTTCTTGTCCGGCTCGTGCAGCGAATCCGCCGTGGCGAGGTAGGTCAACGCGCTGGAGCTGCGAAAGTCCCCTTTGAGATTGCACGCCGCCTTCTGGAACCGGCCGGTGGACATGGCCCGGGCCACAGCGGGTGACGTTTCGGTCTGACCCAGGACGGGGCCGACGAGGACGGCGGTGGCGAACATCAACAGGCCGCTCTTCTTCATTACGACTCCTTGAAAGACGGCGGGCCTCGGCGGCCCTGCGCGAACGGCCCCGGCCAGCCGGGCCGGGGGGCGTGCGTGTGCTACGTCGAAGGCGCATCGCACGTTGGGCGGTGCCGCGTGTCCCGACCGGGAAATATCCTCGATCAACCCGCGGCGGGCAAATGGCGCGGTTCGCGGTAGAGCCACCCTGCCCCGGTGTTGAAGATCACCACCCGGTCGCCGGCTTCAAGTGCACCGGCGTCCCGAAGCGCCGCGGCGGCGGCGAGTGCGGCGCCGCCCTCCGGGGCGAAATCGATCCCTTCACGCTGCATCCCAAGCTCCGCCAGGGCGGTCATCTCGGCGTCCGGAACCGCGATCGCGCCGCCGCCGGTCTCGCGCAAGATGCGGAGCATCAGCTTGTCGCCGAGCGGCGCGGGCACGCGGAGGCCGCTGGCGACGGTCCAGGGCTCGGGCCATGGCTCGGCGTGGTCGGCCCCGGACTCGAAGGCTGCGACGACGGGCGCGCAACCGGTGCTCTGGACGCTGTAGAAGCGCGGCATGCTGCCCCGGATCCATCCCGCCTCGAGCAGTTCACCGAATCCCTTCCACATCCCGATCAGCCCGGTCCCGCCGCCAGTGGGATAGATGATGGCATCGGGGGCGTGCCAGTCGAACTGCAACGCCAGCTCCAGTCCGAGGGTCTTCTTGCCCTCGATCCGGTACGGCTCGCGGAGCGTGCTGAGGTCGAACGCACCGGTCTCGTCCGCGTAGCGGCGCGCGGCCTTGCCGCAGTCGCCGATGTGGCCGTCGAGCAGCTGCAGGTCGGCGCCGAACGCGGCGATCTGCGCCAGGATCGTGGCCGGCGTGGTGCGCGGCGCGTAGACGCGCACCTTGGCGCCCGCCCGCGCCGCGTAGGCGGAGCTCGCCACGCCGGCATTGCCGGCGGTGGGGACGACGAAATGCGTCACCCCTGCCAACGTCGCCCGGGTGATCGCCGCGGAAAGGCCGCGGGACTTGAACGAACCGGTCGGGTTGGCGGCTTCATCCTTGACCCACGCGTCGGTCAATCCGAGGATCGCGCCGAGGCGTGGGACCCGGAGCAGCGGCGTGTCGCCTTCGCCAAGGGTGACCGGCTTGCTCGTCGCCGGTGAGCGGCAGGAACTCACGATACCGCCACATTCCGCGACGTCCAGCGAAAGCCTCCCGTTGCGAGAGCGGGTGCGAGCGGCCCGGGTAGCGCACCAGCCAGGGACGCCCGCAGGCCGTGCAGACCGTCGGCAGCCCCGCCGGCGAGGCCGTGGTGCCGCAGTCCGAACATTCGAGTTGCCAGTCCATTTCAGTGCACCTTGAGATAGTCGAGAACTCGCGCCGCCATCGTATCGGAGAATCCCGGCACCGCCGCGATCTCGGCGGCGGACGCGACCCGAACGCCGGCGAGCGAGCCGAAGGCCTGCAACAGCGCCCGGCGTCGCGCCGCGCCGATGCCCGGAATGTCGAGCAACGCAGACGTGACCGTCCGCTCCGCGCGCCGCTTGCGATTGTAGGCCAGGCCGAACCGGTGCGCCTCGTCGCGAGCCCGCTGCAACAGCCGCAGTGCCGGGCTGCGGCGCGGCAGCCGGAGCGGCTCCGGGCGGTCCGGAAAGTAGATCTCCTCTTCACGTTTCGCGAGCGAGATCAGCGGGATGCCGTCGACACCGAGTGCGCGCATGGCCGCCCTCGCCGCGCTCAGCTGTCCTCTTCCGCCGTCGATCACCACCAGGTCGGGCAACGGTTCGTTCTCGTCCAGTCGGCGCCGGAAATAGCGGGTGATCACTTCGTGGATGGCGGCGAAGTCGTCCTGTTGGGCAACGCCCTTGATCTTGAACTTGCGATACGCCGACTTGCGGGGCCGGCCGGCCTCGAACGTGACCAGCGAGCCCACGGTGTCGCGGCCCTGGCTGGTCGAGATGTCGACGCAGATGAAGGTCCGCGGCACCGCGGTCATCCCGAGTTCGCGGCCCAGGGCGTACACCGGATCGTCGGCCCGTTCGGCGGTCTCGAACGTCTCCAGGCGGAGACTTTCGAGCAGGTGCCGTGCGTTCTGATCCGCCAGCTCGAGCCAGCGGGCGGCGATGCCGCGCTGTGGCACCGCGATGCGTTGCCCGGCAAGCAGTTCCGCGACGGCGTCGCCGTCGGCGGGCACGAACGGAAGGACCACCCGGCGCGCCTTGCCATCCATCGGCAGATACCAGCGGACGAGCAGCATGCTCAGGATCTGGTCGTCCGGCTCGTCCTCGACGTTTTCGAGAAAACGGTGTTCGCGGGCGACGACCTTGCCGTCGCGCACCCGGAACAGCGTGCCGACGGCGTCGTCACCATCGCGGGCAAACCCGATGGCGTCGGCATCGCCGGTCCCGATGACCTCGACGGCCGCCGGAACCTCGACCTGATCGAGCCACTGCAGCGCGTCGCGGTAATCCCGGGCCCGCTCGATAGTTCTCACGCTCGGCGGCGGCAAGCATGTACGCCCGGAGGCGGGTCTTCAGGTCGACCGTCCGGCCCTCGAGGAAATCCACCACTTCGTCGATCATGGCACGGTAGCCGGCCTCGTCCTGCCAGCCGACGCACGGCGCCTTGCAGCGACCGATGTGGTAATCGAGGCACGGCCGTTCGCGTCGCTCGCGCGGAATGTCGTCGCGGCAGGAACGCACCGTGAAGATCCGCCTGATGAGGGTCAGGGTGCGGCGCATCTCGCCCACGTCGGTGAACGGCCCGAAATAGCGGGCGCCGGCGAGGTCGCGACGGCGGGTCACGAGGAGCCGGGGAAACGGCTCCCCGAGGGTGACCGCGATCGAGGGATAGCTCTTGTCGTCCTTGAGTTGGGCATTGAACCGCGGCTGATATTCCTTGATCAGGTTGTTTTCGAGCAGCAGCGATTGCGCGTCGTTCGGGACGACGATCGTTTCCACATCGGCGATCCGCTCCTGCAGCAGCCGGTGCCGCGGCGATTCGGCAAAGTCGTTGGTGAAATACGACCGGACGCGGTTGCGGAGGTTCGCCGCCTTGCCGACGTAGAGCACGGTACCGGTGGCATCCTTCCAGAGATAGACCCCTGGTCCGTCCGGCAGCGTGTCGAGCTTGCGCTGCAGGGCGTCGTTCATGTCGCCGGGCGCGCGGTGTTCAGGAACTGACGGATGCGGCGCATCAGCAACCCGGCTTCGGAGATGTCCCACCACGCCGTCAAGCCGAGATACACGATGATGTCGACCGGCAGCACCACCAGGCCGCGGGCGATCGGGCCGACGTGCGTCAGGCCGAGCCGGGTGCTGTTGGCCGCGGCGGCGGCGACGATCGCGGCGAGCCAGAGCTTGACCACTTCATCGAGCGGCACCTTGAACCGGCCGAGGCGCTGGAAGAGGCCCCGCCGGAGGAGGGCGAACTCGACCCATCCGGCGAGGCCGGCGGACGCGGTCAGACCCGCGGCACCCCAACGGGCGTCGAGTCCGAGGAGCTGCGGCAGGTAGAGGGCCGCGAACAGGCCCAGCACCCCGGTCAGCACTACCCGGACCACGCCGCACTTGAGCGGCGTCCGCGTGTCGTGGAGCGCGTAGAACGTGGACGCATAGAGTCTCCCCAGGGTCGAAGCCAGCAGACCGGTAGCCGATCCGGCCAGTACCAGCCACACGTATCGGGTGTCACTCCTGTTGAACGCTCCATTCTGCAGAACGGCTCCCGCGATCACGTCGCCCATGGTCAGGAAGCCCACCGCGGACGGAACGATGTAGAACGCCAGGCGTTCCGTGGCGCCGCTCAACCGGTGGCGCAGCGCCGCCGCCACCTCGTCGACATTACCGCGCTCCCGCGCCATTTCGGGAAGCTCGGCGGCGGAAACCGCCATGCCGAAGAGGGACACCGGCAACGTGTACAGCACCTGCGCGTTGGTGATGGCCGACAGGGCGCCGTTGCCAGCGATCATCGTGGCGATGTAGAGGTCGATGAACGCCGAAATCTGGTTGGCACCGCGCGAGATGAGGTTGGGAAAGAAGGCGCGCAGCACGGTCCGCACTTCGGCCACCCGCCGCCATGATCGGAACCCGATCCGTCCGCCCACCAGCCGGACCATCGGCCACTGCACCAGCACCTGGAGCACACTCCCCGCCACGGCGCCGAGGGCGATGACCGTCACGAACTGTTCGCTGCTCCGGTTGCGTCCGAAGGCCAGGGCCGCGGTAATGATCGCCGCGTTCCAGAACACCGGACTGACGTACGACAGGAAGAAGCGACGATGGGAGTTGAGGACGCCGAGACACCAGGCCGAGATGACCAGCATGCCGGCGCCCGGAAAGAGGATGCGAACGAGATGCTCGGTCAGCGCTCGCTTCTCGGGCGGCCAATGGGGCGAGACCAGCAGGTCGAGCAGCCACGGGGTGGTCAGCTCGCCCACCGCGACCAGCACGGCGATCACGACGGCGAGGAGCGACAGCACGGCACCGGCCAGCTGGCGTGCTTCATCGTCGCGGTCAGCGCCGAGCAGTTCGGCGTAGCTCGGAATGAACGACGCCGAGAGCGCCCCTTCGCCGAACAGATTCTGCAGGAAATTGGGAATCCGGAACGCCGCGCTCCAGACGTCCATGTCGGCACTGATGCCGAGGTACTTCGCCAGCACGCGCTGGCGGATCAACCCGGTGATGCGACTGAAGAGAATGCCCGCGGAGACGAGATACGTGCCGCGACGGCTCATGCGGGACACCACGCCGTCACCGCGTCGCTGACCGCGGCGAGCCAGTCCCGGTCGTAACGGCCCAGAAAGGTCGCCGCCGTCAGCGTCCTTTCCTGCGGCGCGTCGGCGGGACAGAGCGCGGCCCGGAGCCGCGCATACTGGGCATAGGCGATGTCATCGCGCTTCTTGACATGGCGTTCCAGCGAACCCTCGATGGCGTCAATGGTGGCGCGGATGTGGCCGACCCGTCCGGCGATCGAGCGGTCAAGCACCGGATCGACCGTGCGCGCGGCGCGGCGCACCGTCTCGTCGGCGGCCGCCACCTGCTCGCGCAGCGCGGCCATCGCGGCGGTTGCTTCGGCGGGAACGTCACGGCGGAGAATGGCCCGGCCGAGGGTGCCATCGTCCTCCACGACCCGCTGGACGGTGGTGTCGAGACGCGTCAACAGTCGATCGGCCCATGGTTCGACCGTGGTGCCCGACCATCGCAGCACCGCCTGCTGTACCGGCACGCCGAATCGCGGATACAGCGCCGCCGACTGGCGCGTCTGGTAGCGGTATTCCGCGGGGCCGCCGACGTATGCAACCGTGGGAAGGATGGCGCTCTCGACCACCGGCCGGAGCAGCACGTTCGCGGAGAAGCGCTGCGGTGCCTCATGTAGCAGCTGTTCCAGTTCGCCGGTGGAAAAGCGCAATCCTGACCGGCGCGCGCGAAAACCCCCGGCTTCGATCACCAACCGGTCACGTCCCGCGTCCGTCTCGAGAAAGACCAGCGTTTCACCGCCGCCGGCGGAGATGCCGGTCGCGGCATCGGGAAGTGCCGCCAGCATACGGTCGAGCTCGGTCGCCTGGCGAAGTGCGGCGAGGAGCACCGGGGCCTGGAGCCGCTTGAACGCTGCGTCGGTCGGATCGAGCACGACGATTCCGAGCGGCGTCAGGAGCTCGGCCAGCGCGCCCCCGCAGGCTCGTTGCAGGGTCTCGCCGTCGCGGTAGTGACGGGCCAGCCAGGCGACGGTCGTGTCGCGCGCGGTGCCGGTGGGGAGGGTCGCAGCGAGCAGCGCGAGTCCCTCGCCGGCCGCGACCAGCGGCTGGCGGTACATCGGGAGCTGCGGCGCGTCGGGTGTGCGTTCGCCAAGACGCCAACTGACGAGGCGGCCGTCGCGGTCGATCCACCGCGCGATGCTCGCCTCGCGAAAGTCGTGATCGTCGCCCGCCAGCCAGAAAATCGGCACCACGGGACGCTGCCACTGCTTCTCGAGCCGCGCCGCCAGGGCGCGCGCGGAGAGGGCCTTGTGAACGGTGTAGAGCGGACCAGTCAGCAGGCCAGGCTGTTGACCGGTCGTGACAGCAAGCGCGCCGGGGGTCCGCAGCCGCGCAAGCTGGACATCGCGCCCGGGCGCGGCAAATGTCGCTGCATCGAGATCGGCGGGCCATGCGCCGGCGCGCGGCGCCACGCTCGGGGGAGCGGGAACCGCCGCGGGCGCGATCCGGATCAGCGTTCCCCCTTGTGATACGGCAGTCCGCGCACGATGGTCGCCGCCCGATACAGTTGTTCCACCACGATCACCCGCGCCAGCTCGTGCGGGAAGGTGAGCGGGCCGAGACTCCATGCCTGCTCCGCACGGCGCCGCACCACGGCCGAGACACCGACCGCGCCGCCGACGATGAAGACGCGGTCCCGCCCGGCCCCCTGCCAACGTTCCAGCTGCGCGGCGAGCGCTTCGCTGCTCCAGGCCGTTCCCGCCTGGTCGAGCAGCACCACGACCGCGCCGTCCGGGATGGCGCCGAGCAAGCGCTTCCCTTCCTGGGCGCGTTGGGCAACGACATTGCCGGCCTTTCCCGCTTCGCGCACTTCGCGCTCGTCGAGTGGCGCCAGCCGCGCCAGGCGACGCAGGTAGTCGTCACACGCCGCACGGAAGGCCGGCCGGAGCGATCCCACCGCCAGCAGCGTCCGTCGCATCAGGCATAGAGCCCGCGCATGCGGTGCATCGCCGCAACGCGGTCGATGGCCAGCATGTAGGCGCCGATGCGCATGCTCACCTGGTGTTTCTCGGCCATGCCTGACACCTCGTCGAATGCATCCTTCATGATCTTCTCGAGACGTTCGTTGACGGTCGGTTCGTCCCAGAAGTAGCCGCCGCGATCCTGCACCCACTCGAAATACGACACCGTGACGCCACCGGCGTTCGCCAGGATATCCGGAATGACGTAGATCCCCTTGCGGTCGAGGACCGCGTCGGCCTGCGCCGTGGTGGGGCCGTTGGCGCCCTCGCAGATGATCTTCGCCTTGATGTCGCCGGCGTTCTTGCTGGTGATGACGTTTTCCAGCGCGGCCGGCACCAGCACATCGCACTTGAGTTCGAGCAATTCTTCATTGGTGATGTGGCGCCCCCGGGGGTAGTCGTGGAGCAACCGACCCTCCCGGGTCCATGCCAGGCAGTCGTGAATGTCGAGGCCCTTCGGATCGTAGACGCCGCCCGACTTGTCGCTCACCGCGATGATCTTCATGCCTTCCTCGGACATGAGACGCGCGGCGGTGGAGCCGACGTTGCCAAAACCCTGCACGGCAACCGTCGCGCCCGCCACCTTCATGTTCCGGCGTTCGAGTGCGCGCTTGGTGACGACCAGGCAGCCGCGACCGGTGGCGTCGCGCCGCCCCAGCGAGCCACCCATCGCGACCGGTTTGCCGGTGACGACGCCGGTGACGGTGTGGCGCTTGTGCATGGAATAGGTGTCCATGATCCACGCCATCACCCGTTCGTTGGTGTTGACATCGGGCGCGGGCACGTCCGAGTCCGGGCCGAGGACTTCGATGATCGCGGCGGTGTAGCGCCGGGTCAGCCGCTCGAGTTCGCCCGCCGACAGGGTGCCGGGATCGCAGATCACGCCGCCCTTGGCGCCGCCGAACGGCAGGTTGACGACGGCGCACTTCCACGTCATCCACGCGGCCAGCGCCTTCACCTCGTCGATCGAGACATTCAGATCGAAACGGATCCCGCCCTTCGCGGGGCCGCGTGACGTGTTGTGGAGCACGCGAAATCCGGTGAAGACATCGATGTCGCCATTGTCGCGCAGCACCGGAATCGATACGATGATCTGCTTTTCCGGGCGCGCGCAGCACCTTGTACAGTCCCGGTTCCAGCTTGAGGCGACGGGCGGCGTCGTCGAAGCGCGACATCATCGCTTCGAACGGATTCTCCTCGAGAGCAAACCGCCGATCGCGGTCGGGTTTGATGAGCTGCTGTGCTTTGCGAGGTTTCAGGCTCGGCATGTCGTTCGACTCCGGTCCGTGACGGACCACTGGGTTCGACCGTTCACTGTTCCCGCGCGACGACGCGGTCGAGCGCGTCGCGAATGGCTTCTGCTCCTGCTTCGAAGGTGACGGAGAGTCCCGCCACCAGCGGTTCGGGAATGCTGGCGGGCCAGCGGTGGCGCAACTTGACCGCGTCCTTCATGGTCAGCACCACGTGATCGGCCCGGCGCGTCGCATGCGCCAACCATGCCAGATCCTCGTCCCGAAACTGGTGATGATCTTCCCACGTTGCCACCTGCACCAGCGCGCCGGTTCCCTTCACCTGGGCCACGAACGCCGCCGGGTCGGCGATCCCGCTGGCCGCGATCACCCGCCGTCCGGCGAGCTCGCCCACGGGCAGCGGCTTGCCGGTCACCAACCCGCTGAGGGATGCCAGGTCGAGCCGGGCCACGGCGACGATTGCCTCCGGCGGAAGGTATCGGCGCAGGCGCTCGGCGAGGAGTGCGGCGGTCTCGCGGCCGGCGCGCTTGCGGGTGACGACGAGCGCACCGGCGCGATCGAGCGCCCGCCACCCTTCGCGCCACGGTCCGGCCGGCACCAGCCACGGCGCGGCAAGCGATGATTCGGCGCTCACCAGGCAGATGTTGAGGTCGCGCGCAACGTCGAGACGCTGGTACGCGTCGTCCAGCACCAGCACATCGGCCCCCGCGGCGATGGCGCGGTGGGCGCCAGCAGCCCGGTCCGGGTCGGCTTCGACGATCGCCCCCGGGACAGCATCGCGATGCAATTCGGTCTCGTCGTTGCCGACGCCGCGCAGCAGAATCGCGGGCTTGATTCCCTTCGCGGCGTAATATCCGGCGACCCAGTCGGCGATCGGTGTCTTCCCCGATCCCCCCACCGACAGGTTGCCGATCGCGACCGTCGGGCGCGCCGAGTCGTCGCGACGGCGCCGCGCTGGTGTGATACGCCGCACGGCGCATCGCCCCGCCCAGCCCCCAGAGCCCACTGGCCGGCAACAATGCCAGGCGAACGGCACGCGCGCCGATGCGACGGCTGGTCCAAAGCCACCGGATGAACAGGTGACGATCGCGCCGCTTCACGCTGTCTCCAGGGATCGAGCGAGTGCATCGAGCGCCCGGCCGCATCGTTCGATACCGGTCGTGAGCGCTTCCGGGCCGGCACCCACGTAGAACGGGGCGCCGTAGCCGACTTCGATCCGGGCAAATGGTGCCGGAACGAGCATGCGATCCCACGAGCGGAGCCGCCAGGCCGGGTGCGCCGCCGCGTGCAGCGGCAGGACCGGCGCGCCGGCCTTCTGCGCGGCGCGTACCACACCGGGCTTGATGATGCGCCGCGGGCCGACCGGACCGTCGGGAGTGAACGCCACGGGAACGCCGGCGTCGAGTTGGTGAATCGCACCGAGCAATGCGCGAGTGGCTCCGCGATTGGACGAACCCGAGACCAGTCGGTAGCCGATGCGCGCGGCGTAGTCGGCCAGGTAACGCCCCTCTTTCCCGTCACTGACCACGATGGCGACTCCCTGCCGGCGATGGCGCCAGAGAAGGGGGAGCAATACCTCGTGCCAGAGCAGGAAGACGAACGGTTTGCCGGACTGCGCCAACTCCCGCCAGTAATGATCGTCGTGACAGGAGAATCGCCAGGTGGACGCCAGGGCCGACACCGCCGGTTGGGCGGCCGCGCGCACCACCCGCCGGGAGACGGGCCACGTCACGCCGCCAGCAACTCGGCCGCCATCGCGGCCACGCGGTCGCTCGCGCCGGCGGTGCCGAGGAGCCGCCGCACTTCGGCCAGATCGTCGAGCTGGCGGTGGCGGGCGGTGCTGTCGGGATCGAGGAGCGGTTCGACGGCCGCGGCCAGCCGCTCAGCGGTCACATCGCGCTGGAAGAACTCCGGCACGACCGCCCGGTTGGCCACCAGGTTGACGAGCGACGCCCACCGGACGGTAGCCAGTCGGCGGACCACCCTGAAACTGACCGGATTGAGGCGATACGCCACCACCATCGGTACGCCGGCGAGCGCCGCCTCGAGGGTGGTCGTGCCGGACTTGACCAAGGCGGTGTCGGATGCGGCGAGCACCAACGTCGGCCGATCGCGCACCAGCGTGAATCGCTCGGCCCCCGGGTATTTGGCCCAGTCGGTCGCGGCGACGAGCACGTGAGTGCACCGACCACGGTCGAGGAGCTTGCGCGCCGCGTCGCGATACGCCGGCCAGAGGCGCGCGATCTCGCCGCGCCGCGAACCGGGAAAGAGGGCCAGCACGCGTGCGTCGGAGGGCACGCCCAGTTCGGCCCGCGCGGTGTCCCGATGGGCCGGCTTTACATGGTCGAGAAGCGGGTGCCCCACGTAGGTCGCTTCGATTCCCACCCGGCGGAAGAACTCCGGTTCGAACGGCAGGATGACGGCCAGACGGTTGACGGCGCTGGCGAGGCGTCGTGCGCGCCCGGGGCGCCACGCCCACAACTGCGGCGCGATGTACCACAGTACCGGAATGCCGTTCCGTCGGGCTGCTCGCGCCATCCGGAGATGAAAGCCGGGGTAATCGATGAGAATGACGAGATCGTAGCGGTGGGCCCGAAATGCCGCAGCGAGCTGGCGCCAGAGCCGGAGGTGCGCGGGGAGCTTGTCGACAATTTCGACGATGCCCATCGCCGCCAGCCCGTCAATGGAACATCGGATCGTGGCGCCGGCCCTGGCCATGTGGGGACCGCCAACAGCCTCGATGGTGGCGTCGGGGAGCCGCCGTCGGAGTGCCGCCACGACGCTCCCGCCGTGCAGGTCGCCCGACGGTTCGCCCGCCGTGACCAGAATGCGCGGCGTCATCGGCCCAGAACAGGTGCTGGCGCGCGCTGCACGGCGGCGGTTACTTCGAGCGCCAGCGCGAGGGCGGCGCGCCCTTCGGCGGCGCTGACGATTTCGGCCGGCCGGCCGCCAACGGCGTCGACGAACGCGCGCAGTTCCAGCCCGAGTGCGTCGGCTTCGGGCGCGGTCAGCGGTACGGTCTCGACGATCTCCTCGATGCTCGATCCGGTGCCGGGGCGCCAGCCGTCGTGCAGCCGCATGAACATCGCGGTGCCCGCGGCGAAATCGAGCGAGATGTACCCCGACGGCTGGAAGATGCGCAGCCGGCGGACACGCTCCCGCGCAATCCGTGAACTGGTCATCGATGCCACGGCGCCGCCCTGGAACTCGACGCGCGCGTTGACCATGTCGAGATGGGGCGAGAGCACCGAGACGCCGCTGGCGCGGACATCGACGGCCGGCGCGCCGCCCACCAGGTGGATGGCAAGATCGAGATCGTGAATCATCAGGTCGAGCACCACGGCGACGTCGGTGCCCCGCAACTGAAAGGGCGCCAGCCTGGCGCCCTCGAGAAACACCGGCCGATCCAGTACGTTGCGCGCGGCGCGCACCGCCCGATTGAACCGCTCGACGTGGCCGACGGCGAACACCACGCGTTGCCGCTCGGCCGCTCGCACCAGGTCGTCCGCTTCCTCGAGCGTCACCGCGAGCGGTTTTTCCATCAGCACCGACACGCCGCGCTCGAGACAGGCCATGCCGACATCGTGATGGGCCAGCGTCGGGACCGCCACCGACACGGCCCGGACCCGGTCGAGCAGCGCGCCGAGTTCGCCGAACGCGGTGCCGCCGAAGCTCGTGGCAATCGCTTGGGCGCGGTCGCGGTCGACGTCGTAGACTCCCACCACTTCGACGTCGGGCATCGCCGCCAGATGCCGGACGTGGTGCCGCCCGAGCGCGCCGACGCCCACGACGCCGACGGGGAGCGGCCCGGTCACGCCGGCACGCCGCGCTGCGACGACGCTACGAACTCGAGAAAGCGCTCGATTTCCGGGATGGGCGGCAAGTCGGTCCGGGCCCGCTCCAGTGCCTGGCCGAGATTGAGATCGGAATTGAAGAAGAGGCGGTAGGCGCGCTTCAGCGCCGCCAGGGTGGCGGTGTCGAAGCCGTGGCGCTGCAGCCCGATCGAATTGAGGCCGTAGAGTTCGCAGGGATTGCCCACCGCCTTGACGAACGGCGGAATATCCTGGCTGACGCGTGTCATTCCACCCACGAACGAGTACGCCCCGATGGTGACGAATTGGTGCACCGCCACCAGGCCAGAAATGACGGCGAAGTCCTGGATGGTGACGTGTCCGGCGAACTGGGTGCCGTTGGCGACGATGACCCCGTCGCCGACGTGACAGTCGTGCGCCAGATGGACGTACGTCATGATGAAGCAGTCACGTCCCACGGAGGTGATGCCGCTGGCCACCGTGCCGCGATTGATGGTCGTGAGCTCCCGGATCTGGGTGCCATCGCCGATCTCGACCCAGGTTTCCTCGCCGCGGTATTTCAGGTCCTGCGGCGGGCTGCCGATGATCGTCCCGCCGCCGATCTGGACCCGCTCGCCGATCCGCGCATTCCGTTCCAGCGTGACCCGGGCGGCCACCCGGCTCCCCTGGCCCACCGACACGTTCGGGCCGACGATGCTGAACGGCCCGATCTCGACATCGTCGCCGATGGTGGCGCTGGGATCGACCAGCACCGTCGGATGGATCCGCTGGTTCACCGATCCACCACTTTGGCCATCATTTCCGCCTCGCAGACCAGCTGTCCGTCGACGAATGCCTCACCGCGCATGCGGCAGGTGGCGCCACGGAACTGCAGCATCGCGAGCTCGAAACGCAGCTGATCGCCGGGCAACACCGGCCGACGGAACCGCACGCCGTCGATCGCCATGAAGTAGACCACCTTCGATTCGCGATCGTCGAAGTTGTCCATCAACAGCATGCCGCCGACCTGCGCCATCGCCTCGACGATCAACACCCCGGGCATGATCGGATGACCGGGGAAGTGGCCCTGGAAGAACGGCTCGTTGATGGTGACGTTCTTGATGCCGACGATCCGGGCGCCGGGCTCGATCTCCACGACGCGGTCCACCAGCAGGAACGGGTAGCGGTGCGGCAGCACCTGCATGATGCTCTGCACGTCCATCCGGGTGGGGTCCGTGCGCCGGGCACGGCGCTCCAGTTCCCGCGCCAGCGCGATGTTGCCGTGATGACTCGGTTTCTCGGCGATGATCCGGGCGTCGATGCGTGCTCCGAGCAGCGCCAGATCGCCGAGGATGTCACCCAGCTTGTGGCGGACGAACTCGTCGGGCCAGCGCAGTTCGCCGGTGGCGACCGCCGTCTCCGACAACACGACGGCCACGCCCGGCGCCGCGCCTTGCAGCAATCCGCGCTCCTTCAGGCCATCGACTTCTCCCATGAAGCCGAAGGTGCGCGCCGGCGCGATTTCTTCCGCAAACGTCTCGGCGGTCATGTCGAAGCTCGCCGATTGGCGTCCGATGACCGGGTGCTTCCACTCGATGGTAGCGGTGAGCGACAAACCCTTGTTGGGTGCCGCGACGTACCAGGCATCGCCGGCGCGCACCTCGAACGGTGCCGTGACGCTCACCACGGCTGGATCGCCTTCCCGTTCGGCCACACCGGCGCGCTCGATGGCCTCGAACCATGGCTGGAACGACCCGTCGAGGATCGGTGGCTCCGGACCGTCGAGGGTGATGAGGAGATCGTCGAGACGCCAGGCGTGCGCCGCGGCGAGCAGATGCTCGACGGTCTGCACCGCTGCTGGCCCCATCGCCAGGGCCGTGCGCCGCTC
Organism: uncultured Gemmatimonadales bacterium; assembly: GCA_963697065.1. Classification (GTDB taxonomy): domain Bacteria; phylum Gemmatimonadota; class Gemmatimonadetes; order Gemmatimonadales; family GWC2-71-9; genus Palsa-1233. The sequence goes on from CAVOMQ010000001.1 coordinate 2,307,595, forward strand.
GGTCGATTCCACCTGGGCCGTCCGCGCCGGGACGGCCGGCGCGCCGGGCAGATCCGATCGCCGGAAGACGATGCCCGTGCCCGGTTCGCCGGCTCCAAGCCGGACCGTCGTGAACGCGCCGGTGTGCAGGCCCGTGCCGGCCAGTTCCGCGGTGCCCCCGAGGGTCCTCCTAGGCATCCTCTCGCTCCTTCGCCACAGCTTCCAGCGTATCCACGTGGGCGCTCAGACGGTAGAGCGCGGCCACGCCACGCAGGAATTCGCGATGCGGCCGCGCCGGATAGCCGGAAACGGCCAGCCCCGCCGCGACGTCCGTCAGCACGGCCGATCGGGCGCCGACCCTGACGTCGTCGCCGATGACGCGGTGGTCGGCGACACCCGACTGCCCCGCCAGGATCACCCGGTCGCCAAGCCGCGTGCTGCCGGCGATGCCGACGCACGCCATGATCAGGCAATCCCGCCCGATCCGGACGTTGTGCGCGATATGCACCAGGTTGTCGATCTTGGTGCCGGCGCCGATGACGGTATCGTCGAACGATCCGCGATCGATGCACGAATTCGAGCCGAGTTCGACATCGTCTTCGAGGAGACAGCCCCCGACCTGGGGAATGCGGTGGTGTCCGGTGGCGTCGGAGACATAGCCGAAGCCCGGCCCGCCGACGACCGCCCCGGCCTTGCACCAGACCCTGGAGCCGATCGTGGCGCCCGCGTACACCGTCACGTGGGCCTCGAGGCGCACGTCGTCGCCGAGGGTGACGCCATCCTCGATCGTCACGTGCGGTCCCAGCCGGGCCCGGTCGCCGATGGTGACACCCGTTCCGACGACGACTTGCGCCCCGATCACCGCGTTGGCGCCGATCGTGGTGCCACGTCCGATACGCGCGCTCGGATCGATGGACGGCGGCGCCTCGGGTTGCCGGTACAGCTCACCGGCGGCGGTCGCCATGGCGCGTGCCGGGTCGGCCACGACGATCCGGGTGGCGGGGCCAGGTGCGCCGAGCATGGCTTCAGTCACCAGGACCGCCGCGGCACCGGTCCGCTCCAGGGCATCCAGGTAACGCCCGCCGGAACACATCGACAGATCGGCGGCGCCGGCGCGCTCCAGCGACCGGACGCCGCGGAGCATGACCTCCCCGGGACCAGAGAGGCGGCCGCCGACCAGGTCGGCGACCGCCTGCGCTGTGAGCGATCGCGCCGCCGGAAGCGTCATTCGTTACCGGTGCCGCCCGTTCCGTGGAGCCGGGCGATGGCCTTGTCGGTCAGATCGAGCGACTTGTTCGCCGCCAGCACCGCCGAGCCCAGTGCGTTGATGTCGATGATGTAGTCATAGTTGTTCTCCGCCCGCAGTCCTTCGAGCACCCCGCGGACCCGGTCTTCGATCGGGCCGAGGAGCTGCTGTTGCTGCTGTTGGGACTTGGACTGCAGCGAATCGAGCTGGGCGGTGATCGAGTCCTGCAGCGTCCGCAGCGCCTTCAGTTTCGCGGCACGATTCGAAGGCGTCAGCATCGCCGACGTCTCCTGGTACGCCTGGCCGGCGGAATCGGCGACCCCCTGCAGCTTGCTCGCCTGGACCTGATACTGGTTGTAGTAGCCCTTGTAGATCGAATCGGCCCGGGCGTAATCCGGCATGGACTGCAGGATCGCCGGGGTATTGACGTACGCGATACGCCCCTGCCCCGATTGCTGGGCCCACGCATTATGGGTCGGGACGAGCAGGGCGCCCGCGGCGGCGGCGAGAACCAGCGAACCAATACGTGTCATCCGATCATCCTCGTTCGGTGCGTGCGGCTGGTGCGTTGCGCGCGACGCATCAGTAGAAGTTGCCGAGCCGGAAATGCACCTGGAAGCCCGGGGCCGGACGGCCGTTGATATCGGTCTTGTCCAGTCCGTACCCCAGGTCGATGCCGATCGGGCCGAGGGGGGAAACTAATGCGGCGCCGATCCCGATGCTGCGGTAAAGCCGGGTGGGATCGTACTGCCGCGCGGACCGATAGACGTTGCCGGCGTCGGAGAACAGATCGACGTAGATCGACTGCGAAATGCGGGCGCCGGCCTCGATGGTGAACTCCGCGAACGACTTGCCGAAGGACGCCGGCGAGGCGTTCGTGGTCGATGCGTTGGGGTCGAACCCGTTGGGGGTGATCGAGAACTCCGAATAGCCCCGGAGCGGGATCCCGTACTGTACTCCACCCATCGAAAAGAGCTCGGTAAAGAAGTTGGCCGAGTTGCCGAAGATGAACCCCGACTTGGCCGTCAGGCCGAGCGTGAACTGGACCCCGCCGCCGAAGCCGTTCCCCTTGCCGCCCATGCTGCCGAGCGGCGTGAACCAGCGGGTGTCGATGTTGACCTTCTGATAGTCGCCGTCGCCGCCGAGGATGCCGCCGTTCTGTTCCGTGGCCACCGACACCATCGAGCCGGCGATCGGGAATGGCAGGCCGATCCGGGTGTCGTGCAGCAGGGAGAGTCCCAGTGTGGACCGGGTGCACGGCGTGCACCGGAAGACGGCCTGGAGGTCCGCGGCGCCGCCGGTGTAGCGGACGTGCTGATAGCCATAGCTGGCGAAGACTCGCGCGTACCGCGAACCGAGGAACGGGATGCCGATCTGCACCGACCCGCCGGCGGATCGCTGTTCCCCCAGGTCGCCGACGACATACCGCAGTTGCGAGTCGTACAGCGTCACCGTGCCCGAGAGGCGGCTTTCGAACAGCGCCGGGTCGGTGTAACTCAATGTGAAGTCGTTGATGTTCTGCCCGAACTGCCATTGCACCTTGCCGTGCTTCCCCTTGCCGAACATGTTCGGCTCTTCCAATCCGAGGAACCCGCCCAGTCCGGTTCCCTGCCCCACCGACGCGCCGAAGTTGATGTTGCCGGTATGCTTCTCCTGCACCCGGAAATTGATGTCGACATCGCCGCTGTCGACCGGCACCACGTCCGGGACCGGCATCGGCTGCTGGAAGAAGCCGAGATTGGCAATGTTCTGGTATGAACGGATCAGCCGGTCCTTGTTGAACAGTTCCCCCGGCAGCAGCACGATCGCCTGCCGGATGATCTGTTCATGAGTCACCTCGTCGCCGTAGATGTTGATCTTCCGGATGACGGCCGGTTCTCCCTCGACGATCTGCCAGCGCAGGTCGAGCACCTGGCGACCGTCGGGAAGGGTGCGCTTGGCCTGCTGGGCGTCCACCCGGGCGCTGATGTACCCGTTGTTCTGGTATAGCGTGGTGACCTTCGCGGTGGCGTTCTCCCACGCGGTGCGGTCGAAACGGGTTCCCACCACCGCGCCACTGCCGATCAGGCTGTCCGGCACATAGTTGGCCGCCGCCGCGATGTCCTCGGTCGAAAAGCGGCTGTTGCCGAGGAGATCGAGCGTGCCGACGTCGTACGGCTTGCCTTCGTCGACATCCAGCTGCAGAATCGCCTTGCCGGTCTTGCCGTTGGCAAGCAGCGTGTCGTGGTTCACCTGGAAATCGATCAGCCCGCGCTGGCCATAGAAGGTGGGGAGATTGTCACGGACGTCTTCGTCGACCCGCCGCTCATCGTACCGTCCGTCCCGGAACCACCAGAACCCCTCCGGTTTCGACGACATCGCCGCCACGATCTGCTTGTCCGGAACCTGCGTGTTGCCGTTGATCCGGACTTCCGAGATCACCACCCGCGCGCCTTCCTCGACCCGGAAGGCGACATCCACACCGTCAGCGACCGCCGTCTCCTCGACCGTGGTCTTCGCGGCGTAGTAGCCGTTCTTGTGGTACATGGAATCGATGGCAAAACGCGCCGCCGCCACCGCGGGACGATTGATGGCGGTCCCCTTGCTCAGATGGACCAGGTCGTCGACATCGTGAACCGGGATCCGCTCCGCCCCGATCACCGTCCAGTTGCGGAGGATCGGCCGTTCCTTGACGATGATGATCAGGACCAGGTGGCCGTTGAGCACCTTGTCATTGATCTGGACGTCGTCGAACTGGGCGGTGGAGTAGAGATCGGTGATGGCGCGGCTGATGTCGCGGAAGTTGACCGTCGAATGGAGCGGGATGCCGGCGACGGTGATGATCTGGTCCGCCGGAAACCGCTTGGCGCCGATCACCGCGATGCTGTCCACGGACGGCGCCGAGGGGACGGCTCCGCCCTGCGCCATGGCCCGCCGCCCGACGCACAGCGTCAGGACGGCGAGCCAGAGCACGGCGGGTGATCGCCGGCTCCGGCGCCCCGACCGGCTGATCAGGCTCGGGTCCCGGTCAGCGCCCGGAAGGTGAGGGCGTCTCCGTCAGGTCCGAGATCGACCTCGATCTCGTCGCCGGGAGCCACCTCGTGCGCCAGAATCCGTTCGCTCAACGGATCCTCGACGTATCGCTGGATGGCGCGCCGCAGCGGCCGGGCACCGTAGCTCTGGTCGTAACCACGGTCGACCAGAAAATCGAGCGCGGCCTGGGTCAGGCGGACGTCCTCGCCCACCCGGCGCGTCACGTCGCGGAGCAGGATGTGGACGATCTGTGCGATATGTTGCCGCTCCAGCGGATGGAACACGATCACGTCGTCGAGACGGTTGAGGAACTCCGGATTGAAGACCTTGCCGATCTCTTCCTTGACCGTCTCCGTCATCCGCTCGAAGGTGTGCTCCACTTCGGCGGTGTGGAATCCGAGTCCGCCGCCCTTGAGGATGTCGCGGGCGCCGACGTTCGACGTCATGATCACGACGGTGTTCTTGAAGTCGATGACCCGGCCGTAGTTGTCGGTGAGGTGCCCCTCGTCGAGCACCTGCAGCAGTATGTTGAACACGTCGGGATGCGCCTTCTCGATTTCGTCGAGCAGCACGACCGAGTAGGGTTTGCGGCGGACCGCCTTGGTGAGCGTGCCGGAGTCCTCGTACCCGACGTATCCCGGCGGCGCGCCGATGAGGCGCGACACCGAGAACTTCTCCATGTATTCCGACATGTCGACCCGGATGAGCGCCCCGGGATCGTTGAACAGGAAGCGGGCCAGCGCCCGCGCCAATTCGGTTTTTCCCACGCCGGTCGGCCCGGAAAAGATGAACGACCCGATCGGACGGTCCGGATCCTTGAGGCCCGCCCGGGAGCGGCGGATGGCCCGCGCCACGGCGTGGATCGCCTCGTCCTGGCCGATCACCGACTGGTGGATCTCGTCTTCCATCCGGAGCAGGCGGGCCGCCTCGGCCTCCTGGATACGCGTCACGGGGATGCCCGTCCAGCGGCCGACGATGAACGCGATCGCCTCCGGATCGATCACCGGGCGCCGCGTCTGGCGTTCCGCCTCCCACTCCATCTGCACCTGACGGATCTGGCCCTGCAGCTCGCGCTCGCGGTCGCGAAGCGACGCGGCTTTCTCGAAGTTCTGGTCGCGCACCGCCTCTTCCTTGTCGGCGGTGACCTTCTCCAGCTGCGCCTTGAGCTCGCCGACTTCCGCCGGCGGGTTCTGCGACGCCAGCCGCGCGCGCGCGCCGGCCTCGTCGATGACGTCGATGGCCTTGTCCGGAAGGAAGCGATCGGTGATGTACCGGTCAGCCAGCTGCGCGGCGGTCTCGAGCGTCACGTCGGGTATGGTGACGCGGTGATGATCCTCGTACTTCTTGCGCAGGCCCTTGAGGATCTCCACTGTTTCGGCCACCGACGGCGGATCGACGACGACCGTCTGGAACCGCCGCTCCAGCGCGCCATCCTTCTCGATGTACTTGCGGTACTCGTTCAGGGTCGAAGCACCGACACACTGCAGTTCGCCGCGCGCCAGCGCCGGCTTGAGCATGTTCGAGGCGTCGATGGCACCCTCGGCGGCGCCGGCGCCGACCAGCGTGTGCAGCTCGTCGATGAACAGGATCACGTTCTTGCTCTGGGCGATCTCGTTCATCACCGCCTTGAGGCGTTCCTCGAACTGGCCGCGATACTTCGTGCCGGCGATGACCGCCGCCATGTCGAGCGACAGGACGCGGTGCTCGTGGAGCACGTCAGGGCACTGGCCGCTGGCGATCAACAGCGCCAACCCTTCGACGATCGCGGTCTTGCCCACGCCGGGCTCGCCGATCAGCACCGGGTTGTTCTTCTTCCGCCGGGCGAGGATTTCCATCACCCGCTCGATCTCCTTGGCACGGCCGATGGTGGGATCGAGGGCCCCTTCGGCGGCGAGCGCGGTGAGGTCCCGGCAGAAGTGGTCGAGCGCCGGCGTCTTGGACTTCTTTTCCGTCTTCGGTGCCACCGCCTGCGGGCTTCCCGAGGCCTGGGCGGTCGGAACAGCCGGCGGCAGGTCGCTTCCCAGCAGTCGCAGCGTCTCGGCGCGGGCCTGTTCGAGCGTGACACCGGCGTCGGTCAACACCTGCGCCGCGATCCCCTTCTCCTCGCGGAGCAGGCCGAGCAGCAGGTGCTCGGTGCCGACGTAGGAGTGGTTGAGCTCGCGCGCCTCCATCATCGCCAGCTCGAGCACCTTCTTGGCCCGCGAGGTGTACGGGAGCTCGGGGCCGGCGGCGGCGGCGGCTTTCCCCTTCTTGACCGTCTCCTCGATCTTCTGCTGCACTTCTTCGAGTTCGACGCCGAGATTGGTCAGCACCGCGGCGGCCACCCCCTCGCCCTCGCGGATCAGACCCAGCAGGATGTGTTCGGTCCCGACGTACTCGTGATGCAGCCGCGCGGCTTCTTCGCGCGCCATCTGCAGCACTTTCCGCACCCGGTCCGTGAAGTTATAGCCGTTCATCGGTGCTCCTCTTCGTCCTCCAACAGGCGGCGGATCAGCGTCGCCCGGTGCATCCCCAGTGACTCGTCTTCCAGTTCGATCCCGGCTTCGCGCGCCACGTGGGCCGCCTGCGCCGTCACCAGGAGTCGATTCAACAGCGGCAGCGGGATCGTCGGCAATACCCCCACCCCGACACCCAGCCGCACTCCACTCAGCAGGTTCAGCGCCTCGTCGAACGACAACGCGCGGGCATGCCGCAACAGTCCGTACGCCCGCCAGACTTTGTCCTCGAGGGCGTGCGGAGCATCCCGGCGCAAGACGTCGCGCGCCCGCTCTTCGTAATCGATCACCTGGCGCACCAGCCGCCCGAGATGATCGAGCAGCTCGTCCTCGGTCTTTCCCAGTGTCGTCTGATTGGACAGCTGGAAGAGGTTGCCGAGAACCTCGCTCCCTTCGCCGTAGAGGCCCCGGTAGGTGAGCCCGACCTGGGCCAGACCCTGCAGGACCTTGGCGATCTCCCTGGTCAGAACCAGCCCCGGCAGGTGAATCAACACCGACGCGCGCAGCCCGGTTCCGACATTGGTCGGACAGCTGGTAAGATAGCCGAACTCGGGGTGGAAGGCGAAGGAAATCCTGAGCCCGAGCGCCTCGTCGAGCTGATCGGCGTCCGCGTACGCGGCGTCGAGCGCAAAGCCTGACCGCAGCGCCTGCAACCGGAGGTGGTCTTCCTCGTTGAGCATGACGCTGGCGCTGGGGCCGAGGAGCAACGCAGCGCCGCTGCGGACCCGCGCCGCCGCGTCGACCCCGGCCAGATCGCGCGACACGAGCTGATGTTCGTGCAGCCAGAGCCGGCTGGTCCGCGGCAGCGTGTCGAGGCGATAGAGGGCCGCCTCGTCGAACCCGGGCGTTGCACGCGCCGCCTCGGCCACCGTGTGCACAACGGTCTCGCGGTCCTCGGCGGCGTTGTGTCCCCAGAATGGAACGTGCGACAGATTGCGCGCCAACCGGATCCGGGTCGAAAGCACGAGTGTGCTCTGCGGTCCGCTGGCGTCGAGCCAGCGGAGCGCGGCGTCGGGAAGCGGCCGCGGGTCCGTCACGCGTCGTCGCCCAGGCCACGAAGCCGGTCGCGCAGCTCTGCCGCCAGTTCAAAGTGTTCCGCCGCCACCGCCGCCCGCAGCTGGTCCTGGAGCCGATCGCGCTCGTGGCGTCGCTCGCTGGCGGGATCGCGCGGTTCGGTCGGCACGTGGTATCGCTCCCCGGTGTGCAGCACCGCGCCGTGCACCCGGCGAAGCAGGTCGCGTAGCGGCGCCTCGAAAGTGATCCAACAGGTGGCGCATCCCACACGGCCCGATGCCCGGAAGTCCTGAAGGGTCGCGCCACAGTCGGGGCACACCGCGTCGGCCGCGGCGGGCTGGGCCGCGAAGCCTTTCCCCATCGACGCCAGGAACGAGCCGAGCGGCGTCTGGACGACCTCGGCGTCGGTGGCGATGCCGCGCTCCGCGGCGCACCTGCCGCACAGGTGGACCGTCGTGACCTGATCGCCACTGATCTGGGTGAGGTGCACCACCGCGTCCTGCGTGTGACAGGCTTCGCAGGTCATTCCGCCACCACCAGTTCGGCTGCCTCCGCGCGGCGCAGCACGCCGCGATCGAGGACCAGCACCCGGTCGGCCTGCGCGGCGAGCCCGGCGTTGTGAGTGACCACCACGATCGCGGTGCCGGAACGCCGCGCGGGTTCGGCAAGGAGCGCCTGCATCCGCGCCGCCGTCGGCGGATCGAGGTTGCCGGTCGGCTCGTCAGCCAGCACGACGGCCGGATCGGTTACCAGTGCCCTGGCCAGCGCCACCCGTTGTTGCTCACCGCCGGAGAGCACCGTCACCCTGGCGTCGGCGCGGGCGCTCAGACCCACCCGGGCCAGGGCATCGGTCGCGCGTTGCCGCGCGTCCGCTTCGTTCCGCTCGCCGATCAGCAGCGGCATCATCACGTTCTCGACGGCCGAGAAGTCGCGAAGGAGGTGGTGGAATTGAAAGACGAATCCCAACCGGCGATTCCGCAACACCGCCAGCGCGTCGGGCGCGAGGTCGGCGTACGAGACGCCTTCGAGCCGGATCTCCCCGGCGTCGGGACGGTCGAGCGCGCCCAGCAGATGCAGCAGCGTGCTCTTGCCGGCACCGCTCGCTCCCACGATGGCCACGAACTCGCCCGGCTCGACGGCCAGCGCGGCGCCATCGAGCACCGTGATCGGTTGCCCGTCGCCGCCGGTGAACCGGCGCACCAGCCCGTTCGCTTCGAGGATCGCCGTCATTCCGCCCGGATGGCCTCCACCGGTTGCAATTGCGACGCCCAGCGCGACGGGCCGATCGTTGCCAGGATCGCCACCAGCAGGCTCGCGCCGACGACCACCAGCACATCGCGTGCTTCGACATGCACCGGCAGGTGATCGATGAAATAGACCGACGGATCGATCGGTATCAGGCCGCTACGGTCGATCAGATACGAGACGCCGAGCCCCAGGATCATCCCGATACCGGTGCCGACGAGTCCCACGACGGCGCCCTGCACCAGGAACACCCGGCCGACACCGCGCGGGGTGAGGCCCATCGCCTGCAGTATCCCGATCTCCCGCGTCTTGAACGTGACCACCATCGCGAGTGTTCCCACGATGTTGAACGCGGCGACGACGATGATGAAGAAGATCACCGCGCCCATCGCGAGCTTCTCGAGCTTGAGCGCCGAAAAGAGGCCGCTGTTCTGGTCCTCCCACGTTTCGACACGGTAGGGATATCCGAGCTGCTGTTCGAGGCGGTCGCCCACGCGTTCGGCGAGGTCCGGGCTCTTCAGCCGCACCGCGATGTCGGAAACGGCGGAATCGATGCCGGCGAACTGCTCTGCCGCGCTGCGGCTCATCACGGCATACGAATTGTCGTAGATGTACATCCCGGTCTGGAAGATGCCGGTCACCTCGAACACCCAGAAATGCGGCGTCTGCACGCCCAGCCCGCGGTTCTGACGGATCGCCTGCGGGCCGGTGACGAGGACCGTATCGCCCGGGAAGACGCTGAGTCGATCGGCGAGCTTCGCGCCCAATACCACCGCGCCATCGACGCCCGGCAACGTCGCATGGAACCGGAAGTCGCCCTTCATCGCGGTGGTGTCGAGACGCGTCACCTCGTGCACCCCGATACCCGGTTCGACGCCGGAGACGAACACGCCTTCGGTATAGCCGGCACTATTCTCGATGAGCGCCTGGGTCGCGACTTCGGGAGCGGCCGCCACCACGTCGCTGTCGCGCCGCACGATGGCGAGTTCCTTCCGCCAATCCGTAAACGTCATCCCGGCGCCGTACGTGAGCACGCGCAGATCGGGCGACGCAACGAGGATGCGGTCACGCAGGTCGGTGGCCAGTCCGTTCATCACACCGAGCACGAAGATCAGCGCCGTGACGCCGAGGCCGATGCCACCCATCGCGACGGCGGTCTGCAGGGTGGCGCTGCGGGTGCCTCGCTGGCCGCGGAGATACCGGAATGCGATCCGGCGCTCGAGCCGGCTGGGCCACCAGCGCGCCACGTCAGCCTTCGGCGGCGGCGCGGCCGTCGTGTTCGGGGCGCATGGCGGGAAAGAGAATCACATCGCGGATGGAGTGCTGACCCGCCAGCAGCATCATCAACCGGTCGATCCCGATCCCCACCCCGCCGGTCGGCGGCATGCCGTATTCCAGGGCGCGGAGATAGTCGTCGTCAAGCTGGTGAGCTTCCGCGTCGCCGGCGGCGCGTTCCTCGGCCTGATCGGCGAACCGGGAGCGCTGGTCGTCGGGATCATTCAGCTCGCTGAACGCATTCGCCACCTCGGTGCCGAGCACGAAGAACTCGAACCGCTCCGCCAGTTCCGGGCGCGACCGGTGCGGCTTGGCCAACGGCGACAGCACGCGGGGATAATCGAGCACGAAGGTCGGCTGCACCAGCAGCGGTTCGAGCGCGTGGCGGAACACTTCGTCGATCAGGCGGCCGCGGGCCAGCGGGGTCACCACGTCCACCGCGTCGCCTCGGCCCACGAGGTAGTCACGCAGCATCGCGTCGCTCGCGGTGAGGACATCGAGGCCCGATGCCTCGCGCACGCCGTCGACGAAGCTGACGCGGCGATACGGCGGCGCGAAATCCAGCGTCACCCCGAACCGTTCGATGGTCGTGCCCCCGCAGCAGTGCCGCACCGCGCCGTGGATCATCTCCTCGACCATCTCCAGCATCACCAGGTAATCGGCGTACGCCTGGTACCACTCCAGCATGGTGAATTCGGGATTGTGAGTCCGGTCCATCCCTTCGTTGCGGAAGTCGTGGCCGATCTCGTAGACGCGCTCGAATCCCGCCACCATCAGGCGCTTGAGATAGAGTTCGTCGGCGATGCGAAGATAGAGCGGCGTGTCGAGCGCGTGGTGGTGGGTCGTGAACGGCCGCGCGGCGGCGCCGCCGTAGAGCGGCTGCAGCACCGGCGTTTCCACTTCGAGATAGCCGCGCCGGTCAAGGAAGTCGCGGAGGAAGGCGATCAGCCGCGCCCGCAGCACGAAGATCTGCCGCAATTCGGGATGCACGGCAAAGTCGGCGTAGCGCTGCCGGAAGCGCACTTCCGGGTCGACCAGGCCGCCGTGCACGATCACGCCGCCGTCGGCCTGGCGCTCCGCCTTGCCGCGCGGCAGGGCGCGGAGCGCCTTGGCGAGGAGCTCGGGCTTCATCACCCGGATGCTCACCTCGCCGGCACGGGTGCGGAACAGGCGCCCCTCGATACCGACGTGGTCGTCGAGATCGAGCCGTTCCACCAGCGCCCAGGCTTCGCCCAGTTCGTCGCGACGGAAATAGAGCTGGATCCGGCCCGAAACGTCTTCGAGGTGCCCGAACACCGACTTGCCCTGATGACGCAGGGCCACCAGCCGCCCGGCCAGCCGCATCACCGGGCCGTCGTCGCCCAGCGCGTCATTCCATTCGGCGAGGGCGTCGCTGGCAAGGTGGGTCCGGTCGTAGCGGTAGGCGTACGGCGCCAGGCCCAGCTCGGCCAGTTCGGTGCGCTTCTGGCGGCGCGCGGCCTCGACGTAGTGTCGCGGCGTGCCGTGATCGGTCATGCCGCTTTCCCGCCGAACCGCTTGAGATACGTCTCGATGAACGCATCGAGATCGCCGTCCATGACCCGCTGGACGTCGGCGATCTTCAGTTCGGTGCGATGGTCGTTGACCATCGTGTAGGGCTGGAAGACGTACGACCGGATCTGATTGCCCCACGAGTTGTCGGTCTTGGTGGCTTCGACAATGGCCCGCGCCGCTTCCTGTTCCTCGAGCTTGCGCTGGTAGAGCGCGGCGCGGAGCATCTTCATCGCCACATCGCGATTCTTGAACTGGCTTCGCTCCTGCTGACACGAGACCACGACCCCAGTGGGCACATGGGTGAGGCGTACCGCCGAAGAGGTCTTGTTGACGTGCTGGCCGCCGGCGCCGGAGGCGCGGAAGACGTCCATCCTGATGTCCTCTTCCCGGAGGTCGATCTCGATGGTGTCATCGATATCGGGATAGACGAAGACCGAGGCGAACGACGTATGGCGCCGGGCCTGGGCGTCGAACGGCGAAATGCGCACCAGGCGGTGCACGCCCTTTTCGGCCTTGAGATAGCCGTAGGCATATTCGCCGCGGATCTCGATCGTCACGGACTTGATGCCGGCCTCTTCCCCCTCCATCCGGTCGAGCACCGACACGTCGAAGCCCTTGCGTTCGGCCCAGCGGACGTACATCCGCAGCAGCATCTCGGCCCAGTCCTGCGATTCGGTGCCGCCGGCGCCGGGGTGGATGGTGAGGATGGCGTCGCGGGTGTCGTCGGGGCCCTGCAGCATCGTCTGCAGTTCCACGCGATCCAGTGCCGCGCCGGCCGACGACAGTTCGGCGTCGAGTTCGCCGGCCATGCCGTCGTCGGGCTCGGCCGCGAGCAGGTCCGCCAGGCCGGCGGCGTCGTCGATGCGCGTGATCAGGGCTTCGACCGGGGCGATCCATCGCTTGAGCGTCTTGAATTCCTGCACCTGTTGACGCGCGCGATCACCGTCGGACCAGAAGGCGGGATCGGCCTGGCGCGCCTCGAGTTCCTTCAGGCGCGCCGCCTTGCGTTCCAGGTCAAAGAAAGTCTCGCAGCTCGACAACCCGCTGCTTGAGCGCCGCGACGCGGTCAGTCAGTTCGGTCATCGCGGTAAGATAGCCGCGGGGGCCACCGGATTCAGCCGAACAGCGGGCGGCCTTCCGCCAGAATTTCGTTGAGCGCTTCCGTGAAGTACGGCGTGGCGCCCGCCAGCTCCTCCCCGACCTGCTCCGAGTACTCTTCCCAGCTCTTGCGAATCTCCTCGGCGAACAGCTCCTTGAGATTCCCTTCGGCCAATCCGCGCTCGCGCTTCTCCGGGTAGTACACCACCAGATCCGAGATGAGCGCCCGCGCGAGACGACGCGCCCGCGTCGATGGATCCTGCTGCAGAAACGGATTGCTGAATCGCTGTAGCGGAGCGCCACGCCCCGGTGGTGGCGGCGCGACAGGAGGTGGCGCCTGCGGCTCCGGTTCCCGGACATGGAACGCCGGCGGATGCGTCGGCATGCTGGGCGGCGCGGTCATTGCCGCCGGCGCTGGCGGTGGCGGTGGCGGAGGTGACGCAAACGGTTCCGGCCGCGGCAATTCCACGATTGGAGGATGCGTCGCCACGGGCGCGGCGTAGCGCGGCGGTGCCGGTGGGGATGGCGGGGCGACGGGGGCCGGGGCTGGCGCTTCGGGCGTCGGCGCGCGGCGCGGCGGTTCGGTGGGTGACCAGTCCGCGGGCCGTAGCACCGGAAAGAGGCCCCCGCACACCGAACAGCGGGCGCGCACGCCCTTCTCCGGGACCTTGGCGGGATCGACCCGGAAGACCGTCTGACAGTCGGGACAGGTGACGTTCATGGCAACCTCATGGACTTCTGGCATCGCGTCCCCCCGGGCCGCTCCGCAGCTCCTGCTCGCCGCGGCGGCGGTCGGCCACGAACACCGATCCGGGGAGCGTCTTGGCGTAACTCTTCATTTCCGTGGCCAGCTCGCTGACTTCCGCGGGGTGGCTGAACTCCCGGTGCTGGTTGGTGACGACACCGATCGAAAGCGTCATCAACGGCACCCGGTGCAACTGGCCGCGGCGATCCTTGCCGAAGAAATAACCGGCCCGTCGGTCCTGTTCGCTGTACTGCAGCGGAATCAGTTCGTCGAACACGTCCAGCACCTCGGAACACGCCGACGGAAAATCGTCGAACGCGGTCACGAAGATGAAGTCATCGCCGCCGATGTGGCCGACGAACCCGTCCGAACCCAGCAGTCCCCGCACCACGTCGTGGAGGATCCGGGACACGAGAAAGATGACGCGGTCGCCGTCGTAATAGCTGTACCGGTCATTGAATTCCTTGAAATGATCGAGATCGGCATAGCAGACTGCGAACGGCCCGCCGCCGTCGAGCCGCCGCCGGATCTCCCGCTCGATTTCGTTGGTGCCCGGGAGCCGGGTGGACGGGTGCACCCCGACGTCGCGTTCGGTGCGAACCATCAGCGCATCAAGCCGGGCCCGCTGCTCGGCGGGTTCGAACAGCGGCGAAATCACTTCGTCGGCCCCGGCGGCGTACCAGGCCACCACCGCCATGGGATCATGGCTTCTGGTGAGGATCGTCACCGGCACGATCGCCGTTGAGGGGTCGGCCTTGAGCCGCCGGATCAGCGCATCCAGCTCCGGGTCGTTCCCCCCGTCATCGATGAACACCGCGGCCCCGCGCCCTCGCAGCACCAGGGTCTCGACATCGTCCGGCGCATCATACCGCTCGAACGCCAGGTCCCGCGCCGCCGCCCACCCCGCCAGCATCTCCGGCGGGGGCGCGCCCGCGCCACCGCAGTAGAGGAGGATTCGGCGCTGCACAGGCACGTCAGAACTCCGGGGCCGGGGACGTCACGGACAACGTAGGGTGACCGAAAAACGGCGTCAAATGAACCATGCCGCCACGGCCACCATGGCATACAGCCCCAACAGCTGTACACCCTCCATCCAGTGTGACTCGCCGTCGAGGGTGATCAGCGTCGATACCACGACGCCGGTGGCAAGCGCCGCCACTTCGAACATCGGAAACACGAGGTCGAGCGGCGACCCGAGGAGCGCTCCCGCGAGTACCAGTATCGGCGCCACCATGAGCGCCACCTGAGTGCTCGAGCCGAGCGCGATCTGTAACGACAGGTCGATTTCGCCACGCGCCGCGGCTCCGATGGCCGTGGCGTGTTCGGCCGCATTGCCGACCAACGGAATGAGAATCAGCCCCAGGAACACCGGTGACATGCCGAGAGCGCGCGTGACCGGGTCGATCACCCCCACCAACAGCTCCGACGCCACCGCGACGCCACCCGCCGCGACCGCAAGCGCGGTGACGGCGGCCCATGCCGGCCAGGGACGCCCGCGTGACGAGCCCTGTGGCGCCAGCGCGAACAGGGGACGGTGGCTCCCGAAGACGAACACCAGCGACAGGAAGTAGGTGACGATCAGGATGATCGCGACACCCACCGACAGACCGTGCGGCCCCAGCGTCCTCGGGTGGGCCATCTGCACCACGGCCGGAAAGATCAGCCCTGCCACGGCAAGGGAGAGCATCACGGCAGCCATGCCGGCGGTGGCGCGATTGAACGTCAGCACCGGGCGGCGGAGCCCGCCGGTGAAGAGCGACAGCCCGAGGAGCAGCAGGAGGTTTCCGAGGATCGACCCGGTGATCGATGCCCGGACCAGTTCCCCGTAGCCGGCCCGCAGTGCGGCGAAGCCGATGATCAGCTCCGCGGCGTTGCCGAACGTGGCATTGAGCAGGCCACCGAGGGCGGGGCCTGAGCGGTCGCACAATTGCCCGGTGGCGCGGCCCATCCAGGCCGCCAACGGCACGAGTCCGATCGCCGCGGTGAGAAACACGGCCATCGCCGACCCGCCTGAGGCGTTGAGCCATGCCGAGGCCGGAACCGCAACCAGCAACGGCGTGGAGGCCGGGACACGGTTCCACCAGTGGCCAGCCCGGCGGGCCCGGCCCGGGAGCGGCGGCGGTGGCGCCGGCACAAGCCTGGGACGTTCGGGTGGCCTGGCCTCGGGGATGTCATCGATTTCCGGGTCGCCGCCACCGCGGCCTCGTCGGACCTCGCGGGTGCCTGGTCCTTCCCCGTCCGCCGGCCGGGACTGCCCGGGGGCCTCGCTCCGCTTACGGGGTGGACGGGGCTGCTGTGCCACGCCGTTCGGGGCCCGGGAAGCCGTTGACGGCGTCTTGGGGCCGGTGGACGGGCGTTCCGGCGCCGTGGGTCTGGTTTCACCCGGCGGGCGGTCCCTGGGGCCCCGTGGCGCCATGACGGGGCGCAACTGCGACGGCTTGATCTGGTGGGTGGCAAGAGCCCTGGCAATGGGTCCTCGCGGCTCCCGGATCAGTGCCCAGCCAACATCATCGGCGGTCGCGTCGCGCCCGTCGGCTGCCGCAAGCGCTTCCGCCGCGGTGACGGCCCGCCGCGCGTGCGACGACCAATCGAGTGTCCCGTTGGCGGGTGCCGGCACTGCGGCCGGGGCCGGCGATTCCTCCGGCGAACCGGGGTCGCGCTCCGGCGCCATCATCGGCGCCGTCGCCCGGCGGCGCGGCCGTTCCGCGAGCATCCGGCGAAAGCCGTCGCCGTCGAGCCCTGCCCGGTGCACCATGCCCAGCGGTGCCTCACCGCCGGCGGCGAGCCACGCCAGAAAGAGGTGTTCGCTGCCGACGAAGTCGGCACCAAGCTGCGCCGCCTCGCTCGCCGCCAGCGCGCGCAGTTCGTTCAGGGTCGTCACGGGGTCAGCTGAGGGGTCGTGCTTCGTCGATCAGCATGATCGGGATGTCGTCCTCGACCGCGTACACGAGGCGACAGTGATGGCAGATGAGTGCTTCGTCCGGCTCGGCACGATACTCGAGATCGCCCTTGCACTGCGGGCACACCAGGATTTCGAGCAGTTCAGGCGGCAGCGCCATTCACTTCGCCCCGTCGTGAGGGATCGGAAAACCCAGCCGGCCCAGCGCCGCCGCACGGCGGCGCCAATGCGGCCACACCTTGACCCAGGTCTCCAGGCGGACCCGTTCGCCGAGCAACGTCTCGAGCCGGACCCGGGCGTGGCTGCCGATGGCACGCAACATTGCGCCGCCACGGCCGATGACGATGCCCTTCTGCGATTCGCGCTCGACGAAGAGGGTGGCACGAATGTATACCGGACGGCTCGTCTCGCGGAACTCGTCGACTTCCACCGCGATGGCATAGGGCAGCTCATCCTCGAGCAAGTCGAACGCGGCTTCCCGCAGGTATTCGCCCACGAAGAACCGGACCGGTTGGGTCCCGAGCTGGTCGTCGGGATACTGCCAGGCGCCGACCGGCGCCAGCGCCGCGAGCGTCGTGGCGAGCGCCGTGATGGACGCGGGATCCGCGATGCTGACGACGGCGGCCCCCGCCCGCAGCCGCTCGCGTTCGGCCGTCCCGACGAGGTCGGCCTTGGTATAGACCGGGACGACCGACGCCGGCAGGCGGACCCCGCCCGGCACGAGGGTGTCGAGCGCCGGCGCCGGCGCGTCGGGAGCCGGGTGGAGATAGACCACCACGTCGGCCTGACGCAGTTCGGCGGCGGCCAGTTCGAGCATGCTGTGGTGCAGCAGGTAGGCCGGATCGAGCAGTCCGGGGAGGTCGGCGAGGAGGAGCTGTGACTCGCCCACGGTGAGCAGTCCCGCGACGGGGTGCCGGGAGGCCTGCGCCTTGGGTGAGACGATCGCCAGGGGCGACCCGATCATCGCGTTGAGGAGCGATGACTTGCCGGCGTTGGGACGGCCGGCGAGGGCGACACGGGCGAAGCGTTGGTTGGTCAAGGCCAGTGGGGGTGCAAGGAGGTCGAGGGTCGAGGGTCCTGGGCCGAGGGACTGACCGTATCGATCCGGTCGTCGCGGGCACGGGACGGCAGCAGTGGTGTGGCTGGGGTACCTTCCATATCACGTGACGTATGAGATCCTAACCCAATGTCCAACAGTACACTGCCAACTTGACGTAATGTGCCGGTGCGGCATCATCTGCTCGACGATCGACGATCGACGCTCGACCGTCGACAAGCGAAACCCCGCCCATCGATCGATGGGCGGGGTCTCGAAGGGGAAGCTGACGACGGCCTACTCTCCCACGACCTCGCGGTCGCAGTACCATCGGCGCTGCGGGGCTTAACTGCCGTGTTCGGAATGGGAACGGGTGTGGCCCCCGCGCGCTGATCGCCAGCCGAACTGGTGCGACAACGGAAAGCGGGATGTGTGACGGGGGAAGGACTCCACCAAAAGGGAGAGATCAAACTGCACGGGCGATTAGTACGGCTCGACTGCAGCGCTTGCGCGCCTTCCATCTGCCGCCTATCAACCTGGTAGTCTCCCAGGGCCCTTCAGGGATCTTGAGATCCAGGAGTGTTCATCTTGGGAAGAGTTTCCCACTTAGATGCTTTCAGCGGTTATCTCCGCGCGACATCGCTACCGGGCGCTGCTCCTGGCGGAACAGCCCGTACACGAGCGGTCGCTTCGTCCCGGTCCTCTCGTACTAAGGACGACGCCCCTCAACACTCCCACGCCCACGACGGATACAGACCGAACTGTCTCACGACGTTCTGAACCCAGCTCATGTGCCACTTTAACCGGCGAACAGCCGGACCCTTGGGACCTTCTCCAGCCCCAGGATGTGACAAGCCGACATCGAGGTGCCAAACCGCGCCGTCGATGTGAACTCTCGGGCGCGATAAGCCTGTTATCCCCAGCGTACCTTTTATCCGATGAGCGATGGGCCATCCACACGGGCCCACCGGATCACTTACACCGACTTTCGTCCCTGCTCGCGCCGTCGCGCTTGCAGTCAGGCTGGCTTTTGCGTATACACTCCGCGTGCGATTACCGACCGCACTGAGCCAACCGTTGTGCGCCTCCGGTACATTTTAGGAGGCGACCGCCCCAGTCAAACTACCCGCCTGCCACGGTCCTCGACGGTGTTGCCGTCGGAGTGAGATTGTCAAGAAGCGAAGGGTGGTATTTCACTGGTGCCTCCTCCGCGGCCAAAACCGCGGGCTCGCCGGCTCCCACCTATGCTACGCAGCGCATATCGACAATCAATGACAGGTTGTAGTAAAGGTGCATGGGGTCTTTTTGTCCTGTCGCGGGTAATCGGAATCCTCACCGATGCTTCTATTTCGCCGAGCTTACGGAAGAGACAGCTCCCAAGTCGTTACGCCATTCGTGCAGGTCGGAACTTACCCGACAAGGAATTTCGCTACCTTAGGACCGTTATAGTTACGGCCGCCGTTTACCGGGGCTTCGGCTCGTTGCTTTGCCTTGCGGCTGACAACTCACCTTAACCTTCCGGCACCGGGCAGGCGTCAGAGCGTATACGTCGGCGTGGACTAAGCCTTGGCACGCTCCTGTGTTTTTGCTAAACAGTCGCTTGGGACGATTCTCTGCGGCCGGTCTCCGCTTGAGTTGTGATCGCACGTACTGCCGGCACCCCTTCTCCCGAAGTTACGGGGTCATTTTGCCGAGTTCCTTTTCCGTAAATCACTCGAGCACCTGAGGCTGCTCGCCTCGCCTACCTGTGTCGGATTACGGTACGGTCAACGGTGCGCCTGGTTCGCGAAGCTTTTCTTGGCAGCGTGCGGCAGCAGCCCTTGGCGGGGGCGGTCAGGCCCCCTTCGGCATCGGTTCTCGACTAACCCGGCGGATTTGCCTACCGGGCAACGTCTACCACCTTGCAACGGCACAACCACCGGCCGTCGGCTACCTTGCTCCTGCGTCCCTCCTCGAACTCGTAACGGTTCACCGTTGGTACGGGAATATTGACCCGTTTCCCATCGACTACGCCTCTCGGCCTCGCCTTAGGGACCGACTAACCCTGAGCTGATCGACATGGCTCAGGAAACCTTGGGCTTGCGGTGACCAGGGTTTTCACCTGGTTTCTCGCGTACTGAATCCGGCATCCTCACTTCCCACCGCTCCACCGGAAGGCTTCCGCCCCGGCTTCGTCGCTATGGGAACGCTCCCCTACCCCTCGTCCCTTGCGGAACGAAGACGATGCTTCGGCGGGTGGCTTGAGTCCCGACCATTATCGGCGCGGCTACGCTGGACTGGTGAGCTATTACGCACTCTTTAAAGGAATGGCTGCTTCTAAGCCAACCTCCCAGTTGTCACAGCATACCCACATCCTTTGCTACACTGAGCCACCACTCCGGGGCCTTAGCAGTCGTTCTGGGTTCTTTCCCTCTCGCCGCGGTACATTAGCGCACCGCGACTGCCTCCCGGACAGCATTCCTTGGGCATTCGGAGTTTGGTTGGGGGAGGTACTGCTGACGCAGCCCGGACCCATCCAGTGGCTCTACCTCCCAGGAACTCATTTTCCGAGGCTATACCAAAATATATTTCGGGGAGAACCAGCTATCTCCGAGCTTGATTGGCCTTTCACCCCTACCCTCAAGTCATCCGAGCGGTTTTCAACCCACAACGGTTCGGTCCTCCACCGCCTGTTACGGCGGCTTCAACCTGCTCAAGGGTAGATCGCCACGGCTTCGGGTCTACGCCCACGTACCTGCGCCCTGTTCAGACTCGCTTTCGCTCTGGCTCCGGCCCTGAGGGCCTTAACCTGCACGTGAGCAGTAACTCGCCGGATCATAATGCAAAAGGCACGCGGTCACCCCCTTGCGGAGGCTCCCACTGCTTGTCGGCACACGGTTTCAGGATCTCTTTCACTCGCCACCTGGCGTGCTTTTCACCTTTCCCTCACGGTACTCGTGCACTATCGGTCATCGAGGAGTATTTAGGCTTGGAGGGTGGTCCCCCCGGATTCACGCAGCATTCCACGTGCGCCGCGCTACTCGGGATACCACTAGGGGTCGTACGCAACCGGTTACCGGGCTGTCACCGTCTCTGGCGGGCCTTTCCAGGCCGCTTCACCCTCGCGTCGTACATCCCATGTTGTGGTCCCACAACCCCGGTCGAGCAAGCTCGGCCGGTTTGGCCTCTTCCCCGTTCGCTCACCGCTACTAGGAGAATCTCGGTTGATTTCTCTTCCTGCCGGTACTGAGATGTTTCAGTTCCCAGCGTTGGCTTCCGACGCTTGCGCGCCGGATGACGGGACTCGCGCCCCGACGGGTTGCCCCATTCGGACATCCTGAGATCACAGCTCGTGTGCAGCTCCCCCAGGCTTTTCGCAGCTTACCACGTCCTTCAT
This sequence comes from uncultured Gemmatimonadales bacterium, assembly GCA_963697065.1. GTDB lineage: Bacteria > Gemmatimonadota > Gemmatimonadetes > Gemmatimonadales > GWC2-71-9 > Palsa-1233. The sequence continues at coordinate 2,328,548 of CAVOMQ010000001.1, forward strand.
CGCCTCTCGATGCCAAGGCATCCACCGTGTGCCTTATTGCGTTTGATCTCATATCTGTACTGTACTGCTGGAACTTCGGTGTGATTCCTTCCCCGGATGCCCGTCCTTGCGAACGACCATCCGCACAACATCCCACCTTCGGTTGTCAAAGAACAGCAAAGAACCGGAAGAAGTCCCGCAGTGCGGGCGACACCAGACGCCTTTCCCGGTGACGCGTGTGCGCCACCCTACTCGGCGATCCAGAAAGGAGGTGATCCAGCCGCAGGTTCCCCTACGGCTACCTTGTTACGACTTCGCCCCAGTCACTGAATTGACCTTTGGCGGCTGCCTCCTTGCGGTTAGCCCACCGACTTCAGGTCCCCCCAGCTTCCATGGCGTGACGGGCGGTGTGTACAAGGCCCGGGAACGTATTCACCGCGGCGTAGCTGATCCGCGATTACTAGCGATTCCGGCTTCATGTAGTCGAGTTGCAGACTACAATCCGAACTTAGACCGGCTTTTGGCGATTAGCGCACTCTTGCGAGTTGGCAACGCTTTGTACCGGCCATTGTAGCACGTGTGTAGCCCTGGACGTAAGGGCCATGATGACTTGACGTCGTCCCCACCTTCCTCCGGTTTGACACCGGCAGTCTCCCTAGAGTGCCCGGCATGACCCGCTGGTAACTAGGGACGAGGGTTGCGCTCGTTGCGGGACTTAACCCAACATCTCACGACACGAGCTGACGACAGCCATGCAGCACCTGTGCACGAGCCCCGAAGGGAGACCGGTGTTTCCACCGGCCGTCCCGTGCATGTCAAGCCCAGGTAAGGTTCTTCGCGTTGCTTCGAATTGAACCACATGCTCCACCGCTTGTGCGGGCCCCCGTCAATTCCTTTGAGTTTCAGCCTTGCGGCCGTACTCCCCAGGCGGGGCACTTATTGCGTTAGCGACGGCACCGGGAGGGTCGCTCCCCCCGACGCCTAGTGCCCATCGTTTACGGCGTGGACTACCAGGGTATCTAATCCTGTTTGCTCCCCACGCTGTCGCGCCTCAGCGTCAGCAACGGCCCAGCAGACCGCCTTCGCCACTGGTGTTCTTCCCGATCTCTACGCATTCCACCGCTACACCGGGAATTCCATCTGCCTCTACCGTGCTCAAGTCCGACAGTCTAGAAGGCCATTCCGCGGTTGAGCCGCGAGATTTCACCCCCTACTTACCGAACCGCCTACGCGCCCTTTACGCCCAGTAATTCCGAACAACGCTCGCACCCTCTGTATTACCGCGGCTGCTGGCACAGAGTTAGCCGGTGCTTCCTCTGGAGGTACCGTCAGATCTTCGTCCCTCCCGACAGCGGTTTACAACCCGAAGGCCGTCATCCCGCACGCGGCGTCGCTGCGTCAGGGTTTCCCCCATTGCGCAAGATTCCCCACTGCTGCCTCCCGTAGGAGTCTGGGCCGTGTCTCAGTCCCAATGTGGCTGGCCATCCTCTCAGACCAGCTACCCGTCGTCGCCTTGGTGAGCCGTGACCTCACCAACTAGCTGATAGGCCGCGAGGCCCTCCACCGGCGCATTGCTGCTTTCCCGACCAGGGCATGCGCCCCGGACGGTATACGCGGTATTACCCGGCCGTTGGGCCGGCTATCCCCCACCGATGGACAAGTTCCTCACGTGTTACGCACCCGTTCGCCACTGGTTCCAGGTTGCCCCGAAACCCGTTCGACTTGCATGTGTTAGGCACGCCGCCAGCGTTCGTCCTGAGCCAGGATCAAACTCTCCAATGAAGACGAAGAATTCGATTGCTCGAATCGAACAACTGGTGTTATCTAGTTGTTCGGATTGGTCGTTCAGTTGTGTACCCTCGCGCCGCCCCTGAACAGGACAACGCTCGAACGGGTCCGCACTGCGTACGACTTCTCCCGATCCTTCGCTTGTCAAAGAACACTGACCACGGCGCCGAACCGACTGGCACCGGTAGCCCACCATAATAGCGGGGTCATCGCCCAGGGTCAACGGGCGAGTCGTATGTCGTGGGCCGTGCGCCATCGAAGGGGCCTGGGCCGAGACCGCCCGGAGATGGCGACCCGCGCCCCCCGGCTAGCTCGTCGGCGGATTGAACCCCGCGTGCTGCTGGTCCAGCCACGACTGATGATACGCCGGGTCCTCGAACGCCTCCGCCGGTTGCGCCACCCGCAGCGGCCGGAACGAGTCCATCATCACCGCCAGCTCGTTCGTGGCTTTCGCCCCGATGCTCGCCTCGGCCCGCCCCGGATGGGGACCGTGCGGCAACCCGTCGGGGTGCAGCGTGATCGATCCGTACTCGATCCCCTTCCGGCTCATGAACTCGCTCGAGGCGTAGAACAGCACCTCATCGGAATCCACGTTGCTGTGATTGTAGGGCGCCGGAACGGCGTTGGGGTCAAAATCGTACGGCCGCGGACAGAACGAGCAGATCACGAACCCGTCGCCCTGGAACGTCTGGTGCACCGGCGGCGGCTGGTGGATCCGGCCGACAATCGGCTCGAAATCGTGGATGTTGAAGATCCACGGATAGAAGTACCCGTCCCATCCGACCACGTCGAACGGATGATGATCGAGCACCAGCTCGTTGATGGCGTTGTACTGCTTCACCAATACCGGGAAGTCCCCGGTTTCGTCGCGCGTGGCGAGGGTCGTCGGCCGCCGGATGTCCCGCTCGGAGAACGGTGCCCCCTCCAGCAACTGGCCGAAGTCGTTGCGATACCGCTTCGGCCAGCGAATGTGCCCGCGGCTTTCGAACACCAGGAACTTCAGCGGTCCCCGGTCCAGGTCGAGCCGCCACCGGTGGGTGATGTTGCGGTGGATCACCACGTAATCGCCCGCCCTGAACGGGAGCTCGCCGTACACCGACTCGAGCGTCCCCGACCCCTCCACCACGTAGACCACCTCGTCGGCCTGCGAGTTCCGGTACACGTGGGCATCCTGCACGTCGGGCGTCACCCACAGCATCGCGATGTCGTTGTTGAACAGCACCGGGGTGCGATCGAGGGTCGGGCTGCCACCCCCGGGCGCCTGCGCCGTGCGAAAATGGCGGTGCCGCAGCGACGTCTCGTCGTCGGCGCGCCAGGTGATTTCGCGCACGCGGCGCGCCGACTTGACGGTCGTCGGCGGCCGGATGTGATAGAGCAGCGACGAGGTGCCGACGAAGCCCTCGTGGCCCATCAACTCTTCGGCGTAGAGCCCGCCGTCCGGCCGCCGGAAGACGGTGTGGCGCTTCCGCGGAATGGTGCCGAGCGTGTGGTAGAACGGCATCAGAGATTGCCCCGCAACGCCTGCTCGCGTTCGATCGCCTCGAACAGCGCCTTGAAATTCCCCGCCCCGAAACTCTTCGCCCCTTTGCGCTGGATGATCTCGTAGAACAGCGTCGGCCGGTCCTGGACCGGCTTGGTGAAGATCTGCAGCAGATAGCCCTCGTCGTCGCGGTCGACCAGAATGCCGAGTTCAGCGAGCGGCCCCAGATCTTCGTCGATCCGGCCGACCCGGGCCGGCACGCTGTCGTAATACGCCTTCGGCACCGAAAGGAACTCGAGCCCCCGGCTCTTGAGCGCGCGGACCGTGGTGACGATGTCGTCAGTGGCGATCGCGATGTGCTGCACCCCGGGGCCGCGATAGAACTCCAGGTACTCGTCGATCTGCGACTTCTTCTTGCCCTTCGCCGGTTCGTTGATGGGGAACTTGATGCGCCCGTTGCCGTTGGCCATGACCTTCGACATCAGCGCCGAGTATTCCGTGGTGATCTGCTTGTCATCGAAGGTGAGAATATTCGTGAAACCGAGCACGTCCTCGTAGAACTTGACCCACGTGTTCATCTTGCCGAGCTCGACGTTGCCAACGCAGTGATCGACATACTTGAGCCCGGTGCCGGCCGGTTCGTATGGCGAGCCGGCCGCGACGAACCCCGGGAAGAAGAGCCCGTAGTAACCGCGGCGCTCGACGATGGAGTGGATGGTGTCGCCGTAGGTGCGGATCGCCGCCGTGACCACCTCGCCGTGGTCGTCGCGGTGCACCGTCGGCTCCTGCGCGCTGGTGGCACCGTGCGCCATGGCGGCCCGGTGCGCGCCGCGGGCGTCGTCGACCCAGAACGCGATGTCCTTCACGCCGTCACCGTGCCGCTGCACGTGCTCGGCGATCTCGCCCTCCGGCCCCAGCGCCGACGTGAAGACGAAGCGGAGCTTGTCCTGGGTGACCAGGTACGAGGCGCGGTCGCGCACGCCGGTCTCAGGACCACGGTAGCCGGCGAGCCGGAATCCGAACACGGCGCGGTAGTAGAGCGCGGCCTGCCGCGCGTTGCCGACCCAGAATTCGACGTAGTCGGTCCCGTTGATCGGAAAGGTGTCGTGGACTTCACGCGCCGTGGGCGCGGGCTTCGTGGCGGTCATCAATCCCTCCAGAATGGTCCAGCCGAACTCCAGCGCGGCGTCGGCGGCGAGCCAGAGATCGTCCATGTTCAGGTCGTGCCGGCCTCGAGGAACGAGGCCAGGTCAGCTTCGCTGATGCCGGGTTCACCGGGGCTGACGTTGTCCAGTTTCCCCATCCGGACCCACTCCACCAGCCGCCCGACCTCGCCGAAGAGATGTTCGAACGAATCGACCACGAAGAGCAGCGGCTGGTAGTGATCGATCTCGAAGTATTGATTGACGACCCACTCGAGCTGGAACGGATACCGCTGCACATCGGGCGGAATCGATGCAGTGGGCCAGCTCGCCGTACGACGACAGCAGCCCGCTGCCATAGGCCTTGAGCCCGTCGCCGTCTTCGGCGCGCATCAGCCCGAATTCGATCGTGAACCAGAAGAACCGCGCCATCGCCTTGATGACGCTCGTCATCCGGCGCACCCGTTCGTGCGGATCGGTGATCTCCTGCGCCCGTTCCGCCGCCGCCCGGGCGCATTCCCCGAATGCCACCAGCGTGTCCGCGAACGCCCGGTCGGTGTGCATCGGGACGTGGCCGGCGATGTCGTGGAAGATGTCGGGCTCGGGGAGGTAATCGAGCAGCTGCCCGTCGCGGATGGTGACGGTGGTCGGAAATTCGCGATGCCGGAGGCGAGTCGAAGAACATGTAGGCCGGGACGTAGCCGCTGACCGCCCGGGCGCGAAAGCCGGTCAGCGGCATCATGAATCGGTTGACATCTTCGAGCCGGGGAATCCGCTCGGGATCGAGGCAGAGTCGCGCCAGCCCCTCACGGAAGCGATGGTTGGCGTAACGCTCCCAGCGCTCCGTCATGCGGGCAAAGAGCCGCCGCCACACCTCGTGATTGGCGTCGGAATACAACGCGTAAGGCTGCTCGATATAGAGCCGACCCGCCGCCTTGGCCTGCTCGATGAACGGCGCCTTGGTGGTGGTCAGGCCGGGCGGGTTCTCGACGGCCGCCGTGTTGCTCATCCCTGCCCTCCGGAAGAGGCCGATGGCTGAAAGCTAACAGCCCCACAGGGTTGGCCGGGCGTGGCTGCTCAGGCCAGTTCCGGGCGGTTGCGGTAGTGCTCCAGTGCCTCGGGATTGGCGAGTGCGCCGACGTTGGCCACCGGGCGCCCCTCGACCACGGCCCGGACCGCCAACTCGCTCAGCTTTCCGCTTCGGGTTCGGGGGATGTCAGGGACCTGAACCACCACGCGGGGGACGTGGTGCGGCGACGTGCCGGCGCGGACCCGCTGCCGGATGGTCTCCGAGAGGGTGTCGGTCAGCGCGACGCCGTCGCGCAAACGGACGAAGAGAACGACCCGCTCGTCGCCCCCGGCGTCCGTCGTCACCCGCTGCGCGATGGCGAGCGACTCGACCACCTCCGGAACGGTCTCGACCTGGCGGTAGATCTCGGCCGTCCCGATCCGGACGCCGCCGGGGTTGAGCGTCGCGTCACTGCGCCCGCTGATGACGAATCCGCCGTTCGCGGTGCGGGCGGCCCAGTCGCCGTGGCACCACACGCCCGGGAAACGTCTGAAGTACGCGTCGCGATACCGGGTCCCTTCCGGATCATTCCAGAACGCCACGGGCATCGACGGAAAGGGACGGGTGCAGACCAGCTCGCCCGGCACGCCCGTCGGCGCGGAACGCCCGGTCTCGTCGAACACGTCGACCGCCATGCCGAGTCCGGGGCCCTGGATTTCACCGCGACGAACCGGCGAAATCGGATTGCCCAGCACGAAGCACGAGACGATGTCGGTACCGCCGGAAATACTCGCCACCTGCACCGCCGACCCGACCGCACGCCCCACCCAATCGAAGCGCTCCGGGGCAAGGGGGCTCCCGGTCGACAGCACCGCCCGCAGGTGACGCAGGTCGTTCCGTCCGCCGGGTTCGAGACGATGCTTCTCGGCAAGGGCGAGGTACTTGGCGCTGGTGCCGAACACGTCGACGTGTTCCTGCGCCGCCATGCGCCAGAGGATCCCCGGCTCTTCCGCTGGCAGCGGTGCGCCGTCGTACAGCACCAACGTTGCTCCCGTGGCCAGGGCCGTGACCTGCCAGTTCCACATCATCCATCCGCAGGTGGTGAAGTAGAACAGCCGCTCGTCCTCACGCAGGTCGACATGCAGCCGGTGTTCCTTGAGGTGCTGCAACAGCGTGCCGCCGGCCGAGTGCACCATGCACTTCGGCAACCCGGTGGTGCCGGAGGAATAGAGGATGTAGAGGGGATGCTCGAACGGCAGCCGAGCGAACTCGATCGCGGGATCGGCCGACCGATGGTGCAGGTCGTCCCAGCGACAGACCCGCGGGTCGTGGGGAAGTTCGCCGTCACCGAGATACGGCACCAGCACGCTGTGCCGCAACGACGGCAGTCGTTCGAGCAACTCGGCATGACGGGCGGCACAGCGGTGGAGCTTCCCGGCGTACTGGTACGCGTCGCAGCTGACCAGCACCGCGGGCGCCGTCTGGCCGAATCGATCGAGGATCCCCTCCACACCGAAATCCGGCGAGCACGAGGTCCATACCGCGCCGATCGCCGCCGTCGCGAGCATCGCGACGACCGTTTCCGGAATGTTGGGCATCCAGGCCGCCACGCGGTCGCCCGGGGCGACCCCCGATTCGCGCAACCCCGCCGCCACCTGCGCCACTTCACGTCGCAGCGCGGCCCAGCTCAACTGCTGCCACCGACCGCGTTCGTCCCAGGCCACGATGGCGTGCCCCGCGCCATCGTAGCGCAACAGGTTCTCGGCAAAGTTGAGACGCGCCCCGGTGAACCACCGCGGGCCGAGCACGGCATCCGGCGGCGCCATGCGCCCGGCGCCGATCAGGGGGGCGTCCCAGTCGCCACCGTGCGCCAGCGTTTCGGCGATGACGCCGCCTTCACGCCAGACCGCGGGCCAGAAGAGCTCGGGGTGATCGATCGACCACCGGTGCAGCGCCCCGAACGCGCCGGGATCGTCCGGCCGCGGCAGATGGACCCCGTCGGCGCGACGGGCGGCGATGAAGCGGCCCAGGTGCGAGGTGGCAACCCGGTCAGGATCGGGCCGCCAGACGACGGGTGACTCAGGCACCGTGACCACTCATCGCCGCTTCATGATGATCGGCGGCGACACGATCTCGGGCCCGATCGCCAGCGTCAGCATCTGGGACTTGTGACCCGCCGCTTCCACCACGACGTACTGGGCGCGACAGTGCGCCAGGGTGCTGGGATCGAACTCCAGACGGTATTTGCCGCCGGCGTCGCTGAACGTGCTGTACGGATAGCCGATGATCTGCAAGTGCGCATTCGGAAGCGGCGTCGATCCGTCCTCCTCGTAGACCGTACCGGTGACCGCGGCGAGCACCGGCGATCCGTCGGGATTCTTGCCGAGCTTCGGCACATCGACGCACGTCCCCTGTGTTTCGTCGTCGAACGAATTCTCGAAATGTTCCTTCTCGGGACTTGCCATGCCGAGCCGACCCATGCCAAGCATCGCCTCGCGGGGCGCGGCGCTCGAGCTGGATGGCGCCGACGCCGAAATCGGTGGAAACGGTGACGGCGTCGGCGCCACGATGCCACGCCCGCCGAGGTAGTCGCCGGGTCGCGGAATCCGGAGCGGGGACGTGCTCGGTGTCGGCGCCTGCTGCGGTGCGGCCGGCGGCGCGGTGGCGGGCTGCTGTTGCAGCTGTGCCGGCACCGGGGTTGGCGTCGCCGGTGGCGTCTGATCAGCGGGAGCCGTCGGGGCGGCCTGTTTCGGAACCTCCGCCGGCTTCTTCGCGTCCGGGCCGAGGATCTGTTCCTTGCGTGGCGGCGGCTGCGGTCTGGGCTCGGGCGGACGCGGACGGGCCGCAGGCTGCTTCGGCTGTGGCATGGCGAACACCACCGGTTGCGGTGCCTGGCCGCCGGGCGGAAGACGCCGTACTGGCGAGGCCGGCGACGGAATGCCGAACAGAAGCAGCAGGACGATGAGGAGATGGAATGCCGCGCTCGCCACCAGTGCGGGCCAGTTGTGGCCCCGCTCGAGTGGCGGCTCCACCTCGAATCGTTCCGGAGATTGCACCATTGGAGATTAGCGGCGTCCTGTCCCGAGTGCGATGGCCGAACCGCGGATTTCGTCGCAGTTGCACCGCGTCGGTGCCATATTGAGACGATGCCTGTGATCACCGAAGTTCCCGCACTGGTCGTCGGCGCCGGCCCGATCGGGCTGGCGTGCGCCGTCTCGGCGGTGCGCCGCGAGATCGAGCACCTGGTCATCGATGCCGGAGCGATCACCGAATCGATCGTCCGCTATCCGATCGGCATGACGTTCTTCACCACACCGGAACGGCTCGAGATCGGCGGCCATCCCCTGGTGTGTTCCGGAGCCAAGGCAACCCGCGAGGAGGCGTTGAAGTATTACCGCGGCGTCGTACGGTCCGAGGAGCTTACCGTGCGGACCTACGCCCGGCTCGCCGACGTCGAGCGCGACGGTGACGCGTTGTGGTGCCGCATCACGACCCGGCTGGGCGACGAACGCGTCCGCTGTGAGCGACTCGTACTCGCCACCGGCTACTTCGACCACCCCAACCTGCTCGGGGTCCCGGGCGAGGACCTTCCGCACGTGTCGCATTGGTTCGACGAGGCACATCGCTCCGCCGGACTCGACGTCGTGGTGGTCGGCGGCAAGAACTCCGCGGTCGAAACCGCGCTGCAGTGTTATCGCGCGGGAGCGCAGGTCACCCTGGTCCACCGCCGTGCGGCTTTCGGACCTGGCGTGAAGTACTGGCTGCGGCCCGACTTCGACAACCGCGTCGCGCACGGTGAAATCGCCGCGCGTTTCGGGGCGACGGTCCGCGAGATCACTGAGCGGAGCGTCGCGATCGTTGCGGCCGACGGCGCTGTCGAACACCTCCGGGCTGATCGGGTCTTTGTCCTCACCGGTTATCATCCCGACTTTGCACTCCTTGAACGGATCGGCGTGGCTCTTGCCCCCGACACCGGCCGGGCGATTCTCGATCCGCTGACCCTCGAAAGCAGCGTACCGGGGCTCTTCCTGGCGGGGAGCGTCGCCGCCGGGCGGCAGACCTCGGAGGTCTTCATCGAGAACGGCCGGTTCGACGGTGAAAAGATCTTCGGCGACGCGCCGAGTCGTCGTACAGCTCAAGCGCTGTACGCCGCGACGGTCCGGCCGGTTGGCGAGTAGGAGGCTATTCGCTGGCGCCCGGCTTCGAACCGGGGCGATTGAGCAGCCGTTCGGTGAACTCGACCCGTTCGTTCAGTTCGCTCACTTCGGCGCGGAGCGCGTCGAGTTCGTCGAGGATCGAAGCCGCGGTACCGGCGGTGACGAGGTGCTCGCCCTCCGGCTCCCAGGCACTGACCAGCCTGCCCTCGTGGTCGCGGAACGACCCCGATGCGATGAGGATGGCATCATAGAGCCACCACAGCCCCAGTCCGCCGAGGGTGACCAGCTGCAGTACGCCGGTGCCGATCTTGCCCACGTAGAACCGGTGGGCACCGAAGACGCCGAGGAAGATGGCAAGCACCAGGGCGACGGTTCGGGATCGCGGCGAGGCGAAGAGTTCGTCATCGGTCATGCAGCATCTCCGGCGCGGCGTCGAGCGGGTCAGCGAGCAGGTCAGCAAATCTACATCTATAGTTCAGGGCGGTTGCACGGCGGCGAAAGTATCCAACCTGCGGCGGATTGCTACCCGGTACCGGTCTTCGACATGCAATCTTCCCGTTCAGCCGGGCCCGTTCGACGCCGGCATCATCGCCACCATCACCCCGGCTCGAGGTAGCTCGTGCGACTGGCCCTCCGGTTCCCCGCCGCCGTTCTTCGCCTGTCGCTCGTCCTGGCGGCCGGCGCCTGCCACTCCGACGCCACCGGCCCTTCGGGAGGCGCCAGCACGTACACGATCACGGTCCGCTACGTCGACGGCACACAGCCGTCAGCGGCGGTAGCCGCCGCGTTCACGCGAGCCGTCACCAAGTGGCAGCAGGCCATCACCGATTCGGTCGGGTCGGCACCACTCAACCTGACCGCCGGCCTCTGCGACTCGGTGCAACCGGCGGTCAGCGAGACGGTCAAGAACGTGCTCGTCCTCGTTGACATCCGCGACATCCCGGACACTGCATCGGGACAAGCGATCCTCGGCGAGGCGGGGCCGTGCATCGTCCGGTTGCCGTCGCACCTGCCGGTGTTCGGCATGATGGTGTTGAACAGCGGCACGCTGGAGACGGTCCAGAACGAAGGGCTGCTCGACGCTGTCATCGAGCACGAGATCGCGCACATCCTCGGCTTCGGTACGGTCTGGAAGCTCGACGGCCTGCTGCAGGATGCCGCCACCGCCGATCCCTGGTTCAGCGGCGGACAGGCCGCCGCCGCCTTCCGGGCGGCCGATCCGACCTTCAACGGCAACGTGGTGCCGGTCGAGGGAAGCGGTCAGACCGGCACGGCGCTCAGCCACTGGCGCGAATCGGTGCTGACCAACGAGCTGATGACCGGCTTCATCGATCCGCTCGTCGACCCGCTGAGCCGGATCACGATCGCCTCGATGGCGGATATCGGGTATGTCGTCAATCTCTCGGCCGCCGACGCGTGGCCCACTGGCAGCGGCTCGGTCGTGGCACGTGACGGGGCGCCCCGCTTGGAGGCGATCGTCGAGCCGTCCGCGGCCCTTCGTACGCCCCGCTTCGGACTGACCGCCGCCGGAGAACTCGTTCCACTGGGCTCCGGTCACTAGCCGGAGCCCGGCGAGCGCGCCCGGCAGGATTCGAACCTGCGACTTGCAGCTTAGAAGGCTGCCGCTCTATCCGGCTGAGCTACGGGCGCGGGACATTCACCGCGAAAGGTAGTCCCGGATCTGCCGCAGCAGCACGACTTCTTCGGACGGCGGCGGCGGTACCGCGGGGGCGGGCGGTGCCTGGTGGCGCAACCGGTTCATCATCTTGACCATCTGGAAGATGATGAACGCCAGAATGAGGAAGTTGAGCAGCACGGTGAGAAAGCTGCCATACGCAAAGACCGGCACACCGGCCGCTTTCATGCCGCCAATGGTGTGGGGAGTTCCATCAGGTACGGTCGCCAGCGGCAGGAAATAGTTCGAAAAGTCGACTCGGCCGAGCGCGCGGCCGACCACCGGCATGATGAGGTCGTTCACCATCGAATCGACGATCTTGCCGAACGCACCGCCGATGATGACGCCCACCGCCAGGTCCATTACATTGCCCTTCAGCGCAAATTCCTTGAACTCCTGTGCCATACCCATCGGCTCGACTCCTGTCCTTGAGGGTTCTCCGGTGACGAACGATAACGGCGAGGAACGCCGGTGAGACAGCTCTCGACCTTGCTACTCGCCCTGGCCTCCGGGGGCGTTCTGCCGGGGCGCCTGCCGGTCACTCCGGTCGCCGCGACGCCCGCGCCGTCGGGCGAGGCGGTGATCCGGGCGGCGTATGGCCGGTATGCCGGCAACTGGTTCCGCACCGCCACGTATGTGCAGCGGGTCACCGAGCCGGGCCAGGTGGAGACGTGGTACAACGCGATGCAGCTTCCGGGGCGTCTCCGGATCGACATGGCGCCGGCGCTGAGCGGGCGTGCCCTGATCTATCACGGCGACTCGATGTTCCAGATCCAGCGGGGCCACATCCGCCAGACCGGGATCGAACCGTCATACCTGTTCATCCTGCTCGAGGACCTCCACACCCAGCCGCCGGAACGCACCATCGCGGAACTCCGCCCGATCTTCCACCTCGACCGGACACACGAAACGACGTGGCAGGGCCGGCCGGTCATCGTCGTCGGTGCCCTGGCCGGCGACACGGTCTCGAATCAGTTCTGGCTCGACAAGGAGCGTTTGATCGTGGTGCGGCTGATGCAGCCGAACGGCATGAACCCGAACGCCCCGCTCGATGTACGGGTGCTGGGGTATCAGCCGCTCGGTGGCGGCTGGATGGAGAACGAGATCCAGGTCCGGCTGGGTGGACAGTTGACACAGACGCGTGAATATCACGACCCGAAGACAGCCGTGCGCTTCGAGCCGGGCGTGTTCGATCCGCTGCCGTACCGTTTGCCGGCGTGGGTGGGCCAGCTGCCCGATCTCTATGGCAACTCCGGGATCTCCATCCCGCACTGATCCGTGTGGACTGATCGGGGCGCCGGGATTTGAACCCGGGACCTTCCGCTCCCAAAGCGGACGCGCTACCGGACTGCGCCACGCCCCGTTGTGACTACTGGGCTTGAACTTACACCGTTCCGACGCGCTCCGATAACGGCCACTGTGCTAACAACTGTGTAAACTCGGCCGCTCATACCGCCCTCCGGTCCCGCAATTCCACCCCGCCCATGACGACAGCAAGCATCGTCTCGTCGTCCGGCTGCTGGTAGCAGCGCAGCAGGACCTCGGTGGATGCCCAGCCTCCGGCGGCGGCGGTGTCCTTGAGAGAGTGGTGCTTGCGCGCCGTGGCCCAACCACGTCGGTAGGCGTGCCAGAGCGAGCCCTTCTGCTTCGGCAGTCCGGCGAGCTTCTCCCCGTTGAGCAGCCAGCGGCGCGCCCGATCCTCCCGGACGGCCTCTCCGGGGTTCGCGGGGCTCGGAAAGAGGTACCGCGCCCCGATGCCGGGGCGTTCGCGGAGAACGCGGTCCAACGCGGCCCGGACCCGTGGCGTGATCGGCGCGGTGGTCTCCCGCCCTTGCTTGTCGGTCCCGGCTGGCCAGCGGATCGCGCCGTAAGGCCCTTGGTCGAACCGCAGGTCTTCGTACCGCAGCGCGCAGATGGCGGAGATGCGGCGCCCCGTCCCGTGTGCCAGGTCGAGGAGTTCGGAGAGGTACGACCGTTGACGCCCGCCGTCCCAACTCACATCCATAAGCACGTTGTCGGACACGGCGCGGAGTGCTCCGTACCGATCCGCCGTTGCGACGGGACGGTTGGGATTCTCTTCGACCGGCATCTCAAAGCCGCGAAGCGGATTCTCCCGCATGAGATACCGGCCATCGGTGTCGCGCCAGCGAACCGCCCAATTCAGCGCCCAGCGAAGCCACTTGCAGTTCTCCTCGACTGCACGGGCACGAATGACCCGGCGCTTGCCCGCGGGGACGGACAGCCCGCGAGAGTCGATTGCACCGGCCACGCGCGCGGCGATGAACTGCTCCCACTCGCCGAGCGTGATGAAGTGCGGGTCCTTGTCAGGTCCGAGGACGCGCGACCACATCTCCGCCTTGCGTCGATCGGCTGCCTGTTCCCCCACCGTCTTTCGCGGGGAGCGATGCTCCAGGTACAGGGCCAGCACGCGGGAAAGGGTCACCTTCCCTTCCAGCAAGTCGGCCCGTCCCTGTCGCAGCTTCGCCGATTGCTCCATCGCGTACGTCTTGGCGCGTTCGCGGTCGCGGTGTCGTAGCGCGACGCGGACATAGCGTCCTTTCCTGCCTCCGGGCGACCGCTTGAACGCACGCGCCCAAAGCGGCCCGCCCGGCTCTCGCTCGTAGACCGTTACTGTCCCTCCCCGCTCTCCTGTCGAGAAGGACCAACACTTCGCTCGCCTAGACACTCGTCCCCCCTTCGTTGTGGATGGTTTGTTCGAGCCGATCCGCCATGACCTCCAGCTCGCGAGCCTGTCGCCGCAACTCGGACGCGAGCCGCCGAACCGTGTCCGGGGATGGCTCCCGATTGCCCAGGCGATACCGTCGAAGGGCGGAAGTCGAGAGCCCCAGCCGTTCGGCAATCACCTCGACCGAGGGTGTCGCGGTGTCGAGCGCACGAATGATGAGGCGGCGGAGGGAGGTCATGGTGTCACGTAATATGTGACTGCTATCGGCGGGCCGCAAGGACCCGGTCGGCCAGGTCTGGGCCGTCCGGCTCCGCCCGGAGCCTCGCACCGGCCTTCCGCGGCAGGTCGGCCACACGGAGGCGCGGACTGTGTTTCGTCCCGGCATTGGGAAGCCGACCAGCCCGGACCCCCTTTTCGAGGGTGCTATACCTATAGCCACTCAATTCCGCCGCCTCGCGGAGCGTGACGAGGCGTAACTGCTCCTCCCGCGTCTCAGCCTCCAGCTCCGCCGCACACGTCTCCAACGTCCGGGCCTGGAGATCAGCGCCGAAATGCCGGAGGCGTTCGGCCTCGGAGCGCCAGCGGTCCGCGAGGGGCGGAACGGCAGTCACCGCAACATCTCCGCTACCCAGGCTTCGGCATGGCCCTCGCTCGGTCCATTCCTGCCATCGACCGCCATTCCTGCCAGTCCTTCCCCGGAGTCGGGATAGGCAGGAATGGTCTCACTTGACAGAATTGAAGGAAGCGACCAAACGGACCGCTTTTCCGTCCCGAATCCTGTGGACCTGTGAACGAGGCCGATGCGGACTCTCGCCCGCTCGACCGTCCGCCCATAGTAGCCTGCTTCCCTTGCCAACCGGAGGACTTCTTGGCGCTCCATGCCGCTGGGGGTCAACCACTCACGCAGACATTCTGCGCACTCTTCGACCTTCGACTGTTGGCCCGCTTCGCCTTCGTTGCTGGCTCGCGCCTCGGTGAGCGATTCGGCGGTCTGCTCGCTCCGTCCGAGCCATTCGATCCGCGACGCTCCGGCCTCAGTGCCGACGAGGCGGAAGGCGAGGCTGGCTGGGGCTGGCGCAAGGTTGCATTTCACCGACGCCAGCACGCGGCGCTCCTCATCCCCTGGGTCCTTGTCAACGAGTAGGACCGACCGGGCTGCCCCTCCTATGGCAATGCTACCGCCCCCCGCGTTGATTGCTTTGCCACCGCCGCTCTTTCGGAGGTGCCGGACGACGATGATAGCACAGCCGGTCCGCTCGGCGAGGGCCGCCAAGGGACGGAGGGCTGCCCGCATATCGTGATCCTTGTAGGAATCCCGTGCGCCGCTCAAGAATGCCGTCAGCACGTCCACCACCACGAGCCGAGCGCCAGTCTCACCGATCAAGCGTTCAAGTACGTCCAGGCTGGCGGGCTTAGCTGGATCGCCGAGGACGATTTCCGCGCTCACACCGTCGTCTCGAATGAATCCCTCTAGGCTGTGAACGTGCGCGAGAACCGCTCCGGCAGCTTCGAGTCGTGGGCGAACCGTGTCGGCGAGTCCGTCCTCTGCCGTCAGCAGGATTACGTCGGCGGGTTCCAGTTCGGGGTCGCCCGGAAGTCCTTCCCCGCGCGTCAGTCGAGCAGCGAGGTCGAGCAGCACTGTAGATTTGCCGAGTCCCGGATCTCCTTCCAACACGGTGAGCTTGCCGAACGGGATGCGACCCGGCGACAGCCATTGCACTTGCTTAGGTTGCACGTCCGACAGGCGGCGGGTGATTGCTTGAGCTTGGTTAGCGCTCTTCTCGCGGCCCGGTTTCGTCAACGCAGCAGCGTTGCTCCTCGTGTGTGGCGGCCCAACAACCTCGAACTCCGTTACCGCCGGCGGGTAGCCGTGCCCACGCGCCATGTCAAAGAGCCAGGGCGCCCCGATCGCAAACGGTGGCTTCATCCGCGACCAATCCCCCGCCGCCGTCTCGGGGTCGTTGTACCCATCCTCCCACCGGCCGCACCACTGAAGCCAGCAGTCGAACGCCGCGTCCGGATCATTCGGGAGCGCGGCCTTGATCGCGTAGCCGACCGTCAGATAGTCGGAACGATTCGGGAAGAGCGCCGTGGTGTTGGGCACACACGCGACGGCCGCGCGGACCTGATCGAGCGGCGCAACCAGGGACGCCTGAGGGGGAGCATCGGCGCGGGCGTTGGACGATTCGCGGCGAACGTCCGCGACACCGGGAATTGTGGCGAGCAGGTCGGCCGCTGCGGTCAGAAAATCGGCGGCCTTCTCAGCGGTGAGAACGCTCAGGTGCGCCGCGGGAATCATGCCAGGGTCGAACGGCGCCCAATCGTATGGCTGGCCCGTGCCGGGATGAATACCGGCGACAACAAGCTGCTGCCCCTCGCCGAGAACCTCGATGAGTTGCTTCTCGCCGTGGAGTGTGAAATGCAACCGCTTGCGCGGAAAGGGCGTGTCGGTACGGTAGAGGAGGAGTTGCTTCGGCGCGCGGCCGGTTCGCATGGGCGCCCAGCCCAGCAGTCGCTCCGCGAGCTGAGCGAGTCGCGCCACGAGACCAGCGTCAAGCACATCGAGGTCGATTGCGGGGAAGCGCCGCGCGAGTAGCCCGAGACTCGCACCTTCGCGCTCCCACTGCTCGACGGTCGCGCGATTGGGCGAAGGCGCGTGTAGCCAGTCGTACCCGACCCAGCCATCGGCACCAAGGTGACCGGGAATCTTGCCTACGGCAGTCGCTTGGATTTTCGATCGCGGCGACAGCATCGCGGCCGGCGGAATCACGGACACCAGGTCAGTGAAGCCACAATCGAAGATCTCGGCGTACTTGATCGGGGACAGTGCGGCGCCGGTCATGATACCTCCGGCGCGGCAACGAACCGCGAGAGCACGTCCTTGGAGACGAAGGCAAGGGGCCTGCCCATTGTGAACGCTTCCAGTAATGAGACTTCCCTGAACCTGCCGGGGGAGCCGTCACCGAGCCCCTCCTCAAGCACGACCCACTCGTGCGTATCCTTGCGCGCCTCGAACCACTCCTTCGGGCAGCCCGCAAGCGCCGCGATCCATGCCGCCGCGGCGGCCTCCTGCTCCTTGACACCGAGTGTCCTGGCGGCTACTGTCATACTCGCATCCTGTTGTTGTGGGGCCTTCCGGTTCTGAGCCGGAGGGCCTCGTTGTTTTGCCTGGTGGCTCCCCTTCGGCCATGCTTCGCGAAGGGAGCCGCTTCTTCTACTCCGCTGCGTTCGCCGGGGCGGTTCGGGTTGCCGGCTGCGGGATCGAAACCTCCCCCGCCCATGCCTCGGCCTCCGCCCGGTCGCACGCCCAGCGACCGCCGATGCGGTACAACGTGATCTCCCTCCGGCATCCCGATTGAAACAAGGCGGCCGGCGACACGCCAAGCTCCGGCGCGACCTCACCGATGAACACCAGGTTCGGGCCGTCCGGGATCGTGGTTGCGACTGTCGGTACCATCTGCGCCTCCAGGGGTCGGGGTCACTGATGTGGTACTGCCCACTCATCACGAACTCTATCACCCGCGCGCTCCGCCCCAAGAGAGGTCGGCGCAACGCCTTCAGGGGGGAATCCCGGTTGCATGGACGCAACCAGTGAGCGATTTCCGCGCGCGCACCATTCTCTGCGCGCGATGTCTCGTTACCGCGTTCGGGCGTATCAGCCCCCTCCAGTTCCGACAGTCCCACCAGTTCCGACACCTTTCCTACAGTGTCGGGACTGTCGGGACTGCGGGGGAATGTCGGAACTGGAGGTGGAATGGCCGAAGGGAAGGGCTTGGCCGGGCGCTTCGGAGGATGCAACACCTCCGCTATTCGTTGGCGGTAGTTGGTGAGGCCCCGCCCGGGGCGGTTACATTTCTGCCATTCGTGTTACGTGGGATCGGCTGGCAGAAATGGACTCTCGTGGCAGAATTGAATGAAGCGACAGGGGGGCTGCCATGAAAGCAGCGCTGTGGTGGTGTGCTGGGCTGGTGGTGGGAGTGGGGGCCACGTTGGCGCTCGTGCGGGTCGCACGGCAGCCTGCCGGGCGCTACACGATGGTCGTGGAAGCCTCCGACGGGGTGTTTGGCCGGTTCAATACGGTCACCGGAGTGTGGGACGTTTGCGGCGCCAACCACCGCGGGGACTCGACGGCGCATCGGATAGTGTGCTCGCGGATTTCGCCGGATTCGATCGAGCACGTCACCGATTCCCTGCGTGCTCCGCCAAGGGCCTCGAAGTGGGACAGCGGTTGGCAAGACGTTCCGCCATTGGACCCGGATGTCGCCGCGCTTCGCAAGACGCTGACGGACACCACGCGACCTGCCGTGAAGCCCCATCCGTGAATCCAGCCCAAGCAACCACACCGGTGGACAACCGTTCCCCCCAAAAAATCCCCCCCAAAAAATCCCCCCCCCCAAAAATCGCCCCGCCGGTCCGTGTGAACGCGGTCATGCAACTGCCGCCCACTTCCTGACCCCGGGGGGGGTGTGCGAGAAAGTGTGCAAGATTCGACACGGAAAAGGGGCGAAGGTCGGGCCTGACCTTCGCACCCTGTCCGTCTCAAGCCCAGTAACCACGCCACACTGGCGAAGATCCAGCTTTGTTGGCGCCGCTCCCAAAGCGGACGCGCTACCGGACTGCGCCACGCCCCGCGCGGCGGAATCTAACGGGCCAGTGCCTCGAGCACCGGCGCCAACTCCCCCAGCGCTCGGCTCCGGTGAGACACACGCGCCTTTTCCTCCGGCGTTGCCTCACCGAACGTGCAGCCGAGCTCGTCACTGAAGAACAGCGGGTCGTAGCCGAAGCCCGCGGTCCCGGCCGGTTGCTCGACAATGCGCCCTTCGACGATACCCGAGGCCGCCACATCCGGTGGCTCATGCCCCATGGTCTGCGGCCAGCCCACCACCAACACGGCACGATATCGCGCGGTGCGACGTTCGGCGGGGACATCGCGCAACCGCTCCAACAGGAGGGCGATGTTGGCGGCGGCCACGGTGCCGGCGTCAGCACTGTCGAGACCAGCGAAGCGCTTCGACCGCACCCCCGGCGCGCCGTCCAGCGCATCGACCTCGAGCCCCGAGTCGTCCGCGAGCGTCGGCAAACCCGACCGTTCCGCGAACCAGCGCGCCTTGGCCAGGGCGTTGGCACCGAACGTCTCGAAGCGTTCGAGACCCGCCTCGTCAGGAGACTCGGCGAGGCCGATATCCTCCGGGAACAGCACTTCGAGCGGCCAGGTGGCGAGCAGCCGCCGGAACTCCGCCATCTTGCCGCGGCTGCGTGTGGCGACGAGCAGTGCGCTCACCCCGCGAGAGCGCGTCGTTGCGAGTCGAACAGCTGGTCGAGTCCGATGCGCGACAAGTCGAGCAGGTTGTCCAACTCGGCACGGTTGAAGGTGCCCCGCTCGCCGGTGGCCTGCACCTCGACGAACGCGTCCGGTTCGCGCATCACGACGTTGGCATCGACCTCGGCGTCACGGTCTTCGAGATAGACCAGGTCGAGCCGGTGCTCGCCGTCGATCTTCCCGACCGACACCGCCGCCACCAGCGAACCGAACGGCGACGGCTGGCTGGTGCGCTCGGCCAGCCAGGCACATGCGGCGTGGAGCGCCACACACCCGCCGGTGATGCTGGCACAGCGGGTGCCACCGTCGGCCGTCAGCACATCGCAGTCGATCTTGATGGTGTATTCACCGAACGCGAAAGTCCGCATCGCGGCGCGCAGCGAGCGGCCGATGAGCCGTTGGATTTCCGACGTGCGTCCGCCGGCGCCCTGCCGCTCACGGTCGCTGCGTTCCATCGTCGCCCGCGGCAACATGGCGTACTCGGCGGTCACCCACCCCTCGCCGGTCCCCTTCTTGAACCGCGGCACACCGTCCTCCACGCTTGCCGTGCAATGGACGAGCGTGCCACCCATCCGCACCAGGCACGACCCTTCCGCGAACGGGTTGGCGCCAGGTTCGAGAACCGTGGGGCGAAGGGCGGAAGGCGCGCGGCCGTCAGGTCGAGTCACGGATCTTCTCCACCATACGGGACGTCGATTGATGCGGGAGGAGCGGCACGATCACGACCCGGCCGCCACGGGCCCTCACCAGATCGGCGCCCGCCACCGAATCGGGGCGATAGTCGCCGCCCTTGACGAGCACGTCCGGTGTCAGGGCGGCGATGACCCGCTCTGGCGTCGGTTCGTCGAAGATCACCACGCAATCGACCGCGCTGAAGGCCGCGAGCACTGTGGCGCGATCCCGTTGGGACACGATCGGCCGGCCGGAGCCCTTGTTCAGCCGCTTGGCCGAATCGTCGCTGTTGACGGCCACGACGAGTGACGCGCCCTGCTTCCGGGCTTCCTCCAGCAGGTGTACGTGGCCGGCGTGCAGCAGGTCGAAGACGCCGTTGGTGAGAACCACCGGGGCCGGCGCGATGGACCGCCACGCGACCGCGGCATCGAGGTCGCGGATCTTGCCGGCGCTGGACACCGCGGTCGTCAGTTGGTTGCCTCGACCGACGGCTTGAAGTGCAGCGTCCGTGTGCCGAGCAAGAGCAGGTGCAGATGTTCGTCGTAGGCGGCGGAGATGATGATCGTCGGCGGTGAGCCGCCGTGCCGGACGATGGAGATCTTCCGGGCCGCGGCCGGAAGCCGCAGCGAGTCGGCACGCACCGCGAGGCGTGAACGGATCACCGAATCGGGCAGCGAAATGCTGAAGCGGGCCTCGGTCTTCATCTCGTCCCGGTATTGCTGATACCGGAGCCATGGCGGCCCGAAGATGAAGCCGGCGTAAATCAGCGCCGCCAGCACCAACAGCGATCCGAGACATCCCAGTGCGCCGCGGCCGCGGCAGTCCCGCCACACCGTCACCAATGTTTGTGTGCCTCAGTCACGAGATTGTCCACCAGCTGATCGAGCGCCTTCTTCCGTCCATCGCTGACCCGCCCCGGATCATAGTCGCCGGTGACGCTCATCCCCCTCACGTCGAGCACCGCGTTGCCCGTCTTCTGATCGACAATCTGGACGTCGACCGAGAGCTGCACCTGACGACGGGTCACCACGACCTGGTTCTGCGAACCAGTGCCGGTCGCCGCGCCGTGGTACGCCGCGGGCTGGTCCTGGTCGTAGCGGACCACGGTGCCGTGCACCACGGCGTCGGCCTGCCGACTCGGCGACGGTGCGCAGGCCCAGGCGGTTGACCACTGCCTGGGTCACTGCGTCCTGTACTTCCTGTGCGAGTGTCGGCTCCGTCGTCTGGTTCTCGAAGGGAACAATAGCCACGGTGCGGATTCCCGGGGGAAATCCGCCGCCGCTGAACCCGAAGGAACAGCCACAGACGAGGGCGGCAACAAGGCTACTGACGATCCGGCGCATTCCAGATCCCCGTCGGAAAGGAGTCGACCGGGGTCACCCGGGTAAAACGCATATCGAGCCGGGTACGGCGCCCGTAGGTGTCGAGCCGCGACCGCACCGGGTGTCCCAGGCTGTCGAAGATCACCACCGCGTCGCCCACGGCGGCGCCAGCGTGTCGCACCACAACGCGCAGTGCCCGCGGCGCCTGCCGCACCTCCACCAGATCGATCGTGTCGACCCCCTCGACGTAGCGCCAGCCCTCGGATCTGCCGTCGGCGAAATGGCTCACCGCGGCATCCGTTGACGGGGCTGCTGCCACGCCCAGCATCGCCCACATCAGCGGATAATTCGGCACGAAGTCGCGCACCTTGTCTTCCGGCTTGGCCCAGATGGTCTGCTCGCCGACGACGACCGCCGAACCGCGGCCCATGCCGAGCGCGCCGGCGAAATCAAACTCCAGCGAATCCGGCGGCGCCATCCGTGCGATACCGTTGCCACCGCCTCCGCCGCCCTTGCCGTCATCGAACGACCAGTGAAACCGCATCTGCACCTTTCCGGGCGGACGAGTCGCGTCGGCCCAGCGGCCGGCCGAATCGGGAGGTACTGGACGGAAGCCGACCGGAATCGGCGGCCGCGGCAGCCCGGCGGTGCACCCGGCCAGGACCACGGCGACAGCAGCCAGCCACACGGCGCGGTTCCGGCGCGCAGTGGCGGTGTGCCCGGCCACCACCGGAATCACCGGTGGATCGACCGGATGACGTCGCCCTGCAGAATGTGCTGCAACGGAACATAGGTCCCGCGGACGATGCCAAAGATCGTGTAGCCCGCGTCGAGATGCGGCTGCGGACTCAGGTTGATGAACCACTGGCTGCCGCCGGTGTCGGGTCCCGACAGCGCCATCCCCGCCTTCGGCACGTCGTAGCGTTCACGATTGAATTCGTCGCGGATCGACCATCCGGGTCCGCCGTCGCCCGTCCCGGTGGGATCGCCGTCCTGCACCACGAAATTGGGGACGACGCGGTGCCACCGATCGCCGTCGAAGTAATGCTGATCGACGAGCCGGAGGAAATTGGCCACGGTAAGGGGCGCCTCGTGCGCCAGCAATTCCAGATCGATGCTGCCGCGCCCCGCCACATCGATCGTGACATGTGGATCGGTCGACGCCAGCATGTCGTCGCGCACGATGCTCCGGTAGTCGTCGAGCTTGAGGCCGGTCTCGATCGGCGCCACCGGTCCCCACCGCGTGGCCAGCTGCGGCCAGGTGCGCGCCACCTGGGCGCGAACGACCGGATCGCTCGAGCGTGCCACGTAGTCCGGACCACCGGGGTCGGTGATGCGATTGAGGATCAACGAGTCGCGGCGAGTCATCGCGGCGAGATCGGCGATCACGGCAAGACGGGCATCCGATTCGCGATCCTGTTGGCTCCGGTGCCATGCCGCGACGACCACGCCGAGACTTTCGGCCGGGAGCGCCCCGCGAACGGCGTCGAGGGCCGCGGCGCGAACTTCCATGTCCGCGGCGCCGAGGTGAGCAAACGCCACCGCCACGACGGCAGTGTCGGCGCGTCCTCGCCCACGCCATGCGCGCAGCGCCGCGGCCTGAACACGCGGGTCAGCATCGGCGAGTCCGCGCCGGAACACCGCCGGATCGGCCCCCCGCAGACTTCCCCATGCCGCCAGCGCGGCAATCCGCTCGCGAAAGTCGCTGCTGGCGGCCCACGCCACGGCATGCACCACAAAGAGCGCGGTGTCCGTCCGGGCCAGCGCGGCCAGAGCTGCGTCCTGCACCGCCCACGGCGTGTCCCCGTGCTTGAACAGCGCGTCGAGTGCACGGGCGGCGATGCTTCCGCGCAGCTGACCGAGCGCCATCGCCGCCGCGACGCGAACGTTGTCGTCGCCGTCGTCGAGCGACTGGACCACCTTCCGCGACAGATCGGAATCGGCAAAGCTGCCGAGCGCGCCGAGCGCGTTGACCCGGATGCCCGCCTGGACGTCGTCGAGTGTACCCTCGAGTTCACTCTCGACCGCGCGCGTCGCCAGCCGCGCCGTGTCGGCAAACGCGCGAGTCAGCGCCCGAATTGCCATTTCGCGGGTCAGAAAGTCCGGATCGCGAACCGCCTCCAGCACTGCCGCCCCGCCCTGGGGGGCGCGCAGGCGGCCCAGCGAGAGCACGGCGCGCCACCGTAGCGCGGCCGACGTGTCGTTGGCGAATGGTACAATGGCACCGACCGGCGCCGCGGTTCCGAAACGCCACACGTCGACGAGGCCGGCGGCGAGGAACTGGTTCCGTCGCGATCCGGGAAGGTCGCCGCCGCCACTCAGCACGTCGCCGACGAACTGTGCGGCGGCGCGACTCCCGATCCGGTCGAGGGCCGCCGCCGCCTCGGCGACGGCCGCCCCTTCCAGCGAATCCGGAGCGCGCAACCGCGCGATGATCGGCGCTACCGCGGCCGAATCGCGCAGCAGGCCGAGCGCGAACAAGACGTCGCCTGGCACGGTGGAGTCCGGATCCACCAGCAGCGGTTCCAGCAACGCCAGGCCGCGCCGATCGCCGATCCGGCCGATCGCGAGGGCCGCCGTGCGCCGGACCAACGGGTCGGGATTGGCGAGCGAACGTCCGAACAGGTCGGGGTCGAAGACCCGTTGGTCTTCGGCCATCAGCAACGGGGCGAGGGCCTCGACCTCGGCGGGATCAGCCTGCGCCACACCGCGGCGCACCAGCGTCGCGGTGGCCAACAACATGCTGAACACGAGCCATCGGCGCGGCAGTGTCATAGACGGACCGGATCTCCGGTTGGCGGCAGCATGGCGGCGATCTCCGCCGGCAGCCGGGTGAGATTGAATTCGGCATCGAGCACGAGCAGTGCCGTGACGGCGGTTGCCAGAAGCTCTCCACTCTCGTCGTGTTGGATGGCATACCCGAAGGTCACCCGGCGCGAATCGACGGCACGGACCCACACCCGCACCCGGATCGGATCGTCGTAGCGCGCCGGCTGGCGGTAGCGGATGTTGAGCTCGCCCACCGCCAGGCGCAACCCGCTGGCCTCCAGGTCGCGATACGACATCCCGGCGCGACGCAGGTGTTCCGTCCGCGCCACGTCGAGCCACACCAGATATCGGGCGTGATAGACCACCCCCATCTGATCCGTCTCGGAGTAGTTGACCCGGTGCCGGACCTCGGTGATCGCGTCGCCGCCGGTTGCCTCCGCTGCGTTCATGCCGCACCTTTCGCGCCGTGATTGGTCAACGCCTGGTCGTCGTCGCCGACGCGCATCTCGGTGCGGCGCGTCCCGACGACGCCGAAGCCTTCCTGGCGTTCCTCGACGCCGTCCCGCGGCTCGGCGACTCGCTGCTGCTGGCGGGTGACCTCTACGATTTCTGGTTTACCTATCGCCATACCGTTCCCCGCGACGCCATCCGGGTGACGTCGGCCATCATCACCCTAGCCCGCAGCATGCCGGTGCTGATGATCGGCGGCAACCACGACCGCTGGGGCGGTACTTTCTGGGACCGCGAGGCCGGCGTCACCTTCGACCCGCGGGAATTGCGATTCGAAGTCGGCACCCGGAAGGTACGAGCCATCCATGGCGACGGCCTGCACGAGGAACGCCCCACGGCGGCGTTCCTCAATCGTGTCCTCGACACGCGGCTGGTCATCAGCACGTTCGGCCTGATCCCACCGGCCCTCGGACACCGCATCGCCGGTCATTTCGGACACGACCCGGTGTACGCCGCGGCCCATCCCGAGGTGATTGCCGCCGCCGCGGTGCGGCAGGCGGAGTGGGCCGAGCGGGCCCTCGAGGCCGATCCGACCCTCGGCGCGCTCATCATGGGGCACACCCACCGCGAAGTGTGCACCGAAATCGCGCCCGACCGGTGGTACCTCAACCCGGGTCAATGGCTGCACGACCGCCGCTATGCCACCCTCGACGCTGCCGGGCCGGCGCTGGCGGTCTTCAGCTGACCAGGCGTTCACTGCCGAGGTCGACGAGTTCGATCGCGAGCGGCGCCTCGCCCAGGAAGAGTGGTGCCACCCGCCCGAAGCGCGCCACATCGTCGGTGGCCGCCCAGCGGCGACTGGCCGGTGCGTCTGCTGGCGCTGCCAGATCGCGCGCCGCCAGCTCCAGCGCCAGGTCGCCCGCCGTTTCTTCGCCGGAATCGATCAGCGTCACCCCCGGCCCCATGATGTCAGCGAGCAGCGGCGCAAGCACCGGATAGTGGGTGCACCCCAGCACCAGCACGTCAATCGCCGAGTCCTTGAGCGGCGCCAGATATTCCTCGGCGATGGCCCGCGTCGCGGCCCGGTCGGTCCACCCCTCCTCCACCAGCGGCACAAACAACGGACACGCCTGCTCGACGACGTCGAGCGCCGGACGCAGGGCCAGCAAGGCCCGGCGGTAGGCGCCGGAGCCGATGGTGCCGGCCGTGCCAATTACTCCGACGGTACTATTGCGGGTGGCCGCGACGGCGGCCCGCGCCCCCGGTTCGATCACGCCGATCACCGGCACCGGTGTGGCGCGCCGCAGCTCGTCGAGCGCATGCGCCGTCGCCGTATTGCACGCCACCACCACCGCCTTCACCCCCTGCGCCAGCAGCCAGTCGGTGATTTCCCGGGCGTACCGGCGCACCGTCTCCGGCGACTTGGGCCCGTACGGCAGACGGGCGGTATCGCCCAGATAGATCGTCGACTCGTGCGGCAACCGCCGCGCGATGGCGCGCGCGACGGTGAGGCCACCGATGCCGGAGTCGAAGATCCCGACCGGCGCGTCGCGACGGCTCACGGCAATCCGACCGTGAAACCGATGCCGGGCCGCCGGCCGCCGAACGCGCGCAGTTTGAGGTCGGTCGGAAAGTCGCGAAGATGGGCCGAGACGTATGCCTCGAGCGCCGAAAAGAGGTGGTTGGCCACCAGCAGCACGATCCAGTCCTGGCGCTCGGCGCGCTTCGAATCGGCAAGCGCCGTGTCGCCGATGGCCAGCGGGTAGTGCAATTCGGCCCCCGCCTTGAGCGCCATGCCGAGCGAGACGCCTTCGAAGGCGATGAAGAGTCCCGCGGTGAGCTTGCGGTCAAGCGAAGCCTGACCCCAGCCGGGAAGGGCCAGCGAGCGAAAGAAGTAATTGAAGGGTCCCGGCGGATGGTGCGCCACGGTGTCGGGCGCGGCGACAGGCGCGGCGATCCCCTGCCCCGCCAGCGTCAGCGGTGCACCGCACAGCAGGACCATCGTGAGCAGCGGGCGCATCGCCAGAAAAGTGGCTGACCCTGCCGCCAAACCCAAGCCATGATACCACGGGAACGTGTGGGAATCGAACCCACCGGAGCCGCGCGTGGCGCCTCCAACGCGGTTTTGAAGACCGGTCGAATCACCAGACTCGAAACGTCCCCAGGTTCCTGCCGGTCCGCCGCCGCTCACCCGGCCACGGCGGCGATCATCTCGATCTCGACGCGCACGCCGCGCGGCAAGCCACCCACCGCCACCGTCGAGCGCGCTGGCCGGTGGGTGCCGAAGTGTCGCGCATAGACCTCGTTCATGGCGCCGAAATCGGCCATGTCCTGCAGAAAGACCGTGGTCTTGACGACGCGGTCCATTGTCAGGCCGGCGCCGGCCAGTACGGCGTGAAGATTCTGCATCACCCGCTCCGTCTGCGCCGCGATGTCGCCCCCGACGACGGTCATCGTCGCGGGATCCAGCGGGATCTGGCCGGCCGTGAACAGCAGGCCATTGACGACCACTCCCTGCGAGTACGGGCCGATGGCCTGCGGAGCCTCGGCGGAAGCGACGAATTTCATGCAGCCTCTGTCGGTGAAGGTTCGGGCGATAGGGCCGGCGCTACCAGGCCGGGCCACAGGATCTGCCGCGCGTTGGACGTCGTGGCCGCAGCAACTTCCTCGGCACTGATGCCGCGGAGTTCCGCCACACGGCTGGCCACCGCCGGCAGAAAGGACGATTCGTTGCGCTTGCCGCGATGCGGCACCGGGGCCAGGTAGGGCGCATCGGTTTCGAGCAGCAGGCGGTCGATCGGCACCATCCGGACGGTGTCGTCCTGGGCCCAGGACTTGAACGTCACCATCCCGCTGAACGAGAAATACCACCCGGCGTCGAGTCCCGCCCGGCGCAGCGCCGTTCCGCTGGAAAACGAGTGCAGGATCACCGTGGCGCGCGGCACGGTGCGAAGGACCGTCACCACGTCGTCGTCAGCCTCGCGGGCGTGAACGACGACAGGAAGCCCGGCGTCGGCGGCCATGCCGAGTTGTTCGGCAAAGGCGTTACACTGTGCCGCGCGCGGCGAGTGATCGTAGTGGTAGTCGAGGCCCATCTCGCCGGCGGCGTTGCATTGCCCGCTCCGCCAGGCGGACTCGAGTTCGGCCCGCCACGAGGGCGACCATCCGGACGCATCGTGCGGATGGCAGGCGGTCGCCAGGCCGAGTTGCGGGTGGGCCGCAACGAACCGCTGCGCCGCCGTGAAATTGTGCCGCACGCTCTCGACCACAAGTGCCGATATGACACCAGCCGCGGTCATGCGACCGACCGCCGCCGCCCGATCCGCATCGAACGCCGGATCGGTGAGATGGCAGTGCGTGTCGATCAACACCGTCAGGCCGGCTCCGTCTTGCCCCGGGTGGGCGCGTTGCGGCGTCCGGCGACCTTGACTCCCCGCCCATCGACACCTGGCCAGCGGTGCTCGATGATGAGCAGCACCGGCGCGGCGATGAACACCGACGAGAACGTCCCGGTGAAGACACCGAACGACATCACCTCGGCGAACGGCCGGATCACCGGCCCGCCGAAGATCGATCAACGCGATCAGGGTCGCCAGCACCGTGGTGTGCGTCAGCACCGACCGGGGCAGCGTTTCGTTGACCGACCGGTTGAGGATGTCCACCAGGTGATCGCGTCGGCTCTTTCGGAGGTTCTCGCGCACCCGGTCGAAGATCACGATCGTGTCGTTGAGCGAATAACCCACCATCGACAGCACCGCCGCCACGACCACCAGGGAAATCTCGATCTTCATCACGGCGATGAAGCAGATGGTGAGGACGATATCGTGGAACGTGGCGGCCACCGCGGCCAACCCGAACCGCCACTCGAAGCGGTACGCCAGGTAGGCGAGGACCGCGAAGAACGACAGAAAGATGGCGAGGAACGCCTTGGTGCGGAGATCGCGGCCCACCTTGGGGCCGACCGCCTGACTGCTGCGGACGGTGTAGCTGCCGGCCCCGATGACCTGGTTGAGGGCCTGCTTGACCGCGTTGGTCGACGCGGCGGTATCGCCGGCGGCCGCGGCCGACTGCCCCACCCTGGCGCGGACGTTCCATTCGTTCGATCCGCCGAACGGCGTGATTTCCGGTTCGTCGATGCCCGCGTGGGTCAGCGCGGTGCGGAGCGCCTCGATCTGGATCGGCACGTTGCTCCGGAAGTCGACCAGCGTACCGCCGGTGAACTCGATCGAGTAGTTGAGGCCCCTGGCGAACAGCGCGATCACGCCGACCACGAACAGCGTGATGGTGGCCAGGATCGCCTTGCGGCGGAAGCCGATGAAATCGTAATTGGCGTTCGCGAAGATGCGCGTCATGTCAGATACTCAAGGTTGTGGCGGTCGGGCGGCGGTCCAGCCAGACAAGGAAGAACGTCTTGGTCACGAACACGGCGGTGACCATCGACGCGGCGATACCCATGATCAGGGTCACGGCGAACCCCTTTACCGGACCGGTGCCGAACTGGAACAGGAACAACGCCGTGAGCACCGTGGCCACGTTGGAGTCGACGATGGCATTCATGGCGTGCTTGAATCCTTCCGCCACGGCCAGGCGCACCGTTCGCCCGGCGACCAGCTCTTCGCGGATCCGCTCGAAGATCAGCACGTTGGCGTCGACCGCGATGCCGACCGAGAGCACCAGGCCGGCGATGCCGGGAAGGGTGAGGGTGGCGTCGATGGCGGAGAGGCCGGCCAGCGTGAAGAGCACGTAGAGCGCCAGCGCGCCGACGGCCAGCACCCCGGCCATCCGGTAGTAGCCGATCATGATGATCACGACCATGATGGTGCCGACGATCCCGGCCTTCATGCCGTCGTGAATGGAGTCGGCGCCGAGGGAGGCGAGGATCTGCTCATCCTCGACGATCTTGAGCGGAATCGGCAGTGAGCCGGCCCGCAGCGTCAACGCCAGATCCTGGGCGCTCTGCAGCGAGGCGTTCCCGAGTTCGATCTGTCGCCGGGCGTCGATGCGGTTCTCGATGACCGGCGGACGCCCCTGCACGCGTCCGTCGAGGACGATCGCCATGTAGTCGCCGACGTGGCGGCTGGTCTCGGTCGCCGAACGTCCGCGCCCCGGAGCGGTCGAGCTCGAACGCCACGACGCGCTTGTTGGTGAGCGGATCGACCTGCGCCTGGGCGTCGATCAACGACTGGCCGGTGATGATGTCCTTGTCGGTCAGCGCGTACAGCATCATGTACTGCTCGGTCCCCACCGAAATCGGCTGCGCCGACCACATCAGCACGATGCCGCGAGGCCACAGCGCCTTGACCGATGGCAGATGCAGCAGCGAGTCGACCCGCGGATACGCGGACTCCGCCACGAGATACTCCCCGGTGATCTGGCCCAACCCGGTGCCGGCGGTGGGCTGGATGAGCTGCTCGAGGATCTGTGACGCGGCGCCGCTGTCGGCCTTCGCGCCGGTCTTGCCGGTATCGGCGCTCTTCCTGGCCCCCGGCCTGGTGGTGTCGGTGGCCTTCTTGCCACCGAGCGGCGCGGCCTTCGAGGTATCCGGCGGAGTCTTCTTGCCGGTATCGGTTCCGAGCAGCGCCTGCACGCCCTGCGCGGCACTTGCCGCCGGCCCGCTGGTCCTGACGCCGAGCCGCACCAGTTCCCGGTCCATTCCCGACAGCGCGCTTTCGAACGCACCCGTCTTGTCGGTCAGCTTGAACTCGAGGTAGGCCGTCTTCTTGACGATGCTCTCGGCGCGGTCGGGGTCGGTGACACCCGGCAGTTCCACCACGATCCGCTGGCCCACCTTCTGGATCAGCGGCTCGGCCACGCCGAACTCGTCGATCCGCTTGCGGAGCACGGTCAGCGCCAGATCGATATCGCGGGGCGGGTCGGCCGAGACCTTCTGCGACTGATCGAGATCGAGCACCAGGTGCATGCCGCCCTGCAGGTCGAGCCCGTACTTGAGCGGGATGTGCTTCTGGGAGACGTCGTGCATCACGCCGTCCGAGCCCATCTCACGCGCGGTGTAGGTGCGCGGCATCAGGTAGAAGATCGAGCCGAGCACCAGCAGGCCGATCACGATCAGTCGGTTGCGAATCGTGGTGAACATCGTCACTCGGGCGCCGTGACCGGCGCGTCAAGGTGAAGGGGTGCGGCCGCCAGCAGGGCGGTCGCGTACTGACGGTCGTCGTCCAGCTGCCGCCGGAGCTCGGCGACTGACGCAAAGCGGCGGATCTCGCGCAACGGCGCCACCCACTCGATCCGGACGTTGCGGCCGTACAGATCGCCGTCGAATCCGAACAGGTGGACTTCGAGCAACCGTCGGCCGTCCTCGAATGTGGGGCGACGGCCCTGGTTCATCATTCCGCCGAACCGCCCGGCGGGGGTATCGACTGCCACCGCATATACGCCGTCGGGCGGCAGCAGTTTCCGCTCCGGTGGCACCAGATTGACGGTGGGGAACCCGATGGTGCGCCCCCGTCGTTCGCCCGGCCGCACCAGACCCGCCAACGAATACCGCCGCCCCAGCATGGCCCCGGCCCCGGCCAGGTCACCCCCGGCGATGGCGCGCCGGATTGCGGTGCTCGAGACCGGATTGCCCTCGACCGCGACCGGGTCGACGACGTCGACCGTGAACCCCCGCGCCGCGCCGAGCTGCCGCAACGTATCGAGATCTCCGCTCCGGCCCCGGCCGAAGCCATGATCGTAGCCGATGACCAGGGCGCGCATGCCACAGCGCGTCACCAGCACCCGGTCGACGAACTCCGCCGGATCGAGCCGCGCCATCGCGCGATCGAACCGGAGAATCAGCAATCGATCCATGGCGCAGGTCGCCAGGGCCTCGAGCCGTTCGGCGGCCACCGTGAGGCGGGGCGGTGCCGCTTCCGGATTGACCACCTCGAGCGGATGCGGCTCGAAGGTAATCAGAACGCTCTGCCGCGCCGAATCGGCCGCCTGGCGGACGTTTTCCGCCAGCACGGCGCGATGGCCGAGATGAACCCCGTCGAACGTCCCGACGGTCACGACCGTCCCCGCCCCGGCCGCCGCGATCATGGCGGCGTCTCCAATACGACCATCGGGTGCCACAACCCGCCGTCGCCGCGGGCAATCGCCACCAGGCCGCCGCCGTTGGCGAGCAATGCGCCCACACCGTCCCGTGCCACCTGTTGCGCCACCGGCCGGCCGTGCGCCACGTCGCGCCACCCCGCCGGATCGAGCACTTCGCGCGGCGCCTCCGGGAGCAGTGACGCCGTCGGCAGCAGATGCCGCGGCTCCGCGTCGTTGGGCGCGACCGCGTCGTCGACCGCGAACGGACCGATCGCCACGCGTCGCAGCGCCGCGCAATGCGCCGGAATGCCAAGCCCATCGCCGAGGTCACGCGCCAGCGCCCGGATGTAGACGCCGCGGCCGACGACCGCCCGGACCCGGAGGTCCGGCGGGTTCCAGTCGAGCACCGCCGCCGACACCACGAGCGCGAACCGTGACGGCAGCTCGACGTCGACACCGCGGCGCGCAAGTTGGTAGGCCCGAGTTCCGGCCACGTGAAGGGCCGAATACGCCGGCGGACGCTGCTGGTATCCTCCCACGAAGGTCGCCAGCGCCGCCGACACCGCAGGCAGATCGGGCCAGCTCGAGGGTGATGCGTCGCGGACCACTCCCCCGGTCGCGTCGTCGGTGGACGTCGCGGTACCGAAGCGGATGGTGGCCTCATAGCACTTGTGCAGCCCCTCGACGAACCGCGCCACGCGCGTCGCCTTCCCGACCAGTACCACCAGGAGACCGGTGGCGAAGGGGTCCAGCGTTCCGGTATGGCCGACGCGGCGTGTCCCGAGCCGCCGGCGGACCACCGCCACGACGTCGTGCGAGGTCCAGCCGGACGGCTTGTCCACCAGCAGACCCCCCTCACCGACGGATTCGGCGCCGGCGGCGCTCAGGCGTCCTCCCCGTCGTGTTTCAACTCGGCGAGCAACTGGTTGATCCGCTGCGCATGCTCGAAGCCGCGATCGAGCTCGAAGTGCAGCTCGGGAACGGTGCGCGTCGTGAGGGCGTGGGCGACGATGCGGCGCAGATAGCCGGCGGCGCTGCGCAGTCCCTCCAGGGCCGCGGCACGTTCCTCTTCCGAGCCGTGCGGAACGACGAGGATCGTGGCGTGCCCCAGATCCCGCGTGACTTCGACGGAACTGATCGTCACCATCAACACCCGCGGATCGCGGACTTCCCCCCGCACCAGCGCTTCAGCGAGCGCGGTGCGGACGGCTTCGGCGACCTGTTCCGGACGGCGCGACGGTCCTTTGCCGGCCATCGCGCGTCACGACTCGGCCGCGGAGGCGGCCAGCGTCCGGCGGACCTCTTCGATCCGGAATGCCTCGATGCGGTCGCCGACCTTGACGTCGTTGAAGTTCTCGATGCCGATGCCGCACTCGAGTCCTTCCTTGACTTCGCGCACGTCGTCCTTGAACCGCTTCAGCGAGGCGACCGCCCCGGTATACACCGCCGTGCCGTCGCGCACCAACCGCACCTTTGCGGTCCGGGAGATCGTGCCGCTGCGCACGATGCATCCGGCAATGGTGCCGACGCGACTGACCTTGAACAGCTCCAATACCTCCGCTTCGCCGAGGACGATTTCCTTCTCCTCCGGCTTGAGCAATCCCTCAAGGGCCTGGCGGGCGTCTTCGACCGCCTCGTAGATGACGCGATAGGTGCGAATCTCGACGCCTTCGCGTTCGGCGGCGGCGCGTGCGTTCGCGTCGGGTCGCACATGGAAGCCGATGATGATCGCGCCCGACGCCTTGGCCAGCAGGACGTCGCTCTCGCTGATCTGGCCCACGCCGCGGAGCACGATGTCGACCCGGACCTCGGGGGTGGCCAATTGCGCCAACGCGTCCGCCAACGCTTCGGCGGGGCCGCCCTGGTCGGCCTTGATGATGATCCGCAGCTGCTGGACTTCCCCTTCCTTGAGCGCACGGGAGATGTCCTCCAGCGTGCCACCCCGGGCCGAGCGCCGGTTCTGCGCCTCCCGCTCCAGCCGCTGCCGTTTCTGCGCGATGTCGCGCGCCTCGTTGGCGTCGGCGACCACCAGGAACGTGTCACCGGCCGCCGGAACGCCGTCGAATCCGAGCACCTGCACCGGCATCGACGGCCCGACTTCCTCGACGGGATTGCCCCGCTCGTCGAACAACGCGCGGACGCGCCCCGAGAACTTTCCGCAGATGAAGTTGTCGCCCACCTTGAGGGTGCCGCGCTGCACCAGCACCGTCGCGAGCGGTCCCTTGCCCGGATCGAGCGTCGCCTCGATCACCGAACCCTGCGCCCGGGCGTGCCGATTGGCCTTGAGTTCGAGCACCTCGGCCTGCAACAGGATCTGATCGAGCAGCTCGGGGATGCCCTTGCCCGTCTTGGCCGAGATCTCGGCGCTCAGCACGTTGCCGCCGAACTCCTCCAGCACCACCTGGTGCTGGAGCAGGTCCTGCTTGACCTTGGCGACATTGGCCGCGGGAAGATCGATCTTGTTGATCGCCACCACCAGCGGCACGCCGGCGTTCCTCGCGTGCGAGATCGCCTCGATGGTCTGGGGCATCACCTGATCGTCAGCGGCCACCACCAGCACGACGATATCGGTCACCTGCGCGCCGCGCGCTCGCATCGCGGTGAACGCCTGATGGCCCGGGGTATCGAGGAAGGTGATGGCGCGACCGCTGGGGAGCACGATGTGGTAGGCACCGATGTGCTGGGTGATGCCGCCGGCTTCGCCGGCCACCACGTTCTCCTTGCGGACGTAGTCGAGCAGCGACGTCTTGCCGTGATCGACGTGGCCCATGACCGTCACGACCGGCGGCCGCGGCTCAAGGTCTCCCGGTACCTCCTCTTCGGCGGGTACCGCGATCTCGGCGTGGTACTCCTCTTCCTTGACCGCCTGGAAGCCGAATTCGGACGCGATCAGTTCGATCTGGTCGAAGTCGAGGCGCTGATTCACCGTCACCATCAACCCGAGTTCCTTGAAGGCGAACGCGACGATCTGATTGGCGGGCACCTTCATCGCCTCGGCCAGCTCGCTGACCGAAATGAACTCGTTGACGCGAATGAGCGTCTTTTCCCGTTCCTTCTCTTCGGCCACCCGCGACGCAATGATCTCGCGGTAGCTCGGTTCGTCGGGCCGGCTCTTCTTGCGGGTCGGGCTGCCACGCATCCCCTGCATCGTCTTCAGGATGTTGGCTTGCACCTGATCCTGATCGACGTAGTTCTTGCGCGACTTCTTGCCCTTCTTGCGCCCACCGCCCGGCTGGGCGTCGGGACCGAAAGCCCGCGGCGGTGCACTGGCCGGCGTGCCGGTGCGCGGCGGCGCCGGCGTGCTCGACGAGAATACCGGACGGGGACGTCCACCGCCCGCGGGGGGGCCGCGGCGTCCGGGACGCGTGTCGGCGCCCGGCGCGGGCCGCTGCACGCGCGGCGGAATGAACGGGCGCGACGGCCGCGACGGAATGGGTGGCGGCGCGGCCTGGGCTGCTTGAGCCGGCTCGGACACCCGTGGCCCGCGGCGGCGTCTCGTCGGACGCCGCGACGGGGGCTTCCGTTTCCGCCGACGGTTCGGCCGTGGGCGGAACCTCCTTGAAGAGGAGCCGGGCACGCTCTTCAAGTGACAGCCCGGGCTTGATATCGCTGACCGGCGGCGCCTCGAGCGTCAACGGCTCGAGCTCGAAGGCGCTCTTGGCAGCCTCTTCCTCCGCCTCGGCGGCGGCCTTGGCCTCCTGCTCGGCCACCTCGGCGGCCGTCCGGCGACGGCGCACCGGCTTGCCCTCGACCGGTGCCGGCGGAGGCGGCTCGGCGGCCGCCTTGCGGCGGGTGCGCTTCGGCGCGGGGGCTTCGGCGGCCTTCCGCTTCTCGCGTTCCCAGCGAACGCGCACCGCCGCTACCTGGTCCGGCTCGAGCGCCGACAGGTGACTGCGGACGAAGATGTTCATGTCGCGCAGCATGCCAATCAGCTGCTCGGCCGGGACGCCGAATTCTGCGGCGAGATCGTGCACTCTACTCTTGACCAATCACCCCTCCATCGTGCCGTCTGTCCTGCGACGGCCCTGCCACTGCGAGTATGCCCTCGGCCAGCTGCCGGTCACGAATGCCGGCGATCATCACCGGCGGTTTCCCCAGCGCGGCGCCGAGCGTTCCGGCATCGGGACCCGTCACCACCGGCACGCCCCGCCGGAGGGCGGCGCTGACCGCCTTCTCCCGGGCGCGGGGCGACGCGTCGCTGGCCACCACCACCGCCTGACACTCCCCGCGGCGGATCAGTGCGTCGGTACCATCGACGCCGGCGACCACCAGGCCGCCACGGAACCCCAGGCCGAGCAACCGGACCAGCCGTTCACTCCGGCTCGCCTCAGGTGCGAGCTGCGTCGCCGGCATCCGGTTCCTCTTCCGTCAACTCGCTCACGAACCGGATCAGCTCCTCGGTCGTCGCGGGTGTCATCCCCGCGATCCGCGAGATCTCTTCGGCTTCGAGGTCGATCACGTCCTTGAGCGTGGTGTAACCGGCCTGATCGAGAATCGCCACCAGTTCCGGCGACAACCCTTCGAGCTGCGACAGCGGAACGCGCGTCTCGGGCTGCTCTTCAACAGGCGGCAGCGCAAAGAGCGGCCCTTCGCCGCCACGCTCCAGCCATTCGCGACTGGAGTAGAGATCGATCTTCCAGCCGGTCAGTTCGCTCGCCAGCCGCACGTTCTGGCCGTTGCGGCCGATGGCCAGCGAAAGCTGGTCTTCGTCGACCACCGCCTGGATCGTCTTGGTGGACGGATCGGAGAAGACTTTCGCCACCCGCGCCGGCGCGAGCGCCAGCCGCGCGAATCGCTCCGGATCGGGCGACCACGGGACGATGTCGATCCGCTCGCCGCCGAGTTCGTTGACGACCGCCTGGACCCGCGACCCCTTGAGGCCGACGCAGGCGCCGACCGGATCAATCGCGTCGTCGCGGGAAATCACTGCCACCTTGGTGCGGCTTCCCACCTCGCGGGCGATTCCCCGCACCTCCACGATGCCCTGCTGGATCTCCGGCACTTCCAGTTTGAAGAGCGCGATCACGAACAGCGGATCGCCGCGGGACAGGATGAGCCGAGGCCCCTTGGGCGTCTCTTCGAGGCGCTTCAGCACCGCCCGGATGGTGTCGCCCTGATGGAAATGCTCGCGGTGGTTCTGTTCGCGGTACGGCACGATTGCTTCCGCTTCGCGGAACCGGTTCAGCATGATGACGAACTTGCCCCGCTCGATCTGCTGGATCTCGCCCGAGAGCAACTCACCCACCTTGTTGGTGAATTCGTCCCGGATCCGGTTGCGCTCGCCTTCGCGCACCCGCTGGATGATCCGCTGCTTCGCCGCCTGCACCGCCAGCCGGCCGAACGCTTCGAACGGCACCTCTTCCTCGAGCACGTCGCCGGGCTCGAACTCGGGATCCTCGAAGCGCGCCTCTTCCACGCCGATCTGCGCGCTGGGGTCGTCGACCGTCTCGACCACCTGCCGCAGCCGCATGACGGTCAACGTGCCCTGCATTTCGTCGATGTTCAGCTCGAACCGGACATTCGGCCCGTACTTCTTCATCAGGGCCGCGTGAATGCCATCACGCAGCAGGTCCGTCAATTCCGCGCGGTCGAGCTGCTTCGTGTTCGACAGCTCGCGGAACGCAGATACCATTTCGGCGGAAGTCGCCATTCCGATCGTCTCCTGTTCCTCAGTCCCCCGCGGCGGCGGCCTGTGCTGGTTCCATCGGCTCGCTGGTCGCGGGGTGGGGCTGGCCAAGGGGAACAAACAAAAAAATGTCGGGGAAACCCGACACCTCGCCGACTGCGCAAGTTGCCCCAGCGCCTGAAATTACCCCGGTTGAGGGGCTCCGGTCAACCGGCGTCCGCCCGCGGTGGCCAGCGCGGGACGATGCCCAACCAGGCCACCATCCGCCCATCTCGCCCGGCGGAACGGCGGTGGGAGAAGAACCGCTCCCCGTCCCGGGCGGTGCAGTGCCCGCTCATGGAGACCACCCCGATTCCGAGCTGTTCCGCCTGTGCCGCGATCAGGGCGCGCAGATCGACCGTCCACGGACCTGGTCCGGCGGCGGCGGCGCCGATGCCGAGTGCCGCGAGCACCTCTCGACCGACCGGGTATTGCGGCCCCGATATGGCAATGCCTGCATGCAGGATCATCTCGGCCGGACCCGCCCCGGTGCGTTCGGCGAGCAGGTTCACCCCGGCTGCGACGATCCCCCCGGCGACCCCCCGCCATCCGGCGTGCAACAGGGCGGCGGCTCCGTGGCGCGGTGCCGCGAGGTAGACCGGAACGCAATCGGCCACCGTGACCAGCAGCAACCTGCCGGCCGACGCGGTGGCGTGCCCATCGAAGCCGTCGAGCAGCAACCACCCCGGAGGCGACCGGCGGTGCCAGGCAACACGAGTGCCGTGAACCTGGCGCGAGAGGATCTGGGACGGAAAACCGGGGAAGGCCGCTCGGAATGCCCGCCACCGTTCCATCACTTCGCCGACCGGCCGGTCCGTGCCCAGACCGAGATCGAACGGGTCCTGGCCGGCCCCGCGGCCGGTCACGCCGGCGGTAAGGCCAAATCGCTCGAACCAACCGGGAACCTCCCAGAGCGGGACCGCCCCGGGACGGAGGACTTCGTCAGTGATCGACGCGTTCGAGCTGTGCACCCAGCGCCCGCAGTCGCTCGTCGATCCGTTCGTAACCGCGCTCGACCTGTTCGATGTTGTAGATGACGCTTTCCCCTTCGGCAGCCAGCGCGGCGATCACCATCGCCATGCCGGCGCGGATATCGGGCGACGAGACCACGTTGCCATGCAGCAGTGTCGGGCCGCTGATCACCGCCCGGTGCGGATCGCAGAGCACGATCCGCGCGCCCATGCTGATCAGCTTGTCGACGAAGAAGAGCCGCGACTCGAACATCTTCTCGTGGACCAGAATCATCCCGTCGCACTGCGTCGCCGCCACCACCGCGATCGACATCACGTCGGCCGGGAACGCCGGCCAGGGGCCGTCCTCCAGCTTCGGCACGTGACCGCCAAGATCGGGGCGCACCCGCCGCTCCTGGTCGGCGGCGACGATCAGGCGGTCGCCGTCGATACGCGGCCCGGATGCCGAGGCGGTCGAAGCCGAGGAGGGTGCTGCGAAGATCGTCACCGCGCACCCCTTCGACAGTCACCGCGCCGCCGGTCACCGCCGCCAGCCCGAGGAACGAGCCGACTTCGATATGATCGGGACCGATGGTGTAGCGGGCCCCACCAAGCCGATCGACGCCGGTGATGGTGTAGCAATTGCTCCCGATCCCTTCGATCTGCGCTCCCATTGCCACCAGCGCGCGGGCGGTGTCCTGCACGTGCGGCTCCGAGGCGGCGTTGCGCAGCACGGTGCGGCCGCGGGCGGTCGCGGCGGCCATCAGGGCGTTCTCGGTGCCGGTGACGCTCGGTTCGTCGAGGAAGATGTCGGCGCCGGTGAGGTGGTGTGCTTCGATCTCATAGCGATCGCCGACAGTAATCGACGCGCCGAGGCGCTCCAGCGCGAGAAAATGCGTGTCGACACGACGGCGCCCGATCACGTCGCCCCCCGGCGGCGGCAACGCCACCGAACCGAACCGCGCCAGCAGCGGGCCCGCCACCAGGATCGACGCCCGGATGCGGGTGCAGAGCGCGGCGTCGAGTGGCTTGGGACGCACCGGCCGCGCGTCGATGGTCACCGCGTTGGGCCCGGTCCAGTTCACGCCGGCACCGAGGTCGGCCAGCAGCGCCAGCAGCGTTTCGACGTCGCTGATGCGGGGGATGTTGTCCAGTTCCACCGGCCCGTCGGCCAGCAGCGTCGCCGCGATGACCGGCAACGCCGCGTTCTTGTTGCCGGCCGGCCGAATCGTGCCGTGAATCGGCCGTCCTCCGGTGACCACGAAATGCGCAGGCATCGCGAAAACCTCGTTACACCGGCCAGCGCTCGCAAGCGGGCCGCGCCGGGGACGTTAGGTTTCTGCTGCCCCTCGCCTCCAGGAGTCGATCCCCATGGCCGGATGGGTCGGACCGGTGATCGCCATTTCGGTGCTGGTGATCGCCATCTGTTACCTCGCAATGGCATTCGCCCTTGCCGGCGCGGCGCGCGCCGCCTTCAAGCGCAGCGAAGGGCTGGAGCACCAGCTCGCCGAGCTCCGCCGGGAACTCGCGCCGACGCTCGCGGCGTTCCAGCGCCTGGGTGAAAGCAGCGTGGAAGTGGCCGAACAGGCGCGGAACGAGGTGCAGCAGATCGTCGACGGCGTCCACCGGGTCCGGGTCGACGTCGAAGCCGGGATCAACCGGACGCGGCGGCGGCTGGCGGATTTCGAGGCGATGATCGACGTGGTGCAGGAAGAGGTGGAAGACACGGCGCTCGACGTGGCGGCGGCGATCCACACTGCGCGCTCCGGCGTGGGCATCGTCGGACAACTCCGCCGCCTGTTGCGGCCACGGTCCCGCCGCCGGCGGTAATGGAATGAAGTTCGTCGTTGCGCTCGCGGTCGTGACGCTGGCGGTGCTGTGCCACCCGCACGCCGCGTATGCCTGGACCCCGGGAACCCACGTCGTGCTCGGCGAGCATATCCTGAGTTCACTCGACCTCCTCCCGCAGGCCGTGGCCGACCTCCTCCGCGCCTACCCCTATGACTTTCTCTATGGCAGCATCGCGGCCGACACCACGATGGCGAAGAAATTCGCCCCCGCCGATCGCCACTGCCACGCCTGGCACGTCGGCCTGGAGGTGCACGACCTCGCGCCGAGCGACGCGCTCCGCGCGTTCGGTGCCGGCTATCTGGCGCACCTCGCCGCCGATGTCGTCGCGCACAATCACTTCGTGCCACGCCAACTGGTGGTGACCAGCAGTACGCGGTCCATGGGGCACACCTGGTGGGAAGCACGGGCCGAACTGTTGCTGGGCGAGGCCGTGCCGCGGGCGGCGCGCGACCTGATCCGGCTCGACCACACGGCGGCCGATGCCCATCTGGAGCGGATCCTCTCGCCCACCATCTTCTCGGTGGCCACCAACCGCCGGCTGTTCCGCGCCATGGTGCGGCTGACCGATTCGCGCCCGTGGCAGCTGGGGATGAGACTGGCCCGGGAGCAGAGCCGCTGGGAACTCGAAGAAGCGCTGATCCACGCTCATCTCGGGCGCGCCCTGGACAACATCCGCTCCGTGCTGACGGATCCGGCATCGCCCGTGCTGGCGCTCGACCCCAACGGCGAAGCCGCCATCAACCGGAGCAAGGGCGTACGGCGCCAGGCACTGCGGAGCCCGCACCGCACCGATCGCGATTGGGTGGGAGCCGTGGCGGATGCCCAGTTCGGCTTGCCGCCGGGCCCGGCCGATCACCGCCTCAGACTGCCCACGCCCTCCAATAACCGATCGACCTCGTCGGCGGTGGCGTAGGCCGCCAACCCGGCGCGAACGAGGCCGTCGCCGCCGAGCCGCAGCCGGTCGATCACGGTCGCCGCGTAGAAGTCGCCGTGCGACACGAAGCAGCCGCGGCGCGCCAATCGGGCGGCGACGGTCGCTGCCGGCACGCCCGCCACGGTGAACGCGGCCGTCGCGGTACGAGGCGTGTCAGCTGCCGGGCCATAGACGGTCACGCCGTCGATGGCGCGCAACCCGTCCCAGAGACGTGCGAACAGCGCCCCGGCGCGCCGATGCAGCTCGCGATAGCTGCTCTCGAGCCGGGCACGGAGCGGACCTGACGCCCCGGCCAGTGATGCCAGCCACTGCACCGCGGCGGCGCCACCGATAATCCCTTCATGGTTCTGCGTCCCGGTCTCGAGGCGCTCCGGCGCCTCCTGCGGCGCCGGCGCCAACCGCGGCACGTCGACCGCGTCGAGCAGCGCACGCTTGCCCCACAGGATGCCGCCGTGCGGCCCGTAGAACTTGTACGTCGAGCACGCCAGCAGGTCACACCCGAGGGCAGCAACGTCGGGGAGCACGTGCGGCGCGAAATGCACTGCGTCGACGAATACCAGTGCGCCGGCGTCATGGGCGAGCCGCGCCAGCGGCGCAATGTCCGTGACCGTACCGAGAGCGTTCGAGGCTGCGCCCAGTGCCACCAGCCTGGTGCGCGAACCGAGCAGATCCGGAAGACGGTCAACGACGAGCCGCCCGGTGGCGACATCGAGCGGCAGCCAGCGCAGCGCCACCCCGCGTTCGCGAGCCAGGGCCTGCCATGGCGCGATGTTGGCGTGATGATCGAGCTCGGTCACGACCACCTCATCGCCGGCGCGCCACTCGCGACCCAGCCCGCGCCCCAGATGCATCGCAAGTGTGGTCATGTTGTTGCCGAACACGATCTCGTCCGGCGCGCCGTTCAGGAAGTGCGCAAATGTCTCGCGCGCCTCGGCGAGCATCGCGTCGGTTTCGTGGCTGCTGGGATAATCCCAGTGGGTGTTGGCGTTGTGATGGAGGAGATAGCCGGCCATCGCGTCGACCACTGTCGCCGGCACCTGCGTGCCGCCGGGGCCGTCGAAATATGCCACCGGCACACCGGCTTCGTGACGCCGGAGCGCGGGAAACGCCGCCCGGATCGCTTCGACTGACGCGACGCCGGTCACGGTTCGAGACGGGCCCGGAGGATGAGCGGCACCCGCTTGGGATCGGCGCGTCCGCCGCTGCGTTTCATCACCTGGCCTACGAAGAATCCGAGGAGTTTCGACTCCCCCTTCCGGAAGCGCTCGACTTCCGCGGGGTGATCAGCGAGGACGGCGTCGACCCATTCCGTCAGCGCGTCGTCGTCGCGCACCTGCAGCAGGCCAAGTTCCTCCGCCATCGTCCGCGGCGTCCCGTCGCGCCGGGTCAGTTCCTCGTAGACCCGCTTCGCGGCCTGGAGCGAAACCGTGGCGTCGCTGACCAGCGCCACCAGCTCGGCGAGCCGCGTCGGCGCCACCCGGAAGGCGTCCTCACCGTTCCACAACGCCAGCACCTCGCCCTGCACCCAGTTCGCCGCTGTCTTCGCGTCGACGCCGGCAGCGACGACCTCTTCGAAGTACCGCGCCACCACCGGCTCCTGCGTCAGCACCCGGGCGTCATAGGCCGGCAGCGCGAACTCCGCCTCGTAGCGCGCCCGCCGCGCCGCCGGCAGCTCCGGCAGCAACACCCGCTCCCGCGCGATCCACGCCGGATCGAGCACCAGCGGCGGCAGGTCGGGGTCGGCGAAATAGCGGTAGTCGTGCGACTCCTCCTTGGAGCGCAGCGGCCGCACCTCGCCGGTGGCGGCGTTGAACGTCAGCGTCACCTGGGCCACGGCCCCGCCCGATTCCAGCATGCCGATCTGGCGCTCGCGCTCGGCGGTCAACGCGCGTTCCACATTGGCGAACGAATTCATGTTCTTGACTTCCGTCTTGGTCCCGAACGGCGTGCCGGGCCGGTGCACTGACAGGTTCGCGTCGACGCGCAACGACCCCTTCTCCATCGAGCATTCGCTCACGCCGGCGTAGATCAGCAGTTGGCGCAGGGTAACCAGGTACGCCCGGGCGTCGGCGGGACTGCGCAGATCGGGGCCACTGACGATCTCGGCGAGCGGCGTGCCGGCGCGGTTCAAGTCGACGGCCGTCATGCCCGGAATCCGGTCGTGGAGCGATTTGCCGGCGTCCTCCTCGAGGTGCAGACGGGTGATGCTCACCACCAGCGGCTCGGCGTCGGCGCGCTCGACCACCACGTCGCCGCCGGTGGCGAGCGGCCGATCGAACTGGGAGATCTGGTACCCTTTTGGAAGGTCAGGATAGAAGTAGTTCTTCCGGGCGAAGATGCTGACGGGATGAATCTCGCAACCGAGCGCCAGCGCGCCGCGCACGCCGAGTTGAACGGCGGCGGCGTTCGGTACCGGCAACGCGCCGGGCAGACCGAGGCACAC
Organism: uncultured Gemmatimonadales bacterium; assembly: GCA_963697065.1. Classification (GTDB taxonomy): domain Bacteria; phylum Gemmatimonadota; class Gemmatimonadetes; order Gemmatimonadales; family GWC2-71-9; genus Palsa-1233. The sequence goes on from CAVOMQ010000001.1 coordinate 2,371,872, forward strand.
CGGGCAGACATTGGTGTTCGGAGCATCGCCATAGCTGGCGGCACAGCCGCAGAACATCTTGCTGACCGTTGCCAGCTGGACGTGCACTTCGAGCCCGATGACGGTTTCCCACGTCATCCGTCGAGCTCCCCGGTCCCGTCGATCGACCGTTCGAGCAGCTCCGCCACGGCCAGCATCGGCCCTTCGGCCAGATCCGGAGCGATGAGCTGGCCGCCGACCGGCAACCCCTCGCTCCGCCCCACCGGCAGCGACATCGCCGGATGACCCGAGAGCGACGCGGGACAGACGAAGATGTCGGCGAGATACATCGCCACCGGATCGGCGGTCTTCTCGCCGGCCCGGAACGCCGGCGTCGGGGTGGTCGGCGTGAACAACAGGTCGACGCCGGCGGCGAACACGCGGTCGAAATCGTCGCGGATCAGCCGTCGCGTCGCCTGCGCCTTGCTATAGTACTGGTTACTATAGCCAGCGCTCAGCACGAACGTCCCCACCAGGATGCGGCGCCGCACTTCGGCACCGAACCCGGCGCCGCGGGTGGCCTGGTATAGTGCCCGGACGTCGCCCGCCGGCCCGATCCGGCGCACGCCATAGCGGACACCGTCGAAGCGGGCCAGGTTGGCCGCGGCTTCGGCGGGGTTGACGATGTAGTAGGTCGGCACCGCGAACCGGGTGTGCGGCAGCGACACGTCACGCACTTCGGCGCCGAGCGCGCGGAGCGCGGCGATGGCACGATCGCACCCGGCGCGGACACCGGGATGCAGGTCGGCCGGGAAGTACTCTGCCGGCAGGCCGATCACCACGCCGCGCAGGTCGGTGCGGCGCGGCGGCACGGTCAGTGGCGGCAGCGGCAGCGACGTCGCGTCCAGCGGATCGTGACCCGAGATGGCGCACAGCAGTGCGGCGGCATCGGCCACGGTGCGGCCGAACGGCGAGATGCAATCGAGCGAAGAACCGAATGCCACGAGTCCGAAGCGGCTGACCCGGCCGTACGTCGGTTTGACACCGACGACGCCGCAGAACGCCGCCGGTTGCCGCACCGATCCGCCGGTTTCCGATCCGAGGGCGGCGGTGGTGACCCCAGCCGCCACCAGCACCGCCGAACCGCCGCTCGATCCACCGGGAACGCGATCGTGCTGCAACGGATGGAGCACCCTGCCGTACGCGGAGTGCTCGGTGGAGGAACCCATCGCGAACTCGTCGAGATTGGCCTTGGCGGCGATCAGTCCGCCGGCCGCTTGAATCCGATCCACCACCGTGGCGGGATACGGCGAGACGTACCCGGCGAGGATCCGCGACCCGCATGTCGTCGGCCCGTCGGTGGTGACGATGTTGTCCTTGAGCGCCACCGTCATGCCGGACAGCGGACCGGGCGGACGGCGGTCGAGGATCGCGGCGTCGCGCTCGAGCTGCTCACGCGACCAGTGCAGCGTGGCGTTGAGTGCCCGGGTGGCGTCGAGGCGCTGCGCCGTCTCCCGAGCCAGTTCGGCTGCCGTCACGAGTCCGCCATTCCGCCCAGACGCGGAACAACGAAGAAGCCGTCCTCGAATTCCGGGGCCATATCGGCAAGGGGGTAGCGGAGCGGAACGGGGTCGACCCGATCCTCCCGCAGCACCACCGACGGCGGCCCCACGACGACCTCCCCCGCCACACCCGCGGAAGGCACTTCCCGCAACTGCGCCACGAACTGCACGATGCTCTCCAATTGCGCCGACAGTCGGGCAATCTCCGCCTCGTCGAGGGCAAGCTCGGCCAGCGCCGCGATGTGTCGGACCACGTCGTCGTCGATTGTCACGCGCCCTCCCAATCCCGTTCCAGTCCCGCCACCGCGACGAGGAGTTGTTTCGTGCCGATTTCGGGGTCGTCGAACGCGACGGCGACCTTGAGATCCTTGCCGGTGCCACTCAAGCCGAGGATCGCTCCGGAACCGAACAGCCGATGCCGCACCCGTTCCCCCTTGATGAACCGCGGCGCGTCCTGATTCTCCATCCCCTCGGTCGCACGGAAATTACCCGACTCCGGTGCGGCGCGGAGGGACGGTGGCGCTGGATCGCGCGCGCCAAGCCGTCGCGCGGCGCGCGTCCGCCCCCACGATCCGCCAGCGCCGTCCCGGCCCCATCCGAACGAGCTGCCCGATCCACCGACGGCGAACGACGTGCGCCGCTCGTCGACCACCTCGGGGGGAATCTCCTCCAGAAAGCGCGAGGGCAACGCCGGCCGCAATTCGCCGCCCCGGCGCCGCGCCCTGGCCCAGGTGAGAGTCACCGCGTCACGGGCGCGGGTGATGCCCACGTAGCAGAGCCGCCGTTCTTCGTCGTAACCGCCGGACGATTCCACGGCGCGCGCCGACGGGAAAAGCCCCTCTTCCAGCCCGGTAATGATCACGACCGGCCACTCGAGTCCCTTGGCGGTGTGCAATGTCATCAGGGTGACGCCCTCGGGCACGCCCGCACTCGTATCGACGGCGGAAAGCAGCGCCGCTTCGGCAAGGAACCGCTGCAGCGGCGTGGTGCCCGACTCGTCGTCGGTCACCACCTCCGACCACTCGGCGGCCGCCGCCACCAGTTCGCGGACATTCTCCCACCGCTCGACACCTTCGATTCCCTCGGCCGTGAGCAACGCCTCGTAGTCGATGGCGCGGCATGACCTCTTCGAGCACCGCGACCGGCGCCGATGGGGCGGTACGTTCACGGAGCGCGTCGATGGCAGCCGCGAAATCCATGAGCGCGCTGCGCTGGCCGGGTCGAAGCGTCTGGATCGCTTCAGCGCGACGGGCCGCTTGCAGGAGCGGCACACCCCACGCCCCCGCGTGCTCCGCGAGCAGGACCAGCGTGGAGGTACCGATGCCCCGCCGCGGTACGGCGATGGCCCGATGGAACGCTTCGTCGTCGCGCGGGGTTGGCGATCAACCGCAGGTAGCCGAAGAGATCTTTCACCTCGCGCCGCTCGTAGAACGACATTGCGCCGACGATCTGGTACGGCACGCCGGATCGGCGCAGCGCGTCTTCGAGCGCCCGCGACTGCGCGTTGGTCCGGTAAAGCACGGCGCATTCGGTCCACGTGATTCCGTCGCCGTGGCGGCGCACCAGTTCACGCGCGATCCATTCAGCTTCGTCGCGCTCGTCGGCGGCCGCCACGACCACGACCGACTCGCCGCCCAGACGTCGCGGGCGCAGCGTCTTGCCGATGCGGCCGGTGTTGTGCGCGATGACTCCGTTGGCGGCGTCGAGAATCGGTTTGGTGGAGCGGTAGTTCTCTTCCAGTTTGACGATCTGCGCCTCGCCGAAATCGTGCAGGAGGTCGTTCATGTTGCGGAGGTCCGCGCCGCGCCAGGCGTAGATGCTCTGGTCTTCGTCGCCGACCGCCGAACACGTTGTGGTGCCGCGCACCGAGATACCGCACCAGCTGGTACTGCGCGCGATTGGTGTCCTGGAATTCGTCCACCATCAGGAAGTCGAAGCGATGCTGCCACCGCTCCAGCACGTCCGGGTGCTCGCGGAACAGCGCGGAGCGGGTGGAGCATGAGGTCGTCGAAATCCATCGCGTTCGCGGTCGCGAGCGCGCGCTGCATCACCGGGTAGATCTCGGCCGCCACGCGCACGGCGGGGTCGTAGGGTGCGCCGGCCGCCAACTCTTCCGACGTCTCCATGCGGTTCTTCGCGCTGGAGATGAGTCCCTGGATGAGCCGCGGTGGAAAGAGTTTCGGGGAATGCTGCCGTTCGGCCAGGAGGCGGCGGATCAGCGCCAGTCGGTCGTCTTCGTCGTAGATGCTGAACTGGCGGGAAAAGCCGAGGTGTTCGGCTTCGTGGCGCAGCAGTCGAGCCGAGAGCGCGTGAAAGGTGCCAATCCAGAGCCCGGCCGGTTCGTGCTCGAGGAGGCGGGTGACGCGCTCGCGCATCTCCCGTGCCGCCTTGTTGGTGAAGGTGACGGCAAAGATCCGTTGGGGACGGACACCGTGTGCCGCGATAAGGTGCGCCACGCGGGCGGTGAGCACCCGAGTCTTCCCGGATCCGGCCCCCGCCACCACCAGAATCGGTCCGGTGTGGTGCTCGACGGCGATCCGTTGGGCGGGATTGAGTCCCCGCAGCGTGTCGGTCGCGGCGCTCACGCCGCGACGGCGGCGGGAAACCGCATCAGGAATGACGTTCCGCGGGCAGTCTGTTCGAGGGACAGCGTTCCTCCATGGGCATCTTCGATGACGCGGCGCGCCAGCGCCAGCCCGATCCCCCACCCGCCGCGTTTGGTGGTGACCCCCGGTTCGAACAGCGATCGCCGGATGTCGCGCGGCACACCGGGGCCATCGTCAATCACCCGGATCACGGCGGTGTCGTCGTCGCTTGCCGCAGCGAGGGTGATGGTGCCACCGCGGCCCTGCAGCGCGTCGATGGCGTTCTTCACCATCGCTTCGAGCGCCCATTCCAGCAGCACGGGGTCGCCGAGGATCACCGGACCGGCGCTGGGCGCCTGCACGACCAGGGTAATCGGATTGGCGCGCCGCGGCAGGCGGTTGCGATAGTAGCCTGCCACCCGTTCCGCCAACGCACCCAGCGCCACCGGATCACGGCGCGCCGGATTGCCGATCCGCTCGAAGCGCTGCGCCACCCGCTGCAGCCGGTCGGCGTCACCATCCAGGAACTCGGCGACCTGCGTCGACGGCAGGCTGGCGGCGCGCAGCTGTTCGATCCACCCCTGCAACGACGTCAGCGGCGTGCCCATCTGATGCGCCGCTTCGCGCGCCATGGCGACCCACATCCGGTCGCGCTGCGCGATGGTGGCATTGCGATAGGCGACGAAGCCCACCGCCACCATCACCACGATGGTCAGCGCCTGCAGCAGCCCCAGCGTCAACAGCAGCGACGTCGCCGGCACCGGCCCGTAGTGCACCGCGCCGACACCGGGCGTCTGGATCGGCGGGTTCGTGGCATCGAGGCGCGCCGCGTACGCCGTCACGCGGGGGTCGTCCGGCGGCGCATCGAATGGGAGATTGGCGGCCGCCATCACCCGCCCGCTGGTGTCGGTGAGGATCAGCGGCAGGCCGAGGGAGCGCACCCGGGTGCCCACTTCGATCAGCGCCGAACTGGTGGCACCAGGGTCAGGGTTGTTCAATCCCTGGAACGCGACCGCATACAACCGTGAAGCCGCCACCGCCTCGCGCCGGAAGTGACGCATCACCACCAGGCTCGACGCGACGCTCAATCCCGCCAGCACCGCGACGAGCAATACCGCGGCACCGGGCGCGAGCCGCCGCAGCCAGTCGCTACGCCGGCGGTCGGAGACGATCGGTCCCGACATAGGGGACCAACGGAGCGGGTAGCACCACCGAACCGTCGGCCTGCTGTCCGTTTTCGAGCAGTGCGACGATGGTCCGGGGAACGCCACCCCGGACGCATTCAGGGTGTAGACGAATTCCGGTTTGGCCGCCGCGGCCGGACGGAAGCGGATCCCGGCCCGCCGAGCCTGAAAATCGGTGAAGAGACTGGCGCTGGACACCTCCAGCCAACCTCCCACGCCGGGAGCCCACACTTCGAGATCGTAGGTGCAGGCGCTGCCGAACCCGGTGTCGCCGGCAGCGAGCATCACCACCCGGTAGGGCAAACCGAGGCGCTGCAACACCGCCTCGGCGTGCGCCACGATCCGTTCGTGTTCCGCGGCACCGTCTTCCGGCCGCACGAGCCGCACCAGCTCCACCTTGTCGAACTGGTGCACCCGCATCAGTCCGCGGGTGTCCTTGCCGTGCGCGCCCGCCTCGCGCCGGAAGCAGGGCGTGTACGCCACCATCGACAGCGGCAATATGGCGCCGTCGAGGATTTCGCCCTGATGGATGTTGGTGACAGGCACTTCCGCGGTCGGGATGAGGAAGAGGTCGTCGCCACTGGTGCGATACAGGTCGTCCTCGAATTTGGGCAGCTGGCTGGTGCCGACCAGCGCATTCCGATTGACGATGTACGGCGGCTGCACTTCGCGGTAGCCGTGCTCGCCGGTGTGGAGCTCGAGCATGAAGTTGGCCAGCGCGCGCACCAGGCGGGCGCCCATCCCGGTGAAGAGCGGGAAACCGGAACCGGTCAGTTTCGCGCCGCGTGCCAGATCGAACAGATCGAGCGTGGCGCCGAGGTCCCAGTGCGGCTTCGGCTCGAAATCGAACGCCCGGCGCTCGCCCCATTGCCGTACCACCCGATTCGCGGTGGCGTCACCGTCGGGCACGTCAGGCAACAGGAAGTTGGGAATGTTGAGGAGGTGGCCGTTGAGCAGCGCCTCGAGGTCGCGCAGGTCGGCCTCGAGGCCGTGCACGCGTTCGCTCGAGGCCTTCAATCCGGCCAGCAGTTCGTCCGCCGGTTGACGCTGCTGTTTGCGCCGCGCCACCTCCTCGCTCTGCGCGTTGCGTGCCGCCTGCAGCGCCTCGACCTCGACCAGCAGCTGTCGCCGCCGCACGTCGAGCTCCACCACACGGTCGAGCTGGTCCAGTGCCGACGGGTCGCCACGCCGCGCAAGCGCCGTCCGTGCGGCGGCTGGATCGTGGCGAACCCGCCGGATGTCGATCATCGCATCAGCTGGTCGGTATGCCCGGCGCCAGGCCCCGGTAGCCACAGTTGGCGTCGGACAGCGTCTGCATCTGCATCGTCTTCGCGCTGTCATCGAACGACAGAATCTGCAGCTTGGCGTACTGCGGCACGCTCAGGTAACACGCCACCCGCGACCGCGCCGCGATGACGTCGCCGACGTTGATCACCAGGGTGTCGGCGGTTTCGTAGCCGTTCTGCGGGGCACTGGTGATGCCGGCGAACGTCTGCTGAACGATCTGCAGCCCGGGGTTGGCGGTGTTGGTCGACCCCAGGCCCAGCACCTGCAGCGGCAGGAGGACATGCCGCCCCTGGGCGTCGATGGTGTAGACGAAGTCGAAGTTCGATGTCTGGTCGGTGCGCACCGGGAACCCGGTGGTGATATCGAACGCCGCCGGAACCTGCAGCGGCGCGCCAGCCAACGCACCCAGCGTCACGGTGTCGACCGCGTTGGTGAGCGTCGCTTCCGGCAACTGGCTGCCGGTGCACGCCGCGATCACCGTTGTCACGGCCAGGACGAATCCGCCAGATACGCGCATGGGCAGAAGGTTAGACCGCTCGCGGAGGTGCGGCAACCCACCGTCGTTGCTTGACTTCCGCACTGGCCGTGACCTAGCTTCGCCCGTTCCCCGCCCTCCTGGAGATGTCGTCGATGCTGCCCCTGCGATCGGTGATCGCCGCCCTGGCCGAACGCCCCGGAATCGCCGGCGCGGTGGTCCTGACCGACGAGGGGTTGGTGGTGGAATCGGCGCTCGACGCCACCCTCGACGGCGACGCGATCGCGGCGCTCGCGTCCACCGCCGGCCGTGCCCTCGCGGCGCTGGGCAACGCGGTCGGCATCGGGCCGGGCGCGCAGGTCGTGGCGGACGGCGATGGCGGCGCCTGGATCCTGCAACGGCTCCCGACCGGCGCCACGCTGCTGGTGCTTGCGGCGCCCGACAGCAACCTCGGCGAACTTCTCTACGACATCCGTCGTCACGCCCCGGCGCTGGGCGTTCCGGCGTGAAGGGCCGCTGAACCGTGCAGTGGGCCGTGCTGCTCGCCGGCGGCTCGGGCACCAGGTTCTGGCCGCTGTCGTCGCCGTCTCGACCGAAACAACTGTTGCCCCTCGCCGGGCCGCGGGCCAGCGCCGAAGAAGCGGTCGATCGGCTGACGGGTTTCGTACCGCTCGAACGGATGCTGGTGGTCACCGGCGCCGGCATGGCGCCCCGTCTCATGGCGCATCTGCCGATTCCGCGCGAGAACTACCTCATCGAACCCCGTGCCGCCTCGACCGGACCGGCGCTGGTGTGGGCCACGCTGGAAGCGGCCCGTCGCGATCCCGACGCCGTGGTCCTTTCGATGCACGCCGACTGGATCGTCCCGGACGCCGCCGCCTTCGTCGCCACCGCCGCGTGCGCCGTCGACGCCGCGTCGCGGCACCACCGGCTGGTCACCGTCGGGATCGTGCCGGCCCGTCCGGAGACCGGATTCGGCTACATCGTCCCCGGCGAACGCCTCGACTCCGCGGTCCGGTCCGTCGAACGGTTCGTGGAGAAGCCCGATGCCGCGCGAGCACTCGACCTGATGGCGGAAGGGGCACTCTGGAACAGCGGCCTGTTCGCCTGGCGCGCCGCCGATCTGCGACGGGAGGTCACAAGCCACGCCAACGAGATCGCCCCGTATCTGGAGCGCCTCGACCGCGGCGACGTGGCGGGGTTCTACCGTGACGTCCGCGAGGTTTCGATCGACGTCGGCGTGCTCGAACGCAGCAAGGCGGTGGCCGTGGTGGTCGGCGATTTTGCCTGGGACGACATCGGAACCTGGGAAGCGCTGGCGCGCGTGCGGTCGCGTGACCGCCGCGGCAACGTCGTCCATGGACCGGTGACGCTGGTGGACTGCAGTGACTGCATTGTCTGGAACGACGGCCAGCCCCTGGTATTGAGCGGTGTGCGCGACCTCGTCGTGGTCCAGGCCAACGGGCGCACGCTGGTGCTCGACCGGTCCCGCGCCGCCTCGCTCAAGAAGACGCTGGATGAACTGCCGCCCGCCGTCCGGGAGCTCGATTGACATGAGTGGGTTGATCCTTCTCGAACCCGACGATCCGGGACCGGCATGGGCACCGTTCGCCAGCGCGGCGCCACTGGCCGGACTCCGCGCCGGCGGTTGGCGAATCGCCGACCGGTGGTCGCTGGCCCTCGCCACCCCGGCGGTCGGCGTCGTCGCCCCGCACGCTGCGGCGCACGGCATCCCGGCCGGTCCCCCGCTGGTCTCCGCCGACGCGATCAGCGGGCCGGTCTGGGTGGTCGATGCCACCTTCGTCCCCAAGCTACCGATGCGCGCCGCGACCGGCGCCAAGCGCCTGGTGCACGGCGGCCGCGCCGTCGCGTGGCGCCTCGACCCCGGTGAACGCTGGTCGGGCCCCTTCGCGCAGGGGGACGGCCTGGTGGTCGAAGGACGCGTGCTCCGCGGCGCCTTCGACCTGATCACCGCCCTCGAGCAGCTGCTCTTTGCCGACACTCTGATGGCCCTCGCCGACGGCGGCGACGCCATACCGGCTGATACCATAGTGCTCGGCAACCCGGCGGCGGTGGCACTGCGCAACGCCGAACTCGAACCCGGCGTGGTCCTCGACGCCCGCAAGGGGGCGATCGTGTGCGAGGACGGCGTCCTGATCCGCGCCGGCACGCGGATCGAAGGGCCGTTCTGGGCCGCACCGGGGACCTGGCTGCTGGGCGGCGCGATGCGCAACGTGAGCGCGGGCCCCCACTGCCGCCTGCACGGCGAAATCAGCACCAGCGTCTTCAGCGGATACGCCAACAAGAGTCACGACGGCTTCATCGGACACTCGGTGGTCGGCGCGTGGGTCAATCTCGGCGCCGGCACGATCACGTCGAACCTCAAGAACACCTACGGACCGGTGCGCCTCGATGTCGCCGGCGCGCGGATCGAAACCGAACGCACCAACCTCGGCTCGCTGATCGGTGATCACGTCAAGACGGCGATCGGCACACTGTTACCCACCGGTGCCGTCATCGGCACCGGCGCCAACCTCTTCGGTGCGACCCGGGCACCGAAGTATGTCGCGCCGTTCAGCTGGGGCGGCGACGGCGATGAGCGGCTCGAGCTCGAGGCGTTCCTCACCATGGCCCGCCGCATACTGCCGCGCCGTGATGTGCCCGTCGACGACACCGTCGACGCCGCGCTCCGCGCCATGCATCGTCGCCTGACGCCGTGACGCGGCTCGTCGTCCTCGGGTCGGGCTCGAAAGGCAACGCCTTCGTGCTGATCGACGTCTCGGGGGACGCGTTGCTGATCGACGCCGGCTTCTCGCTCAAGGAACTCGACCGGCGACTCGCCGCGGCGGAAATCGATCCCGGCTCGCTTCGCGCCGTGGCGATCACCCACGAACACGGCGATCACGCCGCGGGCGCGGTCCGCATGGCGGCGCGGCAGCGCATTCCACTGGCCGCGTCGCTGGGAACGTGGCAGGCGCTGTCGGGCGGAGACGACCGGTGCGACTTTCTTCCGCTCGGGTCACGTACCGCCGTCACCGTCGGACCGTTCTCGCTGGCCGCCTGCCCCACATCGCACGACGCCGCCGAACCGGTCGCGCTCGGCGTCACGCTGCCGGACGGGCTCGCCGTCGGCGTGGCCTACGATCTGGGGCGGCCGACGCAGGCGGTGCGCTATTTCCTGCGGGACCGGCACTGCCTGGTGCTCGAGGCCAACCATGACATGGTATTGCTGCGCACCAGTGGCTACCCGCCGATGGTGCAGCAGCGCATCGCCGGACCCGGCGGACATCTTTCCAATCTCGACGCCGCGCGACTCCTCGAAGAGGTGCACCACGATGGGCTCTCCACGGTGGTCCTGGCGCACCTGAGCCAACGCTGCAACAGCGCCGAGGCGGCCCGGGCGGTGGTCGAACCGGCGCTCAGCTCCCGTGGATTCTCCGGCACACTGTTGGTAGCGGAACAGGCCGGGCCGATGGCGGCTGCGTTGCTTCGTCCGCCAGAGCAGGGATCGCTCTTTCCCGCGCCGCTGCACCGCGCCGTCATCGGCTGACCGCCGGCGCGCTCAGTCCCCGGCGGAGTCGGGATCGGGCGGGACTGCCACACCGGCGGGGAGCGGGGTCGCCGGTCCGATGCGTTGCAGCGTGATCGCCCGGCGAAGATCGCCGCCCGACAGCGTCAGCGTCGTCTCACGCAACTTGAGGGTGTACTCCTCCCACTCACCGCCCAGCGCAATCGCGATGTGATTGCCCTTGAGCCGCCAGCGGGCGATCTCCTTGCCCCACGACGCCGACGAATCGGCACGAATGATCACCTCGCGCGGGCCGCTCTTCACCTCGGTCTTCGCGTCCACCCGCCAGGTACCGATGATGCCGGCCGGTTTCTGCCGCCCGGCGCCGGCGAGCACACCCAGTGTGACCAGCGCCGTGACCACTCTCGTCATGCGACGCCTCCGCGCCGTTCGCTGGTAGAATTGCCGCCACGCAACATTGCCTCACGAATCGCCCGGAACTCGTTGCCCCGGTTCCACTCCGGCCAGACGTCGCCATCGGCCACGGCGCGGCCCGTGGCGAGCAGCAACTCGAGGTCGGCGACCGCGCCGCGGAGGTCCCAATCCGGCTTGACCACGTCGGACGGCTTGTGGTAGTCGTGCGAAGTGAATTCCTCGCGCTTCTTCGCGCCATAATCGGCCGGACGATCGACGAAGTGCACGCCGCTTTCGAGGTAGAGTGCCGGCACGCCCCGCTTGGCCATTTCGAAATGATCGGCGCGATAGAAGAATCCCTTTTCGGGTTCCGGATCCGGCGAAAGTGTCCGGCCAACCGTGCTTGCCGCCGACTCGAGCACATCCTCCAGCGTGCTGTTGCCGCGGCCGATGACGGAGACGTCGGTGGTGAGACCCCACGGGTTGATCCCGTCGATATTGAAATCCGCCAAGGTCCGCTCCAGCGGGTAGAGCGGATGCGACGCATAATAGCGCGCGCCGAGCAGGCCCTTCTCTTCCGCGGTGGTCGCCAGAAAGAGCAGTGTCCGTCGCGGCGCCGGCGTCATCGCCTTGAAGGCGCGCGCCAATTCGAGAATCGCCGCCACACCCGAGGCATTGTCGATCGCGCCGTGATACACCGGGTCTCCGTCGACCGGCCGGCCCACACCGAGGTGATCCCAGTGCGCGCTGAACAGGACGTATTCGCCAGCCACCGCCGGGTCGGCACCCGGGAGCCGGGCGATGATGTTGTGCGAGGTCAGTCGGCGAACCGCGTTGGTGATGCGGCAGGTGACCGTGGCCTCCAACACGACGGGTTCGAAATCCCGAGCGCACGCCGCCCACTGCAGGGTATCGAAATCGTGGCCCGCCAGCTGGAACAATTCGCGGGCGCGATTCTCGGTGATCCACGATTCGACACGGACTCGGGGCTCGGCCGCTCCGGATCCCGCGGCGTCCATGTTCTCTCCGCTCCAGCTGTCGGCCACGACGCCCCACGGATAGCCGGCCGGTCCGGTCTGGTGCACGATGATCGCGCCGGCCGCGCCCCGGCGCGACGCTTCTTCGAGCTTGTAGGTCCATCGCCCGTAGTAGGTCATGGCCGTTCCGTGGAACATCGCCGGATCCCGGCGCGACGGGTCGTGCGGGTCGGGGACCGGCGGATCGTTCACCAGCACCACGACGGTCCGGCCGCGCACGTCGACGTGCTTGAAGTCATCCCAGCCGTACTCGGGTGCCGTCACACCGTAACCGACGAAGACCAGCGGCGAATCCATCAGGTCGATCGCCGCTTGCTCCTGCCGGGACACAGCCACGAAATCGTCCCGGAAGACGAGCGGAATCCGCTCGTCGGCCACGGTGAACTCCATCGTCGGCGTCCCGGTGAACCCCACCAGCTCGACGGCCTGGATCCAGCCACCGGCGGGATGGCCCGGCTCCAGCCCGCTGGCCGCGAAGGCACCGGTGACGTAGTCGATCACCCTCGGTTCCGCCCGAGTTCCCGGGCCGCGGCCCTCCATCACGTCGGAGGAGAGCATGCGGATGTGGCTGAGAAGGCGTTTCGACTCGATCAGTCCCATGAGGCAGACCCTGTCACCAACTGGTTCCCCGGGTCGGCCTGCTCGGGCCGCCGCGGCTGTCAACTCCTTTCAACTCCTGGGACGTCGACCGACGGCAACACAGTGTGGCACGCGGCCCACGGATCGGGATCCGCCGATCCGCCCGTCCAGGAGTCAATATCGTGCCGATAAATGACTTGACTCACCCCGATTGCGCAAGCAGACATTGGCATACATTCTGCCCGCTCGAATGAGTCCTTTGGCCTTTCCCGGATCACGGCCGAAGCCACGATCTTCAACAATCAATCCAGTCGAACCCAGGCGAGGTCCACATGGCATCCCCGATTCGTGCTGCCGCGCTCGCAGTGATGGCCGGCTTCGGCGTCACAGCCGCCGCCTCAGCGCAATTCGCGACCGGGCCGCTTCCGGCCAACGCATACATCGTCTTTGACGGTCTGGATTGGGCATGGGCAAATCCGCTTCCCGCAGCTGACGGCGCTTTCACCCTCGCCGGCCAGGCGGCGTACGGCTGGGCGATACCAACTGCCGAGCAGCTCGCCGATGCGCCGCTGGCCACGGACTTTCTGTTCCCGGGCGGCAACGTCCCGTTCGACGGGACCGATCCGGCCAGTGGCGCCACATTCAACGCCACGAATCCTGACTATACCAACGACGGCGCGTGTGCCACACCGTGGTTCAGTGCAACCTTCTATCATTGTGATTGGCAGGACGGACTTGGCCAGCCCTATGGACCGTGGGCCGGGATGGACGGAGCCTACGACCTTGCCGAGCAGCTGGTGGTGCGCGCCGATCAGGGAACCGTCACCCCGGAACCCGGCACGATGTCGCTCTTGGCAACCGGCCTGATCGGTCTGGCGGGTCTGGAGCGGCGACGCCGGCGTCGTGTCTGAACACCATGCGCTGGCGGACGCCGGCGCGCGATGAAGTGCCAACGGCCTCGATCCCGTGCTCCGGATTGAGGCCGTTGGCACATTGGATCTGACGCGCCGGCAGCGATGCGGGCAGCCGTTGCCGGCGTCGGCCACGTCGTGGCTGTGGAAACGCATCAGAGGCTCCGTTGATATCCCGGAGCCTCTGATGCCAAAGCACTGCGTGTCGGGTCAGCGATCCATCACCGCCGACAGCGACGCGGGATGCTGATCGCGCGGGGCGCGATCAGTACATCCCGCCCATGCCACCCGGTGCGGCCGGAGCGGCTGCCTTGTCTTCCTTCTTCTCCACCACGACGCACTCGGTGGTGAGGAGCAGGCCCGCGATCGACGCCGCGTTCTGCAGCGCCGTGCGCGTCACCTTGGTCGGGATCGATGACGCCGGCCTGCACCAGGTCCTCGTACTCGTCGGTCTGCGGCGTTGTAGCCGAAGCTCTTGTCGGTCGACTCCTTCACCTTGCCGACGCACGATCGAGCCCTCGGCGCCGGCGTTCTGCGCGATAATCCGGATCGGCTCCTCGAGCGCGCGGCGGACGATGTCGATGCCGATCTTCTCGTCCCGTCTGCGCTTCGGACCTTGTCGAGCGCGCCGCTGGCGCCGCAGAAGCGCCACGCCGCCGCCGGGGACGATGCCTTCTTCGACCGCCGCGCGGGTCGCGTGCAGCGCGTCCTCGACGCGGGCCTTCTTCTCCTTCATCTCGGTCTCGGTCGCGGCGCCGACGTGGATCACCGCCACGCCGCCGGCGAGCTTCGCGAGGCGCTCCTGCAGCTTCTCCCTGTCGTAGTCGGAGGTGCGTCTTCTCGATCGCCGCCCGGATCTCGCTGATGCGGCCCTGGATGTCGTCGCTGCTTGCCCTTGCCGTCGACGATCGTGGTGTTGTCCTTGTCGACGACGATCCGCTTGGCCCGGCCCAGGTCGTTCAGCGCGGCGTTCTCGAGCTTGAAGCCGAGCTCCTCGGAGATCACCTGGCCGCCGGTGAGGATGGCGATGTCGCGCAGCATCTCCTTGCGCCGGTCGCCGAAGCCCGGGGCCTTGACGCCGCAGACCTTGAGCGTGCCGCGCAGCTTGTTGACCACCAGCGTGGCGAGCGCCTCGCCTTCGATGTCCTCGGCGATGATGAGCAGCGGCTTGCCCGCCTGCGCCACCTTCTCGAGCACCGGCAGCAGGTCCTTCATCGACGAGATCTTCTTGTCGTGGATCAGGATGTAGGCGTCCTCGAGCACGGCCTCCATCTTCTCCGGATCGGTGACGAAGTAGGGCGAGAGGTAGCCGCGGTCGAACTGCATGCCGTCGACCGTCTCGAGCGTGGTCTCGAGGCCCTTGGCCTCCTCGACCGTGATCACGCCGTCCTTGCCGACCTTCTCCATCGCGTCGGCGATGATCTTGCCGATCTCGCTGTCGTTGTTGGCCGAGATGGTGCCGACCTGGGCGATCTCCTTGCGGCCCGCTCGTGGGCACGGAGATCCGCTTCAGCTCCTCGACCACGCCGTCGACGGCCTTCTCGATGCCGCGCTTCAGGCCATCGGGTTGGCGCCGGCGGTGACGGACTTCAGGCCCTCGCGGAAGATGGCCTGCGCCAGCACCGTCGCCGTGGTGGTGCCGTCGCCGGCCAAGTCGGAGGTCTTGGTGGCGACCTCCTTGACCATCTGGGCGCCCATGTTCTCGATCGGGTCCTCGAGCTCGATTTCCTTGGCGACCGTGACGCCGTCCTTGGTGACGGTCGGGAGCCGAATTTCTTGTCGATGACGACGTTCCGGCCCTTGGGGCCGAGCGTGACCTTGACCGCTTCGGCGAGCTGGTCGACGCCCCGCTTCAGCGCGCGCGCGCGTCGGTATTGAACTCCAGTTGCTTGGCAGCCATTGCTCTGATCTCCACGTCTCGAGGCTTAGTGCCTCAGCGAAGTTTGGCGATGACGTCGGATTCCTTGATCAGGATGATCTCTTCTGCCGTCGATCGACCTGGGTGCCGCTGTACTTCCCGTAGACCACCCGGTCGCCGACCTTGAGCTCCATCGGCACCGCTTCCCCTTTTCCGGCGGCCCGGGCCGACCGCGATCACCTCGCCCTGGATCGGCTTTTCCTTCGCCGTATCCGGGATGTACAACCCACCACGCATCGACTCGGTCTCGTCGCTGGGGAGAATGACCACCCGGTCTTCGAGTGGGGTGATGCGGTGCTTGGACTTGCTCGCCCCTGCCATACCCAGAACCTCCACCGTAAGCGGTGTAGAGTAAGTTGTTATATCACAACCACTTGGCGCTCTCACACGGAGAGTGCCAGTGGCACAAAGCTAGAGAGGAGCCGACGGCTGTCAAGTGGAGCACCTCGACGATACGCGCGCGCCCGCTACAGGTCGAAGCGGATCTCGCCGCCGAGGTAGCGGCTCCGGAGGGAGTAGAACTGGCGCTGCGTCGACAGGCCGGTGTGGCCGACGATGCTGAAGGAGACGCGGTGCCCCACCATGGGGCCGAGTTCGAGTCCGACGCGGGCCGACGTGCTCCATTGCCAGTCGACGTCCGCCGCCGACTGGGTATCGACGCCGCCCACCCAGCGCGCCGGCATCCCGCCGACGAGAAAGTCACCGCTGCGATAGTCAACGGCCGCTTCGGCGAGTCCGCGCCGCAATCCCAGTTGGTCGTGCAGCACCCAGCCGAGGGCGCCGCGCACCGTCAACGGACCGACCGGCACGCCGACCCAGCCCATGGCGTATTCTCGCGTCCAGTCGATCCGCGGCGCCGCGAAGTGATCGGCGTACTCGTCG
This sequence comes from uncultured Gemmatimonadales bacterium, assembly GCA_963697065.1. Lineage (GTDB taxonomy): Bacteria > Gemmatimonadota > Gemmatimonadetes > Gemmatimonadales > GWC2-71-9 > Palsa-1233. The sequence goes on from CAVOMQ010000001.1 coordinate 2,388,172, forward strand.
CCGAGATGACTCGATTCGTGATAGAGGCGCACCGCGACGGCCAGCGCCCCACCCCCCCGAAACATCGAAGCCGACGGTCCAGTCGGTGCTGATGAGCGCGCTCTTCGGATCCGTGAGCAGCCCGCGATTCGTTGCCCACGCCGAAGTCGATCAGCCAGGGCGCCTTCGACCGGGTCAGCAGGTAGACGGGAATGTTCTCGGCGATGTTCACGTCGGCTTCGGTCTCGGCACCGAAGCGGGAATCGCCCACCGAGGCGCTGATGATGCGTCCGGCGAATCCGGTGGCTCACAGCGGCGAGGCGAGGGGCAGCTCGAACGCCTGGACGTTGGCGGGGAGGAAGCGCTGGGCGGCGAGGGAACCGGTCGGCAGCCACGCCACCATCGCTACCAGGGACAGCGCGCGGACGTGCCGCCAGCCGGTCGGACGCGGAGCCGATGTCACGACCGTCATATATTGGGGCCGGTGGTGCGACGACGCCTTGCCTTCCTCCCTCGACTGGCCCGCGACGTTCCGCCTCGCCGAACCTGTGGAGGATCGCCATGTTGGCCCTGTCGCTTGCGTTGACCATGCTCGCGCCGTTGCAGCACCCCGCCCCGAAGCAGAGTCTGACGGTGCGGGTCGATTCGGCGCGGCGCGAGGTGATCCTCACTGCCGGGCAGTACGATCTCGAAGCCGGCAGTGGCGACGATCACCCCGGGATGGAAATGGGCGGCATGCAGGGGATGGGGATGGACGCGCTGATGCCGGGGATGTCGGTGTCCGGCCTGCTGGAGTTCGACTGGCCGGTCGACGGGTGGGCGCGCGGGCGTACGGCTCAACATCGTCGACGGCAAGGGCAACCCGCTGCCGCGACGCCTCATCCATCACGTCAACGTGGTCAACTTCGCGCGGCGCCAGCTGCTGTATCCCATGCCGGAACGGATGATTGCCATGGGACAGGAGACGGGAGGACATCCACCTCCCGGCCAGCGTCGGCATTCCGGTGAACGCCGGCATGCCCATGGCGCTGCTGGTGATGTGGGACAACGAAAGCGCTCATCCGCTTTCAGGCGTGACACTGCGGATGACGATCGAGTATCTGCCCCGGAACACGACACCGCGGCCCCTGAGCGTGCTGCCGCTCTACATGGACGTGGTGTACCCGGTTGCGCGCGACGTTGATTTCGACCTGCCCGCCGGCAAGTCGGAAAAGTCGGCGGAGTTCACGTTCCCGATCTCGGGGCGGAGTCATCGGCGTGGGCGGGCACGAACACGACTTCGGCACCGGCATTTCGCTCTACGACGTCACCGGCGCCAGAGTCGCGCCAGGTGGTGCACCTCAATACCAGCCTCGGCGCCAACGGGCGGATGCTTTCCATCCAGCGGCTGCTGCCGGGGATCGCTCTGGCTCGGGAATCCGCCCTGCAGCAGGGTCACGAAGTACCGGCTGGTGGGAACGTACGACAATCTCACCGGCAAGGAGCTCGTCAAGGGCGCGATGATCCACATGGCCAGCCTGTTCGCGCCGGATCACATCGACCAGTGGCCCAGGGTGCCGACGTAACGATGGCGACTACGAGAGTGACCTCAAGCGCCTGGATGCCATGGGCGTGGTGCACGGCACTCTGATCAAGTAGCGCTACTCCACCGCCACGAAGATCACCGTCGGCAAGACGCGGAACGCGAACACAAACCCGGCGGGTCCTTCCGCATCAACCGCACCAGTGCCGAACACAAACCGCGCACCTTCGAGGGCGCGCCACAGTTCAGGATCGACTCCACCACGCTCCCTGCCCTGGCAAAAAGCTGGGCGCCCGCCGGCACCCGCAGGACCAGAATTGCGAACGCCCACTGCATGCGCCAGCCCCCAGAAGATGACCCTGTGCGAAACGGCGCGGCGATTGTCGGAAAGAAAGACGGCCAAGGCGTGGGCCAGCCGGGCGCCTGCCCCTGAAATACCCGTAGACGTGCTGGATTCTGCCCCGCCGGACGGGCGGCCGTCGATCGCTCGCAGCGACGGCGGCAGCGGCGTGGTTACCCGGGACGTGGCGCTTATCGCCGCGCGACCAGCGAACATGCGGGCGGCGCGCGTCACTGGTCCGTACCGCCGGTGCCTGGCGATCGGCTCGCGACTGTCCGTGGCCTACCACGGCCTGTCCTTCGGGACCACCGCCGCCTGCGGGGTCCGCCTGAGGTTGCGCGTACCGGTGCCCGGCCTCGAGGGGCTCGTCCGGCCCTTACGGGTTTCACCTTCGAACCCGGTACGCCGCAGAAGCGGCAGCGCCGCGCATAGCTGCCCTCCCGCTAAGCGTTGCTTCGCTCTCCGCCTAGCCTTAGAGGCGATGGTCCCCCGACCTGAACCGGATCTGCGCCCGGACCCACCCCCGTTATCCGCTCACGGCAAGAGCACAGGCGCTCAGCGGGTGACGTGACCGCGGCAGGGCGTGCCCGGCAGCGGCGGGCGGGACCTTATGGGTCGGCGGGGTCAACGGCGCCGCGGAGCCTGAGGGTGACCGGCGCGGCCGGGCGCGGAAGGGAGGCGGGCGGTGTGACGGAGGTTATGGTCCCCGGCCCGGGCGGCGGCCCGCTTACCTGGCGGTGCGGCAGCCCGCCTGGAAAGGGCGCTGACAGCGGCCGGGTCGAGCATGACGTGAAGGAATACCCGCCTGCCGGGCACGAGTTCCTCAATGACCACGAGGGCGCCGGGGACAAGGCGCCGATCCTGTTCGCGGTCCTGGGCAGGCTCATGCCGGGAGCCGGATACCACGCGAGGCCTCGGCGCAGGATGCGCGCCTCATCCGCGTTCTTCAGCACGGACCTGCGCCCCGGGCCCGCCGGACCCGGTGACGAGACTCGCCAGGAAGACACCGGGACATAAAGGCACGGACGCCGTCCACCGCCCCCGCAAGGTCGCCTGCCGTCACCAGACGCAGCATTGAACGACCACGATGCAGCTCCGGCGAATGGCTAGAGCCTCGCCAG
>CAVOMQ010000002.1:0-358077 GCA_963697065.1 uncultured Gemmatimonadales bacterium
TGACCGTCGGCGAACCGAATTTCTTGTCGATCACGACGTTGCGGCCCTTGGGACCGAGCGTGACCTTGACCGCCTCGGCGAGCGCGTCGACGCCCTTCTTGAGCTTGGCGCGCGCCTCTACGTCGAAAAGCAGTTCCTTTGCTGCCATTGCTTCTGTCTCCGGTCTGTTGAGTGAATCAGCCGATTTTCGGCGAGGACTTCGGACGCCTTGACGATCATGACTTCATTGCCATCGATCGTGAACGCCGTCCCGCTGTACTTGCCGTACAACACCGTGTCGCCGACCTTGAGGTCGAGGGGCACGCGCTCCCCCTTTTTGTAGCGCCCCGGCCCGACGGCGATCACCTCGCCCTGTGTCGGCTTCTCCTTCGCGGTGTCGGGGATGTAGGACCCACCACGCATCGACTCGGTCTCGTCGCTGGGTAGTAACGACCACCCGGTCTTCGAGTGGGGTGATGCGGTGCTTGGACTTGCTCGCCCCTGCCATACCCAGAACCTCCACCGTAAGCGGTGTAGAGTAAGTTGTTATATCACAACCACTTGGCGCTCTCACGCGGAGAGTGCCAGTGGCACAAAGCTAGAGAGGAGCCGACGGCTGTCAAGTGGAGCACCTCGACGATACGGCTGCCCGCTACAGGTCGAAGCGGATCTCGCCGCCGAGGTAGCGGCTCCGGAGGGAGTAGAACTGGCGCTGCGTCGACAGGCCGGTGTGGCCGACGATGCTGAAGGAGACGCGGTGCCCCACCATGGGGCCGAGTTCGAGTCCGACGCGGGCCGACGTGCTCCATTGCCAGTCGACGTCCGCCGCCGACTGGGTATCGACGCCGCCCACCCAGCGCGCAGGCATCCCGCCGACGAGAAAGTCACCGCTGCGATAGTCAACGGCCGCTTCGGCGAGTCCGCGCCGCAATCCCAATTGGTCGTGCAGCACCCAGCCGAGGGCGCCGCGCACCGTCAACGGACCGACCGGCACGCCGACCCAGCCCATGGTGTATTCTCGCGTCCAGTGGATCCGCGGCGCCGCGAAGTGATCGGCGTACTCGTCGCCGAGATGACTCGATTCGTGATAGAGGCGCACCGCGACGGCCAGCGCCACCCCCGAAACATCGAAGCCGACGGTCCAGTCGGTGCTGATGAGCGCGCTCTTCGGATCCGTGAGCGAGAACCGCAATTCGTTGCCCACGCCGAAGTCGATCAGCCAGGGCGCCTTCGACCGGGTCAGCAGGTAGACGGGAATGTTCTCGGCGATGTTCACGTCGGCTTCGGTCTCGGCACCGAAGCGGGAATCGCCCACCGAGGCGCTGATGATGCGTCCGGCGAATCCGGTGGCTCGCGGCGAGGCGAGGGGCAGCTCGAACGCCTGGACGTTGGCGGGGAGGAAGCGCTGGGCGGCGAGGGAACCGGTCGGCAGCCACGCCACCATCGCTACCAGGGACAGCGCGCGGACGTGCCGCCAGCCGGTCGGACGCGGAGCCGATGTCACGACCGTAATATATTGGGGCCGGTGGTGCGACGACGCCTTGCCTTCCTCCCTCGACTGGCCCGCGACGTTCCGCCTCGCCGAACCTGTGGAGGATCGCCATGTTGGCCCTGTCGCTTGCGTTGACCATGCTCGCGCCGTTGCAGCACCCCGCCCCGAAGCAGAGTCTGACGGTGCGGGTCGATTCGGCGCGGCACGAGGTGATCCTCACTGCCGGGCAGTACGATCTCGAAGCCGGCAGTGGCGACGATCACCCCGGGATGGAAATGGGCGGCATGCAGGGGATGGGGATGGACGCGCTGATGCCGGGGATGTCGGTGTCCGGCCTGCTGGAGTTCGACTGGCCGGTCGACGGGTGGGCGCGCGGCGTACGGCTCAACATCGTCGACGGCAAGGGCAACCCGCTGCCGCGACGCCTCATCCATCACGTCAACGTGGTCAACTTCGCGCGGCGCCAGCTGCTGTATCCCATGCCGGAACGGATGATTGCCATGGGACAGGAGACGGAGGACATCCACCTCCCGGCCAGCGTCGGCATTCCGGTGAACGCCGGCATGCCCATGGCGCTGCTGGTGATGTGGGACAACGAAAGCGCTCATCCGCTTTCAGGCGTGACACTGCGGATGACGATCGAGTATCTGCCCCGGAACATGACACCGCGGCCCCTGAGCGTGCTGCCGCTCTACATGGACGTGGTGTACCCGGTTGCGCGCGACGTTGATTTCGACCTGCCCGCCGGCAAGTCGGAAAAATCGGCGGAGTTCACGTTCCCGATCTCGGGGCGGATCATCGGCGTGGGCGGGCACGAACACGACTTCGGCACCGGCATTTCGCTCTACGACGTCACCGGCGCCAAGTCGCGCCAGGTGGTGCACCTCAATACCAGCCTCGGCGCCAACGGGCGGATGCTTTCCATCCAGCGGCTGCTGCCGGGGATCGCTGGCTCGGGAATCCGCCTGCAGCAGGGTCACAAGTACCGGCTGGTGGGAACGTACGACAATCTCACCGGCAAGGAGCTCGTCAAGGGCGCGATGATCCACATGGCCAGCCTGTTCGCGCCGGATCACATCGACCAGTGGCCCAGGGTGCCGACTAACGATGGCGACTACGAGAGTGACCTCAAGCGCCTGGATGCCATGGGCGTGGTGCACGGCACTCTGATCAAGTAGCGCTACTCCACGATCCGGCGCACCCCCACCCACTTGCGGAGCCAGAGCCGGCCTTCGGCGTCGTCCTCGCTCAGCTGACTCAGCCGCACGCCGGTCGACGCGCTGTGGATGAAGTGCCCGTCGCCGACGTAGAGCCCGACGTGGGTCACCTTGTCGCCGCGTTCCGAGAACGTCAGGATGTCGCCCGGCAGGAGCACGTCGACATCGCGCCGCACGGCGATGCCCGCCGTCGATTGCCCTTCGGCGGTACGCGGCAACAACACGCCGTGCCGGCCATACGCGTACTGGATGAGCCCCGAGCAGTCGAAGCCGCCGTTGCCGTCACCGGTTCCGCCCCAGACATAGGGCTGCCCCATCTCGTCGAGCGCGGTTTCGACCACCTGGCTGAGCAGCCTGGCCTTGGCGTCGGGGATCCCGCTGGAACGCAGCATTTCGGCCGTGGCCGGCGAGATCCAGAGCCCGGCCGACTCCGGCCGGGACCGCGCGAGATCGCCGCGGTCGGCGCGATAGCCGAAGACCAGCCCCACCTCGAAGCCGTCGCGACCGTCGATCGTCAGGTCACGCCAGCGACCTTCAGCCATCAGGCGCACCGGCCCGACGATGACCAGCGGCATGCGGAGGCCGGCTGACCAACTGGCCCAGAGCCGCTTCTGCTGGCCGATGCCGATCCCAGCCGCACCGCCCAGGAGCACCGTGGGCAGACCATGGGCGGCGCTGAAGAGCGTCAGGTCGCCGCCAACGCCGTAGAGTTCACCGGTTTCGGGCCGGCTTCCGGGAAGCACCAGCAACGAGCCGTCGAAGCCCAGCGGACCGCCGAGATCGCGCTCGATGGTGAGATGCCAGCTCGATTCCGCCGGCGAGCCGGCCAGGACCCGGCCGGCCGTGATCAACGCGCCCTGCTGGGCCGCGAGCGGTGACACCAGGAGCGGCGCGCCCGCCAACGCCGTCATCAGCGTCCGCGGGATCACGGCGTGTCGCCGGAGTGGGGGAGTTCGTGGTGGATCAACTCTTCGACCGCCTCCGGCCGGGGCACCCCCTCCGGGGTGACGGCCAGTACTTCCTGCAGTTCCGGGCTGCGGCGCAGCAATCTGATCCAGAATAGCAGCCCGATCGTCGCCGCCGCAAAGCCGAGCACCACGGCCAGGATCAGGCCGAGTTCAACGGGGACGCGTGTCGCGACGACGAGGCCGATCGCGGCGCCGAGCGCGCCGGTCAGGATGATCACCAGCGGAGTCAGCAACCAGCCCGCGAGGCGGAGAACCAGCCGCGCGGCGCGCCCGAGCATGGCGGCCAATCAGCTCCGCCTGGCGACGAGCCAGGTCAGGAGGTTCTCGAGGAGCAAAGCGGGTGCGATGGCGATGGCGAATGTCGGCACATTCCACCCTGCCCCCGGAAATCGGACGAAAGCCGCCCCGGCACCGCAGAGCACCGTCAGCACCGCCAGCATCGCGACGGCCACCGGAACCGACGCCTCGCCCGAGCGCCGGCCGAGGTGGGCCAGGACAAATCCCCCCATCCACGAGAGATACGTCCCCACCAGCCACCACGCGGGGATGTACCACCAGTTCGACCCGCCGCCGATCTCGTACCACCGATTGGTATAGGTGTGCAGTGGCTGGAGAATGGCGAGATCGAGCACCAGGAACGCCCACGTCGCGCCCAGGCCGATCGCGGCCGCGCCGGCGATTCCCTCGATCGTGCGGGGCCGGGTCCGGGTACCGGGGTAGAAGATCGTGAACGCCGCCCCGAACGCGACAATCACCGCGGTCAGGCCGCGATTGGCGACGCCGTCGAGGTTCCGTTCTACAAGCGACGTGGCCAGCACGCACGCCGCCTGGACCACCGCGAGCACGGTGAGGCCTCGCAACAGTATGGGTAGACGGGTGGTGTCGAACGAGTCGTCGTAGGAAACGGCGGTGGCCATCGGAAGTTCTCCGCGAACGATGACGGTAACGCGCTAAACTAGCGGTACACCACGGTTTGAGCCAAGCCCCGCCGCCGCTACGGGGTCACAATCCCCAGGCGACGATCACCGCGATGTCGGTGAGCACCCACGCCACCAGCGCCTGGTGCAGCGCACGGCGGTGATCGTGCGCCGACCACCCTCGCCCGGCGATATACCACGGACCGAGGACGGCCAGCCACGCCACAGCCGCCGTGAGCAATGCCCCCCAGCGGAGCAGGTCGACACCACCGTGCCAATCGCTGAGCCACGCGGCCATGGTCAACATCCCGAATCCGAAACCCGTGCCGATCAGCGCCAGCATGAGGGTGCGGGGCTGGCCCAGCCAGGACGCGAAGGTCCCGATCCCCCGCTCGCGGTCGATGTCCAGCCGGTGCAACTGCGTGAGCGGATAGATGCCGCCGAGCAGCGGCGCGAACGACCAGATCGCGAGGGCGCGCGGTCCGGAAAACGACGCACCCGTGATGGCCCACGCCGCCGCCGGCGTGAACACGCCGAAGCACAGCATCACGATGATCCAGTCTGCGCCGCCAATCGCTTCGAGTCGGATCGGAGGCACGGACGCGGCGAGCGACAACAGCAGCGACAGCAGGTAGAGTTCGCGATATCCGCCGGGGAGCTGCCAGGCGACAGCCAGCCCGGCGAGCATCACGCACACCGCGACGACGGTGAGCCCCCGGGGAACGGCTGGTGCGTCCTCGAGGAAGAGCAATTCGCGGCGCTGGTCCGCCAACGCGGAGTTGAGCGCGAGCGAGCCGCCGTTGAGTCCCACCACCCACGCGACGATCCCCAGCCAGGCGCGGCTGTTCGGCCAGGTGAAACCGGTGGCCAGCCACCAGCCCATCGCGGCGTGCAACGCCAGGACCGGCCACTCGCCGGGGCGCAGATAGAGGATGTATGGCGCCGCGGGGCCGAAGAGCCGCTGGGTGACGTGCCGCCCGAGCGGCTCGCGGGTGGGACGCGGAGCCACGCCGTCCGGACGCGGCTCGGTCACAGTTCGAGCGATGCCGCGGCGACGCGCAAGCCGTGGAGGGTGAGGTCCGGATCGACCACGTCGATGTGACGAGCCAGCCGCGCGATCATCGCCGCCAGCCCGCCGGTGGCGACGGTGCGTGGCACGCGGCCGGCGGGCCATTCGGACCGCATCCGCAGCACCATGCCGTCGACAGCATCGGCAGTGCCGAACAGCACGCCGCCCTGGATGTTCTCGTCGGTGCGCCGGCCGATGGCGCGCGCCGGCGGTACCAGCTCGGTCGCCACCAGCTTGGCCGCCTTCCGCACCAGCTGGTCGGCCGAGGTGCGAATGCCCGGCATGATCGACCCGCCGAAGAACTGCCGGTCGGCGGTGACACAATCGAAGGTCGTCGCCGTGCCGAAATCGATGACGATGCTGTCGCCGGGATACCGGTCGAGCACGCCGAGAACGTTGGCGATCCGGTCGGCGCCGACCGCCAGCGGCTCGTCGACGGCAAGCGTGAGCGGCAACGGCGTCGACGGTTCGAGTACCCCGACCCTGGTGGTGATCGCCGATCGCACCGCGTCGACCATCGCCTGGGTGACCGTCGGCACCACCGACGCCACGCAGGCGCCGCGGATTTCGGCCGGCGAATGTCCCGCCCGCGCAAGGAACGCTTCGAGCGCAATGGCCCATTCGTCGGGGGTGCGTTCGGAGGCCGTGGTCAGGCGCCAGTGGCCCACCAGCGTGTCGGCCCGGAAGAGTCCGACGGTGACTTCGGTGTTGCCGATATCGAGGGCGAGGAGCATGCAGGAATCTCGCGTCAGGACGCCGCGGTGACCACCCCGGCGAGGATTTCCCGCACCGGCCCGGCCTCGGTGCGGACGCGGAGCGCTCCGCCGGCGGTGATCCCTTCCGCGGAACCGCGCACCGGTTCGACGATGTGCGCGCCGGCGAGCGCATCGCGCAACGCGAACGCCCGCAACTCGGCCTCGGTGAGCGGTCCCGCCTCGCGGGCGGCGAAGGCAACCGCGGCCGCGACGGGCGCGGCCAGCGCGTCGACGGTGGCATCAGCCGCCCAGGTGGCCAGCGCCGTCGCGACGCCCCGCAACCCGTCAGGAATCACGTTGCGCACATTGAGCCCGAGTCCGACCACCACCCACTGGCACTGGCCCCCGCCCCACCGGGCTTCGCACAGGATACCCGCCATCTTCCGTCCGTCGAGGAGTATGTCGTTGGGCCATTTCAGCTGGAGCCGCGGCAGCACCGGACACGAGGCTTCGAGCACGGCGCACACCGCCAGGCCCACCCGGACCGAGAGCGCCTCGAGCGCATCGGTGTGCTGTGGTCGGGCGATGACCGAGAGCCACAGTCCGCCGTCGTCCGATGCCCAATTGCGACCCCGCGTACCCCGTCCCGCCGTCTGGCGGTCAGCCCGCACCGCTGTTCCGTGGGCGGCGCCGCGCAGCGCCATCTCGTGCGCCGCGTCCATTGTGCTCGGCAGCTCGGTGGCGTGAAGCAGTTCAGGCGCCACGTGACGCGAAGATGTGGAGCGCGATGAGCAGGAAGATGACGAGCCCGAAGCCGATGCGATACCAGGCAAAAGCATTGAACGTGTGACTCTGCACGTAGCGGAGAAAACCGCGGATGACGACCAGCGCCGCGATGAATGAGACCACCAGCCCGACGGCGAACATCGGCACGTCGGCGGCGTGGAACAGCGCCCGGTTCTTGAACATGTCATACCCGCCGGCGGCCAGCAGCGTCGGGATCGCGAGCAGAAAGGAGAATTCGGTGGCGGCGGGTCGCGACAGGCCGAGGCCGTAGCCACCGAGAATGGTCGCCGCGGCCCGGGAGGTCCCGGGGAAGAGCGACAAGACCTGCGCGCACCCGATACCGAACGCCTGGCGCGGCGTGATCGCGAACACGTCCGTCGTCACCGGCACCGGACGGCGCCACTCGAAGAGCAGGATGATGATCCCGCCGACCACGAGTGCCCCCGCGACCGGACCGGGGGCGAACAGATGCGCCGTGATCCAGTGATGGGCGGCGAGTCCGACGAACGCCGCCGGCAGGAACGCCAGTAGCAGGTTCAGCGCCATGCGTCGTTCGGCCGGCTGCGACCAGGCACCGTCGCGCCAGATCGAGGAGCAGCGCGCGATAATGCCAGACGACGGCCAGGATCGCCCCGGTCTGGATGACGATCTCGAACGTGTCGGCGCGCGGCCCGGTGAACCGGACCAGATGACCTGCCACGATGAGGTGACCGGTCGACGAGATCGGCAGGAACTCCGTCACCCCTTCGACGATGCCGAGGAAGACCGCGACCGCCAATGGGCCCGGCGCCGTCATTGGTCGAGCACCAGGCGGTAGAACGCCTCGTATTTCGGGACGACGACGTCCGTGGAGAACTCGGCGGCCCGCGCCACGGCGGCCTCGCGCATCCGTGCGTGCCGCGGTCCGTCCTTGAGCAGGTCGATCGTGCGCCGCGCCATCGCCTCCACCGATCCCACCGGCTCGAGCAGCCCCTCGACATCGTCGGTGATCAATTCGGGAATGCCGCCGACCCGCGCGGCGAGCACCGGCGTGCCGCACGCCAGCGCCTCGAGCGCTGCCAGGCCGAACGACTCGGTCTGTGACGGCAGAACGAAGAGATCGGCGGCCGCAAGCAACGGGGCGACGGTGTCGAGCCGCCCCAGAAACCGGACGTCGGCGGCGACGTCGAGTTCTCGGGCGGCCTGTTCGGCGTCGGTACGATCCGGGCCATCGCCCACCATGACCAGCGTCGCCGGCATCGCACGCCGGACCCGGGCGAAGATCCGGATCACGTCGCGCACCCGCTTGACCTCGCGGAAGTTCGAGACGTGGACCATCAACCGGTGGTCGGGCGGCACCAGCGATTGCCGTGGCATCGCCAGCCCGGGATGATACTCGGCGAGGTTGACGAAGTTCGGCACGATCGCGATCGCGCAATTGCCGCAGCCGAAGGCGCGATACGTCTCTTCGCGGAGGAAGTGCGACACCGCCGTCACGCCGTCGGACCGCTCGATCGAGAACCGGGTGATCGCGAAGAATGACGCCTCCTGCCCCACCAGCGTGATGTCCGTGCCGTGCAGCGTCGTGATGACCTTGATGGGATGTTCCCGCTGCAGCATCTCGCGAGCGAGATACGCGGTGGTTGCGTGAGGAATGGCGTAGTGCACGTGCAGCAGATCGAGCTCTTCCTGCAGCGCCACTTCGTACTGGCGCGACGCCAGCGCCAGTTCGTAGGGATAATGCTCGAAGAGCGGATACCGGCTCATCGTCGTGTCGACTTCGTGGAAGTAGACCCGCTCGGCGTATCTGGCGCAGCCGGAACGGCGAGTCGTAGCTGATGAAATGGACTTCGTGGCCGCGGCGGGCAAGGTCGAGCCCCAGTTCCGTGGCCACCGCCCCGGATCCGCCATAGGTGGGATAACAGGTGATGCCGATCTTCATCGGTTCGCCCAGGCGGCGGCGATCTCCGCGGCGAGCGTCCCGGGGGGACGGGTTGCATCGAGGACGAGCACGTCATCTCCCAGTTGGTGCCGGAACCATGTTTCCTGCCGCTTGGCGTACTGGCGCGTGGCGGTGGCAATCGCCGCTGCCAACAGGTCGCGAGGGAGGCGGCCGTCGAGCGCCGCCACGGCTTCGCGCACGCCGATGGCGTCGAACCCCGGCCCGTCGCGTCCGGCTCCATCGGCCAGCACCGCCGCGACTTCCTCCACCAACCCCCGCCGCACCATCTCGTCGGTGCGGGTGCGGATGCGCTGGTGCAGCACCGCCCGGGGCGCCGTCAGGCGCACGTACCAGGGTCGAACCATGCCGGCGACCGTCGCCGAACGCTGCCACCAGGATAACGGGCGCCCGGTCAGGAGCGACACCTCGATGGCCCGCACCGCGCGTTGCCGTCCGCCGCCGCCACCGTACCCGGGATCGAGCCGGCTGGCCCAGCGCACCAGGTCGGAGTGGGACATCACCCGCGTGACCCGGCCGATCGACTCACGTGCCGGACGGTCGAGCGGCGGCTCGACGAACAATCCCTCGACCAACGCCCGGATGTAGAGCCCGGTTCCTCCAACCACCACCGGCAGCCGGCGGCGGGTCCGGATCGCATCGACCAGCTCCGCGGCGTCGAGCGCGAACCGCCCGGCGCTGTAGCGCTCGCCGGGGGCCACCATGTCGAGGAGGTGATGCGGCACGCGGCGTCGCTCACGTGGGGTAGGCTTGGCGGTGGCGATGTCGAGGCCGCGGTAGACCTGCCGCGAGTCGGCCGAGATCACTTCGAGTGGCCAGAAGCGCGCGAGCTCGAGCGCGACTGCGGTCTTGCCGATGGCGGTCGGTCCGACCAGCACCGGCGTTTCAGCGACGTCCAAACCGGCGCTCCAGCTCCTCGCGAGGGAGTTGCACGATGGTGGAACGGCCGTGCACATCGTGCGGCGCCAGCGTGCACGCGAACAGCCGCAGCAGCAACTCGCGCATCTCCCGATCGTCGAGGGCCTGCCCCGCCTTCACCGCCGCGTGACATGCGTATGTCGCCGTCAGTCGCTCCACCGGATTGGCCCAGCCGCCGAACCGCCCCCTGGCCAGGTCCGACACCAGTCCGCGAAACGTCGCCGCGGCATCGAACCGCGGGTGCGGATTGGGAACGCCGTGAAGCGCCACGGCCCGGCCACCGAACGGTTCGATCTCGAAGCCGAGCCGGTGCAACAGATCGGTCTGCGCCGCGATGACGTCGAGTTCTTCGTCGGTCAATTCGATCGTGAGCGGCAACAGCAGCCGCTGCGCCGGCACCGCGCCCTCGAGCAGCCGCCCCATCGCCTCTTCGTACAGCACCCGTTCGTGCGCCGAATGCTGATCGACGATGACCAGTCCATCCGGAGATTCGTAGCAGATATAGGTGTCGCCGAGCTGCAGCAGCGGCAGCTGCCACGCCGCGGCGACGGCGGCCGTTTCGACCGGGGCCGCCGATCCGTCCCGTTCGGCGTCGGGGAGCGGCGCGAACAGGTCCGGCGGAACCTGCACCGGTTCCGGGGCGCGCCACGCATCGGCGGCGGGAGGCGGCCCGCCGCCGAGAAATGCGGTGGCGTCGAGTCGGCCGAGCACGTCCCGAACGGCTTCCTCGACGACGCGCTCGATGCTGAACCGGTCGCGGAAGCGGACTTCGAGTTTGGCCGGGTGGACGTTGACGTCGACCGTGTCGGGCGCCACGAGCAGGTCGAGGAAGAGCGACGGACGATCGCCGGGGTGGATCGCCGAGCGATACCCGGCTTCGGCGGCACGGATCAGGAAGTTGTCGCGGAACGGTCGGCCGTTGACGAACAGTTGCGTCCGCCGGCCGGTCGGGTGGGCGTCCGCGGGCCGTTGCGCGAAACCGACGACGCGAGCCGGACCGGAGGCGTAATCGACCGGCAGCAGCGTCCTGGCGATGTCCTCGCCCCAGACGGCGGCGAGCCGCTCCTGCCGCGACTGGTGGTCGGGAACCGTCAACCGCGCCCGTCCGTCGAGCGTCAACTCGAAGCCGATCTCCGGGTGCGCCAGCGCCAGCGTGGCCACGGCGTCCCACACCAGCCGGCTTTCGCTCGCCGCCGACCGCAGGAATTTCCGGCGCGCCGGCGTGTTGAAGAAGACGGCACGAGCCGACACCGTCGTGCCGCGCTGCCGGGCCGCCTCGGCCACCCGCTCGACCCGGCCGCCGCTGACCACCACCTCGGTCGCTTCCCCGTCGGCCACCGCCGTGATCATGGTGAACCGTGTCACCGATGCAATGGCGGGCAGCGCCTCGCCTCGAAAGCCGAAGGTGGCAATCCCGATCAGGTCTCCGAGCGTGCGGATCTTGCTGGTGGCGTGGCGGTCGAGCGCCAGGATCGCCTCGTCCCGCGTCATTCCCGAACCGTCGTCGGCCACTTCGATCAGCGTCTTGCCGCCGTTCTCCACGGCGACGCGCACGTGGCGGGCACCGGCGTCGAGGGCGTTCTCGACGAGTTCCTTGACCACCGACGCGGGCCGTTCGACCACCTCGCCAGCCGCGATCTGGTTGGCGACGGCGTCGGGAAGGAGCGCGATGCGGGGAGCAGTGGCGGCCGGCATCCGGTCAATCTAGCGGGCCGATGCCGGCGATCAGATTGCGCGCTACCCACCCTTCTTTGCCGTCCGGCGTCGCGATCAGATACCACCCGCCGCGGGCCCCCGTGACGGTGACCCGCGACCACTCCGCCACGTCGCCCAGCGACGGCGCGGCCTCGGTGGGAGAGACGCGCAACGTGGCGCCGGCCCGGACCAGCGCCTCGCGGTACGCCAGTTGTCGCCAACGCGCCGCGCCGCCCGCGGCCACCAGGAGCAGAACCATCGCGCACGCCAAGGCGAGGCGCCGGCGGCGGAAACCGATCAGCAACCACATCGACACCCAGAGGGCAACGGCGAGCAACACCAGTTCGTCGCGGCTCAGCGGCACGCTCGGCGCGAGAGCGCGGACGTCGGCCGGGATGGCGTCGGCCTGGCGCCACGCCAGCTCCGTCAACGGGTCGCGCGGCGCCAGCAACATGGCACGCAGCCACGCGGCGGTGGCGCCGACGTCGTCGCCCGCCATCCATCGCGAGCTGCCGAGATCGCGCCAGGCGTCGGCCGCGTCGCGATCGTGTTCCACGAGCGTGGCAAACGCCCGCGCAGCACCGGCGTAATCGCCGCCCCGGTACCGGCTCACTCCGCTCGACGATTGTCCGCTGAGCGGGCGTGTCAGCAGGATGAGCAAAATCAACGCCGCCGGGCGGCGCAGACGGGCCAGCGCTCGTTGCAGCGCCGGCGGCGGCGGCGGACCCACCGGGTGATTGCGGCCGTAGCGACGCGCGAGCGATGCCGAGAGCCAGCGGCGAATCTGCTCGGCGTCCTGGCGATTGATGCCCCGATGGCGAAGCGCCGCAACAACCCGCTCCGGGCCCGCGTCGGCGGGGGTGGCCAGCAGCAGCCGCAACTCGCCCTCGGCCTCGGCGGGCGGTGTCGCCGGAGATGTCGCTGGCCGTTTGCGCCGCAGCAGCAGCACGAGAACCGGCGCCGCCACGACCAGGAGGACGAGTGCCGGCCACCCGGACTGCACGAACACCGTTGTCCAGGGCACTCCCGCGCCCGCTGACACCGGCAGCGGCTGGCGCGTCGCGATGCCCGGCGGCGCCGGCACGACCGGAAGCGACAGCGCCGCCGCTCGCGCAACCGCCACGTGCGCCGCACGAGGATCGAAGTACGGATAGCTGACCGCCGGTAACGTCACCACGCCGGCGCTCTCCGCCACGACCGTGAACCGGAAGTGCTTTTCACCACCGATCCATCCGCTGGACGACGAAACGCGCACCTGCGTCGGTTCGGCGTAGACGCGCAATCCGCCCGGCCAGGCGATGTCCGGCGCCGGCCAGAGCGCCAGGTTCCCCTCGCCCGATATCACCAGGTCGACGATCGCCGGTGCGCCGGGAACCAGAGCGCCGGCGGGTCCGCGCCATGTGGCGCCGAGCGATCGGCCGGTGGGCCCGGCACCGAGAGCGCCGGTCATCGACGCCGGGACGGCACGCACCTCGAGCGTCACCGACTGCGATGACAGCGTGCGGCGTTCCTGGGGCGCATAGTACGACGTCGAGGTCGGTACGGCGTACGTCAGCACTGCTGGCGGCGCAACGATCGGGCCGGCGCCCAGTGGGAAAATGGTCTGGTCGGAGACGAAGACGTCATAGTAGTAGCTCCCCACCCAACGCGATTCTGCCAGCACCGGCACGACATCACTGCGAAGGCTCCAGAGCCCGGTCAGCGCGGGCGCCCGGAGCGTAGGCCGGTCGCGCAGCCGCTCGCGGAGCGCGCGGGGAAACCATGCGACGGTCACCAGTTCGACCTGTTCGCCGATCCAGGCGGTGTCCTGGGAGAATCGCGTCGCCACCGACACCGACCCCGGCACGGGAGGGGGAAAGCGATCGAGCAACGCCATCGCACGGGGCGAAACCGACGTCGCCGTCGTGTCCTGGCCGAGCAATACCGTCAGAGCGGCGAGCAGGGCTACCAATCGGGCCCCCGGACGGGAGCGCCGTGCGCCTGCCGCTGATACAGGGATCGCCGGGTCTGCTGCTCGGCCCGCTCCATCGCGCTCAGCACCTGCTCGGCCTCGGCGCGGGTCATCGTGCCCCTGGGCGGTGGTTGCTCCCCGCCCCCGCCGCCACTACGCGGCTTCGGTGCCGACGACGGGGACGCCGGCGGCCGGATCCGGCGTGCCAGTTCGTAGTTGTACTTCGCGTTCACGTCGTTCGGGTCGAGCAGCAGCGCCTGTTGTAACTGCGACGCGGCGGCCCGGAGCAGCGTGTCGCGCTGTGCCGTGTCGTGCCGCGCCTGAAGCAGGTACGCCGTACCGAGATTGTACAGTGCCCGGCGTCGGAGATCGGGATCGAGACTGAGCGTGGCACGCTGCAGGGCGTCGATCGCCGCGGTGAACTGCCCGCTGACCAGCTCGGATGTGCCGACGTTGAACCAGGCGGTATCGCTGCCCGAAACCCTGGCGTCGTGGAGGAACGCGCTCGCCGCGCGCGACGTGTCACCGCGCTCGAGCAAGCGGGTGCCGGGGCTTGGCCGCTGCGCCGTGGCGCGCGCCAGTCCGACGGCCAGGAAGAGTGCCGCCAGCGCCGCGCTGCGCCGGGTGACGGCGTGCGCCATGAGTACCAGCGCGGCGAGCAGCGCCAGGAGCCAGGCCTGCGGCACCGGTCGCGCGCCGGTGCGATCGGCGGCAGGCGCGCCCTGCAGGCGGGCCAGCGCCTGTCGCACGTCGCTCACCGGGTCGAGCGATTCCGGTGAGATGATGATCCCCTGCGCCGCGTTCGAAACGAGCTGCACCAGATCGTCGCGCCGGACGGTCACCACGTCCTGACCGCTGGCGTCCTTGTGCCAGCCGCCCCCCGATTCGGGGATCCTGGCGCCGGCGACACTGCCCACCGGAACCGTGACGAGGGTGATTCCGTCCCGGGCCACGGCGCGGCCGGCCGCCTGGAGCGCGGCGTCGCCGTCGAAACTCTCTCCGTCGGTGAACATCACGATGGCCTTGTCCCCCCCTTCGTGAGTCGCGCCGAGGACCGACCTCGCCACATCGAGTCCACCCGCCAGCGCCGATCCGCCTTCGCTGGCCATGTCGGGGTCGAGCGCGTCCAGCTGCACCGATATGGCGCTGGCATCGAGCGTCAGCGGCGAGAGCAGGTAGCCGTCACCGGCAAAACCGACCAGCGCGATGCGATCGCCCTGCAGGTCACTGAGGAGCCGCCGGGCCAGTTCCACGGCGTGCTCGAGCCGGTTCGGCGCGGCATCCTGCGCCAGCATCGACCGCGAGACGTCGATGACGAATACCACATTGCGAGCCCGGGATTCAAGCTGGCGGCTGCCGGCCCCCCAGCGCGGACCGGACATCGCCGCGACGGCTACCAACGTGGCAAATGCCAGCACCCCGGGCGATCGCCGGCCGAGGCGGCGCGCCTGGGCGCCGAGCGCGGACGACCAGGCGTCCGCGGCCGTGACCCGGTGCCGGCGCGCCAGACCGGCCAGCAAGCCCACCATCGCCGCCGCGAGCGGCGCCGCAGCCAACAGCCATGGATGATCGAAGGTCATGGTACCCGCACCACCATCCACCCGCTCACCACCAGCTCACCGGCGAGCGCCAGCACCGCGAGCACCAGAAACGGCAGCGTCCGTTCCGTGTCATGGGAATACCGGGTCACGCTCGCGGGGGCCCGCGCCAGCCGGTTGATCTGCGCGAAGATCTCCGTCAGCGCGCGGCTATCGCGGGCGCGGAAGTACTCGCCACCAGTGAGTTGTGAGATGTTGCGCATCAGCGCTTCGTCGATCTGCACCGGCATCGTCTCGTAGTGGTAGCCGTTGTCGCCCCGCGCCGTGGGGACGCGGGCCTCTCCCTCGCTGCCGATGCCGACGGTGTAGACCTTGATGCCGAACGCCGCGGCCGTTTCGGCGGCGGTGCGAGGGTCGATCAGGCCGCGGTTGTTGACGCCGTCGGTGAGCAGCAGCACGACGCGGCTCGCCGCGGGCACCTTGCGCAGCCGCGCCACGGCGGTAGCCAATCCCGATCCGATCGCCGTGCCGTCTTCGAGCTCGCCGATCTGGACCGATTGGATTGCGTTGGTGAGGGCTCCGTAGTCGAGCGTCACCGGCACGACGGTCAGTGCTTCGGCGGCGAACACCACCAGCCCGATGCGATCGTCGTGTCGCCCGTGCACGAAATCGACCGCCTCCTTCTTGGCTACCTCGATGCGATTCGATGGGGCGAAGTCCTCGGAAAGCATCGAGCTCGAGATGTCGAGCGCGATCACGATGGCGATGCCGTTGGCCGAAACCGTGGTGCGGTCGCCGGGGCCATACGGGCCGGCGGCGGCGATGATCAACGCACCGTAGGCCGCGGAGCGCAGCGCCACCGGCAGGCGCAGGCGCCAGCGTCCGCGCAGCGCCTCCTTGAACGGCGCGGTGTCGCTCACGATGGCCGGCACCGGAACCTGGCGGCGGCGGCGCCACCACCACCACGGCAGCGCCAGCAGCAGCACCAGCATCCACGGGCGGAAGACACCGATCACGACGTGCCCGCCTGCCGCAAGCGCTCCCACCCTTCGCGGGCCAGGGATTCGAGCGGTGCCGCGTCGCCCGACGCGAACCGGAGCGCGTCGGCCTGCTGGCGCCAATCAGCAAAGTCCTCGCGGTGGCGCACCTGCCAGGCGATATGATCGAGCACCAGGCGGACTTCGCCGGCAGTGAGCCACGCCTCGATCCGGGCCGCGTCGAGCGGCGGCTCGGCGTCGAGCCGCGGTGCCGGCGGCAGCGCCGTCCCGCGGCGGCGCCACCACCACTGCAGCACGGCGGCGAGGATCACGGCGACCGGCACCAGCACCGCCAGCGGCAACGCCGAAGCACCGCTGCGGGGAAGCCACGGTCGAGCGGGACGCGGTGGCAATGTCGCCACGGCTTTTCCCGCGGGGAGCACCGACGCCACCGACAGCGGGACGCGAACGTCGGCGAGCGTGTCGACCCGGCCGCTCAACGTCACCACGATCGGCCCGGGGATCACCAGCTGCTGTTCGCCCGGCGCCCAGACCGCGATCGGATATGCGATGCGGACCGCGCTCCCTTCGCGGCTCACCGCCGGCGATCCCGTCATTGTGGCGATGGAAGAATCCAACGGGATGCGCGGCTGCACGACCGCGCCGGGCGGCGCCGCGACGTGCACCACAATGGTGAGCGTATCGCCCACCTGCGGGTGCTGCGGTTGCTGTCCTGTCACCGGCGGCGCCCGCTGCGCCCGAACGCCGTCCGGAGCGCCACCATGTAGTCGCCATCGGTGCGGACCACCACTTCGCGCACGCCGGCGCTCGCCAGCACCGCACTGCGCCGCAGCCGCGCCCGTTTCACCGCCGACTCGGCGCGCCGCCGCGCGAGCACGTCACCGCTGTCGAACAACAGCGCTTCGGGCGCTTCGCTCCCGGCCACCGTGACCCAGCCGCCGGCCGGCAGCGCCGTCTCGCGGGCGTCTTCGAGCACGATGGCGGTGACATCGTGTTGCGACGCGAGCCCCTTGAGGGCCACCTCCCAGTCGGCGGCAAGAAAGTCGGAAAGCACGACGACGAGGGCGCGCCGCTTCAGCAACGCCCCGGCGGCGTGGAGGGCGGCCGCCAGGTCGGTCCCCCGGCCCGCCGTTTCGAGCGCGAACAACTGTTCGATCACCTTGTACACGTGCCGTTTGCCACGTCCCGGCGGCACCACCGGGCCGACGCGGTCGGCGAACGCCAGCAGACCGACCTGGTCGTGCTGCTGATTGGCCACCAACGCGAGCACAGCGGCCACTTCGATGGCCCGCGACACCTTCGGTTCGGGATCGCCGACGGCGGTCGACCGCGAACGATCAACCACCAGCAACACCGTCAGTTCGCGTGTCTCCGTGTAGAGCTTGACGTACGGATGGCCGGTGCGGGCGAGCAGGTTCCAATCGAGGTGACGGAGATCGTCGCCCTCGATGTAGGGGCGGACATCGGTGAATTCCATGCCGGTACCCCGGAACACCGATCGGACTTCGCCGCCCAGCAACGTGTCGGTGGCCCGGCGCCCCCGCAATGCGAGGGCCCGGACCCGTTTCAGGAGCGACGGCGGGAGACGGGTGGCCACGTCACGGCACCGGCACCGACGCAAGGATCTGCTGCAACACCGCGTCGGCGTCGAGTCCCTCGGCCTCGGCATCAAAGGTCAGGACCAACCGGTGCCGCATGACATCCGGGGCCAGCGTCTGCACGTCCTCGGGCGTGACGTATTCGCGCCCGCGCAGGAACGCGTGCGCCCGGGCCGTCTGGGCCAGCGCGATCGAGGCTCTGGGCGAGGCACCGAAGGCGATCATCGATTCGAGATTGGCCAGCCCAACCGCCGCCGGCTGGCGCGTGGCGCGCACCAGGTCGACAATGTAGTCCACCAATCTCGGGTCGAGGTGCACCGCGCCGATCTGCTCACGCGCCGCGAGGACCTGCTTCGGCTCGGCCAGTCGCTGCACCGGGATGTTCTGGTCCGGTACGCTCATGCGCAGCAGCACTTCACGTTCCTCGGGGCGGTCGGGATACTCCACCCTGACCTTGAGCAGGAAGCGGTCGAGCTGCGCTTCGGGGAGCGGATACGTCCCTTCGCTTTCGATCGGGTTCTGCGTCGCGAGCACCAGAAACGGTTCGGGAAGCGCGTACGTGGTGCCGCCGATCGTCACCTGGTGCTCCTGCATCGCCTCGAGCAGCGCCGACTGGACCTTGGCCGGTGCGCGGTTGACTTCGTCGGCAAGAACGACCTGCGCGAAGATCGGGCCGTGGCGGACCGTGAACGCCTGATGCTGCTGGTCGAAGATCATCGTGCCCACCACGTCGGCCGGCAGCAGATCGGGCGTGAACTGGATCCGGGAGAACGACGCGTGCAACACGTCCGCCAGCGTCCGGACGGTGAGCGTCTTGGCCAGCCCGGGGACACCCTCGAGCAGCACGTGGCCACCGGTGAGCAGGCCGATCAACAGCCGCTCGATCATGGCATCCTGGCCCACCACCCGTTTGCGGATTTCGGTCATCACGTCCTGGACCGGAAACGCCACTCAACCCTCCTCGTTGCCCATGTCGATGGCGCGGTAGATGGCGCGCACCTCCGCCGGCGTCAGGTCACGCCACCGCCCCGGCGGCAGGTCGCCAAGGCGCACCGGGCCGTAGCTGATCCGCGCCAGGCGTTCCACTTTGCCGCCCATCGCTTCCACCCAGCGCCGGACGACCCGGTGACGCCCCTCGGCGAGCGTCACTTCCAGGATGCTTCGACCGGCGTGACCGCCGCGGACCCGGACACGCAAGGGGACGACCGGCCGGCCGTCGAGTTTCACCCGGTCGCGCGCCCGCGCGGCCAGCTCGTCGGTGGGCAGGCCGTGGACCAGCGCGATGTAACTCCGGGGAATCCGGTACCGGGGATGGGTGAGGCGGTGAATCGCCTCGCCGTCGGTGGACAGCAGCAACAGCCCCGTGGTGGCCACGTCGAGGCGCCCGACGTATGCCAGTCCGGTCGAATCGTCGAGCAGGTCGAACACCGTGCGTCGGCCCGACTCGTCGGCCGCGGTGGTGATGACTCCCAGCGGCTTGTGCACCGCCACCCAGCGCCGCGGCACCAACCGCACCGACCGGCGTCCCACGGTGACTCGCGAGGTCTCGGGATCGACCGACATGCCGATGGTGGCGGTGCGGCCGTCGACGCGGACCTTGCCCGCTTCGATCATCACTTCCGCTGCGCGGCGCGAGGCCACACCGGCCCGCGCCAGGAACCGCTGCAATCGCATCGTCGGCATCAGCCCTCTTCGACCGAAGCCAACGTATCCTCGTCGCCGGAGTCCGGCTCCGCCCGGTGCGGCTGCAGCGCGATCACCAGCTCGTCGGCGCGGGGCAGATCGGTGAGATCGTTGAGCCCGAGCACTTCGAGAAAGAGCGGCGTGGTGCCGTACAGCAACGGGCGTCCCAGCGATTCGCCCCGTCCGACGACCTCGATCAGGCCGCGCTCCTGCAGCGTGCGGAGCACCCCGCCACAATTGACGCCCCGGATCTCCTCGATTTCGGCGCGTCCCACCGGTTGCCGGTAGGCGATCGTCGCCAACGTCTCCAGCGTGGCCGCCGACAGACGCGGCTGGCGCTGGATGGCCTGGGCGCGTTCCACCGCCGCGGCAAACGCCGGCCGCGTCAGAATCTGATACCCGCCGCCGAGCTCCACGACCTCGATGGCATGACCGTCGAATTCGTAGTGTTCGCGCAACTGGTCGAGAGCGGTACGACACTCCGCCGCCCCCGCGTCCGGATCGAGACTCTCGAGCTCGTCCAGCGTCAACGGGCGGTTGGCGGCGAAGAGCGCCGCCTCAAGGAGTTGCGACAGCGGGGAGAGCGAGCTCACGGGCAATCACCAGGGTTGCGAAGGGGCCCTCCTGGCGGACGCGGCAGAGGCCGCGGCGCGCCAGTTCGAGGAGGGCGAGGAGAACAGAGAGCACGTCGACGATCGTGGCCGAGTGGCCCAGCGCCATCCGCCAGTCGAACTGCACCTCCTCGGCCAGCAGCGCCTCGATCCGCCGAACGGCGCCTTCGACGTCGAGCGGGCGCGCGATGACGCGATGCAGCATCGGCGATGGGATCGCCGCGACCACGCGTTCGACCGCCACCAGCAGCTCGAGAAGATCGATTTCCACCTGCAGCGGCGGCAATTCCGGCGGCGGGGGGAGAAAACCCCGCGCGTGGCGCAGCGCTCGCCGTTCCGCCAGCCCCGCCAGTTCGCGCGCGATCTCCTTGATCTGCTGATACTCGAGCAGCCGGCGCACCAGTTCGGCACGGGGATCTTCCCACTCACCGTCTTCGCCCGAGCGCGGCAACAGCAGCTGGACCTTGAGCCGGATGAGCCGGCCCGCCATCTCCAGATAGTCCGCCGCCTGGTTGAGCCCGAGCGCGTGGATGGCCGCGAGAAACTGGTCGGCGATCCGCGCCACCGGAATGTCGGCGATGTCGATCTGCTGCTCGCGCACCAGGTGCAGCAGCAGGTCGAGCGGGCCGGTGAATCCGTCCAGCGCCACCACGAATCCGGCACCGGTGTCGAACGCGTCTGTTCCCGATTCGGAAGTCGCCGTGGTCATCAGCTAAAGATGTTCCAGGTCGCCCCGATGGCGAAGGGGACCACGAGCTGGAGCAGGAGCCGCTCGGTCCACCAGGCTGGCAGCATCAGGGTATTCAGGAAGGCGGCCGGCGCAAAGAGCAACAGCACGAGCAACGGGAGAAACCCGAAGCGCTCGATGGAGCGATACCGGGCGCCCCAGCCGGCCGGAAGGAGATGGTAGAACAGCCGGGAGCCGTCGAGCGGGGGAATCGGGATGAGGTTGAAGAACGCCAGGATGAGGTTGAGGTGGATGCCCCAGACCAGCATCCGTTGCGCCGTGCCGGCGGTGTTGCCCTCCTGCCCGATCAACGCCCGGTAGAGCAGTCCCACCACCGCGAAGAGCACCGCGCACGCCAGCGCCAGCACGAGGTTGGTGATGATCCCGGCACTCGAAACGATCAGATCGCCGCGGCGATAATTGCGGAAGTTCCGGGTCAGCACCGGCACCGGCCGGGCCCCGCCGAAGGTGAACTGTCCATGGGAAAGAAACCAGAGCAGCGCCGGCATGGCGATCGTCATGACCGGATCGATGTGCGGCAGCGGGTTGAGCGTCAGGCGTCCGAGCTTGTAGGCGGTGTCGTCCCCCTGCAGGTAGGCGGCCCATCCGTGCGCCACCTCGTGCGCCACGAGGGCAAAGAGGAGCATGGGGAGTGCGAGCAGGAAATCGCTGAGCAGTGCGGGCTCCGGCGCCAGGTGTGCCAGCTAACCTAACGACGCCGCTCTTGCCGCGCCCGCCTCACCCGACTATTGTCTCGGCCCGGGTTCCATCATTTGCACCGAGGATCTATGCCGCGTATCAAGTCCGCCCGCAAGCGCCTGCGCCAGACCCGTTCCCGCACCTCCCGGAACCGGGCGGTGCGCCACGCGCTTCGCACCGCCATCAAGAAGGTGCGCACCGCCACGTCAGCGGCGGAAGCGCAGGCGGCAGCCAAAGCGGCGGAAGCGGAGCTCGACCGCGCGGGCCGGAAACGGCTGGTCCACCCGAATCTCGCGGCACGCACCAAGAGTCGGCTTGCGAAACTGGCTCGCGCCAAGAGCTGACCCGGAACGACGAACCACGACGACGGGGCCGGCGGATCGCCGGCCCCGTTTGCATTCATGGCTGCCTCATCCACTACCCCGGCCCTGCGGCGGC
Organism: uncultured Gemmatimonadales bacterium; assembly: GCA_963697065.1. Taxonomy (GTDB): domain Bacteria; phylum Gemmatimonadota; class Gemmatimonadetes; order Gemmatimonadales; family GWC2-71-9; genus Palsa-1233. The sequence continues at coordinate 21,919 of CAVOMQ010000002.1, forward strand.
GCCAGCCCGCCCGTCACTCGCGCCACGCCCGACACGCTGCCGCGGATTTCCGTGATGCCGGCCATTTCCGGGCCGTGCCACGTCGTCGGCAACCCTTCGATCGGCGCCCAGATCTCCCACGTCGCGACCATCCACAGTCCCGACGGCAGCGCCACGAAGCGCATGTCGCCGCCGGCGCCGTTCGGCGTCACCCAGTTCGGCAGATTCTCGTGGGTGAAGGTGAACTGCAGCAGCGAAAGATGATGGGCGTCGAGCAGCAACTCACCGGAGATATCGACGAGTCTGCTCTTCCGGACCGGCACGAACCGGACGTGCAACGTGTCGTCGCCGGCTTTGAAACGGGCGAGCGAAAAGCAATGCCCGTCGAGAAACCAGTCGGCAAAGAGGACCCGGGGATCGGGCCCGTAATAGACCCGGGTATCGGGATCGCCAGGACGCACTTCGCGGCTGAACCCGAACTGCCGGAGCGAGTCGGGGTCGATGCTCTGCACCGGCCACGCGAGCAGCGGCAGCGTGGTGGTGTCGGCCGTGGTGATTCCGCCCATCGCGCCGTACAGCGTACGAGTCCGGATCTCCGTCACCGTGAACCGCAGTTCACGGCTCCGGATCGTGGCGGCGATGATGTCGAGCGCCGAGTGGGCGCTTTCGAGCAGGCGGCCGAAGGTCTCGTCGGAGAGACTCTTCTTGCCGCAATAACGCCCTCGCGAAACGGCGAGCAGATCGGGGAGTCGCATCGCCGTGGCCGCCAGCGCCACGTCACCCACCGTCACGCCGCCGGCGGACACGTTGACGATCAGCGGCCCGCGCGGCGAGTACCCGATTGCCGCGGCGCGATACAGATAGGTTCCGGGCGCGGGGGCGGTGAGGACGAAGATGCCCGATGCGGGGGTGAGGGTGGACTGCAGCACACGGCCGCTGCCGTCGCGCAGATCGATCAGGGCACCGATCAGCGGACGCCCGGTGGTGGCGTCGACGACACGGCCACGCACCGTCTGGCCGGTGAGCACTGCCGGCGCCGTGAGCAGGAGCGCGGCGGCCCACCAGCGGTGGCGCGCCCGGATGTTCACGCCACCGTCAATTCCGCCCCGCACTTTTCGCAATACCACTCGAGCGGACGGTTCATCGCGCCGCACTCGCCGCACCGCAGCGTCCGGCCGACGGGAACCGCCGCCGGCTCGGCCGCCGGTCCGGTGGCGACGATCTCCTCGTCGAGCAGTGCGTCCGGCCCGCGCGGTTCGTGGAGCAGGCGCTCGCCGGGGCGGACGAATCGTGGTGGAGTCGGCCCCCCCGGCATCGTCACCGCCGCGTCGGCGTCGGCGGGACGCCCCTGCTGGCGGATCGGTACCGCGGCGGGCCGGGCCCGTTCGGCGTTCGGCGTGCCGCGCGGCCGGAAGGACAGCGGCCCGAACTCCGCGGCTGGTTCCGGTTCATTCCGGGCCGGCGCGGGCTGTGCGCCGGCACCGGAGTCCTCGAACACCGACAGCAACGAGGAATCAACTTCGTCCTCGATCGTCAATTCGTCGATCTCCACCACGGCATCGCTGCTCTCGCCGCCATCCACCTCGGCATCGACCGTCACCGTCATCACCAGGTCGGCCGCCTCGGCGGCTTCCGGCGGGATCGCCACGTCGTCGAGCTCGTCGGGCGGGATGTCTTCGTCGTCGAGCTCGACCGGCGCCGGCTCACGGGTCACCAGCGAGTGGACTTCCTCCAGGCGCGCGATCCGCTCGGAAACGGCGTCGAGTGACAGCTCGAACGCCTGAAGATCGCTACCGTGGCGAGTCCGTTCGCTTTCGAATCGCTCGTCCTCGTATTCGCCCACCGCGTGGCGCAGTTCCGCCTCGGCCAGCGCCTCGCGCGCCGCGGTAGCGCGTCCGGAGAGCGTGGCGTGCTCCGACCGGTCGTCACGGAGCTTCCCGGCAATCGTGTCGGCGTGCGCCCGGAGGCCGTTGGTGAGCTCGTCGAGGCGGCGCTCGTAATCGTGGCGCACCCGGTCGCGAACAGCGGCCGGCGTGGTCCCACCGAAGTGGTCGAGTCGCGTCAGCCATCCGTGCAGCGCGTCGCGCTCCGAAAGCAGCTGCTCGACGGCGTTGAGATCGTGAACGGAATCGGTCATGGACACTACGCTCGGGAATCGGGGACGGGGCGCGTCGGGCCCCGGTAGAATCTACTCCTTGGTAGAACGATCGGCCTCAGCGGCCCGCGAGCGCAGGGTTCCGGTGCACGACGCGGCCGCCGACCATCGTCAGCCGCACCACGACCGGGAGTGTCTCGCCCGCGAACGGGGTATTGCGCGACCGCGACTTCAGCCCGGCGGGGTCGACGACCCAGCGCGCCGCCGCATCGAACACCACCAGGTCGGCGGGCACCCCCCGGCGCAGCGATCCTCCCGGAAGCCCCCAGATCCGCGCCGGTGCGGCGCTCATCCGCTCGATCAACGTCGCCGGGGTGAGCAGCCCCGGTTCGACCAGTTCACGCCAGGCCAGCGAGAGTGCCGTCTCCAGTCCGATGATGCCGTTGGGCGCGTCGTCGAATTCGCGCTCCTTGGCATCATAATGATGCGGAGCGTGATCGCTGGCGATGCAGTCGAGCGTCCCGTCCGCCAGGGCCGCGCGGATCGCATCCCGGTCGGCGGCCTCCCGCAACGGCGGGTTCATCTTGGCCTGGGTGTCGTAGCCTTCGCAGCGCTCCTGGGTGAGCGCAAAATGGTGCGGCGTCGCTTCCGCTGTCATGCGCAGTCCGCGCTCCTTCGCGCGGCGGATCATGCGCACCGAACCCCGCGTGCTCATGTGGCAGAGATGGACGTGGCCGCCCGTCAGTTCGGCGAGGATGATGTCCCGCGCCACATGGATCTCCTCGGCCGCGGCGGGAATCCCTTTGAGACCGAGCCGGGTCGACACCACTCCTTCGTGCATCGCGCCGCCCCTGGCGAGCGCCAGGTCTTCGCAATGGTCCGCCACCGGAATCCCGAACGTCCGCGCGTATTCGAGCGCGGTGCGCATCAGGTGGCTCGACATCACGGGGTGGCCGTCATCGCTCACCGCGACGGCTCCCGCCGCGACCATTTCGCCGAATTCGGCCAGCTGTTCGCCCCGCTGCCCCACCGACACGCAACCGATCGGGTAGACCCGCGCCAACCCCGCCGCTTCGCCTTTCGCCTTGACGAATCCCACCGCCCCCTGATTGTCGATGACCGGGTCGGTGTTGGGCATGGCGCAGACGGCGGTGAAGCCGCCGGCCACCGCCGCCGCGGCGCCGGTGGCAATGGTCTCCCGGTCCTCCTGTCCCGGCTCGCGGAGATGGACGTGCAGGTCGATCAGCCCAGGTGCCACAATACACCCGGCGGCATCGATCACCTCCGCCCCGTCGGGTTCACCGAGCCGCGTACCGATGGCCACCACGCTCCCGTCTTCCACCAGCACATCGGCGACCCCGTCGACCTGTTGCGACGGGTCGATGACCCGCCCGCCACGGAGTACGATCGCGCTCATTCGGACGCTGCCTCGCCGCCCGCGGCCCAATCCGGCGCGCCGCCGGCCAGCAGGTACAGTACCGCCATGCGTACCGCCACGCCGTTGGTGACCTGCGGAAGAATGACGGCATGCGGCCCGTCGGCCACATCGGAATCGATCTCCACCCCGCGGTTCATCGGCCCCGGATGGAGGATGAGCAGATCGCGCGGGGCGCGCGCCAGGCGTTCCGAGCTGATCCCGAACACGCGGTTGTATTCGCGCAGCGAGGGAATGAACCCCGCCGTCATCCGTTCCAGTTGCAGCCGCAGCACGTTGAGCGCGTCGGCCCACTGGATCGCGTCTTCGACGCGGCGGATGACCTGCACGCCGAGGTCCTCGATGTGGCTGGGCAGCAACGTCGCCGGGCCACACACCGCCACTTCGGCGCCAAGCTTGGTCAGCCCCCAGATATTGCTCCGTGCCACCCGCGAGTGCAGCACATCGCCCACGATGCAGATCCTGAGTCCGGCGATGCGGCCGAAGTGGTCGCGCAGCGTCAGCAGATCGAGCAGCCCCTGGGTGGGGTGCTCGTGCGTTCCGTCACCCGCGTTGATGACGTTCGACCGGATCCGCGAGCCGAGAAACTGCGCCGCGCCCGACGCGCCATGGCGGATCACCACCATGTCGATCCGCATCGCTTCGAGATTGCGGGCGGTGTCGACGAGCGTTTCGCCCTTGCTCACCGACGAACCCGCCGCCTGCACGTTGACGGTATCCGCCGACAGGCGCTTTTCGGCGAATTCGAACGAGATCCGGGTGCGGGTCGACGGTTCGAAGAAGAGATTGACGATCGTCTTGCCGCGGAGCGCCGGCACCTTCTTGATGGGGCGTTCGGAGACTTCCTTGAATGGCTCCGCGGTGTCGAGCACCGCCGTGATCTGGGCTGCCGTCAGCGGCTCGAGGCCGACCAGGTCCTTGCCCAGCATCGCGTCGCTCACGCCGAGTCTCCGCGCACCAGGTCGACGGCGTCGACACCGTCGAGTTCGCGGACCGACACCTGCACGCGGTCCGCCGGCATGGTCGTCACCACCAATCCGGTCACGTCAGCGGCGATCGGCAGCTCGCGCCCGCCCCGGTCGACGAGCACCGCCAGCAGGATGCGGCGCGGGCGTCCGAAGTCGGCGATCTCGTCGAGTGCCGCGCGGACCGTGCGTCCGGTGAAGAGCACGTCGTCGACGATCACCACCGTCGCACCGTCGAGATCGGGCGGGAGCGTCGTCGCGCGCACCACCGGGCGAGGCCCGATCGCCTGCAGATCGTCGCGGTAGAGCGTGATGTCCAGTGTCCCGCGACCCAGCGGCTCGTGCAGGGCGGGCTCGATCAGAGCTGCCAGGCGGTCGGCCAGCTCCACCCCGCGGCGTTGAATCCCGACCAGCACCACCCGGCCCGTGCCCGCCGTACGCTCCACCACCTCCGACGCCATGCGCGTCAATACGCGCCCCAGGGCCGGGGCGTCGAGAAGTCGGGAAGTGGCGGGCATCGGAGCTGTAAGGTAAGAGCCCGGGAACTCGGCTCAAAATCTCCCGGCGGCGGCAGGACGCTCCAGCGCGGCGAGGTGGCGCGCCCAGCGTTTCGTGGTCCAGAGCGCCATCCCCAGTTCGACCAGTCCGGCCCCTGCGAACACCCGCCGGAATGCGGCCGCGGACCGCGACTGGAACTCCTGCCGGTCTCCCACCATCGCGTCGCCCGGCACGAACGCCGGGAGATACGCCACGGCACCGGTGCGCCGCGCAATCAGCCGCGCGGCGCGCGACAACGCATCGGCCGGGAGGTAATGCAGCACGTCCGCGGCGACCACCAGATCGTATCGCCCACGGAGGGCCGGATGGGACACCTGGTCAATGGCGCCAAGCCTGAGGTTCCGCGCCTTCCCCCAGCGGCGCACCGCCCATTCGCTCGAGTCGATCCCCAGGTAGGACGCATCCGGCCGCAAGCGGCGGAGGATCGGCTGCCACCGGCCCTCGCCGGCGCCGAGATCGAGCACGGACGCAATCGGCTGCGCCAGGACCATCTCGGCGGCGGCCACGGCGAAGGTCACCTGCCGCACCAGGTCGGCGCGCTGCCATACGGCATGGCGCCGACTCCGGTACCATTTGTCGAAATACGCCCGGTCGTAGGCCTTGGCCGACTTCACCGATGCGACGGATCGTCTCCGTTCGGGTCGTCGGAAAGTCCTTGCGCCTCGTCACCGCCCGCGCCGCTGGCGCGTTCCACGCGGACGACGGTCCTGGCTTGGTGGGCGCCCACCGTGACGGTGACCAAGTAGTCACCGGCGTCGACCGTCAGATTGCCACCACCGCCGCCGCCGAATCCACCGCGGCCGCGGCCGCCCGGCTGGGGAATCAACCCGGTGACGACCTGCGCCAGTGTCGAATCGGCGCCGGCCGCAGACACGTCGTAACCGCCACGCCCGCGTCCGCCGCCGCCGAAGCCACCGCGGCCGCCACGCGCGGCGAAGCTCTCTCCCGGACGCTCCTGCCACACCTCGGGGTTGGCGCCGCGACCGCGACCGCCGCCGCCGCCGCCGAAGCCGCCCGCCCCACGTCCCCGCCCGCGCGCGCCGCCGCTCTGCTGGTCCGTCAGCCACGTCCGGACACGGTCGAGGGCGTCGGAGGGCCATTTGTTGGTCTTCCGCAACGAGTCGAAGACGCTATTGACGCGCTGCACTGCCAGGATGCTGTCGCGTCGTTCCGCCGGCGCCTGCGGGTGCGGCGCCTCCGGTGCCGGCGTGCGGCGGAAGTTCCAGAGGACGTCCTGCAAGCCGTTGGCCGCCGACCCGGTCAATGATGTGACGGTGTCACCGGAAACGTCCTGGATGGCGATGTGCGCCTGTCCGCCGGTCGAACCGCTGACCCGATAGCGGATCGGCACGCCGTACGCCACGCTGGTGCCGCGGAATATTCCCTGCCCCTCCGACTGCCCATCAAAGAGCGGCTCGCCGTACTGGTAGGCCGTCGCCGGCTTGAAGACGGTGAGCGCCGCCGCGAGGTTCTCCGTCGTCATCTGCTCCAGCGGGTCGATGTCGACGATCCAGATCGACCGTCCATGCGTGGCCGCGATCAGTTCATGGTCACGCGGGTGCACCTTGAGGTCGAACACCGGCACGGTCGGAAGGTCTGACGTGAAGCGCTGCCAGTTCGAGCCATCGTCCATCGAGACGTAGCATCCCACGTCCGTACCCACGAACAGCAGGTGCTGATTGAAGGGATCTTCGCGCACCACGTGCACGTAGTTCGGCCCGCCGTGCGGCAGATTGTTCACCAGTGACTGGAAGGTGCGGCCGTAGTCGTGCGTGACGTAGAGATACGGCGTGTAGTCGCCGGTCCGGTGATTGTCGAACGCGACGTAGAACGTGTTCGTATCGAAATGTGATGGCTCGATCCGGGAGACGTACGTCCCGGCCGGCACACCGGGGAAACGGCCCGTCAACTCTTCCCAGTTGCCGCCGTCGTTCCGGGTGAGCCAGGTGCGCCCGTCGTCGGTCCCGGCGTAGAGCAGGCCGGGGCGGATATACGACTCCGCCAGCGACACGACCGTGGCATAGGTCTCGGCCCCGGTCGCGTCGTTGGTGATGCCGCCGGTGGTCCGCGTGCTGACCCGCACCTTCATGGTGTCGTTGTAAGTCAGGTCCGGCGAGATCGGATAGAGATTGTCTCCCTGCTGCACCGACTTGAGCACCCGGTTGCCGCCGACGTAGAGCACGTCGGGGTTGTGGGGCGACAGGAAGAACGGCGTTTCCCAGTTGAACCGCATGTCGAAGTCGGCCGAGTCCTTCGCGATCATTCCCTGCACGTCGGCGATCCGCTTCTTGCCCGCGGCGGTCTTTGCCGTCGCCGAATCGTCGAGCAGCAGGGCCAGCGTGTCGCGCAGTTGCGCGATCTGCGCCCGCGCGTTCGGCTTGGCAAGGTTGACGCTCTCGCCGGTGGCGGTGTTGACACGCACGATGTCGCCGCCCTGCGACTCCGCGTAGACGATGTGCGAATTGGCGGAATCCTGCGCCGTGTAGAACCCGTCTCCACCGTCGACGGTGTACCACATGGAGTTGGTGATCGAGCCGCCCTTGCGGCGGCTCGGACCGCACCACGCCCCGTTGTCCTGCAGCCCGCCGCAGACGTTGTACGGCACCGCGAAGTCGTACGAGACGTCGTACACCTGCGAGATGGCGATGGAATTGAGCACCAACCAGTTGCCACCCTTGTCCCACGTCTCGCTCACGCCGCCGTCGTCACCCACCACGATGTGCCCGGGATCGCCCGGATCGATCCACATCGCGTGATGATCGACGTGCACGCCGATAGTGGTGGTCCCGACCGTCTTGCCGCCGTCGTTGGAGACGTTCAGCGGCGTCGACGACCAGTAGACCCGGTTCGGGTCGCGCGGATCGACGCGTACCTGCGAGTAGTAGAACGGCCGGACGTCGTTGCTGGCAGTGCGCGTCCAGGTGGCACCGGCGTCCGCCGAACGGTACAGCCCGGAGAGCAGCTCCTGACGGGTACCGACGCCGGGCTTCCCCTTCGGATTCGGCATCGAGTCCGCTTCGACCAGCGCATAGACCACCTTCGGATCGCTGGCCGCGATCGCGAGGTCGATGCGTCCCTTGATCGTCTCCGGCAAGCCGCCGCCCTTGATCTCCGTCCAGTGCTCACCGCCGTCGGTGCTCTTCCACACGCCGCTCCCCTTGCCGCCACTGTAGAGGAAGTAGGGACCGCGCATGCGCTGCCACGTCGAGGCGTAGAGGATATCGGGATTCGACGGATCGATGGCGACGTCGATCGCGCCTGTCGAATCGTTGACGAACAGCACCTTGCGCCAGGTCTTGCCCCCGTCGCTGGTCTTGTAGAGCCCGCGATCGGGACTGGGGTTCCACGTCGGACCTTCCGCCGCCACCCACACGACATCGGGATTGGAGGGGTGGACCACGATCCGGCCGATCACCTGCGTCTTCTCCAGCCCCATCAGCGTCCAGTTCAGGCCGCCATCGGTCGACTTGTAGACGCCGCCGCCGGGCGAGACCGTGTTCCGTGCATTCGGCTCGCCGGTCCCGGCCCAGACCTCCTGGGTATCGCTCGGCGCGATGGCCAGCATGCCCATGGCGACGACCGGCTCGTTGGTGAACAGCGGCCGGAATGTCACGCCCTGGTTCGTGGTCTTGAAGATGCCGCCGTCCACACTTGCAACGTAGAACGTCTTCGAGGGCCACGGGATGCCAGCAATGTCGCTCACCCGCCCCATCGTGTTCGCCGGTCCGACGTTGCGCCAGCGGAACGCCGACAGGGTCGTGGAATCGAGCGGTGTGCGGACCTGCGCGGCAGCGGGAGCGCTCCACACGGCCAGAACAAGGGCGGCAGTCGCCCCCGGAAGGAAACGTCGCATTGACGGCACCCGTACGTGAAATTTCCGGCGGCATGCGCCGCTGTCAGAGGGATCGCTAACGTTGGCACAATGTGACGGCAAGCGAAAGGGGTGCGGTGGAACAACGGACAGGGAGGGATTCGAACCCTCGAGACGGCGTGAACCGCCTACACGCTCTCCAGGCGTGCCTCTTCAACCGCTCGAGCACCTGTCCCGGGCGCGGTGAAATTAGCGGACCCCGAACACACCGGCTAGCCGCATTAGCTTTGGCCGCGTGACGTGGTCCCCGCTGCCGCCGCCAGGCCGGCCGTGACGAATCCGGCGCGCGAGAGCGTCGCCGGCCCGCCACCGCCGCCCGACGAGGCCGAGCGCCGCGCCGCGCTGCGGCGCATGAAGCTGGTGGCCCTCGGACTGCTGGGCGTGGCCCTGGCCGTCTTCATCGTGGCCTCGATCTTCCAATCCCGCTACCCGTGGCTCGGTTATGTCCGCGCCACCGCCGAAGCATCGCTCGTGGGTGGGCTCGCCGACTGGTTCGCTGTCACGGCGCTGTTCCGCCGTCCTCTCGGGTTGCCGATTCCGCACACCGCCATCCTCCAGACCCAGAAGGATCGCGTCGGCCGCATCCTCGGCAACTTCGTCCGGAATCACTTTCTCTCCCGCGCGGTACTCGATGCCCGCCTCGCCGCGCTGCAACCGGCGGCGCGCGCCGCGGCGTGGCTCGATGACATCGATCATCGGCGACTCCTGGCCGGCCAGCTCGCCGGCGGACTGGCGCGCGCCGTCGAAATGCTTCCGGAATCCGAAGTCAGGGGGTTCGTGCAGCGCAGCGCCGTCACACGACTCGAGACGGTCCCGCTGGCACCGCTGCTTGGTGACGTGCTCACCGTGGCAGCCGCCGACGGTCGCCCGCAGGAATTGCTCGACGCCGCGACCCGGATGATCGCCACGGCACTCGATGACAGCGGCGGCACCGTGCGCGAGAAGGTCCGGCAGGAGAGTCCCCGCTGGCTGCCGCTCGGGGTTCGCGACGCCATTGCCGACCGGATCATCAACGGCGTGCGCAAGCTCCTCGCCGAGCTCGCCGCCGACCCGGCCCATCCGCTCCGCCACCGCTTCGACGAGGCCGTGCGCCAGTTCATCGACCGGCTGCGCACGTCGCCGGAGATGATCGCCAAGGCCGAAGAACTCAAGCACGACCTGCTCGGGCACCCGGTGGTGGAGGACCTGGTCTCGTCCGTGTGGGACCGGGCCCGGCGCGCCGCCGAGCGCTATCGAACCGACCCGGAGCACACCTCGCTCGAACCGCTGGAGGCGGCGCTTACCGTGCTGGCCGAAGCGCTCATGCAGAACAGCGCCCTGCGGAACGAAGTCGACGGCTTCGTCGTCGGTGCCGTCGCGGCGTTGCTGGAGCAGAACCGGCAGGAAGTGGCCGACCTCATTGCCGAAACGGTGCGCGACTGGGATCCGGAAGTGGCGTCGAACCGCATCGAGCTGGCGGTCGGGCACGACCTGCAGTTCATCCGCCTCAACGGCACGCTGGTGGGCGGTTTCGCCGGCTTGGTCATCTACACCGTGGCGCGACTCTTCACGTGACACGCGCCCTCATGTCGGGCGCTGCGTTCCTCGCCGCCGTGCTTCTCGCTCCCGCCCCCCTGCAGGCGCAGATCCACCCGCCGGCCGGCTCGTGCCGTCTCCCTGCCCTCGACTCGGCGGAACTCCTGCGCGACGTCTCCCGCCTGGCCGACGATTCGATGCGCGGGCGGCGCCTGGGAACGCCCGGCAACTTCAAGGCGCGGGATTTCATCGCGGCGCGCTTCGACGCGCTCGGGCTTCGACTCGTTGCCGGCGATCGGATCCGGTTCTTTCCCGTGGCGCGACCCGGACTGCAGGACGTCACCCGGGGGGCGAACGTCGTCGGCATCGTCCCCGGCACGAGCGACTCCACGACGTACATCGTGGTCACGGCGCACTTCGACCATCTCGGGGTTGGCCGCCCGGTGAACGGCGACTCGATCTACAATGGCGCCGACGACAATGCGTCCGGCACCGCCGCGTTACTCGCGCTGGCGGCGTACTTCACCGGGCACCCGCCGCGCCATTCCCTGCTCTTTGCCGCCATGGATGGGGAGGAAGAAGGCGATCTCGGCAGCACCGCCTTCGTCGCGTCACCGCCGGTGCCGCTCGACCACATGCTGATCGACGTCAATCTCGACATGGTGGGTCGCAACGTGCATCACGAGGTGTACGCCAGCGGTCCGGACCGGTATCCCGCGCTCCGGCCGCTGGTCGATACCACGATCACCTGCGCGCCAATCGTGCTCCGCATCGGGCACGATCAGCCGAACAGTCCGCTCAGCGACGACTGGACCGATCAATCCGATCAGGGCGCCTTCAACGCGCACGGCATCCCCTTCGTCTATTTCGGCGAAGAGGACCACCCCGACTATCACCGCCCCAGCGACACCGTCGATCGGCTGATGCCGGCGTTCTTCCTGGGCGCCACCCGGACCGTCGCCGACTTCATCGCCCGCTACGATCGGTCACCGACCGCCCGGCCCCGCTGATGCCGCGCCCGGCACCGGTTCACCGGTGCCCGTCGTCGTCGTCGCGCTGACTGTCCTGCACGTCGAGCGACATCGGAAAGAACAGCGCCTGGTGCACCCCCGGGAATGGCGTCGACCATCCCCGCGCATCGTGCCACAGGATCCGGTTGAGCGCATCGGACGGCGCGGCATCGGGGATGTCGAACCGCATGTGGGACGACGCCACCGCCGCCGCCCGCTGCGCGCCCCGCAGTCCCGTGGTGCGCGGGTTGACGTCGTAGATCGACTGTCTCGGCTGGAGTGCCACGTAGGGAGTCAGGTCCGGCGCGTGTCCCGGCCCGATGAATGCATGGCCCAGGTCGCTCGCCACCAGATCGAACAGCGACAGCGCCGGCAGGTCGAGCATCAGTTCGATCGTCTTGAGCAGCGACGGATGATTGTAGAACGTCGAGTCGACCATCCCCCGCCGACTGTACGGCGAGATGGCGAGCAGCACCGACCGGTGGCCGTCGACGTGATCGACCCCGTTCTGCGCGTCGTCTTCCACCACCAGGATCGCCGTCGAACGCCAGAAGCGCGAATGCGACACCCCCTGCACGATCCGTCCCAACGCAAGGTCGTTGTCGGCGACGCAGGCCTTCGGCGTGCACCACCCCGGGCTCGTCCCGGCGGTGTGATTGCTCGGCAGCTGCACCAGGACCAGCGCGGGCATGCTGTCGCCGGCCTCCCAGCGGTGCAGATGGTCGAGGAAGATCTCGGCCCGGACCACGTCGGGCACGCCAAGGGTCCACGTGGGATAGTCGCGCACCATCACCCGGTCGAGTGTCGGAATGTCGGCGTGACTGTCGAATACCGGGAGCGGCGCCGACGAATCGCCCTTCATCCGGGCCTGGTACGCATCCATGAAGCGCTGCCGCGACACAGCCCCCGAATCGGAGAGTTCGTGCGCGAACTCGCCGAAATCCTCGACGCTCTTGCCCCGCGACGCCGCGGCATCCCAGATGAACCCGCCCGATGAATACGCCAGCGGATCGGTGCCGTCGTAGGGATAGCTCCGGCCCGAGTAGAGCGGCCACAGGGTGTATTCCGTCTCGTTCGCCTGGGTAAGCCACTGGTGCCCGTCGGCGGAATTGCCGCCGGAGGCGAAGAAGCGGTCGAAGGTGACGTACGCTTCCGCCAGGGCATGCTGGTTCGGCGTCACGTCGCGGCCGTACTGCACCAGCGCACTGTCGCCATCGCCGCGCGGCAGATCGCCCAGCACCTGGTCGTACGTGCGGTTCTCCTTGACGACGTAGATGACATGGTCGATCAGCGACGGTTCGCCGGGACGCTCGGGGACGGCGCGCGGCGCGATTCCGGTGCGCGGACCGGCCGGTGCGCTACGGTCGGTGGCCAGCGTCAGCCGATTGTTCGCCGCCACGGCGACGGTGAACGCCGCCAGCTGTGTCGCGGTCGGGATCTCGAGCACGTTGACCGCGCCGCGGTCGGCGTGGACGTAGCGGCCCGTCAGGCCCGACGTCTTGCCCGTTCCCGCCCCCGGGCCGAGAAGCGTGCCGATTGCCAGCCACCTGCCGTCACGACTCACGTCCAATGTGGTGGGATACCACGCGGTCGGCAGCAGCCCACGGAATTTCGCCGATGCTACGCTGCCGCCGACGTTGTAGACCGCCACGGCGTTGATCCCGCCCAGCGCGACGTAGAGGACGTCGCCGGCGGGACCGAGCGCCAATGCGGTCGGCGCCAGCCCGATCGCCCGCGGTCGGAAGGGTGCGATCGCGATCGTCCCCGCCACGCTGTCGGCGCGGGTGTCGACTACCGACACCTGATCGCTGTTGCCGTCGGCGACATACAGCAGGTGGCGGCGTTCGTTCCACACGATGGCGGTCGGGTGACGCCCAACGCCGATCCGCCGGACGACGCGACCGCTCACCAGATCGACCTGGCTGACCGAACCGGGCGATGCGATTCCGCGGTCATCGACGCGCACCGCCTCGGCGTGGGGGTCGCAGCACTGCGCCACCGAGTGGTCTCCCGCCGCCGGCTTGGCTCCCGCCATTTCACTGACCCATGCCGTCGTGCCGTCGTCCGAAATCACCGCCGCAATGGGGACCACGCCCAGCGCCACCGATCCGAGCGTGGTGCCATGGTCGGCATCGATCACGGCCAGCGCATCATTGGCCGGCAGCGGCAGCACGGCGACGCGATGCCCGGCGGAGTTCGCCGTGGCCGCCGCCGCCGGCGCGCCGGCGATGTCGGTACCGAACGCGCCGAAATCGACCAGCGTGTCGCCCGCCACGGTCGACAGCTGCGCTACCGTCCCGCGGGCGGGAACGCCGTCGGCATGCGGGAGTCCGGCGCGGCTCCGTCCCGCCATCGAGAGCAGCGGCTGGCCGGTATGCGGGTCGATCGCAATGCCGTAGACGCCGGCGTCGCCCGAAAAACCGATGTGGGCCTGCACCGCGTTCTGCGCCCATCCGAGCCGGGTCAGCGAACCCGGGACGGCGACCCATACCGCCGTCCCCGACGGCGCGAAGCGCAGGCCGGTCACCCGGCCAGTGAACACGCTCTGCACGCCGGCGGGCGTGATCTTCTGATTGGTGGCGATGATGCCGGGATCGGGAACGCCGCGCAGCGGCACCTGCGCCTGCAGCAGGAGGGCGAGAATCAGCATGCACGGATGCTGGCGCGGCGGCCGGAGGTTGGCAACTCCCCCGGGGTCACGAGTTGATCACCTCGCGCCGCACCCGGCGGCTGACGGCGACACCGGGTACTGCCGGCCTTGTCGAAACCAGCGGACAGGGAGGGATTCGAACCCTCGATACCGTTACCGGTATACCGGTTTTCGAGACCGGCTCCTTCAGCCACTCGGACACCTGTCCAGACCGCGCGCAACGTCCGCGACGGCGCTGCAATAGTGGCGGAGGTCGGCAACGGCGGCAAGGGTTCTATATTGGGTACGTGTCCGACCCGATCAGTGCACCGCGACGCCAATCAAATTGGGCCCTGCGAGCCGCCAGATGGCTCGATGAACTCCGCCACGGTGAACAACAGGTCTCACTGGTCCTTTCCCTGGTCATCGGCGCGCTGGTCGGGCTGGTCGTGGTGGCGTTCATCTTCCTCACCAGCCGACTGGCCGGGCACCTCTATCCCGCCGGCGGCGCCGGTTGGCGCCGGGTGCTGGTGCCGGTGCTCGGATCGCTGATCAGCGGTTATCTCCTCTACAAGTACTTCCCCGACGCACGCGGCAGCGGCATTCCGCAGACCAAAGCCGCGATGTTCATCAACGACGGCAACATCTCGTTCAAGACCGCCGCCGGGAAATTCGGCTGCTGCAGCATGGCCTTGGCGAGCGGTATCGCGCTCGGCCGCGAGGGGCCGTCGGTCCAGATCAGCGCGGGGCTCACGTCCGTCATCGCCCGGCACCTCGGGCTGAGCAAGGATCAGGTCAAACAACTCATTCCCGTCGGCTGCGCGGCCGCGCTGGCCGCGGCATTCAACACGCCCATCGCCGCCGTCATCTTCACCCTCGAGGAAATCGTCGGCGATCTCCACGCCAACGTGCTGGGATCGGTGGTGCTGAGTTCCGCCACGGCGTGGATGACGCTACACCTCCTGCTCGGCGACGAGCCGCTGTTCCACGTCACGCCGTATCAGCTGGTGAACCCCCTGGAGTTCGTCTTCTACGCCATTCTCGGCGTCATCGGCGGCTTCGGCTCGGTGGCGTTCGTGAAGCTGCTCCTCGGGCTGCGGCGCCGTTTTCTCCGCCTCCCCGCGCAAACCCAGTGGATCCAGCCCGTGGTCGGCGGACTCACCGTCGGGATCATGGGGTACTTTCTCCCCGACGTGATGGGCGTCGGCTACGGCGTCGTCGAGCAGGCGCTCACCGGCAACATGCTGCTCGAAACCGTCGTGGTGCTTGGCATCATGAAGATCATCGCCACCGCGACCTGCTACGCGTCCGGCAATTCGGGCGGGATCTTCGGCCCCAGCCTCTTCATGGGCGCCATGCTGGGGGCCGCGGTGGGCCATCTGGCGCACGCCGTTGCTCCCGCCCATACCGCAGGCGCCGGCGCGTACGCACTGGTCGGCATGGGCGCGTTCTTCGCCGGCGTGATCCGGACGCCGCTGGCATCGGTCTTCATGATCTTCGAGGTGACCCGCGATTACGCGATCATCGTGCCGCTGATGATCTCGAACCTCATCGCGTTCTACATCTCCTACCGGATGCAGCGGGAGCCGATCTACGAGGCACTGGCACATCAGGACGGCATCCACCTCCCGACCACGACGATGCGCAGCGCGCGGTTGATGGTGGTGGCGGCAATGCGCCCGGTCAGTTCCCCGGCGGCGGTCGGCGCCGCCGCCGATGTCTTCGAGCTGCCCCACGTTCACCCCGATCACAGTCTGGCGGTGGCGCTGGAACGGATGGGTGAGTCGCACATCGACGTCCTGCCGGTGGTCAGCCGCGCCAATATCCACCTCGTGCTTGGCGAGGTGACGCTGCAGGACATTCTCCGCGTCTACGGCTTCGACGAGGCCCACCGCACGCCGTGACGTAACGGCGCCCGTGACCGGTGGCCGTTATCTTTGCAACTTCTCGGCGCGGCAGACCGCTCACACCATGGCCATTCGTCAGGACCGGCGGGAACTCGACGACCTCTTCAGCGTGGCGTACGAGGAATTGCGCCGCCTGGCCGCCAGTGTCCGCCGGAGCGATCCGGCAGCCTCGATCAGCCCCACCGCACTGGTCAACGAGGCATGGCTCAAGCTGGCGTCTTCGCCTCCCTTCCGCGCCACGTCCCGGCTCCATTTCAAGCGCATCGCCGCCCGCGCCATGCGCCAGGTGCTGATCGAGGCCGCGCGCCGGCGCCACGCAGCCAAACGGGGTGGCGGCGCCGTGATGGTCACGTTCGACGAATCGATTCCGACGTCCGCCACGTCAGCGGATGAACTGCTGGCCCTCGATTCAGCACTCGACGAACTCGCCGAGCTCAATCCCCGCCAGGCGACGATGGTCGAAAGCCGGTTCTTCGGCGGACTCGATGTCGCCGAGACCGCCGAGGTGCTGGGGGTCTCGGAAGCAACCGTGCTGCGCGACTGGCGCGCTGCGCGAGCGTGGCTGGCGCACCGCATCGCGTCATGACGCTCGACCCGGGGCGCTGGGAACGGATCCAGGCGATCTTCCACGACGTCGCCGACCTCGATCCCGCCGCGGTCGACGACGCCCTTGGCGCCGCGTGCGGCGGCGACGCCGCGCTTGTCGCCGAGGTGCGCGCCCTGATCGACGGCGACGCGCGACGCGCCACGCTGCTCGACCGAGGCCTCCCCGAGGCCGCCGACCGGGCCCTCGGCGCGGCACTTCCGCCGCGGTTCGGACCGTACCGCATCGTAAGGTTGCTGGGCGAAGGCGGCATGGGCGCAGTGTATCTCGCCCATCGCGACGACCTCGACGCCCCAGCGGCCATCAAGATTCTCCGCGACGCGTGGGCGTCCCCGGCGCGGCGGGACCGGTTCCTGGAAGAACAGCGCACCCTGGCCCAGCTCCGCCATCCTTCGATTGCGCGATTGCTCGACGCCGACACGCTGCCGGACGGCACGCCGTGGTTCGTCATGGAGTATGTCGACGGCCTTCCACTGACGGCGTACGCCGAGCGGCGCCATCTCGGAGCGGCCGACCGGCTGCGCCTGCTGCGCAGTGTCGCCGAAGCGGTGCAGTTCGCCCACCGCCATGCCGTCATTCACCGCGATCTCAAGCCGTCGAACATCTTCGTGTGTGACGACGGCACGGTTCGCCTGCTCGATTTCGGCATCGCGAAACACCTCCAGGAGCCCGGCGCCCAGGGTGAGGCCACCCGTACCGGCCTGCGGGTGATGACGCCCGCCTACGCGGCACCGGAGCAGATGACCGGCGAACGCCTCGGCGTCCACAGCGACGTCTACTCGCTCGGCGTCGTGTTGTACGAACTGTTGACCGGCAAACTTCCCTACGATGTGGCCGACCGCACGCCCACCGACGCCGCCACGTTCATTCGCGGGCGCGCCGTTCCGCGACCATCGGCAGCCGCGCGCCAGGCAGAGTTTCCCCTCGCCAGCCAGCTCAGCCGCTCGCAGTGGGCCGATCTCGACGTGCTCTGTCTCACGGCGATGCATGCTGATCCGACGCGCCGGTATCACTCCGCCGACGAACTGATTCGTGACATCGACCACTTCCTCGCCGGCGAGCCGCTCAGTGCCCGCCCCGACACGGTCGGATATCGCGCCGCCAAGTACGTGGGTCGTCACTGGCGGGGACTCCTGCTCACCGCCGCGGTGCTCTCCGCGGTCGTCGGACTCAGCGTCATCTATACTGTCCGCCTGGCACGGGCCCGGAATGCAGCATTGGCCGAAACCGCGCGCACCCTGCGCATCCAGCAGTTCATGCTCGATCTCTTCCAGGGTGGCGACGAAGCGGTCGCGCCACCGGACAGCATGCGCGTGATCACGTTGCTGGCTTCCGGCGTGCAGCAGGCCCGAGCGCTCGATCAGGAGCCGGTCGTGCAGGCCGAATTGTACGGCACGCTCGGCGGCGTCTACCAACGACTGGGAGAGTATTCGCAGGCCGATACCCTGCTCCGCCTGGCACTGGCGCGCCGGCGGGCCCTACTCGCGCCGGACGATCCCGACGTGGCACGAGCTTACGTGGCCCTCGGCATGTTGCGTCTCGAGCAGGCCCAGCTCGACTCCGCCGAGGGACTGATTCGTACCGGGCTCGAAGTCGCGGAGGCCGGACACCCGGTGGACCGATCCGCGGAAGCCACCGCGCTGGGCGCGCTGGGTCGCCTGCTCGAGGAGCGCGGCGCGTATCCCGCCGCCGCCGACACCCTGTTGGCGGCCGTTCACTTCGACTCGCTGGCTCAGGCGACCCCCGCCGACCGCGCGCGCGATCTCGCCGAACTGGCCAACACCGAATTCTATGCCGGCCAGTATGCCGCATCCGATTCGCTCAATCACCGCCTGCTGGCGCTCTATCGTGACCAGTACGGCGAACGCCATCCGCTGGTGGCCGACGCGCTGATCAACCTCGGCGCCATCCAGCAGGTCCGCGGCGACTACACCCGGGCCGAACAGTACGACCGCCAGGCTCTGGACATCACCCTGGCCTGGTACGGCCCCGATCATCCCGAGACTGCGTCGGCCATGACCATCGTGGCCCGCGACCTGGATCATCTCGATCGCGGGACCGAAGCGCTGGATCTGCTGCATAAGGCCCTGGCGATCGAGGAACGCGTCTTCGGTGCGGTGCACCCGCAGGTGGCGTCGACGCTCAATGAGCTCGGTACCGTGGCGCTGGCCCACGGACAGCTCGATGAAGCGGCCAGCGATTTCCGGCGCATGGCGGACATCTATCGCACCGTCTACCACGGCAAGCACTATCGCATCGGCGTGGCGCTGTCGAACCTCGGCAGTGTCGATCTGGCCAAGCATCGCTATGTCGACGCCGAGAACGCATTCCACGATGCCCTCGCGATGCTGCAACAGACGTTGCCGGCCGGGCACGTGAACATCGGGATTGCACGGATCAAGCTGGGCCGCGCGTTGCTCCGCCAGCAGCGGTCGCGTGACGCAGCGGCGCAGTCACTCGCCGGCTACGAGATCGTTCGCAAGCAGGCGACACCGTTCGCCAGCTGGTTGCAATGGGCGCGCAAGGACCTGGTCGACGAATACACCGCGCTCGGCGACCCGGACCAGGCAGCCCGCTTCCGCGCCGAACTGGCCGACAGCGGCGCGCCACCGCGCGGTCGCTGACACCCGGTCAGGACTCGTCGAGCACTTCGCGCACCTTCTGTGTCAGGGATGTGGGCGTATACGGCTTCGGCAGGAACGCCACGTTGGCGTGCAGGACGCCGTGGCGGACGACGGCGTCGTCGGTGTATCCACTGGTATACAGCACCTTCGCCCGCGGTTGCGCGGTCTGCAGCTTTTCGGCCAGCTGGCGGCCATCCATGATCGGCATCACGACGTCGGTCACGAGCAGGTCGATCTGGCCGCCATCATCCTGCGCCACCCGCAACGCCTGTTCGCCGTTGCTGGCGGCGAGCACCCGATAGCCCCGGCTCATCAGGACCTGGGCCGCGATCTTGCGTACCGCGTCGTCGTCCTCCACCACCAGTATCGTTTCCGACCCGCCACGCAGCGATGCGCCCCGCGGGGCCACGTCGGCCGCGCCGGCTTCCGCCAGCGCCGGCAGGTAGATCTTGAACGTCGTGCCGACGCCCTGTTCGCTGTACACCTGGACGTGACCTTCGCTCTGGCGGATGATCCCTTCCACCACGGACAGCCCGAGGCCGGTTCCCTGCGCCGCGGGCTTGGTGGTAAAGAAGGGTTCGAAGATCCGCCGCTGCACTTCGGGCGGCATGCCGATGCCGGAATCGGTCACGGAGATCATCGCATAGAAGCCGGGCTTCACGGCGGCATGCGATGCGGCATACTCGGCGTCGAATTCGACATTGCGTGTTTCGATGGTCAGCCGCCCGCCATCGGGCATGGCGTCCCGAGCGTTCACGGCCAGGTTCATCAGCACCTGGGTCAGGTGACCGGGGTCGACCTTGACGGGCCGCAACGCCGGTTCCAGCGTGGCGTGCAACTCGATGTCTTCGCCGATCAGGCGGCGCAGCATCTTCTCCACGTCCGCCACGGCCGCGTTGAGGTCGACCACCTGGGGACGGAGCATCTCCTGGCGGCTGAACGCGAGCAGTTGGCGGGTCAATGCCGCGGCCCGGTCGACGGCCCCGGCGATCTCTCCCAGCATCACGTCGGCTTCCGGATTGCCGCTCAGCACGCCCCGCATCAGTTCCACGTTGCCGCTGATGGCGGTGAGCATGTTGTTGAAGTCGTGGGCCACGCCACCGGCCAGGCGCCCGACGGATTCCATCTTCTGCGTCTGCAGGACCTGGGCCTCGAGGTCGCGCCGCGAGGTGATATCCTCGGCCACGCCGGCCATCCGGAAGATCCGGCCGTTCGCGTCGCGCACCGGGAAGGCGCGGTCGCGGATCCACCGGATCCTGCCGTCGGGCCGGATGACGCGGTAGGCCTCGTCGTACGTTCCCAGCGCCTGTTTGGTATGCGCCGCCGCGCGGATGCGCTCCCGGTCATCAGGATGAATCGCTTCCATCCAGTCGCCCGGCGACGCGTAGAGCCCCTCCCGGCTTCGTCCCCAGATCGCGTCGTACGCCGGGCTGACGTACATCATTTCCTGCTTGGCCACGTCCGTGAGCCAGAACACCTCCTCGATGGACTCGGCCAACTGTTCGAATCGCTCTTCCGATTCTCGCCGCGCCTCTTCGGCAAGCTCCCGCGCCGTCAGGTCGACCAGGCTGACCAGCACCTGCTGGGACGCCGCGCCGGCGGCGGGAAACGACATCCCCTTGGCGACATGGAGCGTCGTTCCGTTCACCGCATTCATCCGCATGCGCGTCAGGAGACTCGTCGCCCCGCCGGCGAACGCGGCCAGTTCGTCGACGAAGCCCGGCAGCGTATCCGCGTGAGCGAACACCGTCTGGAGCGAGGCCAGCAACTCTTCCTTGGAGTGCGCCGCGAAGAGCGCGACGGTCCAGGCATTGACGTCGAGAACCCGGACGGCATCGAGGGCGGTCCGGACAAAATCGGGATGCCGCCGAGCGTGCTCCCGCACCGCCAGCGCACTGCCGAGGCCCGCTTCGTCGAGCAATGCGCGCACCCGGCTCCAATCCTCCTGCCAGATGGAGACCGGTGCGGTCTCCACGATGCCCCGCAACCGCTCTTCGCTGGCGCGCAACGCCTGCTGGTCCCGGACCCGCCCCGTCTCGTCGCGCACCGTGACGAGCGCCAGCGGATCCGCGTCCGGGCGCTCGATGAGCGAGCCGCCGTACCGGAAGATCCGCTGCCATGCTCGATCCAGGCGTGAAACACGCAGCTCGACATCCCGCAACGTTTCTCCCCGGAGAATCCGGGCAAGCGGCCAATCGCCGCTCGGCAGCACCTGGCCGTCGAGCGTTTCGAGGCGATAGATTTTCTCGAATTCCGGCAGGTGCAGCAGCAACTGTGACTCGTCCTCGTAGCCGTGCATCCGGAGCGCGGCGGAATTCCAATGCGTCAGGTGGCCGCTTGCATCGGAGATGATCAACCCCTCCCCGAGGTTCGCCACCACCGCCTTGAGTTCGCTTTCGGTCGTTCCGGGGGGAGCCGTTGGCGCGGCAATCGGCCCGCGGGCCATCCGGCGGGAACCGACCAGGAACAGCAGGCCGGCCGCGAGCGCCAGAAACAAGCCGACGAGCGGACGGGTACCAGCCGCGACGCCCCCCGTCGGCAATGGCCCAGGCCAGAACCACCAGTGCCAGGGTCCACCAACTCGACAGCGCGCCGCGGCGAGGCCTCCCCGGAAGGGAAGTCACCGGCAGAGCAGCCCTCCGCACCGCGAATCGCATGATGCTCCTGGGCCCATCGCCCCACCGCCATTGGGCGGTCGAGGGACGGTCCGTGGCCACCGAGTGATGACATCGGGGCCGGAGTCAATATGGCGAACGGTTCACCGCCGCCGCAACGGGATTGCGACGGATGCCGGGGTTCGCGATTCGAGATTGAGAACGCAGGAGAACCGGACCAGGTCCGGCGGCCGCCCTCAGGTCTTGCCCCAGATCAACCCGTACAGCAGCAGCACGAGCACGATCGCCGTGAGCACCACGTACGTCCGGTCCTTCTGGATGGCAAAGGCGCCGAGCGTCAGCGCCACCCGTGCCACGGGCGTCAGGATGAGCAGCACCAGCCCGAGCTGCACGAGTGCCGCGCTGTGACCTGCAAGACGCCGCTGCACGATGCCGCCGAGGCTGGTGAGGGCCTCGGGCACGCCGCGGAAGGTGCCGTAGTCGGCGGTCTGTTCCACGGCCCGGCAGGAAGAGCGGCCGCCGACGAGCGTCACGGCGGCGGCGATCAGGACGCCCACCTGCAGCAGCCGGCCAATGACCTGATCCACCTGCTGGTCGCTCCAGCGGGGCTGGGGCCGTCCGGCGTCATATTCGTTTGCTGATCGCTCATATGCCGCCCGTCGATGCCCTTGTACAGCATCTCGGCGGCCATCACGATGACGACCACGGAGAACAGCCGCCGCAGGAGTGCCGGGTGGGCGCCGCGGTCAGGATCCGCGCGCCGAGCAGCGCCCCGGCGAGCACGCCGAGCATCACCGGCAACGCCACTGCGGGGTCGATACGTCCGTCGTGCAGATACACGCCGGCGCTGGCCGCGGCGGTGACGCCGATCATGAAGTTGCTGGTCGTGGTGGACACCTTGAACGGCAGCTTCATGGCGTGGTCCATGGCCAGCACCTTGATGATGCCCGAGCCGATGCCGAGCAGCGCCGACAGGATGCCGGCCACGAACATCAGCGCGAACCCCGCCGGTACGCCCTGCACGGCGTAGGGCTGCAGGCCGCTCGCCGTGGGATAGGTCGAATCGAGGCCGAAGCCGGCAGCGCCCACTTGTCCGGGTGGTCGGACAGCACGTGTTCGCCGCGCGGCTGCAGCGACTGGTAGGCCGAGTACATGAGCACGACGCCGAACAGCACCGCGAGGGCGCCCGTGGGGATGAAGCCCGAGATGAGCGCGCCGGTGAGGGCGCCGATGGTGGTGCCCGTCTCGAGCAGGATGCCCACGCGGACGTTGGTGAAGCCCTCGCGCACGTAGGCCGCGGCGGCCCCGGACGAGGTGGCGATGACCGACACCAGCGAGGCGCCGATGGCGTAGCGGATGTCGACGTGGAAGATGAGCGTCAGCATCGGCACGATGACGAGACCGCCGCCGAGGCCGGTGAGGGCGCCGAGGAGGCCGGCGCAGACGGCGCCCACCGCAACCAGCGGCGCCAGGCCGATCAGGGTCATGCCGTCGTTACCGGATGGTGCATCGCGGTCGTCCTTGGGTGGTGCGGTTGAGCGGGCAACGTGACTCGGCGCCGGGACGCGACAAGTTAGCGACCGGCGGCGGCCGGTCGCCACGGTGGGGTGCCGTCACGCCAGCGTCAGGTCGAGCTGCGTCACCGACGCGGCCGGAAACACGTAGCCGCCGGCGAGGGTTTCGACCGCAACATCTCGCGTCGTCGGCGCGACCGTGTCCGGATGATCGAAACTGTTGACGGCGTGCACCGTCGCCGCCACGAGGGTCGTGGCACGCGCCGCGCTGACGGTGGCACCGCGCACCATCACGTCGGCGCTGCAGGCGTCACGCATCGACCCATTCGTCACCGTGAGCAGCAGCTGGTTGCCCTGCCTCGAGGCCGAGCCGTTCAGTCCGGCCAGACTCGCCGCCGTGCCGTCGTGCGCCGTCCACCGCAGCACCGGCGCGGCGAACTCGGTACGCACCGACTGCGCTCCCTGGTGCGCGGCATACATCGCAAAGACGTGGTAGCTCGGTGTCACGACGAACCGGTCCTCGTGGGCGAAGAACAGCGAGTGGATGCAGTTGATGAGCTGCGCGACGTTCGCCATCCCGACCTTGTCGGCGTGCCGATGGAAGATGTCGAGGGTGAGTCCGGTCACCACCGCATCGCGCATGGTCGACTGCGACTCGAAGAGATGACTCGGATCGGCCAGTGGAGCGCTGTTGTGCCACGCGCCCCATTCGTCGACGACCAGCTTGACGTGATGGCGTCGATCCGATTCGCGCATCGTGCCCCAGATCGACGTGACGACGTCTTCCATGCGATTCGCGCTGGCCAGCAGGTCGTACCAGCCAGTCTCGTCGAACGCCACCGCGTCGCCACCGGGACCGGCGGCGCTGCTGTAGTGGTGCACGGAGAGCCCCCACGCGTCGCCGATGGCGTTGCGCTCGGCCAGGGCCGCGAGCAACCGGCGCGTCCAGTCCACGTCGCCGCCGTTCGGCCCCGAGGCGACGAACGCCAGGTCGACGCCGAAATCGGGTACCGACCAGGTCGCGAAGCGCCGGAACTCTTCGGCGTATTCTTCCGGCGTGAAATTGCCACCGCATCCCCACGACTCGTTGCCGATGCCCCAGTAGCGCACGCCGTACGGCGCGGTGTCGCCCTGCGCAGCGCGGACCCGCGACCACGTCGTCGTTCCCGCCGGCGCGTTGCAGTAGTCCAGCCACTGATCGAAGGCGTTGGCGGGGAGCGTGCGGACGTTGGCCGCGAGGTACGGCTGGGCGCCGACCAGGCGGCAGAACCGGGCGAACTCCGCGGTGCCGAACGCGTTGGGCTCGTACCGGGCGGGGCCGTTGGCGACCTGCTTGAGTCCGGGATCGGCGGCCCAGAAATTGGAGCGCGTCGGCCGCGACCCGCGGGGCCCCACGCCGTCGCGCCAATCGTACGAATCGGCGAAACATCCGCCCGGCCACCGGATCACCGACGGCCGGATGACTTTGAGCGCGTCGACCAGCGCCTTTCGGATGCCACCGATGTTCGCGACCGGCGAGTTCTCGCCGACCCAGACGCCGTCGTAGATCACGCCGCCGAGGTGCTCGGTGAAGTGCCCGTAGATCTCCGGCGCGATGGTCCCGATCGGCTCGTCGAGCAGGACTTCGATGTGCCCGTCGGCGCGAGTGCTGCCGAGCGCCGGCCGGCGGAAGACGTCGAGGAGGCCGGGCGCCAGCATCGCCGCGGAACCCGCCAGAGCACTGCGGACAAAGCCGCGTCGTGGGATGGGCATGGGAACAATCTATGCCGAGGGCCCCGGGCCCCGGGCTCCGGGCCCTGGGCTCGTTCCCTTGCCATCCTCCCGAACGCACCGCACCATAGTGCCATGACAGACTCCCGCCTGCCTCGCCGCGAGTTCATGAAACGGTCCGCCGCCGCCCTCGGCACATTGGGCGCCATCAACGCCGCGTCCGAACCGCCCGTCATGGCCGCCGAATCGGACCCGGAACACACCGCGAAACGCGCGCGTCGCGAAGCGCTCCCGACCCGGCCGTACAGCGGCGAATACCGGGACGCACGGCTCAACCGCGTCGCCTTTCCGATGGGCGGATTCGGGGCCGGGATGATCTGCCTCGAAGGGGTCGGCGCGCTGTCGGAGATCTCGATCCGCAATCACCCCGACGTCTACAACGAACCGTGCCTCTTCGCCGGCATCCACGTGGCCGGCGCCACACCCGCGGCGCGGGTCGTCGAAGGACCGGTGCCGGGGTGGAAGGTGTTCGGCGCGCGCGGCTCGGCACAGGGTGACGGCGGATCGACGTTCGGCCTGCCACGGTTCGCCGAGGCTGCGTTCCGGGCCCGCTTCCCGTTCGGCACCGTCTCCCTCAGCGACCCCGGGATGCCGCTTGCCGCGGAGATCACCGGCTGGAGTCCGTTCGTCCCGGGCAACGCCGACGACGCTTCGCTGCCGGTGGCGGCACTCGAGTACCGGTTCCGCAACACCTCGCGTGCTCCGCTGCAGGCGGTCTTCTCCTTCAACGCGCGGAACTTCCTGCCAATTGACGGGCACGACACCCAGGGGGTGCGCGCCGCGACCGGAGGATTCACCCTCTGGTCGGCCGGACCCGCCGACCAGCCGTGGCGGAACGCCGAGTTCCAGGCGACGGTCGACGATCCAGGGGTGCAGGTCAATCACGCGTGGTTCCGCGGTGACTGGTGGGATCCGCTCACCATGGCGTGGCAGGACGTGGCCCGCGGCGCCGCCTTTGCCCGCGCACCGATCACCGCCGGCGATCCGTCGCCCGGCGCCACGCTCTTCGTTCCCTTCACCCTCGAGCCCGGGGCGGTCCGCACCATCGTGCTCCGTCTCGCGTGGTACGTGCCGCAGTCCAACCTGCGCTTCGGAGGCGACGCGACGCCGCCCCCGGACACCATGCCCGCGGTCGAGAAGTTCTATCGCCCGTGGTATGCCGGCCGGTTCGCCGACATCGGTGCCGTGACGGACTACTGGCGCGCACACTACCAGGTGCTGCGCGACGCCTCGCAGCAGTTCAGCGACTGCTTCTACGACACGACGCTGCCGCCGGAAGTGATCGAAGCGGTCTCGGCGAACCTTGCCATCCTCAAGTCACCCACGGTCCTCCGCCAGACCGACGGGCGGCTCTGGGCGTACGAAGGGTGCGCCGATGCCGGCGGCTGCTGCTTCGGCAGCTGCACCCACGTCTGGAACTACGCCCAGGCGCTGCCGCATCTCTTTCCGGCAATGGAGCGCACCCTTCGCGAAACCGAATTCGGTCCGTCGCAGGACGATCGTGGCCACCAGGCGTTCCGCACCGGCCTGCCGATCCGCCCCATCGTGCACGACGAGGCAGCCGCGGCCGACGGACAGCTCGGCGGCATCATGCGGGTCCACCGTGAGTGGCGCATCAGCGGCGACACCGAGTGGCTCCGCCGCCTCTGGCCGAAGGTCCGTGCCAGTCTCGACTACTGCATCAGCACCTGGGATCCCGACCACAAGGGATGGACCATCGAACCGCACCACAACACGTACGACATCGAGTTCTGGGGCCCCGACGGGATGTGTACCAGCATCTATCTCGGCGCGCTCCAGGCCGCGGTGGCGATGGGCACCGCCCTCCACGACGACGTCTCGGCGTACAGCGCGTTGCTCGCCGCCGGCACGGCGCTCGCCGACCGCGAACTGTTCAACGGCGAGTATTACATCCAGCACGTCGAATGGAAAGATCTCCACGCGGCACAGGCCGGCAACGACGCCTTCGGCCTCGCCGACTACTCGCCCGAAGCGCGCACGCTCTTCGATACCGAAGGCCCCAAGTACCAGTATGGTGACGGTTGCCTCTCCGACGGCGTGCTCGGCGCGTGGCTCGGGCTGGTCACCGGCGTCGGCCAGGTACTCGACCCGGCGAAAGTCGCCAGTCATCTCCGTGCCGTGCACCGCTACAACTTCAAGCTCGACCTCGCCGACCACGCCAATCCGCAGCGGCCCAGCTACGCACTGGGCGACGAAGGCGGCGTGTTGCTGTGCAGCTGGCCGCGCGGCGGGGCGTTGTCGCTGCCGTTCGTCTATTCCGACGAGGTGTGGACCGGTATCGAATACCAGGTCGCGTCCCACCTTGTCCTGATGGGCCTGGTCACCGAGGGGCTGGAGATCGTGCGTGCCTGCCGCAACCGCTACGACGGGCGGGTGCGAAACCCGTTCGACGAATACGAATGCGGACACTGGTACGCGCGGGCGCTGTCGTCTTATGCGCTGCTGCAGGCGATGAGCGGCGCGCGCTACGACGCGGTCGACAAGGTGCTACACCTCGACCCCGCCATCGACGGCGACTTCCGCGCGTTTCTGTCGACCGCCACGGGCTTTGGCACGGTCGGAGTTCGCGGCGGCAAGCCGTTCGTCGAGGTGAAGTCGGGCACGATCCCGGTGTCGGCAGTGCGCTACCGCTCCTGACGTCGTCCGAGCCCTCGGCCCTCGACGCTCGACCCGGGTGTACCTACAACGACACATCCCGATGTGTCGGCACCGGCGGCGCGGGCCGGAACGCGCGGATGGAGTCGAGGGTGAGACGCCACCCGGCGCCGGCCGCCGATGCCGACCACCCCGGGCAGGCGGCGCACCAGCGCTTCGAGCAGTGCGGGATCGGCCTGCGCACGAAGATTCAACACCAGGTGCGCCTGTTCGATCGGCACGGCGAGCCGGCTCGTCATGACCGGCGGGGCCTCCGCCGTCACCGATTGGGCCACCGCCACGCCGGTGCCGGCGGCGTCGCCATGCAGGGCGAGCTTGAGATGGCCGATCAGCATGCGGTGACCGAGCAGCAACTCACCGAGCGAATCGACGACCTGCTCCAGGAAGAGATTGCCGTCCATCGCGCGCGGGGCCGCGGCCGTGAACGCCGCATTGAGCCAACCCAGCTCCGCTTCGCCCGCCGCATAGATCCCATAATCGACTTCGATCGGCTGGGGCGTCGCGCGCGCATCCCGTGCTTCGAGCAATGCCGCGAACAACCGCTCCGTTCCGGCGCCGGACGTCATCGACACGCGGTGGATGGTCGCGGCCGGCGCCACGGTGCCGATCGCCCCGACCAGCTCGTCGATCGCGGCCGGTGGAAGGAGATCGCACTTGTTGACGGCGATCACCTCCGCCTCCTCGAGTTGCTTCCGAAAGAGGTACGTCACGTCGGGCGACCATCGCTCGCCGGCATCCAGGCCGAGCATGTGCCGGGCCCGCCCGGCGTCGACGACCACGGCAAGCGGCGCCATCGTGAAGGCATCGCCGGCCAGCCGCCGCATCGGGGCCGCCACGGTGGCGGCGAGGTCGGTGCAGCTCCCCACGGCCTCGGCCACGATCACATCGGGATCGATCGCCACGCGCAGGCGTGATGTCGCGGCGAGCAGGGCGTCGAACCGGCAGCAGAAGCACCCGCCGGCGACTTCGTCGGTCGCCACGCCGCAGCCCCGGAGAAGTGCCGTGTCGACCAGGTCTTCCGCCTGGTCGTTGGTGACGCAGGCAGCGCGGAGGCCCTGATCGCCCAGCCAGCGCGCCAACGCCAGCATCGCCGAGGTCTTGCCGGCGCCCAGAAACCCGCCGAGCACGATCAGGTGTCGCCGCTTCATGGCTCCCTCCGCCGGTACTGGTATTCCCGCGCTTCCCGGATACAATATGAACGGCCGCCCACCCCAGGGCGGCTCCAGTCGGCGCCATTCCGCTCCACCGTTCCGGAGGCCTCGTTGATCGATCGCGACATCGTGCTCGTCGCCAGTGGCGATCTGCGCCCCGCGGCCAATCGCATCTGCTGGCCGGCACAGGCGGCGCTGGAAGAGTCGGTGCGGGCCGCGTTCGCCGATCTGGGCGCACGCGTCGTACGCGGCCACCCGGTCGATGCCGCGGCGCAACACGGCTTCATCGACAGCCAGATCCATGGTATCGAGATCTTCCGGCAGATCGATCCGGACGCGCCGCTGATCGTGGCCGAGGCGGTCTGGCAGTACACCAGCCACGTGCTGGCCGGATTGACCCGGCACCGCGGACCGATCCTCACCCTGGCGAACTGGAGTGGGCAGTGGCCCGGGCTGGTGGGGATGCTCAACCTCAACGGCTCGCTCACCAAGGCCGGCATCGCGTACAGCTCGATCTGGAGCGAGGACTTCACGGACCAGTTCGCGCGTGACGGACTCAGGTCGTGGCTCGAGTCGGGAACCATCAGGCATCGGCACGCGGCCGTGGCCCGGTTCGATCCGGCGGCGGTCGCCAGCGAGTTCGGCCCCGACGTCGTACGCGGTTCGCAGCTGGGCGAAGCGCTCCGCCGCGATCAGGCGGTGCTCGGCGTCTTCGACGAAGGGTGCATGGGGATGTTCAACGCCATCATCCCCGACCTGGTGCTCCACAAGCTCGGCCTGTTCAAGGAACGGCTGTCGCAGAGCGCACTGTACGCCGCGATGCAACAGGTGCCGGTCGAACACGCGCAGCGACACTACCGCTGGCTCCAGCAGCGCAAGATGACGTTCGTGCTCGGCCAGGACGAAGCCACCGAGCTGACCGAACGCCAGGTGCTCGAAGGCCTCGCCATGTATCACGCGGCGGTCCGGCTGGCGGCGCAGTTCGGCTGCAGCGCCATCGGCATCCAGTACCAGCAGGGGCTCAAGGATCTCTGTGTCGCGTCGGACCTCACCGAAGGCCTCTTGAACAACCCCGATCGCCCACCGGTCGCCGGTCCGGACGGGGCCATCCTGTTCGACAAGCGCGCCGTGCCACACTTCAACGAGGTCGACGAGTGCGCCGGCGTCGACGCGCTGATCACCGAGAGGGTGTGGACCGATCTCGGCATCGACCCATCAAACACGCTGCACGACATCCGCTGGGGCGCAACCGTCAAGGACAACGGGGTCGACGAATTCGTCTGGGTGTTCGAGATCTCGGCGCCGCGCCGGCGTCACACTTCATCGGCGGCTACGCCGGTGCCACCGGTGAACGGCAGCCGCCGATGTACTTCCCGCGCGGCGGATCGACGCTGAAAGGAGTCAGCCGGCCGGGCGAGATCGTCTGGAGCCGGATCTACGTCGAGCGAGGCGGCGGCGGCCTGGCCATGGACATCGGCCGCGGCGGAGTGGTGAAACTGTCCGACGACGAGACCCAACGCCGCTGGCAGGCGACCACCCCGCAATGGCCGATCATGCACGCCGTGCTCTACGGCGTCGACCGCGACCAGCTGATGGCACGCCACAAGGCCAACCACATCCACGTGGTCTACGCCCCTGACGCCGCCACGGCACGCCGCGCGCTGGTGCGCAAGGCCGCGCATGGCGCACGCCATGGGCATCGCCGTGCACCTCTGCGGCAATCTCGACGACTCGCTCGACCGCAGCAGCCAGCGCGGCTGAGCACATCGTGCCGTGACGTCCGAAGACTGTCGCCGCCGCTGCTCAGCGCCCGGCACATCTCCAAGGAGTTTCCCGGCGTCCGCGCGCTGGACGACGTCGGCGTTCGACCTCCACGCCGGGCGAGGTACACGCGCTGATCGGCGAGAACGGCGCCGGCAAGTCCACCCTCGTCAAGATTCTCGGCGGCGAGATCGGCGATTACCAGGGCACCGTCGCGCTGTCGGGAGCGACGATGCACTTCGCGTCGCCACGAGCGGCGTTGCACGCCGGCATCGCCGTCATCCCGCAGGAACTGCATCTGGTCAGCGTCGTTGACGGTGGCGGAGAACATCTACCTGGGCCGCGAGCCGCGCACCGCATCAGGGTTGATCGATCGCGCGGCGCTCACCACCATGGCCCGGCACCAGCTCGCGGCGATCGGCGCCGAGCCAATCGATCCGGAGAAGCTGCTGGAGCGGTGCGCCGCGGCGGAGCGGCAGCTGATCGCGGTGGCCCACGCGCTGTCGTTCGACGCCCGCTGCCTGATCATGGACGAACCCACCGCGTCACTCGGTGCCGCCGAAGCGGTGCGCCTGGAGGCGCTGATCCGCTCGCTTACCGCGCGTGGGGTGGCGGTGCTGTACATCTCGCACAAGCTCGACGAGGTGCGGCGTCTCGCCTCGCGGGTGACCGTGCTCCGCGATGGCCACCGGGTCACCACCGAGTCGATTCACGGTCTCACCGAAGCAGGTGATGGTGCGCCTGATGGTGGGCCGCGACATCGCTCGCGGGACCCTCCTCGACGTGCCGGCGACCGCACCGGAACTGCTGCGCGTCGACCATCTCGACATCGCCGACCCGTCACGCCCCGGCGACAGTCGACTGCGCGACATCTCCTTCGCGGTCCACGCCGGCGAAATCGTCGGGCTTGCGGGACTGATCGGCGCGGGACGCACCGATCTCCTGCTGGCGTTGATCGGCGCAGGCGACCGGATCGTGCGCGGCACCGTCACCGTTGCCGGGCGCACCATCCACCCGGCCAGCCCCGCCGCCGCACGTGATGCCGGCATGATGCTGCTGCCCGAAGAGCGGAAAGCGAGCGGCATCTTCCCCCGTCTCGGCGTCGGTCGGAACATCACCGTCTCGGCGCTCGAGCGAGTCAGCCGACTGGGGGTTCATCCGGCTTGGCGCCGAGACTGGCGACGCGGCGGACCGGATGGCCGACGCGGGCGTCCGCGCCGCCGATCCTACGGTACCGATCGCGCTGTTGAGTGGCGGTAACCAGCAGAAGGCGCTGCTGGCACGGTGTCTGTACGCCGGCCCGCGGGTCCTGTTGCTCGACGAACCGACCCGGGGCATCGATCTCGCCGCCAAGGCGGAGATCTACGCCGAGCTGCACGCTCTGGCGGCTCGCGGTCTGGCGATCGTGCTTTGCTCGTCGGAAATGGGTGAAGTCCTCGGCCAGAGTCATCGAGTATTGGTGTTTCGCGACGGCCGCATTGCGGCGGAGTTCGACCGCCGGGAGGCCACCGAGGAACGCGTTCTCGCCGCCGCATCGGGACAATCCACCGGGACGGAGCCCGACGAAGACGACGGACTGGGCATGGTGCCGCCCGTTCCGCCAATGCCGCCGCGCCGCGGCGAACGCTTCCGCCGTCACGCCGCCCGCTATGCCGGCGCGTTCGGATTGGCGCTGGTACTCGTCCTCGCCGTCGTCACCTCGCCAGTGCGCGGCGGACGTGTCGTCTTCCTCGACCTCGGCAATCTCTCCGACATCATCCGGCAGGTTGCCGAGAAGGGCATCCTGGCGGTCGGCATGACGGCGGTGATCATCTCGGGCGGCATCGACCTGTCGGTGGGCTCGATCCTGGCGTTTGCGGCCACGTTGAGCGCGCTGCTGTGGATGCGTGCCGGACTCGGATTCTGGACGACGGCGTTGATCGTGATCACGGCGAGCGCGGTGTGGGGGTGGATCAACGGCTTCATCGTGGCGCGGTGGCGGCTGCCGGCGTTCATCGTGACACTGGCCACGATGAGCGCCGCGCGCGGCGCGGCACGGTACCTGAGTGGTGGCACCGCCATTCCGCTCGGCTTCGGGACCGGCGGCGCCCCGGCGGCGGTGCAGACGCTGGCCAGTCCGCTGCTGCCGTACCTGCCCGTCCCGGCGCTGATCTTCGCCCTCACGGCGGCGGCGATGTGGCTCTATCTGGCGCGAACTCGCGGCGGACGCTATGTCTACGCCATCGGCGACAACGAAGCGGCCGCGCGACTCGCCGGCATCCGGGTGTCGTGGCATCAGGTGAGCGTGTACGTGATGGCCGCCGCGCTCGCCGGCCTCGCGGGGCTGGTGCACTGCGCCCAGTTGCAACAGGGCAATCCCAACGACGGCGTCGCCTACGAACTCGACGCCATCGCCGCGGTCGTCATCGGCGGCACCGCCCTGAGTGGCGGTACCGGCACGGTCGGCGGCACCATCATCGGCATCCTCATCATCGGGATCATCGGCAATGCCATGGGACTCAACAATGTCGACGCGAACCTCCAGCTCATCCTCAAGGGCGTCATCATCCTGGTGGCGGTCTGGCTGCAGCGGCGCCGTCCGTCGTAGCCGGCGGATCGCGGCGGCCGCGCTGCTGGTCCTGGCCGCCGGGTGCGCTCGCGGTCACAAGGGTCAGTTCCTGATCGGCTTCTCGCAGGCCAACAACGCCGAGCCGTGGCGGGTGGCCATGAATGCCGACATCGATTCGGCCGCCAGGGCCTATCCCGACCTGCACATCGTCATGGCCGACGGGCAGCAGGACAACGCCAAGCAGGTCGCCGACGTCGAGAACTTCCTGCAGCAGAAGGTCGACCTGCTGATCATCTCGCCCAACGAGGCCAAGCCGCTCACCGCCGTGGTCGAACGGGTCTTCAAGGCCGGCATTCCGGTGATCATCATCGACCGGCAGATCGAGGGCGACAGTTACACCACCTTCATCGGCGCCGACAACGTCGCCATCGGAGCGGCCGCCGGCGCATTCGCCGACTCGATCCTCCACGGCAAGGGCGACATCGTCGAGCTCCGCGGCTTGCCGGGATCGACGCCGGCCCAGCAGCGCGACTCCGGCTTCCGCGCCGCGATCGCGGCCTATCCGGGGATGAAGATCATCCACGACCCGGTCGCGAACTGGTTGCGCGAGGAAGCGATGACGCAGATGGAAGCGGCGCTCGCGGCGCATCCGCACATCGATCTGGTCTACGGCCAGAACGACCCGATGGCGATCGGCGCGTGGCTCGCCGCGAAGAACGCGGGGCGCGAGAAGGAGATGCAGTTCATCGGCATCGACGGCCTCCCCGGGCTCGACGGCGGGCGTCAGGCGGTCAGGGACGGCAAGCTGGCGGCGACCTTCGTCTATCCCACCGGCGGCAAGGACGCCGTCGAGACCGCCGAGAAGATCCTGCACGGCGAGAAGGTGCCGCATCACATCACGCTTTCCAGCGAGCGCATCACCCAGTAACCGACAGCCGCCGGAACCACCGGCAGGAGAACCCTCATGTGGCGCAGAGATTTCGTGCATTCCGTGGTGGGAGCAGCCGGCCTGGCCGGGATGTCCAACGTTCCCGGCGCGGCCGGCGCCCCGGGCGGGGCGTCGCCGCCGGGCGCCACCGACTGGGTGCCGCCGTATGCCCGTCGCCAGACCTATCGGTCGCGCAAACAGGGGAGCTACGACATCACCGGCGGCAACGGCGACGCCTGGCCGATCAAGGCGGGCGAGACGAAGGAGATCTTCAACGCCACCGGCGCCGGCGTCGTCACCCACATCTGGTTCACCATCTCGGCCGACTCACTGCACTTGAAGGAGCTGGTGCTGCGCGCCTACTGGGATGGCAACAGCAAGCCGAGCATCGAGACGCCGATCGGCGACTTCTTCGGCTTGAACCTCGGTGATTACGTGATCTTCCAGAGCGAGTACCTCGCCTGCTCGCCGGGGCAATCGCTCAACTGCTACTTCGCCATGCCCTACCGCAAGGGCGCCCGGCTGACGGTGACGAACGAAAGTTCACGCGGCGTCGGCGCGTTCTACTCCAACATCGACTATCTCGAGGCCGACGCAATTCCCGACGACGCGATGTATTTCCACGCCCAGTACCGCCAGGCGGCGCCGTGCGTGGCGCAGCAGCTCCCCGGCGGCAAGAACCTCGACGGCCAGACCAACTACGTCTTCTGCGAAGCCCAAGGTCGTGGCCATCTGATGGGCGTCACGATGGGGGTCATTCAGCGTGCCGAAGGATGGATGGGCGAAGGTGACGAGATGATCTTCGTCGACGACCCGTCGAAGCCGGTCATCAACGGCACCGGCACCGAGGACTATTTCTGCGGCAGCTGGGACTTCGGCGGCCGGATGCACGCCGAGCCGTTCTCGCATCATCAGTACGGGGCACCACTGATCCAGAGCGCCGAGAAGGTGGGCGGGCGGTACTGCCTCTACCGCTTCCACGGCGACAACCCGGTCACGTTCAATACGTACCTCAAGTACACCATCGAGCACGGCCACGCCAACGATCGCGCCGACAACTTCTATTCGTGCGCGTTCTGGTATCAGGACCAGCCGTATACGGATTTCCCGGCGCTGCCGGCGGTGGACGAGCGGTTGCCGAACGTGTCGTCCTGAGCAAAGCAGCCGCGCAGCGGCTGCGACGCGAAGGATCTCAATGGCCGCCAAGCGGGGTGTCATCCCGAGCCGCAGGCGAGGGATCTCGATGGTCGCCGAGGGGGTGTCATCCCGAGCCGCAGGCGAGGGATCTCAATAGTCGCATCAGCATTGAGACCCCTCGCTGCGCTCGGGGTGACACCGCTCCAGCCCGTTGCTGCGGCTCGGTGGGCTGCCGCCTACGGCGCCAGGTCGTTCCACTCGGGATTCGCTGACTCGATGAGGGCGATCTTCTTCTCCCGGCGCCAACCCTTGATCTCCTTCTCGCGCCGGATTGCGGCAATAACGTCGTGCGTGTGCTCGACGTAGACCAGGCGCCGGACCAGGTAACGCGCGGTGAACCCGCGCGACCGGCTGCTCCGGTGCTCGGCGAGGCGGCGTTGCAGATTGTTCGTGACGCCCACATACAGCACACGAGTGCGGCTGGCCAGAACGTAAACCGAGTAGGTTCGCAGAACACGCTCCAGAGGGGGACTGCCGAAGCGTAGCTCCAGGGGCCTTTGACGACTGGACCGGGGTACGCAAGCAGGGGCGTGATTTTGCGGCGCTCGCGCGGCGCCGCAACGCCGGGTGTCATCCCGAGCCGAAGGCGAGGGATCTCAATGCCCGCCGAGTGGGGTGTCATCCCGAGCCGAAGGCGAGGGATCTCAATGGTTGTATCAGGATTGAGACCCCTCGCTTCGCTCGGGGTGACACCCTATCAGGCCAGCATTGAGATCCCTCGCTGTGCCCGGGATGACATCATTGGTTATAGTGCCACTATACTCAATGCTCCACCGCCACCCTGACCGTCCTGTCCACCCTGATGTCCCCCGACGACGACCCCACCTCCAGCCGGATCGGCTCGCCCTCGAGCGTCCAGCCGTTCCCCGCGCTGTTCCAGTAGGCCAGCGATGACGCGGCGAGGCGAAGGTGCACCGTCTTCGTCTCCCCGGGGGTCAGATGCACCCGCTGGAAGTCGCGCAGGTCCTGGCGCGGGCGCGGCACCGCCGATCCCAGGTGCTGCACGTAGAGCTGCACCACCTCGTCGCCGGCGCGGCTACCGGTGTTGGTGACGTCGACCGAGACGCCCAGCGTATCGCCGGCGAAGAGCGTGTCGCGGTCGGTGCGGAGCGAGTCGTAGGCGAACGTGGTATAGCTCAGCCCGTAGCCGAACGGATAGAGCACCGGCCCGTCGTAGAAGCGATAGGTGTGCCCCGCCATGTCGTAGTTGTCGAACGGCGGCAGGTCGGCGACACTGTGATAGAACGTCACCGGCAAGCCGCCCGCCCGGGTTGTAGTCGCCGAAGAGCACCCGGGCGATGGCCGTGCCCCCCGCTTCGCCCGGATACCATGCCTCGACGATCGCCGGGATGTGTTCGCTGGCCCAGTTGACCGCCAGCGCGCTGCCGTTGAGCAGCACCAGCACCGTCGGCTTCCCTACCGCCGCTACCTGACGCAACAGGGCTTCCTGCACATCGGGGAGATCGATGCGGGTGCGATCACCGCCGCTGAAGCCGTCGAGATGGACGCCGCTCTCCTCGCCTTCGAGCTGCGGCGAGATCCCCAGCACCAGCACCACCGCGTCGGCTTGGCGCGCCGCATTCACCGCCTGGCTCGCAAGCCACGACGCCGGCGGCACCCAGACCAGCGAGAGATCGGCGGGGCCAGTGGAATCAGCGGCGACGATGCTGATGCGATAGTGGCGGCCGCCGGTCAGAGCGAGGGAATCGCTGCCGGTGAGCCGCGAATCCTGGTACTCGTCGCCGTGACGCGGATCGTGCGAGCGGACGATGACGCTGTCGTCGAGCGCCAAGGTGTATCGCATCGCCCCCTTGAGGCCGAGGCGGTAGACGCCGCTTACCGGTGGCGTGAACGTGCCGGTCCAGCGCACCGCAAAGCCGTTCGAATCGACTCCAGCGCGCGGTGCGCCGGTTCCCCAGTCGGCGGCGACCGCTGTGTCGGTCGACGTCGCGACCGGTTTGCCCGTCGTATCGCGCGACGCG
The DNA here is from genome assembly GCA_963697065.1 of uncultured Gemmatimonadales bacterium. Classification (GTDB taxonomy): domain Bacteria; phylum Gemmatimonadota; class Gemmatimonadetes; order Gemmatimonadales; family GWC2-71-9; genus Palsa-1233. Next base: position 59,253 of record CAVOMQ010000002.1, read on the forward strand.
AAGACCTCTTCCCGCACCGCACCATGGTTGCCCCGCGCTCCCAGCAGCTCGGCCGGCACGTCGTCCCAGATCGACAATCCGGTGACAAGATCGGAGCCACGGGCGTAGATCACGTCGGTGTGCGAGCCCAGCGCGTCACGAATCCCGCGCAACGGGGTGATCGGATCGGCGGGTGTGCCGTGGTAGTTCCCTGCCAGCACCGATGCCTGGTCAGCGTTGGGACCGATCACCGCGATGGTCCTGAGGCTCTTCGCCAGCGGCAGCACCTCGCCCTGGTTCTTGAGCAGCACGATCGACTCCTCCGCCGCCTGCAGCGCCAGTGCCCGGTGCGCGCTGTCATCGATGATCTTCGTCGCGAGCTTCGACCACGGCACGCTATCGGCCGGATCGAACATGCCGAGCTTCATGCGGGCAAGCATCAGCCGGTAGACCGAGGTGTCGACCGCCGACTCGGTGATGAGCCCGCGATGCACCGCGTCGACCAGATGGCGATACTCGTCACCGCAGCTCAGGTCGTCGCCGCTCTTGACCCCCAGTGCCGCGGCTTCGGCCACCGTGGCCACCACGTGGTGTCGCTCCCAGATGTCGCTGATCGCGCCGCAATCCGACACCACGTAGCCCTTGAAACCCCAGCTGTCGCGCAGGATGTCGGTGAGTAGCATGTCGCTGCCGCACGCCGCCTTGTGGTCGATGCGATTGTAGGCGCACATCAGCGAGTACGCCCCGCCCTGCTCGACGCCGGCCTTGAACTGCGGCAGGTAGCTCTCGTGCAGGTCGCGGTCGCTCACCACGGCGTCGAAGGTGTGGCGGTCGGGTTCGGGGCCGCTGTGGACGTCGAAATGCTTCACGGTGGCGACCACCTTGAGGTACTTCGGGTCGTCGCCCTGCATGCCGCGGACAAACTGCACGGCCATGCGCCCCGAGAGGAAGGGATCCTCGCCGTAGGTCTCCTGGCCGCGGCCCCAGCGCGGATCGCGGAAGAGGTTGATGTTGGGCGACCAGAAGGTGAGGCCGTGGTAGGTGCCGTGTTCGTCACGGGCCTGGGCGTCGTAGTACTTGGCGCGCCCCTCGTCGGAGATCACGGTGGCCACGTGGTGCATCAACGAGTCGTCCCAGGTGGCTGCGAGGCCGATGGCCTGAGGGAAGACGGTGGCGACGCCGGCGCGGGCCACCCCGTGCAACGCTTCGCTCCACCAGTCGTAGCTGGGGATGCCCAGGCGCGGGATGGCCGCGGCGCCGTTCTGCATCTGGGAGACCTTCTCCTCGAGGGTCATCCGGGAGACGAGGTCGCGGGCGCGGACGGTGAACGGCTGGGAGAGGTCGAGGTACGTCGGCGTCTGGGCGGCGAGCGCGGCGGCGAGAAGCGGTACGGCGACGAACAGGAGCCGCGCGACGCGCGACGCCACGGGGTGGCGGTGACCGACCACGGGAGCGCCTCCGTCAGTTTGAGGGGTGCCGGAAGCTACTCGGCAATTCGGTTCTGCGGCGTGCGGTGGCGGGCGTGAGGCGTCAGTTGGCGGGGACGATCGCGATTTCGATGCGGCCGGCGACACTCTGTTCCGGACACGAGTTGCGGACGATCCCGCGTGACGTGGCAGTGACAAGATCGCCGACCTGCAGGGTGCGCGCCGTCGTCGCGCGCCCATCCTCGAAGAACGCGGTGGCCGAGTCGACCCCGAACGATCCCTGTTTCGTCGCATGCCAGGTCGCCGTCCTGCGACGACGACCCGTCAACGAAGATCGCGGTGATGGCACCGGTGGCGGAGGTGGAAACGCGCGTAATTCGACCGGTGAGCGTGCCGGCGGAGCCGTTCGTGGTCAGCAATGGGCTGGAACAGGCGGCAACGGCAAGCACGCTGATAACCGTGGCGGCGAAGCGCATGGGAAGTCCCCTCCAAGCCGGTGACCAAGCATGGGCGTGGGGGCGGCTGGTGTCAACGAATCGCCCGGGAATTGTTGCCAAACTGCCGTTGCGGCCAATCGCTCCGAATGCGAAACTGAAATACCCCAAGCGGCTGAAGCAGTTGGGGTACCAGCCCCGGCAGCGGCCTGCTAGGCCATTCACCTCGGCCTCAAGCGATCAAGCTCATATGCCACTAATGAGTCGAGAGTCGGCAAGGGCACATCGCCAACAACGCGGATGCGATTGATGAACGACGTCGGGGTACCGTTCACTCCAACGATTGCGGCTTGTTTCATGTCCTGATCGATCCGGTCGCGATGCTGCTCGGTTCGAGTGCACTGAACGAACTTGCCAATGTCTCTGATCCCCGCTGTATGACCCAATTGCAGCCAACCATTGCGCGTTTCGATAAGGTCCGGATGAGCGAAGGCCTCGGCACCATACTCGGCGTAACGACCCTGATCCGCCGCGCACTCCGCCGCCAGGTGAATCCGCAAGCTCACCCCGTTGCCCGTATTCAGATAATGCTTATAGATTACGGTCACATTATCTGGGAACCGCTCCAATATGCGGCTGACCGCCAATTGGAACGAGGCACAATGACCGCACAGAAAATCGGCGAACACAACAATTACCACGTCTCCGTCGGCCGGTCCGAGACGGGCACCGCCGCTCGTCAGCTATAGAACGTGCTCGATTCGAGTTCGGCTCTCTTCCATTGCCTCACGACGGAAGCGAGCGAACCCGCTCGCACCACGTCAGCTTCGGCTCGCGATGCGCTCCCACTCGTCGGACGGAACCGTTGAGCAACGACGGTCACCACGAGCACCGCGGCCACCACCAGCATCGCGATCGTCAATCCGTCAAGAGCGCGTTTCACAGTTGCCATATCTCGTACCTCTCGACCCCTACGGCCGAGGCCGTGGCGAGAAGACAGCGGGCAGCCGATATTCGACAATCCCATCGATAGCTTCACCCGCCGCATAGAGCATCGAGTCGCCAGCGACCGCAATAGTCTCCGCCAACTTGTCGAGGGCGAGTACCCCGACGAGACGTCCGGACCAATCAAACACGTGGACAAACCCTGCGTCCCACATTCTTGTGCCAGGCGGGCCGGCACTTTGCAGCCTCCCGGCGAAAAGCTCATACAGCCGTTCATTGGTCGCGGCGCAGCTCCGATAGTAGTACCGCGGTGACGGGTTGTGCCACGCTCCACGGGCGTCGCGAGCAAAATCCCCCTCATCCACGTCGGCGAACGGCGTAGCTGCGTGTCGCACGAGACCGCCGCGCGCGTTGAACACATCGACCCGCGACGCGCCGTCGTATGCGAACGCGAATCCAGTCCCGGTCGGATTCGCGCACAGGATGACGCCAGACGATACATCTTCGCGGAGTGCGGCCGGGATGGCGCTGGCGCCGAGAATACCCGCAGCTACCGACTTGTAGACGCGGCCCAGCGAGTCCGCAAACATGACCCGATTTGTATCATGATTGAATCGCCCCGGGTTTTCCGGAGACTCGGTTAGTTGAGTGCCGGGACCGCGGTGTCGGTCCGGGCACGGTGAAACTGCTCCTCGTACTCCGCCGGCGGCACGTAGCCGAGCGGTCCCATCAAACGCTGCGTATTGTACCACGCCACCCATTCGAGCGTCGCGAACTCGACGTCGTCGAGCCCCGCCACGGGCCGAGATGTAGATCACTTCCGTCTTGTAGAGCCCGTTCATGGTCTCGGCCAGCGCATTGTCGTACGCATCGCCCCGGCTGCCGACGGACGGTTCGATGCCGGCCTCCGGCAGCCGCTCGGTGTAGCGGATGGCGAGATATTGCGAGCCCCGGTCGCTGTGATGCACGAGCGGCGCGTCGGTGTCGCGATCGTACAGCGCCTGCTCCAGGGCATCGAGCGCGAGATCGGTGCGCAGCGACGTGGTCGCCCGCCAGCCGACGATGCGCCGCGAAAAGACATCAGTGACAAACGCCACGTACACAGACCCCCGCCACGTCGCCACATAGGTGAAGTCGGAGACCCACAGCTGATTCGGGCGCGTTGCCGTGAAATTGCGCTGCACCAGATCCTCCGGCCGGTCCGCGAGGAGATCCGGCATCGTCGTCGCGCGGCGCTCCCCGCAGCACCCCGCGCAGCCCTTGGTCCCGCATCAAGCGCGCGACCGTGCAGCGCGCCACCGGGATCTGCTCGCGGTGCAGCTGCTTCCACACTTTCTCGGCCCCGTAGCGTCGCGATTCGCCTGCCACACGCGATTGATTTCCGGCACGAGCGCGGCGTCCCGCTGCGCGCGCGCCGGGCGGCGGGCCGGATCGCGCTCGCGCGCTTTCTGCTCGTAGTAGGTCGCCGGAGCGATCGGCAGCTGGGCGCAGATCGGCTCGACTCCGACGTCGCCGGTGGGCGTCGATGAAGGCCACCATCACGTCCCGCGGCGGTCGAGCTCCGCCTGGGCAAAATACGCCGACGCCTTCCGGAGGATGTCATTCGCCCGCCGCAGCTCGCGATTCTCCCGCTCCAGCTCCGTCACGCGCTGCTGCTCAGTCGTGGTCAGGCCGGGGCGGCGGCCGGTGTCGCGTTCCGCTTGGCGCACCCACCGCCGCAGCGACTCGTGCGTGCAGCCGATCTTGTCGGCGATGGCGCGGATCGCTGCCCACTGCGACCGTGGGCGCCTTGCTGTTCCCACACCAGCCGGGTGGCGCGCTCACGCACTTCTGGGGAATATCGGGTCCGTTTGTCCATGACTCCAACCTCTCACAGATTGGAGCCTCCGGCAAACCCGGGGCGATTCAGCGCGCGGAACGTTGGTGGCGATCACCACGACTCACAATGGTCCCGATACGTTGAGCTTCACCGACCGTTCAACCCGCATCATGCGGATTACCGAGATCCAGATTCACCCCGCCACGTCGGCAACGCTGCTCGTCCGCGTCGGCAACACCGCGCTGACCACCTCGATCAGCGCGCAGTGACCCGATCCGGCGTCGCTCCGGACACACGTCGAGTTGCCTGCTGGCGACAACCTTGCCGCCGAGCGGCGGGCAGGTGCCAAATCCCCCGGGCCCACTTTACAAGTCGACGCCTCTGCGACCGCACCCGCCAATACCGAGGCATTGAGCGGGTTGACCTCGAAAACCTGGAAGCTCGGCGAAACCGAGCGCCTCTTCAGCCGACCGCGAGTCCGGTCGCTTCGGCCTTCGCTGCAGCCAATCAGCGGCGGAAGCTGGTCGAGTTCGGTACGGCCGCGATGTTGCAACGTGTGCTTCACCTGGGGGCCTCTAAGGTATACGCGTCCTCCGGACTTGCACCCCAGTGGAATCCTCCTTCACGCTGAACAGCACGGTGTCACCCGGAGGGACGGCGAGTACCGATGTCGCATGATCAAGGACGAATGTCTTGACCAGTTTGAATGACATGTCGAAGACTTGCACCTCGGCGAGCGGCAATCGGTCGAAATAATGCCCGACGCCGCCCCCCTTCCCATTGAGGTGGCCCAGGTACAGAGCGTATACGAAACGGTTGGTGACGGCACATCCCGAGTAGGCATGCCGCGTCTGCGGGAGGAAGGCGGAGAAGATCATCTTGCCGGGTCTCTTCTTGCTCTCCTCCACGTGCGGCAGCCAATGGAACGGGATCGGCACCTCACCGCGAATCGCCCCGGTCACATCAATGATGTCTGCCCGGCCTGCGTGCCGATAGAATTGGAGCCACACGTCCCTTTGGGGCACGTAGCAGAGAATCCCCTGATATGCGTTACCGAAGGAGGAAGGATCCATCCGCTTGTCATCCAGGGCCAAGGTGCCCCGGGTGATGAGGCTGTCGCCCGGCAGCGAGTAGGCGAATGTCTCGATGCCAGTTGGCACTTCAGTCATGCCGAGTAGGTTCCCAGCGGCATCGGGGCCGTCGATGGCGAACGTCGACCCTGACCCAGGACTAAAGGCTCGCGTCGCGGAGATCGAGGGGAGGGTGTCGACGGAGAGGTCCCGAATAGCCACACCCGACAGCCGGCCTGGAAGCATCTGGTAAAACCAGACGGTGTCTCCGCGTGTCGAGCCAGCCACCCCCAGTGGCGCACTGGTAAAGTCTCCCGGACCCTCGCCCTCCAGTCCGAACGACCGCCTGTGAGCTCCCGTGACCACATCCAACACGTGCACGTAGGGCGGCTTGATATCGATGATGAACAGGTACGTGCGCGACGCCGTCATTTCAAGCGCGCGAGCGATCAGGTCCGGTGGCCCGAAAGGCTCGCTCACGGTACTGTCGACCCGGTCACTCGCGGTTCGAAGAAACTCGCCCGCGGTGTCGGACGCTGGCCCACTATCGCGCCGGCCACACGCGGACAGCGTGATCAGAAGGAGCGCGAAAAAGGTCCGCGACCTGGCCTCGGTACGGACGGCCGCCTGAGACGAGGGCTGGAGCGCAAGGGTTGGTTCAGACACGACCATGTGCCTTCTCACAGGGATAGAGGCCACCGAGCGGATCAATCGCCCGTCGGGGATCATCGTCCCCGGACGCAACGTGAAGTGCAAAATGTCATCTGAAGCAATAGCTGGCAATGCCGATGTAATACTTGAGCATCACCGGTCCGGCCGCGAATCGTTCACCATACCTCACGGTCCGCCGGCATCCCACCAGTTGCTGGCTGCAAATCACCCGGCCAGTGACAACGACAGGGATTTGTTGCCCTCCACCGAGCCGATGCCGCCATCAGATCGTCACGTCGCGGAGAAGTGCCCCGCCACGGCGCCCATCGCATTTCCCACTCCCGGGCTCCTCCCCCTTCCCCTCGCGATCACCGGGGTGCGGCTCCATCCCACCGGAATTCGACCCCACCGCCTCGTCCAGCCGCTCCGCATCGCGGGCACTCGCCGGCGGATCGCCCAAGAGCGGCGGAGCATCGCGTCCGCGCCCCCGGAAATCGTCGAGCGACCGCGTCCGATGGCGGACTTACGCCGGGCGATCGGCAAGATCCGCCGCCCGCTCGCCGCGTGGTGCTCCGAGATGGCCGGCGCTCGCCGCCTCCTCGTCCGGGCGTCTCCCGGAATCGCCGCGACGCGGCCGCGTATCGTCCGGCGGCGTCCCCTGATGGTGCGGGTTCCCCGACATCTCTGCAGCGTGCTCCGGTAGATCGCCGGCGCTCAGCCCCGACTCGTGCAGTTGCCCTGGCTCATCGTGGCGCATCGGCGGCGACTCGTCCGCTGATGCCGGCGTCTCGTGCCCGTTCGGGGCAATCGCGTGGCCGGCATTGAGATCCCTCGCTATGCTCGGGATGACATCGTTCTCGGCCTCGCGATCCCTCGCTACGCTCGGGATGACATCCCTGCCGCGCTCGGGATGACACCGCAGCGGCGCCAATCGACGTGTCCATCCGGAGGACACCGTGTCCCTCCCGGAGGACACCTGGTCGAATGAGCGTCCCGCCGCGGCACCTCACGTCCCGTCTCGTGCATCAACTGCAAGTCGTGCCGCCGCAATGGCTTGCCGCGTTCCACCGCGCGTGATCGGTGCCCGGCGAAATTCTGGCATGCCTCTCGCCATGGGAGTGACGAACCAGGTTTTCCGCCCACCGGCGGGACCGCGCGCGAAAGGAGCCGAACCATGAACGCCGTCAACCGCCGGGTGCTGGCCATGGCGGGCCGCGTGACCGAGTTCGCCCGGGCGCACCCCTCCACCGACAGCGGCTTCACCGCCGTCCTCGCAAAGTTCCAGGCTGGCCTGACCCGGGCGCAGGCGCTCGCGTTGCAGGAGCACAAGGGTCGCGTCGACGAACAGGCGGCGGTCGCCACCCGGCGTGTGCTGCGGCGCCGCACGCTGGCGCCACTGATGCGCCACCTCAGCAACGTGGCCGCCGTCGCCGGCATCCGGGCCGAGCAGTTCCGGATGCCGCTGTTCGCGGCACCGCACGCGGTGTTCATCACGGCGGCGAAATCGATGCTTGCCGCGGCCACCGAGCGGCGGGAGCAGCTCGAAGCGGCGGGTCTCGGCGATACGCTGCTCGATGACCTGGCGCAGGGAATCGCGGCGTTCGACACCGCGACGGCCACGATCAACTCCGGGCAGCGCGAACACATCGGCGCCCGAGCCGACATCGGGGCGATCGCACGGGAGCTGTTGCAGCTGGCCCGCGTGCTCGATGGCCTGGTCCGGGCAAAGTATTCGGACGATGCCGAGCTGCTGGCGTCGTGGGTCAGCGCGCGGGCGGTGCTGCGACCGGTGCGAGTGGGGAGGAGGCATCCGGTGGAACCGGAACCTGAGCCGCTCGGAGCCAGTCAGCCCGAGGCTGAACCGGTCGACGCGGCGGCGTGAGCATCGATCGTCCTGTCGCGGTTCGGCAGGTCGACTGTGCTGTACCGGATGGCGCGTTGGCCCCGCACGGCCGACAGTATCGGGCCGCGCGAACGCAATACCGGCAAACCGCTAGTTGCGGCACGCTGTGTGGCTGAAGTCGGCAGGCTCGCCGCGCACGAGGTCATAGACGGTAGCCCCCGCGGATGTATCAGCGGTGAATGCCACGCCGATGCTCAGTTGATCGCCGACCTGGACGCCGGTGATTCGAACCGGGCGCACATAGGGTCCTGACGGCAAAGTGTCGATCGATGGGCCGAAGTACACCGTGTCGAGGCCGACCAGGGAAAAGCGACCGGACGCATCCGGGTGCGGGCTTTCCAACGTCGCGACCGAACAGAGAAAGTCGAAGCGTGCACTGTTGTCGGCAATGGTGACCGCCGCTCCGGCTCCTCCCCATCGCGTGGTCCGACTCGATGACGTAAGCCCGCAGGACGCAACCACCACGACGATCGGCGTCAGGATCGCATTTCGGATGGACATCGCCTACTTCTTCCCCCTGGTCAGGGTGTGCCGTCGCGATCGTCAAGGCGCCGCGCCCCGGACCACCGACATCCACCTCCCGGCCGCCGCACGAAGATACCTTCAATGCCTTCTCTCTCAACGGCCCGGCCGATGCCCCACACCACCCGCGAACTCCTCGCCCGCGCCCTCGACTGGCACGACGCCCACGCCGACCTCGACGCCGCGGTCCGGGAACTGCCGCCAGCGCTCCGCGGGGTGGTGCCCGAGGGGCTCCCCTACTCCGCTTGGCAACTCCTCGAACATCTGCGCCTGGCCCAGGGCGACATCCTCGACTTCTGCATCGCCGCCGACTACCACGAGATGCAATGGCCCGACGATTACTGGCCCAAAGCCTCCGCCCCGCCCGATGCCGCCGCATGGGACCAGAGCGTGGCGCAGCTGCACACCGACAATGCGAGGCTGCAGGAACTCGCCCGCGACCCCGCCGTTGATCTCGACGCCGAGGTCCCCAACGGCAGCGGCCAGACGTACTTCCGCGAGCTGCTCCTGGTGATTGACCACAACGCCTACCACCTGGGGCAGCTGGTGCTGCTACGGCGCCTGCTGGGCGCCTGGCACGGCTGACCCCGGCGGCAGCGGCAGCTTGAACAACTTCCGCGAGTTCTCGTACAGGATCATCTCCCGCGCCTCCGCTGGCAGCTCCAGCTGGCCCACGAACTCCAGGTACGACTTCATGTCGCAGATCGGCCAGTCGGTGCCGTAGAGGAACCGCCCCGGATCGCCGGCGTAGCTGATCACGTCCTCCAGCTCGTCGGACATGTAGTCCTCGAACGCCTCGGTGAACTCCCCCAGCACCAGCCCCGAGAAGTCCGCGTAGACATTGGCGTTCTTGTAGACCACCTCCATGCAATCCACCATCCACGGGTTGCCGAGGTGGCAGATGACGAACTTCACGTTGGGGTGGTCCACCGCCACCTCGTCGATCTCCAGCGGATGGGAGTACTTCACCTTCCCCCTGGGACTGTACGTGTCGCCCGAATGGATCATCACCGGGACGTCGAACTCCTCGGCCAGGTCGTAGATCACCTGCAACCGCTTGTCGTGCGGATAGAACGGCTCGTAGCCGGGATACAGCTTGAGGCCGCAGACCAATCCGTTTTCGAGATAGTCCGCTAGCTCGCGGAGATCGCGCTGGCGGTAGTGCAGGTAGCTGATGCCGGCCACCACGCTGAGGTTGTCGCAGCGGGCGACCGCCGCCACCACCTCGGCGGTGCTGGGCCTGTGCGGACTCACCACGTAGCTGGTCAGCACGAGGGCATAGTCCACCCCCGCGTCGGCCATGGCGCCCTGCAGCCTTTCTAGGCTCTCGTCGAGCGAGACGGCGATATTCTCGTGGTAGTTGTTGAGGTGGACGTGACAGTCGATGATCATGACGAGCGGACTCCCGAACGAGGCAGGTCGCGGTACCGGCCCACCGACTTGCGGCCCTCCAGCGACCGGATCATGGTGCGGAACGCGGCGCGATCCAGCGGCCGCACGATGCGATAGACCCGGCGCCAGATGACGTAGAGGATCTTCCGCACCTCGGCGGCGGGCAGCCGGCGCCGGATCCGGCGGCACGATTCATAGTAGAAGATGAACGGCGACGGGCCGTCGGCGGGATAGAAGCGGGGCTGGAAGTACGGCATGTCGAGCGGCAGCACCGGCGGGCGCCGCGCCAGCGTCTTGAGCCACGGATTGGCGGCGCTCACCTCGCCGACGATAGCGCGGAGCGGCTCGCCATTGAGCCGCAGGGCGTCGCGATGGAACAGCTCCCGGAGCCGCCCGCGAAGCCGCGACCCGAGCCCCAGGCCGCGCCCGCCGCGCGCCACCGCGAGGTAGCCGATCATCGCGACGTTGACGTTGCCGAGATAGTTCCCCGACGAGAGGCCGAGGACCGTGCCGTCCCGTTCGGCAACGAGGAGGTGCCACGTGGTGTCGGTCCAGAGGCCCGCGTCGCGCTCGCGCATCGACTTGCGCCACTCGTCGAGCGGCATCAGCTCGTGCCGGGCAAACGACCGCCGTAGCAGCCGGTAGGCGGCACCCAGCGCGGGATCCGACGCGTCGGTGAGTTCGCGGATCTGCAGGCGATGGGAGCGCCCCGTGGAGGACATGTCGCAAACTACACGGTGCGCAGGTCTCGAAACACCGCGCCCGCCTCACCGACACGCCGGATCGTTCGTCGAATCGGTCACGTTGACATGCCGCCGCAGCGGCGCCTTCTCGACCAGCCGGCGCAATTCACCGATCGGATCGGGATTGTCGTCCACCTGAAGCCGCAGCACCACGTCGTTGTGGAGCCAGACGCCGCCGCATTTCTTCACGATGAGGATCGCCGCCGATTCGCGGCCCCGCTTGTCGCCGCCGGCGGCCTGCCCGGCTTCGAGCGCGGCCAGTAACCGGAATGCCAGGATGTCGTCGGTGTGCTCATACGCCGCAAGCATCGAATCGACCACGCCGGACCCGGCGAGGATGTTCCCCTGCGCCGACACATGCGGCCCCTGGCGGTCGCCGGCCCACGGCGTGGCGCGCGGTCCGGTGTACGCCGCCACGTTGCCGTGCGCGTCGACCACGGCGAACTGTCGGCCGAACTTGCTCCAGTTGGCCGAATCGGGGTCGGGATCGTCGTTCCACACCTTGTGCACGACATCTGCCGCGTTCATCCCCTGACGCAGCAGCGCCAGCGCCTGCGGACCGTAGCTCACGTCGATGACGGCCTGGGTGGCCACCATGCCGACATTGGCCTCGCCCCAGAGCACGCCGTTGCCGACCGAGAAGACGCGGGATTGCACCGCGCCACCCCATTCGCCCGACGCCGAGTCCCAGGCAATGATCGAGAACGTCCCGGGAATCGGCGCGTCGAGGGGCACAGCACGGCGTGGGGGCGCGGCCGTGCACCCCGACAGCGCGGCGACGCCGAACAACAACACGGCGCGATGACTCATGGCACCTCCGAAGCAGCGGGGGCAAGGCGGATCGGGTTAGAATATCGTTGCTCAGGCGTGCCGGCCAGTCGGCCGGCAGAAACTACCCCCGGGACCGATGCCCGCACTCGGAGAGATCATGCGCACCATTCCGCGGCACGCCGTCGCCGCCGTTACCGGATTCGTCCTCATGCTGGCGGGCCCCGTCACCGCCGTGGCACAGGCGACGCTGCCGCCGGCCATGCAGGCCGCCATCGACAGCACGGCGACCGCCGCGCTCAAGGCCACCGGCTCGCCGAGCGCGTCGATCGCCGTGGTGCGCGGCGGCAGGCTGGTGTATGCCAACGCCTACGGACTGGCGCAGCTCGACCCGGCGCGTCCCGCCCGGCCGGAGATGCGCTACAGCATCGGGTCGATCAGCAAGCAGTTCACCGCCACCGCGATTCTCCTGCTGCAGCAACGCGGCAAGCTCTCGCTCGATGACAAGGCCAGTCGGTGGCTGCCGCGGTTGACGCGCGCCAATCAGGTCACGCTGCGCCAGGTGCTGTCGATGACGTCGGGCTACCAGGACTTCTGGCCGCAGGACTACGTGATGCCGCCGATGCTGCTGCCGACCACCGCGCAGGCCATTGTCGACGACTGGGCGAAGAAGCCGCTCGACTTCGAACCCGGCAGCAAGTGGCAGTACAGCAACACCAACTACGTCATTGCCGGCCTGATCGCCGAAAAGGCCAGCGGCATGCCACTGGTCTCCTTCCTGCGCCGCGAGGTGTTCACCCCGCTGCACATGACGTCGGTGTTCATCTCCGACAGCGACGCACTCGGCCCGAACGACGCCCAGCGTTATCTGCGCTATGCCCTGGGACCGCTGCGGCCGGCGCCGAAGGAAGGCCGTGGCTGGATGTTCGCCGCGGGAGAGCTGGCGATGACTGCCAGCGACCTGGCCCGATGGGACATCTCGGTCATCGATCAGTCGGTGCTCAAGCCGGCCTCGTACCGCGAACAGCAGACCGAGATCCGGCTCAACGACGGCGTCGGCACCGGCTACGGCCTGGGGGTGGACGTGGGGATGTCGAGCGGGCACCGCCTGATTTCGCACAGCGGCGAAGTGTCCGGCTTTACCGCTCAGAACAGTATCTACCCCGACGACTCCGCGGCGGTCGTCGTGCTCGTCAATCAGGATGCGACGCCGACGTCCGGCATGATCGCGGCGCGGATCGCGGCGCTGCTCTTCGCGGTAACGGACAGCGCCACGGCCCGGGCCACGGCGCAGGCCCGGACGATCTTCACCGGCTTGCAGAAGGGCACCATCGACCGGTCGCTGTTCAGCGCCAACGCCAATGCCTATTTCAGCGCGCAGGCGCTGGCAGATTTCGCGTCGAGCCTGGGCCCGCTCGGACCACCAGCCGAGTTTGTCCAGACCGGCCAGTCGTTGCGGGGCGGGATGGTATTCCGCGCGTTCCGGATCCGCTGTGGTCGCACCACGATGACGCTGACGACGTTCACCCTCGGTGACGGGAAGCTGGAGCAGTACCAGGTCGAGCCGTAGACCGGATACGCGACGCGCCGGCGGGGGCGTGCGTACCCCGGCCGGCGCGCCGGCGTTTCGAGACGCCCGGATGGCCGGGCCGGTCAGTAGTACTGGTTGTAGCCCGTCATCCGGCCGACGATTGCGCCGATGATCATGAAGACCACCAGGACAGCGACCACCACCACGACGGTGTAGCCCATCGCCTTCTCGGTCGGCGCCTTCATCAGGCGCGGCAGGCCGAGATAGAGCAGGTACAGCGAATAGAGTCCCAGGATCGTCAGGAGGCCGAGCGCAGGCAGGATCATGAACACACCGGCCACCCACGCCGCCGTGCTCGAGTATGCCGCGACCTTGAGCGCCTGGACCGGATTCTTCGTGCCGCCGAATGTCGGCGCCAGCGCGTCGATGATCAGCGCCACCACATACACGCCGGCGAGCGTCAGGAGGTAGCGGACCACCTGCCCTTCGAGCCCGGCACTGACCGACGTGCGGAACGTGACGCCGAGCACCGACACTCCCATGAACGTCAGCCCGATGAACTGGGCGATCGCCGGGATCGCGGCGAGCGGGATGATGTAGTTGGTGTACAGCGATCCGACCGTCTCGGACTCGCCCTCGATGGTATCCCATTCCGTTTGGGGGGACAACAGGATGCCTTTGACGCGATCGACCAGACTCATGGCGGCTCCCTTCACGATGAACAGGCGGCGAGCGGGGACGTGGAGCGTGCTGGTGACAGGGGCGAGGGGAATCTACCCGCTGCCGGCGAATGCGACAGGGCGCCCGCAAGCCGGGCGTCGTCGACTCAGCGCCGGGCCCGGCGGCGAAGCGACACGCCATGACGCCCCGGCTTCCATTTCGAGCAATTCTTCCGATATCTTGACAAAGGTGCGCCGGCCGGTTCGATGCTGCCGGCGCGCCCCAGGCGCTCGCTCTCCTCCGCCGTTCATTCCGGGAGCGCACGATGACGACGACTGCACGCGGCTTCGGGCGTCACTCCATCCAGTGGAAGCTTCCGGCAGCGATCTCCATCCTGCTGGCCGCCGCTGCCGTGCTCGTGCTCATCCTCGGCTATTACCGGGTCCGTTCCCTGGCGATCGTGACCGCCGACGAACGGCTCGAGGCGGTCATGGGTCTGCTGGGCCGGACCATGGACCAGCAATTCCAGGGGCGCGCCCGCGCCGCCCACCTCCAGACCACGACGAATCCGATACAACGGTATTTCCACCGACCCACGGCCCGCGGATTCGTTACACTGGCGGCGACGCTCCACACATCCCTGGCCGACTCGTCGATTGCCGCGATCGAATTGGTGGGCCGGTCCGGGCGCCGCCTTGGCACCGTGCCGCGCACAACGCCGCGCCTCCCGACGGCCGATAGTGCACAGCTCGCCGCCGCGGTGGCCACTCCGGATTCCGCCGGCACGCTGCCGCTGACGCTCGTGGACAGTACCATGATGTACGGAACGGCGGCACTCGTGGCGGCGAGCGGTGCGCCCGCGGGATACGTCGTGACCTGGCGACGCCTGCGTCCCAACCCTCAGGCGCGGCAATCGACCGCGGCATTGATCGGGTCCGAAGCGGAACTGTTCCTCGGCTCCCCTGACGGGGTCTGGACGGATCAGGAACGGGTCGTGTCCGGCCCGCCTCCTGCCGTGACCGCGGCAACACATCCGGAATGGTATCAGCGGGACGGTGCGGGCCGCCGCCTCGGGCTTGCCGGCCGGGTCGACGCGAGTCCCTGGTACATCCTCATCGAGTTTCCCGAAAGCGCTGTCCTGGGTCCCGCGCAGACCCTGCTCCGCCAGATGGCGCTGATCGCGATCGTGGTGATCGTGATCGGGATGATTGCCGCCTGGATGTTCTCGCACCGGCTTGTGACACCGATTCTCGATCTCACGGATGCCGTGGACGTCATGGCAACGGGCACGCATCAGGTGCGTGTGCCGGTCCAACCGGCTCCGGCCGCGGACGAAATCGGCGTGCTGGCGACGGCGTTCAACCGCATGGCGGAACGCGTCGACGAGGAAGTGGCCGGCCGGGCCGCGTCCGAACGCCAGTGGCGCCTGCTGTTCGATGCCAACCCGCACGCCATGTGGGTCCGGGACCCGACAACGCATCGCTTCCTCGCGGTCAATGATGCCGCATTGGCCCAATACGGTTGGTCCCGTGACGAAATGCTGGCACTCCCCGCCGAGGCCATGGAGGTCGATGACCCGACACCGGTGGCGCCGTCATCGCCCGAGGGACGGTTGGTCAGCCGGCATCGCCGGCGCGACGGCACCATCATCGATGTCGAACTGCATGAGCAGCCGACCATCTTCGAAGGGCATGGCGCCACGCTCTTCCTGGCGCAGAACGTCACGGATCGGCGCGCGCTGGAGGCGCAGCTCCGGCAGGCGCAGAAGATGGAAGCCATCGGCCGGCTCGCCGGCGGTGTCGCTCACGACTTCAACAACCTGCTGCTGGTCATCAAGGGATTCGGCGAGATGGTGCGCGACACCCTTTCCGCCGACGACCCGCGCCACCCGCAGCTCACCGAAGTGCTGGCCGCGGCCGACCGCGGCCGGGGATTGACCGGCCAACTGCTCGCATTTTCGCGCCGACAGGTGCTGCAAACGACGGTCTTCGATCCGAACGCGGCGGTCCGGAATGTCGAAGGGATGGTCCGCCGGCTCATCGGCGAAGATGTGGCCGTGAACCTGGAACTCATCCCGGGAATCGGCGCGATCCGCGCCGATCCCAACCAGTTCGAACAGATCGTGCTCAACCTCGCCGTCAACGCGCGCGACGCCATGCCGCAAGGCGGGCGCCTGACGTTCCGGACCCGGCTGGTCGATGTCGATGAAGGCAGTCAGGCATTGCACGGGCTCGATCGAACCGGGCGCCATGTGATGTTGTCGGTTGCGGACACCGGCGTGGGGATGACTCCCGAGGTAAGGGCTCGGGTGTTCGAACCGTTCTTCACCACCAAGGAGCCCGGCAAAGGGACCGGCCTCGGATTGGCGACTGTTTACGGTATTGTGGCGCAAGCCAACGGGGGGATTTCGGTGTATTCCGAGCCGGGCCATGGCACGACGTTCCACATCTACTTCCCGCAGGTGCAGGCCACCGCGCCGGCCACCGCAGTGCCGGTGGCCGCGCCGCGCGGCGGAGACGAAACGATCCTGCTGGTCGAGGACGAACCGGCGGTTCGCGCCGTTGCCGCCGCCATGCTCGGCCGGCTCGGGTATCACGTCATCGTGGCGACGCACGCCGACGAAGCGCTGCTGCTCGCGAATCAACCGGGTGTTGCCATCGACCTGGTGCTGAGCGACGTCGTCATGCCGGGCCTGGACGGGCCCGCGTTGATTCGCAAGTTGCGGGAGCGCTGGCCGGACCTGCGGGCAGTGTTGATGTCGGGATATACCGGCGATGCCGTGACCAGCCGGGGGCTGGCCGAGTCGGGCGACCCGATCATCCAGAAGCCGTTCACCAATGCGGGGCTCGCCGACCAGCTGCGCCGGCTCCTCGATCGACGCTGACGCAGGGCGCCGCTCACCCCGCCAACCACGCCGCGATCCGCTGCACCGTGTTCCAGTTCCGCGCCGTTGCCTTCGCCGCGAGTGCCCGTTCGATGACCGCATTGGTGAGCTTCGACTGGCCCTGACCATCCGGATAGACGGCGTAGAGTTCCCGCCCGGAGCCACCCACGGTTTCGCGGCCCACGATCGCCGCCTCGAGCGCCGCGACTTCGCGCCGGCCGACGGCGTGATCGAGTGCGAGCATGACCAGGCGGGCCGGATCGCGGCGTGCTGCCTCCGCAAACGGATTGCGCCGGATCGCGCGGACCCAGTCGGCGTCGCTCCGGAGCATGATGGTGGTGTCGAGGCCGAGTTCGGCGGACAAGGCCGCGGTCAGGTCGTGACCGAGTCGCGCCGCGTCCTGCGCGCTGGTGAACAGCAGATTGCCGGATTGCAGGATCGTCGCGACGTCCCGGCAGCCAGTGCGTTCGGCCACACGGCGAAGATCGGCCATCGCAATCGTGCCGCGGCCGCCGACGTTGACGCCCCGGAGCAGCGCCACGTACCGCGTCATGGATGGCCCCCGTGACGATCCGCTGAATCGGCCGGCCAGCCATCGGTGAGTGCCTTCAGGAACGCGATGATGTCGCGCTGATCGGCGGCACTCATCGGCGGAGGCGCACCGGCGGCGCGATCGAACGGCGGGTCGACGGTATCGACGTTCGTCCGGTAGCGCGGCGGAAGATCGTCGAACCGTCGGACGGCGCCGCTCGAGTCGTGAGCATAGATCGCTCCGGGGTCCACGGCGCGCAGGTTGTAGAATCGCAGCACATCGTCGAGCGAATGATAGACGCCGTTGTGAAAGAAGACCTGACGCATCGCGACGTTGCGCAGCGTCGGCGTCCGGAACAGGCCGCAATATTCGTCGTGATGAGCCAGATCGGTGCGCACCGGGCCGCAGAGTCCGAGGTCGAAATACCGGGGATCGCGGTTGGCGGCAAGGGTGTCGTTCCGCGGGACAGCAAGCGCCTCGTACTGGAAGTCGGAGAACATCGGCGGCGAGCCGTCAGGGCCGGGGCGGTCGAGATGGCACGCGGCGCAATTGCCGCGCGCCGGGTCGTCAAACGCCTGCAGGCCGCGCCATTCCGCGTCGGTCAACGTGGCGCGGCCTTCGAGGTAGGCGTCGTATCGGCTGGTGAAGGGGTGGAAGCTACCGTCTTCGATCTCGAAGCTGGACACTGCCGACATCGCTTCGTCCACCAGGCGCGTGGTGTCGTCAAACACGAACGGACCGTACAGTACGCGCAGCTGTGACGCGTAGATCGGCAGGCGCAGCCGCGCCGCCAACGCGGCGAGCCCGGCGTTGGCCATCTCCGCCGGATTGAGCAGCGGCACGAGTGCCTGATCGAGCAGCCGACTGACGCGGCCATCCCAGAAGAGCCCGCCACGGGGCACCATCGGCACGGCGGCCGCCGTCGGCCCGGCATGTTTGGCTCCTGTGGGCCTGGCGGCCGCCGGGAGCCCTGCAGCACCGGGGCGGTCCTGTTCCCCCAGATCGGGACCGACGCCGAATGCCGGCACGCGGTAGAGATAGCGGAGACTGGGCACGGCGCGAACGCCGGGCCGGTCGCCGTCGGCTCCGCCGGCGTGCGTGGCTCCCGGTTGCGGTGACCCATAGGCGTGCATCGGGTCGTGACAGGTGGCGCATGACATCGTCCCCGAACGCGAGAGTCCGGGGTCGAAGAACAGTTGCCGCCCGAGTTGCGCCGCCGCCGACAACGGCTGGTCCGGGGGGCGGACCAGGCGGACCGGCGAAGGGTTGCGGTGTCCGGAAGGGGCGGCGCAGGCGCTCAACGCCACGAGCGCCACCCACGCCGCGCGAACCCGGCCGGGCGGCGTGGAACTACTGCGGCGTACCGCCCGACGGTGCCGTGACCGGAGTGCCCAGCGTGTCATCCAGGAAAAGTACCGGAGTCTTGCCGCCATTCTGGAAATCGAACATCCCCTCGATCGATGCGGCCGTCGCATCGAACGATCCCTGGCCGATCCGTTGGCCCTTGAGCCAGTTGTCTTCGATGAAGCGCAGGACCGACGACTGGGTGATGAGGGTGTGATCGACGTAATTGGCGCGGGCCCATGGCGAGATCACCAGAAACGGCTGGCGCGTGCCGGGGCCGCAACGCCCGTTGACCGGGCCGCTTCCCGCCACGCCCGCAAGCTGCGGCGTGGTACCCTTCGTGCCGCACATCCCCTGCCCGGTCAACCGGTCGGCGCGCGCGTCGAACGACGCGTTGCCCACCGGGGCCATCTGGTGATCGTACCAGCCATCGGAGTCATCGTACAGCACGATGACGGCGGTACTGCCCCAACTCGGTTGTTGCTCGAGGAAGTTGACGATTTCGGTGACGAAGGTCTGCTCGTCGAGCGGATCGGAGTAGCCGGCGTGCGCGTCCTGGAACGCGGACGCTTTGAGATACGAGACCGCCGGAAAGTTCCCGGCGCGCACCGCGGCGAAGAAGTCCTTGAGATCATATTGATGATTGGCGCCACCGTCGTGATCGTCGCCGACGACCGCCACCGACGCGGGGCGAAGATGCTTCGGATTGGCGGTCGACGCATAGTACTGGAACGGCTGGTGGTGCGGGATGTAGTCGGCCGACGACCGGTTGACGACGCTGGAATAACTCGACCGCATGCAGCCGGTCGATCCGTCCCGGTTCGTGTCCGCGGTGTTGAATCCCCCTTCGAACCACCCCCACGACACGCCGGCGGTGCTGAGCAGGTTGCCGATGTTGCGCCCGGACAGCGAGACCTGGTCGAGCGAATCGGAGCAGATGTCGCCGGCCGGATCGACGTCACCCATCAGCGTCATGCCGCCCTGGCCGTCGTGCACCCAGTACCACGAGCCGGTGGTGTGCGCCAGGGTAAGGCCGTTGGTCTGGCCCGAGATCAGGTCGATGGCGCCGGGCGTGGAGGGACCGTACTGGTCGCTGTACGAATTGTCGTTCATCGCGAAGTGCTGCGCGTAGTTCCACAGCGCGGTCACCGTGTTGCCGTCGAAATACCCCATCACGATGGCCGGGGTCATGAACGATGCCGGGCCGCCGATCATCCCCTGCCCGGTGAACTTCGGAAAGGCGTCGTCGCGGCCACTGTCGTACGCCATCTGCTCGGACGTGTAGCTGTGATCCTGGCTCGACGTGGCGGACTGCGAACGATCGAACCGGAAGGGATTGCTGGCGGCCTTGCCGTTGATGGCGTTGAGCAGGTTGGGATTGTGTCGCAACAGCTGGGGCGTCAGGCCGTTGACCACCGGCGTTCCCGGCGCCGCCGTGAAGGCCGGCTCGCCGGGCGGGTTCTGTGCCGCCGGGTAGGTGCCGAAGTAGTGGTCGAACGAGATGTTCTCGTCGAAGATGACGACCAGGTGCTTGATCGGCGTTGCGGTGGCGAGGGCGTCCGGTGCACGGGTCCCGCCGGCACAGTCGACGAGGAGGGCGGCGATTCCGGCAACCGACAGCAAGCGGCGGACCGACGGCATGCGAGGCGTCTCCTCGTTTGGGCGGACACAGGTGACGGGACCTGGCGCGAAAACAGCAGCGAAGTGCGCCAGCCCGGACGACGATGCCCAGGGAGGCAGGAATGTAGCAACTGAAGCGAGGGCCGAGCAGGGACTGTTGTAACGGGCAATGCTTCACCGTGTTACGGAACGATGATGACGCCGACCTGGCCGCGTACGCGCCGGCGACGTGGGGGACGCCAGGCGGTGCCATCCAGGGGCGGCCATCGATGCGGAGATCGACGCGGTAGATGCCGGCCGGCACGGCCAGCACCACGTGCCACCATGCCCCCCCGGCGCGCCGCATGACTACGGGCTGCCAGTCGGTGAGGTCGCCGCGCAGCTCGACGTGCGAAGCCGACGACGCGCGGAACGCCAGCGTGACGCTGTCGCCAGAGCGCGTGACGGCCAGCGCCGCGATCGCGGCATCGGCGGGTGGCGGCGGGGCCCGCGCGGCGCCGCGGGCCCCGAGTTTGACGCCGAAGACGGCGTTCGTCACCGCCGTGCCGGTCACGGCGTCGAGCACCCGCCGAGACGCGCCCACCGTCACGCCGACGTTGCCGCTGAGCCAGCGCGTCAACGTGAATGCGCCGTACGGCCTCGTGCCGGCGCCGCCGACGAAGAACGCCCCCACGTTGCCGGCCATGTCCATGCCATCGAACGTGCCGCTGGCCGAAAGGGCCGCGTCGGTCGAAAAGGCGAGGCGCATGGCGGATGACGATACGGGCGTCGGTCCCGGCACCAGGACCGAGTCGGTCCCGAAGTGGGCAAAGGTATCGGACTGCATCCCGAGGCTGCTCGCGGCGCCGGCGGGCAGAATCTCGAAGCCGACCCCACCCTTCACCAGCACACCGAGCGCGCTGACCCAGACGCCACCGCGGGCCGCCGGTGCACACGAGCCGGAACTTCGGCGTGCCGTGCACGGCAAGTCCGGCGGCGAAGCTGTACCCAGCCGAGGCGTTGCCGTGACTCAGTTCCAACTGCAGATGGGCCCGGCTCCAGCGGGAGTCGGTGGGCAGAGGCTCGGCAAGCGACGCATCGGCGCGGAGCGCGCCACGCCACGACCACAACCGCGCCACAGGGACGCCGAACGTCGCGGATGCGTCGCGAATGCGCCGGATGCCGGTGCCGAAACCCATGACGGCACCGGCCGTCATCTCCGCCGACCCGTGTCGGATCGCGACGTCCGGCGCGATCAACGCGGCGCGCGTCGCCGCGCCACCCGGACCGGGATTCGATTCGGCGCCGATCATCAATTCCGGTGTGGCGGTGGTCTGGCCGGCGAGCACGACGGGAACGGCCGACCACGCGCCAGCAAGTACCAGCAGGCGGCGGAACGTCAATGCGGTGGCGTGACGGTCATTGCCCATAGGCGGCGCACGTCGGCGGCGGTGACGCCCAAGATGCTTTCGAGGCGCGAGACGGCGGCGGAGCCGGGTGGCGCGCCGGCGAGAATGTCCTGCTCGATCTGCCGACGAAGATCGGAGAGTTCATCGTCGCGCGCTCCCTTGATCAGGCTAACATAAATGGAGCGGGTCGCGGTGTCGACGGGAACGCCTCGCGCCGCAAGATCGGCCAGTACGACCAGCGGAATCGTGAGCGACTGCGCCGGGCGCGCGCGGCGCAACGCGACGAGCTGGTCGCGATCGACGCCGGAGAGCACGGCGCCGGCCCCGGCCGCAAGCTCGGACGGCGATGCGCTGTGTCCCAGGCCGTCGCGAGCGGTGATCATCGCCGCGACATAGCTCTTCACGGCGGCGATGATCCGGGCCGGGGCTGCATGACGGCTGGCGCCCTCGAGCGCCAGGCCGGTGACGCCGTCGACCGGCAGCCCTGCCGCCGCGGCCGAATCGATCCACCCTCGTACGCCGCAGCGGTCGGCGCGTCAAGCACCGAATCGAGCCGGGCGCGCTGCGCCGTCCCGGGGCCCGGAAGCAGCAACGCGGCGGCGAACACGATCGCGGCGCCCCGGAGCGCGGCGTTCACCGGTTCGCGACCACCAGCACGGAGTTGCGCGCCCCGAACCAGTCTTCGGGCGCGAGCGGTGCCTGGGGATCGGCGACCCAGGTGGAATCGTCCACGACGAAGGCATAGAGGTGCCCCGGCGGCAACTCGACCGACGTGATCCACACCTTGCCACCGGACGCCCGCTGCATCGGCGTCGCGTCAGGATTCCAGCCGTTGAATCCCCCGACCAGGGTCACCCGCCGCGCCGCCGGCGAGACGTAGACGAATCGCACCGGCCGGAGTGCGCCGGCCACCGGCGCGCTTGCCGGGGCGGCTGGCGTGCGCCCTGACCGCCAGGCCGACCCGAGGCCGATTCGGCCGCGAGCGCGATGGAGGCCGTCACCAACACCGGAAGCGTGAACCAGCGCCGCCATCCTCTCGGAGTGGCGTCGTGACCGGCTCGCGCGCGATGCGCGCCAGCAGCTCGGCCATCCCGTCGGTCGAAGCCGGGGCCCGGCGCAGCGCCGACCCGGCCCATTCGGCCAGCGCTTCGTTCCGCGCATCATCATCAGCGGTCATCGGCGTATCGCCTCCAGCTGCGGTCGCAGCGCGTCACAGGCCCGCTTCGCGCGCATCTTGAGCGCGGAGATCGACGCGCCGGTCGCCGCGGACATCTCACGATAATCCATGTCCTCGACGTACTTGAGCAGGAACGCCTCGCGAAGCAGCGGGTCGAGCGCGTCGATGGCGGCGGTGATGCGATCCAGATCGTCGTCCGCCGGCACCGGACTCGCGGGCACCCGGAGCAACGTCTCGTCATCGGCGGCATGGCGCTGTTCGTGGCGCGACCGCCGCCGCCCGAATGTATGGCATTGATTGAGCAGGATGCGAAACAGCCAGGGACGGAACGGCACCTCCGGCCGGTAGCGCGGCAAGGCGCGCAACGCCCGCAGGAAGGTGTCCTGCACGACGTCCTCGGCGTCGGCGCGACGGCCAAGCATCCGCGCCGCCACCCGGAGACACGACGGGTAGTGTTCGGTCACCAGATCCGCGTAGGCATCCCGATCTCCCGCGATTGCCCGGGCCAGCACGGCGGCATCGGTCATCCCGTCTGGAAGACTCCCGAGGAGGGCTCGAGGTCACAAATCTCATGCTCCGCCCACGTCGGGTTCGGGGGGCGGGAGGCGTCGCGGTGCCGTCCGGATGGCTGCCGACGGGATGGCGATCTCGTCAAGGACGTCGTCCACACGGCGCCTGACGGTTGCCGCGGACCAGGTATATCCGCGGTCCGCCTGATAGGTGGCTCCGGACAGCCAGAACGTGACATAGGTCCCCGTGGCGTCGACCAGGAACGTCGATCGGTAGATCACGTCGGCGAACCCCGGTGTCACACCGCGCCGTGCAACCGGCGAGGGCGCCGTCCGCCAGTGAATGCCGTCGGTACTGCGTGCCAGGTAGAGCGCGCCGGTGACGCACGTGCCGCCGGATTGGTAGGTGTTGTACAACGCCCAGTACTCGCCGCGCGCACCAACCCAGGCCACGTCGATGTGCCAGATCACCTCACCGGACTGCGCGAGATCGGTGCGGATCGGCGCGCTCCAGTGGACACCGTCCTGTGATGTCCGGCGTTCCACGACCGTCGCGCGGGCGTCGCAGCCGGCGCCGCCGGAGTTGACCGACCACATCGACCACGGCTCCGCCGGCGCACCGCGAACCACCGCCGGCGAGACAATTTCGTGATTCGGGGCCGACGCGACCTGCACCGGGCCGCCCCACGTAGCGCCATCGCCGCTGCGCGCCAGCCAGATGACGTTGCGCCCCGACGCCACCTGGCGGTAGAACAGTGAGAACGTGGCCGTCGATGGATCGTAGACAAGGTCCGGGTCCGAGAGATAGCCGCTGCTGGCGTGTTCGACCGGGTTGCGAACGCCGGGAGGAACGGTCCAGTTGCGTCCGTCCTGGCCGGCGAAGAGCGATGGATTCTCGTAGGCGGCGTCGCCTCCGGGGTAGGGCGTGATCGCCAACCGGAGCGGGGTGGAATTCCCGGGCCACACGGCGACATCGGGATGCACCACCTGTCCCGACCCGTCGTACGTCACGAGAGCCAGCGCGTCGATGTGCCCGAGACCGCCTTGTTGCGGATCGGGCGTCGCCTGAGCGGACAGGGTGACCGAGATCGTCGCGGAAACGTCGACCCGAAGCTGCTGCGCGCCCACGACGGGTGCCAGCCGCCACGCTATGACGACACGCCCATCGGATCCGGTCCGCGGCGATGTCACGGTGCCCGAACCGCCCGCGGGATCGGTCGAGAGCGTCACGGCCACACCCGCGACGGGTCGGCCCGCGGCGTCGACGACCTCGAAGACAGGGTTCACGGGCAGCAGCATTCCCGACACGCCGACCTGCCCGACCCCGGAAACGACGACGAGCTGCGCCGGCGGACCGGAGGTGATCACTGGCGAGCCGGAACCCGAGCAGGCAATCGAAGCGGCCACGGCGATGCCGGAGATGAACGGACGCAAGTCGCGAGACACACCTTCAACACCACGGAACCACGCCGGCGGTCACCGGAATCCCACGCGCCGCTGTATTGTTCGGCTGGCAATGTGACCGAACGGTGGGGTATAGTCATGGAGATGCCTAGAGTCGCATCCCACTGCGAGGGAGTGAACATGAAAGCGATAGTTGCGGTTGCGGCGCTGCTGATCGCGGCATGCGGCGGCCAGACGCCGACGACAACCACGAATGCAATCGCCAACGGCAGCGGCGCGCCGGGAGACAGCACCGGCTTGCCGCACCCGACGGTGGGGCCGATCGCTCCGACGGATTCGACCGCGGTGGACACTGCGGGTCGGATCCCCGCGCCTCCGGTGCCCGGCCCGCAGCCGAATATTCCCGACAGCGCCACGACCGGGCCGCTGATCGATCCGCCGATCGGCTTTCCGATCCCTGATTCGGTGCCACCCCCGCCGGTCACGGCGGCGCCAAGTCGCACCATCAGCGGCACGGTGATGGGTGTCACCAGCTGGGCCGGACCCGACAGCGGGACGGCCGCTCCGCTGGCTGGAGCAACCGTGAATGCCGCTTCGAGCCTGGCAGACGGCGCGACGATCTACGGCTCGACGACCACTGACGCGAGCGGACATTTCGCGCTCCCCGGCATGCCCGGCACGCTCGTGTACGTCCGGGCCACGCCACCGGCCGGCTCACCGGACCACGCCAACTACACGGTGGCGCCGCTCACCGGGGCCACGGCCACCTCGGTGACGATCATCCTCTATCCGTACTGACGCTCCCCTGCCCTGACCAGCGGCACCGCTTCGCACGAGGCGGTGCCGTTTACTTTCCGGGCAGCCACCAAGGGAGCCTGCTCCGCCGTGAGTGATGCCCGTCGCCGCGAACATCTGCCGGTCGAAATCTTCGCCACGCCCGACGAGCTGGCACGCGCGGTGGCGCACCGGATCGCGGCGACGATCCGTCGCGCTGCCGCGGAACGGCGCCGCTGCGTACTCGGGCTTGCCACCGGATCAACGCCGGTGGGCGTTTACCACGAGCTGGTGCGCCTGCACCGCGACGAGGGACTGTCGTTCGCCGGCGTGGAGACGTTCAATCTCGACGAGTACTGGCCGATGCCGCCGGAGTCGATTCACAGCTACCACCGGTTCATGCGCGAACATCTCTTCGACCTGGTGGGCCTCGACCCGGCGCGCACTCACCTCCCGCCGGGCGACGTCCCGCCGGACCGGATGGCCAGTGCATGCGCGGAGTATGAGCGGGCAATCGTCGCGGCGGGCGGTATCGACCTGCAGTTGCTGGGCATCGGCAAGACCGGGCACATCGGCTTCAACGAACCGGGGTCGGGGGCGGAATCACGCACCCGCCTGATCACGCTCGACACCGTGACCCGGCGCGACGCGGCGGCCGATTTCTTCGGCGAAGAGAACGTACCGCGGCAGGCGATCACGATGGGTGTCGCCACCATTCTGGAGGCGCGGGAGATCTGCCTCCTGGCAACCGGCGAACACAAGGCAGCGATCGTCCGCCGAGCGGTGGAAGGGCCGGTCGATCACGAAGTCGCCGCGACGTTCCTGCAACGGCACCCGTCGGCGACGGTGTATTGCGATGCGGCGGCAGCCGCCGACCTGACGCGAATCGCCACGCCATGGCTGGTGGACGAGGTGGCGTGGCGTCCCGCACTCGAAGTGCGCGCGGTGGCGTGGTTGTCGCTTACGGTGCAGCGCGCCATTCTCAAGCTCACCGAGCGCGATTACGTCGAACATCATCTGGCGTCGCTGCTGGCACGACACGGTTCGCCAGGGGTCGTCAACGGCCTGGTGTTCAATAGCCTGGGCGCCAGGATTCGCGGCCGCTCGAAGCTGCCCCGCGGCAAGACCGTGATCTGTTTTTCGCCGCATCCAGACGACGACGTCATCTCGGCCGGCGGCCTGCTCCGGAAACTGGTGATCAACGGCAACCGGCTGGTCGTGGCGTACATGACGAGCGGCAACATCGCCGTGTTCGATCACGATGTACTCCGGTACGTCGATGTGCTGGAGCGACTGGCGTCGGCGGGCACGCTCGAGCCGGACCGGGTCGGGGAGCTGTCGGCGCGGATCCGGGGGTTTCTCGCGGCCAAGGCGCCCGGCCAGGTGGACAGTCCCGACGTGCAGGAGCTGAAGCGGATCATTCGCGAGGCCGAGGCTGTGAGCGGCATCGAGACGCTCGGCCTGCGCCGCAACGACGCCCGGTTCCTCGACCTGCCGTTCTATCGGACCGGCACGGTGCGCAAGGCGCCGATCGGCCCGGACGACGTGGCGATCGTGCGCGATCTGATCGCCGCGGAACAGCCCGACCTGCTGCTCGTCGCCGGCGACCTGTCCGATCCGCATGGTACCCATCGTCTCTGCAAGGATGCCATCGACGCCGCACTTGTCGACCTCTTTCCGGGAACGACCACGCCGCCCGAGGTGTGGTTGTATCGCGGCGCGTGGCAGGAATGGCCGGTCACGGACGCCACCTGGCTGGTGCCGCTCTCGCAGGAGGAGCTGCGCACCAAGATCCAGGCGATCTTCAAGCACCAGTCGCAGAAGGACTCGGCACCGTTTCCCGGCACCGACGATCGCGAGTTCTGGCAGCGCGTCGAGACGCGCAACAAGGACACGGCGGCGCTGCTCAACCGGCTCGGCCTGGCGGAGTATTTCGCGATGGAGGCCTACGTCGTGGCTCCGTCCGGCCGCGACCCGAACACCCCCGCCCCATAACGCCGAACCCCGCAGCAGTGACGCCGCGGGGTTCGACTCATCACGAAGACCTTGCGGGGCTACTCCCCGCCACCAGCCTTGGGATTGAGAATATCCTGGATCTGGTGGTGCGCATCGGCGAGGTGCGCTCGCGTCTCCGCGTCCGCTGCCCGCTTCTGGGCACTCACGACGTCGCCGTCCAACGCATCGAGTTCCGCCCGCAGGAGCGAATTCACGTCTGCACCTGCCGGGCTCGGCGCGGCCCCGCCCCGTCCTCCTGCCGCCGCGGCCGCCGCCGCGGGCGGATTCAGCTTGGCCCGGACGATATCCAGGTAGCTATGCTGGAGTGCACGCCGGAACGCATCGATCTTGACGCTGGGGGCGGTGAGTTCGCTCCAGACGCCGTGTCGCACATCCGTCAGCATCTCCGGTAGCGGGTAGACATCTGCCGGCCGCGGACGCATCGCCTCGATCTCGATCAGCCTCGCGAGGCGGGTGGTCTGGAGGAGCGACGCCAGCACCCGCGCCTGCGCCGAGTTGACCTGCGCGAGCCCGGCGTTGTCCTCGATGCGGGTGGTGACCGCCGGCAACAGCAGGTACGTCGGCGTCTCGAACGCGTTCTGGTTGAGGAAGCGCACCGCGGCGCGCTGCCGCGCTCCGGCTACCGGCGTAAAGACCGGCCCTGGCTGCGAACCGTACTTGTCCTGGGTCTCGACGCCACCGACCAGGTTGGCGACATGACCCAGCTCGGTCGCCCACTGCCCCACCAGCCGGCCGTAGAGCTCATTGAGGTCGGAGTTGTCTTCGGTGGGCTGCGTGGTGGCCGGCACCAGCATCGGCACCAGCCGCTTGATGTTCTCGAGTCCGTATCCGGTGGACTGCACCGGATTGTCGTCGCCCACAGCCTCGGTTTCGCGGCGCGGATCGGATGTATTGCCGTCGGCGGCAAAACGGAGCCAGGGGACCGTGTCCTGCATGCGGGCCCACTGGTCGAGCAATGGCCGCTCGGCGTCAGGCGTGGCGGCGCCCGGAATGGGGCTGTAGCCCCACTTGATGGCGAAGATGTCGTACGGCCCGACACGCGGGATCAGGTCTTCCGGCGGAATGCCGTCTTGCGGCTGCGCAACGTAGTTGAAGCGCGAGTAGTCCATGATCGACGGGGTGTGCCCCATCTTGTGCACCCAGGTCCGGCTCCGCACCGAATCGGCCGGGTACATGGCACTCCCCTTCATGTCGTGTTCGAGGCCGAGGGTGTGGCCCACCTCGTGACTGATGACGTACTGCATCAGTCGGCCGCCCAGCGAGTCGGGAAGCGGGAGCTTGCGCGCCCGCGGATCGAGGTCGCCGACCTGAATCCAGTACCAGTCCCGATTGAGGTTCATCACGTTGTGATAGATCTGCAGGTGCGCGCTGATGATCTCGCCCGAGCGCGGATCGACGGTGCTCGGTCCGACGGAGTTTTCCGTCGTGGAGGGGAGCCAGTCGACCACATTGTAGCGCGCGTCTTCGGGCGACCAGTCGGGATCCTCGGCCTTCGACGGCGCCTCGCGCGCCACGATGGCGTTCTTGAACCCTGCCGCTTCGAACGCCGGCTCCCATGCCTCGATCGCCTTCTTCACCCACGGCACGAGCCAAGTCGGCGTGGCCGGGTCGACGTAGTAGACCAGCGGTTGCCTGGGAATGCAGAGGTTGCCGACCTTCTGGTCGGAACATTCCAACCGGTGCCGGTTGATGAACGTCCGCGTCTCGGCGCGCTGCACCGGGTAGGAGAAGTCGATGGTGCTGGTGGAGAAGAAGCCCACCCGCGAATCGGCCAGGCGCGGCATCATCGGCGTTTCCGGGAGCTTCACCATCGACCAGTGCACCAGGAAGGTGGACGTGGGCGGCTGTTCCGCCCCGCCCCGCCCGCCGCGACCTGCGGCCGCGGCGCCGGCGTTCGGCTGCGCGTTGACGGTCACGTCGGAACGCACCTCGATGTTGGTCGGGTACGTGGCGACGCTGTTCAGCAGCGTGCGGTTGGCGTCGATCTGGCCGCGATACCGCTCCGCGACGCTCAGCTCCGGCGGCGTCTGGGTGGTGTAGAGCGGCGTCACGTCGATCACCGCCACGGAATCGGGGCCCCATGACTCCACCGGGAAGACGTGGAGGATCGGCGCGTAATCGGCGTTGGCCACCGCGGACGCGATGGGGTCGGTCGAGTCGGAAGCGCGGATGCTGTAATTCATCTCGCGGAGCAGGATGCGGTTCTCGCGCCGCTCCCAGCGGACGACGTGCGTCCCGATCATCTGGCCGCCGTACCCCAGCCCTGCGGTGGTCTTTTCGATTTCGATCGTGAGCAGCATGTCCTGGCCGAGTTCATTGGCGGGCACTTCGAAGAGCAGCTTGGAGGCGATCCGATCGGTCTTGAAGAGCCCGGTCTTGCTCACGGCGTCGCGGGTCACCACCCGGCCGTACGGTTGCGGGTTCGGTTCGCCGTTGGCGGCGCCGCCCGCGGCACCACCGCGGCCCCCGCCCCGGCCGCCACGGCCAGCGGCGGTGGTGTCGGTGGGTTCAGCGGGTGTGGGGGCCTGGGCAACGACGGCCGGCGCGGGTTGCGCGGCGGCGGGGGCAGGCGTGGGAGCGGCTTTCGGCGCGGCCTGGTGGCAGGCGGCCGCGGTCGCGACAGCGGCGGCGCCCGCCAGCGCCATGGACCAACGAAATCGAGTCATGGACCCATCGGGACAAGGGTTGAGCCGGCCACGGCGAACGTGACCGGCCACGCGGAACATGCCGGACGCGCGGCGTCCGGCGCCAACAAGAGAAGGGGGTAAGCTACTGTCCCGCGCCGCGGGGTGCCATTCCGGTGCCGGTCAGACCTCCAGCCGGTCGCTGGTCCGCGCCGTGGCGATATACAACACCGGCATCAGGAACACGGAAATGAGCAATCGCGAAAAGAGGCCGCCCACGATCACCAGCGCGAACGGTTTCTGCGAGTCGGACCCGACACCGGTCGACAACGCCGCTGGCAGCAGCCCGAACGCCGCGACCAGCGCGGTCATCATGATCGGGCGCAGCCGGTACAGCGCCGACTCCCGTGCCGCCCGGTAGATGTCGAGCCCCTGGAGGCGCAACTCGTTGACGTACGAGATGTACACGACGGCCGTCTGCACCGACACGCCGAACAGGGCCAGGAACCCGATGCCCGACGAGACCGAGAACGGCGTGCCGGTCAGCGCCAGGGCGACGATACCGCCCACCGGAGCCGACAGTACCACGCCGACGACGGTGATCAGAGGAAACATGAAGTTGCGATACAGCGCGAACAGCAACACGAAGATCAGTCCGATCGTCAACGGCAGCACGAATTGGAGCTGGGTCCGCGACGCGGTGTATTCCTGATACTCGCCACCCCACACCACGTGGTAGCCGGCCGGGAGCTGGACCTGCTGCGCGACCTTCTGCTCGCGCCTCGTTGACCGCGCTGGCCAGATCGCGCCCCACGACGGAATACTGCACGCCGATGTAGCGCTCGTTGTTTTCGCGGTAGATGTAGCGACGCGCCGTTCGAGACCTTGATGGTGGCAAGTTCACGCAGCGGTATCTGCTTCCCGTCGGGCGTGTTCATCAGGATCGAGCCGATTGCGTCCGGCGTCTCGCGAAACTGCGGTTGGAGCCGGACCACCAGATCGAACAGTTCCTCGCCCTGCACGACCTGCGTCGCCGCAGTTCCTCCCACCGCCGCCTCGATGAGTGCGTTGACGTCGCCCGCGGCAATCCCGTACTGCGCCAGCTTGGCCCGGTCGATCGTGATCGTCAGGCTCGGCTGACCCAGTTCGTGCACCACGGTCATCCGGGCCATACCGGGGACGGTGTAGAGGACGTGCTCGATCTCCTCCGCCTTCGTCTCGAGCACCGAGAGGTCGGTCGCCGAAGATCTTGACCGCGAGAGAACTCTTGAGGCCGGTTTCCGCCTCGTCGACGGCGTCCTCGGCCGGCTGCGTATAGTTGAACGCAATGCCGGGAAAGCGGGAGAGCTTGGCATTGACCAGCTGGATCAATTCGTCCTTGGTGCGATAGGGCCCCTTCCACTCGCGGTATGGCAGAGGCCGACATAGAACTCGGCGTTGAAGAATCCCGTAGGATCCGACCCGTCATCGGGACGGCCGTGTTCGGAGGCGACCACGGTCACCTCCGGGAAGGATTGCAGGATCTGCCGGATCTGCGGCACGATCTTCGACGATTCGTCGAGCGAGATCGTGGACGGGCATCGTGGCCCGGACCCACAGCGCGCCTTCATCGAGATGCGGCATGAATTCGGCGCCGACGCCGGTGGTGAGCAGCAGGGCACCGACGAAGATCAGCGCCGAGATCACCACGGTGGCGACCGGCCGGGCCAGACAGACAGTCGAGCAGCCGGGCGTAGCGATCGCGAATCCACTCGTACACGCTGTTGCGGCGTTCCCGCACGCCGTGCCGCAGCAGCAGTGCACACAGCACCGGGAGCAGCGTGAACGCCAGCCCGAGCGCGCCCACCAGGGCGAAGATCATGGTATCGGCCATCGGGCGTGAACAAGCGACCCGACGGCCCGGACAGCACGTAGATCGGCAGGAAGCCCGCCACGATGATCGCGACCGCGTAGACGATGGGCCGATCGACCTCGGCCGCCGCTTCGGCGATGACCGATCGGAGCGTGTAGCTGGTCCCGTGGCGCCTGGCGAGCGGGCGATGGATGTTCTCCACCATCACCACCGCGCCGTCGACCAGAATGCCGAAGTCGATAGCCCCGATCGACAACAGGTTGGCGGGGATGTGGCGCGCGTCGAGGCAGATGAACGCGAACAACAGCGCCAGCGGGATCGTGGCAGCCACGATCAGGCCGACCGGATGTCGAACAGGAAGAAGATCAATACCGCCACGACGAGCACGATACCGCGCAGCAGGTTGTCCTCGACGGTGCGCGTGGTGAGGTGGATCAGGTCGCTCCGGTCGTAGAACGGCTGGATCTTGACGTCCTTGGGCAGCAGCGTGTCGTTGAGTTCGCGGGTCTTCTGCTCGACCCCCTTGAGCACCGTCTGCGCCTGCTCGCCGGTGCGCATCAGGATCACGCCTTCGACCGCATCGGGTCGTGATGCTGTCGTCGTATCCGAAGATGCCGGTCGCGGGTGGCGTAGCCGATCACGACCTGGCCGATGTCCTTGACCAGCACCGGCGTGCCGTTGCGGACCGCCAGCACGGTGTTGCCGATATCCTCCGGGGTCTTGAACCGGCCCAGCCCGCGGACATAGTAGAACTGGCCGCCCTCGGAGTAGAACCCGCCGCCGGCGTTGCCGTTGTTGTTGCCGAGGGCGGCGATCACGTCGGAGACGCCAAGACCGGCGCCGGCGAGCTTGGTGGGATCAATCAGCACCTGGTACTGCATGGTCGGGCCGCCGAATCCCGACATGTCGGCGACACCGGGAATGGCCTTGTAGACCTTCGACAGGACCCAGTCGTTCATCGCCTTCAATTCCATCGGGCTGCGATCGGGGCTGGTGAGCACGTAGCGGTACACCAGGCCGGACGGCGAGAACAGCGGCTCCACGCTCCGCACTCACCCCATCGGGCAGTTCGACGCTCGTTGAGGCGCTCGAAGACCTGCTGGCGCGCGAAATACGGATCGGTGCCGTCCTTGAACACCATGTCGACCGACGACAGGCCGAAGAACGAAATCGACCGGAGCACCTGCAGATCCGGCGTGCCGTTCATCTCGGTCTCGATCGGCACGGTGATCAGCCGCTCGACCTCTTCCGCCGCTTCCCCGGGCCACTGCGTCGTGATCGCCGACGATCGGCGGGGAGAGATCGGGATAGGCGTCGACCGGCAAGCGCTTGAACGACCAGACCCCGACCACCGCCATGACCACGCACACGGTGACGACCAGTACCGGTTGCGCCAGCGCGGTACTGACGATGCGGTGGA
Source organism: uncultured Gemmatimonadales bacterium (assembly GCA_963697065.1). Taxonomy (GTDB): domain Bacteria; phylum Gemmatimonadota; class Gemmatimonadetes; order Gemmatimonadales; family GWC2-71-9; genus Palsa-1233. Next base: position 92,641 of record CAVOMQ010000002.1, read on the forward strand.
TGACCGACCGTTTGGTGGTCGATTCCTGGGCGTGCGCGGCCGGATCGTCCGGCACGGGCGGTTCGGCGGTCATTGCGAGGCCGCCTCTTCCAGGTACAGCGCCCCCTGCGTGACGACGGTGTCGCCCGGCGCCAGCCCGCCGCTCACCTCGTACGCGTCGCCGCTGCGGTCACCGAGGATGATGCGACGCCGGAGGAACCGGGCCGGACCCGCGGTCGACGAAGACGAACGGCAGGTTCTGGTCGTCGCGCAGCACCGCCGAAACCGGCACGGTGACCCCGAGGCGCGGCGCGGTTTCCCGGATGTCGACGTTGACGAGCATGTTGGCGCGAAGCGCGTGGGTCGGATTCGGTACCACGATGCGCACCGCGGTGGCCTTGCTTTCCGGATCGACTTCGGCGCCGACGTAGTCGACGCGTCCCGGGAACGAGTCGCCGGCCGCGGCGATGGTGATCATGGCCGGCGCACCCTTGCGGATCCCCGTGACGTCGCCTTCGAACACGTTGGCCATGACCCACATGGTGGAGAGATCGGCGATGGTGAACGCCGGCGTGCCGCCGGCCTGCAGCAGCTGGCCCGGCGTGATCAGTCGTTCCACCACCGTACCCGCGATCGGAGCCCGGATTGCGGCAACGGTGCGGACCGGGACGCCGCTGTCAGTCATTGCGGCCACGGTTGCCGAATCGAGGCCCAGCGAAGCCAGCGCCTGTCCGGCCGCGTCGCGATCTGCCACGGCCTGGCTGAGATCGCTCTGCGCCTGGTCGAGATCGGTTCGCGCCAACGCGTCGTTGGCGAAGAGTTTCTCGTCGAGCGAGGCAATCCGGCGAGCGTTGCGCCAGGCGGCGTCGGCCTTGCGGTAGCCCGCCACGGCCGACGCGAAATCCGGTGAAACCACCGAGGCCAGCGGCTGGCCGGCGCCGACCGAGTCGCCGAGATTCACCAGCAGGCGCTGCACCGGGCCTGACAGCGACGAGATCACCTGCGTCGAGCGGTCGCCATCCCAGGTGACGGTGCCCGTCGTCGCGACCTCCGGCAGAAAGCGATGCTCGGCGACCGGTTCGGTGGCGAGCTGGCCCCGTTGCGCCTCGGTGACGGTCACCGCATTGGTGTCGACCGGCGCGCCGGCCGATTGGGCCGGCGGCGCCTGATGGCCGCAACCGGCCAGGATCGCCACGGCGGCCGCGGTGGCGGCGATCATCCATTTCCCGATCATTGCGAAGCTCCGGTGGGGAAGGTCGCCAGCGGTACGGCGACGGCCCGTTCGAGGTCGGCGCGGGCACTGTTGGCCGCGGCGAGTTCATCGGTGTACTGGCTCTCGGCGCCGGCGAGGGCGGCCGCGGCCGCATTCACTTCCAGCGCCGACGATCCGCCCAGGGCGTAGCTCGCCGCCGCGATGCGGTACGCGTCGCGCGCCGCGGGGAGCAGTTGGTCCCGCAGGTAGATCACCTGGCGGCGCGCGGTGGCGGCCGTGGCGTAGGCGGCGCGCACGTCCTGCTCCACCGCGGCCGCCTGGTCGCGATAGGTGGCGGACAGCTCCGTTTCGAACGAGCGGTCCTGGGCGATCTCGCCCTTGCTGTGATTCCAGTAGAAGAGCGGGATCGGCAGCGAGAACCCGGTGAGCAGCAGCCCCGGTTGGGGGCCGGCGGCGTAGTCCTTGTACAGGCCGACGGTGAAGTCCGGCAGCCAGAATTCCCGCGCCAGCGCCGTGGTGGCCTGGGCGCCGGCCTGCTGCGCGCGGAGCGACGCCAGTTCGGGACGATGGGCGGCGGCGGCGGCGATCAGCGGCTCGAGTGCCGGCAGCGCGGCGGGCGGCGCCAGGGTGTCGGCGGTGGCGAGCGGCGCGCCCAGCGGGCGCCCCAGCAACCGGTTCAGCGCCGCGCGGGCGTTGGCGATGTCGCGCTCGTTGGCGATCAGGTCGTTTTCCGCCTGCGCCAGCGCCACCTGGGCATTGACGACGTCAAGCCGGGCGACGGTGCCGGCGTCGTAGCGCGCCTGGGTCTTCTTCGCGAAATCCGTCGCCAGCGAGTCGACTTCCACGAGATCGCTGCGATGACGCAACGCGGCCAGCAGCCCGTCATAGGCCTGCGATGTCGCCGCCATGACTTGCTGGCGCACCGAAGTGGAATCGGCTTCGGTCGACCGGACATCGGCGCTGCCGATCCGATGATTGAGCCGGAACTTGTCGAAGAACGGGATGGTGAGCGATGCCTGGTAGAGCTCGGACAGCGCGCCGCCGTTGGTGCCGAAGGGACCGCGCGAGGCATCCCATTCGACGCTGAATGCCGGGTCGGGCATGGCCACGGTCTGCACCTTCCGGGCGCGGGCTTCCTGGTTCTGCGCGCCGGCTACCTGCAGTTGCGGATTGGCCACCAATGCCCGACTGATCGCCTCGGTGCGGCTCAGACAGACCGAATCGGCGCTGCTCCCGCCGGCCGGGCCGGGGACGCATTCCGGTCCGGTGTTGGCCGGCAATGGTACGGCACGGATGGAATCGGCCCGCTGGCCGACCGCGGGCGCGGCGCATAGCGCCAACGCCCCGATGCACAGGGTAAATCGCATGCTGCCCCTTGGTAGACGACGCCTACCGGCCTCGCGACGCGAGGCGGTCGAGCACAGGAACGAACGTCAGCTCAGCGTCGGAGGGGCGCGGGAAAAGCGGTAGGAGGTACGAGGTGTCTGCGGACGATTGGCGGCCACCAGCTGCGACGCGGCGCGATGGCTCGTGGCGACGACCGGCAATGGGCTGGCGCCCTCCACCCGGGCGTGCAACGATTGCACGATGCAGGCGGGGCAGGTGGCGGGGTTGTGCGCCGGGGTCCGGCCGTGATCGGTGCTCACCTGCGGCAGGTCGGGGTGCAACATCCCGATGGCGACCAGCGGCCCGGGGTTGCAGGCGTCGCGGGCATCGACCAGCGGCGCCAATACCATGCCGCCCTGTGCCACGAGCACCACCACGGTGAGCAACTGCCCCACCGCGGTGTTGCCGCCGAACCACCTGCCTATACGCATAGGTGGGAACGGTACATGTGCAGTGCCGATCCCGCCACCCTTTCCACCGCAACACCCGCCGTTTCGCCGCGGAACGCGCCACGATCATGTCGCGGGAATCCGGCGTGCCGTCGCAGCGGCGGGGTCTGCCACACCGCGGGGGTTCGCCCACCGGCCGGGGCGGCGTCGTTGCCATTGCCGGCGGGCGCCGATAGAATCGGGCGGCCGCTCCCCCCGCGCGCCGCTCCTCACAACCCGATCGACGCCACCATGAGCAGCCGTCCCGGAATGTTCGTCGCGCTGGCCACGGCACTCGCCGCAACCGCCTTCGCCCCTGCCCACGACGCCTCGCGCCGACCGCGCCCGGGACGTCAGCCGGCCAGCGATCTCCCCGCCGATTCGATCCTGGTGCGCCCGCTGGCGTTCCGCTCCATCGGCCCGGCGTTCATGGTGGGACGGATCGCCGATATCGCCGTCGCGGCCGCCACGCCGGGGAACCGGGTGGGAACGATGATCTTCCTTGGCGCCGCGACCGGTGGCGTGTGGAAGTCGGTCAACGGCGGTCTCGACTGGACGCCGATCTTCGATTCGGTGCGAACCGGTGGTGTCGGCGCGGTGGCGGTGGCACCGTCGAATCCCGACGTGATCTGGGTGGGCACCGGCGAGCCGCAGAACATGCGCAGTTCGTCGTACGGCACCGGCGTGTACAAGTCGACCGATGGAGGAGCAACATGGTCGGCGGCGATGCTGCCCAACTCGCAGCACATCGGGCGGATCGTCATCGATCCCCGCGATCCAGACGTCGTCTACGTCGCGGCCCTGGGCCCGCTCTGGGCCCCCGGCGGCGAGCGCGGACTGTACAAGACCACCGACGGCGGCGCGACCTGGACGAACGTGAAGGAGATCTCGCCCTATACCGGCGTGGTGGACGTGGCGCTCGATCCCTCCGACCCCGACGTGGTCTATGCCGCCGCGTTCGAGCGAGAGCGGCGGGAATACGGCTTCCTCCCCGCGGGGCCGGAAAGCGGCCTGTTCAAGTCCACCGACGGCGGGAAGAGCTGGAAAAAGCTCACCGACGGATTCCCGGCGGCGGGCGACATCGGGCGCATCGGTGTGACCGTCTGCCGCTCCCGCCCCGCGACGCTCTATGCCGTGGTGCACGCCGCGACTCCCCGGGGCGGCGTCTACCGCTCGGACGACGGTGGCGACAGCTGGCGTCAGGTGAGCAACAACAACGGGACGGCGTGGTACTACGGCCAGGTGCGTTGCGATCCGACCGATCCCGACCACGTCGTGAAACTCAACGTCGGATCACAGGAGTCGTTCGACGGCGGCAAGACGTGGAAGAACTTCGGCACCGGCGGCGTGCACAGCGATCAGCACGCCCTCTGGATCAACCCCGACGAGCCGCAGGAGGAAATCCTCGGCACCGACGGCGGCGTGTATTTCACCTGGGACCAGGGCAAGACGTGGGATCATGTCGAGAACATCGCGGTGTCACAGTTCTATTCGGTGGCCGTCGACGATGCGCGGCCATTCTACAACGTCTACGGCGGATTGCAGGACAACAACACCTATGGCGGGCCGAGCCGGACGCGGAACACGTACGGACCGACCAACGCGCAGTGGTTCCGCATGACCGGCGGCGACGGCTTCTACGCCGTTCCCGACCCACTGGACTTCAAGCTGGTCTACGCCGAAGCACAGAACGGCGACATCGCGCGCTACGACGAACGCATCGGCCAGAGCCGCAGCATCCGGCCGCAGGCGCCACCGGGCACCACCTACCGCTACAACTGGAGCGCGCCGATCCTGCCGTCGCGTCACGATCCGCGCACGGTGTATTTCGCCGCCAATGTCGTCTTCCGCAGCACCGACCGCGGTGACGACTGGACCGTGATCTCCCCCGACCTGACGCGCAACATCGACTGGAAGAAGCTGCCGATGCGCGGCGCCGTACCCGATTCCACCGCGCTGGGCCGGAACGAGGGGACCGCCGACTTCAGCAACATCACCACACTCGACGAGTCGCCGCGCAAGGCGGGGTTTCTCGCCGCGGGAACCGACGACGGTGTGATCGCCGTGACCCGCGACGGCGGCAGGAACTGGACGCGCACCGAGCATTTCCCCGGCGTGCCGGACACGACCTACGTGAGCCATGTGATCTGGTCGAACGCCGACGACGGCACGCTCTACGCCACCATGGACGGCCATCGCAGCAACGACTTCAAGCCCTACGTGCTCAAGAGCACCGATTTCGGCCAGACGTGGACGTCGATCGCCAGCGACCTCCCGGCGATGGGCTCGGCCCAGGTGATCCGTGAGCATCCGCGGCAGCCGGGTCTGTTGTTCGTCGGCACCGAGTTCGGCGTGTTCTTCACCCTCGACGGCGGCGGACACTGGACGCAATTGAAGAGCGGCCTTCCCGGCGTGCCGGTGTGGGACCTCGCCATTCAGCCGCGGGTCAATGACCTGGTGGTGGCCACGCACGGGCGCGGCATCTTCATCCTCGACGATATCGGGCCGCTCGAGCACCTCGCCGAGGCGAAGGCAACCGGATCAACGTATCTCTTTCCGATCCGCGACGAACTCCTCATCCAGCCCGACAACTCGCACAACTCCGGGATGGGAACGCGGGGCTTCGCGGGACAGAATCCCGAATCGGGCGCGCGGATCGCGTATCTGATCGACGCGCTGCCGCAGGGCGCGGCGACGTCGCTCACCATCGTCGACGGCAGCGGCACCGTGGTGCGGCGCCTGCCGGTTGATCGCCGGCCGGGGTTGCACCTTGTCATCTGGGACATGCACGCCGGCGCGCCGTTGACCGGACCGGTGGCACCGACCGACACGGCACCCGCGCCGGAAGGACGAGGTGGCGGCCGTGGTGGACGTGGCGGCTTCGGTGGTGGACGGGGTGGGTTCGGCGGACGTGGCGCCGCACCCACGGCGGCCACATTCCCGGCCCTTCCCGGCACGTATCGCGCCCGACTGACGATCACGCCATCGTCGGGACAGCCGACGGTGCTGGAGCGCACGTTCACGCTGGAGAAGGACGCGATGGTGATGTTGAGCGACGTGCAGCTCAAGGACCTCTACCGGTATCGCCTCGGCGTGGCCGCCGCGCAACTCGCGATGCGCCAGCGCGCCGCGGAGGCGGACACCATGCAGCAGCGACTGGTCGACGTCCGGCGCGCCATCACCGACGCCAAAGACAGCGTGCCGCAGGCCGCGCGCGATTCGATGGCGGAGCTCGAGAAGACGATGCGCGACATCGTGGCCCAGGTCGGTTCAGCGGGCCGTGGCGGACGCGGTGGACGCGGCGGTGGCGGTGGCGGCGGCGGCGGTGGTGGTGGAGGTGGCGGTGGGCGTGGCACCGCTGCCCTGGCTGGTCGCGGGCGCGGCGGACGCGGCGCCGGCGGCGCCGATTCGACGGCGTCGGATACGACCGCCCGGGTCGAAGAGCCGCCGCCGGAAACGCCGACACCTCCGACCGAGCGCACCGTGCAGTCGCAGCTCAACACGTTGACCGAGCTGTTGAATGTGCAGTTCATGCCGGGCACGACGCAGCAACAGGCGCTCAAGGACCTGCCCGGCGCGATCAGCGCTCAGGGCAAGCGCATCGACCAGTTGCGTGCGGTGCGGCTGCCGGCGCTCGAGGCCATGCTGCGCGCGGCGGGGGTGAAAGTCGATTCCGGCATCTAGTCCTCTCGGGCGGAACGACAGCGGCGCCGGCCCCACATCGGGGCCGGCGCCGTTGCGTTGCGATCACAACCTCGCCCGATCGTGGCGCGGGGCCGGGCAGCCCTACCGCGAACCGCCCCCGGTGGCGTTGCCGTCCGGGGCGCCGGCGGCATCGTCACCGCTCACCCGCTCAACGCGCAGCGTCTGCCGGTAGGTCTGCCCACCGACGCTCATCGTCACGAGGTAGTCGCCGGTTCCCGCCAGCGAGCCGAACCCACCGCGTCCGCCGCCGAAGCCACCGCGCCCGCCAGCGGTCGGCAGATGCATGCCGATGATGTCAAAGATCCGTTGGACATTCGCAGGCACGGCGCCACGCCCGAATCCGCCGCCACCGCCACCGCCACCACCGCCTCCGCCTCCCCCGCCCCGGCCGCCACGGCCGGCCGGACTGCCTTCAGCCGGCCGCGCGCAGAACGGATCCCACTGGGTCAACGGACGGTCGCAGTTCGCATCGCCCCGTCCCCCGCGACCACCACCGCCGCCCCCGCCGCCGCGCGCACCCCGGCCACCACGTCCGGTTGCCGGAGGATTGAGCAGTGCTTCAGCCTGGGCCAGCGCCGTCGAGTCGTAATGCGCCTTGCGCAGCGAATCGATCACCTGCGGCGCGCGCGCCGCGCGGAGGATGCTGTCCATTCGCTCTGACGGCGAAAGGGGCGCCGGTGTGGCGGGCGCCGCCGCCGCGCGCAACTGGAAATTCCACGACACGCTGTGCACGCCCGGGCCGCCGGGACCGGTCAGCGCCGCCACGGTGTCGCCAGCGGCGTTCATCACCTCGACGTGCACCGCCTCGCGACCCGCACCGCTGCCGAGCCAGTAGTCGATGTCAGCCCCGTAGGGCGGGTTGGGTACGCTGAAGAACGCCTGGGCGTTGCCGTTCCCCGGCTCCATCATCGTCGGACCTTCGCCCCACTGATAGGCGGCGACGGGAACGAAGAGATGCGCCTTGTCCGCCAGCACCGCCGTATCGAGCTGCTCCAGCGGCGCAATGTTGACGATCCAGAACCCGCGACCGTGCGTCGCCGCGATCAGGTCGCGGTCCCGCGGCTGGATCTTGAGATCGAACACCGGCACCGAGGGAAGATTCTCCGCGAACCGGCTCCAGGTCCTGCCCGCATCGATCGACGCATACGCGCTGATCGATGTCCCCACGAAGAGCAGATCGGCGTTGTACGGGTCCTGTCGGATCACGTTGACGTAATCGCCGACGCCGTCGGCCGGCAGGTTGTTGACGATTGACGCGAACGATCGGCCGCCGTCGTGGGTGACATAGAGATACGGCTTGAAGTCGCCCCGGGCGTGGTTGTCGAACGCCACCCAGAAGGTCAGCGTGTCGGTGTGCGACGGCTCGATGCGCCGGACATACACCTCGTTGTCCGGAAGTCCCGGGAAGCGACCGGTGAGGTTGTCCCACTGCGCGCCGCCGTTGTGTGTCATCCAGAGGTTGCCGTCGTCGGTGCCGGCGAACAGCAGTCCCGGCTTGACGTACGACTCCGCCAGCGCCACCACCGTGCCGTAGGTCTCGGCACCGGTCGCATCGATCGTGATGCCGCCGGTCCAGGTGGTCGATGTGTCGATGTTCGCCCATTCCTTCTTGGAGAGATCGGGGGAGATCAACTCGAAGCTGTTGCCGCGATCCACCGACTTGAGCACGCGGTTGCCGCCGAAGTAGATGACCGATGCATTGTGCGGGGAGAGGATGAACGGCGAATTCCAGTTGAATCGCAGCGAGAGATCGATCGAGTCCTGCTTCTGCTGCGCCTTGAGCTGCGCGATCTCCGTCTTCTGCGCCTTGGTGGCGGCCACCAACGGGTTGCCGCGGATCACGGCAATGGAGTCGTCCCACTTGCGGTATTGCTCCTGCCAGCCGGGCTTCCGGAACGATTGGCCGGCGCCGGTCTTGAGGTCGAGCCGGCTGGCGCTGCCGCCCTGCGACTCGCCGTAGATGATGCTCGGATCGGTGGGGTCCTGCGCGGTGTAGAACCCATCGCCACCATGGAACATGAACCAGTAGGCGTTGTTGAGATCCCCCGTCCGGCGGCGGCTGGGCCCGCACCACGCGCCGTTGTCCTGGGCACCACCGCAGATGTTGTACGGCACGGCGAAGTCGGAGCTCACCTCGTAGAACTGCCCCACGGGCAGATTCTGCAGCTGCCGGAAATTGCCGCCGCCGTCGAACGAAATCGAAATGCCGCCGTCGTCACCGATGACCACCCGGTCCGGGTCCGCCGGGTCGATCCACATGGCGTGATCGTCGACGTGCACCTGCAGGGCCGCCGGACGCGGCGTCTTGCCGCCGTCGTCCGACACCTGGATCTGGGTCGACGAGAAATAGACCCGGTCGGGATTGCGCGGATCGACACGCACCTGGGAGTAGTAGAACGGGCGCTCGTCGACGGTGTTCATCCTGGTCCATGTCTTGCCGGCGTCGGTGGAGCGGTACAGTCCGTTCCCCTCCGGGGTCCGCGACGGCGTGTATCCCCCGCCCTTCTGCGGCGCCGCGGCTTCGACTTCGGCGTAGACGTAATCGGGATTGGACGGCGCGAGTGCCAACCCGATGCGTCCCTTCACCCCTTCGGGAAAGCCGCCGCCGCTGATCTCCGTCCAGGTGGCGCCGGCGTCGGTGGACTTCCACAGTCCCGACCCCGGTCCACCGCTGCTCAGCGAATACGGCGTGCGGAGCCGCTCCCACGCGGCCGCGTAGACCACGTCGGAATTGCGCGGATCGATGGCGACATCGACGAAGCCGGCCTTGTTGCTGATGAACTTGACCAGCTCCCAGGTCTGCCCGCCGTCGGTCGTCTTGTACAGCCCCCGATCGGGTGACGCGTTCCACGCCGCGCCGAGTGCCGCGACGTACACCACCTCGGGATTCTTCGGGTCCACCGCGATCCGGCCGGTGAACTGGGTCTTGTCCAGGCCCATGAACTTCCAGCTGATCCCGCCGTCCGTCGATTTGTAGACACCCGCACCGGGCAGAATGGTATTGCGCGAATTGGGTTCGCCGGTGCCGGCCCAGATCTGCATGGTATCGCTCGGCGCGATCGCCAGCATGCCCATCCCGACCACGCGCTTGTCGTCGAACACCGGGCGCCACGTCTGGCCGTTGTTGGTGGTCTTCCAGATGCCGCCACCGGCCGTGGCCACGAACAGTGTCTTGGACGGTCCGGGGATGCCGACCACATCCGACACCCGGCCGCCGAAGTTCGCCGGACCGACGGTGCGCCACTTCATCGCGGCGGTGACGGTGGAATCGAGCGATTGGGCGCGAAGCGGTGCGACGAAAGCCACCACGGCGACTGCGGTCAGCAGCGCGCGGACGCAACTGCGCAACATGTGCGACTCCCGGATGGGCTGATCGGGGGACGGCAGAATGATAGGTGGGGCGCCGGATGACGGGAATGGCGATCGGGGGCCCGGCGAGACGGAACCGTCAGGGCGTGGCCCGCCGCGCCGCCCGCCGGCGACCGATCTGGTCGCCGGTGACCGCCAGCACGATGACCACACCCAGCGCGATCTTCTGCACATAGGGGTCGACGTTGGCGAGGTTGAGTCCGTTGGTCAGCACGCCGATGAACACCGTCCCCCAGAGCGTGCCCGCGATGGTGCCGACACCGCCGGTGAGTGAGGTACCGCCCACCACGCAGGCCGCGATGACGTCGAGCTCGTACTGCACACCGGCATCGGGGACGCCGGCGCCAAGGCGTGACGCCAGGGTCAGGCCGGCGAGTCCGGTGAGCAGGCCGTTGAGGAGATAGACCACCCAGATCGTCCGCTTGGTGTTGATGCCGGCCAGCCACGCCGCTTCGGGGTTGCCGCCGATGGCGTAGAGGTGGCGTCCGAACACGGTTCGCTTCATCACGAACGCCCCGGCCAGCATCACCGCCGCCATCACCCAGACCGGCGTCGGCACACCGACGATCTGCGTTCGCCCCAGCAATCCGAAGTGATCGGGGAGGTCGCCGCGGCTGCGGCCGCCGGAAATGATGAAGGCCAGGCCACGGGCGGCGGTGAGCATCGCCAGGGTGACGATGAACGCCGGCACCTCGAGATACGCGATCAGCGTGCCGTTGACGACGCCGGTCAGCAGGCCGACGAACAACGCCACGACGATGGGGACGAACAGCGCGGCGCCGGTGGCGGCGGTTGCCATCGCGGCAGCGACGCCGGTGAGCGCCACCACCGATCCCACACCGAGGTCGATGCCGCCGGTCACCATCACGGCGGTCATGCCGACGGCGAGTATGCCGGTGACGGCGATGCTGAGGGCAATGTTGACCACGTTGGCGATCGAGAAGAACCCCGGCGCCACCAACGCGAAGATGCCCGCCTCGGTCAGGGTCGCGAGGGCGAGGGCGTATTCGGCCAGCCGCCATCGCGATGCGCGGACGGGGTTCACGCCGCCTCGCCGAGCATGAGCGCCGCCACCTCTTCTTCGGTGGCGCCGCGCGGCAGCCGACCGACGATGCGCCCGTTGCGCAGCACCAGAATCCGGTCGGCCATCCCGAGCGCTTCCGGAAGATCGGACGACACCATGAGGATCCCGGCCCCGGCGTCGGCGAGGTGCCGCATGACCGCGTAGATCTCGGCCTTGGCGCCGACATCGATGCCGCGGGTGGGCTCGTCGAACAGCAGCAGACGCGAGTGAGCCAGGAGCCAGCGCGCCAGCACCACCTTCTGCTGATTGCCGCCGGAAAGCAGCCGCACCGCCTGATCCTGCGACGGCGTCCGGATCGCGAGCGTTTCGATCCACTCGGCGACCGCCTGCCGCTCGGCGTCGCGGTCGACGACGCCGGCATGCGCCAACCGCCCTTCGCACGCGAGCACGACGTTCTCGCGCACGGCGGCCATCAACACCAGGCCCTGGCGCTTGCGATCCTCGGGGAGCAGCCCGACACCCGCGGCGATGGCGTCGCGTGGCGAGCCGGGAGTATAGGCCGCACCGGCGACGAACATGGCGCCAGCGGAGAGCGGCGCCGCACCGAACACCGCCTGCACCAGTTCACTCCGGCCGGCACCCACGAGTCCGACCAGCGCCACGATCTCTCCACGACGCACCGTGAGCGACGCCTGATGCACGGGCCCGGTGGAGACGTCGTCGAGTCGGAGCAATTCCTCGCCCGGCACCCCGCCCGGCGCCGGGTACCCGGCCGACAGCTCGCGCCCCACCATCTGGCGCACGATGTCACCGCGAGTGATTGAGGCAACGGGCGATGTCGATACCACCCGGCCGTCGCGAAGCACCGTCACGCGGTCGGCGATCTGGAAGATCTCGTCGAGCCGGTGCGAGATGTAGACCACGGCCGTTCCCGCCGCCCGCAGCTGGGCGATGACGGCAAACAGCACGTCGGTCTCGTCCTGCGCCAGAATCGCGGTCGGTTCGTCGAGAATCAATACGCGGGCGTTCTGCGCCATCGCCTTCGCGATCTCGGTCATCTGGCGCGCCGCCAGGGAGAGGGAGCGCACCGGCGTGTCGACGTCCAGTCCGCCCTGGCCCAGCCGCTGCAATGCGGCGTGCGCCATCCCGGCCTGCCGGCCGCGGTCGACGACGCCGCGCCACGCCGGTTCGGCGCCGAGACAGATGTTCTCCGCCACGGACAACGCCGGGACGAGACTCAATTCCTGGTGGATCATGCGGATGCCGGTGGCGTGCGCTTCCCGCGGCGACCGGAAGTGCATCGTCCGACCGTCGACGGTAATCCGTCCCGAATCGGGACGTGTCGCTCCGGAGAGGATGCGCATCAGCGTCGACTTGCCGGCGCCATTCTCCCCCACGACGGCGTGGACCTCGCCGCCATGCACCGCGATCGCAACACCGTCGAGCGCCAGAACGCCGGGATGGCGCTTGACCAACCCGTCGGCGCGCAGTTCCACGCCTAGTGCGGTTTGCCGGCGGACATCGCCTTGACCGAATCGGCGTCGACGATCCGGACCGGCACCGCGATCACGGCGGGCGGCGGCGTCTTCGCGAAGAAGTCGGCGATCGCGTCGATCGTCTTGACGCCGATGGAATCCGGCTGTTGCGCCACGTCGGCCTTGAGCTGGGTGCCCTGCGCGATGGCGCGTTGCGCCTCCGGCGACGCGTCGTAGCCCACGATGTCCAGGTGGTCGCGGTGTCGCGACTGCGCGCTGGAGAGCACACCCAGCGCCGATTCGTCGTTGATGGCGAAAATCCCCCTGAGATCCGGGTGCCCTTCCAGCATGTCGTCGGCCGCCTTGAGGGCCCGGTCGCGCTTCCCTTCGCCGTTGAGCGCCGAGACGATGGTGATGCCGGGGTGCTGCCTCATCGCGTCGCGGAAACCGCGCTCGCGATCGATGGTCGACTGCACCTCGGGCTCCGTGATGATACCGACTGCGCCGCTGTCCCCGATGATCCGGGCGAGGTAGTCGGCGGCCAGCCGTCCGCCGGCCACGTTGTCGGACGCCACGTGCGACACCACCTGACCGCCCTGGGCGGCAATATCCGCCGTGAACACCGGAATGCCGGCGCTGTTGGCCTTCTCGATCGCCGGCCCGATTCCCTTGGAATCAACTGGACAAACCACGATGGCGTCCACATGTTGCACCAGGAAGTTGTCGATCTGCGATTGCTGTCTGGCCAGGTCGAAATCCCCCGACGTCACCACGAGCTGGTACCCGTGAGCAGCCGCAGCCTGACGCAACCCCGCTTCGAGGCGGCGGTAGAATTCGTCCTGGCGGGTGAGCAGCGTGACGCCGATCGTCTTGCCGGCGGGTGTGCCCTGCCGGCACGACGTGGAGACCAGCGTCGCGGGCAGCAGCACGGAGAGAGTCAGCCATCGGGTCGCATGTCGCATGAACGTGTCGCCGCAATCAACGGGGTGGCCGCAAAGGTTGTCATCCGGTTCGGAAACTTCAAGAGGGTAGAGCCACCATGGTCCGTTCGCTATCGGCCTTCCGGCACCTGATCGTCGCCGCGGGCACCACCGCCATCATGATCGCGCCGCTGAGCGCACAGGGTCCACGGCAACCGCCCGACCAGCCGCGCGCACCGGTCCGGATCGAACCCGATCTCGTCAATCTCCCGACGCTGTACGTGGTCGGCTACGCGCACCTCGACACCGAATGGCGGTGGGAATACCCGCAGGTCATCTCCGATTACCTCCTCCGCACCATGGAGGACAACTTCAAGCTGTTCGACAAGTATCCGGCGTACGTGTTCAACTTCACCGGATCCAACCGCTATCGCCTGATGAAGGAGTACTGGCCCGCCGACTACGCGAAGATGGCGGGCTACATCAAGACGGGTCGGTGGTTCCCCGCGGGATCGTCGGTGGAGGAAGGCGACGTCAACGCCCCGTCGGCCGAGGCGATCCTGCGGCAGGTGCTGTACGGCAATGAATACTTCCGGAAGGAGTTCGGCGTCGCCAGCGAGGAGTACATGCTCCCCGACTGCTTCGGGTTTCCGTGGTCGCTGCCGAGCATCCTGGCGCACGCCGGCATCAAGGGCTTCTCCACCCAGAAACTCACCTGGGGTTCCTCGGTGCCCGACGACTCGACCACCCCCTACGGCATGGACGGCAAGGGCGTGCCGTTCAACTTCGGGCGCTGGGTCGGCCCGGACGGCAAGGGCGTGATCGCCGCACTCAATCCCGGCGACTACGGCGCCCGGATCGGCTACGACCTCGCGCTCAAGTCGGCCGTCGACTCTTCGGCGCGGCGCCGCGTCGGTGACAGCGTGGCATACCTGCAGTCGTGGTTCGACCGCCTCGCCGAGAACAAGAAGGAACTCGGGCTCGACGCGGACTATCGCTACTACGGCACCGGCGATGTCGGTGGTGCCCCGACCGACAGTTCCGTCATGTGGATCCAGCGTGCGGTCGACGACAGCACCGCCGCGATCCACGTCGTGTCGGCCGAGGCCGACCAGTTCTTCAAGGACATCACACCGGCGGAGCGGTCGCACCTGCCGTCGTACACCGGCGAGATGGAGCTCCAGAACCACTCCGCCGGGTCGCTGACGTCGGAAGCCTACCAGAAGCGGTGGATCCGCGAGAACGAAATTCTCGCCGATGGCGCGGAGAAGGCGTCGGTGGCGGCGATGTGGCTGGGCGGTCGCCCGTATCCCATGACGCGCCTGAACGACGCGTGGACGCTGATCATGGGGAGCCACTTCCACGACCTCGCCGCGGGGACCGCAACACCACGAGCATACGAGTTCGCGTGGAACGACGACGTCATCGCGATGAACCAGATGAGTGACGTGCTGCAGAGTGGCAGCGAGGCGGTGGCCTCGGCGATGAACACCGAAGCCGACGGCACGCCGATCGTGGTATTCAATCCGCTCAACGTCACCCGTCACGACATCGTCACCGTGGCGGTTCCCGACGCGAGCGGCTCGCACACGGTACGGGTCACCGGACCCGACGGCGCGGCCGTCCCGGCGCAAGTCGAGTCGACCGCGGGCGGGACGGCACAGGTGCTGTTCGTGGCTTCGGCGCCCTCCGTGGGGTTCGCCGCGTACGGCGTCCGGACCGGTGTCGCGGGAAGCGCCACGGCGTCCAGCCCGTTGCACGCCTCCACGCACGGAATCGAGAATGCCCGGTACCGGGTCACGATCGACGCCGCGGGAGATGTCGCCAGCATCTTCGACAAGCAGCTGAACCGCGAATTGCTCGCGGCGCCGATCCGATTGGCCCTGATGCAGGATGTTCCGTCACAGTGGCCGGCGTGGAACATGGACTTCAGCGACGAACAGCGGCCGCCGCGGGGGTACGTCGACGGCCCGGCCGACATCCAGGTGACCGAGAACGGTCCGGCGCGCGTCGCGGTGACCATCACCCGGAACGTGGACAGCTCGCGATTCGTGCAGACTGTGTCGCTGGCGGCGGGTGCGGCCGGCGACCGGGTGGTGTTCCACAACGCCATCGACTGGCGCATGCCAGCCACGGCGCTCAAGGCGACGTTCGCCCTGACGGCGTCCGATTCCCAGGCCACGTACAACCTGGGAGTCGGAACGATTCGCCGCGGCAACGCCTACGACCGGAAGTTCGAGGTTCCCACGCACCAGTGGATCGATCTCACGGACAAGAGCGGCACCTTCGGCGCCACGATCCTCACCGATGACAAGAACGGGTCCGACAAGCCGAACGACAACACCATCCGGCTCACCTTGATCCGCACACCGGGGTTGCCCAACGGGCGGGGTGGCTACGGCGACCAGACGACCCAGGATTTCGGGCACCACGACTTTTCCTTCGGCATCGCCGGGCACGCCGGCGATTACCGCGCGTCGCAGACCGATTGGTCCGCGTGGCGGTTGAACACGCCACTGATGGCGTTCGCGTCGCCGGCCCACACCGGCGCCCTCGGCAAGCGGTTTTCGCTGCTGACGGTGAACGACGCGCGGGTCCGGGTGATGGCGCTCAAGCGCGCGGAGGCCGACAACGAGGTGGTGGTGCGCGTGGTGGAGCTCGACGGCCGGCGTCACCCCGATGTGCAACTCTCGTTCGCGTCGCCGATCAGCGCGGCGCGGGAAGTCAACGGCCAGGAACAACCGGCCGGGGCGGCGACGGTCCGCAACGGCGCCCTGGTGACGTCGCTCACGCCCTATCAGATCCGGAGCTTTGCCGTTCGCCTTGGTGCGGCCGAGACGCATGCTGCGCCGGTCCGGTCGGCACCGGTGTCGCTCAGCTACGATCGCTCGGTCGCGAGTGACGACGGAACGGCGAGCATCGGCGGGTTCAACGATCAGGGCGAGGCGCTGCCGGCGGAGATGCTCCCCGACACGATGAACTACAACGGCATCCGATTCCAGCTTGCGCCGGCGAAGACGGGCACACCGGACGCCGTGACACCGAAGGGCCAGCAGTTGACCCTTCCGGCCGGAACGTGGAACCGCGTGTACGTCCTCGCCGCTTCCGCCGATGGCGACCGGCCGGAGACGTTCCGCGCCGGTTCGGCACCGGTGAACATCCTGATCCACGCCTGGGACGGGTTCATCGGACAGTGGGACGACCGTGTCTGGAAGCAGATCCCCGCTCCGCCGCCCACGCCCCAGGAGCTGGCCGCCCAGCAGCAGCGGCAGGCGCGCTTCGACTCCTTGCGCCGGGCCCGCGTCGACTCGGTGCTCAAGGCCGGCGGCGACACGTCGAAGATTCCCGCGTTCGGCGGACGCGGTGGACGTGGCAATCGCGGCCCGCGGATGATCGACGTGGTCGACTCGATCGTTCCGGGCTTCATCAAGAACGCGCCGATCGCGTGGTACGCGTCCCACAAGCACGACGCCAAGGGCGCGAACGAGTACTACGAGTATTCGTACCTGTTCGCGTACCCCATCGATCTGCCACCGGGGACGACGTCACTGACGCTCCCGGACGACGCCAACATCAGGATTCTCGCGGTGACGGTGGCCGCCGAGCCGGACCCGATCTCGCCGGCGCACCCGCTGCACGATACGCTGGGGAGGACGACGCCCTAGCGCCGTTCGCGGAAGAAGCCCTGCAGCAGCTCGGCGGATTCGGCCTCGAGCACGCCGCCGAGCACTTCGGGACGATGGTTGAGACGGGGATGGCGGACGAGATCTTCGATCGAGCCCGCCATTCCCGCCTTGGGGTCCCAGGCGCCGAACACGACGCGCCCCACCCTGGCCAGCACGATTGCTCCGGCGCACTGGGCACACGGCTCGAGGGTGACGTAGAGCGTGGCGCCGGTGAGCCGGCCGTTCCCGGTCACGGCCAGCGCGCGCTGGATGGCGAGGAATTCGGCGTGCGCGGTGGGATCGTTGCGCGCCAGTGCTTCGTTGCCGGCGGACGCGATGGCCACGTTGTCGCGGACGACCACCGCGCCCACCGGCACTTCGTCGCGACGCCCGGCCTCACGGGCCTGGTCCAGCGCCAACCGCATTCCGGCGACGTCGGCCGGCGAGATGACCGGCGCCATCAGGAGCGAAGCCGATGTCGGTTCAGGCGGCCCCGGCGGGGGCCGGCGCGGCGGCGGGCGGAGCGCCGGCCGCGGCCGGCGCTGGCTGTCGCGTGAACGCCAGCTTGTCGTCGCTGACGTCGACCCGGATGGTGTCGCCCTCGGCGTACTTCCCTTCGAGCAGCTCGAGCGCGATGGGGTTCTGGAGCTCACGCTGCAGCACGCGCTTGAGTGGACGCGCACCGTACAGCGGATCGTATCCTGCTTCGGCCAGCCACGACATTGCCTCGGGTGAGACATCGAGCACCAGCCCGCGGCCGGCGACGAGGGCGCGCAACCGGGCCAGCTGCAGCGCCACGATCCGGTCCAGGTCGTCGCGCGAGAGGGGCCGGAAGACGACGACGTCGTCCACGCGGTTGAGGAACTCCGGCCGGAAGTGCCGGCGCAGTTCCTCCAGCACCTTGGCCTCGATCTCCGGCCATCCGTCCCCGGTCTCGTCGAGTTGCTGCGTCTCGAGGATGTACCGGCTGCCGATGTTGCTGGTCATGATGATGACCGTGTTGCGGAAGTCGACCACCCGCCCCTGCGAGTCGGTCAGCCGGCCGTCATCGAGCACCTGCAATAGCAGATTGAAGACGTCCGGGTGCGCCTTCTCGATTTCGTCGAACAGAATCACGCTGTAGGGCCGGCGGCGCACCGCCTCGGTGAGTTGCCCGCCCTCCTCGTAGCCGACGTACCCCGGGGGCGCGCCGATCATCCGCGCGACGGCGTGCTTCTCCATGTACTCCGACATGTCGAGCCGCACCATGGCGTGTTCATCGTCGAAGAGGAACTCCGCCAGCGCCCGCGCCGTCTCGGTCTTGCCGACCCCGGTGGGGCCAAGGAAGATGAACGAGCCGGTGGGCCGCGCGGCGTCCTGCAGCCCGGCGCGCGCGCGGCGCACCGCGTTCGACACCGCGGCCAGCGCGACGGGCTGCCCCACCACGCGGCGCCCCAGTTCGGCTTCCAGCTTGGTGAGACGTTCGCGCTCCGACTCCAGCATCTTCGACACCGGAATACCGGTCCACTTCGCCACGACGGTGGCGATGTCTTCCGCTTCGACTTCCTGGCGAAGGTACTTCGACGCCTTCTGGATCTCGGTGAGCTTCCGCTCGTCCAGAATCAGATCGCGTTCCAGCTCCGGGATCCTGCCGTAGCGCAGTTCCGCCGCCGTCTGCAGATCGCCCGAACGCGTGGCCTGCTCGACCTCGGCCCGTAGCGCCTCGACTTCCGCCTTCTTCTTCTGCAACGAGTCGATCAGCTGCTTCTCGGTCTGCCAGCGGGCCTTCATGCCGGCGCTCCGCTCGCGGCTCTCGGCGATTTCCTTCTCCAGCGCCTTGCGGCGGTCCACCGACGCCTTGTCCTTTTCGCGCACCAGCGACTGGCGCTCGATCTCGAGCTGCAGGATGCGGCGCTCGACCTCGTCGATCTCCTGCGGCAGGGAGTCGATCTCCATCCGCAATCGTGACGCGGCTTCGTCGACCAGGTCGATGGCCTTGTCCGGCAGGAACCGGTCTCCGATGTAACGGTGCGACAACGTCGCGGCCGCGACCAGGGCATTGTCCGTGATCCGGACGCCGTGGTGGACCTCGTACTTCTCCTTCAATCCGCGAAGGATGGCGATGGTGTCCTCGACGCTCGGTTCGCCGACATACACCGGCTGGAAGCGCCGCTCCAGCGCGGCGTCCTTCTCGACATGCTGGCGATACTCGTCCAGCGTCGTGGCCCCCACCACGTGCAGCTCGCCGCGGGCCAGCGCCGGCTTGAGGAGATTCGCCGCGTCGACCGCCCCTTCGGCCTTGCCGGCACCTACCAGGGTGTGCAGTTCGTCGATGAAGACGATGTAGCGGCCTTCGGCGTCGACCAGTTCCTTGACCACCGACTTGAGCCGGTCCTCGAACTCGCCCCGGTACTTGGCGCCCGCCAGCAGCTGGCCGATGTCGAGAGCCACGATCTCCTTGTTCTTGAGCGAATCGGGGACGTCGCCGTTGACGATCCGCTGCGCCAGCCCCTCGACGATCGCCGTCTTCCCGACGCCGGGTTCGCCGATCAGCACGGGGTTGTTCTTGGTGCGGCGCGACAGCACCTGCATGACCCGGCGCACCTCTTCGTCGCGCCCGATCACCGGATCGAGTTTGCCGTCGCGCGCCTGATCCGTCAGGTTGCGGGTGAAGCGGTCCAGCGCCTGGTACTGCTCTTCCGGCGTCTGGTCGGTGACGCGGTGCGATCCGCGGATGTCATCGAGTGCCGACCGCAGCTCCTTGGCGCTCAGCCCCGCGTCCTCCAGCAGTCGCCGCGCCGCCGTCCCCTTCTCGTCGGAGAGCGCGAGCAACAGGTGTTCGGTGGAGACGTAGGCGTCACCCAGCTCCTTGGCGACCTTTTCCGCCCGCTCGAACACGTTCGACAGCGTGCGGTCCAGCGTCGGCGTCGACGTGGCGCCCTGCTGGGTGGGATAGGTGGCGATTTCCGCTTCGGTATGGTTGCTGAGCTGGGGAACCACCACCCCGGCCTTGGCCAGCAGCGAGCGGACGATCCCCTCGTCCTGCATCAGCAGCGCCGAGAGGAGATGGGCATCGTTGACAACGGGATTGCCCCGGTGGCGCGCGTGTTCCAGCGCGTCGCGGACGGCCTCCTGGGCCTTCAGGGTCAATCGGTCGGGTCGGAGCATACTGGGGAAGATGGCAAGGGACGGGCCGAACCGCGACTGCCGGAGCGACAGGGACCCGGGGGCCGGGGACAAAAGGCCGCGAGGGACGCCAGAGCGTCCCTCACGGTCGAACGAGGACCTGGCGGGCGCTCCGCCGGTCGTCGACGTTCAATTGCAGCCAATACACTCCGGGCGGAGCCACCCGCGTTCCCTCGTCGATGGTGCCGTCCCAGACCGCCACGTAATCACCACACTTCAGCGGAATGCTGTCCAGCACCTGATCTCCATGTTGTCGCAGTCGCAACGTCGCGACTGCCTGCGCCAGCGAGTTGTAGACTCGCATCGTGACGATCGGAACGTGTCCTTTGCGGCACGCTCCAGACGAAATGGTGAACGGGATGAGCGCCGCCGGGAGGACCGGGCTGGGGCGCGGCTCGCTGATGACGATCGGCGGCGGATCCGCCGGCCGCTGGGCAGCGGCAGGAACGGCCGTCACCCCCGCGAGCAGCACGCCCAGCACCGGCCCCAGATGCCGGCACATGGGCACTCCTTCACGCTGCTGACGATACGAGGATCGCAACGACCTCCGTCGCTTCAGTGGCGAACCGCCCCTGCTCGGTGCAGAGGGCGGCGGCAAGTTGCCGCGCGGTGGACCCGCATGTCAAGGCGACCGGCGCGCGAGGTGGCGGACATCGCCCGACCGGCGGGTCAATCCGGTCCGGTCGGCCCACTCCAGCGCGGGGATCACGTACTTCCTCGAAAGCCCGGTCCGGCCCCGCACCATGGCCACGGTGATCCCGCCATCACCGGCAGCGGTCCGGTCGAGATCGGCGAGGTCCGCGGCAAACGTTTCGAGGGCCTCCGACGCCACCCAGCGCTCTCGCTCGACGGCCACCAGCAGCCCGAGCTGCTCGGCGACCCGACACGCTGCCACCACATCGCGCTGGCCGAGCCGGGTTGCCAGTTCGGAGGACCCGGGGGCGCGCAGCTGCTCCGCGCGAATGGCCGCGACGACCTGGTCCACGAGGCTCTCCGGCGGACCGGCTGGCCTGACGGCGCCGGGCAACGTGACCCGATCGCCGGCGACGACGATCGACCCGCGCGCGGCAAGCGAGTCGACCACCGCTGTTGCAAGGTCGCCCTGCGCCGCCGGAGCAATCCGCCTGCGAAGCGTTTCCAGTGCCAACCCGCCGAGGTCTTGGCCGCGGACTTCGCCCATCGCGGCGTCTTCCACGCGTTGCCACTGTTCGGCGGTGAATACCCGCCCGGCGATGGTGTGGAGCACGGCGAGCCGGGCCACCGTTTCGACCACCCCCGGCTTCACGCCAAGTACGACCGGCACCGCGCCGATTTCGAGTCCGTTCCGGCGTCGCGCCACCAGGGCGTGGAGTCGCGCCGCAATATCCGGTGATGCCAGTTCGGCAGCAGCGCCGGACCGATGCGGCGGATCAGGATCGAGGATTTCCGCTCCGCCCAGGGTTACGGCCGGTGACGGTGTCCGCAGGATGGCCCGGTCTCCACCACGGAGCACGACCGGACGATCGAAACGGATCCGGACGATGCTGGGACCGCCGGTGCGTGGCTCGCGGACTGCCATATGCGCCGCCACCGCCGCGGTGCCGGCATGAACCACGACAAGCTGCCGTGCGGCACCCGGTGGGAACGATCTGCCGAGTTCGATTCGCGCATCCGCCGTTGTGGTGGCGATCCAACCGCACCCGGGATGTACCACGGTCTCGCCCCGCTGGATTGTGTCGTGCGCCACGCCGGAAAGCCCCAGTGCGACGCGCCGGCCGCCGGTTGCCTCGCCGGCCGCGTCGCCATGCACTTCGATGCTGCGCACTCGTGCGGGACGACCCGCGGGAAGGAGGAGAACCTGATCGCCGATCCGGACCGTACCCGACCACGCCGTGCCGGTGACAATGGTCCCGATACCGGCACGATGGAAGATCCTGTCGACCGGGAGACGGAACAGGTCGTCGGCGGAAGAGCCGGAGGCGGTCGCGGCGATGGCGGCGATGGCGGTGCGCAGTTCGCCGAGCCCGTCGCCCCGAACCGCGCTGACCGGCACGGGTGCGGTGAAAGTGATCGGCGATCTGGCCGCAAGCGCCGAGACATCCGCCGTCACCATTTCGAGCCAGTCGGCGTCGACCAGGTCCACTTTGGTGATCACCGCAACGCCCCGTTCAATTCCGAGGTGCTCGGCAATCAGGAGATGCTCGCGAGTCTGCGGCATGATGCCATCATCCGCGGCCACGACGAGCACGATGGCGCGAACACCGGAGCAGCCCGCCACCATCGTGCGGACGAAATCCTCGTGGCCGGGAACATCGATCAACGCCGCGATCGGGCGCCCGGTCGCATCACGGAACGGCACGGCTTGCAGGTCGATCGTGATCCCGCGGCGGCGGGCTTCGGGAGCACGGTCGGTCGGTACGCCGGTCAACGCGGTGACGAGCGCCGACTTGCCGTGATCGACATGCCCGGCCAACCCGATGATCACGGCGCGACCGCTCCGCCACGATGCCAGAACTCGAGCGCCGGCATTGCCGTCTCGCCGAGGTGGCCCTGGACCCAGCGCACCAGCAGCCGGCGATGCGCGGCCGCCTGCACCTCGCTCAACACCGGCAGATCGTGGTCGGGTTCGATCAAGGCGATCAGCGCGTCGCGGTCCTCCGCCACGAGACGCGTCGTGGCGCCGATCACGCCACAGCGCCGACAGAGGAATCCGCCGTCGCGCACCGAGAACGCCGCCGGACCCGGAGGCACCGGCAGCCCGTCGCGAGCGCACTCGTGCAGCGCGGGGCCAAGCCCGAGTTCGCTGATCAACCGCCATAGCGCGCGCAGCCCGACGACGCCGACCGCCGAGGGAGGCGCGAGTTCGAGCAGTTGCACGTCGTCCCGGATCACGTCGAAGAGGTCGGGATTGGGCAGCGGCGGTACGAACCGGGCAGCCAGCTCCGCCAGCGCAGACGCCGCGGCAAAGCGATCGAGTTCGGCGGCGAGGCCGTGATGCAGGGCTGCCAGGTCGAACGCCGCCAGGGTCTGCAGGTCGCTGGAGCGGGACGGAATGAGGTGGGCCTGGCCCTCGCTGAAAAGCTGCAGCGCCGCACCGAAGCGGCTCCGCGGACGGAGTGCCCCCTTGGCGATGGCACTTACCACGCCCTGTTCACGGGTGGCCAGACGGACGATTCGCGAGGTTTCGCCGTATCGCAGCGATCCCAGGACGAGCGCCGGAGTGATCAGCGCAGCGCCCGGCACGATTCACCCCCCGGTCGAAAAGACGCTGATCGACACCTCGGTGATCGCCGCGGCAATGGGGCAGATACCGGCGGTGATGCCCGGGCGCTCGACCAGGTCGGTGCCGAAGATCCTGATCTGGCCGTGCGCGCCCAACGGACTGCAATCACCGGCTTGCACCACATAGGCCCGCCCGATGTCGTCGGCGACGAGCGCCACCGGGATGTGAAGCGGAATGCCCGGCGGGCCGAGCGTCACCGAGTGTGACGTGGTGCTGAACACCATCAATCCATTGGTGCTGCTGCCGACATACAACTTGTCGATGCCATTGGATGCCAGGAATTGCGGGAAGTTGCCGAATCCACCGAACGATCCCTGCTCGACATCCTTCACGGGATCGATCTGCGACAATCGACCTTCCGTCGAGCCATTGCCGGGGTTGAGCACGTAGAGAAACCCATCCGGACCGAAAGCGGTCGCACCGGCATTGCCATCACCCACCATCGGAATCGTGTCGCCGGTCACCGGCAGCGGGATCAGATAGCTTGGCTTCGGTGCGCAGCTGGTGGGGATGATGTCGCACTGCTGCCGGTTCCCCGCAACCGCGAACACGTTGCCGCGGGCAAATCCGAAGCCCTGCGGCCCGCCGGTGACGCTGTAGAAACCCGTCTCGTTGTTGGGGCTGACATAGGTCACGATGTTGGTGGACCGGCGGGCGGCGTACAGCGTGCCGTCATCACCGAAGGCCAGTGCGGTAATCGATCCCTCGCCGCCGATTCCCAGGACCTGCAGCACGACGTCGCCGTTGATCAGGTTGACCAGCGCGACCGTGTCGACCGACGCGAATCCGACCGCGGCGATCTCGCCATGCACCGCCAGCAGCGTGGGCGCGGGATACGACGGGGACAGCGTGATGGTCTTCATGGCCGTGGTACTGTCGACGTCATAGAGGCGCAGGTTCTTCTCGGCGCCGTCGAGAACCACCAGCACTTCGGCGGGCACCTCGACCGGACCGATCGTCGGCGCACACGCCAGGGAGGCGAGCGGCAACAACAGCCAGGCTGGGTGCAGGCGCATGCAGCTTCTCCGACCGCGGTGTCAGAATCGCAGGCGCGCCCCGGCCAGCAGCGTCCGCCCGCGTCCCGGAAATCCCACCGTCTGTTGATACGCCGCGTCGAAGAGGTTTTCGGCGCGCAGCGTCAGTTCGGCGTCCGGGAACGAATGGCCACGACCGACGACGGGCAGGTTCACTCCCAGATCGACCGTGGCATACGACGGTAACGTAACCCGGGCCGCGGGAGAACGGTTGTATTCCACGTCGTCGCGCGAGCCCACCCAGTTGGCGGCCGCCGAGAGCGTTGTCCGCCCGGCACGAAACTCGGCGACGGCTCCACCGCTCGACGAGGGGCGCCGCAGCAGACGTTCGCCCGCGGCGAACCCCAGCGACGACGCGGCACCGGTATCGGTCACCCCGGTCGACAGCCAGGTCCAGTGCCCCGTCACCCGCAACGCGTGCGACGCCACGACCGCGACGGTCGCCTCCAGCCCCCGGCTGCGCGCACCGCCCAGATTGAGGTACGTCGGCTCGCCGGGTGCCGCCGAAACATACTGGATGAGGTGCCGGAACTGTTGCTCGAAGGCGGTGAGTGCGGTGGTGACTCTCCCCCGGTCCACGCGCGCTTCGGCGCCGACTTCGGCGTCGGTGCTCCGCTCCGGCTCGAGGGCCGGATTGCCGGTTTCGAAGGCGCTCGACGCGAACAGCTCGCCGAACGTCGGCGCCTTGAATGCCGTCCCGGCGGCGGACCAGACGCGCAGCGAGGTCCCGCGTTGCCAGGCGATACCGGCCCTCCAGGTACCGAACGTCCCGAACGCCGTGTTGTCATCGATCCGGCCACCAAGCTGCATCGACCACCCCGCCCCGGGATCGGCCAGGAGCTGCAGGTAGGCATTGGTGGTGGTACGTCCGCGGGCCAGGCCGGCGCTGTCCCGTTCGACACCGGCGCCAAAGTTCGAGACGTCGATGCTCTGCTCGTGGTCGGTCTCCCGCTCCACGCCCGATCCAGCCGTGACCAGCAGGGCGCTCGCCGCGCGCCAGTCCGCCCGCGCATCGACGCCGCGACGCCACGTGATCACGCCGCTGCTCGCGTCGAAGTCGAAGCCGGACGTGTCGGCCGGCGTATCGGGTGTGTTGCGGTATCCGGAGTTGGTCCGGGCGGCGTAGGGATGCATGTCCAGCGACACCGAGCCGGTGATCGGATGGGTCGCCTCCAGTGCCAGGTCGAAGGTGGTCTCGGTGCTGAATTGGTTGTGGTCGACGGCCGCGCCACCGGCGTCAGTGGGGAAGTGATCGATGGCATCACCCCAGCGGCCGACCAGCGCCACCTTGTCCTCGCCCCGTTCCCAGCGCATCTGGCCGGTGCCGACCACATCGCGGTACCCGCTGTTGAACGAGTAGATGCCCGCGCTGCTGAATCGCGAAACGATCCCGCTGAACGACCATGGCCCGGTGCCGCCCGCGAGATCGGCGGACAGGTCACCGGTATCGAACGTCCCGCCTTGCGCCGTGATGGCGCCGTGCGGCGCACCGGTACCGGTCCGGGTGAAGAGCTGGATCACGCCGCTCATCGCGTCGGCCCCGTAAAGGACGCTCGCCGGTCCGCGCACGATCTCGATCCGGTCGAGGTCGGCGGTGCCGAGGTTGGCCAGGTTGACACCGCCGCCGGGCACGTTCAGGGGAATCCCGTCGAGGAGCACCTTGACGTCATCACTTTCACCGCCCCGCAGAAAGAGCGACGTGGGCGCGCCGTACGAACCCGACTGCACCAGCATCGTGCCCGGTACCTCGCGCAGCGCGTCGGCGACAAACGCAACGCCTCGGGCACGCAGATCGGTCCCCGCGATCACCGTCGCGGCCACCGGGGCGGCGGCGAGCGGATCCGGCGTACGGGTGGCGGTGACGACCCTGGGAACGAGGATCACGGTATCGGCTGCCGCCTGACCGGACAGCGGTCGCGGCACCGCGGCGGCGGCGGCGGCGAGGCACACCAGCAGAACCGGCGAAGAGAGCTCGGGACGCATCATGAAACCTGCGGATCGGGAGAGGGGGAAGCCCGCTCCGCCGGCGGACGTTCGTCGCCGCGAAGCGGAACAATGAGGGGTGAACCGTCGCGCCACGGCGTCACGGCGACCGGCCAGGCGAACACCCGGGACACGAGCGCCTGTTGCAGGACCTCCGCCGGCACGCCATCGGCGGCGACACAGCCGTGGTCGAGCAGCACGATCCTCCCGGCATACCGCGCCACGAGATTCAGTTGGTGGGTAATGACCAGCACGCCGATGCCATCGGCCACCAGCTGGCGCAGCAACTCGAACAATTCCATTTCGTGCCCGACATCGAGCGAGGCGGTCGGTTCGTCGAGCAGCAACAGGCGCGGAGACGACGCGAGCGCGCGGGCGAGACGCACCCGCTGCCATTCGCCGCCCGAGAGTGTATCGATGGTGCGACCGTCGAAGCCGCTCATATCGCAGCGCGCCAACGCTTCGGCCACGGCGTCGTTATCGGCGGCGGTCACCGGCGCAAACGGACCGAGGCGTGCCCACCGACCCAGCAGCACCGTTTCCCGGACCGTGAGTGGAAAGGCGGGTTCCTCGCGCTGCGGCAGGGCTGCCACTACCTCCGCCAGCGCCCGACGGCTCCATGACGCCAGCGGCCGACCGTCGAGCAGCACCGTGCCCGCGTCGGGTCGGACCAGGCCAAGCAGCGCCCGCAGCAGACTCGTCTTGCCACTGCCGTTCGGTCCGGCGAGCGCCACGAATTCCCCCGTGGCAACCACGAGTGACGCTCCCGAGACGGCCGCGGCCTTCGCCCCGGCATAGCGGATGTCGATCCCCGACGCTTCGAGCTTCACGCCAGGCTCCGCCGCAGCAGCACGGCGAAGATCGGCACGCCGACCAGGGCAGTGATGACGCCGACCGGGATTTCCGCGGGCCGCAGGACCGTGCGCGCCACTGTGTCGGCGAGCACGGTGAATGCGCCGCCGGCGAGAAACACCGCCGGCAGCAGCCCGCGATGCAGTGGACCGACGATCCGCCGCAGCGCGTGAGGCACCACCAGTCCCACGAAACCGATCACGCCCGCCGCCGCGACGGTCGCCGCCGTCAAGATCGATGCGGCCGCCACCACGAGGCGACGGGTACGGTCGACGTCGAGCCCGAGCGTCGCCGCGGTCTCGTCGCCCATCGCGAGCAGATCGAGCGACCGGGCCAACCACCAGAGCACCGCCAGTGGCACGACCGCCACCGCGGCGAAATGTCCGAGGGCACTCCACGACGACCGACCGAAGCCGCCGAACAGCCACACGGTGGCGGAGTAGAACGTGAACGGATTGGTGACCGAGAGAATG
Source organism: uncultured Gemmatimonadales bacterium (assembly GCA_963697065.1). Taxonomy (GTDB): domain Bacteria; phylum Gemmatimonadota; class Gemmatimonadetes; order Gemmatimonadales; family GWC2-71-9; genus Palsa-1233. The sequence continues at coordinate 120,574 of CAVOMQ010000002.1, forward strand.
GCGGTCGTCACCGCGCCGCAGAATGCGCCGGTGACGACGCCGGCGAGCAACAGGATGCGGGGATCGAGCCGCCGTCCGGCGATGACGCTGATCCGGTACACCAGCCACACCGCGGCGAGCGCCCCCAGTGTCGCGGCGCCGGCCACGCTCCACCCGGCCGGCAACCCGATGACGACACCGATCACCGCGCCGAGCGACGCGCCACCGGAGAGCCCCAGCAGCCATGGCTCCGCCAGTGGATTGCGCAGCAGCGCCTGCAGCGACGCCCCCGCCACCGCGAGCGAGCCGCCGACTCCGAACGCCAGCAGCACGCGCGGCACCCGGAGATCACGAATGATGTCGGCGTCCGGCGCGCCGGCACGCCGAAGTGCCGCGACGATTGCGCCTGGCGAGAACGACACGGCGCCGGTCCCGATGCCGACGGCGCACGCCGCCACCGCCGCCACCAGCAGCACGGGCAGGATGAGCGGTGAGCGGACGGTACGGGAAGCAGTCACAAGCGAAGCGCCCATTTCCGGCGGGGGCGGAAACGGGCGAGGAAGGGAGGGCTGTCCGCACATGGCGGGGCCCGGCTCTGCCACGCCACCGTTCCCTCCCCCGAGGGATTGCAGGTGGCGCGAACGGAGAGGTCTCCTGGCTTCGGGCCGACCGCTCGCCTTCCCAGGATGAACCCAGTGGCATGGTGAGCGATCGCAGCTGCGTGGTGCCCGTTACAGTGGCGGGGCCGCGCCGGTATTGCACCGGTCTTCCGAGCGTCCCCATTCGCATTGGTCCGACAGTTGTCGACGGAAACTTAGGGCTGGCGACTCACGCCGGCAAGAGTCGCCGCAACGCCTCCATGAGTTCGGCGCGCTCGGCGAGGTACGCCGACCACGCCTCCGGACCGCACGCCGACGGTCCACCGGCGTGCGCGTTGTCGAGCGCTGCGATACGATCGACAAGGGCCGTGACCTCGGTACCGAGTTCGTCGCCGAAGGCCGGCGGCGCCATCGCCACCGTCGCCCGCCAGCGAAGCGGCCGCTGCGTCAGCGCCAGCACGCCGACCAGCCCCAGTGCCAGCGCGCCGACGAGCATCGGCAACAGCCACGGTGCGGCGGTGGTGTGATCCGGCAGGATGATCACCAGCGGCTGGCCAGCCTGCAGCGCGCCGGCCCACCGGGTGAACGAGTGCTGCTGGTCCACCACCTGCGAATCGGCGCGCACCAGTTCGCCTTCCACGCGCGCCGATGGTTCCTCGAGCAGCACGTTGGCGGCCGGCACGGCGTGGCCGATCGGGATGACGAACTGCGGGCTGTCGGGCGGAATCTGGTAGTCGAGCACCAGATTGCGCTCACCCGGCGGGATCGGCGCGAAGAGCGCCAGGGTGTCGCCCGACCGCTCGATGGCATCAGCGGAGAAGTCGCCTTCGCCCAGTTGCAGACCGGCAGCATACGGCGGCAGCGGCAGCAGGAAGGTGGGGTGGGTCGAATCGGCCGCCACCCGGGTCAGGCCGCCGGCGTTCTGCAACACGATCAGATCGAGCACGTCACGCGCGCCGCCCGAGCCCGGCGCACTGACGATGATGTGCCGCGCGGCGATCGACACCGCCTGATGCGACGACGTGTCCGACACCACCACCATCGTGGACACGTCGTGGGCCGGCGTCCGCGTGTCGAGCGGCAGCGCGAAGTACTCGACGCCATCCCATCGCGCCGAGACCAGATAGACCACGCCGGTGTCGGCGTCGAACCGGAAGCTGAACCGCCCGTTGGCGTCGGTGACGACCGAGTCGATCGGGCCCTGCGTGTTCGTGCCGACGCGATGCAGCACGGCGCGCAGATGGCCGGTCGCGACGGTGTCATGCACGGTGCTCCGGCGGACCGATCCGGTCACCGTGACCGGGTGACCGGTGCGTGCGCCGCCGGTGTCGGCCCGCGCAGCCGGCCCGGCGAGCTGCAGGAGCATGGCCATGGCGATCACGGCTGGAACCGGCCGAAATCCTGCGGGTCGAGCCCTTCGAGATACGCGCGCAGTGCGTCGGATTTGAGCGGCCACGGTGTGTCGCTTTCGTCGGCCGCCACGGGGTGCAGCAGCGACTCCGCCACCAGGATCGGGGCACCGGCACGGAGCGCCAGCGCGATCGCGTCACTGGGGCGCGCGTCGACGGCGGCAAGTTCCTTCGTGCCGCGCCGCAGCAGCAGTTCCGCGTAATACGTGTTGTCGCGCGCCTCGGTGACAACGACGCGCACCACCTCGCCCCCGAGCCCGCGAAGGATGTGCAGCAGCAGGTCGTGGGTCATCGGTCGCGGAACGGTGACCTTCTGCAGCGCCATGGCGATGGCGCTCGCTTCGGGCACGCCGATCCAGATGGGGACGGCGCGGTCGCCGACAGCCTCCCGCAGCAGCAGCACCGGAGTGTTGGTCGCGCGATCGAGGCCGATCCGGGCGACGTTCACCAGGACGAAAGCGTCAGGTGCCAGCGTCCCAACTCGCGAGATAGGTGACCTGTTCGGGCGTCAGCGTGTCGATGGTGGCGCCCATCGCGGCCAGCTTGAGCGCCGCGATCGTGGCGTCGACTTCAGGCGGGAGGCGATGCACCGCAGCCGACAATTCGGCGCGGTGGCGAACCAGGTACTCCGACGCCAGGGCCTGATTGGCAAACGACATGTCCATCACGGACGCCGGGTGGCCTTCGGCTGCTGCCAGGTTGATCAGCCGTCCTTCGGCGAGCACCAGCACGCGCCGCCCGTCGATGGCGAATTCCTCCACGTACGGCCGCACTTCGCGACGCGAGGTGGCGAGTTGACCCAGCGCATCGAGGTCGAGTTCGACGTTGAAGTGCCCGGAGTTGCACACTACCGCGCCGTCCTTCATCCGGGTGAAGTGCTCGCCCCGGATGACGTGCACGTTGCCGGTGAGGGTGCAGAACACATCCCCGAGCGGCGCGGCGTCGTGCATCGGCATCACCTCGAAGCCGTCCATCCGGGCTTCCAGGGCCGCAAGCGGATCGATCTCGGTGACGATGACGCGCGCGCCCGCACCGCGCGCGCGCATCGCCAGGCCGCGCCCGCACCAGCCATACCCCGCCACGACGAAGGTGCTGCCCGCAACCAGCACATTGGTGGCCCGGATGATCCCGTCCAGCGTGGATTGCCCGGTGCCGTACCGGTTGTCGAACATGTGCTTGGTCCGCGAGTCGTTCACCGCGATCACCGGGAACGCGAGGACGCCCTCGGCCGCCATCGCCTTGAGCCGGATGACGCCCGTGGTGGTCTCTTCCGTCGACCCGTGGACGCCGGTCAGCAACCGCTCCCGATCCGCCGCCGACCACCCCTGGACCATGCGGCGAACCGGTGCCGCGAGATCGTCGAGCCGCCCGAGCTTGATGAGGTGCAACGAGCCGACCAGGTCGGCGCCATCGTCCTGCGTCAGCTCGGGCCGGAACGCCAGGGCCTGCGCGATGTGGGTGTAGTAGGTCTCGTGTTCCTCGCCCTTGATGGCGTACACGTGCACGCCGTGATCCCGCACGAGGTGCGCCGCGACGTCGTCCTGCGTCGACAGCGGATTGGACGCGCAGAGCGCCACCTCCGCTCCACCGGCGCGCAACGTGGCCATCAGATTGGCGGTCTCGGTGGTGACATGAAGGCAGCACGAAATCCGCCGGCCTTCCAGCGGCCGTTCGGCGGCAAAGCGGCCGCGGATCTGGCGCAGCACCGGCATGAAGCGCTCCGCCCACTCGGTGCGGCGCTTCCCTTCATCGGCCAATGCGAGGTCGCGCACGTCGTACGGGGCGTCGATCGAAGTACTCGTCATGGTTCCTCTCATGCCCGCACCGCCTGCTGCAGCTCACCGATGCGGTCGGTGCGTTCCCAAGTGAAGCGCTGCACCGACTGCGGCGTCAGCGTGTCTTCTTCATAAATGGCGGCTTCCGGACGGCGCCCGAAGTGGCCGTAGGCGGCGGTGGCCGAGTAGATCGGCTGCCGCAGACAGAGGTCCGCGATCAGGCGCCCGGGGCGCAGATCGAACACCTCCTGGACGGCACGTTCCAGGCGCTCGTCTGGCACGGCGCCGGTACCGAACGTGTTGACGTAGACCGAGACCGGCCGCGCCACGCCGATGGCGTACGCGGCCTGGACCTCGCAACGGTTTGCGAGCCCGGCGGCCACGATATTCTTCGCCACGTACCGCAGTGCATACGCGGCCGAGCGATCGACCTTGGTGGGATCCTTGCCGCTGAACGCGCCGCCGCCGTGGCGCGCCATCCCACCGTAGGTGTCCACGATGATCTTGCGTCCGGTGAGCCCCGCGTCGCCCTGCGGTCCGCCGATGACGAAGCGGCCGGTCGGATTGACATGGACTTCGGCGGTGTGGTGGTCGTACGCGCTTTCCGCCAGCACCGGCCGGATGACGTCGGCCAGCATCGCGTCGCGAATGTCGCCCTGCGACAGCGGCCGTCCGCCCACTGCCTCGTCGTGCTGCGTCGACACCACGATCGCCCGGATACCGACCGGCCGGTCGGCGTCGTACTCCACCGATACCTGCGTCTTGCCGTCCGGCCGCAGCCACGCGTGTTGCACTCCCCCGCAGCCGCGGCGCACCGCGGCGAGGCGCTCGGCGAGCCGATGGGCCAGGATGATCGGCGCCGGCATCAACTCGGGCGTTTCATCGGTGGCGTAGCCGAACATCATCCCCTGGTCGCCGGCACCCTGATCGTCGGCGTGGGCGCGATCGACGCCACGCGCGATGTCCGGCGATTGGCGGTCGATCGACGACAGCACCGCGCAGGTCCGGAAATCGAAGCCGTATTGCGCATCGGTATAGCCGATGCGCTCGATGGTCCGCCGCACGATGTCGGGGATGTGGACATAGGCCTCGGTGGTGATTTCGCCAGCGACCACCGCCATGCCGGTCGTCACCAGCGTTTCACACGCCACGCGCGCCACGGGGTCGCGCGCCAGGATGGCGTCGAGGATGGCGTCGGAAATCTGGTCGGCGACCTTGTCGGGATGCCCCTCGGTGACCGATTCGGATGTGAAGACGTGCCGCATGTGCTTGCCGCCGGTGCGTCGCGAAGGAAGTGCTGCCGTCACGGAACCCGTGGCAAGCTAGCGCCCGCTGATGGGCGCGGCAACGCGCCGGAAGGGTCGACCAGACGCAGGTCGAGATGGCGGCCGAGGGCCTCGCGCAACACGTCGCGCACGGCCGCGGTCGACGTCGCTTCCGCCGCCGCCCCGGCGGCCTGTTGCGCCGCCGCCAGCGACAACTGGCGCACCACCCACTTGACCATGGGAAGCGCGGGAGGCGCCACGCTGAGGCGGGTGAACCCGAGTCCGACCAGCAGCAGCACGGCCAGCGGATCCGATGCCATCTCGCCGCAGATCGAGGCGGGAATTCCGGCGCGCGCGGCGGCCTGTTGCACGTCACGCAGCTGGCGCACCACCGCCGGATGCAGCGGCGAAAACCGATCGGCCAGGCGCGCGTTGCTGCGATCGACCGCCAGCGTGTACTGTGTGAGATCGTTGGTGCCGACGCTGAGAAACGCCGCCGCGGCCGCAAATTCGTCCGCCAGCCGCACCGCGGCCGGCGTCTCGATCATCACGCCCATCGGCACGTCGCGCGCGGCGCGCACCCCGCTCACCTGCAACGAGGCCGACTCCTCCAGCACCATGGCCCGGGCCTGCTCCACCTCCTCCAGCGAGATCACCATCGGCAGCATCATCCAGATGTCGCGGTCGGCGGCGGCGCGCAGAATGGCGCGCAGCTGCGGCCGGAAGATTTCGGGATGATCGAGACAGACGCGGATCGACCGCCAGCCGAGAAACGGATTGGGTTCCGACGTGGGAGCGAACGCCGTCGGGAACTTGTCACCGCCAAGGTCGTACGTCCGCACCACCACCGGGTTGCCGGCAAACGCCGCCCCGACCCGCCGGTAGTATTCCGTCTGTTCGTCCTCGGTGGGGAGGTTGGCGCGGCCGGTGATCAGGAACTCGGTGCGCAACAGGCCCACACCTTCGGCCCCGTGGCGCAACGCCACCTCGATCTCCTCGGGGAGGTCGACGTTGCCCTGCAAGGTGATCCGCGCGCCGTCGATCGTCTGCGCCGGTTCATGCGCGATCCCTTCCAGCTGCAGCGCCAGCTTGTGGCGGCGCGAGGCGCGCAGCCTGGCGTCGTCGAGCTCGTCCGGCGTGGGATCGAGCACCACGACGCCGCTCTGGCCGTCCATCAGCAGTACCGTGCCTTCGCGGATCTGCTCCAGTGCGCCGGCCAGTCCCATCACCGCGGGAATGCCGAGCGAGTGCGCCAGGATCGCCGCGTGCGACGTGCGGGTGCCCTCTTCGCTGATCACGCCGACGACGTGGTCGCGGTCGAACTGCACCGTCAGCCCAGGCGACAATTCGTGCGCCACGATGATGACCTGTTCGCGGATGTCGCCCAGCCAGGCGTCGTCCGGAGCACGACCCATCAAGTGGGCCAGCATCCGCAGGATGATGGCGTTCAGGTCGGCCAACCGGTCGCGCAACGTGGCCGCGCGCGATCCTTGCCAGGCGTTGCGCAGCTCCAGGGCCTTGAATTCGTACGCGCTCTCGGCGGCAAGGCGATTCTTGCGGATCAGCGCCTCGACGCCGGCGAGAAAATCAGGATCGCTCGCCATCATCATCTGCGCATCGAAGATGCGGGCGGCGTCCGGCCCGGCCCGTTGCGCGGTGCGATCGCGGAGCACCCGGAGCTGTTCGACCACCCCGTCGGACGCTTCGCGAAGCCGGGTGATCTCGCCGGCCACGTCATTGGCGCCGACGGTGCGATCAGCCACGTCGGGAATCGCCCAACGCACCGCCATCGCCGGGGCGATGGCGACCCCTGGTGACACGCCGATGCCGCGCAGTGTCCGATCGCTCATGCCTCGCCGAACCCTCCCGCAATCAGCGCGCTCAACGCGGCCGCCGCCTCGTCGGCGTCGGCGCCGTCCGCCCGGATCGTGACGACCGCCCCCTGCTCCGCGGCAAGCGTCATGACGCCCATGATACTCTTGGCGTTGACCGACTGGCCGTCGCACAACAGTTGGATCTCTGACCGGAATGTCGCCGCCAGGCGCACCACCTGCGCCGCCGGACGGGCGTGCATGCCGAGCGGGTTGATCACGGTCGCCGTCCGCTCGGTCATTGGCTCACCGCCACCGCGAGCACCGCGAGACCGAGCAGGCCCAGCCCCATCCGCAGCGCCGAGGCGTGCGCGCGGGTCGCGGCCGACAGCGTCAACACCGTCGCGACAGTGACCGCACCGATGGTACCAGCGATGAGCATGTTCGACGTTCCCACCAGGAGTCGCCAGGCCACCACCGGCACCGCCACACCGACACAGAACCCCGCAACGCGTTGCGCCCGCTCCGCACCGCGCGGAAGCCACGACCGGTCCAGCGCCCGACCCACCCCGAGTCCCTCCTGCAGGCCGAGGTTGAGTCCCCAGCTGGTCACCGCGAGGCGTAACACGTTGTGAACCACGACCGCGGCCAGCACGACCCATGCGCCGAGCCACGGTGCCGCCGCGAGGGCCAGGCCGCTCAACGCCGGCACTTCCCCGGCCCAGATCAACTGGTCGCCGAGCGCGCCGAGCGGCCCCGAGAGCGCGGTGCGCAACCGCAACACCGACGCGGGCGGTGCCCCCTGCTCCTCGGCGCGAACCGTGGCGCCGACGGCGACCCCGGCGAGATAGGGATGCGAATTGAAGAATGCCGCCGATCTGGTGGCAGCCTCGCGTCGCTCCGCCGGGGAGCGATCGTGCAGGCGCTGTTCGAGGAGCGGCGCGGACGCGTACCCGACGCCGATCCCCGCCATGCGTTCATACGTCCACGCGGCCTGTACGGCGAGGAGACGGAGCACGGCCCGGAGGCGCGCCGTCACTGCAGCGCCACCACGAGCAGGCCGCAGGCGAGGCCGACCACGAACCACCGGCGCCGGGAGCCGGTGCCGCCGCGACGCACCGCCCCGCCGAACGCCGCCGCCAATCCACCGGCAACCGCCGCCGCCGAAATCAGCTCGGTGTGCCTGATGGCGGTCCACGGCACGGTCGCCACGGCCAGCGCGACCGCGATGCCCAGCACGGCGACCACCAGTGAGCGGAGGGCGTCGCGCGCCAGCCCATGGCGCTGCAGTTCGCCGAGCGCGGCGGGATCGCCGGCATCGAGCCGTGCCAGGCGCCGGTCGACGGACACCGCATTCCGGCGCCGCAACCGCTGCAGCGACCACCCACCGAAGACCGCGAGCGGCAACCCGACCAGCGCCGCCACCCCCGGGATGACCGGCAACGGTACGCGCGTCGCCGCCAGTCCGGCGGCGGCGGCCGCGATGCTGTAGTCAGGGTAGCGCGAGGCGCCGATGGGCAGCACGTCGAGCGCATACAATTCCAGCGTCATCCCCGCCAAGAGTCCGGCGGTGACGTTGCCGGCAAGCAGCCCGGCCACCGTTGCCGCGACCAACGGCCGCGACCAGAGTCCCTGCGGCAGCGTCACCAGGTCGACGCCCACGATCACGCACCAGATGAGGACGGCGGCGAGAACCGGGATCGGCGGCATCACCTGAGCAGCGCGTCGAGGGACACGGCGGCGGTCGTGGGGACATCCTGTGCCACGACGTCAACGCCGGCGCTCCGCAAGCGGCGCACGATCTGCTCATCGCCCGGGTCGAGGTACAGGTAGCGGAGCAGTTCGCGGCGATCGGGCTGGTGATGCAGCCCACCGAGATTGATGCGGCGGATCACATCGGGGGCGGCATCGTGCAGTTGCGCCATGGTGGCAAGATCGCCGGTGAGGAGAATCCCCGGCCGCGGGTCGTTGGCCCAGGTGTGCAGTCGAGCCACCGCTTCGGCCGAGCTGGCGAATTCGATCTCGACGCCCTGCGGCACCGCCATCCGGTAGAGGTCCTGCTCCCACTCGCTTCCCCGGACCTGGTCGTCGACCAGAGCCACGAACCGGACGCCGAGTGGTCGCCCCCAGCCGATCACCACCTGGCCGTGCACGAGCCGGTCGTCGACCCGGCAGAGGACCAGTGACATCAGCGCGCCGTGACGGTCTGCGCGCCGACTGCGGCGAGATGCGCGGCCACGTCGGCGACCGGGCCGTCACGGTGGAAGACGAATTCCAGCAGCATCGGCAGGTTCACACCGGTGACCACCCGGACATCGGGCAACGACTTGAGCTGGCGCATCACCGCCACATGACACGAGCCGCTCGGCATGTCGATGAAGACGATCGTCGGCCGGCCACCGATGGCGGCGAGAACACGTTGCTCCAGGGCGCCGCGGTCACAATCGGTGTTGGACACCGCCACCAATCCGCTCCCCGAGCCGGTGATCGCCTCGACTGCCTCGATGAGCGCGGCGGCCAACCGGCTGTGACCCACCACCACCCCCGCGATCGGCGTCATTCGTAGTCATCCCGGAGGTATTCGCGGACGCCACGCTTCTCGCGCATCTTGCGGATCAGGCGTTCGTTGAACGCCGCCGCCACGTCGACGCCACTGTACCGCAGCAGGTGCATCATCGCCACCACTTCGGCGATGACGGTGATGTTCTTGCCGGGGTTGAGCGGTACGACCACCTTGGGGATGGCCACGTCGAGGATCGCCATGGTGTCGCGCTGCAATCCGGTGCGGTCGGCGTCCTTCGCCGTCTCCCAATCTTCCAGTTGCACCACCACCTCGATGCGTTTCTGCTGCCGCACGGCGCGCACCCCGAACAGCGTCGGGATGTCGATCAGTCCGACGCCGCGGATCTCCATGTGATGCGCCGCGAGCTCGTGGCCCTGGCCGATCAGGACATCGGTGCCGCGCCGGGTGACCTTGACGACATCGTCCGCCACCAGGCGATGCCCGCGCTCGACCAGATCGAGCACGCACTCGCTCTTGCCGATCCCCGACCGGCCGATGAACAGCAGGCCGACGCCGTACACGTCCGCCAGCGAGCCGTGCAGCGTCGTGCGCGGCGCAAAGGCGTCCTCGATGATCGGCTTGACCCGCTTGTAGAACTCCGCCGTCTTGAGCGACGTGCGCAACACCGGTATCTGGCGGGCGCGCGCCAGCTCGAGCAGCGGTTCGGGCGGATCGAGATGCTTGGTGATGAAGACCGCGGGCAGATCGTAGTGGAAGAACCCCTCGAGCGCGGTCCGCCGAGTTGTCGGGTCCAGCGAGGCGAGGTAGGTGATCTCCGTTTCGCCCAGCACGTGCAGCCGGTCGGGAATGAACCGCCCGTGATAACCGGCCAGCGCCAGTCCCGGCGACGCAATGTCGGCGGCGGGAACCAGGCGGTCGAGCCCGAGTTCCCCGGTGAGCGGTTCGAGCTGCAGCTGCTCGGCGGCGGTGAGAAAATCGCGGAGTCGCAGACGGCGCTCAGATGGCCGGTGCGTGGCGCGCCGCACGACGCCGCGTCCCCAGACGCAGCAACTGCCGCACGATGCGATGCTCGGCTTCGTCGAGGGTAGTGCGCAACTCGCGGCCCGCGGCAGTCGCGACCAGAGTTCCGCCCCGCCGGCACTGCAACCGGATTTCCACCCAGGCCGAACCCGCGACGGCATCGAATATGGTGGCGGCGGCAATGACGCCGTCCGAATAGCGTGTCAGCCGCTGAAACAGCGCTTCCGTCCGGCGCCGCAACGCGGCGTCGAGCGCGAAGTGACGTGCCGTGATCGTGGTGTCCAACGTGCGCTCCTTTCTCAGAAACCGCCGGAGAATGACGGCGGCGGAATCCGCCCCGCCGCCAGATCGAGGAGATGGCGCTCCACGGTCGTCGCGGCGGCATCCCAGCTCAGCTGCTCGGCGAATTGCCGGGCGCCCGAGCCGAGTTGTTCGACCAACGCCGGGTCGCCGGCAAGCCGGAGCATTGCGCCCGCCAGCGCCGGAACATCGCCGTGGGGAACCAGCATGCCGGTCCGGCCGTCCCGCACCGAGTCGCGCAGCCCCGGCGAATCCGACGCCAACGACGGGGTGCCGCACGCGGCAGCCTCCATGACGGTGATGCCCCATCCCTCCTTGGGGGAAGGAAATACGTTTGCCACCGCCCGCCGCAAGAGCGCCAGCTTGGTGCCCTCGTCGACGAACCCCAGGAACCGCACCGCGTCGTTCAGGCCGAGCCGCCGCGCAATCCCCTCGAGGCGTGCCCGATCGTCGCCGCTGCCGGCGATGTCGAGGCTCAGGTCCGGCCGGTCGCCACGCGCCGCGGCCAGCGCTCCAAGCAGCACGTCGACGCCCTTGTATCGCTTGAGGCGGCCGACGTAGACGAATCGCGGCGGATTGCTTCGCGGCGCCGCCGGATCGGGGTGATAGTGCACCGAGTCGACACCGGGATAAATGACTGCAATCCGCTCGCGCGGCACGCCCCGGACCACCAGGTCGTCGCGGGTCGAGTCGCTGATGGCGTGGAACCACGCGTTCCGGTACGCCCGCGGAATGGCGCGCTCGGCGGCCCACACGCTGGCCGCCAGCGGCCACGACACCTCCTGAAACGCGGTGGTGCCGAAAAGGTGCGGCACGATGGCGTACACCGGCCGGTCGGTGAGTCCGGGGGTGAACAGCGGCAGCTTGTTGATGTCGTCAACCACGACGTCCGGCCCGATCGACCGGGCCGCCCGCCCGACCGCCGAGCGGCCCACCGCCGCGAACGTGTGCCGATCGCCGGTGCGGTGGACGGTGATCCCGTCGACCGATTCCACCGCCGCGCCGCCGGGAAAACCGGAACAGACGAGGTCCACGGAATGACCGCGGGCCGCGAGGCGGGTGAACAGTTCGAAGAGATGAATTTCCGCGCCGCCGGCCTGCGGGTTGCGCAGATCCTGCCAGTTGACCAGCAGCAGCTTCACGGGGCGGGCGCCGGCGCAAGTCGGCCAAGATCACGCGCGACCCGGTCGAGCACACCGTTGATGAACGCGGGCGCGCGGGGGCCGGCAAAACGGTGAGCCAGCCAGAGCGCCTCGTCGATCACCACCCTGGGCGGCGTCGTCTCGTACGCCAGCTCGTAGATCGCCAGGCGCAGGATGTTGCGCTCGATCATCGCGATCCGCTCCAGGCGCCAATGTTCCGCGGCGTCCGCCGCGTGGCGGTCGAGGATGTCGCGATGCTGTTCGATGTGCCGGGCCACTTCCGCGGCGCGCGCCAGCAATTCCGGCGGGTCGCCGGTCAGCTGCGCCAGGCGCTGCGCCGCCGCATCGATGTCGTCGGCCCCAGAGGTCTCGACGGCGTACAGCAGCTGCAGCGTGCGGGCGCGTCGGCGCGATTCGGCCCGCAATGTCATTCGCCCAGCGCCTGACGGATCAGGTCCGCGGTGCGCAGCGCCGCTTCGGCCGCCTCGCGCCCCTTGTTGCCCGAGGTCCCGCCGGCGCGCGCCATCGCCTGGTCCATCGTGTCGCAGGTGAGCAGGCCGAACCCCACCGGGACCAGCGAGTCGGTGGCTGCCCGACCGAGAGCCGCCGACGTCTCGCGGACGATCACGTCGAAATGCGGCGTCTCGCCGCGCACCACCGCGCCAAGGGCGACCACCGCCGTGTATGCGCCGCTGTGCACTGCCGCCGTGACCGTGACGCCAAGCTCGAACGCACCGGGCACCCACAGCACGTCGACGGCGTCCTCGGCGAATCCCGCTTCCCGGCATGCTTCCCGGGCGCCGCCGAGCAACCGGGCGGTGACGCGTTCATGGTATCGCGACACCACCAGCGCCACGCGGCCGGCCGCGACCACCCGGCCGTCGAATTCCGTCATCGGCTCAATGCGCCAGCAAGTGACCGAGCTTGTCCCGCTTGGTGGCGAGATAAGCGCGGTTGTCGGGGGTGGTCGCCGCCACCAGCGGGACCCGCTCGACAATTTCGAGGCCGTATCCCTCGAGACCGACGAGCTTGCGGGGATTGTTGGTCATGACGCGCAGCGACGACAGGCCGAGGTCGCGCAGGATCTGGGCCCCGATGCCGAAGTCGCGCAGATCGGGTTTGAATCCGAGTTGCGTGTTGGCGTCGACGGTGTCGGTGCCCTCGTCCTGCAGCGCGTAGGCGCGGAGCTTGTTGAGCAGCCCGATGCCGCGCCCTTCCTGATCGAGGTAGACGATCACGCCCCGCCCCGCCTCGACGATCAGCTCCATGGCGCGATGCAGCTGCACGCCGCAATCGCACCGCAGCGAGTGAAAGACATCACCGGTCAGACACTTCGAATGCATGCGGACCAGCACGTCCTTCTGGCCGGTCACGTCGCCGTGCACCAGCGCCACGTGTTCGGCGTGGTCGACATCGTTGCGATAGCCGATGACGCGGAAGTCGCCGACCGACGTGGGAAGTCGCGCATCCGCCACCCGGTGGACCAGGCGTTCGGTGCGCAGCCGGTACGCCACCAGATCGGCGACCGACACCAGCGTCAACCCGTGTTCGGCGGCGAACGCGCGCAGCTGCGGCAATCGCGCCATGGTGCCGTCTTCGGGATTGAGAATCTCGCAGATGACGCCGGCGGGCTTGAGCCCGGCCAGCCGCGCCAGGTCAACACTCGCCTCGGTGTGCCCGACCCGCTGCAACACGCCGCCGGGCCGCGCCTGCAGCGGTGGGATGTGGCCCGGCCGGCGCAGATCCGACGGCACCGTATCGGGCGCGATCGCCACCTGGATGGTGGTGGCCCGGTCGGCGGCGGAAATGCCGGTGGTGACACCGAAACGGCGCTGCGCATCGATCGTGACGGTAAACGCCGTCGCCATCTCTTCACTGTTGCGGTCCACCATCTGGGGCAGGTCGAGCCGGGTGCAATCTTCCGGCGTCAGCGCCAGGCAGATCCAGCCATGCCCGTATCGGAGCATGAAATTGATGATCTCGGGCGTGACCCGCTCGGCCGCGCACACCAGGTCGCCTTCATTCTCACGGTCCTCGTCGTCGACGACGATGATCATCTTGCCCGCGGCCAGGTCGGCGATCGCCTGGCGGATCGGCGCCAGCGTCACGCGGCCCCCGCTCCCGGTCTCGCCGCCATCAGCTGCCGCAGATACTTGCCGATCATGTCCGCCTCCAGATGCACCACGTCGCCGGCCGTTCGTTCGCCGAGCGTGGTATGCTGCAAGGTAAACGGGACGAGACTGACCTGGATCGCGCCGGGCCGCGGCACCGCGTTGATGGTAAGCGACACACCGTCGACCGCGATCGATCCCAACGGAATCGAGACCTGGGCAACACTGTCCGGCACGTCGATGGTCAGCAGGCGTCCTTCGTCCCCCGGTGCCACGGCCGAAACCATTCCCACGCCGTCGACATGACCCTGCACCAGATGGCCGCCAAGCCGGTCGCCGAGCCGGAGCGCCCGTTCGAGATTGACCCGCCGCCCTCCGACGTACCGGCCGAAGGCCGTCCGCTCCAGCGAGGTCTCGACGACGTCGACGGTGAACCCCGCCGGTCGATGGGCGATCACGGTGAGGCAAACTCCGTCGACCGCCACGCTCTCGCCCGGGACCAGATCGGACCATGCCGCATCGATGTCGAGCCGCAAGCCATTGTCGGTGCGGCACACGCCGAGCACGTTCCCCACGGCGGTGATGATTCCGGTGAACATCGATCAGCGCTCCAGGGTGAGCACGGTGTCGTCGCCCAGCGCCAGCCGATCCACGGTGCGCCAGCGCGTCGCGTCGGCGATGGCGATGTCACCGAGGCCGGCCCACGCCGGCGCGCCATCCCCCAACCAGACCGGTGACTGGACCTGGTGCACCCGGTCGACCAGTCCCGCCGCGAGCAGCGCGCCCGCGAGTCGGCCGCCGCCTTCAACCAGCAGGCTGTCCACCCCGCGCGATGCCAGCTCCCGCATTGCCGCGGCGAAATCAGGCACGTCGATCAGTTCGCGATGACCGGACGATTCCGCCCGGCACGAGCCGGCGCCGACACGCATCACGATCGCCGGCCCCTCGGCGGGATCGGCGAGCCACTCCAGCGGAGGCTGGAGGCCATCGCGACCGAAGATCACTCGCGTCGGCGGCACCCTTGGGACCACGTCGCCCCGCACCGTCAGCCGGACATCATCGGCCGCGGCCGTGGCTGCGCCCACCGCGATACCGCCATATCCGGCCCGCAAGCGGTGCACCCACTGACGCGCTTCCGGGCCCGAGATCCACCGCGACCGTCCGTGCGCGTCGGCGATCCTGCCGTCCATCGAGACCGCCAGTTTGACGGTGACGAATGGCGTTGCGGGGTGACGAAAACGCTGCAGGAAGCGGAAATTGAGCCGCTCCGCCACTTCGCCGAGAACGCCTGACTCGACCGCGATCCCGATCGCGCCGAGTTGCGCGGCGCCGCCGGCCGCCACGGGATCGGGATCGTGCGCGGCAAATACCACCCGCGCGATCCCGGCGTCGTGGATCGCGTCGACGCACGGCGGTTGCTTGCCGTAGTGGGCGCACGGCTCGAGCGTCACGTAGAGGGTGGCACCGCGGGCCGCCGCCCCCGCTTGTCGCAGCGCGGCCACCTCGGCGTGTGCTCCGCCGAATTCCGCGTGCCACCCTTCGCCCACCACGGCGCCGTCGCGGACCACTACCGCACCAACCAGTGGATTGGGGTGCACGCGACCCCAACCCCGCTCCGCAAGGTGCAGGGCGCGGCGCATCACGGTCCCGGCCGCGACACGGTCAGATGCCGAGCCGGAATCCAAGGCTGCCGAAGAAGCGGGTGGAACCGGGGTCATTGTCGGTGAACGTCGTGGCCAGGGCGAGATGTTTCCCGCGCTGCGCTCCCACCTCTGCGATCAGGTACATGCCCCCCAGCCCCACACCGGCGTCGACGAACCCCAGCGCGCGCCCGTCGGAGAGATGGACCGGGATCGACGGCTCCGCCGTTCCGGTGGCGGGGTTGGCGAACGCAATCACCGCATCGCCGCTGTAGTCATCCCATCCCGCGCCGGCGCCGAGCATCGCCGGTCCGAGGGTCTTCCCGATCGTCACGCGATAGTCGAGCGCCACGAGATTGCTCGCAAACGAAAACTGGTCACCCTCGACCAGACTGCCAACGCCGATGGTGGGGAGCGAGCGGCGCATGACGCTCACGGCGACGGCCGGAGTTGCGCTTCCCTCCGCCACGAGCGTCACGCGCGCGCCCACGCCGAGGCCAAGTACGATGCTGCCGATGCGGGTGGCATTGACGTCGGCATGCAGCTTGTCGCTGATACCGGTGGGTATCAGCTGCACCGACCCCAGCACGTCGACGGCGAGCGCGCCGGCGCGCGTTCCCGGATACGCGCCAAGGGCCAACTCGAGCAGCGGCGCCGGCAGCACCAGCCTCTTTCCAGCCGCCACCGTCGTGCCCTGGCCGCTGTAATCGAGGTCCGGTAGCACCACGCGGGTCACGTTGCCGCGCAGCGTGACGCCGAGGTGCGGAAAGCCGCCAAGGCCGTCCACCGAGCCGATGAACGGGTTGCCCGCGCCCATGAGCAGGCCGGCCACCGGCGTGAATAGGCGCGCGCCGTCGACTGCGGCATCGCAGAGATTCACTTCCTGCCGGGAAATCGGCGGCAGAAGACCGCCGCCGATACCGGCGCACTCCGGGTCGCTCTGCGCCGCCGCCGCTCGAACGCCCAGCGCCGCCAGTCCGGCAACCACAACGAGAATTCCGCGTCGTAACATCATCATTGCTCGAAGACGACCCCCCCCTGCCCGGTCCGCACGGCGCCACACACCCAGGTGGCAATGCCCGCCGCGCGAGCCACGCCCTGAACCGTGTCGACGTGGGCCGCCGGCACGGCCGCGATCATGCCGACACCGAGGTTGAAGACCCGGCGCATTTCGGCGTCGTCGACGCGGCCGCCGCGCGCCAGGAGCGCGAAGAGTGCCGGCCACTGCCACGACGCGGCATCGATGACGGCGTCGCAATCGCCGGGAAGGACGCGGCCGAGGTTGCCAGGAATGCCGCCACCGGTGATGTGCGCCAGGCCGTGGACGTGCATCAGCGCCGGGCGAATCGCGGCGGCATAGCTGGTGTGCACCGCGAGCAGGGCGTCGCTCACCGTGGTGCCGAGTTCCGCCACCTCGGCATTGAGTTGCAGGTGCATGTCGTCGAAGAGGATCCGCCGGGCCAGCGTATAACCGTTGGTGTGGAGTCCGCTGGATGCGTAGGCCACGAGCACGTCGCCCGGTCGGATCGCGTCGCCTTCGATGACGCTGTCGGCGGCCACCACGCCGACGATGGTACCGGCCAGATCGAAGGTACCGCTCTCATAGAGACCGGGCATCTGGGCGGTTTCGCCACCGACGAGCGCCATCGCGTGCGCGCGGCAGCCGCGGGCGATCCCCTCGACGAGTGCCACGACCGACCCGGGCGGAACCTGGTGGCCGGCGATATAGTCGAGGAACGCCAGCGGTGCGGCCCCGTGCACGAGGATGTCGTTCACGGAGTGATTGACCAGATCTTCGCCCACCGTGTCGAGCCGGCCCACTTCGAGCGCCACCAGCACCTTGGTGCCCACGCCGTCGGTGCTCATCACCAGCACCGGGTCGGGAATGTCGGCGGGCATCCGCACCATGCCGCCGAACGCGCCGATGCGCCCCCGCGACAACACCGTGCGGGTGGTCGCCGCGAGTTCGCCGATCTGCGCCTTGGTCCGGTCGCCCTGGGCGATGTCGACGCCGGCCGCGGCGTAGTTCCCGGGGCTCATTCGACCCGCTCCGCAAGGGGAATGTGGGTGAGATCGACGAACCGCCGCACCCGGTCTTCCACGTCGTGGGTGGTGACGCCATCGAAACCGCGAATGCCGAACCCCGCCACCGAGTACGATCCCATCGTCGATCCGTAGACCATCGCGCGGCGCAGGTGATCGGTGTCGAGCTGGCGGGCGCGCGCCAGGTAGCCCATGAAGCCACCGGCAAAGGCATCACCGGCACCGGTGGGGTCGAACACCTCTTCCAGCGGAAATGCGGGAACGTGGAACGTCCGTCCGCCGGCCTCCAGCAGCAACGCGCCAAATTCGCCCTGCTTGATCACGACACGCCGCGGACCGTGCTCCAGGATCCATCGCCCGGCACGGTGAATGTTCCAGTCTCCGGAAAGCTCCCGTGCTTCGGCGTCGTTCACCATCAGCATGTCGACCCGCTGCAGCAGCGCCAGCAGCGCCTCGCGCTTCGACTGGATCCAGTAGTTCATCGTGTCGCACGCGACCAGCTCGGGGTGCGGGATCTGTTCCAGAATATCCAGTTGCAGTTCGGGATCGATGTTGGCGAGAAACACCACCCGCGTCCGCTCGGCGCCAGCGGGCAGCTTGGGCCGGAAATCGGCGAATACGCCGAGCCGCGTTTCGAGCGTTTCGCGGCTCTGCAGGTCGTAGGAGTATTTCCCCTTCCACCGGAACGATTCGCCGCGCGCGCGCTCCACCGCCGACCAGTCGATGCCGCGCGGCGCCAGCCGCTCCAGTTCCGCCAGCGGATAATCCTCGCCCACCACGCCGACCACCCGCACCGGGTGGATCAGGGACGCGGCCACCGCGAAATGGACCGCTGACCCGCCCAGCGTGTCGGCGGTTTCGCCGAACGGCGTGAAGATCGAGTCGAGTGCGACGCTTCCCACCACCAACAGGCTCATCGGGTCACATCCGGTCGGGGGCGTCGATGGCGAGCAGGCCGAGGGCATTGCCGAGCACCTGGCGCGCCGCGCGCGCGATCAGCAGTCGGGCCCGTTCCAGTTCCGGCGGCTGGCCCAGCACGCGGCACGTGTGATACCAGCCGTGCGCGCTCCGCGCCAGCTCCTCGAGGTAGGTGGTGATGCGGTGCGGTTCGTGCTCGCGTGCGGCGCGGTCGACCACTTCGGGAAACTCGGTCGCCTTGCGCAGCAGCTCGCGATCGCTGTCGGTCAACGGCGACGTGTCGAGCGGCCCGTCCACGCTGCTCGGCGCGATGCCGGCCGTGCGGAAGATGCCGCTCATCCTTGCGTGCGCCATCTGGACATAGAACACCGGGTTCTCGTCGGTCTGCGACTTGGCCAGGTCGATGTCGAACACCAGATGGGTGTCACCGCGCCGCATCAGGAACCAGTATCGCGCCGCGTCGACCCCCACCTCCTCGTACAGGTCGCGCAGCGTCACGAACTCGCCGGAGCGCTTCGACATCTTCACTTCCTCGCCGCCCCGCACCACCCGCACCAGCTGCACGATGGCCACCTCGAACCAGTCGGCCGGAAGCCCGAGCGCCACCAGCGCCGCGCGCATCCGCGCGATGTACCCGTGGTGATCGGCCCCCCACACGTCGATGGCGCGCCGAAAGCCGCGCGCGAACTTGTCGAGGTGATACGCGATGTCGGGCACAAGATAGGTGAATGTCCCGTCGGACTTGCGGAGCACCCGGTCGCGATCGTCGCCGAAGGACGACGTGCGCAGCCACAGGGCGCCGTCTTCCTCGAAGGTGAGGCCCGCGGCGCCGAGGCGGTCGATCGCCGCGGTCACCTTCCCCGCGTCGTACAGCGCCTGTTCGGACGCGACCACATCGAAATGGACCCGGAATTCGTCGAGCGTGCGCATCCTGTTCCTGCCGCTGCAGCTCGAGCACGGCGAGGCGGCACCGGGCGACGCCTTCGGCCGGCTGGAGATCGGCGAATCCGGAGCCTTCGGCCGCCATGATCGCGGCGGCATTCTCGCGCAGATACTCGCCATGATACCCGCCGTCGGGAATCCGGAACGGCCGTCCCGCCAATTCCTGCACCCGGGCCCAGACCGATTCCGCCAGTCGCCCGATCTGCACGCCCGCGTCATTGACGTAGAACTCGCGGGTGACGGTGTGGCCGGTCCACTCCAGCAGCGCCGAGATGGCATCACCGAGAGCCGCGCCACGGCCGTGGCCGACGTGCAGCGGACCGGTCGGGTTTGCCGACACGAATTCGACGTTCACGGCGACACCGGCACCGGTCTCGGCACGACCGTACCCGGCGCCTTCCGTCAGGATCCGGGCCAGCTCGCCGGCAAGCGTGTCAGCGGCCAGCCGGAAGTTGATGAAGCCGGGGCCGGCGATCGACACCGTCTGCACGACCGTGACGGGCAGCGCCAGGTGTGCCACGATCTGGTCGGCGATGGCGCGGGGCTTGTTGCCGAGCACGCCGGCGAGCTGCAACGCGAGATTGGTGGCGAGATCGCCGTGGGCCGGGTCGCGGGGACGCTCGAGCGTGAAGGGGACCCCTGGTGCGCCCAGCGCTGCTGCCACCCGCTCGAGTTCGGCGCGGACGCGCTCGCTCACGCGACGTCCGCCTTGTTCGCTTTCTTCTTCGGGCTGGAGGCGGTGTCGGCAGCGGGGGCCGGCGCCTTCGACTCGTTCGCAGGCGCGGCTCGGCTCGGCGGCCGGGGCGGCAGTCCCTTCGCTTTCCTTGCGCGGACCCTTGCCGTCCCGGCCGTAATCGGTGATGTAGAAGCCGCTGCCCTTGAAGATCAGCCCCTGACCGCCGGAGATGATCCGCTCCGCCTTGGCGCCACACACCGGGCACTTCCCGATGGGGCGGGCGGTGATCTTCTGGACACGCTCAAAACTGTGCCCGCGGGCACAGCGGTATTCGTAAGTCGGCATCGCTCCCGGCCTGTGGCTAACTCCAAGTCCGGACGAAAGATACTACTCCGGGCCGGGCTCCGCGGCGAACGCCGCCAGGACGCCGTCGTCGATCCGGTGCCCGCCCACGAAGCGGTGAAGCGCCACCGGCTGTCCCTGCTGCCGTAACCGCTCGGCATCGGCTTCGACCCGGTCCGGGCTGACGAGCGTGTCCGTCTCGCCGATCACCATATGGACGGGCCGGCCACCGAACACCCGGGCCAGTGCGTCGCCGCCGACGTCCTCGGGAAAGCCGCCGGCCCAGCAAACGAGACGGCGGATGCCGCGCGCGGTGTGCACCGCCCACCGCGCGCCGATCCCGACACCCTGCGAGAAGCCGTGAATCTCCAGCGGCAACTCCGGCGGGACGCAGAGAGCGACGGCACGATCGAGGTACGCCATCGTGTCGGCGAGCTCGTTGTCGCGATCTTCGCGGGTCAGCCACGACGCGCCGACGGTCCGCGGCCCCTGCACGTCGGTGTAGAAACGCGACAGCGCTTCGGGCGCGACGAGGAGCCGATGCGGGCGCTCGGCCTGGCGGAACCAGTGCAGGATGCCCTGGGCCAGCATGCCGTGTCCGTGCAGGATGAGCCACGCCTCCCGGGCGCCGTCGGCGTCGCCCAGCAGGGCGACGCGCGCATGCCGATCGACCACCAGGGAACGGAAGACGGGCGGCATTCAGCGGCGCTCCCCGTGATAGCTCCCCCAGACCGCCCGCATCGCGTCACTGATTTCGCCCAGCGTCGCGCGCGCGCGCACGGCATCGATGATCACCGGCATCAGCATGTCGGACCCGGCGGCGGCGGCACGAACCGCGTCGAGCGCCGCCGTGGCCCGCGCCGCATCGCGCGCTTCGCGCGCTGCCGCCAGACGTCCACGCTGGGTGCGCTCCAGCTCGGCAAAGTCGGGTGGCGCAAGCGCCGGAGCCACGGAATCGTCGGTGAATCGATTGACGCCGACCACCACCACGTCCTCCGCTTCCTGCGCCTGTTGCATCGCCCAGGCGCTGTCGGCGATCGCGCGTTGGTAGAATCCCTGCTCGATCGCCGCCGCGGCCCCGCCAACGGCCTCGACTTCGCTCCACCAGCGCGCGGGCCCCCGCCTCGATCCGATCCGTCAGCGCTTCGACGTACCAGCTCCCCGCCAGCGGATCGACGGTCTCGGTCATTCCGCTCTCGAACGCCAGGATCTGCTGGGTACGGAGCGCCAGCGTGGCGGACGCCTCGCTCGGCAGCGCCAGCGCCTCGTCATAGGCGTTGGTGTGCAGCGACTGGGTGCCGCCCAGCACCGCCGCGAGCGCCTGGACCGTCACCCGCACCACGTTGTTCATCGGCTGTTGCGCCTGGAGGGTGACGCCGCCGGTCTGGGTGTGAAAGCGGAGCCTTGCCGACGCATCGTCCGCCCCGAATCGTTCCCGCATCAGGCGGGCGAACAGCCGCCGTGCCGCACGGAATTTCGCCGCCTCCTCGAAGAGATTGTTGTGCGCCGCAAAGAAGAACGAGAGGCGCGGCGCGAACGCGTCGAGCGGCACGCCGGCCGCGATGCCGCGGCGCACGTACTCCATCGCGTTGGCCAGCGTGAACCCGACCTCCTGCACCGCCGTCGCACCCGCCTCGCGCATGTGATAGCCGGAGATGGAGATCGGATTGAAGTTCATCCGCTGTGCGGCGACGAAGCGGAAGAGGTCGGTGGTCAGGCGCAGCGAAGGCTCGGCCGGGTAGATGTAGGTGCCGCGCGACACGTACTCCTTGAGGATGTCGTTCTGGACCGTTCCCCCCAACGCCGCCAGCGGCACGCCGTGCTCCTCGCCCACCACGATGTACATCGCCAGCAGAATGGCCGCCGTGGCGTTGATCGTCATCGACGTGGTGACCCGGTCGAGCGGAATGCCGTCGAACAGGCGCGCCAGATCGTCGACGGTATCGATGGCCACCCCGACGCGGCCGACTTCGCCCGCCGCCATCGGATGGTCGGAGTCGTAGCCCATCTGCGTCGGCAGGTCGAACGCGGTCGAGAGACCGGTCTGTCCGGCCGCGAGCAGCGCGCGAAAACGCTCGTTGGTCGCTGCGGCCGTGCCGAAGCCGGCGTATTGGCGCATCGTCCACGGCCGCCGGGTGTACATGCCGGCATACGGGCCGCGCGCAAACGGATAGCTGCCCGGCTCGCCCAGGTCGACCGCCGGACGTCCCGGCCAGTCCTCGGGGTGACTCACCGCCGGCGCGTCAGGCCGCAACGGACCCCTCACGCGGGCCCCTCGACTTCCTCCAGCACCCGCCGCACGTAGTCGACGTCCGCGGCGCCGCCCACCACGAACGGTGTGCGCTGGTGCAGCGCCCGCGGCTCGATCTCGAGGATGCGATGCCGGCCGTCGGTGGCCTTGCCGCCGGCCTGTTCGGCGAGGAACGCCATCGGCATGCATTCGTAGAGCAGCCGCAATTTGCCGTTCGGATTGCGGGTGTCGGCCGGGTAGAGAAAGATCCCGCCGCCGATGAGGTTGCGATGGAAATCGGCCACCAGCGAACCGATGTAGCGCGACTTCTTGCTCGGCATCCGCTCGGCATCGTCGCCATGGAATCCACGTACCGCCCGCTGGATTCCCCGGGACCAGCGGCCGAAGTTCGACTCGTTGACGCTGTAGTACGCCCCGGTGCGCGGCGTGGTGATCGCCGGATGCGACAGCAGGAATTCGCCGAAGGTCGGGTCGAGGGTGAACCCGTGCACCCCGGTGCCGGTGGAATACACCATGACGACGCTCGAGCTGTACATCACGTACCCCGCGCCCACCAGCCGGATGCCGGGCTGCAGCACGTCGGCCAACGTGCCCGGCCCTTCGGTGGTGATGCGGTGATGGATCGCGAAGATCGTCCCCACCGCCGCGTTGACATCGATGTTCGACGAGCCGTCGAGGGGGTCGAAGACGACGCTGTACCGCCCCGGCGGATAGCCGTCGGGAATCGGGATGAGCTGCTCGTCCTCCTCCGAGGCCATCGCGCAGACACGCCCGGTGTGGTTGAGCGCATTCTTCATCGTTTCGTTCGCGAAGACGTCCAGCTTCTGTTGCTCTTCGCCCTGCACATTCACCGCGCCCGCGCTGCCCAGCACGCCGATCAGGCCGGCCCGGCGGATGCTCGCGGCAATGATCTTGGCGCCCAGGGCCACATCGTAGAGCAGATTGGTCAGCTCACCGGTTGCTTCCGGGTGCGAGCGCTCCTGGTCGAGAATGAAGCGCTCCAGTGTCGTCACCTTGGTGCGGTCGGGCACGGGGACTCCCTCCGGCGGTGGTGGTTCTCGTGTCGAAGCGGACCGTGTGTCGCCCGTCGGCGACGGTGAAGTGTACCCCGTCGGTCTCCACGGTGACGGTTCCATCGAGGTCGGTCCGCCAGACGATGGCCCCGGCCCGCGCCAGCCGCAACAGCGTCGCCGGCGCCGGATGCCCGTAGGTGTTGTGGGCGCCGACGCTGACCACCGCGGCCTGCGGCCGCACCGCCGCGAGAAATGCGGCGCTCGAGGCCGTGGCCGACCCGTGGTGGCCGACCTTCAGCACATCGGCCCTGCCGATCGAATCCCCCAGCGCCGACTCCGCCACGTCGCCCGGCATCGCCCATGAGCAGGGCGCGGAAACCTTCGTACCGCACGTCGAGCACCACCGAATCCTCGTTGAGATCTTCGCCCCAGTGCGCCCAGTGCGGCGGCGGGTGCAAGACCCGGAAGTCCACGCCGTCGATGATCCAATGATCGCCGGCCGCCACGGGATGCCAGCGGACGTCGCGCGCGTGCAGCGCACCAAGCCAGCGATCGTACGCACTGTCGGCGAACTGCTCGCCGGGCTCCACCGCCAATCCGACCGGCCAGGCGTCGACGACGGCAGTGGCACCGCCCACGTGATCACGGTGGGCGTGTGACAACACGAAGAGATCGATGCGACCGGCGCCGAGCCGGCGCAATGCCGGTTCCACGACCCGCCGACCGGCGTCCCACCCCGGGTCGACCGGCCCGGCATCGACTTCGATCCAGTGTCCGGCCGGTGTGCGCAGCAGCGCGCCGTCGCCCTGCCCGACGTCGAGGAAGACCAATGCCAGCTTGCCGCGGTCGAGCGGCGAACCGGAGGCGCCGCCGGGCACCAGACCGAGCCAGCATGCCGCCGTTGCCGTCCACAACAGGCGCCGCGCCGCCTCGGCCGGTGTCGTGTGCCGCCACACGATCCATGTTGCCGCCGCCAGCGCCGCCAACCACGGCAACGCCGCGAAGAAGCCGGCGTCGACTCCGCGCGCCGCGCCGGGTGCGGCCGCACCGATCCTGGCCAGCAGCAGAAGGGCGCGCAACAGCAGATTCGCCGACGCCGCGAACGCGGCGCCCACGGCGGGCACCAGCCCCCCGACCAGCAGCGACACCAGCAGGCACGGCATCGCCAGCGCCAGCAACGGCGTGGCGACGGGATTGAGGATCACGCCGATCGGCGCGACGCGTCCGAAGACGAATGCGGCGACGGGGGCAGTCGCCACGGCGGCACCGGCCGATGCAGCCACCGCCCGGACAATTGCGTTGCGCCAGTTGCAACGGTCACACCAGCGTAGAGCCACCAACACGCCCAGCAGCCCGAGCACCGAGAGCCAGGCGCCCGGATCGACCACCGCCCACGGATTCTCGATCGTCACTGCCAAGGCGCTGACCGCCAGCGTGGCATGCACCGCCGGTCTCCGCTGACGCCATTCGGACCACGCGAGCACCGTCATCAGCGTCACCGCGCGCACCGCCGGCGCCGGCCACCCGAGCCACGCGGCGTAGGCGACGGCGAGCGCGGCGGCGAGGAAGCGCGCCGCGGTCCGCGGCACCCTCGCCGCGCGCAGCAGCAGCAGCACCCAGCCGGCGAGCAGGGCGATGTGCAATCCGGAGATGGCGAGCAGCGGCATCAGGCCGGCCGCGGCGAACTCCTGGCGCCATGTCGGGTCGATCGCCCCGCGCCACCCGATCACCAGCGCCGCCGCGACGGGCGCGAGATCGCCGTAGAGCGCGCGGGCTCGAGCCCAGACGACGGCGCGCATCCTCTCCGCGGCACCGCGACCGCGCCGCGTGGCCAGCACCGAACGCACCGAGAGCAGACCACCCGGGCGCCCCAGGGGCCCGAGCCGCGGCTCCCAGCGGGCCTCGACAATGACCACCGCCCCAGCCACCGTCGCCGTTGACCGCGGCCACGCGACCTCGACGGCGCCCCGGCATCCGCGGTCATCCGGCACCGCGCGGCCGGTTGCGACTCCCGGGTCGATCAACCGGAGCGTATACCGACCCTCGCCGAGAGGGAGGGTTGCGGCGCACTCGACGGCCGCGCGGCGAAGGGCAACGGCACCGGCCACGACGCCGAAGGCTGCAGCAAGGATCGCGGCGCGATACCATTCGTCGCGCAGCAACAGGCCGGCGGCGAGCAGTGCCAGGGCGACGAGGGCCGGGTCCGGAAAACGCGCGAGGCCGGTCACCAGACCGGCCCCGTATCCCGCAAGGAGCAGCGCCGCGCCCGGCGGTTTCATCCCTCCCGGCGCGTCGGGGCCCCGCTCGCCGGCCGCGGGGCTTTGGCGATGTGCTGCAGCGCGTCAAGCACCTGCACGTCGATCGCGGTCCGGTGCTGGGGCAGATCGAGCGCCGCTTCGGTGACCGCCTTGCCTTCGTTGGTCACCACGTACCGGGGCGGCAGCCGGTTCAGCGCATAGACGATCACATCGTCCCGGTGCTGCGGCGTATCCGGGTACTCCTTGACCGCGCGCTTGAGGCGATCGAATGCTTCGGCGACGTGCCGTTCCATGAGGTTGACGATCATAGCACCGCCAATGCGGGGGTTTCGACCCGCCCGAGAAAGGTGGATCCGGTCGTGCCCGTCAGTCGCACATCGTAATACGACCCGGCGCGCGCCGCCGGTACATCGACCAGTACCATGTGGTTGCGGCGGGTGCGGCCAAGCATCAGGCCACCGCGCTTCGCCGGCCGCTCGATCAGCACCTCGTGCCGTTCCCCGACGCGCGCCATCCGCCGCCGCCTGGCCTGCTGCCGCACCGCCGCGATCAGCCGATCGAGCCGCTCGGCGGCGACTGCGTCGTCGACCCGGTCGCCGAGACGGGTGGCCGGCGTGCCCTCGCGCAGCGAGTAGCGGAACGTATACGCGTCGTCGAACTCCGCCGCCGTCACCATGCCGAGCGTCTCGGCAAACTGCGCCTCCGTTTCGCCGGGAAATCCCACGATGATATCGGTCGACATCGTCAGGTCCGGCAGCGACCGGCGGAGATCGGCCACGACTTCGAGATAGCGCTCGCTGGTGTAACGGCGCAGCATCCGCCGCAGCACGGCGTTCGAGCCGCTCTGCACCGGCAGATGGACATGTTCGCAGACGGCCGGCGTCGTGGCCATTGCCTCGATGACGCGGGGGGTGAAATCGGTGGGATACGGCGAGGTGAACCGGAGCCGGCGGATACCGTCGACCGCGCCAACGGCGCGCAGCAGGTCGGCAAAGTCATGATCGCCGTCGTGATACGCATTGACTGTCTGGCCAAGCAGCGTGACTTCCGAAACGCCGGACGGCACCAGCTCGCGCACCTCGCGCACCACCGCGTCGAGCGCCCGGCTCCGCTCGGGGCCGCGGGTGGTCGGAACGATGCAGAACGTGCAGCGATAATCGCAGCCGCGCTGGACGGTGACGAACGCGGTCGGTCCGGCCTCCCTGGTCTGCGGGAGGTCGTCGTAATGTTCCCAGCCGCGGTACTCCACGTCGGCTGTACGCTCGCCCTCGACGGCATGCAGCAGCACCTCCGGCAGGCCCCGGTAACCGTCCGGTCCCACGACCAGATCGACGGCAGGAACCCGCTCGAGGAGTATCGGACCCAGCCGCTGGGCCATGCACCCGACCACGCCCAGGACCCGCCCGGGGCGCTTGTGGCGCTGCAAGTCACCGACGCGGCCGATGACCCGCTGTTCGGCGTGGTCGCGCACCGCGCAGGTATTCACCAGGATGACGTCGGCCCGGGCCGGGTCGGATTCCGGCGCATAGCCATGCTGCGCCAGCACACCGAACATCAGTTCGGTGTCGGCCACGTTCATCTGGCATCCATACGTTTCGATATAGACCCGCTTCACCCGATCCTCACCGCGGACGCGCTACGGCGTGACGCCGCCCGCTCGCACCGAAATACCGATGGTCAGCTGCCAGCCGTTCTCGGTGTAGCTGCTCCCCTCGCTGCGGTGGACCCGCTCGAGGGCCAGGTCGAAGCCACCACGGTCGGCGGCGAATCGCAGCCCGGTGCCGATCGAGACGTCCCACTCGCTCGGCTGCGCACCCGTGTCGAGCAGGAACGGGAGCGTGGCGTGACGCACACCCAGCCGGACGGGGAGTTTGCTCTGTCGGGCCGGATTGCGGTAGTACTCGAGGCCGGCCGACAGATCGAGGGTGTTGCGGGCGCCCGAAGCTCCCTGCGCCACCACCCCGGAGTCGGCCACCGACCAGTTGCGCTGTACGACCGCCGCGCTCAGCGACCACTTGCGAGTGGGCGTGTACCGGAGCGCGCCGCTGAGCGTGGTGGGCAAACGGGCCGTTCCGATCGAGTGCGACGCGCCCACCACACCGGCCCCCGTCGAATCGCGGTCGATCGTGAGCGTGCCGTCGTGGCGGAACACCGCGGCCACTTCGAGGCCCGGCCGTGGCTGCCACATCAGCCCCAGTGAGACGCCGGTCGCCGCATATGACAGCTCCGCGGTCTGCTGCGGCGCCAGGTAGGTGGTGTCTTCCCAGTACCGCCGGCTGGAGAGGCGGTTCGATCCGGTGAGGAAGTGAAACGCAGCGCCAACGGCCAGATGGTGGTTGACACCCCACGCGCCGCCAAGGCGGATGTCGTCGATGCCACCGCGGGAGTTCAGGGTGTCGTGCACCGCGACGGCGGTATCCCGCGGCGTGGCGATGCCGTCGCTCACCACGGTGAAATCGCGATCGGTGTACAACGAATAACTCACGCCGACGGCGAGCCGGTGCGGGACCGGGCCGCCCACCATGATCTGGGGAAAGCGCGCGTCACGCGCCGCATGACTGCCGGTCGCATCCGAGCTGGTGCGGAAGCTGCTCATCGACGTGAATGCGGCGGTGGCAATCGACAACCCGATCAGCGACGCTGGATTATCGCTCGATTCGGCGTCGAAGAAACTGTTCGCCCCTTCCAGGCCGAGGCTGTGTGCCGAGGCGCTCCGGCCCGGCAGCCCCAGTCCGCGCACACCGAACTCGGACGACTGAGCGCCGGCGCGGCTGGCCAACGCCAGCGTGAACATCACCAGGACACCCGCGCGACGCGACACTACAGCCCCTGGAAAGCGAATGGCGGACGGTACGTGATCCGCAACGTCGGTTGCAAGGCACTCGACCGCGTCGAGTAGAAGAGCGGCGCCAGGAACGTTCCCCCTTCAGCCGCCAGCGAGAGCCGCACGATGCTCGGCAGCGGCACGCTTCCCTGCCAGAGCGTCACCAGTGGCGCGATCTCCATGCGGACCACCGAATCGCCGGGAAGCAACACCGACGACGCGAAGGTCGCCACCGACACCGGCGACTTGGGGCCGAAATCGGCGAGCACCGGCAAGGCCAGCATGTCGGCGGTGTCGGCGGGGATCCCGACCAGCGGTGCCGCCGCGTGCAACTCGAGGGTGGCCCGGATGATCGTCGCCGAGTCACGGAGGTACGCCGGCAGCGCGAAGCGCAGGAACGTTCGCGAGACCGGATCGCCTCCCACGGCCAGCAAGTCCGCCGGCGGCGGTGGGCCGGCCGTCCGCACGGTGAACGTTTGCGAAGGCACCCGCGAGTTCGAGACCCGATTGATCGTCGTGTCGGAGACGCTGTCCGCCGTCACCCAGGTCGCAAACGCCGGTTCGAGCGAGCCCGCCGCCGCGGTCCCGATCCGGGCACCGACCGGGCCGTCGGCGCGGATCCTGACGCCGATCTCCAGGATCGTGCTGTCCTCGGGCGTGAACGCCAGCTTGTTCAGGTCGCTCCCCGACAGCACCAGGTCGAAGTTGCCGGTGTGAAACGTCGGCGCCGCCGCGTACTCACCCAGCAACTTGTCGGGCGTCATCAACGAATCGAGGCCGTCCAGCGTGACGGACGAATCGACCGACAACGGCAGCCGGTAGACGTCGATGAAGGTGTTCGACGCGGTGGTGTCCAGCGCCTGGACGCCGAGTTCGATGATGACCGAGTCGACCCGGAAGCTGCGATTGGTGTCCGCCACGAGGACCGAATCACCCCGCGGCGTGAATCGGATCACGGCACGGGTCTGCCCGTAAATGCCACCGTTCGATAGCAGCAATGAGAGCTGGTTTGACGCGCTGACGTAGCCCGAGAAGCTGGAATCGGCGCCCAGAACGGGCAGCAACGTGGTATCGCGGAACACCGCTTGCCCGCCGGGACAGAACGTGGGGCACGTTCCGGGCGTGGTGAGATCCTCGGTACAGGCGGTGGCCCACATCGCCAGCATGAACGCGGCACCGAACCAGCGGATCACGGCAGGTCGGCGGCGCTGAAGCCGGCGGGAAGCAGCTCGCGCATCGTCCACGTCACCGTCCGGTTTCCGGCGTGACTCTCGACGCGCAGCTCGGGGGCGAACTCCGCCAGCACCTGGCGACACGCGCCGCAGGGCGCGACCGGGGCCGGCGCATCACTGACAAGCGCCAACCGGCTGAAGGTGCGATGACCGGCCGCGACCGCGGCGGCGATTGCGTTCCGTTCGGCGCAGATGGTCAGACCGTACGACGCGTTCTCCACGTTGCACCCGGAAATGACCTCGCCGGAAAGAGTCTCCAACGCCGCCCCGACCCGGAACTTCGAGTAGGGGGCATACGCGCGTTCGCGTGCCGCCTCGGCGGCATGACGCAGGTCCATCACCGGCCCCGGATATCTGCGAGAAAGGAGACGCCCGCCGGGAGCGGCGCGGTACCGAGCCACTCGGCGATCGTCTGGCCCACATCGGCAAAGGTCTGCCGCTCTCCGATCGCCACCGGTCGAATCCCCGGGCCCGGAATCAGAACCGGCACCCGCTCGCGCGAATGATCGGTGGAAGGAGTCGTGGGATCGTTGCCATGGTCCGCAGTCAAGATAACCAGATCCTCCGGCCGGATCCCGCCGACCAGCTGCGGAATCCAGCGGTCGAGCTGGTGCAGTCCGCCCACGAACCCCGGGACGTCGTTCCGGTGGCCCCAGCTCTGATCGAACTCGATCACGTTCGCGAACAGGAATCCCCCGTCGAGGGTCTCCAAGCCGCGGTCGATCAGCCCATAAGCATCCGCGTTCGTTGGTGTGTGCGTACTGGTGATGCCCCGGCCGGCGAAAAGGTCGTCGACCTTCCCGACGCCGACCACCGGTACGCGGCGGTCCGCCAGACGATCGAGCAGAGTCGGCCCGGTCGGTGGCCGCGAAAAATCCCTGCGGTCAGGTGTCCGCTGCCAGGCACCCGGCGTGCCCCGGAAGGGACGGGCAATCACCCGGGAGACGCCGTTGTCGCCGGTGAGAATCTCCCGTGCAATCCGACACGCCGCATAGAGTTGGTCGAGCGGTACCACGTCCACGTGCGCCGCCACCTGAAACACCGAATCCGCCGACGTGTAGACGATCCACTTTCCGGTCGCCACCTGCTCGGCGCCCAGCTCGTCGAGGATCGCGGTGCCCGACGCGGCCTTGTTGCCCAGCACACCGCGGCCGGTGCGCCGCGTGAACTCCTCGATGACCGCCGCGGGAAAGCCGTGCTTGAACGTGGGAAACGGGTGCTCCAGGATCAGGCCGCACAACTCCCAATGTCCGGTGGTGCTGTCCTTCCCCGCGCTCCGGGGCTGCGCGCTTCCGTGTGCAGCGGTCGGCGCGGCCGGCCTGGGAAGCCCGGTATCGCCACAGTAACCGAGTCCGAGTCGTTCGAGATTGGGCAACACCAGCCCCGGGGTGGCGCGGAGGACATTGCCAAGGGTCGCGCTGCCGGTATCACCGTACGCCGCGGTGTCGTGGGCGGCGCCGGCGCCCAGGCCGTCGAGCACGATCAGCGCCGCACGCCGGCTCACGCGGATTTGCCGGTGGCGAAACGGAACCGCAACGCGGTCAGCGCCTGCGTCAGCAGTTGCTGTTCGTCCGCCTCGAGATTGCCGCGCGTCTTGAGTTCGAGCGAGTTCAGCGTTTCGATCAGCGCCTGCGCCAGTTGCCGCGCATCACCGGCGCCGGCATCCGCGGCGCCCGGGGGCAACTGACCGTCGAGCGCGGCGTTGGCCTGCGCGGCCAGTCCGAGCACCAGGGAAGCGAAGTGTTGGTTCATTCCTGTTGCAGGTAACGCCTGGGGAGCCGTTCGCCGAGCGACGTCAACATTTCGTAGGCGATGGTTCCGGCCAGTGCCGCCTGCTCCTCGAGAGTGACAATACCGCCGAACAACGTGGCCACGTCGCCGATCTGCACCGGCAGATCGCCGGCATCGACGGTGACGAGGTCCATCGAGACGCGCCCGACGATGCGCACGCGTTGGCCGAGCAATTCGACCGCGCCGCCGTTGGACAGCCGCCGGTGGACACCATCCGCATACCCGATCGCGAGGGTGGCGATGGTAGTCGCGTTCGGCGCCTGCCAAGTGGCGTCGTACCCCACCGTGGCGCCGGGAGCGAGACGGCGGATCGCCACGACCCGCGCCCGCAATGCCGCCACCGGCATCGCGTCCAGCCCCGCGACCCGGCCACCGTAGAGGTGGATACCGGGGCGCGCCAGATCGCCGGCGTACGCCGTCCCGTAGGCACCCGCCGCCGAGGCCGCCGCATGCACCATCGGAGGCCGCCGCCCGAGTGCCTCGACCGCCGCCTGCAGCCGCCGCCACTGCTCGGCGGTGGCTGCCGCGTCGCGCTCGGCGGAATGGAGCGCGGTGAAGACCCCCTCCCATCCTTCCGCGGCGCCGAGCAGATTGCGCGCCGCGGTGAGGGTGGCGGCGGCGTCCCACCGGAAGCCACTCCGGCCCATGCCGGTGTCGATGTCGATGTGGAACGGCCCGCTGCCCTGCGCCAGCCAGGCGCGGAGGGCGTCGAGATCACCGATGGCGGGACGGGCCGCGATGGCGTTCAGGTACTCGATCATCGGCGCCACCAGCGGCGTGAAGACGATGATCGGCCGGATGATTCCGTTGAGATGGAGTTCTCGCGCCTCTTCGACCGTGGCGACACCGTATCCCCACGGGTCCACCTCGGCGAGGGCACGCGCCACCGCAACCGAACCGAGCCCGTAGCCGTTGCCCTTGACCATGGGCAGCAACGGGACGCCGGTGGTGGCCGCGAACGAGCGGGCGTTCCGGACCAGCGCGTCGAGGTCGACATCGACCCACGCGCGCGACGTGTCGGGCGTCAGACGAATTCGCACGGCCGGAGACTAGGAGCGCGGAGGAGCCGATGCAAGCTGATTCGCCGTTGGAGCGGGCCATCGCGATGGTCACCGATCTCCGCAACCGCTGCGACTGGGACCGGGTACAGACACGCGAAACGATCCGCCCGTACCTGGTCGAGGAAGCGCACGAACTCGACGCAGCCACCGCCGCGGGAGACCCGCGCGCCATCCGCGACGAAGTGGCCGACCTGATGCTGCACCTCGCCTGGCAGCTGGTCTTCGGCCTCGAACTCGGCGAATTCACCCCCGACGAGATCGCCGACCAGCTCGTGGCCAAGATGGAGCGGCGCCACCCCCACCTGTTCGGCGGCGGACCGCAGCAGGACTGGGAATCGCTCAAGGCGGCCGAGCGCCGCACCCCGGCGTCCGGCACGCCCGACACACCGGGGGTGCTCGACAGCATTCCTCCGGGCCTTCCGCCGCTGCTGGCCGCATGGCGCGTGCAGGAGCGCGCCGCGGCGGTCGGGTTCGATTGGCCCGACACCGCAGGGCCGGCGGAGAAAGTCCGCGAGGAGGTTTCCGAGGTGGAGCAGGCGCTCGCTGAACCGTCGCATCAGAGCCGGATCGATGAGGAGATCGGCGACCTGCTGTTCGCCGTCGTCAACCTGGCACGGAAGGCGGGAGTGCCACCCGACCGGGCACTTCGCACCGCCAACGACAAGTTCCGCGGGCGGTTCAGCCGGATCGAAGCGATGGCCCGCGTGCGCAGCATCGCGATGGCCGACGCCGGTCTCGAAGCCCTCGACGCGCTCTGGAACGAAGCGAAAGCCGACGAGTGATGCCGTCGCCGGCTACGGATACAGCCGGTGGATCTGGCGCGGGAAGGCTATCGTCTCGCGGATGTGGGGCACGCCGCAGAGCCACGCGACGGTGCGCTCCAGCCCCAAACCGAACCCGGAGTGGACGAACCCACCGTACTTGCGCAGGTCGAGGTACCAGCCGTACGACGCCGGGTCGAGCCCCTGGCCGCGGATGCGCGCCAGCAGGCGATCGTAGTCGTCCTCGCGCTGCGAGCCACCGATGATTTCGCCATACCCTTCCGGCGCCAGGCAATCGTTGTTCAGCACCGTGCGCGGATCGTCGGGGTTCTCCTTCATGTAGAACGCCTTGACCTCCTTGGGATAGTTCATCACGAACAACGGCCGGTCCACCCCACTCGCCAGGGCCGTTTCGTCGTCGGCACCCAGATCGGTGCCCCAGCGGATATCGCTGCCTGCCTCTTGCAGCCGGGCAATCGCGTCGCTGTACGTGATACGCGGAAACGGCGCCACGACCCGTTCCAGCGGCGCCGTGTCGCGCTCCAGCTCGCGCAGCTCCTCGCGGCAGCGGTCCAGCACCCGGCCCGCCAGCGCACACAGCAGCGCCTCCTGCAACACCATGTTGTCGTTGCTGTCGGCGAACGCCACTTCCGGCTCGCACATCCAGAACTCGGTGAGATGCCGGCGCGTCTTCGACTTCTCGGCGCGGAACGTCGGCCCGAAACAGTACACCTTGCCCAACGCCGCCGCCGCGGCCTCGACATAGAGCTGGCCGGTCTGGGCCAGATACGCCTTGCCGAGGTCGAAGTACTCCGTGGCGAACAGTTCGCCGGCACTCTCGCCTACCGCGCCGGTCAGGATCGGCGTGTCCACCCGCACGAAGCCGCGCTGGTAGAAGAAGTCGCCGATGGCGTGCTCGACTTCGTTGCGGACGCGCGCGATGGCGACCTGTTTCCGCGAACGCAGCCAGAGATGGCGGTGCTCGAAAAGGAATGCGGTGCCGTGTTCTTTGGGCGTGATGGGATAGTCGACGCTCGGCGCCGTCACCTCGACATCCGCGGCCGTAAGCTCGACACCGCCCGGCGCGCGCGCGTCGGCGCGCACCGTGCCGGTGACCGTCACGCACGCCTCCTGGGTCAGCGTGCCGAAACGCTCCCACACACCGTCGGCCACTTCCTGCTTGGGAAAGACCGCCTGCAGGTAACCGGTGCCGTCCCGTAACACCAGAAAGGCGATCTTGCCGGACGAACGGGTCGTCATGACCCAGCCGCGCACCGAGACGACGGCACCGATCTGTGCCCCGAGTTCCGCGATGGTGACAAAAGGCATCGCGGATTCTAGGCCGGATCGACTCCGGTCGCCAGCCGGTCGGCGATGGCTGCCACCTCCTCCGCCTGCCGCCATTGGCGTTCGAGCAACTTGAGCTCCCCCTCGAGCGCGCGCCGCTCCGTCTCCTCGTGCGCCGCCATTTCGAGTGCCAGGCGCACCTCATCAGGTATGTCCCGCAGTTGATAGGTGCGCTGCGTGGCGAACTGCAGCGGACGCCCGGCAACGTACGCGAAGAGACCGGCTGGATCGGCCGCCGCCTCGATCAGGTGGACCGCGTCGCTCACTTGTCGTCCGCCGGCGTTGCCGCCGCCGAGCGCCGGAAGGACCCGGCCCAGCGCGGGAAAGAGATGGCGGCCGCCGAACAGCCCCCACGACGGCACGTCACGGATGCTCGGCAGCGCGGGTTTGGCACCGACTTGGGCCTCCTCGGCGGAACGGTAGGGGACTTCGAGCTGCCAGTTCCCTTCCCGGTCCATGGCGAGCGTGGCGTGGATCAGCGCGACGTACGGTACCTCCACCAGCTGGTCGGTCCAGGGATCGCGCAATTCGCGGTGCCGGCGCAACGCCCGCACCGCGCCGGTGGTGACGTCCCGCAATGGCAGCGAACCGAGCGGCCCCTGGCCCAGCGCCGCGAGCAGCCACCGGATCACGCCGGCACCGTCGTTGGTGGCGCCCGTGCCGCGGCGGCGCTGGCGCAACCGCTCGCCATAGCGCCACGCCGCGAATTCGGGCCGCCGTGCCGGACCGATCCGGATCAGGTCGACCCCGGCTCCATGCCGGGCCAGGCCGATGTTGTCGGTGGAATAGCGACGTGCCGTTTGAGCGAACAGACGCTCGCAGCAGTCGATCGTTTCGAGGCGGGTGTCGAACGGGACCAGGTTCCATTGCGCGCACACCGGACAGACGACCCACAAACGTCCCTTCGCGCCGTCGAACGCGACGCGACGGCCGATCGGCAAGGTCTCGAGCAGTGCGTTTCCGCCCAGGCCGCCGGCGCAGTAGAGACAGGTGTGGTACATCGCACCCCCTGTCCCAACATCCTCCAATGACCTTACACCCGTCTGGCGTCGGGGTTACACCGTCATGACAGCCGCATGACAGTCGCCGATCGGCGCCGGTTACACGCGATCTTTCAGGTCCTCGACGGCGGCATCGATGTCCGGAGGCAGCGCCAGTTCGTCGGCAATGGCGGCCAGGCGTTCCGCCTCGCGCCACTGGTGCTCCAGCAGTTTGAGTTCGCCCTCCAGCCAGCGGCGCTCCGCGTCCTCGTTGGCGAGCATTTCGAGCGCCAGCCGCGGCGCGGCGGCGAGCTTGGTCAGGCGCGCGGTATTCGGCAGCCGCTTCGTCCAGTGCGCCGACCACTGCGACACGATCGACTCGAGTGACTGGTGTTCGTCGACCAGATCGACGGCGCGCCGCACGTGGTCGCGAGATCCGGCGGTCCCGGCGATGGCGGGAAGGACATGACTCAGCGCCTGCACCGCGTCGCGGCCGGTGAGCGTCACCGACTCGTTCGTCCGCCGCGGCCAGGTCCAACGGCCCCGAACGCCGTAGCGGGCGGGGACGGACACCCCCCACGGCAACACGTTGCCCGGCTCGCGCTCGATCGGGCCGACTTCGAGGCGTGCCGCTTCGAGGTCCTGCCGCGTGAGGGTCAACGGCGCCTCGCCGGATTCGGGCACGAACCGCGAGGCGACACGGAACCGGCGATAGAGCCCTGATCCGCCCTGAAAGAAGAACTGCATGCCGACCATCGAACCGGCCAACACCTGCAATCCGATCATCGCGCCGATGCCGGC
The DNA here is from genome assembly GCA_963697065.1 of uncultured Gemmatimonadales bacterium. Taxonomy (GTDB): domain Bacteria; phylum Gemmatimonadota; class Gemmatimonadetes; order Gemmatimonadales; family GWC2-71-9; genus Palsa-1233. Next base: position 157,389 of record CAVOMQ010000002.1, read on the forward strand.
GACCCCGACCGTCGTGCCGACGATGATGTTGCGGCGGCGGCGCGACGCGAACCGGTCGCCATAGCGCCACGCGGCGTATTCGGGACGCAGCGCTTCGCCGATCCGCACCAGCTCCAGTCCCTCGCGCAGCCGCGCCAACCCGATGTGATCGGTCGAGAACCGCATCCGGGTGTCGCGGAACAGCCGTTCGCACGCGTCGATCGTCTCCAGCCGGGTGTCGAACGGCACCAGGTTCCACTTGGCGCACGAGGGGCAGATCACCCACAGCCGTCCCTTCGCCGCGTCGAACGCCAGCCGGCGCCCGATCGGCAGCGTCTCCAGGACCTCGTTCGCGCCAAGGTCGCGGGTACAGTAGAGACAGGTGCGGTACATGGAATGAAACCTAGCCTTGACCGCGCCGCCGGGCGCGGTCACCCGACGCGGAAGAGCACCTCGCCGCGGGGATACCGCGCCAGCGCCCGCTGGCGCAAGGCGCGATTCTCCCGCCGTTCCAACGCGGGATCGGCGTCGAGGATGGTCTGCGCCAGCACGCGTGCCTCGCCCAGCAGGTCGGTATCCTCGGGAAAACGGGCAATCCGGAAATCCACGCCGCCGGACTGCCGCGCACCCAGCAGGTCGCCGTGGCTCCGCTCCTCCAGATCGAGCTCGGCGATGCGGAAGCCGTCGTCGATCTGCGTGAACGAGCGCAGCCGCTCGGGAACATGGTCGCCCGACGCCAGCAGGATGCAATGGGATTCCTGACCCCCGCGACCGATCCGGCCGCGCAACTGATGCAGCTGCGCCAGACCGAAGCGCTCGGGGTGTTCGATCACCATCACGGTGGCGTTGGGCACGTCGATGCCGACCTCGATGACCGTCGTCGCCACCAGCACCTGCACCGCGCCGTCGCGGAACTCCCGCATGACCTTGTCCCGCTCCGGTCCCTTCAACCGGCCGTGCACCAGACCCACCCGCACATCAGGCCAATTTGCCTCGAGCGCCGTCGCCATCGTCTGCGCCGCCCGCAGATCGGCGCGCTCCGATTCCTCGATCACCGGGAGCACCACATAGGCCTGCCCGCCGGCCACCACGCTGTCGTGCACGAAGCGGAACACCCGATCGCGGTGCGCCGGCGTTCGCAGCGCGGTGCGCACCGCCCCCCGCCCGGGGGGTCTGGCGCGGAGCACCGAGATGTCGAGGTCACCGTAGCGGGTGAGCGCGAGCGAACGCGGAATCGGCGTAGCGCTCAGCAGCAGCACATCGGGCGCTTCGCCCTTGCTCATCAGCGTGGCCCGCTGTTCGACGCCAAAGCGGTGCTGTTCGTCGATCACCGCCAGGCCGAGATGCTGAAATGCCACATCGTCCTGCAGCAGGGCGTGGGTGCCGATCACCAACCGGGTTTCCCCGTCGGCCAGCCGCCGACGGGCGGCGCGCTTGTCGGCCGCGCTCAGGCGCCCCAGCAGCAACTCCGGCAGCAGCCCCAACGGCGCCAACAGTTGGCTCGCGGTGCGGTAATGCTGTTCGGCCAGCAACTCCGTCGGCGCCATCAGCGCCGCCTGGTAGTCGTTCTCCAGCGCCAGCAGCATGGCGAACAGCGCCACGACGGTCTTCCCGGTGCCGACGTCTCCCATCAACAAACGGTGCATCCGCTGATCCCGGGTCATGTCGTCGAAGATCTCGCGGATGGCGCGCTTCTGGTCCGTGGTGAGCGGCCACGGGAGGTGTTCCCGCAGCGCCGTGGTCAGCGTGCGGCGCACCTCGAAGCGGGTTCCGCGCTGTCCGCGCCGCGCCAGTGTGCGGGCTCGGGCCAGCATCAACTGCAGGTCGAGCAGTTCATCGATCGCCAGGCGGCGCCGCGCCGCTTCCGCCTCGGCCAGGTCGGCGGGGCGGTGGACGGCACGCAGCGCGTCGGCCAGCGGCGGCAGGTGGAACCGGCGGCGCAGCGCGTCGGGGAGGATGTCGGGGAGCAACGGGATCATCGCGTCGAGGTGCATCGTGATGATCGCGCGGATCTGTTTGTGCGACAGCCCCTCGGTGGCGGGATAGATCGGCAGCACCCGCCCCTGCCGTACCACATCGTCGCCATCACCCAGCAATACCAGCTCACGCGGGGCCATCTGACGGCCGTGGTAGAAGCGGATCGGGCCGGCTACCAGCAGCACCTGCCCCACCTCGATCGTCCGGTCGAGAAAGGCCTGTCCCGGCCAGGCGCACTCGAGCAAGCCACTTGCGTCGCGCAGCAGCGCGTGGAAGATCCGCAGCCCCTTGCGGGTCGGCAGCACGCCCTTGCTCACCACCGTCCCGACACAGGCCACGTCGTCGCCGATCCGCGCTTTCGCGAGCGGCGTGATCGTGGAGGCGTCGAGATAGCGATGGGGGAGGTGCAGCAGCAGATCCTGCACGGTCGCGACGCCGAGACGCGCCAGGGCGTCCGCGCGTTTCGGTCCGATACCCTTGACGTACTGGACCTGGGTGTCGAGGTGGAGAGGGGGGGCCATGCGTGGATATTAGGGCATCGGTCGTGGGTCGTGGGTCATGGGTCACGACCCACGACCCTCCCGACCCTCACGTCCCGTGCTTTCATTCCAACATCAGCATTTCCGCCTGGCCGTCGAGCACCAGATCGCCATGCTGGTTGAGGCAGGTGGTCTGCAGCGTCACGCGCCGCTTCTCCGGGACGAGCGCGGTGACCACGGCGCGCGCCGTGATGGTGTCTCCCGGGTACACCGGCGCGGTGAATCGCAACGTCTGGCTGCGATAGATGGTCCCCTTGCCCGGCAGGTGCATTCCCAGCACCGTCGAGAGCAGCGAGGCGGTGAGCAGGCCGTGCGCGATGCGGCCGCCGAACCGGGTCGACGCGGCGTAGGTCTCGTCGAAGTGCATCGCGCTGTAATCGCCGCAGAGCTCGGCGAAATGATGGATGTCGTCGTCGCGGATGGTGCGCGTCATCTCCGCCGACTGACCGACCGAGAGATCGGCAAACCGCATCACACCTCCATGATCCGCCGGATGTCCGCCGGCAAGTCCGCCGCGGCACGTTGTCGCGTGGCCCACGACACCACGACGAAGGTCAGCAACGCCACCACCAGCATCAATCCCGACGCCGTGACACCCGCCGGGAAACTGTACACCTTGAAATAAGCCAGTGATTCGAACACCAGGGTGCCGCCCAGTCCGACGGCGATCGACGCGACGGCGCCCGCCGCCGTGCCGCCGCTCCAGTTGTACCCGATGGCGAGCGACGGCACCAGCGTGGTGGCAAACAGCCCCCAGCCGAAGATGCCAAGAAACGCCACCAGGACGCCACTGGCGAGCGCCACCGCCGCGGCGACCGCCGCCACCGCCACTGTCGCCAGCCGCCCGGCGAGCAGCTCGTTCCGCAACGGCCGCCCCAGCGCCACCGGCAGATCGTGCGTTACCGCCGCGGCCCCGACGCTCATGAAACTGTTCACCGTCCCCATGATCGCCGCCGCTATTCCACTGAAGACGATACCCGCCAGCAGCGGCCCCGCGTCATGCAGCAGAAATGCCGGTGTCGCGTCGTCGGGCGAAGCCAACGCCGGCATCGTGCCGCGCAAGACATCGGCCCGGACACCGATGCCCACGCCGAAGAAGAGCAGCAGGGTCAGCACCAGCACCACCGTCATCAACAATGGATACCAGCGCAGCTGGCGGGGATCCTTGAGCATGTAGTACTTGTGGATCACGTGCGGTTGCCCCAGCGTCCCCAGCCCGAAGACCACGAACAGCGACAACGCCGCAAGCGGCGGCATCGTGCCCCATGGCCCCAGAAACCCGGGCTGGTGCGCCATGATGGTGCGCGAAATGCCGCCCAGCCCCCGGCCCTCGTGGAGCACGGTGGCGAACACGAGCAGCGACGCCACCGTCTTGACCGCGCCCTGGAAGAGATCGGTGTAGACGCCCGCGAGGATCCCGCCGGACGTGGTGTACGCCACCACCACCGCCGCACCGGCCAGTACGCCGAGTCGCAACCCGGTGTGGAAGATGGCGTCCACGACGAATCCGAGCGCCAGGAAATTGGTGGCGACGTACCCGATCGTCGCCACCAGGATCGCCACGGCCGCCAGGCCCTGGGCCGTGCGCGAGCGATAGCGCGCGCCAAGGGCGTCCGGAACGGTCAGCACGCCGCGCACTTCCCGCAGCAGGCGGAGCCGCTTGGCGAGCGCCCACGCACTCAACGGCGTCGTGATCGAGGCGGACAGCGAGATGAACAGCGCTCCGATGCCGTTGCGATACAGCAGCCCCGGGCCGCCGATGAAGATGAAACCGGAAAGCGTGGCGGCCATCGCCGAAATCGCCAGCGTCCAGACGCCGATCGTGCCGCCCGCCACGAAGAAATCAGCGGAGTCGTGCGTGCGCCGCGTGGCCCACACGGCAATCGCGCCGCAGATCACGAAATAGACGGCAGCGACCATGACGATCACGGGCGTCGCCGCCGCGGCGAGTTGGTGCTGCTGCATCGTCGCGAGCAGGCGCAGTACCGTCACCGGCCGCGCTCCCCGTCGTCTTCGGCACGCAGCCGTTCGCACTCGGCCCGGAAGGCCTCGAGTGCCCCGGGATCGAGTTCCCGGACGTCGAACTCCCGGGCATAGACGAACGGCAACACCAGCATCGGCAGCAGCCCGACACCGTACACCTCGATGGCGGCGCGCAGCGGCAGGCCGAGCAGGAGCGGCTCGGCGGCACCGCGATCGGGCAGGAGCAGCGGCAGCCCGAACCCGGCCACGACCACCACGAAGAGGAAGGCGGCCGTTGCCATGATCCAGCGGCGCCGGCCGCTCGACCCCAGCGCGCCGAGCGCCAGCGTCGCCGCCAGGGTGAGGGCGGCGCCGAGGATCATCGACCAGACGCCCCAGCGCGGCGCACCCCCTGGCCACCACGCCGATGCGTAGGCGACGCCGATCAGTGCCACGCCAATTGCGCAATATCGAAGCGCCATTTGGCGCATCCGGTCGTTCACGCCGGATCCGACTCGAGCAGCAGGTCCGTCATCCGGTGCGCGTCGAACGGCTCGAGATCGTCGATGCCCTCGCCCACGCCGAGGAAGCGGATCGGGACATCGAGTTCGCGGCGGAGCGCCACCACGGCGCCGCCGCGCGCCGACCCATCAAGCTTCGTCACGATCAATCCCGTCGGTGGCACCACCTGGGCAAAGAGCCTGCCTTGCTGCACGGCGTTCTGGCCCACCGTGCCGTCGAGCACCAGCAGGACTTCGTGCGGCGCGCCGTCGAGCTTCCGCCCCACCACGCGCACCACCTTGCCGAGTTCCGCCATCAACCCGTCCTGGGTGTGGAGGCGTCCGGCGGTGTCGATCAGCAGCGTATCGACGTCACGGGCGACCGCCGCGGTGACGGCGTCGAACGCCACCGCCGCCGGGTCGCCACCGGAGGCTCCGACCACGCATGGTACGCCGATCCGTCGGGCCCACGTCTCCAGCTGGGCGATCGCGCCGGCACGATAGGTATCGGCGGCGGCGAGCAACACCGCCTGACCCTGCGATGCCAGCCGGTGTGCCAGCTTGGCCACGGTGGTCGTCTTGCCCACGCCATTGACGCCGATCACCAGCACGACCGATGGCCCGCTGACAGGCTGTCGCAATGTGCCGGGATCAGCTGGACCGCTCAACAGCTCCTGGAGCCGCCCCGCCAGCGCGGCGTGGAGATCGCGTTCGTCCCTGATCTTGCCCCGGCGCACGCCCGCTTCGAGATGCTCCACGAGTTCCATCGTCGCGGGCACACCGAAGTCCGCCTCGATGAGCAGTTGTTCCAGTTGCTCCACCGAGTCGGCCTGCAGGCCGCGCGCGAGCGCGGCGACATCGGTCAACGCCAGGCGCTTGACGCGCTGCCACAGTCCCAGTTTGCGCGAAAGACGAGCCATCCGGCTACCGCATCCCCATGCGCCGCCGGATGCTCCAGTCGATCGCGAAGCCGGCAACCGCCACGCCGAAGAGCCAGAGCAGATCACGCAACGGCCGGCGCGACGCCGGCGCCGCGAGGGCGGCGTCGTGAGCCAGCATCGTCACCGGCCCCGGGAGATACTCGTCGCTGTACGGTTCGACCGCGAACACACCGCTGCCCCCGCCTTCGAGCGAATACCGGTAGCGACCAACCGGCAGGTCGAGGTCGGCGTCACCGTTGCCGTCGAATCGCAGCGTGTCGGTGCCGGCACTGTCGATCCGGATCGGCAACGGCGCCGGCCGGCCGCTGCCGGTCCAGCGGAACCGCACCGGCAATCCCTGTTCGGTCACGATTGCGATCGGCTTGGCGCTGGCCGTCTCCGCCGCTGGGGTCGACAGGAGCCAGGTGGCGATCTCCGCCACGAGCGACCGCCCAGACTTGCTCGGTCGCACCGCCGCGAAAACCCCACCGATACAGGCCGGCGGCGCCGATCCACACCGTCCGTCCCTGCGCCGTATCGCCCGTGATCACCGGTATCGCTTCGCCGCGCCGGGCCTGCCGCGCCACCGCACCGACCCACGCCGCCTGTTCGGGGAGCCGCAGGATGGCGGTGGCCGGCGGCAGCGAATCGGGATCGACGCCGGCAAACGCCCCCGCGATCGGCGACAACCCCGGCGCGGCGACGTACCAGTCTCCCGCGGTCGGGGCATTGGGCCACAGCAGCCGCGCCTTGCCATCGCGGCGCCACGCATCGACGTCGCCCCGCACCGCCAGGAGATCGGCGGCCTTCGCGGCCTCTGAAACGTTCGCAACGGTGACGGCTTCGAGGTTGTCCATCCGCCGCCATTGGCCGCGCTGCAATTGCGCATAGCCACGCACCGGCGCATCCGCCACATCCTTGAGCGTCTCGAAGAGGAAACGCGCGTCCCAATCCGGCGTCTCGGCCAGTAACACGATGCCCGGGGTCGGTGTCACGTCGAGCGACCACCAGCGCAGATCGTCGCGCGGCTCCTCGTCGGCTGCGCCGCGCCGCGCCACCTCGAGCCACACGTGGCCGCGCATCGAGGTCGGAAGCGCCCCACGCAGCGATAGCAGGGTCCGGGTCGCGGTGCCGAAACGTGCCACGCCGTCGAGCAGCGTGGTGCCGCCCTCACGCACCATCACCTCGGCGGTATCGGATGCATCGGCGGTGCGCTCGATGCCGATGCGGAGTGCCAGTGTGTCGCCGGCCGCCAGGCGAGTCGGCCCTTCCACCGACGTCACCGCGACGTCGGGACCGTGGGCGCGGGGAATGACGCGCACCGTGGTCTCTGCCAGCACGTCGGGCGGAATGGTGCCCGCGTCGGCGATCGCGCCGTCGGTGACCACCGCGACCGGCCGGCCGCTGGCGAGTGCGGCGTCGAGGGAACTGGCGAGCATCGACCGGCCACCGGGAAGGCCGGGCGCGAGTTCGCCGAAGGCGACGGTGTCGCCGAGGCGCGCCGCCAGCGAATCGGCCCGGCGACCGGGCCCGCCGGTGGCCGTCATCGAAATCGAATGGTCGACGAGAACGATGGGACGGGAGGAGGCGTTGCGCGCGCGAAGCGAGGGATCGAACAGCAGCAACAGCAGGGCGGCGATCGCGATCGCTCGACTCACCGCGCCAAAACGGCCGCCGGCGCCGGCGAGATGGCCGCGCCAACTCCACCACGACAGCAATACCGCGCCCGCCACGGCGAGAAGGGCGCCGGCCACGGAACGGACCGACTACTCGTCGGCGAGTGCGGCGCTCACCCCGTTGCCGCCGGGGTGCAGCAGCGCCGCCAGCGCGCTGCGCAACTGCATGAAGCGGGTCCGCTCATCGCCGGGAAGCGGCGGGCCTGATTCGCTCTTGACCGTCGCCGGGTCGAGGGCGACGCCGTTGACCCGGAATTCGTAGTGCAGGTGCGGACCGGTGGCCAGCCCGGTCATGCCGACGTAACCGATCACTTCGCCCTGGGTCACCCGCGTGCCGACGCGGACCCCCGCGGCGATGCCGCTCAGGTGGCCGTACCGCGTGCTGATGCCGTTGGTATGGCGGATCTCGATCATCCGGCCATAGCCGCCGTTGAAGCCGGCGATATCGACCGTGCCGTCGCCGGTGGCGTGTACCGGCGTGCCGGTGGGCGCGGCGTAGTCGATCCCCTCGTGCTTGAGCCACTTCCCCAGGATGGGATGCATCCGGTAGGAGAACCGGCTGGAGATGTACCGGAACTCGAGTGGCACCTTCAGGAACGCCCGGCGCACGGCATTGCCGAAATCGTCGTAGTACGCCGACGTGCCGTCTGCGTTGGTGAAGTGGTAGGCGTCGATATCCTTGCCACCGACGGTGAGATCGCTGGCCAGGATGTTACCCAGCCGAACGTCACCCTCGTCCGATGTCTGCCGTTCCACCACCGCCACGAACGCGTCGCCGGGCTGGATGTCGCGGGTAAAGTCGACGCTCCACGCGTTCTCGTCCGCCAGATCGTACGAGAGCTTGATGCGGTCGGCCGGACCCAACCGCGCGTCGCAGCTGGCGCCGTCGATGGCATCGTAGAGCGTGCTGGAGATCTGGCCGGCGCAACGGATGGTGTCGGTGGCCCAGCGGACCGGCTCCGACTCGCCGCGCCACTCGCCGCTCGATGTCCGGATCAGGCGCAACCGCTGATCGCCGTCGGGCCGAAAGACGACGTTCGTGGCCAGATCAGTGGCCGGATCGCGCCGGATGGAGAACACCAGGCCGGGTTGCAGTTGGCGCGGATCGAACCCGAGCGAAACCGCCAGGGCGTGCAGGTCAATTCCGCGAACACCCTCTCGCTGCAGCAACGTCGACACGGCCTCACCGCTCTGCAGCGTGTCCTGCACCACACGGAAGGAACTGGTCACCAGAATCGGCTCGGTTGTCGCAACGTCCGAAAGCCGCTCCCACGGCCAACGACCCTGCAAGGCGAATGTGGCGGCCACGAACAGGACGCCGAGGGCGAGGAGGAAGCGGAGGGCGCGTCGCATCAGTCCATTTGCCGCCTGATGAAGGTCGGAATCTCGAGGTCAGAAACGTCTGGCGCCGCCGGCCGGCCCGGAGCCGGTGCCCGGCGAACGAACGGCTGTTGCACGGGCCGCGACGGGGCTGGCGGGGCCGGAGCTGGTGCCGCCGCTGCGGCCGGAGGCGGTGTCGCCGCCGTGCGCCGCGGGGTAAAGGGTAGCACCTGGGGGGTCCCCCGCTCCACCACCGGCTCCCCCGTGACGGCCCGGTCGAACCCGGTCGCGATAACAGTAACCTGGATTTCTCCGGTCAGGCGCGGGTCGCTCCCGGCGCCGAAGATGATCTGGGCCTCGTCGCCGACGGCGTCGTGGATGATCTCGCTGATCTGCGTCGCTTCACCCAGCGTCAGGTCGTCACCGCCGATGATGTTGATCAGCACGCCGCTGGCGCCGTGAATCGAGACGTTGTCCAGCAGCGGCGACGAGATCGCCTGCTGCGCCGCCTCGAGCGCCCGGTTCTCGCCGCGGCCGATTCCGGTTCCCATCAGCGCCGCCCCGCCGTTCTGCATCACGGTGCGCACGTCAGCAAAGTCGACGTTGATGATCCCGGTGCTGGTGATCAGCGACGCGATGCCGCGGGTGGCGTTGAGTAACACCTCATCGGCCTTCTTGAGCGCGTCCTGGAACGGAATGCCCTTGCCGACCACCGCCAGCAGCCGCTCGTTCGGCACCACGATCATGGTATCGACGTTGCGTCGCAGTTCGGTGATGCCCATCTCGGCCTGCTTCATCCGCTTCCGTCCCTCGAAGAGGAACGGCTTGGTGACGATGCCGACGGTGAGCGATCCGACATCCTTCGCGATCTGCGCGATGATCGGCGCCGCACCGGTGCCGGTCCCGCCGCCCATGCCGCAGGTGACGAACACCAGGTCGGCACCTTGCAACTGCTGCAACACCTCGTCGCGGTTCTCCTCGATGGCCTGCCGGCCGATCTCCGGCCGAGCACCGGCGCCGAGACCCCGCGTCAGCTTCTTGCCGATCTGCACCTTCACGTCCGACCGGGAGTGCCCCAGCGCCTGGGCATCGGTGTTGACCGAAATGAACTGGACGCCAGCGAGATGCTCCTCGATCATGCGGTTGACGGCGTTTCCCCCGCCGCCACCCACACCCACCACCTTCATCCGGGCGTTCTGCGCCGATGACTCTTCCAGCTCGAAGCTCATGCCGTCTGCCATGATTCTGCCCCCCGAGAGGCGATTCAGAAGAAGTCCTGCAGCCACCGCTTGACCGGACCGAGCACCCGCTCGACCGCCGGCGAACTGCGGCCGCCGGCACCGAAGCCACCACCCAGCGCCACCTGCCTGGCGCCGTAGAGGGCCAGCCCCACCGGGACCGCGAATCCCGGCGATGCCACCCCGTCGACCAACCCCCGCAGGCCGTCGGCCGGAATGCCGATCCGGACCGGCGAGGCAAAGACGTCACGCGTCAACTCCACCATCCCCGGCGTGGCGGCCTCGCCGCCGGTGAGCACCACCCCGGCCGGAAGCCCCTCCATCGCCCACCCCGCACGAGCCACTTCATCGCTGGCCAGCTCCAGGACCTCCTGGAGCCGCATTCCCATGATGTGGGCCACCAGCCGCCGCTCCGCCTGCCGCGCCGGCTGGCCGGCGGACGGCGGCAGTTCGATCACCTCGACCTCGGGGACCGCCGCCTCGTTCGCGGCTCCCCAGGTGGTCTTGATCCGTTCCGCGTCGGCCTGGGTGACCTGAAGGCCGTGGACCAGATCGCTGGTGACGTGCCCCCCGGCAAAGCGCAGGGTGGCGGTATGACGGAGCTTGCCCCCCTGAAAGATGGCGACAGAGGTACTCATTCCGCCAAGATCGACCAGGACGACCCCCTCCTGCCGCTCCTCGGGGGTCAGGACCGCCAGCGACGCAGCCAGCGGATCGAGAACGAACTCGCCGACGTGCCAGCCCGCCTTTTCGATCGCCTTGCGCTGGTGCGCCGTGGCCTGCGCCCGCACCGTGATCAGCAGCACTTCCGCCTCGACGCGATCGCCGGTCATTCCGATAGGGTCGGCCGATCCCGGCTCGCCGTCAACCCGGTAGTCGTACGGGATGGCATGCAACAGCTCCTGGTCCTGCCCGAACGAGACGCTGCAAGCCACGTCGTTCACCCGCGCCAGGTCGGCGGTGCGGATCTCGCTGCCCGGGATGCTCGCCACGCCGTGCGACAACCGCTGGGCGACGTTGGCGCCCGACATGCCGCAGTACACCGTCCCCACTTCGATCCCCGCGATCCGTTCGGCGCTCGCCATGGCGCGGGAGATGGCGCGCACCGTCTCCTCGAAGTCGCGGATGACGCCGCGCCGCACGCCGCTCGACGGCTCGGCGCCGACGCCCAGTATGCGCAGACCCCACGACCGCGCGTCGCCAGTGACCTCGCCGATCACGCCCACCACCTTGGTGCTGCCCAGATCGACCGCGGCCACCAGCCGTTGAACCGGAACGCTCACCCGTGTGCCTTTGCGATGAAGATCCTCGAGCGGTATCGGGCATCGATGGTCCGCCACGGAATCTGATGCGATTCGAGATAGCCGCGCACGGCGGCCACGTCGCGCAGCAGCGCGGGACCGGCGTCACTCCGCAGCAGGATCTGCTGTGATCCCTCCGTCAGCACGACGTCGTTCCGGCCGGCCTGCGCCGTTGCAATCAGGTCGTATCCGAGCGGATCGGCAACCATCAGGCGCGCCACGAGGGCGGCGACGGTCGAATCGCGGTCGATCACCGGCAGGCTCCGCGGCGCCCGGGTGGGATCGAACGGCAGCACGTGTCCGCGATGATCGATCAGCGCCAGTCGCTCGGGCGTGGCCGTAAGTGCCACCGGCACGGCTTCGTCGATCGTCACCCGCAGCGTTCCGGGAAGGCGCCGCTCGACCTGCGCCGACAGCACGCCCGGGATCGCCGCCGCCGCCGTCCGCGCCGGCTCCAACGGATCGAAGACACTCGCCCCGGGAGGCAGGTGCAGCCGCGCCACCACGGTGTCCCGGTCGAGATAGTGCGCGCCGACCACTTCGACGTTGCGGACCTGGAAGAACGTCAGCCGGCGCAGCAGGCGCGGCCCGGTGAAGCGCACCGCTGTCGCCGCGGCCACCACGAGTACCACACCGCCCACGATCCAGCGCAGGTTCATCGGGCCACGAGGAGGGCGCGCACTTCGGGGCCCACACGGGTCACGTCGCCCGCGCCGAGGGTGATCATCACGTCGCCGGCGCGAAGCTGCGACAGGACCTCGGTGGCAAGCGACTCGCGGTCCGGCTCGTACAGCACCATGGCGCCGGCGGCCACGGCGGCGTCGGCCACCAGCTTCCCGGTGACACCCGGTTGCGGTGCTTCGCGTGCCCCGTAGACGTCGCTCACGATCGCCAGATCCGCCGCGGCAAGCGCCCGGCCCAGCGCCTCGCCGTGTGCCAGCGTGCGCGAATACAGATGCGGCTGGAACACCGCAACGATCCGGCGACCAGGAAACGCCTGCCGCGCGGCGGCGAGCGTCGCCTGCAATTCCGTCGGGTGATGGGCGTAGTCGTCGACGAAGGTGATCCCGTCGAGATCACCGAAGCGCTCGAAGCGGCGCCCGACGCCACGGAATTCGGTGAGGACGTCGAGCGCGGGCTCGAGCGCGGCGCCCAGCGCGTATACGACCCCGATCGCCGCGGTGGCGTTGCGGAGGTTGTGCAGCCCCGGCGCGCGAAGCCGGAGCGTGACGGTGCGCCCGTCGGGAAGCCCCACGTCGGCGACGGATCCTTCCGGGCCCAGCGCGCGCGGATCCAATCGGAGGTCTCCCGCGTCGGTCCCGAATCGCCAGACCGGTACGCCAACCATGCCGGCCACGCGATCACTTCCTTCGTCAGTGGTCCCGATCAGCACGCGGTCGGCGCGCCCGGCGAATTCCGCGAACGCGCCCTCGAGCCGTTCCACCGAACCGTAACACTCCATGTGGTCCGGTTCGACGTTGGTGATCACCGCAATCGTGGGACGGAGCGTGAGAAACGCCTGGTCGTATTCGTCGGCCTCGACCACGAACAGCGCATTGCCGTCGAGCAGCGCGTTGCCGTGCCACGCCGCAACCCGGCCGCCGGCCAGCCCCGACGGGTGTTTGCCGGCGGCGCGCAGCGCTTCGGTGGTCATCACCGTCGTCGTCGTCTTGCCGTGGGTCCCCGCGATCGCCACGAGGGTGGTGCCGTTGACGAGTTCCGCCAGCGCTTCCTTGCGCGGGATGACCGGAACGCCCGCGGCCCGGGCGGCAAGCACTTCGGGATGATCAGCGGGTGCCGCGGCGGTGACCACGACAGCGCGCACGCCGTGGAGATGTTCAGCACCGCTTCCCTTGACCGGCGTGGCCCCCGCCGCGAACAGATCGGGAAATGCGGTGTCGTCCACGTCGCAGCCGGTGACGGCGACGCCGCGGCGCCTCGCCGCGAGCGCCAACGCGCTCATCCCGGCACCGCCGATGCCGAGAAAGTGGAGGGGTTCCGGATTGCTGGGATCGAACAGGCCGGGCACGAAGTGAAAGATAAGAGGGTGACGCCGCGCGAGCAGGCGCTCGCCATTCCTTGGCGCCCTACCGCAGCTCCAGCGTCGTGCCCCGCTCCGTCAGCGCCGCCGGCCCGGCATAGACCCGCACCTGCAGCCGGTAGGTGCCCTTTTCCAGCCGCGACACGTCGACGGTGTTCTCGACTTCATTGAGTCCGGGTCGGATCGCACCGTGGAAGATCACCTGTAGCGCCGGAGCCGGCGCAACGGAATCACCCGTCATGCGGTACAACACGACCGTCGTATTGGCCGCCGGATGTGCAACGGTAGATCGCAATTGGTAGTAGAGGGTCATCGGCTTGTGCAGGTCGATGTTGTCAAGCGGCGCCAGCGTCACCCGCTGCCCGCTGCTCTGCCACGCCACGCCCTGGTCTGCCGAGCCGAGCACCAGATCCGAGATCATCAACGGTCCTGGCTCGAGTCCTTCGTCGTCGAGATGATAGCTGCGCCCGAGACGGTCCGGCTGCGACGCCACCACGCTCCAGTCGCTCACGTCGGGAGACGACGGCGTGACCAGGAATCCCGTCAACTCGTCGTTCTTCGCGTGACCGCGCGGGAGCGTCAGATGGCGGGTGACGTTGGTTTCCGACCAGGAACCGGAATCGGCCACGAACTGGCGCACCGTGAATCGCACGTCGGCAACGGTGGCGGAGTCCTGCCGCCCGGTGACCAGATCGCCGAGCTTGAGGGCATAGGTCGTCAGCGCGATCGGGGCACCGGTGGCCGGATCCCAGAGGCGATGCAGGTGCGCTTCGGCGGCAATTTCCTTGTCGCCCCGTACCGAGTTGTCGTCGGTCGTGGTGGCGAGCTGTATCGCCGCTTCGTCCTGGGCGCGCACCCGCTCGATCGCGGCGGCGAGACCCGGGCTGCCCTGATCGTCGGCGTGGTACGTCTTGACCATCGCCCCGAGCTTCGACCGCTCGGTCAGCCCGCACCGCAACGCGTCGATGTCGCAGAAGTACTCGCCCAGCACGCCGCTGACCAGTCGAGTCGGCTGGCTGGTCCCGGTGAACGATTCATTCTCGAAATTGACGATGAAACGGCGATCACCGATCTCGTACAACCATGCTTCACGCACAATCGCGCACGAATCGCCGGGACAGCTCCAGAAGGTCCGTTTGGTCGGCTTGCCGTAGCGCATCCACACCACGGCCCGGTCATCGAGATCGCTCTGCCACCGGAGGTAGTCCCGCATGGGCCGAGCGCCGACGCCGCCGGGGTTCCACGTCCCGAGAAGGATCGAGTCGTTGTTCGGGAGACGGCCGAGCGAAACGTCCACGGCCGGCATCGTCCGCATCGTCGCTCGCATCTTTGCTGGTACATCGAGCCCGAAATTCGCCTCGGCGTAGTCCAACCGTTTGAAATGTTCAGCCAGTGTGGCGCCGAGGGGCTGCCCGTCGCGCACGTCTCGCGCGATCAGCTGTTGCCGGACCCACACCACGCGGTCGACGTCACTCAACGCGCCCCAGTCATCGACCTGTTCCGGTGTCATGAACCACTGCAGCTGCCAGCCGACGGCGTCGAGCGACGTGCTGTCCCGCGCCGCCGCCACCGCCGCCAGGAAGAGTTCCATCCCGTTCGACGTGTCGGCGTCGCGGAACGCCAACCGGCTCAGCGCGATGTCGTTCCATGTGGAGTCGCGGCCGGCGGCGAGGCCTCGTTGGGCGCACGTCCTGAGATGGCCGTCGTCGTTGGCCCGGCGGGCCAGGGCGGTACACGCATCGAGCACCACCGGATCCCCGATTCCGGCGTCGACCGCCTGGAAGAGGGCGCTGTCCACCGCGGCTGCATTGCGCCCGAGGTCGGCCTGATCGAGGGAAAGGATGGCCAGCGTCCGCGCGGCCGCCGAATCGCCGGGAGTCAGTTCGAGGGCGCGCATCAGGCTGCGCAGCGCCCCTTCGGTCCACGAATTGCCCGCGACCATCAGGGGCCCCGAATGGCTGAGCAGGTTGCGCAGCCCGAGCAGAGCGCGGGTGCACCCGAGAGTCACCCACGCCGCCGCTGAACGGCCCGCCGCGGCGGAATCCGCCTCGTACCGCTCGAGCTGAAGGAGGGCGTTGTCGCCGAGCGACGCGGCGATCGGACATACCCGGGCGACTTCCGCCGCGACACCCGCCCCGGTCCCGGGACGATCGATCGCCGGGAGTCGGTCGGCGGCGCCGGTCTGAAGGAGCAGAGCCACGAGCAGCATCGGTCATCCCCTGACGGCGACGGCGAAAGGCAGGTCGCGAGAACTGGCGGCCGGAAACAGCATCGCCGTGCTACCCAATCAGTACCGGCGGCGCAGCGGCGTCAACCGGTCACCGGCGGGCGAGTTCTTCGATGCGTTCCACGATTTCGGCCGCGGCGCCGGGTTTCCCCCGCCGCAACGCCGCGGCCGCCGTCGCTCGCCGTCGGGCACCATCGGAGAGCATCCCCTCGATCGCCGCGCCAAGCTCACTGCCGGTGAGTCCCCCCTGACGAAGCAGGACCGCTGCACCGGCCTGCTCCATCGCGAGGGCATTGTGCGTCTGGTGATCGGCCGCTGCCGTGGGAAGCGGGATCAGGATCGCGGCGATGCCCCACGCACAGAGCTCGGAGATGGTCATCATGCCACCCCGTGCCACGGCGACGTCGGCCACCGACCAGGCGTCGGCCATGGGATCGATGAACGGCAGCACCCGAACGCGGGGTGGATCATCGAGCACCGCAAATTCCTGGTAGCTCCCTCGCCCCGTCGACCAGATCACCTGCATGTCGGCGCCACCGCCGCCGCGAAGCCAATCCGCCACCAGCCGATTCACCGCCAGCGCCCCCTGGCTGCCGCACATCACCACCACCACCGGCCGGTCGGCGCTCAATCCGAACTGCGCCATCGCCGCGGTACGGCGCGACCGATCCGGCGGCACGATCGGGGCACCGGTCACCACCGCTCGCGCTTGCGCCGCCGCCGGCAATGCCACGATCGCCTCCGCAGCCGCGACCCAGACTTCCGTGACCCGTCGCGAAAGCCATCTCGTGGCGATGCCCGGGCGCACATCGAGATCGATGATGCCGGTGGGAATCCCCCGCCGCGCCGCCCGCCAGACGACCGGTCCGCTGGCATACCCGCCGGTGCCGACCACCACGTCGGGTCGTTCGGCGTCGAGCACCCGGTCTACCGCGCGCACAACCCGCCGGGTGCGGAACAACCATCGCACGTTCTTCCACCACTGCTGGCGATAGATCGGCTCGAGCGGCAGGAGATGATGGGGCAGCCCCCGATCGGGCAGGAGTTGCGCTTCGACGCCGCGCTCCGCGCCCGCGTAGACGCAGCGCCAATCCGGATGGACCTCCTGCACGGCACCACCGATCGCCAGTGCCGGCATCAGGTGTCCGCCGGTGCCCCCGCCGGCGATCAGCACCGTGGTCACCGCGATCGCGCCGGCCGGCCCCGCTGCCGCCCGATCGAGACCAGCACGCCGGCAGAAAAGAGCGACAACAACAGCGACACCCGCCCCACCGACATGAACGGCAGCGTGAGTCCGGTCGTCGGGCCGAGATTGGTGACGACCGCGGCGTGCATGAACGCCGTCAAGCCGATCGCGGTGGTGATCCCGGCGGCGAGATACGTCCCGAATGGATCGCGTGCCGTGCGCGCGATGCGGAACCCGATCCAGCAGAACAGGACATAGCCGAGCGCGATCACCGTCAAGCCCACGAAGCCCCACTCTTCGCCGATCACCGACAGGAGAAAATCACTGTATGCGTCGGGCTGATGCCCCAGCTTCTGGGTGCCCCGACCGAAACCCACGCCGAACAGTCCGCCGTTGCCGAGCCCGATCAGCGACTCGCAGGACTGCACATCCGGCGCGCATTGCATCGACGAAGCCTCGTACTGCGCCGCCCGGTTGGCGCGGACCGGGTCGTACTTGAGCACGGCCCAGAGGGCGACGACGGCCACCAGCACCACGAACGCGAGATGAGCCACCCTGGCACCCGCCGTGAAGATCACCGTCATCCCGATGATCCCCAGCACCAGCGACATCGACACGCTCGGCTCGACCGCCACCAGTGCAATCACCAGGGCCATCACGCCGAGCAGCGGCACGAAGCCGGCCTGGAAGTCGCGCACCCGCTTCCCCATCTCCGCCGCGCGCGCCGCGAGATACGCCGCCAACGTGAATCGCGCGATCTCCGACATCTGGATCTGGATGCCGAACCGCAACCAGCGGTGAGCACCGCCGATATATGGCACGAAATGGTTGACGATCGACGGCCCCGCGCGGTGCCGCCAGATCGCCGCCACCATCGCGATCACCGCCAGGCCGGCCAGCGTGGCCAGCAGCAGTGGCCGCGACAACCGCCGCCACACATCGTAGTCGACGTAGGCCGCGGCCACGAAGAGCGCGCCGCCGGCCAGCGCCGCCATCGCCTGTTGCGTCGCTTCCTGGTACCACACGGCAAAGTACGTCGCCGACGAATAGCAGGCCGCGACGCCCACGGCGGTCAGGATCAGCGTCACCACCGCCAGCAGGTGCGTCTCCCAGCGCCGCTCGCCGGGATGGCGGATGGCCGGCGCGCTCACATTGCCTCCACCAGGGACCGGAACGTGGCGCCGCGCTGTTCGAAGTTGTCGAACATGTCGTAGCTGGAGCATGCCGGCGACAGCAGCACCGCACCGCCCGCTGGCACGAGAATCCTCGCCTTGGCCACGACATCTTCGAACGTCCCGCCCCGCACCACGCGGATGGCGTGCGACAGATCGCGATCGATCTCGTCGGCCGCTTCGCCGTACGCGATCACCGCCACCCCCTGGCGCACGAACGGTCCGATCAACGCGTCGTACGGTTCACCCTTGTGACGCCCCCCGAGGAGCAGCACGAACGGGCGCGTCATCGCCTGCAGCGCCACCCGGGTCGACGCCACGTTGGTGGCCTTGGAGTCGTTGATCCACTGCACGCCCTCCACGTCGCGCACCACTTCCAATCGGTGCGGCAGCCCCTGGAACGTCGCCAGCGCGCGGGCGATCACGTCAGGAGCGACTTCGGTGGCGTGTACCGCGAGGGACGCCGCCAGGGCGTTGGCGACATTGTGGTCGCCGAGCAGCGGCAGCGCGCGCCGCCGCAACAGCGGCTGGCCCGCCAGCATCAGCTGATCGGTACTCCGGTCGTACCATGCGTCGGCGCGGACGTCACGCGCGGTGGTGAACGCCAAGTGACGCCCCGCGATGCCCGACACCATCCGTCGCGAATCGGGGTCATCCAAGTTGCTGACCCAGACCGACCGCGCCGACGCGTTGGCGAAGAACCGCGCCTTGTCGGCGTAGTAGGACTCGAGCGAGGCATAGTGATCCAGATGGTCGGGCGACAGATTGGTCAGGATGCCGACCGCTGGCGCCACATCGGGCGTGTCGTGCAACTGGAACGACGACAGCTCGAGCGCGATCCACTCCGGGCGGTCCGCGGCCAACGCCACCTCCGACAACGCGGTACCGATGTTCCCGGCGGCCACGCTGCGGCGTCCCGCCGCCATGAGCAGGTGATGGACCAGCGCCGTCGTGGTGGTCTTGCCATTGGTCCCGGTCACGCCGACGTACGGCACGCCGGCGAGGGCGTCGAGCCCCACCTGCACCTCCGCCACCACCGGCACGCCCGCCTCCACCGCGGCCCGGACCACCGGCGCGTCGTGCGGAATCCCGGGCGACAGCACCAGTGCCGCACTCCCGGCTACCCGCGCCAGGTCGTGTCGACCGGTATCAACCGTCACGATGGCGGCCTCGCTCCGCAGCGCCGCCGCCGCACGCTGCACCGCCTCGCCCTGGCCGCTGTCGGACAGATAGGCCGGAATGCTCCGCGAGGCCAGCAGCCGCGCCGCGGCGATCCCGCTGCGACCGGCACCGGCCACGCTCACTTCACGGCCGGCGGCCTGCCACGCGTCGAGCCGGCTCATCGCAATTTGAGCGTGGCCAGGGCCGCCAGCGCGCAGAAGATGCCGAGAATCCAGAAGCGGACCACCACCGTCGATTCGGCCCAGCCAAGTTTCTCGAAATGGTGATGCAGCGGTGCCATGCGGAACACGCGATGCGACTCGGCGTACTCGCGGCCGCGGGTGCGGCGATACCAGCGGAACACGCCCGTCTGCAGCATTACCGACACCGCTTCCGCCACGAACACGCCGCCGATGATCACCAGCAGGAATTCCGCCTTGAGCAGGATCGCCACCGTCCCGAATGCGCCACCGATGGCGAGGCTGCCAGTGTCGCCCATGAACACCTGCGCCGGCGGCGCGTTGAACCAGAGAAAGCCGAGACACGCGCCCATCAACGCGGCACAGAAGACGGTGAGCTCGCCGGCGCCGGGGAGGTAGAACAGGTTGAGGTACCCGGTCACGTCGACACGGCCCAGGACGTAGGCAAAGAGCGCGAACGCCCCGGCGGCGATCATCGAGAGCCCCGCCGCCAGACCGTCGAGGCCGTCGGTGAGATTCACGGCATTCGAGAACCCCGTCTCCACGCCGGTCACGAACACCACGTACAGCCACGGCGCGAATACCACGACGAGGTACTTGAAGAACGGTACCGTGGTACCCGATGCCGGGATCGTGCTGGGTGAGACGACGGGCCAGACGAGCAGCATGACACCGAGGCAGACACCGAACGCCACCTGCGCGGCGAGTTTCCATTTCGCGACCAGTCCCCGCGAACGCCCTTCGACCACCTTCAGGTAGTCGTCGACGAAGCCGATCGCCCCGGTCCACAGCGTCGCCGCCACCGCGACCAGCACGAACAGGTTACCGAGCGGCGCCCACAGCAGCGTGGGGATCACCGTCGCGGCAATGATGATGATCCCGCCCATCGTGGGCGTGCCGCGCTTGTGCTCGTGACTCGCCGGCCCTTCCGCCCGGATCACCTGCCCCACCTTGTGCGCCTTGAGCCGGCGGATCAGTCCCGGGCCCATGATGAACGCCATCAGCAGCGCCGTCACCATGGCGCCGGCGGCGCGAAACGAGATGTAGGTGAACAGATTGAAGAAGAGGTGCGACTTTCCGAGCGGCGCGAGCAGGAGATAGAGCATCGGGCCTCAAACGGACGAAGCGAAGCGGGCGAGGATGACGGGAAGAATACGTTCGAGGGCCACGCCGCGCGACGCCTTGAGGACCAGCAGCTCGTCGCCGGCGAGATGCTCGGCCAGCAACGGGGCCAGGTCGTCGGCCGACGCGGCTTCGAGCAGGCGCCCGGCGTAGGCGCCGCGGTGGCGAGCGAACGCGGGGACGAAGTCGCCCACCAGCGCCAGCAGTTCCGGTTGCAGCCTCGCCAGCTGCTCGGCCACGCGGTCGTGGAGCGCCGGCGCGTGCTCGCCCAGTTCCCGCATCGACCCCGCCACGAACACCAGTCGCCGCCCCGCCCGGAGCGACTCCGCCATGGCGATGGCGCTGGCGAACGATTCCGGGTTGGCGTTGTAGCAGTCGTTGAGGACGGTGAGCGCCCGGTGCTGCACCAGTTCGCCCCGACCTGCGACCGTCGGCGTCAGCTCCAGCGCCGCCGCCACGCGGTCGAGATCGAGTCCCAGCTCCCGCGCCGCCGCCCAGACGAACATCGCGTTCCCCGCCTGATGTCGTCCGCGTGTCGCCAGCATGAACGTCCGCCCGTCTTTCGAAACGATCGCCCGGCCGTCCGGCGACATCTCCACGGCGTCGGGGACGACGTCGGCGTGCTCGAGCCCGGCCGTGATGACCCGCCGCGCCAACTGCCGTGCCCCGTCGGGCAGGTGCGGCGGTTGCACGCCCACGATCGCCACGGGCACATCGCGGGCGAGTGACAGCTTCTCCCGCATCACCCCCTCGACGGATCCGAACCCCTCGAGATGCCCCGACCCGGCGTTGAGCACCACGGCGATATCCGGCCGGATGATCTCGCGATACCGGGCGATCTCGCCGGGAAGGTTGGCTCCGGCTTCGATCACCATCGCTTCGGCGTCGGCCGGTGACTCCAGGATGGTGAGCGGGACTCCCACCAGGTTGTTGAGATTGGCCCGCGTCCGGTGCGTCTTCCAACGGGTCGACAAGGCCGCTGCCATCATCTCCTTGGTCGACGTCTTGCCGTTCTGACCGGTGATGGCGACGACCGGGCCGGCGATGCGTTCGCGATCAGTGGCGGCGAGGTCGCCGAGTGCGCGGAGCGTGTCTGCCACCTGATACAGCACCAGCCCCGGAACCCGCTCGGTTCCCTGCCGCACCACCGCGCCGCGGGCCCCCTTGTCGCGGGCGGCCTCGAGAAAGGCGTGCCCGTCGAAATTCGGTCCCGACAGCGCGACGAAGAGCGCGCCACGCGGCAGCTGCCGCGTGTCGGTGACCACCGCGGCATACTCGATGTCGACGCCGCCCGGGAGCTGCAGCGCGCGGCGCACCATGCGGTCGGTGAAGCGCGCCGTCACCTGGCGAAGTAGTCGAGCACGATCTGGCGCTCGTCGAACGGGAGGTCCTCGCTGCCGACCACCTGGTAGGTCTCGTGCCCCTTCCCCGCCAGCAGCACCGTGTCGCCCGGACCGGCGTGGTCGAGCGCGATCCGGATGGCCTTCTCCCGATCGGGCTCGCGGGTGTACGCGTTCGCCGGGAGTCCGGAGACCACGTCGTCGATGATCCGGTCGGGGTCTTCGTGGCGCGGGTTGTCGGAGGAAACGATGACGTCGTCGGCACCGGCCACCGCGAGGCGCCCCATCATCGACCGCTTGCCGATGTCGCGTTCGCCGCCGCAGCCGAAGACGATGATCAGCTTGCCAGGCGTCAACGGCCGCAGCGCCGCCAGCGCCCGTTCGATCGCATCGGGCGTGTGGGCATAATCGCGGACCACCCGGAAGGGCGAATCCACGATCCGCTCCATCCGGCCCGGCACCTGGGGCGCGCTGCCCATCCGCTCCACGACCGCGTCGAGCGACACACCCAGCCCCAGCACGGCGGCGGCGGCGCCGGCGGCGTTGGCCACGTTGTAATCGCCCGGGATCGGCAGCGACGCTTCGCGTGTCCCGAACCGTCCCGAAAGAGTGAAGCGGCTTCCGCCGGGGATGATGTGGATGTTGCTCACCTGCAGTTGCGCCCGCGTCGCCATGCCCCACGAGATCGTGCGGCCGTCGCGCAGCAGCGAATGCCACGCCGGGTCGTCGACATTGACGCTCAGCACGCCGTCGGACGCCACCAGGTCCGCCAGCCGCAGCTTGGCCACCTGGTACTCCTCCATCGACATGTGATAGTCGAGATGGTCGCGGGTCAGGTTGGTAAACACGCCGGCCGCAAAGTTGATGGCATCGAGTCGTCCCTGATCGAGCGCATGGGATGACGCTTCCATCGAAACCGTTCGCACACCCGCTTCGACCATGGCGCGGAAGGTCGCCTGCAGGTCGACCGGCCCCGGCGTAGTAAGCACGCCGGCCGACGACTCGATGGCGCGACCCGCGCCGTCGAACGCCCCGAGGGTGCCGATGTTGCCGACGTCACCCGCGACGTTGAGCAGGTGGCGCACCAGCGCCGTCGTCGTGGTCTTGCCGTTCGTCCCGGTGATGCCGACCAGCCGGAGTTCCCGCGCCGGGTAGCGATACCACTCTTCGGCGATCGCCTGAGCGGCACGGCGGCCGTCCTGCACCACCACCACCGGCACGCCGCACGCCACCTCGCGTTCGGCGCAGACCGCCACCGCCCCCGCCGCCACCGCCTTCGCAATGAAGCGGTGCCCGTCGGTGAGCGCGCCGCGCATGGCCAGGAAGAGTGCCCCGGGCGTCACCTCGCGGGAATCGACTGCAAGGGTGACCACCTCGGGGTTCGCCGGCGGCGCGCTCACCACCAGGTCCTGCCGCCGCAACGGCCGGATCAGTTCGTGGAGCTTCATGGCAGCGTGTCCGCGACGATCGTCACCAGGGTCCCCCGTGGCAGCGAATCGCCCGCGACGGGGTCGGTGCGACGCACCCGGCCGCTCCCCACCAGGCGTACCTGGAATCCGAGCTCGTAAAGCGCCAGCGTCGCCTCGCGCACCGGGACATTCGACAGCGTCGGCACCGCGTGGCGGGTGGCACTCGTGTCGGGTAATGGTTGCAGCGGGTAGGCCACCGCTTCGACCGGAAGGGCCGCGGGACGTGTCGGCATCGGCAAGGGAGCCGGCGCAGTCGACGCCAGCGACACCGCGGAACGACCGAGGTCGAAGGGCGGATGTTCCAGTGCCAGGGCCTGCTGGAGAATGCTGCGCACCACTGGAGCGGCAACCTTGCCGCCGTACGACTCGGTACCGTGAGGCCGGTCGAGCATCACGTAGATGACCCAGCGCGGCGCGTCACCCGGAAACACTCCCGCGAACGAGGCGCGGTAATGCCCGGTGTGGTACGTCGTGGTGTTCTGGATTTCGGCCGTGCCGGTCTTGCCGTACACCTTGTAGCGGTCGAGGCGGGCCTGGGTCCCGGTGCCACCGCTGTCGGTGACCAGCCCGAGATACGCCACCAGCTGCGCGGCCACCGCCGGCGCAATGGCCTGGCGAAGCACCTCGGTGTGGTGCTGCCAGGTCACGACCCCCGCTCCGTCCCGCACCGCGCGCACCAGCTCCGGTTCCAGCACTCGACCGCTGTCGGCGATGGCGACATAGCCCTCGGCCAGCTGCACCGCACTGGTCATCCACTCGTAACCCATCGCCAGCGACGGCTGGCTGTAAAGCGGATTGGCCCACGTCGCCGGGCGGGTCAGCCGTCCCGCCGCTTCGCCCGGGAATCCCAGCCCCGGCGGTGTGCCGAAGCCGAAGTTGCGAATCGTCTCGAATTGCATGTCGGGGGTAACCCGCTGCGAGAACTTCGACATCGCGATGTTGCTCGAATGCGCGATGGCGCCTCCCAGCGTCACCGGACCGTCGAGCTTCTCCACGTCGTCGATCGTCCGCGTACGGTTGTGGCCCACCGGCATGTTCCAGTGGCCGTTCTCGCCGAAGACCGGCGAGGTGTCGGCGTGCTGGCTCAGCAGGGCCGCCGCGGTGAAGAGCTTCGATGTCGAGCCGGGCTCGAACGGCTCGACGAGCGCCGAGGCGGTGGCGGCGAGCGCACCGGTGGTGGAATCGGTACGCAGCGACGCCACGGCGAGCAGCTCACCGGTCTTTGCGTCGGCGATCACGACGTCTCCCCCCATCGCGCCGTCGGCTCCCACCGCCTGCCGCAAGGCGCTCTCGGCGATCCCCTGCAGATCGTGGTCGATGGTGAGGTAGACGTCGTGCCCCGGCACCGGTTCGCGCAACCGCGCGTTCGGGATCGCCAGCCGGCGCCCGCGCGAATCGATGGTGTACCGATCCAGCCCGGCCTGCCCGGCAAGCAGCGTGTCGAGCATCCGCTCCACGCCGCCCGTCCCGGTGTTGCCATCGGGATCGAGGTGACCGAGTATCGGTGCGGCGAGTGACTGCATCGGGTAGACGCGGTCGTACAGCACGTCGAGGTGCACGCCTCGCACGCTGCGCAGTGGCTCCACCTGCGCCGCCGAGAACGGCCCGTAGAAGTAGGCGTAGTCGTTCCGGAACGCCCGCACCACCCGATCGGTGGACACGCCGAGCCACCCTGGCAGGCGCCGTTCGATCGCCGCGGTATCGGTCAACTGGTCGAGCGCGATCCCCACCCGGTAGAGCGCCTGACTCTCGGCCAGCACGACGCCGTCGCGATCGTAGATCGTGCCGCGGCGTGCCGCGATCGGCACCGTCTCGGTGCGAAGCGCTTCTGCCCGCGCCGCCCACCCGCGATGCTGCAGCACCTGCACCGTGAAGCTGCGCACCAGCACCGCGCCCGCGGCCAGGGCGAGGACGCCTTCGAGGAAGAGAATGCGCGCGGCGGGCTTGGCCATTCAGTGCGGCGGGAGCGGAAGCGTGAGCAGTTCGGAATCGGATGCAAAGCGGAACCCGCGTGATTCGAGCTTGGCGCCCAGACCGTCCCGGCTCGACAACGCGGCAATGCTGGCCTCGAGGCTCGCCTGGAGGCTCTGCATCGCGCGCACGCTGTCGTCGAGCGTCTCAAGGTGCTTGCCGACCGTGAAGCCACGTTTGTCGCGCACGACGATCACGCCCATGGCGGCGAGAAACACCGCCGTCCACGCCAGCACCAGATAGCGCCCCTTAATCCGCATCGCGGACCCGGAAGAACCGCAGCCTGGCGCTGCGCGCGCGTGGATTCATGGCCACCTCCTCGGCTGGTGGAACGATGGCGCGGCGCGGTTCGGCCACCCCGAGCGGCACGGTCCCGCACACGCACTGCGGCAGACCGGGAGGACAGGTGCACCCGACACCCCAATCCCGAAACGCCGCTTTCACCAGTCGGTCTTCTCCCGAATGATAACTGATCACGGCCAGTGTTCCGCCCGGTACGAGCGCGTCGCGGAACGCCGGCAGTGCCCGCTCCAGCTGTCCCGGCTCGTCGTTGATCACCATCCGGACGGCCTGGAAGATCCGGGCAAAGTCGCCCGGTCCGCTCCGGGGGCCGAGGACGGCGCGGATGGCGTTGACCAGGTCGTCGCTGACCGAGAGCGCCGCCCGCTCGCGGCGCCGAGCGATCTCGTGCGCCAGACGCCGGCCGCCGCGTTCGTCGGCGAAGTCGCGGAACGTCGCCGCGAGTTCCTCCACCGGGGCCTCGGCCAACCAGTCTGCCGCCGTCGGCCCGGTGTCGCCCATCCGCATGTCGAGCGCCACTCCCGGTCGAAACGTGAATCCCCGCTCGGGCTGGTCGAACTGGCGCGACGACACCCCCAGGTCGAGCAGAATGAATCCGGGGCGGAACGCCGCCACCGCGCCGAGCGCCTCGTCGCTCGCGAAGGGCGCCCGCAGATACGTGATCCCGCGCTCGCCGAGGCGCGATCGGGCCGTGGCGATCGCCCCCGGGTCACGGTCGATCGCCAGCACCTCGGCACCCTGGGCGCGGAACCCCGCGGCGTGCCCGCCGTCACCCAGCGTGGCATCGACTACGCGGGTAGTGCCCCGGGCACGCTCCAGGACGACATCGAGGAGCACCGGACGGTGGAACGCGGCATCGGGAACGGTCATGGAGGAAATGAAGCACCCCGCCCGGCGAATCGGGCGGGGTGACAACGGGGCTGACGGGGCTCGAACCCGCGACCTCCGCAGTGACAGTGCGGCACTCTAACCAAGCTGAGCTACAGCCCCCGGTCGGCCGGACGCCAACCTAATCGCGCGCGGCCCCGGCCGGGAGGCCCCTTACTGTTCCTGCGGCTTGCAGAAGGCCTTGATCCAGTTGACGTCGGCCGCCTTCTGCTGCCCGACGTTCTGCAGCAGGTTCCCGGCGCTCTGGACGATTGCCTGGGTCGTGCTCGCCTGGGCCGCCGTCAACTCCTGCTCCACGATCGGAATCAGGGAATCGATCTGTTTCGTCATGTCGCACGATTTCCCGTTGTACGCCGGCCCGACGAGTGCGAACATCTTGAAGTATTCGCCCAGCCCGAAGAAGAAATGAGCCGTCGTCGTGATCTGCGGATTGCTCGAGCCAGAATTGAGCGTGGACTGCGCCAGCAGTTCCATCGTCGACCAGTCCTTGGTCTGGGTGCTGTCCTTGGCGTTCTCTGCCGCATAGGCTGCTTGCGCCGCCTGCAGCAGGAGGCCGGCAAAGTCGTTCTTCGTCTGGTCATCACCAACTTGCTTGACCAGCGTGGTGAATGACGCAGCCGCCGCGTAGCGTTGAACCTTGATCAGACCCTGCACCACGAACAGCAACGCCGTCGTCTTGCTCGGATCTGCCTGCATCATCCGGTTGGCCACGGCCACGGCCGAGTCGTCCTGACCCGTCATGGCGTAGGCACGGGCCAGCGCTTCGAGGATGTCACCGTTTGCCGGGTACTTGGCGGCGCCCCGCTTGGCCCACTCCATGTAGGCCGCGGTATCGGGGTTCTCTGCCGGCTGCGACGCGGCGTAGAGGATCTTGGCATAGAAGGCCGTGTCCGCCCGCGTCGAATCCATCAGATAGACCTTGTCGAGCGCGCCGACGACACACTTGAAGTCGCTGTCGGCGATGCAATAGTTGCTCTCCAGGTCGAGCCAGTCGGGGTTGTTCGGATCGTTCTTGAGCTGTTCTTCCACCACCTGCTTGGCGGCGTCGCGACGGTTGTACAGGATGAAATACTTCCGCGCCGTCTCGGCCAGCTTCTGGTTGGTGGGATCGACCCGGAGCATGTGCTGGAAATCCGCGACCACGCTATTGGAGTCGTTCAGCCGGCGATGAATGTCGGCGATCGCGGTCCACGGCAGGATCGACAGCGAGTCGCCCTTGGCCGCGGCCTGGTAGTCAGCCAGCGCTTCCGCGGAGTTGGAGTCGGTCATCTGGGCGATCTGCGCCAGGCAGTACTCCGCCAGCGCAAAGCCCGGTGTGTCCTTCAGCACCTTTTTCGCTTCGTCCGCCGCCTTCTTGGGATTGGTCGACGCCTGATCGATGCAGTCCTTCGCCGGCACGAACGATCGCAGCAGCGGGAGCACGGCGTCGGCCAGCTTGCCGCCGAAGTCGGGCAACGCCTGGCCCGGTGCCTGAACGAGCGACACCGATGCGCCGAGGTCCATCGCGGAATTGGCACCGGTCACACGCCCCGTTGCCGAATACCCGCCGGCCGCGGCCTTGCTGAGGTAGCTGGTGACGAGTGCGCGCACGTTGAGCTGGCCCGCCATCGTCCGCACCAGCGTTGGCGACAGCATCGCGTCCGCCGGATAGCCCCACTGGATCAAGTCCCGGTTCATTTCGGCCCTGCCCACCACATTCCAATCGGTGCCGACCTTCTGCGACAGGCGGTCCCGCATGTTGGTGCCGATCGTCACCGAATTCGTCGAATCGGTCGGGTTCTCCGCGTCCGCGCGCCCGACCAGGAACGGGTTGGCCACCAGCAACACCGGCGCCGCCACGCGCACCGAGGTGGCGGTGTACGACGAGCCCGGCGGAATTCCCTGTGACATTGCCGGCGGTACCGCCGCGACCGCGGTCATCAACACGAACGCATTCACCTGGTAAACCATTCAACAGGCTCCCGAATGGAGGACCGACTGCTTGTCCATA
Organism: uncultured Gemmatimonadales bacterium; assembly: GCA_963697065.1. Classification (GTDB taxonomy): domain Bacteria; phylum Gemmatimonadota; class Gemmatimonadetes; order Gemmatimonadales; family GWC2-71-9; genus Palsa-1233. The sequence goes on from CAVOMQ010000002.1 coordinate 185,868, forward strand.
TATGTGACGGGGCACTCCGGACACCCTGCACGCCGACCATGGGCGAAGAGGGACTCGAACCCCCGACATCCTGCGTGTAAAGCAGGCGCTCTGACCAGCTGAGCTATTCGCCCGTTTCCCCGGCCGTCAGATTACCAGAGCGACTGGAAAGAGGATGCAGTACCCCACCACGAGCAAGACCGAGGCGGCTCCCGCCGCTCCGGAAACCAGCACCGCATATCCCGCGCCGATCGTGGCGACCGCAACAGCGAGCGCGACGTAATTGCGGCGCCCAAAGAGTGCCGAGTGACCGTCCGCGGGTGCTGTCGATGGCATCAGATGAGCCTAGCGACTTTGGCCCGGGTGGTCAAGTTGCTGCGGGTAAACGTTTTGAACCGTGACGTCCGTCTCGTCCGGTTCGGGCATGGTCCATCCGTCGTCGAGCGCCCGCCGGCGCGGCGCATCCCGCCGCCGCCGCAACGCCGCCGCCCAGACGAGCAGGAACGAAAGCAGCAACCACGCCCCGCCGGTCATGAACCAGAGCATCAGGTTGTAGCGCTGGCGCACCGCCTGTCGCCACGCGTCATCGAACCGTCCATCGTGCAGCCCGGTGGTGATATCAACGGCCTCGTCGAACGGCGTCCCTGCCTCCAGTTGGGCCAGCAGCGGCTGCAGGGTATGAGTGGGATTGCGCCGCGCCAGTTCCGCGACCGCCGAGGCCGAGAGGGCGTACGCCGCCTCGGCGTCGACGGCGTCGCCGCGGAGTTGGGCGTCGAGCGCGTCGAGGCTCGCGGGAATGTGGCCCATCGCCACCGCCAGGTTGAGGCGCAGCGCCGCCATCCGATCGTATTCGCCGGACGCGAGCACGGCGTATCCCTCGTCGAACCAGAGCGGCACGCGCCCCGGCACCTCGCGATGCAGCACCACGTGCGCCAGTTCGTGACGCAGTGTCTCGAACGGATCGCCGGCATCGAGCCGGATGATCACCACGTGACTGCCCGGAAAGGTGACTCCCGCGCCCCACGCCGGCACACGGCCGTGAGACCACTCGCTGAAGACCGCGCGGTTGTCGGCGATCACCAGCACCAGCCGGCCGGCATCGACGCGGCCGATCCCCAGCCAGTCGTGCGGCACCGAGGCCGCCTGTGCCAGGGCGGTGCCGAGCGAGGCGTGCTGCGAATCGACCAGCACGGCGATGTCGCCGACCTGAATGCGCTCGGTGGGAACCTGCGGCACGCGACCGGCTGGCGCGCCGGCCACCTGCATCAGCGCGGCGAGGCGAACGGCGAGCGTGGCGGCGTCCCTCCGGCGGCGACAAGATCGAGCAGTTCCACACAGCGCGCCGCCTGCGGCGAATGGCGGATCCGGGCACCGACGCCCCACGCTTCGGCGGCTTCCGCGGTGTGGCCCTGGTACCAGAGCGCACGCCCCAGTTCGGTCCAGCCTTCGCCGAGGTTGGGGCCCAGGGTGACGGCGCGCCGCAGGAACTCTTCCGCGTCCGTGTGCATCTCCCGCTCGAGATACGCCACACCCAGCCAGTAGTTGGCGTACAGCGTGGCCCGGGGATCGCCGCCGTGCCGCGCAACACGCGTCAGGTGCTCGATGGCTTCGCCGACGATTCCCTTGCGGAGGCAGACCGCGCCCACCGCCACGCGGGCCAGCCCGCAATCGGGGTCGTGCACCAGCACCTGCAACGCCAGTTGTAGCGCCTCGTCGTGGCGCAGCTGGTACATCAGCGCCCAGCCGAGCAGCGATTGCGCGGTGGAGCTCGACGGATCGAGCAACAGCGCCTCCCGCAACAGGCTCTCTGCCCGCTCCCACCGCGCTGCCGCCAATTCGCTCCATCCCCGCTCGACATACGTCGACGCGCCGACGTGATCGTGCCGCACCGACGCCCGTTCCTCGAGTGATGGCAACGCCTTGAAGCGGGTCACCAGATCGCGGATCCCCTCCTTGAATTCGGCAAGTTCGGCGATGGTCGACTCGGTGCGCTTGAACAGCGCGACGATGGCCGCCTTTTCCGAGGCGCGCGCTTCGACCCCCGGCGACGCGCGGAGTACCGCCGCGATCCGGTCGAATTCCGCCCGCAGCAGTTCCAGCGATTCGCCGCTCATGCCGCGGCTCCCGACCCGGCGAGATTGGCCCGCGCCAGGGCGTGATCCGGATTGTGCACCAGTGCCTCTTCCCAGTGGCGGCGGGCCGCCGCCAGATCGCCGCGGCGGCACGCCAGGTTGCCGAGCTTGAAGTAGACGTCGTCACCGAGCGCCGGTGCCAACTTGGTGGCGCGCTCGTACGCCTCCTCCGCTTCGTCCCAGCGCCCCGATCGGTAGAGCAGGTCGCCCAGATTCTTCGACGTCTGCGGAATCGTCGGGTCTTCACCGAGCGCATGCCGCAGATGCGCCTCCGCCTCCCCGACTTCCCCGGTTCCCTCGAGCAGCACCGCCAGCGTGGTGCACAACACGGGGTGATCGGGATAGGTCGCCACGCCGTCCCGAAGCGTCGCGAGCGCGCCGCTCCACGCCTCCGACAGCGCCTGCGCCCAGCCGTATCCCCAGAACCAGTGCGCCGGCGGCATCCCCTCTGCCACCAGTTCCCGCGCCCGCACGAAGCGGTCCGCCGCCGGTACCGCGTCGCCCCGCTTCAGCGCCAACAGGCCCCACGCCGTCCAGAGCCGGCTGTCGCCGGGCTCCCGGGTCACGGCGTCGGCCAGCGCCGCGTCGGCCTGGTCGAGGCGGCCCAGTGCTTCCAGCGCGAGTGCCAGATTGTGCAGCACCGCGCTGCGCGGCGGCTGCCGTTCGGCCGACCGGCGGAACTGCTCGTACGCGTCGCCCCAGCGACCCTGACGCAGCGCGATCAGGCCGAGCTGGAAGGGCGCCGCGGCGTCCGACGGGCGGATCTCCGCGACGCGCCGGAATTCGCGCTCGGCTTCGGCCAGCATGCCGGTCCGATAGAACGCGATCCCGAGATTGCGATGTTCCTCGATGCGCGCCTCGTCCTGGCGCGGCGCGGGCGGTGCCGCGGTCGCGACGCGACGGAGCCGGCCGGCCGACAGCAGACCGAACAGCACGCGGCAGACTTCGAAATCGGTGAGTCCGGTGGCGTCGACGAGGTCACGGACCGACCGGGCGCCGTCGACGAGCGGGAGGACACGCCGCTCCATCTCGTCGAGGTCCGGCTCGCCCAGCCCGGCGGGCCGGGTGTTGTCGTCGACGTCGTAGACGGCGTCGAATGACGTGATCTTCTTGGCGATCACGCTCCACTCGTCGATGCGCCGTGCTCCCTCGAGCAGCAGCCCCTCGGGGTTCAGGCGCAGCGTCGCTTCGGCGTCGTCGGGGCGCACGCCGGCCTCGAACGAAAACGTGCCGCTGGTCCATGTGAACAGCGTGTACACCGTCTCCTCGACCTGATGCTGCAACTCGGCCTCCAGGTCGGCGCGCGCCAGCAGGCCGAGCTGCACCAGCAATTCTCCCAGCCGTCGCCCGGGCACGGCCTGTTGTGCGGCGATCGCTTCGTCGAGTTGCGCGGTGGTCAACTTGCCCGCCGCGACGAGGCGTTCGCCCAGCCGGTCGGGTCGCGACACCATCCCGGCGAAGACGATCCAGCCGTCGTCGAACCACACCGATGCGAAATTGCGTTCGTTGGCGACCGAGAGACACCCGGTGCGGCGCCCCAGAAAGAGGAGCTGCACCACGTCGGGGAGCGACGCTTCCTTGAGCGAACCCTTGATGGCCATCAGCCCCAATCCTCGATGAGGCGCTCGGCGATGTCCGGCCAGGTTTCGATCATCTTCTCCCGCGAACGCACCGCGCCGCTGCCGGGGGTCAGGATGCCGCTGCCGCGCCGCGCCTGGCGCGGCACGTCGCCACCGGCGCCCTCGAGGATGTTGCGTGCCACCGCCACCGTAAGCGCGCTCTGCCGCGCCTCGGCGGCCGCGGTCAACCGCGGCACCAGTTGCTGGATGTCGCGCAGCGAGTCGGCGGGACGCGACGCGAGGTATTCGACCAGGTCGGAATCGGCGGCGCGGCTTTCGAGGAGTCGCTCCACCTCGCGGCGCTTCGCTTCGCGATCCGGCGGCCCCAATTCCAGCACCAGACCGCCCGCCAGCCGCGTGGCGAGCCGCGGTTCGAATCCCGACAGCTGGGCCGGCGGCAGGTGCGACGTGAACGCCATCTGCCGCCCCGATTCGAGCAGCAGGTTGTACAACAGGTACAACTCCTCCTGGCTCCGTTCCTTGCCGGCCAGCACGTCGACGTCGTCGATCAGCAGCGCCTCGGCGCGGCGCAACCGCTGCCGCCAGTGGCTCGCAGTTCCGGCAGTCAGCGCCGCCACCAGTTCGTCGACGAACTGGCGGCCGTCCATCACCGCCACCCGCAACGTTCCCGCGGCCCGGAGGGCGTGCCCGAACGCATGCAAGAGATGCGTCTTGCCGACGCCGGCGCGCCCCACGATCACCAGCGGGTTGTAACGCTGCCCCGGTCGCTCGGCGGCGGCGCGCACCGCTTCGACTACGGGCCTTGCCGTGGCACCGGTGGTGAACGATTCGAGGGTGAATCGGGCCGACGGCCCCGGGAGTGGCGCCCCCGCCTCGCGCGCCTCGACCACCAGCGATTCCGCTTCCGCCAGCCGGTCGGGATCGTGCAACGCGGCCTGCTCGAGCAACGCCGGCGCCAGATCGACCAGTTCCGCCTGGAGTTGCCGGAGCGCCGCGACGTCGCCCTCGAACGCGGCGAGCGCCGCCTCGGGGTCGAGCATCGGTTCCTGCCCCAGGAGCGCATCCAGCCGCGCGGTGCGGAACCCTTCGCCGCCATATCGCAGCGCCGCCTCCAGCACCCGCTGTCGCCAACGGTCCACCTGCTGGGCCACGGTGGCCGAAACGTCCGACAGGAAATCGCCGAACTCATCGGGGAGCGCACCGGACTCTCGCACCTCACCGTCCGCCGGCGCGCCGTCGTCGGCCGGCTGCCGCACCTCGGCCGGATGGCCCAGGGCCGCGAGCAGCCGGCGGGCTTCGGGAGCCGACAGCGACGACGTGTGCACCGCCTGCTCGGCGATCAGGCGATTGAGGGCGCCCAGCAGCTCGCGCACGGTGCCGATCGGCGCTTCCGCCGCGGCCGACAATACCTCGGGCGAGAACTGTACCTGGCGCTCCTCCGATCGCCGCGCCAGGATCGCCAGTCGGGTTTCGTAATCGGGCGCGCCCATGTCGATCACCAGCCCGCCGGCGAAACGGCGGATCAGCCGCTCGTCGAGCGCCTGGATCTCTTCCGGGGGACGGTCGCCCGCCAGCACGATCTGCCGGTCGGCCGCCATGAGCACGTCGATCAGCCGCAGCAACTCCGACTGCAGCTCCCGCTGGTCGGCCAGCAACTGCGCGTCGTCGACCAGCACCACGTCGGCATCGGTGAACCGCCGCCGGTACGCCTCGGCCTGTCCCGCCGCCAGCGCGGCGTGGTACGCCTCGACGAATTCGTCGACGGTGGTGTATTCCACCCGGCGCGACGGATCGATGGCCTGGGCCTCGTTGCCGATGGCCATCAGCAGGTGAGTCTTGCCGAGCCCGGGCCGCGCATAGAGAAAGAGCGGGTTGTACGCCGCCGCCGGCGTCTCCGCCACGGTCTTGGCCGCGGTGGCGGCCAGACGGTTGGACGACCCCACCACGAATGACGCGAAGCGCGCGTGCGGATTCAGCATCGGTTGCTCACGATGCCGGCTTCCGCGGCGCCAGGCGGCGCATCATCAGGGACACCGCGGTGTGCAACGCTTCCAGCACGCCCGCGCCGCTCCGGACATCACAGCGGAACGCCGGCACGTCGTCCATCGCCAGCGCCTGGCGCAGCGTCGCGTCGTCGAGCAGCAGCTCGCCGGGCAGGTCGCGTTTGGTGAGCAACAACACGGTGGGAACATCGCGCGGCGTCCCGTCGTCGTTGCGCAGATTGTCGCGCAGCGCCGCCGCCGCGGCCTGGCCGTCGGAGAGCGCCACGGCCTGCGAGTCGGCCGCGAACAGGATCCCGTCGGCCTGCGCCAGCAGCATGCGCCGGGTGGCATCGGCATGCTGCTGCCCGGGGACGGCGTAGAGATGCACCCGCGTCCGCCACCCGCCGATGGTGCCGAGGTGAAGCGGCAACCAGTCGAGCAGTGTCGCCTCCACCAACCCGGCCCCGAGCGGCGTCACCGACCCGCGCCTTTCCGGCGCCACGCGGTCGCGGATGCAGTGCAGCAGGGCGGTCTTGCCGGAACGCGCCGCGCCGTACACCAGCAGCGAGGCGTCGAGTTCGTGGGTATCGGCCCGGAGCGTCGCCATCGTCACGGCGCTCCGAAGAGGGCGCGCAGTGATTGATCGAGCTCGCGTTCGAATCCCTCGGCGAGCACCTCGCGCGCCGTCGACACGGCCGGCGCGGCGGCACGTACCTGATCCAGAAAGCGCTCGAAGAACAGGCGCACCAATCCGACCGACGATTCCGCCCCGAAGACCACCAGCGCAATCCAGCGTCCGCGCGACGTGTCGAATCCGGCCAGCCACACCCCCTGGCGGTCACTCTGATGCACCACCGCGCCGAAGCCGGCTGGCGATTGCACCAGCGACGCCAGCTCCCCGGTCGTGGCAACGATTCCCGCACCGAGCGCCGCGGCGGACATCACGTCGACGGAGCGGGTGAACCCGTGCTGGGCGATGACCTGTCCCGAACTGGTCATCACCAGTGCCAGCCGCGCCGACGATTCCCGCAGGAACTCCGTCAGCGGCTCCCGCAGCCAGGGCTCCAGCACGCGGGTCATTGCAGCGCCGCCGCGAAATCGCCCAGCAACAGCCGCAGCCGGCCCAGTTCGGCGTCGGAGTCCGCGACGGCGGCCAGCCAGAGTGGCGGCGGACCGGCCACCGCCAGCAACGTGCCGCCGTCCGCGGTGAGATGCACCGAGGTCGGGACACCGCTTCCCATCGCGGCGGCGGTGCGCGATGCCCGCGCGATCACGCCGGCCGCCAGCGCCGCCACGTCGGCCGTGTCGAGATCGGGCATGGCGGCATCGGTCACCACCAGCCCGTCTTCGGCCGAGAGCACCAACGCGCCGCGAACCCCGGAGACGCCGGTCACCTCACGCAGGATGTCGATCCACCGTTCGGTCGTCACGCGAGCCGTCCCAGCCAGTCGCGCGCCGCGTCCGCGGCCCGCGTGCCCAGCGCCAGCAGCCGGCCCACCGGCATCGCCGGAACGCGCCGGACCACGAGCGTCACCCGCGTGTCGACGGGAAAGACCGCGAAGCGTGCATCGCCGCCGTCGACGACGACATGACGGAAGGCGCCGAGTTCGAGCAGGCGCGCGGCGCGCTCGGCTTCGCGGCGGAGGCCGGCGGATTCGGCCGCAACGGCGTCGGCGATCGCCTCGGTGCGATCGGGTCCGACGCCGCCGGCGAGTCGCATGCCCTGCGGATCGACCAGCAGCAATCCTCCCGCCGGATCGTCGATCCGGGGCATCGATTCCGGTGCGGCCGCCGGACGCGCGGCGCGGACGCGGTCCAGAGCGGCCAGCACCGTCGCATCGTGCGGTGCGTCGCGCAGCGCGAGTTCGAGGTGCCGCTCGGCGGTGGTCAGGTCGCGCGCCCGGAACGCGATGTACGCCAGTCCCTTCCGCGCCCCGACGTGCATCGGCTCGCATTCGATCGCGGCATGCCACGCCGCGACCGCGGCGGCATCCTCGCCCTGGTCGACCCGGATCCGGCCCAGCAGGTCGTGCGCGTCGGCAAGGGTGGGATAGTGGGCCAGTCCCGCCTGCGCCACCGAGGCGGCGGCATCGAGCTGGCCGCGTTGCCGCAGGCGCTCGCCCAGTTCGAGAAAGGCCAGCCCCGGGGTGCGCTGCGGAGAATTGGACGGCAGGTCAGTCACGGGCGTCGACCAGGGCCTCCAGCATCGTGCGAGCGGCCTGCATCAGCGAAACGGCATCGGCGGCGCGCGCCGGTTCGGCGGTCTGCCACGCCCGCCAGGCTTCGATGGCGCGATCGAACCGACCGGCGCCCACTTCGGCCAGTCCGAGGGCACGCCACGCCTCGGCATCGTGCGGCGCTGCCGCAACCCTCGACCGCAGGAGCACGGCGGCGTCTTCGTACCGCCCCGCTTCCAGCGCGGCGCGCGCTTCGACCGCGATGTTGGCGGGTGCACGGCGCAGCACAAGTATAGCCGCGGCCTCGAGCGCCTGAACCCGTTCGGCGACGTCTTCCAGCGGTTCGCCGACGGCCGCCGCCAACGCCCCGACATCGCGCACGCCGTCAACGGCATCGAGCAACCGCCAGTCGAGCGGTGACAACGACGGCGCACCACCCACCATGAGCCGCTCCGCCGGCGCGAAGTCCGCGACGGCATGAAAATCGTGCAGCGCCTCGGCCAGTTCCACCCGGCGGCTTTCGCCCGCGACCAGTTCCAGCACCAGCTGATCGATCGACAGCGCCAACGGCCCGGCGTCGGCCGCCCGCTCCTCGAAGTCGAACCGCCCCCGGCTCCAGTGCAGCATGGCGCCGAGCGCGCGGCCCGCCAGTTCGCGGCGGAGGGCGTCGCGGAACGCACCGGGCAGCGCCGTTGCGTCCTCGTCGGGCGCCAGCAGGTGCCGGCTGGTCAGCGCCCGGCGCAGGGCGGCGTCGCCGGCATCAGGTTCCAGCGCCGCCACTTTGCCCTGATGCAGGACCAGCGTGCGCGGCGTGGTCGGGTCGGTGCCCACGACGCGGAGCACGCCGCTGCGACGGCCGCGTTCGAGCAGCTGCAGCACTTCGACCAGCCCGATCTCGCTCAACGGTCCGTGCATGGCGATTACCGGCGGGGGAAAAGCGCCGCGAGTTGCCGCGCCGACTGCGCATGCCGCCGGCTCATCGCACCGAGCGCACCATCGGGGTCGGTCTGTTCCACCGCGGCCCAGTCGTCGAGCGCTTCGGCGTAGCGGCGCAGCTTGGCCAGCACCACGCCGCGATGGAAGAGCGCCGCCGGTTGCGAGGCCTGCTGCATCAGCACCTGGTTGAACACCGCCAGCGATTCGCCAAGGTGACCGCGTTCCAGGAGCGAGCGCCCCAGGGCCAGCAGTACTTCGTCGGCGGGAGCCTGCGCCCGCCGCGACGGTGCCTCGGCGGCGAGTTCGAGCCATGGCGCGCCACCGCTCCGCTCCAGCAGCCAGACCTCCGGGACATACCAGGGAGAGAGCAGCAACGCCCGGCGGGTGGCATCGACCGCCCCGAGATGGTCGCCGACCCGTTCGCGCGCCAGCCCGAGCGTGAAGAGTGCGCGCGCCATGTCGGCGTCGATCCGGATGGCGGTTTCGAGCAACGCGACCGCCGCCACCGCGTCGTGGGCCGTCAACGCGGCATAGCCGGCAAGGTAGTCGAGCGCTGCGACGCCACGCTCCGTTCCCGTCGCCAGCAGTTCGCGGGCGGCGGCGGTGGAGCCGCGCCGGAGCAGCGCCAGCGCGCGATTGTGTTTGGCCGCGGGCCGGCTCTCGGCATCGGCGGCGGCCCATGCGCGGTCGGCGGCGCCGCGCTCGCCGCGCTGCTCGTGCAGCACCGCCAGCCCGTTCCACGCCGATGGTGCGAGCACCGGATCGCCCAGCGCCGAGCGGTAACACGCCTCGGCCACCGACCATTCGGCGTGATGATGCGCCGCGACTGCCGCGGCGAGGGGATTGCGAGTAACCGGCGCTACCGGTGGCGGCGTGTCGCCCGGGTCCACCGCGAGCAGGAGACCATCACTGCGACCCGCGGCGATCCGCTCGAGCGATCGGTATGCCGCGGCGGGGGCATGCGGCAACGTCACCGCTCGGCGCACCGCGTCGAGCGCGGCGTCGAATGCCCCCCGGCGCGCGGCGAACCAGGCAAAGTTGGTCAGCGTGGCCGCGCTGCCGGCGCCGCAACGCTGCCCCAGCGCCGCCACCACACCGGAGTCGCGCGGACGGGGCGACGCCATTCAATCGAGCCGCATGGCCTCGAGAATCGCCTGCACCGCCGCCTGGTCGGGGAGAAGCAGGAACGCCCCGGTAAGCTCCTCGGCGGCCGACTCGGCCCGGAACGCGGTGTCGACACAGAACACCAGGTCGCTCTCGGCCTCGTGCGGGTCGACCGATTGCGCGATCGCCGCCGCCGTTGCCCCCGTGATCAACGTCGGGACCGACGGCAGCAGCATCATCCCCATGAAGTTGCTGAGCGCCGTCAGGTACGCCGAGCAGACGATGTTCCCGACTTCCTTCAACCCCGACTGCTCCATCTCGCCCAGTGCGCGCGGCGGCCCGACCGGCCGGCGGAGGATCAGGTCGCACAGGCGGCCCGCATCGAGTTCGCTGAAGATCAGCAGCGCGCGGCCGGTGAGATCGCCCAGCATCCGCATCGCGATCACCGCGACGTGGTCGCCGAAGGAGCTCAGCGTCGCCGCGACTTCGCCGTACGGAATGCGGCCGACGTGCGGCACCGAGATCATGATGCGCCGGTCGGTCAGTTGCGACAGCGCCGTGGCCGCGTGGCCGGCGCCGATCGTCGCCACTTCGCGCAGGCCGTCGTCGCGAAGCGTTTGCAGATCATCACGAGTCGACATCGTCTCCTCCTGCTCAGACCACGCTCGCCAGGTCCATCAGCAACGCCGGACGGCCGCCTTCCAGCAGCGCCGCGCCGGTGATCCATCGCGGCATCCCCACCAACCGGTCCACCGGCTGCACCACCGCGTCGACCTGCCCATGCACCGCGTCGGCCAGCAACGCCACCCGCTGCCCGTTCGCCTCGAAGATCACCGCGGGGCGCCGCTGGGGCGCCTCGTCGCCGTGATATTGCAGCAGGCGGCGAAGATCGACCACCGGCACCAGGGTGCCGTGCACGGCCAGCATCGTCCGACCATCGACGGTGCGGGACGCCGCCGATTCCCACGCCACCAGTTCCACCACGTGCGTGAGCGGCAAAACGTACCGCTCGGCGCCGATCGCCGTCACCAGCGCGCGCACGATGCCCAACCGGGTCGAGAGCCGCACCGTGAACACCGTGCCATGGCCCGGCACGGTCGTCAGCGCCAGCGAGGCCCCGAGGTCGTGCAGGCGGGCCGCGACGACATCGAGCCCCACGCCCCGGCCGGAGACGTCCGTGACGTGGGACGCCGTGGTGAATCCCGGGCGCGCCAGCACCGCCAACAGGCCGTCGTCGGATAGTTCCGCGCCGGCTTCGAGAATGCCCTCGCGCCGCGCCTGGATCGCCACCGCCTCCCGGTCGATACCACGGCCGTCGTCGCGCACCTCGAGGGTGACCGCTTCGCCTTCGCGCCGCGCCACCACCGACACGCGCCCGCCGGTCCGCTTTCCCGCCGCGCGCCGGTCGGCTGGCGGTTCGATGCCGTGATCGACGGCGTTGCGCAGCAGGTGCAGCAGCGGCTCGCCGAGCTGATCGAGGATGGAGCGATCCACCTCGAGCTCGTCGCCGCTGATCGAGACCTCGACGTCCTTTCCGAGTTGCCGCGCCAGATCGCGCACCATCGGCGGGACACGCTCCAGCACTTCGGCCAGCGGCGCCAGGCGGACGTCGAGAATGCGCTCCTGCAGCCGGTCGAGCCGGGGCGCCAGCGCGCGCGCGGCGCGCGACAGCGGCGCGAGCGGATCGGCGGCCACCTGGCGCTCCAGTTCGCGCCGCGCCACCATCAATCCACCGAGATCCGCGAGCATCGCATCGAGCCGCTGCAGGTCGACCCGGACGATCCGCGCCGCCGCGGCCGGCGTGCCCCGCTCCGCCGGCGTTCCGGCACCGGCGCCGCCCGCCGCCGTCACCGCGTCCTCGCACGCCGCCGTCACCGCGTCGAGCGAGCGGCCGAACTCCCGCAGCCACCGCGCGGTCGCTTTCCGCGTGCCGCGACGCACGTCGCTCAGCGTCGACTCGGTGTCGTGCACCAGGGCCGCGGCGGCTTCGAAATCCAGCGACGCCGCCATCCCCTTGATGGTATGCAGCGCGCGGAAGATCTCCTCGCCGGCGTCGTCGCCCGCCGCGGTGTCGTCGCGCCAGGCGTCGAGCGCTCGCCGCGCCGCCGCCAGGCGCGCCCGCGCCTCGGTGGCGAACAGGGCGACGTACCGCGCGCGGCGGACGTCGGTCATCCGCCCAGCACCCGCTGGACCGCCTCGAGCACACGCGCCGGCTGGAACGGCTTGACGACGAAATCCTTGGCCCCGGCCTGGATCGCCTCGACCACCAACGCCTGTTGTCCCATGGCACTGCACATCAGGATGCGCGCCTCGGGATCGGCGGCGATGATCGCCTTGACCGCGTCGATGCCACCCATGTCCGGCATGACGATGTCCATGGTGACCAGGTCCGGCTTGAGGGCCTTGTAGCGCTCCACCGCCTGCAGGCCGCTCTCCGCTTCGCCCGCGATCTCATATCCGGCGCCGGTGAGGATGTCACCGATCATCGTCCGCATGAAGATCGCGTCGTCGCAGATCAGAATTCGTTGCGCCACACACCCCTCCGCCGTTGAGTCATGCAAATATCGCCGCCGCGATCCGCGCCAGGTCCAGTTCCGCAAGGCCCGTGCGCGGCTCGGCGCTCAATTCAATCACCGCGTCCACCGCCACCGCAAACCGGCGCCCGCCGCCGGGCGCGTCCACCACCACCAGGTCGGTCCCCGCGGCCGATGCGCCGGGAAGTTCGAGCGCCCGGATCACGTCGGCGACCGGGATGATCCGGCCCCGGTGATGGACCAGCCCCTTCACCGCCGCTGCCGCGCCCGGCACGCGGATCACCTCCGCCTGGCGGAGCACCGCCACCACGCTCACCCACCGGCAGCAGCCAGCGGGCCCCGGCGGCCTGGATCACCAGCCCGGCGGAGCGGCGCGCAGCCGGTTCAGTCATGGCGCCCCCAGAAGCCGAGCGCGTCGAGGGCCGCCAGCCGGTCCGGCAGCACCTCCGGTCCGCCGGCGGCGGTCTGCAGCAGCGGCCAGAGGTCTTCCGGCCACGGAGCGACGAGCCGCAGCGGCGTTCCCCGGGTGGGGTGGCGGAACGCCAGCGCCGCAGCGTGCAGCGCCTGGCGGGGAGCCAGCGCCGCCAGCGCGCGCGCCGTCATCCTTCCCTGTCCCGAAATGCGCTGCCATCCGCCACCGCCGTAGACCGGGTCGCCCACGACCGGGTGCCCGATCGACTCGAGATGCACCCGGATCTGGTGGGTCCGCCCGGTCTCGAGCTCGACCCGTGCCAGCTCCACCGGACCGAGCCGGGCCACTCCCCAGGCGTCGGTCCGGGCCCGGCGTCCGACAGGAAGTATCGCCATCCGCTTCCGATCGCGAAGGGAACGGCCGATCGGCGCGTCGATCGTGACCCGCGGCTCGTCGAGGTGGCCCCAGATCATCGCGGCGTAGATTCGCGCCACCCGCCGGGCCGCGATCATCGCCGCGAGCTTCCGGTGGGCTTCCTCGGTCTTGGCCACCAGCATCAGCCCCGAGGTGTCGCGATCGAGCCGGTGCACGATGCCGGGCCGCCCGTCGACCCCGCCGGCGAGCGTCGTGCCGCGGGCCACCAACGCGTTGACCAGCGTGTCGTCCCAGTGACCCGGCGCCGGGTGCACCACCAGACCGGCGGGCTTGTTGATCGCCGCCAGCTGGTCGTCCTCGTACACAATGTCGAGCGTGATCGGATGCGGCGCGAGCCGGCGGAGCGGTTCGCGTTCCGCCGGCACCAGCGTGACGAGGTCGCCGCGCGCCAGCAGCCGCGACGCCCTCGCCGTCGCCCCGTTGACCGCGACCGCGCCCAGCGCCACCAGGCGGGCGGCCTGGGTGCGCGAGAGCTGCAGCTGGTCGGCGAGAAACCGGTCGAGGCGTTCGGCGGCCGGGGGCACGACGCAGAACGTCAGCGTCTCCGCCCCGGCACCGTCCGCCGGCGCGTCACTCGGTGGCGTGGGCGGCGGCGCGGCGGGCGTCCTCGCGCCAGAGGGAGAACGCCAACGCCACCGCTCCGCACGAGACGGCGATGTCGGCCACGTTGAACGTCGGCCAGCGCAGCGACCCGACGCCGACGTCGATGAAATCGATCACGCCGCGCCCCGACATCACCCGGTCCACCAGGTTCCCCGCCGCGCCACCGGCGACGAATCCCAGCGACCATTGCCGCAGCCGGTCGGCCATCGGCGCCTGCTGCGACATCCGGTAGAGGAGCACGATGGCCACCACCGCCACCAGCAGGAACGTCCAGCGCGACCACGATCCCAGATTGAGACCGAACGCCGCGCCGGGGTTGTAGACCAGGCGCAGTTGCGCCCAGTCGCCGAACACCGGGATCACGCCGCGCGCCCCCAGCACCCGGTCGGCGGCGATCTTGGTGGCCCGGTCGAGCACCACCGTCACCGCCACCAGCCCGAGGAACAACGACCGCTGCTCAGCGCCGCTTGCCATCCTCTTCCTTTTCCTTGCAGGAGATGCACAACCGCGCGTGGGGCAACGCGTCGAGCCGTTCGAACTCGATTTCCACCCCGCACTGCTGGCAGTGGCCGAACGTGTCGCGCTGATTGTACAACCGGCGGAGCGCCTCGTTGATGTGCCAGAGGTACCGCCCCTCCTGCGACGCGAACAGGAACTGCTTCTCCCGCTCCATCGCGTCCGTGCCCTGGTCGGCCATGTGGAACGAATACGACGACAGGTCGCCGTCGGAAGACTGCAGCGTCGCGTTGAACGACTCGTCGTAGTGGCCGAGCTCCTTCATGACCCGGGCCCGCTCTTCGAGCAACCGCCGTTCGAGGTGCTTGAGCTGATTCTTGGTCACATGCCGTCCGAGGTTGCTGGGCCGGAAAGGGTCCGGCCGTCTCCCAGGCGCCGAACCGCGAGTGCGGCGCTGTACTCGTCGATCCCGATGGACTCGGTGCGGTCCGCGCCGGCCAGCGGCGTGCCGATCTGGTACTCCCGGGCAAGCGTTTCGCCGCGAATGTAGTCGGCAAAGGTCTCGGCCGCATCAAGAACGGCCGCGTCGCCGCTGACCGAAAGCGCGATCCGGGTCGTTACGTCGTACCCCGAATCCTTCCGCAAACGCTGGATCCGGTTGACGAGTTCGCGGGCCAGGCCCTCGCGGGCCAGGCCGGGCGGGACCGCCGGATCGAGCGCCACCACGAACGGTCCGTCGCTGGCCACCGGCCAGTCGGTGACGACCTCCCGCACCACGGTGACGTCGCCCGGCTCGAGCGGGTAGCGCCCGGAGACGCCCTCGCCGCGCTCGAGCCGCAACAGCACCTCGGCGTCGAGCGTGGCCACCCACGCCGCCACCGCCTGCACCTCGGCCCCGAACCGCTTGCCGAGCGCCCGGAAGTTGGGCTTGCCCTTGAGCCGCACCAGTGCCGCGTCGGACGCCTCGACGTCGATCCGCTTGACGTTCGTCTCTTCGGCGAGCAACGGCAGCAGCTCGGCGAAGGCCTCGCCTCGCACGCCCGCCGGCACCGCGACCTTCATCGCTTGCAGCGGCTGGCGCACGCGCAGCGACGCCTTCTCCCGCGCCGCGCGGCCCAGCGACGCCAGCGTCCGCACCGCCGCCATCGCCTGGTCGAGGTCGGCATCGAGCCGCCCGCCGTCAACCGGGAATGGCGCCTCGTGCACCGACGCCCCGGTGAGCGCGCGGTGCAACCAGTCGCTGGCAAACGGCGCGCCGGGCGCCAGCAGCCGCGCCGTGATGACCAGCGCGTGATGCAGCGTCCTGACGGCGGCCGGATCAGGGCTCGCGTCGGGCGCCCAGAACCGCGCCCGGTTGAGGCGGACGTACCAGTTGGAAAGATCGTCGACAAAGGCGATGACCGCGCGAAGCCCGGCGGTGACGTCGTAGCCGTCGAACGCAGCGCGCACCTGTGCCGTGGTCGCGTCGAGTCGCCCCAGGATCCAGCGATCCGCCAGCGCCGGTTCGGCCGCGACGTCATCGCCGGGCAGAGCCCCGGCGAACAACGCGAAGAACTGATAGACGTTCCGCAGCCGATTGAGGAATCCGCCGGCGGTCTCGACCAGCTGTGCCGCATCGAACCGCTTCGGCTGCCACACCTGACTCGCCGCCACGAGATAGAGACGCACCGCGTCGGCGCCGTGCCCGGCGATCACCTGCCAGGGATCGACCACGTTGCCGCGGCTCTTCGACATCTTCTGACCCTGCGCGTCGAGAACCAGCTCGTTGACGATCACGTTCCGGTACGGCGCCGTATCCGTCACCGCCGTCGCGATCGCGAGCAGCGAATAGAACCAGCCGCGTGTCTGGTCGACGCCTTCGCAGATGTAGTCCGCCGGGAAATGACTGGCGAACTCGTCCCGGTGCTCGAACGGATAGTGCCACTGGCCGTAGGGCATCGAGCCCGAATCGAACCAGGTGTCGATCACTTCCGGCACCCGGCGCATCGTGCCGCCATCGGGCGCCGTCCACGTCGGCTCGTCGATCCACGGCTTGTGCACTTCGAGATCGGACCCGGGCGCATAGCCGCTCTTCTCGCGGAGTTCCTCGAGCGAGCCGATCACCTCGATCTGCATCGGATCCTGATCGTTGACCCAGATCGGCAGCGGCGTGCCCCAGTACCGCTCGCGCGACAGCGCCCAATCGACGTTCCCGGCAAGCCATTCGCCGAAGCGGCCGGTGCCGGTCTCGGGCGGATGCCATGCGATGCCGGCGTTGAACTGCAGCATGCGCTCGCGAATGGCGGTGGTGCGCACGAACCACGAGTCCCGCGCGTAGTAGATCAGCTTGCTCCGGCAGCGCCAGCAGTGCGGATAGCTGTGCACGTGCTGTTCGGTCCTGAGATGGCGGCCCAGCTCCTTGAGCCGGCGGATGATCAGGTCGTTCGTCTCCGGCGCGGTGACGAGCTTCCCTTCCAGCTCCGGCCACGTCGTGCCGGTGAACGTCCCGTCGGCCGCCACCGGCCGCATCAGTACCAGCCCGTGTTCCTGGCCCGCGGCAAAGTCGTCGGCGCCGAACGCCGGCGCCATGTGCACCAGCCCCGAGCCTTCACCGGCGGTGACGAAGTCGCCCGGCACCACCACCGAATGGCGCCCGCCGCCCGGAAGCGGCACCACGTCCAGCGGGCGCCGGTATTCCAGCCCCACCAGCTCGCGGCCGGGAATGGTGCGCACCAGCGTCGCGTCGTCGCCCAGCACCGCCGGGCCGCGATCCGCCAGCAGGATCAGCACCTTCCCCGGATGGCGCGGCACCGCGAATTCGCCATACATCAGTTCCGGATGCACCGCCACGGCGACATTGCTCGGCAGCGTCCACGGCGTCGTGGTCCACACCACCAGCTCGCGACCACTGCCGTCGGACACCGGCAGGGTCAGGTAGACCGACTTGTCGCGCACTTCCTCGTAGCCCAGCGCCAGTTCGTGGCTCGACAGCGTCGTGCCGCAACGAGGACAGTACGGCAGCACGCGATGACCACGGTAGAGCAGCGCCTTCTGGTGCAACTGCTTGAGCAACCACCAGACGGTTTCGATGTATTCGCGCGTGCAGGTGACGTAGGCACGGTCGTAGTCGAGCCAGTAGCCGATGCGGCTCGACAGGTTGACCCACTCGTCGCGATAGGTGAAGACACTGTCGAGGCAGCGACGGTTGAACTCCGCCACGCCGAACGCCTCGATGTCCTTCTTGCCCTTGAAGCCCAGCTGCTTTTCGATCTCGAGTTCGACCGGCAGCCCGTGCGTGTCCCACCCCGCCAGCCGCGTGACGCGCTGGCCGAGCATGACGTGGTAGCGGCAGATCAGGTCCTTGATGGTGCGCGAAAAGACGTGATGGATGCCGGGGCGCCCGTTTGCGGTGGGCGGTCCCTCGAAGAACACCCACGGTTCGCCGGCGGCGGTGGCCGCTTGCACCCGCTCGAACAGCCGTTCGTCGTTCCAGCGCGCCAGCAGCTCGCGCTCCAGCAGGTCGGCCGGGCCGTCCGGCCACGCCGGCCAGGGCGATCCGGCGGATGCGGCCGCGAACGACGGCAGCGTCTCGCTCACGGCGCCGCGCGCACTCCGAAGAGAATCGTCCCCAGCCGCACCATGGTGGCTCCTTCCGCAACGGCGGCGCCGAAATCACCCGACATGCCCATCGACAACTCCGGCAGTTCGTGACCTTCGCGCTGCACGGCGTCGCGCAGCCGGCGGAGCATGGCGAACGCCCGGCGCTGCTCCCGCTCGTCGCCGGTTTCGGCGGCGATGGTCATCAGGCCGCGCACCGCGACGCGCGACAGCGGCCGGATGGCGGCCAGAAGCGCCGCCAGCTGGTCCGGCGCCACACCGCTCTTCTGCGGTTCACCGGAACAGTTCACCTGCACCAGAACCGGTTGCACCGCCGAGGGCGCAGAACGGCGCTCGATCTCGGCCGCCAGGTCCGGGCGGTCCACGGAGTGGATCAGGACGAACCGTCCGACAGCGTGGCGCACCTTGTTGCGTTGGAGCGGCCCGATCAGATGCCACGCCACCGGCACGTCGCCGCATTCCGCTTGCTTGGCCAGGGCTTCCTGCACCCGGTTTTCACCGACCTGGTCGAGTCCCGCGGCGGCGGCCATCCGCACCGCGCCGGCATCGTGCCCCTTGGTGACCGCGACGATGGTCACCGGATGCGTCCACCCCGCCTGCTGTTGCCGCTCGGCGATGATGCGCCGCACGTCGCGCAATCGCTCGCGGAGCGCCGATTCCGACATAGCCTGCAAATATAACCGGCCCGCGAGCCCGTCAGCCGCCGTCGCAGACCCGGTACGGGCGAGCGACGGCGCGGCCGCCGGGCACCCGCAGCCGCGCCCGCGACGCACCGGACTCAGTGTCGCTGATGGCGCTGGGCATCGATCGTGGCGAGCATGGCCGTCGCGGCCGAATCGGCGCTCAACTGCACCGCGCGATGCAGCAGCGCGACGGCCCGGGTGGTGTCGCCCCGGCGTGCCCAGGCGATTCCCGCCCGGGTGATCGGCGCCGCCATCGTGCCCGCCATCCAGAGCACGTCGGGATCGATCGTGCGCACGTCGCCGCGGAGCATCGCGCCGAAGCGCCATGTCTGTTCGGCGAGCGCCGTGGTCGTGGCGAGATCGAGCGGCGTGCCGCCCGGGCCCGGTGTTCCGGCGCCAGTCCCGGCCAGGAGGCGCCGGATCGATCGGGCCGAACGGCATCACCAGCGCCATCCCCTGTTGGACCAGATGCGGACCGAGTCCGAAGAGCGCGTCCGACGCCGTCACCGACCACGCCACCGGCCGGCGGCCGGCGTTCTGGGTGAGCACATGGAAGAGCAGCAGGTCCTGCGCGTAGAGCGCCGTACCGGCCCGGACCGTCAGGGTGTCGCCGTTGGGCAGGGACAGATGCAGATCGCGGTCGGTGCGGAACGGGCGGAACGCCGCGACGGTGGAATCGGCCAGGTCGTGCAGTGGCCAGTTGATGCGAGGCACCGGCCGGTCACGCCACACCGGCGGGAGCGCCGCGGTATCGGTGGCCATCGGCAGCGCGCGGCGCAGTTCGCGGATGTACCACGGCGTCTGGGCCAGCGCGAGACACACCACAGTCACGTCGCGGCGCACCCCTTCGACCGCCTGGGCGTACCAGAGCGGGAAGGTGTCGTTGTCGCCCCAGGTGAAGAGCACGCCTTCCGGCGGCACCGACTCGAGCAGCGCATAGGCGTAGTCCCGGGCGAACGTGGCGTCGGGCGTCTGGCGGCGTGTCGCCGAGGAGAAGTTGAGCGCCAGGGGAACGACGGCGAGGGCAAACGGCGCCAGCACCACGCCGCGAACGCGCGGCCGCACCCGCGCCATCCAGCGGCGCACGAGGTCCGCCAGGCCCAGCGCGACCCACACGCCCCACACCGCAAAGCTCGCCACGAAGAAGTAGTCGCGGTCGCGCACCTCGTGCTGTGCCAGATCCGGCCAGCGCTGCCACCCGATGGCCGGGCCCGGTTTGAAGTTCATGTAGAGCACCAGCCCGAGGCCGGTGACCAGGAAAAGCGCGGCCAGCAGACGAAAGCCGGCGCGATCACCGGCGCGTTGGACAAGCGCGCCGCGCAGCCCCAGCAGCGCGATGCCGGCGGTGACCGCCACCCGGAGCGGCGACGCACGGAACGCTGGCCCCACGGTCCGGGCCCACTGCCAGTCGAAGTACTGCCCGTAGTTGGCCAACTGGTACCCGAGGATGGTCAGGGACCGGCCCGGGTTGCCGGGCCCATGCACCAGCGTGGGATCGTCGAGCGGCGTCCGCACCGGATACTGCGCCCGCCGGATCACCGCCACCAGCGCGTGCCACGTCGACGGATCGGCTTCGTTGAGCCACGGACCCTGGCGGGCCCGGATCAGCAGGAAGAGATAGGGCGTGATACCGATCGCCACCACCAGCAGGGCCCACCCGAGAAACGCCATTTGGCGTCTTGATATTACGCGAATGGCGCACCATGCCAGCGCCGCCGCGGCTGCCGCCAGCAGCGGGTCGCTGCCCAGACCGACGCCGATCAGCAGCAGCCAGGCCGCGCCGAAGACCGCGACCTGCGCCGTCTCGGCGTCGCGGGCGGCGGGATCGGCGAGCGGCCGCCCCAGCGCCTCGGTCAGCAGCAGCACCAGCACCGCCGGACCGGCCAGCAATGCCATCAGGTGCACGCCCACCGCCAGGCTGCCGAGCAGCAACAGCAGCAGCACCCGCCGCCCGTTCCGCGGATCGCCGCGATGCGCCCGCCACCGGAGCGCCAGCCAGACCATCACGGCGATCAGCAGCATGGCCGCGGAGTAGACCTCCGTCTCGGTGCTGTTCTGCCAGATGGTGAAGCTGAACGACACCAGCAGCGCAGCCGCGAAGCCGGCACAGAGCGCGATCGCGCGTCGCGCCCCGGCGTCGATGTCGCCGTGGGGCCGAGCGACCGCCTCGTGCGCCACCAGGAACCAGCAACCGGCCGCGACGGCACCGCACACGGCGCTGAGCAGATTGAGTCGCCAGGCGTACGACCCGAACGGCAGCATCGCCCCCCAGACGTGCGCCAGCAGCACGAACAGCGGCGTCCCGGGCGGATGGGGCACGCCGAGGGTGTGGGCGGCCGCGATGAATTCGCCGGCGTCCCAGAAGGTCACCGTCGGCGCGAGCGTGACGATGTAGCCGGCAAGCACCACGACCGCGGCGAGGGCCGCGGCGCGGTATGGCGGGCGCTCCGTCATGCCAGCGCGTTCACGGCCGCGGCGGCGACCGCCAGCGCGTCGCGCACGGCGGCCGGATCGTGCACCCGGAACAGCCGCGCGCCGCGATCGTACGCGAGCACGCACGCTGCCGCGGTCGCGCGCTCCCGGTCGCCGACGTCGCGTCCCGTCGCCTCCCCCAGAAAGCGTTTGCGCGAGACGCCGGCCATCACCGGCCGCCCCAGCGCCACGACGGCGTCGAGCTGCATCAGCAGCGTGAAGTTGTGGGCCGGACGCTTGCCGAAACCGAACCCCGGATCGAGCGCGATCGATGTCCGGTCGACGCCGGACCGCACCGCCCCGTCGAACGCACGACCCAGTTCCCGAACCACGGCGCCGGTGACATCCCCGTCGTAGTCGGCCTCGTCGTACGACGCGATCCGTCCCAACGGCCCACGCGAATGCGACAGCACCAACCCCGCTCCGGCGCTCGCCGCGACCGCCAGGATTTCCGGCTCGTGCCGGCCAGCGGTCACGTCGTTGACGATCACCGCGCCCACGTCCAGCGCGCGACGCGCCGTCTCGGCGTGCACGGTGTCGATCGAGATCGGAAGATCGGGGTGCTGGCGGCGCAACGACTCGATGACCGGCAGCACCCGTCGCATTTCACCGGCCACGTCGAGCGGCACCGCGTCGGGGCGCGTCGATTCGCCCCCCACGTCGATCACGGTGGCACCACCGTCGAGCAACCGGTCGGCCTGGATGTGCGCGTCGTCCGTCGAGAACGCGCGGCCGCCGTCGGAGAACGAGTCCGGCGTGACATTGAGCACGCCGACCACGACGGGGCGGTCGAGCATGATGGCGCCGCCGGCATGACGCCAGACTTCCGCTGGTTCGGCGGGCATGGCCATGCCGATCGCTTCGGCCAGTTCGCGGAGCGGCTCCGGCTGCAGCCACGGGCGCGCCAACGCGCCGATCCGGGAACGTGATCCGGACACGATGAGCCAGTCCCGACCGGTAATCACCTCGAGGCCAAGGCGCACTCCGGCGGCCAGCATCGCCTCGACGGTTTCCGACGGCACCAGCGTGGCGTGGAACGCGCTGCCGACGGCGCCGCCCGCGGTCAGGCGCGACAAATCGCCCTCCCATCCGTGGGACAGGAGGGCGTCGCGGACCGCGGCAGGACCGTGGTCCGAGAGCGGAACGACGATCACGCGCCGGCGGGTTTGGCGGGCGGTGCTCCCAGAATTCCCGGACGCAGCCCGGGTGCCTCGGGCCGACCGACCGGTACGGCGGGCGGCGCCGAGCTGGGCGGCTCGATGGACCGGGGCGGCAGCGGCAATCCCCTGGCGAGCAGGTCGACCTCGTCACGGTCCAGCGTTTCGCGCTCCAGCAGCGCGGTCGCGAAGCCCTCGAGCAGGTCCCGGTTCTCGGTGAGCAGCCGGATCGCGGTAGCGTAGGCCTCGTCGAGCAGCCGCTTGATCTCCTGGTCCACCAGCTCGGCGGTCTGTTCCGAAGTCTCGCGGCGGCTGCCGAATTCGCGCCCGAGGAAGACCTCCTGCTCGCGCTCGCCCACCGACATCAGGCCGACCGCTTCGCTCATCCCGAATTGCGTCACCATCCGGCGGGCCAGCATGGTGGCCCGCTCGATATCGCCGCCGGCGCCAGTGGTCACCTCGTTCTTGCCGAAGACGATCTCCTCGGCAGCGCGACCGCCGAACGACATCGCCAGCGAACCGATCAGCCACTCGCGCGTGTAGTTGTGGCGGTCCGTCTCCGGGAGCGAGGCGGTCAGTCCCAACGCCCGCCCCCGCGGAATGATGGTGATTTTGTGGACCGGATCACTCCCCGGCGTCTTGATCGCCACCACCGCGTGCCCGGCTTCGTGATACGCGGTGAGCCGCTTCTCTTCTTCCGTCAGCACCAGCGACTTCCGCTCCACGCCCAGCATCACCTTGTCCTTGGCCTCTTCCATGTCGGACATCGACACGGCGGACTTGTTGCGGCGCGCCGCCAGCAGTGCCGCTTCATTGACCAGGTTGGCCAGATCGGCGCCGGCCATTCCGGGCGTACCGCGGGCGATGGTGGCCAGATCCACGTCCGGTGCCAGCGGAATCTTCCGGGTATGCACCCGGAGGATCCCCTCGCGACCGCGCGCGTCGGGAGAATCGACGACGATCTGCCGGTCGAATCGACCGGGACGAAGCAGCGCGGGATCGAGCACGTCGGGGCGATTGGTGGCGGCGATCAGGATCACGCCCTCGTTCGACTCGAAACCATCCATCTCGACCAGCAGCTGATTGAGCGTCTGTTCGCGCTCGTCGTGCCCACCGCCCAGCCCGGCACCACGGTGGCGCCCGACGGCATCGATCTCGTCGATGAAGATGATGCACGGCGCGTGGGCCTTGCCCTGTTCGAACAGATCGCGGACCCGGGAGGCGCCGACGCCGACGAACATCTCCACGAAATCGGACCCCGACATCGAGAAGAACGGCCGGCCGGCTTCGCCCGCGACCGCCTTGGCGAGCAGCGTCTTGCCGGTGCCCGGCGGGCCCACCAGCAGGGCGCCCTTCGGCAACCGGCCGCCAAGGCGCGTGAACTTCTGCGGGTCCTTGAGGAACTCGATCACTTCCTGCAGTTCGATCTTGGCCTCGTCGGCACCGGCCACGTCGGCAAACGTGATCTTGGGCGTGTCGCCGGTGAGCAGCTTGGCCTTCGACTTGCCGAAGGCGAAGGCGCGATTGCCGCCGGCCTGGAGCTGCCGGAAGAGGAACCACCACAGCAGGATCATGCCGATCCACGGAAGTGCCCCCAGCGCCAGCATGGCCAGGCTGCCCTTGGCCTCCTTGGCGGTGATCGCGACACCATCCTTCTGCATCCGGTCGATGATCGCTTCGGAATTGGCCACCGGCAGCAGCACACTGAAGCTCTTGACCGGTTCCTGATCGACGACGACGGACGAGCGGAACTCGCCGTGGACATCCTTGCCGTCGACGATTTCGACCGAGGCGACGTTGTGGGCATCGAGCTGGGCGGTGAAATCTGTATAACTGAATTCGCTCGGCGCCTTCTGGCTGGCGAGGTAGCGGATGCCGGCCAGCACGATCAACGCGGCCAGCAGCCAGAGCGCGATCTGCTTGCTGAGGGATTGCCAGCCGATCTTCGGCGGGCGGGGGGGGGTGCGGTCAGGCATCAGTTCAGGTCACCAATGAACGGGAGATGGCGATAGTCTTCGGCGTGGTCGAGGCCGTATCCGACCAGAAACGCCGGCGGCGCCGGAAACCCGACCCAGCGGACTTCGGGAATCGGCGTGTGGAGCAATTGCTTGTCGAGCAGCGCGCACACCGCGATCGAAGCCGGCTGGCGTTCCGCCAGCAGCTCCACCATCCGCCGCATGGTGCGGCCGCTGTCGATGATGTCTTCGACGATCAGAATGTGCTTCCCCTCCAGCGGGGTGGCCGAGTCGTACAGTAGTGCGACATTTCCGCTCGACACCTTCCCCGCTCCATACGAGCTGACGACGAGAAAATCGAGTTGCAGCGGCCGCTTGATCTGCCGCACCAGGTCGCTCAGAAAGATGAAACTGCCCTTCAGCAATCCCAGCACGAGCAGATCGCCTTCGGGATAGGCCGAGGTGATCTCTGCCCCGAGCTCCCGCACCCGGCCGGCGATCGCCGCTTCGTCGAAGACGATGCGCACGTCGCGCCCGCCGGTGCGGCGCATCACGTCAGGCGAAAGCGCACTCGACATGCCAGGCTTCACTCCCCGGTTGAGGTAACCGCGCATCGGAACGGCAGATGCCCGGAACCCACACGATGGTTGCGTCGTCGGCGTCGACCACCACCGGCCAGCCGGCCCGGCGGTGCGGCGCGACCCGCGCTTCGCGGAACAGTACCGCCACGGCGCGAGAGCCTCGTCCATTCAATGGACGAATCCGGTCGCCGGGGCGCCACGGCCGAGCCAGATAGCGCCCCGGCATCATCGTCGTCTGCCAGCTGCACCGGGCCGGCGTATCTGCGGGACCGGCGCGAGCCTGAAAGCGGGCGTCACCCACCGCCCCGTCATGACCCACCGCGACCGGCACTGCCGGCGACTCCACCCCGGACGCCAGGTAAAACGTCAATCGTCCGTCGTGAAGTTCCGCTTCGAGACGTCGCGACAGACGGCGACGACCGCTCCCGGACGGTTTCCGCAGGAGCTCGTCCAGCACCCCGAGGCGCCGGCGGCCCAGCGGAACGCCAAAACGCCGCCCGAGCGTCGCCAGAATCGCCCGTCTGACCGCAGAACGATATCCACACAGCGGAGCGACAGCAACGGAAATCCCGTGCCGTTCGTTGCAAAACTGCAACGCCGGAATCAATTCGGAGACGCCGTTCCATGCCGCGCGCTGCGCGGCCGCCTGCCCGGCGGCCTTGACGAGGCGTGCGCGAACCGCGGGCATGCGCCGCTCGATGACCGGCAGCACCTCCGTCCGGAGCCACGAACGGAGATGCCGGAGGTCGCGATTGGACGGGTCGTCCCACGATTCGATCCCGGCGGCGGTGAGGTGTGCGCGCAGTTCGTCGCGGGGCACCGCCAGCAGCGGACGCACCCAGCGGCCGCGGCGCGCCACCATCCCGGCCAGCCCCGCCGGCCCGCTACCGTGGAGGAGGCGGAGCAGCACCGTCTCGGCCTGATCGTCGGCCTGGTGGGCCAGGACGATGGCCGAGGCTCCCAGTCGGTCGGCAAGCTGGCGGAGCACGCGGCGCCGGGCCCGGCGCGCGACGGTCTCACTGGTGCCGGGACCAAGCGCAAGGGTGGCGAGGTGACACGCGATGCGCCGGACAGCGGCTTCCCTCGCCACCCGATCGGCCACGAACGCGCTCGCCGGATCGATGCCATGGTCGACATGCGCCACGACCAGTTCGCGTCCATGCAGGCCGGCACCGCGATGGAGCAGGTCGAGCAGCGCCATCGAATCGGGGCCACCCGATACGGCGACGAGGCACCGGGCATCCGGCGCGGTCAGCCGCGTCAGGCGCGCGGCGACGAACTCAACGAGCGGCGGGCGCGCCACGCGGTGCTCCGGCCGGCGTCTCGAACGGCTCCATGTGCACGAGCACCCCTTCGACGGCCGGCACGGCGGTGCGAATGGCGCCTTTGACGCGGCCGCTGAGGACGTGGGCGTCGTGCAGCGAGAGGAGCGGATCGGCTTGCACATGGAGGTCGACGAGATACCGCGTGCCGAACTTCCGCGCCTTGAGCTGCTCGATCAGCAGCACGCCGTCGACGAGGCGCGCGGCGGCCGCAACACGGGCCAACAGTTCCGGGTCGGGGTTGCCGTCCATCAGTTCGTGCACCGCGCCGCGCAGGATGCGTCCGCCGTTGGCCAGCACGATCAGCGAGGCGGCGACGGCGGCGGCGCCGTCGCACCATTCCCAGCCCGGGCCGCCGAGCAGTGCGGCCGAGATGCCGACAAAGGCGGCGCCGGAGGTGAACAGATCCGCCCGGTGATGCCATGCGTCGGCGAGCATCGCGCCGCTGCCGGTGCGCCGGGCCGCACGAGCCACGATCTGCGACAGCACCCATTTGGTGATCACGACCGCCACCAGTACGGCGAGCGTGAACGGTGCCGGGGTGCGGTGCGGAGCAAGGATCTCCTGCACGGCGCGAATCATGATGCCGACGGCGCCGCCGGAGAGCATCAGCCCGACCGCCGCGGCCGCGAGTGGTTCGGCCTTGCCGTGTCCGTACGGATGACCGGCATCCGCGGATCGAGCCGCCACGCGCAGTCCGCCCCAGACCACGAGCGAGCCACCGACATCGGCCGCGGACTCCACCGCGTCGGCGAGCAACGCATAGGAGTGGCCCAGCATGCCGGCAAGGCCCTTGACCACCGCGAGTGCGGCGTTGAGCACCAGCCCCAGCCCGGCGAGGCGCACTCCCTCCGGCGATTCGCGATCGCTGTCGGGCAACGTGGTCACGCCACCACCCGGCAGGTCATGGCGAGAGCCGCACCCGTCCCCAGCCGCCGCCGGCACCGCGACGGTATTCGATGCGGTCGTGGAGGCGGTCGGGGCGTCCCTGCCAGAATTCCACCGCGTGGGGGACGACGCGATACCCGCCCCAATAAGGCGGCGGCGGAATTTCGTTGCCCGCAAACCGTTCCCGGACCTGTTGCAGGGACTGATCGAGCACGTCGCGGCTGACCAGTTCGCTGCTCTGCCGCGACGCCCAGGCGCCGAGTCGCGAGCCTTCCGGGCGGCTGCGGAAATAGCTTGCCGACTGCGCCGCGTCGATCCGCTCGGCGCGGCCCCGGACCCGCACCTGCCGCTCGAGTTCACCCCACCAGAACACCAGCGCGGCGTGCGGATTGGCGTCCAGTTCGGCGCCCTTGCGGGAGCGATAGTCGGTGAAGAAGATCCAGCCGCGCTCGTCGAGTTCCTTGAGCAGTACGACACGCGCGCTGGGCTGGCCGAGGCCATCGACCGTCGCCAGCGTCATGGCGTTCGGTTCGAGCAACCCGGCGGCGACCGCGTCATCGAGCCACCGGCGGAACTGGCGCAACGGATCGGGGTCGAGCGACTCGGCGTCGAGCCGGGCCAGCCGGTAATCGCGCCGCATCTGGTCGAGGTTCATGCCGGCAACTCCCGCCGTTGATGTTCGCGCCGCACCACCACGAACCCGCGGGCCAGATAGTTGGGCAATGCCGCGGGGTGATCGAGGGTGCAGGTATTGACGATGACCCGGTCGACACCGGGCCGCCATGCCCGGCCCACTGCCTCGGTCAGCAACCACCCGCCGATCCCTTGTCCAATCTCGCCCGGCTTGATCCCGAAATACCTGATCTCCGTAATTCCCGGCTCGCGCTTCAATTCGAAGTAGCCCACCACCCGCTCCCGGCGGCTCGCCGTCCACAACTCCACCGAAGGATCGGCCAGCAGTGCGGACCAGTCGGCATCGGACCAGCTGCTCCGATCGCGCCAGTGGTGGGCGCTGCCCACGTCGCGATAGAGCTCGGCGGCCAGTGACGGCACGGCGATGCCCGTTTCGCGGCGAACCTGGACGTCGTCCGGCACTTTGCCGCTCGCCTTGAGCGAACCCGGTGCATCCATCTCCAGATACGTGACGGTAACGTCCACCATTGTCACGCCGGCAACACCGTGCCGCGGCACTCGCCCAGCCCGATCCCCGGTGCACCGGCGGCGTGACAGTGCCCGCGGAAGATCACCTCGTCACCGTCCTCGAGAAACCGGCGCGTCTCGCCATTGGGGAGCGCCAACGGTTCGCTGCCTCGCCAGGTGCGCTCGAGCAGGCAACCGCGCGTCGACGGCTCGGCGGCGGACACCGTGCCGGTCCCGAGCAGATCGCCCGGAAGCAGGTTGCAGCCGTTGCTGGTGTGATGCGCGATGAGTTGCGCGGCGCTCCAGTACATCGCCGCGGAGAACTCCACGCGGCTCACCGGTGCGGCCGGCGTCCCGGTCTGCCGCATCGCGCTGGTCCGCAGCAGCACGTCGAGGGTCAGCGACAGTGTCTGCTCGCCGGCCAGGCGGAGATAGTCGAGCGGTGCGGGATCGCCCTCGGCGCGCGGCGGCATGGCGGTGCGATAGGGCGTGAGCGCGCCGGTGGTGACCACCCACGGCGAGATGCTGGTGGCGAAGTTCTTCGCCAGGAAGGGCCCCAGCGGCTGGTATTCCCAGCTTTGCATGTCGCGCGCCGACCAGTCGTTGAGGAGACAGACGCCGAAGAGACGCGATTCCGCGTCGCGAATCGGCACCGCTGTGCCCAGCGGATTGCTGCCACCGACGAACACGCCAAGTTCGAGCTCGTAATCGAGCGAGCGGCTCGGCGCGAAGGTCGGAGCGTCCGTGTCGGGCGGCCTGAGCTGCCCGCGAGGACGGCGCACCGGCGTGCCGGAAACGACGATCGACGACGCCCGCCCGTGGTAGCCGATCGGCACCCACAGATAATTGGGCAACAGCGGGTTGTCGGGGCGGAACATCGATCCGACGTTGGTGGCGTGATACCGCGACGCGTAGAAGTCGGTGTAGTCGTGAATCTGGAACGGCAGCAGATACTCCAACCCGGTCCGCGGCCGCAACGCCGGGCGGAGCCGCTTCTCCCACGCCGGATCGCTGAGCGCGTCGCTCAGTGCCAGGCGCAACTCGTGCCATTCTTCGGGCGGACGCGCCGCGAGCGGGTTCAGCACACCGGCCTGCAACAGCGTCGGATCGACACCGCAGGCCCAGCCTGCGGCCAGCGCCGCCGGGAGCAACAACGCCTCGTCACCGATCGCGATGGCCAGCGCGCCGGGACCGGTACCCTGTCGGACCCGCGCGAACGGGAGGTTCTGTACCGGGAAGTCGGCGTGCCCGTTGGCGCTCTCCACCCAGCTGGTCCGCGCCGGGTCGTGACTCCGGTCGAAGCCGCTCAGCGGGCCACTCCGGTGAGTTCGTCAACCGGTTCGCGGAACGAGCACGATCCGAAGCTGGTGAACGCGCCGGCGCGGGTCGCGCCGAGTTCGTCGTCGCCGAAGGGCGTGCCGCGCCACGACAGTGCCTCGTCGCCGATGCGGAACGCACCCGGTCCGGTGTCGAGCAGCAGTGCGCGGGCGGCAGCGCGATCACCGTTGCGGCGCAGCTGCGCCGTGGCCAGCAGGAGGTTGATGAAGCCGTACATCGTGTGCCGCGGCGCCCCCGCCGCGTAGCTGAGCGGGAAATCCCCCCGGACGGGGTGATGCAGCCCGGCCGTGGCCTTGAACGCGACACCGGCCGCGACTGCTACCGCAACCAGCTCGATCACGGCGTCGGCCGAAGGGAACCGGTCGCCGGTCACGCCGCCGGTCCGGAGTTTGGCCCGGCCTCCGGCGTCACGGATGGCGGCGACGAACGGCTGGTACGGACCGGCGATCGGCACTTCGAAATACCACTCCACGCCGCTCGGGAGTCGTGCGGCGAGCGGGGCGACGTCGTCCGGTGTCGCCACCTTCAGCTCCAGCGATTCGACGGCGAACGCCCGGCCGCCCGCTCCGCGGACGAACGCGGCCACACGATCAAGTCCCTCGGAGATATCGCCACCGGGAGTCACCGTGATCGGCCACCGATCTTCTGGCGTCGGAGCGCCGTCGACGGTGGCCGCGGTCTGCAGCATGTCGTCGAGCCGTGCGGTGCTCACCACGAATCGCCCCAGCATCCATCGATCGTCGGATCGCCGATACGCCGCATAGCGCTCTGCCGATTCGGCCATGGTACACGACGCCGGCGGAAAGAGCCCGGCATAATCGACGATACCGCTGAACGCGGCGCGGAGCAGGGGTGCAGGTGCGAGGTGGGGCACGCGCGGAATCTAAGGGCGAGGGATAGGCTCAACAGCCCCGCGGACGGCGCTATTCGTTGACGCACTCCAGCATCGGCGAGCGGCGGAGTCGTGCCAGGGCCTGGGCGCGGAGTTGGCAGACGCGCGATTCGGTGACGCCCAGTTCGGCCGCGATCTCGCGCAACGGGCGCTCCTCGAAATACGACCGCGATACCACCAGGCGCTCGCGGCTGGGAAGCGAATCGAGCGCGGCGGCGATCCGCCCGCGACGCTCCGAGAGTTCGACGGCGCCGTGGACCGCTTCGTCGCCCTCGTCGCCGAGCCGGTCGGCCAGGCTTCGGCCCCCGGGCTCGCCTTCGAGGGACACCGGTCCCGCCGTGGCGGTTCTGGCTTGCCAGCGATGCAGAGTGGCACGGTCGACCCCGAGATGCTGGGCGACTTCGGCCGCGGTCGGCGCCCGGCCGACTCGCTGTTCGAGTTGGGCGACGGCGGCGTCGAGACGCCGAACGTTGGCGCGATCCGCCCGCGACAGGGGGTCACGCGCCCGGAGTTCGTCGAGAATTGCGCCACGGATGCGGCGCATCGCGAAGGTCGAGAACGCCAGCCCGCGGTCGATGTCGAAACCGTCCATGGCCTGCAACAGGCCGAGCGACCCTGCCGAGACGAGCTCGTCGAGCGATACGGCGTCGCGCACGCGCGGCGCCACTTCTCGCGCGGCGTGATGCACCAGTCCGAGATACCGCGACAACAGTTCGCGCCGCGCATCGGCGTCGCCCTTGTCGCGCCAGCGACGCCAGAGGGCGTCGGTCGTCGTCTGCTGCGTGACGTTCTGTGCCATAGGTGGACCAGCCAATGACGCAATTCCCGCTCCACCACGAAAAAGCAAGCGCGGTGCCAGTGACGGCACCGCGTCGCATGCACGCCACAATCCCCGACTGCTGGCGCGTGAAGTGTGTTGTGTCAGGTACGCCGCACCGCCTCTCCGCCGGCGGTGTGGCGCCACCGCGCTAGTGCGGCGTCGAGTCGGGCCGCGCCAGCGAGCGATAATACTGTTCCACCATCGCGCGGAACTCCGGCGGCACCGCGTCGGCGGCGCCGAGTGCCGGCTTGTCGGACGCACCGGCATTGAAGCGGCGCCAGAGATCGAACTGGTATGCCTTGAGCCCGGCGATGATGTCGTTCTGCAATTGATCGATCTTCCCCGGATTGGCTGTACCGGTTCGCTCCAGCTCCCGCATCTCGGCGATCACCTTGTCGAGCGGCGCCACGTCGACGCCCTGGGCCGCAAGCTCGCCGCGCAGCGTATCGGCTTGCGCGCGACGGGTGCCGACCTCACGCCCGAACTGCCGCGGATCGCTCCACATCCCTGTCGCCCCGCCCCCCGGCGTGCCGGCCGCAATGCCGCCACCACCAGGCCTCTCGCCGCCCGGCGCTCCAGCATTGTTGCCCTGTCGGCCACCGCCCTGCTGGCCCTGCCCTTGACCCTGCCCTTGCACCCTGCTGCCCCTGCTGCCCCTGCTGCCCCTGCTGTCCCTGCTGTCCCTGTTGTCCCTGCCGGCCCTGCCCCTGCCCCTGCCCCTGCCCCTGCTGTCCCTGCTGGCCCTGGCCTTGCTGCCCCTGCTGCCCCTGCTGTCCCTGCTGTCCCTGCTGCCCCTGCTGCCCCTGCTGCCCCTGCTGCCCCTGCTGTCCTTGTCGGCCTTGTTGGCCAGCGCCGGAAACCCTGGCCGTATCGACATTTGTCCGCTGGCGCAGCGACTCGAGATCGCGCACCAGATTGCTCGCGGTGGCAAGTTCCCGCTGTTGCTGCTGCTGTTGTGCCTGCCGCTGCTCGGCCTGCGCCTGGCCGCCCGCCGCATTCGCGAGTTGGCGTGCCACATCACTCAGGTCCTGGCCGATTTCATCCTGGAAGGTGCGCGCGTACTGCGGCGTACCGTTCTGGATCACGCCCTTGGCGTACGCAATGCGGTCGGGAAGTTGCTTCTGGCGGATCTCCGACGACGCACCCTGCAGTCCTGCGGCGGCGCCAGGATCCTGCTGCCGCGCTTCGCCAGCCAGCTTGTCGGCATCGCTGCCGAGTTGCTGCACCGCGTCGGCAAGACTATCGAGGCGATCGTTGATGCCCTGCTGCTTCTGATTGCGCGACGGCATCGGCATCGTGTCGAGCTGCTGCGCTTCGCGACTGATCTGTTGCTGGGCGTCGCGCAAGCGAGCGCCGCGGTTCGCCAGTTGTTGCGCTGCACCGGTGACACCCGACGTCCGGGCGTTGTCGGCGCCCTGGATCGCCTGCCGGAGTTGCTGCAGCGCCTGCTGCCCCGCGCCGGACTGGCCCGCCGCGGCCTGGCGCATCTGATCCGCCGCCTGTTGCAGCTGCTGCGCCGTCTGCGACAGATCCGGAGACCGCTGCTCACGAGCCAGTCGTTCCAGCCGGCGGGCCTCGTCTTCCACCTGTTGGGCCAGCGCGCGCTGCTGGCTCCCCATCGCGCCCGACGACGGCGACTGTTGCCGGCCGCCGTTCTGCCGCGAGAGGCTCTGGGCGCCACTGCGACTCTGGCCGCCGCCACCCCCGCCGCTCGACGAACTGCCCGACTGCTCGGGCAGACGCCGCTGCAAGGAATCCAGCAACTGCTGTTCGCGCTGATTCTCCTGCTGCTGACGCGACGCCAACTCGCGGAGGCGCTCGGTGGTGGAGTCGAGCGCCTGCTGCTGGCTATTCGAGCTCTGGCTCTGCATGGCTTCGTACTGGTTGCGCAACTTGTCGGTCTGGAGCTGGAAGAGATCGGCCAGATCCTGCGCCCGGCTCTGCTGGCCTCCGCCGCCACCACCGCCGCCACCGCCACCCATCTGCACCTGCACGTCGCGGTACGCTTCGTCGGCGCGCTGCAACAACTGCAGCGCCCGCTGTTCCGGGGACAGGGCGTCGCGCATCACGTGACGTCCCAATCCGTCTTCTGCGGCGACCATGACCACCGCCGCGGTGTCGAGCGCGGCCTTGATGATCCGGAAGGTGGAATCGGTGACCGTCACGCCGCGGGCGGCCATCTGTGCCGACAAGCCGGCCACGTCCTGCCGCAGCTTGCCCTGGGCGATGGCGAGGGTGGTGGCATTCTCGCCGCGCTCGCGGTCCGGCGTGGCGGCGCTGTCCCGTTCCCAGTTGAACGTGCCGACCACGATCTGGCGCTGGCGTTCGGTGAGCGATCCGGGGTTCTGCTGCCCACCGCCGCCCCCGCCGCCGCCCCCGCCCGATTCCGCCTGGTGGTAGTCCTTGTCGAACGCGCGGATCTCGATGAAGTAGATGTCGCTCGAGCCGGACTTGCCGGCCCCGTCGGTGGCGACCGCGTGATACGAGACCAGATCGCCCGGCTTGAGCGACAGGTCTTCGAGGAAGATGGTATGTGCGGCCCGGACATCGGTGGCGGCGCCGTGCAACGAATCGCTGAGCGTCACGCGCCGTTCGGCACCGCCGTTGACCGCAAGGCGCAACTCCAATCCGCGCACGCCATAGTCGTCGGTGGCGCGGACGGTGATCGGCGCCTCCTCGGTGGAGCTGGCTCGCGTGTCGTGCCCGGGCGATTCGATCTGGACCACCGGCGCGCGGTCGGCGAGCGCTTCCACCGAGTGCTGCACGGTGCCGGCGACCCGCGTGCCGTCCGACCCGACGAGATCGACCCGATAGAAGCCGTCCCGGGTTACGCGGAACGACCCGGTCAGGCGGCCGTCCGCGGTGAGTGTCAACGGCACCGCGGTGCCATCGTCGAACCGCAGCGATCCGCCGCGAACGGGAAGCGTGGCGCTGATGCTGAGGAGGGCCGTGGTGCCAGTGACCGCCACCACGTCGCCGCCGTTGTCGATCTTTTGCGGCGGCAGGCCGGTGTACGCCGGGAAGTGCAGCTCGACACTGAGGCGCTGCACCGTGGGCAGATCGGTGACGCGGATGTGGAAGACCGCCGACCGCGCGCCGTCGGTCTCGACGTAGTAATCGGTGTTGTGCGAAAGGTCGAACAGCCGCGTGACGTAGCCGCTGCCGGTGGAATCGCGCACCATCGGCACGTGGGTCCACGTGTCGGAGCTGTCGGCGCGGGTCAGCACGTCGGCGCCGCCCGCCACCGCATTCCGGAGCACGGCGCGAATGTCGAGCGCCGCGCCACGCGGCACGGCAATGTCACCCGGTGACACCGACAGTTGCGGGACCGGTGCCGCGGCCGCTTCGGCCCACGGCACGAAGAGAAAGCGCGCCATGTCGCGAAGCGCCGCCGGACCGAGCACCACGACCAGCACCGCTGCCACCGCCGCCACGGCAAGCCGGAGCAGCGCACGGCGGCGCCGGGGCCGCTCGAACGCGCCGGTGTGAGCATCGAGGCGATGGATTGCGTCCATGGCATGTTCGATGACCCGGCGGGCGAGCGCCGGCGACGCCCCCCGTTCCTCGGGGGCGTGCAACTGGTGGACGGCGCTCAACACGGTCTGCCGCAACTCGGGCGCCTGTTCTTCGATGTAGAGGGCGATCCGTTCATCGTCGAGCTGCCGGAAGGCTGGCCGGAGCAGCAGGCGCGCGACGGCATAGACCACGATGGCATACGCCACGGCCCGTGCGACGAGTCCGGCCGCACCTCCCGGACCAAGTGCGGCGCGCACCAGTGCCGCACAGATCACCGCGAGCACCAGCGCCACCACCACACCGACGGTGCCGTCGAGGAGGACGCGGCGCCGCCAGTGACGGCGGACGGCCGCGACCGCCTGCCGCAGATCGTCGTGCTGCCCGGGAGGGTTGGAGATCGTCTCGGTCACGACGCACTCCTTTCCGGTGCCGCGCCGATGAACTTCGCGGCGGTGCCGCGCCAGCCGAGGGCGGCGAAGATGGTCTCCATCAACAATACAGCAGCGGCGAGCTCAAGAAGGATACGCCAGATGCGCTGGCGCCGTTCCGCTTCGGTCAGCGTGATCGTTGCCTGTTGGGACGCCGACAGCGTGTCCTGACCCACGCCGAGCAGCAGATCGCGGGCCGGCATCGGGGTCAGATCGGATTCCCGGGCCGGCGGATTGACCGCAATGGTGGTGACCGGGTCGCCCGACGGCCTGCCGTCGTAAACGTCATAGAAGCCGGCCTCGGCCAGCGACAAAGCATCGCCGTCCCGTTGCCGGTCGATCCGGACTACGCTGTCGGAGGGAGAGCGGATGACCGGATCACGCACCGCCGCCGGCAGAATCCACGCGTCACCGGTGCTGTGCCACAGCGGCGCGGTGGTCTGTCCGGCGACATACATCGCCGCATCCCGCAGAAACGGCAGATACGCCGGCTGCAACGGGAAATCGCCCGACGTGGTGTCGAGCGGGATGGCGGTGAGGAGCACATGCCCGACTCCGTCCTGGCGTTCCACCAGGGCCGGAGCACCATCGTCGAATCGAGCCAGGATCTGTGCCCCGCTGTCGGGGACGAGCCGGGGATAGCGGTAGAACCTCGGTCCACCGAGCGCGGCGCTGCCGCCGCCCCGGAACGGCGACCAGATGGGGTGGTCGAGGGCCACGTCACCAAGGACACCGCCACGGTCGGCCAGCCGGTCGATCATGCCGTGTACGGCGCCGGGAACGACGCCTGCCCCCGCGACGCCACCGCCGCCGGCGCCAAGGCGGCTGCCCGCGGTCACCACCACGCCGCCACCGTCATGTACCCACCCTGACAGTGCGCTGCCGACCGCCCCGCCCGGCGGCATCACATCGTAGAACCACACCACGGCGGCGGCGCGCCAGGCGCCCGGATCGAGCGTGCCCACCGGCTGGCGCTCGACGTGAAATGCGGGATCGGTTCCGGTCATCAGCGCCCGCTCGAGATAGAACGTCTCGCCGTTCGCGAGGTCGTTCGGGACCACGAGCACGATCCGTCGCGTCACGTCTGCCGGGATAACGGCGCGGAACGTGTCATCGGCGGCGAGGGAGTCGGGATCGGCGGCCACCACGATACGGGTGCTTCCCACCGGCAGCGAGACGGGATCGAAGCCGACCGACGTGACGCCGCTCGTGGGCAGGGTCACCGGTCGCGAACCACTGGCGCGGCCGTTGACCGATAGGGTGACGTGCACCGGGCGCGGCACGCCGAGGCCCGACGTGACCAGGTGCGCGGCAACGGTGAGCCGCCCGCGATGTTGATCGCCGCCGGGGAGCCGTTGCACGTCGATCCCCGCGATGGCCGTGTTGCCATGCGGCTTCGGGGCCACGTCGATGGCGCGCACCGAGATGTTCGGCGGGAGCGAAAGACCGGCGACACTCGCAGCGCCGCTCTGCTGCAGATCGGTGACGACCAGTACCTCCCCGCCGGTCGCGTCGCCCTGTTCGGTGAACAGCTCGCGGGCCGCCCGGAGACCGGCGCCGAACCGCGTGCCACGCGGACCGGGCCGGAGGCGGTTGATCGCGGCGAGTGCGGCGTCGTGATCGACCGAAAGCGGCTGCACCACCGCGGCTTCGTCGTCGAACGCGATGACCGCCACCTTGTCGTCCGGACCGAGCGAGCGCACGACGCGCCGCGCCGAATCGACCGCAGCCGGCCAGACCGCCTCGTGTCCCATGCTCATCGAGCGATCGACGAGCAGCGCCACCCGGCGGGCGCCCTTGACCACGGCACCCGGTTTCGGCCGGATCGTCGGCCGCGCAAACGCCACCACCAGCAGGGTCAGAATCGCCAGCCGCAGCAGCAGCAACGGCCAATCGGTGACCCGCCGGCGACGCGCGGTGACGATCGGCACGCGCTGCAGGAACATCAGCGACGGAAAGCGCGTCGGCTTCTCCCGCTCGCGGCGCCGCAGATGGATCAGCACCGGCACCACCAGCGCCGCCAGTCCGGCCAGCATCGCGGGAACGAGAAAGACCAGCGGCATCAGCGGGCCTGGCTTCCCATCAGACGGCGGTCGAGATAATCGCGGAGTGCGCCATCGAGCGGGCGGTCGGTCTCGACGGCGGCATAGTCGACGTTCTCGCCGCCCAGCTGCCGGCGGAGGGCGGCGCGATGTTCGGAGAACAGTTCCTGGTAATGCTCCCGCAGCGCGTCGGGACGCAACGGGAGGCGCTCACCGGTCTCGGCGTCTTCGAAGTTGCCCGGACCGGTCCAGGGAAGATCTCGTTCGGCGGGATCGATGAGATGGAAGAGCAGCACGTCGTTGCCGCGGGCGCGCAGTTCGCCGAGGGCGCGGCGCAGCACCGCCGGATCTTCGTAGCAATCGGAGATCACCACCGTGATGCCCGAACGCCCGCGGAGCCGCGCGACCTTCTCGAGCATTGCGGGGATCCGGCCGGGACCCTGCGCCCGGGCGCGTGCCAGGGTGTGGAGGATGAGGTCGAGATGCCGCGTCGACGGCGGCACGACGTCGACGAGGTCGCCGGCCATGGTCACCAGTCCGACCCGGTCACCCTGATGCTGCGCAAGCCAGAGCAGCGACGCGGCCAGCATCCGGCCGTAGGCGAACTTGGTCACGCCGGTGGAGCCGAAGTCCATCGACGCCGACGCGTCAAGCGCCACGACGACGTCCGCGTTGGTGTCCGCCTCGTAGGTCTTGAGATAGAAGCGGTCGGTGCGTCCGTAGACGCGCCAGTCGATGCGGCGGAGGTCGTCGCCGGGTTGATACGGACGATGCTCGGCAAAGTCGAGCGACAACCCCGGGCGCAGCGAGCGATGCAGCCCGTGGAGGTAGCCGTCCACCACGGTGCGAGCCAGCAGCGCGAGGTCGCCGATCCGCGCCAGGAGCACGGGATCGAGCATCGTCTCCGGCGCCGTTGGTGCCACGTCACATCCCCGACGACGGCACCGGCGCCAACTCCACCAACCGGGCGATGATCTGGTCGGTGGTCACCCGCTCCGACTGCGCCTGGAAGTTGCGGAGCAACCGGTGGCGCATGACCGGGCCGGCAAGGGCCCGGATGTCGTCGAACGTCACGTGTGTTCGCCCCTGCAGCAACGCCCGCGCCTTGCCGCCGAGCACCAGCGCCTGCGCCGCGCGGACGCTGGCGCCGTATGCCAGCCATTGCATGACGAAGTCGGGGGCTCCGGCGCCGGGGCGCGTCAACCGCACCAGCCGCACCGCATAGCGCACCACGGCGTCGGCCACCGGCACTCGCCGCACCACCTGCTGGAACGCGAGGATCTCCTGCTGCGACACCACCGGCACCACCGACTCCGGCGCCACGGTGGTGGTGTTGCGCACGATGTCGATTTCCTCGTCTTCCGGCGAGTACTCCATCACCACTTCGAACA
This sequence comes from uncultured Gemmatimonadales bacterium, assembly GCA_963697065.1. Taxonomy (GTDB): domain Bacteria; phylum Gemmatimonadota; class Gemmatimonadetes; order Gemmatimonadales; family GWC2-71-9; genus Palsa-1233. The sequence goes on from CAVOMQ010000002.1 coordinate 224,420, forward strand.
TGAACCGGTCGAGCTGGGCTTCCGGCAGCGGGTACGTTCCCTCCAGCTCGATCGGATTCTGGGTCGCGAACACGAAGAACGGCGGCTCGAGCTGGTAGGTCTTTCCCTGCACCGTGACCCGCTTCTCCTGCATCGCTTCCAGCAGCGCCGCCTGCGTCTTCGGCGGCGTGCGGTTGATCTCGTCGGCGAGCACCACGTTGGCGAAGATGGGGCCGGGGAGGAACGACAGCCGCCGGTGGCCGGTGGCGGGATCGTCCTGGATCATGTCGGTCCCGGTGACGTCGGACGGCATCAGGTCGGGCGTGAACTGGATCCGTGAGAAGGAGAGATCGAGCGCCCGCGCCATGGTATGGATGAGCAGCGTCTTGGCCAGGCCGGGAACACCCACCACCAGGCAGTTGCCGCCGGCGAACAGCGCGATCAGCGCCTGCTCGATGACGGCCTGCTGCCCGACGATCACCTTGCGAAGTTCACTCGCGATCTGCCCGCCGGCGTGATGCAGCCGTTCGGCCAGCGCGGCATCGTCGAGGCGGTCGAGTTCCGGAGTCGAAGAGGTGACGGTCACGCGAGATCCTTTCCGATCAGGGATTGCTGCCGTGAATCTGCAACAGGAGTTCCTGCGCCTTGACGTAGTTCGGCGCCTCTTCCAGTACCGCCAGAATTTCCGTGCGCGCCTGCGCCACCTGCCCGCCGCGATACAGCGCCCGGGCAAGCTGGTACCGGGCGTCGATGCGGTCGGGAGGAGCCAGGGCCAGCACCGCGTGACGCTCCAGGATGGCGTCGTCGAAACGGCCGAGGGCATCGTCGAGGTCGGCGGCACGTTGATGCAGCGCCACGTCGTAGGGCGTGATCCATTGCAGTCGCTGCAGGGATCCGAGCGCGGCGGCGGAATCGCCGAGCGCGAGTTGGGCGGTGGCTTCGAGGTCGTTGGGATCGGCCGCGGTTTCCTGCGACGCCGTCACGATCTGCAGCTGCGCCACTTCCGCCCGGAGATCGCCCTCGTGCTCCTCCAGCCGCGCCAGGCTCCAGGCGGCGCCGTCCGACCCGCCGTAGTCGGGGAACAGCTGCTCCGCGCGGCGCAGCAGCGCCCGGGCGGAGTCGGGCTGGTCGGCGGCGATGTCGTTGGCCGAGCGCACCAGCCGCGGATACGCGCCGTCGGGCGATTTCACGCCGTCGGACGGATCGAGCACCGCCAGCGGCCGGGCATACAGCGCACGGAGCCAGGCATCGAAGTGATCGTCGAATGCGGCCGGGGTCATCCGGAAGACGTCCTGCAACACCCCCGGCGTATCCTGACCGCGCGCGTAGTCCTCCAGCATGGCGCGAATAGCGGCGATGCCGTGTTCGGATTCGATCATGCGGCAGACCAGTGACGCCTCGAAATAGCTGTAGCCGATCTCGGCGGGATACGCCGGCTGGTTCAACCCGTCGTTGAGCGTCGTGGCGCGGGGGAGCTTGCCGCCCTTGAACGCCGCGAGAAAGCCCAGCGACACCGCGTCGCCCCAGCCGCTCCCCGCCTCCTGCTCCTCCAGCACCGACAGCCCTTCCGACAACCAGCGCGGCACGCGGTGGGCCGACAGCCCGAGGGTGAAGGTGTGCGCGAGCTCGTGCCACGCGGTGGACCCGTAGTTGTATTCACCGGCCGGTCGGGCCGGCGGCGCATCGAGCGCGATGACGGTGCCGAAGCTCACGCCGAGAATGTCGTCGAGTCCGGTCAGGCCGAGCGTGCGCACCGAGAAGTCCGCGTGGTGGTTGAACAGTTCGATGCGGACGGGGGTAGTGGGTTCCCAGCCGTATCGCACCCGGTAGCGGTCGTACGCCTTCTCGAGCAGCGGGGCGAGATAGAGCTTGAGATAGTCGGCGTCGCTCGGCGGTGCGACGATCTCGAAATGCGTAGTCCGCACCGTGCGATACGCCCGCATCGAGTCGAGCAGGTTGAGCGTGTTCAGGTACCAGAGGTTGTAGGGATCGCGCGCGAATGCCCGCTCGAGATCGGCGCGGCCGCGGGTCATCGCGCCGACCCGCAATTCGTTGCTGCCGAGGACGCCCAACGCTCTCGGCTGCAGCGTGTCGATCGCGACCGCCTGCCGGGCCAGGGTGACCGCCTCAGCGTAGCGGCGTTGCGCGGCGGCAGCCTCGGCGACGCTGATGAGGAAGTCGGGTGAGGGGTTTCGCACCCGATCGGCGCCGGCGCGAGCCCAGCGGAATCCCGCCGAGTCGCCGCGCAGCCATGCCACCGCGCCGAGAACGCCCCACGCGCCGACTGCCGTGGAGTCGACCGCCAGGGCACGCCCCGCCATCGCCGTCGCGGAGTCGTAAGCGGCGCGTCCCAATTCCAGCCGCGCAAGGAACACGAGCGCCGGGACGAGCACGGGATCGCGGTCGAGTGCCGCGCGGGCACCCGGCACCGGGTCGCTCTGGCCATCGAGCGCCGCCACCTGCGCCAGCCCGAGCAGCGCGAGCGGAGCATTGGGCACCCGGGCCAGCACGCCACGATACGTATCGCGGGCGTCCGGCCCGTTGTACTTCTCCACGAGCAGGTCGGCGCCGCGGACCTGCGCGTCGATGTTGCCGCTGTCGGCCGCCGCCGCGTCGTCGAACGCGGCCAGCGCGTCGTGCAGCGCTTCGGGATCGACGGCGCCGAGCACCACGTCGGCGCGACCGGCGGCGACCATGTCGTCAGGACGCCAGCCCGACCCGGCGGTGTACGCGGCGCGGACCTGCCGGGCCATCGCCACCGCGGCCGTCACGTTGCCCCGTCGCAACGCCAACTCGGCTCGTCCCGCCAGCGCCGACATGGCATCGGGCAGGCGCCGGGCCACCACGTCGGCGTAGAGCGAGTCGGCAGCGGCGAGGTGTCCCCGCAGTACCAGGACGTCTCCAAGCGTGGTTTCCATCGCCGTGCCGCCACCACGCGCCATCCGCTCGGCGTCGTCGAGACGTCCGCGGTCGAGCAGCGCGTGAACCCTTCCGATCGCGGCGCTGTCACGCTGCGCTGACGCCGGGCGCGGCGTCAACGACGCCCCGACGAGCACGGCGAGTACCCACGGCATTGATCGGCGGCTCGGCTTCACGGCTTCTTGACCTCCAGGGCCTTGATTGCCTCGGTCTTGCGCGCGATCTCCAACAGCAGTTGCTCGAGCTTCGCCTGATAGACGGTGGAATCCATCCCGGGCTTGGCGCGGCGCAGGGAGTCGACCTGCGCTTCGAGGACCCGCTGTTCGGCGAGCAGCGTCTTGACGCGCGGATCGGTCGCCACTGCGGTGCCCCCGAACGCGATGCGCCGCGCCAGCAAGCCGTCGCCACCGCCGTCGCTCCCCGGCGCGCGGCTGCCGCGTCCGTCACCATTGTCGTCCAGTTGCGCGTGCTCGGTCTGCAGCCGGTGGGTCGAGTCGTAGGCATGCGCCACCTGGGCCGCGGCAAACTGGAACGCCTCCAGCACACTGATCTTGCCGTCCTTGTCGGCGTCGGCCGCAGGGTCGGTCAGCCCCTGCGCAAACAGCGGCCCGAACAGTGATTCATTGCGCTCGTACGCCCCCGTCGTGGCCGTGATGACGATGCGGTTCGGCGCCGAGAGCGCCGGCAGGAAATCGCCGCTGCCACTCGACGCATTGACGAACACCACCGTAGCGGCCCGGAGCGGCGCCAGCCACGCCGCGTATTCGCTCGCCGTGGCGTCGGGGCCGGGAAGGTTGACCACCTCCTGTGCGCCCTCGCCACTGCCATGCCCGAGCAGAAAGACCAGCACGACATCCCCGGGCGCGACACGGCGCGCAAGCCGGGCGAAGGCCGCGCCGATTGCGGTGCTGGTGGACCGGCCCCCGACCCGCGACGGATCGGCCGCAGTGTCCTCGGCAAGATAGATCAATGACGAGTCGGCGACGTGCCACGCCAGCCGCGCCGTGTCGTAGATGGCGCGGGCAGTCTGCTGGTAGACTGCCGCGAAGTGTTCGTCGCCCGACAGGCCGGTGATCAGCACCACGTGTGTCGCGCCGCCCTGGGCCGCGAGCGATCCCGGCAGCGCGATGCATGCGGCCGCCAGCCACGCGCACCTCACGCCAGCCCCCGGCGCCGGCGATAGATCCACTCCGCGGCGAGCAGCGCGATGAGCAGCAGCACCACCACCGGCATGTCCCAGAGATCGCGCGTTTCGTGCGCCACGATGCCGCTCTCCGTCAGCACCACATCGTCCGGCAGCTGTGAAAGATCCGCCAGCGCATAGTAACGACCGCCGGTCTCCTCGGCGATCCGCTTGAGCAGCGCCGTGCGCAGTTCGGGGTGATCCATGTCGGCGCCCCGCAGATCGACGAGAATGCCGCCCTGCGCGGAACGCGTCGTGTCGGCGCCGCGCGCGGCGTACGCCGACAAGCGGTAGGTACCCAGCTCGGTCGGAACGAACTGTCCGGCATAGGTGCCATCATCGCGCAGCGTCCAATCGAGCGGAACGTCCGTCTCGGTTCCCGACGGGGCCATGACCCGGGCGACGACGGTGGCGTCGTTCATGTCGGTATAGGCGGAGTCGACGGCGCGCGCCTGGATGGTGACCGCTTCGCCCGGGCCGACCCGCGCGGGCACCGGCGTGATCTCGAGCCGGTCCGGCACCTGGTCGAGCGCCCAGCGGATCATCTGCCGCCAGAACGTCTCGAAACTCCGGTTCGCGACCGGCGCCGTGGGATCCATCTTCCAGAGCCAGGTGTCTTCGATGCCCAGCACCGCCGAGACCCCGCGCCCATAGCGTTCCACCGCCAGCACCGGCAGGTCGGCGCCGCGCGACCCGACTCTCCCGGCCAGCAGTTCGGTGGCACCGGCGCGCAGCGATCCGAGCCGGTTGACGGTGGTCACCGCCGGCAGCGAGTCCCAGCGCGCCGTGTCCTCCGACATCGTGGCGCCGAGCTGCAGGGCCGGGTGAAGCAGTCCCACCGCGGTCGGGCGCGCCGTGAGCGTGAGCATCGCGGTGTCGCCGGCACGAGGCGGTGGCAGCGTGAACGGCAATGCGTCCGCCACCGGCGTACCGGAGAATCCGCCCTCCGCCAGGGTGCTCCGTCCGCCCAGCGCGAGCAACGCCCCGCCCCGCTTGTCGACGAAATCGGCCAGCATCCGCAATTGCGCACCGGTGAACGCCGACGCCTCGATATCGCCCAGGATCACGGCGCGATACTTGAACAATTCGTCGCGCCGCGTCGGAAAGCCGCCCAGCAGATCGAGCGAGTCGTCGACGTCGAGGCGCAGATACTTGTCCTTGGCGCTGCGCAGCAGCCCCACCAGCTGCAGTGCGCTGTCGCCATCGAGCGCGCGACGGACGAATGCGAATTCCGACCGCGGCACGCCCTCGAAATAAAGGACCTTTTCCCGCCCCGGCCGCACCCGCAGCAGCGCCTCGGTCTCGTTGTTCTCCGTCACGACCTCGCCCGGCAGCGGGGCGACGCTCACCGCTATGACATGCGTGCCCGGCGCGAGTGCGGGGACACGCATCGGGACGTCGACCACGTCACGCCCTTGCGGAAGCAGGACGCGCTGCCGGGCCACGATGGCGCCGTCGGATTCGAGCGCCAGGGACGCCGAATCGCCGCTCAGTCCGCGAACACCGAGCGAGACGGTCGCCATGACGCCGGAACCGGCAAGAGTCGTGGCGGGAAGCTGCAGCCGATCGATCGAGAGATCGCGGTCGAACCGCTCCTCGCCGACACCGACGGTATAGACCGGCACGTGTTTCGACTTGAGGATCGCCAGCGTGGCCGACAGGTCGCCGGTGCCATTGTCCGCCCCGTCGCTGACGACGACTACGCCGCCGAGGGGCAGGTCGGCAAGGTCCTGGCGGGCGGTGGCCAGCGAAGTGGCGAGGTCGGTCCGGGTGCCGTCCGCCCGCAGCGCCGAGGCGCCGGACAGCGGATCGGCGTCGGCGGCAAAGCGGAAGAAGCGCAACGCGAACCGGTCCGCAAGCTGCCGAACCAGCCTGGTGGAATCGGCAAAGACCCGCTGCACCGCGGCCTCGCGCCGGGCGTGCGCAACGTCCGGAATCTGCATGCTGCGCGAATCGTCGAGCAGCACCGCGAGCACGTTGCGCTGCGGGATGGCGTGCGAGAGCGCCAGCGCCGGCCGCAACAGGCACCCGGCCAGGACCACGAACACCAGCGCCCGGAGCAATCCGAGGATGGCCCGGTCCCGACGGTACTCCACCCGCAACCGCCACGCCAGCACCACCACGACAACCACCACGCCCGCCAGCAACGCCGCCAGCAGCGCCGGCGGCACCACCGGGGTGAGAATCAGCTGGCCCCGCTGAAATACCCTGAGCGGATATTTGAACAGGAAAGTGAAGATGGATTGCAGAGCGTCACATCCCAGTCACGGATGGGTGCCACAGCGGGTGAGCCACGCCGTCGAATTGTAATAGTACGCCAGCCCGCGCCACCGCGTTGTCGTGGGTCAGGTCGCAGAGGGAAACGCTAGATGCGCGCCTCGATCAACCGGGCGAGGGTTCCGACCTTGAGCCCGTCGCGCCGATCGCCGAAATAGCGTCGGTTGATGCCGTCGGCGCCGAGATCGGTCACGGCCGAGAATCCGGCGCGCCGCAGCGCATCGGCGAGCACATCCGGTTCGAAATGCGAGCGCCACGGTTCGCCGGCGGCCGCGACCCGGTCGGCCATGCGTTGCCGGACATGTCGGGCCAGCCAGCCGAGTCGGCCGGGATCGACGGCATAGTCGAACACGATCCCGCTGCCGGAGGGAAACCGGGCCGCGATCATGCGGAGGATCGCGAGCACCGCATCGTCCGGGAGGTACATCGAAACGCCGAGCCACGCGAAAGAGGTGACGGCTCGCACGTCGACCGCCGCGACGAGTCGCCGCTCGAGTGACTCGCGCTCGAAGTCGATCGGCAGGTAGGCGACGGACGGAGGCACGGGAATCGCCGCCGCGCGGAGCAGCTCACGCTTCCACTCCTGGGTGGCCGGAAAGTCGACCTCGACGACTCGCAACGCGGGAAACGGATTGCGATACGCGAACGTGTCGAGACCGGCCCCGAGGATGACGTATTGCACCGCGCCCCGCGCCACGGCTGCGGCGAGGCAGTCTTCGGCGAAACGGCTGCGCGCGGCGAGAAATGCGCGAAGATAACGGTCGGTCGTGGATTCGCCGCGCAACGTGGCGGGTTCGAGGCGCGCCCGGCCCTCGGCGCCGACGATATCCAGGGCGATCGGATCCTCGAACACGATCGGGCGATCGACGAGCTGGTGCAGCGCGCGACGAAGCGCTACGCGATAGGCGGTGCGGCTCGGAGTGTTCTCACGCATCGGGCGGCCGGGAATCTATCCGCAGCCGCCCGGTGCATCACGCGCCCGTCCGCCGGCTCAGGCGAGCCGGCGTCGCTTGCGTTCGAAGCCCACCAGCCCCGCCAATCCCGTCGCCAGCAGCGAGACCGCTCCGGGCTCCGGCACTTCCTGCGGCGGAGACCCGACCTGTACCAGAAACTCCTGGCCGGCACAGCTCGAGACCGGCTGACCCGGTGTAGGCGCACAGGTAATCAACGACCACCCTGACGGATCGAACCCGCCGAACGACGGCGCCACCCCGAAATCGGTGCCTGAGGCAACGCCCAGGTCGGCCGCGAGCGTCGACGACTCGAAGGTCGATATTCGCCCCGACGCATTGGCTCCTTCGCCGAGCAGCGCCCAGATGGCGTCCTGCAGTGCTACCGTCTGCGCCTGGTCCGCGGCAAACGAGGGGTCGCCACCGGGGCCGAGCATCCAGTCGTAGTTGATGTTGCTGGCGAGATACGCGGCCCACTCGTACTCCGTCTGGTCCGCGGCACCGAGTCGGGTGTGGCTGAAATCGGAGCCGCCGACGTTCGTGATCCACGCCAGGTACTGGTCGCCGATGTGCGCGTCGTGCAGCTCGTCGACGCAGTAGACCTCGAAGAGCGTAAAGTCGGGATCACCGGCATCCATGAGCCCGCCGACATATGGACTGCTGTATGCCTGGAAGTTCCCGCTGCCGGTATTGACGGTCATCACCGGATCATGGGGCAGCAGCCCCTCGAGCCGGAATGTCGCTTCGTACGGCGTCTGGGCCGCCAGCGGCAGCGCCACGCAGGACAAGGCGGCAAGGGCGAACGGGACGCGCAGCTTCATCGGCTCTCCAGGAGCACCGGGGTCATCGCTCCAGAAGTTCAAGTCCCATGCCGACCAGACGCAACAACTCGCAACCCGTTGTATCACAGCGACTTGAGTTCATCCCGCCGGCGCCCGCCACGGCGCGCTGTTGTGGCCCGACGACAGCGCGTGGCGTTCGGTCACCACACCGGCCAAGACGCGTGCCAGCGGCTCAGCCCTTCTCGATCTGGCCCCGGATCTCGCCGCCTGCATACTGCCTGGTATGGACGTTGACATAGGCATGGCCGTTGTTGAGCAACACCTTGAGCGAGTCACCCGTCACGCCACGACCGAGGTCGCCGGTGAGGTCGACCGAGCCACTGTCGATTACGCCGGACGCGGCGGGGTGCTTGAGCGGGAAGGTGAAGACCGGCGGCCCGGCGACCCCGACGGCACCGACGTGGATATGGGCCGCCATCGGGCTGCCGGTGAGATTCGACACGCTGATCCGGTAATAGAGGGTGTTGCCGGTCAGCCGGAACGTCGCGGTTCCGGTCGCCTTGATGTCGTGCGCCGGCGTCTCGTTGGTGCCCTTCATCCGCGCGATGTAGGTCGTGGGCGGTGCCGCGGGTACGCCAGCAGGGGGCCAGGCCAGTGCCGCCGCCAGCAACGCGGGGGCGGCCAGGCCGGGAACGCGAATCGCCATCGGTGTTTCTCCGGAATTGGGGAGCGACGTCGACCCGACGTCGTCGGGACACGGCGCCCCGGTTGATGGAATGTACACCCCGATTCCGGTGCGTACTTCACGTCCCAGGGGACCTGGCCGGGGGGTGGCCTGCGGTGACCACGACGGCGCTCCATGCGCGATGCGCACAGCACGCCCGCTTGTTCGCGGCAGACCAACAGTGAGAGATTGGACTACCCCGGCGAATCGGGGGAGGAGTCCGCGATGCGCAGCCTGTTCCGGAACGAACGTCGGTTGGCCGTGGTAGTGGGGCTTGCCGCGATGCTGGGCGCTGTCCTCGCCGGCTGTGGGGAGTCCGAAACCATCCCCCTCGAGCCCGGCAATCCGCTCGTCGGGAGCTGGAAAGCCGACGACGTAGGCCTCACCGCGTCGAGCCAGGGCGTCGTGCTCCGGCAGCCCTGTGCCGAAGCCGATTTCGGTCCGCTCGTGCTTGACGACAACCTGCACGTGCAGGCCATCTCGACCCGCTACGCGGTCACCGGAAATGTCCGCACCTGGCCCGACGAACAACTCTCGCTGACCGGGACACTCGACGATCAACACAACCTCCACCTGACGCTGCTCCCGGTCAGCGATTCACTGCACGGCGTGGACCCCTACGCCCTGCAGTTGTCGCCCGGGCAGCCGAGCAGCGACATCGTCTGCAGCGCGGCCCCAACCAACTAGGCGAGTCGCCGCGCAGGAAGAGGACGCCAACGCAGGCGGCCCGCCGCGAGGTTCAGCCTGATACGCGCTGGCACGCCCGCGCCACTTCGAACGTTCTTTCGCTCGATCGCGCCGATATCGATCGGCGTGCCGGGTCAGCAAACGCATCACGGAGTGTTCCATGTTTCAACAGCACAGCGTTCTGGCCTGCGCCGCGTTGCTCGCGACCGCGACGATCGGCCTGGCGGCTCAGGCGCCCGATTCGAGCCACATGCACCTCGAACGGGCGCGCGCACTGGCCGGCCTCGACTTTCTGCACGCGGAAGAGATCCAGTGCGGTGAGTTCGGCAGTCTCGGGCCGGATCCCTATACCACGTTGAATCGCGACGACCGCGTCACCCCGACGCAGCTGTTCGACAATCTCTACTACGTCGGCACGCGTTCCGTCGGCGCCTGGGTCGTGCGCACACCGCAGGGCCTCGTCCTGGTCAATGCGTTGCACACCGACTGGGTCAAGTCGACACTGGTCAGCGGCATGAAGAAGCTCAAGCTGGATCCCGCCGACGTGAAATACGTGCTGGTCACCGAGCCGAGCGGCGCTGATTTCGGCGGCGCACGGTATTTCCAGAGCACCTATGGCACCCAGATCGTGATGTCGGAAGCGGGGTGGGATGCAATGTCGCAGCTCACCGCCGAACGCGGCGGCCGTGTCGAGCAACCCGGCGGTCGCAGTCCGGGAACCGGCGGCGGCGAGCCGGACCAGGGTCGCCGTGGCGGCTCCGGCGGTGGCCGCGGTGGGTTCGGCGGCGGGCGCGGCGGCTTCGGCGGCCCCGGCGGCGGCGGCTTCGGTGGTGGCGGTTACGGCGGCCGTGGCGACGCATCGGGCGGCCGGAGCGGACCGGCGATGCTCGTCGACGAGCGTCCGAATCGCGACGCGGTGGCACTCGACGGTGAACCGGTGATCCTTGGCGATGAGACCCTGACGGTGGCACTCACCCCCGGAAGCACGGCGGGCACGATGTCGGTGATCGTGCCGGTCACCGATCACGGCACACCGCATGTCGCGCTGATTGTCGGCGGCACCCGGGTACCGCTGTCGGCGGCGCTGCAAGAGGAATATGCGGCGTCGATGGTCCGACTCGCCGACGTCGCGGCGCGCGCGCACGCCGACGTGGTGCTGACACCGTATCCGTTTCTCGACGACGCGGTGGCGCGGATGGACTCGCTCCGACGCGCACGACCGGGCACATCCAATCCGTTCGTCGTTGGTGAGTCGGCGACAGCCCGGTTCCTGGCCGTGCTGGGTCAATGCGACCTGGCGCAACCGGCGCGCCACTGACGTGGCATGACAGGAATCAGTCGCGCGCTGCCCCCGGTTTCGTTCGCCGCCCTCGCCACGCTGATCGCGGCGCCGATGATGGCGCAATCGCTGCCGCTCGGCGACGGACGCGTGACCGATCATCCCGCGATCGACAGCGTCTATTCCTGTCAGGTCACATTCCGCGGTGGCGGCGCCCGGCACGACGGTCCCTGGTTCCACGGCGAGACCTGGGATCCACTGGCCAAGCCGCATGTCGCCGGGGCCGTCTTCTGGCCGGACGCCACGTTCACCCTCACGCTGCAGGGCTCCGTACTGGCGTTTCGCGGCAACGGACTCCCCGTCAGGGAGCCGACCGGCATCTTCCCCATTGCCCCGACCGATCCGGTGTACCGCTACGACACCAATCCCAACCGCATCGCGGGACAGCATCTCGCCTTCGAGATTCCGGCACACCCGTCCTTCGCGGCGCGACCCGCGTGTCTACCGATGGGAATGATCGGCTTCACCACCTCGGGCGTGGCGCTGTATGATGCGCTCGACGCCGCCGGGCGCGACGCCGCGGCGCACGAGATCCAGGACAACTGCGACGGCCACCCGCAGGCCAACGCCCAATATCATTATCACAACGCGTCACCATGCATCCCCGGCGTCGGCAGCGACACGCTGGTCGGATGGGCACTGGACGGATTTCCCATCTTCGGACTCAAGGACTCGTCGGGCGCGTGGACTCGCGACGTTGACCTCGACGCGTGTCACGGCCGGCGCGAGAGCGTCACGGTCGACGGCCGGACGTATTCCTACGGGTATCACATGACCCGCGAGTATCCCTACACCCTCGGCTGCTTTACGGGGCAGTTGCTCGCCGGCACGCTCGGCGACGCCCGGAGCGGCCTCGAACCGTCACGGCGTGGCGGGCGCGGGCCGGGTGGGCGCGGCGGCAGGTGAGCTGGCGCGCGGCGCGTTGACGGCCATCACGACAACAGGCGGTAGCCGAATCCGAGGATGGCGCCGTAGAGAAGGTGGCCCGCCAGCGTGAACAGCGGCGTGCGGCGGCCGTAGTTGAGGGCCATGAAGCCGGGAGGTTCCAACCCGCTGGTCGGTTCGGGCCCGCTGTGCTCGTCGGCCATGCGGGGGTGAACCGCCGGCAGGAGCGGCATCAACACCACCAGCACCACCAGCCCCTGCAGCAGGCCCATCCCCGCCCCGATCCACCAGGCGGCGCGATGCAGCGCGTCGAACACCACGCCGTAGAACAGGGCGAACGCCCAGCCGTCGACGAAGTGCACCACAAAGCCGATCGGCTCGGCGATGTCGTAGTTGGACGTGAACATCGTGCCGACCATGAACGGCAGGCTCATCCGCGACCACCCCAGGCCGCGGCTTCCCTCGGTCACGATCGAGAGCACGATGGTGGCGATGAAACCCCACAAGCGCGATGCTGGACAGGTTCATAGCCGTGCCGTCGTGAGGGTGGCGCCGGTGTCGTGACCGGGCCGGGCCTGCGTCGCCGGTCGGCGTGCGCCAGCTGCAGCGCGGCATCGATCAGTCCGACGTGGGTGAACGCCTGGGGGAAGTTGCCCAGTGCCGCCCCGGTCGCCGGATCGATCTCCTCCGCAAAGAGGCCGAGATCGTTGGCATAGCCCAGGACGTGCGCGAACAGGTCGGCGGCCCGCTGGTGTTCCCCGGCCTGCGCCAGGTACGACACCGCCCAGAACGAGCAGATGCCGAACGCTCCTTCTCCGCCGGGCAACCCGTCGCCGTCGCGGTAACGATAGACCAGGCCATCGACGCCGAGATCCCGTGCGATGCGCAGGCCGGTCGACCGCATCCGCGGCGCCGCCGCTTCGGTATAGCCATACCGTGACAACAACAGCAGCGACGCATCCACGTCGTGCCCGTCGAGCGTCGCGACATAACTGTCGATGCCCGGATCGAACCCGCGCGACTCGATCTCGCGGCGGATCTCGTCCTGCACCGCGCGGTAGCGTTCCACCGGAAGACGGGCGTGTCCCCCACGGTCGAGCCGGCAAAGCCGGTCGAGCGCCACCCAGCACATCGCCTTGGAATAGGTGTTGTGGCGGCGGCCGCCACGCGGTTCCCAGATCCCTTCGTCGGGCTCGCGCCACTGGCGGCACACGGTGTCGCCGAAGCCGCGCAACATGCGGCGCGTGCCGCGATCGAGGCGGCCGCCACGGATGGCGAAGGCGTAGATGGCGTCGACCACTTCGCCGTAGATGTCCAGTTGCAGCTGGGTGTGCGCGTCGTTGCCGACTCGCACCGGCCGCGAGTTGTCGTACCCGGAAAGCCAGTCGAGCTCCCGCTCGGGCAGCCGCGTTTCCCCGTAGACATCGTACAGCACCTGCAGCCGCGGATGGGACATCCAGGTGGTATGCAGCAGCCACGACATGAAGGCTTCCGCTTCTGCCGCATAGCCGAGATCGAACAACGCCTGCACCGTCAGTGAACTGTCGCGGAGCCAGCAGTAGCGATAGTCCCAGTTGCGGACCCCGCCCACCCATTCCGGCAGCGACGTGGTCGGCGCCGCCACGACCGCGCCCGAGGGCGCGAACTCCATCAGCTTGAGGGTAAGCGCGCTCCGCACGACCGCGTCGCGGAGCGGACCCTCGTACGTGCAGCGCCCGGACCAGTTGCGCCACCAGCTGATCGTCTGGCGGATGCGGACTTCGGCCGCTTCGCCAAGGGGAGGCAACACCACGGGTTCGCCGACGGCGCCCACGAAACTGAGGTAGTGGCGATCGCCGCCGCGCAAGGTGGCCCCGACCGTCAATCGGGCGTGCACGTCGGAGAGTTCCACTGGCAGGTCGGACCGGAGCACCAATGCCTTGCCGTCGTGTTCGTACCACGCACCAAGGCTGCCCCGGGTGTGGAGGTGGGGCTCGAGCCGGCCGAAATCCGGGCGCGGGTCGCAGCGCACCTGCACGCTCACCTCGCCCTCGAGGCACTCGAGCCGACGCAGGATTTCGCGCGGCGGCCGGAGTGTCCGGCGGCGCTCTTCCGGCGATGCCACCGGCATGAGGTCGGTCAGGCGCAACACGCCGCGCGACGTGCGAAACGTCGTCTCGAGCACGTTGGTACCGTCGAGGTAGCGGCGCGAAATCGCGGCCGGCTCCACCGGCGCCACGGAAAACGATCCGCCCCGTTCGGCGTCGAGGATGCGGCCGAAGCACGAGGGGCTGTCGAACCGCGGCCAGCAGAGCCAGTCGATCGACCCGCGGCGAGAAATCAACGCCGCCGAGCGGCAATCGCCGATGACGGCGTAGTCGGCGATCGGCGGGTAGGGAGCGGCGGGCGGCGCCGGGGCAGGCGGCAGGTCGTTCATCGGCGATTCGGTCAACTTGCGCAATCGGCGGTCCTCGTTCAAGGATGAGGTGTCCCTCTGCACGAGGAGAAGCTTTTCCCATGTCCGTCTCGCACATCTCACTCGAGGGCCAGGTTGCGCTGGTGACCGGCGCCAACTCCGGCATTGGCGCCGCGATCGCCCGCGAACTGGCCACGGCCGGCGCCGCGGTGATCGTGAACTATGTCACCCACCCCGACGCGGCTGACGCCGTCGTCAGCGGGATCCGCGCCACCGGTGGCCGCGCCATCGCGATCGCCGCCGACGTCTCCGACGAGGCCCAGGTGGAAGCGATGTTCGCCGAGACCATCCGCCAGTTCGGCACCGTCGACATTCTCGCCAGCAACGCCGGGCTGCAGGACGACGCCCCGTTCATCCACATGACGCTGGCCCAGTGGAACCACGTGCTCGGCGTCAATCTGACCGGCGGCTTCCTGTGCGCCCGGGAAGCCGCCCGGGAGTTCCTGCGCCGCGGCGTGCGCGCCGATGTGTCCCGCGCCGCCGGCAAGATCATCTTCACCAGCTCGGTGCATCAGATGATTCCCTGGGCCGGCCATGTCAACTACGCCACGTCGAAAGGGGGGATGCTGCAGCTGATGAGCAGCGTGGCCCAGGAGCTGGCGCAGCACAAGATCCGCGTCAACAGTGTGGCCCCGGGCGCCATCCGGACGCCGATCAACCACACCGCGTGGGACACGCCGGCGGCCGAGCAACGGTTGCTGCAGCTGATTCCGTACGGGCGGGTCGGCGACCCGGCCGACGTCGGACGCGCGGTGGCGTGGCTCGCCTCGGACGCGGCCGACTATGTGACCGGGACCACCTTGTTCGTCGACGGCGGGATGACGCTCTTTCCCGGGTTCTCCACCGGAGACGGCTGAGGCGGCTGCATCCCTTCGCGGCGGTCGCGCATCGAAGTAACGAATTTGACACCGATCGAAGGCCTGACCCCCTTCCCCCGACCCCCGGTGCGGGCTGAGACTTCGGTTCATGATGACCTTCGCCCTCCGCCAGTCGATCCCACTGGCCCTCGCGCTCGCATCACCGGGGCCGATCGGGTCCGGCTCGGTCGCTGCCCGACCACCGACGTTCTCCGGCCGGCAGGGCCAGGTCAGTGTGGCTCCGCCCCGGTTGACCGGATCGGTCGACATCGACGGTTCGCTCGACGAGCCGCAATGGCAGCAGGCCGCGGTGCTGACCGGATTCTCGGAATTCACGCCCGTCGATGGCGTGCCGGCGGCGGACTCGACGCAGGTGCTGGTGTGGTACTCACCGACGGCACTCTACGTCGGCGTTCGCGCGCGCGATCCGAGCGGCCTGGTGCATGCCACCGTGGCCGCCCGCGACCAGATCGGCAACGACGACAACGTCCAGATCTACCTGTCGACGTTCAACGACGGCCGCCAGGCCACCGTCTTCGGCGTCAATCCGCTCGGCATCCAGGCCGACGGCGCGCTCAACGAAAATGGCAGCATCGCCTGCAACGGCATGTCGAACTGCGCCATCCAGACGCGCCAGCAACCCAACCTGTCGCCGGACTTCGTCTGGGATTCGAAGGGGAAGCTGGTGCCGGGCGGATACCAGATCGAAATCCGCATTCCGTTCAAGAGCCTGCGGTTCCAGGAGGCGAAGACCCAGAGCTGGGGTTTCAACGTCGTCCGCGTCGTGCAGCACTCCGGCGAGGAAGAGACGTGGGCACCGGTGCGATTGGCCGGCGCGTCGTTCCTGTCGCAGTCGGGACACCTCGTGGGACTCACGGGACTTTCCGCGGGTCACGTGCTCGACGTCATCCCGACCGCGACCTCCCGGGTGGATTACGCGCCACCACAGTCGAGCAACGTCTGGAAGTACACCGGCGGGGCGCCCCAGGTGGGCGGTGACGTTCGCTACGGCCTCACGCCCAACCTGACGTTCAACGCCACCGCACACCCCGACTTTTCGCAGGTCGAAAGCGACGTCCCCCAGTTCGCGTTCGATCCGCGGCAGGCGGTGTTCTATCCCGAAAAGCGGCCGTTCTTTCTCGAAGGCGCGGAGCAGTTCGACGCGCCGTTCGGGATGATCTACACCCGCCGCATCCAGCAGCCGGTGGTGGCCACCAAACTCACCGGCAAGGCGCTCGGCACGCAGATCGGCGTCCTCGGCGCCATCGACGATCAATCGGCATCACACTATGGCGACAATCCGGTGTTCGGCATCGTGCGACTGTCGCGCGACCTCGGTCCCGGTTCCCGCGCCGGCTTTACCTGGACCGAGCAGCACGACGGGCCGGAAAGCAATCGGGCGGTTGCCGCCGACGGCCGGCTGGTGTTCGACACCCTCAACACGATCAGCTACGGACTGGCCGTGGCGCACGACGTTGCGGGCGGACAGAGCCGCACCGGCCCGGCCGCCAGCGTGAGCTATCGCCGCGATGGCAAGCACTTCCGCCTGAACTACGCGATCAGCGGCACGTCGCCGGATTTCGTGCTGCGCTCCGGATTCCTCTCGCAGACCGGTCTGGTGACCGCGCAATTGAGCACGAGCTACAACTGGTATTGGAAGCACGGGCTGATGCAGTCGCTCAACTTCGAGGTGGCGCCTTCGGCACGGTGGGTGTACGACGATTTCTTCCACGGCGGCGGCATGCAGAACAGGTACCTGCATTTCAACGCCAACGCCCGCTTCGCCGGGGGCTGGACCGGCGGCGTGTCGTACTTCCAGGAGAGCTTCGGGTACGATCCGTCGATCTACACCAACTACCGGCTGCAGCGCGCCGACGGCACGTTCGAACCCTTCACCGGCGGGAATGACCGGCTGCCGAACCACGACTACCTGGTTTCATTCAGCACCCCGACGTGGCGCCAGTTCGATTTCGGCGGGTTCATCCTCGGCGGACTGACGGACGAAGATTACTTCGAATGGGCGCCCGCCCGGTTGGTGTTCGCGACCATCAACGCCGACTATCGGCCGACCGACAAGCTGCGATTCAATCTGTCCTACAATCACACCCAGGAATGGCGCCCGACGGACGGGTCGCTGTTCTCGACCCAGGTGGTGCCGGTGCTCACCGCGGTCTACCAGCCGAGCCGCGCGTTCCAGTTCCGCATCATCACCCAGTACGCACTCGACAAGCAGGACTCGCTGCGCGACGCGTCGCGCACCGACCTGCCGATCTTCTACGCCAACGCGGATGGCAGCTTTGCGCGGGCAGCGGCGTTCACCAACGCATCACTGCAGGCCGACTTCCTTTTCACCTATTTCCCCAACCCCGGCACGGTGATCTACCTGGGCTATGGCACACTCGACCAGCAGCCCATGCCGGACGGGCGGCTGCGGCTGGGCCCGGCGCGCAGCGACTTCTTCCTCAAGGTGTCGTATCTGTGGCGGATGAGCGGATAGAACGACGGCCGTGAGCACGGAGCCCGGTAGACGACTGGGAGTGCTATCGGTGAGCAGTCGTCGCAAACCGGAACCGCACCAGCTCGTCGCCGAGGTCCGGGTTTCGCACCAGGGCCCATGCCGCGCTTCCGGCAATCGATAACTGCAGCACGTCGGCCGGAAACTGCACTTCGCCCAGGAACGCCCCGCCTTCTTCGAACGCCTCGAGCGTCCACGGTTCGTGGTAGTGGATCGACGGTGGCCCCGCACCGCGCTCCTCGACGACGTCGTGCCGTCGCACACCGGGCACCGAGCGCCGCAACCAGATCCGATCGTCGATGTCCGTCAGGAGTGCGGTGATCAGCGGTTTGTCGGCGGGCACCGACACGGCGTCGGGGCCGAGATCCGCCCGGTCGTTCGTGTTGAACCAGTCGTAGTAGGCCTGCAGATCGGCACGTTCGTCCGCCGGGAACGGAACCGCGCGGACGGGGATATCGGTCCAGATCAACGGCGTGCCGCGGCGCGCGGGAAAGATCAACACCCCGATCCGGTCCGAACGCGCCGCGACCACGCGACCGTCAGGGAGCATCGTCCACAATGCCCGCGGCGCAAAGGTCATCGTCTTGACGGTGGAATACCAGAGCGTCGGTGCATCGATGGTCTGCAGCAGTTCACCGGCCGCGTTGAACCACGCGATCCGCTCCCCCTCGTCGCGGCGGGCGCCGGTGATGCGGAGGTAGACGGAACCGCGCGGACCGGCGGCAATCTCGAATGGGTACGGCGAAATGAGTGGTGATACGACGGTAGCGAGATATTTCCCGTCGAGACTGTAGCGGGTGAGACGTGCCTGCTGACCGTCGCGCAGCACGACCGCGCCGTCGGTGGTCGCCGTCATGTACCGAGCATTGCCCCGGAACTCGCCCGGCCCGGCTCCGCGGCGCCCCATGGCATGGAGCAGGCGGCCGGTCGAATCGAATTGCAGCATGATCGGCCCGTTGGGTCCCAGCGCGTCGAATGCCACCACGCCGCCGTCCGTTGTGGCCGCGATGGAGGTGACCAGACCAAGCTGGATGGGTCCGGATTTTCCGCCGACTTGCAAGACGTCCACTGCCGTCTGGGACGTTCCCCAGGCACCGGCACCTGTGGTGTGGACCAGGGTGGTGTCGCCGTGGCGGGTCCGTTCGCTGGCCGGTGCCGCCTGTGCCGATCCCCTTCCGGCCAGGAGCCCAAGCGCCACCGCGGCTCGAAACCCGACCGCGGCACGACCGTAGTGCAGGACTGACGACGAACTCGCTGCGGACCGCTTCATCCGTTCTCCCTGCATTCTCCGGCGGAGGTTCTTGATGCCCCGCATCTCAAAGGTATCGGGTACGGTCGCGGTCATCATCAGCGCCGGCTGGTCCACGGCGGCCGGGGCACAACTCGCGCAACCCGTCATCGACACCGTCGCTCATCATATCGTACGCGTCACGAATCGCGCGCCGAGCGAGTGGACCGGCTACACCGGCTGGCGCCTGGTGCCGGTGGCGACGATCGAGCCGCCGTTCGGAGCGCCGGGGGCGTTGGTCAACCCGTCCACTCGAGGCGCATCGGTCGCCTGGACCGATGACGAACAGCTGTTGGTGATCGACGAGAAACCGGCAGCGATCAAGCGCTACGACGTGACCGGGAAATACCTCGGGCAGATCGGGCGGGACGGATCCGGTCCGGGAGAATATCAACGCCCTTCGGTGGCTGCCCGGGACCAACGGCTGCTGGTCTTCGACGCGATCGATTACGAGATGGAATCATGGACCGCCGGCAAGCCCGGGCGCACCTGGCAGACCGGGTCGAACTTCGAAGGCTTCCCGATCTACCTCGACACGCTCGGCCGGGCCTACGATCGGATCAGTCTCCCCGACCCTGCAACCCACCGGCCCATTCTGGACGGATGGGAGCGCTGGCCGGCCTCGAAATGGAGTGGCAGCGCCGCACCGAGTGACACCCTGCCGGTGCCCACCCACGACTATCGCGGGTTCCAGACCGCGTGGGACATACCAAAGGTGGTGTATGCCCACAAGCCGTTCGTGCCGTTCATCAGCACCATCATCGACCGCGCGGGGGACATGATCTGGGGTTTCATGCAGGATCCGGAATGGTTCGTGAGCCGCACGGGGCGAGACACGTTACGGATCTTTGTTCTCGCCGACACAGCGCCGAGTTTTCCGGTTGCTGCGCGGGATTCCATCATTCGGGCGTATGCCGCCGATATTCCCGCCATCAACACGGCGGTCCGCTCAGTCGCGAAAGCGTCCGATCTTCCCGACCATTACCCCGTGTGGCGCGAGGTGACGGAGGACAAGCTCGGCCACCTCTGGATCAGCCGCTACGGCCCGGGCGGCACCATCGACCATTTCGACGTCCTCGATCCCGCTGGCCGCTGGCTCGGTTCGGTCAGAGCGCCAGGCGATCTGAGCCGGGCCGATGCGTTCGGCCGGGACCACTTCGCCGAGGTGGTCATGGACGCGAATGACCTGCCGGAGGTCCGGATTTTCCGGATCGATCGGAATGGCCACTAGCCACATTCCGGCAAACGGGCCGAGCCCAGGTACCGGGCAGCGAACCGCTCGTCTCCCGCGGCGGCGGCGGGCGTCCCCAATTCGTGCGTCGTCCCGTCGGTGCACCACACCACCCGGTCTGCCAGGCCCAACAGCTCCTCGCCGTCGTGGCCGGTGACCACCACGGCGCACCCCTTCCCCGCCAGCAGCCGCAGCGCGTCGCCGATGACGCCGCGGTCCAGCGGGTCGATGTGCCGCATCGGTTCGTCGGCCAGGAGACAGTCGGGTTGTCGGGTGAGCGCCAGCGCCACCTCCGCGCGACGGCGCTCGCCGGTGGAGAGCTCGTCGGGGTACCGATCGAGCAGGCCGGCGAGACGGGTGACCGCGACGGGATCGCAATCGGTGGGCGCGCCGAATTGCCGGACCACGATGCGCAGGTGCGCGCCGACGGTGCGGCGTGGTGACATCACGTCGCGATCGGGGAGAAAGAACAGGCCTCGCGCGGCGAGCACCGGCCACCGCGCGCGCAGGTACGACCGCCCCTTGAAGTGCACCGTGCCCTGATCCGCTTCGAGCGCGCCCGCCGCGATCCGCAGCAGCGTAGACTTGCCGGCGCCGTTCCGACCGAGGAGCGACACCACCTCTCCAGGTTCCGCCCGGAGGGTGGCCGATGTCAGGATCTGCCGCTCGCCGAACCGTTTCGCGATGCAGTCGGCACGGAGCACCGTCATCGGCGGCTGAGGATCTGGATGGCGATCTCCAGCCCGGCACCAGGTATGATGGTCCAGAGCCACGCCAGGGCAAGCGGCACGCCCAGATTGGCGAGGAATCGGTGCTCGTGATGGCGAACGGTATCAAGGAGCGAGAGCACGCCGGTGAGGGCGAGCAGAAAGACAGCCGCGGCTCCGCTGATGCGTAGCGGGCTGGCGTGACCGCCGGGCACCACGGCGGCGAGTCCGGCCGCAATGATGCGCAGCGGCACCCAGATCGCCGTGCCGCGCACCAGCTGCGTGACGACCAGGGCGCGGTCAGGGAGGCGGAACGGGAGCGGCGTCACTCCGTCAATCGACCGGCAGCAACCGATAGAACTGGATGCGCCGGGCGCCGTCGGGATCGAAGTCCGCGATCACCACGTCCCCGTTGCCGAATCCCACCACGCGCGGGTGGGCATCCTTGGCCGGCGGCGGCAGCACCAGCGTGCCGACGAGCCGCCCGGTGGAATCGAACGCCACCCACGCCGAGTCGATGCCGGCGTTGAGCTTCTCCCAGAGCCGACCGGCCCCGTCGACATACATGGCGTAGTAGGCCGGCCACGTTGTCGCCCGGGTCGGCACCGGCGTGCACTTTCCGGTGCTGCGGTCGGGGGTGCACATCATCGGATGCGCGTTGAGCGACGCTTCGGTCACCGGCAGCAGCCGGTCGTTGGTGCGGATGATCCCGATCAGGTGTCCGGCGCGGTCGAAGATCCGCGCTCCGAACGTGATCTCGTCGCCGAAATAGATCCGGCCAGCATGGATGGCGATCGTGGCCTCCCGCATGATGCCGCTGTACATCGTCGCGGGAAGCGCTCCGAGGTGCACGGTGACGACGCCCACCGGGGAGAGGACCAGGTAATCCGAAAGCGGCACGTCGTCCCGGTCGGACGGAACGTGGGGCCCGTCCGCCACGACGGAGCCGTTGGCCAGGCAGCTGCCGCCGTGCACGAAGGCCCCCGGGGACGGATACTCCCGAGCCAACCGTCCATCCGGCGTCCACACCGAAACGCGGCGGTTGCCCACGTCCCACGCCAGGATGGAGTCCCCACCGAAGAGGCAGACCGCCTGTAACTGACGAAACTCTCC
The DNA here is from genome assembly GCA_963697065.1 of uncultured Gemmatimonadales bacterium. GTDB lineage: Bacteria > Gemmatimonadota > Gemmatimonadetes > Gemmatimonadales > GWC2-71-9 > Palsa-1233. Next base: position 246,311 of record CAVOMQ010000002.1, read on the forward strand.
CGGACCGCTGCCAGTCCGACCCATCGTCCGGACCAGCGTGCCGGCGTTGGTGTAGATCCGGAGATCGGTTCCGTTCGGCACCAGAACCTGGTCGGCCGACAATCGGACCGCGGACGGATAACTGACCCGTTCGTTCAGCTCGTTGGCGGGATCATCCCGGATTCCGCCGATGATGGCCTCCGGTGTTGCGGCAAGCTTGAACCGCGCCACTGCCGACGCCACCGGCCCGTTGGCGACGACGTGGATACCGGCGCTGTCGTAGCTTCGCGTCGCCTGGGCAGGCGCGGCCCATGGGAGTGCCACGCACCAACAACACACAACGGAGAGACTCCCGGCCAGTTGTCGCCGCATTGGGCACCTCGGTGGAAGATCCCGGCGGGAGCACACGCCTGCCGTGCACGCTTCACTCCAAGTATGCCGGGCGGGGCGGCGGCGCGACAGAGTGCCACCGCTCCGGACGGCGACGCGCCACCCCTGCGTTGCGCCCGGCCGCTCCCCGCCGCAGATTCGCAGCCATGAAAACCCTCATCACCGCCCTCCGCATGCTGCTCCGGCTCGACCTGCTGGCGCTGCTGATCGTCGGAATCCTGCTCTGGGCCGGCCACACCGGCTTGCAGCAGCTCCACATCACGCTCGGCTTCGTGTTCGTCATCCTGGTGATCGTCGAGGCGTTCGTGGCCGCGGCCAGCAAGGTGAGCCTCGGGCTGGTCGCCATCGCCATCGTCTGGGCGCTGCTGCTCCCCGTCGTCGGCTTCGGGCAGCGGACCGTGATGGTCGGTGGTGCGCACTGGATCGTGCGCGTCTTCCATCTGCTCTTCGGGCTCGGCATCATGGGTGTGGCCGAAACGATGGGACGGCGCGCGGCGACGAACCTCGCTTGAAGACGCGGCGCGGCGCCTACCGCACGTTCATTTCAGTTGCCGTGGCCAGCTCATCGTCGGCGCCGGGGTGCGAATCGAGATCGATGAGCGGCAGGGCGCCGATCGCGCCGCCGAGCAGCATCCAGATGCCGCCGATCGCCGCCGCGCCACTGCCGTTGCCGAAGGCGAACTGCAACGACGTGACCAGGGCCACCGCCGCCGTCAGCACGGTGAGTACCACCGCCACCGGCAGCCGCCAGCGTGGTGCCACGCGATGACCGACGTACACGAACAGTCCGCCCGTCAGGGCGCACGTCGCCATGCCGACGAAGTACGCCAGCACCGACAACGGCCTGGGTGTCACCAGCGGCGTCAGCGTCACGTGGAAGCAGCCATCGCGGAATGGCGTACGCAAGTCCGCCTGCCACGAGTGCCGATGGCAGTGCCGCGATCCATCGCACCACCCGCTGCCGTCGCGTCAGCGTATTCGGCTCCGACCGGCGGCGCGCGGGCGGCGCACCGTTCTCCCGGCCATCGGCGTCGACAGGCGGCGCAAACAGGGAGATCGGGCCGTCGCGCGAAGCGTTCCGTTCACGGCTCATGGGAAGTCCCGTCATATCGCGATCGCTGCACCTCTTCCCAGGTCGGGCTGCCGCCGCCGATCATGGCGCCGAGCAGCGCTCCACTTGCGGCGCCGCCGAACATGAACGCCGAAGCCGGCGGCCCACAATCGCTCGCGTCGCAGAGCCCGCGAAACGACCCCAGGAACGATCCGACGGCAAGTCCGATCAGACCGCCGATCACCGCCCCCGTACCGGCGCGCGATCCATGCTGCATTTCCAGTGTCGTCATGCCGCTGATCGGGATCCGCCGGATGCGGGACGAATCCTCGGGAGACGTGCATGGTGGACCTGGATAGCGGCAGACAACGAGCGCGTCGTTCCCGAGCGTCGCCGGCCGGAGCAAACGTCCGACGAGCGGGCTGCCGGTATCGAACGAAATGCGGACCAGCCGGCCGCTGTCGAGCGGGGTGCCCTGCCCTCGAGCCGCGGAGGCGCCCGACAACACGAGCAATGCAACGGTTCCGGCGACCCGCCACCCCACTTGCATTTCCCGCCTCCGCTGTCCGGGACGGCACCGTCAACCGACGACGTCCTCTTCCACCTTCAGCCGGGCGCGCGCGGCCGCTGTAATCCGAACGATCCACGCATGGAGTATGCCCTTCCTGACGGGGTTGCAACAGGCCGCGGGTCGGCGGTTGGCACTCGAAGCCGGTCGCGTCGCGGGACTGTGGCGCGGCGGACGTGCCGCGCGGCATGTGAAGCAGTCTCCAGGAAACACTCGCCTGGATATGTACCGGTGGGCGCGCAGCGGTCGACGAGCGCCCCGCCAGCGTCAGTGACTACAGGGCCGTGGTCAATGAGGACCAGGCCGCCGTCGGGGACGACTCGGCGGATGTCAGGGACCATCTTGCCGCCGTCAGCGACCACCGGGCACTCTCGACAACGACCCGGCCCGTGTCAATGACCACCCGGCTGGTGTCACGAAGGATCCGGCCGCCGTCGGAGACAATCGGACGCTATTGACGACGACCAGGCGGCTGCAACGCACGATCTGGCCGGTGTCGACGACAATCGGGCGCCGTCGACGACGACCAGGCCGCCGTCGACGACGATCCGGCCGGTGTCGAGGGCGACCCAGCCGCCGTCAGTGAGGATCTTACTGCCATGGCGAAGCGAGTGACCCCGTTCGCGAGCAAATGTGTCATGTGAACGAAGACTGACAGCCTGTTTGCAGGTTACCCGCCTCCGCGTGCGAGGACCCGGCGTTGGACGGCGAGCATACCGATCAGATCGGTGAGCACCATCCCGCGGTAGGCGAGCATGTCACCGGTATCGGCCGGGTGCCGGAGGCGACAACGGCCTCCCGCTTGACGACGAACCCCGCGGGCGGAGATTCAGTGGGTCCGGGTTCCCCGTTTCACGCATCATCGGGAGGTTCACGTGCTGCTCGTTCGCGAAATCATGTACTGCAAGCCGGGCAAGGTCCGGCCGATGGTCGAGAAGTTCGTCGCGATGTCGAAGCTCAACAGGAAGCTCGGCATGCCGGCAATGCGCGTCATGACCGACTTCTGCGCCGAGCAGTACTGGACGGTGGTGGCGGAAATGGAAGTGGAAAGCATGGAGAGCTTCGAGAAGATGATGAGCAACCCCGCCGGGTCGAGCGAGGACATGAAGAAGTTCGAGGAGATCATGACGGGATATCACGACCTGGTGGAGCGGGGGCGCCGGGAGATCTACCGGATCGAAGGGTGAGTTTCCTGGCGGGGGAGGATGCACCGGCTCGCACCACGCCGGTGGCACACGATGGTTCCGACCGGGTATCTTCCCCCGCGTTTTCCACCTCCCATCATTCCCAGGACCGACCATGACCAGGCGCCTCCTCGCTCGGCTCGTCAGTTTGCCATTGGTGCTCTGCTTTGCCGCGTGCCAGAAGTCCCCGGCCCCGCCGGCCGCCGCAGCTGCTCCCGCCGGACCCGTCCGGATCGTCGCCACCGAGTTTGCCTACACCGGCGTCCCCGACACACTGCAGGCCGGTTGGCACGACATCCGGGTCGTCAATCAGGGCAAGCAGCCCCACATGGCGGTGTTCGCCAGGCTCGACAGCGGCAAGACGGTGGCCGATTATCTCGCCGCCGCCAAGGGTCAGACTCCGATGCCGTGGGCGACGGAGGTGGGGGGCGTCAATGCCGTCCTTCCCGGCGACAGTCTGATGACGGCGGCCAACCTCAACCCCGGCACCTACGCGCTGGTCTGCTGGGTCCCTGACTCGGCCGGCGTGCCGCACTTGCTCGACGGCATGGCGGCGACCTTCACGGTGGCCAACACCGGTGTGGCGGCCATCCCCGAACCGACGACCACCGACACGGTGCAGCTCACCAGCTACAAGATTGCCTTCAGTACGCCGCCCACGACCGGTTCGCATGTGTACCGGGTCGAAGACGCCGACACCGCGGCGATCGACCATGACTTCGTAGTGGTGCGGATTGCCGACGGCAAGACGCAGAAGGACGTCATGGCGTGGTTGGGCAAGTTGTCCGGACCGCCACCGTTCACCGTGTCCGGTGCAACGACCGGCATGGCGCGCGGGCTGCACGCGGACGTCCATGTCGACTTCACCCCGGGTGACTACCTGGCGTTCTGCCTGATGACCGACAAGCGGAGCCCCAAGCCGCACGTCATGCTCGGCATGCAGACGGCGTTCTCGGTCAAGGACTGAGCCAGCAGTTCACGGCTGCCCGGTGCGCGCGGCGCCGGCCGGCCGTGAGCCGTCAAGGCCGCGCTGTTTCCGCGGGTCCGGTGCCCTGATGCGCTGCTCTCGATTGCTCGTCGTGCTCGGATTGGCAATGGGCGCATGCGGCCGGAAAGCGGCGCCGCCTGCAGCCGACAGCGCGGCCGTGGCGGGGCATTTCGACGATTCGGTGTTTGCCGCGCACCAGAGGGAAGCGCCGGCGCTCCTCGATTCCGCGCGACAGACGATGGTGGAACTCCTCAGGAATCCCGCAACCGCGGTGTTCGATTCGCTCGCCGTGGTGCAACCGGTTCTGAAGAACGGAAGCTGGTCCGCGCCGGCGGTGTGCGGGCGCCTTGGCGGCAATCCGGGCGTGAAGGGTACCTCCGGGATGACGCCGTTCATCTATCTCAATCGGGTGACGGTGTTCGTGCTCGATCAGTCCAACGGTGAGGCGTTCGCGAAGTTGCGCGCCGACGATTGCGATGGACCGGGGACGAGAGTCTTGACCAAGTAGCGGGTGCCGCAGTCCGGGTTTTCGCCGCTCGCGACCGCAGACGCGCCGGGCCGGGCCGGGCCGGACGGGGATGTGGAATGGTGGGCGACAGGGGTCTCTGGCGACGCGCTCCGCGACGTCGCTCCGGCCCGTACGATGAGGTGTCGCCGTGCCGCGCCGCGAACGTCGCTGCGAGACCCTGTCGCCCACCATTGCCGCACGGCGTGTTAGCGCCGCGGCCGACTTACTCGCCGCGATGCCATGGCACGATCCCTCGCGTGCGAGGCACGCTCGGGACATGTAGCTGGGGCGGGACTCGAGCCGGAACTCAGAGCGATGGTAAAGTGAAGCAGATCCAGGCGAGCGCGCCGCCTGCGGCGCGCTCCACCCGCGACCCTCGACAGCTCGCAATGCCAGGGCGCGAGGTCTCACGGAGCCATAGCTGGGGCGGGACTCGAGCCGGAACTCAGAGCGATGGTAAAGTGAAGCAGATCCAGGCGAGCGCGCCGCGTGCGGCGCGCTCCACCCGCGACCCTCGACAGCTCGCAATGCCAGGGCGCGAGGTCTCACGGAGCCATAGCTGGGGCGGGACTCGAGCCGGAACTCAGAGCGATGGTAAAGTGAAGCAGATCCAGGCGAGCGCGCCGCGTGCGGCGCGCTCCACCCGCGACCCTCGACAGCTCGCAATGCCAGGGCGCGAGGTCTCACGGAGCCATAGCTGGGGCGGGACTCGAACCCGCGACCCCGGCATTATGAGTGCCGTGCTCTAACCAGCTGAGCTACCCAGCCCTGAACTGCGCCGCAGCTTACCCGGGCCGCCGTACCGGGTCAAGCAGGCGCGGCCTCTCCTCGAACGACCCATGACCAACGACGAACGCCTCACAACTCACCACCTCACCGCCCTCCCCAACACAATCCCCGCACCCAGCGCCACCACGAACCCCACGAGCCCAACCGCCGCCCATTTGCGGAAGCTTCCCTTCCCGAGCACCAGCGACAATCCCAGCTTGAAGACGGTGCTCGCCACCAGACCGATCGTGATCGCCAGCGCCGCCAGCGGCACCACCGCCGCTCCGCCGGCCATCTTGGTCATCGACACCGTCAGCGCGTCGGCGTCCACCACGCCGAGGACCACCGCCGACGCCATGACGCCACCCTGGCCCCAGATCCGCTCGGTGATCTGCAGCAGCCACATCGCGAGCTGGAACAACAGCGCCAGCTGCACTGCCGACCAGAGCCGCAACGGATTCTTCTGCGGCAGCGGCGGGGGCGCCTCGTTGCCCCCCGGCTGCGTCAGGGCATAGGCCACCAGGCCGAAGCCCATCACCACCGACGGCAGCAGATACGGGATCAGCGCCCGGGCCACCGGCGCGTTGAGCACGACGCTCTCGACCGTGACCCGCAGCGGCAGGATCGTGCACGCCGCGGCCACGCCGAATCCCAGCGGCGCCCCGTGGCGCGCATCACGGCGCGAGATCTCGGAGAACTGCATCGTCACCAGCGTCGACGAGAGAATACCGCCCAGCAATCCCGTCACCGGGTAGCCGCGCTGCGCGCCGAACCACTTCGCAACCAGGTAGCCGATGAAATTGAGCCCCGAGAAGAAGAGCACCACCATCCACAGTTCCCGCGGCTTGATCCCGCCCAGCTGCGGGTACGGGCCCCTGGGCAACAGCGGCAGCACCACCAGCGCAAGCACCGCGAACTGCAGCGCGGCGCGCAGCTCCTGATCGCCGATCCGATCGACGAAGGCATGGAGCCGTTCCTTTTCGACCAATGCCAGCACCACGATCGATACCGTGCCCGCCGCGAGCGCCAGTTGCCCCACGCCGGCCAGCACACCGAGGGCGAGCACCACCAGCGCCGCCTCCTCGGTGGTGCCGTCGAGCGGCGTCCCCGGCCGGCGCACCGCCATGATGTAGGCCGCGACGGCAAACGCCGCTCCTGCGGCCAGCAGAATCGTCCCTTCGATCAGCAGCCCCGAGACACCGAGAATCCCGCCGACGCCGCCCAGCAATCCGATCAGGAGAAAGGTCCGCACGCCGGCGAAGCGCTTCAGCAGTCCGAGCTGGTGCCCGGTCCGCTCGCGCTCGGTGCCGACGGCCAATCCGACCAGCGCCGCGATCGCCAGCCGTTTGGCGGCGTCGAGCGCGGAGAGCGGGGCGAGGTTGTGGAAGGCAGCCTGCAACGGCACGGGAGTGTCGATTACCAGGGGAGCGAATCGGATCCGACGCTGTCGGGCGACGGGATGGTCACCACCAACTCACCCGGGCGTAACATTCCCCACCGCTCCCGGGCAACGCGCTCCTGCACTGCGGGATCGTCCGCAAGCGAGTCACGGAACGCGCGCAACGAATCCACGGTGTGGCGCAGCGTCACCAATTCGGCCTCGGCGTCGCGCTCCTGATGGCGGAGCTTGAGGTAATTCGGCAGTGAGAATTCTCCCCGATCCAGCGCGAAGAACACCGCCAGCACCAGTACGGCAAGGGAGAGCCACCGCCACTTCGTCATCCGGGATACAGTTCCGCGCCAGGATAGTGCGCCACCGCGCCAAGCTGTTCGGCGATACGCAGCAGCTGGTTGTACTTGGCGACGCGGTCCGTGCGCGACGCACTGCCGGTCTTGATCTGCCCCACCCCGGTGGCCACCGCCAGGTCGGCGATGAACGTGTCTTCGGTTTCGCCGGAACGATGCGACATGACGGCACCGTAGCCGCTGGCCTGCGCCAGCTCGATGCACTGCAGCGTTTCGGTGAGCGTCCCGATCTGGTTGACCTTGATCAGGATGGCGTTGCCCACGCCCTGCTCGATTCCGTCCTGGAGGCGCTCGACGTTGGTGACGAAGATGTCGTCGCCGACGAGCTGGATCTTCTCGCCCAGCTGGGCGGTGAGCAGCTTCCATCCGTCCCAGTCGTCTTCGGCCAGACCGTCCTCGATCGAAACGATCGGATACTTCTCGCACCAGCCGCGGTACAGCTCGACCATCTCGGCGGCGCTGCGGCGGCTGCCGTCGCCTTTCTTGAAGATGTAGCTGCCGTTGTCGAAGAACTCCGACGCCGCCGGGTCGAGTGCCAGCGCCACGTCGTCGCCGGGTCGGTAGCCGGCCTGCGTGATGGCCTCCATCACGGCGTCGAGCGCCGCCTCGTTCGACGGCAGCATTGGTGCGAACCCACCCTCGTCGCCGACGGTGGTGGTGAGCTTGCGCGACGACAGCACCTTCTTGAGGGCGTGGAAGACCTCGACGCCGACGCGCAGCGCCTCGGGGAAGGTGTCGGGCCCGACCGGCAGGATCATGAACTCCTGCACATCGACGTTGTTGCTGGCGTGCGCGCCGCCGTTGAGGATGTTCATCATCGGCACCGGCATCACCCGCGCCATCGGACCACCGAGGTAGCGATAGAGCGGCTGGTCGAGTTCGGCGGCGGCGGCGCGGGCCGCCGCAAGTGAGACCGCCAGAATCGCGTTGGCGCCCAGGTTGGACTTGTTCTCGGTGCCGTCGGCGTCGATCATCACGGCGTCGAGTTCGATCTGATCGAACACCGACATCCCTTCGAGCTTCGGAGCCAGCACGTCGTTGACGTTCCTGACCGCCTGGAGCACGCCCTTGCCGTTGTAGCGCGCCGGGTCGCCGTCCCGCAACTCGACCGCTTCGTGCTCCCCGGTGGACGCGCCGCTCGGCACCGCCGCGCGGCCCCGGCTCCCGGCCGCGGTGACCACTTCGGCCTCCACCGTGGGGTTGCCGCGCGAATCGAGGATCTCGCGGGCGTGCACGTCAATGATGGTGCTCATCAGGCGTCCTCATCCATGGAGAGTGCGCCCAAGCTAGGAGGCACGGCCAGACCGGGTCAACGCCCCGGCGGCCGGTACCTGTCGGCCCGGCGTACCCGATCCTAGACTATGTGAAGGGAGCGACCGTTGGCTCGGGGGACGATACCGATGGATTCGACAACGACGACGGTGGGAGCAGCCGGTGCCCGGACCCAGCGGCAGGAACATCGCTGGCTCGGCGTCGCGCGCCATGTGGCGGCGCTCGTCTTCGGACCGGTTCCGGAGCGGACCTTTACCCTGAGGTACTGGGACAGCGGCGTGTCCGAACGACCCGGTGTCGAACCGTCGCGGTACACGCTGGTGCTCAATCATCCCGGGGCGCTGCGCCGCATGCTGCTGTTCCCGTCGCAGCTTCACCTGGCCGAGAGCTTCGTCTACGGCGACTACGACATCGAAGGCGACGTCGAAGCCGCCGCGGCCACCGCCACCGCCATCCGCGCGCGCCTTGCCAATCTGCGCACGCTCATCCGGGTGGAACGCCTCGTGCTTCGCCTGCCGCGCGGACTGGGCCGCCACGGCGACGCCACCCGCCATCTCGGCGCCGCCCGCACGCTGCCACGACACTCGCTGGCGCGCGACGCGGCGGCGGTGCGCTCGCACTACGACGTCGGCAATGATTTCTACATGCTGTTCCTCGATCCGCGGATGATCTACTCGTGCGCCTACTTCGACGATGGTGTCGCGACGCTCGCCGACGCGCAGACGGCAAAGCTCGACTACATCTGCCGGAAGCTGCGGCTTGCCCCGGGCGACCGCCTGCTCGACATCGGCTGCGGTTGGGGCGGGCTCATTCTCTACGCAGCGAAACACTATGGCGTCGAAGCCCTCGGTGTCACCTTGAGCGTGCCGCAGGCGGAACTGGCGTGGCACCGGATCGGCGAAGCGGGGCTGAGCGATCGCTGCCGGGTGGAGGTCCGGGACTACCGCGACCTGGTGAACGTGGAGCCGTTCGACAAGGTGGTGAGTGTCGGGATGGCCGAGCACGTCGGAGAGAGCCAGCTGGCGCGCTACTTCGGCGACGCGTGGCGCCTGACGCGCCCGGGAGGATTGTTCCTGAATCACTGCATCACCAAGGACCAGGCGCGCCGCAGGCGTCTGCCGCGTGTTCCGGGATGGCGTGACGGGGCCTTTACCAAGCGCTACGTCTTTCCCGACGGCGCGCTGGTGCGGTTGAGCACGCTCGCCTCGCGGGCGCTGAACGTCGGCTTCGACATCCGCGATGTCGAATCGCTGCGGGAGCATTACGCGCTGACCTTGCGCACCTGGGTACGCAACCTGGAGCGCAACGAACCGCAGGCGACGCGACTCGTGGGGCACGAGACGTATCGGGTATGGCGGCTCTACATGGGTGGGGCGGCGGAAGGTTTTGCCAGCAAGCGGCTCAACCTGCACCAGATGCTGCTGGCGAAGCCCGATGGGGCCGGAACGGTCACGGTTCCGGCGACGCGGCGGGATTTGTATCGCCTTCGGTAGCGGAGCCACGTAGCGCTCGCCCGTTGGGCCGAGGTGCGGCGGGATCGATGAATTTGCAGGGGATCGTTGCGCCAACTACCGCGAACGGAGCGCGCCGATCCGGTGCCGGAAGCCGTGCATCGCGACCGGCGCACCCCGCAGCGTGGCCGTGACCCCCACACCGTTCGTTACGGTTCCGATCCTTGTCAGCGCCGTACCCGACTCCGACTCGCAAGCGGACGCATTCGCCGCCGTGAATTCGCCCGGGAATGTCACCAGCAGTTCGTAATCCTCCCCGCCGCCCGCCGCAAACTCGGCGGACGATTCTCCCACGCGCTTCGCCACCGGACTCACCGCGGCGTGCACCGGGAGGTGATCGAGCTCGAGGTTAAGCGCAACATCACTCGCGGCGGCCAGATGCCATACGTCGCCGCCCAGCCCGTCGCTCAAGTCCATCATCGCCGTCGCGCCATGTTCAGCCAGCCACTTCCCCGCTGCGATCCGTGGCTCCGGATGGACGAACGCCCAGCGCGCATCCGGCGACGGCAGTTCGCCGGCAAGCCACATCTCCAGTGCCGCGCGGGCGCCGCCAAGCGCACCGGTGACCCAGACGCCGTCGCCGGGCCGCGCGCCGGCGCGCGACATCGGCCGTATCGCGTAGCCCAGCACCGTCATCGCCAGCGACCACCCTGGACCGCTGCTCAGATCGCCGCCGGCAATGCGCGCGCCGACCGATTGCGCCGCCTCGCCCGCGCCGCGCATCGTCGCTTCCAGTTCACCGTCACCGGCGTCTTCCGGCACCGTGACCGCCGCCAGCACCGCGACGGGCGCCGCCCCGGACGCCGCCAGGTCCGACAATGCCGCCGCCGCCGCACGCCATCCGATCTCTTCGGCGCCGAGCCATTCGCGCCGGAAGTGGACCCCTTCGACGGTGACGTCGGTGCTCGCCACCAGCGTCCCCGCACCCGGCGCGATCCGCGCCACGTCGTCACCGAGCCCGGCGGCGTTCACGCCGAGGGCGGCCGCGATCGCGCGGATGTGATCGAACTCGCCACCAGGGCCCATGGCGACGGCCGTCATTGGATCTGCAACTGGAAGCGCACCAGCCCCTGCACGGTGCCGATCCAGAGATAGTCCTGATCGACGGCGATCGCGGTCACCTGGTCGGGAAGATCGGTGCCGACGACGAGCTGGCTCACGATTGCCCCCTGCGGCGCCACCAGCGCCGCACCGCGGTCGCCACCCGCCCAGACGCCGTGCGGCGTGACGAAGCACCCCCGCAGCGAGCCAAGCTGATCCGAAAGCACCGGCCCCTCGCTCCAGGCGCCGGTGACGGGATCGCGCCACACGAGCCGATCGGGTGTCATCGCGACCAGCGTGTCCATCACGTAGCCGATGCCGAGGATTGGCGCCGCCTCGCGCGCTTCAGGAAGGAGTCCGAACCCGGTCGGCATCCGCAGTGTGCTGTCGTGCGCCAGCGTGGCGAACAGCCCCCGCCGGGTGCCCGCCCATGCCGTATCGCCGCGCACCAGCAGCGAGTAGACCGGCTCGGTCATGGTGCGATCGCGAATCTCGAACCGCCCGGTGCTGTCGAGTTGCGCCAGTCCTTCCATCGTTCCCACCAGCATCGTGCCGCCGAACGGCACCACCGACAGCGCACGCTGATCGAGCAGTCCCTGGCCCAGCCCCCAAGCTTCGGCAGAACCGCCTCGCACCAGACGGATCACGCCGCGATCGGTCGCCAACCACATCGTGTCGCCGGCCGCGAACATGCCGCGCACGGCGTCGAACGGCAGACCGGCGGCCGATGCGTCACCGAGCGCCGTCATGTCGGAGAGATCGCTGCGCACGGCGGTGACGGCGGACGGCACCTGCGCGTCGGCGTCGGTGGCGACATCGATCGTGGCGCCGTCGAGTGCCAGCGCTCCCACCACGGTGCCCTGCAAACCGAATGGCATCGGCTGGATGTCGGCACCGGTGCGACTGACGTACACGAGGCCGCGGTTCGACGTGCCCAGGTACCAACCCCGGTTCGCGGCGTCGGAAACGGCGGCGGTGAGATTGCCGAAGCTCTGCCGCGAGCCGGTGAGCACGCGCGCCATGAGCGCCCTGAGCTGCGGCAGATCCTGCAGCGCCTGCTGCGCGGTGGGCGGAAAGCGCAACGTGGCGGGAGGCGTGCCGGGAATGCCGGCGCCACCGACATGGGGAATCACGATCCAGCCGGTGGCGCTTTCGATCCAGACGCCGCGTTCCGGATCCGCGGCGTCAGTGGCAATCGCCCGCACCGGGCCGTCGACCGCGCCGCGCGTCCACTCGTTCCCGAGGGGATCGTAGTGCAGCCAGCCGTTCGCGGGCCGCGAGCCAGACGGACTGATCGAGCGGATCGGTGACCGCGCCCACCACGTCGAGCAGCGCCGACGGATCAGGTGGCGAACGGGGCACGTCCCAGCGCTGCTGCAGCGGCTGCCAGATGGCGAGGGCCCGCGGATAGGCGACATAGACGCGGTCGAAGGTCGCCGCCAGCGCTGTGACCCGCGTGAAATCGGCGAGCAGCACCCGGTCTTCGGGTCGGAAGCCGCGCACCGGCACCGGCAACTGCGGCCCGGCGGTCCCGCCGCACGCTATAGTAAGGAGTACTATAGCCGGGGCGCGTCGCATCACCCCGCCTGGGGCGCGGGGAGCTCGATCAGGATCGGCGCGCGGGGAATCTCTCCCAGGCGGCGACGGGTCCAGGCCCGCCAGACATCGGGGAGGCACGCCACCACGTCCATCGGCCGCATGGCGCGCGCGGTGCCGCGACGCGCGGCGTGATCGGCGGCCTCACCGAGCGCCTGCGCACCAACCGCGGCGGCATCGGGAAGGTCCATCCCCTGTCCCAGGAAGGCACCGATGATCCCCGACAGCACATCGCCGCTGCCGCCGGTGGCGAGCCCCGGATTGCCCGCCGCCACCGTGAGCAACGTGCCGGCGCCGCACGCCACGACCGTCGGGACGCCCTTGAGCAGCACGGTGACACTGTTGGCCACGGCTGCGCGTTGTGCGGCTTCCCACGGCGCCGTCTCGAGATCATCGGCGAAGTCGGGAAAGAGCGTGCGGAATTCGCCGACGTGCGGCGTGCAGACAATGGCGCGCTCGGCGGCGAGTCGCGCCAGTGCCGCGGCCTCGCCCTTGAGCATGATCAGCGCGTCGGCGTCGACCACCGCGCTCCGCGCGTGCTCGAGCACCGCCAGCACGAAGGCGGTCCGCTCGGTGGTGCGGCCGAGGCCCGGTCCGACGATCACCGCGTCGGCACGGCCGAGCAATTCGATCAGTTGCGGCTGGAGCGGCGCCGTGAACGGATGCGCCAGCGTCTGCATGTCGGGTTCGGCGAGGCGGATGGTGGCGAGCGATTCTTCCGGTGCCACGACGTGCAACAGGCCGGCGCCGGCGCCGAACGCGGCGCGCGCGGCCATTCGTGCCGCGCCGGTCATCGCCGGCGATCCGCCGACCACCACCACCCGTCCCCGTGTCCCCTTGTAGCTGTTGGCCGCGAACGGCGCCAGGCGGTCGGCCGCCCAATCGCTTCCGATCAGCACCGGCCACGCCGGATCGGCGCTCGGCAGGCCGATGTCGACCACGACCAGACCACCGACTTCGTCGCGCGCCAGGAGTTGACCGCGCCGCGCGCCGCCGAACGTCACGGTCAACACCGCGCGCAATGGACCGTGGTGCAACCCGGTGCCGAGATCGAGACCGGTCGGTCCATCGACGGCCACGACCGGCCGGGACAGATCCGCCAGGCGCTGGACCAGCGGTGCCATCGCGCCGCGGGGCGCACCGACAGCCCCGGTACCGAGCAGCGCGTCAACCGCCAGGGCGATGCCGGGCCATGGACCGTCGGCCGGCACGGTGCGCACCCCGTCGGCGACGGCCGCCTGGCGCGCCGCCGTCGCCAGATCGTTGCGCGGTGGCTCGACCTCCGTAACCCACACCGGCACACCGAGGACGTGGAGCTCGCGGGCCGTGACCCAGCCATCGCCTCCGTTGTTTCCCGGACCGCACGCCACCAGCGTCCCCTGCAGCGCCTCGACGCCGTAACGCTCCAGCACCAGCTGCGCCACCGCGCGGCCGGCGCTCTCCATCAGTGCCCGCTCGGGCCGGGCGTGCGCCCGCGCCGCACCGTCCCAGGCGCGCGCCTGGTCGGGAGTGAGAACAGGGACGTTTCGCATCGGTTGATTAATGGTAGCGGTTTTGCGGGAAAGTGGCGTTCACCACCGTCATTGGCCGGACCAGCGCATCGTGTAGCACTGTTCGAACGCGACCGGAAATTCGAACACGCCGGCGAAGTCGGTTTCGTGGTCGGTCGGTTGCGTGGCCAGCAGCTCTTCGTCGACGAGGGTGAAGACCACCCGGCCGATGTCGGCGGTCGAGGCGATGCCCCAGTGCTCGAGCACCGTGCGGGCGAGCAGGCCGAAGCGTTCCAGCGCCAGATCGCGGCACGCCCACGCCAACTCCGGGCCGGTGACGTGGCGACGAACATCGAGCCGGGTCTGGAGGTACTCGATGGCGGCCAGGACGAAGAAGTAGGCGCGTTCGTCGAAGCGCTTGCCGCTGCGAGCATGCAACCGCGCCAGGATGCCGTCGGCGAACTGCAGGTCGGGGGGCATCGCGATCTCCGGCGTTACCCTGCCGTCGTCAATGCGGCATACAGCGGGAAGCGCCCCGTCAACTCGGCCACGCCGCCACGGGCCGCGGCGATCGCCGCCTCGTCGCGCCGGGTCAGCACGACATCGATCAGTTCGGCGATCCGCACCATCTCGGCCACACCCATGGCGCGCGTGGTCAGTGCCGGCGTCCCGATGCGGATGCCGCTGGTGACGAACGGCGACTGCGGATCGTCGGGGACGGTGTTCTTGTTGACGGTGATTGCCGCCAGGCCGAGCAGCCGCTCGGCTTCCTTGCCGGTCATCTCGCGGGCGCGGAGGTCGACCAGCATCAGGTGCGAATCGGTTCCGCCGGAAACGATGGCGAACCCGCGGTCCAGCAACGCCTCGGCCAGCACCTTGGCGTTCTCCACCACCTGCGCGGCGTACCGCCGGAAATCAGGCGTGAGCGCTTCGCCGAATGCCACCGCCTTGCCGGCGATCACATGTTCCAGCGGGCCACCCTGGCCGCCGGGAAAGACCGACTTGTCGACGGCCCTGGCATGCTCCGCGTGGCAGAGAATGAATCCGCCGCGCGGGCCGCGGAGCGTCTTGTGCGTGGTACTGGTCGTTACATGTGCGTGCGGCACTGGCGACGGATAGACGCCGCCCGCCACCAGTCCGGCGAAGTGCGCCATGTCGACCACGAGCAACGCTCCGACTTCGTCGGCGATGGATCGGAAGGCGGCAAAGTCGATGATGCGCGCGTAGGCCGAGCCGCCGGCCACGATCACCTGCGGCCGTACCGTCTTCGCCTGGTCGCGCAGGGCGTTGTAGTCGATCAACCCGGTGTCGGGGCGAACACCATATGCATGCGCCTTCCACACCTGTCCGGTGTGGCTCACCGACGTGCCGTGGGACAGGTGTCCACCGTGCGGCAGCGACATGCCCAACAGCGTGGCGCCGGGCGGCATGAGGGCCATGTAGGCGCAGAAGTTGGCCTGGACACCGGAGTGCGGCTGCACGTTGGCGTGCGCCACCTGATAGATCTGCTTGACGCGGTCGATGGCAAGCTGCTCGACCTGGTCGACCACTTCGCAGCCGCCATAGTACCGCTTGCCGGGGTACCCTTCGGCGTACTTGTTGGTGAGACACGACCCCATCGCCTCGAGCACCGCGCGCGACGTGAAGTTCTCGCTGGCAATCAGCTCCAGGCCGTGCTGCTGGCGACGCAATTCCGCGTCGATGAGCGCCGCGATCGCCGGATCGGCCTGGCTCAGCGGAGCGTCGTGGGAGAGGACCTCGTGCGCGGCGTCGGACATGGTGGAAAGATAGCGGTGGCGGTCGTGGGTCGTGGGTATCGGGTCATGGCAGTCACACCATCACCCACGACCATCACGACTTCCACGACCCGGAACTCCCTGCTACCGATCTCCTTCCAGCCACATCTTCTTCAGCCCCGCCACGGAGCGGATCCGCTCCTCGGCGAGGCGATCGGCCGCTTCGAACGAGGGGATGGAATCCCGGCTGGCAATGGCGAACACCCGCAGCACGGTGTCGTAGATCTCCTGCGCCTTCCGCTTGGCGCGCTCCATGGTCCAGTGCTGCAGTTCGCCGTAGACGTTGATCACGCCACCGCCGTTGATCACGTAGTCGGGAGCGTAGAGAATCCCCTTCTTCTCCAGCTCGACGCCGTGCCGAGGTTCGGCCAGCTGATTGTTGGCCCCGCCGGCGACGATCTCCACGTTGAGCCGTTTGATGGTGTCGTCGTTGATGATGGCACCGAGCGCGCACGGGGCGAAGATATCCGCCTTGGCGTCGTAGATCGCGTCGGTCGACACCACCCTGGCACCGAGCTCGCCCGCGGCGCGCTCGACTTTCTCCTTGTCGATATCGCAGGTGATGAGCGACGCCCCTTCGTCCTTGAGGTGGGTCATCAGGTACCAAGCCACCTTGCCGGCACCCTGCACCGCCACCGTCCGGCCGGCCAGCGAATCCTTGCCCCAGCGCACCTTGGCGGCGGCCTTCATGCCCATATAGACGCCGTAGCCGGTGACCGGCGACGGGTCGCCGGAGAGGTTGAGCAGCCCGGCCACGTGCTTCGTTTCGCGGCGGACGAATTCCATGTCCGTGGGCGACGTGCCGACGTCCTCGGCGGTGATGTAGCGTCCGCCCAGCGATTCGACGAAGCGGCCGTGGGCGCGGAACAGCGACTCGCGATCCATGCGCTTCGGATCGGCGATGATCACCGCCTTGCCGCCGCCGAGGTTGAGGCCGGCCACCGCCGACTTGTACGTCATGCCCCGCGACAGCCGCAGGACGTCGCGCAGCGCCTCTTCGGTACTGGCGTACGGCCAGACGCGGGTGCCGCCGAGCGACGGGCCGAGGGTCGTGTCGTGAATGGCGATGATGCCGAAGTAGCCGCACGACGGCTCGTGCGAGAAGACCACCTGTTCGTGGCCCCACTGCTTCATTTCGGTGAAGGTGTCCATGGGAGTCAGTCGTTGGTTGAGTTGAGTGGTCGACGGTCGAGGGTCGAGGGTCGAGGGTCGACTTACTTCTTCGCGTACTCGTAGAAGCCTTTGCCGCTCTTCCGCCCCAGTTCCCCCGCCGCCACCATCTTCTTCAGCAACGGACAGGGACGGTACTTGTCATCACCCAGTCCGTCTTGCAGCACGTTCAGGATCGCCAGGCACACATCCAGCCCGATGAAATCGGCGAGCGCCAGCGGGCCCATCGGATGCGCCATGCCGAGCTTCATCACCGTGTCGATCGCCTCGGGCGTGGCGACGCCTTCGAAGACGCAGAAGATGGCCTCGTTGATCATCGGCATCAGCACCCGGTTGGCCACGAAGCCGGGGTAGTCGTTGACCGCCACCGGCGTCTTGCCGAGTGCCGTCGCGAGTTCGAGCACGCGAGCGGTGGTGGCGTCGCTGGTGGCCTGCCCGCGGATCACCTCCACCAGCTGCATCACCGGGACGGGGTTCATGAAGTGCATCCCGATCACCTGCGCCGGGCGTGTCGTCCTGGCGGCGATCTCGGTGATGGAAATCGACGACGTGTTGGTGGCGAGAATCGCGCCGGGGTCGGCGCGGCGATCGAGTTCGGCGAAGAGCTCGAACTTGAGATCACGATTCTCGCTGGCCGCTTCCACCACCAGTTCGGCGCCCTTGACGGCATCGAGCGACGTGCCCGTGGTGATCCGCGCCAGGATCTCCGCCGGCGCCTCGGGCGCGATGGTGCCCTTCTTCACCTGGCGATCGAGATTGCCCCTGATGGTCGCCAACGCGCGATCCAGTGCTGCGGGCGCGACGTCGATCAGCGCGACATCATGCCCGTGCTGGGCAAAGACGTGGGCGATGCCGTTGCCCATGGTGCCGGAGCCGATGACGGCGATTGTCGCGTTCACATCGCCTCCACGCTGAGCGCCACCGCATTGCCGCCGCCGAGGCAGAGCGTGGCGAGCCCGGTCCCGACGTGACGATCGCGCATGGCGTAGAGCAGTGTCGCCAGGATGCGCGCCCCCGAAGCGCCGATCGGGTGGCCCAGCGCGATGGCGCCGCCGTTGACGTTGACCCGGTCCCAGTCCCAGCCGAGCGCATGCCCGTCCGCCAGCGCCTGGACGGCGAACGCTTCGTTCGCCTCGATCAGGCCGTATTCGCTGATCTTCGTGCCGGCTTTCTTCATCAGGTTCTCCACCGCCATCACCGGCGCGAAGAACAGTTCCCTGGGCTCGCCACCGCCGGTGGCATACGCGGTGATGCGTGCCATTGGCGCAAGCCCGTTCGCTCGGGCGAACGCCAATGACGCCACCACCACCGCCGCGCCGCCGTCGTTGAGGCCCGGCGCGTTGCCGGCCGTCACCGTGCCGCCCTTGCGAAACACGGGCTTGAGCTTCGCGAGCGTGTCGGGCGAGGTATCGGCGCGCGGCGACTCGTCGGCGGTGACGGTGGTGGTGCCGCCCTTGGCCGGCACTTCGACCGCGACCATTTCGGCGTCGAACTTGCCGGCCTTCTGCGCGGCGACTGCCTTCAGGTGCGACTGCCACGCGAACCGGTCCTGCTCTTCGCGCGAGATTCCCGCCTTCTCCGCGGTGTATTCGGCGTATTCGCCCATGTGATTGTTGCCGAAGGAATCCCACAACCCGTCGTGGATCATGCCGTCGACCATGGTCTGGTTGCCGGCCTTGATGCCGCCGCGATAGCCGTAGACGTAGTGCACTGCGCCGGACATCGACTCCATGCCACCGGCCACGACACACTGCGCGTCACCGGCCTTGATCGCCTGCGCCGCGAGCATCACCGCCTTGAGTCCCGAGCCGCACACCTTGTTGATGGTGACCGCGGGAATGACGGGCGGGAGGCCGGCGTGGATCATGGCCTGGCGGGCCGGCGCCTGGCCGGTGCCACCCTGGACCACGTGACCCATGATCACATCGTCGATCGCCGCCGGATCGATGCCGGCGCGACGGACCGCTTCCTTGATGGCGATGGACCCGAGCCGCGTGGCGGGAACGGCGGAAATGGCGCCGAGATACCGGCCGATCGGGGTGCGGCAGGCGGCGAGAATGACGGGAGTCTGTTCATCCGACATGTGCAACACGCTCCGACAGAAGCCGCGCAAAGATAGACGGATTGCGCCGCCGATGCAGGCGTTGCGTTTCCACTCGGATCATGCGGTGGCCGGACGCCGTCGCACCGCGGCCACGACCAGTGCAACGGCGATGAAGATGCCCAGCGCGCGGAGGTCACCATGTCCCAGCCCCGCCAGCACCGCGGCGACGACGATCGCCGCCGCGAGCGGCACCAGCGGTCCGCCCGGCACCACGAATGGCGGCCGCTCGGCGCGCACACCCCGGAGGCGGAGAAAGAGGAGGCCGACGACGCAGATCAGGTAGAGGAGCAGCGTGGCACCGGCGGCGAGGGCGGCAAGGGCGCGGAAGGTGCCCGACAGCGCCAACGCCGCACAGATCACACAATAGGTGACGATCGCCACGGCGGGGGTGTCGTGCCGATTGGTGCGGCCGAGCGGGCCGGGGAGTGCGCCGTCGCGCGCCAGCGCGAACATGACGCGGGGCGTGACCAGCATGTCGGCGGCCACCAGCCCGGCGGTGGAGAGCACCGTGGCGAGCAGGATCAGCTTGCCACCGGTCGAGCCGAAGACGACATCCGCCACGGTCCGCAACGGGGCTTCGCCGGCGTTGGCCAACGCCGGGCCCAGCACGCCCTGCGAAACGGTCTGCAATCCGATATAGAGGAGGCCGACGATGACGATGTTGATCGCGATGGCGCGGGGAATGGTGCGCTCGGGCTCGACCAGTTCCTCGCCGACGTTGAGCCCCGCTTCGAATCCCATGAAGGCGAAGAAGAGCAGCACGGTGGTGTTGCCCAGCGCGCGGAATGACGGCGGCAGGGTGAGATGGAGATTGGCGGGGTGGATATGCGGCAACCCGAACACCACCAGCGCCACCAGCGGCAGCAGCTTGAGCAGACTGGTGACTTCCGACAGCCGGGCGCCCTGGCGCGTGCCGCGCACGTTCACCACCACGAGCACGGCGTAGTACGTCAGCAGGATCAGGTCGCGCCACAGCACGGTGTGCAACGGTGGGACCAGCACCCCCAGGGTGTCGACCATCAGCACCGCCACCGCGGCGTCGGACGCCGCCCCCTCACCGAACCAGAGGAGATGGCCCGCCACGGCGCCGACGTACGGACCGAAGGACGCGCCGGCGTACGCGTACAGTCCGCCCTGCTGCGGCACGCGCGATCCCGCCTCGGCGAGACAGAGTCCCACCAGCCCCACCAGCACGAGGCAGAGCAGATAGGCGAAGAGCACCGCGGTGCCGAGAGCGTGGGCGGCAAAGGCGGGAAGCCCGAAGATCCCCGCACCGATGGTGCTGTTCATCATGGTCAGCGCCAGGGCGCTCACGCCGATGACGCGTTTGAAGTGCGCAGAATTGGACATGGATGGGAAAAAGATAGCCCATAGCCCATAGCCCATGGCCCCGCAGACCCGATTCGGCATGCGCTACCGCCATTCCTCCGTTCTCGACCTCACATGGCGCTTCCCGCGCGCGCCGAGTCTGGCGTTCGGGGCCATGGGCTCCGGACCATGGGCGCCTTTCTGAACGCTGGGCCATGGGCTCTGGGTGCTTTTGTTTTCGGTTTTTGTTCGGTATCTTCAATTCCCCATGTCCCTTCCCGCCCTCGACCTCCGCGACCTGCTGGCCCGCCGTTTTCCCGATGCGGTGCCGCTCCCCGCCCGGCGCGACGCGGGATTGGGTACCGGTATCGCGGCATGGGATCACGTGCTCCCCAACCACGGCCTGCCCCGCGGCCGCCCCACCATCTGGACCGCCCCCGCCGCCGGGGCCACCGCCCTGCTGTCGGCGGCGTGCCGGGCGGCGATCGCGGCGGGACACCGGGCAGCGTGGATCGACGGCCATCGCTCGTTGGGGCCGGGATGGATCGACGGGCCACTGGTGCTGCGGCCCCGCACGCCGCTCCTGGCGCTGCGCTTTGCCGAACTGCTGATCGCTTCGGGGGGCTTTGCGCTGGTGGTGCTGAGCGGGACGGAGACCATCACCGACCGCACCACCCTGTTCCGCCTGGCGCGCGCGGTGCACGAAGGCGGCGGCGCATTCGCCATGACGGCGTCGGCGTCGCTCCCGGCGGCGCTGCGGCTTACCTCACGCTATCTCGCCGACCGGCACGACTACGCGCTGACGCCGTTCGGCGACCCCGCCCGCTTGCGGCGCGTCACGCTCGCCATCGATGCGACGGCGTCGGGGTGGCGGGCCGGTACCACCCTCACGCTGCCGGTATTCTCCCATGACGTTCGTGGCGCTCTCGATTCCGGACTGGCCGACCGGCGCGGCGTCGACTGAGCTGCTGGCGCGCCTGCTCGCCGTCGCGCCAAGAGCCGCGGTCACCCCCGACCAGCGGCTCGCCTGGCTCGACGGACGCGGACTCGACGCCGGCGCACTGGCGCGCCGCGCCGTCGCCGACCTGGCGGCGGCGCACGTCACGGTCATCGGCACCGGCATCTCTGCCGTGCCGCTCACCGCCGCCATCGCGGCCCGCGCCGCACCGGCCGGCGCGTGCGTGACCGTCCCCGCCGGCACCGAACGCACCTGGCTGGCGCCGTTGCCGCTGGATGTCCTCTTCCCCGCCGAAGAACTCGACACGCTGTTCGTCAGCGTGGGGCTGCACCGCGCCGGGGATCTCGCGGCACTCGATCGCGAAGCGGTGGAAGTGCGCTTCGGCGCCCGCGGACTCGAGTGCTGGCGCCGGGCGCGCGCCGACGACCGGCGGCCGATCTTCAGCGCCCGTCCGCGCGAATGGCCCACGGCGTCGTTCGACTGGACCGACTTCACCGCGGCCGATCTGGAACAGCTGGTGTTCGTCGTCAACGCACTGCTCCGGACCATCTGCGACACCCTGGCGCAGGGCGGGCTCGGCGCGCGGCTGCTCACCGTGACACTGACCCTCGAAGGCGGCGGCACCGTCGCCCAGCCGGTGGGCGCCGCGCGCCCCACCGCCGACCGCCGCACCTGGCTGCGCCTGGTGCGCCGCGCGCTGGAACAACTCACGCTCGACGATCGCGTCGCCGGACTGGCGGTGCAGGTCGACGCCGCGATCGCGCCGCCGGCGCGCCAGGGCGATCTCTTCGATTCCGGCTTCGCCACCGAGGCTGCAGCGGAACAGGCGGTGGAACACATACTCGACATGCAGGGCGATGCGGTGGTCGTCCTGCGCAGGGGCGGACATGTGTTGCCGGAGCGACAAGGAACCTGGAACAAGAGCGCCCAGGGCCCTGAGCCCAGGGCCCCGGATACGGGGCTCGGCATGCAGGGCGGAGGGTCTCGAGTCGTCGGGGCGTCGGAGACGCCACTCGGCGAAGCGGGCGAGCACAGGCGAATTCCGCCTGCGGGGCCATGGACTCAGGGCCATGGGCGCTCTTCTGGGCTCTGGGCCCCGGGCTCAGGGCGCCTTTCTCCCGAGTTGTCCCCCCTCCTCCTCCCCGCGCCCCGGGAAATCTCTGTCTTCACCGAACGCCGCCGCGGATTCGACATTCCGGTGCGCTATCTCGATAACGGCGAAATCGTGTTGCTGCGCCAGACCCTCGGCCCGCAATGCCTTTCCGGCGAGCGCTGGGCGACGCCGTTCGCGCGCGAGTACTACCAGGGCATCCGCGCCGACGGCGTCATGGTGCTGCTCTATCACGAATGGTGCGGCGACCGGTGGTATCTCTCCGGCTGGTGGGACTGATGCCGCCGCGACGCGGCGGCATCATCCCGAGCGCAGCGAGGGATCTCAATGCTGGTACCGACATTGAGATCCTTCGCCTCCGGCTCAGGATGACAACCTTCGCACGCGCGCGGCGGCTCGGCTCGGCATGACAACCTCCGCCGGCGGCCCGGAATGACCGCGGAGTTCGCGGAGCTCCGCTGCCATTCCGCCTATTCCTTCGGCGACGGCGCCATGACGCCCGAAGCACTGGTGGAGCGCGCCGCCGATCTCGGCTATCACACCCTCGGCCTCACCGACACGGCCGACCTGGGCGGCATCGTGCGCTTCGCCGTGGCCTGCCGGCAGCACGGTATCCGTCCGGTGGTGGGGGCCGAACTGGTGGTCGACGGTCATCCGCTGGCGCTGCTGGCCCGCACCGAAACCGGCTACCGTCACCTCGCGGCACTGGTGACGCGGGCGCGCGCCGGCGCGCTCCGCCACGCCGACGATGGCCGTCCCTCGCGTGGCCGCCCAGGACTCGCCTGGACCGACGTGGCCCCGAGGGCCGGCGGATTGCAGCTGCTCTCCGGACCGATGTCGGGGCGATTGGCGACGCTGCTCGCCGCCGGCCGCCGCGACGACGCGCGCCGGGTGCTGCAGGAGTGGCGTGACGTCTTCGGCGAACATGTCGCCGTCGAAGTACACGATCACCACACCGGCGGCGCCGAGACGGCGCTGGCCCGAGCGCTGATCGAGCTGGCGAAGCAGGACGGCGTGCGCTGGGTGGTGGCGCAGGACGCGCGCTATCTCGACGGCGGCGGCCGACAGGTGCACGACATGCTCACCGCGTTGCGCCACGGCCTGACGCTCGACCAGCTGGCCGAACGCGGCCTGGGCGATCCCAACGGCGATTGGCGATTGCTGGCGCCGGACGAACTGGCCGAACGGTGGCGCGGCATCGAAGCGGGACGCGAAACAGTCGCCGCGATCGCTTCCGGATGCGACTTCGATCTGCGGTGGGTGCGCCCGCCGTTGCCACACTACGACGTACCGCCGGGCCACGACGACGCCTCGTTTCTCCGCCAGATGACCGAAGCGGGCGCCGCACGGCGCTGGGGCGAACTCTCGCCCGACCAGCGCCGCCAGATCGATCACGAACTGACGGTCATCATCCGGCTCGGCTTTGCCGGCTTCTTCCTCGTCATGTGGGATGCGGTGCGCTTTGCGCACGACCGCGGCATTCTCTGCCAGGGACGCGGCAGCGCCGCCAATTCCGCCGTGGCGTACTGTCTCGGCATCACCGCCGTCGATCCGGTGCGCAACGGGCTGCTGTTCGAACGGTTCCTCTCCGAAGCGCGCGTCGACGGCCAGACCGAAGCGCCCGACATCGACGTCGACATCGAACACGACCGGCGCGAAGAGGTGCTCGACTACGTCTACAACAAGTACCAACGCAGCCAATCGGCGATCACCGGCGTCACCCAGCTCTACAGCGCCTGCACCGCGCTGCAGGACGGCATGCGGGCGCTGGGCTATCCGGCGGAGCTGGCGTTCCGGCTCTCCAAACGGCTGCACCACGACGGCTGCCTGGTGGGCGTGGAGCGGCTGGTCCACGAAGTCGCCCCGGCGCAGCGTTTCGATCTCGACACCCCGCGTGCTCGCACCCTGCTCGCCATCATGCGCGCCTGCGACGAAATGCCCCGGCTCCGTTCCACTCATCCCGGCGGTTTCGTGCTCTCGTCGCAGCCGCTCGGTGACTTCGCGCCGATCGAATGGACCACCATGGGCCGGTCGATCCTCCAGTTCGACAAGGACGATCTCGACCTGGTGGGGATTCCCAAATTCGATTTCCTGGGACTCGGCGGACTGGCGGTGGTGCGCCGTGCGTTCGACGCCATCGCCGTCCGCACCGGCACCCGCCCGGAGATCTACCAGCTCCCCTACGACGACCCGGCGACCTACGACCTGATCGGCCGTGGCGAGACGCATCGGGATGTTCCAGATCGAGAGCCGGGCGCAGATCGCGTCGATCCTGCACACACAGCCGGAACATCTCTACGACATCGCGGTGCAGGTGGCGCTGATCCGCCCGGGGCCGATCACGGCACGGTTCGTCAAGCCGTACACCGAGCGCCGTCGCGGGCGTGAAGCGGTGACGTATCCCCATCCGGCGCTGCAGCCGATTCTCGAGCGCACCCAGGGCATTCCGATCTTCCAGGAACAGGCGATGGCGATCGCCATCGCGCTGGCCGGCTACACTCCCGCCGAAGCCGACCTGCTGCGCCGCACCATGGGGCACCGCCGCAAGGAACCGAAGTTGATTGCGGCGCTGGCCGAATTGCGCCGGCGGCTGATCGATCTGGATATCGACGTCGCGGTGGCCGAACGGATCGAGACCGACCTGCGCAGCTTTGCCAACTACGGCTTTCCCGAATCACACGCGTGGAGCTTTGCGCTGATCGCCTACGCTACCGCTTGGCTCAAGGCGAATCACCCCGGCGAGTTCTATCTCGGCCTGCTCAACGCGCAACCGATGGGATTCTATCCGGTGAGCACGCTGCTGCACGACGCGAAGCGGCACGGTGTGCCGTTGCTCCCGCCGTGTCTCAAGGACGGCACCGCCGATTGCACCATGGAACCGGGCGACGCGCCATCGCGGCCGGCGCTGCGCGTCGGATGGCGCTTCATTCGCGGACTGGGGAGCACGGCGCTCGAGGCGTTGACGGCGGCGCAGCAGCGGGCGCCGTTCCGCGGCATCGACGACGTGGTGCGGCGCGCTGCACTGGAGCGGCAGAACACCGTGGCGCTGGCCAGGGCCGGGGCGTTCGGCGCATGGGAAGCGGACCGCCGGCAGGCGGCGTGGCTGGCGTTGCGCGTGGTGGGCGACACGCTGCCGCTCGCGCCGGCCCGGCCGTCGACCATCGTGCCGCGCCCGTTGTCACGCTCGCAGCGGATTCTCCTCGACTACTTCGCCAACGGCTTTTCGCTCGAGGGGCACCCGATGGAATCGCTGCGGGCGCGGCTGGCGAAACTCGATGTCGACGACAGCAAGTCGCTGCGGGCAGTGCCGCACGGCACGTCGGTGCTGGTGGCGGGGCTGGTGATTGCGCGGCAGCGCCCCGAGACCGCCAACGGCACGGTGTTCCTGCTGCTGGAAGACGAGCACGGCTACATCAATGTCATCGTGCCGAAGGGGGTGGCGGGAGCAGATCGCGACGCGGTGCGGAGTGCGCTGGTGATCCTGGCGCTGGGGCGGCTGGAGCGCGACGGGGCGGCGCTCCAGGTGGTGGCGACGCGGTTCCAGGCGATGCGGGTGAACGGGCTGACGCACCGGAGCCGGGATTTCCGGTAGGCGTGGGCCGTAAGGGTCGTGACTCGGGAGTCGGGGGCTATTCGTCGCGCGTCGTCGACCATCGGTCGTGCGCCGTACGGCGTTCGCCGACCGACTGCAACTTTGCGATTCCCGTTTCCGTTGTGCCTCCCCGCTGACACCCCGCACGCGGGGCACCGACCACCCGGCAACGAGGATGCGCATACGATGATCGCCCTGTGGACCCTCCTGACCACGCTGCACGGCGCTGCCGCGCCACTCATACCCGCATCGCCCGCACGACGTTTCACCGCTGATACGGCCGACTGCACCCGGGACCTCGCCGCACTCGATGCCAAGATCCGCGCCGACTATGCCGGCTTCCTGCTCGAGATCCGCGGTCGCCGATTGACCGCGTACCAACAACATCTCGCCGCCCTGCGGGGGCGTGCCGCACATACAGCCGGCGACTCGTGCTACTTCATCTACCGCGACCTCGTCACCTTCTTCGATGACCCCCACCTCTTCATCTGGCAGAACCCCGCCATCGATTCCACCGGCGCCGCCCGCAATCGCGCCGCGGTGCAACGACTGCCGCTCTCCGAGGTCGACGCGCACCGCTATTTCGACGCGCACCGTGGCGCGCTCGATCCGATCGAAGGAATCTGGTTCGACGAAGGGCTCCGGGTGGCGATCCTGACGCCGGCCGGCGCCACACCCGGGCACTTCGTGGCCGTGGTGCTGCAAGCCGACACCGCCGGGTGGGAGCCGGGGATGGTCCGGGCGGAATTCACCCGCACTGCCCGCGGCTATGACGGCGTCCTCTCGGCGCGCAACTTCGCGACGCGATTCGTCGCACCGGAGCTCTACCGCCACGTGCTGCTGCGCCTGGCACCGGGGATCTGGGGAAAGGCCTACCCTGTCGCCCCGGCCGACACCGGCCTGGTGGATGGCTTCGACCCTCACCGCGCCGTTTACGCAGTGCGTGACGGCACGCCGGTCCTGGCGATTCCCTCGCACGACCCGCGCTACCAGCCGTGGCTCGATTCGCTGCTGGCGGCGCACCACGACGAATTGATGCGGGCGCGGGAGCTGGTCATCGACCTGCGAGGCAACGAAGGCGGCTCGTCGGGAATGACCAACGCGCTGCTGCCCTTCGTCGTCTCGGACAGGCAACGCCCGCCGTTCTTTCCCACTCGCGCCAACCAGCCCGATCAGGGCAAGGGCATGATGCTGTCATCTTCCGACCAGCTCCGCTACGCCGTCGCGATGGTCGGTGCGGACAGCACCGACCCCAGCGCCCAGCGGTTCCTTGCCCGGATGCGCGCCAACCCCGGACGGCTGGTGCAGTTTGCCGACACACTTGACCCGCCGAGCCGGCCGGCACCGCCGGCGAAGCCGTCAGTCGGTCCCCGGCACGTCGGCATCCTCGTCGATCACGGCACGGTGAGCGCTGCCGAAACCTTCCTGGTGGAGGCGATGCGGAGCACGCGCGTGACGGTATTCGGCGAGCCGACCGAGGGGGCGCTCGACTACGAGACAGTCTCCATCGTCCGCTTCCAGGCCGGCGGCCGGCTCCATTTCGGCCTGGGCTATCCGACCATCACCTCGCAGCCGGACCTTCCCCGAAACGGCATCCGCGGCAAGGGGATTCCACCGCAGGTGCGGCTCGATCTGCGGCACGACGCCGATCCGATCGGCCGCGTCGTCGAGCGGCTGCGCGAGGGCACGTGACGGCAGACGCGACTCGACCGTCGGGTCGCCCTCACGCGCGCAACCCGGAGCCGAGACCCAGGTCTTCGCTGCGAATTCGCAACCGGCCAAGCACGCCCGGCCAGATCGGGCCTGCTCAGGTCCGTTCACGGCGCAACCGGGGGCGCGGAACTCCGCATGGAACAGCCACTGGCTAGATAGGGGAGAGCTCGGGGAGAGCGAATGGAGGCCTGGGGGAGACGCGATCCGTAGACTCGGAGCGACCATCACCCAGGAGCTCATGAATGACCTCCCGCGCCGTCACCAACTCCAGGATCCGGAGGCCGTCTTCTGCCTCCCGGTGGCCCGAGACCCTCGGCCTCGCTCTGCTCGTGGGCCTCGCCACACGACCCCTGCCGGCCCAACTCGCGCCGAGCATCCCGCTCGTCAAGGGATCGGCAACCAGCATCATCCGCAACGCCTCGAACGACCTTCTCCAGGTGACGGTCGAACTTCATTGGGCCACCCAGACCCCCCAGACCGGAGTGGTCCTCGGCCGAGCCGTTGACGCGCTGGTGAGCCCGGCGGCGTTCACGCTCCCGCCCGGGGTGACCCAGACGGTGCGGATCAGGGTCAACGAGCCGGTGGCGGCTGGCACCGTGCTGCGCCTGGTGACCACCATGACCCCGCTCGCTCCGCCGCCGACTGACAGTTCAGGCACCGGAGTAGCTACACGGTTGGTCCTGGTGACCCGTTTCGTGGGCAAGGTGATTGCGCAATGACCGCCGCGCTGCGGACCTCGGCCATGCTCGGCGCGCTGCTCATCGGCGGCGCCGGAGCGGTGCGAGCCCAGGCGCTGCTCGTCGAGGTGCAACTCCTCGGCGTGGGGAGTACGACCGTCGAAGCACGGCTCGGCACCGACTCGGTGCTGGCGCTTCCGGCCGCCGATCTCGCGCAGCTCCTCGGACTGGGCGCGCCCACCGCCCCCTGGCTGACGCTGGCAGACCTCCGGCACGCCTGGCCTGCCGTCACCTGGACATGGTTGCCACGACAGCTCGAGGTCATCGTCGAGGACCGCTACAACGTCCTCCCGGCAACGCGAGCCCGGTACGAGCTGCGGCAGATTCAGGCGCAAGGCGTGCCGCAGCAGACAACCGTCGCGCAGTCGGGGCCGTTCCTCGCACTCACCGGCGACGACCTGGGCCGTTCACGGATCGAGGCCGGCTACTCGTGGCACGGGCTGGTTGCCCTCACCGGGAGTCACTCCTCTGTCTCGGGGTCGGCGTGGGCCGTAACACTGGCACCGGCCCCGGTGCTCTATCTCACCTATTCCCAGACGGACAAGGTCGGACCGACCGTCGGCGGGCGACTGGCGCTCGGGCGGGTCTGGATCTCGTCGACGTGGGGACCGGAGTACGCGACGACCGACGCGTTGGTGAAGGTCGGGCGTGTCACGCTTTTCGCCAGCACCAGGGACCAGTTCGCGATCACCTTCCGCGGGCCGGTCTCGCTTCAACTCGGGCAGAGCGGTGGCACCACCGCGGCCCGGATCAGCTTCGGCCCGATTCCACCCAATCCCTTCGCCGTTCCCGTTGTTCACTAGTCCACCGTTTCACACCAGGAGAAGCGTCATGTCGCGCATTGCCAGGTTGTTCGTCGTTCCCGCGATGGTGATGGCCATCGTAGCCCCCGTATCAGCACAGATCCACATTACTACTGACGCAACCACTACGATCCTGCCGCACCTGTCGGTCATCGGCGGCTCACCGATGGACTTCGGCACTCACTACAACGGGGACGGACTCGTCGCACAGACCGTGGCGGCCTCATGGACCGGCAGCTCGGATGGCCCGATCACATTTTCAGCGACGCTGTCGGTCCAATCCGCTCTGACCTGCGGGTCCTGCGGTGACCCGGGTATTCCTCTTGCTTGTGGGACGACAAGTGCGCAATACGACAACTCTGTTACGCAGGTCACTTTCGACCCGGGGGTCGGATTGCCGGCGACCTTGTATGATCCCAGTTCCGAAGCACACTGGGCGTTCACGCTGGGACAGGGATCCACCGGGACGGCGGCATGTACAATCAACCTCGGCGGAGGCACGACGCATATCCCGGGGACCTACACTGCCGGGCTCACGTTGACGCTGACGGTACAATAGACGTCGCGCCGGATGCAGCAGGGCGCCACAACCGAGACCAGCCGACCGATACCACGATCGGTGCGTCGTCGGCTGTGGCGCCTCGTGGTCCGATCTTGATCACGGACGGATCGCGTTGGGCCAAGCGGCTCCCGGCCGCTCGAGGAGCCGCCAACGACGCAGGTGATCCCTCGCTACGCTCGGGGCGGGCGACTCACGACGACCCCAGCGCCCTGGTCCGCACCTCGTCCACCAGCCGCACAGCAAATTCCTCCGCCGGCACGATGTCCTGCTTGTTCCCCGCGCCGCGGCTCCGCACGGCCAGCGTCCCGGCCTCGACTTCGCGCTGCCCGATCACCGCCATGTAGGGCACCTTCAGCATCTCCGCGTCACGGATGCGGTAGTTGAGCGTCTCCCCACGCTGGTCGAGATGGGCCCGGAGGCCGAGGTCGCGGAGTCTGCGCGTCACCTGCTCGGCGGCGTCGTGCTGGTCGTCGCTCACCGGCAGGACGCGCACCTGCTCGGGCGCCAGCCAGAGCGGGAACGCGCCGGCAAAGTGCTCGATCAGGATGGCCATGAACCGCTCGAACGATCCGCTCACGGCGCGATGGATCACCACCGGGCGGTGCTCGGCGTTGTCCTCGCCGACGTAGTTCATGTCGAACCGCTCGGGGTTGTTGTAGTCCAGCTGGATGGTGCCCAGCTGCCACTTCCGCCCGATGGCGTCCTCGACGTCGAAATCGATCTTGGGACCGTAGAACGCGCCGTCACCCGCCTTCAGCTCGTACGGCAGGCCGGTGGCCTCGAGCGCGTGCCGCAGCGAGCGCTCTGCTTCGTCCCAGAGCGCGTCGCTGCCGATCCGTTCCTCCGGCCGTGTGGCGAACTTGAGCGTCGCCTTGAGGCCGAAGGTGGCGTAGTACTTCAGGATGAACTGCGTCAGGCGGTGCACTTCCGCCTGGATCTGCCGGTCCATGAGAAAGATGTGGCAGTCATCCTGCTGGAACTGGCGCACCCGGGTCAGACCGGACAGCGTGCCGGAGACCTCGTTGCGGTGCAGCACGTCGTAGGTGCAATACCGCAGCGGCAGCTCGCGGTACGAGTGCTTGCGCGACAGATACATCAGGTAATGCGACGGGCAGTTCATCGGCTTGAGCGAGAAGTCGTGCTCGCCGGTCTCGTTGTCGAGCACCAGAAACATGTTCTCGCGGTACTTCCCCCAGTGCCCCGACATCTCCCACAGCGCCTTGTTGAACAGCAGCGGGGTGCGGATTTCGTGATAGCCGTCACGCTGCAGCTCACGGAGATAGTTGTTGATCTCGTTGATCATCACCGTGCCGCGATCGGTCCAGAACGCAGCACCGGGTGCGAACGGGTGAAAGAGGAAGAGATCGAGCTGCTTGCCGAGGACACGATGATCCCGCTTCCGCGCCTCTTCGAGCCGCACGAGATGCTGGGCCAGTTCGTCCTTCTTGAAGAACGCCGTGCCGTAGATGCGCTGCAGCATCTGGCGCGACGAATCGCCGCGCCAGTAGGCCCCCGCGGTGGTCAGCAGCTTGAAGTTCTTCAGCCGGCCGGTGCTGGGCAGGTGCGGGCCGCGGCAGAGATCGGTGAACGGCCCGTCGGTGTAGACGGTGATGGTTTCGTCCGGGCCGAGCTCGCGGATGCGCTCGAGCTTGAGCGGGTCGTCGGCAAAGCGGGCGTTGGCCTGCTCGCGGGTGACGACTTCGCGATCGAATGGGTAGTCGGCGGCGACCACGCGCTGCATCGCCTCCTCGATGAAGGCGAGATCCTCCGGGGTGAACGGCCGCGGCACCTCGAAGTCGTAATAGAACCCTTCGTCGATGGCGGGACCGAACCCGATGCCGGCGTGCGGAAAGATCTCGCGCACCGCGGTGGCCAGCACGTGCGCCGCCGAATGGCGCAACACCGCGAGCGCTTCCGGGTCGCGCTCGGTGAGGATGGCCACGCGTGCGCCGTCGGGAAGCGGCCGCGACAGGTCGTGGACGTGGCCGTCCACCCTGGCGGCCACCGCGGCCCGCGCCAGACCGGGTCCGATGGCGGCGGCGAGCTCGGCCCCGGTGGACCCGGTGGCGAGTTCACGCACCGAGCCGTCGGGCAGGGTCACGCGGATGGTGCTGGTGGCGTCGTTCACGGCATTCTCCGACAGAGGGCGTTGGCCGCCGCCCGAGGCATAGGAGCGGCCTCCAAAGCCTTGTAGTTTATCACTATATGAGACGCCTCGCAGTCCGCCACCGCCCCGCCGTCGACCCGTCGACCGTCGCCCTCGGCGCCGCCGCCGGGTTCGCCGCCGGCGCCCTGCTCGGCTTCGTGCTGGCTGAACTGGCGGGACCGGTGTATCGGGTGCCGCGCCCGAAAGGCGTGAGGGGCGAGCACGCCGTATCGCACCGGGTGCGGACCGCCCAACGCGCGCTCGACGACGACCTGCTGCTGCACGACGCGCACCTCGAGGTGGTACCGGCGGGCCGCGGCCGGATGGAATTGCACGGCTGGGTGGCGGACCGGCGGGCCCGCGCGCGCGCCGGACGGCTCGCCGCTGAAGCGGTGCCCGATCGGATCGTCATCAACTGCGTACTGGTGCACGGCGAAGACGACGTCGATACCGACGGCGACGGTGACGGCGCCGCGACGTCCGACGCCGACGCCGACGCGCTTCCGGCATGACCGAACCGCTCAGCCCGCAGTACGATCCGGCCGCCATCGAGGCGCCGCTCTACGCCTGGTGGCAGGAGCGCGATCTCTATCATGTGGACGCCGCCGGCAAGGGCACGCCGTACGTCATCCAGATGCCGCCGCCGAACGTCACCGCGGTGCTGCACGCCGGTCACGGCCTCAACAACACCATCCAGGACGTGCTCATCCGCTTCGAGCGGATGCGCGGCCGCCGCGCGTTGTGGGTCCCCGGCACCGACCACGCCGGCATCGCCACCCAGAACGTGGTGGAACGGATGCTGGCCAAGGAAGGCGTCAGCCGATTCGACATCGGGCGCGAGGCGTTCGTGGAACGGGTGTGGGAGTTCGTGCATCAGACCGGTGGCACCATCCTGGGCCAGCTCAAGGCGCTGGGCGTGCAGCTGTGACTGGTCGCGCACCTACTTCACGCTCGACGACGATCTCTCCCGCGCCGTCCGCGAAGTCTTCGTGCGACTGTACGACAAGGGGCTGATCTACCGCGGCAAGTACATCATCAACTGGTGTCCGCGGTGTCTCACCGCGCTCAGCAACGAAGAAGTCGAGAAGGAAGACCGCGACGGCCAGATCTGGCACCTGCGCTATCCGCTGGCCGACGGATCGGGCCACGTCACCGTCGCCACGACCCGACCCGAAACGATGCTGGCCGACACCGGTGTCGCAGTGCACCCCGATGACGAGCGGTACCGCGCCCTTGTGGGCCGCGAGGTGCGGCTGCCGTTGACCGATCGGCTGGTGCCGATCGTCCGTGATGCCGCGGTCGATCCCGCGTTCGGTACCGGCGCCGTCAAGCTGACGCCGGCGCACGACGTCACCGATTTCGAAATCGCCGGCCGCCACGAGCTGCCCGCGATCAACATCTTCACGCCCGATGCCCACCTGAACGACGAAGTGCCGCCGCCCTACCGTGGCCTGGATCGGTTCGAGGCGCGCACCAGAGTCGTGGCCGAGTTCCAGCGCCTCGGCCTGCTGGAGCGGGTGGAGAGTCATCGCAGTGCCGCCGGCCATTGCTACCGCTGCGACACCGTGGTCGAGCCGCGGCTCTCCGACCAGTGGTTCGTGCGGATGCAACCGCTGGCGCGGCCGGCACTCGAGGCATATCGCCAGGGCCGGCTGACGTTCATTCCCGGGTTCCAGGGAGAGAACTACGCGAACTGGATGGAGAACATCCGCGACTGGTGCATCTCGCGCCAACTCTGGTGGGGACACCGGATTCCGGTGTGGTATTGCGACGCCGACGGCTGCGGGCGGATGACGGTGGCGCGCACCCCGCCCACGGCGTGCCCCGGATGCGGCGCGCCGGTGCGGCAGGACGACGATGTCCTCGACACCTGGTTCTCGTCGTGGCTGGTGCCGTTCTCGTCACTCGGCTGGCCGGACGCCACCGCCGACCTCCGCGCGTTCTATCCCGGTTCGACCCTCGTCACCGCCCCCGAGATCCTCTTCTTCTGGGTGGCACGGATGATCATGGCGGGGCTCGAGTTCATGGGCGACATTCCGTTCGACACCATCTACCTGCACGGCACGGTCCGCGACACGCAGCATCGCAAGATGTCGAAGTCGCTCGGCAACGGGATCGACCCGCTCGAGGTGATCGACCGCTACGGCGCCGACGCGTTGCGCTACACGGTGGTGAGCGGCATGTCGGTCGGCACCGACCTGATTCTCGATCCCGACGATCTCGACACCTCGTTCGCGCCGGGACGGCACTTCGCCAACAAGCTCTGGAACATCGGCCGGCTGCTCCTGGGCCAGCTCGACGAGACGACGCCACGCTTCGACGCAGTCGATCACCGCGATCTCACGCTGGCCGACCGCTGGATCGTCTCCCGGGCGCACGCCGCCATCGCCGACGCCACGCGCCACTACGAGGCGTTCCGCCTCAACGAGGCGGCGGCGGCGGTGTACCACTTCCTGTGGAACGATCTGGCGGACTGGTATCTCGAACAGATCAAGCCGCGGCTGTACGGCACTCAACCTGGTGGTGCGGCGGCCCGGGCGGTGGCGGCACACGTCCTCGACATCGCCCTGCGCCTGCTGCATCCGGTGATGCCGTTCATCACCGAAGCGCTCTGGCAGCAGCTGCCGCATCACGCGGTCGACGCCTCGGTCAGTACCGCGCCATGGCCCGGCGATGCCGTCGCGGCCCGCGACGTCGTAGCCGAGGCGGAGTTCGCGGCAGTCCAGGCGGTGGTGACGGCGGTGCGCACGCTCCGGGCCGAGTATGGTGTGGCACCGGGTCGGGAAGTTCACGTCACGCTGGCTGAGGCGAGCGACGTGGTGAGCCGCGCGGCCGCGGCCGAGACCGACACTATCCGCCGCCTCGCCCGGGCGGCGACACTCGACATCGGCAACGCCCCCACCGCCGCCAGTGGCAGCGTGGTGCTCGAGGACCGGACCACCGTGGTGGTGCCGCTGGGCGACCTGATCGACATCGCCAAGGAATGCGCCCGGCTCGGCAGCGAAGTGGCGCGCATCGACGAGCGACTGGCCGCGCAGGAACGGAAACTGGCCAACGCCCAGTTCGTCAGCCGCGCGGCTCCCGCCGTGGTCGCGAAAGAGCGCGAGAAGCTGGCAGCGTGGCGCGCCCAGGCCGACGCGCTGCGCACCAAACGCCGCGCCTTGGGATGCCCCGGCTGATCGCGGCGGCGGCCGCCGCCTGCTGGTTGGCCGGATGCGCCAATCCCGGCGCGCCGCCGGGCGGCCCGCCCGACCAGACGCCCCCGAAACTCGTCGCCAGAGTCCCTGATACCGTCGCGGTGCTCCCGGGCTTTCGCGGGGCGGCGCGGTTCTGTTTCGACGAAATCGTGAACGAAGGCTCCGAACCCGATTTCGGACTCGGCAACGGCTCGCTCGAGAAACAGGTGTTGATGTCGCCCGACACGGCAGTGCCCGATGTGTCGTGGCAGCACCGCTGTATCGGCGTGAAGCCCAAACGGGGCTGGAAGCCGAACACCGTCTACCGCATCGAACTGTTGCCGGGTGTCGGCGACCTGCAGGATCGACCGAACCTCACCACTTCGCCGTACGTGATCACGTTCGCAACCGGCGGCCCGCTGCCGACCCGCTACCTGCGCGGCCGCGCCGTCGACTGGAACGAACGGCAGGGTGTGAAGAACGCGCTGATCGAAGCCACCGATGTCGTCGACAGCGTCACTTATCGCGCGGTCTCGGACAGCACCGGGCGCTTCCAGTTCGGCCCGTTGCCGGACGGGGCGTATCTGGTGCTCGCAGCCGTCGACAAGAACGCCGATCACTTCCTGCAACACGACGAGGCGTGGGACACGGTGCGCGTAGCGGCGGGACGCGACTCCGTGGGCGAGATCTGGGCGTACCTCCGCGACACGCTGCCGCCCAAGGTTCAATCGATCGCGCGGCGGGATTCGACCGACATCAACGTCACGCTGACGCTGCCGGTCGATCCGAGGCTGCGGCTCCCGGCCGACTCGATCCGGGTGCTGGCACTGCCCGATTCCCAGACCATCACGCCGTCGTTCGCGATGGCCGAGGCGGCGTACGATTCGCTCTACAAGCCGGTCAAGGCAGCCGATTCCACCAAGACCGGCGCCGACACGTCCAAAGCGGCGCCGGCCCAGGCGCCGCCGGGCCCGCCCCAACCGGGGGCCGCGCCGCTGCCCGCCGCCCGCGCCCCGACCACGAAGCAGGATCTTCCGGCCAGGATCATGCCGGTGCTGGGCCCGCAGATCGTGGTGCGCACCTTCGGACGGGTTCGCGACGGCACCAACTATTACGTCGAGGTGCACGGCGTCCGTCTCGCCAACGGCGTGACCGGCACCGTAAGCAAGGTGCTCGCCGTGCCGAAACCGCCGCCAGTCGACACCGCCAAGGTGCGCGCTGACTCCATCAAACGCGCGGCCGCGGCCGATTCGGCCCGGCGGGCTCACGGCGATACGACCGGCGGCGCGGCACGAGGCGACAGCACCCGCCCGCCCGCCGGACGCGATTCGATACCTCGCCAACCCGCCAAGCCGGACACCGGAGGCGGCCGCGGCGGGGGTGGCGGCGGCATGCGCCACGAATCGATCGACCGGTGGTGGCGATGACCGACGCCCGCCGGCATCTCCCATCGGTCGACGCGCTGTTGCACACCCCGCAGGTGGAGCGATTGCTGGCGGAGCATCCGCGGCAGCTGGTCGTCGACGCCGTCCGCGCCGTCCTCGAGACGGCGCGGCACAGTGCCGCTCCGCGATCTCTGCACGACGCGGTGACCGCCGAGGTGATACGCCAGAGCGCCACGACGCTGGCGCCGGTGCTCAATGCCACCGGCGTGGTGCTGCACACCAACCTCGGTCGCGCACCGGTGGCACCGGTGGCGGCGGAAGCAATGCGGCGCGCCGCCGCGGGGTATTCCACGCTGGAGTTCGACCTCGAACACGGTACCCGCGGCTCGCGCCTCGATCACTGCCGCGAGCTGCTCGCCTCGCTCACCGGCGCCGAAGACGCGATGGCGGTCGTCAACGGCGCGGGAGCGCTGGTGCTGGCCTTGCACGCCCTCGCACCGGGCCGCGAGGTGATCATCTCGCGGGGTGAACTGATCGAGATCGGCGGCTCGTTCCGTCTCCCGGAAATCGTCGCCGCCGCCGGCGTAGTTCTCCGCGAGGTGGGCACCACCAACCGCACCCACGTCGACGATTACGAACGGGCGCTGTCGCCAGCCACCGGCGCGATCGTCACCGTGCACCGGTCCAACTTCTCGCTCGAAGGCTTCACCGAGACGCCGGCGCCCGCGGCGATCGCCGCGGTGGCCCACCGGGCCGGCGTCGCATATCTCGTCGATCTTGGCAGCGGATTGCTGCACGACCTGGCGCCGTGGGGCCTGGGCGGCGAGCCGACGGTGGGCGAAATGATTGCGGCCGGCGCCGACGCGGTGGTGTTCAGTGGTGACAAGCTGCTGGGCGGCCCGCAGGCGGGGTGCATTGCTGGGCGCCGCGACGTGCTGGCCCGCTGCCGCGTCGATCCGCTGGCGCGAGCGCTCCGGTGCGACAAGGTGACACTCGCTGGCCTGGCTGAAACGCTGCGGCTCCACCGCGATCCGGAACGCGCTCGTCACGACATACCGGTGCTCGCGATGCTCACCGTCACCCCCGAAATGCTGGCGGAACGGGCTGCGGCATTGCGGGACCAACTCGAAGCCCGGGGTGTTCCAGCCACGATCGAGCCGGGCGCCTCGGTGGTTGGGGGCGGCGCCTACCCCGGACGCGAGCTGCCCACCACGCTGGTCACGATCGACGCCGTCGCGCCATCGGCGGAGGCCCTGGCGCGGCAGCTGCGGGTGGGGGACCCGCATGTCGTCGCGCGGATCCAGCGTGACCGCGTCGTGCTCGACTGCCGCACGCTGCCGGTCGACAGCTTCCCGGCCGTGGCGGGCGCGGTAGCGGCGGCGTTGCGCCCGTGAGTCACCCCGCGGTCTTTCTCGATCGCGACGGCACGCTGATCGACGACCCGGGCTTTCTCGGCGACCCCGCCCGGCTGCACCTGCTCGACGGCGCCGCCGACGCCATCCGCCGCTTCGACGCCGCCGGCTTCCGGTGCATCGTGATCACCAACCAATCGGGTATCGGCCGGGGTCAGCTCACGCCCGCCGAGGTCGACGCGGTGCACGCCGAGCTGATGCGCCATTTGCGTAATTTGAAAGCGCCAATTGGCGCAGTGCTGTCCTGCCCGCACGCGCCCGGGGCCGGCTGTCTCTGCCGCAAACCGGCCACCGCGCTGCACCGGGAAGCGGCGGCGCGATTCGACCTCGACCTCGACCGGTCGTGGTACATCGGCGACCGGCTGAGCGACCTGCTGCCGGCCCACGAACTGGGGGGGCGAGGCCTGCTGGTGCGCACCGGCCACGGCGAACGCCACGTCACGGCCGCGCGGCGACTGGGGTTCGGTGCCGTCACCGACCTCGGTGCCGCGGCGGCGCGGATCGCGGTGCGGCGCCCATATCGCGTGGCGGTCGCGGTCTCGGGACGCGGCAGCAATCTCGTGGCGCTGCACCGGGCGCTGGCCGACGCCGGCGACACGGCGATCGTGCTGGCGCTGGCCGACCGCGACGCGCCGGCGCTGGCGCGCGCCGCCGAACGCGGGATCGCCGCGCACCGTCTGGCCGACTACACCGATGCCGTGGAGTGGCTGGAGCAGCTCGCCGATGCGGACGTCGATCTGCTGGTACTCGCGGGTTACCTCCGTCTCGTCCCGGCCGCCGTGGTAACTGCGATGCGGCACCGCATCATCAACGTGCATCCGGCGCTGCTGCCGGCATTCGGGGGCGAGGGGATGTTCGGACACCGGGTGCACGCGGCGGTGCTGCGCGCCCGCACCGCCGAGAGCGGGGCCACGGTCCATCTGGTCGACGAGGACTACGATCGCGGCGGGATCCTGGCGCAGGGCCGCGTCCCCGTCCTGCCCGATGACACGCCCGAACGCCTGGCGGAACGGGTGCTGATCGTGGAGCACAGCCTGCTTCCGGCCGCGGTGCGCGCCGCCGCGGCGGCGGGACACCCGGTGCCGTTTCCGTTCCCCTGATGCGCCGGCACGGGGCCGTCACGCATCCCGACGGTCGAGAGGTCCCGGGCCGGGTCGCAGGGGCACCGTTAGATTGGGGCGGCTGCACCGCTCGACCGTATTCTTCCGGGTAAGGCCAGGACATGCCGCGTGCGTTGATCTCTGTGAGTGACAAGCGGGGAATCGTTGCGTTTGCCGAGGAACTGGTGCGCCTCGGCTGGGAGATCGTGTCCACCGGCGGCACCGCCGGTCTGCTGCAGCAGAGCGGCATACCGGTCACGCCGGTCGGCAAGGTCACCGGTTTCCCCGAACTGCTCGATGGCCGCGTCAAGACCCTGCACCCGGCGGTGCACGGGGCACTCCTCGCCCGCCCCGATCGCGCAGAACACATGCGCCAGCTGGCGGAGCGCGGCATCGACCGCTTCGAGCTGGTGGCGGTGAACCTCTACCCGTTCCAGGCCACGATCGCCGACGCCGGCGTCACCTTCGACGACGCCATCGAGAACATCGATATCGGTGGACCCTCGATGCTTCGCTCCGCCGCCAAGAATTTCGAGTTCGTGCTGCCGGTGGTCGACCCCAAGGATTATCCCCAGGTGGTCGAGTTGTTGTCCCAGGGCGCCATCGATTTCGAAACCCGGCGCGAGTTTGCCGCCAAGGTGTTCACCCACACCGCCGACTACGACAACGCCATCGCCGGCTATCTCACTCCCCGGCAGGAGACGCTGCCGGTGCGGATCACGGTCTCGATGGAGCGTCGCCAGGTGTTGCGGTACGGCGAGAATCCGCAGCCAGCGGGCGGCGTTGTACGTGACCGAGGAGCCGCGTGGCATCGGCGACCTGGCGCAGCGCCAGGGCAAGGAATTGTCGTTCAACAACCTGCTCGACATCGACGCGGCGATGCGCGCGGTCGGTGCGTGGACGGCGCAGGTGGCGTGCGCGGTGATCAAGCACACCACGCCGTGCGGGCTGGCGCTGGGACGCACCGCGGCCGAGGCGTTCCGCCGCGCCCGTGCCACCGATCCGATGTCCGCGTTCGGCTCGGTGATCGCGTTCAACACCGTCGTCGACAGCGCCGCCGCCAACGCCATGGCCGACCTGTTCGTCGAAGTGGTGGTGGCGCCGGCGTTCCACGCCGACGCGCTGGCGCGCTTTGCCGAAAAGAAGAACCTCCGGGTCGTCGAACTGCCGGCGCAGCAGGGTGGCCGCGGCTATGACTGGAAGAAGATCCGCGGCGGCTTCCTGCTGCAGGACGCGTTCGTCTTCTCGCCGCACGAGGACGAGTGGCGGGTGGTAACGCAACGGGAGCCGACGGCGGCGGAATGGAGTGATCTGCGCTTTGCCTGGGCGGCGGTGAGCACTGTCAAGTCGAACGCCATCGTGCTCGCGCGCGAGGAGCAGCTGATCGGCATCGGTGCCGGCCAGATGAGCCGCGTCGACGCCTCGTTCCTGGCGGGGCACAAGGCGCGGCAGGCGGGGCATTCCACCCGCGGCGCGGTGCTGGCGTCGGACGGCTACTTCCCCTTTCCCGACGGCATCGACGAGGCGGCGCGGGCCGGCATCACCGCGGTCATCCAACCGGGCGGGTCGATCCGTGACGCCGAAGTCATCGCCGCCGCCAACGCCAGCAAGATGGCGATGATCATGACCGGCATGCGGATGTTCCGTCACTAGAATGCGCACCAAGGACTGATTCGTGGCCGACGAGCTCGACACCCGACCTCCCTACCGGTGGGCGCTGGTCACCTTCGTGGTGATCTTCGGCATCTACGGCGTCACGCTCTCGCCGACGACGGCGTTCTGGGACACGTCGGAATACATTGCCGCCGCCAAGGTGCTGGGCATTCCCCATCCGCCCGGCAATCCGCTCTTCACCCTGATGGCGCACGTCTGGGGGCTCCTGCCGCTGGCGGCGAGCTACGCCAAGCGGATCAACTTCTTCGCGGCGGCCACCAGCGCGGGCGGGGCGGCGCTGTGGTTCCTGGTGACGGAGCGGTGGCTCCGGCCGCTGTTGCCGGCGGCGTGGCCGCGGCGCGCGGCGGCGTTTGCGGGGGTGTTCGCGGCGGCGAT
This sequence comes from uncultured Gemmatimonadales bacterium, assembly GCA_963697065.1. Classification (GTDB taxonomy): domain Bacteria; phylum Gemmatimonadota; class Gemmatimonadetes; order Gemmatimonadales; family GWC2-71-9; genus Palsa-1233. Next base: position 287,525 of record CAVOMQ010000002.1, read on the forward strand.
GGCGTGGACGGTGTGGAACCAGTCGACGGTGAACGAGAAGGTCTACACCGTGTCGTTGCTGTCGATCGCGCTGATCGCGTGGTGCGTGGTGCGGTGGGCGGACCAGCCGCCGGAGGCCCGGCGCGACCGGTACCTGGTGGCGGCGGTGTACCTGCTGGCGCTGACGTCGACCAATCACCTGATGGGCGTGCTGGTGGCCCCGCTGGCGGCGGTGTACGTGCTGTTCACCGATTGGCGGGTGATTCTCAGGCCCCGCGTCATTGCGGCCGTGGTGATCGTCGCGATCGTCGGGCTCTCGCTGAATTACATCTACCTGCCGCTGCGCGCGGCGCAGTATCCGCCGATCAACGAAGGCGAGCCGATCGGGTTCTTCTCCAAGGCGCTCCGCGATGTATTGAGCCGAGTGCAGTACGGCAAGCCGCCGGTGACGCAACGGATGTCGCCGTTCGGGGCGCAGCTGGCGATGTACTGGCAGTACTGGAGCTGGCAGTGGGGCCGCGACCTCGGCTCGGCGGCGGCGCTGGCCACCGGTGTGTTCTCGGCCTTCTCGCTGGTGGGACTGTGGGCGCTGATCAAGGGCAACCGCCGCGCCGGCTGGGCGGCGGCGGCGCTGGCGTTCACCCTCACCCTGCTGCTGATCTACTACCTCAACTTCCGGTACGGCTTCTCGTACCAGCCCACCAACCCCACGATCACCGGCACCATGCGGGAGGTGCGCGAGCGCGACTACTTCTTCGTGGCGTCGTTCGCGTTTGCCGGCGTGCTGATCGCCGCCGGATTCGCCGCCGCGATGCGCGGCATCTACGATTGGATGGGGGAACGCGGCACCGACCGTAGCCGGTGGCTGGCCTCGTCGTCCGTCCTGCTCCTTGCCCTGGTGCCGCTGTTCGGCAACCGCATCACCGCCCCGCGCAACCACGAGACGCTGGCACGCGACTTCGCCATCGACATGCTCGAGTCGGTGGAGCCGTACGGCATCCTGATCACCGCCGGCGACAACGACACCTTCCCGCTCTGGTTCGCGCAGGAAGTGCTGGGCGTGCGGCGCGACGTGACCCTCGCCAACCTGTCGCTGATGAATACCGACTGGCACCTGCGCCAGATCCGGCGGCGGCAGACCCCGGCGTTCGACCCGGCGACCGCGCCCGCCATCTGGCAGCGCAGCACGGACACCAGTGCCATGCCGCTCGGTGGCCCGCCGGGGCCGGGCGGATGGCGCAAACCGACTACGCCGGCGCTGCTGGAAACGCAGGGGTGGCTCGACTCGCTGCAGGATGAGTATCCGGTAGGCAGCGACACGCTTTCGATCGGCAACATCACCCTGCATTTCGGGACCACCGTGCTGACCCGGTCGGACATCGCCACCATCCTGCTGATGCGCGACAACTTCGGCAAGCGGCCGATCTACTTCTCGCTCAGCGACGGCGACTATCCCGACAGCGCGTTCGGGCTGGAGCCCTATCTGGTCGACCAGGGGATGGTGCGGAAGCTGATGCCGGGGCCGGTGAAGGCCGGGGGGCCGATTCTGACCAGTCCGTACTTCAACTTCATCGACGGTCCGCGCACCAGGACGCTGCTGTTCGGGGTCTATCATCCGGAGGCGGCCGACCATTCCCGGCCCCGCGGCTGGTTCGACCCGCCGTCGTCGTCGATCCTGACCCTCTACCAGATCGTCTACAGCGGGGCCGCGCCGGCGTTGCTGCAGATGGGCGACAGCGCCCTCGCCGCCCGGTCGCAGCGGATCGCTGACTCGGTGGCGCTCTCGCTCCCGCATTGATGACGCCGCCCGACCGGAACCTCCGCGACACGAAACCGCCCTATGTATGGGCGCTGGTCACCTTCGTGGTGATCTTCGGCATCTACGGCGTCACGCTCTCGCCGACGACGGCGTTCTGGGACACGTCGGAATACATTGCCGCCGCCAAGGTGCTGGGCATTCCCCATCCGCCCGGCAATCCGCTCTTCACCCTGATGGCGCACGTCTGGGGGTTCCTGCCGCTGGCGGCGAGCTACGCCAAGCGGATCAACTTCTTTGCGGCGGCCACCAGCGCCGGCGGGGCGGCGCTGTGGTTCCTGGTGACGGAGCGGTGGCTCCGGCCGCTGTTGCCGGCGGCGTGGCCGCGGCGCGCGGCGGCGTTTGCGGGGGTGTTCGCGGCGGCGACGGCGTGGACGGTGTGGAACCAGTCGACGGTGAACGAGAAGGTCTACACCGTGTCGTTGCTGTCGATCGCGCTGATCGCGTGGTGCGTGGTGCGGTGGGCGGACCAGCCGCCGGAGGCCCGGCGCGACCGGTACCTGGTGGCGGCGGTGTACCTGCTGGCGCTGACGTCGACCAATCACCTGATGGGCGTGCTGGTGGCCCCGCTGGCGGCGGTGTACGTGCTGTTCACCGATTGGCGGGTGATTCTCAGGCCCCGTCTCGTCGCCACCATCGTCATCGTTGCCCTGATCGGCGTGTCGCTCAACTACCTCTATCTGCCGATCCGGGCGGCGCAGTATCCGCCGATCAACGAAGGCGAGCCGGTCTGCCGCAGCCTGCTGCAGGCGATCACGCTGCATTGCCAGCCGCTCCAGGATGTGCTCAACCGGGTGCAATACGCCAAACCACCGGTGACGCAACGGATGTCACCGTTCGGGGCGCAGCTGGCAATGTACTGGCGGTACCTGGAGCTGGCAGTGGGGCCGCGACCTCGGTTCGGGCGCCGCGCTGGCCACCGGTCTCTTCTCCGCGTTCTCGCTGGTCGGACTGTGGGCGCTGATCAAGGGCAACCGCCGCGCCGGCTGGGCGGCGGCGGCGACGCTGCTGACGCTGACGCTGCTGCTGATCTACTATCTCAATTTCCGGTACGCATTCTCGTATCACGCCGCCGACACCTCCATTACCCGCGACATGCGGGAGGTGCGCGAGCGCGACTACTTCTTCGTGGCGTCGTTCGCGTTTGCCGGCGTGCTGATCGCCGCCGGATTCGCCGCCGCAATGCGCGGCATCCATGACTGGCTGGGCGACCGGGGCAGCGAACACGGCCGCTGGCTGGCCTCGTCGCCGGTGCTGCTCCTCGGCCTGATCCCGCTGATCGGCAATCGCATCACCGCCCCGCGCAACGATGAGACCATCGCCCGCGATTTCGCCATCGATACGCTGGAGTCGGTCGAGCCCTACGGCATCCTGATCACGGCCGGCGACAACGACACCTTCCCGCTCTGGTTCGCGCAGGAAGTGCTGGGCGTGCGGCGCGACGTGACCCTTGCCAACCTGTCGCTGATGAACACCGACTGGCACCTGCGCCAGATCCGGCGGCGGCAGACCCCGGCGTTCGATCCGGCGACCGCGCCGGCCCTCTGGCAGCACGGCACGGACACCAGTGCCATGCCGCTCGGCGGCCCGCCGGGGCCGGGCGGGTGGCGCAGGCCGACTACGCCGGCGCTGCTGGAAACGCAGGGGTGGCTCGACTCGATGCAGGACTACTACACGCTGGGTCGTGACACGGTGCGGGTCGGCAACGTCCTCATCCACACCAGCGGCGACGTCATCACCAAGTCCGACGCGGCGACGTTGTTGCTGATCCGCGACAACCTCGGCAAGCGCCCGATCTACTTCGCGATGAGCGACGCGGACTATCCCGACCACACGCTGGGACTGGGGCCGTACCTGGTGACCCAGGGGCTGGTGCGGAAGCTGATGCCGGACTCGGTCCGCGCCGGCAACGGCATCGTCAGGAGTCCCTACCCGTACATCGGTTGGATCGACGGACCGAAGACCCGGGCGCTGCTGTTCGGGGTCTATCATCCCGGCGCCGCCGATCACCCCCGCCCGCGGGGCTGGGTCGACCCGCCGTCGTCGACCGCATTGACACTGTATTACATGGTCTACGGCGCCAGCGCGCCGACGTTGCTCCAGATGGGTGACACCGCCCAGGCGCTGCACGCGCAGCGCATCGCCGACTCGATCGCGCTCTCGCTGCCGACCCGATGACGCCGGCCCGGGGCGCCCTGCTCACCACCGCCGTGATGTTCGCCGGGCTGAGCATGGCGCGCGCCCAGGCGCCGGTGGTCCGCGAGCAACCGAGCGGAACCAGAGCATTGCTCCAGGCCGTGCATGCGGTCGACGCCAGCACGGTGTGGGCTTCCGGGACCGGCGGGACCGTGCTGCGGACCACTGACGGCGGCGCCACGTGGCAGCGCCGAGCCGTGCCTGGCGGCGAGCGACTCGAGTTCCGCGGTGTCTTCGCGACGAGTGCAAAGGAGGCGTGGATCCTGAGCGCCGGCAGCGGTGGCGACTCGCGGATCTACCATACTGCCGACGGCGGGACCACGTGGCAACAGCAATTCGTCAATGCCGATTCGGCGGCGTTCTACGATTGCATCGCCTTCTTCGACCGGCAGCACGGCGTGGCGTTCAGCGATGCGTCGCACGGCCGGACGAACATCCTGTCGACCGCTGACGGTGGCGCCACCTGGGTGCTCCGACCCGCCGACGCGGTGCCGGCACCGCTCCCGAAGGAAGGGGCGTTCGCATCGAGCAACGGCTGCATCGCCATTCTCGATCACTCCCACGCGCTGATCGGTGCCAGCGAGCCGGGCGCGCGGATCTTCTCCACAGCCGACGGCGGACGGACGTGGACGCTGCGCGCGGCCACGACACCATTTGTGCACGACAGTCAGGCGGGGATCACCGGCCTGTCGTTCCGGGACCATCAACACGGCATCGGCGTCGCTGCCACGATCAACAGCACCATGGCGCACGACACGTCACCGGCTGCCGTCGCCGTCACTGCCGACGCCGGAATCACGTGGCAGCTGCGCTCCCGCCCGGCACGAGCGGGCGCACTCTCGGGAGTCACCGAAGTGCCCCGCGCGGGAGCCGGGACGGCAGTGACCGCGTCCTATGGCGGCCTGTTCGTGACGCGGGACGACGGCAACAGCTGGGTCGAGGCGACACCGAACGCCTACTGGGCGGCAGCGGCTGCGGGCCGCCGCGTCTGGGCAGTCGGCCCGGGCGGCAGAATCACGCGCCTCGATTTCTGATCGTCGGGCAGCGACTCACATCGCGCCGTCGGCGCCGAGCAGCGCGCGAACCAGTGCCACGTAGTCATCGCAGCCTCGCCGCAGTGCCTCCTTGGCGATGTGCTCGTCGGCGGTATGCGCCACGTGGATCGATCCGGGGCCCATCTGATAGCCGATTCCCCACGGCGCCAGAAAGGGGAGGTCCGACGCGAACGCGACCGTGACCGACGGCCAACCCGCCAGCGACGGCGCCACGACGGCGGGGATTTCGGTCGGAAACTCCACCGCGACCGACGAGCCGGCGGCCGAGACGATCGCCCGTCGCAGCGGCGGGCTCGGTTCGACCAGCCTGAACAGCAACTCGGCCCGTGCCTCGGGTGCGATGACATTCGCGGCCGCGCCGGCATCGATGACGCCGATGTTCAGCGTGCACGGACCGAGCGTCGGGTCGGCCGGCAGAGGCATGGCACGGATCCGTTGCAGCGCGTCGAGCAGCTTGTCGATCGCCGAATCGCCGAGTGCCGGATAGCCGGAGTGCGCCGCGCGGCCCGTCGTGCGGAGCGTGACCCGGAGCGCGCCTTTCTGCGCGGTCACGAGGCGACCTTCCGTCGGTTCGCCGTTGATGATGAAGTGTCCCTTCGGGCCCAGTGTCGCCGCGGCGCGTGCGCCGTGCGAACCGTCCTCTTCGCCGACCACGAAGAGCAGCCCGATCCGGGACTCTCCCTCGTCGGCCAGCCGCTGCGCGGCGGCCAGCATCGCGGCGGCGATTCCCTTGGCGTCGCAGGTGCCGCGCCCGTACAGCGCATCGGCGTCCTCACGGATCGGCAGTTCGGGCGGAACCGTGTCGAGATGCGTCGACAGGACCACCACCGGGGTGCCTCGGAGGGCGTAGAGGTTCTCCCGCCCGCCGTCGACCGGTTGGCGGGTGACGTGCCACCCGAGCGCCTCGAGTCGGCCGCCGAGAAAGGTGGTGACCGCCTGTTCCCGGCCGGTCGGCGACGGGATGGCGACGAGCTGACGGGTCAGATCAACCGGGTCGATGGTCACGGCGCCCTCCGGGGCCATGCTGGCGCCCCATTCCGGATGCGATGCGGGGACCATAGCTTAATGGATCGAGGCGTGGTGGCAGAGCGGTTGAATGCACCGGTCTTGAAAACCGGCAGGCCTCCACGGGCCTCGTGAGTTCGAATCTCACCCACGCCGTCCAGGCCATGGTCCCCCCTCAACTCGGGATGTCCGGTATGCGCCGCTGTCTTGCACTCCTGCTGGTATCGACGCTGGCTGCCGTTCCTGCGGCCGCCCAGCAATTCGAAGGCACCGTCCACATGAAGATGACCGGGATGAATTCCGCCCCCGGGACGGGTGACATGGACGTCACCTACTATCTCAAGAACGGCCAGATGGCGATGGAGATGACGTTGCCGGCCGGCAGCCAGATGGCCGGCCAGAAGCTCCGCATGCTCTACTCCGACGGGGCGCGCCAGATGACGATGCTGATTCCGATGAGCGCCGACATGATGGGACGCATGGGCGGCATGGGCAACGGCACGAAGGGCATCAAGATGATGCTCGACGTGAGCACGATCATGGCCGACAGCATGGGCACCGCCACCGTGAACAAACTCGGTACCAGCGAGACGATTGCCGGGTATTCCTGCGACGATTTCGCGGTGAAGACCGACAACCAGACGACGACCGTCTGTGTCACCCAGGAGCTCGGCCGGTTCGTCTACCCCGCGATGAACATGGGCCGGGGACGCACCAACGCGCCGCCGGCGTGGACCGCGATCTTCGGCAAGCAGGGCTTCCCACTCAAGCTCAAGATGCCGGACAAACAGGGTACCATGGAAGTCACCGGAGTCGAGAAGGGCTCGGTGCCCGACAGCGTATTCACGGTTCCCAGCGATTACATGGACATGTCGGGGATGATGGGCGGCCGCGGCGGTGGCGGGAATTGATGCGCGGCTGATGTTGCGGTCCCTGCGGCCATCCCTCGCGGTGGCCGCTATCCATTCGGGGGAGCACCGACTCTGGTGAGGACGACGTGAACCGTTCCGTGTTCGTGTGTGCTGTGTTGCTGGTACCGTGCGTGTCTCGCGCGGGCGCGGCGCAGGGATTCCAGGGAGTCGTCGACGTGCGGATCACGGCGACGGGTCCGAACGGCACGACCGGCAGCGGCGCGATGAGTTTCGAGATCAAGGGCAATCGCACCCTGGTGCTGACTCACATGTTCGGCCAGGAGGTGCACGTGGTGAACGACTTCAGCGTCGGCACGCGGACGGTGTGGATGCCGGTGCCGCCGGGCGTGGAGATCCCGGCGCAATTGCAGGCGCAGGGTGCGACGAAGGGACTCAAGTTCGAGTTGCCGCTCCACCCACCGCCGGGCCGCGGTGCGGATTCGGGCACCACGGCGCCGCCAAGGCGTCTCAAGCCGCTCGGCACATCGGAGACCATCGCGGGTGCCGGCTGCCGTGACTATGAAATCGAGTCGAACAGCGCCGGCCCGGCGACCCGCGTCTGCCTGACGTCGTCGCTGGGCCAATTCGCCTTCCCCGGCGGGCCCGGAGCACCGGGTACGGCGAGCCCCAATCCGGAGTGGTCAGGCGCACTGGGCGCGGCCGGTTTCCCGCTGCGCGTCTGGACCGTCGACGGCAGGAACCAGTGGGAAGTCATTCGCATCCAGAGGCAGAGTGTCCCGGACAGCGTCTTCACGGTGCCGCCCGGCTATCTCGACATGGCCAAACTGCAGAGAGGTGGCACCGATGGTCCGTAATGCGGTCACGCCCCGTGGCGCCCTTTGCCGAGCCGGTCTCCTCGCCGCAGCAATGAGCGCCGGCGCGGTCGGCACGACGCGCGCACAACAAGGCCCGGTGGGAAGCGTCAGCGTCTCGGTCCGGATCCACTTCCCCGATTCGATGCGGATTGGTGCGATGGCCGGCGACACGTTCGCGTTGCGGATGCGCTTTGCCAGCGACGGCAACCGCTACGCGGTGGAGTTCACGCCCGGTCCGATCGCCGCCATGCCGACGCTCGACGGCATCCGGGCGTGGGCCATCTTCGACCCGGCAACCGATTCACTCCACGGCGCGGCGCTGATGCCGGCCGGCATGACCCAGGGCGCCGGCCCGTCGGGGTACCGTTTCGACTTCGGGCTGCAGGGGCTGCACGGCCTGCAGAACCGGCTCACCGACTCGCTGCAGCACCTGGTGAATCCGGCGCAGACCTTCCGCGACCTTGGCACGACGTCCGAAATGGCGGGAATGCGCTGCGAGAACTGGGTCGAGTCGAGCCCGAACGACACGCTGCGAATGTGCGTGATCCCGACCCCGCCCGAGCTGGAACGCCTGACCAGCGGCCTCCGCCACCAGCTCGGCCTCGACTCGCTGTTGCAGCGGTTAAGCGGCGGCACTGCGCCGTTCGGCGGGCGCCACATGACGCCGCTGATGATCGAGGAGAGCAAGGGCATGATGCGCATGGAGGTGACGAGCATCTCGTCGGCACCGCCGGACTCCTCACTGTTCACCATTCCGCCGGGGTTGATCCCGTTCCAGATGCCGACGATACGCCCCGATTCCGGCGGGCGGTGACGTCGGCTCGATGGCGGCTGGCGTGGGGCGCGGCGCTGATTACGGGTTGCGCGCGCGGCGCCGCGCCACCATCGACCGCAGGATTCGTCGATCCGGAAGGGCATCCGTTGACGCTCACCCGCTTGCCGGCACACCGCATCGTCTCCACGATGCAATCCGCCACCGAATGGCTGGTCGCCCTCGGCGCCGCCGACCGACTGGTGGCGCGCACCGACTACGATCGTGAACCGGCGCTGGCCGCGTTGCCGTCGATCGGCGGCGGGCTCGATCCCTCCGCCGAGGTGATTGCCGATCTTCGCCCCGATGTGGTGATCGGATGGCAGAATCGATCGTCCGTGGACCTCGAGCATGCCCTGCAGCCGTTCCACGTGCCGGTGATCTCGATGGAGACGACCGACACCGCCGACGTCTTCCGTAACCTCGACGAACTGGGACGTCTCATCGGCGAGGAACATCGCGCGGATTCGGCGGGGGATGCGTTGCGCGCCCAATTGCGCGACATCGCGCACGACGCCTGCCCCGACGGACCGGCCGACGCGCCGACGGTGATGCTGGTGTTGTGGACCGACCCGCCGATGACCGCCGGACGTGGCACCTGGATGACGACGGTGCTGCAGGCGGCCTGCCTCCGCAACGCGTTCGCCGACCTCGGCGCGCCGTGGCCGACCATTTCGATGGAAGCGATCGCGGCGCGACAGCCGGAGTGGCTGCTGGTGTCCAGCGGCACACCCGGCGAGCGGCTGGCGGAACTGCGCGGCAAGCCGGGGTGGCGCGATCTCGAGGCGGTCCGCGCCGGGCGGGTGCTCGAGATTCCCGCTGACTTCTTTGCGCGCGCCGGTCCGACGATACCCGCCGCCGCACGGGCCATCGTCGCGGCCCACCGCGCGGCCGCGCGCGCGTCGCATCGCATCCCGCCCGGATGACAGCGCCCGCCGCCGGCTGTTATCTTCCCCGCCCCGGGAGCGATGGCCGAGTGGCTGAAGGCGGCGGTTTGCTAAACCGTTTTAGGGGGGAAACTTCCTAACGAGGGTTCGAATCCCTCTCGCTCCGTCGAATAACTCATGACGTCACCCCGCGTTCGCTTCGCCCCGTCGCCAACCGGCTATCTCCATGTCGGCGGCGCCCGCACGGCGCTGTTCAATTGGCTCTTTGCCCGCCACACCGGCGGCACGTTCGTGCTGCGGATCGAAGACACGGACAAGGAGCGGAGCACCGACGAACACACGCGCGTCATTCTCGATGGCCTGACATGGCTCGGCGTGACCTGGGACGAGGGGCCGTTTTTCCAGGGCGCGTTCGCCGAGCGCCACCGCGCCGACGTGGAGCGGATGCTGACCTCCGGCGCCGCCTACCGGGATTACCACACGGCCGATGAACTCGAGGCGGAGCGCAAGAAGGTGACCCGGGGCGGCGGCGTATTCCGGTTTCACCGCAAGCGGATGGCGCTCCCGGCCGACGAGCACGCCCGCCGTGAAGCCGCGGGCATGCCGTATGCCGTGCGCTTCGCGATGCCTGACGAAGAGATCCGCTGGACCGACGCCGTGCACGGCGAGATCGTGTGGCAGGGGCACGATCTCGACGACTTCATCGTGCTGCGCTCCGACGGCTCGGCGATCTACAACATGGCGGTGGTCTCCGACGATATCGCGATGGGGATCACCCACGTCATCCGCGGTGACGACCACATCTCGAACACGCCCAAGCAGATCGCGCTCTATCGCGCGCTGGGTCAGCCGGTGCCGGTGTTCGCGCACGTGCCGATGATCCTCGGCACCGACGGGAAGAAGCTCTCCAAGCGGCACGGCGCCACCGCGGTCGGCGACTACCAGGACCTGGGCATCCTCCCCGACGCGATGCGCAACTTCCTGGCGCTGCTGGGGTGGTCGCCCGGCGCCAACGAGGAAATTCTCCCGCTCGAGGAGATGGTGGCGCGCTTCACGCTCGAACACGTGCAGAAGAAGGCGGCGGTGTTCGACACGGTGAAACTGGAATGGATGAACGGACAGTACCTCTCGGCGATGCCGCCCGAGGCGCTGCTGCCAGCCGTGAAACGCCAGTTGGCGCGACTCGGGGTGTCACCCGACGGACGCGATCTCCGCCTGATCATCGACGCCGTCAAGACGCGGTCGCGAACCATCCTGCAGCTCGCCGATCAGGTCGCGGTGCGTCTCGACGCGGCGCGCATCGTCCGCGACGACAAGGCGGACGCGCTGGTGCGCAAGATGGCCGACCGCTTCGGGGCGAACCTCCGCTCGGCGGCCGACCGCCTCTCGCAGGTCGGCGAATGGAACGCTCCCGCCGCGGAGGAGGCGTTGCGCCAACTCGCGGACCAGACCGGCCAGAAAGTGGGAGACGTGATGCAGCCGATCCGGGTGGCGCTGACCGGCAGCACGGTGTCGGAGCCGGTTCCGGCGCTGCTCGAGGTGGTGGGCCGGGACGAGAGTCTCTCCCGGATGCGCCGAGCCGCGGGCGCCTAGGCGAACGCGCCGGCGCGAAAGCGCCAGCAGCGGTCCAGGAACTCGTCGAGCCAACCCCGCGCAATGAACGCGTCGACCGCCGCGCTCGTGGCGGCGCCGTCGAGCCCCCACAGCGCCGCCCGCTTGGGTCCTTCGTTCATCTCCGCCTGGATCACAACGCGGTCGTTGTTGGTCCACACCGTCGGAAGTTCGCTGCTGAATCGGCCGGACACCGCGTTCACGCCGGCGCCACCCACCGTGATCGTGGGGCTGTCGTGAAGCATCGGCGTTTCGAACCACGCCAGGTCGGTCACGATCACCGCGCGACGGTACGGATGCCCGGCGCCGCGCTGATCGACCGCGTCCTTGAGCAGGTCGGCGGCCGCCCGGTCGCGCGCCGTGGGGGCCAGGTCGGCCGCGACCACCACAACAACGGTTTCGGAACGATCGATGAGCTTCATGGCAGCGACCCCGAATCGGGCGGCGCGGTCCGTTGCGCCTTGTCGAAGTCGCGCTGGCGTTGCTTTTCGGCGCGGAGATCCTTGACCGCCTGCTTGAAATCGTCGTAGGTGGCCGACCGCCGCGCCGCCTCGAACAGATCGGCGCGCATCTGTTGCAGGCGCTGGTTGAACTGGTATTCGGTTGGATTGGCCTGCAGATGGAGCGGCAGCAGCGCCAGCAGCGCCGCCGGAATCTTGATCGGGCCGAGGTAGATCCACCGCTGGTCCAGCCCCACCGTCTTGCCGCCGATCGTGGTGGTCCAGCTGGGTGGATTCTGCATGTTGATCCGGTCCTCCGCCGCCATTTCGTCGAGATAGGTCTGAACGATCCGCGTCACGATACTGTCGTCGAGTTGCGCCCGGGTCTTGCCGGTCAACGCCTGGGTGATTTCCTGCGGCGTCATCGGCATCGGCTGGACCCACACCTTGCCGCCGCCGTACGATGGCGTCAGATACGACATCGCGCCGACCGCCGTCCCGCCGGTGTCGGGCGCCGTGGCGACGACCGCGGGCGGCACCGGGGTTTGCACCGGGGGCACGGCCAACGGCGTGGCGGCCGTGCCCCGCGACGCGGGTGGCACGACGCGTGGTTCCCCTTCGAGGGGTGCCGCCAGCGGCGCCTCCCGGGGCACCGCGCTCCGGGTACTGAACGGGGGCTGGAACGCGACCGCCGGCGGTTCCGGAGGGCTGGTCGCCAGGCCGTGGTGCCGGAACTCGATGATCACCAGCGCGATCAGCGGCACGTGCAACGCCAGCACCAGCAGCCAGAGCCACCACGGGTCGCGCGGCCGTCCCGGCAGGCGGAAGTGCCGTTCAGGCGGCTCCGGCACGCACGCTCTCCCGACACGCCGCCAGCGTGCGGCCCAGCCGCGTCACCGCCTCGGCCAGCCGCTCCGGGGACACGGTCAACGCCACCCGGAAGAAGCCTTCGCCGCCGGGACCGAAGCCGCTTCCCGGCAGCACGACGACCCCTTCGTCTTCGAGCGCCCGAAGCGTGAACGTCGCCGACGGCACGTCCGCGGGAAGCGGTACCCACACGTACATCGCCGCGCGCGGGGTTTCGACGTCGAAACCGGCATTCCGGAGTGCCGCCACGGCCGCGTCGCGTCGCCGCGCCAGCTCGGCCACGATGGGGCGGTTGAGCTCCTCGGCGTGATCGAGCGTGAATGCCGCGGCCTGCTGCAGCGCCAGGAACGGTCCGGTGTCGAGGTAGCTCTTGATCTTGGTGAGCGCGGTGATCAGCTCCGGTCGGGCGATCGCAAAACCAAGACGCCAGCCCGTCATCTGGAACGACTTCGACATCGAAAAGAACTCGACCGCGACGTCGCGAGCGCCGTCGATTTCGAAGATCCCCGGGGCGACGTAACCGTCGAAGGTGATGTCGCAATAGGCGTTGTCGTACGCCAGCACGATGCCGTACTTGCGGCATGTGGCGACCAACCGCTCGAGGTAGTCGCGCGGCGCGATGGCGGCAGTGGGATTGTTGGGGTAGTTCACGTAGACCAGCTTGATGCGCCGGAGCGTGGCCTCGGGCAGGCGGTCCAGCTCGACGAGGAACCGGTTCTCGGGCCGGAGCGGCACGATCAGCGGTTCGGTGGCCGACATCACCGCGCCGCCGATGTAGGCCTGATAGCCGGGTTCGGGCACCACCACGACGTCGCCGGGATTGGTGACAGCGAGGGGCAGGTGCGCCAAGCCGTCCTTGGAGCCGATCAGCGGCAGCATTTCGGTGTGCGCATCGAATCGCTGGCCGAATCGCCGTTCCACCCACCGCACCGCCGCTTCGCGGTACGCCGGCAGCCCCTGCTGAAAGCCGTACTTGTGCAGCGCGGTGACGTCGAGGGCGTCGCGGAGTGCGTCGATGGTGGCCTGCGGGGGCGGGCGATCGGAATCGCCGGCGCCGAGATCGATGACGTCGACGCCCGCCGCCATCAAGCGCCGCTTGATGGAGGGAATCCGGGCGAGCGGGTAGTCGGGCAATTGCCCGACGCGGCGACTGATCGTGACCGTCAACTCATCGCCCCCTTGACCGTATTGCGCAGCACACCGACGCCAGGCACCTCCACCTCGACGACATCGCCGGGGGCGAGCGGCCCGACACCTTCCGGCGTGCCGGTGAGAATCAGGTCACCGGGCTCGAGCGTCATGATGTGGCTGATGTATTCCACCAATACCGGAATCGGAAAGATCATGTCGGCGCTGCGGCCGCGCTGCCGCTCCACGCCGTTGACGCGCCCGATCACTTCGAGCGTCCGCCAGTCGAGTCCCTCGGCCACGCGCGGCCCGAGGGGGCAGAACGTGTCGAAACCCTTGGCCCGCGCCCACTGACCGTCGGTCTTCTGCAGGTCCCGGCAGGTGACGTCGTTGGCGCAGGTGAACCCGCGGATGTAGTCGAGAGCCCGATCTGCCGGGACGCGCACGGCCCGAAGTCCGATGACGACCGCAATCTCCGATTCGTACTCCACCTGTCGCGAGACGCTCGGCAGCACGATGGCCTCGCCGGGACCGATCACTGCCGACGAGGGCTTGAAGAAGAGCAACGGCTCCTTCGGCACGGCGTTGCCCAGCTCGCGCGCGTGGGCGGCGTAGTTCCGCCCGACGCAGACGATCTTGCCGGGTACGGGCACGGTCATGTTGCCGCTCCGATACCGTGGCGGGCAAAGAAGTCTTCACACTTGGTCCGGATTTCCGCCCACGAACCGATGATGCGCTCGGCCGGCGGCAGCCCTTCCAGCAGCATCGGCCCATAGTTCCTGGTGACAACCCGGCGATCGAGCAGGACCACCACGCCGACGTCTGCCGCTCCGCGAATCAATCGACCAAACCCCTGTTTCAATTTGAGGGCCGCATGCGGCAGCAGGTAGCCGAAGAATCCGTCTTCTCCCTGCTCCGCCAGCCGTTCCAGCCGGGCCGCGGTGAGCGGCTCCGACGGCACCTTGAAAGGTAGCTTGGCGAGCACCAGGCCGCGGAGCGCGCGGCCCGGCACGTCGACGCCTTCCCAGAACGAATCGGTGCCGAGCAGAATGGCGTTGCCGGCCTCGCGGAAGCGGCGCAACAGGTGGTCCCGTTGTCCTTCGCCCTGCACCAGGATCGGGAAACGGCTGCCGAGTTCACCCCGGAGCGCCGCGGCCGCCCGGCGCAGCGCGGCATGGGACGTGAACAGCACGAACAGGCCGCCGTCGCCCGCCCAGGCCAGGTCGTGCACCACCCGCACCACCGCCGCATCGTGGGCCGCGGGATCATCTCGCGGATCGGGCGTGTCGTCGGGGATGCCGAAGAGGCAATGGTCGGCGTACGGAAAGGGCGACGGGAAGATCGCCTGCACCGTGACGGGTGAATCGTCGCCGGTGAGCCCGACACGCGAGGCGAAGAAGTCGAACGACCCTCCCGCGGCGAGGGTGGCGCTGGTCAGCGCCACCGTTTCCAATCGATCGAACAACAGCTGGCGGAGCAGCGGCGCCAGGTCGAGCGGCACGGCTGCCAGGTGCAGCCACTGCCCCTTGGGTCCGGCGCGTTCCAACCAGCGCACTTCGGGCGGGCGACCGGGTGGCGGGCGCAAGGTCGCGTTGAGCCCGTCGACCGCGGCGTCGAGTCGGCGCATCACGCCGCGGCATTCGTTCAGCAGCTGGCCCCGCCGTTCGGTGATCTCCGTGGTGGCGAGACGATCCGCGATGGTCTCGATGATCTCGACGATGGTGCGGAACCCGGCAATGGCGCCATCGAGTTCGCGGCCGAGCCCTTCTTCCCACACCGGGTTCTGCAGAAAGTCCTCGTCGAGCCTGAGCTGCAGCGCGCCGCTGGCGGCCAGATGATCGAGGAGTCGCGCGGTGAGCGCCTCGACGGCCTGCCGGCCGCTGGCGACGGCGGGAATGAGCCGCTCGCGGATCAGGTCGAGTGATGCGCGGCTCAACAGATCCCCGGTTGACGCGAGATCGTGCTGCAACGCCGGAACGAGGCCCTTGCCGTTGCGTTCGAGGCGGTTCGTCAACCGGCGCAACCCGCCGCTGGTGACCTGCACGCCCAGGTGGCCGGCGGCGACGTCTTCGAGATGGTGGGCCTCGTCGAGGATGAGGCGCCGGTACGCGGGAAGCACCGCGGCCTCCTCCCAGTTGTCGGACGCCTGACGCACGGCGAGGTCGGCGGCCAGGAGATGATGGTTGACCACGACCACATCGGCCTGTGCCGCCCGTCGCCGCGCCTGGAAGACGAAGCACCGATCGAAGTGGCGGCAGCGCAGGCGCGTGCAGAGGTCGGGCTCGGCCGCGACTTCGTCCCAGACGTCGCTCGACGGCGGCACCGCCAGGTCCGCCAGCGTGCCGTCGGCGGTATGTGCCGCCCAGCTCACGAGGTTGGTCAGCTCGTCCAGCTTGTCCTCGGCCAGCAGCGTCTGCTGACTGGATGTCGCGTGCTCCAATCGGGCGCGGCAGAGGTAATTCCGCCATCCCTTCAGCAACGCAAACGTCGGCTCCCGGTCCTGCCCCGCCAGCGCCCGTCGCAACAACGGCAGGTCCTTGCCGACCAGCTGTTCCTGCAGGTTGATCGTGTTGGTAGAGACGACGGTGCGCTCGTCGTTCGCCGCCGCCCAGGCGAGCGCCGGCACCAGATAGGCAAACGACTTCCCGACGCCGGTACCTGCCTCGAGCATGAGGACGCCGCCGTCGTTGTAGGCGTCGGTGAGGTACGCCGCGAGATCGCGCTGGCTGGGACGGTCTTCGTACGGCCGCAACTGGTCGGCGATCGGCCCGCTGGCGCCGAGCGTGCCGACCACATCGAACGGATCGAGACGCACCACGGCGCGCGGCGCCGGCACCTCGACGACGACGTAGAGCCGCTCGGCGCGATTGTCGACGATTCCGAACCCGATGCCGTCGTCGTGGGCGCGCGCCGCAACCGAGAGATCGGCCATCGACGGTTCGAGCTGGCCGCTGGGATGATTGTGCAGCAGCATCTCCCCGCGCCGTGCCGCCCCCGGCAGCGCCAGGACAAGGTCGACGGTGCCACGGGCCACGGCGCGGACCGAGGCGATGATGCCGTCGTCGCCGAGCGTGGCGACGAACGACACCTCGAGACCCTCCGCGGCGGCGATCTCGCCGCGCAGTGTCTCGCGCGCGGCGGGCGAGAGGCGTTCGCTCAGGTCTTGAGTTCCTTCTTCTTGGCGGCCGGAAACAGCACGTTGTTGAGAATCAGCCGGTACCCTGGCGAGTGCGGATGCAGCGACAGATCGGTCGGCGCGTTGCCGATGGCATGCTCCGGATCTTCCGGATCGTGCCCGCCGAGAAAGGTCCAGGTCCCCTTGCCGCGTTCGCCGTGAAGGTATTTCACCCAGGGCGCGCCGGGTTCGTAGGCGAGGATGACGTCGTCGGGTTTGAGGCGGTCGCGACGGAACGACGTGGTGATCCCGTAGAAGTCCGGGACGACCTGGCGGTGGTCCTGCACCAGCATGGTGGCGACGGGATCGATCTTGGCCGAGAAGTTGAACAGCTCGAACACCCCCAGCGGCTGGCGATTGATGGTGTTGACCTGATGGCCGTCGATATCGCTGAAGCTGGCGAGCGACGGCGACTGCACCAACTGGGCGTTCTGGAATGCCAGCGCCTGATCCCAGTGCATCCTGGCGGACGCGTCGGGATCCATCGGCGTGCCGTCCGCGTAGGCCGCGGCGATATCGACACCCTGACTGGCGAGCGCGAGGTCCAGGGTCTCGGTGGCGGTGCACATGGCAAACAGGAAGCCGCCGCGCTCGACGAACGCCTTGATCTGCCCGGCGACGGCTCGTTTGAGATCCGGTCCGTTGGCAAAGCCGAGCGCGCTGGCCGTGGACTCCTGCAGCGCCATCATCTGCTGCAGCCAGGGCGCTCCCGCGAAGTTGATCGCGAACTTCGAATACTGACCGGTGAAGTCTTCGTGATGCAGGTGCAGCCAGTCGTAACGCGTCAGCGCGTTGCCGATGACCTCCGTGTCCCAGAGCCGGTCGTATTGAATGCCGGCGTATTCCAGCGCCATGCGGACCGCGTCGTCCCATGGTTGCGCATCCGGGGGAGCGTAGACCGCCACGCGGGGGACCTTCTCGAGCGGGACGGCGTCCATGTTGCTGTTCTGGATCTCGCCCATGATGGCCGCGATGTCCGCCGCGTCGACCGATTGCATCGTCACGCCGGTCAATGCCGCATCACGTAGCACCGCGTCCGACGCGGCCAGCAGGAACGCGCCGCTGCGGTAGTTGAGCAGCCACTGACCACGTTCGCCCCGCGCGAGCGACCGGAACGCCACGCCGTACGCCTTGAGATGGTCCTGCTGGGTATCGTCCATCGGAACGAGCACCGAAGCATCGGTGCGCCCGCCGAAGCGGCGGCGCCCGAGCCAGAGGGCACCAGCGGTGGCGGCCCCGCCGCGGAGAAACTCGCGCCGACCGGTCACCGCGGCGCTCCGTGTCCCGCATCGGGAACGGCGCCTCGCAAGGTGTCGTAGAGGCGGCGGGCTTCCGGTGCCACGGCACTTTCCGGGAACGCCACCAGCAGCTGTTCGAGTATCGCGCTGGCTTCCGCGGACCGGCCCTGGGTGGCACTGATCCGCGCCAGTTCGTACTGCGCGGCCGCGGCGCTTGCCGGCACCGCCGCCACATCCGCCTGGTGGAGGAGCGCCACCGCGGCGCTGGTATCCCCGCGCGCCAGGGCGATCCGGCCCGCCAGCAGCCGCACTTCGGCGGCGGCGCCGCTGTCCAGCGTCACGGCCACGCGTCCCAGCGCGGTGACCGCCTGCGCCGAATCGCCGGCCGCCAGCTCCCGGAAGGCCTGGCCGAGCGCCGGCAGCGTGTCCTTGCCAATCACCTGGAGCAGCGCGAGCGTGCTGACCCGGCTCGAGGCCCGCGCGCGATCGTCGTCGAACGGTCCCGCCGCCTTGAACAGCGTGGTGGCGCCGGCGAGATCGCCGTGGTACAACGCGAGCCAGCCGCGCAGGTCGAGCCCGGCGGTGCTCGAATCGCGCTGTACGAGTGCCTCGGCGCGCGCGACGTTTCCCTTGCGGGCCCAGGCCACCGCGATGCGGCGGGCGAAGTCATCGTGCTGATCAGGGCCGAGTTCCGGGTTGAGCTGCGCCAGGATCTTCTCGGCGTCGGCGGCGTTGCCTTCGGCGACGAGGACGTCGAGGCGCGCCGCGGACTCCTGTTCCGCCATCGCCGGCGCCTTGTCACCGGACGCCGCGGACTGATCGAGCAGTCGCCGCGCGTCGCGCTCGTCGCCGGCGTCGGCGTAGGCGCTGGCGGCCGCGAGCAGGGTTCGCACCGCGGCGGCAGCGGGCTCGCGCTGCGCCATGCTCTCCAGCGCAGCACCCCGGATCTGCAGCGCCGCGCGGTCGCGGCGATCATGCAGCGCACCAATCACCGAGTTGAGCAGCGCCAGCGCGTCATTTGCGTTGCCGGGAAGCGCACTCTGCACCAGCCGGGCTCCGTCATCGAGATCGCCCCACGTCAGGTCCACCAGACCCAGCAGCTGCCGCGCCTCGCGGGACGAATCCGCCGCCAATGTCTGCTGGACGACAGCGCGCTGCCCGGGTGGCACCTGCGCCAGCTGGCCCGCGGCACCGTCGCGCAATTCCGGCGAGTGGCGCACCACGCCGACCCACTCGCGGGTCGCCGGTGCGATATCTCCGCGCTGCTGCAGCAGCTGCGCCAATTCGAGCCCCAGTGCGCCGGGGCCGAGGCGACCGCGGCCGACTTCCAGCGCCGATTGGGCCTGCGCGGCGTCACGAACCTCGAGCGCGGCCATCGACCATTCCCGGTAGGGTGACTCGTCGCCGGGCGTTTCCGCCGACCAGCGCTGCGCGTATTTCGCGGCCGAATCGGGGCGACCCAGCATCGCAAAGCAACGCAGTGCCTCGAGCAACACGCCGGTGGTCGTCGAATCGACGGCCAACGCGCGCCGCACCCAGGGAAGCAGGTCGTCGCGCCGGTTGAGGCGCGCCGCCATGCGATCGATTCCCATCAACGCCGGCACATTCGCGGGAGACGACCGCAGCACCAGCGCGAAGGCGGAATCCGCCGTGGCGACGGCGCCTGAGCGCTCGGCGTCCAGCGCGCGCGACAGCACGGCGGTGTCGTACGGGGCCGCAGCGGTGCGCTGCGCCGCTGCCCGAGCCGTGACGCCGGCGAGCAACATCATCGATCTCCACGCCGCGTGCCGCCTCACGGTCCGCCGCCCTCGGCGAGTCGCTGGAAATAGTCGAGCACGCGGCGCCGGTCGCCGGGGGAAAGTTGCTGCAGCGATTCCCAGCTCGGTAACCGGATGGCGCCGCCCTGCAGCGCGCGCGCATCGAGCGCCGGCGGGAAGGAGATCGGCCCATCCCGAGCGGTGGTTGCCTGCCGGTGAGTGTCGTCCTCCTCCTGGCCCTGCAGCGTGCGGCCGGCGTCAAGCATGTGGCGAAATAGCTGCTGCTGGCGCTGCACCACATCGGAAGTCAGGTCTCCCGATTCAAGCTGCTGCGCGAGGGCCTTGGCTTCGTCAGCCAGCGCGCCGGCGCCGGGAAGCTGTCCCATGGCCTGCAACCGCTGGAGTTGCTGCGCGATGGCGCGTTGCTGCGCCGCCAGCTGCATCAGGCGCTGCATCGGCGACTGTCCCAGCTGCAGCATCCCCCCGCTCTGTTGCGCCAGCTGCCCTTCCTTGCCGGCCAACTGCTGCATCTCTGCCAGGGCTTCCTGCAAGCCGGTTCCGGATTGCGAGCCCTGCACCCGATCGCGGGACTGGAGCAGATTGAACGCGCCGACGTTCAGCCCGTCGACGGCATCGCCGGCCCGAGTGACCGCATCGGAGAGATCGGGATTGGCGGCCGCAAGATCGTGGATGGCGTTCTGCATCGACTGGCGCGCGGCGGCGATGGCGTTGGCGGCGTTGGGTGTGATGAGGGCGTTCTTCCCCGCCAGCGCGATGACCTGATCCATGACCTTGGCCGCACCCTCCTCGATCAGTCCCTGTTCGATCCGCGACGGCGCAACGGCAGCGCCCGACTGCAGCGCGCCGAGCGTCGCCAGCTGCTGCTGGCCGAGCCGGGTCGTCTCGGCCAGCGCGCGATCGAGGGCCGCCATCACTTCGCTCCGCATCTGCTGCTGCATCTCCTGCCGGGCGGTGCGGATCTGATCCTCGAGCGGGTCGAGTGCGGCCTGGGCGCGCTGGGCCGCGCTGGTGGCCGCGGCCGACTGGCTTTGTTGCGCCGCGCCCGCGGCCTGGCTGAGCTCCCCCGCCGCCTGCATCGCCTGTTGCGAGGCGCCGCGCAACGCGTCGGCCGTCGCCCTGGCGGGAACCTGCCCGGCGGCTTGCTGCAGCGCGCTCCCGAGCGAATCTGCGCGCGTGCCGAGCGCACGCTCCTTCTCGGCGGCGGCGCCGGAACTGTCGCTGCGGCCGACGTCCGGCGTGATCTGCCGCTGGTCGCCCGCCAATTCATGCGCCGTTTCGGCGAGATTGGCGAGACGCGTTTCGAGGGCGGCCCGTTTGAAGAGCTCCGTGGCCTGGTCGAGGGCCTGCTTGAGCTGGGCTTCGTCGCGGGCGAGGTCCTGCAATGCCGCCTTGGTGCGTTCGGGATCGAGACTCTTGAGGGCGGCACGGAGCGAATCGAGACGCGCCCGGAGTTCCGGAGTCAGCGCCTGGTCGAGGAGATGACCGATCTCGTCGAGCTGCCGCGCCAGGGCCGAATCCGCCAGCCCGCGCTGCTGAGCCGTCTGCGCCAGCTGGTTGATCGATTGCTGCAGCTTCGCGGCGGCGTCGAGCACCTTCTGCTGCGCGTCCGCGGTGGCCTCGGCGCGGCGCACGGTCTCCAACGGCAGCGTCGCCGGTTGCGCGCTGCTGTCTCCCGGACTCCGGCCGGTCTGTTGACCGGACCGGACCTGTTCGCGGGAGAGATCGTCGGCGTCCTGCTGCACCCGCCCCGCCGCGTCGCGAGCCGAGTCGAACGCCGTGGCCGTCGCGGCGGTCGCGAGTTGCCGCGCGGCGCGCTGCTCGGCTTCAGTGGGGATGCGCACCTGGTATTCGCGCGACCGGCCGGTGTGGTGGGCCGGCGAATTGTCGACCGCCACGGCGTCGTAGCGAAGCGTATCGCCCGCCACGAGACCCAGGGCGGCGAGGTTGATCACCGCGGGAATGAGCGCGCGATCGCTGATTCCGGGGGAAAGCGGCAGCGGCAGGCGAACGATGGCTGCGCTGTTGCTGCGGTGTGCCTCGATGACAGCCGCCGTGACACCGTGATCGTCTCGCGCGGCCACCACGACGGCAAGCTTGAGCGACGCGGGCGCCACCGTGTCGATCCCGGGGATCGGGATGTCCACCGACGGTGCACTGTCGGGAACGATGCGCACGGCGAACACCGGAAGGTCCCCGCCGAGCGAATCGCCGTCGACGGACTCGGCGACGAGACGCCATGTGCCCGACGCCGGAACGATCTCGCCGTGGAACGCGGCGCCACCGACGGTCATCGGCCGGGCGCCGGCCGGCCCCGACATGCTCACCCGGCGCAGGGGCGTTGTGGCGCGGCCGGCGATCCGCAGCGTCGTACCCTCCGGGAGCACCAGCGTGTCGCCGCCGACCGGAAGCGCTTCGTCGTCCATCGCGAGATAAGCCGGATAGTGCGCGTTGAGGGTGAACGCGCCGAGAAAGGCCGGAAGGCGGAGCGACACGCGCACTTCGGCCGACTGGCGCCGGCCCACTTCCGCCCGCGCGACGAGATCGGCCGCGAGCGGGTCGGTGGTGATGCGAGCGCGGCCCGACCCGTCGAGTGTGATGTCCTGCCGGTGCCAACCCTCTCCCGGAGCACGCAAAGCGAGCACCGCACGGCGCCATCCTGGTGCGGTCACCTCGAGTACGGCGCGCGCGCCGCGATCGACCGTCGGCGTGAGAGTGCTGATCTGCACCGGCGCCGTGATGGCGCTCCAGGCTTCGGCGGGATTCCAGAGCCGCGCCACCGCGGTACCGGTGGGATCCGCCGCGAGCAACAGCAGCAGCGCCGCACCGGCGGCCACAAGGGCGCGCCAGCTCCTGCCCCGCTGCCGGACCGTTGCGGCAGTGAGTGACTCACCGCCGCGGGCAAGGACCTCGCCAGTGCGGTCCGCCACCGCTCGGCGATGCAGCGCAACGCTCGTTCCCACCGCTTCGCTTTCGAGGACGGTCGTGAGCGCGCCGCGCCTGAAGCCGCCGTCGGATTCGAGTGCCGCGCCGACGGCGACCGGACCGAGACGGCGGACGGCGGTGACGCACCACGCGACGCCGGCCAGCACGACCGACGGAACCAGCACCCACCACAGCAACACCATCTCGGGAGATGCGGCGCCGAGCCGCGCCAGCCACGCGCCGACGGCGGTGAGGGCCAGCGCCAGGGCGACGGCCGACAGCGCCAGCGAGGTCGCGCGCCAGCGCCGCCACGGCGCCGCGACGCGACGCAGTGCTGCCTGCAGCGGCGCGCTGTCGGCCGTCATCCGCCGTACCCGACTGCGTACGCGAAGAGGTTGACGCCCATTCGCAGCGCCGCCTCATGCTTTTCGGGAGGGTCGTGATACACCTGCTCGTCCTC
Source organism: uncultured Gemmatimonadales bacterium (assembly GCA_963697065.1). Lineage (GTDB taxonomy): Bacteria > Gemmatimonadota > Gemmatimonadetes > Gemmatimonadales > GWC2-71-9 > Palsa-1233. The sequence goes on from CAVOMQ010000002.1 coordinate 310,619, forward strand.
CCAACCGTTGCCGAGATCGCTCTGGTAGGAGTAGTAGAGCACCAGGCGACCGTTGATGAAGATGCCGAAACCCTGCGCCGGCTTGCCGTCGTGCTCGTGAATCTTCGGCAATCCCTTCGGGAAATCGTAGATCAGATGGTAGATCGGATGATCGAGCGGTACTTCGACCAGCGGCCGGTCGGGAAAGAGGCGTTTGACTTCGCGGCGGAACGACGCATCGAGACCATAGTTGTCGTCGACGTGGAGGAACCCACCCTGCGTCAGCCACTTCCGGAGGATGCGGATCTCCTCATCGGTAAAGTGGATATTGCCGTGCCCGGTGGCGTGCAGGAACGCCACGTCCCACAACTCCGGATCCGTCAGGCGAACCACGACCTCCTGCGGGGCGACGGGAAGATCGGTCCGGGTCCGGATGGCATCGATCAGATTAGGCAGGCTGGTGCGGTTGGCGTACCAGTCGCCGCCGCCGCCGTAGTGCAGCCGCCCCACCACCAATGTGGGCTGCCCCGCGCCGTGACGAACGGCAGCCGACGTGTCGGCCGGCCCCTGCGCAGCGAGCACACCGGGAACGACGAGCGCGGCGATCAGGACGGCGGACGACATGCCCCTCACGACGACATCACCACCCATCGGTACGCATCGTTGCGTGGCAGCCCGAATCGCGTGGCCACGGCGCGAACGACATCCTTGCGGGAATCGCCCGCGGCGAGACGGCTGCGGATCAACGCCGCGACTTCGTCGGCATCGGGGGCCGGTTCAGCACGTTCACCGGCGGCGTCGCCGGTGCCGGCCATCACCAGCGTCACTTCACCTCGCGGCGGCGCCGCGGCGTAGTGATCGCGCAACTCCGCCAGCGTGCCGGAACGAAAATCCTCGTGCAGCTTGGTCATCTCTCGCGCCACCACCGCGCCGCGGTCCACGCCGCAATGCGCCGCCAGATCGTCCAGCAGCTCGGCGAGCCTCCCCGGCGCCTCGAAGAATACGATGCTCCACGGCTCGATCGCGGCGCGTTCCAGGAACAGACGGCGAGACGACCCCTTCCGCGGGAGAAAACCGAGGAAGAGATAACGGTCGCTCGGCAGGCCGGCGGCCGATAGCGCGGTGGCCACCGCCGACGGGCCCGGCACCGGTACGATCGTCGCCCCCGCCGCCCGCGCGGCACGGACCAGGTCGACCCCGGGATCACTGATCCCCGGCGTGCCGGCATCGGTGGCCAACGCCACGTCGGCGCCTTCGGTGAGGAGCGACACCAGTTCGTCGCGGCGGCGCGGGGCGGAGTGGGCGTGATACGAGACGACCCGCGGATGCGCATCGATGGCCGTCAGCAGGCGCCGGGTACGGCGGGTGTCCTCGGCCGCGACGGTGTCGACGGCGCGCAGCGTGGCGGTCGCGCGCGGCGACAGATCTCCCAGATGCCCGAGCGGCGTCGCCACCACGTACAGCGTCCCCACACTCATGACTGGAAGAAAGCGAACACCGGCCCCGGCGTCACCCTGCCGGAGCCGGCGTACCGGCAATGCGTCGGGCCGGCGGACCGGCCGGACCCGGGATCACCCCAGGTGCTTGACGATCCGCGCCTCGAGCGCGGGCCGCGGCAGCGCCCCGACCAGCGTGTCGACGTGCTTGCCGTCCTTGAAGAACATCAACGTCGGAATGGAGCGGACATTGTACCGCATCGACGTCGCCTGATTGGCGTCCACGTCCAGCTTGGCGACCTTGAGCCGGCCGGCGTATTCCTTGGCCAACGCATCGAGCGTGGGAGCGATGATCCGGCAGGGGCCGCACCACGTGGCCCAGAAATCGACGACTACCAGGCCGGGGGACTGGTTGACCTCCTGTTCGAACGTCGCATCGCTCACCGCCACCGTGTTTTCACTCATGATCCCGACGCTCCGCGTTGCCGGTTATTGTCCAGTTCATGAAACCTGCCATTGCCCACATCGGGATCGCCGTGCCGGACATCGACCACGCCCTGGCCTTCTATCGCGACGTCCTCGGCCTCGAACCATCAGGAACCGAATTCGTCGACGGCGCCCGCATTGCGCATCTCGATTTCGACGGGTCGGCGGTGGAACTGCTCGAGCCCGAAGATCCGGCTTCTCCCATTGGCCGTTTCCTCGCCCGGCGAGGTCCCGGCATCCACCACGTCTGCTACCGCGTCGACGACCTCGACGGCGCACTGGCCGCCTGCCGGGCCCGCGACTACATCCTCATCGATCAGACGCCCCGCGCCGGCGCCGGCGGACGGCGGATCGCCTTCGTCCATCCCAAATCCACCGACGGTATCCTCATCGAGCTGACCGAGTAGCCCGCCGGCGATGTGAACGCCCGGTCAGGGAAGTGGGTTCCCGTCGCCACCCGTTTGGCAGGGGCTGTGGAGCGACTGCACCTTGCTCAGGTCGAGATTCCGGACCAGCCACCCGTCGTCCCTGCTGTGGACCGCCAGCACCGGAATGACCACCTTGCAGGAGCCGAGCGCGATCTCGGTGGTCACGGTGCGTTCGTTCGGGTGCATGCCTCGGACCTCGCCAAGCGTCCGGACGCGGGTGTGGGAGAGATAGGCAGAGGTCACCACCATCCGCTTGTCTAGGTCAGGCAGCTTGAGCCGGATGGCGTTGCCCTTGTCGGTGCCGAACAGCTGCGCCATCCGCGTCAGATTGCTGTCGGAAGCCGCGCGGATATACTCCTGTACGGCACCGGACGCGCTCGAGACCGTATCACCCTGGGCCATGAGCGGTGCGGCGGCGGCGGCGAGGCACACCGCGGCGAGCATCGAGACGGACATGGTACGCACCTGAACCTCCTGCGGGAGCGATCAGCACAACCTAATCGGACAAAGCGGGAATTGTGGCGCTACGCCTTTACGTAAATATCGACCACGTCGCCACGCTCCGACAGGCACGGCGAACCGACGAACCCGACCCGCTGGCGGCGGCCCGGGACGCAGCCGCCCACGGCGCCGACGGGATCACGTTGCATCTGCGCGAGGATCGCCGCCACATCCAGGACCACGACGCCACCGCGATCATCGGTGGCGGGGTCGACAAACCCTGCAACTTCGAGCTTGCCGCCCACGACGACATCGTGGCGCTGGCGTGCTCGCTCCGGCCCTACCAGGCCACCCTGGTACCGGAACGCCGCGAAGAAGTGACCACCGAGGGGGGCCTCGATCTCCACCGGAGCGACACCCGGCTGGCCGCGGCCGTCCGCCGCCTGTCGGAGGCGAAGATCAGGGTATCGCTGTTCATCGATCCGGAGCCGGGCCAGATCGACGCCGCCCGCGACCTCGGCGTCGCGGCGGTCGAACTGCATACCGGCCGATACTCTCATCACTGGCACGAAGACGGCATCGCCCTGGCCGAGCTGCGGCGGGCCGCCGAGCATGCCGCGGGCCTCGGCCTGGCGGTCCACGCCGGCCACGGGTTGACCTATCGGAACGTCCAGCCCGTCGCCGGCATCGCGCCCATCGAGGAGCTCAACATCGGGCATTCGATCATCAGCCGCGCCGTCTTCACCGGGATCGGACCGGCGGTCCGCGAAATGCGCCGCCTCATGGATGAGGCCCGGCAGTGAGCGCGTCGGGCCGGCGGGCCGAGTTCTTCGCGCTCGAAGCCAACGAGTACCTGGCCGACCTGGCTCCGCTGGCCGCCGTGCCGGATGCACCCGACGCCGAGCGGCTGGTGCGCGGCGCGCGCGCGCTCCGGGGCGCAGCACTGATGGCGGGTCTGGGCACCTACGCTCGGGCCGCAGCGGGGCTCGAGGCGATCGCGCGGCAGGTTCGCGAACACGCCCTGGCGTGGCAACCGAATGCCCGCGAGGCGTGGACTGACGGGCTCGCGACGTTGCGGGGATTGTTGAACCGGGCCGCCACGTGGGAGGCCGCCGACGACCGGCAGGCGCTGGTGCTCGCCGAGCGCCTCGAGCGGGTGGCGACCGGCAGGATCGGCGAGGCACCGCAGCCGGCAACGCCGGCCCTGACCCCCGGCGTCCGCGCCTTCATCGCCAGGGAATCGGCGCTCATCGCCGGTTCGCTGGAAGAGGCGTCCCGAGCGCTGGCACCAATTCCGCCGCCCGCCGCGCTGGCGGCGGTGCTGCAACGGATGCAGTCGCTCCGGGGGATCGGCGCGTCAACCGAATTGTCACCGCTCCCCGAATTGCTCGACGCGATGGAAGTGACCACCCGCTCGTTGCTGGCCGACCTCCCCGCGCCGCCAGACGTGGCCGCCGTCTTCGGTGACGCGGCCCATGCCCTTGCCACGATGGCCAGGGCCGTCGCCGATTCGGGACGCATCGTGCCGTCGGCGGAGCTCGACCGTGTCGCCGCGCACCTGTTGCGCAGTTTCGTCACCGCCGACGACGTCACGCCGATCGAGGCGCTGGCACCGGCCGGCACCGACGCCGTCGTGGAGCACGGCGGCTTGCCGTCGACCCTCTACCCCGGTGGAGCCGACCGTTCCGCCAACCCGGTGCCGGTCGAACTTGTCGGCGTCGGCGATCACCTGCTGCTGGTGGGCGACGCGCTCGAGCACCCGGGTTCGCCGGCGGCGCGCGACCTCCGGCTCTTCGTGCTCTATCGCACGCTCGCCACGATGCCGGCGCAAAGCGGCACCGGGCGGTTCCTTGCCCCATTGGCCCGCGCCATCACGAGCGCGATCGCGAGCGGGGCCGCGGCGGCACGTTCGCAATCGTTCGTGGCACTGTTGCGCGATGCCGGCCGCTTTCTGGTCGACGCCGGCACCGCCGACGACCGCGCCGCCGTGACGCGCCAACGCGATCTGCTGGCACTGGCGTTCGGCGCAGAGGCGGGGGTCACTCGCCCCATGGTGGCGGTACCGCCCGCTGCCGGGGCGGTACCGATCGTCGCGATCGAAGCCCTGGCGCCCGATGCGCTCGACGCCAATGGCTCGCACCCGACGGCCACCGCGGCGCTGGAACTCCCCATCGTTCCGGTCGAAGAACTGGCGGAGGACGAAGAGCTTGCGATTGTCGACATCGGCGCACTGGCTCCGGTCGACGAGCTTGCGATCGTCGACATCGAAGCACTCGCTCCGGTCGACGAGCTTGCCATCGTACCGATCGAATCACTCGCGTTCGATGCGCCCTTGATCCCGACCGTGGCGCCGGGCGAACCGACCGCGCTGGAAGTTGCATTTGCAGCGCAGCGGCGCATCGCGGCCGAGCGGGGTGCGGAAGAACCGGCGCTGGCGGCATTGATCGGCGCCGAAATCGTCGCCATCGAGTCGCTCCTCTACCGCGGCAGCGCGGCGCTGGCGCGCGCCGAGGAGATCCGCACCGAGATACTCGAACTGCTTGGCCAGGCGACGGTGTCGCTACCGAGTCTGCGCCCCTACATCAGCGAGTTACTCGACCTCGTACCACTGGCTCGTGAAGCGGCCTAGCCGCCTGATGCGAGCCGCGCAGCTGCTCCTCGGGCTGATCATGGCGGCGGGGCTGGTGTGGCTCGCCTTCCGGCACGAGGACCTGGCGGTGGTGTGGCAGTCGATCACCCACGTACGGATCGTGCCACTGGTGGGGGCCGTGGCCCTCGCCACGTCGACGTTCGCACTGCGTGTGCCGCGGTGGCGCCTGCTGCTGGGCCGGCGCGGCGACAGCACGTTGCCGGATTCGTCGCTCTGGCACGCCATTGCCATCGGATTCACCGCCAACAACGTTCTGCCGGCCCGCGCCGGCGAGGTGCTGCGCGTTGTTGCCGTCAATCGGCTGGCGCGGATCCCGTTCGCCACCGGACTTTCCAGCGTGGCGGTTGAGCGGGTGCTCGACGCCCTGGTGGCCCTCGGACTCTTCGGCGTCGGGCTGATGGCGGCCCACTTTCCATCGGCCGTGACGATCGGCGGCAAGCCGGTCGCCGCCGTCGCCACCCGACTCGGCATCATCTGTCTCGTGGCACTCGCCCTGGCGGTGCTCGCGGCGCGGCACCGCGAGGCCACCGTCGAGCTCGTCGCCAGGTTGCTGCCGCGCCGCCCGTTCAGCGAACACATCGTGGCCTTTGCCGATCGCGTACTCATGGGCCTGGGTGCCTTCCGCGACCCGATGCATGCCGCGCCGGTGCTGGCCTGGTCACTCGCGATCTGGCTGGTGAACGCGTCGGCGTTCTATGTCGCGTTCTTTGCGTTCGGATTCCACCTGCCGTTCACCGCGGCGCTGGTGGTGCAGGGCCTGTTGCTCGTGGCCATTGCCGCCCCACAACTCCCGGGGTATGTCGGCACGTTCGAGGCGACGATCGCCGGTGCACTCTATCTCTACGGCGTCGATCACAACACGGCCCTGGCCTACGCGGTGATGTACCACATCACGACCTTCATTCCGATCACGACCCTCGGCGCGTGGTCGGCCGTGCGGACCGGCGTGGGCCTGCGACCGCCGCAGGTGGCGACACCGTGAACGGCGTCACGCTTCCCTGCCCCGCAAAGCTCAACCTCTTTCTCCGCGTGCTGGCGCGGGAAGCCGACGGCTTCCACGGCATCGAAACCCTGTTCTGCCGGCTCACCCTGGGCGACACGCTTCACGCGTGGCGGACCGAAGCGGGCCTGTCGCTTGCCGTCGAAGGTGCCGACCTGGGCGAGCCGAGCGAGAACCTGGCGTGGCGCGCCGCCCGGATGGTGCTCGACGCCACCGGGAACCGGTTCGGCGTGGCGATGCGCCTCGTGAAGGAGATTCCGGTCGCGGCCGGACTGGGCGGCGGATCAAGCGACGCCGCAGCGGCGTTGCTCGGCGTCAACCAGCTCGCCGGGAATGCGGTGCCACGCGCCGAACTACTGCTGATGGCGCACCGCCTCGGTGCGGACGTCCCGTTCTTCGTGTCGGGCGCGCCGCTTGCCGTCGCCTGGGGACATGGGCAGCGCATGCTCCGGCTTCCCGGGCTTCCCAGCCATCCGGTGCTGCTCGTCGTGCCGAGCATCGCGATCGTGACCGCTGACGCCTATCGATGGATCGACGACGCCATGCCGGCCGGCGGCCGCGGCGGCGTCGCCATGGACCTGGACGTTCTCGACAACTGGAGCGACGTGGCGCGGCTGGCGGGCAACGATTTCGAATCGGCGGTGTTCGGGCGGTACCCGGACCTGCGGAAGACGTTCGAGGCGCTGGCGCGGACGCATCCGTTGCTCTGCCGCATGAGCGGATCGGGATCCACGCTATTCGGCGTCTACCGGAACGAGCGCGAGCGCGACGACGCGGCGCAACAGCTGGGCAGCCGCCAGGGGCGACTCATCGCCACCACTACCGCCTGAGCGGCATCCAGGGTGGCGGCGTGCGGCCGCCGGTTATCTTCGTTGCCAGCGGTTCGGCCGCTCAGGGTGGCCGGCGCTGCCCCGTCGTCCAATGGCAGGACCCCAGACTTTGGATCTGGTTATCGTGGTTCGAATCCACGCGGGGCAATCCGCAGGACCCTTCCCGATACCTCAGAACCTCCAGCTCAACCCCGCGTAGGTCTGCGTCGTGGCCGTCGGACCACCGCGTTCGCGATAGGTCGACGCGGTCAGAAAGAGCGAGCGTCCGATGGCCCAGTCGACGTCCGCGCCGGTCCACGTGAGGCGTGTGGCCGCGACGCCGGCGGCGGCGCTGCTCCGCACGCCGCCGTTGGCCGAAATACGCAAGAACGGTGTCGGTGCCATTTCGAGCGTCGCCGATGAGAGACTCCCCTGGCTGGCGGGTCCGCGATACTGCGTCGCCCGAAGCCGCAGCGCCAATCGCAACACCGTGATCCGCTCCAGCGCCAGTCCGCCGGTGGCGCTTTGGGTGTTTCCGTCGGAGCCGCCGAAGCTGTTGCGGCCGTCGGCACTGATCCGCAGGTGTGAACCGAGCCGCCACGAGAACCCGGCCCAGGTGCCCTGGCGCATCGCGTCGTCGAACACGGTTTCGGGATTCACGAAGTCCCGATAGAGCCGCACGCTCCGCCGGGAGTCGAATCCGCCCGACAGCTGGAACGCGTCGGTGACACTCCATTGTGCGGTGGCGAAGGTCGACGTCAAGGTCATCAGCGACCCTTCGACGCCGCGTCGCCAGCCGCGATTGACGTCGACTTCTTCGGCGGCGTAGAGCGACCAGCGCCGCGAGCCGTATACGCCGCGAGCGTAGAGGTATTCCCGGTTGATGGCACCCTGGTCGTACGAACCGACGGCACCAAGGGTGGCATTCCACGGCGCGGAGGTTCCGGCGACGTTGTGGCGCTGCACGTAGAGCCCGTATTCGGTGGTGCCGAGCGACGGCGCGACGGTGGCTGCATCGGGTTGCGTGCCGGCGAGGATGCCTTCGCTCCATGCGCGACCGTGGATGTCGAGCGCCATGCCGTCGAAGATCCCCACCGGCGACAATGCGCTGGCGAACTGACGCCCGAGCGTCCAGGTGCTGCGGGCCGACAGCGGCTCGAGGATGAGCGCGGCCTGATAGACGCGCGTCAGTCCCGCCGGCGCCGTGCCGGCCATCGCCCCGGAGACGGTGTTGCGCTGCGCGCGGACGTCGACCGCCAGGCCGACGGCGGTGCCGCCAATGTGGCTGCCGTCAAGTCGGAGATCGAACGCTGGTTGCGTCAGGCTCGACCCGCCGGCGTCACGCAGTGCGAGGTACTGCACGCCCACCCGCCCCCGGACCGGAGCGCGATGCCTTGTCGACCGGGTCGCCGTCGCCCCGGCGATCGTGGCCGGCGCGGTCCGCGCCGGCACGAAGCGCACCGAGTCGCCCACCACCACCGTCGAGTCCGACCGGGTAATGGTGCACGCGGTGCGATTCGACGCCACATACTTTGCGGCGAGCACCGCCACGACCGTACCGTGGCGCACCACGTCCATCGCGGTGCCGACGACCACGCCGTCGTTGGTGCCGACTTCGAGATACACCGAGGGCCCGCTGAGGTACGTAACCCGCGCCCACGTGAGGGGCGCCGCCTGCAACGCAGGGCGCTGGGCGCCAGCCACCATCGGCAGCACGGCCGAAGCAATGACCGCCATCGCGGCGCCACGCATCAGTCGGCCTTCCCTTTCGGGTGGCACGAATAGCACGCGGTGGACACGTACTGATAGCCGCTGACACCCTTGTGATCCGAATCGGTGCCGCTCTTCCCGTGGCACCCGGTGGTACAGCTGAAGACGGTGTAGTCGCTCGAAGCGGTGTGACAGGTGGCGCACGACGTCCAGACGCTCTTGTGGGTGCCGGAGTAGATCGGGAAATACTTGCCGTCGTGATCGAACGTCGCCCCGGCCCACGTCGCGGTGGTGTGGCACGACTCGCAGGTTGTCGGGAACGACGCGGCCTGATGGTTGGGGTCGGTCGTGTTGTTGTAGTCCGTCTGGTGGCACGACGCGCAGGTCGTCGCCTTCCCCTTGAACACGCCGTCCGCGTGACAGGAGGAGCACGGCAGGGTCACATGCGCCCCGGTGAGCGGAAATTGCGTGGTGTTGTGATCGAAGGTGGCCCCGGTCCACGCCGCCGTGGTGTGGCAGTCGGCACAGGTGGTGGCAAAGCCGGCCGCGCCATGGGGTGGATCGGTGGTCTTGTCGTAGTCCGACTGGTGGCACGACACGCACGTGGTCGGCTTTCCCTTGAACACGCCGTCACCGTGGCAGCCGCTGCACGCCACGGCCAGGTGCGCCCCGGTGAGGGGGAACGCCGTCTTGTTGTGATCGAACGAGGCACCACTCCATGTGGCGGTCGTGTGGCAGTCGGCGCACGTCGTCGGAAACCCCGACGCCGCATGAGGCGGGTCCGTCGTCTTGTCGAAGTCGGGCTGGTGACACGCCACACACGCCGTCGGCTTGCCTTTGAAGACGCCGTCGCTGTGGCAGCTGCTGCACGGCAGGGCCAGGTGCGCCCCGGTGAGCGGGAACTGGGTGGTGCTGTGATCGAACGACGCCCCCGTCCACGCGATCGTGGTGTGGCAATCGGCGCAGGTGGTCGCAAAGCCGGCCGCAGCATGGGGGGGGTCGGTGGTCTTGTCGAAGTCGGGCTGGTGACACGAGGCACACGCCGTCGACTTCCCCTTGAACACGCCGTCGGCGTGACACCCGGTACACGGCACCGCCTGGTGGGCACCGGTCAGCGGGAATGCGGTGGTGTTGTGGTCGAAGTTGGCGCCCTGCCACGACGCCGTGGTGTGGCAGGTGGTGCAATCGGTGCTGTACCCCGCCGCCTTGTGGTCGGGATCGGTGGTCTTGTCGAAGTCCGCCTGGTGGCAGCTGACGCACGTGGTCGGCTTGCCCTTGTAGACGCCGTCGCTGTGGCACCCGCTGCACGGTACCGCCTGGTGCGCGCCGGTGAGGGGGAACTGCGTGGTGGAGTGGTCGAACGTGGCACCGGTCCACGCCACCGTGGTGTGACAGGTCGCGCACGTCGTGGCGAAGCCCGCCGCGCCGTGCGGCGGATCAGTCGTCTTGTCGAAGTCCGCCTGATGGCAGGCGACGCAGGCCGTCGGCTTGCCCTTGAAGACGCCATCACCGTGACAAGCCGCGCATGCCACCGCTAGATGCGCCCCGGTAAGCGGGAACGGGGTCGTGTTGTGATCGAAGGTGGCGCCGGTCCAGGACGCTGTCGTATGGCAGGTCGCACAGGTCGTGGCGAACCCCGACGCGGCATGCGGCGGGTCGGTGGTCTTGTCGTAATCGGCCTGATGGCACGCGGCGCACGCCGTGGACTTCCCCTTGAACACGCCGTCGCCGTGACAACTACTGCATGCCACCGCCTGATGCCCGCCGGTGAGCGGGAACTGCGTCGTGTTGTGGTCGAACGTCGCGCCTTGCCACGCGGTAGTGGTGTGACAGGTACTGCACGTGGTCCCGAACGCCGCCGCGGCGTGCGGCGGGTCGGTCGTCTTGTCGTAATCGGCCTGATGGCATGCGGCGCACGCGGTGGGCTTTCCCTTGAACACGCCATCGCCGTGACAGCTGCTGCATGCCACCGCCTGATGCCCGCCGGTGAGCGGGAACGCGGTCGTGTTGTGGTCGAACGTCGCGCCCTGCCACGCGGTGGTGGTGTGACAGGTACTGCACGTGGTCCCGAACGCCGCCGCGGCATGCGGCGGGTCGGTCGTCTTGTCGTAATCGGCCTGATGGCACGCGGCGCACGCCGTGGGCTTCCCCTTGAACACACCATCGCCGTGACAGCTGCTGCACGCCACCGCCTGGTGCGCGCCGGTCAGCGGGAAAGAGGTGCCATTGTGGTCGAAGGTGGCGCCCTGCCAGGTCGATTCGGTGTGGCAGCTCTCGCAGTTGGACGGGAAACCGGCGCCCGCGTGCGGCGGGTTGGCGGCGTGGTCGTAGTCGGCGCGATGGCAGCCCATGCACGTGGTCGGGAGTCCCCGGTACTGCACTTGTCCCGCTGCCCCGGGGATGTGACACGATTCGCACGGCGCGGCGGCGTGCGCCCCCCGGAGCGGGAACCGCGTCTCCTCGTGCATCCGCCCCAGCCGGGCCTGATCGACGAAGCTCCGCGTCGAGTGGCAGCGTGCACAATCGACGCCCAGCTCGCCCCGATGCACATCGTCGTGACAGGAGGCGCACGTGGTCGGTGCCTTCGAGAAGTCGAGCGATTTGTGACAGGTGGTGCATGGCGTGCCGCTATGGGCGCCGTCGAGCGGGAAGATCTTCTCGGCGTGACGGAACGTCGGCGCGATGTGTGCCGGGCGCCACGCGTCGGCACTGTGGCACTCGGCGCACGCGCCGACCGATGCGCCGTGGGGATTGAGCGGCGCCTGCGCGCGCGCCAGACGTGGCAGCAACAGAACGAGGGCGGCGACGATCGCACCGCTGTGGCGCCAGTTCATCCGCCACCCCCCGACCGACCGTGACAATCCTCGCAACGACGCGACAACGGCCGGTAGACGACCGCTCCCGTTGCGGCCGCCCCACCGCCCCGGCGGTGGCAGGCCGCGCACGCCACCCGGGCGTGTGCGCCGGCAAGGGGGAAGGCGGCATCGCTGTCCCGGTCGTGGTCGAATCGCGCCGCACCGATGAACGTGTCGGTGGCGTGGCACACGTCGCACCGGCCGCTATCGGGACGCGACTGGAACTGGCCGCCATGTGGGTCGGCATGACAGCCGGCGCACCGCCGCGCCCGCACGGCGGCCAGCGGCACGCTCCGGATCGGACCGGCAACGGCAATCAGCGTCGCGCCCGCGGTGTCATCGCCGCGCGGCACCGACCATGCCGTGTGGCAATCGCGACAGGCCGCGGCACCGTGCGCGCCGTCGAGCACGAAGCCGAACCGCGCGTGCGCCTCGGCCGTGATCGTGGCGGGAAAGAAGCCTGCCGGTGAGTGACAGCCGGCACAATCGGTGGTCGTGACGGAATCACTGGCACCGCGGTGGGGGTCGGCGTGACAGGCAGCGCAACGCGTCTCACCGATCCGGAATTGCACCCCGCCGGCGCCCGCCGTGCCGGCGCCGGCGGGCGCCGGCAGGCCGACCCGGTGAACACCATGGCACGCCACGCATGCCACGGCGCGGTGACGGCCCGCCAGCGGGAACCCGCTCCGGGCGTGGGCCGCGCTGTCGAAGCTGACGGCGTTCCACGCGGCGTCGGTATGACACGTGGCGCACGCCAGCGATGACACCTGTCCCCCGTGGGGATCGGCGTGGCATGTGACGCACCCATTCACCGCGATCCGGAGCGGGACGAAGGCCGCGGTGTCGGTACCGGCGTGCTGGCGCGCATGACACGTGGCGCATGCCACGTCGCGGTGCGCGCCAGTGAGGGCGAAGGTCGTCGCCGCATGATCAGCTCGGGAAAACGTCGCCGGCACGAACCCGTCCACGGTGTGGCACGAACGACAGTCGACCGCGGCGCCGCGCACCGTTGCCTCGCCGCGGTGCATATCGCGATGGCAATCGGCGCAGGCCGCGAACGGCGGCCTGGGCCGCGTCATGTTCGCCCCGTGGCAGGCCTCGCACGCCACGCCGCGGTGCTTGCCGAGGAGCGGGAACGCCGTCGCGGCGTGATCGAAGGTCCGGTGGTCGACCACGTCAAACCCCGCCGTCACATGGCAACTGCTGCACCGCGACGACAGCGCGCCATGGTGCGGGTCGGCGTGACAGGCGCTGCATTCGGCGAACTGCAGCGGGCGAAAATGCGGTACCACCTTGCCGTTCACTGCGGTATCCGGCGGAACGCCGGCCCGGAGGTGACATTGCGCGCAGGTGACCTGGCGGTGCGCGCCGGTCAGCGGATAGCGGCTGCGATCGTGGTCGAAGCGCGACGCCGGTGCCCAGTCGCCCGCGGTGTGGCAGTCCGCACAGCGGGTGCCGAGCGCGCCGCGGTGCGGGTCGTCGCGGGTGTGGCAGGAAGCGCAGCTGGTGTCGAGTCCCACCCACCCGGCCGAGCCCTTGCGCGGCGAGAGAGCCGCGACCGGCGAGGTCCGGAAGGTCTCCTGGTGACAGCGCGCGCACGCCAGGGCCGCGTGTTTGCCATCCAGCGGCCATCCGGCCGTCCGATGGTCGAACCGCTGCGGCGAGCTGTCGGGCCACGCGATCAGCGCAAAGTCGCGCCCGGCATGTTCCGGGTGACAGGCCGCACAGCGCTGCGCGGCGTCGGGCTGACCGGCCAGGCGCCCATGATAGCCCTGGCGCTGCGTCATCAGCAGCGCGATCTCGCGATGACAGTCGAGGCAGAGGTGCTGCATGGCGTCGCGGGAACGGCCGTGACATTGGCCGCATCGTGTCGGGCCGTCGAGCGACTGATGGGCGCGCGATAGCGGTCCGGGGGAGAGCTGTGCGGCAAGCTGCACCGGAACGAGCAGGGCCACGACGGCCGCGAACCGGCGCCACCGCAATCAACTCACCTGCGCCTGCGCCCGAACGAGCGGCACGTCCTTCTGCACCAGGCGGACGCCGATCCGTTCCAGGAACGCATGGGGTGCATCGCCGCCGATCCGGATCACGACGTCATCGTTGGGCCGGATCATCGGACCGGCGTTGCCATCGATGAGCACCACGTCGCCGCGGATTTCCCGCACGTGGGTTTCGAGCAGCAGTTCGACGCGGTGCCGGCGGATCGCGGCGTCGAGCTTTTCCTGGTTGCGGGGCTTGATGCGTGAGAAAGCGGCGCCGCGATACGAGAGCGCCACCTCCGTCCCCGGCTGGTTGGCCAGACCCACGGCGGTCTCGATGGCACTGTCGCCCCCGCCGACCACCAGCACGCGGCGGCCGGCAAACTGCTCCATCTCCACGACATCGTAGAACACCTTGCCGAGGTCTTCGCCGGCCACCCCGAGCCGCCGCGGCGTTCCGCGCCGGCCCATCGCCAGTACGACGCGCCGGGCGCGATACCCGCCGGCACCGGTCTCGACGGTGAAGACTCCGTCGACGGACCGTACCGCTTCGACCTTCTCGCCGGTCTGCACCACCAGCCCGGCACTCGCCACGACCGTCTCCCAGATGCGGAGCAACCCTTCCTTCGATGTATCCGAGACCCACAGATCGCCGTACAGCGGAATGCTCACCGGCTCGGCCAGGAGCAACTTGTGACGGGGATACTTGCGGACGCTGTCGGCCAGCGATCCCTGCTCCAACAGTCGGTACCTCAGGCCGGCGCGCTGTGCGGTGATCGCGGCACTCAGCCCCGCCGGCCCGGATCCCACGATCACGACGTCGACGGTCTCGGCGTCGCCGCCTTCGCGCGCTCGAGGAGCAGCGAGCGTTGCGGCGAGGTGTTCGACGGCGAGCTTCCCTTCGTTGATCGCGTTCTTGATCAGCCCCCGCCCGCCCAGTTCGCCGATGATGTAGAGGCCCGGGATGTTGCTCTGGAAGTGGGCGTCCACCAGCGGGACGGTGACGCGATTGACGGCGGCGCCGGTGGTGACCGCGATCGCCCCGACCGGACAGGCAGCGACGCACTCGCCGTGACCCCGGCAGCGCGCATCGTCGACCACGGCGAGCTTGCCCCGGAGGGTGATCGCGTCCGGCTCGGGACACGCCGCGACACAGGCACCGCACCCGACGCACATGTCGGCCCGGACCAGCGCTTTCGGCTCTCCGCTGGCGGAATGCGCCGCGCCGTCGGCGGCTGGCGCCTGCACCAGTTCGTAGGCCTGTTGCGGCACGCCGCATCGCGGACACGACATGGCGCCGGCCGGCACCGCGCCGCCGCACCTCGGACAGGGGCGGGATGCATCGTCGACCGCGTGCCGCGGTGCGCGGCGGACGTGACCCCACATCACCAGGGCGGTCACCGCCAGGAATCCAGCAGTGGTGAGGAGCATCGCCATCGGTCCGCCCTACCAGCGCACCGCGCCCACCGCGATCACCACGGCGACGTGGATGACGACGACGATCAGCGCGGTAATCGCAAAGGGACGATGCGCGACATGCCAGAACCGGAAGACTCGTTGCGTCGCGGTGAGCATCCGGGCCTGCTGCTGCAGCGAGATGTCTTCCGATGCGAGGCGCACCGCTTCCCGCAACGCCGGCCCGGCCAGCCGGTGACCGTCCGGCGCCACCGCCGCCCAGCGGCGACGAAGCTGCGCGCGCCGGCGCCAGCGGAGCAGATCGTCGCTCAGCAGATGCACGACAGTCTGCAGCAGACCGGGCATCGCCCCACCCAGCGGCTCGACGGCCAGTGTGCGTTCGATCACGTCGGGCGCCAGGCCGGTGGCCTCGACCAACTGTCCCACCAGCGCACGCCGGCGGGCGGCGACTTCTTCCCGGGTCAGCTCGACGCCGTTGCGCGCCCGCGGAATCCGCACGTAGAGGTAGCGGCCCACCACGCCGCTGGCGATGACGACCATCATCGCCAGCAATCCGAGACCGATCAACCCGTCGGCGCGCCACGCCGAATGGATCGCCAGCAGCAGCGGCAGCGCCAGGGCCGTTGCCACGTGAAAGTCCATCCAGCGACCCAGCGAGCCGAGGAACGCCAGCCGCCGATACTTCTTGCGCAGCGGATAGAGCCAGAGGAAGACGAAGATGACCGCAGCCGCGATCCCGGCGCTCAGGCCGATCCGCCCCGAGGGCTTGAACCACGCGTGGCGCGTGTCGCGCACCCGGACGGCAAGAGGTGCCAGGTAGTACGGCATACCGACGAGGTTGATCGCGACCAGTGGCAGCCCGATCCCGGCGATCCATGCCCAGAACGGCCAGCGGCGCTTGCCGCGCGACGGTGCCGGACGCACGACCCCCATGACAGCGGGATCCGGGGCGTCGCCCTGTTGGGCCGACGTGACCATCGCCAGATGCGGCGGTTCTACCGGCGCGCCCCGATCCGCGGCCGGACCGGCGATCACCCTTGCACTATTCGTCACATGAGCCCTCGGCAGCTGCGACGGGAGCAGACCGGGTCGCCCCGGATGCGAACCGCTGTTCCGCCCTGGCTGGGGAAGTCCTCGTGAAACTGCTCTTCAGTATCGGACGGATCGTCCGTACAATAACGGACGCACAATCCGGGCCGATTGTGACATCACCGTCCGAGTGGCGACGTCAGCGTCACTTGGGAGAGGTCCCCGAGGGAGGGTTCGATGACCGCGCCAGGGCAGGTCCGCTGTGCATCGTGCGGGACCGAGGCAACCGGCAATTTCTGCCCCGCTTGCGGCAGCAGGCTCGTGCGGACGCGGTGCCACGCTTGCGGCGCCAACCTCGACGGCACCTCGCGGTTCTGTCCGGCGTGTGGTACCCCGGCGGGCGCCGCGAGCGGCCGCCAGCGATGGAACCCGGCAGCGATCACATGGGGACTCGTGGCACTGGCGGCGGTCGGAATGGCGTGGGCGGCGTTCGGCCGCGGCGCTCCCAGGCCGGCGGGCCCAGCGGCCAGTGCGCCAAGTGTGGCCGAACCGGACCTCAGCTCGCTGTCACCGCGGGATCAGTTCGCCGAACTTGCCGACCGCGTCGAGACCGCGATGGAATCGAACGATTCCGTGTCGATCGTCCGGTACTTCCCGATGGCCGAAGCGGCTTACGCCAGGCTCACGTCCTCCGAGCGCGACGTCGACGCCCACTTTCACATCGGCCTGCTGCGGGCGAGAATCGGGCATTTCGGAAGCGCCGACGCACAGATCGACACGATCGTCGCCGCAGCGCCGACCCATCTCTTTGCCGACTACCTGCGCGCGATCATCGCAGACTTCCGGGGCGACACCGCGGCGGCGGGCCGCGCCCGAGCCGCGTTCCGCCAGCACTATCCCGCCGAGA
The DNA here is from genome assembly GCA_963697065.1 of uncultured Gemmatimonadales bacterium. Taxonomy (GTDB): domain Bacteria; phylum Gemmatimonadota; class Gemmatimonadetes; order Gemmatimonadales; family GWC2-71-9; genus Palsa-1233. The sequence goes on from CAVOMQ010000002.1 coordinate 327,744, forward strand.
TGGCGCGCAATCGTCCGGAATACCGGCTGCATCGCACCATGCTCGACAACTTCTACAAGGCAGCCGCCAACTAGCGCACCAGGGCGAGCACCGGCTGGAACGCCGCGAACAATCGTTCCGCGCAGGCAGCGATGGACAGCGCCGCCAACCGGTCCGCCTGCCGCGCCGCCGGCAACGGCCCGTCGCGCAGGGCGGTCTCGATGGCCGCCACCATTCCGTCGTCGTCATCGAGCGCAAAGAAGCGCGCGCATGCTCCGACGAACTGCCGGTGCGGCGCGATATCCGACGCCACCACCGGCACGCCCATCGCGATCCCCTCCATCGGCGTGAGACCGAACCCTTCGAACCGGCTCGGGCAGACGACGACGGCCGCCGCGCGATACGCCTGCACCATTTCCTCGTCGGTCTGCCACCCTTCGTCAAGGCGGAGCTCGACCCCGAGTTGCCAAGCCAGCGCGAGCAGTCGGCGTGCCTCCGGACCCCGTCCGACAATGTGGACCAGGGGCGGGGTCGCAAGCCGTGACGCCGCGCGGATCACCGCCGCGTGATTCTTGTAATCCACCAGGCGCGAGACCGAAAGCACGACCGGACGGAGTCCCGGTCTGCGATGCTGCTCTCCGGGCCGGAGCCGGAAGCGATCGCTGTCGTAGCAGAACGGGATCTCCGTGACCGATATCCCGAACCGTGTCCGGAGTTCGTGCGCGGCGTCGTCGGACGGACACCAGACCGCCGTTGCGCGCCGGGCAATGAAACGCAGCCTGCTGTGATAGCCGGGCCGCTCGGGATACTCGCCCAGGATTCGGGGGATTTTCTGCACCCGTGCCCCGATTCCGACCACCCAGTCGGGGCGTCCTCCTTCCATCTGCCACGGTTTGAGGTCCCAGAGATACAGCACGAGGGGGCAGCGATGCCGGTACGCAAACGCGTACCCCGCTCGCACCAGCGAGCCGTCGGCCACGAACGCGACGCGGGCCGGAGCGTGGCCGTCGAGGGCCACCGCCAGACCCCGGTCGCGCAGCCGGTCCACTGGCAGCGTGCAGTAGCGGTTCGGCGCGAACCAGCGGACGTCAGTGGGGAGGAGGGTCGTGGGTCGTGGGTCGAGGGTCGAGGGTCGAGGGTCGAGGGTCGAGGGTCGAAGGCCCCGCGAAGTTCGAAGGTCCCGGGTCGGTGTGCAAGGCCTTGATGAGATGGGTCTCGGACGCCGTGTTGGCGACTGGGAGGCCGGCTCGAATCCGGCTTTCGTGACCCTCGATCCCTCGCCTCGCTCGGGACAAGCCCCCGACCCGCACTCGACGTTTGACCTGGCACGGAGCCCGTAAGTATATTGCCGGGCTATCGTTATGGCCGAACTGCCCGTCACGTCGAAGCCCATGCTCCTCCTCAGCGGGACGGCCAATCGGCCGCTCGCCGAAGAGATCGCGGAGCAGCTCGATACCGAGCTGTGCCGGGTGCAGGTGCGCCGGTTCGCCGACGGCGAGATCTTCGTGCGGATCGACGAGAACGTTCGCGGACGCGACGTCTACGTCATCAATCCGACCAATCCGCCGGCGGAGAATCTCCTCGAGCTGCTGCTGCTGATGGATGCGGCACGGCGAGCCAGCGCGGCGCGGATCACGGCGGTCATTCCCTACTTCGGGTATGCGCGCCAGGACCGCAAGGATCAGGGGCGGGTGGCCATTTCGGCGAAGTTGATGGCGAACATGGTGTCGGCGGCGGGTGCCGACCGGGTGCTGGCGATGGATTTTCATCAGCACCAGCTGCAGGGCTTCTTCGACCTGCCGGTCGATCATCTCTACGCGGCACCGGTGTTCGTCAACCACTACCGGCAGAAGGCACTGGACAATATCGCGGTGGTGGCGGCGGACGTCGGATCGGCCAAGATGGCCCGCGGGTTCGCCAAGCGGCTCAACGGGTCACTGGCGATCATCGACAAGCGCCGTTCCACGGCGAACGTGGTCGACTCCGTAAACGTGGTCGGGGACGTCGAAGGCAAGGATTGCATCATCCCGGACGACATGATCGATACCGGGGGCACGATGGCGGAAGCGGCGCACGCGCTCAAGGCGCTCGGCGCCAATGACATCTATATCTGCGCCACCCACGCGCTGCTGTCGGGGCCCGCGGTGGAGCGGTTGTCGAATGCACCGGTGACGGAGGTGGCCGTCACCAACACGATCGAGTTGCCGCCGGAGCGGCGCTTTCCTGCGCTGACGGTGTTGTCGATCGCCGGGCTGCTCGCCAAGGCGATCGGACGCACCCACAGCGATCAGTCGGTCAGCGCCCTGTTCGAGTGACCTTGAGGAGGATGGTATGCAGCACTTGAGTCTTGCCGCGTCGTCACGCCGGGAAACCGGCAAGGGCGCCGCCCGTTCCCTGCGCCGTGCCGACCGCGTGCCGGCCGTGCTTTACGGTCGCGGGGTGGAAAGTCGCGCGCTGAGCGTCGAGCGGTTCGCGCTCACCAAGCTGCTCGAAGTCATCGGCGGCGAAGCGGCCCTGCTCGACGTCACGGTCGACGGCGCCGATCCGGTCAAGGCGCTGGTTCGCGAGGTCCAGCGGAATCCGGTGCGCCGGAACGACGTCATCCATCTCGATCTCTACGTCGTGACCGCCGACCAGGCGATCACCGTGGACGTGCCGGTGCATATCGTCGGCACAGCCGAAGGGGTGCGCAACCAGGGCGGCGTGCTGGATCACCACCTGCACCGGATCACCATCCGGGTGCTGCCAGGCGACATTCCCGACCATGTCGAAGTCGACGTTACCAACCTCACCCTGGGCCACGCCATTCATATCGCGGACATCAGCGTGCCCAAGGCCGAGATGATGCACGACCGCGACGTGTCGATCGTGTCCGTGGTGGCCAGTCGCGCCGAGATCGTGCCGACGCCGGAGGCCGCCGCGACCATCGCCGAGCCCGAGGTGATCAAGAAGGGCAAGGCCGAAGAGGGCGAGGCGGCCGCGGAGACGGCACCCGAGGCGCCCGCCAAGAAGTAGGTGGCCAAGGCGATCGTCGGCCTCGGCAATCCGGGACCGGAATACGCAGCGACGCGGCACAATGCGGGATTCCTGTTGGCGGATCATCTGGCGGACCGGTGGGATTTCGGCCCGTTTCGCCACGCGAGCCACGCAGTCGCGACATCGGGGATGGTCGGGGGCGTCCCGGTGCGGATCATCAAGCCGATGACGTACATGAACGCCAGTGGCGACGCGCTCCGCGATCTGCGGAGCCCGACGTTCGATCCGGCCGCCGATCTGCTGGTGCTGGTCGACGACGCCGCCCTGCCGCTCGGCACGTTCCGCCTCCGGGGCGCGGGATCGTCCGGCGGGCACAACGGGCTGAAGAGCATCGAGGCCGCGCTGCGGCGCCAGGACTACGCCCGGCTGCGGATCGGGATCGGCGCCAAGCCGCCGCAGTACCAGGACCTGGCCGACTGGGTGCTGGGCCGCCTCACCGCGGACGAACGCGGCGCGCTGGCGGCGGAAGACGATGCGATGGCGGACGCCGTCGAATGCTGGCTCGCGGAAGGCATCGAAACCGCGATGAACCGGTTCAATCGCTAGGAGTTCGGTCGTGCATCTCGAGCAATACGCCCGCTTTGCCCCCGAGTTCGGCCTGCTCGGCCTGCTCGCCGCGCTGGCGATGTATTTCGCCATCAAGCGTCACCCGGTGGGCACGCCGCGGATGCGCGAGATCGCCGGCCTGATCGAAGCCGGCGCGATGACGTTCCTGCGCCGCGAGTACATCGTCCTGGTCCCGGTGGTCATCGGCGTGACGATCCTGCTGTCGCTGACCGTCGGCGTCGGCATCGGGCTGGCCTACGTCTTTGGTGGGGTCTGCTCGGTGGCCGCCGGATTCATCGGCATGAAGTCCGCCACGAAGTCCAACGTCCGGACCACGGAAGCGGCGCGTACCCTTGGCCTGGCGCGGGCGCTCGAGATCGCCTTCGACGGCGGCGCGGTGATGGGACTCGCGGTGGCGTCCCTCGGGCTGCTCGGCCTGGGTGTCGTGCTCAACCGGACGCTCGATCTCGGCGTCGCCGGCATCACGCCGGCGCAGTTCAGCGCGTTCGCCGAGACGATGAGCGGCTTTGCGATGGGGGCGTCGTCGATCGCGCTCTTTGCCCGGGTGGGTGGCGGCATCTACACCAAGGCGGCTGACGTCGGCGCCGATCTGGTCGGCAAACTGGAAGCGAACATCCCCGAAGACGACCCGCGCAATCCCGCGGTCATCGCCGACAATGTCGGCGACAACGTCGGCGACGTGGCCGGCATGGGTGCCGACATCTACGAGAGCTACGTCGACGCAGTGGTAGCGGCGGTGGCGATCGCCGCCACCAGCGTGCTCATCCCCGATGGCGCCCGGGTCAACGCCGTCTCGCTGCCGCTCGGCCTGGCGGCCGCGGGGTTGGTGGCCTCGACCATCGGGATCTTCTCGATGCGGCTCTTCAAGTCGGGGGCACCGGCGACAGCAATGCGCCTCGTGCAGATGCTGGGCGCGGTGCTGTTCCTGGTGATCGCCTGGTGGCTGGTCGGGATGCTGCCGATGTCGATCGACGGCATGGCGCCGATGGGACCGTTCTTCGCCGTCATGGCCGGCACCGTGGCGGGCGTCGTGATCGGGTTGAGCACGGAGCATTACACCTCTGGCGGACCGGTCCGCGAAATCGCCGACGCCTCGCTCACCGGGCCCGCCACCAACCTGATCGCCGGGCTCGCGGTCGGCCAGCGATCGACCGCCATTCCCATTCTCGTCGTCTGCGCCGCCATCTGGGTGGCGTTCGTCGAGGCCCATCTCTACGGCATCGGACTGGCCGCGGTGGGCATGCTCGGCACAGTCGGCATCGTGATGACGGTCGATGCGTACGGACCGATCGCCGACAACGCCGGCGGCATCTCGGAGATGAGCCATCTCGGGCCGGAAGTCCGCAAGATCACCGACCGGCTCGACTCGCTCGGCAACACCACCGCGGCGATCGGCAAGGGGTTCGCGATCGGCTCGGCCGTGTTGACGGCGTTGGCGCTGTTCTCGGCGTACGCGTCGGCGGTGTCGAGCCGCACCGGCCAGCCGCTCACGCTCGACCTGACCGATCACATGGTGGTAATCGGGCTGTTCATCGGCGGCATCACGCCGTTCCTGGTCGGCGCGATGACCATGACCGCCGTCGGCCGCGCCGCCAGCGCGGTGGTGACCGAGGTGCGCCGCCAGTTCCGCGAGATCGCCGGCCTGATGGAAGGCACCGCGACCGCCGATTCGGCGCGGGTCGTCGACATCGCCACCCGGTCCGCGCTCAAGGAGATGGTGGCACCGGGCGTGCTCGCGGTCTCGATGCCGATTGCCGTCGGGGCGCTGCTCGGCGTCCACGCCCTCGGCGGCCTGCTCGCCGGCACCACACTGAGCGGCGCGCTGCTCGGGCTGATGATGGCCAACGCCGGCGGCGCGTGGGACAATGCGAAGAAGTACATCGAGGCCGGTGCGCACGAGGGAAAGGGTTCGCCGGCCCACAAGGCGGCGGTGGTCGGCGATACCGTGGGCGACCCATTCAAGGACACATCGGGCCCCGGCATCAACATTCTCATCAAGGTGACCGCGGTGGTGGCGCTGGTGTTTGCGCCGTGGTTTGCTCGGCTGGGGAGGTAGGGGCGAGGGGCGATCGCAACGCTCAGCAAGATTCGCCGCCACCGAAACAGCCGCGCGTCGAATCTGCGAGGTCAGCGCGAACCGCTCATCCAGGGGAAACGTGGCGCTCACGTCATGGATGGCCGCAGCCAATCCGACGGCGCGACGCCATGCCACCAGAATACGAAAGTCACCCATGACCGAACTTCTCAGGTCATTCGGCAAGCGCAGGACGCCAGCAACCGCGAGCCGTGACTAGATTCCGCGCCTCATGCTGTTGACCCTCGTCTCTCGACCTCCGACCCTCGACTTCCCGACTCCCGCCTGATGCTAGCCCTCGGAATCGTCGGCCTTCCCAACGTCGGCAAGTCGACGCTGTTCAACGCGTTGACATCGGCGCAGGCGCTGGTCGCGAACTATCCGTTTGCGACCATCGAGCCGAATACCGGCGTGGTCGAGGTCCCCGATCGTCGCCTGCAGCAGCTTGCCGACCTGGTCCATCCGCAGCGCGTCGTGCCGGCCACGGTGCAGTTCGTCGACATTGCCGGCCTGGTCAAGGGCGCCGCCCAGGGTGAAGGACTCGGCAACCAGTTCCTGGCCAATATTCGCAACGTCGACGCGATCGTCCACGTCGTGCGTTGTTTTGCCGATCCCGACGTGCAGCACGTCATGGGCACGGTCGATCCGGTCCGCGACCGCGACGTCGTGGCCACCGAGCTGGCGCTCGCTGATCTGGCGGCCGTCGAGAAACGCCTCGACAAGTCGCGCCGGGCGGCGAAGAGCGGCGACGCCCAGGCGCAGATGGAGTTCGCGTTGCTGGAGCGCCTCGCCGACGTCCTCGGTCGCGGCCAGCCGGCGCGGGCAGTGCAGCCCCGTCCCGACGACGCCGCGATCTTCCGCGGTTTCGGCCTCCTCACCGCCAAGCCGGTGTTGTATGCGGCAAACGTGGCCGAGGACGAACTCGCCACCGGTAATGCCGCCGTCGACCAGCTCAGTCGGGCCATTGCCGCCGCGGCCGAACCGGCCGAAGTCGTGGTGTTTTCCGCCCGGGTCGAGATGGAACTGGCCGAACTGCCCGCCGGTGATCGCGCCGAGTTTCTCGCGGCGCTCGGTGTCGACGAATCGGGACTGGACCGGCTCGCGCGGGCGGCGTATCACCTGCTCGGCCTGCAGAGCTACTTCACCGCCGGCGAGAAGGAAGTGCGCGCCTGGACCATTCCCCGCGGAGCGCGCGCCCCCGAAGCGGCCGGCGTGATTCACAGCGACTTCGAAAAGGGCTTCATCCGGGCGGAAACGGTGGCGTTCGACGACTTCATCCGCGCCAGCGGCTGGAAAGGCGCCCGCGAGCAGGGACTGACGCGCGCCGAGGGGCGCGAGTACGTGGTGCACGATGGTGATGTGATGCTGTTCCGATTCAGCTCCTAGCGACGGTACCCCATGATGGTTGAACGATTCCGGTCGCTGTGGCCGGGCATGACACTTCTCGCATTCGCCGCGTGCGGCCCTCGCACGCCACCGGCGCATTACGTGCTCACCGCGGCCGGCTTCGATTCCCTGCCGGCATACCGTGTCGCCGACGATTCGATGGTGTGTCTCGGCACCGGGTACACCCTCTGCCCCGAGCACGTCGCCATCGCGAACTGGGTGAGCGACACCTCGTTCGCGATGTGGGAACCGGGTCGTACCGTGGGCATCTGGGGTCCACACGACACCGCCGGCATGGCGCTGCAGAACGCGCGGACCGGACCGGGGCATTACGGCTACGTCAGCGGCGTCGCGCGGAAGGGATCGTCGTACGTCGTCATCGACAGGCAACCGAGCCAGTCGCTCGAATTCACGCTGAGCGGAACGTTCCGCCACGCCAGCCGCATTCCGCTCAGCGGCGACGGCTCGACCCGTGGATACGCCGGCTCGGCGGGCATCCTGCAGCAGCTCGTTCCACAGGGGCCCGATCAACCGGCCGACTTCACCGTCACGCTGGTTGATTCCCCCGCCGACACGACCGGACGCCAGGTGCTCGACGTGCCGTTGCCGTGGTTGCGACTGGCCGGGAGCGGCGGCGCGGCGGAACCGACCGCGCCGATTCCCTTCTTCCCGGCGGTGCCGGTCTATACGGTCGACCGCACCGGCGCCTTCATCTGGAGCCCTGGGGACAAGCTGACGCTCGGTCGCATCGGGCGCGGGGGCGACACGGTGTGGACAATCACGGGTAACGTCGCCGGACCGTCGATCACGGCCGCCGAGATCGCCGCCCAACGGGCCCTGCTCGAAAGCCAGGCGCTACCGGGCGATTCAGGCAGGGCCGCGATCGACTCGATGGCAGCGCGAACCGGGAAGTTCCACCCGGCGGTCGTGGCGGTGCTGGCCGCACCGGACGGGCGCGTGCTGGCTGTCGGCGGAAGCGGATCGTCGGTCGATTCCATCCAGGCGCTGCTGATCGGACCCGACGGGCGGCCCAGCGGACGACTCAGGCTCGGTGGGCGTGACCGGCCGCTGCTGTTCGCGGGTGACTCGGTGCTGGTGTTCCGTCCGACATCGAGCGAGCCGTGGGAGGTCCGCTGGCTACGGCTGGTGCCGCCCCGATGACGCCGATCCGCACGCGCGTCGTCGTAGCCGCCGGCGCCGCCGGAATCGTCGCGACGATGTCGCTCGGAGCGCAGCGACCAGTACCGCGCCACGCCGACTCGACCGCCCGGGCTGAACTCCGCCCCCGCGATGACTCGATCCTCCACATCGGTGCCGTCGTCCGGGTCACCGCCCCGGCGTGGGGCACCGACACCGTCGTCGGTCGGGTGGTCCGGATCGTATCGCCCCGCGGCTGTCTCGGGGTCCTGCTCGTGCCCCACGATTCGGACGGTCGCCAGGTAATCCTCTTTCTTCCCGGCCTGACTTCTCTCGCCGTGGACTACCGCACCAACCTCGGCGCTTTCAGCGACGGGATCTCGATGCCCGCGCCATCGGATTGGCATGTCGTTCCACTGACCGATCTTGGCCGGGCCGAGCCGGCATGCGAGCGGCACGTGGGAGGGCGGCTGGCGCCTCCGGTCCGTTCCGACTAGGTTGCCGCCCGCAAGCCATCCATCCTCCCCGGCTGCCGCACCAGCGCCGGGGCGATTCCCCAGACCAGAGGAAGGTGCGAATGACTCGCCTGTACGAGGTGGTGTACATCTTCGACTCGGCCCTTGAAGAGGCCGCAATCACCGAAAAACTCGAGCGCTTTCACGCGCTCGTCGCCCAACCGGGCGGTGCCCCCCCGGCGCTCGAAACGTGGGGAAAGCGCACCCTGGCCTATCCCATCAGCGGACACGACACGGCCTACTACGTCGTGGCCAAGTTCGAAGCCGCCGGGGAGCAACTTCCCGAGTTCGAGCGGGCGTTGAAGCTGGACGAGAGTCTCCTGCGTCACCTGGTAGTGCTCGATGAGGGCGCCAAGATGGCCCCCGCGGCCAACGCCAAGGACGGCGAGGAGGAAGAATAGAATGGCACGCACTCAGAAGAGCTGCGCCATCTGCGAAAGCGGTGTGCGCGTGGTGGACTTCAAGGACCAGCGGCTGCTGGCGCGGTTCCTCACCGAACGCGGGAAGATCCTTCCCAGCCGGCTGTCCGGCACCTGTTCCCGGCATCAGCGGCAGCTCAGCCGGGCGATCAAGCGCGCCCGCGAGCTGGCGCTGCTGCCGTACATCAAGGGATTTGCCGGCTGACCGCCCCGATGACGGCGCCCGCCCGGTCGGCGGCGCGCCGTTGGCCGTGGATCCCGCTGGTCCTGGTCGTCGTGTTCTTCCTCACCGGGCAGCCGATCTTCTTTCTCGGCCCGCTCGCCGGGCTGCTGCTCTTCTCGCGGCCCGCCACTGCCCGGGAGTGGCTATGGATCGCGGTCACCGGAGCGGGGTTTGCATTCCTGCTGGCCGGGAGGCCGACGCTGGCGCAGCAGACGGTGCGAGCGGGCGTGGCGACGTTCACCGGCGCATTCGTGGTGGCGACGCTTGCCGGCATGTCGTCGCTGTTCAACCGCGCGGTGACCGCGGCGGGGGTCGCGACGCTGATCACCGGAGGGTGGTTCGCGGCGTTCCGCCTCAGCCTCGATGCCTTGCGCACCGACCTCGCCACCACCGCGTGGAACCAGTACCGCGCCATTCTCCCGACTCTCCCCCGCGCCGCCGGTGGTCGGACCGGGCATCGGGACGGTCGCGTCCGCCGACACCGCGACCCAGCTCGCGGCCGCGCTCCAGCTGGCGGGGCGCTACTTCCCGGCCCTGCTCTTCCTGAGCGCGATGATCGGGGCCTGGCTGGCGTGGATCTGGTATTATCGGGTCGCACACGCTCCCGCCGGCCGGCCGCCACGCCCGTTCCGCGACTTCACCTTCAATGACCACTATATCTGGGCCGTCGTCGTGGCCGGGGCGGTGGCATTGCTGGGACGGGCGCCGACGATGCAGCTGGCGTCGTACAACGCACTGCTGGTGCTGTTCGTGTGGTATTGTGCCCGGGGGTTGGCGATCGTGCTGACGATGCTTCATGCCGCGCCGCTGCTGCTCAAGGCAACCCTCTTCATCATCGGTCTGGTCGTGTTACCATTTGGCTGTGTCGCGCTGGGGTTGGCCGACACGTGGCTCGATTTCCGGCGGCGCATGGCGCCGCACGCAGGAGTCCCGAAATGATCGAACTGATTCTCCGGCAGGACGTTCCCACCCTGGGCCGCGCCGGCCAGGTCGTCCGCGTCAAGCCGGGCTACGCGCGCAACTTCCTCCTCCCCCGCGGCCTGGCGTTCGAGGCGACCGAGGGAAACAAGAAGCGTATCGCCGCCGAAAGCCGGGCCCGCGACATTCGTGTCGCCACCGAGCGCGCCGACGCCGAGGCGGTGGCCGCCCGGCTCCGCGGCGTCGTGCTGGTCTTCACCGCCAAGGCGGGCGACGATGGCCGGCTCTTCGGATCGATCACCACGGCCGATATCGCCGAGCAACTCGGCGGCCGCGGCATCGACGTCGACCGGCGCAAGATCGAGCTCGAGCACCCGCTCAAGCAGGTCGGTCCCCACATCATCAGGATCCGGCTGCCGCACGACGTCCACGCGGAGATCCAGGTCGACGTCAACGCGGAGGCGTAGCCGTGTGGTGCGGGGCCTCCGCCACCGTCACCCCCGGATGTCAGAGGTGGTTGGAACTAACGGCGGCTCCTCGCGCGTTCCTTGTCTGGCCGGTCAGGTGCGGTTTGCGGGATGCTGCGCCTGCTCCGGAGAGGAACGGGGTATTTTCAGTCTGACCGGTTTGCCGCGTGGCTGACGGCAAGCCCCCCCGCCTCCCCGGCGCGGTGCGCACCGCGGTGACGGCCATCGAAGACCGCAAGGGACGACGGGTGGTCGTGCTGGACCTGCGAGGCCTCAACGACGCGACGGATTTCTTTGTCGTCGCGTCGGGAACGTCAGACACCCACGTCCGCGGATTGGCCGACAGCGTCATTCAGGCAATGGCGAAAGCCGGGCACTCGGTGCACCACATCGAAGGACTGCCGTCAGGACGCTGGGTGCTGCTGGATTTTGTGGATGTGGTCGTGCATCTGTTTCACCCGGAAACGCGCGCCTTTTATCGCCTCGAGCGATTGTGGCAGGACGCACCGGAGTGGCACTTCGACCAGTGATGGTCCCCTGAGGATGAGAGGCTCGACCATGCGTCCCGTTGTGCGGTTGCTGCTCCCGGCCGCCTGCCTGGCTCTGCCGATGGCGTTGCCGGCGCAATACTTCGGACAGAACAAGGTCCAGTATTCGCACTTCAATTTCAAAGTGTTGCAGACCGAGCACTTTGATCTCTACTACTATTCCAGTGAGCGCGACGCGGCGTTCGACGTCGCCCGGATGGCGGAGCGATCCTATGCCCGCCTGTCGCTGATCCTCAATCACCAGTTCCGTGAACGCAAGCCGATCATTCTGTACGCGTCGGAAGCGGATTTCCAGCAGACCAACACGACCCCGGAAGAAGTCAGCGAAGGCACCGGCGGCTTCACCGACTTCCTCAAGCACCGCATCGTGTTGCCGATGACCGGCTCCTACGCCGACGTCGAGCACGTCCTGCAACACGAAATGACGCACCAGTTCCAGTACGATATCTGGTCTGGGGGGCGCGCGGGCGCGGGCATCCAGACGCTGATCTCGGTCAACCCGCCGCTCTGGTTCGTCGAGGGGATGGCGGAGTACATGTCGCTGGGCGGTGTCGATGCCAACACGGCGATGTGGCTGCGCGACGCGGCGGTCCAGGGGAAAGTCCCCACCATCAACCAGCTCGAGAACGATCCCCGGATCTTCCCCTACCGCTTCGGGCAGGCACTTTGCGCCTACATCGGGCACCGTTGGGGCGACGAGGTGTTCGGCGCCATCCTCAAGGGCTCGCGCGCCGGCGGCCTGGAGGCGGCGTTCCGTCGCAATATCGGCCTCGACTTCAAGCAGCTCGGCGATCAGTGGCGTGATGCGGTCGACAAGGAGTACCTGCCCCAGCTCGCCACGGCTGACCGCGCCAACGTGATCTCGCAACTGGCGCTCAACAAGGACCGCAGCGACGGCACGCTGCACCTGGCCCCGGCGCTCTCGCCCGACGGCAAGCAGGTGGCGTACTTCTCGGAAGGCAACTTCTACTTCGTCGATCTCTGGCTGGCGAACGTGGCGGACGGCAAGCCGGTGCACCGGCTGTTCAAGTCCACCTGGAGTTCCAATTACGAAACGTTCCGGTTCATCAATTCGTCGGCCAGCTGGTCGCCGGACGGGAAATATCTCGCGTTTGCCGGCCAGCGCGGGTCGCGCGACGACATCATCATCCTCGACGTGGCCCGCAACAAGGAAGTCGGCGCCGTCAAGCTCAAGCTGAGCGGGGTGACGACGCCGGCATGGAGCCCCGATGGCCGGCGGCTGGTGTTCACCGGCTACGACGGCGGGATGTCGGACCTGTTCCTCGTCGACCGTGACGGGTCGCACCTCACCCGGCTGACCAACGATCGGTACGCCGATCTCAACCCGTCGTGGTCGCCTGATGGCAGCGCCATCGCGTTCACCACCGACCGCGGCCCCGAAACCGACTTCAAGCTGCTGCGCATCGGCAATTATCGGATCGCGCTATACCATCTCGCCACCAACCAGATCGAGATCCTCGCCGGCATGGAGGACGGAAAGAACGTCGATCCGCAGTGGTCGCCGGACGGCAGCGAAATTGCCTACGTGTCGGACCGCACCGGCGTCAGCAACATCTATCTCTACAATCTTGCCGACCGGCAGTCGTACCAGATCACCAACTTCTTCACGGGCGCCCAGGGAATCACGCCCTTGTCGCCGGTGCTGTCGTGGGCGCACGACAGCGACAAACTGGCGTACGTCTACTACGAGGACGGTGATTTCGACGTCTATGTGTTGAACAACCCGGAGAGCCGCAAGCACGGACCGTGGAACGCCGAGACGGCGCTCGCCGCCGCGGCGCCGACGCCGCGGGCCCTGCCGGCGTCGGCGCCGGTGGACACCACCCACCCCACGGCCAGCCAGGGCGGCACGACCCTGTATCGGTCCGCATCGGGCCTGCGCCGCGCCGATTCGATCGGTCCGGTGCCCGACACCGTCCGCCTGACCGAGATGACGATGGCGCATCTCCTCGATTCATCACGGATCGGGCTTCCGGACACCAACACCTTTGCGACCCATCCGTACAAGACGGTCTACACGCCGGACTACATGGCCAGACCGAGCATCGGGTATGCCCGGAGCAACTTCGGCCAGGGCGTGTACGGCGGCACCGAGATCGAGCTGTCGGACATGCTCGGCGACCATCAGATGATCTTCAGCGGGTACGTCAACGGCCGGATCGACGAGGCGCAGGTGCTGGCCGCGTACGTCAACCTCACCCGCCGGATCAATTGGGCCACGGGTATTTCCCAGGACCCCTACTTCTACTACGAGGGTGACGCGATTCTCCAGGGCCAGCCCAGCGCCTCCGAAGACACCTACATCCAGCAGATCCGCCGGATCGTGCTCCGGTCCGCCTTCGTCACCGCCGGATATCCGCTCTCGCGGTTCGAGCGCCTCGAGGGCAGTCTCCACTTCACCAACGTCGAAGACGCGGTGCTGACGTACAACGAACCGTTCGATCCGGCCTCGGGGTTGCTGACGGAGAATCCCAGTACCAACAAGCAGGTCCTTTCCGAGACGGTGCTGGCGCAGCCTTCGCTGGCCTGGGTGTACGACAACTCGATCGACGGCTACACCGGACCGATGCTGGGGCGGCGGTCCCGCTTCGAGATCGCTCCCGCCATCGGGGGGTGGACCTACAACCAGGTGACCGCCGACTATCGCCGCTACGACCGCATCGTCGGCCCGGTCACCCTCGCCACGCGGCTGCTCTACTTCGGGCGGACCGGCCGTGACGCCGACCGATTCTCGGTCTACCTCGGATATCCCGATTTCATCCGCGGCTACACGTCGGGTTCGTACCTGCGCAACGAGTGCACCAACCCGATCTCGGCGGCGGACTCGGCATCGGTGACCGGGTGCGCCGCGCTCGACCAGCTGGTCGGCACGTCGCTCGCGATCGGGAATGCCGAGATCCGGTTCCCGATTCTGGAACCGGGAATGAAGTTCCTGCCCAGCATCTTCCCGCCCATCGAGGGTGCGCTGTTCTACGACGCCGGCGTCACCTGGGACGCGGCCAGCGATCTTCGGTGGTCACGGCCGGCAGGCGCGTCGCTCTCGACGGTGCGGACACCGTTGACGTCGGTGGGGGTGTCACTGCGGATCAATCTGCTCGGCTACATGGTACTCCGATTCGACTATGCCAAACCGTTGCAGCGCCCGGGCATCCATCCCTACTGGACGATCTCCTTCGGGCCGGCGTACTAGGGTGACGCGTCCGGCAGTCGTGGCGGTCTGCCTCGCCGCCGCCGCCGCCGGTTGCCGCCACGCGGCGGCACCGCCGGCGCCACTGGCCGAGAGTTTCGCGACCGACGCGTCGCTGCTCGAATTCCCTCGCGGCGGCGGTACCGCGGTGCTCCGGAGCCCGGATCGGCTGCTTTCGCGCCGCTGGGAAATCGGCGGCGTGCCGGGCATCGCGCGCACCCTCGGCACCGACCTCGACGCTCAGATGGTGTACGCGGTGAGCCGGGACGGCCGGCTCGTGGCGCTCGATCTCCTGGCCCGGCGGGTCCGGGTCTTTCCCAATCACCTGCACGACCTGGCGGGGACGGCCGACGGCGTCGTGATCGGTCTCGATTCCGCTCGCCGCCCGATGCGACTGGCCAACCGGACCATGACCGTGTTCCACGCCTCGGTCAGACAGGCGGAAGGCACCCTGCTCCCCGGGCCCGGCACGGCCGTGGTGGCCGTCGACAACGGCGTGGGCCAGGTAATCGACGAACAGGGTGTTCTCCGACAGGTGCACCTTCCCGCAGGTCCGGCAACAACCGACTGGTACGGCGACATGATTGCGGTCACGACGGATTCGGGGGTGGTGCTGGTGAATCCGTCCGGCAAGACGTCGCCGCTGTTCGTCCCGGTCCGCGGCACCCCGACCGCCGCGACGTTCTCGCCCTCCGGCCACCAGCTGTACGTGGCCCGGCACCGGGGCGACCTGCTCGTCCTCGACCGCTTCGGCGGAGACAAGGTCGGCTCGGTGGCGCTGCCGATCACCGCCAACGCCCTGCGGGTGGATCGCACCGGCCGCTGGCTCCTGGCCGGTGGGGCCGGCCGGGACTCGGTGGCCGTTGTCGATCTGGCGACGTCGCGGCTGATGGCGACGGTCGCCGCGCCGTGGGGGGCCGACCTCCCGCTCGTCCCCGACGGCAAGACGCTGGTCATTCGCCGGGGAGCCGACGTGGTGGCGTTGTCGCTCGCCGACTCGCTCGCCGAGCTGGGACGGATAACGGGTGGGGCATCGAGCGAGTACCTGGCCGTGGCATGGTCGCCGCAACTGACGATGCCGGAGATTTCGCCGCAGGTCCTGGCAACGATGTCGCCCCGGATCGACACCGCGCCTCGCGGTCCAGCCCGTCACCACCACCGATTCCGCCAAGGCCGCCAGCGCGACTCCCACGGTCTACCTCCAGGTGTCGTCGTCGCAGAATCAGGACTGGGCGGCGGCGTTCGCCAAGCAGCTCCGCGACGGCGGCTTCCCGGCGCAGGTCCTCCCGCCCCAGACCGCCGACGAGGGATACCGCGTCGTCGTCGGGCCCTATCCCACCCGGGACCAGGCCGATTCCGTCGGCAAGCGTCTCGGCCGGCCGTACTTCATCCTGACACCCGGCGCGACAGACCGCTGACGCCACTATCTTTTGGGCATTCGACGGTGCGCCGGCTCGCGGGCCGGCCGCCGTTCATCGCATCACTCTTGCCCTCGGCACGATGAAGCTGACCAAGTTGGAGCTTTCGGGCTTCAAATCGTTTGCGGATACCGTCACGCTCACCTTTGACGAGGGCGTGACCGCCATCGTCGGCCCCAACGGCTGTGGCAAGTCGAACGTCTCCGACGCGGTGCGCTGGGTGCTCGGCGAACAGTCGGCGCGCCTGCTTCGCGGCGGCAAGATGGAAGACGTGATCTTCCAGGGCGCCGCGACCCGCCGTCCGGTGAACGTCACCGAGGTCTCGCTGTATCTCGACAACAGCGCCGGCGACCTCCCCACGCCGTACACCGAGGTGGTCGTCACCCGCCGGCTCTCCCGGTCGGGGCAGAGCGATTACCTGCTCAACGCCGCACCGACACGCCTGCGCGACATCCAGGACCTGTTGCGGGGCACGGGATTGGGCAGCGATGCCGGCGTCGTCATCGAAGCCAGGATGATCGACCTGCTGCTCTCGGACCGCGCCGAGGAGCGGCGCTCGCTGTTCGAAGAAGCGGCCGGGGTCGGGCTGTACCGCGACCGGCGTCACACCACCGCGCGGCGTCTCGACGAAACCGCGGCGGATCTGCAGCGCCTTGAAGATCTCATTGCCGAAGTGCAGTCGCAGGTGCGTTCACTGGCCCGCCAGAAGGGGAAGACCGAACGGCATGCCGCGCTGCGCGAAGAGCAATTCGCCGTCACACTGACCCTGGCCCGGCGCCGGCTGGAACGGCTGTCGGCCGACACCGCCGAATTCGAGAGCCGCCACGCGGAAGTCGCCCGGCTCCTTCCCGACGCTCGCAACCTGTTGGCGGCACGGCAGCAGGAACGGGAACACGCCGCCCAGACACGCGCCGCCGCGGAACGCCATCGCAGCGCGGTCGTGGAAGATCTTTCCACGGCACGCCTCGCCATCGGCAAGCTCGAAGGCGATCTGGCGGTGGCCGCCGAACGCCTCGCCAATGCCGGGGCCCGCCGCACCCGCGCCGCCGCGGAACGCAGCGAGATCGAACTGCGCTTGCAGACCGCCCGGCGCGAGCTCGGATCAGCGCGCGAAGAACGCGAGGGCGCTGGACGCGAACACGCGGCGGTGCAGCAGGAACTCGCCGGCCGCGCGGCCGCCGAGGAGGCGGTACGCCAGCGGCTGGGCACGCAACGCGACACGGTGCGGCACCACGAGCATGCGCTGCAGGAGCTGGCCGAGGCGCTGCGCTCCCTCGAAGGCGAACGCACCGCACTCGATGGTGAACTCGCCGCGTTGCGTGATCAGATCGGGCGGGAAGAGGCGCATGTCGCGCAGCTCACGCAGGAACGGGGAAGCGCCCAGCTCCGATTCGCCGACGCTGCCGCCGCCGCCGAGCGCCACAGCGAGGCGATGCGCCAAGCCGGTGCCGCGGCCGAACAGGCTCGGCTCCGCTTGCGCGAAATGCGCGACCGCGAAGCGCGTGAAACCGCCGAGCGGCGTTCGCACGAAGAAGACCTCGCGGTGCTTTCGGCGCGTCGCAACGCGCTCGAGGCGCTGGAGCGCGACCGCGTCGGTCTGGCGCCAGCCGCGGCCGCTCTGCTCGCGCACCGTGATCAGTTCGGCGGCGGCGTGATCGGCCCGCTGGTGGACTTCATCAGTACCGACGCCGATCACGCCGAACTCGCCGACCAGCTGCTGGGCGACTTTGCCCACGCTGTGCTGGTACGGGACCGCACCACCGTCGCCGCTGTCCGTGCGTGGCACGCCGCTGAGCAGCCCGGCAACCTGGTCCTGCTCGCGGTCGACCCGGGTCCCACATCGCACGGCGGCACGATCGACCCGAGAGTGAAGGTCGAGCCGGTGGCCGAAGCGTGGACCGCAGCACTCCTCGGCGGTTCGGAGGTGCTCGATCCGTCCGGCCGCGCGCTGCGACGCGCCAGCGGAGCCGTCTACCTCACCGCTCCCGCCGGCAGCGGCGGACCGATCCGGCGCCGCGCCGAATTGCAGCACCTCGGCGGCGAGATCGACGCCGCTCGCCGCCAGCTCGAAGCCGCCACCGGCCGGCAGGAGCAGACTGCCGCCGAACTCGCCGCCGCCGAGGCCGCCGCCGGCGAAACGGAGCAGAACGCCGATCGGCTTCGTGAGGTGGAGCACCAGGCGATCGCCGCCCGCGAGGACGGCACGCGCCGCCTTGCCGCGGTCGAGCGCGAGCTGAGCGAAGCGGTGACCCAGCTGGACCGGATGCGGGAGCGGTTGGTCCGGGCGGAGCAACGACGTCATCAGGTGGACCAAGAAACCGCCGCCGGCGCCACGCGTCGCAGCGAGCTGGACGAGTCGCTCCGCGTCGGGCGGTCGGACCTCACGGAATTCGAGGGCGCGCAGGAGCAGGCGCGCGAGGCCCGATCGCAGTGGCAGGTGCAGGAGGCTCATCTGGCCGCTCGTCTCCGGGCCGCCGCCGAGGCCACCGAGCGTGCCGAGCGGGTCATCGCCGAGGCGGAAGCCACCGTCCACGAGCGCGCCGACGAGATCGCGCAACTCGAAAGCGGCTCGGCCGCACTCGAACGCCAGCAGCGCGATTGGCAGAACGATCTCGACGAACGACGCCAGCGTCTTGCCGCGCTGGAACTGGCCGCGGTGGAAGCCGACCAGGCGCTCTCGGTCGCGGATGCACAGCTGACCGGGCACGAGGACGCGCTTGGCCGTGCCCGGTCCGAGGTCGAATCCCTCAGCGAGGAACACCACCGGCTCGAACTCGGGGTGTCCGAGGCATCGGCCCAGCGCCGCAGCATCGTCGAGCGCGTCGAGGCCGAGTGGAAGCGTCCCTTCGATGTCCTTGCCGACGCCGCTCCGACACTGGAACTCGATCTCGACACGCTGGATCAGGAAGCCGAACGGATCGCCGCGGCGCTCGAATCGATCGGTCCGGTCAATCCGCTGGCGCTCGAGGAGCACGCCGAGGAAGCGAAGCGGGCGCAGTTCCTGCTGGCGCAACGTGACGACCTCGTCGCGGCGCGGCAGGCGCTGTTGCAAGCCATCAAGGAGATCGACGAAACCGCGCGAGTCCTGTTCATGGAGACATTCGCCGCGGTCAGCGCCAACTTCGTCAAGGTCTTCCAGACGCTGTTCGGTGGCGGGGAATGCGAATTGCGCCTGAGCGATCCGGAAGATCCGCTCGAGGCGGAGATCGAGATCCACGCGGCACCGCGCGGCAAGCGGACCCAGCGGATCCACCTCCTCTCGTCCGGGGAGCGGACCCTCGTCGCGGTGTCATTGCTCTTTTCGATCTACCTCACCAAGCCGAGCCCGTTCTGTCTCATGGACGAGGTGGACGCCCCCCTCGACGACGCGAACGTGGGGCGCTTCCTGCGGCTGCTGGACGAATTCAAGGCGCAGACCCAGTTCCTCGTGATTACCCACAATCCCCGGACGATGCAAGCCGCCGACACCGTCTACGGCGTGACCATGCAGGAGCCGGGGGTCTCCACCATCGTCGGCGTCCGGATCAGCGACCACATCGCCGCGGCGTGACGGATCGCCGCGCCTCCATTACGATTCCATCATGCTGATCGTCATGAAGCCGGACGCCACCCCGGAACAGATCGCCGGCGTGGTCGAGATCATCACCACCATGGGCTACGAGGCCCGGCCCATGCCGGGCCGGCAACGCACCACCGTCGGCCTGGTGGGCAACGACGGCCGGGTCGACTCCTCGACGCTGGAGGGGCTGGCCGGGGTGGCGGAGATCATCCATGTCTCCAAGCCCTATAAGCAGGTCTCCCGGGAGTGGAAGCCGGAATCGACCCGGATTCCGCTTCCCGACGGCTCGTTCGTCGGCGGCCGCGACGTCGTGATCATGGCGGGACCCTGCTCGGTCGAAGGCCGCGACCAGATCCTGCAGGCGGCGCGTGCGGTCAAGGCCGCCGGCGCCACCGTGCTGCGGGCAGGGGCCTTCAAGCCGCGGTCGTCGCCCTATTCGTTCCAGGGCCTGGGACGCGAGGGGCTGCAGCTCCTGGCCGAGGCGCGGGCCGAGACCGGCCTGCTGATCATCACCGAAGCGATGGACCCTGAGGGGTTGGAGCTGGTGGCCGATGTTGCGGACATCGTGCAGATCGGCGCGCGCAGCATGCAGAACTACCCGCTGCTCAAGGCCTGCGGCCAGATTCGCAAGCCGGTGCTGCTCAAGCGGGGCCTGGCGGCGACCATCACCGAGCTCCTGCTTTCGGCCGAGTACATTCTCGCCTCAGGCAATCCGCACGTGATGTTGTGCGAGCGCGGCATACGCTCGTTCGACACCGCCACCCGCAACCTGTTCGACCTCACCGCTATTCCGGTGGTGCACGAGCTGTCGCACCTGCCGATCATTGCCGATCCGAGCCACGGCACCGGCCACCGCCAGATGGTGCCGCCGATGGCCCGGGCCGCGATCGCGGCCGGTGCGGATGGCCTGCTGGTGGAAGTACACCCCAACCCTGAGCGGGCCCTGTCCGACGGCGGCCAGAGTCTCTTCCCCGACCAGTTCGAGCGGATGATGCAGGACGTGACCGCGATTGCCGAGGTGATCGGCCGCAGCGTCGCCGGAGCCGGCGCCGCCGTCTCATGAGAGCCCGCGACGCCATCGCGGGCGCCGCGCTGCTGCTGGCCGCCGGACGAGTCGCCGCGCAAACCGGCGGCGATCCGGGCATCGCCATCGTCCGCAATGCCTCGCGCGTCTACCAGGCGCTCACCAGCTTCGAGGCCGACTTCCGGTTGCATACCGAAGACGCGCGGCTCGGTGACAGCGACGGCAAAGGCACGCTGGCGCAGAAGGGGAAGGATCTCTTCGCGTTGCGGTTCACCGATCCGCCGCACGACGCCATCGTGATCGACGGCACTTACATGTGGGTCTACACGCCGAGTTCCGACCCCGGACAGGTACTGCGGATGGCGATGCCGACCGACCCGGTCTACTCCACCAATCTGCTCGGTTACTTTCTCGACAACCCGATTGAACGATATCGCATCACCTTCCTGCGCACCGAGGAACTCGACCACGAAGTGACCGACGTCGTGGAACTCGAACCGACCACGAAGGAACTTCCGTTCCGGCGGGCCACCATCTGGATCGCGAGGGGCGATGGATTGCCGCGACGCATCGACACCGAGGAACCCGACGGCATCAAGCGCAGCCTGGTCCTGTCGACGGTCCGCACCAACCGCGTGATTCCTCCGTCGATGTTCGCATTTACCAAGCCGGCCGGCGTGCGCGTCATCGCGCAGTAGCGAGAACCGCCTCGATCAGCCGGGCCGCGGCCGGATCGAGCCCGGCGCGCCGCGCGATCACCAGGGCCTCGGCGGCGAGCGCCGCGTAGAGCGTCCTGTCATTTCCGGAAAGCGCCGCGAGGTGTTGCTCGACCGCCGCCGCCTGACCGCGGCGAACCGGCCCGGTCAGTACCTCCCACGGCGCGCTCCCCGCGATCACCCGCGCCATCACCTGTTGCATCATCGGCCGATAGAGTGCCGCCGCGGCATCGCCGGCGCCGGCGGCCGCTCCGAGTCGCTGGGCCACCTCCGCCAGCACGAGGACATAGCTCGACGCGAACACCGCGGCGGCGTGATGGATCGGCTTCCGCTCGGAAGCGATCTCGACCACCGGGGCCATCCGGAGGTGGCCGGCGAGCCGCCTCGCCGCGGCGAGCGCTCGCGCGTCGCCCTCGATCGCCGCCGCGGAGCCCGCCAGGATCCCTGGTTCACCGTCCTCGGCTACGAACGACTGCACCGGATGCAGGGATCCCAGCGCGGCACCGGAGGCGTCGAGCGCGGCCAGCGCGGCGCGATCGCGCAGCCCGGAACAGTGGAGCACGGTGTGGCGGGGGCCGATCGCGCCGTCGCGCGCCAGCATCGCCGCCGCGCCGTCAATCATGGCGTCGGGAACCGCCACCAGAACGATCGTCGCGGCACCGAGCGCCGGATGCCAATCCACCACCGCGTCGGACAGCGGCCGCGGAAGGTGGCGTGGAGACCGGACCAGCACCGACACCCGCGCGCCGGAATCGAACAGGGCGCGTGCGAACGACAGTCCGACGCGCCCTGCTCCGACGACCGCAACCGCGTCGGGATTCACGGCTTGGTCGGACCGCCTACGAGTTCGGCGATCAGCGCCTTCGGTGTGTCGGCGTGCTGCAGCAGGCTGGCCGCGACCTTCACCTGAGGATCGTCCGCGTTGCGACGGCGCAATTCCGCCTCGCGACCGTAAACGTACCGCTCGATCTCGTAGCTCAGCTGCTGGGCCACCAGCGTGCGGCCGTCGGCCTTGTCTTCCGCCGACAGGCGCACGTGCTTGGCGTCCAGGCGACCGAACACGGCCTGCAGCATCGCGTCGGTGACGACGAAGTCCTGTGAACTGACGCCATCGTGCGCCTTGATGTCGAGCGCCTCCGCGGTCAACGCGTCGCGATAGTCGGCAACGTGATTTCCGAGCGCCTTGACGAATTCCTTCTCCGGGTCGGAAAGCGTGTCTTCCGGAACGATCCGGTCGGGCACGATGCCGCCGCCGCCCTTGACGACCCGGCCGCTCACGGTGTGGTAACTGGGCAGCGAATCCCACAACGTCGAATCGGTGGCGAGCGCCTCCTGCTCCGCCTGGCGGACCTGGTCCTCCTGACTCTTGGCGGTGCGCTGGATGGTCCTGCCGCTTGGGGTATACCACCGGCCGGTGGTGAGCTTCAATCCCTGGGTCGGACCGGTCTGCCACAGCGTTTGCACCAGCCCCTTGCCGAAGGTGGCGGTGCCCACCACGGCGGCGCGATCGTTGTCCTGCAGCGCGCCGG
Source organism: uncultured Gemmatimonadales bacterium (assembly GCA_963697065.1). Lineage (GTDB taxonomy): Bacteria > Gemmatimonadota > Gemmatimonadetes > Gemmatimonadales > GWC2-71-9 > Palsa-1233. Next base: position 350,467 of record CAVOMQ010000002.1, read on the forward strand.
AGATGATCTCCGCGGCGCTCGCGGTGTATTCGTTGACCAACACCACCACGGGCAACGTCGGCCACAGTTGTTCGTGGGCCGCTGTGAAGACATGGTTCATGTCGGCCATACGCCCGCGCGTTTCCACGATCCGGTCACCGGGGTCGAGGAACAGATCCGAAACTGCTGTCCCCTGCGTCAACAGCCCGCCCGGATTGGTGCGCAGATCCAGGATCAAGCCCTTCATGCCGTGCTTGAGCAACGTATCGACTTCCTCGGTCAGCTCCCGCGCCGAGCTGTCGCTCACGGTCATCAGCGAGACGTAGCCAATGTCGTGATCGATCATCGTGCCCGGCTGAACCGAGCGGAAGTGGATCGTCTCGCGGACGAGCGGAAAGGAGATCACCTGTGACAGCCCGGGCCGGTGAATCCTGAGTGACACCGTGGTGCCGGGTGCGCCACGCAGCGTCTTGACCGCCTGGTCCTGGTTGAGCCCTTCGGTCGACTTGCCGTTGACCTCGACGATCTGGTCTCCGGCCTCGATGCCGGCCCGTTCGGCCGGCGTCTGCGGCAGCGGTGCGACCACCGTGATCCAGCCGCCGCGCACGTCGATCTGCATGCCGAGACCGCCGTAATTGCCGCTCGTCGACTCGGTGAGCGCGCGGTAATCTTCCGCGTCCTCGACGGCGGAGTAGGGATCGTTCAGCTCCTTGACGGCACCATTCGCCGCCATGTCGTAGATGCTGTCGGTGGAAATGGAGTCGACGTAGTCGGCGCTGATCCGCTGCAGCACCTCCTGCAAGAGCTCCGGGCCGGCGGTATTGCCGCGGCTGCGCACACCCGACAGCAGCCAGCCGCCGCTCAGGAAGGAAATCACCGCCACCAGGGCGATCAGGCCCCACCGCTGCTTCATCATTCCCCCAATCACCGGTCGAGTTCCGGGCAGTGTGTCACCCGGACTGCCGATGAAATGTCTCCGGTCGGGCTGCGACCAGGTGTTCCCATGCGGCGGCGAGCACCCGCTCGGGAGACGCCGCCGCATCTATATGATGCACCCCCGGCCCGGTCGCGGCCAAGTAGGCAGATGCCACCCGATGATGAAACGTCGCCGGCTCGCGCTCCATGCGGTCCGCGAACGCGCCCGCGGCACGCTTGCGCTGCAGCCCCGCGCCCGGATCGAGGTCGAGGACCAGCGTCAGATCGGGAGCCAGCCCGCCGGTGGCGGCGGCATTGACCCACCGCACCTCTTCGAGCGGAAGCCCTCGACCGGCCGCCTGGTAGGCCAATGTCGACAGATCGTAACGATCCGACAGTACGACGCGGCCCGACTCGAGCGCGGGCCGGATGACTCGCGCCACCAGATCGGCGCGCGCCGCCGTCATGTACAGCAACTCGATGCCCGGACTCCACTGATGCGCCGGGTCGAGCAGTGCGGCGCGGAGCGCTTCCGCCAGTGGCGTGCCGCCCGGCTCGCGCACCATGACCGGATCGACGCCCCCGTCGCGCATCCGCTCGACCAGACCGCGCGCCAGGGTGGTCTTGCCGGCTCCCTCGGGCCCCTCGAGCACCGCGAAGAAGCCGCGCGGCATCAGAGCGTGATGATGCCGCTGGTGGCGCCGCGTTCGATGCCGTCGGCGATCGCCTGGTTGACCCGCCCCATCAGCTTGTCGACGTTCGATCGCGCCACCAGGTAGCTCTGGCCGACCGGCGACAACTCGAACTCGCGCAGCGTTGTTTCGTATTCCTGTGCCGCGCTTTCTTCCGGAGATTGGCCCTGCAGCATGAGCCGGTCGAACTCCCGCGTCAGCCGCGACACCGTTTCCAGCCGCTGCTGCGCTTCGGTGTCGCCGCGCAGCGCCTCTTCGGCACGCCGCAACGCCTTGTATTCGTTCGACTGCCCGATCAGCCGCCCCAGTTCCTGCGCCTTTTCGTCGATCATGTCCGGCTCCCCTGCCGCGCCGCGACCACCCGGGCGCGACCGAATAGGTCGTCGTGTACCGTCACGTCGAGCCACCCCGCCGTAGTCGCCAGGTCCGCCACCAGCGCGGCGCGGCGACAGTCGACTTCGAGCACCAGCCACCCGCCGGCGCGCACCACGCTGCGCGCGGCCGTGATCAGCCGTCGCGTGACGTCGAGTCCGTCGGCGCCGCTCACCAGGGCGACCGCCGGTTCGTAACGTCGCACCGACGGGTCGAGCGCGTCGTACTCGGCCGCCGTCAGGTACGGCGGATTGGCCACCACCAGATCGACCGCGCCGCCCGCAACCGGCTGCAGCAGGTCGCCAAGCCGCCATTTGACCTCGCGGCCGGTGGAACGCCCGTTCTCGGCCGCCAGCGCCAGCGCCGGCGCCGAGTTGTCGATCCCCAGGACCGTTTCGAAGTGGCCCTCGTCACGCAACGCCAGCGCGATCGCTCCGGTTCCGGTCCCGACGTCAACGGCAATGCCGGTGGAGCATCGCTGCAGCGCCACTTCCACGACGGTCTCGGTCTCCGGCCGCGGAATCAGCGCCCGCGCGTCGCACGCAATGTGCAATCGGCGGAATCCGGTCCAACCCGTCACGTAGGCGAGTGGTTCCCCCGAGGCGCGCCGCCTGACCAGTTCGAGAAATCGCGCTGCGACCGCGTCCGTCACCCGCCCGTTGCGATCGAGCGCCCCCGACGGTCCCCGCAGCTCCCCCCAGAGACGCGCCGCCTCGCGGCGCGGTTCGGTGAATCCGTTGGCCCGCAGCGAACCCTCGGCTGCTTCGAGGAGGCGTCCCATCGACGCCGTCGCGTCAGTCACGTCCCTGTTCCTCACGCGCCGCCAAGCGAAGCGCGTCGACCACCTCGTCGAGCCGGCCGTCGATTACTTCATCGAGGTTATGTACCGACAGGCCGATCCGGTGATCGGTCACCCGGCTCTGTGGAAAGTTGTAGGTCCTGATCTTGGCGGACCGGTCGCCGGTGCCCACCATCGCCCGGCGGGTCGCGGCCCGCGCCGCCTCCTGCTCGGCGATCATGCGGTCGAGGAGTCGGGCACGCAACACTTCGAGCGCCTTGAGCTTGTTCTGCAGCTGCGATTTCTGATCCTGCTGCTGGACCACGAGGCCGGTCGGAAGGTGCGTGATCCGGACGGCCGAGTCGGTCGTATTGACGCTCTGCCCGCCGGGCCCCGACGAGCGGAACACGTCGATCTTGAGGTCCTGGGGATCGATGCGCACGTCGACCTCTTCCGCCTCAGGCAGCACCGCGACGGTGGCGGCCGAGGTGTGGATCCGCCCCTGCGTCTCGGTTTCGGGAACGCGCTGGACCCGGTGGACACCGGACTCGTGCCGCAACAGCCCGTACGCGCCGCGGCCGCGAATGGCCACCACGGCCTCCTTGATACCGCCGACGCTGCCGGGGTGGACTTCGATCGGATCGACCTTGAGTCGGTGACGTTCAGCGAAGCGCGTGTACATCCGGAGCAGGTCACCGGCAAACAGCCCCGCCTCGTCACCACCGGTGCCGGCACGGACCTCGACGATGGCGTCGCGATCGTCGTGGGGATCGGGCGGCAGGAGTGCCGCCTGCAGTTCTGTCTCGAGCGTCGCGGTGACCGCGGCCAGGCGGGACACTTCTTCGGCCGCCATCGCCGCCATCTCGGCATCGTCGGACACCACGAGCGCCTGCGCTGCCTGCAATTCGCCTTCGATCCGCCGCAACGAATCGGCCGCGCGCACCACCGGTTGCAACCGGGCGTGCTCGCGGCCAAGGGTCTTCAGCCGCTCGGGATCGGCGGCCACGGCAGGATCAGCGAGTTCGCGCGCGACCTCCTCCGCCCGCGCGAGCGCCTGGCGGAGCCGCGCTTCCACGGGTCAGGACTTGTCGGCCGGTGCGGCCTCGGAAGCGGGAGCGGCGGCGGCGTATTTCCGGCGGAACCGGTCGACGCGACCGGCGGTGTCGACGAACCGCTGCCTGCCGGTGAAATAGGGGTGACACTGCGCGCACACTTCGACGTGAATCGACTTGGACGTGCTGCGCGTCTCAAACGTGTTGCCGCACTGGCAATGCGCCGTGACGGTCTCGTAGACGGGGTGGATGTTCGGCTTCACGGTACCTTCCTCATTCGGGCCAATCGTAGCCTTCCAATATAGCGGAACGCCGCCCGCAGCGCAGGGTTCCGGGTGCCGGCGAGCGGCCTACGCCTCCCCGGGGCGGCGCCCCCCGGCGGGCGCTGTCGTCGGCCGGCCCCGCCCGCCCCACCCGGCCGCCGCAAGCCAGGCGAGCGCCAGGGTGGGTAGCCCGAATAGCTCCGCCATGTCCAGGTTCCGCTGGACGCCGATGGCCGGCACCAGCGCCACCAGCGTTCCGAAGCCCGCCAGCGCGGCCACCGCCACGGCGGCCGGCCGGACCACCCGCCCGCCAGGACGCCAGCATCCGGCAAGCAGCATCAGGGCAACGGGGTCGAGGAACAGCACGTTGTGGTTCCACGCCGAAGTCACGTGCCGGGTGAACAACCACAGGAAGAGCAGCACCAGCCCGGCCAGGCCGGAGACCACCGCCCACAACGTCGCCACCACTCTCCCCGGCAGGCCGCGGAGACCCGCGACCACGCCGCTGAGGATTGCGACGGCGGCCACGAGGCCGATCAGCGTGAACGCCCACCCCCAGTGCGGCGGCGCCGGCAGCACATGATAGACCTGCGGGTCGAGGAGCGTGGCCTTGCCGACCACCAACGGCAGCGTACGTCCGCCGGGGCCGGGAACCCGCAGCTCGCCGACCCGCTGCTCCACCTTGGTGGGCAGGAACATCTCGCCCCACTCGTCCAGCGGTTCGTCGACCCGGGGGCCCAGGCCAGCGTCGATTCCCACGTAGAGCAGCACGTCGTTGGTGATGGAGCGCAGCGTATGAAACCGCAGCGTCCCGTCCGCCGGACGCCCCTGCGTGGCGCGCCGCAGCGCGCCGCCGAGCACGTCGTCGAGCAGGTCGCGCACCCGGGTCGAACAGTTGGCACTATAGTAATTATAGGTATAGATGCGATGCTCGGGCTCGACGGTGACCGCCAGCCGGTTGGCGATCTCGGCCCGCTGTGCCGGAGTCAGGCGCAGTTCCTGCACGGTGACGCTGCGCTGCCGCTCCTGGTAATAGGCCAGCGTGCCGTCGAGGTCGTCGACCGCCAGCCAGTACTGCGGCACGCCGAAGGCGAAATTGCGATAGAAGTTCGGGCCGCTGAAATCGAATTCGCCGAAGTTGTACACCAGGTCCCGGTGTGCGGCGGTGTCATGGATCCAGATGGCGTTGTGGCCGAAGCGCTCGTAGATCTCGGCGCCCGGCCCGATGGTCATCAGGAAGACTTCGAGATTGTCGCCGGCGGTCCGGACCGCGGCGGCCGTCTGCGCCGGCACCGGTGTGGCCGATGACAGGAGGGCGGCGGAAGCCGACGCCGCGACGCACCACGAACGGACCGGCACGCCGCGCCGGCGCGGCCTCACAGCATCACGTCCCGGCCGGCGTCCGCCGATTCGTAGATCGATTCCATCACGCGCAACAGCGTTACCTGGTCCTGCAGCGCCGGCGCCGTTGCTTCGCCGCGCACGCACGCCACGAAGTGTGCCCACTGCGCCCGGAGTCCGAGCGCGAACGGTGTCTCCCGCGAATGCGCCCCGGATGACGCCACGTTCTGCGCGGCACCGTGGAAGTCCTTCCAGATCTCGAGCGGATTGATCCGGGCCGATCCCCGCGAGGCCCGCACCGCCAGGCCGAACCGCTCGCCCGGACCGACGAAGCGCCACGAGGTGTCGAGGTGCACGGCGGCGCCCCCTTCGAGCGCAATCATGGCAGTGCCGGACGGCTCGATGCCCCGTTCCCGGCCGCGCTCGGGGAAGACGGCGGAGACGCGCGTCGGATTGGGAAATCCGCTCAGCCAGAGCGCCAGGTCGAGCAGTCCCAGCCCGAGATCGAGCATGGCCCCGCCACCGGAGAGTTCCCGTTTCTGCCGCCACCCCAATGACACCCGGCCGGCACGCGCCACGAACCACCACGCCCGGATCGACTCCAGCTCGCCCAGTTCGCCGTTCTGCACGAACGAGCGGATCTGCTGCACGTCGGGCCGATAGCGGTGATTGGCGCCGACCATCACGACCCGGTCGTGGCGCTGGGCGGCCTTGGCCAGCTTGGCCGCGCCCGCCGAGGTGAGCGCCAACGGCCGCTCGACGAAGATGTGCAAGCCAGACGCCAGTGCCGCTTGGATGTGCGGTTCGTGCAGGTGGCTCGGCGTGCAGATCAGCACGCCGTCGAGGGACTCGTACTCCAGCAGCTCGCTGATGTCGCTGAAGGCGTCAGGCACGCCGAAGCGATCCGCGAGGGCGCGCGCCTTGGGGAGATCGTTGTCGCAGATCCCCACCACGTCGATCTCGCGGATGCGTTTGAGCGCCGGGAGGTGCCCCACCTGCGTCACCGCCCCCGCGCCGATCACTCCGAGGCGCAACCGATCGACCATTCCGTCGGGTCCTTCCGGATTCAGGGAACGCGCTGCACGATCGTGCCCGGAAAGTAGCTGCTCAGAATCGTCGTGTAATCCTGCCCCGCCCGCGCCCGGCCGATCGCCCCCCATTGGCACATCCCCACGCCGTGGCCGCTGCCATGTCCCGAAAGGTCCACCGCTTCGATGGTCTCGCCCTGGCGCGAGACCCGCACCGTGAACTGTGTGCTCCACAGCATCCCTCCCCCGGCAGGGGCGAGCACCCGTCGTATCGCCTGACCCGATACGACCGTCGATCCGCCGTTGCCCCCGAGCGTCACCGCCGCCGCGCGTCCGCTGGGGGTCGTCGCGGTCACCGCGATGTCGGTGAGATCGTCGCCCCGATCCGCGCTGAAGCCGTTCGCCGGCAGCGTCGCGGCCAGCACCCGCCGCAGTTCGTCGGCGCTCCAGTGCTCCCTCCACGAGTATCGGGGCGAGATGGCGCACCATGGATGCCCGTCCGGCGCGAGATCGGAGACGGAACGCAGGTAGGGCCGATCGGCACCGGGAAAGACGGCCGTACCGTCTTCGGTGCGGCCGCCGCAGGTGGAGCAGAAGAACGCGTCGATCGGCGCACCGTGGTAGGTGAGGATCTCCCCCGCCGTGGCACGAGTGGCGCGCAGCGCCAGCGCATCGGTCGCCGTGGTGCCATCGAAGACCTGGTCGTCGCGCACCGCCACCAGGTCGTATGGCTGCGACCCGGACAGATCGCGATGACGCACCGCGTAGGTACGCGACACCACCGCCTGCGCCTTGAGTGCCTCGAGATCGGACGCGGCGCGATGACCCATTTCGGCGCTGACCACGCCGGCGACATACGTCTCGAGCGAGAGCCGATCGACCACCGCGAGGCCCCGCGATTGGGCCGTCACGATCACGACACCGGGATAATCATGACCGGCGAAACGCACCGTGCCCGACCGGTCGGCTGATCGCAGCTCCCACCGATCGCTGGCGGGGACCGCGCCCGGCAGGTCGACCGTGATCCCGGTGGGGCCGGGACTCAACGTCACCTGGCGTCCGCCCGCGAGATGGATCGCGGCACGGCGCGCCGGCGTCACGATCACCAGGCCTCGATCGGCGGAGACCGCGACGGCGGGGATGCCGGTGGCAATGGCAACACGGATTTCAGCCGGAGCGATGACCGGTGTC
>CAVOMQ010000003.1:0-134801 GCA_963697065.1 uncultured Gemmatimonadales bacterium
GCGGATCGCGGTTCGCGGCGCGGCGCACATGCCGCCCACAGGACCGCAATCGAGGCTACCGCCGGCCCGACGACGGCGATGCGTCGCGGCAGGCGGCGGATCATCCGCGATAGTTGCCGAACGAGAGCTCGATGCCGAAGTCTTCGGCACGGAGCAGGGCGATGACGCGCTGCAGTTCGTCGCGTGACGGCGCGGTGACGCGGATCTCTTCGCCCTGAATGCTGGCCTGGACCTTCTTGAACCCGCCGTCCTTGATGGTTCGCTGGATCTTCTTCGCGGTGTCGGTGGGGATACCCTGCGTGAGCGTGATCACCCGGCGCACCGAACCCCCCGCCGCGGGTTCGGGTTCGCCCACCTTCAGGTTCTTGACGGGCACGTTGCGTCGCACCAGCCGGCCCTGCACCACCTCGACCAGCGCGTCCATCCGGAAGTCATCATCCGCCTGCAAGGTGATCCGCGCCTGGTCGCGGTCGAACTCGACGGTACAGTGGGTGCCCTTGAAGTCGTACCGGCTGCCGATCTCCTTGTGGGCCTGGTGCACGGCGTTGTCGACTTCCTGCAGATCAGCCCCGGTGGAAATGTCGAACGACGCCGTCGCAGCCATCGTCGGTCAACCCAGGAAGGACTGGAGGGCGTGCGCGTACCCCGCCTGGCGCAGGCGCAGCAGCGCCTTCTCCTTGATCTGGCGGACCCGCTCGCGGGTGATGCCCAGCATGTGGCCGATCTCCTCCAGCGTGCGCGGCTCGGGGCTGTCGAGTCCGAAGTAGAGCCGCAGGATGTGGGCTTCGCGGTCGCGCAGCTCCTTGAACACCTCGGCGATACACTCGCTGCGGGCGTGATCGATCGTCTCCGCGTCCGCGCCGCGATCGAGCGAGTCCGGGAGATAGTCAAGCAGGCGATGATCGTCGCCGGCGCTCATCGGCGCGTCAAGCGACACGTGGGTCCGCGCCAGCGCCAGCCCGCGCTCCACCTCGCCCACGTCGAGATCGGTGCCCTCGGCGATTTCGCCGGGGGTCGGATCGCGCCCCAGCTCCTGCTGCAACAGCGAACTCCGTTTGCCGATCCGATGGAGCGCACCGGCCCGATTGAGCGGCACCCGGATGATCCGCGACTGCTCGGCGAGCGCCTGCAGAATCGCCTGGCGGATCCACCACACCGCGTACGAGATGAACTTGATGCCCTTGGTCTCGTCGAACTTGTGCGCGGCGCGGATCAGGCCGAGGTTGCCCTCGTTGATCAGGTCGGCCAGCGCGACACCCTGGTTCTGGTATTTCTTGGCCACCGAGACGACGAAGCGCAGATTGCTGCGGACCAGCGTGTCGAGCGCGTCTTCGTCGCCAGTGTGGATGCGTTGCGCCAGCGCCACTTCTTCGGCCTGGCTGATCAGGGGATATCGCGCGATGTCGCGGAGATAGAGATCGAGCGAACCTTCGCCCGCACTCCCATTCCCGCTGCTACCGACCCGCAATGGCCGCATGCGACAACCGTCAACCATGAATGGAGGAGGACCCGCGATCGGAGAAGCGTAGTCCCGTCCCGGAAGGGACGCAACCGTTGTCGCGGCCGCGCGACACCGGTTTGCGGCACCAGTTCACAGGTCGTAGGTGTCGATTTGCGCGCGCTGCAGCGTGCCGGAGAAATCGGCGTAACAGACCTTGGTCTCGGTGTAGAAATCGTACACCGCCCAGCCCCCTTCGCGATGCCCGTTGCCGGTCTGCTTCACGCCGCCGAACGGCAGGTGCGCCTCGGCGCCGATCGTCGGCGCGTTGACGTACGTGATGCCGTTCTGCAGATCCTCGAAGGCGCGGAACGCCCGGTTCACGTCGCGGGTGTAGATCGAACTCGACAATCCGTAGCGTACGCCGTTGTTGACCCGCACCGCCTGCTCGTAGCTTCCCACCCGGATGACACTGAGCACCGGTCCGAAGATCTCCTCGGTGGCGAGCCGGGAACCGGGACGCACGCCGGTGAAGATCGTCGGTCGGTAGAAGAAGCCGTCGCGCAACCGCGGACTGCGCGGCCGGGCGCCGCCGGTCGCACACTCGGCCCCTTCGGCCAGCCCGATGGCGACGTACCGCTCGACCTTCTCGCGCGCGGCGGCGTGGATCAGCGGCCCGACGTCGGTGCGCGCCTCGCGGCCGTCGCCGAGCGTCATGCGCTCGGCGGCCTCGACGACCCGCGCCACGAAGCGGTCGTGGATCTTCCCGTGCAGGATCAACCGTGAGGTGGCGGTACACCGCTGCCCGGTGGTGCCGAACGCTCCCCACAATACGCCCTCGAGCGCCAGGTCGAGGTCGGCGTCGTCCATCACGATCATGGCGTTCTTGCCGCCCATCTCGAGCGAGAGCCGCTTGTGCATCCGCCCCGCGACTTCGCCGATGCCGGCGCCGGTGTCGGTGGACCCGGTGAACGAGAGCACCGGCACGCCGGGGTGTGACACCAGCGCCGAGCCTGCCGCGGCACCGCCGTGAACCAGCTGGATCACGTTGTCGGGGATTCCGGCTTCAAGAAGGATTTCCACCAGCAGGTGCGCCGTGTGCGGCACGTCTTCCGAGGGCTTCAGGATGACGCTGTTCCCCGCGAGCAGCGCCGGAAACGCCTTCCAGGTCGGAATGGCCATCGGGAAATTGAACGGCGTGATCAGGCCGCACACGCCGATCGGCCGCCGCACGCTCATCGCCCACTTCTGCCGCAACTCCGACGGCACCGTGCGGCCGTACAGCCTCCGTCCCTCCGTCGCTGCGAAATACGCGGTGTCGATCCCCTCCTGCACGTCGCCGCGGGTCTCGGCCAGCACCTTCCCCATCTCGCGGGTCATGGCGCTGGCGATCTCTTCCTTCCGCGCCACCAGCAGATCGCCCACTCGGCGGAGCACGTCACCGCGCAATGGCGCCGGCGTACGCGACCACTGTTCGAACCCGGCCTGCGCCGAGCGCACCGCCGCGGCCACGTCGGCCGCGCCCGAATCGGGGAATCGCCCGATCAGGTCCGTCGTGTCGGCCGGATTGCGATTTTCGAAATAGCGGCCGGTCTGCGGGGCGACCCAATGTCCGGCGATGAAATTGCGGAAGTTCTTCGGCATGGTGATCAGGGTGAGGGACAGGTCCAGGTCGCCGCGGTCCGGGCGTAGCCCACGCGCGGGAGCACTTCGGCCGCGGCAAGCCACAACCCGGCCAGGAACACCACCAAGGCGACGACGTGGGCGATGCCGCGGCGGTGCACCCAGGCGCCCCGCATCCCCCACGCGCCGGCGGCGATCACCGCCAACACCCCGACAAGATAGACGTCCAGCAGCATGCCGCACGTCTTGCCGTACGGCCAGATCGTGAGCGCGCCCGCGCCAAGCACGCCGAGGGTCACCTTGAACCAGACGGTGGCGAGGTCGCGACGCCGCGTGGGACGTGGTCCGGTGGACGGCGCGACGGCCGCCGCCGTTGCCGGACCGTCGGCGGCACCGCCTGCCGGGTGCCGTGCCGGAACCGGCGCCGGTGCGGGCGCGCCGGGCTTGTCGCCTGACGCGATCAGTTTGTCGATCTCGGCCAGTTCCTTGTCCCAATCGCGCGGCCCGGTCATGAGCGCTCCTTCTCGAGACCGTACTTCTCGATCTTGTGGTAGACATTCGATCGCGGCAGCCCGATGGCGCGGGCGGTTTCGGTGATGTTCCAGTGGTGATCGCGCAGGCGCGTCTCCAGGAAGACCCGTTCGGCGTCATCACGGAACTGCATGAACGTGCGTCCTTCGGCCGCGGCCGCAAGCGCTGGCAGATCGATCGGCGTGCCGGTGTCGCCGGGCAGCGCCTGGTCGACGTCGGCCTCGCTGACCTCAGGCCCTGCGGCCAGGATCAGCAGCCGCTCCACCGCGTTGCGCAGCTCGCGCACGTTGCCGGGCCAGGACCGCTGCCGCAGCCGGCGCAGCGCCGCCGGACTGAACGCCTTGGGCGTCATTCCCGGTCCGGCGCCAAGCGAGGCGACGAAATGGGCCACGAGGGCCGGGATGTCCTCGGTACGGTCGCGCAGCGCCGGCACGTGCACCGGCATCACGTTGAGCCGGAAGAAGAGGTCTTCCCGGAACCGGCCGGCGGCGATCTCGTCACTCAGATCGCGGTTGGTCGCCGCGATCACCCGGACATCGACGGCAATGGGGCGATTGCCACCGACCCGGACAATGACATCCTCCTGCAGCGCGCGAAGGATCTTCGCCTGCGCACTCAGCGCCAGGTCGCCGATCTCGTCGAGAAACAGCGTGCCGCCGTCGGCGGCCTCGAATTTCCCCGGCTGGTCGCGCACCGCGCCGGTGAAGGCACCCTTCATGTGCCCGAACAGTTCGCTCTCCACCAACTCGCCGGGGATGGCCGCGCAATTGACGTCGACGAACGGCCCGTCGCTGCGCGACGAGGCGTCGTGAATGGCGCGCGCCACCAGCTCCTTGCCGCTGCCGTTCTCACCGCTGATCAACACGCGCACGTCGGTGGGGGCGACCCGGGCCACGAGTTCGCGGATTTCGCGCAGCGCGCCGCTCCCGCCCACCATCGCGAAGCGCGAATCGGTGGCGCGCGCCAATCCCTCCCGCAGGCGGGCGTTCTCCCCCTCGAGCCGCCGGTGTTCCAGGGCCCGGCGCACGGTCACCAGCAACCGATCGGCGTCGAGCGGCTTCTCGAGAAAGTCGAACGCGCCCTCCTTCACCGCCTGGACCGCCGTGCTGATGCTGGCGTGTCCCGAAATCATCACGACGCGCGCCAACGGGTCCTGCAGGCGGAGCTGCTGCAGCGTCTCGATTCCGTCGATCCCCTGCATCTTGACGTCGAGCAGCACCAGGTCGGTGGGGCGGGACCGGTAAACCGACAACGCCTCCCCGCCGGACGCGGCGAATTCGACCCCGTAGCCTTCGTAGCCGAGCACCTGCCTGAGCACCTCGCGGATCGACTTCTCGTCGTCGACGACCAATACCCGGCCGGGCCGACCGTTGGGCATCATCACTGGCCCCTGTCCCGCGCCGGTCATGGCACCTTACCGACACGATAGACCGCCACGCCTTCGGGGCGGACGCGAAATCCGCTCATCCCCGACGGAAGCGTCACCACGATGCGGCCGTCGCTCTCGCGTCCGGTCAGTTCACCCAGCAGGCGCGTTACCGCACTGCTCGGCGCGGGAATGCCGTCGACGGAGACATGCTCGAGGTCGAGTTCCGCGGCGCCGTCGCGAACCGGCGTGAGTGCGCCGCCGGCCACGACCTCCTCGAACGGCTGTGGATGCCCCGGGATATAGCGCCGGACCCGTTCGGGAAGCCGCGCCACGTCGACCATCGTCCGGATCCGAACCGATCGGTTGCCGAGTTCGACTGTCACGGAGTCGGCCGCGCTGTCGGGGAGGAGATTGGTGCCGTGCGCCAGGATCGCCGCCAGCTCGTCGGCGTCGAGAACGACGGAATCGGGTCGGAAGCGCCGCAACGAATCGAGGACGCCGAGGGCGCTCCGGTAGGCGGCCGCCGACGGGCGCCCGGTGCGCAGCTCGACCTCGCCCGGGTGCAACCGGCCGCGCACCCACCGCGAGAGGTCGTCGCGGTACAGCCACGCCGCGGCCAGCAGAATGACGAGCAGCACCAGCATCACCAGCCGGCCCAGGCATCGCATGGCTCAAACGTAATCACCCCTCGCCATGCTCCACGGGCTTGGTGGCGGCGTCACGCCGGGGTAGTCTCCAGCATGGCCCCGGATGACGGCAGCATCGCGGCCGGCCCACTCGAGATCCCCCGGGCCGAATTGGAATGGCGCGCCACTCGAAGCGGGGGACCCGGCGGACAGCACGTCAACACATCGTCGACCCGGATCGAGCTCGTGTGGGACATCCCGGCGTCACCATCCCTTGACGACGCGACCCGGGCGCGCCTGCTTGACCCGACTCGGCGGGCGGGTCGATTCGCGGGGCCGCCTTCGGGTGGTGGCGCAGGGAGAACGGAGCCAGTTGCGCAATCGCGACGCCGCGTTGGAGCGCTTCCGGGACCTGGTGGCGCACGCGATGGTCATTCCGAAGAAGCGTCGCGCCACCCGTCCGACCGCCGCCGCACAGCGGGCGCGGCGCGACGCCAAGCAACGCCGCAGCACGCTCAAGCGCGAACGGCGCCGCCCCGAGGAGGATTGATGGTGTCGATCCCGAAGCACCCCGACCGGACCGGCACCCGCATGTCGTTGTCTGCGATGCTGGCCGCCGGAATGGCATTGCTGGCCGCGACAGCGCAGCCGGCCGCGGCCCAGCAGCATCCCGACATCACCCTCGGCGTCTGGCACGGCTGGCTCGTTCGCGGGGAAGACGACAGCACCCGCGTGCAATTCGACGTCGCCGCCGACAAGAAGCACCTCTACATCACCATGCGGGCCCGCAACTCACCGGACTACGGGATGAGTGGCGTCAAACTCAAGGACGATGTGCTGACGTTCGACTGGTACATCGGCCTCAACGCCGTGCTGCAGTGCCGGTTGTCGCGCCGCGGCGGCCCGACCTTCGACGGTCTCTGCATCGACCGCACCCCCGGCGAGGACGGCCAGCAGGTCAAGGTCTGGCTGGATATGAGCCCGCCGGACAGCATCGGCTCCTGACGCGCCGCGCGCGCGGCCGCAGGGGCGGCGCGCCGCTGCGCCAAATGGCGTCTTGAAATTACTCAAATGGCGCGGCGCGCCGGCGTCGCCCCCCGCCTAGCGGCCGGCCCCCGCATCCAGATGATTCCAGTTCACGATCGCATTGAACCCCATCGCGAAGGTGCCCTGCGTCTGCCACCGCCAGTACGGCCGGAACGCGAACATCACGATGTGTCCCTTCCCCACCGACTCGTCGACCAGCTGCGCCCGGCTCGAAAGCGCCTCGCCACCATCGAGTGATCCCGAGAGCAGCATGTCGGACGCTTGCTCGGGGAAACGCATCACGACGCGGGCGTGCGCTGCCGGATCTGGTGCGACCCCTTCGAGCGTCGTAGCGGCGGCGCCGCCGCTCCGCCCGCCTCGACCGCCGCCCCCGCCGCCCCCGCCGCCGAAGCCGCGACCACGCCCGTTCCGGCCACTGGCATTGAACGCCGAGTCGGTGGCGAGCTGCGTGGCGTCGAGCGGGACCCCGACGTGGTCTGGGTCCCACGGCGAAAGCTCGAGCAGCGTTGCGTTGGGAGCGGTGTTCTGGCTCAGCCGGCTGCCGCGGCCGCCACGTCCGGGGGCCGTCGAATCGGCGGCAGTGACCTGCACCGGAGCATTACCGGCGTTCAGCACCGGCGCGTTGCTGAAGTAGACCGGCACCTCGCCCGGCGCATAACCGTAGACCAGCGGACTGGTCGAGTCGGTGATCACTCCGCGCAGAACCGATCCGCGGGCGAACAATCCCGACGGACGCTCCACCGTCACGCCGGGGGTCAGGCCGAAATCGGGAAAGACCGGCGTGGTGCCACCCTCGACGATGAGCGTGCCACCCTGTTCGACGAACTCGTACAGCGCCTTCATCGCCTCGGGTCCAGCGGGCTCGTTCAGGTTGTCGGTCGAATCCGGCGTGCCGAACGACGGAAACTCCGCCGTTCTGCGATACGGCACCGGCTCGTTCCCGCCGCGGCCGCCGCCAATCCGTCCACCGGTGCCGCCCGACGGATAGATGATCACGTCATACTGGTCCCGCAGGTGACCCGCCTTGAGCAGCGGCTCACCGAAGTAGGTGTACGGCACGCCGTAATGGTCGAGGGCGCCCCGCACCCAGCCCTGATCCTGCGTGCTGCTCCAGCTGTGCACGAATCCGATGCGCGGGACATCGAGCGGATGGGTCGCCACCGCGGGCACCGCCGCCACGGCGTGACCCGAGAGGCCGAGCGTGGCGAGTCCGGAGCCCAGGGCCGCCGCGTCGGCGTGCGGCACGATCAACGCCCCGGCACCGAAATGGTGGCCGCCGGCGTCGAACGCCGCCTCCGCGGCGAGCATCGCCACGTCCTTGAACTTGAAACGGAACGTCACCAGCGCGTTGTCGTGGTTGTTCTCGACGATGATTACCGGGCCGGTGCCGTCGACACCGCCCGGCGCCGTCACCGGCGCGGTCACCGGCGTCATCGGCTGGCGCAGCAGCGCGGAGTCGGTGACTTCCTCGATGGTCACGTCGCGCATCAACGGAAAGGTCCATCCGGTATCGTCGTACGGCGACGGATTGTCGGGTGGATAATTCTGCAGCGCGAAGTACATGTCGGCGATGGTGCGATACGGCTGATCGCCGCGCACGATATAGTCACCCGGCACGACACTCACCTTGCCGACGGTGAATGCGGTAGTGGCGCGGTGAAATTCCAGTCCCTGCGCGCGGAGGTCGTTCACCGCCTCGGCGGCATTCTGCCGGGCGTGCTGCCCGGCCGGAATCACCCAGCCGAAGATCGGGCCGGTCTTCCCCTTGTTCACCGCATTCCGGTTCTTGATCCAGTAGTCCTCGAGGAACATCGTGCGGTCCCGCGCGAACCGGTTCAGCGCCAGCAGCAGCGCCGATTCCTGGATATTGGTGTTGGCCCGGGGGCTCCACTTGATGCGGGGGAGCGGCGGATTGGGCCGGTACCATTCGCGGCTGGTGGTGCTCGGCGGCGGCGTCACCCAGTTGGTATCGGTGTAGCTCTGGACCTCGTAGAAGCGCCCGGTGGCGTTGTGGCTGTGCGCAATGAAGAACATGTAGTTGGGCACCCAGCCATCGTAGTAGTTGTAGGTCCACACGCCGGGGACGCCGCGCTTGGCCATCTCCATCACGTCGTTCTCTGCCATCAGCCACCACTCGTCGACCGTGATCGGGTCGAGTGCCGTGTTGTACGGGCCGGTGCCGGTCGAGACGTAGAGATAGGTCACCGACTCGTGCAGATCATGCAGCACCTGGGGCGTCCACTCCAGGAAGGCGCGGGTGATGTTCTGCGTCAGGGGCAGCATCTGACCCATGCCGTCCCGATTGTCGTCGTGTTCGACGTAGTCGCCCCAGTACGGCAGGCTCATCCGTCCCCGCGTCGCACCGTACTCCTTGTTGTAGTTGAACGCATCGACCACCCGGTCGCGGCCGATCGGCTCGACCACGGGCGTGATCAGCACGATCACGTTGTTCCGGATCTCCTGGATGAATGGCGTCTCCTCCACCGCCAGCCGGTATGCCAGCTCCATCAGCATCTCCGGACCGCCGGTCTCGGTGGAATGCATGCCGCTGGTGATCCAGTAGATCGGCTTCGCGGTGTGCAACAGCTGCTGGGCACGCGCCTCCGTCGTCCTGCGCGGATCGGTCAATTCGTGGAGATAGCCCCGGTAGCGCTCGAGATTGGCGATCGTGGCCGAATCGGCAATGGCCAGCATCACCATCTCCTCGCCCTGGTCGGTCTGTCCGATGCTCCAGTACTTCGCCCGCGGCGACGCCTTGGCGATCGCGGCGAGGTAGCCGTGAAGCTGTGCCACGTGGTCGAGCACGCCGGGCGCCCCGATGATGTGGCCGAGATACTTGAGCGGCGTCGGCACCTTCGCCGACGCCGGCAGGTGATCCACGAGGTCGGTCGAGATGCGCGGATCGGAGAGATCGGCCTTGATCAACGCGGTGTACGCCGAGTCGTCGTGCTGAGCCGGCCGCCCCGCCCGCTGGGGCGCGGCGCGCAACACGACCATCGCCCCGACCGACACCACCATCCCGACGACCCGGCGCACGGGCGTAGCACGGTTCCACCGCATCCTGCCTCCATCGCATGTCGCAAGGGGAAACGCCGGACCGCGGGATCCCGTGGCCGGCAAGCGCACAATGAATACGCCGCGCCACCCGGTTTGACCAGCGGGGGCGCCGCGCGGCGGTCAGCCGATGGCGGTGATGATGAGGTAGGCGTTGAGCAGCGCGATCGAGCCCGCCAGCTGCGTTGACAACACCACCTGACCGAACACGAGCAGCCTGGCCAGGCCCGAGTTGCTCCAACGCAGTCGATATTCGGTTGAGACCACTTCGAAGGGCAACCCCGCCGGTGGCGGCGGGCCGTCAACGCGGCTTCCGGCCTCTTCCGCGACGCGCCGGTTCGACCAGCACGTCGCGCGCGAGCACCGGACCCACCGCCTGCTCCGCCCCACCCCGGCTCGGGCCGACGCGCACCGTCATCGGGCCCTCGAATGGCTCGCGGCGGAGCACGGTGACGGCCACTCCCGGCGTGAGACCGAGTTCGGCCAGGTAGCGGAGACGCTCCGGGTCGTCGTCGCTGACCCGGACGACCTCGAACGGTTCGCCGATGGGAATCTCGGCCAGCGAAGCGTACTCGCGTTCGGCGATCCTCCCTCCGCGGGTCGGGATCGGCGCGCCGTGCGGATCGACGGCCGGCTCTCCCAGCGCCGCGGCCATCCGGTCGATCAGTTCGTCGCTGGCGGCATGCTCCAGCCGCTCCGCCTCGTCGTGCACCTGATCCCAGGGATAGGCCAGCACTCGCGACAGAAAAGTCTCGATGATGCGGTGGCGTCGCACGATCCGGAGCGCCGCGCGTTGTCCCGCCTGTGTCAGGCGCACGCCGCGATACCGCTGGTAGGTGAGCAGGCCCCGCTCGGCGAGACGCTGCACCATCCAGCTCACCGAGGGTGGCGCGATGTCCAGGCGGCGCGCGATCTCGTTGGTCGCGGCGGTGCCCGCCGAGCGTTCGAGATCGTAGATCGCCTTGAGATAATCCTCGACCGGCCCGGTGTAGTTGGGCTCGACCTCGGTCGCGCCGGACTTGCGGGTTGGAGACATCATCGTTGCACGAAGCTATCGGCGCGCTCCGGGTGCGTCCAGCCAGGGGCCACCGCGTTCGTGGCACACGATCGGTCCGCGCCCCCTTACCCGGAATCGGCTTCCGTCCTAACCTTAGGAACCGGGCGCTGGCCCATCGACGGGGCCGGCGACCGCCATCGAGACGTTCCGGTGCGCGCCAGCACGCCGGGCGCTTCACCAAGCCAATCCGTCCGGAGGTACCATGCTCGATTCGACCACGTTCTCGACCCATCGCCGCGGTTTTCTGGGACGACTGGGTGCCGCAATTGCCCTCGGCGTGACGGGACTCGGCCCGGTGCGCCTGGCGGCGGAAACGCCCGCTCCCGACGGCCCACCGGGCAAGGCCGATCCGCTCGAAGACTGGTTCAATCGCATCAATGGCAAGCACCGCATGATGTTCGACGCGCCGGCGCCGAACAGCGGCTTTGCGGCCGTCTGGCCGCGGATCTACATGAACACCATGAACGCCACCTACGGCTCGAAGGACGCCGACGACAGCGTCGTCGTGATCTTCCGGCATCAGGCCGCGCCGCTCGCCTTGCAGGACGCGATGTGGGCCAAGTACAAGTTCGGCGAGCAACTCGGCATCAAGGACGGCGACAAGCCGGCGACCCGGAATGTCTACGGCACGATCACCGGCCTGCCGATCCCCGGTCTCGGCGTTGCCGAGTTGCTCAAGGGCGGCGTGATGATCGGCGTCTGCAACGTCGCCTTGACCGTGATGGCCGGCGACATCGCCAAGAAGACCGGAGGCAACGCCGACGCCATTCACTCCGAGCTGATGGCGAATATGTTTCCGGGTGTGCAGGTCGTTCCGTCGGGTGTCATGGCGGTCGGCCGCTGCCAGGAAAAGGGCTGCAACTACTGCTTTGCCGGTTGAGCTGACCGCAGGCCGCACTGACGAGCGGGGTCGCGACCGGCGGTCCCGCTTCGTCGTTCGTGGAAGGTCCGCGATGGAGGCACCGCGAAAACACCCACTGTCCTGACGCTGAATGCCGGATCCTCGAGTCTCAAGTTTGCGCTGTTCGCGCTCCCGGTGCCGGACTCCGGGGCGCGCCTGGTGCACGGCACCATCGACCGGATCGGCAGCGATGCCGCAACATTGCACTGGACGGCGCCGGACGGGATCGGCGAGGACGTGATGATCCCGGTCCCGGATCACGCCGCCGCCCTGGCGCAGATCTTCGACCTGCTCGACCGGCGCCAGGCCGATCGGCCGGCGGCGGTGGGCTTCCGGGTGGTGCACGGCGGCCCCGACTGTTGCCAGCCGCTTGACATCACCCCGGAAGTGATCGGGCGACTCGCGGCGATTCAATCGTGGGACCGCGACCATCTGCCCCAACAGCTCGCCATCATTGCAGCAGTAGCCGATCGGTGGCCGAATTGCCCCGCGGTGGCGTGCTTCGACACCGCGTTTCACCACGCCATGCCGGACGTAGCGCAGCGCCTCGCCATTCCGCGTCGTTTCCAGCAGCACGGCGTGCGGCGCTACGGATTTCACGGTCTGTCGTTCACCTATCTGCTCGACGCGCTCGCGACGATCGCGGGGCCTGACGTTGCGCGAAGTCGCGTCGTCCTGGCGCATCTCGGCGCGGGCGCCTCGCTGGCGGCGGTGCGCCATGGCCGAGCAGTCGACACCACCATGGGCTTCACCCCCGCCTCGGGCGTGATGATGGCCACCCGCCCCGGCGATCTCGACCCCGGTTTGATGCTGCACCTGCTTGTCGCCGAACGGCTGTCATCCGCCGACCTGGACAACCTGGTCAACCGGCAAAGCGGTCTGCTTGGCGTCTCGGGACGTTCCGGTGACATGCAGCGACTGCTGCAGCTGGAGTTGTCGGATACCGCGGCTGCCGAAGCCATCGAGCTGTTCTGCTACCAGATTCGCAAGGCGATCGGCGCCATGGCCGCGGTCGTCGACGGGGTCGACGCCGTTGTGTTCTCGGGCGGAATCGGCGCGCACTCGGCAATCATCAGGGAGCGCTGCAGCGGCGGGCTCGGGCACCTCGGCATCGCACTCGACATGACCCGCAATCGGAGCGGCGGACCGCGCATCTCGGCCGAGGGATCGCCCTGCGCGGTCTACGCCGTTCCCACCGACGAGGAAGTCGTCATCGCGCGCCAGACCGCCGACGTGATCGAGTCGCCCGCGCGGCCGCCGGGGTGAGCGGCGCTACGGCCGGCGGGTCGGAATCGCCGTTCCATGGCAGGCGATACAGAGTTGCGGGTTCTTTCGCAGCATCTCGGTCGGATTGAATCCCGGACCGTGCGGATCGAATCCGCGCCCCTTCACCACCGAATGGCAGGTCAGGCAGTCGCGCTCGGTGTGACAGGTGACGCAACTCTCCAACGACTGGCGCGCGGCCTGGCCGTGGCCCACGAAGAATTGTCGGTTGCCGTCGTGGTAACCCGCGGCGCCGAGCAGTGGCCGGCGCGAGGTCAATCCCGCCAGCTGGTGGCAACTCTGGCAGAACTGCCCGGTGTTGTGACAATCCGAACACGAACTGGCCCGCGAATACGCGTCCGCCGGGTGGCTGGCAAGGTATCCCGGCGGGTGATAGCCACCGCGATCGGCCGCGTCGGGTTTGTGGCAGGTGAGGCATTCGGACCGCGTGTGACAACTGGTGCAGCTCCTGAGCGAGGCCGACGCGATCGGTCCGTGCTCCGTCGACCAGTGCGGCGCGCGATGGCTGCTCGGCGCCTCCTGCGTGGTCGCGGCCCCCGGTCCGCGTCCCGGACCCGCCACATACAACGCCAACACCGGCCGCGGCGCCTCGCCGCGGTGGCAGGTGATGCAGCTCTCCCGGGTATGACAGGTCCGACACGCCACGGCGTCATTACCCGCCATCTGGCCGTGGCGTGTTTCGAAATCGGCTCTGCCATGACTCGGCGGCGCCGTCAATTGATGCGGCAGCACCAGGGAACGCGTGTCGGCCGCGAGCGCCTGGATCTGCGGCACCTCGGGGGCGTCGACGTGACAGCTGACACAGAACTCGCGCGCATGGCAGGTGGCGCAACTCTGTGCGACGCCGCCGGTGGCCCCCGCGAAGCGCCGCGCCAACGTGCCGTGCTCGCCAGCGAGCACGAACCCGGGGTCGCTGTGCGACGGCGGTGCCGGGAAATGGCGAATGGAATCGACCGGCAGCGCCTTCGCATTCGCCAGCGTCAGGTGACAGGTGGCGCACGCCGTGTCGGGGAGCAGCAGATGTTGGCCCCGGCCCTGCGTGTGGCACGCGACGCATTGGGTCGGTTCGGGGCCGTGCACCTGCATCCAGGCCAGCGGGCGATCCCCGTGACAGTCGTTGCACGAGGTCGAATCGCCGCGGCCCAGCCGGAGCGCTGCATGCTGCACGTGATCGAAGCGCAGATTCGACGGCCGCGGCGTGGCGGGTGGCACATAGTTCACCACGGGCTGTACCGTCCCGTTGTGGCAGTTGGCGCACGCCGACGGTGCCGGATAGACCGAGGCACCGGGCTGCGTGATCCCGGGGTGACACGTCGTGCAGCTCACGAAGAGGCGGGCGTGTCTGGCGTGGTCGAACGCCACGGGCTGCTGCCGCAGCCGCAGGCCGGCCGCGGCGACGAGCGCCGAAGCCGCCACCACGGCGGCAGCCTTGACGGCCCGCGGCATCACGGAGTCTTCCTCACCGGCACCGCCGGCGGCAACCAGTTGTCGGCGGCCGAGCGCAGCGTCAACGTCACCTGCGCACTGACCCGCCACTGATTGAAGTCGAATGACGCCGCGTCGGGTGTGCTCGTCGACTGCCAGTAGCGGTCCACGGTCACTCCGAGACGCCACCGCTCCGCGGTGTGATAGTTCGCCGATGCCCCGGCGTAATCCACGCCGTCATTCTGGTACCGGAACTCCAGCGGGCTCTCGAGGCTGCCACCTTCGGCCCCCAGTTCCCAGCGCGCGTCCGGCCGCCACGAGACGCGCGTGTCGATGCCCCGCGACGACGCGCCGGGCAACAGCGAGCCATGACCACCCGCGTCGACGGTCCAACCCGGGTGCGGGGTCAACGTGCCTTCCAGCGACCAGCGCCAGCCGCGGTCCTCGAGCGGCACCGCGGGAACGCTGACCCCGGCCGCTTCGTAGCGGAACCACTCGCCCGTCGCGCGCAGCTGCAGGTTGGCGACTGGCGCGACGGCCAGCGAGCCGTTGACACCGTCGTACGGGGTCGGCGAGAACACGCCCCACACCGTCCAGAGATCGAAGAAAGGGCGATAATGTTTGCCGCCGATGGTGGCCCACACCGATCGCCCCGAGTAGGCCAGCGACGCGTCGGCGCTTCCCCATTCGGCCTGCGCCAGGTCGTAATCGGCGCCCGCCACCAGCCGCAGCTGATGGGGAAGCTGGGCCTGCAGCGTCGCCGCGGCGCGTTCGGCCACGATGTAATCCGTCACCGGGTCCAGTTCGCGGCGATATTCGGTTTGCACGTCGAGATCCGGAAGGTGCAACCCGGCCAGCGTCCCGACCACGATCTGCCGCGTTGACGGCTGGTATTCCGCCAGCGGATCGACGGCGGGTGACGTGACGGGGAGCACCGTGCCGCGCGCCAGCCCCCAGCCCGCGTACGCGCCCAGGTCGAAGGTGCCGTTCTGGAAACGCCAATCGCCGCGGAGGCCGTCGAGCCCGCTGGTACCGGCGTTCGCCAGGCGCCCCTGTTCCAGCAATCGCCCGCCCTGCACCGTGAGACCGTTGCGAATGTACTCGGCGTAGCCCTCGAGCAGTTCGAGCGATGGCGAAGTTCCCGGCCATACCCGCCCGCCGCTCAGGTCGCCGAGTGCGCGGGCGCTGACCTTCACCGAGAGCCCCTGCACACCCAGGCCCCAGAGCGACATGTCCACACCGCCACTGGCCGGCAACCCGCTTTCGACGCTCCCCGCCAGGAAGTAATAGCAGTAGGCGGTACCGTTGCAGTTGACGGCGATGCCGTCCGGCGTCTGGAGCCCTCCCGACGGCGCCGCAACCGCGTCGCCCACTGGTATGCTGTCCGCGTCGAGGCCACGCAACTGGATGTGCTGGGCCGACGCGTTGAAGCGCAACCACCACGATTGCGCCGCGAGCGGATGGATCGCCGCCGTGCCAATGACGATCGCCATCGCCCAGCGACTGCGACGCCTCACCGTCGGCCTCCGGACAGAAGTTCGGCGCGATACGCCGCTGGCGTCTTCAGAAAGTGGCACGTCGTGCACTCACCAGCCGGTTGGTGATTCTGCTGCGCCGCGTGGCAGATCAGACAGAAATTGCGATTCGGCATCAGCGCCGCGATGTGCGATGTCGCATGACAGTCATCGCAGTGGGTGTGCGTGGCGCGCGAGTGCGCCGCCGGAATCCCCGGAACATTGTGGCACGCCGAACAGTTGCGCGCCGGATCGTGGTGTTGCGCGTGGCACGCCCGGCAGGTCCGCACGGTGTCGGGCGGCACGATATCCGGCGGTTGATGACACGCTGTGCACGCCAGCTGCTGGTGAACCTGGTGCTGGAACGGAACCGACCTCGGCACCGGTGCCCGGTTGTCGACCCGGACCGCCACCATCGTCGGTAACGGCCCCGAGACCGCCCCCTGATGGCAACGGCTGCACTGTTGCGGGCTCATCGTGCCGCCATAGAACGCCTGATGATGACAGAGATCGCAGCCACGCGGAATCTCGAACACCAACCCGTACGGCGTGTCGGGATTGTTGACGGTGTGGCAGGTGAGGCAGGGCAGAGATTTGTGCAGCGCGTGGGGAAAGGTGTCGCGGGGCGGTCGCAGCGGCCACCGCGCCGGGGAATCCCGCATCGAGGGCAGCGGCACCGGGGTCGCGTCGCCCTTGCCGGCGTGCTGCGGCAACCGGTCGATCAGCGGCTGAAGCGGCACCGTCGCCGCCGGCGGGGCGGGCCGCGCCTGCGAAATGCGCCGATGCACCACCGCCGACGTGTCGAACGGGAGCGGCGGGTGGAACTTGCCGCGCTGCTGCACCGCGGTATGACAACCGACGCAGTCCGAGGCGTCGAGCGAGGCGGCGTGCGGGTTGTGGCAGAGCAGGCAATCCTTGGCCACCGCCCGGTGATTGGCGCCCGAGTGGAACGCGGTGCGATCGAGGTTGGTGTGGCAGGTGGCACAGCGCGACGCGGCATCGGCCGGCTTCAGGTCGGCGTGCACGTCGTGGCACAACCCGCATTCGCCGTGGTGCGGATCCTTCGCCAGCACATATCCCGTCGGTCGCCCCTGCATCCCATGACAGCTGAGGCATTGCTGCTGCGCGGGAATCAGCGCCCGTACCGCGGAGTCGTGAGTCGCCAGCGCCGGCAGGTCGGCGGTGAAGTTGTGGCACGTGACGCAGTTGATGGTTGGCAACGTCGCCATGCCCGCCAATCGCACCGACTGATCGGCGTGGCAACCGCTCTGCTGACAGGTCCGCACCGACGGCACGAAATGATGGATTTCCGCGCCGTGGCACGTGACGCACTGCAGACCCTTGAGCGGTGCGGAATCCGATTCGAAATGAGCCTTGTGTCCCGCCAGCTGCAGGACGTGGCGCCACGGTTCTTCCGACCCGACCACCTGGTGGCAATGCTCGCACCGCTCGTTGGGCACCTTCGCGTGCGGCCCGATCATGCTCGGCCGCTCCGCCACCCACAGCACGAGTTGGCGGATGTTGGCATACATCGACTGTTCATGACAGTCGTGGCAGCGAAGATTCTCGTGCTTGCCCGCGCCCGCCTGGAACTTGCCGAAGGGCATTTCCATGATGTGGCAGCCGGTGCAGAAGCCGTTGTTGTTCTGGATGTAGTTCCAACTGGAGGCACCCGCGAACACCGCGAAGGCCACGACGGCGAACACCCCGCCGCCCAGCGTCACCTGGATCGCCCGGTTGCGGGTGATCAGCCAGTGCAGGATCTCCCGGCGACGCTTCCACGCCAGGAAGACAATCCCGATGGCGACGAGACCGCCCAGCACCGCCCCGCCGATCTGGATCCACTGCGGCACCTGGAACACGAACCGGACGAAGGTCGCGACACCGCCGGGAAGCGGTGCCGGGCGCAGTGTATCGCGCACCACACCTGCCGCGGCGGCGAGGGTGTCCTGCGTCCGCGACACAGCAGCCCCCGCGGCGCCACTGGCGCCACGGGGGAGCTGATGGAAGACGGGCGACAAGGCGGAGATCGTCACGCCGGCTACGCCCCCCTTACTGCTGCTTCGACGTCAGGAAGCCAGGAGACTGCCTGCGCGCATCCTCGAATGCCTTCGCCATCACCGACGCCACCCGTCCCGAGGGCGAGACGTAGCCATAGGTCTTCTGCAGTTCGGTGATGTTCGCGGACAGGAGCGCCCTTGCGAGGAACGGATTGTGGACGCCGAGCGACTTGTCACCGTTGGCGTATCGCCCTTCGCCGAACAGATCGACGTTGAATTCCGCCCCCTGCGCCGGCGTCACCTGCGTGGCGTTCGACAGATCACCGGGATGATCCCGTTGCACCAGCGCCAGATAGCCGGAGTCGGTCGGGAAGGCGTCAATGGCGCCGTTGTGGTTCACGTCGATCCAGATCTGGTCCGCCAGCGTTGCGATATCGCTCCGCACCTGCGCCAGCAACGATGCGGCCACCGCCTGGCTGCCGTGACACCCGGCCTTGGTGCAGGTCGCAAAGGTGCGCGCCACCGGCGTGTAGACGCAGGTGGTGTCGCTGGTCGGCTGGCCGTTCGCGTCGACGCACGGAATCGGCCGGAAACTGTGTCCGGTCGAGTGGAAGATGAATGATCCACTCGACGGGTCGGTGACGTCGAACGCGTTGACGTGGCAGCCGGCGCAGAGATTCGGATTGGCGACGCTGGCGTGCGTGGTCAGCGCAATCATGGTGTCCACCGCCACTCCCGCCGGCCGGTATCCTGCCGTGCCCAGCAACACGAAGCCCTGCGGCGCATGCGGCGTCACCCCGTGGGCGCCGGGCACCGGCTGGCCACGGTTCAGGTGGCACTTCATGCAGAGGTTCTGTTCGGGATCCGGGTTGTCGATCGGGAACCGCAGCTGATGCGGATTCGGCGACCCGTGCGGATCGTGACACACCGGGCAGGTGATGGGCGAGTTGCCTGCCGAATCGCGTTCCACATAGTTGCTGTTGACGCCCCACGCCACCAGGACGCCCTTCCCTTCATGGCAGCTCTTGCACGTGCCGCTGGTGTTGTTCACCGCCGCCGACACCAGTTGCGCATGCCCGCTCATCTCCCATTCCTGGGTGAACGGCTCGTGCACGCCGGTGTGGCACGCCGCGCAGCTGGCCGCCGAGTCGTACAGCGTCACGTGCGACAGCGGGATGGTGCTCTTGTTGTCCGGGTTCGACACGTGATTCATGCCCGGCCCGTGGCAGCTTTCGCACTGCACGTCCTGATAGGTGCTGTCCGGCGTCTTGTTGTATCCGGCCGGTCCGGGGATGCCGTTGCCGGCCTCGTTGACGCTGTGGCAACCGTAGCACGACGGGCCGGCGTGTCCGCTGGCCATCAGGTCCGACCAGGCCTGGGCGTGGTGCGTCTGCGCCCACCGCGTCTGGTAGTCCACGTGACAGTTGCCGCAGGTGGTCTGCTTCGTACTTGCGGTGTAATAGCCAAGGAGCCCGCTGACGCTGTCAGCGGCGGGATTGAACGGCGCCCGGTCGCGGTAGACGATTTCGGTCGAATTGCACGCGGACAGACCGACGGCCGCTGCGAGGGCACCAAGCCCGACCCACCGTGACATCCTCATCGGAAACTCCTCTTGGCCTCTGGCCGAGAGAGCAACCATCCGCAAACCCCGCCCGCGGCGCCAACCTGTTCCAGGCTCCCGATTTATACCGACGGACCAATCGGTAGACAATGGTCCGGGCGGCAACATGAAGAAACCTTCATGAATACCTTAATCCAGCTTGTAAGGGCGGCCTTTCGCAGCCCGGGCCGCGGGGTTTGCTTAGACGACACCGGTTGTCCGTCCCCTGTCCCCGGGTCGCGGCCGCAGGCCGCAGGAAGGGCCGCGCCGTGTACGTTCCCAGTCCCCATCCCTGGGCTGAGGGTGAAACTCTCGGCCAACACCTCGAAAAGCGCGGCGTCTCGCGTCGTGACTTCGTCCAGTACTGTGGCGGCATCTGCGCGGTGCTGGGACTCGGCGAGCTGGCCGCGCCCCGCATGGCCCGTGCGCTGCAGGCCATCAAGCGACCCAGCGTCATCTGGATCCAGTTGCAGGAGTGTACCGGCTGCGTCGAGAGCGCCATCCGGACGGCGGAACCGACCATCGGGCATCTGCTGCTGGACATGATTTCGCTCGACTATTCGCACACCCTGATGGCGGCGGCGGGGCATCAGGCCGAAGCCGCGCTGCAGACGGCGATGAAGGACCACGCCGGCAATTACCTGCTGGTGGTCACCGGGTCGGTGCCGCTCGCCGACGACGGCATCTATCTCACCATCGGTGGACGCACCGCGAAGACGGTGCTCGAAGAGGCCGCGGCGGGGGCGGCGGCGATCGTCGCGGTCGGTGCCTGCGCCCACTGGGGCAGTGTCCAGGCGGCGCGCCCCAACCCGACCGGCGCCGTCGGCGTCGGTCAGGTCATCAAGAACAAGCCGGTGGTCAACATCGCCGGCTGTCCGCCGATCGCCGACGTCATCACCGCCACCATCGTGCACTATCTGACGTTCGGCCGCATGCCGGCCACCGATGGCGACGGCCGGCCGCTGTTCGCGTACGGGGCGCTGATCCACGATCAATGCCCGCGGCGGGCGCATTTCGACGCCGGCCAGTTCGTCGAGGAGTTCGACGACAGCAACGCGCGCGAGGGCTACTGTCTCTATCACGTCGGATGCAAGGGGCCGGCGACGTTCTCCCCCTGCCCCATCTTCCAGTGGAACGACGGCACCAGCTGGCCGATCGGCGCCGGGCATCCGTGCATCGGCTGCACCGAACGCCACTTCTGGGACACCATGACGCCGTTCTACGGCCGGCTCCCCGACATCGGCGGGTTCGGGGTCGAGCGCAGCGCCGACATCATCGGTGCCGCCCTCGCCGTCGGCGCCACCGCTGGCGTCGCGGCCCACGCCGTCGCCACCGGCATCCACCAGGCCCGTCTCAAGCGGCAACTGCCCGTCATGGGATCGCCCGGCGCCCCGCCGCCGTCCTCATCGCCCGAGCCCAGGGAGTAACGCGCCATGGCCGTCACCAAGGTCGTCGTCGACCCGATCACCCGCATCGAAGGCCATCTGCGCATCGAGGCGCAGGCCGACGGCGGCAGGATCAGCAATGCCTGGGCCTCCTCCACCCAGTTCCGCGGCATCGAAATCATCATGCAGGGGCGCGACCCGCGTGACGCGTGGGCGTTCACCCAGCGCATCTGCGGCGTCTGCACCGTGGTGCACGCGGTGGCCTCGTGCCGGGCGGTGGAAGACGCGCTCGACATCACCATCCCGGCCAACGCGCGCCTGATTCGCAACCTGGTGCACGGCATGCAGTACATCCAGGACCACGTCATCCACTTCTACCACCTGCACGCCCTCGACTGGGTCGACGTGGTCAGCGCGCTCAAGGCCGACCCCGCCGCCACCAGCAAGATCGCCCGCAGCATCTCGCCCTGGCCCAACAACTCGGAGAGCTACTTCAAGGAGACCCAGGATCGGGTCAGGACGTTCGTGGCCAGCGGGCAGCTGGGCATTTTCACCAACGGTTACTGGGGCCATCCGGCGTACAAACTGCCGCCGGAGGTCAACCTGCTGGCGGTGGCGCATTACCTCGAGGCGCTCGACTGGCAGCGCCAGGTCATCCGGCTGCACACCATCTTCGGCGGCAAGAACCCGCACCCGAACTTCCTCGTCGGCGGCATGGCCTGCGCCATCAACCTCGACAACGACTTCACCCTCAATGCGGTGCGGCTGAGCGAAATCTCCGCGATGATCGACCAGGCACGCGACTTCGTGGAACAGGTCTACTACCCCGACCTGCTCGCGATCGCCGGCTACTACAAGGAATGGGGCGCCATCGGGGGCGGCGTGCCCAATTACCTCGCCGTCGGCGAGTTCCCCGAAAGCGACATCACCGACGTCAGCAAGCTCTATTTCCCGCGGGGCATCATCCTCGGCAACGACCTCACCACCGTCCACCCGTACGACCAGCAGAAGGTCAAGGAGTACATCACCAGCGCGTGGTACGAGTATTCCGGCGGCGACGGCGTGGGGTTGCATCCGTACGAGGGAGAGACCAAACCCAAGTACACCGGACCCAAGACACCGTGGACGTACCTGCAGGGCGAACAGAAGTACACCTGGATGAAGGCGCCCCGGTACGAAGGCGAGCCGATGCAGGTCGGACCGCTGCCCCGCATGCTGGTGGGATACGCCACCGGTCATCCCGATATCAAGCCACTGGTGACCGAAACACTCGCCAGGCTACAGGTCGGCCCGTCGGTGCTGCTGTCGACGCTGGGGCGCACGGCGGCCCGCGGCATCGAGACCGTCGTCATCGCCCGCCGCATGCCCGTCTGGTTCAACGAACTGGTGGCGCGCATCAAGAGCGGTGACACCAGCACCTTCAACGGCACCAAGTGGGACCCGTCGAAGTGGCCGGCCAAGTCGCAGGGGTACGGCTTCGTCGACGCCGCACGGGGAGCGCTGGGCCACTGGGTGCAGATCGACGGCGGCACGATTTCCCGCTATCAGTGCGTCGTGCCGAGCACCTGGAACTGCTCGCCCCGCGACGGCGCCGGCAAGATGGGACCGTACGAGGCGGCATTGACGGACAACCATCCGCTGGCCATCCCGGACCAACCGCTCGAGATCCTGCGGACCATCCACTCCTTCGATCCCTGCATGGCCTGCGGCGTGCACGTTCTCGACGCCACGGGCGCACCGGTGGTGGAGGTCAAGGTTCAATGAGCGCGTCCGCCCCGCCGCGCGCGGGTCACGCCCCACCAGCACCGCTGCCGCGCAGTGGTGACTACCGCTGGGTCACGCTCTGGGGGGTGCCGCTCCGCACCATGCACTGGCTCGCGGCGCTCTGCATCGTGGTGCTGGCCGTGACCGGCCTCTACATCGGCAAGCCGTATTTCATGACCACCGGACAGGCCAGCAGCCACTACCTCATGGGGTGGATGCGGTTCCTCCACTTCGCCGCCGCCGGCGTGTTCGTCATGACCGCGATCATCCGCGCGTACTGGCTCTTCGCCGGCAATCGCTACGAGCGGTGGAAGGCGCTCTTTCCCATCCGCCTTCGCGACTGGCGTGATCTCTTCCGCCAGGCGAAGTCGTATGCCCTGGTGCAGCCGGAGAAGGCGCCCCGGTACCTCGGCCACAATCCGTTGCAACAACTGAGCTACACCGGGCTGTACGCCGTCGCGGCGCTGCAGGTGGTCACCGGGTTCGCGCTCTATGGTCAGTATGACGCCACCAGCATCTTCTATCGCGCCTTCAACTGGATCGGCCCGCTGTTCGGCGGCATGCCCAACGTCCGCTTCGTGCACCACGAGATGACCTGGGTGTTCGCCATCTACGTACCGATTCACGTCTATCTCTCGCTCCGAGCCGACGTGCTGGAACACAACAGCACGATCTCGTCGATGGTCAGCGGGGGGCGCATTGTGCCGGCCGACGAGCACTTCGTCGATGACTGACGCCGCCCGGACGGTGGTGATCGGCCTGGGCAACCCGCTCATGGCCGACGACGGCATCGGACTGGCCGCCCTGGAGCGGCTGGCGGAAGGCTGGGTCCTCGGGGACGACGTCGAGCTGGTCGACGGCGGAACGTGGGGGATGAACCTGCTGCCGCTGCTCGAGGGGTCGGACGATGTCGTCTTCCTCGACGCCATCCGCACCGGCGCCGCACCCGGGACGGTGGTGACGCTGGAGCGCGACGAGCTCCCGCGCGGCCTCATGCTGAAGCTGTCACCGCACCAGATCGACCTGCGCGAGATCCTCGCGCTGCTGACCCTGCGGGGGACGCTCCCCGCGCGCGTCGTGGCGCTCGGAATTGCACCCGATCGCGTCGAGATGTCCACCGAGTTGAGCGCGGTCGCCGAGGCGGCGCTGCCGGCGTTGCTCCAACGGGTCACGGCGCTGCTGGCCGAACGCGGCCGTCGCTGCCAACCCCGGAGCGTCGCGCCATGCACGAGCTGAGTCTCGCGATCGAAGTTTGCCGGATCGCCGAGTCGCGCCTAGAACCCGGCGACGTACCGCGGCTCCGCACCGTCGGCGTCGCGCTCGGTCGCGACGCCAACATCGAAGTCGAGAACTTCCGCTTCTGTCTCGAAACGCTGCTGGGCGCGCCGCCGTTCGAGGGCGCCCGGCCCGAGTTGGAGTTGCTTCCCGGCGACGATCTGCGCGTCGCCTACCTGGAGGTCGACGATGGCCGTCCGGACGATTGAAGTTCGCGAGCGCGTCATGGCGCGCAACGACGAAATCGCCGCCCAGGTCCGCCAGCGTCTCGGTGCCGCCGGCGTACCGGCCTTCAACCTCGTCTCCTCCCCCGGTTCGGGAAAGACCACCCTGCTCGAGCGCACCCTCGACGCGCTCGGCGAGGAACTCGCGATCAGTATTGTCACCGGCGACGTCCAGACGCAGAACGACGCCGATCGGCTGGCGGCGCGGACCGACCGACTGGTGCAGGCGGTCGTGACCAACGGGGCCTGCCATCTCGACGCCAGCCAAGTGGACTCTGCACTCGATGCCGTCGACCTCGACCAGACCGGCCTGCTCTTCATCGAGAATGTCGGCAACCTGGTGTGCCCGGCCAATTGGGATCTCGGCGAACAGGCCAAGATCGTGCTCTTCTCCGTCACCGAGGGCGAGGACAAGCCGCTCAAGTATCCCGGCATGTTCCGGCAGGCCCGCTACGCCGTGCTCACCAAGTCGGACCTGCTCCCCTACGTGCCGTTCTCGGTGGAGCGCGCGCTCGACGCCATGCGCCAGATCAATCCCGGGCTGGACCTCTTCCAGGTCTCGGCGCTGACCGGCGCCGGCATGGATGCCTGGTTCGACTTCCTCCGCGACACCGCGCGTCGCCCGCACGCCGCCCGGCCATGACGGTCGCCGAGTCGCCCCTCGCCGCCCGCAGCCTGCGGATCACCGGGGTGGTTCAGGGTGTGGGGTTCCGGCCGTTCATTCACCGGCTCGCCATGCGCCACGGGATCGCCGGCTCGGTGCGCAACGTCGGCGGCGAGGTCGAGATCATCGCCGAGGGGCCCGCGAGCGCTGTCGCCGCGTTCATCGCCGCCATCCGGCCCGAGGCCCCGCCGCTGGCGCGGATCGAGCAGATCGAAGTCCGCGACGACGAGCCGGCCGCCCGCACGGCGTTTTCCATCGGCGAGAGCAGCGATCCGGTCGGTCGCCGTCAGCCGGTTTCCCCCGATGTCGCGGTGTGCGCCGCCTGTCTTCGCGAGCTCACCGATCCCGCCGACCGGCGTTATCGCTATCCCTTCATCACCTGCACCGACTGCGGTCCGCGCTTCACCGTCATCGAGGCGATGCCGTACGACCGTCAGCGCACCACCATGCGGCATTTTCCGCTCTGTGCCGCATGCGCCCGCGAATACCGCGCTCCCGGCGACCGCCGCTACCACTCCGAGACCAACAGCTGCCCGGACTGCGGCCCGCGCCTGTGGTTCGAACCGGAGCGATCCGGCCGGAACGGTGATGACCCGATCACCGTTGCCGCAGACCTCCTGACGCACGGCGGCATCGTCGCCGTCCGCGGCCTCGGGGGATTCCACCTCGCCGTCGACGCGCGCAACGAAGCGGCGGTCGCGCGGCTGCGCGAGCGCAAGCATCGCGTCGCCAAGCCGCTGGCGGTCATGGTGTCCGGCATCGACCAGGCACGACGTCTGGCCGTCATCGAGTCCGACGAAGCCTCGTGGCTCGAGTCGGCGGCACGCCCGGTGGTCGTGGTACGCCGCCGGCCCGACGCCGATCTGGCGCCGTCGGTGGCACCGGGGCTCGACTCCGTCGGGTTGCTGCTCCCGTCGACGCCGGTGCACCACCTGCTCCTCGACGCGTTCGCCGGCCCGCTGGTGATGACCAGCGGCAATTCCACCGACGAACCAATCGCCATCGGCAACGACGAAGCGCGCACCCGGCTCGGCGCCATCGCCGACGGCTTCCTGCTCCACGACCGTGATATCGTCTCCCGGTACGACGATTCGGTGGTGCGGCTGGCAGCGAGCGCACCGGTGCTGCTCCGTCGGGCTCGCGGACTGGCACCGCTGCCGTGCACGCTCCCGGTCGCGGCCAACCGCCAGCTCTTCGCCACCGGCGCCGATCTCAAGAACACGTTCGCGCTCGCCGACGGCCCGCGCGTGTACGTCAGTCAGCATATCGGCGATCTCGAACACTTCGAGACCGTCGCCGCGTTCTCCGAAGCGCTCGACCGCTTCCGCCGCCTCTTCGAGATCGCGCCGGAGCTGGTGGCGCACGACCTGCACCCCGGCTATCACTCCACCCGCATCGCGCTGGCGCTCGGGCTGCCGGCCATTGCGGTGCAGCATCATCACGCGCACATCGCCGCGGTGATGGCCGAGCACGGTGTCGTCGAACCGGTCATCGGCGTGGCCTACGACGGCACCGGCCATGGAACCGACGGCGCCGTGTGGGGCGCCGAAATCCTCCACGCCGACTTGAATGGTTTCGAACGCCTGGCGCACCTGCGGTACGCACCACTTCCCGGTGGCGACCTCGCGGCGCGTCAACCGTGGCGCGCCGCACTCGGCATGCTCTCGCTCGCCCCGGAAGCCGCCGCCGCATTCGCGCTCGCGTTCGAGCCGGTGGCCGCTCGCGAACGGGACGTCGCGCTCGCAGCAGATCCGCGCCGGCCTCAACGCACCCCTCGCCTCCTCGATGGGGCGCCTGTTCGATGCCGCCGCGGCGGTGCTCGGCGTGCGTCATCGCTCGCAGTTCGAGGGGCAGGCGGCGATGGAACTCGAAACCCTGGCCGGCCGCCACGCCGGGCGGGTCATCGGCATGCCGTTCCAGCTCGGTCCCGAGCGTACCTGGACCATCGACCCGGTTCCGATGCTCGTCGAACTCGGTGAGCGGCGTCAGCGCGGCGACGACCTCGGCGAACTCGCGGCCGATTTCCACACGAGCCTCATCGCCATGACGGCACGCGCCGTCATGACCGCGGGCGAGTCCACCAATCGCTCGATCGTGGCGCTCGGGGGCGGCGTCTTTCAGAACGCGCGCCTTGCCGCAGCGCTCCCGCCGCGACTGCAGGAGCTCGGCTTCCGTGTGCTCTTTCCGCGCATACTCAGTCCGAACGACGGCGCCATCAGCTTCGGCCAGGTCGCAGTGGCCGCCGCCCGGCTTGCCGCCGACAACGTGCCAGGAGGATCCGTCTCATGTGCCTAGGAATTCCCGGGCGTATCGTCGAAGTCCACGATGACCGCGGCCTCCCCATGGGGGTCGTCGACTTCGGCGGTGTCCGCCGCACCGTGTGCCTGGCGTACGTGGCCGATCAGATCCAGCCCGGCGACTACGCGCTGGTCCACGTCGGGTTCGCGATTTCCGTCATCGACGAAGCCGAAGCGAAGCGCACGTTCGAGGCGCTCCGCGAAATGAGCCAGCTCGAAGAACTGGAATGGATGAGCGACGTCGCCCAGGCCGGCCTGGACGGTATCGGCGCACCGGAGGCGACGTGAAATACCTCGAAGAGTACCGTGACGGTTCGATTGCGCGCGGGCTCGCGGCGCAGATCCGTCGCGCCGCCACGCGCCGCTGGGTGCTGATGGAGGTCTGCGGCGGACAGACCCATACCATCGTCAAACAGGGTCTCGACGAGCTGCTCGGCGACGCGGTGGAGATGATCCATGGCCCCGGGTGTCCGGTATGCGTCACGCCGCTCGAACAGATCGACAAGGCCCTGGCGCTCGCCGCCCGGCCCGACGTGATCTTCACGTCGTTCGGCGACATGCTGCGAGTACCCGGCAGCGCGTGCGATCTGCTGCAGCTCCGGGCTCGTGGTGCCGCGGTCCGTATCGTCTATTCCCCACTGGACGCGCTCGACGTGGCCGTCAAGAACCCCGATCGACAAGTGGTGTTCTTCGCCGTGGGCTTCGAAACGACCGCGCCGGCCAACGCCATGGCGGTCTGGCGCGCCCGGCAACTCGGCATCACGAACTTCAGCGTCCTGGTATCGCACGTGACGGTGCCGCCGGCGATGACGGCGATTCTCCAGGACCCCTCCAACCGTGTGCAGGGCTTTCTCGCCGCCGGCCACGTCTGCACCGTGATGGGCTGGACGGAATACGAACCGATCGCGAGCCGTTTCAACGTGCCCATCGTGGTGACCGGTTTCGAACCGCTCGACATTCTCGAAGGGATTCACCTCGCTGTCCTGCAGCTCGAGTCGGGACGGCACGAGGTGGAGAACCAGTATGCCCGCGCCGTTACCCGTGAGGGCACGGTGCCGGCGCGCACGCTGGTCGAAACGGTCTTCGAGCTGGTCGACCGGAAATGGCGCGGCATCGGCGAAATTCCCGCGAGCGGACTGGCGTTGCGCCCGGAATTCGCCGCCTTCGACGCCGAACGCCGCTTTGCGCTGGGTGACATCCACGTCGACGAGTCGCCCGACTGCCACGCGGGCGAGGTCCTTCGCGGCCAGCTCAAGCCGCACCAGTGCCCCGCCTTCGGCACGCGGTGCACGCCCGAGCACCCCCTCGGCGCGCCCATGGTGTCGTCCGAAGGTGCGTGCGCCGCGTACTACAACTATGGCCGTTATCGCGCCGCGACGCCGGCATCCGCCTGACATGACCGATCGCACCGCGTTGCACGACCAGCTCACCTGCGCGCCGCCCCTTCCCGATACGGCGCGGGTGCAGCTCGGTCACGGATCGGGCGGAAAGATGAGTGCCGCACTGTTGCGCGACGCGTTCCTTCCCCATCTCGCCAATCCCATCCTGCAGCAGCTTGGCGATGGCGCCGTGCTGCCGCCACTCGATGGCGAACTCGTCATGTCGACCGACACCTTCGTGGTCAGTCCGGTCGAGTTCCCCGGTGGCAACATCGGCTCGCTTGCCGTGCATGGCACGCTCAATGATGTGGCGATGATGGGCGCCCGCCCGCGGTTCCTGTCGGCCGGCTTCGTGATCGAGGAAGGGCTCGAGCTCGACCTGCTCGACCGCGTCGTGCGCGCCATGGCCGAGGCCGCGCGCGCGGCCGACGTGATGCTGGTGACCGGTGACACGAAGGTCGTCGAGCGCGGCAAGGCCGACCGGATCTACGTCAATACCACCGGCATCGGCACCCGCGATGCCGCGTTCCGCCCCGCCCCCGACCGGGCCCGCGCTGACGACGTCGTGCTGATCAGCGCCCCGATCGGCCGCCACGGCATGGCCATCATGACCGCGCGCGAGGGGCTCGCGTTCGACGCCGAGATCACCAGCGACTCGGCGACGCTGTATCCGCTGGTGGAACGGCTCCGTGCCGCCGCCGGTGACGGCGTGCGGGTGCTGCGCGATCCCACTCGCGGCGGCGTGGCGAGCGCGCTCAACGAAATTGCGGCGGCGTCGCACGTGGGCATCGAACTGCAGGAGTCGGACATCCGCGTCCCGTCGGCTGTCGCGGCGGCGTGCGAGATGCTCGGGTTGGATCCACTCTATGTCGCCAATGAAGGGGTGCTGATCGCGGTCGTGGCCCCCGAGGCGGCGGATGCGGCGCTTGCCGCGCTGCGTCAGGATCCGCTCGGCAGCGAGGCGACCCGGGTGGGACGCGTCGTCGACGCGCATCGGGAGATGGTGATTCTCCGCACGCGGATCGGCGGCAGCCGGGTGGTGGACATGCTTCCCGGCGATCAATTGCCGCGGATCTGCTGACATGACGCGGACGCCGCACTAGGACCCCGTCGTGACTCCCGCGGACCGGAGTGCCGCCCCCGAGGGGACCGCCGCTGCACAGCCCGTTTCCGACGCGACGTCCGGAGACCTGCGGCGCCTGATCGACGCGGAAGCGCGCAACGACCAGCTGGTGAGTCAGGCGCGTGAGGCCGCGGCCGAATTGATCGGGCGCGCGCGCGATTCGATCGTCCAGCAGCACGCCGCGCTCGCCGCCGAGCTCGAGCGGATCGTCGCGGAACAGGCGACGGCCCTCGCGGCGGAACGCGACCACCGGATGGCGGAACTCGCCGCCGGTGCCGCCCGCGAGATCGCCGCGTGCGACACCGTGACCGATGAGCGCGTGGCCACGGCGGCAAAGGCGGTGGTCGATGGACTGGTTCGCGGCGACGTGTCATGATTCTGCCGATGTCGCGGGTGCGGATCATGGGGCCGCGACCCCGCCTGGGTGAGGTTCTCGCCGCCCTGCAGGACGTCGGACTGCTGCACCTCAGCGCGCCGGAGACGGCCGTACCGCTGGAAACGGTGCCGCTCGATGCCCATCAGATCCGGACCCGCGATCACATTCGCGCGGCACTTGCCGACGCCGATCAGGCGATGCGCGCCCTCGGCCTCACGGCAGAACCGCCACCTGCGGAACCGGCCGCGCGACGGGATGCCGATGCGACGCCGGGCGCCACCGGCCCAAATCCCACTGCCGGCGCGGCACCGACCACGAACGAACTGGCCCGTTGGGCCCGGGTCGCCTGGCAGACGCGTCGCGCCGCCGAACAGCTCGCGCATCGGCAGGCCGAGCTCGAAGACGAACGGGCGTTGATCCTCAAGTACCAGCATTTCTTCGCCGCGTTTCGTTCGCTGCTCGAGAGCGAACGCCGCTGGCCCGATGCCGTCGCCTATCATGTGCTGGTCAAGAAGGGCGACGCGGGAACGATTCCCGCCCTCCGCACATCGCTCGGCACCGTCATCGGCGACGAGTTCGAGCTCTATAGCCAGGTGTTGCCGTCCGGCGAGACCGCGGTATTGCTCCTCGTCTCCGGCACCGCGGCCAAGCGGGTCGAGCGGCTCCTCGCCGACGCCCGCGTGCAGGAGATCCCGGTGCCCAAGGAATTCGGCGGCGGTACGTTGGCCGAGGCCATTCCGAAGATGTTGGAGCGACTCGGCGAGCTTCCCGGCGACCTCGACCAGCTGGCAGCGGCACGCGCCCGGCTTGCCGCCGAACACGCCACAGAATTGCAGCGCGCTCGGTCCGGCCTCCGCGATCAACTCGAAGCGCTCGCGGCATTGCCCCACTCGGGCGTGACCCCGCGCGCGTTCGTCATCGAGGGATGGGTGCCGTCGCGCGCCCGCACCGAACTGGAGCGGGGATTGCGACAGCGCTGCGGCGACGACGTGGTGGTGAGTGAAATTGCGCGCGAAGAGTGGCGATCCGATGCCGCGCCGGTTGTGCTCGCCAATCCCCGCCTGTTGCGGCCGTTCGAGACGATCATACGTCTGCTGCCCCTGCCGCGGTACGGATCGATCGATCCCACACCGTTCGTGGCGGTCTTCTTTCCGGCGTTCTTCGGCCTGATGGTGGGCGACATCGGGTACGGACTGGTTCTGGCGGCGGTAGGGCTGGTGCTGCACGCTCGTACCGCCCCCGGTTCGGTGTGGCGCAGCGTCGCTGAAATCGCCGGCCCATGCGCCCTCTTCACCATTCTGGCCGGAGTGGCGTACGGTGAGTTCTTCGGCGATCTCGGCACCCGCTGGTTCGGTCTCAGGCCGGTACTGTTCAGCCGGGAAGACGCCATCATCCCGTTCCTCCTGCTCGCGCTGTCACTCGGCGTGGTGCACATCCTGCTGGCGCTGATTCTTGGCGCCGTCAGCGCCCGGCGCCACCCCCGCGAAGCGGCCGGACGCGGCGTGTCAGCACTGATGGTGGTGCTCGTGGTGCTGGCACTCCTCGCGGCAGTTCACGTGCTTCCCAGCGGGATCTTCACACCCGCGGTGATCGCCCTCCTCGTCGCGTTCCCGGTTCTGATCGCGCTCGAGGGAGTCGTGGCGATGATCGAGTTGCTCACCACCCTCGGCAACATCCTGTCCTATGCCCGTATCATGGCGCTCGGCGTGGCGTCGGTGATGCTGGCGGTGGTCGCCAACCGGATGGTGGGCGCCATGGGGAGCGTCGTGGTCGGCGTCCTGTTTGCGCTGCTCTTTCACCTCGTCAACTTTGCGATCGCGATGTTTTCTCCGACGGTGCACGCCCTCCGTCTCCACTATGTCGAGTTCTTCGGCAAGTTCTACAGTCCCGGCGGCGTGCAATATGAGCCGCTCTCGCACTTCGACCGCGCGCCGAACGCGCCGTCGCCGCCCCCATCCCCGACCGTGAGGCAGCACGCATGAATCCCGCCGCACTTTCCGCGCTGGCCGCAGCACTCGCCGTCGCGATCCCCGCTCTGGCCACCGCCTGGGCGCAATCGCGTATCGGACCGGCCATCGCCGCGTCCATGGCCGAAAAACCGGAGCTGTCAACCACCGCCATCCTGATGATCGCCATACCGGAAACGATGGTGATCCTCGGGTTCGTGGTCTCGATGGTCATCCTGGTCCGCGCCGGCTGACGACTCGACGTGCCGATCGATCAGCTCCTCGCCGCGCTCGAGCGCGAGGCCCGCGGCAGCGCTGAGCTGATCGCCGCCGATGCCCGCCGGCAGGCCGAGGCGATCACGGCGGCCGGTCAGGCCGAACTGGCGGAACGACGTCAGTCGGCGCGACAGGCCGCGGAATCGCGGGCCCGCGCCAGCGCGGACCAGGCATTGGCCCAGGCGGCGCGGGATGCGCGGCGCGACGTGCTGCTGGCGCGCGAACGCCTGCTCGATCGGGTTCTCGCGGCGGCAAACGCGTTGTTGCCCGGGGCCATCGAGCGGCCGGAGTATCTCGCCACGCTGGCGCCACGCATCGCCGAAGCATCACGATGTGTCGGTGACCGTCCCGCTACCGTCCACGGTCCGCCGGCGCTCGAAGCACCGCTGCGCAACATCGCCACCGGATTTCCGCAGCTCACCGTTGCAGTCGATGCCGGCGTTGGAGCCGGATTCGTGCTGACCGGATCGGATGGCACGATTACCGTGGAGGACACGCTCCAGGGTCGAATCCGGCGCGATCGGGCGTCACTGGCACGCATCGCACTACGCGTATTGGAAGCACCGCGGTGACGCCTGTGTGGGACGATCTGACCGCCCGGTCCCGAGGGCTGGGCACCCATCTGCTCAGCCGCGGACAGCTCGAGTCGTTGGCGCACCTCCCCGATCTCGGCGCGCTCGCCGGCGCGCTGCGGCGGCATGGCGTACTGGTCACGGCCGAAAGCGAGGTACCGTCGTACCAGGCGCTGGAACTCGCCGTGCGCCGCTGGGCGGCGTCGCTGCTTGGCGTCCTGGCGCGATGGGCAGGACCGCGCGCCGACGCGTTGCCGCTCGTTTTCGACGACGAAGATCGGCGCAGCCTGCGGGCGCTGACCCGGGGCGCGGTGCAGCACGCCCCCGCCGACGAGCGGCTCGCCGGCCTCGTGCCCACGCCGGCACTTCCGGATCGGGCCCTCCGGGCGCTCGCGGCGCTGCCGTCGATCGCGCAGATCGCCGGTCTGCTCTCGGCGTGGCGGCATCCGTTCGCGCCGGCACTGGCGCCCTTCACGCAGGCAGTCGACGCCGACCTCTTCGCCGTCGACGTGGCCTTGGACCGCGCCGCCGCCGCCCGCGCCACCCGGGCAGCACGCCGGTCGCACGATCGCGAACTGCGGCGGCTCGTGGCCGGACAGATCGACTTGCGCAACGTCGTGACCGCGCTGATCCTGGCGGGACTCGACGGCGACACCGACGCGGACGATGTTTTCGTGCCCGGCGGCTCCCGGCTCGGTGCCGACGCGTTTCGCCGCGCCGCCGGCGCGCGCGATGCCACGATCGCCGCCAACCTGCTCGCGCCGGCATTTGCCACCACGCCATGGGCCGCGGTGATTCGCCGCGGCGGCGGCAACGTGGCCGCGACCGAACGGGAGCTGCGCCGCCGCCAGCTGGCGGCGCTCGCCGCGATCGTGCGCCGTCAACCGCTTGGTCCGGTACCGGTCATCTGGTTCGCCCTGCGCCTGCGCGCCCAGGTCGGCGATCTCCACCGCATCATCTGGGCACTGGCCCTCGGCGTGCCGCACCAGACAGTGGCCGATACGCTCGCGACGGCAGCGTCGTGAAGACCGACGTCCGCGTCGTCTGCCGGCCCGAAGTCGCGGCGGGGTTCCGGCTCACCGGTCTCGTCGTCACACCGGCTGCCACCGCCGCGGATGCCGAACGCATCTTCCGGGAGATGCTCGATGATCCGGACGTCGGCGTGGTGCTGATGGAAGAAGCACAATTCGAGCGGCTCCCCGACGAACTGCGCCGGGTCGTCGGTCGGCGGGCATTGCCGATGGTGGTTCCATTCCCGGGTCCCGCGTGGGAAGCCCGCCCCGAATTGCCGGAATCGTACATCGTCGAGTTGTTGCGGCAGGTCATTGGCTACCGGGTGCGCCTGCGGTGACGACGCCGCGACTGGTGCGGATCAGTGGCGCCCTGGCCGAAGCGGAGCCGTTCGCGGCGGCGGCGCTCTATGAATTGGTCCGCGTCGGCGAGCGCGGACTCTTCGGCGAAATCGTGCGAGTCGCGGGACGGCGCGCGACGATCCAGGTCTACGAGGAGACCAACGGGCTGCAGATCGGCGAACCGGTGACACCCACCGGGAGCGCCCTCACCATCGAACTCGGTCCGGGCCTGCTCGGCGGCGTGTTCGACGGCGTCGGCCGGCCGCTGGCGCAGATCGCCGCCACCGCTGGCGCCTTCATCGGCCCCGGCACGCAGGCCCCGACGCTCGACCCCGAACGACGTTGGGATTTCACGCCCACCGTCGCCGCCGGCGCCGTGATCGCCGCGGGCGACCAACTCGGAACGGTCGCCGAACGTCCCGGCATGATCCATCGCATCCTGGCACCACCCACGGTGTCGGGGCGGGTGGCCGATCTCGCGGCAGGCAATGTCCGTGTCGCCGACGCAATCGGGCATCTCGACGACGGCACACCGCTGGCCCTCGCGCACCATTGGCCGGTGCGCCGTCCCCGACCGGTGGCGCGCCGCATGCCGCTCGACGCGCCGTTCGTCACCGGCCAGCGCGTCTTCGACTTTCTCTTTCCCGTCGCTGAAGGCGGCAGTGTCGCCGTCCCCGGCGGATTCGGGACCGGCAAGACGGTCATCGAGCAATCGCTCGCCAAGTACGCCGCGGCCGACGTCACGGTCTATGTCGGCTGCGGCGAACGCGGCAACGAGATGGCCGAGGTGCTGCAGGAGTTCCCCGCCCTCATCGACCAGCGCACCGGCCGGTCGGTGATGGATCGCACCGTGTTGCTCGTCAACACGTCGAACATGCCGGTCGCCGCCCGCGAAGCGTCGGTCTATGTCGGCATCACCATCGCGGAGTACTATCGTGACATGGGTTACCGCGTGGCGCTGATGGCCGACAGTCTTTCGCGGTGGGCGGAAGCGCTCCGCGAGATCGGCGCGCGGTTGCAGG
The DNA here is from genome assembly GCA_963697065.1 of uncultured Gemmatimonadales bacterium. Taxonomy (GTDB): domain Bacteria; phylum Gemmatimonadota; class Gemmatimonadetes; order Gemmatimonadales; family GWC2-71-9; genus Palsa-1233. The sequence goes on from CAVOMQ010000003.1 coordinate 35,125, forward strand.
AGATGCCCGGTGAAGAGGGGTATCCCACCTACCTCGGCAACCGGCTCGGCACGTTCTATGAGCGGGCCGGCGGCGCGGTGGCCCTCGGCACGCCGGAGCGCAGCGGCGCACTGACCGTCATCAGCGCCATCTCGCCGCCCGGCGGCGACTTCTCGGAGCCGGTGACCCAGGCGGCACTGCGGGTTACCGGCGCGCTGTGGGCGCTCGACGCCGACCTGGCCCATCAGCGCCAGTTCCCGGCAGTCGACTGGGAAACGAGCTACAGTCTCTACGTCGATGCCACCGCCGACTGGTTCGCCGCCAACGCCGGGGCCGATTGGCCTGCGCTTCGCCGCCTCATGCTCGACCTGCTGCAGCACGACCGCGAGTTGCGCGAGGTAGCCGCACTCGTCGGTGCCGACGGCTTGCAGGACACCGACCGGCTGATTCTCGAAGTCGCCCAGGTGGCGCGCGACGCCGTGCTGGGCCAGAGCGCGTACGAACCCGCCGACGCGTGGTCGCCGATCGCGAAGACATACCTGCTCGCCTCGCTCGTCCACGAGCTCCACCAGGCGGGACAGCGGGCACTGGAACGGGGCGTCACGTTCGAAGCACTGGACTTTGCCGCACCACGGCGCCTGTTGATGGACCTGCGGCGGACGCCGGCGGCGGAGTGCGACGCGAAGAGCGACCGACATCCGTGCGGCGCTGGACCGGTGGTCGGCATGAGCATGCTCGAGCGCCGTTACCACGGAGCCGAGAGCGTCGGCGGGCCGCTCCTCTACCTGCGCAACACGCACGTCGCCGCGCTCGGGGAGTGGGTCGAGTTGCGCGTGCCCGGCCAGAAGCCGTGGCGCGGTCAGATCATCGATGCCGGCCGCGACATCAGCGTCGTCCAGGTGCTCGAGGACACCGGTCGGGCTGGCGCCGGCGACGGTCGAGATCACGCTTACCGGGCGCGGTCGCCACGACCGAAGTCGGTCGCGAACTGCTCGGCCGGACGTTCAACGGCATGGGGGTGCCGATCGACGGACTCCCCGCGCCGATCGGCGATGCCACCCGCGCCATCTGGGGCGCGCCGCTCAACCCCATCCGGCGGGCGCGCCCGGCCGAGTTCATCGAAACCGGCATCTCCGCCATCGACGGCATGAACACCCTGGTTCGCGGCCAGAAGCTGCCGGTGTTCTCCGGTCCGGGCCTGCCCGGGCTGGAACTCGCGGCACATATCGTGGAAGGCGCACGGGCGCCCCACGACGAACCGTTCGCCGTCGTGTTCGTCGCGATCGGTATTACCTCTCGCGAGATGGACAGCTTCCTGGCGCACTTCGACCGGTCCGGTGCGCGGGCCCGGTCGGTACTCTACCTCAACGAAACGCGCGATCCCGCCATCGAACGGCTGCTGGCGCCCAGGGTGGCGCTCACCCAGGCGGAGTTCCTCGCCTGGGAACTCGGCATGCACGTCCTGGTGGTCATCGCCGACATCACCCACTACTGCGAGGCGCTGCGGGAGCTCGCCACGGCGCGGGAAGAGATCCCCGGCCGGCGGGGCTACCCGGGCTACATGTACTCCGACCTCGCCGGACTGTTCGAACGCGCCGGGATCGTGACCGGCGGCACCGGATCGGTCACCCAGCTGCCGATTCTCACCATGCCGGATGACGACATCACCCATCCGATTCCCGACCTCACCGGTTACATCACCGAGGGACAGGTGGTGTTGTCGCGCGACCTGCACCGCCGCGGTGTGTTTCCACCCATCGACGTGCTGCCGTCGCTGTCGCGGTTGATGCAGGCGGGTATCGGCGCCGGCAAGACGGACGCAGCGCATCGCGAATGGTCCAACCAGCTGTATGCCACGTACACCAGGGGACGGGAAGCCCGCTTGATGGCGGCGATCGTCGGCGAGGCGGGACTCGCCCCCGCCGACCGCAGGGCGTTGGCCTTCGCCGACCGCTTCGAGACGGAGTTCATCGGCCAGTCCACCCGGCGCACCATCGGTGAAACACTCGCGGCCGGGTGGCGTCTGCTCGAGACCCTCCCGCGCGACGACCTGCACCGCATCAGCGACTTCGCCTGGGCCGCGCGCCCCGGGGCCACCGCCGAGCGTGCTCGATGAGCGCCGCCCGGATGCCGGCCACGCGGCTCAATCTGCTGCGCGCACGCCGCCGGTTGGAGCGCCTGGCCCACGGCGCCGACCTCCTGCGCCGCAAACGCGAGGCGTTGGTTACCGAGCTCTTCCGCCTTGCCCGTCCCGCCGCCGACGCGCGCGCCCGGATCGGCGCCGCCGCATCCGGGGCGTATCCGCTGCTTGCCGACGCGCTCGCCGAGCACGGCAGCAGCGGTCTGCGCGCGATCGCGTGGCCGTCGCGGGAGTATCGTGTCGACATCGAGCCCGGAACCGTGTGGGGCGTGGTCGTCTCGCGCATCGTGTCGCGACCGCCGGTGCCGCGCACGCTCGGCGCGCGCGCGACGGCGCCGCAATCGGCGGGCGCCGCCACGGTGCGGGCGGCGGCGGCCTTCGAGCAGTTCACCGAGCTGCTGCTCGACGCTGCCTCGCAGGAGACGCTGCTCCGGCGCGTCGGCGAGGCACTGGCCCGCACCTCCCGTCAGGTGCAGACGCTCGAGCACCGCGTCTCGCCGCAGTTGCAGCGCGACATCGGCCGGGTGCGTCAGGTGCTCGACGAACGGGAACGCGAAGAACGTCTCCGGCTTGGCAACCTGCTGCGGCGGAATCACCGCCCGGTCCTGTAGTCCGGCTCTTCTCGAAAGGAGTCTGTCTCCCATGGCATTCCGTTCCGGCGTCTATGTCGTACCCACCAATCGGTGGTACATCGAGCGCACCGTCTGGCTCATCGCCGGCGTCGTGCTGCTGATCAGCACGTCGCTTGCCGCCTTCGTCAACCCGTGGTGGATCCTGCTTACCATCGCCACCGGCGTCGCGTCGATCACCGTCGCCTTCACCGGCTTCTGCATCGTCGGCAACATGCTCTACCGGCTCGGCTTCACCCCGATGCTGGGCCGGCCGTCGCCCACCAGGCCGAAGTGGTACTTCATGCAGACCGACAGCTGGTACCTCGAGCGGCGCATCTACGCGGCGGTCGCGATCAACATTTCCATCGCCTCCGTGCTCTCGCTGATCGTCAGTCCCTGGTGGCTGACGTTTCCGGCGTTCGTGGGTCTTGCGATGGTGTGGTTCGCCGCGACCGGCTATTGCATCATGGCCAACGGTCTCTACTGGCTCGGCGCGGAACCACGGCTCAATCCGAAGGCGGCCGCCGCCGCGACCCCCGCGACGCCACCGGTCCCTTCGCAGGCGACACCGTGATTGATGCCGATGCCGCGATCGGCCCGTCCGGGCCCGAGGTGTCCCCATCGGGCACTCCGGGTCCGGAGGGTCGGCCTGCAGCGATCCATCACCCGCCGCGAAAGGACACACACGTCATCCGCCTCCGGCTGCATGAACTCAGTCAGCTGTTCAACTCGATGGATCCCTCACCGTTCATCGACAAGCGGCTCGATCCGGACGCGGAAGAGTTCATCGTCGAAGCCGCGCGGCCGTTCGGCGCCGCGGTCCATGTTCGCCTCCATCTTCTCCTCGACCAGTGGCCCGCCGAGGATCCGGTGCCCGTCGTCAGCAGTGCCGTCCGGAACCACTTCATCCGTCGCGCGCAGAGCACCCGGCTGGAACTGCGCCGGATGATGCAGCAGGGCCGGGTCTCGCTGTTGATCGGTCTCGTCTTTCTCGGCGCCTGTCTCGTGATCAGTCAGGCGGCGTTCGGCCACGCGACCGGCGCCGCGGGCGGCATCATTCGCGAGAGTCTGACGATCGCCGGGTGGGTCGCGATGTGGCGCCCGATGCAGATCTATCTCTACGACTGGTGGCCACTGCAACGCCGCGTCCGTACCTTTCGGCGCCTGAGCCGGATGGGCGTCGACGTGACGCCTGCCGCCATGTCCGCGCACCGACCGTAGCGGCGCCGCGCTCCGGCCGCCGGGCCGCCGGAGGAATGCCGATGTCGCACCCCGCTGATGACCACGCCGTGACGGCCGCGACCCGCCGGATGGTACAGACCTCCCGGTCGCCCGATTTCACCGATCCTGACCTCGAATGGCGGCGGATCTTCGCGGAAGGCTGGGGAACGTTTCTCCTCACCCTGGTGGCAGCCGGCGCCGGCGTCGTCGCCGAACGCACCGGCGCCGTGACTCCCGCCGTGCGGGCCGTCGCCCCGGGCCTCACCGTGATGGCCGTCATCTATTTCATGGGGGCGGTGAGCGGCGCGCATCTCAATCCGGCCGTGACCCTGGCGTTCGCGGTGCGCCGCAATTTCCCGTGGCGGCGCGTCCCCGGATACGTCGCGGCGCAGCTCGCCGGCGCCGTCGCCGCGGCGTGCTTTCTGCGCGCCATGCTGGGCCCCGACGGCACGCTCGGCGCGACCGTTCCGCGCATCGGCTTCTCGGTGACGCGCGCGGTGGTTCTCGAAACCGTATTGACCGCGGGCCTCGTCAACACCATTCTCGGCACCGCGACCGGCGCCCGGAATATCGGTCCGAACGGCGCGCTCGCGGTCGGGGGGTACGTCGCACTGGCCGGGCTCTGGGCCGCGCCGCTCACCGGCGCGTCGATGAATCCGGCCCGCTCGTTCGGGCCGGACGTGATCCGCGGCGACCTGCACACCACGTGGATCTACTTCGTCGGTCCCATCGTGGGGGCCCTGATCGGGGTCGCCTTCGAGTGGATCCTGGTGGGCAAGCCCACCGTCGCCGGCGGCATCGCTGCGCAAGGAACACTGGGCGAGGATCCCCGGTAGCGCGGGCTGCCGTCGCGCAGCTGGATCAGAGCGGGAACGATGCGACGGTCGAGTATTGCGTCGTGCCGTCGCCGGGAAGGCTCTCCACCAATACGATATGGTCGGCGGTCCACTCCGGGCCCGAGTCCGCCGCCAGCAGGCCCAGCGCGGACGAGGCCGCTCGACTCTCGTCGGCCGTTACCCGGCGGTCCACCCGCCCCAGGGTGACGTGCGGCTCGAACTCCGAACGCTCGTCGCGGAATCCGAGCACGTCGAATCGTTGCACGATCCGCTCTCGCATGCGCCTGAGCAGCGCCACGTCGCCCTCGAGCCGGCGCACGATCACCCGTGGTGGGCCGAAGGGCGGCAGCTGCGCCGCGCGCCCCAGGCGGAACCGCAATGCACCCGTTCCGGCAACCGCCCCCGCCAGCGCGTGCGAAATCTGCGCCGTCTCGGCCGACGACACCGCACCGAGAAAGAAAAGCGTGACGTGCAGCTTCTCTTCGCGTTCCCACCGCACCGCCAGGCGGGCGCGCTCGAGCGTCGACACCTGCCGGAACGCGGCGTGGCGCACCGCCGCCGGCAATTCGACCGCCACGAACATCCGGCGTTGCCGCGCCGCGCTGTCGCGGCCCGTCCCCGTCATCAGGGCAGCGCGCCGGCCGGCACCGGTCCCGACGAACCGGTGTCGAACGTCACCCGCCACACGCCGTCCGATTCCTTGCGCCAGACGGTGAAGTACTTCCCTTCGTCGACCGGTTGGATCGTGCCCGAGGCGTCCCGGTGCGTCCAGCGGTAATAGCCGAACGTGTAGCCGATGTCGTTGCCGGCGGCGATCGCGCCGCCCGTCGGCCGCCAGACGACGTGCACGCTGGTGTCGGCGAATACGGTGATCATGCCTCGCCGGATCACGTCGCGGCCCCGCAAGATCGGCTGATCGGTCCGGAAGATCACGGCACTATCCGAGAACGCCGCCACCCAGCCGTCCAACCCACGTTGCGACACCGTCTGCATGAACCGGGACTCGAGCGCCATCATTTGCGGCGGCACCCCGCCCTGCGCCGCGGCGCCCCGCGCCGAAACACTCGCGAGCGCCGCCATCGCCGCCACGCGGAACCGTGCCGTCATCGCGGCCCCACTGCACTTGACCGGCGGCCGGCGCCGTCGCGGGAACCGACCGGGATTCTGCGAGCGCCGACACCGTGGGCAACACCGCGCGCGCCGCGGGGCATCGGCAAGTCAGCGACGAGTGGGACGGATGGACTGGCGGTGGAACGAGATACCTGCATGCACCACCTCGACACGTCATGTGGGAGCCGCAGCAACAATACCGTGGCCCCTCGGGGCGCAACAGGGACAGCGCCCTACTCGTCTCGCATCGCCACCAGCGGATCGACCCGCGCCGCCCGCCGGGCCGGCACCCACGTGGCGGCGATCGCCACCAGGGCCAGCAGCGCCGGTACGGTCACGAACGTGACGGAATCGTGCGGTGTCACTCCGAACAGCTCCGCGCTCAGCAGCTTTCCGCCCGCCGCCGCGAGCGCCAGGCCGATCACCAATCCCGCGGCGATCAGCATCGCGCCCTGCTGCAGGACCATCCCGACCACTCGCCGCTGTCCGGCGCCGAGGGCGATCCGGATCCCGAGCTCGCGGGTGCGCTGTGACACGCTGTATGCGATCACACCGTACAGCCCGAGTCCTGCCAGCACCAGGGCGATGCCCGCGAACGACGCCAGCAGCACCGCGTAGAAGCGCGGTTCGGCCACCGACTGCGACAGCGCGGCATCCATCGTCTGCACGCCGAAGACCGGCAGATCGGGATCGAGCGTCCGGATTGCCGCCTTTCCCGCGTTCATTACCTGGCGCGGGTCGGCCGTCGAGCGCACCAGGAGCGATATGTCCGTCACCGGAATCTGTTCGAAATCGGCATATATGGCGGGCACCGGTGGCACCGCCGGACCACTGCGTTCGAGGTCGGGCACGACGCCGACGATCTCCCCCGCGGTCCGCACCTGATGCCCGTCCGCCGCGGTGTCGCGCGTCCAGCCGAATGTGATCTGCTTGCCGATCGGATTCTCGCCGGGGAAGTACTGCTTCACGAACGTCTGGCTCGCCACGAACACCAGCGGACTCCCCGCCCGATCCTGGCTGCTGAACGATCGCCCGGCCAGGATCCGCACCCCGAGGGCACGGAAGAAATCCGCCGAGACCATCCGGATGTCGGTGACATTGGGGTGACCGGGCGGAGCCGGCGGTTGGTCGTCGCGGTCGAAGGTGAGGCGCATCGCGTTCGGGTCGAGCGGACGCCCGAAGGCCACGGCCGCCGACTGCACCCCCGGCACAGCTTGCATCGCCGCGATCAGTCCGTCGGCAAACGCCCGCTCCTGCCGGTCCCACGGATACTTCTGTCCCGGCAGCGACACTGCCATCGTAACGACGTGATCGGGGCTGAACCCGGGGTCGACCTGCACCAGGCGCATCAGGCTGCGGGTGAGGAGCCCGGCACCCGTCAGCAGGACCACCGCCGCCGCCAGCTCCACGATCGCCAGGATCGACCGCACCCGCCGGCTGCTCCGCTGCACGTTGGCGCCGCGCCCGCCGCCTTTCAGCGTCTCGGCGATGTCGGTGCGCAGCGCGTGCCACGCGGGGACCATGCCGAAGAGCGCCGCCGTCACAACCCCGACGCCGCCGGCGAAGAGCAACAGGCGCCCGTCCACGTGCACCTGGCCCAAGCGCGGCACGCCGGCCGGGCCGGCCGCCTTGACCAGCGCGATGGCCCACCAGGCCAGCACCGTGCCCAGGGCCACGCCGGCCGCCACGAGCAACGCGCTCTCCGCCAGCAACTGGCGCAACAACCGCCACGCGCCGGCGCCGAGCGCCGTCCGGACCGCCATTTCGCCTTCGCGCGATGCGGCACGCACCAGGAGCAGATTGGCGACGTTCGCGCAGGCCAGCAACAGGAGACAACCGACGCAGGCCAGCAGCATCTCCAGGGCCGGCTTGACCCGGCTCACCATCAACGCGCGCATGTCGCCCGCCCCGGCCGTGAATTCCGCGTCAGTCTGCGGGTAGGCGGACGCCAGGCGCGACCCGATGGCGTGCAGCTCACGATCAGCCCCCGCGGCGGTGGCCCCCGCGGCCAGCCGCCCGATGCCCGCCATGTAGTGCGCGCCACGATTGCCGGGATCGAGGTCATCGGGCGACGGCACCGCCGCCGTCCAGAGATCGGTCCCCGCCGGTGTAATCACCGATCGGGGCGCCACCCCGACCACCGTCACCGGTTTGCCGCCCAGATCGATGGCGCGTCCGACCACGCCCGGATCGCCGCCGAAGCGACTTCGCCACAACCCTTCGGAGAGCACCACCGTCTCAGGAGATCCAGCACGATCCGACCCCGCCGCAAATCCGCTACCGAGCAGCATCGGGACGCGGAGCAGCGAGAAGAAATCGGCGCTGACCGCGGCGCCGTTCAACTGCATCGGGGTGGCGCCGGTCGCGGTCAGGTTCTCCGTCTCGGGGATGATCACCGACATCTCCGCCACTGCTCGGCTCTGGGCGCGATAGTCGGCGAAGTCGAGATACGACATCGGGCGCTGGTTGCCGTCACGCCCCACGGTGAACACCCGCACCAGTCGGTCGCCATCGGGGTACGGCAGCGGCTTGATCACGACGGTATCGACGATGCTGAAGACGGCTGTCGTCGCCCCCATCCCGAGGGCCAGCGTGATGATGGCGACGGCGGTGAACCCGGACGCGGCGGCCAGTTTTCGGGCGGCGTAGCGGAGGTCATTCCAGAGTGCGTGCATCGGGATCGGACCAGTGACGGGGTTGTCCGGCGCCGCCGTGCCACCCAGCAGCCGTCCGGCGCGGATTGGGTGTTCTGATGGGATGCGCCACCACCCGATGCGGTCGCTCGGCCCCTCGATCGAGCCCGCGACGCCGTTCGACGCGGCCGCCGGGCGGTCAGCCCCGATCCGGTTCCGGCCACGACCTCAAGGGGGGGACTGGCGCGGTGGCGGTTGGCAGTCGATCTTTTCCACGCGGGTAGCGGCGCCGCGGCGCGGTGTCGCTGATCCGATCATAACAACCTGGAACGCCTTACACCTGGAGCAATCCCTCGAATGCCGCGACCGACACCCCAGTCTCACCCGGGCGACCAGCTCGCCGAACTTCTGCGCATGCTGGACATCAGTCAATCGCAGCTCGCTGACGACATCGGCACCACGGCCGCATCCGTTTCCCGCATCGTCTCCGGCAAGCAGGCCCTCACCCTTGGCATGGCTGAATTGATCGCGTCGCGCACCGGCGCACGGGTCGGTTGGCTCATGACCGGCGAACTGCCGGTGTTCCCGAATCAGGCCCGGGACGACATGAACAAGGCGGCCTATCAGGCGGGGTGGCGGGCGGCGATGCAGGCGGTGCTCTCCGACGTCACCGCCCTGCGCGACACCGTCAAGCCGGGCAAGCCGGGCAAGCGGGCCGCTACCTCACCATCCGCAACGGTGGCCGCGGCGCGCCGGCATCGGGCGGAACTGGCGCAGCGGGGATTGCTGGGGGGCGGTCGTACTCGGGTGACTCATCGTCGGAAACGGGCGTAATCGCTCCGGTCAACACCGCCCGCCAGAATGCCTTGATACTGTCGTCGCCCAGCGGGCGGTAGATCTCGATGGGGTCGTCACTGCCGGCGTCGTATCGGATCACATCGCCCGGCATGACGTGCAGTGGGGCATACGGGGCCGTCACGTGGTACCACGTGGCCATCAACGGTCTCCGAAAGAGGTCGTCTAGGGTACGCCACCCCGGTGTGGCTGTCAATCGCACCGGGGGTCAGTGCGGCGGCGACATTCCACGAGTCCCGGCCGCCACCCCTTCGCTCCGAGCCGCACCGTGATCATCCCGCGCCCAGCCGCCGACGAACACGCCCCGTACTACCAGCGCTACATCGCCCTCGTTCCCGACGGCGACCTGCTCGCCAGCCTCGAGCGGCGTGGACGCGAGACCGCGGCAATGCTGCGTCAGGTACCGGCGGCCAGGACGCACTTCCGCTATCAACCGGAAAAGTGGAGCGTGCTGGAGGTGATCGGGCACGTCGTCGACACCGAACGGGTCTTCTCGTATCGCGGCCTCTCGTTCTCTCGCGGAGACACCACCGCCCTTCCATCGTTCGACGAGAACGCCTGGGTTCCCGGCTCCGGCGCCGATGACCGGGCGCTCGAGAGTCTGGTGGCGGAGTTCGAGGCGGTGCGCGCCGCAACCGTGGCCCTGTTCGGCGGCATGACCGCCGAGCAGGTGGCGCGGCGCGGCACGGCCAGCGGCAAGCCGATGTCGGCGCGGGCGGCTGCGTGGGTCATCGCGGGCCACGAACGCCATCACGTGGCACTGCTGCACGAGCGCTACGGGATCTGATCGCCGCTCGCGACCGTCGGCCGTTGTCATCGTGCTGAAAGCTTCCCGGTCGTATCTTGGCCGCACGATGATCACCCGCTTCGACCCGCTTCGCCAGACCGGGCATTCGCACACCACGCGCAATACATCAGATCCGCTCCGCACGGCCACGGGAGCATCCGGTGACTGACACCACGCCGGACCACCGGCGCCGATGGCCGTGGCCCGTGGCACTCATCGTCGTGATCGCGGCGGTCCTCTTCACCCCTCCGGCCCGGCAGATCGCCGACCGTTTCCTCGCTTCGCTTCGCATCGCCCGCCCGCAACCGGTTGCGGTGAACCTTCCGGCTGTTCCCGGCGCGACGTATCGCATCCAGGAACTGGTCACCGGCATGCTGGCGGACAGCGCCTCGACTGAACACGATGAACCGGGCCGGACAGCCGCCACTCCCTCGGCTGCGAGCACGATTGCCGGCTTCGCACTCCATCTTCCCCGCACGCGCCTTGACACGCCGGCGGTGAGCGTCACCGGCGCCCACGACGTCACGGTCGCCATCAATCGCGCCCGATTCCGGACCATCCTCGACGAAGCCGGCAAGTCCGGGGTGGTCGTGCCGCCGGCCGTCGAGGGCGCCGTCGTCACCATGCACACGCCCGCCGCGGTGGTGCTGCGCTACGGTCACTGCCCCGCACCGGCGCCGGCCACTCTCGCCACGCAGGTGCAGGGCCCGCCGCCGCCACCGCCCGACGTGGGCGACTGCATCGAGTTGACGGAAACACCGCAGGTCGTGGCGACTGCGCCTTCCGGCGTGGCGTTCGATCAATTGGTCGAAATCGCGCTCGAGCTCTCCGGCCTGAGTCCCGAACGCGCCGCCACTTTCCAGCGCCAGCTCGATTGGCGCTCGACCCTGGCACTGTCGCTGCCGCGATTCGTCCGGTCGTTCGACACCGTCACGGTGGCCGGCGCGCCCGGTCTCCTCTTCGGCGCCGGCGGCCGGCGCGGCCCGTCATATGTCCTGGTCTGGGCGAAGAGCGGCATCGTCTATGCCCTCACCGGGTACGGCAACTCCGCCGACGGCGTGGCCGCCGCCAACGCGATCAACTGAACGTGATCCCCGGAACCGACGCAGATGCCTGAACTCGCCATCGTGACGGACAACCTCCGCAAGGTGTACGGCTCGCAGACGGCGGTCGGCGGGCTCACGCTCGAAGTGCCGCGTGGCGAGATCTTCGGCTTCCTCGGCCCCAACGGCGCCGGCAAGAGCACGTCGATCAAGATGCTCCTCGGACTCGTCCATCCCACATCAGGGCATGCCGAGGTGCTGGGCAGCGCACCCGACCACGCCGCGATGCGGCGGCGCATCGGGTTTCTCCCCGAAGACTTCCGGTTCTACGACTGGCTCACCGGCGCCGAGCTGCTCGACCTGCACGGCCGTCTGGCCGGCGTGTCGCGCACCACGCTGCGCCGCCGGATCCCCGAAGTCATGTCGCTGGTGGGACTCGAGGGCCAGGAGCATCGTCGCATTCGCGGCTACTCGAAGGGCATGCTGCAGCGCATCGGCCTGGCGCAGGCCATCGTACACGAGCCCGACCTGATCTTTCTCGACGAACCGACATCAGGGCTCGATCCGATGGGCCGTCGACTGGTCCGCGACATACTCCGCGCCGAACGGGCGCGCGGCGCCACGGTGTTCCTCAACTCCCATATCCTCAGCGAAATCGAGATCACCTGCGACCGCGTCGCCTTCATCCGGGCGGGCCAGCTGGTCACGGCGCTCGATCTGCGTGCCGAGCGGCCCGGCAACGTCCGCGTCGCCATCCGGGCCGCGAACCTCCCGGCCGAGGCCGTCGCCGCCATGAATCGATGGACGACGGACGCGGTGCGCGACGCGGACCACCTGCGATTCACCCTTCCCGGCGACGATGCCCTTCCCGACATTGTCCGTCACCTGGTCAACGCCGGCGCGGACATCTTCGGCGTGACGCCCGAACGCCTTTCGCTCGAGGAACTGTTCGTGCAGATCATGGGAAAGGACAGCGGCCGGTGAATCCGATCTGGATCATGGCCCGGATGACCTGGCGCGAGGCCGCGCGCCGCAAGATCCTCTGGACGGCGCTCCTGGCCGCCGCCATTCTGCTCATCATCTTCGCCGTCGCATTGCGGCTGCAGGTGGTCGAGTTCGGCTCGCGGGCCATGTCGCCGTTCGTGCGCTACCAGGTCGAGAGCGGCATGCTGATCGTGGGACTCTACGTCTGCGACCTCCTGGCCGTCGTCATGACGATCCTCACGTCCATCGACACGCTCGCCGGCGAGATCAGCTCGGGCACGATCCACGCGATTGCCACCAAGCCCATCACCCGCTGGCAGATTCTCGCCGGCAAGTACCTCGGCTTCGCCGCGATGGTGGTCGTCTACGTCGCGTTGACGTTCCTGAGCACCATCGCGGTCTCCTCCGCGGTCACCGGCGTGGTGCCGCAGCACGCCATCCTGGGCGCGGCGCTGATCGTCTTCGAGTGCCTGGTGGCGCTGGGCGTCACCTTCCTGCTCGGCACCTGGTTCACCACGCTGACCACCGGCGTGATCGCGCTCGGACTGCAGGCGGTGGCATTCCTCGGCGGCTGGCTGGAACAGGTCAGTGGCTTCTCGCAGAGCGTCCACATCGTGACCCTCGGCGTCGTCTCGAGCCTGATCATGCCGGGCGAGTCGCTCTGGCGCCGGGCGGCGTACGAGATGCAGACACCACTCGCCGGATCGCTGTCGTTCTCGCCGTTCGCGAACGTGTCCATTCCGAGCGGCGTGGCGGTGGCATATGCGGGTGTCTATCTCGCCGTCGTGGTCGCCGTCGCGGTCAGCCATTTCCACCGCCGGGACCTCTGACGCCGTTCCAGCGCTCCTGTCCGGCCGTTCTGATCGCCACGACCCAACAATCGTATCGTACCATCTCACCAACGGTCCAATCGGCGCGCCGCACGTCGTCATCCGATGGACGGCCCGGACAGGTCGTCGCGTTGACAGGCAGGAATCACGTCGTGCAGCGGAGGACCACGCGATGCGAACACTCATTTCGATCCTGTGCGCCACGGGCTGTCTCGCCGCGCCGCTCGCGGCGCAGGCGACGGTCGACATCACCGGCGGCTATGTCAGTTCGAATATCCACGCCAGCGGCATCACCGGCACCGCCAGCACGGCGGCGCGCAGCGGGTTTGCCGCCGGCGTCTCGGTACTCGGCCGGCTGGCGCCCCATCTTGGCGTCGTTCCCGGGGCGATGTTCATCGAAAAGGGCTACCAGGCCACCGCCGCCGGTATCACCAGTTCATTGAAGTTGGACTATATCGAAATTCCGGTGCTGTTGCGGGTCTGGGGCGGTACCGGCAACACCCGGGTGTTTGCGTTGGGCGGCCCGGCGGCGGCGTTCCGGGTCTCGTGCAGCGACGAGATCAGCGGCGGCTCGATTGCGGCCGGAGGCGTCTGCACCAGCGGGACGACCAACAACCTCAAGAGCGCCGATATCAGCGTCATGTTCGGCGGAGGCGTGCAGGTGCACGCCATTTCGATCGGCGCCCGGTACGACCTCGGGCTGACCGACGTCTATACCAACGACAGTGGCACCGCGACCTACCGGAACCGCGCGCTGCTCATCCTGGGCGGCGTTCAGGTCGGCTGGTAGGACGGGAGCCGGGCGGAGCGGGCGGACGGTGGGCTAACTCCCGCCGCCCGCCGCCTCGTCGTCTTCGACCCACTTCTGGCGGGGAATCCCCGTCGTCGCCGACAGTCGCCAGACGAACTTCATCGGGCCGCCACCCTTGGCCGTCTCATCGGCTTCGAGTTCGATCGCATCGATGTTCTGGCCGGACATCCGCCGTACCAGCTCGCGCTGCTCCGGCGTCAGCACGATCCGAACCGGTTCCTGGTCTGCCATCCTTACTCCATGATAGGTCATGTTGTGCAATGCGCCGCGGCGTGGCGCCGAACCACCAAGATCTATCCGTGACCCGTCACGAACGCGTCACGGCGGGCCAGCGGTCTCACGCTTTCGCCGCCGCCTGCGCCGTACGCACCTGCTTCAGGCCATCCTGGATCATCCCCAACACCAGCAACCATGCCACCGCGCCGAGAAGGATGTACTTCCCGTAATATGGCAGCGAGATGCCGTCGAAGTTCCACAGCATGTGCATCACCATGCAGATCACCAGCACCCTGAGGAAGCGGGGATCGAACCACATCTCCTTGCGGAACGGCTGGTTGCCGCGAACGCGCCAGAGTGCGGCACCCACCAATCCGGTCCAGAGCACATGTCCGCCCAACACGCTCAGGAAGCCGCGCTCCTGGATCGACGCCAGCATGGCGGCGCCGCCGCTTTCGAGTCCTGCGCGGAGCGCGTAGCCTGCCGACTCGAATACCGCGAACCCCGTCCCCACAGTGGCCCCCAGCAGAAGACCGTTCAACGTCCAGCGATAGCGCGCCTTCCGGACCACCAGCAGCAACGTCAGCGCCTTGGCGGTCTCCTCGATGATCCCGGCGCTGGCGGCACCCAGCCAGTTGTCGAGATGCGTCACGTCGAAGAACACCAGCGCCACGGCGATCGAGAGCAGCCCGCCCACCAGGAGCAGCTTGATCACCTGATAGAGCGAGACGTTGCGGGGAACGTTGACCTCGAAGAAGAACACCAGCAGCGACAGCGGTACCGCCACCGCCCCGATCATGATCAACCCGGGGATCAGGTTCTCGTTGTCGAACTTTTCCCAGGTGTACACGAACCCGAGATAGAGGGCCAGGGAAAGGCCGAAGACCCGGAGGAACATCCACGGCTTCGGCCATGACGCGTTGATCGCCATCAGGTCCGGGGTGGTCGCCGGTGTGCCGACGGTGAAGTACGCCTCGACTTCGTCGTCGGTGTGCTTCCTGGTGGCGTCAGCGAACATCTCGCGGGCACTCCACTCGCCGGGCGTCTCGATGCCGGCGGCGCTGGAGAGCTGGTCGCCGAGCTTGCCGACGAAGTCCATCACGCCGCCGCCGCCCGGGCCGTGGGGTGACTCGATCCGCCAGACCGAGGTGCCGAGGCGGAGCTGCTGTGCTCCGGTGACGGTCAGCTCGGCGGCCGCGTGCCCGTCGACGAATGGCAGGGTGTCGGAGAGCGCTTTGACATGAAGCGCGCTGCCGTCCCAGCGAAGCATGGCAAAACGGTCAGTGACGCGGGCGTCATCGCTCAGAATGTTGCTCTCGGGTGATTTCCCGACGAGGAGCGGGCGGGTCGTGAGGGCCACGCGTTTGCCGCGGTCGGCGCCGGCGATGCAGACGAGGAACGGTTGCGAGGCCGGCGAGGCGACGTCGGGAGTCGCGGGCGTGGCGGGCGATTCGGACATGGCGGGCTCCGGGCGAGCAAGTCGCGCCGGACCGGCGCGGTGTCACGGGATCGAGGCGGAATATCGGAACGACGATACGGCGGGAGTGGTGAACGGCGCAAGCGGGAGGGGCGCGCTCAGAGCCGGCACCGCAGCAACGTCTGGAACCCATCATCCTGCGCCGCCCGGAGATAGAGGAGATCATCGTGCACGGCGAGCAGCGTCATTCCCGCCGGCACGGTCATCGTACGGATCACGACGCCGACTGGTGACAGCTCTGTCCAGATCTCGGGACGTTCACCGAGGGTCGACCGGAGAACCCAGAAGCGATCGTGGTTGTCCATCAGGGCCTCGAAGGCCGCGGCAAAGAAGCGCGGCCTCGGAGTATCGGCCCGCAGCTTTGCCGCGGTCGCGGGATCGAGCCCCTTCACCATCGAGGCCAGAACGGTGTCGTACTCCTGCGTCGTGACCGCCCTCGGCGGAAGCTCGACCGTGGTGTCGAGTACGGCGTCGCCGGCCGGATTCAGGCAGCTGAGGTGCAGGTCGGACGCCTTCCCCGGCACGACGACGCACCAACGCGCGGCGTCGGGGGTCCATGCGGCCAGGGCGAGCCGCATCGTGAACGGCCCAGCGCTGTGCGGATCGCCGGCGCGAAATGTGTCGGGCGCCGCGACGTCGGCGAGCGTATCGGGTCGTTGGCCCTGATCGAACGCGAGAATCCGGACGTCGGGGATGGACACCAACGTCTGCGCGAGGCCCACCGACCGGCCGGAAGCGGTCCGGACCCAGCTTCCCGGCAATGGCGGCGTCAGCGTGCCGGCGTACCGGCCGTCGGCGGTGAAGGCGACGGACCGTCCCAGCCGATAGTCGCTCACCCAGAGGGTGTCAGCGACCCACCACGCGACACCGATCGAACGGAATTCGCCCGGCCCCTCCCCGCTACGGCCCACCACGGTGTCGTGTCCGTCGGTATCGAGATGGATGGCTGTCGGCCGCCTGCCGGCGCTCCATGCCAGCACGCCGTCGGGTCCCGGTGCGACCATACCGATCATTCCGTCTTCGGATTGTCGGGAGGCCACGGCGGTGTCACATCGGGACGCGTCCAACAGCGGAAGCGCCTGCGCGTCGGCGGGCGCGGAGTGTTGGCAGCCGATGAGCAGCGGCACGACGGCGCTGATTACGCCAAGGAATCGTCGGTTTCGCATTGGTTACGGTACGGCCCGGTACCGTCGGGGTCAACCGGCGGACAGCACCCGAAGGATTGCGGCTTGGCCAGCGGGTTTCAAAATGATCCAGCGCCGCGGCTTGGACGTTTTCCGATGGGCGCTGAATCTCCGTGATCGTCACTCCCGCGCCGCGTCAGGCCCCGGCAACGGGTAGCCAACGACGTCGGCGGACGACGCCCGCATCGACGGCATCCCGCGCAGAATCAGGAAGGAGTCGAACGGATCGCTCACCTCTCAGGCGCCAGCTTGTACACGCGAACTTCCGATTCGTTCGGATGGTACGTATAGCGTGCGACCAGATATCCGTTGGCGATCTGGAGCACCTCCAGGTCGCCCGGCATAACAGTCGTACCGAGGAACCGCCCGCTACGATCAAACACGTCCCAGGTGGCCGGGTCGCCCGTCACCGCCCACATCCGAGCCCAGAGGCGGTGCGCATCGTCAACCTTCAGCGCGGTGTAGGCGGGCTCCCGCGGAGGAAATCGAATCCATTCGAGTGCCAGGCTGTCGTCATGCCTGAGCACCGGATCACTCCGCTGGAGACGCGCCCGCTTGAGTCGCCGCAGCAGCTCCGGTGTCACCGATCCGCGCTCCCGCCCGATCCGGATCAGGCCCAGCAGTCTACCGGTGGGAGCGCGCTGCTGTATCTCGAACGCCGAGCCGTCCGTGTAGTACCACCAGTCGTCATCCACCGCAATGGAGCCGATCTGGCCGAGTGGCGTCTGGCCGGCGACGCTGTAGTGCATGGCGAAGCCGAAGCGCTCGGCCCCGAAGAACGGGCCGAGCTCCGTCAGCTTTCCTTTGCGATCGACGTGATAGACGACAATCGTGTCGATGTCGGTCTGGCGATTCTGAGGCAGGAGCTGATTGTGCGTCGTGCCGATCATCTCGCCCGACGCGAACGCGCCGAGGATCGACAGGAACGGTCGTTCCCACCCCCCTCGGGGGAGCTTCGAGCGAATGTCGGGCGGGTTCTCGACGCGGCGGGTTTGAAGGACGGAACCCCTGCGGCTCAGTTGCATCAGCCGATTGGCCACCCCATCCCATTCCACCACCGTACCACCGGCCATCGTGAAGAGATTCGACGGCCCTTCGCGCCCCGAGATGCCGACGACGTCGATGCCGAATCGGTAGCCACCGTCAGGCTTGAAGAAGGCGACGCGATCGTGGTCGAATTCCGCCACCACGACATTACCGTCCATCAGCCGCAGCGCGCCGGAGACGATACCGAGGTCAGCGTTGCCTTTGGCGCCCGGCCCGCCCAATGCGACAATCGGAGCCGGCTCGACTACTCGCCAGCTGTTCGTGTCCAATATTGGCGCGGCGTTCGAGACGATTCTCACCCCAGCGCTATCCCGGACGCGTGGCAGCTGTGCGTGGCACCGACCAAGCCATGCCGCCAACATTACGCTCGCGCATACGAAGCGGCTAAGGGCCATGTCGTGCACTCTGCAGCACCCGCCGGACAGTGTCAAGCCCGTAATCGGTCTTCTCAGCGTCTTGCAAGTCCGGTCTAACAGTCCTCCCAAGGAGGCTTGCAACGAGCCGGTTCAATTGCTGGAAGGGCATCGCACCGGCAACCGGCAGTCCGTTGATGAACGACGTTGGCGTTCCAACAATGCCAAGTTGTGCGGCTTCCCGGGTATCCCGATTCACCCTGTCCTGATACATCCCGGATTGGACGCAAATGCTGTAGCGCCTCATGTCTGGAATACGGATGCTGTCCCCAATGTCGTGCCATGGCTCGTGCGTTACTGCGGTCGCTCCGAAGCTGAACGCCGCTCGATAGTACTCCGGGAATCTCCCCTGATCGGCTGCGCACTGGCCGCCCTCGTGTAGCTGGAGCTCGGCAAGCCCGGGTTGGAATAGGAGGTTCTTGACAACAACGGCAACCACATCGGGGTAGCGCCGCCGGAGCTTCTCGATTGTGGCAGAAAAACTCACGCAATAGCCACAGGCGTAGTTCACAAACTCGACGATAACGACCGGCGCGTCGTCCGGGCCCATCCGGGGTCCTTCGGCGGCCATTTGATAGAAGAGCGTCGGGTCTATGCTTCCGTCGGGCAGCGAGGGCAACGAGAGCCGCTGCGCGCTGCGGCGCCGTTGATAGGCTGCAACCCGGTCTCGAATGCCCAGGATAACCAGCCCGAGTGCGACGACATACAGAATCTTCGTCGCGCGGTTAAGCATCTTGGCGATTGGCATCTCAGAACGCCCGCCTCACCTATGCGTCGAGGCCGCCACCCGCCGACCAGAGCTTACGGCGGGATTGGCTTCCAGGCGATATTCGAAAATGCCTTCGCCGTTCTGACCTGCAGCGAAGAGTGTAGTGTCACCCGAGACAGCAATGGTACTCATCTCGTGGTTCAGCCCGATCACGTTGACCAACTGCCCATCCCAGTCGAAGACGTGTACATACCTGGCCGCGCGTACCCTCCCTCCGTGGGGGCCGTCGGTTCGGTGGCCGGCGAATAGCGCGTAGAGATAGCGCGACGTTGCGTCGCAGTCGATGTAGTAGAACCAATCAGCCTGAGCCCACAACGTGTGCCGACGCGGAGACATCGCCCAGTCTCCGTTTGAGGCAAATGGTACGCTTGCACGAACCACGAACAGACCAGCTGAGTCGAAGATGTCGATTCGGCCCCCGAGCTGGTACAGCACCGCAAATCGACGTGCGACGGGACTGGCGCATGCTGCGAATCCCCCCGATGCGGCACGGCGAGCCAGCAGTGGTATTGAATCGGCTCCGAGAAGCGCTGCATTGTGCATGGCCAACAAGTGGCCACTCGTATCCGAAATGATGATTCGATTCGTATCCATGTCGCCGATGCCGACGAGTCGGTTGCGGGCAAGCCAGAGCAAAGCATATACGTCGACGAAGGCGCTCGGTGGATGGAATATCGCATAGTCGGCCGTTGGGCGACCGGTCTCCCGCGTCATCCGCTTCAAACCGTCGTCGTAAGCCCAGATTCCGGCGTCATCACCCGGACGATGGCTGAATTGTGGCATCTTCTTGAAGTCACCGGGTCCTTCCCCATGCCGCCCCATCGAAACTGAGACCTCGCCGGTTGCAATATCCACAGCGTGCAAATAGGGATCTCCGGAGCGATCACCTACCCATAGGCGATCACCCTGGACGCCGAGGTGTCCCGGGTCACCAATGATCGGATCGGACACGAGCAAGCGAGGTTCGGGATACTGCGGATGAAGGTCGGCGTGGGAAATCGCTGGTGTGCCGTCAGCAAGGTGGTCCAAAGGCCAGCCGGACAAGGTAGCGTGCCGACATCCGGTTGCGAGCAGGAGCGTAACTGGCCCAAGTACCCGGAGCGCCGTCATCCGCGTCGCCCTCGATCCGGCAGTCGCCAAGCCCCGGTCGGCAGAGCGCGCCTTTCGCTCTCCCGACCGGAGCCAAGCGGGAGCTTCAATCAGACATGTCAATGGTTCCAGTAGGTGTCAAGATTGATGCCCGAGTGGAACGGGTCGCACCGCACGCTGATCGGGTCACACGTGTCACAGTTGCCGGCACTGCAGTAGCTGTTTTCCTCGTAAGTCCCCGATTGATCAGTGTGGACGCAGAGGTGGTTGGCTTCAGCCTCGCATAAGATCCCCTGAGTGGCATGCAGGACTGGCGTTCTTCCCGCAAACGTGGCCAATGCCAATGTGATGATTGCCGCTGCCGAGAATCGGACAGCCTCTTTCCATGTTTGCATTGTGCTACCCTCCGTGGTTGGTTGCTCTCACTAACGACGGATTTCGCAGGACCCCGACCGAGCTACGCGCCGATGGCTGGTTAACCGACGTAGGATCGAGAGACCGTGTCTCGTCAGCTACGCGGCTTCCGGCGACTCAGGCGGATGAAGCGGCCTCCACTCAAGCGATGGATGGTGTGCCCTCGCCATGTCGTGAGTATGCCAAGCCCCATCTTGCGCGCCACGATGTCTCCGTCCGGTGAAACCTCGCACCCTCAACACTCACCCATTCCCCGGATTCCGCCAGACCAGAAAACAGTGCTTTCTGCTGTTTTTCGCCCAGTTTCGCCTCGATTACCGATCTGTTACATATCCACCCATGCGCAGGCCGACCTCCAATACCGGCTCCCACGCTCCCATCGCCACGAGCTGCCGCCAGGTCCGCCCGAAGTACCGGTGGCACCAACGCGATACCGTCTTGACGTCGACGGCGGCCTGCTCGGCCGCCACGGCCTGCGGTTGCGCGGCCGCGATCGCCCGCGCGATCAGCTCCACGCACGACCCAAGCGCCCTCCAATCGTGGGGCAGCCATGCGCCGTATTTCCGAAGCGATCGGCGCAGCGACTCGGCATCGGCCTTCGGATCGCGGATGTCGAAGAACAAGCTGGCGAGGCCGAGCGATGCCCTGAATGCGATATACGCTGCAACATCGGTCGCATCGGGAATCCGGCGCTGACCGATTGCGATCCTCATTTCAGGGATTGTGTCCGAGACCTCGGCGCCAAATGGCGTGAGATGCATGGCCGGGGGACACAGCAGGTTGAGTGTCGCGGACGCAACGGCGCGAGCGCCAAACAACACCGTCGGACACCATGGACTGGCGCGCCACTGATCGACGGCCTCGGCGACACGCACCAGATGATCGTCGTCGTCCGGGACCACCAGCAGTGTACCCAGCGGGCGCGGCGCAGGAGGCCCCGCAACAACCGCCTCCAGCGCCCCGGGTAGCAGGCAGCATACGGTCATCAGCCAATGCCTCGAGTCGTGATCGCCCCACGCCCGCGAGCGCAGCACACCGCCGTGGCGTGGCGTGGCGTGGCGTGGCGTGGCGTGGCGTGGCGTGGCGTGGCGTGGCGTATAACTCTACCGTCCGGGGTAACGCCTGTCAATGAGGCCTCGCTGCAGTGAGGATCCGCGGCGTGTATGGTTTCATTGCGTTGACGACTTACACCGCGCGGGCTCCCCCACCTCACCCCTCCCCCCGATCCAGCACCCGGTACTGGATCGCCTCCCCCACATGCGCCGGCCCCACCTCGGCCGCCCCCTCCAGATCCGCCAGCGTCCGCGCCAGTTTGAGCACGCGGTGATATGCCCGCGCCGACAGCCCCAGCTTGACGATCGCCTGCTTCAGCACCGCGTCGGTCGCGGCATCGGTCCGCACGAACTTCGCCAATTCGCGCGGCCCCATGTGCGCATTGGCATACACCCCGCGCACTTCCCGGAACCGCTCCAGCTGTCGCGCCGCGCCGCCTCCACCCGCTGTCGCACCACGGTACTCGACTCCGCCGCCTTGCGCGCCGTGAGATCGTCGTACGCCACCGGCGGCACGCTGAGGTGAATGTCCACCCGGTCGAGCAGCGGCCCCGAGATCCTGGCCCGATACCGCTGCACCGCCATCGGTGAGCAGCTGCACTGCCGCGAGGCGTCGCCCAGGTAGCCGCAGGGGCAGGGATTGGTTGCCAAACTACCGTTGCGGCTGACCGCGCCGACACCGAAGCCGGGTTACCCCAAGCAGTTCAAGCACTTAGGGGATCATCTGAGGGCCCGGCGGATTGACCTTGGGCTCCTGCAGAGAGAGGTGGCGGCTCGGATCGGCGTCGAGAAGGCGACACTGATGAACTGGGAATTGGGACACACCGCCCCAGCACCGGCCGCCTATCCGGCGATCATCGCATTCCTGGGCTGCGACCCGCGTCCCGATCCCCGCGACGGCGGGTGCGGTAATACGCCGAGCGCGGTTGACCCGAGGCTGGTCCTTGGCTGATCTGGCAGTCCAAGCGGGCGTGGATCCGGCGAGCGTGGCGCGAGTCGAGGTCGACACGAAGGGGGTGACGTCGCGAGTCCGGCAAGCGATCCGGCGGGTGCTGGGGCTGGCTTCGGTTTGACCGCCGAATGGGCAGTCGATTGGCCCTCGACGCCGTCCGGTCAGCCTCACATTGTGCGGCCAGTAAGCGAGGCGTCGATGCTACAATCGAAAGCGGCGTTCAGATCGACGAGCTTGGCATCGTGCTGCGCCACAGTGTCCTTTCGCACCGCAACCAGCCTGGTCCTGAGCTGCCCAATGTTTCGCCACATCCGTTCTCCGGAGAGCGCCTGTGCAGCGGCGACACCGCTACTTGTCAGGCCGACCGCCGGGCCGGGCCTAGTTCAGTGCGAACTGCCCGGATTTTCCGGGGAGACATGAGTAACATCAAGCGTCAGTAACCGATCAAGTATCCGGCCGCGGCCCCGAGCAGGACACCAATCAGGACAATTCCGATGACCGCCGCACCGGATCCACCGTTCTCGCCTGCGGCCGCACCGGCACCGGCGCCAATAGCCCCGCCGACGAGCCCGCCCAGGATCGCGCCGGCGATCGCACCGCTATGGTGCGTTACCGAATCCGGAAGCACGCGCGAAGATAAATCCGACCGCCCGATCACTTGCGATTGAACTGGTTGACTCATCCCCAACCGGTCCCCACCAATCACCTGAGCGCTCGCGGGAGCCGCCAAGAAGAGGCTGATCACAACCACCCGCCAACACGTACGCAGCATCAGTGAAGCTCCCATGCAGAAGGCCGAATCCTCCGCTCGGCGACATCAGAACGCCCATGCGTCCAAACGGTCGGAATATGGTGAGGAGTTCGGTTCCGCGCCAGTCCAACCACCGAACCGCTCGCCCGTCCAATAGCACTCTTCGTAGCCATTATCCTCAAGGGATGGGTTGGTGGACGCAACGCAATCCATCAACGGATAGGAACTCGATCCCACATTCCGGGCCGGCAAAATCGATATTTGGATGTTTCGGTTCCCTTCACACACCTCATCAATATGACCGCCACCAAAGATGCCAGCGTTGCACTCAGACTCGCTCGCGTAATTGGCATGCTTGTTCAATGAAACATGCACGACAGGTATCCCGCCGTGATGGCTGGCGTCGTACGACAGCGCCGTCGGATAGCCGTCGACAGGGCTTAGTTCATCGGGCATCATGCTGGCGCCATTCGTGTTCGGGACGGACGCCTGATCAATCCAATACAGTTCGTAGTGTCCATGCTGTGAATATGCTGCCTTATCCAAGACCCAGTGGTGAAACGTGGGTTCGTACCGCACATCAAGAACAATTGCTTCGGAGTCACCCCAATGGCTGGTCGAGTCGTTCGAGCCGCCCCGTGGCAACGGCTTGCCAGAAACCCGCGAGGGCACCCACGTCTTTACACCGGATGATCTCGATCGGAAATGGCTGGCCGGGATCGTACCGCACCAGCTCGCCCGGCAATACTCCGAGCTCGGGGCAAGGCTGCCGCACGCGGTAATGCGAGGCGTTCATGGGGGACAACCGGAGCGAGAGGTAAGAGGAGGATACGGTGCAGGCTTCCGGACGTCAAGTATCGGTTAGCGGCCGACGCAAACTGTTCGCCGGATCCCGGCCGAACCGTCCATCCCGCCGCTCCCGCGCGACGCCTCACCCCTCCCCCCGATCCAGCACCCGGTACTGGATCGCCTCCCCCACATGCGCCGGCCCCACCTCGGCCGCCCCCTCCAGATCCGCCAGCGTTCGCGCCAGTTTGAGCACGCGGTGGTATGCCCGCGCCGACAGCCCCAGCTTGACGATCGCCTGCTTGAGCACCGCATCGGTCGCGGCATCGGTCCGCACGAACCTGGCCAGCTCCCTGGGACCCATGTGCGCATTGGCATACACCTCGCGCACTTCCCGGAACCGCCCCAGCTGTCGCGCGCGCGCCGCTTCCACCCGCTGCCGGACCACGGTACTCGATTCCGCTGCCTTGCGCGCCGTGAGATCGTCGTAGGCCACCGGCGGCACGCTGAGGTGAATATCCACCCGGTCGAGCAATGGCCCCGAGATCCTGGCCCGGTACCGCTGCACCGCCATCGGCGAACAGCTGCATTGCCGCGAGGCGTCGCCCAGGTAGCCGCAGGGGCAGAGATTTGTTGCCAAACTACCGCTGCGACTGACGGCACCTACACCGAAGCCGGGTTACCCCAAGCAGATCAAGCACTTAGGGGACGAGATCAGGGCTCGGCGGATTGATCTTGGGCTACTGCAACGAGAGGTGGCGGCCCAGGTCGGCGTGGACACGGCCACAGTACGGAATTGGGAATTGGGGCACAGGGCGCCAGTGACAGCCGCCTACCCCGCGATCATCGCCTTCCTGGGCTACGACCCGGTGCCAACGCCAAGGATGCTAGGGGAAGTCTCATCCGACATCCTCGACTCATAAACGGGTGGACGGTTGGGCACCTCGCAGCCATGGCTGGGGTCGTTCCGGTAACCGTGTCTCGAATGGAACAGGACATCCCCGGAACGGCTCGACGAGCCACCCGGACGATCTGCCAGGCAATGGGAGTCGTCGAGCACGTCTAACCGGGCCAACGCCAGGGACGCACACCCCCACCAATCAGCGCGGCCGCTGATTGGTGCGGAGCTGCTGCCGCTGACCGGGTGTGAGGACGCTCGTCGCATTCGCGTAGTACCGGAGGTCCAGGGAGGACAACGCCTGCACCACCGGTTCCGCTCTTGCACGCAGTTCGGCATCCCCAAGCCGGGGCCCCGCGCTCACAACGAACAGGGCCAGAGGTGCGAGGAGCGCATCGGTTTCGCGCTGGTATGCTGCGCTCAACGTGGCTAGCGAGTCGAGCTGACGGCCGGTCAGGGCGATAGCCGCGCCAGTCGTGATTATCCGTGATATCGGGTCTATTACCCACTCACGCCGCAGTGCGCTCATCGCCTGGCTGAGCCGCGTCGAATCACTCCCGTGCGCCGGTAAGCCAAGCGCCTTGAGGAGCGCGTGCGACTGGCCCTGCGGCCCGAAGTCATATTGGGCACCGAGCCGGATCTGAAATGGTGGGAAGTGCTTGCGAGTATCGCCGTACATCAGCGATTGACGAAAAGGGGGTTGACCGTGTAGCGGAATGACTCGGTAGCCGGATCGAAGCCCGTCACATACAGGAGTCGCGGATCCGGCTGCTGGACCCCAGAGAATCGCCCGAATGGCGTGCTCTGCAGATGCAGCAGGCTTACGATAGCGCCTCCAGCGTTTAGAAGCTGCGTAGTAACTCTGAGTCGATCGGTCAGGCCAAATGAGGCTGGTGGGGCAAAATCGAGGTTAAGATCCAACTGAATTTGCCATGAGCTTCGGCAGCTCTCCGCCCCGGCAACTCGCCCGATCTGCGCCTGAAGACATGCCCTCGCCGGAGTGGGCGCCGTTCTGAGCACACTGCGCATCTGCGCAGCCAAAGCGGAGTCGCTGACCTTTGCGGGGTCGAAGATGAATGCGGCGTCATCGCCCGATATATGGTCGCCGTTGACGTCGCCAGCGACCACCGGCGTGAATGGAATTCCTGACGTCATCTGGATCCGAGCGCCAAGGGTAAACCACCAGACGCGATACCCAAAGGATCCGACCTATCAGCCGGTGGACGGGCCGATCATTGATCACCGTTTGCACGGCACGAGGATCCTCCGGCGTACCCCGGCGTTGGACTTGGTCCAGGTTGAGGGAATACGTGACGTCGAGTGGGATATTCCCAAAGAGGGCTTCAGTTCCGACGTGCACCTCGACTTGCTCTGCCACCCCGTTCAAGTCCGACACCCACCGGGTCACGCTGGCGAATCTAGGATCCACCCGCGCAGTCCCCGGACCGATCAGCCCGGTCGTTGGATCGATGCCGGCCGGATCTGCGAAGACCGGACGTCCATCTTCCTGCTGCAGCCGGAACACCGGGGCTGCCGGAAGATTGAGATCGGTGAACGACTCGATGTGGCGTCGCAGCGCCAGGGCGACCTGCGGCTGCACCCCCCATTGGCCAAGCCGAAAGCCGGTCCCGACCGATGCCTTCCACATCAGGGGTGGGCTGTATCGGGGGTCAAGCAACTGTACGGACGGTACGCTCGCGGCGAATGCCGGCATCCCAGCACTGTCTGCGCAGGTTGCCGGCGGAGGGCCCGCCTGCCAATTGGCGGCTGGAACTGCCGGCCCCACGCACGACAAGCTCTCGGGCGCACCCCGCAGGCCGGTATTCGCGCTGATGCCATCGAGTCGGCTCGGGGACACGGTTCCCCAATAGGCACCGAGGCTTCCGTAGACGACCTGACCGACCGGGCCGACGTTCTGGACAGTCACATCGTTTGGCCCCAGTACGCCCGCCATGTTTGTCATCGTGTTGGTGCCAGGAATTCGCACCCGAACGAACGGCACCTGGCCCTTCGGTCGGTGCACGATCCAGGCGATTCCAATGCGCGGGGTGAGTTCGATCACAGCAGGGACGTGATCCGTCCGGTACCCGAACACTGACTCGACAACCGCGTTCAACGGTGGGGTTGCGCCAACCGTGAGGTAGTCAGCGCGTAATCCAGCGTCAACACTGACCCGCCGGGAGGCTTCCCAGAGGTCCGCGATCCAGACGCTCGGATGCCACGTGACGACGCTCTGGCTGCTCGGATCCAGGAGTCGCGAGTACGCTCCGGGCTGGTTTTGCTCGAGTTCGGCGAGCGACAGGTAGGCGAACGTGCCGTTTGGATTCGCACCGTTCTCGGCTCGCGTCCGCTCGATCTGCAAATCCTCCCCCAATCGGACGTGGTGAACATTGCCGTAAAGCTGGCGGGCGAGTTCGTCACGCACTTCCACGCGGAGGGTCGAAGCGTCACTCTGCGCGCCCCCACCGCCGAATTGCACCGTCGTGCGATCCTGACTGCGCCGTGTCGAATACTGTACCGATCAACACGGATCCGGTCGGGGTCGCAAGCAACGGCTCTGTACGGCGCGACGACCGCGTGACAGCAGCCCGGAAATCGTTGACAAAGCCACCCAGATAATTCAGCGCTGTCAGCGAATACCTGTTGACATCATCTCGCCGGGTAACGGCCGTCGTTGGATAGGCGGCAGTTCCCACGCCTCCGCCGCTCTCGCGATGCCAAGTCGGCCAAGCCGAAAGGGTGACCCGATTCGTTGACCCCGGTTCCCAATCGACACTGAAGAATCCAGCTGCATCGAGCGTCTGGTCCGACCCAACACCGCGGCTCGGACGCAACGGAATGCCGTGCTCGGACAGCGCGGTTGAGATGCTCGTAATCGAATCGAGCGCCAGGCCTCGCTCGGCGAGCAGTGGTTCTGGCGCATCGAGAATCGACCGCAGCGGCTGAGATTGGAGCATCGCGGTCCAGGAAGCAAAGAAATGCCCATCCAGCCACGGGATCGGTCCGGAAGCTGCGCCCGATGACAGGAATTGCCGTGATGCGGGAAACGGCGACGCCGGGTCCGTCCAGGCGACACGGGGGTCGCTGTACGCCGCCCGCCCGACGGCCGTGGCCGTATTCGAACCTCGCTTGAGCGTTACATCCAGTTCGGCGCCCGGATTCTGGCTATGAGCGACATCGGCCGTCGTGCTCGCGTAACGGATTGCCGCGATTGCGTCCGGCGGCAGCAGCCTTGCGTCGGCGCGCATGCCATCCACGACGACCGCGTTCTGGTCTGCCGGCGCACCCAACAGACTGCTGCCGGAGTCCGTCACGGACGTCTGCCCCAGGGCGTCAAGCAGTTCGTTCAGATCGCCGGCTTGATTCAGGATCAATCGCCGGGTGATCACCAGATTCTCTGTGCCGCCGACCGCAGGCCGAAGCCGATCGGATGGGGTAGCGATGTGGTTCGTCGTTGCAAATAGATCGGGGAGCTTGAAGGGCGCGGACCGAAGCATGGTGTCGGCGACAATGCGTGACGCCGCTGAAGAAGCACGAGCGGTCCAGCGAACCGGAACGTAGCCGATCTTTCGGACCAGCAGTACCACACTTGCGGCTCCGTCGAACAGCACAGCCCGATATGACCCGGTCGAGTTCGTGTGGGCGATCTGTCGCTCCGCCGCGCTCTGTACCGAGACTTCAGCATCCAGGATCGGCTGCCGCAACGAATCGGTAATCCGACCTTCGACGACAGTTGGTGCCTGCGCCTTGGCTGGGTACGCCAGTGAACATACCAATCCCAAAGTGGTGAGGCCGCGCGACAGCAGCACCATCGTCAGTGGCGAGGCAATCCGCTCACCCGGTAGCGAACAAGAGTCGCCCCCTTTGGGAGGACGCGGATGCCGACAAGTGTCGCGCCGCTGACCGCCTTCAGCATGACGTCGCTCGGCAGCTTCACCTGCCCAATCAGATCCCCGCTTGGGTCAAGAACCGACCACGCTCGCTCGGACCCCTTTCCGTACATCTCCACCCAGACGGACCCATCGTCGGAGACCAGCAGTGCCTGCAACGGCTGGTGGAGGCGAGCTGGAGAAGCCCGCAACGCACTGTCGATCTGTCGGTTGCGCCCGGGGAGTCGCTCTTCGTCGATCACCGCCGCGATGCCACTATCGAGCTCCGGCGCTGTGACCGGCGTCATACTGGTCTGAAAACGACACGCGTACGCAGTGTCACCCATTGCGTCCGTTCGGACGACCGTGAACCAACCGGAATCCGGGCCCGTCATGATTCCCCGGGCATTCACGACGGTCCTGCCATTCGCCGAGATGGCGGTGTAGGGAGGACGGCAGTAGGGGATGGGAATCCAGGAGCCATCCGACAGGGACTGCTCGCAGAAGACCAACCCGCTTCGGACTGATGCCGCGACGCTCCGATACGAACCATCCGGTGCCGAGACGAGAAGCACCGACGCAGTGCGTTCGACGTCACTTCGCAGCGCCGGAATATTCTCCAAGATCAGAAGATCGCCATTGGGCAGATATCTGATTACGCTTGGACCGAACAAGCCGTTGTGAGCCTTCGGCTGCACGCCGGGGGGTCCCTGAACTGTGCGGGGGACTGGCATTGTGCGGGCGACCGATCCCCGTGTATCGAACAGCGTCAGTCGGGCGAGCCGGTTGTCGTAAGTCCAAATCGAGTCGCCGCGCCATCCGGCCGATGGGCTCGCTATGAACTGGCCGGGCCCATCACCTTGGGTTCCGACCGTTCGCACCCGAGTGCCGGTAGAATCCAATACGTAAAGGGAGTAGTGGAATGGACCCGTCAGGAGCAACGAACCATTAGGTCCCAAGGTGACGTAGGCAGTCGAATCGAAACCATACCGCGAGATGTCGATCGAGAGATCCGAAGCAACGCCAAGCGCCGGCGGCACTTGCGCCGAAGCAGAACGAAGGAGCCCGATGACAACCCCCGCAAGGAGGGTCGGGATTCGCATCAATTTGTCCCCCGCCGCGCCACACACAGGAGTCGCCTAGTCCGCTGCCAGCGCCATTGGAGATGCGCGTGAGGAGCTGGACCGCGGTGTGCCAGCCCCCCCCGCGAATAGTAAAGCATGATGCGCCTGAACGCCGGCGACGAGACCACCGGTGATCAGTAGATGCAGTGGTTCCCGTACCCAGAGCCCATGTCCGAGCCATCTGGGGCGTAACAATCTGAAAAGTACTCGCAGTACGGTGCCTGCTCCTGCACGTCGCTCGAGCAGCCCCATTCGAGCGAGACGTCGACGCACAACTGATGAGGATCGTCTGGACAGTCATCTCCCGCCTGGCATGCGTCGAATGCCATGCAGCCACCACCGCCCTGAGTAGCCAGTGCCGGCGTTGAGAAGTACGCCAGCGCAATAACTGAACTGCTCAACACAAGCAACAACTTCTGTCGAACTGTCATCGTTCCCTCCCGTTGAGTTGAATGATCGCTGCGCGCCGCGCTTTACGTTGACCGAGAACTTTGCCCAGCGGCCCTATGTAGGACGCGACGTACAATTTCGTCCAACCGCGCACTATCGAGAGCGCCAGTATAACGAAGCCCGTCGATGACAAGGGTCGGCGTCGCGTGAACCCCGGCTCGAACCGCCGCTATTGAATCCAGCGTGATCGCAGAAACAGGCGTCGATCGGTTGACGCACGCAGCAAATGCGCCAGAATCCGTCACGCCAGCGTCGCGGGCGAAATCGGCAAAAGACTTCAGGCCCAGCGAATCCTGCTTCTGATACAATTCGTCATACATTGCCTCAAAACGATTCTGCGCTGCTGCGCATTCCGCGGCCCGGGCGCTAGCGTATGCGAAGCGGTGATATGGCAATGGGTAGTTCCGGAAAATGAGAGCAACTTGGCTGGGATACTCTGCATGAATTGCTCGAAATGAAGCAACAGCGAACGCACGGCAGGCCGGGCACTCGAAGTCACCGAACTCAATGATTGTCACCGGCGCATGCAAGGGACCGATCCTGTGGCCGGCTGCGGCAAAGGTGAGCCAGTCGGAGATCTTCGTCGGCGCTTCCACCAGGGCTCTTGCACCCGCAGGCTTAGGCCAAAAAGTGCGCTTCACGCTGAGTCCGGTGGTGAAGACTGCGCAAACCGCTACCACGCCAATGACGACATTCGTCCTCACTTCGTTTCGTTCGACGAAGTCTCTGCGGGGTGAGACTCGCCGCACTGAACACCTATCAATTCCCCGGATTCCGCCATACCAGAAAACAGCGCTTTCTGCTGCTTTTCGCCCAGTCACGCCTCGATCACCGATCTGTTACATATCCACCCGCCTGCAGAGCGGCCTCCAGCGCCGCCTCCCACGCATCCATTGCCACGAGCTCCCGCCAGGTCAGCCCGAAGTACCGGCGGCACCACCGCGAGACCGTCTTGACGTCCACGCCCGCCAGCTCCGCCGCCATGGCCTCCGTATGCCCGGCCGCAAGCGCCCGTGTGATCAGCTCCAGGCAGCTCCCGAGTGCCCGCCAGTCGTGTGGCAGCCACGCTCCATACCTCCGGAGCGATCGGCGCAGCAAATCGGCGTCGACCGCAGAATCCCGTAAGTCGGAGTACAGGTTGGCGAGACCGAGCGACGTCCTGAACGCGATGTAGGCGGCAATATCGGTGGCGTCGGGCATTCGGCGCTGACGGATTCCGTTCCTGATTTCGGCGACCGGGGGCAAAACCTCACCGCAAAGCGGAGTTACATGCATTGCAGAGGGAACCAGCAAGTCCAGGATCCGAGGCGCAACGTTATGGGCGGCGACCAGGACCGTCGGGCACCATGGGCTGGCGCGCCATTGATCGACGGACTCCGCGACTCGCGCCAAATTGTCATCGCCGCCCGGAACCACGAGTACTGTGCCCAGCGGGCGCGGTGCGGGCGGCCCGGCGTCAATCGCCGTCGGTTCGCCGGGTAGCAGGCAACACACGGTCATCTGTCGATGCCTCGGCTTGCGGCCACCAACCTCCCGCGAGCGCATCACACCGCCGTGGGTGGCGTGGGTGGCGTGGCGTGGCGTGGCGTGGCGTGGCGTGGCGTGGCGTGGCGTGGCGTGGCGTTCAACGATACCGGCTGGTGCAACCGGTGTCAAGCCGGCACCGCGCCAGCGCAGTTCCGCGGCAGTTACGTGTTGATCGGTGCCCGGATTTCCGGAACTGATCCGCTACTCCCCCCGATCCAGCACCCGGTACTGGATCGCCTCCCCCACATGCGCCGGCCCCACCTCGGCCGCCCCCTCCAGATCCGCCAGCGTCCGCGCCAGTTTGAGCACGCGGTGGTATGCCCGCGCCGACAGCCCCAGCTTGACGATCGCCTGCTTGAGCACCGCGTCGGTCGCGGCATCGGTCCGCACGAACTTCGCCAATTCGCGCGGCCCCATGTGCGCATTGGCATACACCCCGCGCACCTCCCGGAACCGCTCCAGCTGTCGCGCGCGCGCCGCCTCCACCCGCTGCCGCACCACGGTACTCGATTCCGCCGCCTTGCGCGCCGTGAGATCGTCGTAGCCACCGGCGGCACGCTCAGGTGAATGTCCACCCGGTCGAGCAGCGGCCCCGAGATCCTGGCGCGATACCGCTGCACCGCCATCGGCGAACAACTGCACTGCCGCGTCGCGTCACCCAGGTAGCCGCAGGGGCAGGGATTCATCGCCGCCACCAGCAGGAACCTCGCCGGGTACATGAGGCTCATCGCTGCACGCGCAATCGTCACCTGCCCGTCTTCCAACGGCTGCCGCAGCACCTCCAGCACATTGCTCGGCAACTCCGCCACTTCGTCGAGAAAGAGCACGCCGTGATGCGCCAGCGACACTTCGCCCGGGCGCGGAATCGCCCCGCCGCCGATCAATCCGGCATACGAGACGGTGTGATGCGGCGCCCGGAACGGTCGGCGCGTCACCAGCGCCTGCCCCGCCGGCAGCAGCCCCGCCACGCTGTGGATCCGCGTCACGTCGAGCGCCTCGGCCAGCGACATCGACGGCAGGATGGTCGGCAGCCGCCGTGCCAGCATCGTCTTGCCCGCCCCCGGCGGACCGATCAGCAGCAGGTTGTGCGCTCCCGCCGCCGCCACCTCCATCGCCCGCTTGGCCGCGCGCCTGCGCCTTGACCTCGGCGAAGTCGACGTCAGCACTGCGGCAGCTCGTCCATCAGCGCGGCCGCGTCGGTGCGCACCGCGGCCAGCGGCGCCTCGCCGGTGACATGCCGGCAGACTGCCATCAGATTCGCGGCTCCCCGCACCGCCACGCCGCCCACCACCGCCGCTTCTGCCACGTTCGCCTGCGGCAGGATCAGCTCGTCGCAGCCGAAGCCCCGCGCCGCCAGCGCAATCGGCAGCGCACCGCGAATTGGCCGGAGATCACCCTCCAGACCCAGCTCACCAAGCAATAGCGAACGATGCAGCCGATCGTCGGGAATCTGCCCGCTCGCGGCGAGGATTCCGATGGCGACGGCCAGGTCGAACGCACTGCCCCGCTTCTGCACGTCGGCCGGCGCGAGGTTGACGGTGATGCGGCGCAGCGGCAACTGGAAGCCGGCGTTCTGGAGGGCGGCGGCGACACGTTCGCGCCCTTCCTTCACGGCGCCCACCGGCAGCCCCACCGTGGTGAACGACGGCAGCCCGTTGGCGATGTCGATCTCGACGTCGACGGCGAGCGCGTCGACGCCGAGGACAGTGGCGGAATGGATGCGGGAAAGCAGAACGGCCTCCGAGCAGGGAGGCCGGGAGGATCAGGTCTTCAATGGCGCGCAGCGAATCGAACGGACGCCGGCGGGTTCAAAGAAACGCAACGTTCGATGCGATCCGGCCGCCGTCTATGGCAACTTGATCCCGAACAGCGCCAGCAGTTGTTCCGCCCGCGCCATCACCGCCGTCTCCTGCGCCATCACCTGCTGGTCGGTGACGTCGAGCCGGGGCTCGAATCCCTGGTCGGTCCAGAGCAGCATCTTGCCCGCATCGAATGCGAACAGGTCGGCCGGCTCCTGCACCACGCTGACATCGCCCCCCACGAACCAGATGCTGGTGTCGGGCACCATGCCGGCAAGCGCGCTCGAATCACTCACCACGAGCTTGCGCGGCACACCCGCGACGGTCCAGAGCGAGATCAGTTGGGGCACGGTGTCGGGTGGCGGTGGCACGATCGACGTGTCGCGCCGCTGCATCTGGTCGAGCGCGCCGTCGACGGACGACATGGTGCGCTGCATGATGCCGATCACCGCCCCGGTGTCACCGGGCGCCACGTCGGCGAACGTTTCGGGCAGTGCCGCGACGGCCGACGTCGCGGGCTCCCCGGTCGAAACGGAATCGCCGGGCGCCGGCGGGGAACTCCCGCGCCGGCACCCGGCGAGCAGCACGGCGAGCAGCGTCAGCCGGCGGATGGTTCCCTTCCCTCAGAAGCCCCGGGCACCACGGCCGGTCGCCGCCGCCACGGAGTCGAACTTCGGCTTCTGCACGTCGGTCAGGATGCTGTCGATGGACATCTTGAACGAATCGAACACGTCCTGCTGCTTCTTCGTCGAGTCCGGCGACACCACGGCGCCGGCCTGGCGCTGATCACGAGTGTATTGCTGCAAGGGTTGTACGACCTTGTTGTACGTCGTGAGTGCCGCCTGATACGCGGTCTTCTGCGGCGACGAAAGCTTGAGCAGCGCGTTCATCTGGTCGTAATTCAGGATGCCTTGCGGTCCGAATCCGCGCCCGCCGCGTTGAGCCGCCAGGGGGGACACCGCCACCACCAGCAATGCCAGCAGTGCAAAACGGGACTTCATAGAAGGAGACTCCGGGAGACTGGTTCACCCCGCTGGAATCGTCCGGGAATCGGCGCACCGCGGGTCGGCTTTGCTACGCCGGGAGACCACAGCAGGTTGAAACGTGGTCCGGACCTTCCCGGAATCACTCCCCGTCGCCCGGCCCGGCACTCTGCGCGGGGACGAACCGGATCCGGAACGCCGCACCGCGTCCCGGCCCGCTCTCCGCCCCGATCGTGGCCCCCCACCCCTCCACCAGCCGCCGGACGATGGCAAGCCCGAGGCCGGTCCCGCTGGTCCGGGTCGAGAACGACGGCTCGAAGATCCGCCCCAGCTGGTCGGCGGGGATCCCCGGCCCGTTGTCCTCTATATCCAGCGCGTTGCTGCCGACCACCAGCCGGACCCGGTCCGCCCCGGCCTGGCGGGCGTTGTCGAGCAGGTTGAGCAGCACCTGGACCAGCTCTTCCCGGCGGGCCCGGACCGGACCGACCTCGCCGTCGTTGCCGGTGACGTCGATCCGGAGCCCGTCCGACCCGAGACCGTACAGACCGGCGATCTCTTCACTCACTGCCAGGAGATCGATCGGCTCGAGCGGAGCCACCGACCGGTCGGGTGGCGCACCGTAGCGGGCGAACGAGCGCGCGATCCGGTCGAGCCGCTCGATCTCGGCGAGCAGCCTCGTCACCGTGTCGTCGACCAGTTGCCGCAGGTCCGGATCGACGGTCGCTTTCGCCTCCTGTGACACGCGGCGGAGATGCTGCAACCCGAGCCGCATCGGCGTGAGCGGATTCTTGATCTCGTGCGCCACCTGCCGCGCCATCTCGCCCCACGCCAGCACCCGGGCCGCCCGCGCCGCTTCGGTGATATCGGTGAGCGCGAGGACCAATCCGCCGTCGACCAGCGGGGCGAGTGTCACGTCGAACCGCCGCATCTCCACCGCGAACTCGAAGCTTTCCGGGGTGCGTGTCTGGCGCCTGAGCAGCCGGTCGACGCCATCGGCAATCGGCGACCACGGCGCGGGGAGTTGTTCGCGGATCGGCCGGCCCGGTTGGACGTGGACGCCGAGCAATTCGGTGGTACGCGGATTGGCATGGGTCACCACGCCGGCTGAGTCGACGCCCACCACGCCGGTCGCCACGGTGGCCAGGATCGCCGCGGTCCGCGCCCGTCCCGCCCGCAGTTCCGATTCGCTGGCGCGGAGATCATGCTCCATCTGGCTGATGGCGCCGAACACCGGGACGAACTCGGCCGGGATCGGTTCTGCGGGCGGTGCTGCTTCACCACGACCGATCGCGAGAGCAGTGCGCCGCAG
The DNA here is from genome assembly GCA_963697065.1 of uncultured Gemmatimonadales bacterium. Lineage (GTDB taxonomy): Bacteria > Gemmatimonadota > Gemmatimonadetes > Gemmatimonadales > GWC2-71-9 > Palsa-1233. Next base: position 71,074 of record CAVOMQ010000003.1, read on the forward strand.
CGTATCGATCGGTTGTCCCAGTCCGTCCGCCACCCGTCCCGCGACCACGATCGCCGCACCGGCCCCGGCGAGCGTGGTGAGCACCAGCAGCATCGCCAGATCCACCTGGCCGCCTTCAAAATCGGTTTCGCCGCCCGGGAGTACCGCGGCGATCAACGTGGCGGGCCGCGCCGTCGCCTGCACGCCGACCCGTGCCCGGCCACTGGGAAGCGAGTTCGACAGATTGGCCGGACCGAGTGCCGTGGCGGCGTGCGACGGCGGATTGATCGCCGCCGGCAGCAGCCCGAGTTGTTCCAGAATCGGATTGCTGGCGGTGATCAGCCGGCTGTCGCGATAGACGCCCAGCTCGGCGCTGACGTCGTCGGCCACCAGTGCCAGGGAGTCGTGATCCGGCCTCGGCGCGTCGGCAATCGACAGCCCGCCGTTGACCGTGACGTCGCGCAGCGTCGCTTCGAGGTCGTCGGCCCGCTGGTCGGCGGCGCTCAACCGCAACCGATACACCGACCAGAGCGTGAACAGCGCCGCCGGCACGATGAAGAACGCCATCAGCGCGGTGGCGATCATCCGCCGGTACGATCGCCGGAACACCGGTGCTCCCGGCGGCCGCCAATGTCCGAACAGCCACTGCAACCCGAACCACACCGCGCCCACCACCACCAGGTCGAGAATCGTCACCAGCACGGCGCGCACGGCATACTGTGCCGGTTTGGCGATCTCGATTTCGGCTCGCACGGTGCGGGGAAATTCGCCGCCGGTCACCACCCGGTCGGTGCGGATGAAGCGGTTGGTGCGGTAGAACGCCGTGTCGGGCGACGCCGCCGCCGCCGGGATCACGTCCACCCGATACGAGGGCGTCGCCGTGCTCCGCCACCCGGTGAGCTGCCCGAACACCGTCGGCACCAACAGGTGCGAGCGCGGGCCGACCATCACCGTCGCGATCGTGTCGGGCGTGAGCGGCAACACCAGCACGTCATGATGCCCGGCGCCGCGCGCCAGCGACACGATCACGGCGGTGTCGCCCACGCTCCGGACCAGCGGGGCCAGGTCGTACCAACTCACCGAAAGCGAGTCGAGCGGCACTTCGTCAAGCTGGTGACCGGTACTGTCCCACAGCGAGAGGTAGGACGGAAAACCATCCCGCCACAGCGGCGAACTTCGCCACGCGGCATAGAGCCGGTCGAGACGCGTGGCGTGTGCGGCCTGCGCCGTGGCCGCGAAGGAGTCGAGCGCATTGACGGCGAGCGTGTCGGACGTGGCATCGAGCCGCGCAAGGTCGGTCGAGGCCAGCGCCATGGTGCGTTGCAGCGATGCGCTCCAGGTGGCCAGCCCGGCCAGCGTCACGGCACAGGTTGCCACCGCCGCCAACCGGATCCGGGGCGGCGCCGGCGCGAGCAACAACCCCAGCGGCACGGCCCAGAGTACCACGTACCACACCGCCCAACCCGACGGACTCCATCCCTCCACTCCCGCGGCGCCGACGATCAGCGCGGTGACGATCGCCAGCCTCCCGAACCACGGGGTGCGGGCAGGATCGTCGGGATTGCGCAACAGCACGTTCGCGAGCGCGAGGTAGCTCGCCGCCGCCACCGCGACGATCACTTCCCACAGGAACCACGTCGGCGACGATTGCAACTCGCCCAGCGGTATCAGGGCGCGAGCGCCGGCCGCGACGAGCCACGGCGAGGCCGCGAGCTGTATCGCGGCCACGGTCCCTCCGACCACGGTCCGCCGCGTGGTCCGCCGCCACGCAATGATCGCCAGCTCGGCGATTGCCGCGGTCACCAGCACTGCTTCGATCAATGTCGCGTTGGCCACACCCGCCGCGACCCCGGACCGCAGCAGCGCCCAGAGCGGCACCAGCAGCGCGGCGGCGCGGGGGCCCACCTGCCGCGCCGTCATCAGCACCAGCACCGCCAGGGCAATCAGGCCGGCGGCAACAATCCAGCGCGCCACGCCCGCTTCGCCAGCCACATACGCTGCCGAATCGGGCGCCACCGGTTGCATCGCCCGCTCGACCCCGGGGATCGCGGCAGGTGCGCCATCGAACGCAACCACGGAGTCGCCCGGGGCATCCCACCTCCAGTGAACCCCCTGCCATGTCCCCGCCTGGCTGGCCAGTGACGGCCCGGCGGACGGCAATGCCGGCAACGCATCGAGCAGAAGCGTCGCCTGGGCGACCCGTGTCCCCAGCCGCTCCTGCAGCACCAGCACATGCGCAAACGGCGTCGCGTCGAGCCAGGCCGCGGTATTCCGCGGTTCCGGCGGCGTCCGCTGGGGACCCGCCACGGCCACGACCGTGTCGCCTCCGAGCACGGCCAGCGCCATTTCGACCGGCGCACCGCGAACCAGGTCATCGAGCGGTGGCACTTCCTCTGGAGCCCGATTGGCCGCACGTTGCAGTGCCATCCGCGCCGCGCGCGCGGCGTCGTCGACGGCGGCGCCGAGGCGACGGTTGCGGACGGCGGTAGCATCACGCACCGCCTCTTCGACGAGAATGCGGGCGTGGACCACCACGTGCGCCAGCCGGACGGTGGCTGCGCCAAGACCGAGGAGCAGGAGCATGAGGCCGACCGCCGTCCCCCGGGCGCGTTCGACCCGGAACCACGCGATCCAGGCCAACGCACCGGCCGCCGCCGTCGCGGCCGCCAGCCATGGCCAGGTGGCCAGGCGGGCTGCTTCGCCGGCCAGCACGACGACGGCACCAGCGGCGATCCAGAACCCCGTCTCCGGCCGCCGCGGTGTTGATGTAGCACTCTGAAACTTCACTGGCTGGTCACCGTAAGTGGCCACGGCATCACCCATTGACCGGTAAGGACGGAACATGACGAAGCTTCGTCTCGGGTGCACTCTGGCATTCTCGCTCGCCTCTGCCATGGCGCCGCTCGCGGCGCAGACGGGAGGGGTCCTGGTTCCCCGGCAGCTCTCCCTGGCCGACGCCGTCCGGTTGGCCAAGAGCTACAGCCCGGTCTACCGCACCGCCGAGAACAATGCCGACCCGGCGGCCGTAGCGGTACGGCAAGCGCAGTTTGCGCTGCTGCCCACGGTCGACGCCGGGGGTTCGGTCGGGTACACCGGCGCCGGTAGTTCGACCTTCGGCGGCACGACATTCAATCAGACGTCGCCCTCGCTCACCTCCGGGTATCAGGTGACGGCGAGCTGGTCGCTGTCGCCGTCGACCTTCCTCGGACCGGCCCAGGCGAAGGCGAACGAGCGCGCCGCCGAATCGAACATCGGCGCGGCCGCCGTCTCCGTCACCAACGACGTCACCACCCAGTACATCACCGCGCTCCGCGCGCAGGCGACCCTCAAGGTGGCGCAGGACCAGGTGGCCATCTACCAGTCGAACTTCGACCTCGCCCAGGCGCGGTTCCAGGTCGGCCAGGGGACACAGCTCGATGTCACCCAGGCCCGTGTCAACCTGACCAATGCCCAGGTGACCGTCGCCCAGGACCAGCAGGCGCTCACCCAGGCAAAGATCACGTTGCTGGAGCACATGGGCGTGCCGATGATGGACGACGTCGACTCGCTCGACCTGACGGAACAGTTTCCGATGACGGCACCGGCCTTCGACCTCCAGAACCTGCTGTCGATGGCCCACCAGTCGAACCCGACCATCCAGGCGGCGAGCGACCAGGCGCACGCGGCGCACGTCGGCGTCCGCGCCGCCCAGTATCACTACCTCCCGTCGTTCAACGTCAGCACCGGGTTCCGGGGATACACCCAGCAGTTCACCGACGAAAACGTCCTGCTCGGCAATTCGCTCCGCAGTGCTCAGGGCGCCGCGTCGAACTGCAACTTCCAGAACGAGATCATCCAGCGCCTCACGTCACCGCTGCCGGAAGACAACGGCGGCATCATTGCCGACTGCAACAGCTTTGCCGGCTTGAACAGCAACGGCACGGCGCTCGACCCCGCCCGGATCCAGGCGATCAAGTCGGGCAACGAGGTCTTCCCGTTCAGCTTCTCGCAGCAGCCGTGGAGCATTTCGCTCGGCGTCTCGCTGCCGATCTGGGACGGCTTCTCCCGCTCGCTGCAGATCTCGCAGGCGCGGGCGCAGGCCGACAACGCGGACGAGACGGTGCGGCAGCAACAGCTCGCCACCGACGCGCAGATCCAGCAGCAGCTGGTGGCGGTGCGCATTTCGTGGCAGACGGCGCAGATCCAGGACTCCAACCGGGTGCTGGCGCACCAGCAGCTTGAACTCGCGCAGGAGAAGTACCGTATCGGAAACGGCACGGCGATCGATGTGGTCACCGCCGAGGGAGCGGTGGCGCAGGCCGAAGGGGCCTGGGTGTCCGCCGTCTACAACTATCACCTGGCCATCGCGGCGCTCGAAGCCGCGGTCGGCCGGCCGCTGCGGTAAACGACCCGAAAGGAACGTCACACAGCCATGACTCGCGGAGCCAAAGTCGGTTTGGGTGTCATCATCGTCGGTGTGGCACTGGCCGGCATCTCGGTCAGGACGCGCGCCAACCGTGGCCAGGTGGTCGCCGTGCGGATGGAACCGGTCGCGCAGCGCGATCTGGTGGCGGTGGTGACCGCCAGCGGCCAGATCGAGGCCAAGAGCGACGTCGACGTGTCGTCGGACGTGCAGGCGCGGATCAACACGATCCACGTCAAGGAAGGCGACTTTGTCCGCAAGGGCGAGCTGCTGGTGGAACTCGACCAGTCGCAGTTCAAGGGCGCGGTGGACCGCGGCAAGGCGGGACTCCTCCAGGTGCAGGCGCTCGAGGCGCAGGCGCTGGCCAATCGTGACCAGGCCAAGCGCACCCTCGACCGGGCGCTCGAGCTGAAGAAGGCCGCCCCCGGACTGACGACGGACGAATCCGTCGAACAGGCGCAGGACGGGTACGCCGTGGCGAAAGCCAATTATGACGCCGCGGTGGCCAACGTCGACAACGCCAAGGCGACGCTCAAGGAAGCCCAGGACAATCTCGATCGCACCATGATCGTCGCGCCGATCGACGGCAAGGTGGTGGAGCTGCCGAAGAAGGAGGGCGAAGTCGCCGTCCCGGGAACCTTCTCGTCCGAACAGGCTCTGCTGATGCGCATCGCCGACATGTCCACCATCATCGCCAAGGTCAAGGTGGACGAGACCGACGTCGTCCGCCTCGCGCTGGGCGACTCGGTGAGCGTGGCCATCGACGCCTTCCCCGACACCACCTTCGCCGGCACCATCACCAAGGTGGGCAACAGCGCGTCGACGACCACGGCGAGCACCGCGTCAACCGGCAACGGCGACCAGGCGGTGGACTTCGACGTCGAGGTGACGCTCAAGCACCCGCCGAAGGACATCCGCCCCGATCTCAGCATGACGGCGCGGATCATCACCGACACGCGCCACAACGCGCTGAGCATCCCGATCATCGCGCTCACAGCCCGCCCCGCGAAGGCCGCCGGCAGCGACACCAGCAAGGCCGCGGCGATCACCACCACCATGAAGCCCGGCGACACCGCCGAGGTGACCAAGGTGAAGGAGCAGGACGGGGTGTTCCTGGTGCGGAACGGCGTGGCGTACTTCACGCCGGTCAGGGTCGGCATCGCCGGTGACGAGTACTTCGAGGTGCTCGACGGCCTCAAGGAAGGCGACACCGTGGTCTCGGGCACCTACCAGGCGATCCGCGACATGAAGGACTCGACGAAGGTGAAGGCGGCCCCCGAGGTCAAGACACCATGACCGACGCCATCATCCGGCTGCAGGGGATCACCCGCGAGTATCTCATGGGCAGCGAACGGGTCCATGCGCTCACGGGCGTCGACCTCGAGATCCGTCGCAACGAGTATGTCGCCATCATGGGACCCTCGGGCTCGGGCAAGTCGACCATGATGAACGTGCTCGGCTGCCTCGACACGCCGAGCGGCGGCAGCTACTGGCTCAACGGGCACGAAGTCTCGCGCATGGTCGATGACGACCTGGCGCGGATCCGCAACCGCGAGATCGGGTTCGTCTTCCAGACGTTCAACCTGCTGCCGCGGGCTTCCGCGCTGGCCAACGTCGAGCTGCCGCTGGTCTACGCCGGCATGACGTCCCGCGAGCGCCGCCGCCGGTCGGAAGCCGCACTGCAGCGGGTCGGCCTCGGCGACCGGATGCACCACAAGCCCAACGAGCTTTCCGGCGGACAACGCCAGCGCGTGGCCATCGCCCGGGCCCTGGTCAACCAGCCCTCGATCCTCCTTGCCGACGAGCCCACCGGCAATCTCGACTCGAGCACCAGTGAAGAGATCATGCGGGTGTTCGGCGCGTTGCACACCCAGGGACAGACGGTGGTGCTGGTGACACACGAAGCGGAGATTGCGGCGCACGCGCATCGCGTCATCGTGCTGCGCGACGGCCGGATCGACAGTGACCGCCCCGGCACGCCCCGCGGCGGCGCGGCCGCGGCCTGATGCCGTTCTTCGAAGCGATCCGCCTCGCCCTGGCCTCCATTCGCGCGCAGAAGCTGAAGAGCTTCTTCTCGCTGGTGGGGGTGCTGATCGGCGTCACGTTCCTGATCGCCGTCGTTTCGATCGTGCAGGGAATGAACGTCTACATGACCGACAAGTTCGCCGGCGCGCTGATCGGCCTGAACACCTTCCAGTTGCGCTCCCGCCCCGACTTCGTGATGGGCAACGTCACCGAGGACCAGTGGCGGGCGTGGCAGCGGAATCCCCGCATCACGATCGAAGACGCCGCGTACATCGAGTCCCATCTCGCCGTCCCGGCGCGGTTCGCCCGCGTGGGCTACGACCAGCTGGCGGTGGAGTTCCATGGCCGCAGCGCGAGCGGCATCCAGGTGATCTGCGCCGATCCCGGCATCTTCGCCATCAAGGGCTACAACATCGGCGACGGCCGGATCTTCACCGAGCAGGAGCAGGACGCCGGATCGCACGTCGTGGTGCTCGGGTGGGAGCTGGCGCAACGCCTCTTCGAGGGGCGTGACCCGCTGGGCCAGGCGGTGCAGATCGGCGGCATTCCGCACACGGTGATCGGCGTGGTCGAAAAGCAGGGGAATCTCTTCGGGTTCTCGCTCGACAAGTTCGCCATCGTTCCGATCACGTCGCCGGTGCGCAACATGGTGAACCGGCCCCACGTGCTCGACGAATTGCAGGTGCAGACGCTCGACCCGAAGATGATGCAGAACGCGGTGGAGGACGTCACCGTCCTGATGCGCGACCGGCGCGGGCTCAAGCCGGAGCAGCAGAACAATTTCTCGGTCGAAACCGCCGAGGCGGCGCTGTCGGAATGGGACAAGATCGCCAACGTGCTCTTCCTGGCGCTTCCCGGGCTGGTGGCGATCTCGCTGGTGGTGGGCGGGATCGTCATCATGAACATCATGCTGATGGCGGTGGCCGAGCGCACCCGTGAGATCGGCATCCGCAAGGCGCTCGGCGCGCGGCGCCGCGACATCATGTCGCAGTTCGTGGTCGAAGCGGCGGCGCTGTCGGTGACCGGCGCGCTGTTCGGCATCGCAGCCGGCATCATGCTGGCGTTCATCCTCCGCGCCACCACACCGCTTCCCGCCGCCGTCGCCCCCTGGTCGATCGCCGTCGGGGTGTCGCTCGGCATCCTCGTCGGCATGGTGGCCGGCGTCTATCCGGCGCGGCAGGCGTCGATGCTCGATCCCATCGAAGCGCTGCGGCACGAATGAATCGCACCCTGGGACGCGGCAACCTCCTGGCGCGGGCCACCGAAGGCATGCGCCTGGCCGTCGACGCGCTCCGCGCCAGCAAGACGCGGGCGGCGCTCACCATCCTCGGCGTCGCCATCGGCGTGATGGTCGTCGTCGGCATGGCGTCGATGATCACCGGCATCCGCGATTCGGTCACCAACATTGTCGAACAGGCCGGCCCGACCACGTTCATCGTGCTCCGCTATTTCCAGGCCGGCATTGTGGTCAGCGACGACCGCATGGCGCCGTGGCGCCACCGTCCCGCGCTCACCGAAGCCGACGCCCGGCTGATCCAGTCCCTTTCCGATGTCGCCGCCGTCAACGTGCACGAATCGGCGAATTCGGAGGTGGCGTACCGCGACAAGCGGCTCAGCTCGGTGGGGATCGACGGCTACAGCGCCACCTGGATGCAGATCGAGGGCGGCGAACTGCTCGAAGGGCGCAATTTCACGCCGACCGAGGCTGACGGTGGCGCGTTCGTGGCGGTCGTCAACGACCAGGCCGTCAAGCAGTTGATGCCCGGCCTCGATCCGATCGGGAAGCAGATCCGGGTCTTCGGGCTGCCGTTTACGGTGGTCGGCGAATACCGCGACCCCAAGGGCGTCTTCGGCAACAACACCGCCGTGCGCGTCGTCATTCCCCACGAGACGCTGGTCCACCACGGCGATTACCAGCGCAACTGGATGGATATCGCGGTCTTCCCCGCCGCCAACGTGACGCAGGGCGACGCGATGGATCAGGTCACGTCGGCGCTGCGGGTGAAGCGCGGCCTGAAACCGGAGCAGGACAACAACTTCGACCTCGTCTCCGGCGACAAGTTCCTGGAGAGCTTCAACAGCATCACCCGTGGGTTCTTCCTGGTGATGCTGGTCCTCTCCAGCGTCGGGCTGATGGTCGGCGGTGTCGGCGTGGTGGCGATCATGATGATCTCGGTGACCGAGCGCACCCGCGAAATCGGCATCCGCAAGGCCATCGGTGCGACGCGCGGCGAGATCCTCTTCCAGTTCCTGATCGAGGCGGCGACGCTGACCGTCATCGGCGGGCTGGTGGGACTCGCCGCCGGCGCCCTGATCGCGTTCGCCATCGAACACCTCACGCCCATTCCGGCGGTGGTCCCGCTCTGGTCGGTGTTCGCCGCGATCGGGACGTCGGCGATCACCGGCGTGTTCTTCGGCCTCTACCCCGCCAACCGGGCGGCGCGGCTCGATCCGGTGGACGCGTTGCGGTACGAGTAGCTGGGCCAGCGCTATCTTCCTCCATGCCCTACCGCGAAGCGCTCCGCCTCGCCCTCGCCACCATCCGCTCCGCCAAACTCCGCTCGTTCTTCACGCTGCTCGGCATCATCGTCTCGGTGGGCTTTCTGGTCACCGTGGTGGCGATCATCCAGGGCATGAATTCGTATGTCCAGACCAATCTCACCGACGCCATGATCGGCACCAACGCCTTCCAGGTGCGCCGCACGCCGATCACCGTGGGGCTGCTGAGCGACGAAGAGATGCGGCGCCTGGCGCTGCGCCCGATCATTTCGCGGAGCGACGCCGCAGCGGTGGAACGGGCATTACCCGACGCCGAAGCGGTGGCGATGCAGAGCGGCTGGCCGACGCCGATCACCACGGTGGTCTCGGGCAATCAATCGCTCGGCGGCGTGATGATCTTCGGCGTCACCCCGCCCTACCAGACCGTCCAGGACTACCGGTTCGCCGCCGGCGAGCCGCTGGTCGATCCCGACGTCCGGGAACGCCGTCCGGTGATCGTGGTGGGGTACGACATTGCCGACAAGCTGTTCGCGTCGCCCGCGACCGCCGTCGGCTCGAAGGTCCGGATCGCCGGGCAGGAATTCACCATCAGGGGCGTCATCGCGCAGAAGGGCAAGACGCTGGGCCAGTCGTTCGACGCGTTCGTGCTCATGCCCATTTCGACGTTCGAATCGATCTGGGGGCCGCGCGAGACCACGGTGGTCTCGGTGAAGATGCGCAGCGCGGGCGCGATCCCCGCCGCGATGGACCGCGCCGAAGAGGCGATGCGCATCGCCCATCATCTCCTCCCGACGCAGGCCGACAACTTCACGGTCGACAAGGCCGACGCGCTGGTGGCGTTCTGGAAGCAGTTGACCGCGCTGCTCTTCGCGGTCATTCCCGCGGTCGTGGGCATCGGGATCGTCGTCGGCGGCATCGTCATCATGAATATCATGCTGATGGCGGTGAGCGAACGGACCCGCGAGATCGGGATCCGCAAGGCCGTCGGCGCCAACCGCCGCGACATTCACCGGCAGTTCCTGGTCGAGACCGTGATCCTGAGCATGCTGGGCGGTGCCCTCGGCGTCGCCAGCGGCTGGGGCCTGGCACAGCTGGTGGCGCGGTTCTCCCCGCTGCCCGCCACGGTGACGCTCTGGTCGGTGGTGGTGGCGCTCGCCCTCGGCGCCGGCACCGGTGTCATCTTCGGCGTCTATCCCGCGGCGCGGGCCGCGCGCCTCGACCCGATCGTGGCGCTGCGGCAGGAATAGCCGATGAACCTCCGGGTCCGCAACATCGGCGAAGGGGTGCTGCTGGCCATCGACGCCATGCGCACCAACAAGCTGCGGTCGGCGCTGACCGTGCTGGGCGTGGTGATCGGCGTCACCACCGTGATGATGATGGCGTCGCTGGTCGAAGGGATCCGCAGCCAGATCTTCGCGACGATCGAAACGGCGTCGCCGGAGACGTTCTACGTGATCCGCTTCTTTTCGTCGACCCCGCTCAATCCGCAGAACCTCCCCGCCGAGGTCCGCGCCCGCCCGGTGGTGAACGAACGCGACGCCGCCGCCATCGCCCGACTTCCCGAGATCGCGCACGCCGGGCTCTGGGTCCAGGTGCAGCAGCGGATGGACTACTACGGCGTGCATTCCCAGACGCTGATCATCTGGGGCGCCGACGACAACTATCTCGACGTGCAGGGCGGCAACCTGCTCGAAGGCCGGTGGTTCTCGAAGGCCGAACTGAACGCGGGCGAACAGGTCATGGTCATCGCGTCCGACGTGGCCGACCATCTGTTCGGCAGTCTCGACCCGCTCGGCAAGGTGGTGCGAGTCGGCGGCCGGTCGTTCACCATCATCGGAGTCTTCGCCCGGCCCGACAACATCTTCCAGCCGCCTGGCCAGACCGACGGCGGCGTGGCCCCGTTCCGCGCCATCAAGCAGCTCTTCCACTACGACGACACCAACGCCCTGTTCATCGTGGTGCTCGCCAAGCGGGGCGTCGATCTCGACATCGCCAAGGACGCCACCATCGCCGCACTGCGCCGGGTCCGGGGCCTCAAACCGGGCGCGCCGAACTCCTTCGACGTGCTGACCCAGGACCAGATCCTCGGCGTCGTCGACAAGCTGACGTCGGCGTTCTTCCTGGTGATGATCGCGCTCTCGAGCGTCGCGCTGCTGGTCGGCGGCATCGGGGTGATGGCAATCATGATGGTGTCGGTCACCGATCGCACCCGCGAAATCGGCGTGCGCAAGGCCCTCGGTGCCACCCACGGTGAAATCCTCTGGCAGTTCCTCGTCGAAGCAGCGACGCTCACCGCCACCGGCGGACTGCTTGGCATCCTGGTCGGCATCCTCGCCGGTGAAGGGCTCAAGGCGTTGCTCCATATCGAGGCCGCACCGCCGCTCTGGAGCGCCGTCGTCGCCACCGGCGTCTCCATCATGATCGGCCTGGTCTTCGGCATCGTGCCGGCGAATCGGGCGGCGCGGATGGATCCGGTGGAGGCGTTGAGGTACGAGTAGAGCCCAGAGCCCAGGGCTCTGGGCTATTTTCCCCCCATGTCCGTTGACCTGCTCGCCATCATGGCCCATCCCGACGACGCCGAACTGGTCTGCGGCGGCACGCTGGCGCGCGCCGCCGAACAGGGCCATCGCGTCGGCATCGTCGACCTCACCCGCGGCGAACTCGGCTCGCGCGGCACACCCGAGCTCCGGGCAAAGGAGGCGGCGGAGGCCGCCGAAATACTCGGCGTGGTCGAACGTCGCAACGCGGGGCTGCGCGACGGCCACCTCACGAACGATGACACCAGCCGCCGCGTGGTTGTCGAACTGCTGCGCGTCCTCCGGCCGCGCACCGTCATCCTGCAGTACATCAACGGCCGCCACCCGGATCATCGCGTCGCCTCCGAGCTGATCCGCGACGCCAGCTTTCTCGCCGGACTCACGAACTATCCCGCCGACGGCGACAAGTTCCGGCCCGACAAGCTGTGTTATGCGCTGAGCTTCCGCGAAGACGTCGTCAAGCCGAGCTTCGTGGTGGACATCAGCGCGCAGTTCGAGAAGAAACTGCGCGCCGTGGCCTGCTTCGCGTCCCAGTTCGCGGGGGTGCGCCAGGCGGGAGAGCTCTATCCGACCGGCCAGCCGTTCGCGGACCTGATCGCCACGCAGAACGGCCACTACGGATCCCTGATCCGGGTGCGCTACGGAGAACCCTTCTGGACGCCGGAGGCGATGGCGGTGGACGACGTGGTGACGCTGGGGGTCTCCAGCCTGTAGCCGCTCCGGTATCAACATTGTAAATCGTTACAGTGAAGCACTTTACACCGGCGTGCCGACGGCGCATCGTTGCGGGATGATCGTTGCCGTCGAGTCGCCGCGCGCCCCGGTGATGGGTAGATTTGGGCCCATGGACGCGATCTATCTCGACAATGCCGCGACGACCCCCGTCCGGGGTGACGTCCTCGAAGCGATGCTGCCGTTCTTCAACGCCTCCTGGGGAAACCCCTCGTCGGCCCACCGGTTCGGGCGAGCCGCCCGGGCGGGGATGGAACAGGCCAAGCGCGAGGTGGCCGAGGCGCTGGGGGTCGAGCCCAACCAGGTGATCTTCACCTCGGGCGGCACCGAGGCCGACAACCTGGCGGTGATCGGTGCGGCACTCGCCGCCCGGAATCACGGCCGGCCGATGCACGTCGTGACCACCGCCATCGAGCACAAGGCGGTGCTCGCCGCGGCGCATGCCGTGGTGGAACTCGGTGGCGAAGAGACGATCCTCCCGGTCGGACCGGACGGAGTGGTCGATCTCGACGCCCTCGACGCCGCGCTTGCGACCCACCCCGCGCTGGTATCGGTGATGTGGGTCAACAACGAGGTCGGTGTCGTCCAGCCGGTGGTCGACATCGGCGCCCGCTGCGCCGCCGCCGGGGTGCCGTTCCACAGCGACGCCGTGCAGGCATTCGGCAAGGTGCCGATCGACCTCGCCGCCGCCCGGTGTCAGTTGCTGTCCATCAGCGGCCACAAGCTCGGCGCCCCCAAGGGAATCGGCGCCCTCATCGTGCGCGACCGCACCATCATCGAAGCGATCATCCATGGCGGCGGGCAACAGTTCGGCATCCGTCCCGGCACCGAGAACGTCGCCGGCGCGGTGGCCCTTGGCCGCGCGGCGAAACTTGCCCGCGCCGAACTGGAGCGCGAGGCGAATCGATTGGGACGGTTGCGGGACGATCTTGCGAGCCGGCTCACCGCGGGTGTGCCCGACGCGGTGGTCCATGGCGCCGCCGCCGAACGCGCGCCGCACGTGCTGTCGCTGGGGATTCCCGGCGCCGAAGCGGAAGCGCTGCTGATGCACCTCGACCTGGCGGGTGTGGCGTGTTCGGGGGGATCGGCCTGCTCGACCGGTTCGGTCGAACCGTCGCACGTGCTGGTGGCGATGGGCGTGGCACCCTCGGTGTCCACCAGCACGCTGCGTTTTTCCCTCGGGCACGACACCACGCCAGCCCACATCGACCGCGTCGTCGAGCTCTTCCCCGGCATCGTCGCCAGGGTGCGCGAATTGCACCGGAGTCTCGGGCGTGCCTGAAGCGGGGCGGTCCCGGATTCTGGTGGCGATGAGCGGTGGTGTCGACTCGTCGCTGGCCGCGGCGTTGCTGGTGGAACAGGGGCACGACGTGATCGGGGCGACGATGAAACTGTTCTGCTACGGCGACAACGTCCCCGACCGGCCGTGCTGTTCGCTCGATTCGATCGCCGATGCGCGCGCCGTGGCCCATCGCCTCGGCATCCCGCATTACGTGCTCAACTTCGAGGATCGCTTCTCCGACCGGGTGATCGACAACTTCGTCGACGAATACGCGCATGGACGCACGCCGATTCCCTGTGTGCGCTGCAACTCGTTCACCAAGTTCCGCGACCTGCTTGCCCACGCCGACGCGCTGGGATGCGACGGGATTGCCACCGGCCACTACGCCAACGCCCGCGACGGCGCCCTCTACCGCGGCAACGACCGCGGCAAGGACCAGAGCTACTTCCTCTGGGGCATCGACCGCGGTGTCGTCGGGCGGATGTGGACACCGGTGGGGGGACTGACCAAGGCGGAAACGCGCCGCCGGGCCCGGGCCCTGGGGCTCGAGACCGCCGACAAGCCGGAGAGCGTCGAGATCTGTTTCGTGCCCGACGACGACTACGTCGGCGTGCTTGAACAGCGCCTTCCCGCCGACGCGCCGGCGCTCACCCCCGGTCCGCTGGTCACGACCGCCGGCGACGTGATCGGTGAACACCACGGCTTTGCCCGCTACACGCTGGGTCAGCGCCGCGGACTCCCCGGCGGACGTTCGCTGCCGCTCTATGTCGTGGCGATCCGCCCCGACACGCGCGAAGTCGTCGTGGGGGGCGAAGACGAGCTGTTGGGCCACGGGGCGACGCTGGCGGAGTGCAATTGGCTCGCCGAGCCGCTCGCGCCGGGCGAACGATGCTTCGCGCAGCTCCGCTATCGCGCCAGGGCGGTGCCGGCCGTCGTCCGCGAAACCAGCGGCGATCGGGTCGTGCTCGAGCTGCACGAGCCGGTGCGCGCCATCACGCCGGGCCAGTCGGGCGTTCTCTATTCGGCGGCCGACCAGGTGCTGGGTGGCGGCGTGATCGAGGCGGCGGCGTGAACCCGACCGCGGCCGCCGTCGACCTGCACGGCGCCACGGCGCCCGCGACGCCGGCAAGGCCGGCCGACCTGCGCGACGCATCGCTCTACCTCAATCGCGAGCTGGCGTGGCTCGAGTTCAATCGCCGCGTGCTGCACGAGGCGCTCGACGCGCGGACGCCACTGCTCGAACGGGTCAAGTTCCTCGGCATCTTCTCGAGCAATCTCGACGAGTTCTTCCAGGTGCGCGTGGCCGGCCTGCGCGAACAGGTGGCGGCGCGCGTGCTGGAACGCGCCCCCGACCGGATGCCGCCGGGGCAGCAGCTCGCCGCCATCCGCACCACGGTGCGCAGCCTCGTCGACCAGCATTCGCGCTGCCTGATTCACGACGTCCTGCCGGCGCTCGCCGCCAACGGCATCAAGCTGCACGATCGCTTCGACGCGCTGTCGCCGCTGGAACGGGAGCACCTGACGGAGTATTTCCGGTCGAACGTCTTTCCGGTGCTGACGCCGCTGGCGGTGGACCCGGCGCATCCGTTCCCGCACATCTCCAACCTGTCGCTGTCGCTGGCGGTGTCGCTCGCCGACGCCGATGGACGCACCCACTTTGCCCGCGTCAAGGTGCCGAAGCTGTTGCCGCGGTGGGTACCGCTGACCCGGCCGAACGAGTTTCTCCCGCTCGAATACCTCATCGGGGCGCACGTCGAGGCGCTCTTCCCCGGCGTGCAGATCCTCGGTTGGCACCTCTTCCGGATCACCCGCAATACCGAGCTCAATCTCGAATTCGGCAGCGGCAGCAACGACGAAGCGGAAGATCTCCTCGAGCTGATCCAGGAAGAAGTGCGCAACCGGCGCTTCGGCGAGGTGGTGCGGCTCGAGGTGCAGAAGTCGATGCCGCCGTCGCTGCGGGCGCTGCTGATCGAGGAGTTCAACGCGGCCGACGCCGACGAGGGGCTGCCGCTCACCGACGACGACGTGTTCGAGGTGGCCGGCCCGCTCGACGCCAGTGACCTGGCCTCGATCGCGGCGATCGATCTGCCGGCGCTGCACGACCCGCCATTCATCCCCGCCACGCCCCGGCGCCTCGCGGAGGATCACGACCTCTTCGCCACCATCCGCGAAGGCGACGTGCTGCTCCACCACCCGTACGACTCGTTCCAGACCTCGGTGGAGCGGCTGATCGCCGTCGCCACCGAAGATCCCGACGTGCTCGCCATCAAGATCACCCTGTACCGCACCGGCGGCGAGATCGCCCGGCTGCTGGCCCTGGCCGCCGAACGCGGCAAGCAGGTGGCGGTGCTGATCGAACTGCAGGCGCGCTTCGACGAAGAGAACAACATCAGCTGGGCGAAACGCTTCGAAGACATCGGCGTGCACGTCAGCTACGGCGTGTCAGGACTCAAGACCCACGCCAAGGTGTTGCTGGTGGTGCGCCGCGAAGGGGACGCCATCCGTCGCTACGTGCACGTCGGCACCGGCAACTACAATCCGAAGACGGCGCGGTCCTACACCGACTTCGGGCTGATCACCGCCGATCCGGAGATCGGCATGGACCTGAGCGACCTGTTCAACGTGTTGACCGGCTTTGCCGCCCCGGCCGGTTACCGCAAGCTGCTCGTCGCGCCGCGGTGGATGAAGCTGCGCTTTCTGGAGCTGATCGACCGCGAGGCGATGCACGCCCGCGAAGGGCGGCCAGCGCACATCATCGCCAAGATGAACGCCCTGGTCGACCAGGACATCATCGAGGCACTGTATCGCGCCTCGGGAGCCGGCGTCCGGATCGACCTGATCATCCGCGGCATCTGCTGCCTCCGTCCCGAACTGCCGGGGGTGAGCGACAACATCCGCGTCATCTCCATCGTCGGCCGCTTCCTGGAGCACTCCCGGGCGTTCGTCTTTGCCAACGGCGGCGAAGAGGAAGTGTGGATCTCCTCAGCCGACTGGATGCCGCGCAATCTCGACCGCCGCATCGAGGCGGCGGTGCCGATCCAGGACCCGCGCTACCGCGTCGAGATCCACCGGGTGCTGGAATTGATGCTGCACGACAATCGCGAGGCGTGGGACATGCGCGCCGACGGGAGCTTCGTGCAACGCACGCCGGCGGCGGATGAACGGGAGCGAGCGACACATCGGATGCTGATCGAGCAGCGGAGATAGTACCCCGAAGGCGCCCTGGGCTCCGGGCGCCTTCGCCTCACCAACCATCAGGTGGCGGCAGACTTCTCACCGAACGCCTTTTCGATCGCCTCTTTCTGCTCGTCACTGAGCTTCTCCGGGATCCGCACTTTCACCGTCACCACTTCATCGCCGGCCTGGCCGCTCTTTTCGAGCCCCTGGCCGCGGATGCGGAATTTGCGCCCCGGCTGCGTGCCGGACGGGATCTTGAGCCGCACCTTGGCACCACGGACCGTGCGCACCTGGATCACCGCACCCAGCAACGCCTGCGAGAGTGAGATCGGGATTTCGCAGAGAATGTCGAGACCGTCGCGGCTGAAGAAGCGATCGGGCTCCACCTGGAACGTGACCAGCACGTCGCTGGGACGCCCCCCCGCCTTGGCCCGGGGACCTTGCTCCTTGAGGCGCACGCGGGTGCCGCTGTCGGTGGCCGGAGGGACGGTCACGAGCAGGTGCTTTTCGGCGCGCACTTCGCCGCTGCCGCCGCAGGTGTGACACGGCGTGCCGGGGATCTTGCCGCGCCCACGGCACACCGGACAGGGGCGGTTCACGGCAAAGCCGCCCTGTCCGAAGGAGATCGTTCCGGTGCCTTTGCACTCCGGACAGGTCGTGAGCGACGTGCCCGGTTCCGCAC
Organism: uncultured Gemmatimonadales bacterium; assembly: GCA_963697065.1. Classification (GTDB taxonomy): domain Bacteria; phylum Gemmatimonadota; class Gemmatimonadetes; order Gemmatimonadales; family GWC2-71-9; genus Palsa-1233. The sequence goes on from CAVOMQ010000003.1 coordinate 88,389, forward strand.
CGGTGCCACCGCAGGTGGCACACACGTCGTTCATCGCGAGCGTCACCGGCACCTTGCCACCGGTGGCCGCAGTCCGGAACGGGACGCTGACGGTGACCTCGACATGATCTGGCTCGACCTCCTCACCGCCGCCGCGGCGCCGCCCGAAGATCGATGAGAAGATGTCGCCCAGTCCGAACGACCCGAAGTCGCCGAAATCGACCCCTTCCGCACCGCCCTGGCCGCCGCCGGGCCGTGGCGCGCCGCGCGGGCCGGTGGTGTCGAACGCACCCAGCCGCCGCATGCGGTCGTACTTGCTGCGCTGCTCCGGGTCCGACAGCACGGTGTTGGCCTCGGAGATCTGCTTGAAGCGCTCCGCCGCCTGCGGATTGTTGGGATTGGCGTCGGGATGGAACTGCTTGGCCAACTTGCGGTAGGCCTTCTTGATGTCGGCGGCGGTCGCCGACTCGGGAACGCCAAGAACCGAGTAGAAATCCTGGCTGGCCACTCAGTTACCCTGGTCGGAATAGACCTGGACGCGCGCCGGCCGGATCACCGCGCCCTTGAACCGGTAGCCGGTCTGGAAGACCGCCTTGACGGTATGGTCCTGATCCGGCCGTTCGGCGGGGGCCACGGACACCGCCTCATGCTGGGTGGGATCGAACGGTTCGCCCACGGCCGCGATCTGCTCCAGCCCTGCCGCCTGCAGCTCCTTCCACAGCTTCCGCTGGATCAGCAGGAACGCGCTCTGGAAGGTGTCCGTCGGCTCCGGGTGGCCGGCCGCCAGGCGGTCGATGTCGTCGATCACGTCGAGCAGCCGCAACGCCAGCGCCGCGGCTCCCCGGTCGAAGGCCTCGGTCTTCTCGCGGTGGGTGCGCTTGCGATAGTTGTCGTATTCCGCGGCGAGGCGCAGGAACCGATCCTCGGCGTCGGCCACCGCCTTGGCCGCCTCGGCGGCCGGTATGCTGTCCTCCGGGCGCCAGTCCTCCTCCGGAGGCTGGGGCTCGGTCATGGGCAGGTCGCGATCGGCGTTTCCGGCAGCGCCTTCCATCGGATCTTCAGCCTTCACGTGGGGGCTCCTTTCCGCATCCGCTGAAAGGAACGCAACCCATGTGCCGGAAGGCAATGCCGGAAAGGCAGCCCGGAGCCCAGGGCCCAGAGCCCCGCATGTCGGACTCGGCGCGTAGAGTCAACATCACGGCGATGCGACCAGACGCCACACCGCCGAACGCTGTGCAAGCCGAGTTCCGTGTTCGGGGCCATGGGCTCTGGGCCATGGGCTCGCTTCTTCTAGTACCGCCATCCTTTCGTATCCGCCCCCGCCGGCGCATGGGCGAGCAGCTGCGCCTCCATCTTCTGGAGAATCTCCGGCATCCGCGGCCCCCAGCAGTGCGGCGCCATCGGCTGGAAGACGATCTCGCCGGTCCACTTCGGATTCGCCGTGGTGGTGAGGAAATCATCGAGCATGTGGACGCCCATGTTGAGGTAATACGTGTCCATGGCACCGACGTAGACGTTGATCTTGTCAGCCACCTTCGGCCCCAGCGTCGACCAGTTGGTCTGGAGGATGTTCCGCAGGTCGTAGTGTTGCTTCCAGTAGTCGGCCACCTGGTGGTCGATCACACCGGTCACCTTGTTCCAGATCGGCGCCGGGTAGCCGCCCGCTCCGACCGGACTGTACGTCGCCTGCCAGATGTCCCACTGACCGCCGGAGCGGCCGCTGTCGCCCACCACCAGCTCGTACCAGTTCTCGTCCTTCATCATCGTGGTGATGTTGCCATCGGGCCGCCGGACGTCGGGGCGTTCCACCTTCATCCAGCCGTGATCGACCCAATAGGCGTTGCTGTCGCTGTAGATGTTCACGATCTGGTGGTAGCGGAAGTCCACCGCGTCGGGACAGAGCGCCCAGGTGCCGCCGTAGAAGTCGGGGTAGAAGACCTGCTGGGAGAGCGCGATCCATCCGCCCGTCGATCCGCCGGTGAGGAGCCGCGCCCACGGCTGGCCGATCACGCGGAAGCGCTTCTCGACCGCCGGGATCAGCTCCTGCATGATCGCGTCGCCGTACGGGCCGTTGTTGGCCGAGTTGACGCCGTAGGAATCGTCGTAATAGGGCGACGGATGCTGGAGCGAGACCATGATCACCCGCGGCGTGCTGTCGGCGAGCCATTGCGCGTTGGCACCGCCGCCCGGCGCGCGCAGCGAGAAGTGGCCTTCGTCGTAGACGATCGGGTACTTCACGTCGGGGTGTGTGTCATAGCCCTTCGGCAGCAGGACGATGGCGCCGAGGAAGATCGGCTGCCCCCACCACTTCGAGAGAATGTCGCTCTTGATCCTGATGTGCTTGACATATTGGTCGTCAGCCGGCTCGGTGATCGGCGGAATCACCTGGTCAGCGACAAGCCGGATCGGCGTCGACGACTTGGGATCGAAGGTGATCTGCACCGGCTTGCCATGGATGTTCCCCGGCGAGCTCTTCCAATCCTGTCCTTCCCACTGGTCCATGTGCAGCCAGACCACATGCCCGTCGGCGCGCGCGAACCGGGTGTAGATGTTGACGAACGGTTCCACCCAGTAGGTGCCGGCGGGGATGTCGCGCAGCGAGCGCGCCGGGTAGCCGAAGGTCGATGCGTCGATCACGGCCGGAGCGCCGGGCTTGAGTGCCTCGACATTCACGCCGAAGAGCGGCACGCCGTCTTCTCCGGTCTGGTCGATCGGGGTGCGGCGGGCGTCGTTGACCCGGGTGATCGCCACATACACGCGCCCGGTGATCGGGCCGGCGTGCGCGGACGCGGGGAACGAGATCTCGAAACGCGGGCCGGTGGCACGCTGGCCCGAGATGGCGGCGATGGGGAGTATGGTGATGATCGCCATGCAGACGGGCTGCGGCCAACGCCGTCGGACAGTCAGTATCACGGTTCCTCCTGGAGGACTGAACTATAGCCCGGGCCGGACCAAGCCTGGCGCTCCCTGCCGGCCAATGCCCGACTGACGCCATTCTCGCCCGCGTCAGATCCTGATCCGAGCGCGCACCACGCGTTCCAATCCGCTTGACACTCGTTCGCAACGCGAGTATTACCTTGTTTGTACACCAGCAGGATCCGGATCCCCTGACCGCATTGGACATCGATTGCGTTGGCGCACTGCATGGGCGACTGCTCGCCGGATACCCTGAGGCGGGCCCCGAGATCGCGGCTATCGCCTACGGTCCGCTGGTCGAGTACCTCATCGCCCATCACCCTTGCGTTGACCCCGGCGCGGTTCACGACGCCGTGGCCGACGCGGTCGTTGCCTATCTCGACCGCCCGGCCCGGGCCAACGGGGTCGGCGGACGCCAGGTCATGGCGCATCTTCAGCTTGCCGCGTGGCGGAACATCCTGAACCATCGGCGCCGGGAAGGTCGGCTCAAGCGGCGTGAACAGCGTTACGCAGCCGACCTCGGCCGGCGGCGGCGCGATTCGGACCGGCGGGTTGTTGCTCTTCTGGGTTCCGCGGGGAAAGTATTAGAGGAGGCGATAGATCCGGGCGAGTCCGCGGAAGTGTCAGCGATGGAGCCCGCCGGGTGGAGCACCGAGGAACGGACCGTCTGGGTGCTCTTCCGGGCCGGCGAACGACGAACTGCGGAGTACGCCGCGGCGCTCGGGATCACGGGTCGGCCCGTGTCAGACCAGCGGGTGATCGTCAAGCGCATCAAGGAGCGGCTCCGGGTGCGCGTGAAGCGGGGGGGGGGGCGTAGACGATGAGGTTCAGCAACGGGATTACAAACGGCTTGATGGTTGTCTCGGTCGTCTGCGCCGTCAGTCTGACGGGTATGCAGGTTTGGGAGCGGTTCGGTCCGGCGGTGCCGCCCACTGGGCCGTCGGCGCTTCGTGGCGCCGACACGGTCCGCATTCCGGATTGGCAACACGACACAGTCGGTGGCCATCATCTGGGACTCGCGACAGCTCCTGTTACGATCATCGAGTTCGCGGACCTCGAGTGCCCCGTATGCCGGCAGTTCACTATCGGTGCTTTGGCATACATACGTGCGAAATACCCAACGGATGTGCAAGTCGTGTTTCGCCATTGGCCACTGAGCTATCATCATTTCGCGTACCCCGCGGCGCGGGCCGCTGAGTGCGCGGCCGCCCAGGGGCGATTTGATGCATTCCAGCAGTTGGTGCACGCCAAACAGGACTCGCTGGGGCTGAAGGCGTTCGGGGACTTTGCCCGGGAGGCGGAAGTGCCGGATGCGCGGGCGTTCGCCACGTGCAATGCCCAAACCGGTCCCGTTGCAGCGGTCGAAGCCGATATCAACGTCGCGAAGGCCGTGGGCGGTCGGGGGACGCCGACCATCGTCATCAACGGCTTGCGGTTAACTGGTGCGCCCGATTCCGCCTCGCTCGGTCGGCTCATCGAATCCGCGTTGAAGCAAATCCACGTTTCCGGCGGTACCAGCCCCGGGAAGGGGATTTCCCGGACTCGGCTGGAGCTGCCAACTACCGGCACTCTCGATCACCTGGAAACGCCTGCGGCCGTGGCATCCAACATCTTCACGCCGAACCCGAATCACGCCATCGCAACGCCCGAAGGAACCATACTCAGGAGGTAACTGTGTTCAGCAAGCAGATGATCGTCACCGGCCTTGCGAGTGTTACCGTCCTTGCCGCCGCGCTGGTGCATCCGCCAACCGCACAAGCAATGTGGCCGTCCTGCGGGCCGGGAGTGTACACCATGTGCCTGGACGGGTTGGATCTTCCGGAGTGCTATGACGATCCAATATCGCTATGCCACGACTATCTCCAGCGCAACTACAGCTGCGACGGCAACGTGATCGGGGCATACTGCCAGGTAAACGAAGACTGCGATTGGTCCAGCGAGGTGGTATGTTACGTCGAAGCCACCTGAGCCGCGTGGGACTCGCCAGTGTGGGGCAACGCAAGAGGAAACCGCAATGGTCCACCCGGCCGCGGATAGCAGCGATGGAGGGTTGGTGTGATTGTCCTTCAGCTATTGGCCGCGCTATCCACGAATGGGGTAGCACAAGGCTGCCGAGATGGCGCGACGTGGAAGGACTCGGCCGAAGCGCTGATTCGCCGTTTGGAGCAACACGATTCGAGTGCACGGTCGAGGCTCGTTCCATACGCTGGTTGCCTCGTCGCCTATGCAGCTGAGCGTCAACTCGGTGCTGCTGACGCGAAACTGATGGCCAAGGTGGCCTTGGTGATGGCGGGGCCGATTTCGCCGCCGGAATCAACCCGCACGGCTCGCGAGGATCTCTGGCGCTTCCCGGCGGTGCAGGCATTGCGGCGGGGGCTGGCCGTCGACAGCGGTGACGCGTGGTACGCCGAGCAGCTCGAACGGATCACACCGTATCCATACATCTGGCTCGCGCCGGCCCGGGAACTGACACACCTCCGTGCCCTCGCGGCCCGCAACGCGATGCTCCCGGTCGATCTTGCCATGACCCGCATCCGGCTCGAACTTGAAACCGGTTCTCTCGATTCGGCGGCGCTGGCGTTCCGTCGACTCGATTCAATATCGATCCCATTGCCGCAGTGGACCCATCTCGCTGCCGAGATCACCTTTGCGCGGGGCGATTCGGCGGCGGCCCGAAGCACCTACTACGCCGGCGCTGCCGCGATCTGCGATTCCAGTGATCGACAGATCTATACTCAGGAACTCTCGTGGATCGCGACGCCAGAGGAGTTGGCAATGTGGGACTCGCTGCCAATGACACCAGGCGCGCATCGTGATTGGTTGGAGGCGTTCTGGGCGCGGCGGGATCTGGCAGACGGGCAGTTGCCCGGTACTCGGTTGCCGGAGCAGTTCCGCCGCTGGCGCGAGGCGTTGCGCGACTACCGCTGGGACAGCGACGGCGATGTGGCGCTTGGGACGCCGGATCACGGCTTTGCCGAAGAGGATGGCGTCTGGAAATCCGACGACCTTCGCGTCCTCGGACCCAGTAACGCCGTGAACCGATGGCGGGCTAGGACCCGGATTCTCGATGACCGAGGTGCCATTGTGATGCGGCACGGCGATCCGATGCAGCTTCCACTGCCGCCGGGAAAGGCGTCAATCACAGAGCAGAACCTTTCGTGGCAGACACCGCGAGGGTCACTCATCATCGGCTTTTCCCGGATCAATGTCGCGAGCGGCCGCTTCGGCATGGTCGCGCGAAACATTCCGATGGGGGATCCCATGGTTGCCTGCGCATTCGATGCTCGACTCTGTCAACTTGCGCGCTTTGCGCACAGCCCGCTTGATCCCGCGGTGGCGACATCACACGGAATACTGGGCCAAGTCCTCAGATACTACGGAATGGAACGTGCGAGGGCCGAGCACACCGACGCCAACACGACCACATTCCGCGACTCCCTCGGCGCCATCACCCAGGCATTCGGTATCCCGAACGGCGGCGTACTTGTCGTTTTCGCCGTGCCCGCCGGCAGACTGACCAAGAATCCCGATGTGCCCGCCTTCGCCGCCAATCTCCGGGTGATCATCGGCGACTCCGCCGCGGGGCGCATCGTCGCGGCGCTCGACTCTGTGCGCCATTGGCACACGGACGCCCCGGTCAGCGCCGATGCATGGCTGAGCGCGTACCTCACCGTTCCAGCGCCTGTCGGAACCTGGGATGTGGCCATCACCATCTCCGACACGGCGAAGACGAGGGGCTCCGGCGTGCGCCTCGATGCCATTCCGGTGGTCATGTTCGACGGGAAGGCGCTCCAACTCAGCGACCCGATCCTCGGCCGCAGTGACGCGGGGCTGGTCTGGCATCACGACGGCGTCGCCATCCCCCTCAACCCCACCAATGCCTGGCGTACCGCCGAACCGGTCGAGCTCACCGTGGAGGCCGATGGTCTCGTTCCCGGGCGCAGCTACAGCACCCGCTTCGAACTGTGGAAGGTGGCCGGGCACCCCAAAGCCCCCAGCGTCACCGTGGCGTTCACGGCGAAGACCGACAGCGCGCACGAGGTGATCCAACGCGAGCTCTCGGTACGCGAGCTCGATCCGGGCGACTACCGGCTGGTGATCCGGCTGCAGGACGCCGTCACGAAACAGGCCGTGACTCGCGAGCGCCGAGTGGCGGTGCGCCGGTAGTACCAAACGAAAAGGCGCCCTGAGCCCATGGCCCTGAGCCCATGGCCCTGAGCCCCGCAGGTCGGACTCGGCCAGCGCTACCGCCGGACAGCAGTGCAAGAACTCGATGCCGCGCTGGCCTCCGTTCGCAGGCCGAGTCGGGTGTTCGGGGCCATGGGCTCAGGGCGCCTTTCGCTCCTCTCATTTCACCCGCTTGCAGAGATCCATCATCGCCGCCTGGCACGCCCGCGACCGGATATCGTGCCGCGTGCCGACGAAACTCCGCCGCACCGCGTCCACCTGCCCATGCACACTGTAGCCGACGGCACGCTGGCCCGAGAGGGCGGCCACGGGGGGCATGGCGACTGTCGCGATGCAGGCGAGCAGAGGCCGATGCGGCCGGAAGGTGGGTCTCACGGTTCCTCCTCGAGTGGTGAACCATAGCCCGGGCCTCACGCTGCATGGGTCCCACACCGCTTGACAGCCGTTCCCGGCGCAGGTATTACCTTGCTTGTACACCAGCAGGACTTGGATCCCCTTGGCCGGACCAGACGTCGATCGCGCTGGCGCACTGCACCTGCGGCTGCTGGCCGGGCACCCCGAGGCGGGGGCCGGAATCGCGGCGATCGCCTACGGTCCACTGGTGACCTACTTGGGCTCCCGTTTCCCTTACGTTGACCCGGACGCGGCTTACGACGCGGTCTCCGACGCGGTCATGGCCTACCTCGAACAGCCGGCCCGGGCCAAGGCGGTCGACGGACGCCAGCTCATGGCCCACCTTCAGCTTGCCGCCTGGCGTAACATGTTCAACCGTTTGCGTGAGGATGGCCGGCGCAGGCAGCGCGAGCGGCGATACGGCGACGCCAGGAACTGGCGGCGGCTGGAGTCGGCGCGGCGTGTTGTTGCTCTTGTGGGTTCGGCGGGGAAGGTATTACAGGAGGCGATAGATCCGGGCGAGTCCACGGAAGTGTCAGCGATGGAGCCCGCCGGGTGGAGCACCGAGGAACGGACCGTCTGGGTGCTCTTCCGGGCCGGCGAACGACGAACTGCGGAGTACGCCGCGGCGCTCGGGATCACGGGTCGGCCCGTGTCAGACCAGCGAGTGATCGTCGAGCGCATCAAGGAGCGGCTCCGGGTGCGCGTGAAGCGGGGGGGGGGGCGCTGCGAGCAACGATCGTTGTGTTCGGAATACCGGTCTGTGAGATCATTGTTCAATTCCAGCAAGGAGCGTCAGATGCATCAACAGCCGATTCGCCTTCTGGCGGCGGGCGTTGCGATCACCGCACTAGTCATCCTGGCGACCCAGCCAAGCAAGGCGCGCGCTGAGGAGGCAAAGTGTACCGACGGGAAGGCGAATGAGGGGTGCCTGGAGTGCGACCCAGGCGGGAGCTGTAGCTTCAGTCACCCGGGCTTCAAGTCAAATGGCAGCGCGAACTCGTGGACCTGCGAGGTATCCGCGGGCGATCACTGCCAACACGGAGTCGCGAACTATGTGGACTGGAAGACCGAGGACGAGTAGTGATTCAAACCGACGTGACGACGTCCCGGTCGGCCGGTTCCGCGGCCGGGCGCCCGCGTCCGGCGGTGCGATGCAACGCGTCCTCGTGAACGCGGTGAGTTTATGCGCACTTGCTGGTTTCGCCGCCGCCTGTGCCCGCGACGCCAAGTCTGGAGCGGCGGGCCCGGACCAGAATCAGGCCGACCTGTTGCCGGACGATCACTTGCACCCCGTGGTGGTATCGGGCAGGCTGCTGGTGTCAAGCACCGCGTTCGGACGGCCCGAGTACGCACTGACGCAGGGGAATCGGCTCTGGATCTCCGACCAGGCTGGCGACCCATACATTCACCTTATCGATATTTCGGGGCGCCGAATTGTCGCATCCTTTGGTCACACCGGTGTCGGGCCCGGGGACTTTGATCAGGGAATCTCCGGTCTGTCGCGACGGCCTGGGGACGCCACCGCAGCCTGGGCGCTCAGTCTCGGTCTCCGGCGCCTCACGAGGGTGCCCGCGATCAGCGCCGACACCGTGGTCACAATTCCCCTCACTGCACCCCGCTTTGCCGATCATGCAGAGTGGCTTACACGGGGCCGCCTGTTGCTGATCGGCGAAACGGATACCAGCCGCTTCGTGCTCGCTGATTCCAACGGGAAGCCGCTCCGGGTTGTGTCGGGCGATCTGGTCGGCGGGGATTCCATTTCGCTGGCGACACGAGTGGACCGCTCGAGCGGCCTTTCGCTTTGCGTGGCACCTGACGGTGCCCGTTTTGCCGTCTTCTACATTCACGCCGGACGCATGGATCTCTATGACTCCAATGCCGCACTGATTCGCCATGGCGACGTGCCGTTTGCGATCAACGGCTCATTCCGGCGCGATTCCGCAGGCCGCTGGCACGCGCACGACATCCGCCGCTACTACGAAGCCTGCTCGAGCAGTTCGACCCGTATCTACGCGCTGTTCAGCGGCAAGCGGCTCGGACCGCGGTACACCGGAGCTGACGTCGAAGCGCAGTTCGTGCACATCTTCGATTGGACCGGCCGGTTCCTGGGTGCACTGCACCTCGATCAACCCCTGGCCGGGATGACAACGAGTGGCGACAGCGTGATGTACGGCATCGGGGCCGATGGCAGCCGGATCTATTCGTACCGGCTGCCGTCGTTCAACTCCGCCCCAGCGGTGTCCGTTACGCCGACGAAGTCTAGCGGACTACTATTCGACGCCGGGGCCTCCTTATGGTGAAGGTCCACATGATGGCTCGGTCGCACGATTGGGTGACAATCGTGCTGTTGCTCGTGGCAGGAATACTCGGCGGGTATGCGGCCTATGTACGATTCGGACCAGGACAGGGTGCCCGCGGCGACGAACCGGCATCAGCGCAATATGGCCGAGTTGGCGCGGAACGCTTCCGGCGTGCTGCCGAGACTGGGGATCGCATCGGACCGGAGAATGCCCCGATAACCGTCGTCGTCTTCTCCAACTACCTTTGTGAGTACTGCCGACGGTTTGAACCGACCCTGACACAACTCCATCATCGATATCCCGACGAGGTCGCGATCGTCTGGAAACACTACGCTCCCCTTCTTACACGCCGAGCATCAACGGTCGACCTCGCGGCCGACTGTGCGGCGGATCAAGGGGATTTCGCGCCGTTCAATCATGCCCTGTTCACCGACACACTTGTGGCACGCGTGCCGGACCGATGGCTGCGTATCGGTCAGCGCATCGGGATCGACACCGCAACCATGGCCGGATGCATTCGGTCGCGACGCCATGCCGCCGACGTAATGCACGACACGGAGGAAGGGCAGGCGCTGGGCGTGACAGGCACGCCGACCTCGTTCATCAACGGCGTTCGCATCGTGGGCCAGGTACCATTCGACATCCTGGACTCAGTCGTATCGTCGCAACTTCGTAGCGGGCGGCCCAGTACAAAGTGATGCGCACTTGCACAGATCACGGTGTCAGATGCTCGCCCCAATGGATGAGGTGCCGGGAACGGCGCCCACGAGATTCATTCGATACCCCGAAAGCCCTGTAGGCTGCCATGGCTCCCTCGTCCTGTTTTGGCCAGCGCCGCCACCGGTCGCTATGGTTGCACTCTGAGCAATGTATCCATCATCGCCGCCTGGCACGCCCGCGACCGGATGTCGTGCCGCGGGCCGACGAAACTCCGCCGTACCGCGTCCACCTGCCCGCGCACGCTGTAGCCGAACCACACCGTCCCCACCGGCTTCTCCTGCGTGCCACCGTCCGGTCCCGCGATGCCGGTGATCGCGATCGCCACCTCGGCGCCATGGCGCCGTGCCGCCCCCGCCGCCATCTCGCGCACCGTCTCCTCCGACACCGCGCCGTAGCGCTCGATCGTCTCTTCGCGGACGTCGAGCAGTTCGACCTTGAGGCGGTTGGCGTAGCAGATCACGCCACCGAGAAAGACATCGGACGACCCCGGAATCTCGGTGATGCGCGTGCCGAGCATCCCGCCGGTACACGACTCCGCCACCGCGAGCTTGAGCCCGCGCGCGCGCAGCGCGTCGAGCACCACCGCGGCGAGATCCGTGTCGCCTTCGCCGTAGACCCAACGTTCCGCCGCCTGCACAGGCGCGCGATTCCCGCCTTGAGCGCTGCATCCGCCGCGGCCGGGTCCATGTGCCACGCGGTGAGCCGCAAATCCACGCCGCGCAGTCCCGGCAGGTAGGCCAGCGTCAATGGCGCCAGCCGCGCTTCGACGATGGCGACGGCTTCGGCCAGGGTCGATTCGGCCACACCGGTGGTCCGCAGCGTCGCCGAGCGCACCACGGCGCCGCCGAAGCGCGGCGCCAGGCGCGGAATCACCTCGTGCCCGGTGAGCATCCGCATCTCGTGCGGCACGCCGGGCAGCATGATGACGATGCCGCGCGGCGTCTCGATCCAGAGCCCTGGTGCGGTACCCCATTGGTTGGCGAGCACCTCGGCACCTTCCGGCACCATCGCCTGACTGCGGTTCGACGCCACCGGCACTCGCCCGAGCTTCGCGAAGCGCGCTTCGAGGCGGTGCCAGACGTCGTCGTCGAACTTGAGCGGCAGGCCGAGGAGTTGCGCCACCGTTTCGCGGCTGCAGTCGTCGCTGGTGGGGCCGAGTCCGCCGGTGGTGATCACCACCGCCGCGCGCTGCAGGGCCGCGTCGACGGCGTCGCGAATCTGCGCCGGGTCGTCGCTGACGGCGGTACGCCGCACCACCGGCATCCCTGCGGCCGCGAGTGCGGTGGCCAGGAACGCCGAATTGGTGTCGACGGTGAAGCCCAGCAGCAGCTCGGTACCGATCGTCACCAGCTCGATGGCGATGCCGGACTCCGGAGTGCCGTCCATCAGTTCATGAGCGGAAGAGCTGGCGGTATCGGATCAGATACGCCACGAACGAATAGATGGTGAGCGTCAGCGCGATGCCCAGCGTCGCGGCCACGAAGCCGCCGTGAAACTGGTGCCAGTACGCCGCCAGCTGCGAGTGTTCCCACCCCATCGGCTTGACGGCGTCGCGGAACGCGAACCAGGTGAGCGTGCCGCCGATGAAGACGTTCTGCAGCACCGCCTTGATCTTCCCCTCCGATTCCGCGGCGATCACCACGCCGCGCGTCTGCGCCCAGGCCCGCAGCACCGTCATGGCGATCTCGCGGCCGATCAGCAGCAGGCAGACCCAGAGCGGGATGCTCCCCCAGATCGGGATGTCGTACGCCTGCTGGCGCTCGGTGGAGATCCACCAGATCGGCCCCAGCGTGGCGAACAGCAGCAGCTTGTCGGCGATCGGGTCGAGATACTTGCCGAGGTCGCTCACCTGGCCGCGGCGGCGCGCCAGCCGGCCATCGATGACGTCGGTCACCGCCGCCGACACGAAGATCACGAAGCAGATCAGCTTGGGCCAGTAGCCATGGATGAACGGCAGCAGGGCGACGATCGGGGTGATCCCGATCCGCGCGATCGTGAGGATGTTCGGCAGGGTCCAGATGGTGCTGCGGTCGGTCATCCGAGCGACTTGAGCACCAGCTTGCTGACCGCCTTGAGGGTGTCGAAGACCCCCTCGCCGCGCACCGCGATCGCCTCGAAGGTGGGCACCCGCTCCACCCAGACGCCGTCGACCTCGCGGACGAGATAGTCGCCGGCACGGTAGGGATCCGGCGTGAGCTTCTGCTTCTCCGGGTCCTGCACCGGCCATCCCGGATTGAGCGCGGCGTCGAGCGACGCCACCGGTGCGGCGGTGGGGAGGTCGCGCTTGTTGTACTGGATCACGAACGGCAGCGTGGTCAGGTCGTAGCCGTGCTGCGCCATGTTGTCGTACAGGTTCTGCATCGCCTCGAGGTTCGCCTCGGTGCGGTCGATCTGCGAATCGGCCACGAACACCACGCCGTCGACGCCCTTGAGGATCAGCTTGCGCGACGCGTTGTAGTACACCTGGCCGGGCACGGTGTAGAGGTGGAACCGGGTGCGGAAGCCGCGGATCGTGCCGAGGTCGACCGGCAGGAAATCGAAGAACAGCGTCCGCTCGGTTTCAGTGGCGAGCGAGATCAGCTTGCCCTTGGACGACGGCGCGACCTTCTCGTAGACGTACTCGAGGTTGGTCGTCTTGCCGCCCAGCCCCGGGCCGTAATAGACGATCTTGCAGTTGATCTCGCGCGACGCGTAGTTGATCAGCGACATCGGCCCGCCCTCTCAGCCGCCAAAGAGCTTGTCGAGTTCATCTTCCGCCTCGCCCACGAAGCCGGCGTCGACGCCGTTGCGCCGGCCGGTGTCCCGGGTGAACATGCCGGTGAAGATGTCGGTCAGCTCGCCCACGGTGCCGCGCATCCGCAGCTTGACCAGGCCGAGCGTGGTGCGATTGTCGAACAGCACCACCAGGATCACCCGCCGGGCAATATCGGCGAGATAGAGCGACTCGCGCTCGCCCTGGTGGAACAGCGTGCCGAATTCCCCTTCGCCGAGCAGCCGCGCCAACTGGTCGTTGGCGGAAAAATCGGCGGCGGTCAGCGACGCGAACGCGGTCGGATCGAACGCCGGCGGCTCGCCCACCGTGATCAGCATCTGGCCGGCCCGGTCGACCAGCAGTGCCGTGCGCGCGGCGGCATCGCGCAGGAAGTCGACCAGCACCGCGCGGATGCGGTGCGAATCGTCTTCGCCGAACGACCACGATGCCGCCTGGCCAGCGCTCATGCCGCGCCCGCCCCGGCGCCCATCCTGAGCGCGCCGACCAGTTTCCACGCCCGGGCGCGGAGCGCCGGAACCACTTCCCACGCCAGATAGTCGTGCAGCAACGGCAGCCGCTCGGGGTTGCGCTCCCTCGCCAGCCAGCCGAGCGCGGCGCGGCGACGGTAGGCGCGGGTCGAGAAGAGGTCGCTGCGGTGCCGGTGGTCGAAGCGGCGCGACACGAACCACCCGGCCACGAGCCCGGCAGCCACCGCCACGGCGACACCGGCGGCCACCCCGGCGGTCTCTTGCCGGCGCCTCACCGCACCTCCTCGCGCGCGTTGAGCGCGTGGGTCAACGTCACCCCGTCCACGTATTCCAGCTCTCCTCCCACCGGCAGGCCGCGCGCCAGGCGCGACACCCGGATCCCGTTGCCCCGCGCGGCCAGCCGTTGCTGCAGAAAGGTGGCGGTCGCTTCCCCTTCCAGCGAGGAGCTGGTGGCGAGAATCACTTCGCGCACCTCGCCCTGGTCCAGCCGCCGCTCCAGCAGGTCGACCCGGAGCGCGTCGGGACCGATCCCGTCGAGCGGCGACAGCCGTCCCCCCAGCACAAGGTATCGGCCGCGATACGCTCCGGCTCGCTCCAGCACCGCCAGCCCCGACGGTTCCTCGACGATGCAGAGCAGCGAGGCATCGCGTCTCGGGTCGCGGCAGATGTCGCACACCGCCTCTTCCGTCGGTTGGCCGCATTCGGCGCAGGGGTGGACCCGTTCGGCCACGGCGGTGAGCGCCGCCGCCAGCGCCGCCATGCGTTCGCGCGGCTGCTGCAGCAGATGGAAGGTCAGGCGCTGCGCCGTCTTCCGCCCCACCCCGGGGAGCCGGGCGAACTCGGCGATGAGCGTCTCGAGGGCGCTCACGCGTCAGCCGGACGCCGATTCCGGATCACGCGCCGTGCGTATCGATTCCACGGCGCGTTCGTCGATCCGCCGCTGCGCCTCGGTCACCGCCGACACGATCAGGTCGGCCAGGAGGTCGGCGTCGCGCAGCGCGAACGCCGCCGGGTCGATGACGAGCGACTTGAGGCCGCGGTGCCCGTCGACCCGCACTTTCACCATCCCGCCCCCGGCGGTCGCTTCCGCGCTGGTCTGCGCCAGTTCGGCGTCGAGCGCGCGCAACTCCCGCTCCCGGGTGCGGAGCTGGGCAATGTTCATCGAATCAGCCAAGCGTCTCCCTCATTCCCGTGCCATCGGCCGACGTCAATTCTCGTCGACGAGTTCCAAATCTAACGCGTCCGCGGCGGCATCCAGGGCGGGATCGGCGCGCCGGAGATCGCCGAGCCGCTGGCGCCGCGCCTCGTCGGCGCTGAGCCGCCCGGGGCGCGACGCCGGGCTGCCGTCGGGCGCCGCCAGCGACTCGGTCCGCACCGCCACGGCGCGTCCGACCCACTCGCGCAGCACCGCTTCGATGGTCGCCAGTTGCCGCTCGGCCCCCTGGCGGAAGAAGTCGTGCTCGGCGGCAAACCCGAGCACCACGACTCCGCGGTCGTCGAGCTGCGGCACGGCGTGGCTGATGGCCTGCCCCGCCAGCGCGCCGCGGCGCGTCACCGCGGCCACCAGGTCGGTCCAGGTGCCGGCAAGCGTGGCCGCGGTGAGCGGACCCGCCAGGGTCACCGGTCCCTCGTCCGAGGCGCCAGCGGCCGGCTCCGCGCTCGATCCGGCGGGTGCGGCGTCACTCCCTCGGCCGCCACTTCCGGCCGCTATGGCGCCGCGTCCCTGGCCGCCAATCGTCTCTAGTGTCGGCACCGCCCCACCACCGCCAGAGTCCCCGCCACGCCCTCCCCCGGCTCCCCTGGTGCCACCGCCGCCCGACGGGCCGCCGGGGGTATTCCTGTCGCCGCCGCCGCCCGCCAGCAGCTCGCGGAGGTCGGCGGCGCGGTCCATCATCGTCCACCGCAGCAGCAGCGTCTCGAGCGCGATCCGCGGGCTGGCGCTGCGCCGGATGGCGGTTTCGCTGTCGCCGAGCAGCTTGAGCATCCTGACGCCGTCCTCGGCCGGTATGCCCCGGGCCGCTTCGGCCACCATGGCGCGGGTCGATTCCGGCATCCCCTCCGGCGCGGCGCCGTAGTGGTGCATCACCAGCGCGCGCACCGCCTCGGCCAGGCCGCCGGCGAATTCGGCGAGGTCGGCGCCGGAATCGACCACCTGGTCCATCAGCGGAAAGATGTCGGCCGGACGGTGGCCGGCGACGGCGGCGAGCACCGCGCCGTACGCCTGGTCGTCCATCAGGCCGAGCACGTCGCGCACCCTGGCCGCGGTGAGCGGACCGTCGCCGAAGGAGAGACACTGGTCGAGCACCGACAGTGCGTCGCGCATGCCGCCGTCGGCGTGCCGCGCGATGAGCAGCAGCGCGTCGTCTTCCGCCTCGAGTCCCTCCAGATCGAGCACCTGGCGCAATCGTTGGTAGATCGCGGCGGGACCGATGCGCCGGAAGTCGAAGCGCTGCAGCCGCGACATGACCGGGGCGGCGGTGTTGGCAATCTTCTGCGGTTCGGTGGTGGCGAAGACGAAGACGACGCCCGGCGGTGGCTCCTCGAGGATCTTGAGCAGCACGTTCCACGCTTCGCGCGTCAGCATGTGCGCTTCGTCGACGATGTACACCTTGTGATGCCCCGCCTGCGACGCAGCGTACATGGCGCGCTCGCGCAGGTCGCGCGCGTCGTCGACGCCGCGATTCGACGCCGCGTCGATCTCCACCACGTCGAGGTCGGCAGACCCGTTCCAGATCTTCCGGCACGACACGCACTCGCCGCACGGTTCGCCACCCGGTTCGCGATTCTCGCAATTGAGCGCCATGGCGAGGATCCGCGCCGCGGTGGTCTTGCCCACGCCGCGCGGCCCGGTGAGCAGGTAGCCGTGACCGACACGCCCCTTGGCCACCGCCCCGCGCAACGCGGCGGCCACATGGTCCTGCACCATCAGATCGGCGAAGCGGCGGGGACGGTAGCGGCGGGCGAGGGCGATGGGCATGGGCATCCCGGCAGGAGCGAAAAGAAGTGCCCCAGGCACCCCGAAGCGACACCGGACATCGCTTAGCGCTGCTACCGGCGAGGTCCTGACGCGGTTCGCGCGCCAGCGCCCTTCGGACCTGGGGCACGCGGAATCTAATACGTCAGAGAACTCGCGCCCTCGGAATACGAAAGGCGGCCATGGCCCATGGCCATCCATGGCCCCACATACGGAACTCGGCGCGCCAAGCGACGGCAACGGGGCACCGGAGTCCCTTTGTACTCAAGCAGGGCGGTAGCGCATGCCGAGCCGCGCGACTGGGGCTCTGGGCCATGGGCCCTGGGCGCCTCTCGCTTTGGGCTCTAGCTGATCTCCGACTCCTTCAACGCCCTCGCATGCTCCCACACATCCGCGATCGCCGCACCGATCAGGAAGACGAGCGACATGTACCAGAGCCAGAGGATCAGCAGCAGCGCCGCGCCGACATCGAGGTCGACGGAGAACTGCCCCCGGTTGGCGGCGGCCACCAGATACCAGCCGTAGAGCCACTTGGCCACTTCGAACCCGAGCGTGGCCACGCCGCCGGCGAGCAGCGCCGACGACCAGCGGAGGCGCCGGGGGCTGGCGTAGCGATAGAGCGCCGTGAAGAGGATCAACCCGAGGCTCACCGCAAGCACGTGCCCCACCAGCACGCCGACGGTGGTCACCAGCCACGTCCACGGCGGCCGCAGGAGCACCCCTTGGGCGGCGATGACGTGTGCGCCCGCCGAGAGGGTCAGGTTGGCGACGATGAGCAGCAACACGAAGGCCACCATCCCGAGGTCGCGGCCTTTCGCAAAGAGGTAGCCCAGCACGTAGCTCAACACGAGGTGCGGATGCACGCGCCGTTCGCGCACCTGGAAGATGCGGGAGAGACAGACGCGGATGGCGGCGAAGAGCCGGGTGCTGAACCAGACGAATGCCGGGATGGCGAACCACGTGAGGTGGGTGCGGTAGCCGCGCACCTTGGCGAGCACGCCCTCGATGACCGAGAACGGATCGTTCGCGCCGCCGTGCAGGTGCGCCGGCAGGAAACGGAAGATGAGCTGGGTGGGATCGGCGTTGCTGAAATAGCTGTTGGACGCCAGCACGTGCCCGATCCCGGCGACCACCAGAATCGCCAGCGGGATGACCGTCAGCAGGGCGTCGAACGTCAGCGCCGACGCGAGGAGCGGCAGGTTGGCCCGCTCCAGCACGTCGGCGACCTTGGCGCGCAGCGACAGCAGCGGCGCCACGCCGGGGATGCCGCCGTGCGACGAAGCGTCAGGCGTCGCGTTCGGGGGCATCACCCGCGATGCGGGTTATTCGCCGTTTCCCGACGACTCGCCGGCGATCGCCGCGCGGCGACGCGAGCGCGCGTCGGTCAATCGGCGCTCCATCTCGTCGCGCGCGCTGGCGGCGGTGCGCGTCACCCGCTCGCGCCCCTCGCGCACCGTGTCGCTGACGTCGTCGACCATGTCGCTCACCGAGTCCTTGAGCCGCGCCCCCCGCTCCTGCAGGTCGGTGCTCAGGTCTTCCAGCTTTTCGCCCGCCTGCGCCTGGAGCCGCCGGGCGCGCCGCTTCAGCTCGTGGCGGGTCCGTTCCCCCGACTGTGGCGCGAACAGCAGCCCCACCGCCGCGCCGATCGCCGCCCCGACGATGAACCAGCGGAACCCGGAGCCGCGCTCCTCGATCACGTATTCGCGGTCGTCTGACATTCTGCCCTCGCTCTCTTCAGTCATGGTCATTCGCCGGCATCGGCGTCGTCTTCGGCGAGCGCACCGGCGTGCGCCAGCACGCCATACCCCAACCCCGGTGCAACCACCATGCGCCGCACCATCCCGGCGGTCCCCGTCACCTGCAGCTGCTCGAACAGGAAGGCGAACGTCCGTTCGAGGTCGTCGCCGATCTGGCGGCGCACCGCCGCCGGCAGGTCCCACACCTCGGCCTTGAACGGCCCGATCGCCTTCTTCCGCGTCTTGTAGTAGAACTGCTCGTCGGTGTCGCTCGCCTTCCGCTCCGACGCGGCGTTTTCGTCCAGCCACCGATAGATCCGCTCCCGCAACGCCGCCGGGAACGCCGCGTGGTCGAACACCATGTTCTGGAAATTGGTGGCGAGATGGATTTCGGCCGTCTCGATCCGCGGAAAATGTCCGAACGCCGTGCTCGGCAGCGTCGACGCCCCGTGCTGCACCGCTCCGGCCAGCCCGTAACGCTCCCGCGCCACCTTCGACAACTCCTCCAGCGTCTTCAGGTCGAGCTTGACGTCGGCGATCGACCCGTCGGGCAACACCACGCCACCGTGCGACGTGCCGGTCTGCACCGAGATCTTGCTGATGCCGGCGTATGTGCCCAGCGCGTCGAGCGTCCGCTCGTAGCCCCGCATGAACGCGTCGAGCTCCTCGACCGTCGAGTTCTTCTGCCCCACCTCGCCGATCTCGGCACCGACCGAGACGGTGACGCCTTCCGGTTCGCGCTCCCGGATGAATCGCGTGATGTCGGCGGCGCGCTCGTAGTTGTCGCGTTGCTGTTCGTCGAGCGTCGGCCGCGAGAGTTCGACCAGCGTCGAGGTGTCGACATCGATGTTCAGAAAGCCGGCCGCCATCTCCTCGGCGATCAGCTTCTTCACCTCGCCCACCTCGCCGTCGGCGATCGGTGGCGTACTTCTTCGCGCTGACCTGCGAATGGTCGCCCTGGATGAACAACGGGAGGTGATATCCCTCGCGGAGTGCCGCGCCGAGCATCACGGCGACGTATTCGGCCGGACGCTGGCCGGTGTAGGAGATTTCCGACCGCGCGATTTCGACGATGATGGCGCCGCCGTCGCAGCCGCGCGCCGCGCGAAACACCGCCCGGGCCGTGTCGTACGCCAGCATCCGGACGTTGATCGCGGGTACCGTGAATCCGCCGCAGAGCCCCTGGCCGCGCGCGAGATAGAGGTCGTGGATCGACGCCGGCCGCACCCCGAGGAACTGCCCCAACTCCCAGAGCAGCGCCCGCGCCGCGTCCCGCTCTGCCTGGCCGCTGAACACCGCGGTCCGGACCAGGCGGTCCATACGGTCCGACTGCAGCACCTCGGGGCGCGAGATTTCCACACGTCCGCCAACTACCGAGACCGCTCCCTCGAAGACCGCTGCCGCCCGAGCCAGATCCAATTGCATCGTCGCTCCGTATCCCCGCATGAAGTCAACAATTTACGCCCCGCCGCCACCCCCGGCAACGCGAACGGAACGGCCGCGCCGATTCTCCCCGAACGATCCCCGACCGCGACTCGAAATCCGTTCGCCACGCGAATTGCTATCGTTTTCGGCGGAATTGTCACGCCTCTTGTTTTTCCACAGGGAGGCAGCGTGTGCAGCAACTGTGGAGTGAATTGCCATGAATTCCTCCAGGCGTTGATAATGGCAATCTGGGTCAGCTCCTTGTCTGACAGAGACTTGGCAACTTGGCTTGAAGTGTTCCGCGAGCGGCGGCGTGGAAAACTATTTTCATCCACACGTGTGCGGAGTGCGATTCCGCGCGGTTTTTTGGACCACCCTGCGTGTGGATGGTTTGTGGTTTCACGGCTGCGCCATCTCCGCTGGTGGCGTCATCGAGCCTCTCCGCCCCGTCCGGAACAATCCTGGGGTATCTCTCCACAATCCACACGTGATGTGTGTTTCTGACAATTCCACATCCGTCGACGCCGCGGCGTGATGTTCGATGCCCGGGTGGCCCGAAGTACCTTTCCCGGGTGCAACCATCCGATGTCTCCGGCGAAGCCGGCTTTCTCCACGCCGGCCGCCTCCTCACGTTCGCTGCGGGTGTCGAAGGAGACGCCATCTACTGGCGCGATGGGCGGATCATGGCGGCCGGACTGGCATCCGACGTCGCCCGCCAGGTACCACGCGGCACTCCGGAATTCACCGCCCGTGGCGGTCTGGTGACGCCGGGGATGGTCGACGCCCACACCCACTTCGGTCAGTGGGCATTGGGGCGCCTCCGGGTCAGGCTGGCCGGGTGTGATCGATCCGAGTCGCTCCGCCGGATCGCCAGTGCCAACGCCGAGGATGGCTGGATCCTGGGTCAGGGGTGGGACGCCAACGACTGGGATGTGCCGCCGGACCGCGACATGCTCGACCGGGTGCAGGCGGGTCCGGTGTGGCTCGACTCGCTCGATGTCCACGCCGCCTGGCTCAACAGCGCGGCGCTGGCGGCCCTGGGGCTCGATCGGAACACTCCGGACCCGCCGGCGGGGCGGATCGTCCGGGACGCGGCCGGCGAACCCACCGGGCTCCTGCTGGAGCGCGCCGTGGAACTGGCGGCGGAACGGCTCCCTCCCCCCAACCCGGACCGGCTTCGGGCCGCCCTTGGCGACGCCACCTCCCAGCTCCACCGGCTCGGCGTCACCGGCATCCACGACATGTCGGACCGATTCGCCCTGGCGGCGCTGGAATCGCTGGACCAGGCAGGGGCGCTCGGGGTGCGGGTCCTCACCTGTCCCCCGCTGGCGATGCTCGATGAACTGGCCAGCCGGGGGCTCCACACCGGCGCCGAGGGGCGGATGCTGCGCTACGGCGGCCTCAAGATGTTCCTCGACGGCTCGCTCGGCTCACGCACGGCATGGATGCTGGAGCCCTATCGCGGCAGTCGCGACCGGGGCATGCCGATGATGACCGGAGACGAGGCGGCCGACGGCATGCGGCGCGCCGTGGCGGCCGGCTTTGCCGTGGCGGCGCATGCCATCGGTGACGCGGCGGTGCGGCGGGCGCTCGACCTCATGGAAACGCTCCCCCGGATGGTCGCCCCCCATCGGATCGAGCATCTGCAGTGCGTCGACCCGGCCGATCTCGACCGCGCCGCCAGGAGCGGCATCGTCGCCTCGATGCAGCCCGCCCACCTGCTGGTGGACATCCCCCTCGCGGAGCGACATTGGGGAGCACGGAGCGCCGGCGCCTACGCGTTCCGCTCGCTGATGCGGCGCGGCACGGTGGTGGCGTTCGGGAGCGACACGCCGGTGGCCACCCCCGATCCCCGTGCCGGTATCTTTGCCGCGCTGGCCCGCACCGACCTGGACGGCAAGCCGGCCGGGGGCTGGTATGCCGGCGAGACCATCGGCTTCGCCGACGCGGTAGCCGCGTACACCGTGGCACCGGCGCTGGCGGGAGGTGTTGCCGCCCGTCGCGGCCGGCTCGCCCCCGGGTGTGACGCCGATTTCGTGGTCTGGGACGCCGATCCCGACCTGCAGCAGAACCGCGGAGAGACCATCCTCGCGGCCCGCCCCACGATGACCGTGGTGGCCGGCCGCATCGTCTGGAGTGAAGCAACTGATGGCAGCTGATCCGATTCGCCGTACCAAGATCGTCGCCACACTCGGTCCGGCGTGGGAATCCGAAGACCGCATGGTGGCACTGCTCGACGCCGGCGTGAACATCGTCCGGATCAACGCGTCCCACGGCACGCCCGAAATCCGCGACACCTGGATCCGCCGCGTGCACGACGTGCGCGACCAGCGGCGTTCTCCCACCGGCATTCTGGTGGACCTGCACGGCCCGCGCATCCGGGTCGGCAAGCTCGACCAGCCGCGCGTGCTGGCTCCGGAACAGCTGGTGCAATTCGCCCCCGAGGCGATCGCCACCGGCGACGACATCCCGACCACGTATTCCGAGCTGGCGCGGGACGTCTCGCCCGGCTCGCGCATCCTGCTCGACGACGGATTGCTGATGGTGGAGGTGACGGCGATCCGCGGCGACCGCGTCGAAGGACGGGTGCACTACGGCGGCCTGCTCAAGTCGAACAAGGGGATCAACCTCCCCGGGTCGAAGGTGAGCGCCCCGGCCGTCACCGACATCGACCGCGAAGAGATCATCCGGGTGGTGGCGCTGGGGATCGAGTTCATCGGCGTGTCGTTCGTCCGGCAGGCGGAGGACGTACAGGAAGTGCGCAAGATGGTGCCGAAGTCGGTGAAGCTGGTGGCGAAGATCGAAAAGGACACCGCGCTGCAGCACCTCGACGCGATCGTCGATGCCTCCGACGCCGTGATGGTGGCGCGGGGCGACCTGGGCGTGGAACTGCCGTTCGAACAGGTGCCGCTGGTGCAGAAGCGCCTCATCCAGCGCGCCAACCGTCACGGCAAGCCGGTGATCACCGCGACGCAGATGCTGGAATCGATGGTGAGCACCCCCGCCCCACGCGCGCCGAAGCGTCCGACGTGGCCAATGCCATCATCGACGGCACCGACGCGGTGATGCTTTCCGCGGAGACGGCAGTCGGTGAGTATCCGCTGGAAGCGGTCCTGGCCATGGACCGCATCGCGCGGGAAGTGGAATCGCACCGGCACCGCCCGTCGGAAGGGGAACGGCGCCGCTGGCAGTTCTCGACCCACTTCGGGCGCACCGAAGAAGGCGAGACGCCCACCGAAGACGCGATCGCCGTGGCAGTGTCGGCCGCCGCCGACCTGCTCGGCCGCGCACGTCATCGTCTGCTTCACGTCGAGCGGCTTTACGGCGCGCACGGTCTCCTCGTACCGGCCGCGGGTGCCGATCCTGGCGCTCACCCCGGAACCGGAGACCTACCGGCAGCTCGGGCTGGTGTGGGGCGTGGTACCGGTGCTGATCCCGCATCTCAGGCACTACGACCCGATGTGGGCGGTGGCGCGCACCGAAATCCTCACCCGTTCCCTGGCCCGCGAGGGCGCGCGGGTGGTGGTCACCTGCGGCGTGCCGTTCGACATCCCCGGCACCACCAACCTGCTCAAGGTCGAGACCCTGTAACCGATGCGCCTGCTGCTGCTCGGCACCGGCACTTCGATGGGCGTGCCGCAGATCGGCTGCGGCTGCGCGGTGTGCCGCTCCACCGACAGCCGCGACCAGCGGACCCGCACCAGCGCCCTGGTCGAAGTCGGCACCACCCGGCTGCTCATCGACACGCCGCCCGAACTCCGCATCCAGCTGCTGCGCGAAGGCATCAATCGCATCGACGCGGTGCTCTATACCCATCCGCACGCCGACCACGTGCACGGCATCGACGACCTGCGGAGTTTCTCGCTGCAGCGCCGCGGCAACCTGCCGATCTACGGTTCGCCGGACATGCTGGAGCACCTCCGCACCAGCTTCCGGTACATCTTCGACGCGAGTCACCTGCCGGTGGAAGGCACCTCGAAGCCGCGGCTCGAGCTCCGTCCCCTGGCGCCTGGTGTGCCGGCGCCGATCGCCGGTGTCACGGTGTTGCCATTGGCATTCGAACACGGACCGATGACGGTGTACGGCTATCGCGTCGGTCCGATGGCCTACATCACCGACGTCAAGCGGATCCCGGATGCGGTGTACTCCGAGCTGGCCGGGGTGAAGGTGCTGGTGCTGAACGCGCTCTGGTGGCGCAGCCATCCCACCCATCTCTCGATCGACGAGGCGGTAGCGGCGGCGCGGCGGATCGGCGCCGAGCGCACCTATCTCACCCACCTCACGCACGAAACCTCGCACCGCGAATTGCTGGCGAAGTTGCCGCCGGGCATCGAGCCGGCGTACGACGGCCTTCGCGTGGAGATCGAACCATGACGCTCACGCTCGACGATGCCCTGATGTTCCGCGATGCCCTGGACCAGTTGCACGGACTCGACCCCGCCGCCCGCCAATCGATCGCCAAGCGCTTTCCCGACGTCGCCGCCGAAGTGAAGCGGCGGACCGCGCTGGGAGAATACGGTTTCACGTCGCTGGGCCGGCAGCCGGAGTTGCTCCAGCGGCTGCGACAGTGGAGCAGCTCCATCCGTGGCCGGTACGATCACCTGCTGGTGCTCGGCATCGGCGGCTCGGCACTGGGAACCAAGGCACTGATGGCGGCGCTCAAGAGCCCCGACTGGAACGAGTGGAGCGCCGAGCGGCGCAAGGGACTGCCCACGGTGACGGTGCTGGAGAACGTCGACCCGGTGACCGTCACCGAGACGCTGGAGCGCTTCGATCCGAAGCGCACCCTGGTCAACGTGATCTCCAAGTCGGGCGGCACGGCCGAAACGCTGGCGCAGTACCTCATCGTGCGGCACTGGCTGGAAGCGGGCGCCGGTGAAGCCAACGCCCGTGATCAACTGGTGATCACCACCGACCCGGAAAAGGGCGCGCTGCGGGAGCTCGCGCGGACGGAGCAGATCACCGCGTTCGACGTGCCCCCCGGCGTCGGCGGGCGCTATTCGGTGCTCACCGCGGTGGGGCTGGTCCCCGCTGCCGCGGTGGGGATCGACCTGGAGCAGCTGCTCCGGGGGGCGCAGGACGCCGTCGATGCGGCGCAGGCGGAGACGCTCGCCACGAACGACGCGGCCCGGTGGGCGGCGTGGCAGTGGCAGGCACAGGCGACCCGTGCCGCCAACGTGCACGTCGTGATGCCCTACTCCGACCGGCTGCGGCAGTTCGCCGAATGGTACCGGCAGCTCTGGGCGGAAAGTCTCGGCAAGCGGAAGGATCGCGCCGGCCATGACGTCTTTCGCGGTCCCACACCGGTGGGGGCGGTGGGCACCACGGACCAGCATTCGCAGGTGCAGCTCTTCATCGAGGGGCCGTTCGACAAGACGATCACGTTCGTCCGCGTGGCCGACACCGCCGACCAGCTCGAGATCCCGGGACGCGCGGGATTGCACGGCTCGCTGTCGTATCTCCCCGGCAAGAAGCTCGGCGCCCTGCTCGACGCCGAATTGCTCGCCACCCGCGAAGCGCTGCGCCAGCAGGGGCGGATGAGCATGACGCTGGAGATCGATACGGTCGACGCGCGACACCTGGGGCAGCTGCTGATGTTCTTCCAGCTGGCCACGGGGTATGCCGGCATCTGGTACGACGTCGATCCGTTCGATCAGCCGGGGGTGGAGCTGGGCAAGGTGCTGACGTTCAAGGCGATGGGGAAGAAATAGTCGAGGGCTCGGCCCTCGCTCTCCCGCGCAGGCCGGCGGGGGAGAGGCGCCTCTGGCGGCGCTCTCCGCGACGAGCTTCGGTGTGTCACACCGGCGGTGTACGTACCGCTCCGCGAACGCCGCTGCGAGGCCCTCTCCCCCGCCAGCCTGCGAGCATCGTATCCGTACATGCCCAATCCGTATACTCCCGCAAGAATTCGTACTCCCTCCATTCGCCGACCAACCGCGATCTCCGGCCTGGCACTACGGACCGCCGCACCGCCGACCACGAGGACCGGCCCGGCGCACACGCGCAATGCTTCGCCGCACGCGCCGAGTTCCGGGATGTTTGCTAGCGCGAACCTGCTGAAACTGTGGACCGCTCCCCGGCCGCAAGCATCGGCGGGCCGCAACGCACCACCGCTCCGGCGCCCACGAGCACCGCACGGATCGACACGAGCAGGCCACCGGCGCAGGGGAACACCGCGACGGCGCGCGCGACCACGGGCGAGCGGTCCCCGGAGATCTCCGCCACGGCCCGTTTGGCGGCCGCACGCCGAGAACGCGGCGTCCAGCTATTTCCGCACCGCATACAGGAGGCCGGCGAGCGCCACGGTCTGTCCGGTCCAGAACAGGAACATCCAGCGCACCAACCCCGCCTTCAGCTCGGCCAGCCGCTCCCCCTGCAGGGCGTCGAACCGTGCGAAGTTCAATTCGTTCAGCTCGCGGAGCGCAGCGCGGGACTCGGCGTCGATCGCGTTCATCCAGGTCACCAGTTCGTTGGTTGCGTCATCGCCGAACCGCTGGTAGAAGCGATTCGACAGTCGGGCGGCAACGGGCATCGCGGTTCCTTGCAGGGTCCGAAGCCACGGTAAGGGTAGGTTGGCCGGGTTGCGTCATCAATAACGCGCGGACCGGGGGCGATTCGCCGCGCCACCCGACGGCTGGTCCGCCGGGAAGACGGATCCGAAAAACGCGGGCAATGGCCCGACTTCCGCTCTGGTGCTCCGTTCCTCGGCTCGGGGTTCGGTGCTCCGGGCCCTGGGCTCTTGGCTCTTGGCTCCGGGCCGCCACAAAAACCGAACGCCCCCGTCTTTCAACGGGGGCGTCGGTTTGAAGCGACTGCTTGTCGATATCGCCGATGCTACGGCGTCATCGTGGTTTGCAGCGTCGCGATAGCATCACCGTTCGGCAGCACCCCAACCGCCACTACGAAATTGCCCGACGCGATCGCACCCTGTATCGCAGTGGTGTTCCACGCGTTCTTGAACTGGTTGTTCGGCAGGGCATAGACCCACGACCGATACGTGCCTTGGTCGGACGGAATCGCCGCAGAGTTCGAAACGCTGCCGAGGTAATTCCACCAGCCGTTCGAAGCATCCAACCGGTAGAAGTCAACCCGGCTGAATGGGGCGTTCGGTGTGTTGGTTGGCGACGCCGCCTGAGCCCGCAACGGTGTGGTCGAACCGAACTGATTCGAGGTTGCCGTCGTGGCGATAACGCGCCAATTCGTCACCGACTCGGTTGGATTATTGGTATTCCAAGTCGCCACGTCCTGACCATTCTGAACATTCAGGCCAGGAATGGAGATCAGCGGAGAGACCCCAGGAGCGGGGAACGCCACACCGAACCCGAAGGTGCTGCCAAAGTTCCACGACCATGCCCGCGCCGTTGTCGGCTTGACATTGACCGGCGTCCCGGTCGGTTCGACATTGGACGTCGGGAACGCGTTTGCATTCACGATCTCGATCCGGCGGGCATACGGCGCACCCGTCGGCGGGGCATTGTTGCCGGCAAACGGCGAAGTAATGACGTTATCAAACGCCGTACCGATGGACGCCCTGTTGTACCGCACCGAGTCGACGGTCGGGAAGTTCGGATATTCCAACTGGAGCGAGTACGCCACCAGCTCAGCCGAGTCGGAGTACGTCGCAAGGAAGTTGAAATTCATGCCATCCAGTTGCGCCGGAACTCCAAGACCGGTTGCAAACGGCGACTCCTGATTGACCAGGACGGAACGGAACAACGTGCTCGAGATATTGCCCGCCTCGTCCTCGACGAAGGTCTTGTATCCGTAGTATCCCTCCTGGAGCGGAATCTCCACCGAGTCACCCGGTTGCCAACCATCAAAACGGACTCCGGAGATGCCGTTCGTAATCGGCAGGAAACCGCAGCCCGGGTTGGTCACGAAGTTCGCGCCCGGTATGGTTGTCCCATCGATGATGCACATGCCGAGCGGCTGGAGGTGCCCCGCGTAAGAGAGCATTTCAGACTGCGCTGCTCTGCCCCCGCTGGGCTGGCCCATGTTGTAGAAGCCGGCGCGATCGTCGAGATACTCCGCGCGGAACTGGCCGTACACGCCCGCAACCTTCACGACGGTCGCCGTGTGCTCGGTCGAGTCGACCGGATCGGCGATCGTGCCGCCGTACGCAGCCGGCAATACCAATCCGGCGTCGACTGCGTCAGCGAGGCCCCAACGAATCGACGGCGCGGTGTAATCCGTGCCGAAGGTATCCGTAGAGCCGGACGTGCCGACGTTGCCGAGCAGGTCGGCTTCCGTGCCCGACACAGTCCACGGCGCATCTTCAGCCAGAATTCCAGGCCTACCACCGATGGCGTTCGTGGGGCATGCAACACCGCCATTGATATCAGCACCAGTGCCGTGCGGCATGGCGACGTTCACCGCAACGACACCCGGGCAATTGGCCGAGGTGTAGCTCACAGCACCCGTCGATGCAGCCGCGCCGACACCGAGATCGGTCGCCGAGAAGCTCTGGAGGAAATTGTACGATGCGTTGACCCAACCCCGAACCGCCGGACGCGCCCGCTCAATGCTCGGCGTGTTGACGGATGGGGCCTTCCAATCCAGGCGCAGCGAGTCCGGGGTGCCGCCGAGCCAGATGATGTTCGGGATCAGCGGAGTGCCCGCGTTCACGAGCGCATAGGTGTTGCTCTGGTTGTCGAGTGCCGCGGTGACTACGACGTTGTCGCGAACAGCCGGAGCGCCACCGACATTCTCGTAGTTGGTGCAGTCATTCGTAGCGCTGGCGCCAGCGTATCCGAATGTCTGGATGAACGGCAACGACGTCTGCGTCGCCAATCCACAGCCCGGAACGCCGCCGGGACCCATGGTCCAAGTGACAGAGCTCACTGAACGGCCCGGGGTGTAGACGACCGGATACAACTCGACGGTGAGGATGCCGGGCGCTCCCGGGCCACCCCAGAAGGTGACGCCCGCGGCGCTGTTGGCCGAATGCGGCAGGGTGCCGGCGGCCGGATTCACGTTGGCGAAGGTGTCGCCGCCGATGTCGGCTGCCCAGCCGTCAGCGTTGGTGAGCACCATCTGCACGGTGTTGTCAGCGTTGACCGCGGTCTTGCCGTGCGGATAGATGACCGCGTAGACCGTCACCTGACCGTTCGGGAAATCGACGGTGGTGGTGCCGGCGGCAGGGTTCTTGGTGAAGCGCTGCGTCGGAACGGAGAGATCAACCTCGCCCGCCGACGGATTGGTCGCATACTTCTGCTGCGCGGCCGGCTTGGTGGTGCTGGTCGGCGCCGAAGTACCGGGCATGATGTAGACGTTCATCGAGTCTACGATCTGGCCGCCCGGATTGAAGTTCATGTTGATTTCGATCTGGCCATTGACGTTGGTCAGGTTGACCGGAACCGTCGTGGCACCCTGCGTGACGCCCTTGATGGACACCGACGCCGGGATGATGTTGTTGACCGTCACGGCGATCGAGGCCGACAGCGTCTGGCCGCCGAGCGTGATCGAGGCCGAGATGACGGCGGTACCGGCCGAAACGGCCGTGATCAAGCCGGTGCCCGAAACAGACGCAATGGCGCTGTTCCCGCTGCTCCAGCTGACCGCCGGCGCGGTGACACCCGGCTGGGTGATGATATTCGCCGCGGCCTGGACGGTGGCGCCCGGATCCATGTTGACCTGCGTGGGCGTCACAGCGAACGAGATCAGCCCCGGCGGCGGAGCCGCAACGGTGATCGAACCGACACCGGTCTTGCCGGTGTTGGCCGTGGACGTAGCGGTGATGGTGGTCGTCCCGGCCGAAACCGCCGTGACGTTACCACTGCCATCGACCGTGGCAATCGCCGAGTTGCCCGACGTCCAGGTGACCGTCGTTGCAAACCCGGAGTCCGCGTCAACCGATGCCGCAAATTTGACGGTCTGGCCGATCGTCGCATTGACGCTGGCCGGTGCGACCGTCACCGAGTGAACACCCGGCGGCGTCGGAGACACGGTGGTGACCTTGTCGCCGCAGGCCGTAAGGCCCACCGCGATGGCACCAGCCGCGAGAACTCTCCGGTAGAGCTTCTGCATTACTCCCCCTGAATGAAGTGAACGACCCACGAAAAACCCCACGATTCTTCCAGAAACCCGCGTCGATTCGACAACGGCGCCCGGCCGTTCGCCCCCGGCGAAACCGGCCGAAAACCAGCCCTCTCCTGCGACGCGCTGGGGCGGTGCGCCACCAGCCAACTGCTTGTACCACAATTACTTGTGCACATGAACCACTGGCCGCGCGGTGTGCCGCACCCACCTGCTGGTGCCGCTACACGCCCCTGGCCGGGCCCATACAGGAGCAATGTCCGTGCTCAGAAGGCCGAGCGCTCAGTGCGATGTCACTCTCTGGAACACCAGGTCGACGCTCCCCCCGCCTTCCCACGGGCCGACTTCCCGGATTGGCGAGGATTTGAGCGCCTTTGCCAGCGAACTCTTGCCGTCGATCCGGAGCGCCCCCACCATCGGCCGCGTGGAATCCGGCGCCGCCTGAAGCTGGACGGACCAGTCCGCCGAGCGCTCTCCCCCGTATCCGAAAGACATCGAACGTGTCATTCCGACACTGGCGTCGCCGAAGGGGTGACCATTCCAGGTGATTTCCGTCCCGGAGAGCCTGATTGTGACGTCCGGATCCTGCCCCGGATCGGCCGGCCGGGAAATGCGTGAGGCGTCGGCAGTGGAGAACCCGGCATCGTCGGCCGCCCGGGCAAGGTCGCCCCGGTCGGTGGCAATGTCGAGCAGCAGGTACGACGCGGTAGCAACGTGGCGGGGGCCGGCCGCCTTGATCGCCTCGGTGACGACCAGCACGGGGTGGTCCGGCTTGGCCCGGGTCACTTTCGTCCCGACGCGCACCGAGTCGTAGAACCCCACGCAGACCACCCCCGGTACCCACTGGGCAAACTTCGGTTCGTCCCGGATCACCTGGGTCAGCGCCCGCGGCAGGCCGTCGCCGGCCGACGCCGGAGCGGCGTGATCGGCGAGCTTCGCGGCAATGGCGGGATCGGCGAGGTACCAGATGCAGAAGCTGCCCCGGGAGCCATCCAGCGACCATCGCGATTGATCGGCGTGTTGCTGCGCGGCGAGGGGCGCTACCCCCCAGGCCGCGGCCAAAGCGACGGTGCACGCCGCGGCGCCGAACGCCCGGCCGGCATAACGCGGATGGCCCCGGTGGGTCACGGCGACTCCTTCGTGGCGGATCGGACGGCGGCGGCGAGATGAACGTAGCTCTCGGGATCGAGCGCGGCGAATCCGGGGTCGACGTAGCGCACGTCGCCGGTGCGGCCGACGACCACCACCAGGCGCCCGGCGCGCGGCCCCTCGGCGGCGCCGAACTGCCGGCTGGCGGCCAGTCCGGGGTCGCTCAGCAACTTGCACCAGAGATCGAGATCGCGGGCAAAGCGGACCTGGGCAGGGAGTGAATCCGTGGAGACGCCGGCCACCACCACGTCGGGGCCGTCGAGATCGGCGCGCCGCGCCGCGATCATCCGCCACTCCTCGGCGCTTACCTCCGACGTATCGCCGGGGTAGAACACCAGCACCACGACGTGGCCGAGTTCCTTCGAGAGATCGAACGGCTGGCCGGCCGGACCGGCGCCGTCCCGCGTGGCGTAGGGCAGGACCAGCGGTGGCGGCGCGTGCCCCACCCTGGTGTCCTGCTGCAGCGACAGACCGAGCCGGAGGGCACCGGTGTCGGACTGGGCCGCGCCGGCGTGCGCGACGGCAAGCAGCGCCGCCACCGGCAAGAACCATCGCCTCATCGACTCACCACCTGGCCAAGTTCGCCGGCGATGTCCTGCGAGGATCCGGTGCCGATGTAGCGCACCGTGTCCCGCCGGTCGACGATGACGACATACGACGTGGTCATGGCGCCGAAGGCGCGCACCGCTTGGCCCTTGCTGTCATACACCGCCACGAATGGCGGATGTTTCTCCGCCAGGTAGCGTCGCACGTGCGACAGCGGATCGTTGACGGTGACGTCGACGCCGAAGAAGTCGACGCTGCCGCCGTACTGTTGATGGGCGGCGTTCATTTTCGGCATCAGCGCCTTGCAGATCTCGCACCACGTGGCCCAGAACTCGATGACGGCGGGACGCCCGCGAGTGACGCCCACCTGGACCGGATGGCCGTCGAGGGCGGCGACGGTGACGACCGGCGCGCGATCGCCCACGGCGAGCGTCTGGGCGGCGAGGGGAAGCGGCGCCACGCCGACCGCCAGCGCCGCGGTGAGATAGAACCCGTTGAGGGTCATAGTGACTGTCCGGCTTTGACGAAGTAGTACTCGGCCATGATGAACATGATGGCGGCGGCGGCCCGTTTGATCCAGAGCAGCCACGATCCGCTCCGGGGAAGTGCCGCGACGTTGCCGGCGATCAATCCGACCACGGCGAGCACCGCGGTCATGCCGAGGGAGAAGACGAAGAGCGAGACAAAACCCCAGACGGCGTTCTGCGTGCTGGCGACCCAGGCGAGCACCGAGGCGAAGACCGGCGCCCCGCATGGTGCCGCGACGAGTCCCGACGTGGCGCCGAGCAGGAACGCGCCCCCCGCCGAATCGCCGCCCAGCCGCGCCGCCCATGCCAGCGCGCGCTGCGGGGCGCGAACGGAAATGACGTCGAACATCGCGAGGCCGGCGACGAGCAGCACGTTGCCGAAGACCAGGTTGGCCCAGGGCGACGCGGAAATGGTGCCGAAAAGCGAGCCGGTGAGCCCGGCGACGAGCCCCAGCGACGCGTAGACGACCGCCACACCGAGCACGTACAGCAGCGTGATGAACGCGGTACGGCGCCGGGAACGTGCCGCGCCGGCCGCCGTGCCGCCAAGCACGCCCACGGTGATGGGAACCATGGGATAGATGCAGGGCGTGAACGACGTCGCCACCCCGGCGCCGAAGAGCACCGGCAGGGCGGCGAGCGGGGCGGCGTGCCGCGTGCTGTCAACGGCCTGGATCAGCATGCCGGCGCGGCGGAGCCGAAGCGCTGCGCGACGTACTCCTCCAGCATCGCGAGAAACTCGGCGACGATGGCATCGCCGCGCAGCGTGGTGACCAGCCGGCCGTCGATGAACACCGGTGCCACCGGCTCTTCGAACGTGCCCGGCAGCGAAATCCCGATGTCGGCGTGTTTCGATTCTCCCGGTCCGTTGACGACGCATCCCATCACCGCCACCTGAAGGGTTTCGACGCCGGGGAGGGCACCACGCCATTCGGCCATGCGGCGATCGAGGTGGCGCTGGATCTCTCCCGCCATCGACTGGAAGAACGTGCTGGTGGTGCGGCCGCATCCGGGGCACGACGACACCTGGGGCGCAAAGTGGCGCAGCCCGAGGGATTGCAGGATCTGTTGCGCCACGCGCACTTCCTCGGCGCGGTCGCCGCCCGGTTCGGGCGTGAGCGAGACGCGGACGGTGTCGCCGATCCCCTCGGCGAGCAGGATGCCCAGGGCGGCGGCGCTGGCCACGGTGCCCTTGCGCGCCATCCCCGCCTCGGTGAGCCCGAGATGCAGCGGATAGTCGCAGCGCGCGGCGAGGAGGCGGTAGACGGTGACGAGGTCAGCAACCCCCGACACCTTGGCGCTGAGCACGATCTGGTCGTGCCGCAGCCCGCACTGTTCGGCAAAGGCGGCGGAGCGGAGCGCCGATTCGATCATCGCCTCGATGGTGACGTCGCGCGCCGAGCGCGGCTGCGGGAGCCGGGCATTGGCGTCCATCAGTTCGGTCAGCAGCGCCTGGTCGAGCGACCCCCAGTTGACGCCGATCCGCACCGGCCTGTCGTTGGCGATGGCGACGTCGACGATGGCCTTGAAGTGCTCGTCGTGGCGTTTCGTGCCGACGTTGCCGGGGTTGATGCGGTACTTGGCGAGTGCCCGGGCGCAATCGGGATAGCGCGTCAGCAGCAGGTGACCGTTGTAGTGGAAATCGCCCACGATGGGCACCGTCACGCCGCCCTTGGCCAACACCGAGACGATCTCGGGGACGGCGGCGGCGGCGGCTTCGTTGTTGACGGTGACACGGACCAGCTCGCTGCCGGCTGCGGCCAGTGCCGCGACCTGGTCGACGGTCGCGGCGACGTCGGCGGTGTCGGTGTTGGTCATCGACTGCACCACCACCGGATGACGGGAGCCGATGGCGACGCTGCCGACCATCACGGTCGGCGTGGGACGGCGCGGTGCCAGCGGCATCAGGCGCCCGGCGTCAGCCGAGGCCGAGCTGGGAGACGAAGCGGGTCCATTCGGCCGGTGTGACGGTGCCGTCGCGGCGGAGCGGCTCGAGCGCCGCCATGATCTCGGCACGCGTGCCGGAAATGCGACGGTCGCGCAGCTCGCCGATCATCCGGGCAAAGCGGTGCTCGTATTCGTCCTTCTTGATCTCGCCACTCTTGTGCGCCTTGGAGATCTTGGCGAGTTCCTGCGCAGCGCGCGCCGGGGAAACCGGGGTAAGTGGGGCGTCGGGCATGCAAACTCCTGTGAACGGTCTGGAGACGGCGAAAGCTACCGCCAAGTGGCAAGGCAGCAAAGAAGCTCCCGGAGCCCGGAGCCCGGGGCCCGGGGCCCTTTGCCGAGTTACGGTTGAACGGTGAAGGTGTGCATCCAGAGTCCCGTGACCAGATCGACATCAGCGGCAAGCACAGGCACGCTGGTCTTCGGGCCGGTGTGGGACCCGTCGTTGCGCCCATAGGCGTCGACGGTGGCGCCGGGGAGGAGGGGCCAGTAGCCGTAGCTGGCATGCGCGGCGCTGTCGCTGATGAGAAAGCACTGGCACGGCTGGGCCGACTGCGTCATCGGGATGTCCAGCTGCAGAGTCAACGGCGACGTATTCGTGAGTGATGGGGCGAAGAACCGGGTGCCGCTGGTGTATTGGCTGGTCACATCCAACGTGACGATCCCGCCGGCGTTGGTCACCGGAGGCAGCGTGTCGTGCAGGATCTCACCTACCGACTTCCCGCCGTTCTGCGGTGCCAGGATGGTCCACGAGACCTGCAGCAGCGGGATCGAGTCGCTGATCAGCGCCAGCGTCCCACCCGGTGGTGCCAATCCCTTGAAGCTGCCGTTCACCGACACCTGGATCGGATAGATGAGATGGTTGTTGATCTCGGTTTCGAGTCCGTCGGGCGGGGGCGGCGTCGACCACCACCAGCATGGAGTCTGATTCACCTTCGCAGGTGGCGACGACCTCGGTGCGGCCGGTGGCGACCGCGGTGACCACGCCGGACTGCGACACATCGGCGACGAACGGGTCACGAGTGGCGTAGGCGACGGTGCGATCCGTGATGGGGTTGCCCCGTGCGTCGCTCAGTGTCACGGTAAGCTGCTGGGTCTGCGGCGGCACGAGTACGGCCGAATCGGGCGCGACGATGAGCGTCGCCACGGCAGGAGGTACCACGGCGATGGACGCGCTGCCGATGACCCCTTCGCGGGTGGCACTGATGATGGCCGAACCCTCGGCGAGTCCGATGACCTCACCGCTGTCGGAAACGGTGGCCACACCGGGCTGGGTGGAGCTCCAGGTGACCGGCCGGTCGAGCTGATGGCCGGCTCCGTCGAAGACCTTGGCGGTGAGCACCTGCACGGCACCGACCTCGACGGTGGCTGATGCCGGCGAAATGTCGATGCGGGTTGCGGGCACGTCCACCACCGTGACCGTTGCCGTGCCGCTCTTGCCACCGCCCGTCGCGGTGATCACCGCCGTACCGGGACCGACAGCGGTCACGAGACCGGAGGCGTCGACCGTCGCGACACTTGCCGAATCGACACTCCACGTAAAGGTGGTGCCCGAGACCCCGCCGCCGGCGGCCGTGAAGGCCGCTGCCGACAACTGCCCCGTCGTACCGGTCAGTAACGAAAGCGAGGGCGGCGTGATGCTGACGTGATCGACAGCAGTGCTGCCACCGGAGCTGGTGGGCGAACTCTTGCAGGCCCACGCTGCGACGAGCAGGCCAAGTACAACGCGACGGAACCAGGTGCGACCCATGACTTGCATAATACACCACGCCCGCCGGAACTGGTGCTCCGGCGGGCGCGATGGCATTCGGAACCGCGAAGGGACTATCTGCCGCCGCTCCTGGGCTGCGACGGCGTCCACGGGCCGAGCGTGTTGACCTTCGCGCCGTCGCCGGCGCGCACGTCGCAGCCCTCGGGATAATCGATCGCGCAAAGAAATCGATATCCCGACGAGGATGCGGTCGACCACCCAACCGCGATAGTCATTGAACACGCCATCGTTGGTGCTGAAGCGGAACTCCAGTCGCCACGTGCCGGGATAATCGCCGAGGTACATGAACTCGGAGACAAATTAGAGGTCTGGTTGCCGCTGAACCCGCCTTCCGAATTCAGCCGTCCGATGAAGAACTCATCGCCATCAGTCGGGTCGACCAGATAGACCTCCATCCAGTCGTAGCTCAACGGACTGACGTCGTACTCGATTTCGTACCATGTCCGGAACCGAGGTACGGCTCGAGCCCAAGTTGTCCGGAATGGTGAACTCCGGCGAGATCAGCTTGCCGCTGTTGGCTTGTTGCCGGTCATGTAGTCGCCGGTAGCATCCTGGCCGTACCAGAACGCCCAGTTCCCCTCGTCAGGATTCGGGAAGCACTGTGCCTTCGAGACATTGCAGAGATTCGGGCCAAGCATGCTGCGATGCCAGAGCGGCTGGTAAGTCCAGCCGGCTCCCGGACTCGGCGCCGTCTTCGAAGTAGCACCCACCGTTGCCGTACGTGACCACCACCGGGATGGGCGAGTTGCTCGTGCCCGGAACCTTGACGGTGAAGGTGGCGCGGTAGCAGCCATCGGGGAAATCGAGTGCGCCGCCACTGACCCGGACCGTGACGCTGGCGGTGAGGCCGAGGATCCGCGGCGTCACGGAGAGCCAGCCACCGTGGAGGTTGTCGTCGTACTTGATCGGCCCGATCTGGATGCCGGTCGACGGAATGAGCGCCGCCGCGTTCGAGGCGATGATGACCTGCGCTGGCGGCGGAGTCGGGCCGAGCTGGAAGAACGACAGGCTCGTCGACGACAGCACCAATGTCAGGACGCCGGAATTGGCGGTGGTGACCGGAGCGGCCGTCGTGGTGCCCGGATCGGTGCCGCAGCCGAGCAGCGAGACGAGAGCAAGCGCGGTCAACGCGGCAACGCCACGCTGACGGTTGAACCGGGTGAGAAGCACGAGCGCCTCCAGCGAGGATTCAGAGGGGGCCGCCGCGAGCGGCCGATTTGCACCTGAGACGGGCGAAATGTCGCGCCGGGAGGCGGCGGGCGCAAGCGCAAGGGTGTGGCGGGGTTACCGCACCGGGATGGCGGGGTGCAGGCCGGCTACCCGCCCGCCGGGGTGGTTCCGGAGCGTCCCCCGGGTGCCCGCGCCAGGACCGGGAGGTCGACCGACACGGTGTTCCCCTGCTCCGCGACCCGGCCGCCATGGGCCTCGACGACCCGTCGCGCCAATGCGAGATCAGGATCGAGGGTAAGCGGAGCCCCTCCCGAGATGGCGACGCTCACCTCGTCGGGCCCGGATGCAAGTGTGACCGTGAGCACCGACCCCGCCGGAGCGCCACGCACCAACCGGCGCAGCAACAGTTCGAGCGCTTCGTGCAGGCGGATCCGGTCGCCGGCGATGGACGGCGCCCCCGGTTGCAGATCGAAGCTGACCGAGACACCGACCCGTTCGGCCTCGGCCTCGAGTTGCGGTACGAGGCTCTGCAGCAGGTCGCCGACACGCACCTTGTCGCGGCGGATGCTGAGGATGCCCTGATCGATTTCGGCGATCTCTTCCAGCCGGCGGGTCTCGACATCGGCGGCTTCGGCGGCGCTGCGCGCCGCTTCGAGCATCTCCTCCTGGTTCTCGTTGAGCTGGCCGAAGTGATTCTCCAGCAGGATGTGGATCGGAATCCGCACCTCGTCGATCTGTCGCGACACGGCCGCGGACGCTTCGGCCAGCAGCAGCGCGTACTCGTTGACGCGGCGCGCGGCGGCCTCGACCCGCGCCTGGCTGCCCGCTTCGGCGACAGACACGGCGTTGCTGAGGCGGTCGACGACGTCTTCGATGGAATCGAACTCGTCGGGGCCGGAGCGAACGCCGGGGAGTGCCGCATTGCGCATCACCTTGAGCGGTGCCAGCAGGCCGCCGGGGAGTTCGTGGTCCTGGTGCGGCGCGAGGCGCGCGATGCGGCGAGCCACGTAGCGCGTGTTCTGCCACGCCAGCACCAGCGAGACCAGCGTCGACACAGCGCACACCACCACCAGCCACTCCGGCGCCGCGCGCCCGATGTCGCCCCAGTAGGCCAGGGCCGCCACGGTGAAGAGTCCCACGATCGCCGGGACCACCGCGAGATAGAGCCGCTGCGATATGCTCACCGGGACTCCTCGCCTCGGCTCACCGAGACGACCATCACGTCGATGTCTCCCGCCTGCCGCAGCAGTTGCTGCACCACCGATCCGTGGCGGAGATGGTACCACCAGTCGGTCCGTGACTGCCCGACGATGATCACGGTGACGCCCTTTTCGCGCGCAAAATGGAGCAACGCCGCGGCGATGTCGCCCGAGTGCAGGGTGACGGTGTCCGCGCCGAGCGCCTGGGCGCGCTGCATGTTGTCAACCAGCTTGCGTTGCACGGTGGCATCGATCCGGGCGGCGCTTTCCTCGGGCGTCTGGACGTAGACGCAATACCAGTCGGGGTTGAGCCGTCCGGCGATGCGGCTCGCCTTCCGAAGCAGGACGGTGGTGCGCTCCGGGTGACTCGACATGGCCACCATGACCCGGTCGACGGTGCGCCGGCCGGCGGCCCGCGGCGCCTCGCCGCGCACGGCGATCACCTCGCGGCTGCGGTCGACGGAATTGGCCACCTCCCGCAGCGCCAGCTCGCGCAGGGTGGTGAGATTCTCGTCGGTGAAGAACGAGGTCAGCGCCGTGGGGATCTTTTCCGGCTTGTAGATCTTCCCCTCGAGCAGCCGTTGCCGGAGATCCTCGGCCGAGATGTCGAGATTGACCACCTGGTCGGCCAGGGTAACGACCCAGTCGGGAATCGTCTCCCGCACGGTGACGCCCAGGGTCTTCTGGATGACGTCGTTGAGCGACTCGAGGTGCTGCACGTTGAGCGCGGAAATGACGCTGATCCCCTCGTCGAGGAGGAGCACGACGTCTTCCCACCGCTTGGCGCGCCCCATGCCGGGGACGTTGGTGTGCGCGAGTTCGTCGACCACGGCCACCTGCGGGCGCCTGGCGATGATGGCGTCGACATCCATCTCCTCGAGCGTGACGCCGCGATACTCGATATGCTTGCGGGGAATGACCTCGAGATCGCCGATCTGCGCTTCCGTTTCGGGGCGGCCGTGCGTTTCGACGTATCCCACCACGACGTCGACGCCGCGGGCACGCAGCTGCTGCGCCTCGGTAAGCATCCGGTAGGTCTTGCCGCTGCCGGCGGCCGAGCCGATGTAGATCTTGAGCTTGCCGCGCTCGCGCGCCTTGAGCAGCTCCGCGAAGGAGACTTCGCCGGTGGCGCCTGGGGTGGCGGTCATGGCCGAAAGCTATCGGCGGTGAAGGACAAAATCTCCCAGTGCGTTGGGTCCGGCGCGCTCCGAGGCAAACCAGCGGCCGGTGATCGAATCACCCTGCCAGACGCCGGCGAGGACGATGGCGTCTTCGACCCGCGGGGAAAGTCGGACCAGGACGGAGTCGCCCCGCACGCTGGCCCAGACTTCCGGCGGACCGGGATACGG
This sequence comes from uncultured Gemmatimonadales bacterium, assembly GCA_963697065.1. Classification (GTDB taxonomy): domain Bacteria; phylum Gemmatimonadota; class Gemmatimonadetes; order Gemmatimonadales; family GWC2-71-9; genus Palsa-1233. Next base: position 127,953 of record CAVOMQ010000003.1, read on the forward strand.
CGCCACACTCGGACCGAGCCGGTCGAACGGGAAGTCCCAGCTGCCATACGCTTCGGGGAGTGCACCGAACAGCGAGGTGGTCTGCCGCTGGCGGTTCAACACCAGCGAAACGACTCCGTCCGCGTGCCGGGGCCGGCCGGAGTCGGTGACACCGGCGAGGGTCAAGTCGAGGGACCAGACCCCCTCGAGCCGCGCGACGGCGGGCGCAGCCAGATGGTGGCTCCAGTCGGCACGGTCCGGGCGACAGCCGGCGGCCGCGAGCACCACGGCCAGGCAGGCGCCGAAATAGCGCGCCGCGAGTGGCCCATCGCCGCGCCCCACCCCCATCAGAACAACACCGACGTGCCGAGCGCGACCGAGAACTGGTCGTGGAAGCCGTTGAACACGGGGAGCGTCGAGTGGTCGTAGCGGACCTCGGGGCGGAGCAACGCCTGATGCCACTGCTTGATATTGAGCGTCGCCGTGACGCTGCTCAGCTTCTGGCCAGCATTGACCGGGAAGCCCAGCACGCCGGAGGTCCGGACGCCGTCGTGATCGTCGAGATAATCGGCGCGGAACGCCAGCGTGGCGCGGGTCGCCACGTCGACGCTGGCCCACACACCGGCGGCCTGCCAGGTCGCGGCACCACCATCGGCGGCGAGTCCCGCGTCGCGGCCGTAATCCAGCTGCGCCGCCAGCGACGCCGCCGAACCGATCTTGCGCGAAAGGACGACGTTGACACCCGAACGCTTCGGTCCGTTGCTGTCGGGGCGCTCGGCGCCAGTGTAGCCCACGATCGCGATCAGCGATTTCGCGTCCGGGGCAAGACCGAGGCGTGCCATCACGGTCTTGGCGGTATTGACGTCGGTGACCTGATCCCACCCGTTGCTCAGGCGGAGTTCGGCATCGACGTTCGCGCCGAAGTGGCCGTCGATTTCCGCGCCGGTCTCGGTGAACGGCTCGAGCAGGACGTCCTGCGAGCCGACCTCGAGGTTGGCGTTCTGGACGTCTTCGCCGACCTCCACCCCCATCAGCGTCGCCATCTTGCCGGCTTTGAACTGGAAGTAGTGCGAGGCGTCGGACCCGGGCAGGTTGAGGGTGACGTACGCCTGCCAGATATCGGCGTCGGCGCCAAGATCGAGACCGTTGGACTTGACCACTTCGGCGTCCTGCCCCACGAAGACCTCGGCATGGCCACCGGCGCCGAAGCGGTCCGTCGGCGCGGCACGATCGACCGTGAGGTTGCCGACATTGAGCATGAATTCGTTCTGCCGCCGACCGTACAGCCGGTCGACGATGCTCGATGCGACCGCGTGATTGCTGGACGTCAGGCTGGTCGTGACGTAGCCGGAGAACGTCACCGGCAGCGCCGTCGAGTCATTGGCCTGGGCCGGAAGCCGGGCCGCGGCGCCGACCAGCACGGCGGCGCACGCCAAGCACTCCCGATGCACGCGGATCACTGTCCACCTCCATGCCGCGACACGGCACTGTCGAGGGCGATGTTGAGCAGCAGCACGTTCACGCGGGGGTCGCCGAGGAAACCCAGCTGCCGGCCGGTGACGTGCCGGTCGACGAGGGCCCGGACCGCGGCACTGTCCATCCCCCGCGCCCGCGCCACCCGTGCGACCTGCAGGTATGCGTTCGCCGGGGAGATGTCGGGATCGAGCCCCGAACCGGAACTGGTGACCATGTCGGACGGAATAGCGCCCCGGCGCGCGCCGTCGTTCGTGACCACGTCGGCAATGGCGCCGGCGATCAGCGTGTCGGCCAGCTTGAGGTCGGTCGGCCCCTTGTTGGTGCCGCTCGAGGCGGTGCCGTCGTACCCGTTTCCGGCGGCCGATGGCCGCGAATGGAAGTACTCCGGCCGCGTGAAGGTCTGGCCGATCAGGGTGCTGCCGACGACGCGGCCGTTCACCGTGACCAGCGATCCGTTGGCCTGGCGCTGAAAGAGCAGCTGCGCCAGGCCGGTGACGACCGCCGGATAGAGCACACCGGTGAGGACGCAGAGCAGCAGCGTCAGGACGATCGCGGGGCGAACCAGTTTCTTGGTCATGATCACACCAGCCGGAGCGCGACGAGCGCCATGTCGATGACTTTGATGCCGGCGAACGGCACGAGAATGCCGCCGATCCCGTAGATGACCAGGTTGCGCCGGAGAATGGCCGCGGCGCCCGCGGGGCGATACCGCACGCCGCGCAGCGCCAGCGGAATGAGCGCCACGATGATCAGCGCGTTGAAGATCACGCTGGCCAGGATGGCCGATTGCGGCGAATGGAGCCGCATGATATTGAGCGCGTTGAGCGCCGGATACGTCACGGCAAACATCGCCGGGATGATGGCGAAGTACTTGGCGACGTCGTTGGCGATGGAGAACGTCGTCAGCGACCCGCGCGTCATCAGCAGCTGTTTGCCGATCTCGACGATCTCGATGAGCTTGGTCGGATTGGAATCGAGATCGACCATGTTGCCGGCTTCGCGGGCGGCCTGCGTCCCGGTGTTCATGGCGACGCCGACGTCGGCCTGGGCCAGCGCCGGGGCGTCGTTGGTGCCGTCGCCGGTCATGGCGACGAGCCGGCCACCCTGCTGCTCCCGCCGGATGAGGGCGAGCTTGTCCTCCGGCTTGGCTTCGGCGAGGAAGTCGTCGACGCCGGCCTCGTGCGCAATGGCCGCCGCGGTCAGCGGATTGTCGCCGGTGATCATCACGGTGCGGATGCCCATGGCGCGAAGGCGGTCGAACCGCTCCCGCATGCCGCCCTTGACGATGTCCTTGAGGTAGACCACGCCGAGCACGCGGGTGGCGCTGTCGCGGCGCTCCGCCACCACCAGCGGTGTCCCGCCCTGCCGCGCCACCTGCTCGACGATCGATTCCAGCCCGGCGGGCACCACGCCGGCGCCCTCGGCCACCCAGCGCGCGACCGCGTCGCCCGCGCCCTTGCGCACCGCCACCGGTCCCATGTCGACGCCGCTCATCCGCGTCGCCGCCGAGAACGGGACGAACGCCATCTGGCCATGTTCCGGCGTTTCGCTCACCGTGCGTCCCCGCAGGTTGAATTTCTCCTTGGCGAGTACCACGATGCTGCGGCCCTCCGGCGTTTCGTCGGGGAGCGACGCGAGCTGCGCCCGGTCGGCGAGATCGGCCGCGGTGACGCCCGGCACGGGAAGAAACTCCACCGCCTGGCGATTGCCGAGGGTGATGGTGCCGGTCTTGTCGAGCAAGCAGCGTATTGACGTCGCCGGCGGCTTCGACAGCGCGGCCACTGGTGGCGATCACGTTCTGCTGGATCATCCGGTCCATGCCGGCGATGCCGATGGCCGACAGCAACCCGCCGATGGTCGTGGGAATGAGGCAGACGAGCAGCGCGATCAGCACCGGTACCGCCACGGCGCCACCGGAATAGACGGCGAACGGCTGCAGGGTGACGACCGCGAAGAGGAACACGATCGTCAGCCCCGAAAGCAGGATGGTGAGCGCAATCTCGTTCGGCGTCTTCTGGCGCGAGGCACCTTCGACCAGCGCGATCATGCGGTCGAGGAACGTCTCGCCCGGATTGGCGGTGATCCGGATGATGAGATGATCGGAGAGAACGCGGGTGCCGCCAGTGACGGCCGAGCGATCGCCGCCCGATTCGCGGATCACCGGGGCCGACTCGCCGGTAATGGCGGATTCGTCGACCGACGCGACGCCCTCGATCACCTCGCCGTCGCCGGGGATCAGGTCGCCCGGCGTGCAGACGACGATGTCGCCTGACCGGAGCTGGTTGGCGGCGACGGCGATGAACTGCTCGGGGTGCGCCCGATTGGCGAGCCGCTTGGCCTGGGTCTCGCGACGGCTCTTGCGGAGGTTGTCCGCCTGCGCCTTGCCCCGGCCTTCGGCCATCGCTTCGGCGAAGTTGGCGAACAGCACCGTGAACCAGAGCCAGAGCGCAATCTGCAGCGTGAAACCGATATGGCCGTGCCCGCCGGCGATGTCGCCGGCAAGGATGACGGTGGTGAAGACGCTGCCGATCAGCACGACGAACATCACCGGATTCCGCACCATGTGGCGTGGATCGAGCTTGACCACCGCATCGCGGAGCGCGCGGCGGACAATCGGCGGATCGAACAGCGGGCGCTTGGTGGCGGGCATCAGAACACCCGTCCTTTCAGCATCATCAGGTGCTCGACGATCGGGCCGAGCGACAGTGCCGGGAAGAACGTCAGGGCGCAGACGATGACGACGACGCTGACCAGCAACACGACGAACAGCGGCGTGGTCACCGGAAAGCTCCCGGCCGATTCCGGGGCGGCCTTCTTCTCAGCGAGAAACCCCGCCAGCGCCATCATCGGGATGATCATGGCGAACCGGCCGATCAGGGTGTTCAGGCCGAGGAGGGTGTTGTAGTAGTAGGTACTGCCCGTCAGCCCGGCGAACGCGCTGCCGTTGTTACCAGCGGTGGACGAGAAGGCGTACAGGATCTCGGACAGCCCGTGCGGTCCGCTGTTGTTGAGCCCGGCCAGTCCGGGCTTGACCAGCACCGAGACCGCGGTCAGGGTGAGAATCGCCGCCGGAAAGATCAGCACGTAGAGCATCGCCATCTGGACTTCGCGCGCCTGGATCTTCTTGCCGAGGTATTCCGGCGTGCGGCCGACCATCAGCCCGGCGATGAACACGGTCAGGATGACCATCATGATCATGCCGTAGAGGCCGGCGCCGACGCCGCCGAAGATCACCTCGCCGAGTTCGATGTTCACCAGCGGCACCAGGCCACCGATCGGCGTGAACGAATCGTGCATCGCGTTGACCGAGCCGTTCGAGGCGTCGGTGGTGGCAGTGGCCCAGAGCACGGAGTTGGCGAGGCCGAAGCGGACCTCCTTCCCTTCCATGTTGCCGCCGGGATTGCCGCCGCCGGGCGTGACATTCACCCCTTCGGTCGCGTGAATCGGGTTGCCGCGTCCTTCCGCCCAGTAGGCGGTGGTGACACCGGCGGCGAAGAGCACGAACATCGCCGGCCCAGACCGCCCAGCCGTGTTTGAGGTTCTTCACCATCGCCCCGAACATCCAGACCATGCCCGCGGCCAGCGCCAGCAGGGCGAACATCTCGACGAAGTTCGACAGCGGCGTGGGGTTCTCGAACGGATGGGCGGAGTTGGCGTTGAAGAAGCCACCGCCGTTCGACCCGAGCTGCTTGATGGCGATCTGGCTGGCCGCCGGACCCATCGCCAGGACCTGCTTGGCGCCTTCGAGCGTGGTCGCGGTGACATAGTGGGCGAAGTTCTGGATGACCCCTTGCTGCACGAGCACCAAGGAGACGATGAACGACAGCGGCAGCAGCAGATAGAGGGTGCCGCGCACCAGATCGACCCAGAAATTGCCGAGCCGGCCGCCACTCCGGCGGGCGATGCCGCGCACCAGGGCCACCGCGCAGGCCATGCCAACCGCCGCGGAGACGAAGTTGTGGAACGCCAACTGGGTCATCTGCGAGAAGTAGGACATCACGCCTTCGCCGCCGTACGACTGCCAGTTGGTATTGGTGGTGAACGACGCGGAGGTCTCGAACGCCTGCCGGTCGGGCACCGCCGCGAGGTGCTGCGGATTGAGGGGCAGCACGTGTTGCAGCCGCAACACCAGGTAGGTGAGCAGCATGGTGACCAGCGAGAAGAGCAGCATCGCCCCGGTGTAGCGGGTCCAGTGCTGGTCTTCCGCCGGGTCGACTCCCGCCAGCCGGTAGATGGCGCGCTCCACCGGCGCCAGCCAATGGAGCGAGCCGTCGTAGATGCGCACCATGTAGCGCCCGATCGGCCGGGTCACCAGCAACAGGCACGCGGCGTAGAAGGCGATCTGCAGCCAGCCGTTGGTGGTCATGTCAGTATTTCTCCGGCCGGAGGAGCGTCACCAGCAGGTAGACCAGCGTGGCCGCGGCCACGATGAGCGCGATTGCGGAAGCGAGCGTCATGGCTGCTGCTCCTCGGACGCGCTGCGGCGTCCCAGCGATTCACACCCACGGACGTAGGCGAACATGGCGCCGAAGAACAGCACCGTGCCCACGATATATGCGAGATCCACCACCCAGGCCTCCCGGAATGCACCGGGCGGAATGGTACCGGGGGAGACACGAACACCGCACAAATGCCAAGCGGCGTCGCGTTAAGAATTCGTTAAATCGGCAGCGATGCCGGAAGATCGGCGGCAGGCAGCGCCAGCGTGAACTCGGCGCCACCACCAGGACGGGGGCGGTAATGCAAGGTTCCACCCTGCGCCTCCGCCAGGCCCCTGGCGATGGCCAGCCCGAGCCCGGCGCCGCGAACGTCAGGACGGGCGGCACCGTCGCCACCACGGACGAACGGTTCGAAGATCCGCTCGCGGTCGGGGTCGGGGACACCGGGGCCGCGGTCGGCGACGCTGACCGCGATCATGGCGCCGTCTCGGCGGGCTTCGATATCGATCGGTGTCCCGGCGGGCGCGAAGCGGTGGGCGTTCTCGATCAGGTTGACGACAACCCGCACCGACGCGGCGAGGTCGAATCGGCCCACCAGCATCGTCCCGCCGTCGGCCAGCGTGGTGCGGATGACGCGGCCCCCGAGCGCGTGCGAAACCCGCTGCAGCGCGGCGCCAACCAGATCGTCGACAGCATTGAGCTCGGCGGCAACGGGCAGCGCACCGCCCTGCAACCGGGAGAGGTCGAGGAGATCGGCCACCAGGTGGTTGAGCCGGTCGGCTTCTTCCTCGATGATCACCGCCCTGCCGTCCGGCGCCATTTCGTGCGCGAGCGCCTTGATGGTGGTGAGCGGCGTGCGCAGATCGTGCGACACGGAGGCGAGCAGCGCACTCTTGAGCCGGTCGGCCTCCCGCAATGATTCGGCCCGGTCGGCGGCAGCTTCCAGCCGCACCCG
>CAVOMQ010000004.1:0-112285 GCA_963697065.1 uncultured Gemmatimonadales bacterium
CGCACCCGTTCGACCGCCAGCGCGGCGTAGTAACCGAGCGCCTCGACAAACCGGCGTTCCGCCGCGGAGAGCGCCAATCCGGCGTCACCGGTCAACTCCAGCACGCCGACGGTCTCGTGGCGGACACGGAGCGGCAGATACGCATCGCGAACATGCTCCAGCGGCACCCCGCCGATCTCGGCCGCGTCCGTGAGCCGGGTGGTGTTGTCGTCGAGCCGCAGCGCCACCGTGCCGTGCTCCACAACCCACGAGACCAGCAGGTCGGCGGGCGCAGGGCCGGCCGCGGCGCCGGGAGGGAGGTGAATCCTGCAGCCCGCGATACCGAGCGTTGCCCGGATGATGCCGCCGATGGCGCTGAGCGCGTCGCCGGCGCGCGGCACGTTCAGCGTTTCGGCGCCGAGGGTGGCGAAGTGGTCGAGTTCGGCGGCCCGCTGGCGCGCGGCGTCGGCCTCGCGCTGGAAGCGGAACAACAGCCGCGCGGCCACCACGCTGACGATGAGGAACGCCGCCAGCACGAACCAATCGATCGCGTTACGGACGTACAGGGTGTTGTATGGCGGGACGAAGAACCAGTCGAAGAGCAGAAACGAGACGATCGAGAGCACCAGCCCCACCCGGTAGCCGGCCCGCGCACTGCCGGCGAGGACCAGCAGCAGGTACCCCAGCGCGATGTGCGTCTTTTCCAGGTCGGGACGGAGGACCAGCAGCGCCGCGGTGACGGCGGCGGTAACCACCACCCACAGCCCCCAGTGTTCCGCACGGGGCTCGTCCCCCGAGGCGATCACGGTGCCGCGACCAGTTCGCCGGCAGAGGCGAACCGGTACCCCACCCCGGGGATGGTGACGATGTACCGCGGCCGGAGCGAGTCGGCTTCGATCTTGCGGCGCAGGTGCGCCACCTGCACGCGCAGGTATTGCTGCGCATCGCCGAACTGGCGGCCGCGCCAGACGTCGTGAAAGAGCTGGCGGTGGGTGAGCGTGCGACCGGCGTTGCTCATCAGCACGCGGAGCAATTCCCACTCGATGGGCGTGAGGTGCACCGGCTTCCCGGCGCAGCGGAGGGAACGAGCGGCGCGATCGAGCGTGAGCTCGCCGATGGAAATCACGGGCTCGGCGGCAGCGCCGCCGGCCGACCGGCGCAACAGCGCGCGGGCGCGGGCCTGCAATTCGGCGGTGCTGAACGGCTTGGTGACGTAATCGTCGGCGCCGGCGTCGAGCAGCCGCACCTTTTCCTCGTCGGCGTGCCGGGCCGACAGCACCAGGATCGGCGCCGCGGTCCACGAACGGAGTTCGCGGCAGACTTCGAGGCCGTCGCGGTCGGGGAGCCCGAGGTCGAGCACGATCAGATCGGGCCGCGACGCGGCCGCCACGTCCAGGCCCTCACGGGCGGTCGCCGCCTCGAGGACGTGCGCGCCGTGGTCGAGGGCGTGTGCCACGGCGCGACGAATCTGCGGTTCGTCGTCGATCACCAGTACGGTGCGGTCCGGGCGTGTTTCGGTCAGACGGCCTCGCCGGCAGGGTCGGCGCGCAGAAGTCGGGCGGAATATATGGATGGGCCGGGCGGGCGCCGTCCGGTCAGAGCCAGCGGCCGAAGCGGCGGATGTAGACTCCCTTGGCAATCTGGACCAGCACCATGTAGCCGATCAGGCAGGCGAGGACGAGGAGGAAGTACGACGCCGGCAAGGCGATCATGCCGAGGTCGCGCCCCGCGGGGGTATACGGCAGGGCGACGCCCACCGCCATGATCGCCGCGGTCGTCAGCAGCAAGGGGACGGCCGCGCGGCCCTCGACGAACGGGATGCGCCGGGTGCGGATGACGTGGACGATCAGCGTCTGCGTCAGCAGCCCTTCGACGAACCATCCGGACTGGAAGAACGCCTGCCGGGCCGGCGCATTGGCGCCGAAGAGGTACCACAAACCGGCGAACGTGACCACGTCGAACACCGATGAGAGCGGGCCGATCCGGATCATGAACCGACCGATGTCGTCGGCGTTCCAGCGCCGCGGCACGGCGAGGAATTCGGGATCGACATTGTCGAACGGAATGGCGGTCTGCGAAATGTCGTAGAGCAGGTTCTGGGCAAGCAGCTGGATCGGGAGCATGGGGAGAAACGGCAACACCACACTGGCGATCACCACGCTGAACACGTTCCCGAAGTTGGACGATGCCGTCATCTTGAGATACTTCATGATGTTGGCGAAGGTTCGCCGTCCTTCGACGGTGCCGTGCGCCAGCACCAGCAGGCTCTTCTCGAGCAGAATGACGTCGGCCGACTCGCGCGCGATGTCGACCGCGGTGTCGACGGAGATGCCGACGTCGGCTTCGCGCAACGCGCCGGCGTCGTTGATGCCGTCGCCGAGGAAGCCGACGGTGTGTTCCCTGCTGCGCAGCGCACGAACCACCCGGACCTTTTCGTCCGGCGAAAGCTTGGCGAAGACGGTGGTGTGCTCGGCGACATCGGCCAGTTGTTCGTCGTCGAGGTTCGCCAGGTCGGAACCCAGCAGCACGTGGCCCGGATCGAGTCCGACGTCGCGACACACCTTCCGGTTCACCAGGTCGTTGTCGCCGCTGAGGATCTTGATGGCGATACCCTGCGAACGGAGCGCTTCGATCGCGGGGGCGGCCGTCTCCTTCGGCGGATCGAGGAACGAGACATAGCCGGCAAGCACCAGGCCGGATTCGTCCGCCGCGGTCCAGGCGCGACGGGCGTCGGGAAACTCGCGATAGGCCACCGCGACGACGCGCAGGCCGTCGTCATTCTGCGCCCGGGCCAGATCGAGCGCCACGTGCCGGGCGCCCTCGGTCATCGGGACGAGGGCATCGCCGTCGCGCACGGTGGTGCAGGCCGCCACGAGCTCCTCGACCGCGCCCTTGGTGATGAGCGTGGCGGGACCGCCCGGCCGCTGCACCACCACCGACATCCGGCGGCGCGTGAAGTCGAACGGAATCTCGTCGAGTTTGACGTAACCCTCGTCACCGTGCAGGTGACTGAAGCGATCGCAGAAGAGCAGGACCGCGTCGTCGAGCAGCGATTTCAGCCCCGTCTGGAAGGCACTGTTGAGATACGCGAGTTCCAGGACGCGGTCGTCCTCTTCGCCCACCGAGTTGACGTGGTGCTCCAGCACGATGCGGTCCTGTGTCAGCGTGCCGGTCTTGTCGGTGCAGAGCACGTCCATCGCGCCCAGGTTCTGAATCGCGTTGAGGCGCTTGACGATGGTCTTCTGCCGCGACATCGACACGGCACCCTTGGCAAGATTCGCCGTCACCACCATGGGGAGCATTTCCGGCGTGAGCCCCACGGCGACCGCCACACCGAAGAGGAACGCCTCGAGCCAGTGACCCTTGGCGAGCCCATTGATGAGCACGACGCACGGCACCATCACCAGCATGAACCGGATCAGCAGCCAGCTGATGCGGTTGACGCCGATATCGAACGAGGTCGGCGGTGTCCGCCCGAGCAGGCTCCGCGCGATGCCGCCGAACATGGTGCCCGAGCCGGTCGCGACCACGACCGCCGTGGCCGATCCGCTGACGACGTTGGTGCCGAGAAAGGCCACGGTGGGCAGTTCGCTGAGCGGGGTGGCCGGCGTGATCGTAGCGGCATCGCCGGGAAGCGCGTCGCGCTTCTCGACCGGAGCGGATTCGCCGGTGAGGGCCGATTGGGAAACGAAGAGGTCCTTCGACAGGATGATCCGGACGTCGGCCGGTACCATGTCGCCGGCGGTGAGCTGCACGATATCGCCGGGAACGAGTGCCGCAATGTCGATATCGGCGCCGCGGACGACGGGCGCGGCGGCTTCCGATGACGTCGGCAATGCGGACCACCGTCGCCCGGGTCCGCACCATCGCCTGGAGCGCCAGCGCGGCGCGGGTGGAACGGAACTCCTGCACGAACCGGAGCAGGGTGCTCAACGCCACCATCGTGAGGACCACCACCATGGCCGCGCGGTCTCCCGTCACGGCCGAGAGCACGCCGAGGATCGCCAGGATGTAGTTGAACGGATTGTTCCAGGCGTGCCACAGTTCGCCGTACCACGTGGGCGGCTTCTCGCTGGCAACGAGGTTGGGCCCGAACCGTTCGATGCGTTCGGCGACTTCGTCGCCACGCAGTCCTTCGGTCCGCGACGCCAGCCGGGTGAGCGCTGCCGACACCGGGAGCGCCGCCACCTCCCGCAGCAATGTTTCGCTTTCGCGCGACCGCGTCGCGCCGGTCCGGATCAATGCCATGGAGGGCTAGACCGGGAGCGTCAATCGCGCCTGGCAACCGTGCGAGTCGAGCGCGGTCGTCGAGCGTGAGCGTGCCGTGGTGCGCCTCGGCGATCTGGCGCGAGAGTGCCAGGCCGATGCCGGTACCGCCGGGCTTGGTGGTGAAGAACGGCACGAAAAGGTTGGCCGACGCCGGCAGCCCCGGTCCGTCGTCTTCCACCATCAACTCGAACAGATCGCCGGCGACCGTCCAGCTCACCCGCACGCCGCCACCGGTATCGAGCGTGGCGTCGACGGCGTTGGCAATCAGGTTGATGAGCAGCTGGTCGAGCTGATCCCCGTCGGCGGTGAGGGTGATGTCGGGTCCGGGGATGATCGTGACCGGCATCCGCGTCTCGAGCCGGGCGGAGCGCTCCACCCAGGCGCGCACCGCCACCTGCCGCAGCCGCGGCGGGGGCAGGCGTGCCAGGCGGGTGTACGACCCCATGAAGCGGGTGAGTGCGTCGGAGCGGGACGCGATGACGTCGAGCCCGCGACGGAGATCGTCGCGCAGCCCTCCTGGCCGGGATCGCGCGCCAGCAGCTGCCGCATCCGGTCGGCGAGCGAGCGGATCGGCGTCAGCGAATTGTTGATCTCGTGACCCAGCACGCGGATGACGCGCTGCCAGGCGAGTCGTTCTTCTTCGCGCAGGGCGCGGGTCACGTCGGCAAGTACCACGAACTGGTGCGGGCGCCCGCCCTGCCGGAACGCGCCACGGCGCAGCTCCCACCGTCCGCGATGGCCGCCGATGTCAAGTTCGATGAGGCGCGGGGCGTCGCCTGAGAGCACCGGTGCAAGCCCGAGTTCGTCCACCTTCCGGCCGAGCAGGCGCTCGGCCGGTTGTCCCAGCATGCGCTCGCCGGCGGCGTTGACCAGCCGGAGCGCGCGGTCGTCGTCGAACGCCATCACCGCGACGTCGATCTCGTCGACCACGCGGCGCAGCAGGGCCGTAGCCTCCAACGCCCCGAGACGGCGCTCGCGCAGTTCGTTCATCAACGTGTTGAGTTCCAGCATCGCCAGGCCGAGGGCGTCGTCGGGACGCGACCGGCGGGCGCGCAGCGAGTAGTCCTGCTCGCGGATGGCGGCGAGCATGTTCGACAGCGTCTGCAGCGGACGTACCACCTGCTCGCGCATCGAGACGGTGATGGCAATGGCAAAGACGCACGAGCAGGATGGTGATGGTCCACTGGGTCCGAGGGGCAAACGATCCTGTCCAGAGCAACACCAGCGCCACCGTCAGCGCGGGAGCCCCGGCGGCGAGCGCGAGGAGGGTGATGCGGCGTTCGTGGGAGGGGGGCATCAGGAAGACGAACGGCGCCCAGGGCCCAGGGCCGATGGCCCCGCACGCTGGACTCGGCCCGGGAGGGTCAGCACCACAGCGGTCAGGCCCGAGACCGCGTTCCGCTCCGCGCGCCGAGTTCCGTGTTCGGGGCCATGGGCCGTGGGCGCCGTTCTGCTACAGTCCATGCCGCTGCAATCGCCGATACAACGCGCTCCGCGACAGGCCGAGCGCCTGGGCGGCGAGCGAAACATTGCCGCCGTAGCGCGCCAGCGCCTTGGTGACGAGCAGCCGTTCGACGTCCTCGAGACTCATTTCCTCGAGCGCCGGCGCCGGTGCCGTGCCCGCGCCGAAGGAGAGATCGACGGCGCGGACCTGATCGCCTTCGGCCAACAGGGTGGCGCGTTCGACGGCGTGCTCCAGTTCGCGGACGTTGCCGGGCCAGCGGTAGGCCAGCATCGCGCGCATGGCGTCCGGGCTGAAACCGGTGAGCTGGCGGCGATAGCGGCGCGCGGACTGGTCGAGGAAGTGCGCCGCGAGCAGCGGAATGTCCTCGCGGCGCTCCCGCAGCGGCGGCAGGTGGATTTCGACGGTGTTGAGCCGGAAGAAGAGATCTTCCCGGAACCGTCCGGCGGCCACCTCGGCGCGGAGATCGGCGTTGGTGGCGGCGACGACGCGAACATCGGCGTGACGGGTCTTGGAACTGCCAACCCGCTCGAAGTCGCCGCTCTGCAGCACGCGCAGCAGCTTGGTCTGGAGCGCAAGCGACAGTGTGCCGACTTCGTCGAGAAACAGCGTGCCGTGATCGGCGAGTTCGAACCGCCCGACCCGCTCGGCTTTGGCGTCGGTGAACGCGCCCTTGACGTGCCCGAACATTTCGCTTTCGAACAACCCCTCGGAAAGTCCTCCGAGGTTGACGGTGACGAGCGGGCGCTGCGACCGCGGCGACGCGGCGTGCAGCCAGCGCGCCAGGATCTCCTTGCCGGTGCCGTGCTCGCCGGTGATGAGGGCACTCGCGTCCGCGGGGCCGATGCGTTCCAGCAGGCGCAGCACCGGCTGCATTGCCGCCGATTGCGCGATGAGAGCGGGCGCACCTTCCGCGCGCAATGCGAGGTTCTCGCTCTCGAGCTGCTGCCCGCGGCGGATGGCCCGGCCGAGTTCGATCTGGGTGCGGAGGACGTGCAGCAGGCGGGCGTTGTCGAACGGTTTTTCGATGTAGTCGCGCGCGCCGCGATGCACCGCTTCGACGGCGCCTTCGATGCTTCCCCAGGCCGTCATCACCACCACGGGCAACGTGGCATCGAGCTGTTGCAGGCGGCCGATCAGATCGAGCCCTTCGCTGCCACTGGTGGTGTCGCGGGCGTAATTCATGTCGACCAGAGCGGCGTCGAAGTCGCGTTCGGCGACGGCGGCGAGCACACCGGCGGGCGAAGTGGCCGTTTCGATGGCGTAGCCCTCATCGCCGAGGAGGAGCCGGAGCGCTTCGAGGACGTCGCGATCGTCGTCGGCGAGGAGCAGGCGGGGAGGCATGGTGGAAAGCTAGCGGTGGATGTGTGGGTGGAGGATCGTTGAAGAGCCGAAGGCGGCCACGGCCCAGAGCCCAGAGCCCCCCAGCCGGGGCTCGGCATGCAATGTCGGCATCACATCCTGCGTCCAATCAGGGAACTGAGCATTCGGCCGATCTGTTCCACGCGACCAGGAACAGTCGCACACTCATCGTCGGCGACGTAACCGAGATCACGTGCGAGCAGCAGATGGCTTTCGAGTTCACGAGTCGACCCCTGGGCAATCTGAAGGAACTGGCGTTGGTCCTTGGCGCCGAACCGGCCACGGCTCTCGGCGATGTTGGCCGGTATCGAACTCGCCGCACGGCGGATCTGTCTCACCAACTCGAATCGTTCTTCCGCCGGGAACTGGGACGTGATCCGATACACATGCACCGCCGTCTCCCGCGCCAACTGCCATACGCGCAATTCCTTGAAGTCACTCATGAGCCACACGCTAGCGAACCGATGGCTTCCTGGCGGCGCGTGCCAACGCGTCACGGATGCTCGATTCCGCACGGCGAGTCCCGCGTGCGGGGCCATGGGCCCAGGGCCACGGGCGCGTTTCACTCCCGCAACGCCTCCACCGGCTCCATCCTTCCCACGCGCCTCGCCGGGAGGTAGCACGCGATGCCCGCCGCCGACACGAGCACGCCAGTCATGACGACGAACGTCAATGGATCTCTCGGCGTGACGCCGAAGAGCAGACTGGCGGCGATCCGGGTGAGCACCGTGGCGCCCGCCAGGCCCAGTACCACGCCGGCGACGATGAGGCGGAACCCGCCGCCGAGCAGCAGCCGGATCACGCTCCGCGCGTCGGCACCGAGCGCCATCCGGATACCGAATTCCCGGGTGCGCTGCGCCACCGCGTACGCGGTCAGTCCGTAGACACCGATCGACGCCAGCAGCAGCGCGCACGCCGCGAATCCGCCCAGCAACAGCATGTCGAAGCGTGATCCGGAGAGGTCGTTGTGCAGCATGTCGTCCATCACCGCGAACCCACCGAACACACCGCCCGAGACGTTGGTGCTCGAGTCGACCGAAAGCATCGCCCGGCGAATGGGGGGAATGAGCGCCGCGGCGTCGCCGTCGCGGGCGCGCGCCACCACCACCATGTGGCTCCACGGATTGCGCGTGTACGGGATGTAGATCTCGGGATAGGGTGGTATTTGCGGTCCGTAGTGGTGCACGTCGCCGATTTCGCCGACGATGACGCCGGGAAGCGGCTGGCCCAGATCCGGGAAGCCCTGTGCGGCTTTGTGCAGCATCACTGCGCGACCGACCGGGTCGGTGCCGGGGAGATAGTCCTTCACGAAGGTCTGATTGACCAGCACCGCGGTGCCCGAGGTGAGATCGGCCGCGGTGAAGTTGCGGCCGTGGACCACCCGGATGCCGAGCGTGCCGATGTATTCCGGCGACAGCGTGCGGAACAGCACCTGCGGATCCCGTTGCGGATCGCTGGGCCGCCCCGCCACCGCGACGTCGGTGGGCAGCGAGGCGCCGTTGAGCGGCATGTGATTGGTCAACGCGGCCTTCTCGACCCCGGCCACACCCTGCACCGCCGCCAGGATCCTGCCGTAGAACGCCCCCGCCTGGGCCGGCGTGGCGTAGCGACCATCCGGCGGCCCGAAGTCGATCGCCACCAGGCCGTGGGTGTCGAAACCAGGATCGACGTGACGGAGGCGCCAGAAACTCTTCACCAACAGACCGGCGGAAATCACCAGCATCAACGCCAGGGCCAGTTCGCTGACGACCAGCACGGCGCGGATCAGTTGCTGGCGCGCACCAGTGCCGGCGCGCCCGCTCCCTTCCTTGAGCGGTGCACCGAGATCCGCGCGGGTGAGCCGGAGCGACGGCAGCGCCGCCACCACGACCGTCGATGCGAGCGCCGTGACGCCGGCGAACACCCATGCGCGCACGTCGATGGTGATCTGCGAAGACCCGGGCGTGCCCCCGGCGAAGACTCGCACGATCACGAGGAACCAGCTGGCGGCGAGTCCTCCCACGACCAGCGCGGTGAGAGCGAGCAGCAGGTGCTCGACCACCAACCGCAAGACGAGCCGGAGACGGGAGGCGCCGAGACTGGTGCGAATCGCCAGTTCCCGCATCTGTCCGGCGGAGCGCACCAGCGAGAGGTTGGTCACGTTCACCCAGCCGATCAGCAGCACCAACGCCATTGCCACGGCGAGGAGCCGGATGTTCGACGGGGCGTCGCCAAGGAGTTCGGCGCTCAACGGTGCCACGCTGACCGCGGGCCATTGGCCGTCCGCGTCGGGATAGACGCGCGCCAGCCGGGCGGCGATCGCGGTGAGCTCGGTCTGCGCCCGGGCAACGGTGGCGCCGGCGTGCAGCCGGCCGATCGCGCGGCTGTCGGCGTGGAAGTCGCGCGCGTTCAGGACGGTCTCGGTCGCAATGAATGCCTGGGCGGGGAGGTAGATCTGGGTCCAGTTCGGGTAGACCGCCGGATAGGCGGGAACGACGCCGACCACCGTGAAGACGCCGTCGTCGATGGTGATGCTGCGACCGATCACGCCCGGATCCGAGCCGAACCGGTCGCGCCAGACGTCGCGGGTGAGCACGGCGACATGCTCGCCGCTGCTCTCCTCGGCCGGCGTGAAATAGCGGCCCAGCAACACTTGCGGCTGCAACACCCCGAAGAATCCTGGCGAGACGAGCGAGACGAGCACGCTGTGATCACCGTCGGCGGCGTGCAGCGTGGCGCCGCGTCCGCGGACAAAGGCGAGGTCGACGAACGATCCCCCACGGTCCATGTCGCGCCAATCGCGGAGATTGGGATATGAAACCGGCGCCCCGCCGGTCGAGCCGTTGGATTGCGACAAGGTCACGATCCGGCCGGCGTCGCCGAATGGCAACGGACGAAGCAGCACGGCGTCGACCATCGAGAAGGCCGCGGTGGCCAGGGCGATGCCGAGGGCGAGCGTGAGAACCACGGTGGCGGAGTACACCGGGGTGCGGCGGAGGGAGCGGACGGTAAGCCGGAGATCGTTGAGCATCTACGTTCCTCGAAAATTGCCCAGGGCCCATGGCCCATGGGCGCACTTTCAGTCCTTCAACGCCTCCATCGGATCGATCGCCGCCGCGCGCCGGGCGGGCAACCAGCAGGCGAACAACACCACGGCCAGCACCGCCAGCAGCGTGACGGCGTATGTCACGGGATCGATGGTGCCGACACGATACAGCATGCCGTGGAGCAATCGAGTCGTGAGAAATGCGCCCATCAGCCCGACGGCGACGCCGATCGCCCCCACTCGGAGTCCCTCGCCGATCACCATGGCCGCAATGCGACGCTGGTCGGCGCCGAGCGCTGAGCGGACGCCGATTTCGCGAACCCGCTGCGCCACCGAGAAGGCGATCACACTGTAGAGCCCCACGCCGGCGAGCACGATGGCGAGCACCGCGAAGCCGGCGAGCAATTCGAGATCGAAGCGCCGGGCGGCCAGCGATGCCGCCAGCAGGTCGTCCATGGTGCGGTCGGCGTAGTACGCCTGCTCGGGATCGACACCGGCGAGCGCGTGCTGCATCGCCGGCAGCAGCCGATACGGATCACCACTCGTCTGCACGGCGAGCGAGACGATGGCCTGGGGATCCTGCGCCACCGGGAAGCTCACCTCCGGATGCGCTGCCGAGTCGAGCGCCACGCCGTGGACGTCGGCGACGATGCCGACGATGGTCCGTGCCGAATCGTCGCCATCCATCAGGCGCAGCTGGTGCCCGAGCGGATTTTCGCCGGGGAAATAGCGACGCGCAGCGGCCTGGTTGATGAGCACGACCTGCGCGACGCCGGCGGTGTCGCCCGGTCCGAAGTCACGCCCGGCCACGAGCGGAATCCCCATCACCCGGAAATAGGGTCCCGCGATCGACCGGTAGTCGACCTCGAATTGCTCGCCGGGCCCGGGCGGGGCGTGGCCGACGACCTGGATGTCGGTGGAGTTGCCGAGGTTGCTGAGCGGCAGCGTGTTGATGGCGGCAGCCGACTGCACCCCCGGAACGGCATCGAGTGCCGCGAGCACGGCGGCGTGGTAGCGCCGGAGTGCCGTGTCGGTGCCATAGCGGTTCGGTGGCAGGATGGTGAACATCGTCATCACGTCCGGCGCGTCGAAGCCGACCGGGATGGACGCGAGCCGGGCAAAGCTGCGGACCAGCAGCCCGGCACCGGTCAACAGCACAAGCGCCAGCGCCACTTCGCCCGCCACCAGCGCGGTACGCAGGCGCCGCGAGACCGGGCCGCTGACGGCACGCGCATCCTGTCGCAGCCGCGCCGCCAGGCCGCTCTCGCGCTGCTGTACGATCGGCGCGAGTCCGAAGACGAGGCCGGTGACGATGGTGACGCCGATCGCGAACAACACCACGCGCGCGTTCACCCCGACGTCACCGATCCGGGCGATGGAATTCGGTGCCGCGAGGGCCAGCAGCCGGGTGGTCCATACCGCCAGCAGCAGTCCGGCACTACCGCCGACGCCGGCCAGCACGAGACTCTCGACCAGCGACTGACGGATCAATCTCCCCCGCGAGGCGCCGAGTGCGGTCCGGATCCCGAGTTCCCGGGCACGTCCCGCGCTGCGCACCACCTGCAATCCCCCGACATTGGCGCAGGCGATGAGGAGCACGAGCACCACGGCGCCGAACAGCACCTTCATCGGCGTGGCGGCATCGCCGACGACCTGCTGCTTGAGCGGCACCGCGGCCAACCCGCGGCCGGTGTTCTGGTCGGGATAGTCATGCGCCAGAGTGCCGGCCATACGACCGAGATCGGCGGTGACTCGCTCGGCCGTCACACCGGGAGTCTCCCGGGCAAACACCCAATAGTTGTTGCTGCCCCGACCATCAAGATCGTACCACGGCTCGTCTCCCACCGGCATGAACAGATCGGGGTCGCGCGCCGGCAACGGGATCTGCGAACCGAGCACGTCGGGAAAGGCAAAATCACGCGGCAGGACGCCGATGATGGTCACCGGCCGACCGTCGATGTCGGCGGTGCTGCCGACGACGCCGGTGCTTCCGCCGAACCGCCGCTGCCAGAGGCGATAGCTGATGACCGCCTGAAGCGGCGCGCCTTGCTGCTCGGCGCCGGCCGGCAGCAGGCGTCCCAGAGCCGGCCTGACGCCAAGGACCCGGAACAACGAGTCGCCGGTCCAGATGCCGATCACGCCCTCGGGGTGGTCACCGCCGCCAACGGTGAACAGCCAGTAGCGGAACGCCGCCATCGAAGCGAACGACTGGTTCGAGGCGCGGAGGTCGCGGAAATCGGGAAAGGAGAGCTGCTGGCTGACGCCGCCCGATCGGGTGTCGACGGCTTCGACTTCGACCAGGTGTTCAGCATCGCGCAGGCCGAGCGATCGGAACACCACCGCGTCGACGACGCTGAAGATGGCAACGGTGGCGCCGATGCCGAGCGCCAGCGTGCCGATGACGGCCAGCGCGAAGCCCGGCGAACGGCGGAGGGAGCGGAGGGTCAGCCGAAGATCGTTGAGCATCAGAAATCCCCAACAGCGCCCATGGCCCTGAGCCCATGGCCCCAAAGGCCGAACTCGGCGCCAACGGTAA
Source organism: uncultured Gemmatimonadales bacterium (assembly GCA_963697065.1). GTDB lineage: Bacteria > Gemmatimonadota > Gemmatimonadetes > Gemmatimonadales > GWC2-71-9 > Palsa-1233. Next base: position 12,634 of record CAVOMQ010000004.1, read on the forward strand.
GTCCGGCGACTTCTTGGTCCTGGGGCACGCGCGCCGAGGTTCGCACCTGGGGCCATGCGCTCAGGGCCACGGGCGCCCCATTCACTGAACGATCCAGCCATCCTTGAGATTGACGATCCGGTTCCCGTACGCGGCATTGGTTTCCGAGTGGGTTACCTGGATGATCGTGGTGCCGGCCGCATTGATCTGCTTGAAGAGTTCCATGATCTCGCGTCCCTGGGCGGAATGGAGATTGCCGGTCGGTTCGTCGGCGAGGATCAGCGTCGGTTTGTGGATCAGCGCGCGAGCCACGGCCACCAGCTGCTGCTGCCCACCGGAGAGCTGATTGGGATAGAGGTCCTTCTTGGCCACGATGCCGAAGCGGTCGAGACTGTCGGCCACGACGGCCTGGCGCTCGGACTTCTTGATGTCGCGATACGACAGCGGAATGTCGAGATTCTCCGCCACCGTGAGGTCGTCGAGCAGGTGATACTGCTGGAAGACGAACCCGACGTACTGCTTGTGGAGCGCCACCCGCTGCTTGGCGTTGAGCCGATGCACCGGGTGTTCCTCGAGCTGGTACTCACCGGTCCAGGCGCCGTCGAGCATGCCAATGATGGCGAGGAGCGTAGACTTCCCCGCCCCGGACGGCCCCATGATGGTGACGAACTCACCCCGCGCGATGTTGAGCGAGACTCGGCGCAGCACGTAGCTGCGTCCGCCGGCGATGGGATAGCTCTTTTCGACGTCGTGCAGTGCGATCATTCGGCGTGTCCCATTGAGAGTCATTCCGCGCGCATGGCGATCATCGGGTCCACCCGGGACGCCCGCCGCGCCGGCAGGTAGGCGGCGACCAGCGCCGTGGTCAGCACCACGAAGACCGTCAGGGCGAACACCGCGGCATTCGACGGCGACACCTGGTAGAGCAACGAAGTCATGGCCCGGCCGACCGCCCAGGCAACGAGCACCCCGAGAGCGACCCCGGCAACAACAGGACGAAGGCCTTGCCCGACCATCAGCCGAATCACGTCACCCGGTTGCGCGCCGAGCGCCAGGCGGACCCCGACTTCCTTGGTGCGGTGACCCACGACGCAGGACAGCACCGCGAAGATTCCGGTAGCCGCGATGAGCAACGCCAGCAGCCCGAATGCGGTGAACACGGCGGCGCCCAGCTTCCACGACCAGAGTTGGGGCGTGATCTCGTTGGCCATCGGTTCGATGTCGGCGTACGGAAGGTCCGGGACGGCGTTCAGTTCCCGCCGAACGGCCCCGACCATCGTCGCGCTCGGTCCGCGGGTGCGGACGAAGAGCTGGCTGATCTCGGGCTCGTTCCACTGCCCGAGCGGCACATAGTAGAGGAGGTTCTCCCCGCCCGTCACCGCCCCTTGCGCGGCGTCGGCCGCTACGCCGACGACGGCCGTACAGGTGCCGACGCTGTCGCCGCCGATATAGAGGCACTTGCCGACCGGATCGACGCCGGGCCAGACCAGCCTGGCGAAGGTGGCGCCGACGATCGCCACCGGGGGACCGCCCTGCCCGTCGTGGTCGTTGAAATCGCGCCCGCGAAGAATCCGGGTTCCCATCGTGGCGAGGAAGGACGGCGTGACCGCCTCGTACGAGGGGTAGCCGCTGGCCAATTTCGGCATCGAGTCCCGACCCTGGGCGCGAATATCCGTGCTGTAGGTCCAGCCGAACGGCGTGCCCATCGCCGCCGCCGCGTTCTCCACACCGGGCAGGTGCTTGAGGTGGTCCACGAGCTGAAGGTTCAGGGCAGTGGCGTCGGACCGTGGCATCCCCGACTGCTGGAGATACACCTGCACCGCGAGCAGATGCTCGGCGTCGAACCCGAGGTCGATCGCCTGGACGTTGCGAAGCGACCGCACGAAGAGGCCGGCCCCGACCAGCAACGGTAGCGTCAACGCGATCTGGGAGCCCAGCAACGTTGTCTGGGTCACACTGGCCCGGGTTGTGGTCCCATGTCCGCCGCTCCGGAGGGCCCCGACGAGATCCGCCCGGCTCGCCTGCACCGCGGGGACAATGCCCACCAGCAGAACAGTGACCGCCACCGCACCGATGGTGAACAACAGCACACCGGTGTCGAACATCGGCAGATCAGGCGACACGTCCGGAAGGAGGAGCGCGCGCACGGCCCCGCCAACCCAGAGATTGAGCAGCACCGCCAGCAGGCCACCGCCGACGGTCAGAACCGCAGTCTCGGCCAGCAGCGTGCGCATCAACCCGGCTCGCCCGGCGCCAAGTGACGCCCGGACGGCGAGCTCGCGGCGGCGGGCAACGCCGCGGGCCAGCAGGAGGTTGGCGACGTTGGCGCAGGCGATCAGCAACACCATCAGCGCCAACCCGTCGATCCATGCCGACACCTTGGCGTCGCTCGACGCCATCGGAGACCGCGCGGCCTGGATCGGGCCGAGGACGATCGTGCTGGTCGTGTCGGGTCGTCGCATCGTCTGGCGGAGCACGGCACGGCGCCCCGCAGTGGCAGCCGCGGCGCCACGTTCGGGCGAAACACCCGGGGCGAGTCGCCCGATCACGCTGAGCCAGCTCCAGCCGCGATTCGTGGTCGCATCCGGGCTGACCAGATCAGCGGCGGCCGCGGCAATCGGCATGAAGAGGTCGGCCGCGGTGAGCCCGATGCCACGGAATCCTCTGGGCGCGACGCCGATCACCGTATAGCTCCCCGCGCCCAGCGCGATCGGCCTCCCGATCACCCGTGGATCACCGCCGAAGTGCCGCTGCCAGAAGCCATAACTGAGTACGGCGACCTTTTCCGCTCCGACACGATCGTCGGTGGAGTCGAAGAATCGTCCCAGCACCGGCCGCAAGCGCAACATCGGGAAGAACTGGTACGAAACCGCCATGCCATTGACCTGGGCGGCATCGACCCCACGGCCGAACCCCATCGGCGTCAGGAATACGGCCGCGAACGCCGAGAACCCCTGAACGTGATCGCGCAAGTCGGTGAACGCCGGATAGCTCATCGCCGAGCCGGTCTGGCGCAGTTCGGGGAAGTTGATGTACACCCGCACCAGGCCCTTCGGATCGGACACGCCTGCCGGCGGTTTGAGAAACAGCGTGTCGACGATGCTGAACATTACCGCGTTGATGCCGATGCCAAGTCCCAGGATCAGCACCACGCCGCCAGTGAAGAGCGGGCGCTTCGCCAGCGTGCGGAACGCGTAGTGGACGTCCTGCCAGATACGACGCATCAGATGCCCCCTAGTCCACCCGCAGCGCCACGAGCGGATCGACGCCCGCGGCGCGGCGCGCCGGAATCCAGCACGCCAACGCCGCCACCACAACCAACATGGCCGACACGACAACCAGCGTGACCGGATCCGTGGCGCTGACGGCGTAAAGTTGCGTGCGCAACAGGCGGGTCACGGCGGCGGCACCCAGGAGGCCGATCACCGTGCCGGCCAACGCCAGCGCCAACCCGCGCCACATGACACCGCGCACCACGTCGCCGCCGCGAGCGCCGAGGGCAAGGCGAACGCCGATGTCGCGGGTGCCCTGCGCCACCACGTAAGCGATCAGGCCGTAGATGCCGACGGCGGCCAGTACCACCGCGAGGCCCGCAAAGATGCCCAGCAGCAGCATGATAAAATGGGAGAGCGCCACCGACTGCGACAACACCTTCGACATTGTCTGGACCTGGCCGACCGGCACGCCGGGATCGACGTCACGAATGACGCGCGAGAGTTGCGGGACGGCGGCGGCCGGGTTGCCACTGGTGCGGACCAGCAGGTGCACCGGGAACCAGCCGCCGAAGAGCTGCGTGAACGCGATCGGCGTCTGCGCCTGGGGGATGAATACGGTGGGCTGCGCGGGTGACCCGATGAACGAGCGGACATCACCCACGACACCGACCACGGACCGCAGCGGCTGGTCGGTGCCGCCGACCTGCATCTCGCGGCCGATCACGGCGCCACCAGAGAGGAACTGGCGCGCGAAGCTCTCGTTGACCAGCATCACCGGCCGGCCCGCCGCACCGTCTTCCGGTCCGAGCAGGCGGCCCTGCTCCGCCGGCACACCCAGGGTCCGGAAATAGTCGGGCGTGATCGCCCGGAAGTCGGTGCCGTACTGCGAACGGATCACCTGCCCGTCGAGCCAGATCGGGGCATTGCCGCCCCGCTCCAGCGGTGAGCCCGCCTCGACCACCGTGGCCGACGTGACCCCCGGTATCCGCTCGGCGCGCTGTATCAACTGTTGGTATAGCTGGCTGATGGTCTCCGTCGAGGTATACCGGGTGCCGGTGAGCCAGAATTCAGCCGACGCGACGTGTTCGGCGTCGAAACCGGGATCGACGTGCAGCAGGTTGCCGACGGTGCGGACCATCAATCCCGCTCCGGCAAGCAACAGCAGGGAGAGCGCCACTTCGGTGACGACCAGCGCGTCGCGCACCCGATGCTGGCCCCGGGTGCCGGTGGTGCGCGCCGCGCCAGCCTGCAGCGCGGCCTGGGGATCTGCCGCCGTGGCCGCCCACGCCGGCCCGATCCCGAACACCGCACCGGTCAACAACGCCAGGCCGATGGTGAACGCCAGTGTCCAGCCGTTGACCACGATGGGAGCGCCGCCGAGATCGGTCGGCAGCGCTGCCAGCAACAGATGCAGGCCCCAGGTCGCCACCACCAGTCCCAGCGCCGCGCCGGCGAGCGCCAGCAGCAGGCTCTCGGTGAGCATCTGCCGCATCACCTGGCCGCGCGACGCGCCCAGCGCGATGCGCACCGACAGCTCGCGCTGCCGCGCCGCGGCCTTGCCGAGCAACAGCGACGCCACGTTGGCGCACGCGATCAACAGCACGAACGCGATCGCGCCGAACAGGATGCGCACCGGCGTGCGCACGTCCTGCACCACCAGATCGTGCCACGATGCGGCGCCCAGGGTGTAATCGCTGGACACCATCTTCGGAAACGCCTCCCGGTACGGGACCGTGAGGCTGTGCATGGCGGCGTTGGCCTGCGCCACTGTCACACCGGGATTGAGCCGTCCGATCAACTCGAGATTCTGGCCGCCGCCGATGGTGTGCGACACCTGCGCCAGCGTGGTCCATACGTCGGCGGCGGGTTGCGACTGGAATCCGGGCGGCATGACACCCACCACCGTGAACGGCTCACCGTCGAGACGCACCGCCTTGCCGATCGCTCCGGCATCGCCGCCGAGGAGTCGCTGCCAGATCCCGTAGCTGAGTACGACGGCATCCGGACCGCCGATCTGGTCCTCGTCCGGTGTGAGCGTGCGGCCCAGCAACGGATGAACACCGAGCACGTCGAAGTACGGCGCCGACACGCGCAGGCCGTCGACACGATCGGCATCGTTCGCCGTCATGAGGTTGAAACCGACCGACGTCGACGCGGCGAGCGACGCGAACGCGGTGTTGTGCTGCTCGAGGAATTGCGCCTCGGACCAGGTCACCCCGAGCAGGCTCGGCGCCGTGCCGTAGACGCCGGTGACACCGACGATGCGTCGCGGATCGGGATACGGCAGGGGCCGCAGCAGCACGCCGTAGGCGACGCTGAAGATCGCGGTATTGGCGCCGATGCCGAGGGCCAGGGTGAGCAGGATCACCAGGGTGAAGCCCGGCTGCTTGAGCAGCTGGCGGACGGCGAAGCGGAATTCCTGGAGCACGGCAAACTCCTCGGAAGAAAGACGCCCATGGCCCAGAGCCCAGGGCGCTCTTGTGTCTCCGGGCCGCTTTGTTACGGCAGGTGTTCCGCCGCCGCCGTCTTCTCGTCAATGACGCGCCCGTCGAACAGGTGGATGCTGCGATCGGCGTGCGCCTCGTACCGCGGATCGTGCGTCACCATGCAGATCGTCGCCCCATTCCGGTGCAACTCGCGGAGCAGCTCCATCACCGCTTCGCCGTTGACCGAATCGAGGTTGCCGGTCGGTTCGTCGGCGAGGAGGATCGCCGGATCGCCGGCCACGGCGCGGGCGACGGCGACGCGCTGCTGCTGACCGCCGGAGAGCTGCGCCGGAAAGTGCTTCATCCGGTGCGCCATCCCGACCCGCTCGAGCGCGGCGTGCACCCGTTCCTTCCGTTCCGACGAGCTCATGCCGCGATAGGTGAGCGGCAACTCGACGTTCTCGTAGACGGTGAGATCGCCGATCAGGTTGAAGGCCTGGAAGATGAAGCCGATCTGGCGGTTGCGAACCCGCGCCCGGTCGGCGGCATCGAGCCCCGCCACCGGGCGGCCGTCGAGGACGTACTCGCCGTCGGTGGGCGTGTCGAGCAACCCGAGGATCGAGAGCAGCGTCGTCTTGCCGCAACCCGAGGGACCGGCGATGGCGACGTATTCGCCCTGGCCGATCTGGAGGTGAATGTCGGCGAGGGCGTGGGTCTCCACCTCGTCGGTGTAGAAGACCTTCTTGATGCCCTGCAGCCGGATCAACGGTTCGCTCTCACTGGTCATTGCCCGCTCCTTGAGTGTGTCACTTGAGCCGCACCCGATCGACGCCATCGTATTCGGACATGTCGGACAGAATCACCTTGTCGCCGGCGTTCAACCCGCGAAGGATCTCGGTCGCCGTCACCGAATTCTTGCCAAGCAGCACTTGCACGCGTTCGGCGTACTTGCCGTTGTCGGTGATCTTGAACAGCCCCACCAGTCCGGTGGGCGATCCGTACGCGGGCCGGCCGGTGTAGAGCACGTTGGGCAGTTTCTCGATCTCGATGGTGCCGTCGACGCTGAGGTCGGGGACGGCGCCGGCCGGCAGCGGCCCGTCGAACGCCACGTCGACGCCGACCGTGCCCTGGTTGGCCGACGGATCCTTGCGGGAGACGTGGCCCGGAATGACGCCCTTGCTCCGCGTATCGATCGACGCCGACTGGCCGAGCTGCACGTCGGCCGCCTGTGCTTCGGGAATCTGCAGCGTCGCCTTGAGCTTGCCGGGCTGCACGATCTTGAGCAGCAGCGTCCCCTCGGTGACGTATTGCCCCGGCTGCAGATTGAGATCCTGCACCACGCCCGGCCCCGGTGCCCGCAGGATGAGCGACGCCAGCTTGGCGTGGTAGAAATCGGCGATGCCCTTCAATTCCCTGACGTTCGTTTCCAGCGCCGAGATCTGGGAGTCGGCGGATTCCTTCATGATGTCCAGCAGCTGCTTCTCGTTCGCGAGCCGCTGGGTGAGTTCCGTTGCCGAGGCGTGCGCGTTGGCGACATCGAAACTCGCCGCCAGCCCGCGTCGCGCCAGGGTGTCGGCGGCCTCGGCGTTCTGCATGGCCTGGACGTACGCCGTATTGGTCGTGGCCACGGTATTCTGCTGCGTCAGGGTCTGCTGCTTCAGCTGGCTGCGCGTGGTGATCAGGGTCGACTGCGCCTGGCTCAACGACTGGTCAGCCTGGATCGCCTGGATCTCGGCGTCGGGACTCGACATCTCGAGCAGCACATCGCCGGCCTTCACGATTTGCCCCGATTGCACCTCGAGCTTGTCGATGCGGGCGCCGGTCTGCGCCGGCACCTGGATGATGTCCACGGGAACCAGCGTCCCCGGTCCCCGCACCTCACGCACCATGTCGCCGCGACGCACCGAGTCGATGATCACCACCGAGCGGTCGACCGAGGGGGCGGCCGGCTTGAGTTGGCGCACGGCCCACATCGCGACCAGCACGACAACGACGCCGACACCCCAGAGGATGTAGCGCCCGGTCTTCTTCCTGGGTGGACGGGCGATATCCAACGACGGCTCCTTCTGTCCGGTTGCATCCGTGGAACATCCTGCGCCCCTCTATCTGGCAATCGCCATGCCGCGGGCGGTGGCCCTCAACTTCATTCCCTGCAAGAGGTTGGCGCGCCGTGCCGGGGTCGACGCATGCACCCTTTGTGCGTTCCCGAGAACCGGCGTCCCAGAACCGGACAGTGACTCCGCCACGTCTGACACGGATGCGCCGTCAAGGGTTGCCGTCGCCCGCCGTTCATTCGTTGCGCAGCGCCACCAGCGGATCGACCCGGGTGGCGCGGAGCGCCGGGATCAGCGTGGCCACCAGCGCCACCGCCAGCAGCAACGCCGTCACCGCCACGAACGTCACCGGATCCGTGGCCGGGACCGCGTACAACTGACTCGAGATCAGGCCGGTCAGCTGCAACGCACCGGCGACGCCGATCGCGACACCGATTCCGGCCAGAGTCGCACCCTGCCGCAGCACGAGCCCGAGCACGTTCTGCCGGGTCGCACCGAGAGCCACGCGCACGCCGAGTTCACGGGTGCGCTGCGTCACCGCGTACGACATCACGCCATAAATCCCGAGCGAAGCGAGCAACAATGCCAGCGCCGCAAACCCGCCGAGCAGAATGGTCGAGAGGCGGCGCTGGCCGAGCGACGCCGCCACGAGGGCGTCCATGGTGGTGATGCGCGCCATCGGTATGTTCGGATCGACACCGTGCAGGGCCTGCCGCACTGCGCCCACCGTGGCGAGCGGTTCGCTGGTGGTCCGCACCAGCACGTCGGACCCATTGATTCCGCCGCCGAACGCCGACGGCTGCAACGTGTTGAAGTAGACCTGTACCCGGGGCGTCGCGTCGAGTCCTTCATGGGCGGTATGTCCGACCACACCGACGATGGTGACGAACTGCGTGCTGCTGTCCGGGGTGCGCGGCCCGAACCAGAACCGCTTGCCGATCGGATCGACACCGGGCTGGTAGAACCGCTTCACGAACTGTTCGTCGACCACTGCCACCGCGACGCCATGATCATCATCCTGCGGCCCGAAGGTGCGACCCTTGACGAGCGGCACCTGCAGCGCACGGAAGAACCCCGGGGTGACGATCCGGATGTCACCCCACGGCGACGGTGAATTGGGCGCTGGGGTGAAGCCCTCGACGTTGAAGCTCCCCGTCGACCAGTTGCCACCGAACGGTTCGACGCTCGTGGTGCCGACGGCCTGAACACCAGGCACCTGGGCGATGGCATTCGTCGCCGCTTTCCAGAAGGCGGTGCGCGTGGTGTCGTTGGCGTATTCGGCGGGCGGCAGCGACAGACTGAACGAGAGCACGTGACCGGGGTTGAATCCGGGATCGACACCGGTGAGCCGGGCAAAGCTGCGGATCAGCAATCCTCCGCCGGTCAGCAATGCGAGCGCCAGCGCAATCTCGGCCACGACCAGGACGCGACGCACCAGATGACTGCTGCCATCAGACGTTCCGCCGCGGGCGCCATCCTTGAGCGAACCTTGCAGCGAAAGCTTCCAGGTCTGCAACGCCGGCACCAGCCCGAAGAGCACGCCGGTGACCAGGGCGATCACGAAGGTGAACACTACGACGCGGCCATCAATGGCAATATCCGTGACCCGTGGCAACCGGGCCGGGTTGGCGGCCACCAGCGCCGTGATGCCGCCATACGCCAGCGCCAGCCCGAGGGTACCTCCGCTCAGCGACAGCAGCAGACTTTCCGCCAGCAACTGCCGCACGATGTCCCAGCGCTTGGCACCGAGTGCGGTACGGATCGCCACGTCGCGATGGCGCGACGCCGCCCGGGCCAGCAGGAGGTTGGCAACATTGGCGCACGCGATCAGCAACACGAAGCCCACCGCCCCGAGCAGCAGCAGCAGCGCCGGCTTCACCGCGCCGGTGGCCACCGCGTTGATCGTCACGACGTTGAGAGTCCACCCCGCCGTGAACTGCTTCGGATACTCCTTCTTCAACTGTTCGGCGAAGCCGTGCATTTCCGACACTGCCGAGGCCACCGTGACGCCGGGTTTGAGACGGGCGGTCAGCGTGTAATTCTCGTTGGTGTAATTGGTGACCGCTTCCTGAGCCGGAGTGAAGACCAGCGGCGCCCAGATCTCGGTCTTGCTGGCCGCCGGGTCGACGAAGCCGTCCGGCATCACGCCGATCACCTGGTACGCTACGCCGTTGAGTTCGATCGACTGACCGACGACACCGGGATTGCCGCCGAATTGTCGTAGCCACAGCCCATGGCTCAACATCACGACCTGATTCCGCCCGGGCTCGATGTCGGCGTCGTTGATCGGCCGACCGAGCGCTGGGGCAACGCCGAGCGCATGGAACAGGAGTCCGGTGACCCGCGCGCCCTGCAACCGCTGCGGCTCGCCCGCGCCGGTCAGGTTGACGTTCCACCCGCTTTCGACCGCCACCGAACTGAACGAATGGGTGCGGTCGCGGTAGTCGATGAAGCCCGGCACCGAGACCGGCGCATCGAGGGCGAGTTCGGGATAGTGATGAAAGATGGTGACCAGCTGATCCGGATCGCGATACGGCAACGGCTTGAGCAGCACAGTGTTCACGACACTGAAGATCGCGGCGTTGGCCCCGATGCCGAGGGCCAGCGTCAATACGACGATCAGGGTGAAAGCAGGGGCGTGACGCAGCCGGCGGAAGGCGTGGCGAAGGTCGTCGAGCAGGGCCTGCATGGGACGCTCCATGTTATCGGTGCCGGAGACAGCGTCGGGGGTGACAGCGGCAAGCGGTGTGCCCGGAGGGCCGAGGCGGATAACTCACGACACGGTAGACGCTTGCGATCGCCGTCGGGTTGGAGGCAGGCGGCAGCAGTGTGCGGACGCGCGACGGCGTGTCCCGGAATCGGACAGTCCAGCGCCCCGACCTCAGCGCCCGCGCGCGGGTACGGTGAGGGTGAACGTCGTGCTACGGCTTGCCTGGCGTCCGTCGCTCCGGACCGTGACCGTCATCCGGTACGTCCCCGCGACCAGCTGATCGGTGCCGACGGTGCGGCGGACGTAGTTCGTCGCGGCGATGCCCCGGTCGGTGGTCGCGATGCGGAGCGACGGCCCGTGGGTGGGGTGGAGCGGGGTGATTTCGACGGTGGTCTGGTACGACGCGCCGACGGAGACTCCGCCGACTTCGAAGAACAGTTCGAGAGAGCTGCCGCGCGTCCACGTCCGGGCGACATCGATCGGGAACGGATTGCCGTCCGGGGCGGTCCACGACGGCGCACCGCTGACGCCGGTGACCAGATCGCTCAACGTCAGACCGGGCCCGTTGTCGACGTGCACATCGCGCCGGAGCGTGTACGCGCCCGAATTCAGGTTCTCTTCGGTGGCGAGCGCCGCGATCTCCCAGTCGCCAGCGCCCAGCGACACCGGCTCGGCGACGATCAGGCGTTCCCCCGGCTCCAGCGGCTGGCGGGCGGCGATCATCCGGGTGGTGTCGACCTGCACGGTACCGTCGGTTTCACGATTCCATGCGGAGATCCGCAGATGCACCGGATAGGTCACGCCGCCGTCCGCCGCCGGTTCGGCGTGCAGGGAATCGCCGCCGACGGCCAGGATGACGAGCGCCTCACCGGTGTGGTCGACGGCGCGACCCAGCGCGAACATCGCACTGTTGAATGCCCACGGAAACCGGATCGGCGGTGAATTGCTGTCGTTATGGACGGCGGAATCGGCGTCGGCCCGGGCGCGGGTGATGGCGGCCCGGATAGGCTTTTCGCACGTGGGCATCGTGAGAACCCGTCCACGGAGCGGATGTTCCAGGCGGTCGGCGATCCGCACACCGGCGTCGTGATAGACCTGCAACGTGCCGGAGAGCTGCAGCCAGAGGAACGGTGAATACGCCGGATAGCTCGCCAACGTGGTGGCGTCATACTGCCCGATGGCATCGCTGCCCCGGAAACTGAGCAGGCGATAGTCGCCGCCGATGATGTAGACCCACGATGCCTGGGGGCCCGCCGGCAGGTGGTATGGGACGAGCGGTGGTGGTCCCTTGCTGACGGGTCCGACGCTGAACGCCCGGACGTATGCCCCCTTGTCCCACGCCGACCAGACCGCGCTGGTGTCGGCGGCATCCGGATCGGGGCCGTCGGTGAGATCGTCGGGATTCAGGCCGGCATCGGCACCGCCGATCCGCTCGATGGGCTCGCCGTGGCGCAGGTAGATGATGCCGCGCTGATCGAGGAGCCATTCGCGCGTCCGGATGTCGCCGGTCAGCGCAGGCTGCATCGCCCAGGCTTCGCGATAGAAATCGCTGGCGCGATGGACGCAATCGTCGTTGTCGAAGAAGATGTCGACGTCGTGATACATCTCGCGCCGCCAGGGTGATCGCACCCGGTAGCGCGCGTACGCCACGTCCCAGCGCCGCAGCTGCTCACTCACGCGGCTGAAGGGCGACATCAGCGCCGCCGTGGCGCGTTCGTCCCAGAAGCGATGCAGCCACCCGGCCACCGAATCGTCCGGCAGGCGGTCGAACGCGGCGAGTGAATCGGCGCCGACGATCCACGCCAGGTCGAAGCGGTAGGCCTGCCGGCCGATCGGTGTGAGATGGGTCACGCCATCCCAGTATGCCGCGACGGCGGCGGTGGAATCGTGCAGCGCGCGCAGCGTGCGGGCCCGCTCGAGGTCGAGCCGCATGGTGTCGCCACCCGAGGCCTCGGCGCGGTCGAAGACCGCGAGTGCGGTGTCGTATTCGCGTTCGGTGCGGAGGTAGCTGACCCCACACGAGCAACGCGTCGGGGTCGGGATCGGCCCGCAGGACGGCGCGGCGCACCAGGGCCAGCTGGTCGGGGCGCAGCAGGCGATCACCGCCGGCCACCAGATAGGGCGTGATCCACCGGTAGATGCCCGGGAAGGCCGGTTCGCGATCGAGCGCCTGACGGACATCGTGCCAGAACGCGTCCTCGAATGACTCGCCCTGCGTGACGCCGTCGTCAGCGACCGGGTACCACCCGGCCGTGTCCATCACCAGGGCGGCCCGCGCCGTGATGTACCTGGGCCAGGCCCAGTCCGGGTGGGAGTTGCCGACCCAGGTGGCCACCATCAGTGCCTGATCGAGCTGCGACCGGTCGAGCGACAATTCGCCGCGGCGCAATGCCAGCAGCGCCTTGCGCAGTCCCTCGACGCCAGGTCCGGCGCCGGCCCGCGCGGCCACCGCCCGGATCGCGGGCGGCGTGGCTACGGCGAACAGCGAGTCGTTCCAGGCGGCCAGGACGGCGGACTCTGCGGCCGACTGCCCGCGGAGCTGATTTGGATATAGTGTTACTATAGCGAATATGGCGATGGCACCCAGACGGTGGCGGCTGGCAGCGCGACGGAGGGGCACAGGTCGAGGGTCGAGGTCGAGGGTCGAGGGTCGAGGGTCGAGGGTCGAGGGTCGAGGGTCGAGGGTCGAGGCAAAGGTAACGCCAAGCCCATCAGCTATAGCGCGCTGGAGGCGCAGGGCGCCAAGCGACGGTCGTCGCCGGGGCCGGGCCCCATGAACGGCTCATGGTGGCCCGGCGGCCGGGTTCCCGTCACATCGTGTAATCGATCCCGCCGTACACCGCCCGCGGTTGCCCCGGTGAAATGAAGCCGCCCGCCCGGAGTTCGGGATACTTCTTGTCGAACATGTTGCGGACACCCAACCGCAGCGTGGTGTTGGCGCCGAGCACGTACCTCCCCGACACGTGGAAGAGCGCGTACGCCGGCAGCTGCACGCCGGGTTCGTCGAACGGCGTATAGGGACCGAGCACGTCGCTGGTGAATCGCACCCCCCACGGTGCCGTCACCGGACCCACGTCGAGCGCCAGGTCGCCGACGTACTTGGCCGTGTTGGCCACCGGCGTGTTGGCGAGATTGGCGCCATCGGGCGTCAACTGATCGAGGTATTTGGCATTGGTGAACGTCCAGCGCCCCGAGAACCTGGCGACCGACCCGAGCGCCGCGCCAAGGGTCACCTCGACACCCTGCCGCCGGCTCTTGCCGCCGTCGGTGGTGGTAAGCAGCACCGGATCGAAGGTCTGTTCATTGCTGACATCGGTACGGAAGAGCGCCGCGCTGGCGTTGACGTGATGAATGACCGCATGCACGCCGGTCTCGTACGCCCATTCGGTGATGAACGGCAGTGTCGGGTCTTCGATGACACCATCCGTGCTGCGGAAGCCCCGCGAGATGTTGGCGTAGACGTCACCGATCCGCGGCACGTGGACCAGCGCGCCCAGTTTGGGCGAGACGATGCCATGCGAGGCAATGGCCACCGTGTCGCCGAGGGGCGCGTCGCGAGTATCCAGCGCGTCGTAGCGGGCGCCGACCGTGAACCGGACGTGGTGTCCGACATCCTCGGTCGACTGCAGAAAGAGCGCCCCGGAGGTCTGCCGTGCGTTGGTCAGCAGGTCGAACGAGTCCTCGACGCGATTGGTCGTGAACCAGCGGCGGTAATCGGAAAAGTCGAGTCGGCCCTCCGCGCCGACGGTCACCTCGGTGCGGGCGCCGATCCAGGTGAGTGCGCTGGTCGCTCCGTACCCGGTGCGGTGATCGGTTTCCTGCGTCTGGCTGCCGGAGCCTTCACCCGAACCGGGTTCCGGCGGAATGGTCAAGAAGAAGTTCCAGGCGCCCTGGGTGCTGTATGCGGTGGTCCGCCACACGAGCGAGCTCCCGTGGACCACCCGCAGCGACGCGCGCTCCAGCCCATGGCGCTTGTATCCGCCGTCGGTGGTGTTCGTGACGTTGTCGTCTTGGCTGGCGTCGAACTGATCGACCGTGAGGAACCCGGGCGAGTCCCACCCCGCCCCGTAGACCTGAGCGCCGAGATCGAGCGCCACGTCCGGGGTGAGCTGCTGCACCAGCCGCCCGTAGAACTGCCCCAGGTGCTGCTCGCTGTTGGGCCGCCAGCCGCCGTCGCGCATGCCGCGAATTCCGAACACCAGTCCGGTGTTGGGCTTGTCGAGTCCGGTGAAGAACGTGCCGTCGACCCGACCGTTCGCCCCACCATTGAGGGTGAATTGCTCACCGCTCATCCGCTCGCGTTCCATGACGTTGACGACGCCGGCCATCGCGAAGTTGCCGTAGAGCGCGCTGGTCGGCCCTTCGATGACCTCCATCGACGACACCGCCTGCGGCATCAGAAGGCTCCAGTCGTCATACCCCTCGGCGTGGCCGTTGACCGGCTCGTTGATGGGGACGCCGTCGACCCATAAGGCAATGTCGGTGGAATGATCGGACGAGAAGCCGCGAATCGAGGCGTCCGACGCAAACCCCGGACCTTGTCCCTGTTCGTGGATCTCCACGCCGGCGGTCTGCCGGAGCAGATCCCAATTGTCCGTGGCCTGGGTGGTGGCGATCACCGACGGGGTGATGCGGATCACGTTGACCGGTGTCTCCCGGGGCGTCGACGCCGCCGTCACGGTGATGGACTGCATGTGCGCCGGCGTGTGGGTGAGGGTGTCACCCGGGGCCTTTGCAGTGTCCTGCTGGACCGGTAACTGCGCAACGAGGGCAACTGGTGCGCACACCAGTGCCACGAACGACAGACGGAACGACACGATGGGCCTCCGCGACCGATGAAGGACGAAACGATGGACTGATTGGGCCCCGGCGAGACGGCCGGGATCGGTCAGGCGGAGGGCGGCGGTGCCAGTGAAAATGGCAGGAGATGATCGACCAGCTGCGGTGTAGCGACCGGGATGCGGCGAGCCCGAGGCGCGAGCACCGTCGCGGCGACTTGCAACGCGCCGATCGAAGGCGCGGACGGCAGCACCACGGTCTCCGCGCAGCAACTGCAGCAGTCGCAGCAGCAGCCGTGATGATTCGCCGGATGGCCGGGTGCACCGGGTGTCGCGTCTGCGTTGCCGGACATGTCGGTGCCCGCCGGCATGGCCATCGCGGCGTGGCACGGCCCCATGCCCATTCCGGCCATCATGTCGGCGTGTGCCAACTGCACCACCGGCAGCATCAGCACGCTGATGGTGGCGAGGGCGGCCAGCGTCCGGCGCAGACCCCGATGACGGCGCAGCATGGCGAGGAACGTGGCGTCACGACAACGTCACGTCAAGGTGATGGAGGAAACCCACCAGCGTTTCCACTATAGTGATGGCGTTCCCTACCGATCGGAGCCGAGGGATGGACGAACAGCACGGTCATCGTCGTGGCGCCTTGCCACTTGCCGACGCCGCCACTGCCGCACGGGCCAGGGACCCGGTGTGCGGCATGATGGTCGACCCGGCAACGGCGAAGGCGCACGAGGAATACGGCGGGCAGCAGTACTTCTTCTGCTGCGCCGGCTGCGCAGCGAAATTCCGCGCCGATCCCCGGAAGTACCTCGCGCCGACTCCGGCCCAAACGGCCGCGCCATCCGCGCCGCCCGCGGAGCCCGCGCCGCCCGGTACCACCTATACCTGTCCGATGCATCCCGAGGTGATCCGCGACCAGCCGGGCCCGTGCCCGTTCTGCGGCATGGCGCTCGAGCCGACCACGGTGAGCGCCGACGAGGGACCCAATCCGGAACTCGTCGACATGACCCGGCGCTTCTGGATCTGCGCCGCACTGACCGTGCCGATCGTTCTGCTCGGAATGGCCGATCTGCTCGGGCCGATCGGCCGCGCGGTGCCGGCCGCGACGCGCCCGTGGATCGAACTGATCCTGGCGACACCGGTGGTGTTCTGGGGCGGGAAGCCGTTCTTCGAACGCGGCTGGGCGTCGATCGTCTCGCGCAGTCTCAACATGTTCACGCTGATCGGCATGGGCATCAGCGTGGCATTCATCTACAGCGTGATGGCGACGCTCCTGCCCGGCTTCTTCCCACCCGGATTCCGGGACGCGCACGGCGTGGTGCCGGTCTACTTCGAAGCCGCCGCCGCCATCACCACCCTGGTGCTGCTCGGTCAGGTGCTCGAGTTGCGGGCGCGGAGCCGGACGTCGGGCGCGATCCGCGCGTTGCTCAAACTGGCGCCGGCCACCGCGCGCGTCGTGCGCGACAGCGGCGAAACCGACGTGCCGCTCGAACAGGTACAGGCCGGCTGGCTGCTGCGGGTGCGGCCCGGGGAGCGAATTCCGGTGGATGGGGTGGTGACCGAGGGCCGGAGCGCGGTCGACGAGTCGATGATGACGGGCGAATCGATGCCCGTGGCCAGGACTACCGGTGACCGGGTCATCGGCGGCACGATCAACGGGACCGGCACGCTGGTGTTCCGGGCCGACCGCGTCGGCCGCGACACCTATCTGGCGCGGATCGTCCAGCTGGTCAGCGAAGCGCAGCGCACCCGGGCGCCGATTCAGCGCCTCGCCGACCGGGTGTCAGCGTATTTCGTGCCGGCGGTGGTGCTGTCGGCAGTCATCACCTTCGTGATCTGGAGCATCGCGGGCCCGGAGCCCCGGATGCTGCACGGGCTGGTGAACGCGGTGGCCGTCCTGATCATTGCCTGCCCGTGCGCACTCGGGCTGGCCACACCGATGTCGATCATGGTGGGCACCGGCAAGGGTGCGACGGAAGGCGTGTTGTTCCGCAACGCCGAAGCGCTGGAGATCCTGGAGCGCGTCGATATCCTGGTGGTCGACAAGACCGGCACGCTCACCGAGGGCAAGCCGCGACTGGTTTCGATCGAGGCCCAGGCCGCGTGGCAACACGAGGACGTGCTGCGCATCGCCGCCAGTCTGGAACAGGGGAGCGAACATCCGCTGGCAGGTGCGGTGCTGGCGGCGGCCGGCGAGCGCGGCATCTCGCCCGACCGGGTCACCGGTTTCGAAGCGGTCGCCGGCAGCGGCGTGCGCGGCGAATGGAACGGTCACCAGGTCCTGCTGGGCAACCGCCGGCTGCTCGACGACTCGGGGATCGTCGCGACGGCCGTGGCGCCCGCCGCCGACGCCCTGCGCAACGATGGCGCGACGGTGATGTTCCTGGTCGTCGATGGCAGCGTGGCCGGCCTGCTCGCGGTCAAGGACCCGATCAAGCCGTCGACGCCCGGTGCGATCCGGGCGCTGCACGACGCCGGGCTGCGGCTGGTGATGGTGACGGGCGACCATCGCGACACCGCCGACGCCGTCGGGCGCTCGCTCGGCATCGACCAGGTAGAGGCCGAGGTGCTCCCGGAGGGCAAGAGCGAACTGGTGCGACGGCTGCGCCAGGCGGGCCACGTCGTGGCGATGGCCGGCGACGGCATCAACGACGCGCCGGCGCTGGCGGCGGCCGACGTCGGCATCGCGATGGGCACCGGCACCGACGTGGCGGTCGAGAGCGCCGGGATCACGCTGGTGAGCGGCGACCTCTCCGGCCTGGTCAAGGCCCGGCGCCTGAGCCGGGCGACGATGCGCAACATCCGCCAGAATCTGGCGTGGGCGTTCGGCTACAACACCATCGGCGTGCCGGTGGCCGCCGGGGTGCTGTATCCGGTCTTCGGGCTGCTGCTCAGCCCGATCATCGCGAGCGCGGCGATGACGTTCAGTTCGGTGTCGGTGATTACCAATTCGTTGCGTTTGCGGAGGGTGAGGTTGTGAGAGGGTCGAGGGTCGAGGGTCGCAACGGTAGATCGCCGGTTTGCAAACGCAACGAAGGGGGATCCGCCGCGAGCCGGATGCCCCCTTCGTGCGTTGGACCGTGGTCCAACAACTACATGACCCTGGCGATCCCCGGCCGGGGATCGAAGCGGGTCAGGACAACCCGTCCCTCACCCGCACTCGCTGTACCCGCACACGTGGCACTTGACGCACCCTTCGGCGAATTCGAGCTGTGAGCCGCAGTCGGGGCAGGCGCCGGCAAGCACGTCCTGCGTCGCGGAAAGCTGCAGCTGCTGGTTGTCGCGCGTCACCAGTAGCGGCGGCGCTTCGACGGCGGTCGTAGCGTCGTCATCGGGGCCACGCTCGGCCGGCGGGCCGAGCAGATCCTGCTGCACGCCCTGCTTGTCGGCGGCGTACTTCTCGAGCGCGATGCCGACCGCATCGGGCACCGACAGGACCTTGTTGGGCCCCAGCCCGATGGCCCGATCGGACGAAATGCCGCGCAACTGCCGGTGGATCTCCTTGAGCGGGATGCCGGACCGGAGCGCGAGGGAGATCAGGCGGCCGACCGCTTCGACGTCGGCCATCAGCGCCCCGCCCGCCTTGCCGAGCGACATGAAGACCTCGAACGGCTGGCCCTTGTCGTCTTCGGTGATCGTCACGTAGAGATCGCCGAGCGGGGTGGCGATGCGCCGGGTGGTGCCGCGCAGCAATTCGGGGCGCGAGCGCTTCTGGCGGCGTTGCAGGTTCTCGCTCTCGAGTTCGTGCACCAGCTGGTGCAGCCGGAGATTCTCGGCTTCCGCTTCGGCCAGCTGCGACGCGAGATCGGCCGCGGCGACGCGGCGCTCTTCGACCGTGGCTTCGGACGAGGAGATGGTGGCGAGGTCGGCCCGCGCTTCGGCCTTGCCGCTGCTGGTGGCCTGTTCCGCGACCTTGCGGGCGGTGATACCGGTGGAGAGCACCTGCAGGTCCCGCGATCCGTCACGGTAGACGGTGACGCCCTTGCACCCGAGGTCGTACGCCAGGCGGTAGATCTGCTCGACGTCTTCCGGCGTCGCCTGCCGGGCAAAGTTGCACGTCTTGGAGATGGCCGAGTCGTTGAACTCCTGGAACGCCGCCTGCATGCGGATGTGCCACTCGGGGGCGATCTCGTTGGCGGTGACGAACACCCGCTGCCACTTCTCCGGCACTTCGTCGAAGTGGATGTGGCCCTGTTCGGCGATGCGCCGCATCAGGTCGTCGGAATACCATCCCTCGCGCCGGGCGGTGGCGACGAAGTCGTCGTTGACGTCGGGCATCAGGACGCCGGCCTGGTTGCGCATGAACGCCACGGCGAACAACGGCTCGATCCCCGACGAGCACCCGGCGATGATCGAGATCGTACCGGTCGGCGCCACGGTGGTGACGTTGCAGTTGCGCAGCTTGCGCATCGGGCGGATCCGGTTGCCGTGTTCGTCGCGGGCGCAGGTGGCGTCGGGACCCCAGATGCTGCGCTCCCACTCCGGGAAGACGCCCCGCAACGTGGCCAGTCGCTCCGATTCGTTCTTCGCCTCGTCGTCGACGAACTGCTGCAACTCGCGGCCAAGATCGACTGCCTCGGCGGAATCGTAGGCCACACCGACCCGGACGAAGAGATCGGCCAGGCCCATGACGCCGAGCCCGATGCGGCGGATCCGATGGGCCAGTTCGGAAATCTCGGGCAACGGATAGTGGTTGGCGTCGATGACGTTCTCGAGGAAGTGCGTCGTCAGGTGCACCACGCGGCGCAGGTGCTCCCAATCGATGCCGCCCGACTCCGTGACGAAGGCGCCAAGATTGATGGAACCGAGGTTGCAGACATCGTAGGGCAGCAGCGGCTGCTCGCCGCAGGGATTGGTGGCCTCGTACGAGCCGAGATGCGGCACGGGGTTGAAGCGGTTGGCGCGATCGATGAAATAGACCCCCGGCTCGCCGGTCTTCCAGGCCCCGTGGACGATCGTCCGCCACACCTCGGCGGCCCGCAGCCTGCCGGTGACCTGCTGGGTCCGCGGATCGACCAGGTCGTATTCCGCGTCGCCCGCCAGCGCGTCCATGAACGCGTCGGTCACCGCCACCGAGATGTTGAAGTTGGTGATCTTGGTGATGTCGTCCTTGCAGGCGATGAACTCGAGAATGTCGGGGTGGTCGACGCGGAGAATGCCCATGTTGGCCCCGCGACGCGTTCCGCCCTGCTTGACGACGTCGGTGGACGAATCGTAGAGCGACATGAACGACACCGGGCCTGACGCCACGCCCATGGTCGACCGGACGATGTCGTTCTTGGCGCGAAGCCGTGAAAAGGAGAACCCGGTGCCGCCACCCGACTGGTGCACCAGTGCCATCGACCGGAGGGTGTCGTAGATGCCGCTGCGCCCGTTCGAGAGCGTGTCGTCGACCGGCAGCACGAAACACGCCGACAGCTGCCCGAGGGGCCGGCCGGCGTTCATCAGCGTGGGCGAGTTCGGCATGAAGAGCCGCGTGGCCATCACATCGTAGAACGCCTCAGCCAGTTCGCGCACCGCCCCCGCCGACGCCCCATACCGGGCATCGGGCGCCGCCACGGTGGACGCGACCCGCCAGAAGAGGTCCTCCGGCTTTTCCGCCGGCCGGCCGGACTCGTCCTTGATCAGGTAGCGCTTTTCCAGGACCGTGACCGCATTGGGCGACAGCTCGACCGCGCCCCGGTTATGAGACGTATCCATGGGTCCTCACCACGACATCGAAAAAGGTGACGTTCGGGGGTGTCGTCGGCCGGACCGACGGTACCGCGCGACTGCAGGACAACGGCGACCGGAGAACGAACTGGGGGGACCGGACGGGATCGTCGTCGAGGAGTTCCAAGCTAGGGCCCGCCACCCGACGGGGCAATCGCCGAAAAGCGCCAACAACGATCAGCCTCTTGGCTATCAACATCACAAATCTATCATGTCTGACAGTTTTCCACAAAACCGCTATTGCACCACGAGTCCGCGCCGCCGCACCACCGCCCGCCCGTCCCCGGTCATCGACACTTCCAGGGCATAGGCGCCGGGCGCAAGGCCGGCCAGATCGAGGTCGCGGCGCACCGCCGTTTCCCGCCCCGGGACCGCCACCCGCTGGCTCAGGGCAATCGCGTCACCGTGGTGCCCGAAGATCCGGGAGAGCAGCCCCTGCTGCACCCGGCGGATGGTGAAGCGCACCGTGTACCCGCCCCGCGGCCGGGTCCCGTACGCCTCGAAATACACGGCGATGGTGTCGTGCGGGGCGTAGTGGTTGGTCGCGTCAAGCCAGACCGTATCGCCCGGTGTGACCTCCCAGCCCAGTGAACGGTGCGGAACGCCCATCAGGAGCGACGACAGCGCCAGCGTGTCGGAATGAATGTCGGGGACGACCAGGGAGTCCGGTGGGTAGACCGCACCGACGGACGGATCGGCCTCGACGCCGAATCGGATCGTGTGCCGTCCCGGCGGCACCTCCATCACGGCGTGCATCGCGATGAGCCGGCTGTCGCCGTCGGGGCGCGGGATGCGCTGCACGGTGTCGAGCGCCGCCACCGGTACGCCCGCCGAGTCCAGCATCTCGGCCCGGACATCGAGCGGAATCCGGCCGCTGCGAGCGAGAACTGGCAGGGCGTGCAGCAGCGTCGCGTCGACCGCGTAGACGATATGCACCAGCGGCTCGCCATCGCGCTCGCCAGCTGTCAGCCACTGCACCCGTCCGCCAAGGACCACCCCGTAGTTCCGCGGCCACGAGGTAGTGCTCGTGGCAGCCGCGATGGCGCGGGTACCGCGAATGCGGTCCTCCTCCATCGAGTGGCCGCGGACCATCGGACCGGCGGCGAGCAATTCGGCCAGGCCGGGGATCAGTCGCTCCGCCTGCAACATGGCGTCGAACGACACGTCGAGTTGCATGACGCTGGCGACGAGGCGGTAATCGGCGGGGTCGTCGCGGGCGATGAAGTGCAACACCAGATCGCCGCCGGGACGGCGATACCGCCAGGTCTCGTTGCCGTAGCTCCCCTCGTCGGCATCGGGATGCGCGTCGAACATCGGCCCCGGCGCCTGCGCGACGGGCGTCAGCAGCGACGCCAGCCGTGCCAGCGAATCGGGACCGAGGTCGAGGGCCGCTTCGGCACCCGCCAGACCGGGACGGGGAACGAGATGCGGTTCGACCGCGCGCCGGGGTTGCGATTTCGGCCACACGAGGCGGAACGTCGGGGCGCCCTGCCGCAACCACACGATGCCGCGATCGTCGAGTTCGTCGTTGCCGCTCTGATAGATCTCGATGCCCCACTGGTATGACCGCCGGAACGGGGGGAGCCGGAATTGTTGCAGCACGACGTTCCAGCGCCGGAAATGCTCGGCCAGCCGGGCGGCGGGCGTGCGCAGATCGTTGGCGGCGGTCCGTTTCCAGAACTGGCGCAGCCACGCGGCGCGCGCGGCGCCCCGCGCGGCGTCGAACTGATCGAGTTCCGAATCGCTGAGTACCGGGGCGATATCGTGCCGGTATCCAGCCACGATGGCCGGGGCGTTCGACGCGGCGGCGGCATAGTACGCCGCTTCGACCGGCGTTTCGGCGCCGGGGCGGCGGGGGACGGTGTCGGCCGTGAGCGGCAGCGTCCGCGCCAGTTCCAGTTCGGCGGTGGCGTCGTCGAAACCGAGCAACAGCGCCCGCTGGAACGCCACACGCGCGGAGTCGGGGTTGCCGGCGAGCCGTTCGAGACGGCCCCGCTCGAGGAGCAGCCGTGGATCCCACCCCAGCGGTGACGCCGTGACGCGGCGGACGACACGCAGCGCCTCGGCCAGCGGCGCGCCGATCTGCTGTTCCCGGGCGGTCTGGGCGTAACCGATCACCGCGTCGGCAAAGGTGGGATCGGCTTCGATGGCCCTGAGGAACGCGTTGCCGACCCGGGTGTCGCGGTCCAGGCCAAGCATGGTCCACAAGCCGCCGGCGAACTGGTGCGCGTGGTCGGGAATCCGGGACTCTGCCAGCGCCATTCCGTACCACGGATAGGGCCATTGCGGCCGCAGATCGCTGGCCCATTCGAACTCGCCGGCGGCATCGTCCGCGTGCGACGATCCGCCACCGAGATCGTTCAGCCTGAGCGCGATGAACCCCAGCCGCAGGTGGATCAGGGGATCGTCACGGTGCACGCGCGCCGTGGCGATGGTGTGCTGCTCGAGCGCCAGCAGCGGCACGGTGTCGCGTGACAGGTCGAGCGAGTCACGCAGGCGCTGCAGCGTCGACCGCTGGGCCGGCGCCTGTGCCGATAGCGAGGGGATGACGAGCGCTGGCGCGAGCAAGGCCGCCAGCAGGCGGAGAAGCTTCACTTGATGACGGTGAAATGGCGGCGCCGCACGGCTCGACCCCCTGCCGGCGACGTGATCGCGACCTCCAGAATGTAGTCGCCGGGCCCGAGCTTTTCGAGCGACAGCTCCCGATGGGTGTCGATCAGACCGCCAGGCGCCACCGCGGACAGTCCGAGCCGCAACATCGACCGGCCGCGCAGCGTCTCACTGGCAAGCACCTTCGGCACGTCCCGGCCCGACAGGCGGACGACCGTCAACTCGGTGTGATACGCCGTCCCCGACGGAAGACCGCCGACCTCGAACCCGAGGAGCATCCCCTCCTGGCGGTGGAACGTTGCCGCCGGTGCGATCCACGCCGTATCGCCTCGCGGCGAGGACCACCAGAGCGGCACCCGGCGCGCGCCCAGCGACAGATCCGAGAGTGACAGGATCGAACCGTCGAGCGGGGCGACCGCGACCGGTTGCCGCGGCACGACCACACCGCGCCCGGCCGATTCGAGCGCGACGGCGGCGGAATAGTTGCCGGGCGGCACGGGAACGGACACGTCGGCGAGCAACTGGGCACCGGGAGCGATCCACTCCGCCGTCACGAACCCCCGGGTGGTGTCGACATAGGCCACGATCGCGCTGTCGGCTCCGAGCACGGCGACGCGCATGCGGACCAGATACAGCCACCGGGTGCCGAGGCGGCGCGGGACCAGCGCCGACCCCGGGATGGCGAACGCAACCTGCAGCGCCGGAGCGCCGGCGGCGTCGGCCGTCGTCACCAACTGCACGTCGGCGGCGAGCGGCAACTCGAACCCGCTGTGCCAGCTGTCGGTGTGCAACCCGATGTCGTCGTCGCGTCGGCCGGTGGCGCGCTCCTCGCCCTGGAGATGGCGCGCGCCGCCGATGCCCTGGGCCAGCATCTGCTGGTAGATCGGGCTGATCGATTCACGGGAACGCAGCAGTTCCTGTGCGGTCTGGGCAATCAGGCCGGCGCCGTAGGTCTCGATGCGGGCCTGGTCACCGGTGTCGATGCGCCCGATATGCGCCTGGCCGCTTGCGGCGAGAATGTCGAGCACACTCGGCACCAGGCGGTATGGTGAGTGCCCGTTCGCGGCCAGAAAATGGAACACGAGTGCGTCGGCGCCATGCCCGTATCGCCACGACTCGTTGGGCGGCACGCCGGCAAGATCGAGACTGGTCCCTTCGTCGGGCGGACCGTGTCGCACGTAGATGATGCCGCGATCGTCGAGCGATGCGGCGGCGTTGCGCGGGTCACCATGCCAGTGATCGGCGTAATGCTCCAGGGCGTACTCCAGCCGCTGGTAGTGCGCGGCCAGCCGGTCCGCGCCGGCGCCGAGCACGTCGCGTTCCGCCCAGAACCGGCGCAGGCGCGCCACGCGTTGCGTGGCGGTGGCGCCGTCGAGCGACGCCAGCATCGTATCGGGGAGCAGCACCGCGAGGTCAGCGCGATAGCTGCGCCACACCGCGCTGTCGGCCAGCGCCAGCCCGCGATACCAGTCCGCGGCGCCGGTGCTGCGTCCCATGAACCAGGTTGTCCGCGCCCGGGCCAGCAAGGCCGCGGCGTTGTCCGGTTCGCGGCCGAGCAGCTGATCGGCCAGCGCCAATGCCGAATCGGGATCGCCGACATCGTTCTCGACATCGATCCGCGCCAGCGTCGCCGGCACGGCCTGGCCCGCGGGGGTCGCCGTCGCTCCGCGCAGGATGGCCAGCACGGCGCGCAGCGACGGCTCGCTCCCGCTCCGCATCGCCACGTCCGCCACGTCGACCAGGCCCTCGGGAAAGGCCGGCACGAGCCGGGCACTGTGCACCAGGTCGTCCCGCGCTTCGCTGAACGGGTTGCTGCCGAACAGCGCGATCAGATTGATCACGAACGGCGGTTCGGCGGCGGTGCGCTCCAACGACGCCAGGCCGGCGCCGAACCACGCATACGGCCAGTCCTTTTCGAGATCGCGGGCCCAGTCGAATTCGCTCTTGGCGTCGCCGAAGTGATCGGTGGCACCGGTGACCTTCCCGAGCCGCAGCGCCACGAAGCCGAGACGAAGATGCAGCATGGCGTCGTTCCGGTCCGCGCGCGCCTCGGCGATCCCGCGGCGCTCCTCGGTCAGCAACGTACCACTGTCGGAGATCGCCGCCAGCGAATCGCGGAAGCGATGCAGCGCACCACGGTCGCGCGCGCTCTGCCCGGGCAGCGGAGCGGCCGCGGCGACCAACGCGAGGCCAAGCGCGGCGAGGCTGCGGTGCGTCGTCATGGAACGATGCGGAACTCGTGGCGGCCAACCACCCTGGCGCCTCCGGCCGTGGTCACGGTCACTTCGAGTTGATAGTCGCCCGGCTTCAGCTTCTCGAGCGACAGCTCGCGCCGTACCGGCTCGACGGTATGGCGCGCGGTCTCGTCGCTGCTGATCCCGATGTGCGGCGGTCCGCCGCCAAAGAGGTGGCGGATCGCCCGCCAGACGCCCCAGCCACCCTCACGCTGCCGGATGTCGAGCTCGGTGCGGAACGGGGTCCCGGGAACCAGCCCGGTCACCTCGAAATAGAGCTGCAACGGGTCGTTGAGCGCAAAGCGGTCGCGCGGGTCGAGCCAGACGGTGTCGCCGCGCTCGGTGGTCCAGTCCAGCGGGATGCGCTGCGCCCCGAGCGCCAGATCGGACAACCCCGGCGCGGGACCCATCGGGGACGCGACCCGCACGGTGTCAAACGGCCAGACTACGCCGCTGCTGTCGATGCCCACGGCGGCGCGCACCACGAACGTGCCGGGGGGAACGGCGACCGGTACCCGTCCCAGCAGTCCGGTGTTCGCGACGCCGGCGGGCGGCAACGCCACGGCGGTGTCGATCGAGGCCACGAGCGATCCATCGAGCCCCAGGAACGCGGCGCGGACCGTGACGCTGGCGCCCGGTCCGCTGGCGCGCGAGGCCGCCGGCACCGCACCGCGCGGGATCGCGAACGCCAGCTGCACCCGGGGCCCGTCCGAATCGGCGCCCACTGCCAGGATCGAGAGCACCGCGTCGAGCGGCCGCGGGTAGCGCAGCGGCCAGCTGTCGGACCGGGTGCCGACGGCGATACTGTGGCGTCCCAGGCTGCGTTCGGCGGCTTCGAGACCGGGGGCCGAACCCTTCCCCGACGTCAGCAACTGCTGATAGATGGGATCGAGTCCGACGCGGGAACGAATCAGCGCCGCGGCGGTGGCCGACAGCTGCGTGGCGTGCGTCAATTGCGACAGCGACTCGGCCGCCTGCGCCGTGGGTGCCCGGCGGCCCATGAATGGCGATCCCGCCGGGCCGAGCTGGTTCCCCTGGATGTTGCCGGTGCCCGCGAGTTCAATGGCGTCGTCGTTGCCGAGCACGTCGAAGAGACTCTCGACCAGACGATAGTCTTCGATGCCGTGACGGGCCACGAACGTGAACAGCAGGTCGCCGCCGGCACGACGATAGGCCCACGTTTCGTTGGGGGGGAGGGCCGCGATGTCGAGTCGGCGACGATCGTCGGGAGCGCCCTGGCGAATGTACACCACGCCGCGGTCGTCGAATTCGGCGCCGGTGGGGCGAAACCGCTCGACGATGTCGTACTGGCGTGCCGTGGAAACCAGACGGTAGTTCCGTTCGGCATAGTCAAGCCGGCGGTAGTGTTCCATGAGCCGTTCGCCGTCGTGGTGCAGCCCCTGGCGATCGCGGGCAGACCAGAAGTTCCGCGTCAGCGTCACCCGGCCGTCGTTCGAGGCGGCGTCGAACGCGCGTCGCGTCGAGTCGGGAAACACCGGCGCGAGGTCGCTGCGATATTGTGCCAGCGCCGGCCCGTCGGCCAGTTGCAGCCCCCGGTACCACGGCGCGTTGCCGCCCACGTCACCCAGCAAGAACTTTGTCCGGGCCAGTTCGAGCAGCCCCTCGGCGTTGTCCGGATCGCCCGCCAGCAGCTCGTTGACCGCTGCCAGCGCGGAATCGGGGGAGCCGACGGCGCGCTCGACCCGGCACCGCGCCAGCAATACGGCAGCATTGTGGCCGGCGGCGGTATGCGCCGCGCGGCGCAGCGCCGCGAGGGCGACATCGAGCCGCACATTGACGCGCTGGCGCAGCGCGATCGCGCTCAACTCGACCAGCCCTTCGACGAACGACGGGTCGGCCTCGGCGCTCCGGGCGAAGTCGATCGCCGACCGCGTCAACGCATCGCGGCCGAGCATGGTCTGCAATCCGTGCAACAAGGGATTGCTGTAGTCCCCCACGCCGAGTTCCGCGAGGCCCAGCCCGAACGAGGGAAACGGCCACTTCGGCTCGAGTTCGGCGGCCCATTGGAATTCGCTGGCCGCACCATCGTAATGCTCGTGCCCACCGACGTCGCCGAGGCGCAACTCGATGAATCCGACGGAGAGATGGAGCGACGCCGCCCGGGCCGAATCGGCGACCGAACGGGGGGTGTAGAGCTGCGGCTGCTTGACGATCGCGATGAGCTGCCGCTCGAGGCGGCGCAACCCGGTCGAATCGCTCACGCCGGCGAGCGAATCGCGGAACGCATCGAGCGAGTCGCGCAGCGGCCGAGCCTGGGCGGCGAGCGGCGTGGCGAACAGCACCGCCAGCGCTCCGACGGCCACGCCGCAACGACGCACCCATGCTGTCCGGTTCACGTGAACCATTGCGTCGACACTACCCCATGAATGCAAGGAACCCACCGTCACGGGAGACGACGAACCGCCGCGGCACTGGACACCGCCCGATCGACGTCGTGGAAGAACGCAGTGATCCCCGCGACGATGCCCGCCGCGTAGCGCGACTGCCCCGCCGCCGTTCGCAGCGCCGCTTCCTGGGCCGGGATCATCATGAACAACCCTTCGGTGAGGATGGCCGGATACCAGGTCGGACGGCAGAGCGCCAGATCGCCGCGCGCCACACCGAGGTCGCGCAACCCGAGATTCGCCACCAGTTGGCGCTGCACCTGCTGCGCCAGGTCGAGCGCCTGCAGATGATTGTAGAAAGTGCTGCTGCCGTTGTTGGTGAACGGGTTGACGCCATCCGGCAATCCGTTGTTGTGAATCGACACCAGCAGGTCGGCGTTGACCGAATCGGCCAGCGCCACGCGCGGCCAGAGGTCGACTGGCGCGCTGTCGCTGCGGGTCATGACGACCCGGGCGCCGAGCGCGCGGAGACGTTGCCGCACCAGGCGCGCCACGGCGAGGTTGGCCTCCGGTTCGCACAGCCCCGTCGGTCCGCACGCGCCGCCGGGCGGATGCCCGGCGTCGACGACGATCAGCCGCCCCGCCAGTGGCCGCGCCGCGTCGACGGCGGGGGGACGGCGAAAGTCCACCACCAGATCGGTCCCGTCGACGCGGCTCCGCCACCCCCACAGCGGGCGGTCGAACGTCACGTCGAGCGCGACTTCGTCCGCGGTACGCTGCTCCCAGGTCAACACCCGGACGAAACGCTGCCCCGCGCCGTAGCGGGTCCAGTTGGCGTCACTGGTGGCGCCGTAGAGCAGGAGTGTCAACCCGTCGGAGTGTTCCACGACCTGCATGGGAACAGGACGCGAAAGCGGGATGCGAAGTTCCGTTCCGAATGGCTCGGCGGTGAGCGTCAATGTGCCGACGACGGCGGGACGCGGATCGTCGCGGACCGCGGCGGCGTGCACGTCCGCCACCGGGACCCAGGCGATGTTGTCGCGCGAAAGACGGAGCCGGATGAGGTCGCCGATGCGCGCTTCGGCACGGGTGCTGGTGCCGAGGGAGAAGAACCAGGTGTACGTGCCGCCCACCATGGCGCGGCCGACGGTCAGCCGGTCGGTCCCGCCCCGACGCAACGGGTCATCGTCGAGGATGACGCTCAGCGGCGGCGACACGAGCCGCGTGACCTGCATTGGCCAGGGCGTCCGCGTGGTATCGCCGCCCACGGCGACTTCGAGCGTCGCGATACCGGCGTGTGGCCGCAGCACTGTAGGCGCCAGCCAGTCAGGCGCTTCCGACGGGTCGAGCGCTCCGGACAACACGCCCACGTAGCGGTCTCGGCTCACCAGCCGCACCAGATTGCGGTCGTTGCGGTCGAAATCCCGGATACCGCTCGGCACCGGCGGTGCGACCGAATCGGCGTGCAGCACGACCGCGCCGCCGCCTGGGAGCAGGAGCCGGACCGAAGCATCTGGAGCCGCCCGGACCGCGATCGGGAGCGGTTCGCCCTCGGGAAGCCAGATCGCGCCGACCGGATCGAAGGAGTAGCGATCGACCCAGGCTCCGGTGGTGCGAACCCATCCGGCGTGGACCAACGGGAGCGACGCCACCGCACTGTCGGTACCGCGCCGGGCGACGAGGCGGAGCACGAAGCTCGAATCGGGTGGCAGCGCAATCCAGGCGATCCATGCCCCGTTGGCCGCGACCCGAGCCGGTTGCCCGTCGATGGCGAGTGTGGCGCGGCCATCGCCCACGGTGCCGAACAGAAAGGCCGAATCCGTGGCCGCGACCCGTCCCGAATCGGGGTAGGCCACGGTGATGACGAGCGGCCCATGGACAACGGGTACCGCCGGGAGAGCGGCGGTTCGGGCCTGCGCCGCGCCGGATCGGGCGACGAGCGCCACGAGCACCACCGGCCACGTCCACCTAAGCTCACGCCATCGCATCACTTAGCTCCACTTCGGGTTGCCGGTGCCGGAGCCGGTTCCTATCTTCCCCGCACTCGATGGACGCTGCGTCCCCCGACGGGAGCCCGGCCACGCCTCAGATTCACGCTTCCTTCTACGCTATCACCGATCGAGGCCGGACGCGGGATCACAACGAGGACACGTTCCTCGTGGCCGATCTGGCGACTCCCGACGCGGTGCGCGTCACCCGCCGCGAAGAGTACGAGGTCGCGCCGCAGGGCGTGATCTTCCTTGTCGCCGACGGGATGGGCGGCGCCGCCGCGGGCGAGGTGGCCAGCGACATGGCCGCCGAATCGATCCACCGCTACCTGGTCGACGTCTGGCGCACCGATTCCGAGTTTACTCCGGAACGGTTCGCAGAGCGACTCCGGGGTGCGGTGGAACTCGCCAACGTCGAAATCCACAACTACGCGCGCGAGCACCCCGAACTGCGCGGCATGGGCACCACCGCCACGCTGGCCGGGGTCTGGCGCGACCGGCTCTACCTGGCCCAGATCGGCGATTCACGGGCGTACCTGGTTCGCGACGGCGAGGCGCGGCAGCTCACGCGCGACCAGTCGTTGACGCAGCGCCTGGTGGAAGTGGGCGAACTGACCGAGGAACAGGCGGAAGCCAGCGAGCGGCGCAACATCATCCTGCAGGCGCTCGGACCCGACGCGCTGGTCAAGGTGGATCTCAGCTGGCAGTCGCTGCAACAGGACGACCTCCTGGTGATCTGTAGCGACGGTCTTTCCACCGTGGTGCGGCGCGACGATATCTCGCAGGTAGCGCGCGACTCCGCCGACATCGAGACGGTCTGCCGCCGGCTGGTGGACATGGCCAACGAGCGTGGCGGCCCCGACAACATCACGGTGATCGTGGTCCGGTTCGAGGGCGACGGTCTGCCGGCCGCACTCCCCGAACCGCCCGGATACCACGAAGTCCCCAGTGCCAGCCGCCCCGCCCTGCAATCGACGCTGGCGATGCCGGCGGTTCCCGCTCCGGCGCCGGCGGCGACAACCGTCGGCACGTTGCCGGCGCCCCGCCGAGGGGCGCCAAGCGGCAAGGTGCTGTTCTGGCTCGCGGTGGTGATGGGAATCCTGGCGCTGGCGCTCTACTTCACCACGTAGCGGCGCGGCGAAGCGGCTACGGCGGGGTGATCGACCCCAACACTCGCGGACCGGCGGCGCCGGTGGCACCGGGGACGTTTCCCGGCTGCCCGTGGACGGTGAGCCAGGCCAGCAGGGCGAACGCGGCGGCCTCCTTGGCCTCGCCGGCAAAGAAGAGTTCGTCGAACAGCCGCAGGGTCATGCCGTGCCCCGCGAATCGCCGCTGCAACGCCTCCATCAACACGGGGTGCCGCGTGCCACCGCCCGACGCCACCACTTCCGGCGCCGCCGGCAGATGCGTCTCGCAGAACCTTGCGACCGTCTCGACGGTGAGTTCGACGGCGGTGCGCACCCCGTCGGCGCCGGGACGGCGACGATGGAGTTTCGACGCGAAGTCGGTGCCGAAGCGCTCCCGACCGGTGCTGCGCGGCGGTGCTTCGGCGAACCACGGATCATCGAGGAGTTCGGCGAGGAGCTCGGTGTCGACCGTTCCCTGTGCCGCGAGCAGGCCGTCGACGTCGCAGTGCAGCGCGGGATCGACCAGATGGGCCACGGCGTCGACGACCGCCACGCCCGGCCCGGTGTCGCCTGCCACGACATGGTCCAGATCGCCGCGCCGCGCCACCCACGTGACGTTCGCCATGCCGCCGATGTTGAGCAGGGTGCGTGGGTGGTCGCGGGCGCCGAACCAGAGCGCGTCGGCCATCGGCACCAGCGGCGCCCCCTGGCCGCCGGCAGCCACGTCGCGCGACCGGAAGTCGTGGACGACGCGGACGCCGAACCGTTCGGCGAGCACCGCCGGTTCGCCAAGCTGCCACGACACCAGCGGCGGCTCGTGCCAGATGGTCTGACCGGGAAACGCAATGGCGCTGAGGTGATCGGAACGCACCCCGCTCAACTCGAGCGCGACGTCGATCGCGTCGGCAGCCCACTGCGCCACCGCGGCGTGGAGCCGCGCCGCGTCGCCGGGACCGGCGCCGCGCAGCACCGCTTCGATCCGGCCCCGTTCGGCGGCGTCGTAGGGGCGGTGCGCCAGGCCGAGCAGTTCCATGGCGCCCGGACCGGCGATGCGCACCACGGCGGCATCGACGCCGTCGAGCGACGTCCCGGACATGCAGCCGACGACCAGCTCGGGCGCGAGCGTCATCCCGCCACCGGCGGCGGCGGCCCGATAATGGCGCGCAATCGCCGGTCGGCCGCGGCCAGCCGTGCCTCGGCCGCGTCGCGGTCGAGTCCGCCATGGAGCATCACGATGGCCGTGCGGACACTCCCTCGAGCCCGTTCGATGGCGGTTCGCGCCACGTCGCGATCGACGCCGAGAATCTCCATGAGAATCCGCTCGCCGCGGTCCTTGAGCTTGGCGTTGGTGGCCTGGAGATCGACCATGAGGTTGCCGTACGTCTTGCCGAGCCGGATCATGGCACCGGTGGTGAGCATGTTGAGCACCATCTTGGTGGCGGTCCCCGCCTTGAGTCGCGTCGAACCGGTCACCACTTCGGGTCCCACGTCCACCTGGATGACGACGTCGCAGATCTCGACCAGCGGCGCGGGCGGCACGGAACATGTCACCAGCACGCGCGCCGCACCGAGGTTCTGCGCACGCCCGAGCGCCGCGCGGACGAACGGCGTGGAACCACTGGCCGCGATGCCGACCACCGCATCGGCCGGCCCCACGCCGTGCTGGTCCATGGCGGCCGAGCCGGCGCCGACGTCGTCTTCGGCGCCTTCGACGGACCGCACCAGCGCATCGGGACCGCCGGCGATGATCCCCTGCACCATTCCGGGTGGCGTGCCGAACGTCGGCGGACACTCAGTGGCGTCGAGTACGCCGAGACGTCCCGATGTTCCCGCACCGACGTAGAAGAGGCGCCCGCCGCCACGAAAAGCCCGTTCGACGCATTCCACGCCGGCGACGATGGCGCGATGCGCGTGCGCGACGGCAGCCGGCACGGTGGCGTCCTCGTGCAACATCACCTCGACCAGCTGCGCCGCATCGTACCGGTCGATGTCGGCCGTGCGCGGATTGCGGCGCTCGGTGGCCCGAAGCGCTGCGTCGTGACGGAGATGGTGTTCGCCATCGGGAACGGCGTCGTTCATCGCGAGACTCGCGCGGCAAGTGGCGGGGCGGAAACGGCCGTGTAAGTTACTCGAACCCGCGCCGGCAGCGACACCGATCCGGCGGATCACCCTGGTGGCATCGAGGCGTCATGTCGGTCCGTTCCGCACCGCTGAGCCGGTTCGCCGTTGCCGCGGTCATCATCATGACCGCGGCCGCGCCCGGGCGGGCGCAGGCGCCGCAGATCCCCGAAACCTGGCCCTTGATGGGGCAGGCCGCCACCGCCACCGGAACGCACGGCATGGTGGCCACCAGCAGTCCGATCGCCAGCGAAGTCGGCCGCGACATTCTCGCCGCCGGCGGCAACGCGATCGACGCGGCGGTCGCCGTCGGGTTCGCGCTCGAGGTCGTCCACCCGGCGGCTGGCAACATCGGTGGCGGCGGGTTCATGGTGTTCCGCCGCAGCAACGGCAAGGTCTACACGCTCGACTATCGCGAAACGGCGCCGGCGGCCGCCTCGCGCAACATGTATCTCGATTCGCTCGGCCACCTGACCAACAAGAGCATCTACGGCGCGCTCTCGGTGGGTGTGCCGGGCTCGGTGGCCGGGATGCTCGAAGCGCACCGCCGGTTTGGCAAGCTGCCGCTGACACGGGACATGGCCCCGGCGATCGCGCTGGCGCGCGACGGCTACGTGGTCGACTCGTTCCATGCCCGCTCGATCGCGTCGAAGGCCCGTGATTTCCGGAAGTACTCGCCGGCCGCGGTGGCGTTCTACCTGGTCGGCGACAAGGCACCGGAACCGGGAGCGCGGGTCGTGCAGCCGGACCTGGCGCACACGCTGGAGACGATCCGCGACAAGGGACGCAACGGCTTCTACAAGGGCTGGGTGGCGCAGGCGATCGTCGACGAGATGCGCAATGACGGCGGCATCATCACGGCAAAGGACCTCGCCCGCTATCGTGCCAGGTGGCGCCGACCGATCGCCATCGATTATCGCGGCTACACCATCTACTCCATGGCGCCGCCGTCGTCCGGGGGGCCGACGCTGGCGATGATCCTCGACATCATGGAAGGATTCGGGCCGCTGCCGCCGTTCGGGTCGACCGCGCTCCTCCATCGCGAGGCGGAGGCTATGCGCCGCGCCTTCACCGCCCGCAACGCCGACCTCGGCGACCCCGATTTCGTCCGGATGCCGCACCTGAAGGAAATGCTCTCGAAGCGCTTTGCCGACAGCGTGCGGAAGACCATCGATCCCGACCACGCCACGCCGACGCCCCCGTTCCAGCCCACCACGAACGACGGGCCCAACACGACGCACTATTCCATTGTCGACGCCGACGGCAATGCGGTGTCGATCACCACCACGCTCAACAACTCGTTCGGTTCGTCGGTGGCGGTAGCCAGCGCGGGCTTCCTGCTCAACGACGAGATGGACGATTTCGCATCGGCGCCGGGACAACCGAACATGTTCGGGCTGGTGCAGGGCGAAATCAACGATATCAGGCCCGGCAAACGGATGCTGTCGTCGATGACACCGTCCATCGTGCTCGACCCCGCCCATCAACTGTTCATGGTCGTCGGAACGCCGGGCGGCTCGACGATCATCACCCAGATCTATCACGTCCTCAGCAACGTCATTGATCATCACATGACCCTCCCCGACGCGGTCGCGGCTCCGCGGCTCCACCATCAGGGGCTGCCGGACCACATCGATCTCGAACGCGGCGGGTTCAGCGACGCGGTGATCGATTCGCTCCGGGCCATGGGACACACGGTGACGTTCAGCGGCGGCGGTGACGTGCAGGCGATCATCCGCACCGCCGCCGGCTGGCTGGGGGTGAGCGATCCGCGGGACGACGGAAAGCCGGCCGGCAATTGAAGACGCCCACGGCCCGTCAGCGGATGATCCACGCGACGTCCGCCGCCCTGATGCTGACCGCCGCGGTGTGCCCGGCCCTCCCGGCCCAGAACCGTGTCGCCGAGTGGGTCGTCGGGCCGCGCCCCATCACGGTCGTCGGGGGAAGCAATGCCGGGCATGGTGCGGATCTGGTCGGCGTCAGCAGCGCGCATCGATTGCCGAACGGCAACGTGGCCGTGGCGAACGGCGACCCGCTCGACGTGCGGCTCTTCGACGCGTCGGGCCGCCTGCTGCGGACCATTGGCCGAGAGGGTGCCGGCCCCGGCGAGTTCCAGGGCCAGGTGATGGTGTTGGCTGCCGGACGCGATTCGCTGTTGACGTACACCAGCGGCAACGCCCGTTGGGAGTGGTTCAGTCCCTCGGGCAAGCTGCTGCGCGAATCGAAGGCGGCGACGGCGCCGTCGCCGCTCGATCTCGTGCTGTACCGCCACGTCTTCGCGACGCGCGGACGCGACACCCCCTTTGCCTGCGTGCGCGCACTGGCGGACCGGCTTCCCGATCAGGGCAACGGACCGTTCACCGAAGTCGTCCCCGACCGTGACGGCCGCTTCTGGGTGTATCGGGGCGGCGCGCCGGTCTGGTCGGTCTACACCGTCACGGGCCGGCCCCTGGCGCGGGTGCCCCTGCCGCCGCATACCCGGTTGCTCGATGTGGTGCCCGGCGCCGTCGTGCTGCTGGCCCGCGACGCCGACGACGTGGAGCGTGTCGAGGTATGGCCGGTGGCAATGCCGCCCGCCAGCGCCGTTGCCGATCCGTGTTATCACGCTGCGCCCGATGCCGACCGATCACCGACCGGAGTGGCGACGGCCCGGCTCAAGACCGATGTCCGCAATCTCCTCGAATTCGCCAAGCGCTATGCCGCGACGAACCATCGCTACCCCGGCGATCTCGAACAGTTGCACTATCAGCTGGAGCACGGAGTGAGAGGCCTGGTGCTGTTGGCGGGCACCGAGGACTGGGCGGTCGAGCTCGAGGACCAGACAGCGCATCTCGCGTGCATCCTCAACGTCGGCGAGAAAGCGCTGCCCGGATGGCGCTCGGGCGCGGTGGCGTGCACCACGGCGCCGGCCAACACATCACCCTGAGCGGCCGCGCGACGCTCACCGCGCGAAATCCTGGCGCAGCGTCAAGGTGATGCTGTTGCCGGCGTGGACCACCACGTCGCGATCCACCGTCTTGGCGGCGACCGCGGCGCCGGCCGCCGCGCCGCCGACCGCACCGACTACCGTACCGGTCTTGTTGCCGCCGATCAGGCGGCCAAGAATGCCGCCCACCACCGCGCCGGCCCCGGTTTTCGCCACCTCGCTCGGCCCGACACCGCGCGACTTGAGTTCGTACTGGTAGTCGGACATCGTGGCATCGAACGGGTACGTGGTACCGGCGATCGTGATGCTCCGGGCCGACAACGCGAGTCGCGGGCTGGCCCCGCGTTCCGGGGCCGGCGCGATATCGTCGACGATGAGCGTCACCACGGCGCCGGCGGGGACGACGACGTGCCCGTCATCGCTGACATCCTGGGCCACCCGCACGTGAATCTGGTCGCCGGCGCGGGTGACGTGCGAATGGATCGAGTCGATGGCCGTCGTTTCGATCGGCGTGCCGGTGCCGATGACCGCGTGCCGTGCGACCGCCGCCGGCGTGACATCGGCGGGCCTGACCGGTTCGGGGTTCGCGGCAGCCGGCAGCGGCGATTCCGCTACTCGGGCCGGCGGCGGAGCCGCGTGGTGCGGGTGCGAGAGCGGCTGTGAAACCGCTGGTGGTGGCGGAGGCGGAGGCGGCGGCGGAACGGATGTTGGCGCAACCCCGCTATGCAGGGTGTCGCCGGGGACGGCGACGTCCGCGATGGGCACCAGTGAATCCGTCGCCGCGGCAACGGTATCGCCGCCTCCGGCGGGCGTCCTCTTGCCGCCGCACGCGGCCGCAAGCAGTGCCATGGCAAGCCATCCTGAACCACGTGACATGATCTCGTCTCCTCGTCCGTGACGAGCCCGTTCGCGGCTACATTCCCCGCCGATGCGCGCGCTCTACGGGCTCCGGTCCTATTTCCGCCGATACGCCGGCGCCTACCTGATGGGATTTCTCTGCCTGGTCGGGTCGAACCTCCTGGCCACGTTCGGGCCCCGCTTTGTGGAACGCGGCATCGACGCGCTGGTGGCGGGATCGCGCGGCGGGGTGCGGTCCGCGGTGCTGTGGATCGCGGGACTGGCGCTGGCGGGTGGCGTGTTGCGCTTCGGGATGCGGCAGACGCTCAACAGCGCGTCGCGCCGGATCGAGACCGACCTGCGCGACGACCTTTTCCGCCATCTGATGTCGCTGTCGGCACCGTTCTATCAGACGCATCCCATCGGTGATCTCATGGCCCGCGGCACCAACGACCTGCTCGCGCTGCGCATGGCGGCCGGTCCCGCGGTCATGTACCTGGTCGACACGACGGTCCGGACGCTGATGATCCTGCCGATGATGGCGTTGATCTCGCCGTCGTTGACCCTCTTCGCCCTCCTCCCCACGTTCGGCCTGCCGTTGGTGATGATCGTGCTGGGCGGTGAGTATCATCGCCGCTCGCTGGCCGTCCAGGACCAATTCGGCGACATCTCGTCGTTCGTTCAGGAAGACCTCTCCGGGCTGCGCATCGTGCGCGCGTACGCGCAGGAACGGGCCGAGACTGCACTGTTCCACGCGCTCGACAACGGCTATCAGCAACGCAACATGGCCCTGGCCCGCATTCAGGGACTCTTCGATCCGCTGCTGATGCTGCTGGCCGGCGCCGGTGCCGTCGTGGCGCTGGTGCTGGGCGGCCAAGGGGTGCTCGCCGGGCGGATCACCATCGGCGGTTTCGTGGCGTTCGCCCTTTATCTCGCCACGCTGGTCTGGCCGATGATCGCCCTCGGCTGGGCGATCTCGCTGCTGCAGCGCGGTGACGCCGCCTTCGGCCGCGTCGACGCGATGTTCCGAGAGACGCCCGACCCCGTCGACCCGACACACCCGGTGCCGTTGCCGGCGTCGCGCGGGGCGCGCCGGGTGACGTTCGAGCAGGTCTGGTTCCGATATCCCACGGCGGTCGACCGCGGCTGGGTGCTGCAGGATGTGTCCTTCGATGTGGCGGCCGGCGACGTGCTCGGCCTGGTCGGCGCCACCGGCAGCGGCAAGTCGACGATCGTCGAATTGCTGGCGCGCACGTACGATCCCGACCGGGGCCGCGTGCTGGTCGACGGCGTCGACCTCCGCGCACTCTCGCTGGCCGAACTTCGCCGCACCGTGGGCGTGGTGCCGCAGGAGACGTTTCTCTTCTCCGAGACGCTGCGCGACAACGTGCTGCTCGGCTCGCCCGACGATGGCCGGTTGGAGCGGGCGGCAGCCGTGTCGCGACTGGACGCGGCATTACCCGATCTGCCCGACGGCTGGGAAACGCTGCTGGGCGAGCGGGGGATCAACCTCTCCGGCGGCCAGCGGCAGCGCGCCGCGATCGCGCGCGCGCTGGTGCGCGACCCGGGCGTGCTGGTGCTCGACGACGCGCTCAGTGCCGTCGACGCGCACACCGAGGTGGAAATCCTGGCGGCGCTGCGGGATGCCATCGCGGGGCGCACCGCGCTGATCGTCTCGCACCGCTTCTCGGCGGTGCGCGACGCCGCCGAGATCCTGGTGCTGGAGGAGGGCCGGGTGGTGGAGCGGGGCCGCCACGCCGAGCTGGTGGCACGCGGCGGGCGCTACCTGACGTTGCTGATGCGGCAGGAGCTGGAGGAGAGCCTCGATACCGACTGACCGCCAGCTATAGTATCTATAACTATAGTATTTATTACTATAGATAGCGACACGGTGCCGCCGGGGTGCGGGCCGGCATCACCGGCCACGACGCCGCGCCGCCGCCGCCAGTGATCCGAGGTCGGCGTTGCGGCACGCGCGGCAGAGCCCGACGATTTCGACCCGGTGGCGATGCGGCTGGAAACCGTGTTCGTCGGCGACGATCGGGAGCAGTCGTTCGAAGCGCTCGGTGGGAAACTCCGTGACGCCGCCGCAGCGGACGCAGATGAGGTGGCCGTGTTGCCGGCCGGACTCGACCGCCTCGTACCGGTGGAACCCTTCGCCGAAGTCGTGGGCCCGCACCAGCCCGCTCTCCAGCAGCAGGTCGAGCACCCGGTAGATCGTGGCGGTGCCGACCGGCGGGCCGTCGGCCGCCAGGCGCCGCCCGACCGCTTCCACGGAGAGATGTTCGTCACTGCCGAAGACGGCCCGCGCCACCCGGTCCCGCTGGCGGGTCACCGGCAGGTGGCGGTCGCGGAGCCAGCGGCGAAAGCGCTCGTACAGCGCGTCGGCCGCCGACGGATCAGCCATCGACCGGCGGGACCTCGGCGGCGGCTTCGACCGCGGCGGCGACTTCGACCGCGGCGGCGACATCCGCCGGCGGCGGCGCGAACCAGCGCGCGATCTCCACCGGCACCGGCGGCTCTTCGTCGTCGCTCCGGACCGGAACCAGCGCGAACAGCTCGTGCAGCGCCTCCAGTGGCCCGCTCCCGATCTCGTCGAGCACCGGCTCGAACCCCCCGCGCTGTTTGCCCTTGACCGTGGCGACGAAGCTGGCGGTGTAGATGCGGCGCCGCTCGCCATCGACCCGGCTGAGCACGGCGGTGCCGTAGTCGCGCTGGTCGCGCCGCAACACGCGGAACACCCAGACGCCGTCGATCTCCCCGGCGGGGAGTTGGTCGCGGAGCCAGGCCGCCAGCCGCTCCCAGTGCGGCCCTTCGCCCGGAGCCAGCGGTTGCGGCGTCAGCATTGTTCCAGCGCCAACCGAAGGATGCGGAGAAAATCCTGTGCGTTGGTGACGGCACCGAAGGCCTGGTGCGTGCCGCGATCGCGCAGCTTGTGCACCACGAATTCCGTCTGATCGACGCAGATCGTCATCAACGGGACCGGCTGGCCGTCGCCGGTGTGGGTGTGAAACGCGGGGAGCATGTTGCCGACAGCGATCGCGTGCAGCGCCGTGGCGACCATGACGGCGGCGGTGGCACGCACGGTGTGTTCGCGCATGGCGTCCTGGGCAGCGCGCGCGTCGGTGATGACACCCGGCAACGGCCCGTCGTCGCGGATCGATCCCGCCAGCACGTAGGGCACGTGCGCGGTCACCAGCGCGTGCATGATCCCCGACTTCACCAACCCCGAGCCGACAGCGGCTTCGATCGATCCGGCAGCGCGGACCGCGTTGATGGCGCGCATGTGCAGCCCGTGCCCGCCGCTGGTGGGATGGCCGCTGTCGTCCATCCCCAGCGTGGTGCCGAAGATCGCCGCTTCGATGTCGTGCACCGCCACCGCGTTGCCGGCCAGAACCGCCTGCACGAAGCCGTGGCGAATGATCCACTCGAAGTCGCTGCGGGCCCGGGAATGCACCAGCGCCGGTCCGGTGACCCAGATGACGTAACCGCCGTTCCGCTTCTGGTCACCGAGACGGCGCGCCAGGTCGTCGTAGTTCACCGGCCGCTCGCGCGACACGTCGGTGCTCATGAAGGTGAACTCGTTGCCGCTGTGTCCTTCGCCGAGAAAACCTTCGGTCCACACCACGACGCCTTCCGCGCCGTGCTCATCGCGTGCCACCAGCACCGGTTCGCCCATCCGGACCGTCCGCGGTTCGGCGGCGAACAGCTCGGCACCGCGCTGCACGATGGCGCAGTCCATCCGCGGCCGCTGCGGAGCCTGCCACTCCGACGCCAGCCGGACATAGGTGGGGAGATTGGAAGTGGAGAAGAACCCCTCGGGCAGGACGCCGTCGGCCGGAGCCGGGACGAAACGCGCCACCGGCGCCGCGGCGAACGGCGGTCTTGTCACATCGGGAAGCCACGGCATCGGGCGAGAAACCTAGGGCGCTCCGGCTGGCGACGAAAGGCACGGACATCGGCGGCACCGCGCGGCTACAGCAGACTGGCGGGATCCCGGTCGATCGCGATCCGCAGGTCGCCTCGGCCGCTCCCGACGTAGCGCGCCGCCGCCCGGAGCCAGCGGCCCAGATCGCGCGGCGTGCCCTTGAGGATCAGGTGCCAGCGCCACCGATCCCGGATCCGCTCGATCGGCGCGGGCGCCGGACCCAGCACGGCAATCTCGAGCGCGTGCCGGGCCACGACCCGGATGCTCCAATCGGCCAGCGCCGACGCGCGGGCTTCGACCGCGTCGTGACTCGGGCCCGTCACCACGACGTGAACCAATGAGGTGTGCGGCGGATAGGCCGGCGTGCGTCGCGCCGCCGACTCGGCGGCAAGAAAGCCCTCGACGTTGTGTTCGACGGCAAAGGCGAGCGCCGGGTGATCGGGCTGGCGCGTCTGGACCAGCACGGCTCCGCCTTTGGGGCCGCGGCCGGTCCGTCCCGCCACCTGCGCCGTGAGTTGGAAGGTGCGCTCGGCGGCGCGGAAATCGGGGAGGTGAAGCGCCGTGTCGGCATCGACGACCCCGACCAGCGTCACGTCGGGGAAGTCGATTCCCTTGGCGATCATCTGGGTGCCGAGCAGTATGTCGACTTCACCCCGCGCCACGCGGTCCAGAATGCGATGGTGTGACCACTTGGCCGAAGTCGTGTCGAGATCCATCCGCGCCACGCGTGCGTCGGGAAAGCGCGCGCCGACCAGTCGCTCGAGCTGCTGTGTCCCCGCGCCGACCGACTGCATCGTGGCTCCACCGCAGAGCGGGCACGCCGACGGCATCGGTTCGCGATAGTCGCAATAGTGGCAGCGCAACATCTCCGGGTGATGGTGCACCGTGAGCGAGATGCTGCAATTGGGGCACTGCAGCACTTCGCCGCAGTCGCGGCACTGCAGAAACGCCGCCCAGCCACGGCGGTTGAGGAGGAGCAGCACCTGTTCGCGCCGTGCCAGGGTGGCGGTCACCGCGGCGTCGAGCTCTTCGCTCCATGGCGGACCGGCCAGGCCGCGGACGATCGGTGCGTGCCGCAGATCGACGAGGCGCACCGGCGGCATCGGACGGGCGTCGATCCGGTCGGGAAGACGAATGACCTGCCCCGCCGCGCCGCTGCGGGTCCACGTTTCCAGTGACGGCGTCGCCGAGCCGAGGATGAGGGTCGCCCCTTCGAGGCGCGCGCGCATCGCCGCCACATCGCGGGCGTGATACCGGGGTGTCTCGCCGTTCTTGTACGTTGCTTCGTGCTCCTCGTCCACCACGATCACGCCGAGCGACGGCACCGGCGCGAACACCGCCGAGCGCGCACCCACCGCGATGCGGCGCTCCCCTTGGCGCAGCGCGCGCCACGCGTCGGCGCGCTCGCCGTCGGAAAGCCCGCTGTGCAGCACGGCCACCTGATCGCCGAAGACACCGCGCACCCGGCTCACGGTCTGCGGCGTGAGCGCGATCTCGGGCACCAGGATCAGCCCGCCCTTCCCCGCGGCCAGCGCGTGCCGCAGCCTTTCG
This sequence comes from uncultured Gemmatimonadales bacterium, assembly GCA_963697065.1. GTDB lineage: Bacteria > Gemmatimonadota > Gemmatimonadetes > Gemmatimonadales > GWC2-71-9 > Palsa-1233. Next base: position 55,178 of record CAVOMQ010000004.1, read on the forward strand.
AGGTACACCAGCGTCTTTCCCGATCCGGTGACGCCGAACAGCAGCATGGCGTCGCCCGGATCCATTGCGTCGAGCCGTGCGACGGCGCGACGCTGGTCGGCTGACAGCGACGGCGCCAGTGTCACCGGCAGCGCAGCGAACGGATCGCGCTGCGCTGTTTCGTCGGATTGCACCACCAGTCCGCCACGTTCGAGCGCCTTGAGCACGCCGGCGCTGGCGCCAGCAGCCTCCAGCAGTTCGGCGGCGGGCGACTCGCCGCCGCGCTGCTCCAGCGTCTCGTACACCCGGCGTTGCGCCGGTGAGCGCGCGAAGCGCTGCTCCCGCGCCAGCAACGGCATCGGATCGCCGGCGAGGCGGACGACCCGGACCGTCGCGACGTTCCCGCTGGTATCGGGCGGCACGACGTGCACGCTGATGGCACCGACGCGTTGCAGCCGGTCGACGACGTCCCACAGGGGTCGCTTGAAGGCACGAGCGGCGGCGGCCAGCTCGCCTCGCCCCCCCGCTCGACGAGCCACTCCAGCAACGCCTCGGCGGTACCGCCCACCGCCGTGGGGCCGCCCGGGAGCAGTTCCGCTTCGACCCGCGAATGTCCCCAGAGCGGACCGGGGAGCATGGCGCGAAGCGTGAGTCCCAGCGGCGCGCCATAGTAATGCGACACCTGGCGCGCCAGCGCCAGCAGCGGCGGCGGCACCGCCACGTCGATGTCGGGTGCGCCGAGAATGTCGCGGGCGACGACGGCCGGCGGCGGCACGTCCACCGCGGTGACGACGCCGACGAGTTCCCGGCGCCGCACCGGAACGACGACGCGCGCCCCGGGGAGCGCGCGATCGGCGAGCGACGGCGGGACGCGGTAGGTGTACGGTTCGGCGAGCGCGAGCGGCAACGCCACCTGGGCAAACCGCTCGGTCATCGTCGCGCGACGCCGAGCCCCGGCCCGGACGGCAACGTCACCTGTCCGCCGTCGATCGAGGCGCCGGTGAACGGATCGTCGCGCAACAGCGCCGCGCCGTCGAGATCGACGACGTCGACGAGCGGCGTGAGGTGCGCGGCGGCGGTGATTCCGAGCGACGATTCGATCATGCAGCCGACCATCACCGTCATGGCGTGCGCCCGCGCAATGGCGATCATCCGCAACGCCTCGCGCAGCGACCCACACTTGGCCAGCTTGATGTTGATGCCATCGACCTTGCCCACCAGCGCCGGGATGTCGGCGGCGGTGACACAACTCTCGTCGGCGATGATCGGGATCGACGCGTGGTGGCGCACCTGCGCCAGGCCGTCGAGATCGGTCGGAGCCACCGGTTGTTCCAGCACGGTGACGCCGAACTCGGCGAGCACCGGCAGCATCGCGATGGCGTGCGCCGCGGTCCAGGCGCAGTTGGCGTCGACCCGCAGCTCGCGGTCCGTTGCGTGACGAAGTGCCCGCAGGATGGCGACGTCGTCACCGGTGCCGAGCTTGACCTTCAACACGGGATACTCGGCGGCCTCTTCGACCTTGCGGCGCATCACCTCCGGCGTATCGAGGCCGATGGTGAACGTCGAGCGCGGCGCGCGCGCGGCGTCGAGCCCCCAGTACCGCCACAACGGAACCCCGAGGCGCTTCGCCACCAGATCGTGGAGCGCCGCGGAAATGGCGGCCCGTGCCGCCCCGTTGCCGCCGAGCGCCGCCTCGAGGCGCCGCTCGATGGCGTCGAGCTGGAACGGATCGTCGCCGAGCAGTGGCGCGTAGTGACCGAGCGCGGCGACGACCGTATCCACCGTCTCACCGTAGAAGCGCGATGCCGCCGCTTCGCCCCAACCCTCGAGGCCGTCGCGGTCGGCGATCCGAACCATCACGGTGCGGTACTCGCTCTCGCCACCCCGCGCGATCACGAAGCGGTGGCGGGTGTGGAGGGTCAGCATTTCCGTCGTGAGGGTGAGCGGGGTCATGGGCACGAGGTCGAGGGTCGTGGGTCGAGGGGCCGGCCCGGGTGATGTAGCGGATCCGTGGGTGGCGGGAGCTTACACCAGCGCCCGGACGGTAGCCAGCACGCCGGCAGCCAGGCGCGAGGGAACGTAGCCCCCCTCCATCAGCGCCACGACAGGTGTGCCAGCAAACCGTTCGCGGAGTCGGGTGGTCCAGGTGCCGAAGTCGTCGGGTTCGAGGGTAAAACCGCCCAGCGGATCGCCGAGCATGCCGTCGTACCCCGCCGAAATCAGCACCAACCCGGGAGTCCAGCGGTCGGTGGCGGTGACCACGGCATTCCAGAGCGCCGCCACGTATTCCTCGCGGTGCTGGGCCGGCTCCATCGGCACGTTGAAGCAATTGCCGCATCCCCGTTCGGTGGCGGCTCCGGTGCCGGGATACCAGGGGAACTGGTGCATCGAAACGAAGCGCGTCGACGGCTCCGCCTCGACCAGCGCTTGCGTGCCGTTGCCATGATGCACGTCCCAGTCGACGATCAGCACACGATCGACGCCGCGTTGGTGGGCCACAGCGGCCAGGATCGCGACGTGGTTGACGAAGCAGAACCCCATGGCGCGGTCCCGCAGCGCGTGGTGCCCCGGTGGACGGATCGCGGCGAACCCGTGACCGGCGCCGGCCAGCGCGGAGTCGAGCGCATCGAGCGCGGCGCCGGCGGCACAGCGCGTGGCGTCCCAGGAACACGAGTTCGCGATGGTATCGGGATCGAGCAGGCCGCCGCCGGCCGCGCCGGTCTCGGCCAGCAGTTCGAGGTAGCGTGGATCGTGACACAGGCGCAGCACGTCGGCGGACGCGGGCGCCGATGCCTCGCTGACCACCACGCCATTGGCGGCGAGGAGCCCGAGCACTGCCGCCAGGCGCTCGGGACGCTCGGGGTGGCCCGGCCCCGGATCGTGCGCCAGGCAGGCGGCGCCGGTGATCACGCGCACCGTGCCGCGGACCCCGGTCAGCGCACCGGGGTGCGACGGCGGCGCATAACGATCAACGCCCCGTGGGGCGGCACGCCGAGCTGGGCGAGCGTGCGGCGCTCGTCGCCCACTTCGGCGCCCCGGAACTTCACCAGGAACGCGTCGGACTCGGCGCCGCTGTGGCTGCGGGCCAGCGCCTGACGCTTGATGTCGGCAATCGGCGTGTCCGGCGCGAGATCGAAGAGCACGTCTTCCCAGAGCGGCATGACGCGCACCCGCACCGGCAATGCGGCGTTCACGGTGCCACCTCATTGGCTCCGGGAAGGCCCTCGCTGATCGGCAGCGTCGAGAGAAAGCGGTCGACGGCCTGATCGAACAGCAGCGTCGAGCCGCGCACGAAGGTGGCGCCATCGCGGGGCACCGCCATGAGCACCGCCTCTTCGCCGCCCTGGCCGCGAAGCAGCAGGTAGCCCTCGTCCTCCCGCTCCGGGAACGCGGCCGAGTTCGGTACTCGCTCGGCAAAGAACCGCTTGGCCCGGTCGAGGATTTCCGCCGGCGGGAGCGATGTCGTGCATTCAAAGACCATGGAAATGCCTCATGCTGAGCGTAGTGGGGCGTCGCGGCGCGCACGCTGGTCCGTCATCGATCGGCACGGAGATGATCGGCCAGCCAGCGGCGCACCTCGGTGATGGCCACTCGCTCCTGGGCCATGGAGTCGCGATCACGGATCGTGACCGTCCCGGTCGCCGCGGTCTCGCCGTCGACGGTAATGCACCATGGTGTGCCGACCTCGTCCTGGCGCCGGTAACGCCGGCCGATGGCGCCGCCGTCGTCGAAGAACGCCGGCAGCACCGGACGGAGATCGTTGTACAGTTCGCGGGCGCGTTCCGGCATGCCGTCCTTGTTCACCAGCGGCAGCACCGCCGCCTTGATCGGCGCGATGGCGGGGTGAAAGCGGAGCACGGTGCGGAGTTCGTCGTTGACGGTCTCTTCGCGGTACGCGTCGGCCAGCACCATCAGCGTCACGCGATCGGCCCCGGCCGCTGTCTCGACGACGTAGGGCAGGAAGCGCTCGCCCGTGGCCTGGTCGAAGTACTCCAGCTTCTTGCCGGAATATTCCTGGTGCCGGGCGAGATCGAAATCGGTCCGGTTGTGCACCCCCTCGATCTCCTGCCAGCCGAACGGAAATTCGTACTCGATGTCGTACGCCGCCTTGGCATAGTGGGCAAGTTCGCCCGCCTGGTGCTGGTGCCACCGCAACCGTGAGCGATCGAGGCCCAGCTCTTCATGCCACGCCATGCGGAGCGCGCGCCACCGCTCGAACCATTCCTCGTCGGTGCCGGGACGGACGAAGAACTGCATCTCCATCTGCTCGAATTCGCGAGTGCGGAAGATGAAGTTGCCGGGGGTGATCTCGTTCCGGAACGCCTTGCCGATCTGTGCGATGCCGAACGGAACGCGCTGCCGGGCGGAGCCGAGCACGTTGAGATAGTTGACGTACGTCCCCTGGGCGGTCTCGGGACGGAGATAGATCACCGCCGCGGTCTCTTCGACCGGCCCCATGAACGTCCTGAACATCAGGTTGAACATCCGGGGCGCGGTCAGATCGCACGCGGAGTGCTGGCCGGGGATCTTGCTCGGCTTCTGGGGGCAGCGGGCGTCGGCCAGCTTGTCGGCCCGGAAGCGTCCCTTGCAAGTCCGGCAATCGATCAGCGGGTCGGTGAATCCCGCCACGTGCCCGGAGGCCTCCCAGACGCGGGGATGCATCAGGATGGCGGCGTCGAGGCCCTCCACGTCCTCCCGTGACTGGACCATCGCCCGCCACCAGCGGTCCTTGATGTTCCGCTTCAATTCGACGCCGAGAGGACCGTAATCCCAGACCGAGCCCAACCCCCCGTAGATCTCCGAGGACTGGAACACGAAGCCCCGCCGCTTGGCCAGGGAGACCAGTTTTTCCATTACAGGAGCATCGGGCATCGGGCGATACTGGCTGGGGTTGACGTCCGCCCCGGCGGGCGGGGCCGGAAACGTAATCCGGTCACGCATCCTGCTCCATCGGGGGCCGCTGGGCACCAGTTGAGGCGTGGACGCGACTGATTCTCGAACACCCATGATACGCAAGTCCTTGTCATTGCGATAGTTCGTTTGACCGATGGGACCGGCAGGATTCTTGCTTGTAAATGAGGGTGATCGCACCGGATGGCGGCGCTCGGCGCCTCCACACCCGGCAACGGCCACCCTGCGGCGTGCGGCGGTGACCTCGGACTTCATCGCCACCCCCGGGTGGCAGCGAGTCGAGTGATGGCGAAACGGGGCGGCTTCACCCTCATCGAAATGCTGGTTGCGGTGGTGATCCTGGTGGTCATCGCCACGGGCGTGGCGCGGTTCGCATCGGGCTTCTCGAAGGGCATGGGAAACTCGTCGCTGCGCCTGGTCGCCACCGGCGTCGCCGACAACCGACTGCAGCTGATTCGCGCCGATCCGCGGTACACCCGCCTGGTATCGATCTACGGGATCGGTGCTGGCGCGGACACCACGGGCTTCCCCGAATACCCCAACATGCATCGCAAGACCACCGTGGTCCGCGACCAGTCCGGTACGCCGGCGCGGGACCGCACCACCGTCACGGTGCGGGTCACCGATCCCGGCATGAAGGACACCGTCGCCGTCACCGCCATCATCGCGAGCCCGTGATGCCACCCACCAGAGCCCATATCGTCCGCCGGCCTCGTGCCGGCTTCAGCATGGTCGAACTGCTGATCGTGATGGTCATGATGGCCGCCCTCAGTGGTGCGGTCGCATCGCTGTTCCGGTCGCAGAGCCGTTCGTTCACCGCCAACGAAGCGCGCTACGACCTCGTGCAGAACGGGCGCGGCGCGGTGGAAGAGGCCGAGCGGGTCATCCGGACGATGGGGGCAGGCGCCCCGGTCGGACAGCCGGTGCTGGTTTATGGCGGGACCTCGGTGCTGGCGTTCAACACCGACTATGTCGAATCGGACACCACCAGCATGCGCTGGGCGGCCTATTTCGATCCCGACGTGCCGTCAGGCGAGACCGAGGCGTGGTCGGCCTCGACCGCCAGCGCGATTCCGAATTCGTCGCCGTCGTACACCTATCCGACCACCACGTATCTCCTCGGTAACGGCACGGTTTCGCCCGCGGAGACGTACATCTTCTACTTCACGCCGGACGCCAGCACGTCGCGGACCGACGACTACATCCTCTATCAGCGGGTGAACAACGGCACGCCCACCATCGTGGCGCGGAACATCCTGGCCAGTCCGGACGGCAGCCCGTTCTTCCAGTACCTGATGGAGCGGACGCTGTCGACCGGTGACACGCTGATCACGGTACAGTCGGGCCAGCTGCCGCTGATCCGGCAGCCGCTGGTGGCGGGGCTTTCGAGCAGCGACAGCCAGGCGTACGTCCGGCCCGATTCGGTGCGCGCCGTCCGGCTCAACTTCCGTCTCACCAACGGGAAGAGTGGCACCACCGAGAAGTTCCGCGACATGTCGACCACGATCCAGGTGCCCAACAACGGCATCCCCCTGCCGACGGTGTGCGGCCGGCCGCCGCTGGCGCCGGGCTCGCTGGCGGCGGTGGACACCATTCCGGGGAGCGGCGTCATCTGGCTGACCTGGCCGGCGTCGGTGGACCAGGACAACGGTGAACACGACGTGCTGCAATACATCCTCTACCGGCGGCTGGGCGCGAGTACGGTGTGGTCCGATCCGCTGGAAGTGGTGCGCGTGGTCAGCGGCCAGGCGACCTACACCGTCCAGATTTCGGACAACATCCCCGGCACCGCCTACACGTTCGGCGTCGAGGCACAGGATTGCACGCCGTCGGTATCGACGATCACCTCGCACAACATCACGGCGAGTACGGCACCGTGAACACCAGGAGTCCGGGCATGCCAGGCCTGCATCGAATCAGGAACCGCCGCGGCGCCGCGGTGCTGATGGCGCTGCTGATCTGCTCCATCGCCATCGCGGCGATGGCGCTGGGCGGCATCATGCTGTCGTCGGGGGCACAGATCACGACCAAGTTCGCCGCCCGTGAGAACGGGTTGCAAGCCGCGGCCGACGGCGGACTGGCGATCATTCGCGATTCGCTCAATCGCGGCGTGTATGATTCGCTACTACCCGACAGCGGCTACACCACGCTGGCGAACAACGCCGCCGTGACCGACGCCAGCGGCAACACGATTGCCGGCATCACCCGCTCGCTCTATGTCGGCCACACCGGCGGACGGACCGGCGGCGCGGCGACGGCGGGCCAGTACGGCAGCAACTTCGCGAGCGGCCTCTCGATCATCAGCGACCGCAGCGGCGCCGTCGCGGCCCGGCGACTGCTGATGACGCAGGAATCGTGGTCGAAGTTCGCGGTGGCGATCAACAACTGGAGCGGCAGCTCGATGTACGGCTGCGGCGAATCGGTCAACGGCCCGTTCTTCTCCAACACCGGCCTCATCCTGCAGACCGGCTGCGGCTCCGGCAGCGGCACCTATTTCGCCAGTTCAGTCAACGTCGTCGGGTCGATCACCGGCGCTTCGTCGGGACGGTTCACGCAGGGCTACAAGACCGGCGTCTCGCCGGTGCCGTGGCCGACACCGGCCCGCATCAACCTGATGCAGCAGTACGCCCAGGACGGCGACGGCGCCGGCGGCGACTACGATATCGCGGCCGATTCGGCCAACCCCACGATGCCGCGCGTCCGGATCGAGTTCGTGACCGTCGACGTCAACGGCAATGGCGTGATCGACTGGGACGAAGGCTTCATGCGGGTCTGGGTCTCGAACTATTCGGGAAGCACCACCAGCGATACCGCGCTCGCCTATGCCACGGGCCGCCGCTGGCCGTACACCGACGGGACGACCTCTTCGCCGCAGCACCTGGCGACCGGCGCGGTGTCGACCAATTCGGATCCGAACATGTATTCCCGCAATTGCGGGGCGAAAGTGTCGATCCACGGCACCGACACCGTCGAATTCCACACCGCCGACAGCGTCTACGTCGGCACATACGCCGATTCCAGCACGGCCGGCGCGGCGCGGCGTGCGGTGCAAAGCCTGCTGTCGACCAATGCGACCCGCCGGTGCTATCTGGGCGGCGATCCGCACCTCTTCCCCTGGGTCTCCGGGGACACGCTGACGCCGGACTCGACGATCACGAAGGTCTTCGGCTGGTGGAAGAAGCGGCACCAGACCTATTCCGGCCTGAGCGGCGTTCGCTCCGGCGACGCGTCGTACCTGATCCCGCTCGGCGCCAACCCGAATTTCAAGGGCGTGATCTTCGTGCGCGGCAATGTCGCGCTGAGTGGCCGGCTCCGGGGCCGGGTCTCGGTCTTCGCCACCGGCAACATCGTGATGGCCGACGACCTGCTCTATCAGAACCCGCCGGGGACGGATTGCACGTCGACCGGGGACATCTTCGGCGCGATCGCCAGCAACAACGTGGTGATCGAGGACAATGACCTGCAGACGCCATTCCGGGTCAACGGCAAGATCTACGGCGGGTTCGACGACACCAACGACGCCAACTACAACATGTTCCTGATGGCGGCCGGCAGCGGTGGATCCACCGGCAACTGGTACGGCGAAGGCGTCGTGGGCCCGGGCGATGGCACAGCCAACTACAGCATGCTGAGCGGCGAACCGTCGGCACCGAATGCGTCGTGGGACGTTTCGGCGATCAACCAGCGCTGCGCCATCGCCGATCCGGGCACCAACGGATGCGTCCGGGTCACCGGCGGACTGGCTCAGGGCCGGGTGGACTACGCGACGTACTGGGGTTCGGGCTACTACGGGTGGAACGAAGCTCACACGTACGACGCCTGCGGCGCGGTGAATCCGCCGCCGTACTTCCCGACGACGGGGCGGTTCATCGCCAACCGGTACTACGAGGTGGATCCGGTCTGGCTGCGCAACCTGACGATCGCCTCGTACTTCGACCGGTTGCAGGCCCAATAGCGAGCGACCTGGCAGCGTCCCGGCGAGGTTGCCGGGAGAGGGGCCCGACCGGCGAACCTGCAGACTGCCGGCCCGGGACCGGCATCGGCCGCGCCGACAGCAGCGGCCGAGGAGCAAGGTTATGATTGGTTTCATGGCAGCCCAGGAGCGTGCGCGACGGGCCGGCGAGGTCCGGCGTGGGGTCACCCTGATCGAACTCCTGATCGTGATCGTCCTGATCGGGATTCTTTCGGGGATTGCCGCGTCCCGCCTGGACTGGACCCGTTACCGGGCCGATGCGGTCTCCCGGGGGGTCATGGCCGACCTGGCCCTGGCCCAGCGGCGGTCCGTCTCGCTGCAGGAAAACGTCCGGATCATCATCCCCGACAGCGCCCGGATGCAGGTCCACGAGGACGCCAACGACGATAACGCGGTGGAGTCCGGGGAGCGGGTGGTTACCTATCCGCTGGACCACAACTTTATCTTTGCCAAGGGGTCGGCCCCCGACCTGTCCCTGGCGGAAGATCCGACGGCGCTCACGTCCCTCACCTTCCGCCGCGACGGTTCGGCCAACCGGAGCGGGACGTTCTACATTTCCGGCCCGGGATACGACCCCAACTGCAAGCACTGCCGCGCAGTGGCGGTTTCTCGCGCAACCGGACGGGTGACGTGGTACTCCTACGCAACCGGGAGCTGGCTCCGGGCCAACTGACCCCAGGCCGCACCGGCTTCACGCTGATCGAACTGCTCATCGCCATCGTCATCCTGGTGGTCGTCGCCACCGGTGTCGCCCGCTTCTCCGCCAACTTCTCACACGCCATCGGCGACTCGGCCCTCCGGGTGGTCGCCACCGGAATTGCCGAACAGCGGCTCGAGCTGATCCGGGCCGACCCGCGCTACACCGAACTGGTCGCCGTGTACGGCACCGGTGCCGGCGCCGACACCACCGGCTTTCCCGACTATCCCCGGATGCATCGGACCACGACCGTGGTGCGTGATCAGTCCGGGTCGCCCGCCCGCGACCGCACCACCATCACGGTGCAGGTGACGGACCCGGCGATGAAGGACACCGTCGCCGTCACGGCGGTGGTGGCCGCGCCGTGAATGCCACCGGCGAGTCGCGCCGGGGCTTCTCCCTGGTCGAGCTGATGATCGCCATGACCATGCTGCTGGCGATCACCGCCGCGGCGTGGTCGTTGTTCCAGTCACAGAGTTCGTCTTTCCGGGCCAACATCGACCGTTGGGAGATGGTCCAGAATGCCCGCACGGCGATGGAGGGGAGTGCCCGGGTGATCCGCACGATGGGGGCGGGGACGACGCCGGGACAGCCGATTCTGATTTACGGCGCCGACAACGTGCTCGCCTTCAACAGCGACTACGTCGAGGTCGACACCACCGACATGCGGTGGGCCGCCTATTTCAACCCCGACGCGCCGACCGGCGAGACCGAAGCCTGGGACGCGGCCGCCGCGACGGTGATCCCGAATTCGTCGCCTGCCTACACCTATCCGACCGAAACCTACGCGCAGGCCAACGGCGCGGCCTCACCGGCCGAGACCTACATGCTCTACTTCTCGCCGGACGCGTCCACGACGCGTACTGACGACTACGTGCTGTATCAACGGGTCAACGACGGCACGCCCGAAGTCATCGCCCGCAATATTCTCCCCGCACCCCGATGGCCGCCCGTTCTTCGAGTATCTGATGCGACGGAGCAGCAGCGGCGGAGACTCCCTCGTTCCGGTGCCGGCCGGCGACATTCCACTCATCCGGCGCACGCTGGTGCCGGGGCTATCGGCCACCGACAGCGCGGACTACGTCCGACCCGATTCGGTGCGCGCGGTGCGAATGAACTTCCGGCTGGACAACGGCCGCACCGGTACGGATGAACGCGACCGCGACATGAGCACGGTCGTCGAGGTGCCCAACAACGGTGTGACGCTGCCCACCGTGTGCGGGCGCGATCCATTGGCACCGACGGTGCTCAGCGTCGTGGACACCGTCCTCGGCAGTGGCCGTCTCTGGTTCACGTGGAACGCCTCCGCCGACCAGGACGGCGGCGAACACGACATCCATCAGTACATCCTCTACCGCCGGCCGGCATCCGCGACGAGCTGGACGGCCGGCGGCCGGATCGAAGTGGTCCGCGCGGAGAGCGGCAAGTCGTCGTACACGGTGGAGGTGGCCGGCAACACACCGGGCAGGCCCTACCTCTTCGGCGTCGCCGCCGAGGACTGCACGCCGGCCCAATCGACGATCACCACGCTCAACGTCACCCCGTCAACGTGAACGGACCCGAGCCGATGACGCATCTGGAGAGGGCGCTGCGGTGCCGGCGCGGTGCGGCGCTGTTGATGGCCATCATGGTATCCATCGCGATCGCGGCGATGGCGCTGGGGGCGGTGCTGCTGGCGTCGAACGCCGAGCTCACGACCCATCTCACGTCGCGCGACGCCTCCCTGCAGGCGGCGGCCAATGGCGGTCTGGAGATCATTCGCGATTCGATCAATCACGGCGTCTTCGATTCGCTGCTGCCGGACAGCGGTTACACGACGCTGGCCAGCAATGCCCCGGTGCATGAACGCCCTTGGCCAGCCGCTGCCGGGCGTGCAGCCGGTGGCTGTACGTCGGCCGCACCGGCGGGCGGACCGGTGGCGCGGCGACCGCCGGCCAGTACGGCAGCAACTTTGCCAGCGCGGTGGCGGTGGTCGGCGACCAGCGCGGCAACGGTGGCGCGCGACGATGCTGCTGACCCAGGAATCCTGGGTCGGGAAGTTCGCGGTGGCGGTCGACAACTGGAGCGGCAGTGCGCGTGTATGGTTGCGCGCGAATCGGTCAACGGTCCGTTCTTCTCCAACGTCGCCTGCGGCTCGAAACCGGGTGCGGCGCCGGCCAGCGGGCACGCTGTTCGGCGGACGGTCAGCGTCGTGACGGCGATCACGAACCAGGGTCGGGACGCTACACGACGGGGTGCAGCGGCGTGCATCGCCGCTGCCGTGGCCCACGCCGGCCCGGATCGATCGGATGCGTCAGTATGCCCAGGACGCCGACGCGGTCAGCGGCGACTACGACATCGCATCGCCCTGCACCACCGCCGGGCTCACCAGTCCCGCGGTGCGGATCGAGTTCGTGCCGATCGACGTCAACGGCGACGGCAGATCGAGTGGAACAAGGGTTCCATGCGGGTCTGGATCGCCCGTCACACCACGTGCGCGATGGCGACCGACTCGACACTGGCGTATGCGACCGGGCGGCGGTGGGACGTGACCCCGGCCAGCACCGACAGCGTGCATGATCCCAACATCCTCTCGCCGAATTGCGGCGCCGTGCGCGACATTGCCGGCGACGTCAGCTTCCACACCGCGGCACAGGACTGGGCCGACTTCGGCGACGCGGACTCGGTCCGTGCGCTGCTGTCGAGTTCCACCCGGCGCTGTTTCCTGGGCGGCGACCCCCACCTGTTTCCGCATCTCACCGGCGACACGCTCACGCCCGATCGCACGGTCACCGACGCACCCGGCGTCGGACTCGGCTGGTGGCGGCGCCGCAGGTCGGGACCATGGCCCGACCTCTCGGGCGTCCGCTCCGGCGACAAGGCGTACCTGATTCCGCTCGGCGCCAATCCGAACTTCAAGGGCGTCATCTTCGTGACCGGCGACGTCGCGCTGAGCGGGCAGCTGCGTGGCCGCGTGACGGTCGTGAGCACCGGGAACGTCCTGCTCGCGGACGACATGCTCGTACACCCTGCCCCCGGGCACCGACTGCAGCGAACAGGGCGACATGCTCGGCGCCATCGCCATCAAGAACGTCGTGATCGAAGACAACAGCGTGCAGACGCCGTTCCGGGTCGATAGCAAGGTCTACGGCGGCTTCGACGATACCGGCGACGCCAACGACAACATGTTCTTCATGGCGGTGGGGAACGGCGCCTCGAACGGCAACTGGTACGGCGAGGGCATCATCGCACCGTACAGTCCGCTGTACAACTACTTCGTACGACTCGGAGTCGAACCGGCCACCGCCAATTCGGGGTGGGATATCTCGGCAATCAACGAGCGCTGCGGCACCGCGATCAACGGGTGTGTGCGCATCACCGGGGGGCTGGCGCAGGGCCGGGTCGACGGCGCCACCTATTTCGGGACCAACGAATACGGCTGGGCCGAAGCCCACACCTACGACCGGTGCGGCGCGATCGATCCGCCACCCTACTTCCCCACCACCGGCCGGTTCACCGCCAACCGGTATTACGAACTCGATCCGGTGTGGCTCAACCAGATGACGATCGGGGAATACTTCCGGCGGCTGCAGGCGCAATAAGCGTGGGTCGTGGCTTCCATGACCCGTTCACGGCCGACGACTCGTCGTCTTACCCCGCGATGATCTGATCGCGCCGCGTGCCGACGCTGACGTACCGGATCGGCGCGCCCGCCAGCTCCTCCATCCGGTCGAGATACCGCCGCGCCGCCGCCGGAAGATCCGCCAGGCGGCGCGCAGCGCTGATCGGCTGCCGCCACCCCGGGAGCGTCTCGTACACCGGCTCGACCCGCTCCAGGGCGGCGATGTCGCCCGGCATTTCGGCACACCCGTCCCCGTCGAGCCGATAGCCGACGCCGATCGGAATCTCGTCGAATGCATCGAGCACATCGAGCTTGGTCACCGCCAGGCCGGTGAGTCCATTGACCCGCACCGAATAGCGGACCACCGTGGCGTCGAACCAGCCGCAGCGCCGGGGGCGGCCGGTGGTGGCGCCGAACTCGCTGCCGAGTTCCCGCAGGCGCTCCTGCAGCGCTCCGGCGGCTTCGGTCGGGAGCGGGCCGTTCCCGACCCGGGTGGTGTAGGCCTTCACCACGCCAAGGACGCCGTCGATGGCAGTCGGCCCGATGCCGGAACCGATCGCGGCACCACCCGCGGTGGTGTTCGACGAGGTGACGTACGGATAGGTGCCGTGATCGACGTCGAGGAGTGCCCCCTGTGCACCTTCGAGCAGGACGCGGCGGCCGTCCTCGAGCGCGCGATGGACCAGCAGACCGGTGTCGGCCATCAACGGCCGGAGCCGGGCCGCGAACGCCTCGCCGAGCGCGACGTGTTCGGCCAGGTCGGCGCGTCGCCGGGGAGCCCATCATCGCAAGCAGCGCATTCGCCCGCTCGACCCGCGGCGCCAGCAGCGCTGCCAGATCGCTGCTGCGGCACGAGATCGGAGACGCGGACGCCGCGCCGGCCGGTCTTGTCCTCGTACGCCGGCCCGATGCCCCGCCCGGTGGTGCCGATCTGCTGCTGCCTCTCGCTGGCCTGGTCGAGGAGTTTGTGATAGGGCATCACCAGGTGCGCCCGTTCGGAGACGAACAGGCGGCCGGTGAGCGCGATCCCCTGCGCCGCGAGCGCGTCCGACCTCGGTGAAGAAGGTCTCGGGATCGAGCACGACGCCGTTGCCCACGACGCACCGCACGTCCGCGTGGAGAATGCCGGACGGAATCTGGTGCAGCACGAACTGCCGGTCGCCCACGACGACGGTGTGGCCGGCATTGGCCCCGCCCTGGTAGCGCACGACGAGATCGGCCTGCTCCGCCAGCACGTCGACGAGCTTGCCCTTGCCTTCGTCGCCCCACTGGGCGCCGACGACGACCACGCAACGGTGATTCTGATCGAACATCGGACGGCTCCGGTCGGACCGTGGCCTGCTCGCGTCCCGCAAACGAAACGGCCCCTGACGGGGCCGTGTCATTCGACTCCCATGCAACTTAACGTTCCGCTCAACCGCCGTCCACCACGTCGCCGGCCGGGCGGGTCACGGTTTCGGCCTTGCCATCCTTGGTGGCCTTGTCGATGGCGCGTTTCAGCGCCGCCGCGTCGCCGCCGGAAGCCACAGCCTCCCGCAGCGCCGGCGTGGCCTCGACCCACTCCACTACCAGCTGGCGCCCGCTGCGTCCCTTGGTGACCAGCCGCTGCGCCACCACCGCACGCAGCGCCGCGGCCAGCCGGATGCGCGCGACTTCACGCGCGTCGGTGGGGAAACTCGCCAGCATCTGGAGCAGCGCCGAAATCAGGTCCGGGGCGCTCACCGCGGCCAGCACCAGGCACTCGGACTCGGCGGCGCGGATGGCGCGGTCGATGGCATCGGCTTCGCGGAGGTCGCCGATCACGATGACGTCCGGGTCCTGGCGCTGCGCGGCCCGTAGTCCCGATGCGACGTCGTCGGTGTCGGTACCGACTTCGCGCTGCGCCACCGAACTCGACAGATCCCGGTGGAGGTACTCGATGGGGTCTTCGAGCGTCAGCACTTCGCGCTGCTGGCCGCGATTGATGTGGTGCACCAGCGCCGCAATCGTGGACGTCTTGCCCGACCCGCTCGGCCCGGCGATGATGACCAGGCCGTCTGGCGCTTCCGCGAACGAGGTCAGTGTCTCGGGGAGTCCGAGCGCCTCCGGAGTCGGCACCGAAAAGGGGATCACCCGCAGCACCATCATGAACGACGACCGCTGCCGCGACACGTTGACGCGGAACCGCCCCACACCGGCGACACCCCAGGAGCAGTCGAAATCGCGCAGCGTGGCCAACCGGGGATCGTCGGCGGAGAGGTTGGCGAACATCGCCGCCAGCGCCTCGGTCTGTTGCGGCGTCAGGCGCTGCTTGGTCAGCGGCACCAGTTTCCCCTCGACGCGGGCGCGGAAGACATCGCCCGCCTTGGCGTGCACGTCGGAGGCGCCGCGCTGGATGGCGGCCTTGAGCACCCGGGTGAGCATCGGCGACGTCGTCATGGACTCTCCGGAGCGAATCCCATCTGGGTAGTGACCAACCGCATCGTCTGA
This sequence comes from uncultured Gemmatimonadales bacterium, assembly GCA_963697065.1. Taxonomy (GTDB): domain Bacteria; phylum Gemmatimonadota; class Gemmatimonadetes; order Gemmatimonadales; family GWC2-71-9; genus Palsa-1233. The sequence goes on from CAVOMQ010000004.1 coordinate 70,808, forward strand.
CCGGCGAGGCCGCGCGCCTGCTCGGCGCCTTCGGCCAGCGTGGCGGTCACCGCGGCCGGGGCGGCGGCGATCGCCGCGGCGCGTTCGCGAATCGGCGCCAGCGTAGCCGCCATGTTGTCGGCCAGCACGCGCTTGCAATCAAGACAGCCCCAGCCGGCAGTGCGGCACTGGAGCGCGACGTCCGCCACCGTCGCGGGCGGCGAGAAATGCTGATGCAGCGCGTAGATATTGCACACCTCGGGCGTTCCCGGGTCATGCCGCGTCTTCCGGGCCGGATCGGTCATGGCGGGACGGAGCTTCTGCCAGATCTGCTCGGGCGTCTCGAGAATGCCGATGGTATTGCCCAGGCTCTTGGACATCTTGGCCTGGCCGTCCAGGCCGATGATGCGCCGCGCCGGCGTCAACAGGGCCTTCGGTTCCGGAAATACGGGGAACTCGGGCGCGAATCCGGCGTTCCATTTCCGCGCCAGTTCGCGGGTCAGTTCCAGGTGCTGCACCTGGTCCTCTCCCACCGGCACCGCGTCGGCGCGGTAGAGCAGCACGTCGGCCGCCATCAGCACCGGATAACAGAGCAGCCCCGCCGGCACCGATTCGACCCGTTGCGACTTATCCTTGTACTGCGTCATCCGCTCCAGCTCCCCCAACGGAGCGATCGTGGTCAGCAGCCACGACAGGAGCGCATGCGCCGGCACGTGACTCTGCACGAACAGCACCGAACGGGACGGGTCGATCCCCGAGGCCAGCAGCCCCACCGCCATCTCGCGGGTGCGCTCCGCCAGGCGGGATGCATCGTACGGCGCGGTAATGGCGTGCAGGTCGACGATGCAGAAGATGCAGTCGTACTCGTCCTGCAACGCCACCCAGTTGCGAACGGCGCCGAGCCAGTTGCCGATGTGCAGTTCGCCCGAGGGTTGAATGCCGGAAAAGATGCGCGACATGGCGGCAAGCTACCTGCCCATCGGAGAGGCGGCAACATGAGCGGAGGCGCCGAGCGGCTGGCGCGACTGGCCGAGCGCGCGGCGTGCGGGGCGGCGGCCTACCTGGCGCGGGTGCCCCGTCCACCCACCGCGGAATGGGCGCTGAAAGGCCCGTCCGATTTCGTCACCACCGTCGATCGCACCGCGGAGGCAATGATCCGCGACGACCTCCGCCGGGCCGAGCCCGATTCGCGCGTGCTCGGCGAGGAACTCGCGCCCGCGGAAAGCGACGTCGCCGGCCTGGTGTGGATCGTCGATCCGCTCGACGGTACCACCAACTTCCTGCACGGCTATCCGGCGTGGTCGGTGTCGATCGGTGCCGCCGTCGACGGCGAGCTCGTGGCCGGTGCGGTGCTGCACGTCCCCACCCGTACCTGTTGCGTCGGGTGGCGTCATGGCGGGGCGTGGCTGGGCGGTGAGCGACTGCGGGTGTCCGGCATCCGCGACCCGCGGCTGGCGCTGCTCGGCACCGGTTTTCCGTTCAAGACGCCGGGCGACATGCCCCGCTTTCTCACCATCCTGCCGCAGGTGCTCGGCGGCAGCAGCGGCGTGCGGCGCGCCGGCTCGGCGGCACTCGATCTGGCCGACGTGGCGCGCGGACGGCTCGACGGGTTCTGGGAACTGACCCTGGCGCCATGGGACATGGCCGCCGGACTGCTGCTCATCGGCGAGGCCGGCGGTGTGGCGACAGACCTCGACGGCATTCCCGCCCGGCCGGCACGCGGCGGAGTGGTGGCCGGCAATCCCTGGATTCATGAGTGGCTGCTGCGGATGGTGCGAACCAGCGGCGAGACGGCTTAGCGACTGCATGGCCCCAAGTCGGCGTCCGGAGCCACGCCGGGCATGATCGAGGCCGGGTCAGCCCGGCCGGGTCAACACCCGCGGTTCGCCGTTTTCGACGACGACGGTGTGTTCGAAATGCGCCGCGAGCGATCCGTCCTGCGTCACAACGGTCCACTTGTCGCGCAACGTCCGGGTGGCCGGATTGCCGGCGGTGATCATCGGCTCGATGGCGAGTGTCATTCCCGGGCGAAGCTGCGGCCCCCGGTGGGGCGTGCCGATGTTCGGCACCTGCGGCTCTTCGTGGAACCGGGTGCCGATGCCGTGCCCCACCAGCTCGCGCACCACACCGAATCCGGCCCCTTCCGCCACCGCCTGCACCGCGTGCCCGATGTCGCCGACATGATTGCCCGCGACGGCGGCGGCAATTCCCGCACCGAGCGCGCGCTGGGTCACGTCGAGCAGCCGCTGCACCTCGGGGGCGATGGCGCCGACCGCGATGGTGGTCGCGGCGTCGGCGTGCAGGCCGTCGATGCACACGCCGACGTCGACGGACACGATCGAGCCTTCTCCGAGGAGCCGGCTGGACGAAGGAATCCCGTGGACGATCTCGTCGTCGATCGACACGCACAGCGTCTTGGGGAATCCGTACAGGCCCAGGAACGACGGTGTGGCTCCCTGGTGCGAACGGATGAACTGCTCGGCTTCGCGATCGAGAGCCTCGGTGGAGAGCCCTGGCCGGACGATGCGGTGCATCAGCGCCAGGGTGTCACCCACGATCCGGCCGGCGCGCGCCATGGCGTCGATCTCGCGCGGCGACTTGAGCGTGATCACCGCAACCCCCGCCCGGGTCCGCGCTCGACCGCATCCCGCACGCGGCCGGCGACTTCTTCGACGGAGCCGGTAGCGGCCACTCTGGTGACGCCGCCGTGGGCCTCGTACCAGGCGATGACCGGCGCGGTCTGGCGGCGGTAAGCTTCGAGACGGGTGCGCACCGCGGCCGGATCGTCGTCGGCGCGGCTTTCGACGTCGCGGCGGTGCGCCAGCCGCGCCAGCAACTCGGCGTCGTCCACCTCGAACAGCAGCACCTGCCCGATACGGCGGCCGAGCCCGGCTTCGATGGCGGCGAGACCCTCGGCCTGCGGAATGGTACGCACCACGCCGTCGAACACCACGCCATGGGCCGCTACCGGTTGCTGCAGCTGTTCGCGCACGATGCCGAGAATGATGTCGTCGCTGACCAGGTGTCCGGCTTCCATGACTTCCCGCGCCTGCCGACCCAGCGGAGTGCCGCGCGCCACCGCGTCCCGGAGCAGGTCGCCGGTGGCGACCCTGGGCACACCCAGGTCCTTCGCGAGCCGCGCGCCCTGCGTCCCCTTCCCGGCCCCGGGCGGGCCGAGCAGCAGCAGGTCGCCGATCACATCCCGTAGCGGCTCTGGCGCCCGCGGAACTTGATCCGTCCGGAACGCATGAAGCCGTCGTATTTGCGAAGCGTGCGGTGCTGTTCGATCTGGGCGATGGTGTCAAGCAGCACGCCCACCACGATCAGGATCGAGGTGCCGCCGAACTGGAACGTCGTGACACCCACCGCCTTGGCGGCCGCGATCGGAATGATGGCGACGATGGCCAGGAAGATCGAGCCCGGGAAGGTGATCCGGCCGAGCACGCCGTCGATGTAGTCCGCGGTCGCGGCACCGGGTTTGACGCCCGGGATGAACGCACCCTGTTTCTTGAGATTCTCCGACAGATCGACCGAATTGAAGATGATCGACGTATAGAAGTAGCTGAACACCACGATCAGCAGCGCGAAGAGGACGTTGTACGACCAGCTGCCGACCGCCAGGAAATCGGCCACCACCCGCAGCGAATCCAGATGGGTGAACTGGGCGATCGTGGCCGGCACGATGATGACCGTCTGCGCGAAGATGATCGGCATGACGCCCGCGGTGATCAGCCGGATCGGGATGAAGGTCTTCTGTCCCTCGCGGATGCGGCCGCGGCCCATGACCTTGCGCGGAATCTGGATCGGCACCCGCCGCGCGGCCATCGTCATCGCCACCACGGCCGTCACCATCACCAGCAGGACCACCGCAAGCACGATGGCGCCGGTGGGTGTGACGGCGCCCACCCGGATCGAGTCGCCCAGTTGCAGCAGCGACGGCCAGACGCGGTCGAGGATCGACACCGTGATCAGCAGGCTCATGCCGTTGCCGATGCCACGTTCGGTGATCTGTTCACCGAGCCACATGATGAAGATGGCGCCGATGGTGAGCGTCGCGACCATGATGGCGCGGGTGAAGAAGCCCGGATTCGGCACCGCCCCGGGAATCCCCTCGACGAACAGCGTGAAGGTGTACGCCTGCGAAAACGAGATCGCCACCGTCAGGTAGCGGGTCCACTGCGTGAGTTTCTTCCGCCCCTCCTCGTCCTTCTGCATCTTGCTGATCGTCGGCATGACGCCGCCGCCCAGCTGGAAGACGATGGACGCGGAGATGTACGGCATGATGCCGAGGGCGAAGATCGTGGCCCGCGACAGGCCGCCGCCGAGGGCGTCGTAGAGATTGAACAGCGTCTGCGCGCCGGAATTGGCGGAGTTGTTGATGAAGTCCTGCAGCGCCTGTACGTTGACCATCGGCGACGGGATGTGGGCGCCGACGCGGTAGATGACCACCGCGAGCAACGTGAAGAGGAGCTTGTCCTTGAGTTCGGGATCGATTCCGAAGCCGGGGACCTTGGGGTTGGTCATTCGCTCTCGACCCGGCCGCCGGCCGCCTCGATCTTGGCGCGGGCCGCGGCGGAGGTCGCCACCCCGCGCACGGTCACCGCGCGCGTGATCTCTCCGGAGGCGAGCAGCTTGACGGCGTCACCCGCTGTGTCGACGAGTCCCGCGGCGGCGAGAGTCACGGGTGTGATCTCGTTGCCGGCGATCCGCTCGAGGTCGCGCAGGTTGACGGCGTGGGCGGTCACCTTGAACGGATTGGTGAACCCCCGCTTGGGCAGCCGCCGGTACATCGGCATCTGGCCGCCTTCGAACCCGGGATTGGTGGCCCCGCCGGTGCGGGCCTTGTGGCCCTTGTGGCCCTTGCCGGACGTCTTGCCCAGCCCGGAGCCGGGGCCGCGCCCCAGGCGCCGGCGGGCGCGGTGCGATCCGGCCGCGGGGCGCAACGTGGACAGCGTGATCGGCTGGTGCTTGGTGTCATCCGTCATGTCAGCGTCCCTTGAGCGGCGTCACCTCGACGAGGTGGCGCACCTTGTACAGCATGCCGCGCAGCGTGGCGGTGTTCTCTACGTCGACCGTGGCCTGATGGTGTCGCAGGCCGATCGCCCGGAGCGTCCGCCGCATCGTCTCGGCGCGGCCGATCGACGAGCGGATCTGACGCACCCGCAGGCGCTTCGCTTCCGATTCCGCGGGGATCACGGCGGCGTGATGCGCCGGCCCCTGGCGTCCGACGGCGGGATTGCGTCCCATCGTCACACCTCCTGGCGGGCGCGGTAGCCGAGCGTATCGACGTCGACCTCGCGCTCGCGTGCCACCTGCCGGGCGGACACCAGTCGGCTCAGCCCCTCCATGGTGGCCCGCACCATGTTGTGCGGATTGTTCGAGCCCAGACTCTTGGTGAGTATGTCGGTGATGCCGGCGCACTCCAGCACGGCGCGCACCGGTCCGCCGGCGATGACGCCGGTACCGCTCGCCGCCGGTTTCAGCAGCACGCGGCCCGCGCCGTGTTCGCCGATGATCTCGTGCGGGATGGTGGTCCCGGTACGGGGCAGCTCGACCATGCCGCGCCGCGCCGCCTCGACGGCCTTGCGCACCGCTTCGGCGACTTCGTTCGCCTTGCCGGTCGCGACGCCGACCTTGCCCTTGCCGTCGCCGACGGCGACGAGCGCGTTGAACGAGAAGCGCCGGCCGCCCTTGACGACTTTGGCCACACGATTGATCGACACCACGTTCTCGATGAACTCGCCGGCACCTTCACGCGGTCGTCGCGACGGCCACCACGGCCACCGCGGCCGCCGCGCCCGCCTCGTCCACCACCGTGCTGGCCGCCATGCTGGCCACCGTGCTGGCCGCCATGCTGGCCGCCGTGCTGGCTGCGCCCGCGCGGTGCGGTCGCCGCCGGTGCCTCCGCGGCCGGTTGATCCGGCGTCGCAGGGGTCGGTGTTTCATCAGCCATCAGAACTCCAATCCGCCCTCGCGGGCGCCTTCAGCAACGGCCTTGACCCGGCCGTGATATTGATATCCGCCGCGGTCGAACACGACCTTGGTCACGCCGGCCGTGCGGGCCCGCTCGGCGAGCAGCTTGCCGACCGCGCGAGCCGTGCCGACCTTGCCGGTGCCCTCGCGCACCATGCCGTCGCTCGTGTCGGTGACCCCGAGCAACGCCACACCGCGGTCGTCGTCGACCAGCTGGGCGTAGATGTGCTTCAGCGAGCGATACACCACCAGGCGTGGCCGTTCGGCCGTGCCGGCGACCCGCTGCCGGACTCGGAGGTGGCGCCGGTACCGCCGCTCCTGGCGCCGTTTCGGTCCATGAATGGTCCGCATCACTTCGCTCCCGTCTTGCCGGCCTTGCGGCGGACCCGCTCGCCCACGTAGCGGATGCCCTTGCCCTTGTACGGTTCCGGGGGGCGGATGTTGCGGATTTCGGCCGCCATCTGTCCCACCAATTCCTTGTCGATCCCTTCGACCCGCAGCTCGGTCGGGCTGGCGACCACGAACTTGATGCCCGCCGGCGCCTTGACCGGCACCGGGTGCGAGAAGCCGACGACGAGGTTGATGCCGTAAGGCTTCGGTTCCGCCTTGTAGCCGACGCCCTGGATTTCGAGTGCCCGCGTGTAACCCTGGCTCACGCCCTCCACCATGTTCGCGACCAGCGTCCGCGACAGCCCATGCAGCGCCTTGTGGCGCGGCTGATCGCTGGGCCGCGTGATGGTCACGACGCCGCCGTCGACCGCGGCGGTGATCCCGGCCGGCAGCTTGCGGCTGAGGCTGCCCTTGGGTCCCTTGACCGTGATGGCGTCACCGTTGACGGTCACCGTCACGCCACCGCCGAACGGAATCGGTTTCTTGCCGATGCGCGACATCGCGTCTCCTACCAGACCACGGCGAGCAGTTCGCCGCCGAGATTCGCCGTGCGCGCCTCGCGGTCGGTCATCAACCCCTTGGGGGTGGAGACGATGGCGATGCCGAGGCCGTTCTTGACGCGCGGGAGATCGCGGCACTTGACGTAGCGGCGCAGCCCCGGCGAGGAGACCCGCTGGAGTTCGCGGATGACCGGCAGCTCGTTGTGATACTTGAGGTAGAGCCGCAGCGTGCCGGCCTGCCCTTCATCGAGCACCTTGTAGTCCGCGATGTAGTGGTTGTCGCGCAGCATCCGCGCCAGCTCGTGCTTCAGTTTCGACGCCGGCATGTCGACCCGGCGCTGCCCTGCCGAACAGGCATTGCGAATGCGGGTCAGCATGTCCGCCACGGGATCCGTCATGCTCATGCGTTGCCGTCCCTCCGGCTCACGATCGTCATCATTCTGCCGTCTCTTCCTCAGGCCACGCGCAGCGCGCGCGGAGTTTCGCCGCGGAACGGCCACCCGAACTCGCGGAGCAGCGCCATGGCCAGATCGTCACGGTCTGCCGTGGTCACCAAAGTGATATCCATGCCGTGGATGTGTTCCACCCGGTCGTAATCGATTTCCGGGAACATGGTCTGTTCCTTGATGCCGAACGTGTAGTTGCCGCGCCCGTCGAAGCTGCTGGTGGGCAGGCCGCGGAAATCGCGGATGCGCGGCACCGTCAGCGAGATGAACCGGTCGAGGAACTCGTACATCCGCGCGCCGCGCAGCGTCACGGCGGCCCCGATCGGCAGGCCGGCCCGCAATCCGAAGTTGGCGATCGCCTTCTTGGCGCGGGTGATCACCGCCTTCTGCCCGGTGATCTGGGCCAGCTCTTCGGCGGCGGCGTCGACCAGCTTGGGATTCTTGGCGCCCTCGCCGAGTCCCACGTTGAGCACGATCTTGCTCAGCCGCGGCACCTGGTTCGGGTTCTTCAACCCGAATTGCTTGGCGAGGCGGGGGCGGACCGTCTCCTCGTAATAGCCCTGCAGCCGCGGCTTGCCGGCCCGCGCTCTGGGGGCCGGGTCGACCGGGCCGGCGGTCGGCGCGGCGGCGCCGCGGCCGCCAGGCCGTGCCGTGCTCTTGCGTTGGGCCGGCGCGGCGGCCTTCGCGGCGGGGGCCGGGGCCTTTTCGTCAGGTGTCTTGGCCATGATTACCGTTTCCTCGGAATCGCCACGCCGGACCTCACCGCGATCCGCTCGACCGTCCCATCGGCGTCCTTGCGCCGGCGGATCCGGGTCGGCTCGTTCGACTTGGGGTCGACCAGCATCACCTTCGAGTGCGCCATCGGCGCCGGGAACGTCACGATCCCGGCTTCGGTGGTCTGCGTCGCCTTGCGGTGCCGCTTGACGAGATTGAGGCCGTCGACGGCCACCCGGCCGGTCTTGGGAAACACGCGCAGCACCGTGCCGCGCTTCCCCTTCTCGTCGCCCGAGATGACCTGCACCAGATCGCCCTTGGCGACGTGGAGCCTGACCCGCACCGGCGGCTTGTGCCGCACCCGCTTGACCTTGCGATACACCAACGGCTTCATGTCAGAGCACCTCCGGCGCGAGCGAGACGATCTTCATGTACCGCTTCTCGCGCAGTTCGCGCGCGACCGGCCCGAAGATGCGGGTCGCCCGCGGTTCGCCCTGGTCGTCGATCAGCACCGCCGCGTTCTCGTCGAAGCGGATGTACGACCCGTCCTTGCGCCGGACCTCCTTGGCGGTCCGGACGATGACGGCCTTGGCGACGTCGCCCTTCTTCACCTGCCCGGTGGGGATGGCGTCCTTGATCGCCACCACCACCCGATCGCCGAGCGACGCGTAGCGCCGCTTCGACCCGCCCAGCACCCGGATCACCAGGGCTTTGCGCGCGCCGGAATTGTCGGCGATCCGCAGAATGCTCTCCTGTTGCACCATTGCAGTCTCCTCCGGGGCTCAGCGCGCCCGCTCGACCACGGCCACCGTGCGCCAGCGCACGGTCTTGGCCAGCGGCCGGGTTTCCATGATGCGCACCGTGTCGCCGGGTCTGGCGTCGTGGTCGTTGCGCGCCTTGACCTTCTTGCTGCGCGTCACCTGCTTGCCGTACTTCGCGTGCGCGAACCGCCGGTCGAGTCGCACGGTGACGGTCTTCTGCATCTGATCGCTCACCACCACGCCGGTGCGCGTCTTGCGCGTGGCGCGGTCAATCGCGTTCGTCGTCTCGTCGGTCATCGCCCTGCTCTCCCCTTCACGCCTTGCGGCGCAGTTCGGCCAGGATCATCAGGATCCGGGCGGTGTCCCGGCGCAAGGTCCGGAAGCGCATCGGGTTCTCGAGCGACTCGGTGGCGGAGCGCACCCGGAGTCGGAACTCCTCGTCGCGCAGCTCGGCCAGCTTGGCCTCGAGCTGATCGATGGGCAGCTCGCGCAATTCGGCCGATTGCAGACCCTTCATGGCTCAGACCTCCAGCCGGTGCACGACGCGCGTCTTCACCGGCAGCTTGGCGTCGGCCAGCGCCAGCGCCTTGCGGGCCAGCGCTTCGTCGACACCGTCGACTTCGAAAATCATCCGCCCCGGCTTGACCACCGCCACCCATCCCTCGGGGTTGCCTTTCCCCTTGCCCATGCGGGTTTCGGCGGGCTTCTTGGTGATCGGCTTGTCGGGGAAGATCCGGATCCAGACCTTGCCGCCCCGCTTCATCTCGCGAGTGAGCGCCACGCGCGCCGCCTCGAGCTGGCGATTGGTGATCCAGCCCGGATCGAGACTGACCAGCCCCCACTGACCGAACGCCACGGTGTTGCCACGGGTGGCGATGCCGTTGGTGCGGCCCTTGAATGTCTTGCGGAACTTGATCCGCTTCGGTGCCAGCATGGTGGTCAGACCCCCGTGCTGTAGGTCTTGCCGGTCACGTCTTCGACCAGCTCGCCCTTGAATACCCACACCTTGATGCCGATCGTGCCGTAGGTGGTCTTGGCGGTGCCGGTGGCATAGTCGATGTCGGCGCGCAGCGTGTGCAGCGGCACCCGCCCCTCGCGGTAGCCTTCCACCCGCGCGATCTCCGCCCCGCCAAGCCGCCCCGCCGCCCGCACCCGGATGCCCTGCGCGCCCATCCGCATGGCGCTCTGCACCGCGCGCTTCATGGCGCGACGGAACGAGATGCGCTGCACCAGCTGGGCGGCGATGTTGTCGGCCACCAGCTTGGCGGACAACTCGGGGCGCTTGATCTCCTCGACGTTGACCGCCACCTCGCGGCTGCTGTGCATTTCGCGCTGCAGCACCACCGCGATTTCTTCCCGCAGCTTGTCCACCTCGGCGCCCCGCTTGCCGATCACCACGCCGGGGCGGCCGGTGTGGATGGTGATCGTCACCTTGCCGGGTTTGCGCTCGATGTGCACCTCGGCGATGGCCGCGTGCCCCAGGCGCCGCTGGATGTAATCCCGGATCAGCCGGTCTTCGGCCAGCAGCGACGGCATGTCCTTGGAGGCCGCGTACCAGCGCGACTGCGCCTGCTTGGTGACTCCCAGCCGGAATCCGACCGGATGCGTTTTCTGGCCCATTACTTCTTCTCCTTCGGTGCCACGGCGATCCGCACGTGGCTCGTCCGCTTCCGGATCGGCGTGGCGCGTCCCTGCGCCGCCGCCGTGAACCGCTTCAGCGGCGGTCCCATGTCAACCTGCGCGTCGACGACCACGAGGGTATCGACGTCGAACGACTCGTTGGCGTTGAGTGCCTGCTGCTCCGCGTTCGCCACGGCGGACCGCAGCGTCTTGGCGATCTGCCGCGCCGCCAGTTTCTTGTTGAACTGGAGGATGGCATACGCCTCGTTGACGTCCTTGCCGCGGATGAGGTCCATCACCAACCGCATCTTCCGTGGCGACTGGCGCACGCCGCGCTGAATGGCACGACTCGGCATCGTCAGACCGCCTTTGCCTTCTTGTCGACCACCAGCTTGCCGCTGTGGCCGCGGAACAGCCGGGTCGGGGCGAACTCACCGAGCTTGTGCCCCACCATGTTCTCCGACACGTAGACCGGAATGAACTTGTTGCCGTTGTGCACGGCGAATGTGTGGCCCACGAATTCGGGCACGATGGTACTGGCCCGGCTCCAGGTCTTGATGACCCGCTTCTCGTTCTTGGCGTTCAGGGCCGCCACCTTGTCGAGCAGCGCGTGCTGCACGAACGGGCCCTTGCGAATGCTCCGCGCCATTACTTGGTCGCCTTCCCGCGCTTCCGGCCGCGCACGATGAGTCGATTGGACCGCTTCTTCCGCTTCCGCGTCTTGGTCCCTTCCGGCTTGCCCCATGGCGAGACCGGCGGCCGGCCGCCGGACGTCTTGCCTTCGCCGCCACCCAGCGGGTGATCGACGGGATTCATGGCCACGCCGCGGACCTTGGATCGCCGGCCCAGCCAGCGGGTCTTCCCCGCCTTGCCGACCGACAGCAACTCGTGCTCGGCGTTGCCGACTTCGCCCACCGTCGCCAGGCAGCGGCTGTGGACCAGCCGCGTCTCGGTGGACTTGAGGCGCAGCGTGACATACTCGCCTTCGCGCGCCACCACCTGCGCTCCCTGACCGGCGGAACGCGCCATGGCGCCACCCTTGCCCATCTTGAGCTCGATGTTGTGCACCATCGTGCCCAGCGGCATCTCGCCGAGCGGAAGGGCATTGCCGATGCGCACATCGCTTCCCGGTCCGCTCATCACCGTGTCACCCTGCTTGAGACCGGCCGGGTGCAGGATGTAGCGCTTTTCGCCGTCGGCGTAGACCAGCAGCGCGATACGGGCGGTGCGGTTGGGATCGTATTCGATCTCCGCCACCCGCGCCGGAATGCCGAACTTGTCCCGCTTGAAGTCGATCCGCCGGTACATCCGCTTGTGCCCGCCGCCGCGATGGCGCGAGGTGAGATGGCCGAGATTGTTGCGGCCCCCCGACTTGCGGATCGGTTCCAGCAGACTCTTCTCCGGTTCGGCACGGGTCAGCTCGTCGAACCCCGACACCGAGCGGAAGCGCGTGCCGGCCGTCATGGGCCGGTAGGGACGAATGGCCATGTCAGCTCTCGAAAACGGGCAAGGTCTCGCCCGGTTGCAATGTCACGATGGCCTTCTTCCACCGCCCGGTGACGCCGCGGCTCTGCCCGCGCGCCGCCGCCTTGCGCCGCACCTGCATGGTGCGCACCGCCACCGCGGTGACACCGAAGCGCTCCTTGAGCGCCTCGCGGATCTGGTGCTTGGTGGCCTCGGGGTGCACGTGAAAGACGTACTCCTGCCGCTCCTGCCACGCCGCCGAGCTTTTCTCGGTGATCAGCGGCCGCACCAGCACGTCATGAAGGCTGGCCATCACTCACTCCTCTTCTTCTTCGGCGCGGCGCGCTTGGTACCCTTCGCCTTCGGCACGGCCGCCTTGCGGGCCGGTGCGGCCCGGCCGCTCTTCGACCCGCCCGACGCCTTCGGCTTGGCCTTCGCGGTGGACGCCGCCCGGCGGCGCGGCTTGGCGCTCGCTTCGGACCCGGCGTCGGGGGCGGCGCCGGTGGCCTCGGGCAGCTCGCCGCCCAGCGCCGCCTGCTCGATCAGCAGGGCCTCCGCCCGGATGATGTCGTAAGCCGATGCATCGGCAAACGGCAGCACCTCGACGAAGGGCATGTTGCGACCGCTGAGATAGACGGCCGGCTTGTTGCCGGCGGTGAGCACCAGCGTGCGCTGCCCGTCGAGGGCCAGCTTGGTGAGCAGGCCGGCCAGCAGGCTCGTCTTCGGCGCGTCGAAGGCCAGCGCCTCGATCACATGGATGCACCCCTCGCGGGCGCGCGCGTTGAGCGCCGAGCGGCGCGCCAGCTGGCGCACCTTGCGGGGGACGTCCTGGCGATAGCTGCGCGGAATCGGCCCGAAGACCGTGCCGCCACCGCGCCAATGCGGCGCGCGTGTCGAGCCCTGGCGCGCCCGGCCGGTGCCCTTCTGCTTCCACGGCTTCTGGTTGCCGCCGGATACGAACGACCGCGTCTTGGTCTTGGCGGTACCCTGGCGCTGATTGGCCAGCTGCGCCTTGACGGTCTGATGCAACACGTCCTCGTTGACCGTCCCGTCGAACAATGCGTCCGGGAGGGCCACGGCGCGGGCGTGCCTGCTGCCGCTGGCGCTGTAGTGCGGAGCCTCAATCATGGCGGCTCTTCCCTCCCTGCTTGGCGACAGTCACGATGCCGTTGCGCGCGCCGGGAATGGCGCCGCGCACGAACAGCAGATTGCGATCGGCATCGATCTTGACGACCTGCAACCCCAGTTCGGTGTGGCGTTCGGCGCCCATGTGGCCCGGCATCCGCTTGCCCTTGATGACGCGCGACGGATCGGTACCCGGCGAAATCGAGCCCGGCTTGCGGTGCCGGGTGTTGCCGTGTGAAGCGGGCCCGCCGCCGAACCCGTAGCGGTGGACCACGCCCTGGAAGCCCCGGCCCTTGGTGGTACCGGTCACCTTGATCATGTCGCCTTCGGCGAACATCGCCACGGTGACGGTGGCGCCTTGCGCCACGTCGCCGCCGTCGAGCGGAAACGACCGGACCACCTGCGGCGCATAGTCGAGACCGGCGACCTTGGCGTGGCCCAGCTCCGCCCGGGTGGTGCGCGGCGTCTTCTTGCGGCCCCAGCCGAGCTGGGCGCGGGAATCGCGCACCTGCAGCACGGGACATGGTCCCGCTTCGATGACGGTCACCGGCACGACCGTGCCGTCCTCGCGGAACAACCGGGTCATACCGAGCTTGCGGCCGATCAATCCGGTGCTCATGGCTATTCGACCTTGATCTCGACGTCCACGCCGGCCGGCAGATCCAGCTTGGTCAGCGCGTCCATCGTCTGCGGCCGTGAATCGTTGATGTCGAGCAACCGCTTGTGGGTGCGCAACTCGAACTGCTCCCGGCTCTTCTTGTCGATATGCGGCGAGCGCAACACGGTCCACCGCTCGGTCTTGACCGGGAGCGGGATGGGGCCCGACACCTGCGCGCCGGTCTTCTCGGCGGTCCGCACGATATCCGCCGCCGCCTGATCGAGGACGACATGATCGAATGCCTTCAACCGGATGCGAATCTTTCCTGGCATCATTCCGCTCCTTGTCCCGCGTGCCCTGATCCCTCGCGCGGCGCGCTCGGGATGACCGTGCGGCGGCGCCGCATGGTCACTTGAGGATCTTCGTCACGACACCGGCGCCGACGGTCCGGCCGCCTTCGCGGATCGCGAACCGCAGCCCCTCGTCCATCGCCACCGGCGTGATCAGCTCGATCGTCATCGCCGTGTTGTCCCCCGGCATCACCATCTCCACCCCCGCCGGCAACTCCACGTTCCCCGTCACGTCCGTCGTCCGCAGGTAGAACTGCGGCCGGTACCCCTTGAAGAACGGCGTGTGCCGGCCCCCTTCGTCCTTGCTCAGCACATACACCTCGGCCTCGATCTTCGTGTGCGGCGTCACACTCCCCGGCTTCGCCAGCACCATCCCCCGCTCGATGTCCGTCTTCTCGATCCCCCGCAGCAGCAGCCCCACGTTGTCCCCCGCCACCCCCTCATCCAACAGCTTCCGGAACATCTCCACCCCGGTCACCGTCGTCCGCTTCTCCGCCCCGAACCCCACCAGCTGCACCTCTTCCCCCACCTTCACCCGGCCCCGCTCGATCCGCCCCGTCGCCACCGTCCCCCGCCCCGTGATCGAGAACACATCTTCCACCGGCATCAGGAACGGCTTCTCCGTCTCCCGCACCGGCTCCGGGATGTAGCTGTCCAGCGCCGCGTACAGCTCCTCGATCTTCGCCACCCACCCCGCGTCCCCCTCGATCGCCTTCATCGCGCTTCCCCGGATCACCGGCGTCTCGTCCCCGGGGAACTGGTACTGGCTCAGCAGCTCCCGCACCTCCAGCTCCACCAGGTCCAGCAGCTCCGCGTCATCCACCAGGTCGCACTTGTTCAGGAACACCACCACGCTCGGCACGTTCACCTGCCGCGCCAGCAGGATGTGCTCCCGCGTCTGCGGCATCGGCCCGTCCACCGCCGACACCACCAGGATCGCCCCGTCCATCTGGGCCGCCCCCGTGATCATGTTCTTCACATAATCCGCGTGCCCCGGACAGTCCACGTGCGCATAGTGCCGCTTCGCCGTCTCGTACTCCACGTGGCTCGTCGCGATCGTCAGGATCTTCGTCGCGTCCCGCCGCCCCTGACTCGCCGACGCCTTCGCCACCTCGTCGTACGAGATGTATTTCGTCCCGAACCCCTTGTCCGCCGACACCTTCGTCAGCGCCGCCGTCAACGTCGTCTTCCCGTGGTCCACGTGCCCGATCGTGCCCACGTTCACATGCGGCTTGGTCCGCTCGAATTTCGCCTTCGACATGGCTCTGCGTCCTCGTCTGGTTCAGTGCCCCGCCCCATCGCTCAGCGGTCACGGGGCAGGACCGCCTCGACCCGCCCCACCGCCATGACCCCTCGACCTGCTACTTCCCCGCCTTGCTGATGATCTGTTCCGCGACGTTCTTCGGCACTTCCTCGTAATGGTGCGGCTCCATCGTGTACACCGCGCGCCCCTGCGTGGCACTGCGGAGCGCCGTGGAATAGCCGAACATCTCCGCCAGCGGCACCAGGGCGGAGACCACCTGCGATTCGCCGCGCTGGGTCATCGAACCGATCTTGCCGCGTCGGCTGGAGAGGTCGCCAATGACGGTGCCGAGGAAGTCCTCGGGCGTCACGACCTCGACGTTCATGATCGGCTCGAGGAGGACCGGCCCCGCCTGCCGCGCGGCTTCCTTGACCGCCATCGAACCCGCGATCTTGAACGCCATTTCGCTCGAGTCGACATCGTGGTACGAACCGAAGACCAGCTCGACCTTCACGTCGACCATCGGATAGCCGGCGAGCACGCCGTTCTCCAGCGCCTCGCGCATCCCCTGTTCCGACGGCCGGATGAACTCGCGGGGAATGACGCCGCCGACAATCTTGTCGACGAAGACGAAACCGGTGCCGGCTTCGCCCGGCTCGGCGTTGATCACCACATGCCCGTACTGGCCCTTGCCGCCCGACTGGCGGATGAACTTCCCTTCGATCTCTTCCACCCGGCGCGTGATGGTCTCGCGGAACGCCACCTGGGGACGGCCGACGTTGGCCTCGACCTTGAACTCCCGCTTCATGCGCTCCACCAGCACCTCGAGGTGCAGCTCGCCCATGCCGGAGATGATGGTCTGTCCGGTTTCGGCGTCGGAGCGGATGCGGAACGTGGGATCCTCTTCCGCCAGCTTCTGCATGGCGATCGAGAGCTTGTCCTGGTCGGCCTTCGACTTGGGCTCGATGGCCACCGCGATGACCGGCTCGGGGAACTTCATCGCCTCGAGCACCACCGGCTTGTCCTCGTCGCAGAGCGTGTCGCCGGTGCGGGTGTCCTTGAGGCCGATGGCGGCGGCGATGTCGCCGGCCAGCACTTCGCCGATCTCGTCGCGCTTGTTGGCGTGCATCTGCAGCAGTCGCGCCACCCGTTCCTTCTTGTCCTTGGTGACGTTGTAGACGTAGCTGCCGGCTTCGAGCTTGCCGGAGTAGACGCGGAAATATGTCAACCGCCCGACGAACGGGTCGGTCATGATCTTGAACGCCAGGGCCGAGAACGGCTCGGCGTCGGCGGCGTGGCGGGCGACGATTTCGCCGTCGCCGCCGGGGGCATGGCCCTCGATGGCGGGCACGTCCACCGGCGCCGGGAGATAATCGATCACGGCGTCGAGCAGTGCCTGGACGCCCTTGTTCTTGAACGACGCGCCGCAGAGCACCGGGACGAATTCCAGCGCCAGGGTCGCCTTGCGGATGGCGCGGCGGATCTCGTCGTCGGTCAGCTCCTCTTCGCGGAGGTACTTCTCGAGCAGCTGGTCGTCGTATTCCACCGCGGCCTCGATCGCGGCGTGCCGCGCCGCTTCGACCGCCTCGCGGAACTCCTCCGGCACCGGGACCACCTGGAACGTCTTGCCGAGGGTCTCGTCGTCGAAGATGTACTGCTTGCGGGCGATGACGTCGATATGGCCGGTGAAGGTCTCGCCGGTACCGACCGGGAGCTGGATCGGGTAGGCACGGCGGGACAGCCGATCGCGGATCATGCTGACGCAGCGATCGAAGTTGGCGCCGACGCGATCCATCTTGTTGGCGAAGATGATGCGCGGCACGCGGTAGCGATCGGCCTGCTTCCAGACGGTTTCGGTCTGCGGTTCGACGCCGGCCACGGAATCGAGCACCGTCACGGCGCCGTCGAGCACCCGCAACGAGCGTTCGACTTCGACGGTGAAGTCGACGTGGCCGGGGGTATCGATGATGTTGATGCGATACTCGGGGCCGGTGCCTTCGCTATCGCTCTCGCCGTGCCGCTTCCAGAACGCGGTGGTGGCGGCCGACGTGATGGTGATGCCGCGTTCCTGCTCCTGCTCCATCCAGTCCATGGTCGCGGCACCGTCGTGCACTTCACCGATCTTGTAGTTCTTGCCGGTGTAGTAGAGGATCCGCTCGGTCGTAGTCGTCTTCCCGGCATCGATGTGCGCCATGATGCCGATGTTCCGGTACAGATCGAGCGGTGTTTCGCGCGCCATGTTCGTTCCGTTCACCCTCTGGAGGTCCCGGGTCGGCGGTTCCGTCCGCCTGTCCCCGCACTGCCTCAGCGAAAAAGCGGGGCGACCGGTCCGGGCAACCTGCCCGCGGTATCGCTCCGCGCCACGTCCGGGGTGCGAGCCCCGCGACGGGGATTCTCGTGGAGAATCCCGGCGATTTGTCCGAAGGATCAGAGGTGGGTGGGGGAGTTCCCGCTCACGTGATCCCGATGTGTCCCGCAGGGACATCCCGAGCGCCATCAGCGCGAGGGATCCCTCGATACCGTCCAGCCTACCAGCGATAGTGCGCAAACGCCCGGTTGGCTTCCGCCATGCGGTGCGTGTCTTCCTTCTTCTTCACGGTGTTGCCTTCGCCCTTCGACGCCAGGATCAACTCGGCGGCGAGGCGCTCGGCCATGGTCTTCTCGCCACGGAGGCGGGAGAACGAGATGAGCCACCGCATGGCCAACGCGGTACGGCGCTCGGGCCGGACTTCCACCGGCACCTGCAGGGACGCGCCACCGACCCGGCGGCTCTTCACCTCGACCGCGGGCTTGACGTTGTTCACCGCCTGCTTGAAGACCGCCACGCCCGGCTGGCCGGTGCGCTCCTCGATCAGGTCCATGGCGCGGTAGAAGATCCCCTCGGCCAGCGACTTCTTCCCCTGGCTCATCAGGTTGCTGACGAACTTCGAGACGGTCTGCGAGTCGTAGCGCGGATCGGGCGGTACCGGACGCTTGACGGCGTTCTTGCGGCGGCTCACTTGCCCTTGCTCCCGGCCGCCTTGGGCCGCTTGGCGCCGTACTTCGAACGGCTGCGGCGGCGGTCGTTGACACCGGCCGCGTCGAGCGCGCCGCGGAGAATGTGGTAGCGGACGCCGGGGAGGTCCTTCACCCGGCCGCCGCGAATCATGACGATCGAATGTTCCTGCAGATTGTGGCCCTCGCCCGGGATATAGGCGATGACCTCGATGCCGTTGGTCAACCGGACCTTGGCCACCTTGCGCAGCGCCGAGTTCGGCTTCTTGGGCGTGGTGGTATAGACGCGGGTGCAGACGCCGCGCTTCTGCGGATTGCTCTGCAGATGCGGGGCCTTCCCCTTGTAGGTCGGTTTGCGCCGCCCATGGCGGAGCAGCTGATTGATCGTCGGCATCGTTCCCTGACTCACGTGACAACATCACGATGGCCAGGGGAAACCCCTGGTCATGCAGAGCCATCAATTATAGGGGTCTGGCTGGGGTGGGGTCAATGGGCGTTTGGCGTGGGTCGTGGGTCGAGCAACGCTGATCAATTGGCCAGGCGCGCAACGGCGACGCCCCGGACCCGCGCTCCGACGGCCATCCGAAAAGCCGACCGCCCCGGTCGCGTGAGCGGCCGGGGCGGCGGTGAATGGCGGTGGTGCGTCTGGTTCAGCTGCGGCGGCGCCGCTTGGCTGCCCCGGCGAGACCGACCAGGCCGGTGGCGAGGAGCGCCATGGAGCCGGGTTCCGGCACCTCGGTCGGCGGCGAACCGCCCTGCTCGACGGTAGCGGACATCAGCAGGTAGTCCTTGCCGCCCACTCCGCCATTGCCTTCGAACTTCATGCACGAGACGTCAGACGCGATCCCGCCGTAGACGAAGGGCTTGGAATCGCCGAACCCGGATTGGGTGCCGTCGAGGGTCGGGTTTCCGTCGTTCGGACCCGAGCCGCTGTACGACGTCGACGTGCCGCACGGATAATCGGTCTTGTACTTGTAATTCTCCCCATTCTGGACCGACGAGAGCTCGAACGAAACCGGAATGACGCCGGCGTCGAGGCCGGTGAAGTCGATATAGACGTAGCCCTGGCTGAAGTCACCGATCTCGTGGTCGTCGTTTCCGCTGCATTGGCTCGTGCTGTAGACGTACCCGCCCTGGGCCCAGGACTTCTTCGCGGCGCACAAGCCCAGCCCGGTCTCACCAGTACCGTCGTCCTTGGCGTAGAGCAAGTAATGACTGTTATTCGTAGTCGCGGTGATCGAGCCGTAGCCGGTCAGTGTGAACACCGACGTTTCGCCGAGCACGACGTCCCCGCCATTCATGGTCCCGAAGTTGAACACCTGAGCTCGGGCACTGCCCGGCAAGGCGATTCCCACTACGGCGGCGAGAGCCAGCCCCGCCAGGGTCGAACGAGTCAACGCGACGCGCATACCACTCCTCGAGTACGATGGGGTTCCGGATCGATCGGACGAAACGCCGTCCTGGTCACCCCTCTTCCGGAGCAAACCGGATGCCAACGTGGGGCATTCGGCCCGCAGCGCACCAACATGAGCCGTCGTTGCGGCAATGCAACAATGGCAAACACTTGCAACACATTGCATATCAATGACTTATAAGACTAGCCCCGTGACGGACCGGAACGGAACACGATGCCGTCCGACGCGCAGGAACCAACGGGAACTCTCCGACATCGGCACCGAATCGTAGCGCCGAACCAACATCACTAGCGCGCCCGATCAACACCCCTCCGTCCCATCATCCCCGGTCGGGACTCCGATGCCTTGCGGGCGCCGGAAGAGCACCGGGCCCGCCTTGAAGGGCGGGCCCGGATGTCGAGCACCGAAAGTCCTGACCGACGGTCAGGCCGACTGACGCCGCCGTGCCGCACCGGCCAACCCGATCAACCCCGTCGCGAGCAACGCCATAGTACCCGGCTCGGGGGTCTCCGTGCCGTTGAACGTCACATCATCCATGACCCAGAAGTCGGGGGACGGCGTGTCGATCTCCACGCGGTCCACCAACCCGCCGAATCCACTCGCCAGGAACGTCGGCGTGCCGCTGGGGGCGAGAATGCCCGAGCTCCCGACCGGGTTGCCGCCAAGAAAGAAGAGGAACTGCACGGTGGCGAAGTCGTACCCGGAGAAATAGGCACCATTGAAGACGGTCGGCGTCGGAAAATCAAAGCCGAGGTCGTTTACGTCGTTGTACAGGCGCTCGGGAGCCGATTCCGCATTGTACGGATCCTGGGGCCCGTCGTAGTAGTACCAGCCGGCATCCCAGGTGAGCCCGCCATAGTTCGTCGGAAGAGCATCCGACCCGGAAAGATCGTCGAAATTGAGGACGGTCTGTGCCGAAACCCGGGCCACACGACCGAGCATCAATCCGCCGCTAAGGACCAGCAACGAGAGCAATCCCGGAAGACGCCAACGCATATGGTCACTCGAATGTCGAATTTGACCGCGACAGCAGGGAACCCTGCCGCCGTCAAGCGACGCGAGGAATGTGCCGGGCGCACGTCCCGCGTTCCCTGCCGTCCCGATCTCTTCAACACTTTGCGCCGACGTGACTTGCGGTGCGCGCCCCCGGCGCTCCCATCCGCCCAGGCAACCGCCCGGTGCACCGTTGCCGCAGTCGAGACACCGCGATGTGGCCTCTCTGCCACACAGCGGGACCCGGATCGTCCGGGCCCCGCTGTGGTCGTGATGCGGCAACGAAAAGCCTGCTACGCCTCGACCTCCTCCGGCACCACCGCCAGGAGCGCGTCGGGGAGCAACGGCTCCTCGGGCTGCTCCGGCGCCGGCGGCGGCGGTTCGAACCCCGCCGGCGGCTCGATCTCGAGATCGACGTAGCGGTAGTGCCCGGTTCCGGCCGGAATCAGGTGGCCGATGATGATGTTCTCCTTCAACCCCCGCAGGTCGTCGCGCGCGCCGCGGATGGCGGCGTCGGTCAGAATCCGGGTGGTCTCCTGGAACGAGGCCGCCGAGATGAACGACTGCGTCGTCAGCGACGCCTTGGTGATGCCGAGCAGCACCGGTTCGGCGGTGGCCGGCTTGCTCTTGCGCTTGATGATCCGCTCGTTCTCCTCCCGGAACGACTGCCGATCGACGGTTTCGCCGTCGAGGAAGCTGGTGTCGCCCGGATCGGTGACGCGGACCTTCTGCAGCATCTGGCGCACGATCACGCCGATGTGCTTGTCGTTGATGCGCACGCCCTGCAGGCGGTAGACCTCCTGCACCTCGTTGAGCAGATACTCCTGCACCGCGCGCGGCCCCTTGATGCCGAGGATCTCGTGCGGCGACACCGGTCCTTCGGTGAGCCGGTCCCCGGCGCGCACCCGGTCGCCTTCGTGCACCCGGAGGTGCTTGCCGGCCGGTACCTCGTATACCCGCGCCTCGCCACCTTCGAGCGGCAATCCTTCCGGATCGGTGGGATGCACGAAGATCTCGCGCTTGCCGCGCTTGATCTCGCCGAACTTGACCACGCCGTCGACCTCGGACATCGTGGCCGGATCCTTCGGCCGCCGCGCTTCGAAGAGCTCCGCCACCCGCGGCAGGCCGCCGGTGATGTCGCGCGTCTTGTAGGCCTGGCGCGGAATCTTGGTGATGGTGACGCCCTTGCTCACCTTGACCGCCGGCGACAGGAACACCGTCTTGTCCTTGCTCTCCTTCTTGGACTTGCCGGGCCACGCCTCGTTGATCGGGCGCTCGACCACCTTGAAGTGCTCCGACCACGGATTGGCTTCGGGCGGCAGCGCCATGGCGCGCGACACCGGATCGGTGGGCGAACCGAGGATGATGCGGGCCCCTTCGGCCAGGGTGTATTCCTGCGGATCCTTGCGGTTGCTCTGATAGACGAGCACCGAAGGATGCAGTTCCCGGTCGGGATCGGCCATGACCACCACCGACCGCAGACCGGTCCCTTCGTCGAGTTCCTCGCGCAGGGTGACGCCCGGCACCAGGTCCTTCCAGCGCAATTCACCGTCGACCTTGATGATGCTGGGGTCGTTGTACGGATCCCAGGTGTAGAGGATCGAGCCGCGCTTGTCGTTGTCGCCCTTGCTGACGACGTCGTGCTCCTTGACCTGGATCAGGGCGCCCTCGGGCACCGGGTACCGGTTGAGCGGCCGCTTGGGGTCCTTCGGATCGACCAGCACGATGCCGGCCTTGGTCTCTTCGGTTGCCGACTCCGTCTCGCGGGTGAGCGCGATCCGGATCGACGCCTTGACGCCGTCTTCGTATTCCACCGGCACGTCGGCCCACTCGAGATCGTCGGTGTAGGTCACGAGGCCGTCGGTGCGCGCCCGCCGTTCCGCCTCTTCGGCGATACGCGACGACGTGCCGCCGATATGGAACGTCCGCAGCGTCAGCTGCGTGCCCGGTTCGCCGATGGACTGCGCCGCCAGAATGCCGACCGCTTCGCCGAGGTCGACCATTTCCATGGTCGCCAGGTTGCGGCCGTAGCACATCCGGCAGACCCCCCGCTTCGACTCGCAGGTCAGCACGCTGCGGATCCGGACGCGCTCGATCCCGGCGTCGTCGATGCGCTGCGAGATCTCTTCGTCGATCAGCTCCCCGGCCTGCACCAGCAGGCGCGGATCGCCGAAGTCGTCGAGTTCGTGCGGATCGGTGACGTCTTCCGCCGCCACGGTCCCGAGAATCCGGTCGCGGAGCGGCTCGATGACATCTTCGCCTTCCTTCAACGGCGACATGTCGAGTCCCATCACCGTCCCGCAATCTTCCTCGGTGATGGTCACGTCCTGCGCCACGTCGCAGAGCCGGCGGGTGAGATAGCCGGCGTCCGCGGTCTTGAGCGCGGTGTCGGCCAACCCCTTCCGGGCGCCGTGGGTGGAGATGAAGTACTCCAGCACGGTGAGCCCTTCGCGGAAATTCGACTTGATCGGCGACTCGATGATCTCGCCGATGCCGCCGGTCAGCTTCTTCTGCGGCTTGGCCATCAGGCCGCGCATGCCCGCCAGCTGCCGGATCTGGTCGCGCGAACCGCGTGACCCGGAGTCGTACATCATGTACACCGGGTTGTAACCGCCGCGTGAGATGCGCATGTGGTTCAGCATCGCCTCGGCCACGTCGTTGTTGGCGTGGGTCCAGGCGTCGATGACCTTGTTGTACCGCTCGCCGAACGTGATCTGGCCGGTGTTGTAGGCCTTCTGGAACCGTTCGACCCGCTTCTGCGCCTCGCTGAGCAGCTCCTGCTTCTCCGCCGGAATCTCGAGATCCTCGATCCCGATGGAGATGCCGCCGGCGGTGGCGAATTCGAACCCGAACCGCTTCAGGCGGTCGAGGAACTCCACCGTTTCCTTGAGCCCGGCGCGGCGGTAACTCTGCAGCACCGTCTCCGACAGCTGCCGCTTCTTCATCAGTTCGTCGCGGAAGCCGAGTTCGGCGACCACGCGGCGCGGCACGATGTTGTTGAACAGCACCCGGCCCACCGTGGTCCGGATCCAGCGCGGCCGGGGTTCGGTCGAGTCGGCCGGCGGCACGAACCAGAACTGGATGGCGCTCTGGTGTTCCACGGTGCCGTGCAGCAGCGCCGTCTCCAGCTCGGCGATGCTGGCGTAATACGGCGCGTCCTTCCAGAGCCGCGCCTTGATCTCTTCGACCTTCGGCCCGGCCACCCGCAGTTCCTCTTCGAACCCGGCGGGCAGCTTGGTGAGGAAGTACGACCCCAGCACCATGTCCTGCGACGGCTCGGCGATCGGCCGTCCGTCGGAGGGCTTGAGGATGTTGTTGCTCGAGACCATCAGCAGCCGCGCTTCCAGCTGCGCCTCGAACGACAGCGGCACGTGCACCGCCATCTGGTCACCGTCGAAGTCGGCGTTGAATGCCGCGCAGACCAGCGGATGGATCCGGATGGCCTTCCCCTCCACCAGCTTCGGCTCGAACGCCTGGATGCCGAGGCGGTGGAGCGTCGGGGCGCGGTTGAGCAGCACCGGATGGTCCTGGATGATCTCTTCCAGGATCTCGTACACCTCGGGGCTCTCGCGCTCGACGATCTTCTTGGCGCGCTTGACGGTTTCAGCGATGCCGTTCTCCACCAGCTTGTGGATGATGAACGGCTTGAAGAGCTCGACCGCCATCGTCTTGGGCAGGCCGCACTGGTGCAGCCGGAGCTCGGGACCGACCACGATCACCGAACGCCCCGAGTAGTCGACGCGCTTGCCGAGCAGGTTCTGGCGGAACCGGCCCTGCTTGCCCTTGAGCATGTCGCTCAGTGACTTGAGCGGACGCTTGCCGCGGCCGCGGATGGCCTTCGACCGCCGTCCGTTGTCGAACAGCGCGTCGACCGCCTCCTGCAGCATCCGCTTCTCGTTGCGCAGGATCACCTCCGGCGCGCGGTGCTGGATGAGCTTCTGCAGGCGGTTGTTGCGGTTGATCACCCGCCGGTAGAGGTCGTTCAGATCGCTAGTGGCGAACCGCCCGCCGTCGAGCGGCACCAGCGGCCGGAGATCGGGCGGAATGACCGGGATCACGTCCATGATCATCCACGCCGGATCGTTCGGGGTGTCGCCGGCGTCACCGGACCCGAGGAACGCGTCGACGATCTTGAGCCGCTTGAGCATCTGCTTCTTGCGGTGCTGGCTGGTTTCCACCGCCACCGCCGAGCGCAGCTCTTCGGCGAGCTTCTTGACGTCGATCCGCTTGAGCAGTTCGCGCACCGCGGGCGCGCCGATGTCGGCGCGGAACGCGGTGTCACCTTCTTCGCGGGCCTTCAGCCGGAGCGTGAGGTATTCGTCCTCGTCGAGCAGTTGCTTGTCTTCGACGTCCTGCTTGCCGGGATCGAGCACCACGTAGCTGGAGTAGTAGATGATCCGCTCCAGCTCCTTCAACGTGACGTCGAGGAGGTTGCCCATCGGCGACGGCAGCGTCTTGAAGAACCAGATGTGCGCCACCGGCACGGAGAGCTCGATGTGGCCCATCCGCTCGCGCCGCACCTTCGACAGCGTCACCTCGACGCCGCAGCGATCGCAGATCACGCCGCGATAGCGGATCCGCTTGTACTTGCCGCAATGGCATTCCCAGTCCTTGACCGGACCGAATATCCGTTCGCAGAACAGGCCGTCGCGTTCCGGCTTGAACGAGCGGTAGTTGATGGTCTCGGGCTTGGTGACTTCCCCCCACGACCACCAGTAGCGCTGGCCCTGCAGTTCGAGGCGCTCGCGCTCCTTGGGATCGCGCGGGCCGCGAATTTCCTCTGGCGACGCGATGCGCACCGCGATAAAGTCAAAGGTGGAGCTCTTCGGCTCCCGTCCGCTGCGAAAATCGATCATATCCGCCTCACTCCTCGCCTTCGGCGGTGACGCCCAGGGTCACTTTGAGCCCCAGGGCCTGCAGTTCCTTCACCAACACGTTGAACGACTCGGGGATTCCCGGTTCGGGGAGATTCTGCCCCTTGACGATGGCTTCGTAGACACGGCTGCGGCCGTTGACGTCGTCGGACTTGACGGTCAGCATCTCCTGCAGCACGTGTGCGGCGCCGTACGCTTCCAGCGCCCAGACTTCCATCTCGCCGAAGCGCTGGCCGCCGAACTGGGCCTTGCCGGCCAGCGGCTGCTGGGTCACCAGCGAGTACGGACCGATCGACCGGGCGTGGATCTTGTCGTCGACCAGGTGGCTCAACTTGAGCATGTAGATGGTGCCGACGGTCACGTCGCCCTTGAACTCCTGACCGGTGCGCCCGTCGCGGAGCCGCGCCTTGCCGGCCGGCGTGAGCCCGGCATAGCGGATCAGCTGGTCTGCCGCCTTGCTCGCCACGGCGAGCGCCGGCTTGCTGCCAAGCATCGCCGCCACCCCGTCGAGGCCGATGGCCTCGAGCAGCTCGGCGTCGCCCAGCTTGGCGCGATCCTGCGCCGCCTTGCGTGCCGACTCGAGCACCCTGGACTTGGCCGCGGCCTCGCCGATCAGCGTGTCGTGCACCGTCACCTCGGTCTGGCACTGCTCGCGGGCGTGCGCGGCCAGCTCACCGGCTGCCGCCGCGAGGAACGCGGTGACCTCCGCCGCCAGAGCGGTGGTGGACTTCGACGCGCCCTTGACTCCCAACGCCTCGATGCCGGTGCCGTCGATGGTGGCGCCGTCGAGCGTCGCTCCCTTGAGATCGTGGACCAGCGCCTCGATCGTGGCGATGTCGGGCTCCGGCGCCTGCGCCTTCAGGCGCAACGCCTGCGACGCCCATGCCAGCCCCGAGAGCCGCAGCAGCACGCCGATCTCGCTCTCTTCCGCGCCGCGGAAAACCGGCGTCTTGGCCTTGAATCCGAGAATCCGGCAACACCAGCCCAGATGCGTCTCGAGGATCTGGCCGACATTCATGCGGCTCGGCACGCCGAGCGGATTGAGCACGATGTCGACCGGCGTGCCGTCGGGGAGGAACGGCATGTCCTCCTCCGGCACCACCCGCGCCACGATGCCCTTGTTGCCGTGGCGGCCGGCCATCTTGTCGCCGACGGAGATCTTCCGCTTCTCGGCGATGTAGACCTTGACCAGCTGAATGACGCCCGGCGGCAATTCGTCGGGCTGGAGGATCTTGTCGATCTGATCCTCGGCCTTCTCTTCGACGCGGGCGCGCTCGGCGGCCGCGGCATCGAGCGTGGTGCGAATCCGCTCGTTCGCCGCCTTGTCGGCCACGCGCAGCGTCTTGAGGTCGACCTCGCCGAGGTCGATGTCCCGGAGCACCGACTTGCCGAGCGTGGTACCCTGCGGCAGCAGCTCCTCGACGGTGCCGGCCCGCAGCATCAGTCCCACATCCTGCCCTTCGAGCAGCTCCGCCACTTCGTCGATCATGGCGTGGGTGATGCGGGCCTTCTCTTCGGCCTCGTGCCGGCGGACGTCGCCGATGCGCTCGCCGCGGTCCTTGTCGACCACCGGTCCTTCGACGCGGGAGAAGATCTTGACGTCGATCACGGTGCCCTTCATGCCGGGCGGTACCTTGAGCGACGAATCCTTCACGTCCTTTGCCTTCTCGCCGAAGATCGCCGTCAGCAGCTTCTCTTCCGGCGAGAGTTCGGTTTCGCCCTTGGGCGTGATCTTCCCGACCAGGATGTCGCCCGGCTGGACATGCGCGCCGATGCGGATGATGCCGCGCTCGTCGAGATCGACCAGCGATTCGTCGGAGACGTTGGGGATTTCCCGGGTGATCTCCTCCTGGCCGCGCTTGGTGTCGCGGACGTGGAGTTCGAGCTCCTGGATGTGGATCGACGAATAGACGTCGTCCTTGACCAGGCGCTCGGAGAGCACGATGGCGTCTTCGAAGTTGTGCCCGTACCACGGCATGAACGCCACCAGCACGTTGGCGCCGAGGGCGAGTTCGCCCGCCTCGGTGCCGGCGCCGTCGGCGATCACCTGGCCCGCGCCCACCTTCTGGCCCTGTGCCACCAGCGGACGCTGGTTGATGGCGGTGTCCTGGTTGGTGCGCCAGAACTTCTTGACCCGATAGCGATCGATGCGCGCCAGCCGCCCGAGCGGCTGTGCCTTGTTGGTGCCCGCGGCGCCGGCGTCGACGATGATCTCGTCGGCGGTGACCCGGGTGATGGTGCCGCCGCGCCGCGCGGCGATCACCGCGCCGGAGTCGTTCGCCACCTTGGCCTCGAGCCCGGTGCCCACCAGGGGCGCCTCGGGAAAGAGCAGCGGCACCGACTGCCGCTGCATGTTCGATCCCATCAGCGCGCGGTTGGCGTCGTCGTGTTCGAGGAACGGAATCAGCGCGGCCGCGATCGAGACCAGCTGTTCCGGCGCCACGTCCATGTAATCGATGCGGGACGGCGGCAGCAGCGGGTAGTCGTCGCCGCGCGCGGCAGAGGACCAGCTGATCGGCGAAGGTGGCGTCGTCGTTGAGCGGCGCGTTGGCCTGCGCCACCGCGAAATCCTCTTCCTCGCTGGCCGACAGCCAATGCAGCTCGCCGGTGACGCGGCCGTTCTTGACCAGCCGGTACGGCGTCTCGATGAACCCGAGTTCGTTGATGCGGGCATAGGTCGACAGCGACGTGATCAGGCCGATGTTCGGGCCTTCCGGCGTCTCGATCGGGCACATCCGGCCGTACTGCGAGTAGTGCACGTCGCGGACTTCGAATCCGGCGCGCTCGCGGGTCAGGCCGCCCGGGCCAAGGGCCGAGAGACGGCGCTTGTTGGTCAATTCAGCCAGGGGATTGGTCTGGTCCATGAACTGCGACAGCTGGGACGACCCGAAGAACGCCTGGATGACGGCCGAGACGGTGCGGGCGTTGACCAGGTCGTCGAGCGAGATCTTCTCCGGATCGGAGTTGATGCTCATCCGTTCCTTGACCAGCCGCGCCATGCGCGAGAGGCCCACCGAGAACTGGTTGGCGATCAGCTCGCCCACCGACCGGATGCGGCGATTGCCGAGGTGGTCGATGTCGTCCGTCTGTCCGCGGCCGTCGTGGAGATCGATCAGGTAGCGGATGATCGCGACGAAGTCCTCTTCGGTCAGCACTGTGTGATTCGGATCGGTCTTGAGGCGGAGCCGCTGGTTGATCTTGTAGCGGCCCACGCGCCCGAGGTCGTAGCGCTTGGGGTTGAAGAAGAGCTTCTGGATCTGCTGGCGCGCCGTTTCGAGATTCGGCGCGTCGCCCGGCCGCAGCAGCGCGTAGATCTGCTCCAGCGCCTCCTGTTCGGAGTGCGTCGGGTCCTTGGCCAGCGTGTTGCGGATCAGCGGCGACTCGCCCCGGCTGGTGGGGAGCAGGATTTCGACCTTGTGCACCCCCGCCTTCTCCAGCTTCTGCCGGAGCTTGTCGGTCAACTCGTCACCCGCTTCGGCCAGCACTTCGCCGCTGGCCGGGTCGGCCGCGGCGAACGCCAGCACGTGGTTGCTGCGGTCACGATTGGAAACCGGCTGTTCCTCTTCGCGGAGGTCGAGCAGGGTGTAGCCGGCAAAGACGCGCACGTGCTTGACGCCGACGTGCCGCATCGCCTGCAGCCGGTCGACGGTGAGCTCGTCACCGAGGTGACCCAGCGGCTCACCGGCGGGATCTTCCGGGTTGGGCACGTCGGCGGCCAGCATCGACCCGACGATCTCGCGCCGCTCCTGGCGGGAATCGGCGCGACCGGTGATGTCGAGGTCCTTCTCGGCGAAGAACAGCCGGAGGATCTCCGCGTTGTGGCCGTAGCCGAACGCCCGCAACAGCGCGGTCGCCGGGAACTTCTTCTTCTTGTCGATGTGCACGTAGATCACGTCGTGGATGTCGATCGTGAACTCCACCCACGACCCGCGGAACGGGATGATCCGCGCGCTGAACAGTCGCTGCCCGTTGGGATGGATGTCTTCCTCGAAGACCACGCCGGGCGACCGGTGCAGCTGCGAGACGACCACCCGTTCGGCGCCGTTGATCACGAACGTGCCGAGCGGGGTCATGATCGGCAGCTCGCCGAGATAGACTTCCTTCTCGATGGCGTTGTTGAGCCGGCGCTGACCGTCGACCTCCTCGAACACGTCGAGCCGCAGCTTGGTACGGAGCGGCACGGCGTACGTCATGTCCCGCTCGATGCACTCCTCGACGGTGTACTTCGGCTCGCCGAGGGAGTAGGACACGAATTCGAGCGAGTACTTGCCGTTGACGTCGCCGATCGGGAACAGGTCGCGGAAGACGCGCTCCAGCGAGACGTCCTGGCGGTCGCCCTCGACGTTGTCGGGGACGAGGAGCGACTCGAACGCCTTGGTCTGAATATCGAGCAGATGGGGCATGTCCATCCCCGGCTGCACGGTCGAAAACGAGATGACGGGCAACGTGTCAGGCATCGGGCCACCTTGAGGCAAATAGCGACGGCACCGCCCCGGCCTCCGCAACGCTGCGGAGGCCGATACGGCCGTCTATCGGTGTACTGTACTCGCGTCGAGTCGTCATGCCGTCTCGCTGTAAGTGACCGTTGCGGGATCCCTCGCCGGCAAGCGCCGGCTCGGGATGACGCTTCGTCACTTCAGCTCGACGGTCGCGCCCTGATCCTCGAGTTTCTTCTTCATCTCCTCGGCCTCGGCCTTCGACGCGCCTTCCTTGACGGTACTGGGTGCGCCATCGACCAGATCCTTGGCTTCCTTCAACCCCAACGAGGTGACCTCGCGGATCACCTTGATGACGTTGATCTTCTTCTCGCCAGCAGCCTTGAGGATGACGGTGAACTCCGTCTGTTCCTCGACCGCGGCGGCGGCGCCGGCTC
This sequence comes from uncultured Gemmatimonadales bacterium, assembly GCA_963697065.1. Taxonomy (GTDB): domain Bacteria; phylum Gemmatimonadota; class Gemmatimonadetes; order Gemmatimonadales; family GWC2-71-9; genus Palsa-1233. The sequence goes on from CAVOMQ010000004.1 coordinate 101,120, forward strand.
CGGCGCCTCCGGCCGGCGCGGCCATCGCCGCCACCGACACGTTGAACTTCGTCTTGAACGCCTCGATCAGATCGGCCAGTTCGAGCACGGTCTTGTGTCCGATCGCCTCGAGAATCTCGTCGTTGCTGAGCATCGTCGCCATGTAAGTGTTCTCCGTGTCCTTAACTGGTCTGACCGGCCTGTTGCCGCTGTTCGCGGAGCGCCTCGAGCGCACCAACCATCTGATACAGCACGCTGTTGAACCCACCCACCAACTGCCCCAGCAATGTGTCCCGGGGCGGAATCGAGCCCAGGCGCATGACATACGCCGAGGCCACCAGCTTTCCGTCCATCCAACCGGCGCGCACCGTGGGTCGTTCGTGCTCCTTGGCGAATTCGCCGATCACGCGCGCCGCCGCCATCGGATCGTCGCCGGCGAACACCAGCCCGGTCTGCCCGGTCAGGTGGTCGTCGAGGGCCGAGATCGCGTTCTCGGCCAGCGCCCGTTGCGCCAGGGTGTTCTTGACCACGACGTAGCGCGCCCCGTTGGCGCGGAGGCGCCGACGGAACTCGGTCATCGCCAGCACGTCGAGGCCGGTGAAATCGGTGACGAAGACCGTCGGCGAGGCCTTGATCCGCGCCGAGAGATCGGTCACTTCCTCCTGCCGTTCGCTCTTGCTCATCGGTACCCCGCCATGTCGAGCTTGATGCCGGGGCCCATCGTCCCCGAAACGGTGGCGGAGCGGAGATAAGTTCCCTTGGCCGCCGACGGCTTGACCTTGACGATGGTCTCCAGCAGGGCATGGAGGTTGTCGGCCAGCTGCTGTTCGCTGAACGACACCTTGCCGATGGGAGCGTGGAGATTGCCGGTCTTGTCGACCCGGAACTCGATCTTGCCGGCCTTGATATCGCGCACCGCCTTGGTGACGTCCATGGTGACCGTCCCCGCCTTGGGGTTCGGCATCATGCCACGGGGACCGAGGATCCGGCCCAGCGCGCCCAACTGGCCCATGACGTCGGGCGTCGCCACGATCACATCGCAGTCGAGCCAGCCGTCCTTGAGCTTCTGCAGGTACTCCGTCCCGACGAAATCCGCGCCGGCCGCCTCGGCCTCCTTGGCGCGATCGCCCTGGGCGATCACCAGCACGCGGATCTTCTTGCCGGTGCCATGCGGCAGCACCACCGTGCCGCGGACCACCTGGTCGGCGTGCCGCGGATCGACACCGAGGCGGACCGCGACGTCGACGGTGGCGTCGAACTTGGCGTACGCGGTCTGCTTGACCAGCGCCGCGGCCTCGGGGACCGAATAGAGACGGCCCGGCTCGAGCCTGGCGGCCGCCGCGCGGTACTGCTTGCCGGCGCCCATCAGTCCGCCACCTCCAGCCCCATCGACCGCGCCGTACCGGCGACCATCCGCATCGCCGATTCGAGGTCGGAGGCATTGAGATCGGCCATCTTGATCTCGGCGATCTTCTTGAGCTGGGCGCGTGTCACCTTCCCCACCTTGGTCCGGTTGGGCGCGCCACTTCCCTTTTCGATCCCGGCTTCCTTGAGCAGGAGGTTCGCCGCCGGCGGCGTCTTGGTGATGAAGGTGAAGGACCGATCGGTGAAGATCGTGACCACCACCGGGATCACCATGCCGGCCTGCGACTGCGTCCGGGCGTTGAACTGCTTGCAGAATTCCATGATGTTGACCCCGTGGGGGCCAAGCGCGGTGCCCACCGGGGGCGCGGGATTGGCCGCGCCGGCGGGACACTGCAGCTTCACCATGGCCTGAACTTTCTTTGCCATGTGCCGATCACCACTCCTTTCGGGCGCCATTCGCCCTGCCGCCGACATCCGGGGCGGTCGCCGGAAAACCGGCCCAGAGCCCATGGCCCTGAGCCCCGCAAACTGAACTCGGCGTACCGGTCGGCATCTCGCGCAATCTCGCCGAGGCCGACATCCGGGGCCCTGGGCTCAGGGCTCCGGGCCGCCGTTGCTAGTGCCCCCGCAACTGCAAATAGTCCAACTCCACCGTCGTCGGCCGACCGAAGAGTGACACCGACACCTTCACCTTCCCCTTATCGGCCAGCACCTCTTCGACCACGCCGTTGAAGTCCGAGAACGGCCCTTCCGTGATCTCGACGGCCTGACCGGGGAGGAACGGAATCTCCTCCTTGGGTGCCGTTTCCGCTTCCGGTTCGGCGATGCCGAGGAGGCGGTTGACTTCGTCGTCGCGCAGCGGGAGCGGCGCCTTGGCCGTTCCCACGAACTTGATCACGCCCTGGATGGAATTGACCAGGTGCTGCGCCTCCTGGCTCATCCCCATCTGCACGATCACGTACCCGGGATACAGCTTGCGCTCGACGGTGACCTTCTTGCCGTTCTTGATCTCCACCACTTCCTGGGTGGGGACCAGCGCCTGCGCCACCAGCTTCTGTCCCTCGGGCCGCGGATCGTCCTTGATCCGTTGCCCCAGCAGCGAGCGGACCTTGTTCTCGTGGCCCGCCGTCGTCTGGATTGCGTACCAGCGATACTCCACCGCGACTCCCGTCACCGGGCCAGCAGCGCGACGCCGTTGACCAGGATCTTCTGCAATATCCAATCGAGCAGGCCGATGAGCACGCCCAGCGCCAGCGAACCGATGACCACCGCCTGGGTGGCCTTCCGCAGCTCGTCGCGCTGCGGCCAGGTCACCTTGTCCATCTCGTAGCGGGTGGTGACCAGGAAGTCGCGAACACTCGCGGCTTTGGCGACCACACCGCCCGACGGCTGGATCTCCGGTTCGTCCATCAATCGACCCCTCTCACCCCGTACCGATCCCTCGTGCGGCGCAGTCGGGATGACCGCGCGGCCCGCCGCGCGGTCACTTGAGGATCTTCGTCACGACGCCGGCGCCGACGGTCCGGCCGCCTTCGCGGATCGCGAACCGCAGCCCCTCGTCCATCGCCACCGGCGTGATCAGCTCGATCGTCATCGCCGTGTTGTCCCCCGGCATCACCATCTCCACCCCCGCCGGCAACTCCACGTTCCCCGTCACGTCCGTCGTCCGCAGGTAGAACTGCGGCCGGTACCCCTTGAAGAACGGCGTGTGCCGGCCCCCTTCGTCCTTGCTCAGCACATACACCTCGGCCTCGATCTTCGTGTGCGGCGTCACACTCCCCGGCTTCGCCAGCACCATCCCCCGCTCGATGTCCGTCTTCTCGATCCCCCGCAGCAGCAGCCCCACGTTGTCCCCCGCCACCCCCTCATCCAACAGCTTCCGGAACATCTCCACCCCGGTCACCGTCGTCCGCTTCTCCGCCCCGAACCCCACCAGCTGCACCTCTTCCCCCACCTTCACCCGGCCCCGCTCGATCCGCCCCGTCGCCACCGTCCCCCGCCCCGTGATCGAGAACACATCTTCCACCGGCATCAGGAACGGCTTCTCCGTCTCCCGCACCGGCTCCGGGATGTAGCTGTCCAGCGCCGCGTACAGCTCCTCGATCTTCGCCACCCACCCCGCGTCCCCCTCGATCGCCTTCATCGCGCTTCCCCGGATCACCGGCGTCTCGTCCCCGGGGAACTGGTACTGGCTCAGCAGCTCCCGCACCTCCAGCTCCACCAGGTCCAGCAGCTCCGCGTCATCCACCAGGTCGCACTTGTTCAGGAACACCACCACGCTCGGCACGTTCACCTGCCGCGCCAGCAGGATGTGCTCCCGCGTCTGCGGCATCGGCCCGTCCACCGCCGACACCACCAGGATCGCCCCGTCCATCTGGGCCGCCCCCGTGATCATGTTCTTCACATAATCCGCGTGCCCCGGACAGTCCACGTGCGCATAGTGCCGCTTCGCCGTCTCGTACTCCACGTGGCTCGTCGCGATCGTCAGGATCTTCGTCGCGTCCCGCCGCCCCTGACTCGCCGACGCCTTCGCCACCTCGTCGTACGAGATGTATTTCGTCCCGAACCCCTTGTCCGCCGACACCTTCGTCAGCGCCGCCGTCAACGTCGTCTTCCCGTGGTCCACGTGCCCGATCGTGCCCACGTTCACATGCGGCTTGGTCCGCTCGAATTTCGCCTTCGACATGGCTCTGCGTCCTCGTCTGGTTCAGTGCCCCGCCCCATCGCTCAGCGGTCACGGGGCAGGACCGCCTCGACCCGCCCCACCGCCATGACCCCTCGACCTCTCGACCCTCGATCTTCCCGACACAATGCGCCGGGCCCGGATCGATCCGGTTGCCCGGCGCTGATTGCTGGCTGGTCCCCGCCTCGCCATCCCTGCCGTGAAGAGCTCGCGACCGGGATCGAACCGGTGACCTCATCCTTACCAAGGATGTGCTCTACCGACTGAGCTACGCGAGCCTTGTCCCCAGATGCCCAGGGCTCCGGTCCCCGCGGCCCTCGTGCCTCCTGCATCCAGCCACAGAGCGGGCGACGGGACTCGAACCCGCGACCCTCAGCTTGGAAGGCTGATGCTCTACCAACTGAGCTACACCCGCGGTCGTTGCCCACTGGTCCAAACCGGCCGAGTGGTGGGGGTAGGATTCGAACCTACGTAGGGCGAAGCCCGGCAGATTTACAGTCTGCTGCCATTAACCACTCGGCCACCCCACCGAGCCCTGCCCAACCTGCCCCGTCCCCTTCGGCACCTCACTCACTGGAGCTGACGGCGGGACTTGAACCCACAACCGCCCGATTACAAATCGGGTGCTCTACCAATTGAGCTACGTCAGCGAACCCCCGGACCCCATCGAAAAAGCCCGGTGCCCCGACAGACTCGCAAGATACTGGAGCCGCAAGTCGGGGCGCAAGTGGCGGTTAGAACGGCGAAGCAGCCGTGAGCCCAGTGCCGAGAGCCCAGAGCTCAGAGCCCAGAGCCCAGAGCCCAGAGCCCAGAGCCCATGGCCCCGGGGCGGGACTCGGCCAGCGGGAAACGACAGGGCCGAAGGCAAGGGGGCGAGAGGGCCTCGCCGCGACGTTTCGCGGAGCGCGCCGCAACCGCCCGACCCAGTACCACGAGCGTGGTTCGCGGAGCGCGGAGCCAGAGGCCCTCCCGCCCACTTGCGTGGACGAGCCGATCGCCTACCGCCGCTGGACGGTGGCCGTCCCGTCCCGATTGTCGCGGACTTCCCAGCCCTGCTCCGCCAGAAGCGCACGAATCCGGTCGGCCTCGGTGAAATCGCGCGCCTGCTTGGCAGCGACACGGCGCGACGCCCAGTGTTCCGCCCAGAGCTGCTGCGCGGCCGAGTCGTGGGGAGGAATCTCGTTCCACGACACCGTGGCGGCGCCGGACACCGTGATTCCGACCTCCGCAGCCCCGATTCCGCTCACTCGCATGCGCACTGCCAAAGCCGGTACCACCTGGAGTACCTCCGAGGACCGCCGCCAGGTCGCCGCGAACCGATCCGTCGGCAGTCCGCCGCCATCAAGCAATCGGTTGCCCTCGACCGCCGCCTCGAACAGCGCCGCGAGCGCACGCGGCGTGTTGAGATCGTCGTTCATCGCCGCCGCGAATTCGTCGTCGAGACGCGTCGCGAGCTGTTCGAATGCCTCCGCGTTCTTCACCGACTCCGGTTCGCGGACGGCTTCGCCGAGACGCGCGGCGAACTCGCCCAGGCGGCGCGATCCTTCGCGCGCGGCGGCGAGCGCGTCGTCAGTGAAATCGAGCTTCTGCCGGTAGTGTGTCGTGGCGAACAGCAGTCGCACCGCGCCCGCGTCGATTCCTTCGAGCCGCAGGTCGCGCGCGGTGAGGATGTTGCCGAAGCGCTTCGACATCTTGGTGCCCGCCATGGTCAGGAATTCGCCGTGCATCCACCAGCGCGCGAACTCCGGTTCGCCGGTGTAGGCACAGCTCTGCGCGATCTCGTCTTCGTGGTGCGGAAAGATCAGGTCCACCGCACCGGCGTGGATGTCGAGCACATCGGTGCCGAGGCGCTCGCGCACGATCTCGAGTGACATCGCCGAGCATTCCAGGTGCCAACCGGGGCGGCCGCGGCCGAACGGGGCGTCCCACGCGGCGCCGACCTGCTCGTCCTCGGGGCGGACCGCCTTCCAGAGCACGAAGTCGCGCGCGTCTTCCTTGGCGTACTCGTCGGCGTTGACCCGGCCACTGGCGCCGGTGCGGAGTTCACGTGCGTCCAGATGCGACAGGCGGCCGTATGCCGGGAAGCGATCGATCGCGAAATACACCGAGCCGTCGTCGCTGCGGTACGCCACCCCTTTGGCGAGGAGATCGGATACCAGCGCAATCTGCTGCGGGATGTACCCGGTGGCGCGCGGATACGCGTGTGCCGGGAGGAGGCGCAGGTAGTCGCGGTCGGCGGAGAACGCATCGATGAACGGCTGCGCCAGCGCGTCGATCGTGGTGCCGTTCTGCAGTGCGCCGCGGATCATCTTGTCATCGACATCGGTGAGATTCATGACGTGCAGCACCCGGAAACCGCTGGCTTCGAGCCAGCGCCGCAGCACGTCTTCGAACGCGAACGTCCGGAAGTTGCCGATGTGGGCGTAGTTGTAGACCGTCGGCCCGCAGGTATAGAGCGACACGTCGGGCGGGGCGAGCGGCGCGAACGGCTCCACCTGGCGCGTCATGGTGTTGTAGAGACGAAGCGTCACGTGATCTTCTCCGGAGCGCCGGCATTGGGCGGCGGGGCGCCCGGGGCCGGGCGGATCTGCACGGTGCGCTGCGGCAACGGAATCTCGATCCCTTCCCGGTCGAGCCGGATCTTCACCCGGCGAAGAAACTCGCGGTTGACCTCCCACTGCATCCCCGGCCGGGTGCGAAGCAGCACCCGCACGGTGACACTGTTCTCGCCAAGACTCTGCACGCCGAGCACCTCGGGGGCCTGGTCGAACCTGGCGCTCCACGCCGGATCCGCCGCGAACCGGTGGGCCTCGTCGCGCAGCACGGCGATGGCATGGTCGATGTCGGCGCCGTACGCCACACCCACGTCGACCACCGCGCGCGCCCAGCCACGGGTGTGGTTGCTGACCGTGGTGATCTGGCCGTTGGGGACGATGTGCAGCGTCCCTTCCAGGTCTCGCAACATCACCACGCGCAACGTCATCCGCTCGACGACGCCCGATTTTCCGCCGGCGTCGATGATGTCGCCCACCCCGAACTGATCCTCGGTGAGAAAGAAGAACCCGGCGATCAGATCCTTGACCATTCCCTGGCCGCCGATCGACACCGCCAGGCCGAGGATGGCCGTGCCGACCAGCGCCGGCGTGAGGTTGACCTTGAAGACGCCCAGCGTGGCCGCGATCGCCACCAGTACGATCGCCATGTGGCCCACACCGCGCAGCAGGAGACTGGCCGTGCGGGCGCGCTGCTCACGTGACGCCGTGGGGTGTTCTCCGGTGGTGGCCGCCACCACCATCCGCCGCCCGACGAGGTTGACCGCCTGCCACGCGATCCAGGCGAAGACCCAGATCAGGCCGAGGGTTACGACGTCGGCCAGTGTCAGCCGGAGCGCGGTGAGAACGTGCGTCATGCCACCAAGGTGCTGGCGCCCCGAAGGCGGGTCAACGGCACGGGCGCCGCGCCGTCAGAGTTCAATGACGCGGGACCCGCGGATGGCGATGCCGTCGGCCAGCAGCGCCGCCAGCGCTTCTTCGGGGGTTTCGTCGAAGAGCGGGACCGCCGCCGCCGCGCGTCCACCGGGAAGTGAGAGGACGACCAGCGGAGCGGCGTGGCTGGCGCTTGCGACCAGCGAGGGTCCCGGATCGAGGTCGAGCAGGAGAAGTCGACGACGCATGCGGGTGAGATAGCGCCGCCACCCACGGCTGCCGCCTCAATCCGCCGCAACGGGGCTCCAACAAACGCGTCACTGCTGCGCGACGGTCACCTTGACGAGCTTGCCGCTCGTCTCCACCCGGCCGACGACGGTCATCGTCCCGCCGCTGGCAGCCACCGGCGCGAGCAATGACGGCCGACTCGGCGGCGAGCCCCAAGCACCGATGACCGGACGAGGCACGTTCCTGGTGGCGACCGCAATCGGCGCCCACAGGGTCCAGTCGACCGGAATCCAGAAACCCGATGCGACCCGGAGGAACGACAGCTTGCCGCCGGAAGCGCCATCGAGGGCGCCGAATGGAAAGTCGATGTGGGTGAACGACAGCTGCTCCAGCGCCAGCGTTTCGCGGTCGAGCACCATCTCGCCCATGATATCGACGTTGCGCGGGTGATGGACCGGCTCGAACCGCAGGTGGAGCACGCTGTCCCCGGCGGCCGCTCGCGCCAGCGTGAAGCAATGGCCGGCGAGGAACCAGTCGGAGAACAACACCCGCAGGTCCGGGCCGTAGTACACCCACCCGGTGCCTTCCTTGCCGGACATCGGACGCGCAAAGCCGTTCTTCTCCAGCGAATCGAGCGCGATGCTCTGCACCGGCCAGCTGCGCATCGTCGTGGCCGAGGAGTCGGCCACCGTGTCGGGCCGGTTGCCGCCGGTGATCCGGCGGTGGATCATGGTCATGTCGAATCCCACGTCGCGTGACTCGACGGTGGCCTGCATCACTTCCAGCGCCTGTTGCGCGCCGTCGAGCAAGCTGGCGAACATGGCGTTGTCCATCCCCGACTTGCCGCACTCCCGCTTGCCGCCCAGCGCCACCACATCGGGAAGCGACACCACGACGGGTACCAGCCGGATGTCGGCAATGACGGCACCGGCAGAATCGACGGTGAGGTCGATCGGCTGATGGCGCGCATAACCGATGGCCGCGAATCGCAGCTGGTAGGTCCCGGCACCCGGTGCCCCGAGCACGAACTGCCCCGACGTGCTGGTGACGGCGTGGGTCAGCAGGACGCCGATGCCGGTGTGCAACTCGACCAGCGCGCCGACCACCGGAACCTGCGATGTGCTGTCGACCAGGCGGCCGAGAATCGATTGCGCGCGCAGCCCGCCCGGTGTCAACGCGAGGAGTGCCGTGAACAGGACTCCGATGCGGCGGGTCATGAATCAATCCAGGTTCAGGACAGTGCTGCGCCGGATGGTCGCGGCGCCGTCGGTGAGTCGCACTTCCAGCCGGTAACTCCCCTTGGGCAGCCGCGAGACATCCACCAGCGGGGCCGTCTCGCTGATCCCCGCCGGCAGCGGGCTTTCCAGCACCACCTGCAGCGCCGCCGAATCGGTCACGTGACCATCCTGGATGCGGTACAGCGCCACGGTGGTGGTGGCCTTGGGACGCGCGACGTCGCTGCGAATCTGGTAGTACAGCGACAGCGGCTCGGTGCGATTCACTGCATCGAGCGGAGCCAGCGTGATCTTCGCGCCGTGATTGTCCCAGACCAGCCCCTGGCTCGCGGCCCCGATCACCAGATCGGACAGCGCCAACGGACCGCTGGCCAGCGAATCGCCGCTCACGTCGTAGGAGATGCCGCGCCGCCCGGCGGGTTGCGTCGCGACCAGGCTCCACGACGTCACCCCGGGACTCGACGGCAGCAGCACGAAGCCGGTGAGGTGGGTGCGCTTGAGGGTGGTGTCGGGCAGCCGGAGATGTTTGGGGATGGTCGTGTCGTTCCAGGTGCCGCGGCTCGCCGCCCATTGGCGGATGGAGAGGTCCACCACCGCGGTGCGCATCGAGTCGTTGTACTGGATGGCGAGGTCCCTGGACTTGAGCGCGTACGTCACCAGCGCCAGGCGCTCACCGGTGACCGGATCCCACAGCCGGTGCAGGTGCGCGATGGTTTCGATCGGCACGAGGCCGCGCGGCGAGTTGTCGTCGGTGGTGGTGGCGGTGGCGACGTTGGCGGCGTCCTCGAAACGGAGCGCTTCGAGGCGCGCGGGCGGCAGGCCGCTGGTCTTTGCCCGATTCGTCATGTTGCATCGCTCGGGATCAACGCCGCACATGTAAGTGCCCAGGACCCCGGTGACGAGTCGAGTCGCCTCGACCGACCCCGCGAACTCCTCGGCCTCGAAGTCGAGAATCAGGCGCTCGCCATTGATCTCGTAAACCCAGATCTCACGAGGGTTGATGCTGTCCATGACGATGTGATGGTCTGGCGAGAGAAGCGGCGGCGAAGGTGGCGCCTTGACGGGCTGCGGTTCCGCCGGCTTTGCCGGGATTGAGCCGTCGCACGTCGGCACAGCCGCCACTCGCTGCTGGGGCCGTCCAAACCGCATCCATATCACACCCCGGTCATCGATCTCGGTATCCCACCGGCGGTAATAGCGGTACGGTCGTGCCGGAATCTCGCCGGGCTCGCAGGTGCGAAGTGTGAGCGTGTCGAACATGGGATTCATCGGCGTCGCCGCGAGCGTCCCGAACGTCTTCGCCATCACCCGCGCCGGATGCAGCCGGAAATTGGCCAGCACGTACTCCAGCCGCTTGAACTGCTCCGCCAATCGCGCCCCCGGCGGCTGCCCGTCGCGCACGTCGCGCGATGCCAGCCGGTCGCGCACCCAGTTGGCGCGCGCCGAATCGGTCAGCGCGGTCCACTCCTGTTCCTCGTCCGGCGTGACAAACCACTGCAGCTGCCAGGTGATCTCGTCGCGCGATGCGGTGTCGTGGGCCGCCGCGACGGCGCGCAGGAAGCGCTGGGTGCCGAGCGCCGTGTCCGCGTCACGGAACGCCAGCCGCGTCAGCGCGAGCTCGTGCCACGTCGAGTCCTCGCCGGTCGCCAGCGCCATCGTCGCACAGCGTTGCACCGCCGCCGTGTCGCCGGCGTCCATCCCGAAATAGCTGCACCCCCGCAGGTGGCGGCGTCTTGCACGCCGGCCGTCACCGCGCGGTCGAGCGCCGCGGTCACCAGCGGCTTCAGCGCATCGAGAGCGCTTTCATCATCCAGCGCCAGCAGCGCCAGCACCCGCGCCGCCGGCTCGCCGCTCGGCCGCAACTTCAACGCCTCCAGCAGGGCGCGCAAACCGCCAGCCGCCCACGAGTCCCCGGTAATCATCAGCGGCCCGTCGTGGCTCACCGCGCCGTCCTCCCACAACAGCGCCCGCGCACAGCCGAGTGCGGTCCAGTTGCCGGCAGATGGATGCGAGGCGGCCGAGTCGGCACGCCGGATTTCGTAGCGGAGCAGCCCGGTGCGGTCGAGGCCACGGCCCGCCGGGCATGCCGCGCGGATCGCCGGCGCCACATCGGGAGTCGAGCCCGGCGGCGGCACCATCGGGAACTGCTGGACAGGCAGCGCCTGGAACAACAGCGCCAAGGCAGGGAACATCGACCCGGCCCGGAAGGAGGTGCTTCGAATGTATCACATTACGCCGCTCCCGGCGAGGC
>CAVOMQ010000005.1:0-182462 GCA_963697065.1 uncultured Gemmatimonadales bacterium
CGGCCACCAGCTCCGCCATGATGCTTCCCGAATTCGCGAACGCATGCACTGCCCCGCCACGTTCGCAACCGGATGGCGCCGCCCGCCGATTCGCATCGCACGCCCTTGGCGGAGTTCACCTGAATCGCCCCCCCGGCAGCTTTCCGCCGTCACCGGCCCATCCGCCTGTTGCACCTGGATGAGACCGCCCGCCGTGCGCGCCAACCGTGCTGGCCGCGCGTTCGACCGAATATTTCCGCCTCCCGTGGCGGCCTGCACCGCACGTCCGCCTGATGCACAAAAATCTCGCCGCCCGCGGTTTCTAGCAGCGCACGGCTCCGGCATTCTCCACGCGAATTCCGCCGCCGCCGGAGGAACAACGCAGCGTGCCACCCACGCTGCCCACTTCAATATCGCCGCCAGCCGTACGCAGTTCGCTGCGGCCCCGAATGCGATCCACCGCGATCCGCCCGCCCGCGACCGAGCTTCCAAATCTCATCCCAGTCGGGGCCTGCACATTTCCGCCGCGCGTCTCAGCCCTCACCTGCCGCAGAGCTCGCGCCCCGGTGACGGTCAGCTCCATTCCCGAGGAACCAACCGGGGCGGCGTCACCTTAAGATAGGCCCAACCGCCCTCGGTTCCGGTCTTCACGCTAACTCGATCGAGCAATGTTCTGCCTCTCGCGCGTCGCCGGCTCGCACCCGAACCGTCAATGTGTAAGCGCTCTTTCCAGGGCCGACCCCGCAGCGTTACGTTGCCTGTCGTTTCCACCCGCATGCCCGCGGACGAATCGATCGTGCCTTGCAGGGTGCGAACCCAATAATCGCCGTCGCGCGTGATCGCCGACTTGGTCTGCGCCCCCGCCCATCCCCAACAAGCCAACCCAGTACGTTATGAATAAAAGCTGCTGCATGTTCTAGTACATCTCCGCCGATGCGTTCATGTCGTGCAGGGCTCTCTGACAGCGCATCCGGATATATCCGTTCTGTTCCTTCCCCATGACTTCTTGCAGCACGCCCACCATGGAATCGGCGTGATGCTGGATCAGCATATCGATCACTTCCTTGCGGACTCCCGGGCAATCGTCCTTCAACAAAACCTGCGTGAGCGACTTGCGCGTTTCCGGATCGTCGGCAAAATCTTTCAAGCCATCCAGTGCTTTCAACCGGACGCCTGCATTGGAATCATGCTGCACCGCATACAGAAGCGCGCTTCGTATCTCAGCGGATTGCGGCTGGTTCTTCAGCAGATCCACGGATTCCACTCGCAGACCAGCGTCGGAAGGATCTTTGGCGGCCGTCAACAGCAGGCGCTGGATCGACTGATCGTCGAGCGTTCCGGAGAGAGTACGCTGCGTAGTTTCGTCCACCACGATCTGCACTCGACCGGACCCACCGGCTCCACATAACGGACGCGCGACGTGGCGGGATCCACCAGCCGGCCTGGCGGAACGCCGAAAAGAATTCGGCGCAACACGCGCCGTAAAGAAGCCGACTAGCAGCATGGCCAGCGCACCGGCCACCTGCGTCCAGCCGGGCGCGAAATGGAAGTGTATGGTGAAACCTTCGCGAATTTTGTCCCAGAAACTGGAGTGGGCCGGCTGCGCATGTTCCGCCAAATCCAACTTCTCCGCAATTCGGCGCGGCAATCGGCCAGCAATTCGGGCTGGGAAACATTTCGGCGGCGTCGATGGACTTGAACATCGCCTTTTCGCGCGCCAACGCAGCGCGGCAGGCGTCGCATTCGTCAATGTGCACTTCCAGCCGCTCTTCGTCCTCGAAGGAAAGCTCACCGTACAGAAACAGCGGCAAAAACTTTCGCGAATCTTCACATTTCATACGAAATCTCCTAGAGCGGCGCGCATTTTCTGCGTCGCCCGGAACAGGCAATTCTTCGCGGCTTCTTCCGAAGTTCCCAACATATCTCCAATCGCTCGCAGGCGCAGACCCTGATAATGCCGCATCTCAAAAACGGCCCGCTCGCGCGGCGTCAACCCATCTAAAACCTGAATGCGGCCGCGCAATTGCCGGCTCTCAACAGCTGCCGCTGCGGATCGCCATGCGCCCGCGATTCTTCCACCGTATCCATGCGATCCAAAAATCCCTCGCTGGTCTCCACCACCGTATCTTCCTCGCGCCGCACCCGGCGTTTTCTAGGGCATCCAAACATAGATTGGTAACAATCCGGTACAGCCAGGTGTGAAAGCTGCAATCGAACCGAAAACTATGCAGGTTCTTGTACACCCGCAAAAATGCCTCCTGATAAATGTCGTTGGCGTCCTCAGGCGATCGAAGCAGATTCATCGCTAGCCGAAGGACGTTCTGATCGTACAGGCGTACCAATTGCTCAAAGGCGCGCTGATCGCCCTTTTGAGCTGCTCGAATCAGCTCAGATTCGTCCATTCTAACGGCCGCCTGGGCCACTGTCGCCTGCAACACCCTGATAGACGGGGGAGAAACGAAAACGTCACGCGTCCGCAGCCGGGGCTGAAGATCGATTTAGCTGGCCAATTCGACTTCAATTTTCTTGCCGGCCTGGTCCAGCTTCAGGATGCGGAAAGTACGGATTTGTCCGGCTCGCCGGCTCCGGCCCCTCGGCTGCTACCGACGCACCCTGTTTCCACTTGGCTGAAAGCATGGCTGTTAGGGAAGAAAGATCCGTTCAACCCGATCGGATTGGGGGGCACTGGACAGATTCCGCAGCCCGCTCGGGTAACCGGCATTCGGCGAAAACGCCTTCCCCCAGTTCCACCTTGGCGCGGCCTTTGAAGCTTCGACAATCCGGCCCGTGACGGTTTCGCCGGCCTGGTGCTCGCCCATGTATTCGTCGGCGGTGGTCGGTTCCAGTTGTTTAATCCCGAGCTTGATGCGGCGCCGTTCCTGATCGAGTTCCAGAACCACAGCACGAACTTTCTGACCCGCAGTCAGGGCCTCGCGCGGATGGTTCAATCGTTTCTCGCGCGTGATATCGGAGATGTGGATCATGCCTTCAACACCGTCGCCCAGCTCACAAAGCAGCCGAAGTTCGTCAGGTTCGATACCGGACCTTCCACGATCGTGCCGGGAGCATACTTCTTCATGCGTCCTCCCACGGATCGCCCAAAGCTTGCTTCAGACCGAGCGCGATACGTCGCTCCGCAGCATTCACGCCTAGCACTACTACTTCCACAATTTCGCCTGTCTTCAGCACGTCGCGGGGCGTTTTATTTTTTTCGCCCACGACATTTCCGAGACGTGGATCAAACCATCCAGACCGGGCGCCAGTTCGACGAACGCGCCGAAATCCGGAAGTCGCGACACTTTGCCGTGCACGCGCTGGCCCGCTGGAAATTCCGCTCGCGAGCGTCCACGGGTCCGGCGTGAGCTGTTTCATGCCGAGAGAAATGCGCCGCGTCTCAGGGCTGATTTTCAGGATCTTGACTTCCACCGAATCGCCCGGATTGACAAAGTCCGATGGCTTTGCGACGCGATGCCAAGCCATATCGGTCACGTGCAGTAGTCCATCCCCGCCGCCCAGGTCGACAAACGCCCCGAAGTCGGTGACGCTGCGAACTGTACCGCGCAGGATTGCGCCTTCCCCCAACTCGCCGAACTCTCTTCTGGCGCGACTGCTTTTCCTCTTCCTCAAGAACTGTCCGGCGATCCACAACGACGTCTTCGTCCGCGGTGTCCAGCTTGATAATCTTGCACTGGATATCCTGGCCGACCAGTTTCTCAAGGTCGGCCTGTTCCTTGGCGCCGCTGCGCGATGCGGGAAGAAACGCGGGAACGCCGACATCCACGCGCAGGCCGCCCTTCACCACCTCGGTGACACGTCCGGCTATGGCGCGGTTTTCAGCGAAAGCTCTTTCCAGAGCGCTCCAGTCCTTGGGGCGTTCCACTCTGATGGTGGAAAGGGTGTAGGATCCTTCCCCATCGCTGCCGGTGATGGTGACCAACACCTTATCGCCCACGTGAATGGAGAGCGCGCCGGCCTCGTCGCGAAACAATTCCATGGGAAGAATGCCGTCGATTTTGCGGCCAATATCCACGAAGATGGATTCCGGCGTAATGGAAACCACCGTACCTCCAGGCTTCGTTGTTCCTGCCGCCGTGGTGTGCCTGCTCGAATTCCGAAAGGATATCGCCGAACGAATTATCGTCTGGCGGGGCGTCTAGAGACGCAGCTAGCGCCTCGGGAATTGCGGGGATGTTGGATTTTCCATGAAGCTTCGGTGCACAGGTGCAAACCATTGTGTCACAATCCCAACTAAACAACAGCGATAAGATGACAGCGTGGAGCAGCGCAGCCGCTTCTGGCAAATCGTCCGGCCGCAAGACATCGTCTGGATCGCGCTATTCGCGGTGCTCGCGATTTACGGGCCAGACTTAACGAAGGAAGCCACAACCGTTCTGCGTCGGGCTCGGGCTGATGCAAGTCGTCGAACCGAAAATTCCTTTCTTCGGCTCGCGGCGGGGGGCATCTTTTCGTTTCTGATCAAGCTGGGGCTGTGGTACATCTTGATGGGCTGGACGGATGGCATCCAAAGCTCCTACTATTGGCTGATGCTGCTGCCGGTGATGTCGGCGGCTACTTCGTTGGGGCTGGCCGGGCTGGTGGCAGCACAGTTTTCGCCGGCGGCGCGTATCTCTCCTGGTATGTTCCTGCGGCCGGATCAGTTTGTTCCTGCCGACCAGTGGCCCGTCATCATCTTACGCGAGCTCACCTTTCCGATCGCCGGCTTTCTCACCTATGAGTTGCTGGAAGCAAATCGAGCTGCGACGCGTCGAGCGCAGCAGGCGGCGGAAGAGTGGCCGACCCCATCGTGGCGGGACCGACCGGGAGATAGCTCGACAGCGTTGTCGCGGCATAACTTCCGAAGGCCTCGCTGCCGCGGAAATTCAACACCCGCCACGCCCCGTCGATCCAGTAGAGCCACGATTCGTTGATC
The DNA here is from genome assembly GCA_963697065.1 of uncultured Gemmatimonadales bacterium. Taxonomy (GTDB): domain Bacteria; phylum Gemmatimonadota; class Gemmatimonadetes; order Gemmatimonadales; family GWC2-71-9; genus Palsa-1233. The sequence goes on from CAVOMQ010000005.1 coordinate 4,910, forward strand.
CCGATGGGGCTCTTGCCCACGTCGAATTCGCCGGGTGCGGTGGTGGTGGCGCATCGAGACCGCCGCCGGCGGTGGCCGACCCCGCGCTGTCGGACAGATCGTCAGACGGCGTGCCGAAGCTCAGGGCGTCGGCCACCTGCTGACCGCCGACTCCGTACGCCACCTTCACCGGTGGACCGTGATGCATGTAGATCAGGCCCCGATGGTCGAGGAGCGGCTCACGGTGGCGGACGTCGCCGGGAAGCGATGGTTGTTCGCGGACCATCAGATCGTACAGTGCCTTGTCGTTGCTGACGCACGCCGAGATGCCTTCGAACAGCATTTCGATCTGGTTGTGGAACTGGTTCCGACGCCACGGTATCCTCGACGCGAAAGTGCGCAAAGACGTAGACCCAGGCCGACGGACCTCCGCCTCGAGCCGTTCGCCGGGCAGGTTGGCCGCCGCCGCATCCCGCTCGGCCCAGAATCGGCGCATCCACACCGGCAGCGAATCGTCGGGCACGTTGTCGAAGGAGGTCAGCGAATCCGGGTCGAGCATCCAGGCCAGATCCATCCGGTAGAGTTGCCGCCCGGCGGGGGTGACATGATCCAGACCGTCCCAATAGGCCACCCGCGAAGTGGCGGTGTCGTCGACGGCGCGCAGCGTGCGCGCCCGCTCCAGGTTGAGCACCGACCGATCGCCGCCGGTTGCCAACGCCCGGTCGAAAGCGACGAGCGCGCTGTCATTGCGCCCGCGGCTGCGAGGGCGCGCCCCCACACCAGCAGCGCGTCCGGTTCCGGCTCCGGCCGCCGCAACAACACCGCCAGCCCGGCGCGTCCGTCGGGACGAAGCTGGCGATCGCCCTGGGGTACCAGGATCCGGAGCGCCAGGCGGCGCGCCGGCTCGAAGCCCGGTTCGATGACGAGTGCTTCGCGCAGCGCCGCCAGGCCGCCTCGACGTGTGACTCGCCGAGGTGAAGACCAGCCGACGCAACGACGGGGGCGTCTTCCTGGGAGAGTTCGAAGAATTCGCGGGCCATGGCGTAGTCGGGCCACGGCCATGACCTGTGCCCGGCGGCGACGGCATCGAGACGGATGAAGGCACGTTCGATGTCGCCGCGACTGTCATCGACGGCCCCACGGCGAAAGTCGTAGAGCGCGATGCGGAGATCTCGCGCGTCGTCCGGGCCGGCCTTCTCATCCGCGACGAAGTCCGCCAGAGCGGACGCCGAGGAGACCAGTTGAAGCGAATCATCCCATTCCACGATGTTGCGCCGCGCAGCCGGTGTCTGCGCCGTCAGGACGGGGTCGCTCCCATCATGGCCAGGAAGCAGAGCGCCTCGATGGCCGCGACCGCGAGGCAGGGCCTGCACATTCGCCTCGACATCACTCGACCGGCAGCACGGTGCCGCGCCGCACCACCAGCGCCCCATCGGTCACGTGAAGCTCCAGCCGGTAACTCCCCCTGGGCAGCCGCGACACATCCACCAGCGGCGCCGCTTCGCTGATCCCCGCCGGCAGCGGGCTTGCCAGCACCACCTGCAGCGCCGCCGAATCGGCCACGCGACCATCCTGGATGCGGTACAGCGCCACGTTGGTGGTGGCCTTGGGACGCGCGACGTCGCTGCGGATCTGGTAGTACAGCGACAGCGGTTCGCTGTGATTCACCGCATCGAGCGGAGCCAGCGTGATCTTCGCGCCGTGATTGTCCCAGACCAGCCGCTGGCTCGCGGCCCCGATCACCAGATCGGACAGCGCCAACGGACCGCTGGCCAGCGAATCGCCGCTCACGTCGTAGGAGATGCCGCGCCGCCCGGCGGGTTGCGTCGCGACCAGGCTCCACGACGTCACCCCGGGCTCGGACGGTAGCAGCACGAAGCCGGTGACGTGGGTGCGCTTGAGCGTCGTGTCGGGGAGGCGCAAGTGTTTCGGAATGGTGGTGTCGCTCCACATGCCTCGGCTCGCCGCCCATTGGCGGACGGAAAGGTCCACCACTGCGGTGCGCATGGTGTCGTTGTGCTGGATGGCGAGGTCCCTGGACTTGAGCGCGTACGTCACCAGCGCCAGGCGCTCACCGGTGACCGGATCCCACAGCCGGTGCAGGTGCGCGATGGTTTCGATCGGCACGAGGCCGCGCGGCGAGTTGTCGTCGGTGGTGGTGGCGGTAGCGACGTTGGCGGCGTCCTCGAAACGGAGCGCTTCGAGGCGCGCGGGCGGCAGGCCGCTGGTCTTTGCCCGATTCGTCATGTTGCATCGCTCGGGATCAACGCCGCACATGTAAGTGCCCAGGACCCCGGTGACGAGTCGAGTCGCCTCGACCGACCCCGCGAACTCCTCGGCCTCGAAGTCGAGAATCAGGCGCTCGCCATTGATCTCGTAAACCCAGATCTCACGAGGGTTGATGCTGTCCATGACGATGTGATGGTCTGGCGAGAGAAGCGGCGGCGAAGGTGGCGCCTTGACGGGCTGCGGTTCCGCCGGCTTTGCCGGGATTGAGCCGTCGCACGTCGGCACGGCCGCCACTCGCTGCTGGGGCCGTCCAAACCGCATCCATATCACACCCCGGTCATCGATCTCGGTATCCCACCGGCGGTAATAGCGGTACGGTCGTGCCGGAATCTCGCCGGGCTCGCAGGTGCGAAGTGTGAGCGTGTCGAACATGGGATTCGTCGGCGTCGCGGCCAGCGTCCCGAACGTCTTCGCCATCGCCCGCGCCGGATGCAGCCGGAAATTGGCCAGCACGTAGTCCAGCCGCTTGAATTGCTCCGCCAAGCGCGCCCCCGGCGGCTGCCCGTCGCGCACGTCGCGCGATGCCAGCCGGTCGCGCACCCAGTTGGCGCGCGCCGAATCGGTCAGCGCGGTCCACTCCTGTTCCTCGTCCGGCGTGACAAACCACTGCAGCTGCCAGGTGATCTCGTCGCGCGATGCAGTGTCGTGGGCCGCCGCGACGGCGCGCAGGAAGCGCTGGGTGCCGAGCGCCGTGTCCGCGTCACGGAACGCCAGCCGCGTCAGCGCGAGCTCGTGCCACGTCGAGTCCTCGCCGGTCGCCAGCGCCATCGTCGCACAGCGTTGCACCGCCGCCGTGTCGCCGGCGTCCATCCCGAAGTAGCTGCACCCGCGCAGCGTACCGGCGTCATGCACGCCGCCCGCCACCGCGCGGCCGAGCGCCGCCGTCACCAGCGGCTTGAGCACATCAAGATCGTCTTCATCATCCAGCGCCAGCAGCGCCAGCACGCGGGACGCCGCCGGATCGGCGGGCTGCTGTTGCAGCGCCTCGAGCAAGGCGCGGATGCCGCCAGCCGCCCACGAGTCCCCGGTAATCATCAGCGGCCCGTCGTGGCTCACCGCGCCGTCCTCCCACAACAGCGCCCGCGCACAGCCGAGTGCGGTCCAGTTGCCGGCAGATGGATGCGAGGCGGCCGAGTCGGCACGCCGGATTTCGTAGCGGAGCAGCCCGGTGCGGTCGAGGCCACGGCCCGCCGGGCATGCCGCGCGGATCGCCGGCGCCACATCGGGAGTCGAGCCCGGCGGCGGCAGCATCGGGAACTGCTGGACAGGCAGCGCCTGGAACAACAGCGCCAAGGCAGGGAACATCGACCCGGCCCGGAAGGAGGTGCTTCGAATGTACCACATTACGCCGCTCCCGGCGACCACTGCCGCCCGACGGGCCGCGGTTCCGTCGTATGGCACCTCTCCCCTTGCGGGCGGTATATGCAAAACGCCGATTGTGATTGAGTCGGCCCCGCAGGCGTCCCTTTGCCGTCCCCCGGACACGCGGCGAGACCCGTCGAGACGGCCGCGGTCGGTCGACCGCCGGCCAACACCACGAGCGAGAGGGGGCGCTTTCCAGTGATCGGCGCGCTCGGTCCTGGGCCTGGTGGGAGCGTACTCTCGCCGGCATCGCCGTTCAGCGCCGCGATCAGCGGGCTCTTCGACCTCACGTTCTGGATTTCGCTCGCCATTCTCCTGATCGTGGCGGGATCGATCACATGGTTCGTCGCCCGTTATCGCCATCAGCCCGGCGCCCCGCCTCCTCCGCAGATCCACGGACATCCCCGCGCCGAGCTGGTCCTGACCGGGGTGCCTCTGTTGATCGTGGCGGTGGTGTTCGCCTTCTCGCTCCGCGCCATGGGCAAGTCCGATCCCGCCGTCGGGGATCGCCAACCCGACATTGTCGTCACCGGCCACCAATGGTGGTGGGAGGTGCGCTATCCCGCCTCGGGAGTCGTGACCGCCAACGAGATCCATATCCCCGCGGGACGGCCGGTGCTGCTGGAGCTCCGCTCCGCCGACGTGATTCACGACTTCTGGGTGCCGGAACTGGCGCGCAAGATCGACCTCACCCCGGGGGCGCCGCGCCGCATCTGGCTCGCCGCGGATCGTCCCGGTGTCTACGCGGGAACCTGTGCCGAGTTCTGCGGCACCGAGCACGCGTGGATGCGGATCCTGGTGGTGGCCGATTCGGCGGCGGCGTATCAGCAATGGATCGCCGCCAGCAAGGCGCCCGAATCGGCGCAACCGACCGATTCGCTCCTGGCCCAGGGTCGCGCCGTCTTCACCACGCGAAGCTGCAACGCCTGCCACACCGGGCCGGGCGACACGCCCGGCGGCACCGACGCCGGCCCCGACCTGGCACACCTGCGCCTCCGCGCCACCCTCGGTGCCGGCGTGCTGGCCAACACGCCGGCCAACCTGGTGCGGTGGATCGTCGACCCCGACGCCATCAAGCCCGGCGTCCTGATGCCGCAGGTGCACCTCACGTCCGACCAACTGGCCGCGCTGGTGGCCTGGCTGGAGCGCCCGTGACCGCCGCCTCGCCCACGATCGCCGGCGCAACACCGCGATCCCGGCTGCTCGGGATCGTCAGCACCGTCGACCACAAGGTGATCGGCCTGCTCTACCTCGGCACCGCGTTGTTCTTCCTGGTCATCGGCGGCGTCGAGGCGCTCATCATGCGCGCCCAACTGGCGACGCCGCGCAACACGCTGATCTCGCCGCAGGCCTACAACGCGCTGTTCACGCTGCACGGCACCACGATGATCTTCCTGGTGGTGGTGCCGCTGCTGGTGGGCCTGGCCAACTATCTCGTGCCGTTGATGATCGGCGCCGAGGACGTCGCCTTTCCCCGCCTCAACGCGCTCGGATACTGGGTGTTCGTGATGGGCGGCGTGCTGCTCTACCTCGGCCTCGCCACCGGCGGTGCGCCGAGCGACGGCTGGTTCAGCTACGCACCACTCGCCGAGCGGGCCTATGCCACCGGCAGCGCCACCAACTACTGGATCGTGGCGACTGATGGAAGTCGGGATCGGCACCATCAGCGGCGCCGTCAACCTGATCGTCACCATCGCCACCATGCGTGCGCCGGGGATGTCCATCCGGCGACTGCCGTTGTTCGTGTGGATGGTGCTGGTCACCAGCATCCTGATCCTGGTCGCAATGTCGCCGCTCAACGCCGGGCTGGTGATGCTCCTCGTCGATCGGCAGCTGGACGCGCATTTCTTCGACGCCACCGGCGGCGGCGATCCGATTCTCTGGCAGCACTATCTTCTGGTTCTTCGGCCACCCGGAGGTGTACATCATGGCGCTGCCGGCGTTCGGGATCATCAGCGAAGTGATCCCGGTCTTCTCCGGCAAGCCGATCTTCGGGTACGAATTCGTCGCCGGCTCGACCGTGGCCATCGGCGTCCTCAGCTTCGGCGTGTGGGTGCACCACATGTTCGCCGTGGGGCTTGGCCGGCCCACCGACATCGTCTTCTCGGGCGCGAGCATGCTCGTCGCCGTGCCGACCGGGGTCAAGATCTGCAACTGGACCGCGACGATGTATCGCGGCTCCATCCGGCTGACCACGTCGATGCTCTTCGCCATCGCGTTCCTGATCCAGTTCGTCATCGGCGGTGTGACCGGTGTGATGTTCGCCGCCGTGCCGATCGACTGGCAGCTCACCGACACCTATTTCGTCGTGGCGCACATGCACTACGTGCTCTTCGGCGGGACGTTCTTCGCGGTGCTGGCGGGAGGGTACTACTGGTTCCCCAAGATGACCGGCCGGATGATGTCGGAGCGGCTGGGGCGCTGGAACTTCTGGCTCACCGTGCTCGGCTTCAACCTGACCTTCTTCGTGCAGCACATTCTGGGCGTGCTGGGGATGGCGCGGCGGGTCTACACCTATCCCGACCTGCCGTGGTACGGCACGCTCAACATGATCTCCACCATCGGCGCGTTCATCCTGGCCGGCGCGATCGGGGTGTTCGTGGTCAACCTCTGGTGGTCATGGCGGCACGGTGAACCAGCGGGAAACAACCCGTGGGATGCCTGGACACTGGAATGGGCCACGACATCGCCGCCACCCGAGCACAACTTCGACACCCTGCCGCCGATCCGGGGGCGCCGCCCGCTGTGGGACCTCGCGCATCCCGACCAGGCCGACGACGGAGCGACGCCATGATGCGGCGCGCCAGGCTCGGCATGCTGCTCTTCATCGCATCGGAGGCATTCTTCTTCCTGACGCTGGTGATGAGCTACATCTATCTCAGCGTCCACTTCGGCGGCGTGCCGCGGCGCTACCTGGCGGTGCCGCGAACGGCGCTGTTCTCGGTGCTGCTGTTCGCGTCGAGCTTCACGGCGCACCGGGCGGGGCACGCCGCGAGTACCGGCGAGACGACCCGATTCCGCGCCTGGCTCGCCGCCACCATTGCCCTGGGGGTAGCGTTCCTGGCGGGCCAGGGCACGGAGTATCGCGACCTGCTCCAGGCCGGCCTCACGCCGTCCAGCAACATCTTCGGCTCGGCGTTCTTCACGGTCACCGGTTTCCACGGCCTGCACGTGCTGGTGGGCCTTATCCTGCTGAGTGTCCTGGCGCTGGTGGCAGATCGCGACCATCCGCGACAGTCGGCGGTGACCTGCATCACCGCGTACTGGCACTTCGTCGACGCCGTGTGGGTGGTGGTCTTCGGCGTCGTCTATCTCTGGATGGCCCCATGAACATGTCGACCGACTCGTTGTGGACCTTCTCGATTCCGCTGCTGGTCACGCTCGGCGCCGCGCTGCTGGCCTACGGCACGGCGGTCGGGTTCCGGCGTCGACGCGAAACCGCGGCATTTCTCGCGGCCGTCGCGATCATCGCGGCGTGCCAGATTTCGCCGTTGCACCGGCTGGGCGAGGAATACCTCTTCAGCGCGCACATGCTGCAACACCTGGTGCTGATCCTCGTCGCGGCGCCGCTGCTGGTGATCGCGCTGCCCGCCGCGGCCGTCGCCCGCTGGGCCGCGACGCCCGCCGGGGCACGGATCGAGGCGACGTTGCGGAATCCGCGAATCACGTTCACCGCCGCGACGGTGACGCTGTGGATGTGGCACGCGCCGGCGCTGTTCGATCTCACACTGACCAGTGCGCCGGCGCACGCGCTGGAACACGTCATGCTGGTGGGCACCGCGGTGATGTTCTGGTGGCCGGTGCTCGCGTCCCGCCGCGACACGCGGCTCCGCCCGCTCGACATCATCGGCTATCTCGGCGCCGCGGTGGTCTCGGGAACGCTGTTGGGTATCATCCTCACCTTTGCCCCTGCCGGCATCTATCCCGCATACCTCCATCCCGCCGACACATTGCACCTGCTGCAGCTCATCCGGGGAGAGTGGGGACTGGTGCCGGCGGTTGATCAGCAGATCGGCGGCCTGTTGATGTGGGTCCCGGTGGGATTGCTCTACCTCGGCTTCATGCTGGCGGCGTTCATCCGGTGGTCGCGTGAGCCGCAGCGGAACGACGCCGATCTGGCGGCGGCGGAGGCCCCATGACCGGCGAGGCGCATGTGGGACCGACGTGGTGGCCGGCGGCGGTGGCGTTCGGAATCACCGTGACCCTGCTCGGCGTCGTCACCGCGTGGCTCATCACGATCGGAGGGCTGGTCATCTTCTTCGTGGCCTGCGCGGGATGGGCCCGGGACATGCTCCATGATTGAGCAGAGCATTCTCGACGTCCCGGTACCGGACGGCGATCCGCCACCGGAGCTGCTCAAGCGCCGCCGTTTCTTGACGTGGCTGAGCGGCATCGGCGCCGCGCTGGTCGCAGCACTCCTCGGCATTCCGGTCGTGGGGTTCATCCTGCAGCCGCTGCTGGTGAAGGTGCCGCAGCTCTGGCGACCGGTCGGCGCGGTCGACGATTTCGATGTCGGCCGCACCGTCGAGGTCCGGCTCGAGGACGCCTCGCCGCTCCCCTGGGCCGGCGTCACCGCACGCACTGCGGCGTGGCTGCGCCGCAATGGTGACCAGGACTTCAGCGCCTTCTCGGTGAACTGTTCGCACCTCGGTTGTCCGGTGCGCTGGGTCGCCGACGCGGAACTGTTCATGTGTCCCTGCCATGGCGGCGTGTTCTACGCCGACGGCACCGTCGCCGCCGGGCCGCCGCCGCGCCCGCTGGTGCAATATCCGGTCCGGGTGCGACGCGGCCAGGTGGAGATCCGGACCGCTCCGATTCCGATCGCCGGGAAGACCCCGGCCGCCGAGGCATAATGGGACTCTGGCGCGCCGTGCAGCGCGGCTCCCGTGGCGCGTGGGAATGGTTCGACGACCGCACCGGCACATCGCGCCTGTTCAGCCCGCTGGCGCGACACCTCGTGCCACCTGGCTCGAAGTGGTGGTATGTCTTCGGCAGCGCCACGCTGGTCGCGTTCGTGCTGCAGGTCGTCACCGGCGTGGCGCTGGCCTTTTCGTACGTGCCGTCGTCGGGCCAGGCGTACGACAGTCTCAAGTTCATCACGCTGACGGCACCGCTCGGCCATCTGCTGCGCGGCGCGCATTACTTCGGGGCGTCGGCAATGGTGCTGTTCATCGGCGTCCACGCCATCCGCACCTTTCTCTTCGCCGCATACAAGTATCCCCGCGAGATGGGGTGGTTGTCGGGCGCGGCCCTGCTGCTGCTGACAATGCTGATGGGGTTCACCGGCCAGCTGCTGCGATGGGACCAGAACGCCGTCTGGTCGGTCGTCGTCGCGGCCGAGCAGGCGGGGCGGGTGCCCGGCGTGGGCAAGTACCTGGTGCAATTCGTCCTGGGCGGCGACACCATCGGCGGCAGCACGCTGAGCCGGTTCTTCGCGCTGCACGTCTTCCTCGTGCCAGCCATCATATTTGCCATCCTCGCGCTGCACCTCTTCCTCGTGGTGCGCAACGGCATCTCCGAACCGCCCGTTGCCCGCCGCCCGGTCGATCCGGCCACGTATCGCCACTGGTATCACGACATGCTGCGGCGCGAGGGCGTGCCGTTCTGGCCCGATTCGGTGTGGCGCGACGTGGTGTTCGGCGTCGTCGTCGTGGTGGGGATCTTCGCGCTGGCCGAGTTCGTGGGGCCGCCGAAACTCGGGCTGCCGCCCGACCCAGCGATCATCAATGCCTCGCCCGCCCCCGACTGGTATCTGCTGTGGTACTTCGGCGTGCTCGCCGTGCTGCCGCACGGCGCCGAGCCCTACGTCATCGTCGGCGGTCCGCTGCTGGCCGGCGTGGTGTTGCTGGCGGTGCCGTTCATCTCCAACCGCGGTGAACGCAGCCCGCGGCGGCGGCCGTGGGCGGTGGCCGTCGTGCTGGCGATCGTGTTGATGGTGGGCGGATTCTGGTGGCTGGCGGCGCGCCACCCGTGGGTTCCCGATTTCGGCGTGCAACCGCTGCAGGCATCAGCCGTCGGACCGCTGGCCGAGCCGGCGTCACGAGGGTTGGAACTGTTCAACGCCCGGGGATGCCACTACTGCCACAATATCGCGGGCAGTGGCGGCCATCGCGGCCCGGCCCTCGATCGCGTCGGTGACCGCCTCACCGCGGCATCGATGGCCGAGCGGATCGCGGTGGGCGGCTACAACATGCCCGCCTACGGCAGCACGCTCACCGCGCAGCAGATCGAAGATCTGGTGGCGTTTCTCCGCACGCGCAGCGAAGCCGCGCCCCGCTGACGGCGGCTACGGCGATGTCGCTGCGCCGCCGGCGAAGTCGGTGTCAATCCGAATTCGGTGTGCCGGATCTTGCCGCCCTGCCAGCCGGCCCAGCCAAGAAAACCCGATGCCACCAGCAGCAGCACCAGCACACCGAGCGCGGCACCCCGGTGGACCGGCTTCTTCCGGCGCGCCATCACCAGCGTCCCCAATGCCGCCGCCCCCGCCACCAGCGAGATGATCATGGCGTTGTCGCCCGCTTCCTCGTGGGCGGAAATGACGGTCCGCGTGGCCCACGGCTCGGCGCGGATGTCGTGCTTGGCACCGTCGCCGGTGTAGTCCGTCAGCCAGGCACTCGCGGCGCCGAGGATGGCAGCGAGGAGTGCGACGCGGAGTACCGCTCCCTCGCGCCAGAGCAGGCCCCACGCCAGCAGCAGGGCGGCGGCGGGGACGCCCACCAGCGGCGCATGATTGATGATGACGTGCCAGTGGGCAGGCGTGATGTGAGGCATGGCTACTCCCTCGTACGGGCTACGCGGCGGTGTGCGGCGGCGGCCAGCACCGCGTCGACGAGCGGCGCGGCATCGAACCGGACGGGGTCGGTGGTGACGAGTCCGGTTTCATCGCGGGCAGCCTCGCACGCCGCGCGCGCCGCCAGATCGTCCATGTCGTACGTGTTGAGGGCGATCCCGATGACGCGGGAGGGGTGCACCATCGCCGCGGCCGACTCGTACCAGCGAACGAATTCGGCGAGCGGGGGAATCGGAAATCCTGACGGATAGCGGTAGTCACCGATGGTGCGCCGGGTGGCGTGATGGCAGAGAATCATCGCGTCGGGACAGGAGCCGTGCAGGAGCCCGAGCGTGACGCCGCTGTAGCCGGGGTGATTGAGACTTCCCTGCCCTTCGACCAGCAGCACGTCGGGCCTGCCATCGGCGGCACCCTTCAGCACCAGCCACTCGGCGGCACCGGCCACGAAGTCGGCCACCACCGCGTCGACGCAGATTCCCCACCCTTCGATCATGATGCCGGTCTGGCCGGTGGCGAGAAACCGGGTGCGGGCACCACGCGCGTTGAGCTGCTCCACCAGCTGCAGCTGTGCGGTCATCTTGCCCACGTTGCAGTCGGTACCCACGGTGAGCACCACCAGCGGGTCGACGTCGCGCGCGAGCGCCGACGCGACCGGCAGGTCGGCCGGCGGCCGGCGCACATCGTGAATCGTCCGTCCGCTGGCACGGGCGGCGGCGGCCAGTTCCGCGTCGTCACCGAGGAAGGTGTGCAGCCCGCTCTGGACATCGCAGCCGGCGGCGAGCGCCTCCAGCAGCCATCCGCGCCACGCCTGCGGCAGCCGGCCGCCCATCGGCGCTATGCCAATCGATACCATAGTGGGGCGGTACCGCAGCCCGTCCCGCATCGTCGCCACCACCGGGATGGCCCCGCCGAAGCCGAGGATGTCGCCGACGGTGCGCCCCGCGAATTGATGGTCGAGCACCGCGACGACGCGGTCGGGGTGATAGCGGATGATCGCGTTGGCGGTCTTGGACGTCATCGGTCCGAGATCGCCATCGGCGATGATCAGGACCCGCTCGGCGGTCACGTCTTGCTGTCTTCGACCGCCTTGGCGTCCGCGGGGGCCGGCTGTCCCTGCCCCTGACCGAGTTGTTTCGGTGCCTCGGCCTTGCCGCCGGCGATGAGGCCCATCTTGGCCTTCAGTTCCAGCAGCTGCTGGTCGGAGCTGCCGTGGTATTCGAGCTGCTCGAACTGCCGCTGCAGTGTGTCGCCGGTGAGTTCCTGCTGCAGCTCGGCCGATGCCACCGCCTTCCGTTCGCTGGCTTCGATCTTCTCCTGCATCCGTTCGAACGACTCGAAGGCGCTCTTGTCGCCCATGCCGGCCAGCGTGTCCTGGATCCGTTGCTGCGCTTCGGCGCGGCGAGCGCGCGCGATGAGGATGTTCTTCTTGCGCTTCGCTTCTTCGATCTTGTCGTTGAGCTGGCGCAGCGAAGCCTTGAGGGCCTCGGTTTCCTGCTTGCTCTTGACCCAGGTTTCGTGCAGCTGCTGCGCCCCCTGCAACGCTTCGTTGTATCGCACGAGCGCCTGCTTGGCGAGATCGTCACGGTTTTCCTGCACCGCCAGCATGGCGCGGCGTTCCCAGTCCTCGGCCTGCTTGCCCATCGCAATGGAATCCGCCTCGAGCTTCTTCTCGTCAGCGATCGACTGGGCCACCTGCTGGCGGGCCTTGTCGAGCTGGCTGCGCATGTCGACGATCAACTGATTGAGCATCTTCTCGGGGTTCTCGGCCCGAGAGATGAGGTCGTTGATGTTCGACCGCAACATGGTGGTGAACCGGTCAAGTATCCCCATGGCGGATTACCTCTCCCCGAACGGCGCCAGAGCGCCCACATGAGACGCGAGGGCGAGCGTGAGCGAGTCGACGCTCGAGCGAAACTCGTTGAAGTCCAGATTCTCCAGTTCCAGCGCGTCGCTGAGGACGACGTCGCTTCCTTCGATGCCGTAGGAGCCATGCACCAGGTCGCGGGCGTTGTACTCCAGCAGGCGGCGGCTCAACTGGCCCGCCCGCGCGGCGTCGGCGGGAAGCGGCATCACCCGCACCCGGATCAGCAGCACCGGCGGCGCATAGTTCACCACCAGCTCGGCTGCCTCCGGCGTGCGAACCACCCACATGTCGTCCGCCACCTGTTCCACCGGCATGTCGAGCCGGTCGAGAAAGGAGCGAACGTCGTCGCGTGTCGTCATGAGATCCTCTGAATGAATAATGGCATCGGTGGAGTCGCCGGCACGCGTCCGCTCAGGTGGCCGTGGGTCGAGGGACTGCCCCGAGTGCCGTCGCGGCGTCGAGCGTCGAGGACTCCCTGCCCTTCGTCAACAACCGTTCCGAAAAGTCCACCCGTTCCTCCAGCTCCCCCAACCGGGCCCGGAGTTCGTCCAGCTCACCGTACAGCTCCGGCGGCAGTTCGGCGGGCCCGTCCACGGCGTGACCGCCGACCCGATCGGCGAGCGCTTTCCCGAACGGGCCGCGAAAGATCATCATCCCGCCCCACACGGCGATCGCCCAGATCGGGATCGACGCCGGCCCGATGGCGCTGGTGACCCATGCCAGCGCGCCGGCCACCCCGGCGGCGCCGAATCCGAAGCCGATGAACAGCGCCACCATGTCGTCGTTGTTCTTGCCGTGCGCCATCAGTTCACCTCCGGTGGGCGTGGCGTGATGGGTGCGCCGCGCTGCGCCAGCAGCCGCTCGGCGAAATCGAGCCGCTCTTCCACTTCCATCAGCCGCTGCTGCTCCATGACCAGGTCGGCGTTCTGGGCTTCGAGCTGGTTGACGCGGCTCGCCAACTGGTCGTCGGCACCAGGGTTCCCTTCCAGCATCCGTCCGATGCCGCGGCCGATCGGTCCGCGCACCAGCGCCACGTACATCCCGCCCACCGCGACGAGAGCAAACACCGGCACGACCGGAGGGTTCTGGCGGCCGGCTTCGTCCAGCGTGTACGCCAGGAACAGCAGCGCCGAGAATGTCATGCCGAGAATGGCGACCACGCCCCAGAAGCGCGAAACCGAATTGTTGCTCATGACACCGGACTCCCGTTCGGCGGTGACGGCTGGCGGATGCCCGGCGGCGGCAGCGCGCCCGGTTGGCGCTGCGCCAGGAGCCGCTCGGCAAAGTCGACCCGCTCCTCGAGCTCGGCCAGGCGCGAATACTGCGCGTCCACCTCGCCCGATGTCAGGCCGCGCTGCTCGATGGCGTCGAGGCGCGACCGCAGGGCGTCCATTTCACTTCGCAGTTCGCCGGAATCCGCGGGCAGTTGCGACCCGCGTTTCCAGATCACGCGAATCGCCGCCAGTGCGGCGAGCGCCCCGATCGGAATGAAGACCATCCCGGCGGCCTCGAACAGGATCTTGATCACGGTTTCGAAGTCCATCGCCGTCACCTCGCCCCGTCGGTCACCGGTGACGCCGGGCTGGCGTCCGTCTGCCGCGACCCCGCCAACAGGCGCTCCGCAAAATCCAACCGCTCCTCGACTTCGAGCAGCCGGGCGTTCTCCGCCTCCAGCTGCGCCACCCGGTCATCAAGCCGTGCCAGCTCGTCCCGCAGCACGTGCACGTCGGCGCCGCTGTCGAGTCGCCTGGCCCACGCCCGTGCGATCGGCCGCAGGAAGAAGAAGCCCATGATCAGGATGCCGAGCGCGAGTTCGTTGCCGTTCATCCCGTTCATGACGCCGAAGGCCCTTCGATGCGCGCGTCGTGCCGCTCGGCCAGCAACCGCTCGGCGAAGTCGAGCCGCTCTTCCAGTTCAAGCAACCGCTGCTCGAGCATGGCCTGGCCGGCAAGCCGCGCCTCGAGTTCGTCGAGGCGGTCTCGCGACGGCAGCACGGCCGGATCGACGACATCGTCACCCGACGGCGTCACGGCGCCGCTGAACGCAAAGAACAACGCCAGCATGATCAGCGCGCCGACCGCCAGCAGAATCCCGGGGGCGAGGTCCCGCCCGTCACGCGCGGCCGCGCTTCCCAGCAGCGCGGCCGCCGCCCCCCAGAACACCGTGCGCAGCGTGACCGGACGCTGCCACCAGGCACGCCGGATCACGCTCGCGGCCCTTCGATGCGCGCGTCGTGCCGCTCGGCCAGCAATCGTTCGGCAAAGTCGAGCCGCTCCTGCGCCTCACCCAACTGGGCGTGCAGCGCGTCGACGTCGCTCTGCAGCTGGTCAACGCTGCCGCGCATCTGCTCCAGTTCGCGCCGCACCGCGGCGCCCTCGTTGGCGCCGCTGTTGTGCCGGATGGCGTCGGCGATCGACTGTCCGATGTCGCTGTGCGCGAGGACACCGATCAACGCCACCAGCAGACCCCCGCCGAAGATGATGATGACCGCCAACGTCCCGTTCGTCACTGCTCACTCCCCTGAGCGGGGAGATCGGACGATCCCGGCTTGGACAACAGCCGTTCGGCGAAGTCGACCCGCTCCTGCAATTCGCTCATTTCAACCCGCAGCTGGTCGAGCTCCGCATAGACCGCGGGATCGGTTTCATTGATCGGCGGCGTCTTGCCGTACCGCAGCCGGTCGGCCACGGCGCGTCCCAGCGGCGAAAACGCCAGCGCGATGCAGGTGCCGCCACCGAAGATCAGCAGGATCGCCAGGATGTCTTCCACTACCCGATCTCCCCGGAATGCGGTCGATGTTCAGCCAGTACGCTGGCCGGGTCGGCAATGTTTCAACAGGGAACGACAGCAGTTCAATCCGATTTGCGAGGCTTCAGCGTCACCAGCCGCTCCCGGGCCAGGCGGCGGCCGGTGGGCGTGGCGGCCAGCCCGCCGCCGGCGGTCTCGCGGTAGCGGACGTCCATCTCGCGGCCGATCTGCCCCATGGTATCGACGACCTCGTCGACCGGGATCGGGAACTCCACCCCGGCGAGCGCCATCTCGATCCCCGCCAGCGCCATCGCGGCGCCGGTGGCATTGCGATAGACGCAGGGGACTTCCACCAACCCGCCGAGCGGGTCGCAGACCAGGCCCAGCGTGCCCTGCATGGTGACGGCGACGGCGTGCATCGCCTGCCGCGGCGTGCCACCGAGAAGTTGGACGCCGGCCCCCGCCGCCATGCCGGCGGCCGCGCCGGTCTCGGCCTGGCAGCCGCCTTCGGCGCCGGAAAGCGACGCGCGCACCGCGACCACCGCGCCGATCAACCCGGCCGCGGCGAGGGCACGCACCAACTCGTCGTCCGAGGAACCACGGTGTTTGGCCAGCGCCAGCAGCACGCCGGGGAGGACACCCGCTCCACCGGCGGTCGGCGCGGCGACGATCACGCCCATCGCGGCGTTGACTTCCTGTACGGCGAGCGCCGCCGCGAGGGCATCGGTAAACACGGTTCCCGCCAGCGGTCCGCGGGCGTGGGCCAGCCTCGCGGCATCGCCGCCGACCAGACCGGAAACGCTGCGGAGATCGCCGACCAGGCCGGTGTCGACTGCGCCGCGCATCACGTCGAGCGCGCGCAGCAGCCCGGCTTCGACTTCGGCCCGGCTGCGGAGGCCGTCTTCGGCTTCGCTCCGGAGGGCCAGTTCGCCGAGGGAGAGGTCGGCGGCTTCGGCGGCGGCGACGGCGTCGAGCAGGGATTCGAACATCACGACACCCGGTCGATCACCCGCAACGTTTTCATGGCGGGGAGGGCGCGGAGCCGCGCGATCGTGTCGGGATCGGGAGGGGAATCGAGTTCGTAGACGTGAATGGCGTCACCGCCCTTCTGGCGGCGCGACACCCGCATGGCGGCCAGGTTGACGTCGTGTTCGGCGAGCGCGGTGGCAAGCCGCGCCACGATTCCCGGCTCGTCGTGCGCCACCACCACCAGCGTGCTGTACGCGCCGGTGACATCCACCGGGAAGCCGTCGATCGCCGTCACGACGATCCGTCCGGCACCGATCGACGAACCGACCATGGTGGCGCGGCGCCCGTCGCGGGTGACCGTGATGCGCACCGAATTGGGGTGGTGTTCGCCGCGCAGCTTGGTGTTCTCGAACGTGATCGCGACGCCGGCCTGTTCGGCCAGTTCCAGCGATTCGCGCAGCCGCACGTCGTCGGGCGCGAAGCCCAGCAGGCCACCGGCGATGGCGCGGTCGGTGCCGTGGCCCACGCCGGTCCGGGCGAACGACCCGTGCAGCTCCACCCTGGCGGTCTCGGGGGTGCCGCCCGCCAGCGCGCGCGCAATGAGCCCCAGCCGGCACGCGCCGGCGGTGTGCGACGACGACGGACCCACCATGACCGGGCCGATGATGTCGAGCAGCGAGACCATGCGCGTTACACCAGCTGCGCCGAAACGATGGCGGACAGCGACACCCCGATTTCAGTGTCGTCACTGCCCTCGGGGTGCAGAAATACCTCGTTGGCGGCGGGATGGACGTCCACCGACGAGGGCACGCCGACCACCTCCGATCCGTCGCGCAGCATGAGACGAACCGGCTGGAGATGCCCGTTGGCGAAGCCGAGGACCTCGATGATGGCCTCTGTCGTCACGCGCTCCTCCGGGAAGCCCCGCCCTGACAATCTACCTCACTCCGCTGGGGCGCTGCGACGTCACCCCCGGCGTGCCAGCACGCGCGCCAGGTACTGGCCGGTGTACGACGCCGGGTCGGCGGCCACGGTCTCGGGCGTTCCGCGAGCCACGATCCGCCCGCCCCGATCGCCGCCTTCGGGGCCGAGATCGATGATCCAGTCGGCCGTCTTGAGCACGTCGAGATTGTGTTCGATGACGACGACGGAATTCCCCTTGCCGACCAGCCGGTGGAGCACGTCGAGCAGCAACCGGACGTCCTCGAAATGAAGCCCGGTGGTCGGCTCGTCGAGCAGATACATGGTGCGCCCGGTGTCACGCTTGGCCAGCTCGGTGGCCAGCTTGACTCTCTGCGCCTCGCCACCGGAGAGCGTCGTGGCGGGCTGCCCGAGGTGGAGGTAGCCCAGTCCCACGTCGTTCAGCAGGTCGAGTTTTTCGGCGATCCGTCCCTGCGCCGCGAAGAAATCGAGGGCATCGGCGACGGTAAGCTCGAGCACGTCGGCGATGCTGCGCCCCTTGTAGCGCACCTCCAGCGTTTCCCGGTTGTAGCGCTTCCCCTTGCACACTTCACACGGCACATACACGTCGGGGAGAAAATGCATCTCGATCCGCACCAGGCCGTCGCCCTGGCAGGCTTCGCACCGGCCACCTTTCACGTTGAACGAGAACCGCCCCGGCCCGTAGCCGCGCATCTTGGCCTCGGGGAGCTGGCTGAACAGCTCGCGGATCGGCGTGAACAGGCCGGTGTACGTGGCCGGATTGGAGCGCGGCGTCCGGCCGATCGGCGACTGGTCGATGTCGATGACCTTGTCGAGGTGATCGAGCCCGGTGATCCGCTCGAACGCGCCGGGCACGACGCGGGCGCGGTAGAAGTGTCGCGCCAGCGCGCGGTAGAGGATGTCGGTCACCAGCGTCGACTTGCCCGAGCCCGACACGCCGGTGACCGCCACGAACACGCCCAGCGGGAAGGCCACGTCGAGGTCCCGGAGGTTGTTCTCGCTGGCGCCGTGGATCTCCAGCTGCCGCGCCGGATCGGGCGCGCGGCGCACCGCCGGCACCGGAATGCGAAGCTCGCCGCGGAGATACCGGGCGGTGAGCGAGTCGCGGCTGGCCAGCACGTCGTCGACCGAACCTTCCGCCACCACCTCGCCCCCGAGCCGCCCCGCCCGCGGCCCGAGATCGATGACGTGATCGGCCCCGCGAATGGTGTCTTCGTCGTGTTCCACGACGATCACGGTGTTGCCCAGGTCGCGCAGCCCGCGCAGCGTCTCCAGCAGGCGCGCGTTGTCGCGCTGGTGCAGGCCGATGCTCGGCTCGTCGAGAATGTAGAGGACCCCCACCAGCCGCGATCCGATCTGCGTGGCAAGCCGGATCCGTTGTGCCTCGCCACCGGACAGCGTCCCCGCCGACCGCCCCAGGGTGAGGTACTCCAGCCCCACGTCACGGAGAAACGCGAGACGATCGATGACTTCCTTGAGGATCGGGAGCGCGATCTCCGGATCGGCGGCGCCGGCGATGCCGCGCCCCACCGGCACGCCCTCGAAGAAACGCACCGCCTGATCGATGGGGAAATCCACGACGTCGCCGATACTCTTGCCAGCCACCAGCACCGAGAGCGATTCGGGACGGAGTCGTTTGCCATGGCACGCCGGGCACGGTTGCTCCACCATGTACGCTTCGAGGTCCTGGCGCACCGCGTCGCTGCTGGTGTCCCGGTAGCGGCGCGACAGGTTGGCCAGGATTCCCTCCCAGTCGCCTTCGATCTCGCGGCCCCGTCCGCCTTCGGCGCTGTAGCGCAGCTTGCGCCCCGGCGCACCGTGCAGGAGGATCCGCTGCACGTCATCGGAGAACGCGCCCCACGGCGCGTTCAGATCGAAGCGGAACGCGCGGGCCAGCGTCGGCAGCACCACCTTGCGGAGGTAGCCGCTCGGTTCGCCCCACGGCAGCACCACGCCTTCGAGGATCGATATCCCCGGATCGCCCAGCACCAGATCGGCGCTCGGAATCCGTGCGGTGCCGACGCCGTGACACTCCGGGCAGGCGCCGAACGGCGAGTTGAACGAGAACTGGCGCGGCTCGACCTCGGGGAGCGACAACCCGCATACCGGGCACGCGAAGCGCTCCGAGAAGAGGCGCGACTCCGGCACCTGCCCCCGCCCGCCGCCGTGCACCACGACCTCCACCACGCCATCGGCGACCCGCAGCGCGGTCTCGATCGAGTCGGCCAGCCGGGCGCGATCGGTCGCCTGCACCACCAGGCGGTCGACCACCACGGCGATGTCGTGGTTCTGGCGCCGCTGCAGGGCCGGCACGTTGCCGAGGTCGACGGTGTTGCCGTCGATACGCGCGCGCACGTACCCCTGGCGTCGCAGGTCGTCGAACAATTCCTTGAACTCGCCCTTCCGGCCCCGCACCATCGGCCCGAGCACTTCGATGCGCGTCCCTTCCGGCCAGCCGAGGATGGTGTCGGTGATCTGTCCCGCGCTGGAGCGCACGATCGGCGTGCCGTCGTCCGGACACAGCGGCGTGCCGACCCGCGCCCAGAGGAGGCGCATGTAATCGTAAATTTCCGTGACCGTGCCGACCGTCGACCGCGGATTCTGCGCCGTGGTCTTCTGTTCGATGGAAATCGCCGGCGACAGCCCCTCGATGGCGTCGACGTCGGGCTTCTCCATCAGCCCCAGGAACTGGCGCGCGTACGCCGAGAGCGACTCGACGTAGCGCCGCTGGCCCTCGGCGTAGATGGTGTCGAACGCCAGCGATGACTTGCCCGACCCCGAGAGCCCGGTGATGACCGTCAACGCATTGCGGGGAATGCGGACCGTGATGTTCTTCAGGTTGTGTTCGCGGGCACCGCGAACAACCAGTGATTCGTCTTCCGGCATAGCCCGGAATGGTAAGACCGAGCCCGAACCGCGAGCAACCGACCGGTACCGGCCGCGGCCCGTCCTTTGCTGAGAAGGGGCCGAATGCCTCTGACTCTGTACCGTCCGTCGCTCCGGGCCCTGCTGGCCATCGGGGTGCTGCTTGCCTGGGGCGCCAGCCTCGGATGGCTCGGCTGGCGCCAGCTGCACGAGGACCAGGCCACGACCCTGTCGACCGAGGCGTCGCTCCGCCTCGCACCCGGCGGCGCGTGGTTCGCGGTCTACGCCGGTGGAGTGCAAGTCGGCAGCGCGGGCGTTACCCTCGACACCCTTTCGCCCGGCTACCAGATCGTCGAAACCGAAACGCTCGACGTCGCCCCGCGGCGGACGCCCGGTCCGCAGTACCTGGCGGTCGCAGACCCGCCTCAGCGCCACCCTCGGCCTCGTGTCGGTTACCGCCCATTACAGCAGTCCGGGGCGGTCCGTGGACTGGTCCGTGACCGTCTCGAACGACACGCTGGTGGCGCGGTCGACGACCGGTCACCGTCTCGCGCTCGGCAAGCTCGGCCTCGGCGAGCATCCTGTTCCTCGCGCGGCACTCAGTTACCGGCTGGCGCTCTCCGGTGCCGCCGCGCCGGGACGGAGCCGGACGCTGCCATTGGCCGAGGGATGGCCGCCGGGCATTCGCCAGAGCGACATCACGGCCGGTCCCGAGTCGACCATGGTGTACATCGACAGTTCGCGCACCGACGCCGCCGACGGATGGGTGCCGGCACACCAGCAATCGGTCCGTGCCGTGGCGATCACCGTCGACGGCCCGCTGGGCCCGTACCGGCTGTGGATCGATCACCACGGCGGCATCATCGGGCGCGAGACGCCGCTCGGCCTGAGCTGGGTGCGCACCGATTTCGACCTCGCGGTCAGCCGCTTTCAACGGCGCACCGTGGCCGATCCATCCGCGGTCGTCGCGGCATTGCCGGCGCTCGCGATGCTCGCCGCATCGGCCGTGGCTGACACCGGCAGTGCGCCGCGCCGCTTCCTCGCGACGCACCGCGACGGGACGCCGGTCGATACCGCGCTGCTGGCCCGGCTCGGCGGCGGACGCCAGTCGGTGAGCGGCGACACCATCGTGGTCCAGTCCGAACCGGAACGTCCGGTCCGGATCGCCGCCCGTAATCTTCCCGACGACCCGATGATCCAGACGGAAGCGCACGCCATCGCGATGTTCGCGAGGCCGTTCGACGGCATGATCCCGGAGCAGACCGGGCTGCGTGTCATCATCGATTCCATCCGGCACGCGGTGCGGCTCGATACCGCGGCGAGTGCGCCCCAGGACGCCCTCGGCACCCTCGCCTCCCGCCGCGGCGGCCCCGATGGCATCGCCCGCCTCTTCGTGGCGACCGTTCGCGCCGCCGGCGTGCCGGCGCGATACGTTACCGGAGTGGCCGTGATCGGCGGCGCACTCTACACTCACGCATGGGCGGAAGTGTGGAGTCCCGGCGGTCGCGGCGGATGGTTCGCGGTCGATCCGGTGCGGGGCCTTGTCCCGGCGCCGACGTACCTCGTCCGACTCGCCTTCGCCGGCTCGAGTTCGCGCGACGACCTGCTGCCGCTGGTGGCCAACGCCCGGTTGATCCGGCTCGACACGGCCGCAAACATGGAGACACGATGATTCGACTGCGCGGGGTCGCGAAGCGCTACGGGCGATTCGAAGCCGTCAAGGGGATCGACCTCGAGATCCGCCGCGGCGAACTGTTCGGCTTTCTGGGACCGAACGGTGCCGGCAAGACCACCACGATGCGGATGATTGCCGGTATCCTGTCGCCCAGCGCCGGAACCATCGAGATCGGCGGCATCGACGTGGCGCGCAAGCCGATGGCGGCCAAGGCCAAGCTCGGCTTCATCCCCGACCGCCCCTTCGTGTACGACAAGCTGACCGGTGCCGAGTTCCTGCGGTTCACCGCCGCGCTGTTCGGGCAGGACGGCGCCGACGTGGAACGCCGCATCGACGAACTGCTCGGCCTGTTCGAACTCACCGACTGGAAGCACGAGCTGACCGAATCGTACAGCCACGGCATGCGCCAGAAGCTGATCATCGCCGGCGCGCTGGTGCACCGCCCGGAAGTGATCGTCGTCGACGAGCCGATGGTGGGGCTCGACCCCAAGAGCACCCGGCTGCTGAAACGGATCTTCCGCCGCTTCGTCGAACGCGGCGGCACGGTGCTGATGAGCACCCACACGCTCGAAGTGGTCGAAGGGATGTGCGACCGCATCGGCATCATCCGCCAGGGCGAGATGATCGCCTGCGGCACGCTCGACGAACTGCGTGCCGCGGCCGACGCCCGCCAGGCAGGCCTCGAAGAGCTGTTCCTGCGCCTCACCGGCGGCCATGTCGAACAGGATCTCGATGCCATTCTGGGGTAATGCGATCGCCCCGGTGCAACCGGGGCTGATGACGCTGACATCACCCAAATGGCGCAGCACGTGGGCGCGCCTGCGGCGGCGCCCGGCCGACGCCGTGCCTGGCCGCGGCGTGCTGTTCGGCGCCGCGGGGATGCTCTTTCTCGGCGCGGCGTTCACGATTGCGTGGCGCGTGGTCCGCTATTTCGCCGGCGTCCCCGAAATCGGGCCGCTGCTGGCGGGCAAGCTGCTCGGCATGGCGCTGCTCGCCTTCGGCGCCATCCTGCTGCTTTCCAATCTCGTGACGTCGCTCTCGACGTTCTTCCTGGCCCGCGACCTCGACATGCTGGTGGCCGCGCCGGTGGAATGGGGACGCTTCTACCTCGCCAAACTCGGCGAGACGGTGGTGCACTCGTCGTGGATGGTGGCCCTGCTGGCGGTGCCGCTGCTGGCGGCGTACGGCATCGTCTGGCACGGCGGTCCGCTCTTTCCGGTGGTCGCCGCCGCGGCCCTGCTGCCGTTGTTCATCATCAGCGGCGTGATCGGCAGCGCCGCCACCCTGCTGCTGGTGACGGTCTTTCCGGCGCGCCGCACCCGCGATCTGCTGGGACTGGTGACCGTGGCGGCGGCCGGCGCCCTGGTGCTGTTCATCCGCGTGCTGCGGCCCGAGCAGCTGGCGCGCCCCGAGGGGTTCCAGAACCTGGTGGACTTCATCGCGGTGCTGCGCGCGCCGTCACACCCGCTCCTGCCCAGCGAATGGGCGGCGGGAATGCTGATGAACTGGTTGACCCGCGTCGCCGACCCGCTGCCGATCGCGCTGCTGTGGACGACGGCGGGGGCGATGGTCGTGATCGGCGCCTCGCTGCACCGCCGCTGGTATCAGACAGCGTTCTCGCGCGCGCAGGAGGGCGCCGACCGGTTCGGGCGCAGCTCGCGGTGGGCGTGGGCCGGAAACTGGCTGCTGGGGCGGATGCCGCCGATGCGCCGCGAATTCATCCTCAAGGACCTGCGCATCTTTTTCCGCGACAGTACCCAGTGGAGCCAGCTCATCCTGATCGGCGTGCTCGTGCTCGTCATCGTCTTCAACGTGCAGGCGCTGCCGCTCTTCACCGGCGAGCGCGTGCCGGTGGTGCTGGTCACCCTGATCGTGTTCCTGAGCCAGGGCCTGGCCGGGTTCGCCATCGCCAATGTCGCCGCGCACTTCATCTTCCCGTCGGTGTCGCTCGAAGGGCGGCAGCTCTGGCTGCTGCGGTCGTCGCCGCTCGATCCTCGCGCGATGCTGCGTGGCAAGTACCTGGTGGGCATCGTTCCGCTCCTCGTGCTCGCCCTCGGCCTGACGATCACCACCGACGTGCTGCTGCGCGCCAACCTCTTCATGCTGCTCGTCAGCGTCGCCACCGTCGTGGCCTACACGCTGGCCGTGGGCGGGCTCGCACTCGGCATGGGCACGCTCTTTCCGCAATTCGAAACCGAGAATGCGGCGCAGATCCCGACCTCGTTCGGCGGACTGGTCTTCATGCTGCTCGCCGTGGCCCTGCTCGGGGCGGTGATCATGCTCGAGGCGCTGCCGATCGAAGATCGGGTGCGGGCAGCACAGTCGGGTGAAGCCACCGGCGTCGGGTTGAGCGGCGTCATCCTCTTCTCGGTGGCAGGCCTGCTCTGCCTCGTCGCCGGCGCGGTCCCGATGCGCCGCGCTGCCCGACGGCTCGCCGCGCTCGACGTATAGTCGCGACAAAAAGCGCCGTGCCGCGCGCATCCGCGCCCGGTCGAACCCACCAACCCCCCGATGCTGTCGAGCACCGGGCGGCACATCCGCCGCCCCGGGGCACCGTCAGTCCGCTCTTCGGGAGGTCTTCATGTTCCGCCGCATCGCAGTCTTCGCCGTGGCCGCCACCCTGCTTGCCGGGTGCGCCGACCGATCGGTTCCCACCACGCCACCGCCCGACCCTGTCGGGTCCACCGCACTGTCCGCCGGCGGCGCCACCAGCGCCCGCGAACGCTTGACGCGCGCGCTCGCCCTGGCCCTCGCCGATCCGGCCACGCGCGAATCGGTCAAGCGGCGCCTCGATGCGTCGAACGCGCCGGAAGGGAAGCTGCAGTTCCAGGCGTTGTCCCACGCCGACCAGGGCTACCTGCTGGCATCGCTGGCGCGGAAGGCGGCGAGCACCGTTCCGGAGCTGGTCGCCGATCTCGACCAGGCCCGAGGCCTGGAACTGTATTTCCCGGTGCCGCAGCAACGTCGCGAGTGGACGGGCGACACCAACCTGCTCGTGGCGACCATCGGCCAGGACGGCGAAGCGCCCGTCGCGTTCACGCTCGCCGGCGACCGTCGCCTCCTCGACCCGCAATCGCCACCCGCGGAACCGGTGCTGGCGCTGGTGCCACAGGAGACCGATTTCACCGGCGGGCACCCCGAAAAGGTGGAGACGTGCATCGACATGTGCGGCGATCCGCCAGCCGGCGGCGGCGGCTCGGCGACCGGCGGTCCCGCCGATCCGCCCGGCATCCCCGGGCTGTATCTGGTCCAGAGCCACATCAGCGGATCCTACGAGAGCTGGCTCAAGGGCGCGCCTGAATACGAGTACCACGTCTACGGCCAGGGTGACGATGGCACCTCCGAACAGCTCGCCTGCGCCGGGCCGAGCGATTACGGCGCCGATTACTTCGGCCAGAAGACGTCGGATTGGACCGGCACCGCGCTGCTCCTTTCCGACGACGACTACAACGCGTACCAGGCCCAGCATCCCGGTGCGCCCATCCGGATCGTGGCATGGGAAGACGACAACGAACCGTGCGTCGATCACGCCGACTCGACCTCGATCGCGACGACGGTCGAGCAGGTCGACCAGGCGTACCACACCATCACCAGCGGCAAGGTGGAGCCGTGGTACTTCCGGGGCATTCAGGCCGCGCCGTCGATCTTCTCGCTCCTGTCCACGGCGTGGAACCTGATCAAGACCAACGACGACTTCATCGGCAACGCCGTCTCGACGACGGTCACGGGACCGGCGCCAGGGGGAGCGAATTGGGAGTTGAAATACAGCGGGGCGCGCACGGCCGGGTGGTTCACCACCGCGCACCTGCCCTGAGAGCGTGGTGAAACTGGGTCGGAAGACGGCGGGGAGGTCCGGTCACGGGCCTCCCGGTCGGTCAGGCCCGAAGCGCTGCTCCGCAGCCGGGACAGAAGCCGGCGTCGTCGGGCACGTCGGTGCCGCACGCGGCGCACCGTCCCTCACCGGTCACCAGCCCGGCGCCGCATGCCGGACAGAACAGCGCGTCGGACTCGCTCGGCTCCCCGTGCACCAGGCAACGGCGCGGTGACGTGTCGGCGGGCAAAACCGGAGGCACCACCCCGCGCGCCGCTGCCGCGGGCGATGCCACCGGAGTCGCCCATCGTCGGGCGGCGATCAATGTCTCCAGGCGCTCGTCGTTGGCAGGCGGCGCATCGAGCGCCGCGATGGCGCGCTCCGAATAGCGCGCATAGAGCATCTGATAGTCGGTCTCGGAAAGCTTGCCGGTGGCGCGGTCGAATTCGATTTCCTTGAGCGCCAACAACGCCTGGCCGCGCGGCGTTTCTTCCGGATCGGGGAGGTCCGGAAGTTCCGGACCGGCCATGGCGGGCAGCACCAGCGGTTGGATCACGAGCCACACCAGCGCCATCCCGACGAGAATGGCGGCCAGCGCTTCGATCACCATTCAGGATTCCACTTCGTCGAGCGCGCGGCGCAACCGCTCCAGCTCGGCGGCGTCCGCCGCTGGCGGTTCACCCGGCGCACCTCGCGCCACCGCCGGGGCGAGCAATACCTCGCGACGGCGGCTGAGGTATGCCGCCAGCGCCAACCCGGCGGCCGTCACCACCAGTCCGGGCACCAGATACCCGGCGAGATTGAACCCGTGCGGCGGCGGCGCCATCAGCACCGATTCGCCGTACTGGTCGACGAACGCCTGGATGACCTGGTCCTGGGTGGCGCCCTGCTGCAGCATCGTCACGACGTCCTTGTGCATCGCCGGCGAATAGGTGCAGGTGAAGTCGGTGGTGCGGCAGGTATAGACGTCGAGCGTGCAGCCGCAGGTGCAGCGCAGCCGCCGCTCGATCGAAATCACGAAAGGGTCGTTGTCGAACCGGTCCACCGGTGCCGCGGCGCGGCCCACCAGCGACGCGTCGTCGAGGACGTTGGCGGGCGGCTTGGCCGCGCCCGTTGCTGGCTGCTGCGTCGCCTGCTGTTGCTGGCGCCGCATGACACTCGGCAACATGAACCGCCGGGCCCCTCGCGTATGCGCCAGCGGAACGGCCATCGCGCCGAGCCCCGCCAACCACTCGCGCCGATTCACTCCGACACCCCCGCCAGCGGCACCGCGTAGCCGGCCTGTGGCGCCGCGCGGCGCCGGACGGCACGGATCTGCGGCCCGCCCGGCCACATCGTGAGAATCCCGCCGAACGCGAGGATCGCGCCGCCAATCCAGAACCATGACACCAGCGGATTGATCATCAGCGTGAACCGCGCCGTTTCGGTGCCGTCGGGCGACCCCGCGTAGACCACATACAGGTCCTCACGGAGATTGCTCCGGATGCCGACCGCGGTCGACGGCTCGAACGTGGGATTGCCGAACGAATCGACGTACTGGCGCTTCTCCGACTTGACCGTGCCAAGGACCTTGCCGTTGCGCGACACCTGCAGCGTCGCGGCCGATGTCTCGCGGTTGAGCGTCTTGTACTGCGACACGCCGAGGTGGGTCAGGGTGTAGTCGTAGCCGAAGGGCGAGTGGATCGTGGTGGAGTCGCCGGGATGCAGCACCACTTCCTTCTTGACCTTGAACGCCAGCCCGGTGAACGCCACGAAGTACGCCACCACGCCGACGTGGACGATGTAGCCGCCGTAGCGGCGCCGGTTGCGCGCCACCAGCCGGCCCAGCGCCACGAACGGCGACTCGTGATGCATTGCCATGCGCGCCCGGATGCCGCGCCAGAACTCCTGTCCGACCGTCACCAGCACGAAGCCGGCCAGCGAGAGGGCCACCAGCGCGTAGAAGTCACGCATCCCCGCCGCAATCATCACGATGAACGTCAGCACGAAACCCGCCGACGGCGCCAGGAATTGCCGCTGCAGGTTGGCCAGCGACGCCTTGCGCCACGCGATCAGCGGCCCGACACCGGTGAGCAGCAACAGGAACAGGCCGAGCGGGATGTTCACGCGATTGAAGAAGGGCGGCCCGACCGTGATCTTGGTGCCCCGCACCAGTTCGGAGATGATCGGAAAGAGCGTCCCCCACAACACCGAGAACGCGATCCCCACCAGCGCCAGATTGTTGAACAGGAACGCCGACTCACGGCTCACCAGCGACTCGAGCTGCACGTCGGCTTCGAGCTGCGGCCAGCGCGTCGACAGCAGCGTGTACGACAGGATCGCCGCCACCGCCAGCAGGGCCAGGAAGAAGTAGCCGATGTCCGACTGGGTGAACGAATGCACCGACGAAATGGCACCCGACCGGGTGATGAACGTTCCGAAGATGGACAGCAGGAACGCGGCGATGATCAGCGAGACGTTCCACCGTTTCAGCATGCCCCGCTTTTCCTGGATCATCACCGAATGCAGGAACGCGGTGAGCACCAGCCACGGCAGCAACGAGGCGTTCTCCACCGGATCCCAGGCCCACACGCCGCCCCAGCCGAGTTCCACGTAGGCCCACCACATCCCCAGGGTGATGCCGATCGACAGGAAGAGCCACGATGCCAGCGCCCATTTGCGCATGGCGATGATCCAGCCGGAATCGAGCCGCTTGGCGAGCAGCGCCGCAATGGCGAATGCGAACGGGATGGTGATGCTGATGTAGCCGAGGTAGAGCATCGGCGGGTGCATCACCATGCCGGGGTTCTGCAGCTGCGGGTTGAGTCCGTTGCCGTCCGGCGGCGTGAAGGTGAAGCGCTGGAACGGATTGGCATCCTGGCCGAACAGCATCACGGTGATGAAGAACGACGCGACCCCGCTCGTGACACCGGCCACGTAGGGCAGCAACTGTTTGTATCGTGAGGACGTCAGCGCCTGCGCCAGCGCCCCGAAGATCGACAGCACCACCGCCCAGAACAGCAGCGAACCGCGCTGGCCGGCCCAGAACGCCGAGATGAGGTAATACTCGGGGAGGTTCCGGGAGGTGTAGTCGGCGACATAGATGATGTTGAAGTCGTGGGTGAAGATCCCCTTCCACAACGCCGCCGCCGCCACCAGCATCGCGGCGCACACCGCATAGGCGCAGCGGGTGACCACCGTCGCCAGCTGCGGACGGCTTTCCCACCCACCGAAGAACGCCAGCCCGGCGCAGAGCACGCCGAACAGCAGGCCGGCCCAGAGCGCGAACGTGCCGAGCAGCGTCATGGCGCGATCACCCGTTGCCCTGGTTCTTCCACACCGCCTCGTACCGCGAACCGCACTTGGCGATCACGTCGGTGGCATGGAAGACGCCGTCGTGTTCCAGCTTCCCCTCCACCACCACGTCGATGTCGTTGGCGTCGGTAAAGGTGTCGGGGACGAGCCCCACATACGTCACGGGAAACGTCTGCGTACCGTCGCTGATCTTGAAATCGATGCGCTGGTCGGCCGGGTCGCGCTGGATCGAGCCCGGCACCACCTTGGCGCTCACCTTCAGCCCGACGTTGTAGAACGACGGGTCGGCCTCGGTGCGCTGCACCAATTGGGTCGGCGTCAGGAAATAGGTGCCGGTCTGCTTGATGCCTTCGCCGATCATGATCGCCACGCTCGCCACGATGACGGTGGCGCCGATGGCGAATTTGGCTCCCGGTTTCATGAAGATTCCTTGAAGATTTCCCGCAATGTTCCGCGTCCGAAGTATAGTGCCATCACGGCGCCGCCGACGGCACGGGAGACTCCGGGCCGTCCTCGGTCCACGCCAGCGCGGTGCGGACGGCGCGGCGCCATTCCGCGCGCCGTTCCACGCGCCACTCGACGGGCCGGACCGGCGCGAACGTGGTGACATCGCCGAGCGCGCTCGCCGGCGGTAATGCGTCGCCGAGTCCCACCGCGGCCAGCCGCGCCGCCCCGTAGCCGGTGGCCTCGACGCCCGACGGGCGCGTCACCGGCGCATCGAGCACGTCGGACTGCCATTGCATCAACCAGTCGTTGGCCGCGGCACCGCCGTCGACCAGCAGGGCGGTCACGCCGCCCATTGCGTCGACCAGGTCCGCCGTCTGATGCGCAATGGCCTCGAGCGTCGCGCGCACCAGATGGGCCGGTGTGATGCCGCGGGTCAGCCCGGTGATGGTGCCACGCGCCGCCGGGTTCCAGTATGGCGCGCCGAGTCCCGTGAATGCGGGCACCACCACCACGCCACCGCTGTCCGGGATCGACGCGGCCAGCGCTGCCGTGTCGGCCGCGGTGTCGATCAACCCCAGGTCGCGGAGCCACTGCACTGCCGCGCCCGCCACGAACACGCTCCCTTCGAGAGCCCAGGCGCGCCGTCCGTCAGCGCCCACGGCAATGGTGGCGAGCAGTCCGTCGCCCGGAACCGGTGGCGTTGCGTCGCCGGCGAAACGCAGCAGGAAGGCGCCGGTGCCATAGGTCACCTTCGCCGCACCGGGCGTGACGCATCCCTGCCCGAACAGCGCCGCCTGCTGGTCGCCGGCCATTCCCGTGATCGGCAGCGCCTTGCCGAACACATTGGCGCGGACCGTCGCGATCATGCCGGTCGGCGGCACGATTTCCGGAAGGATCGTGCGCGGCACACGGAAGAGCGCGAGGAGATCGTCGTCCCAGGTGCCGGTCGCGAGATCGACCAGCAGTGTCCGCGACGCGTTGGTCACGTCGGTGACGTGCGCCGCCCCGCCGCTCAGGACCGCCACCAGCCAGCTGTCCACCGTCCCGCAGGCGAGCTCGCCCCGTTCCGCGCGGCGGCGCAGCGCCGGGTCGCCCAGCATCCACTCCAGTTTGGTCGCGGAGAAGTAGGGATCGCAGAGCAGGCCGGTCCGCGCCCGGATCCACGGCTCCTCGCCGGCAGCCCGGAGTGCCGCGCAGCGCGGCGCGGTCCGGCGGTCCTGCCAGACGATCGCCGGTCCCACCGGCTCGAGCGATGCACGCTCCCACAGCACCACCGTCTCTCGCTGGTTGGTGATGCCGAGAGCATCGA
This sequence comes from uncultured Gemmatimonadales bacterium, assembly GCA_963697065.1. GTDB lineage: Bacteria > Gemmatimonadota > Gemmatimonadetes > Gemmatimonadales > GWC2-71-9 > Palsa-1233. Next base: position 35,254 of record CAVOMQ010000005.1, read on the forward strand.
CCGGAAGGGCGGCGGCGGCGAGGGCCTCGCGCCCCGCCGCCACCGTGGCCGCGACGAGTTCGCCGGGATCGTGCTCCACCCACCCCGGGCGGGGAAAACGGGGCGTGATTTCGCGGTAACCGCGGCCGGCGATGCGGCCCGCCGCGTCGACCACCAGTGCCGTCGAACCGGTGGTGCCCTGATCGAGGGCGAGGATGTTCGGCATGCTGGAATGTGCGCCCGATGACGGCGGGACCCAAGCTATCTTTCCGGGATGGCGAATCCGACCGTGCAATGCGAGACCGGCTCCGACGGCGTGTCGGTCGTCACCGTCAACCGCCCCGACAAGCTCAACGCCCTCAACGCCGCGGTCGTCAGCGAACTGGCCGACGTGGTGCAGCACATCGCGCACGACGACGCGGTGCGCGGCGTGGTGATCACCGGCGCCGGCTCCAAGGCCTTCGTGGCCGGCGCCGACGTCAACGAGCTGGCGGAAGTGGCGCACGGCCGCGGGACCGAATTTGCACAACGCGGATCACGTGTTTTTCGAGAAATCGAGCAGCTCGCCAAGCCGGTGGTGGCGGCGGTCAACGGCTTCGCACTGGGCGGTGGATGCGAGCTGGCGATGGCCTGCCACATCCGGTATGCCGCCCCGCACGCCCGGTTCGGGCAACCCGAGGTCAAGCTGGGCGTCATTCCCGGATACGGCGGCACGGTGCGACTCCCCCGCCTGATCGGCCGCGGACGGGCGCTGGAACTCCTCCTCACCGGCGGGATGATCGATGCCGACGAGGCCCTGCGCATCGGGCTGATCAACCGCATCGTGCCCGCCGAGAAGCTGGTCGACGAGGCGCGGGCGCTGCTGCGGACGATTCTGGCGCAGGGACCGGTGGCGGTGCGGCTCTGCCTCGAGGCGGTGGACCGGGGCGGCGATCTCGGCCGCGACGACGCACTGTCCCTGGAGGCGACGCTCTTCGGCGCGGCATGCGACACCGAAGACCGCCATGAAGGAACGCGGGCGTTTCTCGAACGGCGGCCGCCGGCGTTCCGCGGCCGCTGACGATGCGTGCAGCCGCACTCGTGGTGCGGAGCTTTCGAAACCTGGCCGATGCCGAACTGGAGCTGCCCCACGAAGGACTCGCGCTGCTCGGGCCCAACGGGCACGGCAAGACCAATCTGCTCGAAGCCCTGGCGTATCCGGTGCTGTTCCGCTCGTTCCGCGGGGCGGCCGACCGCGAAGTGGGGCGCTTCGGCGGACCGGGATTCCACGTGGCGCTGACCCGAAGCGACGGCGTGAGCGTGGCCGGCACCTTCAACGCGGCGACGCGGCAGAAGCGGATCAGCGTCGACGGCGAAGAGCAACGCACCATCGCCGCGGCGCTCGGCCGCTGGCTGGCAGTGGCGTTCCTTCCCGCCGACCTGACGTTGGTGCGCGGCGCCGCGGGAGAGCGACGCCGCTGGCTGGACCGGATGCTGTCGCTGGCCGACGGCGAGTACCTGGCGGCGCTGCTCCGCTACCGGACGGCGCTGGCGCAGCGCAACGCGGCGTTGCGGAATGGCGATTCGCGGGCCGCGGCGGCGTTCGACGCGCCGCTGGCAGAGCACGGCGCGGCGCTGGTGGGGCGGCGGATGGACTGGGCGGCGTGGGCCGATGACGCGTGGCGCGACGAGCTGGCGGCGGTGGGCGAGACCGCCGCAGTGGCACTCCGGTATCGCGGCGACGAAGCATTGCGCGAGCCGTCCGCGTGGCCGGAGAAGCTTGCCGCGGCGGCGCCGCGCGATATGGCGCGGGGGCACACCCACGTCGGACCGCATCGCCATGACCTGGCACTGGCGCTCGGCGGGCACGCGCTGCGCGACTACGGCTCGACCGGTCAGCAGCGTTCGGCGGCCATCGCGCTGCGGCTGCTGGAATGGGACACGCTGGCGCGGTCGCGGGGCGTGCATCCGGCGCTGCTGGTCGACGACGTCTTTGCCGAACTCGATCCGCGACGGCAGGCGTCGCTGGCCGCGCGACTCGCGGCGCAACCGGGGCAGCGGATCATCACCGCCCCGCGCGCCGATGAACTGCCGGCCGGGCTCGACCTGCCGCGGTGGACGATGGACACCGGCCGCGCGGTCCGGGAGGCGGCGTGAGCAGCGTGAAGGCGCCGGTGCCACTCAAGGACGCCCTCGCGGCGTGGATTGCCCGGAAACGCGTCGGTCCCGAGTTCGAGCTGGCGCGCACCGTGGTGGACTGGCCGCAGCTGGTCGGCCCGCAGATCGCCGCTGTCGCGCGTCCGCGCGCGGTGGCGCGGGACGGCACCTTGCTGGTGGTGGTGGCCAACCACGCCTGGGCCACCGAGCTCGGCATGATGACGCCGCAGATCCTGGCGCGGCTCAACCGGCCGGGGCGGGAGCGGGTGCAGCACATTCGATGGCAGGTCGGTCCGCTCGACGGACCATGACGCAACTCTGAAGCGAGGACGCATGGCCAAGGACACGCAGGCGACGATCGGCGCCGACAGCTACGGCGCACACAGCATCACCGTGCTCAAGGGACTCGATGCGGTGCGGAAGCGCCCGGCGATGTACATCGGGTCGACCGGCGAAAACGGTCTGCATCACCTGGTGTACGAGGTGGTGGACAACTCCATCGACGAAGCGCTGGCCGGATTCGCGGACCGCATCGACGTGATCCTGCACAAGGACAACTCGATCACCGTCACCGACAACGGCCGCGGCATTCCGGTCGACCTGCATCCCACCGAGAAGATCCCCGGTGTGGAGCTGGCGCTGACCGTCCTCCACGCCGGCGGCAAGTTCGACCGCAACTCCTACAAGGTGTCGGGTGGACTGCACGGCGTCGGCGTGTCGGTGGTCAATGCGCTCTCCGAGTGGCTCACCGTGACCGTCGACCTCAACGGCGCGCGCCATCAGATGTCGTTCGTGCGCGGCCACACCAAGCAGAAACTGACCGTGATCGGCATGTCCGCCGGCACCGGCACCACGGTGTCGTTCAAGCCCGACCCGGAAATCTTCTCGGTGCTCGAATTCGACTGGGCGACGCTGGCCGACCGGCTCCGCCAGCTGGCGTTCCTCAACGGCGGGCTGCGCATCACGCTCACCGACGAGCGCGGCGCCGAACTCCGGATCGAGACGTTCCACTACAAGGGCGGGCTGGTGGAATTCGTCAGCTTCCTCAACCGCAACAAGAAGGTGGTCCATCCCAGGCCGATCCACTTCTCGGCGACCCGCGAGGACGTCGACGTCGACCTGGCGTTGCAGTACGAGGAGGGATACAACGAGAACACCTTCACCTTCGTGAACAACATCAACACCCATGAAGGCGGCACCCACCTCACCGGCTTCCGCTCGGCCCTCACCCGCACCATCAACGAGGCGGCGAAGAAATCGAACGCGCTCAAGAAGGCCGACTTCACGCTGAGCGGCGACGACGCCCGCGAGGGGCTGACCTGCGTGCTGCACGTCAAGGTGCGCGAGCCGCAGTTCGAGGGCCAGACCAAGACCAAGCTGGGCAATGGTGAGGTCGAGGGGATCGTCCGCGCCGTCGTCAACGAGCACCTGGGGAACTTCCTCGACGAGAATCCGCCGGTGGCGCGCGCCATCATCGAAAAGGCGGTGAGCGCGGCCCGGGCGCGGGAAGCCGCGCGGAAAGCGCGCGACCTGGTGCGCAAGAAGTCGGGGCTCGAGAACGCGGTGCTGCCCGGCAAGCTGGCCGACTGCTCGCTCGACGATCCCGCCCTCTGCGAGCTGTACCTGGTCGAGGGCGACTCCGCCGGCGGCTCCGCCAAGCAGGGCCGGGAACGGTCGTTCCAGGCGATCCTGCCGCTCCGCGGCAAGATCCTCAACGTCGAACGCGCCCGCATCGACCGCATCCTCGGCAATGAGGAGATCCGGGCAATCATCACCGCCATCGGCTCCGGGGTACGCGAGGACTTCAACCTCGCCGAAGCGCGCTACCACAAGATCATCCTGATGACCGACGCCGACGTCGATGGCGCGCACATCCGGACGCTGCTGCTCACCTTCTTCTTCCGGCAGATGCCCGAACTGATCGAAGCGGGATACATCTACATCGCGCAGCCACCACTCTACCGCATCGCCCGCGGCAAGGAGGAGTACTACGCCTATACCGAGGAAGAGCGCGGCGACTTCGCCAAGCGCCTGGCCGACGGCGGGAAGGGCAACGTCACCATCCAGCGGTACAAGGGCCTGGGCGAGATGAACCCCGATCAGCTCTGGGGCACCACCATGAATCCGGAGACGCGCACCATCCTCCGGGTGACCCTGGAAGACGCCGTGGAAGCATCAAAACTTTTTGATGAATTGATGGGCGACGACGTCGAACCGCGGCGCCAGTTCATCGAGAACAATGCGCAGTTCGTGAGCGTGCTGGACGTGTGAGAAGGGGCGTGGGGCATGGGTCGTGGGTCATGAACTCCATGACTGCCACGACCCATGACCCTTATGACCGTCATGACCCCCACGACCCGCCCTCCTACCACACCCCCGGCATCGGTGAATGCCCCGATCCCGGTCCCCAATCGTCTTCGTCATCATCGACCGCGTCGGCCGCCGGCCGTGCGTCGGGATCGTCCTTGATCTCGCGCTCCGCTTCGTCGAGCTCGTCGTGATCGGTGGGAGTATGGACATCGTCTTCGGGCGCAACGGTGCGCTCGCGACGTCCGGTGCCGAGGAGCCAGAACAGCAGGGCCGCCAGGGCCGCCAACCCGATCCAGGTGCTCATCGTCCTGTTCCCTCCTCGCCATGCGCGGTGGTACCACGGGCGTCGACGCGCCAAGCCACCAATGGTGACGGCTGCACGCCGCCTCCCGCCACGGGGATGGCTCGGCGCACGGCGTCCTCGACGGCCGACGCTGCCTCGATACTCCGGGCACAGACGACGGCCAACGTATCGCCTCGCCGGACGCGGTCTCCCGGTTTGACCGGCACCAGCAATCCCACATCAGGGAGCACGTGGTCCGTCACCATGCGTCGCCCGCCGCCGAGTTCGATGATGACGCGGCCGAGGCCGCGAGGTTCGACCTGCTGCACGATGCCGTCTTCGCGGGCGGTGATGTCGCGCCGAACCGGCGCCCGCGGCAGGCGCGACGGCTCGTCGGCCACGGCGGGGTCGCCGCCCTGGGCCGCCACGATCTTCCGGAAGACATCGAGCGCCGCGCCGGACACCACGACCTGCTGCAATGTCCGGCGGGCATCGTCCACGGTGCGCGCCAGGCCGGCAAGTCGCAGCATCTCCGCCCCCAGCGCGTAGGTCACCGCCATGAGGTCGGCAGGGCCTTCACCGCGCAGCCCGGCGATCGCCTCTTCGACTTCGAGCGCATTGCCGCAGGCGATGCCGAGGGGGCGATCCATGGCGGTGATCAGCGCCACCGTGGGACAGCCCCGTGCTTCGCCCAGGGCGATCATGGTGCGGGCCAGCTCGAGCGCGCGTTCCGGTTCCGGAAGAAAGGCACCCGAGCCGATCTTGACGTCGAGCACCAGACCATTGAGCCCCTCGGCCAGCTTCTTCGACATGATGCTGGCGCTGATCAACGGAATCGATTCGACGGTGCCGGTCACGTCGCGAAGCGCATAGAGCTTCCGGTCGGCCGGCGCGATTTCGGCAGTCTGCCCGATCATCGCGGCACCGATGCGGCGCACCTGCTCCGCCGCGGCGGCGAGCGGAAGATCGGTGCGGAACCCCGGAATCGCCTCGAGTTTGTCGAGCGTGCCGCCGGTGTGCCCCAGCCCGCGCCCCGACATCATCGGCACCAGCACGCCCGCCGCCGCGAGCATCGGCGCGAGCAACAGCGACGTCTTGTCGCCGACGCCGCCGGTGGAGTGCTTGTCGATGCGCGGGCGCGTCTCGCCGTCGAATCGGAGCCGGTCGCCGGAGGCCAGCATCGCGTCGGTGAGCGCGGCGAGTTCTTCCGTCTCCAGGCCGCGGAAGAAGATCGCCATGGCGAGCGCCGCCATCTGGTAATCCGGCACCGCGCCGGCGGTGTAGTCGGCGATGAGTGCGCGCCATTCGTCTCCAGTGAGCACGCCGCCATCTCGCTTGCGTTCAATCAGGCGGGGAACAACCATTCACCCCTCGGGCCGCAAAGCCGTGTCACGATCGTGAAAGGACGCCGCCACCGTGCCGATCCACCGCTCCCTGCGCTTGCCGCTGCTCCTGCTCGCCGGATACCCGGCGGTGGCGCGGGCGCAGGGCGATCCGCTGGTGGCCGCACGAGTCGCGATGCTGCATTACGACGCCGCGGCCGCCCGTCCGGCCCTCGCGGCGGCACTGGCGCGGAACCCCGGCTCGTACGAAGCCAACTGGCGCATGGCCGTGACGTTGATGAACCTCGGCTCCCTGGTGTCCGATCCGAAAGCCAGCGCCCGGCGCGACTCACTCTACTCCCAATCGGAAAGCTATGCCCGTCGGGCGGTCGCCGCGAAGCCGGACGGAGCCGAGGGGCATTTCGCGCTCGCGGCGGCGCTGGGCCGCACGGCGCTCACCCGCGGCACCCGCGAACGGATCCAGCTGGCCACGGAAATCCGCGCCGAAGCGCTGCGCGCCGTGGCGCTCGACCCGCGACATGATGGCGCCTGGCACGTACTGGGACGCTGGAATGCCGAAGTCGAGCGATTGTCCGGGTTCGACCGCTTCATGGCCCGGCATTTTCTCGGCGGCGCCGTCCTCGGCTCGGCCTCGTGGGAGAACGCCGAACGCTACCTGCGCCTTGCCGTCCAATACGCGCCGACGCGGATCTATCACCGGCTCGATCTGGCCGAGGTGCTGGTCGACCGCCACGAATGGACCGCGGCCAGGGTGGAGCTCGAGGCCATCGCGGCGTTGCCGCCCGTCGAACCCCTCGATCGCGACTACAAGGCGCAGGCCGACCGGCTCGAGGCGCGGGTGATGGCGAAACTCGGTCAATGACACCGGTGAGCCCGAAGGCCGAAGCCGCGGCGCTCCGCGAGCAGATCGCCCGCGCCAACCGCGCCTATTACGAACTCGACGCGCCGGAGATCAGTGACGCCGAATACGATCTCCTCTTCCGACGCCTGCAGGCGCTGGAAGCGGCGCATCCCGACCTGCGGACCGCCGATTCGCCGACCCGCCGCGTGGGCGGCGCCCCGGCCAGTGCACTGCCCAAGCACACCCACCTCCGCCCGATGCTGTCGTTGGCGAACGCCTTCTCAGACGAGGAACTCGACGCGTGGGAAGATCGCAACGCGCGCCTCGCGCCGGCGGTGCGCCAGGCGGGCTACACGCTGGAAGTGAAGATCGACGGCACGGCCGTCTGCCTGACGTACCGCGATGGCGTATTCGTCACCGGGGCGACGCGCGGCAATGGCGCGGTGGGCGAGGACGTCACGGCCAACCTCAGGACCATCGACGACATCCCGCTCGAGCTGCGCGGCCGCAGCTGGCCGTCGCTGATGGAGGTGCGCGGCGAGGTCTACTTCGCGCGCGAGGCCTTCCGGAAGCTCAACCTCCGCCGCGAACGCGAGGGCGAGCCGCTGTTCGCCAACCCCCGGAATGCCGCCGCCGGGGCGCTTCGCCAGCTCGACCCGGCGGAGACGCGACGCCGGCGGCTGCGCTGCTTCGCGTTCGCCGTCGAACCGATCATCGGCACCCTGGCGGTCGCGACCCAGGACCAGCTGCTGGAGACCCTGGCGTCGTGGGGCTTTGCCGTTGAGCCGCACCACGGCCGAGCACCGGATCTCGCCGCGGTGAAGGAGCAGGTGCTGGCATTCGAGGAACAGCTCGGCGATCTCCCGTTCGGCGCCGACGGCGTGGTGATCAAGGTGAACCAGCGCTCGCTGCACGAGGAACTCGGCACGATCAGCGACCGGGAACCACGGTGGGCAATCGCGCGGAAGTTCGCCCCCGAGGTGGCGGTGACCCGGCTGCTCGACATCGGCGTCAACGTGGGACGCACCGGCGCACTGGCGCCCTATGCCGTACTCGAACCGGTGGCACTCGGCGGCGTCACCATCTCGACCGCGACGCTGCACAACGAAGACATCATTGCCCAGAAAGACATCCGCATCGGTGACACGGTGGAGGTAATCCGGGCCGGCGAAGTGATCCCGCAGGTGGTGGGCCCGCTGCGCGAGCGCCGCCGGGGCACGGAGCAACCGTTCACGCCGCCGGCCGTCTGTCCGGTCTGCGGCACGCCGAGCGTGCGCTATCCCGACGAGGTGATGCGCTACTGCCCCAATCCGCTCTGTCCCGGGCGCACACTCGAAGGGATCGTCCACTACGCGTCGCGCGATGCCATGGACATCCGCGGCCTGGGCGCCGAGCGGGTGCGGCAGCTGGTCGAGGCGGGGCTGGTGTCGAACGTGGCCGACCTGTATCAGCTGGATGTCGACCGGCTGGTCAAGCTGGAGCGCTTCGGCCGCACCTCGGCGACACAGCTGGTGGCAGCGATCGCGGCATCGAAGACGCAACCGCTCTCGGCGCTGCTCTACGCTCTGGGGATTCGCCACGTCGGCAAGACCGTGGCCCAGGCGCTGGCCCGCCACTTCCGGTCGCTCGACGCACTCGTCGGCGCCGACAGCGAGGCGATCGCCGCGGTCGAGGGCGTCGGCCCGACGATCGCCGACGCCGTGGTGGACTGGCTCCGCGACCGGCGCAGCACGGCATTGCTGGAGCGGCTGCGCACTGCCGGCGTCGTCACCACCGAACCGGACACCGCTGGTGGTGGGCCGCTTTCGGGGCAGATCTACGTGCTCACCGGGTCGCTGCCGTCGCTTACCCGCGGCGATGCCGGCGCCCGCATCGAACGGGCGGGGGGCACCGTCGCGTCCAGCGTCAGCCGCAAGACGACCACCGTGGTTGCCGGTGCCGACGCCGGCAGCAAGCTCGACAAGGCCCGGCAGCTCGGTATCGAGATCATCGACGAAGCGGAACTCTTGCGGCGTCTCGGCACCGCGCCGTAGCTTGGCCCTCCGTGCCCGACTTTGCCATCGCACCCGAGTCGCTCCGCCGGCTCCGTCTCCGCCTCGATGCCGTCGCCCCCGGACTGGCCGCTGACGTCCTCCAGGAGGCGGGGTTCGCCACCGGCGAAGCGCTGTTCGACCGGTGGCGCAACCGCGTCGCCGAGCGCACCGGACTCGACGAGGCAGGACGGCTGGACGCCCGCTGGTTCCCGCCGCTCTTCGACGAACTCTGCGTGTCGCTGGGATGGGGGTCGATCGCGGTGACACCGGTCGGCGACCGGGCAGTGCTGCTCGAGGCCGGCGACTGGGCCGAGGCGGAACCCGATACCGCCACCCACCCCGGTTGCCATTTCACCTGTGGGTGTTTCGCGGCCTTCCTGACGGCGCAAGCGGGCGCACCGCTCGCGGTGCTCGAAGTCGAATGTCGTTCGCGCGGCGATGCGGCGTGCCGGTTCCTGGCCGGTTCGTCGGAAACGTTGCAGGCCGTCTACGACCTGCTGGCCGCCGATCGGCCGTGGCATGACGCCTTCGGTGAGGATGAGTTGCCGAGGTAGGAAAAGTCGTGGGTCATGGGCCACGACCCTCACGACCCGTTCTTCAGTGCTTCAGCCACTCTCGCAGGTCGGGCCGCACCACCAACTCGCCGTTTTCGATGATCTCCCGATCCCACGGGAGCACGATCGCCTTCTCGGTCAGGAAGGCGTGGAAGTCCGGTGGCCAACGCCCGGTCTGGAACGACGCGGCAGTCCGCACGCTCGACGGCCCGAGCGCCTTCACCGCCTGCAGCGCCACCTTGAACGTGTCACCGGTATCGCAGGTCTCGTCGACCAGCAGGACGCGGCGACCCGGATCGAGGGCGGCGGCGGGGTGATCAACTCCGGCGCCCCGGTGTCGCCGGGGCGCGCGATCGACATCGTCACCAGCTCGCGTTGCAGGATCGACGCGATGATCGCCGCGGGGATGACACCCGCCTTGGCAATGCCGACGACGATCTCGGGGTCGTAGGTCCGCGCCACGTGGAGCGCCAGCGCGCGACAGAGTTCGCCGAAGAACGGCCAATCGATTTCCAGGATGTCCCGGGTCAGTTCGGGTCGCCGGCGGGGCATGGGGGCCTCCAATCGCGTTGCTCGGACCACGGCCGCGGCCTAAGTTACCGTGAATGTCCGTTCCCTGCGACACTCGCGCGGCATGAGCTGGTGGCGGCGGCTCCTCACCGGCGATCACGAGACGGTCAAGCCGCAGCGGCTCGACTATCTCAACGAAGGGCTCGCCCTCGAACGCCAGGGCGACTACGACGGCGCGATCACGTCGTATCAGCTGGCGCTGCGCGACCATCCGCACGACATCAAGGTGCTGCAGTACACCGCCATCGCCCTTTCCCGCACCGGCCGGCGCGAAGAAGCGATCCGCCACTACCGCCGCGCGCTCGAACTCGACCCGCAACTGGCCGGGGCGCACTACGGGCTGGCGTTCCTGCTGCTCAAGCGGGGCGACATGGATCGCGCCATCGAACACCTGCGGGCCTTTCTCGCCAAACCGCCGCGCGATCCGGAGATGGCACGCTGGGTCGATCACGCCCGTGCCACGCTCGACCGGCTGGCGGCGGATGGTGTCGAGGCGCCGCCTGTCGGGGAGACATCGTGACGCGCCCGGGCGTGCTGGCGGCCACCATGCTCCTCGCCGGGTGCAGCATGCTGCCGGCGGTCGACCACGGCGTCGTGGCCATCGAGCTGCGCACGCCGGCGGCGGTCACGTTGGCGCAGGGCGACACCCTGCAACTGCAGGCGCGCGCGCTCGACGCCGGCGGCGATTCCGTCGCCGCCGCCATCGTCTGGCGCACCCTCGATACCGCCCTGGTCTCGCTCGATTCCACCACCGGCCAGCTCGTGGCGCTGAGTGATACCGGCCGGGCCAAGGTGCAAGCCGCTGCCGGGACGTTGAGTTCCGCGTTGATCCTGGTTTCGCTCACCCCGGCGCCGGTCGACACCAGCACCGCCGGCACGATCCGGCTCCGGTGAGCGCACCGACCACCCTCAACCAGCTGTTCCTCGACGCCGCGGAGCGCTACGGCGGCGGGCGCACCGTCATGCGCCGCAAGATCGACGGCCAGTGGCAGGGACTCGGCTATCCCCAGTTGCGGACCCGGGTGCACCGGGTGCTGACCGGCCTGCTCGATCTCGGGGTGCGCGCCGGCGATCGGGTGGCGATCCTCTCGGAGAATCGCCCCGAGTGGGCCATCGTCGACTACGCGTGTCTCGCCGCCCGCCTCGTCGACGTGCCGATCTACCCCACGCTGCCGCCGTCTCAGGCCAGCTGGATCCTGCGCGACGCGGGCGCCTCCGTGGTCTTCGTCTCGTCGGCGGCATTTCTCGAGAAGATCCAGCAGGTTCGCGGCGAGCTTCCCGCCCTGCGCCACGTGTTCGTGTTCGACGACGTTCCACTCCCCGCCGATGCGGCGTCGCTGACGAGTCTCGAAGCCCTGGGTGCCGCGGCGGAAGCGCGGTTCGCCGACTGGGAAGTGACGGCGCGCGCCGTGCGACCCGGCGATCTCGCAACGCTCATCTACACGTCGGGCACCACCGGCGATCCGAAAGGGGTGATGCTCAGCCACGGCAACATCACCAGCAATGTGGTGGCGGCGCTGGACCTCTTTGCGCTGGGGAGCAGCGACCGCTACCTGTCGTTCCTGCCGCTCTGTCACATCTTCGAGCGCATGGTGGGGCACTACACCATGCTCCACGCCGGCGCGGCGATCGACTATGCCACGTCGTTCGAGACCGTCGCGGCCGAGATGGCGGACGTGCATCCGACGGTGGTGGCGTCGGTGCCGAGACTCTACGAAAAGATCCACTCGCGCGTCACCGAGGCGGCAATCCAGTCCGGCGGAATGCGGCGCGCCATCTTCGAATGGGCGCGGGCAACGGCGGAGAAGAAGAGCGACTACGTGTTCGCGCGCCAGCGCGTGCCGCCCGGGCTGCGACTTGGCGCCCGCCTCGCCGACCGGCTGGTGTTCTCGAAGTTGCGGCGGCGCACCGGCGACCGCATCCGCTTCTTCGTCTCGGGCGGCGCACCGCTGGCGCCCGACATCTGCCGTTTCTTCTTCGGGGCCGGGCTGCCGATCCTGGAGGGTTACGGCCTGACCGAGACGTCCCCGGTGATCGCCGTCAACACCTTCGACATGATCAAGTGCGGCACCGTCGGGCGTCCGATCCCGGGCGTGGAGGTCCGTATCGCGCCCGACGGCGAAATCCTGGCCCGCGGACCGAACATCATGCTGGGCTACTACCGGCAGCCGGAGGCGACGGCGGCCGCAATCGACCCCGAGGGATGGTTCCACACCGGCGACGTGGGCGAGATCGATAACGACGGCTGTCTCCGCATCACCGACCGGAAGAAGGACCTGATCAAGACGTCGGGCGGCAAGTACATCGCGCCGCAGCCGATCGAGAACATGCTGCGCACCAACGAGTACTTCACCAACGCCGTGTTGCTCGGCGACCGGCACAAGTTTCCGTTCATGCTGCTGGTGCCGAACTTCGCGGTGCTCGAGCCGTGGCTGGTGTCACAGGGCATCACCGAGCGCGACCCCGAACGATTGGTGCAGTTGCCGCCCGTGCAGGAGCGGTTGGAGCGGGAGGCGCGCCGGAGTCTCCGCGACCTGGCGCAATTCGAGACCCCGAAGCGCTTCCTGCTGTTGCCGCACGATTTCACCGTGGAATCCGGCGAGTTGACGGTGACCATGAAGGCGCGACGGCGGGTCATCGAACAACACTATCAGCGGCAGATCGAGCAGCTGTTCGCCGGCCTCGACTGACGGTCGCGGCGCTACTTGCGCGCCACCCACAACCCGGGGCTGCTCCCCAACAACTCGACCCTGGCCGGTGGTTCGCCACCGCCCACCAGGCGCAGCCCGGGGAGCACGCTGGCCAACGCGGCGTCGCGCCACGCGCCGGCGTCCGGGCCAAGGACGGCGCCGCGGAGCGCGTGAGACTTGAGCGGCCAGACGGCACTGAGCACCACGCTGGCGTCGTGCGCGGCGACAACACCCGCGGGCGGGTTGATCGCGACCAGGTGCACCCCCGGGAGCAGCCCGCGGAGATCGTCGAGCAGTGCGGCCGCGGCGCCGGCCAGCGCCACCCAACCGCCCGGCCCCTGCAGACCGAGCAGGGCCACGGCCCCCGCCGCGTCGAACGGCGGCGCCGACGTGCTGCGCCACCCGCCACCCAGGTCGGGGACCTCCCCGGTCCACGAGATTCCCCAGCCGCACGCCGGACAGCCGAGGTGGCCGGCCACCACCTGGCGCCCGTCCATCCGCTCCGGGAGCAGCACCAGATAGGCCTCGGGATGATCGTTGGGACAGCGCAGCAGATCGGTGAGTTCGATGAACATCGACGACCGTGGATCAGGCCGGCCCGAGGCGGACCGTCTCGACATGGACGTGCGGTGGCGTGGTGACGACGTACGCCACGGCGTCGGCGACGTCGGTGACCCGCAGCATGTCGGCACGGGCCATCAGGTCGGCCCGGGCGTCGGGATTGATCGGGTCCCAGACGGCGGTGTCGGTGGGGCCCGGCGAGATCAGCGTGCACCGCACACCGCTGCCGCGAAACTCCTCGGCAAGCACTTCGTGCAGTCCGCGGAGCCCGAATTTGGATGCGGCATACGCGGCGTTGCCGCTGTAAGCCCGGGTATCCGCGACGCTGCCGATGAGGATGTGCAGCCCGCTGCCACGCTCGCGCATGGCCGGCAGGAAATGGCGTGCGATGGTGAACGGCGCTTCGAGATTGATGGCCAGCTGCTCACGCAGCAGCGCATCACTGGTGTCTTCGAGCGGCGCCAGCAGAAACGCGCCGGCGGCACTCACGATCACGTCGGGCACGCCGTGCGCATCGCTGATGCGGCGCAGTGCCGCGTCGCGGTCGCGCGGGTCGGCCAGGTCGGCGCGCACGTCCGCCGCACCGGGCAGGTCCGGCATTGCCGACCGGGCCACGCGGATGACAGTTGCGCCCAGGGCGGCGCACCGCGCCGCCACGGCGGCACCGATGCCCCGCGAGGCGCCGGTGACCAGCACGGTCCGCTCGTGCAGGGGACCCATCGCTCAGTCGCCCTGGTACTCGACGAAGTTGCGCGGCGTCTCCCAGAGCCGCACCCGGACCAGGCGGCCGGCCGGGATCCGGTCGACGAGCTGGTCCCACACGTAGATCGCCAGATTTTCCGCCGACGGCAGCCGGTCGGCGAACCACGGCACGTCGAGATTGAGATTGCGATGGTCGACTTGCGCGGCGACATGCGCGTCGAACAGCGCCTTCAGCACGCCGACATCGAGCACGTAGCCGGTCTCGGGGTCGATCTCACCCTCGACACAGAGTTCGACCTCGTAGTTGTGGCCGTGAAAATTGGGGAGATTGCAGGGACCGAACGTGGCGCGATTCCACTCGGCGGACCGCGCCGGGTTGTGCAATCGATGCGCCGCGTTGAAGTGCACGCGGCGGACCACGAGGGCGCGGGGCATCGTCACTTCCTGTGTCCGTCAAAGACAAGCGGCGCCACCGCACCTCGCGGGACGCCGCCGCGCGGCAGGACCATGACGGGAAGGGGTTATATGAAGCCCGGAAGAATGCGTGGCGCCCTCTCCATGTCGTCCGCCTTCCCCCCGTGGGGGCGTGGCGTCGGATCAGGAATGTGGGCCCGGACTCCGAACTGTTGGCTCAATAACGGAAGTCTCCCCGCCATCGTCCTGCCACCGCTATAATAGGCGGCAGGGCGACACCGGTCAACGCGGCCGCGACACGTCGCGCACGTCCGGGACGGCCCGGCGATCCGCGCTTCGACGAAAGGCAACCGATGGCGGAATTGGTGATCGGCCTGCTGCTGGTGGCCGGGTGGGCGGTCGTGTTCTTCGCGCTGCAACCCGCCACGGGGATGATCCACCTGGCGCTGGTGGCTGGTGTCGCCCTCATCATCCGCGGCATCGCCGTCTCCAAGTGGGGATCGCCCGAAGAACACTGACGCCGGGCCGTCGCGCTCAGATCTCCCAGTTGGTCAGCACCACCCCGTTGCCGGCGCCGGCGGGCGTTCGGAAGTGCATTCGCAGGTCCGTCCACTGCACGCGATACCCGTCCGCGATCAACCCGCGATAGAGCTCGCCGTACTCGGTCTGGCAACGGACCGCCACCCGCGACAACCCTGCCCGGCGGGCTTCGTCGTCTACCGCCGCGATGACCGCCCGGGCCGCATCGACGTGGGATGCGACGAGCTTGAGGATGCGCACTTCTTCCCGCTGTCGCCCGGCGGCGAGCGGCGCGCTGTGCCACAGCGCCCAGGCGGTGAGTTTCCCCGCCGCGTCGCGCACCAGGGTCACGTCGCCCAACTGCTGCTCGAGCGTCAACGTCACTTCGCGGCCGTAATCGGCACCGGAGCGTGCCGTGTCGGTCAGCACGCGGCACTCGGCGGCTGCCGCGTCGCGCGCCGCACCGGTGAGCGCGCCGAGGCGCTGCCCTGGCGCGCCGCCCGGCCCGGTATCCTTGCCGAGTGTCACGGTGAGTGCGCCGGGCACGAACCCGAGCCGCGAATAGAAACCGATGTTGTCGATGGTGCGCGGCATCGTTTCGAGACCGATGGCGGCCGCACCGCGCGCTTCGAGAAACGCGATACCGGCGGTGACGATCTGGCGGCCCAGCCCGTTCCCCTGCCGGTCGGTCCGCACCGCCAGCGGCCCCATCCACCCTTCCCGCCCCGATTGGTGCGCCAGGTTGAACGCCACGATCTCGTGGCGGGCGTCCCGCCAGAGCATGGCGCCGTCACCGGCCAGGTCGATCGCGAATTGCCAGATGGCGGGATTGAGGAACGGCACCCGCACGCCGGACAGGCCGTCGCGCCGATAGCGCTCGGTGAACGCATCGGAGAAGACGTGGTTCAGCGCGTCGATGTCGCGGCGACTGGCCCGTTCCGGGCCGGTAATGGTGCGGTCAGGCCGCCACATCGACTGGCTCTGGTGTCTCATCGGTGACGGTGGTGACTCCCGATTCGATGTCGTAGGTGGCGCGGAGCACGCGGTCGAAGGCGTCGCGCAGGCCGTCGACGTGGGTGATGAGGATAACCTGGGGGAAGCGCCCCGACAGCGCGCGCAACAACTCGACCACCGCCCGGCGCCGGTCTTCGTCGAGCGCGCCGAAGATCTCGTCGAGCACCAGCACCGACAGCGGCTGCCCGGCCCGTTCGGCGATCATCTGCGAGATGGCCAGGCGCAGCGCGAGGTTCACCACATCTTCCTCGCCACCGGAAATGACCGGCTGCGCCTCGCCGTCCTCGACAATGGTCGGAATGTACGACTCGTCGAGTTCGAGATCGGTGTAGCGCGCCGCCGTCAGGTCGGACAGCAGTTGCGATGCGCGCTCCGCCAGGTCGGGGCGAAGCCGCACGTTGAGCTCGGTGCGGAGGTCGGAGAACGCGCGGTCGAGTTCGTCGAGCACACCGATCGCCGCCGCCACGACTCGGGCATATTCCGCCTTGGCGGCGCGATCGGCCTGGCGTGCGGCGGCGGACTGGAGCAGCCGCTCCGCCGCCTCCAGCGCGGCCGCGGCGCTCACCACCCTGAGTCGCGCCGCCTGCAGTTCGTCCTGTGCGGCCTGGACGGCGCGTTCGAGGGCTTCGAACGCCACCGGATCCCAACCCAGCACCGCCATGCGCTGATCGATCGCCGCCAGCGTCGCCTCCGCCGCCGAGGCCAGGCGCTCCGCCTCGGCCGCATCGGCCAGCAACGCCTCGGCGCGGTGCGCCGCCCCGGCCAGCTGGTCGTGCTCGCGCCGCAGCGGTTCCAGCGCCGCCAACCGCGCCCGCACCTGTTCGTGCCGGCCGGCGTCGTAGTCCGCCGCCGCTTCGTGCAGCGCCTGATCGAGCTGCCGCAGTTCACCGGTGAGGCGGTCGCGTTCGGCCGCCAGCAACGTGTGCTGCCGCTGCCGCGCCTGGCCTTCGGCCAACGCCTCGGTGCGCTGCTGCAGCGTGCGCGTGGCGGTCTCCACCCGCGTTTCGGTGTCGCGGACGTCCCCGGGCGCCGTCTGCAACTGGTCGACCCGCTGGCGATAGTACTGGCCGTCGGTCTCCACCTCTTCGATCTGGCGGCCGAGCAATTCCAGCAGCGAGCGAAAGTCGGCGCCGAGCGGGCGGCCGCACGTGGGGCAGATGCCTTCAGGACCCTGCTGTTCGATCAGGGCGCGCTGCGCGCCGAGTTCGCGATATCGGTCGCGGAAACCCTCGAGCCGGGTGCGCGCCTCCTGCACATCTTCGGTCCAGCGGGTGCGTTGCTGCGCCAGCGTCTCCTCGGCTTGCTCGCGTTCGGTGCGGGCCGCGTCGCGTGCGCCCGCCAGCACTTGCAGCGCCGCGGCGTCGGGACCGGCGGCGAGCTGCGCCTCGAGTTCCTGCAGCCGGACCCGGGCCTGGTCGCGCCGCGCGGCCTGCTGCCCGCGGGCGTGGTGCGCCAGCGCGGCCCGGTCGAGCACGTCGCGCTCGGCGGTGAGCGTCTCCCACTCCGCCGCCGCCGCCGTCAATTGCGCCAGCCGGTCCCGGGCCCGGACCGCGTTGGCGAGTTCACGATCGATCGCGTCGAACCGGGCCCGTGCGCCGGCCACTGTTCCTTCGGCCACGCGGCGTTCGCCGTCAAGCGCCTGCCACGCGGCGCGTCGGTCGCGCGCCACTTCCCATCCGGGCATCAACGCCGCACTGCGCTGCAGCACCTCCTGTTCACCGGAGGCCGCGGTGTCGCGTTCGCTGCGCCGCGCGGCAACGGTCGCGCGGGCGTCATCGAGTTCGGCCTCGAGCGCGCCGGGTTCGCCCAGCACCTGCTCGATGCCCGCCAGCTCCGCCCGTCGCGCCGATCGCGCCTCACGCAGCCCTTCCTGCGCTTCACGCAGCCGGTCGTAGCCCAATACCCGGGAGAGAAACTGCGCTCGTTCCGGCCGCGGCATCGCCGCCATCACCGCCAGTTCCTTCTGGCCGGTGAAATAGGTGCTGAAGAACTCCTCCCGCGACATGCCGAGCAGCGACGTGACGCGCTCGGTGGCGGTGCCGGTGCTGTTCGCGATGATGCGGCCGTCCTGCGCGAGCGTCGCGGTCGTCATCGATCGGGTCAACTCGTAGCGGTGCGCACCGAGGGTGAATTCCAGCAGCACCTCGAACTTCGCGCGCGGCGGCGCGCCGCGCCGGCGCAACGTTTCGCGCGTCCCGCGTGTCCCGGCCACGCCGTAGAGGGCGTAGGCGATTGCTTCGAGGAGCGTCGTCTTCCCCGCCCCGTTCGGACCGATGACGCCGGTCAGCCCGAGCCCGAACTCGATGTCGGTGGCGGCGTGCTGCCGGAAGTTGGTCAGTCGCAGGCGCAGGAGCTGCACGTCACGCTTCCTCGGCGGCGTGCTCGACCCGCGCCAGCAACGCCATGCCCTGTTCCACGAACGTTTCCCGCGCCATGCCGGGCGGGAGCGGGCGGTGGACCAGGTAGTCCTCGAGCAGTTCGGCCAGCGTGTGCCGCGGCCCGGGCGCACCCGAAGTCTGCTGTCGCTGCGGCTGGCCCGGCCGCCGCAGATCGAGCTGGAAATTGAGTGCCGCCGCCTTCCACGCGCGGATCGCGGCGTGGTCGAGTTCCCGTCCCACCGGCCGCGGCACGTTGCGCACCACCTGCCGCACCACCGCGCTGTCGATGCCCCCCGGCACGGCGGCAAGCGCCTGGGCCAGCAGCCGGTCGAGTTCGCTGGCGGTGAGATCCGCGCCGTCGAGCCATGGCAGATCGACGAAGCGCCGCGGCGCTTCCACGGCGCGACGGCTCACCGTGCCGCGATCGAGATCGACGAGCAACCACCCTTTCCCCGCGAGTCCGGCGTGGCGCTCCTCGCGCAATTCACCCCACGGATTGGAACTCACGTAGTCCAGCGAACCGGCATACCAGACGCGGTCGCGCACCTGGTGCTGGACGTGATAGTGGCCAAGTGCCACGTAGCTCCACGCACCCGACAGATCGGCGTCGGAGAGCAGGGCGCCGCCGGCGTCAGCGATGCTGCGGTCCTCACCGAAGAGCCCCGGCACTTCACCGTGGATCATCAGCACCTGATGGCGTTCCGTGCCGGACGGTTCCAGCCCGGGCCGCTGTTCGCCGAACAGCGCCTGGTGCGGCACCGCCAGCACGCTCAGATCGAGATCGGGGAACACGAGACGCTGCGCCGCATCCTGGGCCACCATCACGCCCACTTCCGGCAGCAATCCGAAGATCGACACCGTGTCCGTCGACCGCGGGGTGTCGTGATTGCCGGCGATGACGACGATCGGCGCGCCGGGAAGCGCGCGGTGCAACCGGCCGAATTCGCGCACGGCGTGCAGGATGGCGGAATTGGTAGGCCGGACCGAATGGAAGAGGTCGCCGGCCACCAGCACCGCGTCGGGACGCTCGGCAATGACGCCGTCGATGGCCCGGCTGAAGGCGACGGCCACGTCCGTCTCGCGCTGGTTGCGCCCCCGCTCGTTGAGCCGGGAGAACTGGCGAAATCCGAGATGTACGTCGGCCAGGTGGGCGAGACGCATCACTCAGTAGGGCGCAAAGGGATCGCCGTCGGCGTGCGCCAGCGGCGTGATGCGCTGCCGGGCGGCGACGGGTTCGGCGGCCACGGTGCGCCGCAGGCAGGCACGGAAGAACGGCAGCACCTGTTCGGGCCGCTGCTGTCGCGCCAGCGACACCGCGCGCCGCACTTCGTCGTCCGGCCGCCCGTCGATCAGCGCGCGGACCTGGTCGGCCGACACGGTGGCGTCGAGCTCCTTGAGCCGCTGCACGACAGCTTCGGCGAACGGCAGGTCGGGCTCGGGGGGAAATCGCTCCACCCCTTCGCGGCCGGAAAGCGCCGCCGGCCTCGGAAAGCGCACGAAGATCGGCTGGACGAAGTGCGGGTGCCGCACCATCAACTCGCCCTTGGGGAGGGCCGCAAGTTTGGCCTTGACCGCCGGCGGCATCGTGGCATAGGCCGGCAACGCCAGCTCGTCGCCGTCCATCCGGCCGTAGAGCGTGGTGCCGGCGTTGCCGGTGATCCGGCGGATCACCTGCGAGCGGAATTGCTGCGCCGAGAACAGCACCAGCCCGAGATAGCGGCCCCGCTCGGAAATGTCGAGCAGCATCTGGGTGACGTACGTCTCGGGGCGATCCGCGGGCGCGTACTTGTTGAGTTCGTCGACGAACACCACGATGCGGTCGACACCGAGATCGCGTCGTTCGAGATGCTCGCGGAGCTTCGCGACGATGCGCGCAAAGACCAGGTCCTGCGCCAGCGGATCGACGCCGGCCAGGTCCACCACCGTCACCGACCGGTCGCGGAACGCCCCCCAGGGGAGATCGTTGGCGGGACCGTCGTCGGTGACCAGGCCGCGCGACCGCGTCGCGATGTTGCCCAGGCGGTTCCGGATCTTCCGGATCGTGGCCGCGTGATGCGTCCGCCAGATCTCGGCGCCGCGGCTGCGTCTCGAGGTGCGCGAACACCGCCCGGAACAGTTCGTCGAGATCGGCGAAACTCTCCACTTCGAACGGCGCCTCACGAAGCTCCGGCGCCTCGAAGCGTTTGCCCACCACCCGGTCGGCAAGGAAGTCGAGCAGCGCGTCCGCCTTGGCGTCGACATCGTCGCGGTTCAGGACCACCGCCGCAAAATCGAGAATCTCGCGCAGCCCCCATACCAGCGGTTCCACGCGATCGCGCAGCGCCGGGTTGGTGCGCAGCGTGTTGAGGTTCACCCCGTCGGGCTTGAACGGCGCGTAGACCATGACGTCGGCAAACGGTTCCGGCACCAGGCCGAGCTGCCGCCAGAGGGCGCGGTCGGCATCGTCGAGGGCCGCGGGCTGATCGAGAAAGCAGAGGTCCGGTCCCTTGACGTTGAAGCAGAGGGCCGCGACGCTGCCGCCGTCCGCCCCGAGCCGCTGGAAGAGACTGCTGAGCAGGAAGGTGACGGCGCTGGTCTTGGTGGCGAGACCGGAGACGCCACTGATGTTGAGGTGCGCCGCTTCCGGGCCAAGCAGGAAGTCGGCGTCGAGCAGGACCGTGGCCGCTGTCCCGCCGGCGGAATAGAGCCCCACCGGGACCGCCCGTCCGGCATCGGCGTAGCTGTCCATGCGGAGGGCCACACTCACGTCGGCGTCGCCGGCGGGAAAGACGTCGGCGAGCGGAACCGGTTGCATCGGCTCGTCGGGGTCCTGCCGCAGCACCGCCGCGGTCCACACCCGGGTCTCGCGCGTGCTGGTGCCGCCGTCGGGTTCGCTCTGACGGTACGCCGCGCCGTCGGTGACCACGGCGAAGACGGTGCGCTCGGGCGCGTCGACCCGGACCATGGTCCCGATGCCGAGGGCGGCGGCGGGGAGCGTGGTGAAGCGGAAGTGATGCGGCGTGCTGGGGAACTGCTCGGTGGCCAGCACCCGGCCGAGCACCGGTGCTGGTGCGCTCATGCGGCGACCCGCGTGCGGTCCGTCAACTGCTGTTCGGTGGTGGCGGGACCTCTTCGAGCCAGAACCCCGCGAGTCGCTGCGCACCATCGACCTCCACCACGAAATGATCGGCGATCCGGATCGGTTCGACCGGGCGCCGCGTGCCGATGCGCAGGTGAAAGGTGCGCTCGGCGGGGTCGGCCGACACCGAAAGCGTCGCATCGTATTCCAGCGCCGCGACGCCGCGCTTGGCGGCGCGAGACGGCACCACCACCTGCCCGTGCCGGGCGTCGACCGGAGCGGCCAGTCCGGCCAGCGTGGTCACCTCGGGCCACACCACGATGTCGAGGCCGCAGAGGACGCCGGCGTTGATATCGAGCACCGCGACCGAACCGTCGTCGTCGTTCAATTCCACGGTGCCGGTGTAGCCGGCGCCGGCACGATCCACCGACACCGCGCCGGAGAGAATCTCCGTCTCGTCGTCCCAGCGCCAGCAGAGCGGCGGCAGCGGCCCCGGGCGCGACACGACGTGGATCTCGAGTGCCATTACACCGGAACCGGGCGCCCGGCGAGTCGCGCCACGAACGCCATCAAACGGTCGCAGGCCGCTTCGAGTTCCGCGTCGGACACGGCGTACGACAGCCGCACCCAGCGGTCGTCGCCGAACGCCGCCCCCGGCACCAGCGCCACGCCCTGCTCGCGCATCAGCCGCTCGCAGAACGCCATGCCGCCGATACCGCTTTCGGGCGCCACGCCGTCGACGCGGAAGAAGAAGTAGAAGGCACCGTGCGGCTCGACGAATTCCATGCCCGGCGCCTGATCCTGGAACCGCGCGACCAGATAGTCGCGCCGCCGGCCGAACGCCGCCACCATCCGCTCCACGTCGCGATCGACGGCGGGGTCGGAGAACGCCGTCGTGGCCGCCCACATCGCCGGCTGGTTGGCCCCGGTGGTGGTGTGGCTCTGCAGCGCCGCCATGGCCGCGATGACGTCGGCCGGAGCGTGGGCCATGCCGATCCGCCACCCGGTCATGGCGTATGCTTTCGACGCCCCGTAGATCACCACGCTCGACTCCAGCGCCGCGTCGTCGAGATCGAACAGCGACGGCGCCGGCCCGGCGCCGAAGTGGATCCGCCGGTAGATCTCGTCGCTGATGAACCAGATGCCGTGCTCCCGGGCCCAGCGCGAGATCGCCTCGATTTCCGCCAGGGTGTAGACGGCGCCGGTCGGATTACACGGCGTGCACAGAATGATCCCGCGGGTCGACGGGTCGCGGTGCCGCTCGAGGTCGGCGACGCTCACCTTCAATCCCCATTCGGGATCGCCCGGCACCATCACCGGTTCGGCGCGCGCCAGCTGCACGATCTGCGGATACGAGACCCACGCCGGCGAGGGAATCAGGACGCGATCGCCGGGACCGAACAACGAGAAGCAGGCGTTGAACAGCGCCTGCTTCGAGCCGTTGCTGATCATGATGCGCTCGGCATCGACCGCCCGCCCGCCGCTCATCGCCGAGAGCGCGGCGGCCGCGGCCCGGCGCAATTCGACGATGCCGACATTCGGCGCGTAGCGTGTCTTCCCCGCCCGGATGGCCGCGATACCGGCCTCGGCGACCGCGGCCGGCGTGTCGAAGTCGGGTTCGCCGGCGCCGAGGTCGAGCACGTCCTCGCCGGCGGCCTTGCGCCGCTTGGCTTCGGTGCTGATGGCGACCGTTTCCGACGACTTCAGATGGGCGAGATTGAGCGAGCGGCGAAACGTCATTGCTGCGGTACCGGAACGAGGAGAGGAGGGCGCGAACCGGAAAGCTTTGCCACCGCCGCCACGCTGTCAACGCCTGACCGGATCGAGCCCGGCCGGATTGGCCGCGCCCGCGGATCGCGCTACCTTGGACCCCGTCGCGCCTGCGCGGCCGATCGCATTGACAATCGAGGTACACGTGAGTGGGAGTAGCGAGTTCGAGGCGGCGCCCGCGGTGGCGGCGAACCTCGCACGCCTGGGGTGGAGCGCCGCCGACGCGGCGGCCGACGACGCCCTGCCGGTGGCGGCGCGAGGCGCCAATCTCATCGTGGCCGTTCCACCGGGCGTGGCGTGGACCGCCCCGCTGCTGGCGACACTGCTGAGCCGGCTCGACGCCGCATCGGGGCGAATGCTGGTCCTCTCGCCACCCGGATTGCTGCAGGAATGGGGTCACACGCTGGCCGCACTGGTGGCCGGCAGCTCACTGGAATGCCTCATTGCCCAGGGCGTGGCGCGCGCCGAGCGCCGCCTGGCTTCGGGCACGCCGGCGGTGCTCGTGGCCGACCCGGCGACCGCCCTGGCGCTCCAGGCCCGCTCGGCGCTCCACTCCGAACAGCTCGCCACCGTCGTCTTTGCCTGGCCGGAACGGTGGCAGGACGAGTCGGCGATCGCGGCCCTCGGCGCCGATCTCCCCAGAAGCGTGCAGCGGGTGGCAGTGACCAGCGACGCCCCCGCCGTCACGGCACCGGGAGGGCTCGGCGAACGCTATCTCCACCGGGCGGCGATCTTCGGCGACACACCGCCGTCCGCACCGTGCGGGCCGGTGCGCACCGTGCCCACCTCCTGGACGGCGCGGGCCGCGACGTTGGTGGCCGTCGTGGAAACGCTCGATCGTGAAGCGGTGACGGTGTGGACGGCCGATCGCCGTGACCACGCCAGCATCACCGCGTCACTCACCGGTTCGGTGCGCCATCTGGAGATCGTGACCCGGGACGTCCCCGCCGAACCGTCGACCGAGCCGGCCAGCGTGATCATCTGTTACGATCCACCGACGCCGGAGGCCCTCTGCGCCCTCTGCGCCGCGGGAGACGTGGTGGTGCTGGAACCGCCCGGGACCGAACCGTACGTTGCCAGGGTGGCGGCGCCGCGGCGGCCGCTGGTGCTCCCGTCGGCGCTGGCCGCACAGCTCGAACGCGACGCCGACCGACGTGGCCGCATCGCCGCCGTGATCGCGACCGGACCGGAATCCGGAGCGTTCTACGCGCTGGCGCCGCTGTTCGAAGTCTTCGAACCGCAGTCGGTCGCGGCGGCACTCTGGCAATTGTGGCAACCGGGCGAATCGGTCACGGCGTCCATGCCCGCGCCACTCGCGGCGACCGGTGGCGACACCGCGAAGGTGTGGGTGAGCGCCGGACGGCGCGACAACGCCACGGTCGCCGATCTCGTTGCCGTGCTGGTGCGCGAGGCGGGACTGGACCGTGCCCTCATCGGACGGGTGGACGTGCGCGATACCTTTTCCCTGATCGAAGTGCCCGCCGCCGATGCCGACCGGATCGCGCGGGCGCTGGTGGGCAAGACCATCCGGCGGCGGAAGCTGGCGGCGCGAATCGACCGCGGACGGAACGCGCACCGCTGAACGCCAACGGGCCGCCCAGCGGGGCGGCCCGTAAGTCGAGACGAGCAACGGTGGAAGGCCGGAGGAACTACTTCGCCTTGTTGACCAGATCCTTGAGTCCCTTGCCGGGCCGGAACGCCGGAACCTTGGACGCCTTGATCTTGATGGTCGCACCCGTCTGCGGATTGCGCCCTTCGCGCGCGGCGCGCTTGCGCACCTCGAAGTTGCCGAAACCGGTGATCGCCACGCTGCCACCCTTGCGCAGTTCCTTGGCCAACAGACCGTCGGTCGAGAAGAACAGGTCGACGATCTCTCCGGCATCCGCCTTCGAGGTCTCGCGGGACTTCGCCACCGCCTCGATCAGCTCCATCTTGTTCACGGGTGACTCCTTGGGTTTGACTGGTGAGATCCGATCGCGGGCCCGATCGGCCCCGACGCGCGACAATATGGGACGCGCGCGCGGAACTCCGCAAGATCCCTGGCTTTCGGACACCCCGTCCGGCCCGAGGCCGCTCCCCCGGCGGTTTTCACCCGACCACCCCTTGACGACTCGCCGATGACCCTTCACACCCGTCCCGGCCGGATCGAGATCGTCGCCGGCGTGATGTTCAGCGGCAAGAGCGAAGAGCTCATCCGGCGGGTCCGCCGGGCGCTGATCGCGCGGCACCGGATCCGGGTCTTCAAGTCCCATCTCGACGCCCGCTACGCCGGGCTCTACCGGGTCTCGTCGCACACCGGCATCGCCCTCGACGCCGAGCCGATCGACCGCAGCGACGAGATCCTCCGCGCCGTCGACGACCCCGAATCGGTCGATGTCGTCGCCGTCGACGAAGCACAGTTCCTCGACGCCGGCATCGTCGAAGTGGCCACCCACCTGGCCGAGCGCGGGGTGCGGGTGATCCTGGCGGGCACCGACACCGACTTCCGGGGTGAGCCGTTCGGCATGATGGGGCACCTCATGGCCATCGCCGAAGAGGTCACCAAGCTGCAGGCCATCTGCGTGGTCTGCGGCGATCTCGCGTGCCGCAACCAGCGGCTGGTCAACGGCCGGCCGGCGCCATGGGAGTCTCCGGTCGTGCTCGTGGGCGGGAGCGAGAGTTACGAAGCGCGGTGCCGGCGGTGCTTCCAGGTGCCGCGCCACGACGAAGACCAGGTCGCGCTGCTCTGATGCGCCTGATCGCCCTGACGGGGACGGTCGCAGCCGGGAAATCGACGGTGGCAGCGCTCTTTCGCCAGTGGGGTGCCACCGTCCTCGACGCCGACGCCGTCGTCCGGGAACTGCAGCAACCCGGCACGCCCGTCTTCGACGCCATCGTCGCGCGGTTCGGCCCGGGCGTTCTGGCCTCCGGTGGTGGACTCGACCGCGCCGCGCTCCGGAAGCGCATCCTCACCGATCCGGTCGCGCGCCGCGATCTCGAAGCGATCGTCCACCCCGCGGTGAAACTGGAGCGCGACGCCGCGCTCGACGCCGCGCGGTCTCGCGGTGAGACGATGGTGATCGACGACGTGCCGCTCCTCTTCGAAGCGGCCGACCCCGATCGTTACGACGCCATCATCGTCGTCGACGCACCCGAGGCCGAGCGCCGGCGGCGATTGATCGCCGAACGCGGCCTGAGCGGCGAGGAAGCGGATCTGCTGATGGCGGCTCAATGGCCGGCCGGAGCCAAGCGCAATCGGGCCACCTGGATCATCGACAACGCCGGCGATCGCGACACGCTGCAGCACCGCGCCCGCGAAGTATGGGCGGAGATCTGCTCCGTGAACGCCGTTCTCTGGCAGGACCATCGCGCGCGCACCGCCGCCGGGCAGATGGCGATCGATCACGCCATGCTCGAACACGCGCGGCAGACGGATGCAACGATCATCCGGCTCTATCGGTGGGCACGCGACACCGTGAGCTTCGGCGCCAACGAGGCAGCGCGGCGCAGCTGGGACCGGGCCGCGTTCGACGCCCGGGAGATTCCCGCAGTCCGACGCCCGACGGGCGGCCGCGCCGTGTGGCACGCCGCCGCCGACCTCACCTATGCCGTGGCCGCGCCGCAGGACGCCTTCGGTGGTCTCAGGACCGCGTATCGGCAGATCCATGCGCTGCTGGCGGCGACACTCCGGCAGTTCGATCAGGATGTCGCGCTGGCGGCCCCGCCGACGCGCGCGCCCGGACTGGCGCCAGGGGCCTGCTTCAGCGCGGCCGCCGGCGGCGAGGTCCTCGTCGCGGGCCGCAAGACGATCGGCAGCGCCCAGTTGGCTTCCGGGGCGCATTTCCTGCAACATGGCGCCATCGCGCTTGCCGACCGCACCGCGCTGCTGGCACCGCTGGCCCTGGACGGCGGCCCGCCCGCGCAACCGCTGACCAGCGGCGGGCTCCCGGATGCATGCACGGTCGAAGCGGCCATTGCGGCAGCGTGGCGCGCACAGGGCGTCATTCCGGCAACGCCGGAGACGATCGGCGGCGTCGAAGACCGGTCCCGCGTACTGGCGGCCCGTTATGCAGACCCCGACTGGACCTGGCGCCGATGAACGCCGGTCCGCTCTTCAGCTGAGGAACGCGGCGATGCGCAACACCCGCTGGCTCATCGCGTCGATATCGGTAGCACTCGTCGCCGGACGACTCGCGGCTCAACAGCCTCACGCCACCGGCACCGTGGTCTATTCCACGGGCCAGGAACCGACGCTGCCGATGCCCGTCGTGGGTCACGGCCAGGGCAACGCCGACGCCGCCGACCAGCTCTTTCTCCGCTTCGGCGTGCTCAAGCCGCCGTATCGCACCACCGGCGACGATGCGCTGGCACCGATGCTCGCCAGCAGCTGGCGCCGGGTCGATTCCGTGACGCTCGATTTCACCATCGAGCGCCGCGCGCGCTGGCAGGACGGCGTGCCGGTCACCGCGCACGACGCGGTGTTCACCTGGGCGCTGGAACAGAACCCGGTGATCAACCCCGATCAGGCCGATCTCGAACCGATCGTCTCGGTCACCGCGCCATCGCCGATGGTAGTCCGGGTACGCTTCCGCCGTCCGTTCGGCGACCAGCTCTATCTCGCCGGCTTCGGATTTCAACCGCTGCCGGCGCACCTGCTCGAGTCGATGCCCGCCGAATCGATCGCCACGTCGGGCTTTGCGGCGCACCCGGTCGGCGACGGGCCGTTCCGCTGGGTGCGGCGGGTGCCGGGACAATCCCTCGAGCTCGACGCCGACTCCACCTTCTTCCTCGGCCGCCCCACCATTACCCGGCTGGTATATCGATACGTGTCGGATGCCACCGCACGCCTCAACCTCTTCCTGAGCGGCGAGACCGACGTGCTCGACAACGTCGACCCGGTCACCGCCAACCGCATCCAGGCGCACCCGGAATTCCGGTTCGTTGCCGCGCCATCGAGCCTGCTGGTGTACGCGCTGTTCAACACCCGCTCCGCCGCCGACACCTCGCGGCCGAATCCGTCTCTCTCCGATGCGCGGGTGCGCCAGGCGCTCACGCTGGCCCTCGATCGCACCACCATGGCGCAACAGGCGTTCGGGGCCGCCACCCGTGTTCCCGACGCGGCGCAATCGCAGCTGTGGGACTGGATCACGGCCGGCAACAACGCCGCCGCGCGCCAGGACGTGGCTGCCGCCCGCCGCCTTCTCGACCAGGCGGGCTGGCTCGATCATGATGGCGACGGCGTTCGCGACCGCAACGGCACCCCGCTGCACCTGACGCTCATCTACCCCAACACCAGCGCACCGCGTCACGCCATGGCGCTGCAGGCGCAGCAGATGTGGCGCGCCGTCGGCGTCGCCGTCGATCTCGAGCCGAGCGATTTCAGCGCCTATCAGGCGCGGCGCAAGTCGGGACAGTGGGATCTCGATATCTCAGCGGCCATCCAGGACGCGTCACCGAGTTCGCTGGTGCAGAGCTGGTCGTGTCAGGCGGCGACGACGGCGGGATCGAGCAATGTGGCGCGATGGTGTGATCCGGCGTTCGATCGGCTGGTGCAGGCGGCGATCACCGCGTCCGACCCGGTGAAGGCGTGGCGGGCCGCGCTGGCACGGATGACGTCCGACCATCCGGCCATCTTCCTCGCCGCACCGGTCGACCTGGTGGCAATCTCGCGCCGGTACGACAACGTGTCCGTGCTCCCGGTGCGCCCGTGGTTGTCGCTGTGGCAATGGCGGGTGCGCCCGGGCGCGGCACTCCCGCGCGATCACTGACGTGCTGCGCTGGCTGCTGCGCCGTTCGGTCGACGCGCTGCTGACGGCGCTCGCGGCGGCGGTGCTGCTGGTCGTCCTCGTCCACTATCTCCCGGGCGACCCGCTCGCCGCGATCATCCGCGACCGTCCCGCCACGCCGGAAGTGCTGGCGGCGCTGCGTCAGCACTGGGGCACCGATCGCACCCTGCCCCAGGTACTCGCCGCGTTCTTCCGCGGACTGGCTCACGGCGAT
Organism: uncultured Gemmatimonadales bacterium; assembly: GCA_963697065.1. GTDB lineage: Bacteria > Gemmatimonadota > Gemmatimonadetes > Gemmatimonadales > GWC2-71-9 > Palsa-1233. The sequence continues at coordinate 64,388 of CAVOMQ010000005.1, forward strand.
CTCGGCATGTCGCTCAGCGAACAGCGCCCGGTCACCACGGTCCTGCTGGAACATCTCGGCCCCACGGTGTTGCTCGGTGGGCTCACGCTGCTGCTCGATTTCACGATCGGGCTGGCGTTGGGGCTCTGGACCGCACTCCATCCCGATTCGCTGCGCAGCCGGATCACGAGTGCGCTGACGCTGGTCGGCTACGCGCTCCCGACGTTCGTCATCGGCATGCTGCTGGTCTGGCTCTGCGCCGTCGTGTGGCACTGGTTCCCCGCCGCCGGCATGGCCGACCCGCTCCTCGCGCCAGGTGCGCCGGCGGGTGTGATCCTCCTCGACCGGCTGCGGCATCTCGCGCTGCCACTTGCGGCGATGGTAATCGCTACCATAGCGGTGCCGATCCGGCAGCAACGGGCCGCCGCACTCGCCGCCGCGGCGCAGCCGTGGGTGCTGGCCGCCCGGGCGCGGGGCGTCACGCCGGCGCGCGTGGCGTGGCGCCATTGCTGGCGGCCCGCGTTGACACCGGTCGTGACGCTGTTCGGCCTCTGGCTGCCGATGCTGGTGGCGGGTGCCGTGTTCGTCGAAGCGGTCTTCGGCTGGCCGGGTGTCGGATCGCTCATCGCCACCGCCACCGCCGACCGCGACGTGCCGTTGGTGGTGGGCGCGGGGCTGTTGCTCATCGTGATGGTGCAGCTCGGCTCGCTGGTGGCGGACCTGCTTTATCGTTTCGTCGACCCGGTGCAACAAACATCGTGAAGCAGACCGGACGCATCGGGGCGGCACTCGCCGCCGTACTCGCGCTGCTCGCCGTCGTCGGGCCGATGTTCGCCCCCGACCCGCTGCTCCAGCCTGACCTGATTCACGGCACGCTGCTGCACCCGTCGGCGGCGCACTGGCTGGGCACCGATCAATTCTCGCGCGATGTGTTCTCGCGGCTGGCGCACGGTGCGCGGATCTCGCTTGGCGTCGCGATCGTCGCGGTGGCGGTGGCGGCACTGTGCGGAACCGCCGTCGGCCTGGTGGCCGGCGACGCCAGGGGCGCGGGGGACGGCGCGTGGCGCCGCCTGATCGACCTCGGCCTCGCTCTGCCGCGCATCGTGGTGCTGCTGGTGCTCCTCGCCGCACTCGGCACGTTGCCGCTGGGGGTGTTCGCCGTGGTGCTCGGCCTGACGGGGTGGCCAGCGATGGCGCGGCTGGTGCGCGGCGAAACGCTGCGGCTGCGCCATGCCTCGTACGTGCACGCTGCCCAGGCACTGGGAGCGTCCCCGCCGCGGATCCTGTGGCGCGAAATCCTTCCCGGCGCGATGCCCCCGCTGCTGGTGGCGGCCACACTCGGTCTTGCCGACGCGCTGCTGCTCGAGGCCGGCCTCTCCTTTCTCGGTATCGGCATTCGCCCGCCGCGCGCCGTCGTGGGGCGGCATGATCCTCGAGGCGCGGGACTATCTCGGCTCGGCGCCGTGGCTGCTGCTGGCGCCGGGTGTGGCCTTGGTCGTGGCAACATCTGCCGCCACATTGCTCGGCGACGCGTTGCGCCGCTCCCTTCAACCCGAAGCCCGATGACTCCGTTGCTCGAAGTCGAGCGTCTGCACATCACCTTTCCGCGACGGGATCGCCCGCCGCTGGAGCCGGTCGACGACGTCGCGTTCTCGGTGTCGGCGGGAGAGCTGGTGGCGCTGGTGGGTGAATCGGGGTGCGGCAAGACGCTCACCGGACTGGCGCTGCCGCGACTGCTGCCACCCGGTGCCGTGCTGGGCGAGGACACCAGCATCCGGCTTGACGGCGCGGAACTCACCGGATTCGACGAGCGGGCGCTTGCGCGCCATCCGCGGCCGCCGCATCGCGATGGTGTTCCAGGATCCGATGACGTCGCTCAACCCGGTGATGCGCATCGGCGCGCAGATCGCCGAAGCGATCACGGCGCAGTCGGCGGTGCGTCGCGGGGCTGGAAGTGCGCCGCGAGGTGCTCGGCCTCCTTAGCGAAGTCGGCATCGCCGATCCCGCGGCGCGCATCGACGAGTATCCCCACCAGCTGAGCGGCGGCATGCGTCAGCGGGTGATGATCGCCATCGCGCTCGCCGGCCAGCCGGAACTGCTCATCGCCGACGAACCGACCACCGCACTCGACGTGACCGTGCAGGCGCAGATTCTCGAGTTGCTCGACCGGCTCCGCGCCGCCCGCGGCATGGCGGTGCTGCTGATCACGCACGACCTCGGCATCGTTGCCGGCCGCGCCGACCGCGTGCTGGTGATGTACGCCGGACGGATCGCCGAATCGGCGCCGACCGCAGCGCTCTTTGCCCATCCCGCACATCCGTATACCAAGGCGTTGTTCGCCGCGATTCCCCGTCTCGACGCCGCCGTCGGGCGACTCGCGGCGATTCCCGGCGCGGTGCCGCGCCCCGACCGCTGGCCCACCGGTTGCCGCTTTCATCCCCGCTGCCCGGCTGGCGATTCCGCGCTGCTGCCCAGGAGCGCCCGCGACTCGCTGCCGGTGAGCACCGATCAGCTCGCGGAGTGCTGGGTGGCGCAGGGGGAGACGGCATGACGCCGCCACTCGTGGCGGTCGAGCGGACTGGTCAAGTACTACGAAGGCGGCGGCTGGCTCGCTCGCAAGCCGGTGGTCAAAGCGGTCGACGGCGTGTCGTTCGCGATCGCGCCCGGCGAAACGCTCGGACTGGTGGGCGAATCGGGAAGCGGCAAGAGCACCGTGGGACGCGCCGTCATCCGGCTCGAACGAGCCGACCGCCGGACGCGTGTCGCTTCGACGGCGTCGATCTCGCCACGCTCAAGCCGGCGGAATTGCGCGCGCTGCGGCGGCGCATGCAGATCATCTTCCAGGATCCCTTCGCGTCGCTCAATCCGCGCCGCACCGTCGGCGCGTCGGTCGCCGAGGGGCTCGAAATCCACCGCATCGTGCCGAAGAACGAAATCGCCGAACGGGTCGCCGACCTGCTCGACGAAGTGGGGCTCGATCCGGATTACGCCGAGCGGTATCCGCACGAATTCTCCGGCGGGCAGCGGCAGCGGATCGGCATTGCGCGCGCGCTGGCGGTGGAGCCGAGGTTCATCGTCTGCGACGAGCCGATGTCGGCGCTCGATGTCTCGGTGCAGGCGCAGGTGCTCAACCTGCTGCTCGACCTGCGCGAGAAACGCGGCCTGGCGTACCTGTTCATTGCGCACGACCTGGCGCTGGTGCGCGCAGATCGCCCAGCGCGTGGCGGTGATGTATCTCGGGCACGCATCGTCGAAGTCGGCGCCGGCGAAGACCGTGATCGGCGCCCCGCACCATCCGTACACGCAGGCGCTGATCTCAGCCATTCCGGTGCCCGATCCCACCCGCACCACCGGGCGCATCGTGCTGGCGGGCGAGCCGCCGTCACCGGCCGCACCGCCGCCGGGGTGTCCGTTCGTCACCCGCTGCTTCCATCCGCGCAAGGACGCGCGCTGCAGCGCGGAACGCCCGAAGCTCAGGCCGGTGGGCGATCACCTGGTGGCGTGCCATTACGCGGAGGGGGGGGCCTTGATTCGTCAGAAGTTGTGATTCCCCGAGAGGACCGGCGCCGATCGTGAGGCCGCAAACGACAGAACTACAAACACTTGCGCAGATCTCAAACATGCGGTGCGGCGACGTGACTACGCCGACCAAGCCGGTCCGGGCGGGAGTCCGATCGCGAGCGGCGACGGATCAAGAATTGCGGCGTGCGACATCATCGGAAAGGTCGGATGGGGGGGGGTGCGCGACGAGAAACTCGGCGACAACATTACAGCTGGGTGAAATAGCCTTCCCCGCAGTTCACCACAAGAGGGGGACCACATGCTGTCACGAACCAATTGCTTAGCTGCTTATGTAATCTTCATTGCATCAGTGGGGCTTGCGGCCCCGGCGAGCGCCGCCACCGGTGGAGGCTGCAATGGGCCCACGGATATCTGCGTCGAAAACTGCCCAACACAGGACGCAGCGAACTGCGACACGTTGAATTGCGTTCTGTCCTGCAGCAAAGGGTGCGATGGATACCCGCTGGAGGAGTATTGCAACAGGGCCTAGGTGTTAGTAGTCCCCGCCCCGATGCGACTGGCGTCGGGGCCGGCCGTGTGGCGCACGATAACGTCGTCCTTCCCGGGTCGTCACGGCGTGCCAGACGCCACGAGCGGAGGATTCGGTCGCGACGACCGCCAACAAATCGTTAAGCGGGGTCTTCCATGCGACTTCACGTGAACGGTGGCCTTTCCATAGCTGACAGCGTGCTCCTCGCCTGTGCCGTCATTCTGACGGCAATTGTTGTGAGACGCGATGTATTCGGTGTCGCGCCCCATGCCTCCGAAGCGGCGCCGCCCCGCGCTGTGCCGAATTGGCGTCCATTGATCAGCTCGGGTCGATTCGTCGAGGGCGACAGCAATGCACCCGTTCAGATGATCGAGTTTGGCGATTTCGAGTGTCCCTATTGTGCAGTCTTCGCCACCGAGGTGCTCCCCAGGTTGGATTCAATGCATAGGGGCGAATTCGCGTTGACGTTCCACCACCTCCCCCTGAGTTATCATCACTTTGCTTATCCGGCAGCGCGAGCTGCGGAGTGTGCCGCGCGACAAGGTGCCTTCGCCTCGACCTACGCTACTCTCTACCGTCTGCAAGATTCACTAGGCCTGATACCATTTGACAGCTTGGTAAGGCGCGGTGGCGTTTCAGACATCCCCGCTTTTGATTCGTGCAACCAAGTACCCGGTCCGCTTGCCTCAATCGAAAATGACAAGAAGCTGGCCGAACGACTAGGCGTCAGTGGAACGCCGACTCTCATAATCAATGGGGAGATGTATTCGACGGTTCCTGACAGCGCTCGAATTGAGGCCATATTTTCTCAAGCGTTGCACGCCGCGGGGCGGAGATGACGAGTATTTCAAGTAAGTTGGTGTCAACCGCTACTATTCTTGCGCTCGCCCCTGGGACCCTGAGGGCACAGGCGGTCGGCACGCAGGCGCCCGGAGATACCCGGGAGATCCCGATCGGAACGGCCATTACTGTTGCCCGCCCAGTCGTTCGGGTAGGTGCAGGAGGCGACACCGTTGAGTTCGGCGCTATAGAGGGGGTCGCAGCACTTCCAGGTGGGGGCGTGGCGGTCCTTGACGCGAGGGGGCCGGACGGGCCCGCGCTCGAGGTGTTCGGCCCTGATGGGCGCTTCACACGCCGCGTTGGACGAATCGGCAGCGGTCCGGGAGAATTCCGCCCGTTCAATCGGTCTGGTATACTGGCCGTCTCGCCAACCGGCGTGATCGAACTCTACGACGAAGGGAACAGTCGGATCGATCGGTGGCAGGCCACGGGCAGCGCGATGACATCCATGCCTGTGACAATCGTCCCCCGTGGTGCGCCGCCGATGCTGTTCGCCGGACCGGGCGGATCGGTGTATCTTCGCGGCGTCGCGTCTCATGTCGAGGGTAGCTCCCTTTCCGAACCTGCGTTCTATCAATTCTGGCCTGGAAGCGGGAAGATCGACACCGTCTTCGCTGTGGGTGAACAGCCCGACGCGGCGATTCGGAACCCATTGAATCATGGCGAGATGTTCGCCGCCAGCGACCGCGAAGCTCCGCTGCGGGATGGCCGGCTGCTGGTCTCGGGGAGCGAAAAGCTCCAGTTCATGATTGTCCGACCGGGCGGCGGGCCAGCCCAGCATTACGTATACGCAGATGAGCCACGCCCCGTGAGCAGCGCCGAACGGGACGACGCAATTGCCATCGCGAAATGGAACATGGCACATGTCAAAGGTCTGCCGATGCCGCACATAGCATCGACCATGCCGGCGGTGAGCTCGCTCGACATAGACACCGATGGACGGATCTGGATGCGGCGGGGCTCGGAGGCACCTGTCGTGGGCCGTCCCGCCAGCGGTTCCGATCCGGCATTGCGCGTCCGCGAACCAGGGGTCTACTCGGCGTTCTCGGTTGACGGGCACTATCTCGGTACCGTGAGATTCCCCGACGTGCTCTTCGACATCCTAGGCGGTCCGCCACATCTGATGTCGTTCACTGGAAGCGCCGCATGGGGGGTGATGTACAGTCCCGATCAGACACCGTACCTAGTCAAGTGGGAGTTCGATTTGATTCCCTGAACTCTTGAATCGGCCCGCCCCCTGAAAAGGTGACACGGCGGCGAACATGACGACGGTCCATTACACCAACCTCGGCGTGGTGTGAGTCTTCCCGGCCGGTCTCGTGGACGTAGAGACGGCGACTGCCGGTTCACCGAAGCTTTCCCACAAGTCTGCCGCCACACGTCACCGAGTGCCTTGGCGTCCGCAACCGATCGCCGCGGTTGGCGCGGTTACCGCCAGATGATCGCAGCGGCCCGCACCCTCCGTTACCTTTGTCCCTCCCCCACCCCGATCACCCCAGCACCCGGTCAACCGCCATGCCCTCGCGTCTCCGGCTGTTCTGCTCCCTCGTCGCCCTCGCCGCGCTCCCAGCCACCCTCTCGGCCCAGCTCCGCCCGGTACAGCAGGGCAACAAGGGGCCGGTGATCACCTATGACATCTCCTTTCCGCAGGCGGCGCACCACCTCGCCCGCGTCAAGGCAACGTTCACGGCACTGCCCGCCGGGCCGGTGAACATCCGCATGGCCCGCTCGTCGCCGGGGCGCTACTCGCTCACCGAGTACGCCAAGAACGTCTTCGATGTCTCCGCCACCGACGGCACCGGCAAGACCCTCCCGGTGACCCATCCCGATCCCTACAGCTGGACCGTCTCGGGCCACAACGGCACCGTCACCTTCAGCTACACGCTCTTTGCCGACGTCGGCAACGGCACCTATTCCGGCTTCAACGTGGAGCAGGAGCACATCCAGCCACAGGGCACCTTTGTCTACATCAAGTCGCTGGAGTTCCGTCCGGTCCGGGTGACGTTCCACCGGCTGGACCCGAAGTGGACCATCGCCACGCAGCTGGTGCCCACGAAGGATTCCGAGACGTTCACCGCCCCCGACATGCAGTACTTCTTCGATTCGCCGACCCACCTCGGCGTCATCGCGTGGCGGCAGTGGAGCGCCCAGCAGGACGGCAAGACCCTCACCTGGCGCGTGGCGCTCGACGATCCCACCGAGGACCAGGCCATCGACGCCTACGCCGACGGCATCAAGAAGATTGTCGCCGAAGAAGGCGCCGTCTACGGCGAGTTCCCGCAGTACGACTACGGCACCTACACCTTCGTGGCCTGCTATCGCGACGATTGCGGCGGCGACGGCATGGAGCACCGCAACTCCACCAGCGTCACCGGCAACAGCATGAACGGCAACGGCGAAGCCGGACTGTCGACGATGGCGCACGAGTTCTTCCACTCGTGGAACGTCAAGCGGATCCGCCCCCTCGGCATCGAGCCGTTCGACTACGACCGCGCCAACATGACGCCGGGGCTGTGGATCGCCGAAGGGTTCACCCAGTACTACGGTCCGCTGCTGGAGATCCGCGCCGGCGTGCTGCAGCAGGACCGCGATGATCAGCACCGTCGGCAACACCATCAACGCCGTCACCAACTCGCCCGGACGGCTCTTCTTCGGCCCGATCGGGATGAGCGAGCAGGCGCCGTTCCGCGACGGCGCCGCCGCGGCAGACCGTCCCGACCCCAACACCTTCCTGTCGTACTACACCTACGGGGCGGGCATCGCGATCGCCATCGACCTCTGGATGCGCGATCACGGCAAGTCGCTCGACACCTTCATGCAGACCATGTGGCATCGCTACGGCAAGCCGGAGATCGCCTACTCGATGGCCGACGCGCGCAGCGCGCTCATCGCCGCTTCCGGTGATTCGGCCTGGGCCAGCGACTTCTGGAAGCGCTATGTGGTGGGCCACGAGCTCCCCGACTATGCGTCGCTCGTCAAGCCGGCCGGGCTGGTGCTGCAGAAGCCGTTCCCGGGGCAGCCGTACGTCGGCGGTTCCGTGGGCGCGGCGGCGGGCGGCTTCGGGCGGGGCGGCGGCGGACGGCGCGGCGGCGGGCGCGGCGCGGCGCCACAACCCACCGGACCGCAGCCGGCCGACGTCAGCAGCGCGCCGGCGGGCACGCCGCTCTACGACGCCGGGCTCGACGTCGGCGATCACATCACCGCGGTCGACGGCAAGGCGATCAGCTCGGCCGCGGCGTTCGATTCGACCGTGGCAGGTCACAAGCCGGGCGACCGGATGACGGTGGCGTATACCGATGCAGCCGGTGATCACACCACGACGGTGAATGTGATCGAGAATCCGGCGGTCGAGGTGGTCACCCTCGAGTCCCTGGGCCAGACGCCGACCGCGGCACAGCTGGACTTCCGCCAGCAGTGGATGGGGCCGCACGTCAAATGAGCGACGGGCTGTCGCTCCACCTGATCGACGCCTTCGCTGACGGGCCGTTCACCGGCAATCCGGCCGCCGTGGTCTTGCTCGACCACGAGCGGCCGGACGCGTGGATGCAGCAGCTGGCGATGGAGATGAACCAGGCGGAGACGGCGTTCCTGTTGCCGCGCGACGACGGCTTCTCGTTGCGGTGGATGACGCCGGTGGCCGAGGTCGATCTTTGCGGTCACGCCACACTCGCCAGCGCGCACTATCTCTGGAGCGAAGGCATTCTCGGACCTGACGAAGCGGCACGCTTCCACACCCGCAGCGGCCTGCTCCGTGCACGCCGCATGGATGGCGGATGGATCACCATGGACTTTCCGGCGATCCGCTCGACGGCCGTGCCGCCGCCGGACGACGTGACGCGCGCGCTGGGTGTTACACCGAGTGAGGTGTTGCAGGGCGATTACGACCTGCTGTGTGTCGTCGACCGCGCTGCCGCCGTGCGGTCGCTCACCCCGGACCTCGCCGCGATCACGAAGTGGGACGTGCGTGGCGTGATCGTTACCGCTCCGGGCGACCAGGGCGGATTCGACTTTGTCTCCCGCTTCTTTGCCCCGGCCCTTGGTGTTCCGGAAGACCCGGTGACGGGTTCGGCGCATTGTGCGCTGGCGGTGTACTGGAGCGAAGAACTGGGGCGGAACGAGCTGGTGGGATACCAGGCATCGCGGCGCGGGGGCGTGGTCCGGTGCGTCGTCGAGGGCGACCGGGTGCTGCTGAGCGGGAAGGCGACGACGGTGGTACGGGGGATGGTAAGCCCGGTCTGACCGGCGAGGATTCCCCTGTCAGCGCCCAAGACGACGGTTTGACCGACGAGGACTCCCCTCTCAGCGCACAGGACGACGGTTTGACCGGCGAGGATTCCCCTCTCAGCGCACAGGACGACGGTTTGACCGACGAGGACTCCCCTCTCAGCGCACAGGACGACGGTTTGACCGGCGAGGATTCCCCTCTCAGCGACCAGGACGACGGTTTGACCGGCGAGGATTCCCCTCTCAGCGACCAGGACGACGGTTTGACCGACGAGGACTCCCCTCTCAGCGCACAGGACGACGGTTGGAGCGGTGGGGATTCCCCTGTCAGCGCACAGGACGACGGTTTGACCGGCGAGGATTCCCCTGTCGGCGTGAAAGATGACCCTGTCAGCGGCGAGGATGTCGCTTTCAGCGCGCAGGACGACTGGCGCGACAGTTGCTCCGCACCGCATGCGTTGCTATTGTCGATGACTACAGCCGGTGTAAGCAGGCCGGCAACGACTCTTACGGGATTCATGGGGTTGGACCGAGTTCGATGGCGGTGTTGCCGTTTCGCACCTCTTTGTATTCGTCCATCGCTGGCCTTGGTGCGCCGTGGTGCTTGCGGCCGGGCCGACCGTCAGCGAGGGCCTGATCGGAATCCTCGCCGCGCAGGGCATCATCGCCGGAATCACGGAGCCCGGGCCGGCGAACCCAACCAGCGCGGTCCGGCTTCATTCGGCCGCGCTGGACCGGAATCCGCCGGATCGAGCGCAGTTGGCCATTTGGATAGAACATCGACTCACCGGGGCAGCAGGCCGACTCGCCGGGCAGGCTGTTCGCCGCGACCAACATGGCACGGGGCTGCGCCGCCAGCTGCATCGATCGAACCTGTGGCCGCCCTCACGATGGACCAGTTGCCACGAGATGGTGACTCTTCTGGCCGAGGCGGCACGGCTGCGTTGGTCCGAGGAAGCTGCGGCGGGTGCCGCGGCGACCGATGCCGCAACACTTTCGCGGCGGTGCCGGCGACTGTTCGGCACCGATTGGCGTCAGCTGATGCGCTTGGGCATCTGGGAGGCCTGGGCTGAACTTGCCCTGCGGCACGGTCGGCTGGTACGGGAAGGCGGAGGAAGCCCAACTTGATCCTGGCGGACGGAATACGTCCAGTGCAGTCATGGCGGGTGCGATGGCTGACCCCGACATTGGGGCATATCCTGACGGATGCAGTTCCGTGGCCAAGCTCGGCGAAATTGCGATGAATGCCCGCGATAGTCTCGGTGGCCTGCGCTGTCACGGTGACGGTGGTCGCCGTCCGGGGCCAGACCGCCCACCGGGAAGCGGCAACATCACCACAGCTCAAGCAGGTCGCCAACTGGCGCCAATACGCCACGGTGGGTCACCGGATGGGCCCGGTAGACGCTCCCGTCACGATTACCGAGTTCGCCGATTTCCAGTGTCCGGTTTGTCGGCAGTTCACCCTTGGCACCCTGGCAGCCATTCGGCGGGAATACGGCAACAAGGTCACAGTTGTGTACCGTTATTGGCCGCTTCCGATGCACCCCTTGGCGTACACGCGGCCCGCGCTGCGGAATGCGCCGCGGCGCAGGGCCGATTCGAGCAGTTCCATGACGCGGTCTACGCGAAGCAGGATTCGTTGGGCCTCAAGAGCTTTGCGTCGTTCGCCCGGGATGCGGGAGTACCCGATTCGGTCGCGTTTGGCGCGTGCAACGACGGCACCGCGCCTGTCCCAGTGGTCCAGCGCGATATCGCCGCCGCCGGAGCGCTCGGCGGCACCGGGACACCGACGCTCCTCGTCAACGATCTCATGCTGCCGGGGGCGCCGGACAGCACGCGATTCGATCAATATGTGCGGCGTGCGCTGCGGCAATCCGGCGGCGCGCTTCCATGATCCCACCACCCCAACACGGGAGTCCGTGATGAAGCTCAAACCGCTTTCCATCATCGTCGCGTCAACAGTGGTCACGGTATTCGGCCTGACATTCGCCCGTCCGGCGTTGGCAGCCAGCAGAGAGAACCCCGAGTGCGTCGGCGAGTGGATCGTTTGCGATGACGATCCGTTCGTAGAGTGTCACAGCGAGTTGGACGCTGACGCGATCTGCGCGACACCGTGCCCGAACACGGAGATATTTTGGGCCGAGTGCGACGATGTCGACTGTCAACAATGGGGCGACACGGGTGCCCTCTGCTACTACGGCGACGGCTGATCGGAATTCCGTGATCGGGGCTGTTGCTTGCGGGACAATTGCGGAACATATATGCTCCTCTGAGCCCCCACCGCGGTAATATGCTGCTGATTGTCGTTGCCTTGAGTGCCGCAGTCATGCAATCGCGCGGATCGGAGCCCGGCCATTTCCTGCCCCTCGATACGAGGGCGGCAGTTCCGGCCAGGCTTCGGCCCACGTGTGGTGGCTTGGCTTGGGGCGACCGTCACGCGCTGCTCGATTCCGAAGCTTCGCTGAATCGGCTCGCAGGCAGCGATTCCTCCGCTCCGGAAGTCCTGACGCAACTGGGATGCGTTCGCGCTGCATTGATGGTCAACGGCGCATTCGGGCAACCGGGTTATGGCATGCAACTCGGCACTTCGTGGGCCCACGGAGCGGCGGTCGTACTCGAACAGGCCCTCGCGATTGCGCCGCGGAATACACTGGCTGCCAGGACGCTGACGCTCGTCGGGCTCTGGGCCGGAGGCATTCCTCCGCCGGCAAAGCCCATCGAGCCTCGTCGCGTGACAGACCCGGAGCCGTTGTCACCGATCGCCAACGCGCTCTTTCGCGCCGTTGCTGCCGGCGTACGGGACTCTGTCGTACTGCGAGGCTGCACCAGTTACCTCCTCGACACCGGCGATTTCCGCGGTGCTCGGGAATGCAGTTCCCGGGCGCTCGAGTACGGCGCCGACTCGACGTGGCATCTCCTGCGCTTGGCGTACGTTGCGTTTCACGTTGGGGATTCCATTCTCGGATCTACGCTCTTTCACAATGCAGTCGCTGCAGCACGCGACTCCACCTCGCGGTCAGAACTCGGTTGGCAGCTTGACTTCCGCCGCCTTCCCGGTCTACCGGCACGTCTCTTCGCGGCACCGCTGGACCGCAACGAACGGGAAGACTGGCTCGGGCTCGCCGACAGCTCGGCACGGGTTCACTGGTTGGATGATCGATGGCAGTCACTGGCCGGTGCCAAGGGACTGACACCAACGGCGATCCTGGCCACGCATTTCTCAAGCGTGACCTATGGATTGGGTAGTTTCCTCGTGTGCATGGAGACGATCCCGGGCGGCACCAGCCGCGCTGGTGTTGGAACGCCGGATGCCATCGAGCCCTGTTTTCCCGACCTCCTCCCGGACGTACACGGGCTGGACCTGGCAGCATCATTGTACCGATTGTGGGATCCGAAGTCGGGAGCCGTGCAGGCGGTTGGGACGTATGCCATGCCGTTGCCGCGTCTGGTCGAAGTCCCGAATTCGACTGGCATTATCGTGACTCTCGAGTTCTCGGTCCGCCAGCAGGCGTTTCACGATCGATGGCTGGATACGACGTTCTCCAGGACCTCGCAAGTCCCGGACGGGGCAACGGCGGGCGTGCTCGAGGGGCTGGCGGTGCTGCCGTCTGCTCCCGACGTCACCGAGTGGCACCTCCTCGCCTCGCAAAGCGCGAATCGCCGCAGCATCGTCACCGAACAGGGCCTCGCCCCCCTCGACACCGGCCCGCTCGCCCTCTCCGACATCGTCCTCGGTGCCCCCGACCAGCAGATGGCATGGACGCCACCCGGCGATTCCGTCTGGCTCATGCCGCTCGGCGCCGCCGACCACGACAGACCACTCACGTTCTATGTCCAGATCCGCAGCGACACCACCCGGGACGCACGCTTCGCGCTCGCCATCTTCCGTGTCGACCACGGCGTCGCCGCCGCCACGCCGGCGCTGCAGATCATCGATCAGATCCGATTGTCACCGGGGTTGAACCCGACGCACCGCGTGTTCGGCGCGTCGCGCCTCAAGGCGGGGAGCTACGAATTCCGGCTGACCGTGACCGACGCGAAGACCGGGCTCAGCGCGCAACGCCGCACTGACCTCAACCTGCGGTAGCGCTCACCGGCGACGATCCGGCGGCCACCGGCCCGATGCCCCCTCGGGATGGACACGCCACCCGACCACCGCGCCGCTGACGGCGTCACCTCCCCGGGCCAACGTCCGCCGGCCCGGTGACCGGGCCGGCGTCGATTTCGAGTCACGCTGCTTCTTTCCGGCGCTCGGCGTGCCGGAAGATCCCGTCACCGGTTCGGCGCATTGCGCGCTGGCGATCTACTGGGCCGAGCGGCTCGGCAGGACCGCGCTGGCGGGCTTCCAGGCGTCGCGCCGCGGGGGGATGGTGCGCTGCGTCGTGCAGGGCGACCGGGTGGTCCTGAGCGGCAAGGCGGTGACCGTGGTGCGAGGGATCGTGGCGGCGGGCTGACTTCTGCCGTGGAATGTTGCCGGTTGTCAGGCACGGCACTTGCCCCCCCCCGGTCGGCGTGCGATTTTGTCCAAGTACGGTTGACGCACGTCACTTGCACATCATCTGACCGTTAACAAGCCACGGACAATGGCTCGATGCCGATCTTGCTATGCCAGGAGAACGCCGTCGCCCCGGCCGCTGGAATGGCCGATGAGCCCCCACTTGGATCGATCCTCGCGCTCACGGACGGGCCCGACCCGCTGACCGATGTTTCGCGGCTGTTGGTGATTGCCCGCCAGTGGCCGTGGTGCGCTGTGGCTCTGGCCGTCAGCGCCAGGTCTTCTCAAGACCTGGTCGGGAGCCTCGGCGCCATCGGTATCCTCGCGACAGTTACGGAACCCGGGCCGGAAGCCCTGATCCATCCGCGCCGGATACGCTCGGCCCTCGTGAATCGGGCTCCCCCGGACCAGTTGCGGCTCGCGACGTGGCTCGAGCATCGACTCGTCGGCGAGACGGGTCGGCTGGCCGCCATGGCCGTTCGCAACGACCAACACGGCACCGGGCTGCGGCGGCGGCTGCGCAAATCGAATCTCTGGCCGCCGTCACAATGGAACGGCTGCTACGCGACGGTGTCGCTTCTTGCTGAAGCTGCGCGACGCAGCTGGTCCGAGGAGGCCGCAGCGGGCGCTGCCGGGACCGACGCCGCAACGCTTTCACGCCGTTGTCGGCGAGTGTTCGGCATCGATTGGCGGCACCTGATGCGGCTCGGCTTCTGGGAAGCATGGGCTGAGCTCGCTTTGCGACATGACGGTCTGGTACCGGCAGGAGGAGACTGCCGTACTTGATCCTGGCGGACGCAATACGTCCAGTGCAGTCATGGCCATGCCGCGGTCCAACCCCGAGATTGGGCATCACCCTGACGGATTCCTTCCCATGGCCAAGCTCGGCGACGTTGCGACCAATGTCCTGGCGGTGATCTCGGTGGCGTGCGCGGTCACCGTGACGGTGGTCGCCGTCCGGGGCCAGACCGCACGCCGGGGGACCGCCGCGCCACAGCCCAGACACGTCTCGAACTGGCGTGAATATGCCGCGGTGGGCCATCGAATGGGTTCCGCTGCGGCGCCTGTCACGATCACCGAGTTCGCCGACTTCCAGTGTCCGGTCTGTCGACAATTCACCTTGGGTGCGCTGGCAAGCATACGGCGGGAATACGGCAACAGGGTCGCGGTGGTGTACCGCTATTGGCCGCTTTCAATGCATCCCTTGGCCTACCCGGCGGCCCGAGCCGCCGAATGCGCGGCCGCGCAGGGCCGCTTCGAAGCATTCCACGACCTGATCTACGCCAAGCAGGACTCGCTGGGGCTGAAGAGCTTTGCCTCGTTTGCCAGGGATGCGGGCGTGCCCGATTCGACGGCGTTTGCGGCGTGCGATTTCAAGTTAGGCCCGGTTGCAGTGGTCGAGCGGGACATCGCTGCGGTCGAGGCACTCGGAGGGACCGGAACGCCAACCTTGCTAGTCAATGACCTCGTGCTGCCCGGGGCCGCGGACAGCGCCAGGTTCGATCAATATGTTCGATCTGCGTTGCGAGCGGCCGGAGCCGCAACGCCCTAGTGTCACTTCCCCCAATCACGGAGCTCAGCATGAGAATCAAGCCGCTTTCCATCACCATCGCGTCGACGTTGGTCACGTTTATCGGTTTGGCAGTCGCGCGACCCGCAGCCGCAGCCAGCAGGGCCAATCCGGAGTGCGTTGGGGAATGGATCATATGCGAGACCGGCGATCCGTGGCAAGATTGCTTCAGCGACGAAGACGCCATGGCCATTTGCCAAGATCAGTGCCCGGGCACCGGGGTATTCTGGGCGATGTGCGACCAAGTCGATTGCTACCCGGACGCGGGTGCAGAGTGCTACTTTGGCGACACCTAGACGACGCGCGCAACCTACCAGCGCGACGGGTGGGCTGAACCAAGGTTCCATGATTTCGTACGGCTGGCCGCAAACGGCGGCCAGCCGGCGCGGGGCGATCTCACGCCTCACCATCGTGGCCCAGTGAGTTCGGGGAGAACCATCGCGATGATTGGCCTGCTGTTTGTCTTCCATTTGGTGCAGCAAACCCCGCGATCCTTCGATGCCAAGGGCCGTTTCCTCCCGCTCGACACCAAGGCAGCGGTCCCGACACGACTCCGTTCCGCATGTCCGAAGGAGCAGTGGGATGACCGTGACGCGCTCCTCCGTTCCGACGACTCCCTTGCCAAGATAGCACTCGGCGGCTCGACCTCCACGACGGAACTGACGCAACTCGGCTGCGCCCGCGCCGCGCTGATGCTGAACGGCGCCGTGGGCCATCCCGGCTATGGCATGCAAACGGGCACGTCCTGGGCGCACGGCGCCGTGGAGGTCCTGGAAGAGGCGCTGCGTGCTGCGCCGCAAAACGCCCAAGCTGCGAAGGTACTCACCCTCGTTGGCCTGTGGGCGGCTGATCCCAAGCTTCCGGCAGAACGCATCTGGGGCGAGCGGTCGAACCGGGACGAGCCCCTGGCGCCGATCGCGAACGTGCTGTTCAGCGCGGTCCGCCATGGCCTCAAAGACTCCAGTGTGTTCCGCGGCTGTACGAGCTATCTGTTGGACGTCGGCGACTTTGCCTCGGCACGAGAGTGCAGCAGTAGGGCCCTGGAAGCCGGTGCCGATTCGACCTGGCATCTGCTGCGGCTGGCGTACATCGCCGCACACTATCGCGACACGCTGCTCATGATGTGCCGGTTCGGCGATGCCGTAGCCGCCGCGAATGACACCGATGCCTTGCGGGAACTGGGTTGGCAGCTGGACTTCCATCAGCTCCCGGGGATTCCGGTACGCTATCTCGGCGACTCCCTGCATCCTGCGCAACGCCGGCAGTGGCTCACCATTCTCACCGCCAAACCTCGCGAAACGTGGGTTGATTCACTGTTGCATTCGTTGTCCCGGCGCAGCGGCGAACCGCCGCGAACCATCCTGTTCAACCAATTCTGGAGCGTCACATACGGGTTAGGGAGCTTCCATAATTGTGTCGCCACCTTGACGCCGTTCGCGTCGAGTAGCGCTCCCGGAACCGTATCGATGGATGAAATAGACGAACCCTGCTTTCCTCGTGAACCTCCCGATCTTTACGACCTCGGCCTCACGGCATCGCTGTACCGTTTGTGGGGGGGCGGGTCCGAACAGCCAGCGGCCGTGCTGACCTACAGCGCCCCACTGGACAAGCTTCTCAGCATCGACACCTTGGGGAGACACGTGGTGCCACTCACGGTCTCCGTGCGACAGGACGCAGCGGCGTCAGGCGTGTGGACCGACACGACAATCGCCAAGGAGTTCGTGCTGCCGCCGGGCACCGACCGGGGCATCCTCCGAGGCATGGCGGTCCTGCCGGCCTCCCCCGACGTCACCGAGTGGCACCTCGTCGCGTCGCAGAGCGAGAATCGCCGCGGCATCGTCACCGAACAGGGCCTCGCCCCCCTCGGCACCGGCCCGCTCGCCCTCTCCGACATCGTCCTCGGTGCCCCCGACCAGCAGATGGCGTGGACGCCGCCCGGCGACTCGGTCTGGCTCCTGCCCCTCGGCGCCGCCGACCACGACAAGCCGGTCGCCTTCTTCGTGCAGATCCGGAGCGACACCGCCCGCAACGCCCGCTTCGCGCTGGCGGTCTTCCGCGTCGATCATGGCGTGCCCGACCCGAAGCCAGCGCTCCAGATCATCGACCAGATCACGCTGTCGAAGGGATTCAACCCGACGCACCGCCTGCTCGGCGCATCGCGCCTCAAGGCGGGGAGCTACGAATTCCGGCTGACCGTGACCGACGCGACGACCGGGCTCAGCGCCGAGCGCCGCACCGACCTCATCCTGCGGTAGCCGCTCACCCCGGCGACGATCCGGCGGCCACTCGCCCGATGCCCCCTCGGGATGGATACGACACCCAACCACCGCGCCGCTGACAGCGTCACCTCCCCGCGGCCAACGTCCGCAGGCCCGGTGACCGGGCCGGCGTCGATTTCGAGTCACGCTGCTTCTTTCCGGCGCTCGGCGTGCCGGAAGATCCCGTCACCGGTTCGGCGCATTGCGCGCTGGCGATCTACTGGGCCGAGAGGCTCGGCAGGACCGCGCTGGCGGGCTTCCAGGCGTCGCGCCGCGGGGGGATGGTGCGCTGCGTCGTGCAGGGCGACCGGGTGGTCCTGAGCGGCAAGGCGGTGACCGTGTTGCGGGGGATCGTGGCGGGCTGACTTCTGCTCCGGAATGCTACCGGCACGCGGGGCACGGCACTTGCCCCCCCAGACGCCGAGCTATTCTGCCCAAGTACGGTTCACGTACGTCACTTGCACGTCATCTGACCATTGACTGGCCACGGACAACGGCTCGATGCCGGTATTGCTATGCCAGGAGGACGCCGTCGTCCCGGCCGATGGAACGGCGGCCGAGCCCCCACCTGGATCGATCCTCGCGCTCACGGACGGACCCGACCCGCTGACCGATGTTTCGCGGCTGTTGGCGATTGCCCGCCAGTGGCCGTGGTGCGCTGTGGCTCTGGCCGTCAGCGCCAGTTCTCCTCAAGACCTGGTTGGGAGCCTCGGCGCCATCGGCATCCTGGCGACAATCACGGAACCCGCTCCGGACGGCCTGATCCGTCCACTCCGGATACGCTCGGCCGTCGTGACGCGGCCTCCGCCCGACCGCTCGCAGTTGGCGACGTGGCTCGAGCATCGGCTCCCTGGCGACAAGGGTCGGCTGGCCGCCATGGCTGTTCGCAACGACCAACACGGCACCGGGCTGCGGCGGCGGCTGCGCAAATCGAACCTCTGGCCGCCGTCACGCTGGAGCGGCTGCTACGGGACGGTGTCGCTTCTTGCTGAAGCTGCGCGACGCAGCTGGTCCGAGGAGGCCGCAGCGGGCGCTGCCGGGACCGACGCCGCGACGCTATCGCGCCGCTGCCGGCGAGTATTCGGCACAGATTGGCGGCACCTGATGCGGCTCGGCTTCTGGGAAGCGTGGGCTGAGCTCGCGTTGCGACATGGCGGTCTGGTACCGGCCGGAGGAGACCGCCGTACTTGATCCTGGCGGACGCAATACGTCCAGTGCAGTCATGGCAGGCGGCGCAGCTGACCGCGAAATTGGGACACATCCTGAGGAAAGCCGGTTTGGCCCACAGCGCCCATTCTTACAGCGCCGAAGCGCGTTGCTCCAGGGCACCGTCAGCCAAGAACCCGGCCTCACATTGCGGAGGTGCTGACGTGACGCGGACCACTTTGGCAGTAGTTGCGTGCGTTTCTTTCACGTTGGCTTTGGCGTGCGCCCCAGGCGCGCGCCTGACCCAGTCGAGAACTGCGGGGACCGAATCAACAGGACCCGCCAGCCGACCCGATTCACCCGCTCCTTCCGCCAACGCCTACCTCGCTGCAGTTGGATGTTCACCTCTTGTGGGTCGCCCGAAGGCCGGGGCCATCTTGATCGACGTTGTGCCGAAGGGGCGCGCTGGCTACGACTGCCGAGGCGTCCCACTCGGGACCATCATCGGCGCGGTACGCAACTATCGACTTGCCGTTGCGAGTGCGATCGCCGGCGCCCACACTCAGGACGGATGGTGGATGCTGTCCTACTCTGGCTCGACAAACAGCTGCGAATCATACGGATACGAGGGAAGCGTGTACTATCCGGACGGAAGCGAGCAATCGGGGTTGGACGTGCCAGAGCTCGACACGATTGGCGTGACTGAGGATTGCACTTGGACTGATTTCTACACCGCGACTTGGACGACCGTGGCCGAAGGTGGGCCGGATCCCGGCCCCCCGGAATCAGGCGGGAACAATCCGGATGCACCGGACACGACGCCGGTCGATTCGTTTCCGATCGATACATGCGCAATTTCGAACGACCCGGTAGGGGCTGTGCGGCACTTCCCTATGCTAGATTCGATGAACGCGGCCCTTGACGAGTCCGTTTCGAACGATACCGAGATTGCGTTCTACATCACCTATGACGCAACTGCCCACCAGTTCCATTTTCACCGGTGGCCGACGGCTTACACGGTTGCCGACTCGACGGACAACTGTAACTTTGTCGGTCATGGCGGCTTCTCTCTCGATTTCACTCTCGTCGCGGAAGGGCATACCCATCCGTACCACGACAACGACTTTGTCACGTGTCGAATCAGCGGCGACACTGGACACGTGAAGATTGCCGATAATGGCGGTGGCTCGGAGGCCGATTGGGACCAGGTGGAGAGCTCAGGGGTTGCCCAGTACACGGTTGACCGAGACAATATCTGGTTGCTGCCGACCGACCTGAGCTATGCGACGCGTGAGGACAACACGCATGAGTGGGTTCGGGAGCCCAACGGCTCCTGTCCATTGAACTAGCCGGACCGAGATGTGAGGCCTGTCGCCGAGGGGCACCGACCAATCACCAATATGGCGTAGGGGGTACCAATGTCAGCTCGCCGTGTAATTCTTGTCGCAAGCGCCGCGCTTGCACTCGGCGCATGGCAGCCGCAGCTTCGCTCCAACCATGCCGTTCAAGGCGCCGGAGGATGTGAACCTTCAGGGGGCCTCAGCCTGGCAGTTCGTGGCTTCGCGCGAAAGTTCGTTGCCGATACGACAGCGGGCGGCGTCGCGAGCCGGGCTCGACTCAAGATGCCTCAAATGGCGCGCGCCGCCGCTGCAGTTGTATCTGACGACTCGCTTTGCAAGCGAGCAGCCAGTCTGATCAATGGTGAGCGGCGGACACCCAATGCGGCCAGGATGGTCTTTCTGATTCAGGCCGGTAACTTCTACTTTGTTGAGGATACGAGCGTTCATGCGGGAGAGTGGCGGCCCGTCTACGTGCTCAATAAGGACATGTCGAAGGTCTTGGACAAACTCTTGAGCTGAACTCCCCGACGGCTTCTGAGACTCGACCGGTCAGTGCGTTGGCCGCTTGACGGAGGACCGGGAACCGGCCTGTTGGGAATTCTGTGCATGAGCCATACCCTGCAGACGGTCCCGACGGACGAGGGGCCGCGGCCCTTGGCGATCCCACGGGAAACCGCCGAGGTCCAAGATCATTTCCCGACCCTAGGCGCCGCAGCCAAGCTGCCCTTTCTCGGGCTCCGCCACGCGGCCCCAAGGCTCAGCACCCCGGCAGGCTGGCGGACGGCGATGCGGCACATTCGATCGCCGTTTGGCGAACGGATCCCGGCGGCCCGATGCGCAACGTCGACGCGTGGTACACGGCATTCCACGTGGCACCGGGCGACAGTCTCCATGTGGCACCAGACAGGCGGGTGCGGATCCGGTAGCGAAGGACGGGACGCCTTGCTGATTGCACTGCTGGCCACGGCGCTGCTGCAACAACAACCCCGGCTCGACAGCCGCGGCCGCTTCATTGCGCTCGACAACAAATCCTTGGTCGGGGCCCGGTTGACGGCCACGTGTTCCGGGATCGCCCGGGACGACCGCACTGCACTCCTGCACGTCGAAGACTCGCTGGATGCCCTCGTTCGCAAGACAGCAGCTCCGGCCGGTGATCTCACCGCGCTCGGCTGCGTCCGCGCCGCGCTGATGTTGAACGGCGCGGTCGGGCACCCGGGCTACGCCATGCAATTGGGCACCTCCTGGGCGCATGGCGCTGTGGTGGTACTGGAACAGGCGCTGGAGAGGACGCCGGACGATCCGCGGGCCGCGAGCGTCCTCACGCTGGTCGGGCTCTGGGCGGGCAATCCAGCCCTGCCGGCAGAACGGATCGAGGGCGAGCGTTCCATCGAGAACGAACCACTTGGCCCGATCGGGAATGCGCTCCTGATGGCGGTGATGCACGGCGTTGCCGACCCGGCGGTGCTCCGTGGCTGCACCAGCTACCTGCTGGATGTCGGCGACTTTCCGTCGGCTCGCGAGTGCAGCAGCCGTGCCCTGGAACACGGCGCCGACTCGACGTGGCATCTGCTCCGGCTGGCGTACGTGGCCGCCCATTTCCGTGACACGCTGGCGATGCGCCGCGACTTCGACGAAGCCGTCGCAGCGGCGAACAACACGGCGGCGCTGGAAGAACTGGGGTGGCACCTCGATCTTCATCGCTACCCCGGGCTACCGGTCAAGTACAAGTATCTGGTCGACTCGCTTACGCCCGCGCAGCGACTGGCGTGGCTCTCGCTGACTGACCCCGTGGCTCGACACGACTGGATGGAGGCGCGCTGGGCCACGGTGACCGCCAGGACCGGCGAATCCCGGTCAGCCATCCTGATGGATCAGTTCTGGAGCATCACCTACGGACTGGGAAGCTTCCACAATTGTGTTGCCACGCTTGACTCGTTCCCTTCGAGCAGCACCCCTGGCACTGTGCCAACCGACGAAATCACCGCGCCCTGTTTTCCGCGCGAACCACCCGACCTGCATGACTTCGCGCTCACCGCGGCACTGTACCGACTCTGGTCCGGCGCCCCACGGCAGGAACTGTCGGTACTCACTTACAGCGCGCCGCTCGACAAGCTGATCGCGATCGACACGATCGGACGGCACGTCGTCCCACTCACCATGTCGATCCGGCAGCGGGATGCGGCGTCCGCCACGTGGACCGACACCACGGTCGCGAAATACTTCGTGCTCGCTCCGGGCACCGAGCACGGCATCCTCCGGGGCATGGCCGTCCTTCCCGGCTCCCCCGACGTCACCGAGTGGCACCTCGTCGCCTCCCAGAGCGAGAATCGCCGCGGCATCGTCACCGAACAGGGCCTCGCCCCCCTCGGCACCGGCCCGCTCGCCCTCTCCGACATCGTCCTCGGTGCCCCCGACCAGCAGATGGCATGGACGCCACCCGGCGATTCCGTCTGGCTCATGCCGCTCGGCGCCGCCGACCACGACAGACCACTCACGTTCTATGACCAGATCCGCAGCGACACCACCCGGGACGCACGCTTCGCGCTCGCCATCTTCCGTGTCGACCACGGCGTCGCCGCCGCCACGCCGGCGCTGCAGATTATCGATCAGATCCGATTGTCACCGGGGTTGAACCCGACGCACCGCACCCTGGGAGCGTCACGGCTCAAGAGCGGAAGCTACGAACTGCGGTTGACCGTCATCGATGCCCACACCGGGCTGAGTGCGGCGCGGCGGACCGATCTGATCCTGCGGTAGGCTCCGGCTTACGGCGCTCCCTTGTCGTTGCTGGTCGGCACCGCCAGCAGCATGTGCCGCAGCACGCTCCGGACCGAATCGCCGGGGCCGAGGTGTTCGATGCGCCGCACTGCGCGACCGTCGACCGCCACCCAGATGCGCATCCGGTCGCCGAGCTTGTCGCAGTTGACGATCCACGTGTCGCGCTCGGGCATGTCGGGGCGCTCGGCCACGTTCAGTTCGCGCGCCACCGTGATCCGCAGCCAGTTCCATCCCTGACGCTCCGAGTCGACCACCACCGGGATCAGCGCGTTGTACCCCTCGCGGAGCGGGAGCGCCGACGCCACCAGCTCGACGCCGAGGTCGGAGTAGGGCTCCACGTCCATCGTTTCGACCCGCTTGACCGAGCGGCCGTCGGGCGTCCGGAAGATCCGCTCCACCTGGCGGTGGTTGTACCTGGTGATCCACGTACCCCGCGGCGTCCACCGCCAGGTCACAATCGGCCGGAGCGTCGCGCGGTCGAGCAACACCGAATCTCCGACCTCTCCCGCGGGCGTGCGGACGTGACGCACCTGCTGCCAGACGTCGCGGCCGTCGATGTGCTTCGGCTGCAGCGATACCAGCCCTTGCGGCACCGTCGCATCGACGCCGTTGGGCGACGTGGTGAGCCAGCCCACCGACATCCGCAGGCGTCCGCCGTTGGGGGCCGGGGGTGCGTCGTCGTACGGGAGCACCATCCCCAGCGGCACGCAACTGGAGAGGACGACCGCCCAGGCCGCGAGCCGGCCCAGGCGGCCCCAGCGGCGCAGCCCCCGATCATGAGATTCCGATCCCAAACGTTTCACTTCGCCTCGATTCGCTGCCTCGACGCGCGGCCCTGTGCTTCGCCTGCTGACACCCGAATCTTGTCAGGATAGCCCGGCATCCCGGTCCTCCCCAAGGGGGTGTCCGGGGACCGCCGCTTAACCGCCGGGACGGGGTACCGTCATGAGGGGCATGCCGATGCGAACGTCCATTCCACTGCTCGTCGTCCTGGTCATGGCTCCCGCGGCCATGCCGGGCCAGTCGCCGCTCACTCCCGCCGATTCCGCACGCCACGTCCTCGACCGGTTGGCCTACGGGGCGACGCCCGGCGAGATCGCCGCCGTCGCGAAGTTCGGCGTGATGCGGTGGGTCGACGAGCAGCTGGGCTACGACAAGACCAACGACGCCGCCCTCGACGGTCTCCAGAATACGTTCGACGTCCTGCGCATGTCCAACGCCGACCTGGTGCAGGAGGAAGCGCGCCAGCTGCAACTGGCGAAACAGGTCCAGTCGCAGAGCGATTCCGCGGCTCGCCAGGCGATGCTGGCCGAGCTCAAGGCCCAGCAACGGAGCGGCCGCAAGGGACTGCAGCGGCTCCTCGCCGACCTCGGCACCGTCACCATCGACCGTGCCGTGGCGTCGAGTCATCAGCTCGACGAAGTGCTCGCTGACTTCTGGCTCAACCACTTCAACGTCTACATCAACAAGGGACAGGACCGCGCGTTCTTCGCCAATTATCTGGACCACACCATCCGCGACAACGACCTCGGATCGTTCACCCGATTGCTCCTGGCCGATGCCCGCAGTCCCGCGATGCTGTTCTATCTCGACAACGCCGAGAGTGTGTCCCCGGAGACCGATCAGCGGCTGGCCGATCTGCAGACCGCGGCGCGGGGACGCGGCGGCCGGCTGGCGACACTCCGCGGCCGGCGCGGAGTCCTCTATCCCGCCGCGCGCGGGCGTGGCGGAGCAGGTGTCGATTCGGCCAACCTGGCGCGCGCCCGCCAGAACATGCCGAAGGGCATCAACGAGAACTACGCCCGCGAATTGATGGAGCTGCACACCCTCGGCGTCAACGGTGGCTATACCCAGCAGGACGTGATCAACGTCGCCAGGGTGCTCACCGGCTGGACCATCGACCGGCGCCAGGGAACGTTCGTCTTCCGCGCCATCGCGCACGACGAAACCGACAAGACCGTGCTTGGCCAGGACTTTCCGGCGGGGCATGGCGAGGACGAAGGTGTCCGGCTGCTGCAGATGCTGGCCGACAACGCCGCCACCATGCACCACGTCAGCGCCGAGCTGTGCCAGCGCTTCGTGGCCGACGACCCGCCGGACGGCTGCGTCGACGACGCGGTGCGCGCGTGGCAACAGAGTCACGGCGACATCCGGCAGATCGTGGCGGCGATCATCCATTCGCCGGATTTCTGGGCGCCGAACAACATCGACAACAAGGTCAAGACACCGCTCGAGTTCGTCGTGTCAGCGGTGCGTGCCGTGGGTGGTGTTCCCGATACCACGCCGCGGCTGGCGCAGCAGGTCGGGAAACTCGGCGAACCCCTCTTCCAGAAGCAGACGCCTGACGGGTACGGCGAGCGCGAGGACGACTGGGTGAACAGCGGCGCGCTGCTGGCGCGAATGAACTTCGCGGTGGCGCTGGCGTCCGGGCGGATGCCCGGCGTCACGGTAATCCTTGACAGCGTGGTGCCGCTCACCGCCGACCACACCCGCCTGGTGGCCGAGGTCGACCGGGCAATTCTCGGCGGGGCGATGACCGACCAGACCCGCCAGACGATCATCAAGGAACTTGCCGACGTCCCCGATCCACAGGCGGCACGCGCCCTGGCGGTGGGGCTGGCGCTTGGCGGACCCGAATTCCAGCGCCAATGACGGCGCGCACAGCACAGGACCGGAACATGACCATCACGCGACGGGCATTCATGAAAGCGGGCGGACTGGCCCTCTTCTCTCTCGGCGCCGACCCGCTCTTCCTCGACCGTGCGGCCTACGCGCTCGGCCCGCGCACCGGCCGGGCCGGCGGCGGCAAGACGCTTGTCTGCCTCTTCCAGCGCGGCGCCGTCGACGGCCTGTCGATGATCGTTCCTGCTGGCGACCCGTGGTACTGGCAGGAGCGGCAACGGATCGTCGCTGCCGAAGTCACAGCTGATTCCGCTCGACGGGACGTTCGCGCTCAACCCGCGACTGGCGCCGTTGAAGCCACTCTGGGATCAGCGCACGCTGGCGGTGATCCACGCCGTCGGATCGCCGTCGTCGAGCCGTTCGCATTTCGACGCGCAGGACTACATGGAATCGGGCACGCCCGATCTCAAGAGCACCCCCGACGGGTGGGCGAACCGCTACTGCCAGCACGACGCCGAGCACGCCAACACGCCGTTCAAGGCCGTGGCGTTCGGTCCGCAGCTTCCACGCACGCTCTCCGGGAGCGCCCCGGCGCTCGCCATCGACGACCTGCGAACCTTCGGGATGCACGCCGCGCGCGCCGAGGGCCGTGACAAACTCACCCGCGCGTTCGAAGAGCTGTATCAGGGCGCCGCAACCGGTCTGGTGGCCACATCGTCGGCGGAGAGTTTCGAGGCGATCAAGATGTTGCAGAGCGCCAATCCCACGGCGATCGCGCCAGCCAGCGCCGCCGACTATGGCCGGAGCAAGCTCGGTACCAGCCTGCAGCAGATCGCGCAGCTGATCAAGGCGGACCTGGGACTCGAGATCGCGTTCGTTGATGTCGGTGGCTGGGACACGCACGTCAACCAGGGTTCCGATCAGGGGCAGTTGGCGGCACGCCTCGACGAGTTGGCAACCTCGCTGGCGGCATTCACCACTGATCTTGGTGACCGGATGCGCGATGTGGTGGTTCTCACGATGAGTGAGTTCGGACGAACGGTGAAGGAGAACGGCACCGGCGGCACCGATCATGGCCACGGCACCGCGATGATGGTCCTGGGGGGAAACGTGCGCGGCGGTTCGGTCTACGGCCGCTGGCCGGGACTTGCGCCGGACGCGCGCTATCAGGACCGTGACCTCGCGGTGACCACCGATTTCCGGTCGGTCTTCGGACAGGTGCTGCAGGGCCATTTCGGTGGGGCCGACCTGGCCCAGGTCTTCCCAGGATTTACCGACCCAGAGAGCCTCGGCCTCTTCGGCTGATCGCAACGCAGGCCATCCACCGCGCTGCGCCGGTTACCTGCCCCGTCACCCGTTCCGGGTGACGGGTGGGCCGGGCGCGGGTTACCTTTCGTCACGGTGCCGATCGGCACCAACCACCCGATTCATCAAGGCCCCCCCGCCGCCCGCAACCGGGCGGCGACGCGGCCTTTCGGCAACCTGCACCCGGAACGCGCTCATGCGCCTGTGGCTCGCCGCCCTGTTGTCGCTGGCCGCCTGCAGCCATTCGCCACCCACTGCGTACTCGTATGCGCCGCTGGGCCCCTTTGGCAGCGGCTCCGACGTGCAGCTCACATTCAACCCCCGGCCCGATTACGACCCCAGCTGGGCAGCCGACGGACGAAGCATCCTCTACACCTGGTCGCCACCGGTCGCCCCGCACGACACTCGCTGCCTGGGCCTGCTCCCCGCCGACGGCGGCACGCGCCTCTGGTCGTTCTGCGACGACGGCTTCACCGAGCTCGACTCGGCGACGAGTTTCGGCGGCGCGGCACTCGGCGCCGGCGGTGCGCTGCTTTACCTCGAGGCGGCGTCGCACCTGGAACCGCTCAGCAACTTCCCAAGACCCGGCTTCGACCGGGTGGCGCTCTTTCTGACCGACACGGCGCATCCGCTGGTGCGCCACACCCTCGCCACGTTCCCGACTTTCATCGGCAGCACGCGCATCGATTGGCTGGAACGTCTGTCGTGGACGGGTGACTCGTCGCTGGCGGCGCTGGCCGACACGATCACCGTGAAGATCAACGAAGGATCGATCGACACCCTGCGGTATCCGATCGCGGTGGTGACCGGGCGCATCACCGCGAACGGCGCGACGCTGCAACTCGTCGCCGGCACACTGGACGCGCGAGATTACAGCATGGCCGGATCGAACGTGGTCTTCTCCACCGGCGGCGTGGATCTGTTCACCGTGCCGTTGAGCGGCGGTCAGGCCACGAAGTTTGCCACGGTGCCACCCGATACGTCGCTGCAGCTGCTGGACCTCTCCTGTCAGACCGCCCGGTGCATTCTGCTCACCACCCAGTTCCGCACGATCGGCGTCTTTCCAGTGCTCTCCCTGACCTTCGCACTGCGGTCGCTCGACATTGCCAGCGGTACCTCCGCGGTGCTGGAGTATCGCGGCGACATTTCGTTTGCCACACCGCGCATCGCGCCGTCCACCGGCGACGTGGTACTCGACGTGGGAACCAGCTCCGGCCACGATCTGCATCTCTACAAGGGGATCCTGCCATGAAGCCACTGCCGTTGGTCGCCGCGCTGGCGGTGGTGTTGACTCCCTTGGCGCTGGCCGCGCAGGACCCCGGGGGCCTGACCGGCAAGGTCGTCGATGCCTCGACCGAGCGTCCGATCACGGGCGTCGACGTGCGGCTCGACGCCGGCCGGTATCACACCACCACCGACACTGCCGGCAACTACTATCTGCGCAACATCCCGCCCGGGCTGCACACGTTGCAGGTCACCTTTCCCGGCTACCACCCCACCGAGCGCGCCGGCATCTCGATCCGCCCCGCCGAAATGACCCGCGCCGACGTGCGCCTGGCGCCGTTCGCCGTGCAGCTCGAATCGCTGACGGCGGTGGGCGTACAGGATCCGGTGACCGACCCGCTCGCCACCGCCACCGAACAGCACATCTCCGCCGAAGAACTCCGGCGGCTGCCGATCACGACGCTCGACGACGCCATCGCGCTGCAGGCCGGCGTGGTCGGCGAGAGTTATCGCGGCGGGCGGCCCGGCGATCAGGCGTACGTGCTCGACGGCTTCGGCATCAAGAACCAGTTCGACGCCTCGACCAATACCACCGGCATCCAGATTCCTCCCGACCTCATCACCGAGGCGTCGCTGGTGACCAACGCCTTTTCGGCACGGTACGGCCAGGCGATCTCGGGGCTGATCAATGTCACCACGCGCGACGGTGGCGATCGCTGGGAGGGGCGTGCCGCCTATGAGACCGACCGCCCGATGACCGGCGCGGCCGACCTGGGCATCGACCGGCTCGTCTTCGTGGCGGACGGGCCGGTGGTCGGCCGGACCACCGCGGTGGGCGTCCTCGACCTCGCCGGTCAGCTCGATGGCGATCCGGTCAACGCCCCCCGTCCCGACAATCCGCTCGATCCCCGCTACACGACGCCGGGACCGCTGCCCCACAACAGCGCCGAAACGTGGAGCGCCGGCCTCAAGCTCACCGCCCCGATGGGCGAGCGCGCCGTCGGGCGGCTGTTCGGACTCACGACCATCCAGCAACACTATCTCTACGATCCGCGGTACAAGTACGACCCGAACTTCGCGCCGGCGAGCCTGACGAACGGCGGATTGCTGACCGCCGACCTGCAGCTCCTCCCGCCCAATCGCGCCACCCACTCGGCGTTGTCGGGCGACATCCACGTCGGGTATTTCCGCAAGACCTTTGCGCGGGGCGCGGTGTCCGCCCCCGATTATCAGTTCGGGGCGTTCACCGGCAAGGAACTGTCGATCCAGGGCGTCGACCTGGCGAAGGCGCTCGACACCGTCTCGACCCGGAGCGCCATTCCGGGATTCGACGTGCCGCAGTACGCCGACAACACGCCGTACGGCGTGCCGGGGTTCTTCCTTTCCGGCGCGTCCGACGGCGAGATCGCGTGGAACCGCTTCGGTGAACTCCGCACCCAGGCCGACTTCACGCTCGCCTTCGCGAGCCGCGCCAACCTCCTCTTCGGCGGGATGTTCGCCGCGCAGTCGGTCGAGACCTTCCAGCGGGTCTATTCGTTCGAAGCGGTGGGCACCGGCGACTCCGTGCCGCCGCCGACGGCGTCGAAGTTCTCGCCCACGATCTCCGGCGTCTACGTCGAGGGTCAGGCGCTGCTCAGTGACATCGCTGTCACCGCGGGCATCCGGTACGACGGCTTCACACCGGGCGCGGTGCTCGCGAATACCACGCTGCACGCCCGTTCGTCGATCAATCCCCGGATCGCGGTCTCGACGGTCCTGAAGGGCGCCACGATGGTGCTGAGCTTCGGGCAGTTCTCCGAACCGCCCGACCTGCAGTACCTGGTGGATCAGGCGTTCTCCGACACCATGCGCACCGGGCGGTTCCGGCAGGGCAATCCGGATCTGGGATTCGAATCGGCCGAACAGTTCGAGGCGAGCACGCGCATCCGGATGCCCCGGTCGCTGTCGTTGCGGATCAACCTCTACGACAAGCGCCTCAGCGGACTGGTTGCGTCGGTGCCGATCAACGTCAACCCGGACTCGAGCGTCTTTGCCAACGCCGACATCGGCGAGGTGCTCGGCTCCGAGGTGATCCTCGAATGGGACCGCCATGACGGCTGGTCCGCCACGATCTCTGGCGACGTGCAGAAGGCCACCGCGACGGTCACCAACGCGTACGAACTCCGCAATTACGTGACGGTCGACCCGGTGACGCACGACACCATTCCGGCGGGCCGCGCGCAGTTCCCGCTGGACTACGACCGGCGGCTGGCGCTCACCGGCCAGATCAACGGTGACCTCAACGACAACGTGGGTCCCAGGATCTTCGGCGTGCGCCCGCTCGGCAGGTTGCAGTTCGGCCTGGTCGGGCGGTACCAGTCGGGGCTGCCGTACAGCAAGACCAACACCGCCGGCGATTCGATCATCGGCCAGATCAACGCCGAACGGCTGCCCGCGCAGTACGACGTCGACGTGTTGCTGCGGCGGCCGCTGCAACTCGGCCGGGCGCAAGGCAGCATCTACGTCGATATCCGCAACCTGTTCGGGACGGTGAACCAGGTCAGCGTGCGGCGCGACACCGGCTCGCCGTTTGCCAGCGACACCGTGATCAACACCATGGCGACCGCGGCCTACAACGCCAACCCCGGCGCCATTCCGTACGAATCGCCGCGCTACCGCCGCTTTGCCGACAAGAACGGTGACGGCGTCATCTCCGGGTACGACGAGCTCTACCCGCTCTATCAGGCCGCCGCGCGCGACTACGTCCAGCCGATCTTCTACTATGGGCCGCCGCGCACGGTGCGGTTCGGCGTGGAATGGGTGTTCTGACGGGCTGCACGCGACAATTGGCGTGGCTGGCGCTGGCGGCGCTGGCGGCGTGCGGCCGGCAACCGGCCCGCACCGTCGTGGTGCCGCCGGTGACGCCGCCCGATTCGTCGCTGCGGGCACCCGACGGCTCCCGGGTGCCGGCCGGGCCGCTGGGACGCAGCATTCTCCGCGGACATGCCCTGCTCGCCGCGACCGCCGAGTCGCTGCCGGCGCATGTCGGCAATGCGCTGCACTGTACGTCGTGTCATCTCGATGACGGGCGCCGACCCGGCGCCATCCCGCTCACCGGCGTCTATGCGCGGTTCCCGCAATACAGTGCCCGCAGCGGACGGGTCATCAGCATCGCGGATCGCGTCAACGGGTGCCTGCAACGCTCATTGAACGGCAGCCCGCTGGCGCCGGACGATCCGGCGATGCGCGACATCGTGGCGTACCTGGCGTTCATTTCGAGGGGGATCGCAGTCGGCGACAGCGTCAAGGGCCAGGGCGTGGCCCGCCTCGACGTCACCAGCTGGGACACGACGGCGGGGGCCAGCGTATTTGCCGCGCATTGCGTCCGGTGTCACGGCGCCGACGGCGGCGGCACGGCGCTGGCCCCGCCACTCTGGGGACCGCGCAGCTTCAACATCGGCGCCGGGATGGCGCGGCGGAACACCCTCGCCGCGTTCGTCCACGCCAACATGCCGTACGACAGCGCCGGCACGCTCTCGCCGCAGGACGCGATGAACGTGGCGGCGTATGTCGGGTCGCGGCCCCGGCCTGATCTGCCCGGCAAGGAGCACGACTGGCCGTTCGGCGGCGCGCCGAAGGATGCCCCCTACCAGAGCGGCGTGCCGCGCTAGTTCGGGCTGGCGAGCATCCCCTTGATCGGCCGGATCAGGAACGCCATCAGCACCGCGAACACCAGCGCGTAGCCCGCCACCGACCCGAACAGCGCCGGCAGCGACATGGAGCCATACAGTCGTGAGATGGTGCCGCCGATGTACTCCCCGACGGCGGTGCCGAAGAACCAGACCCCCATGATCATCGAAGCGATCCGCGCCGGCGCCAGCCTGGTCATGGCGGAGAGCCCCACCGGACTGAGGCAGAGTTCGCCGATCGTGGCGAAGAAGTACGAACCCAGCAGCCACCACCAGCCGACCCGATCGCCGTGCGCGGCGAGCGTCGCCCCGGGGACCATCCATGCGAACGACAGCGAGACGAAGAGGAGACCGAGGGCGAACTTGGTCGGGCTCGAGGGATCGCGGTGCCCGAGCTTGAACCAGATCCAGGCGAAGACCGGCGCGAAGATGACGATCAGGACCGGTTGGACCGATTGCCAGAATCCCGACGGAAAGGCGTGGCCGAACACCACGTTGCGGGTGTTGTTGAGCGCAAAGAGGTTCAGCGTCGATCCGGCCTGTTCGAAGACCGACCAGAACACCGCCTCGCCGAAGAACAGCACCGCGACCACCACCAGGCGTTTCCGCTCGGCCCGCGACCATCCCGCGTTCTGGAAGAGCCAGGTGAAGAACGCCACCACCGCCACCAGCAACAGCACCCCGAACCAGGAACTGAGCTGCTGCACGGAGAAGCGCACCAGGCCGGTAACACGCACCACCGCCAGCAGCGCGACGACACCGACCACCAATCCGAGCCCGCGCAGGAACTGGTGACGGATCGTCGCCGCCTCCTCGGGATTGCTCACGGACGCGGGATGCAACCCCGCCTCGCCCATCGAACGCCGATCGACGACGTACCACACCAGCCCGCAGAACATTCCGACGGCCGCGGCGCCGAAGCCCCAGTGCCACGAATAGCGGGGGGAGATGCCCCAGCTCGTCAGGACCGTCTTGAACCACGGGCTCTGCGCGAGGGTGCTGGTGACGAGCGGCGCGATCAGCGCCCCGAGGTTGATCCCCATGTAGAACAGCGAAAATCCGGCGTCGCGACGCTGGTCTTCGGGCGCATACAGCTGCCCGACCATGGTCGAGATGTTCGGCTTGAGGAGTCCGGTGCCGGTCACGACCAGCGCCAGCCCGAGGAAGAAGGTGGGAAGCGTCGGGATCGCCAATGCGATGTGCCCCGACATGATGATGCAGCCACCGATGAAGACCGACCGCCGGGCGCCGAGCATCTTGTCGGCGATCCAGCCGCCGGGAAGTGCCAGGAGATACACCAGCGAGCTGTACAGCGCGTAGACCGCACCCGAATGGGACGGATCCCAGCCAAGCCCGCCGGCGGCGATCGGTGCCACCATGAACAGCGTCAGCAGCACGCGCATCCCGTAGAACGAGAACCGCTCCCACATCTCGGTCAGGAACAGCGTGCGCAGGCCCTTGGGATGGCCGAAGAACCCGGTCTGTTCGGGGAGCGTCACTGGTGGCCTCGCTTGGAGGGGATGGGGTGCGGCGTGGCGGGACATGGAGTGCGACAGGAAAGCGGCAGCGTCCATCGACTCATTTGCGCTCTCCCATCTTCTTCTTGAGCTGCTCGAGCTGGGCGTCGACGGCGGCGTCGCGGGCGCGTTGGTCGAGCGTCGCACCGAGGGCCGGATCGCCGGCACCCACGTCGGCCGGCGGCGGCTCGCCCCCCGATGGCACCCCGCGGGACGCCGCGTCGAACCGGCGGCGGGCCTCGGCGTAATCGCGTTCGGCCATGGCCAGTTCGTCGCGCTGCACCACCACCTTGCGCTCCAGCAGATCGACGCGTTCCCGCGCCTTGGCGGTGTATTCGTCGGCGACCCGCACCGTTTCGGCGTCGCCGATGTCGCCGGCCAGACGACCGCGGCGCTGGTAGGTCTCCAGATCCTGCCGCGCGGCGGCCAGTTCGCGCTCGCTCGCCGCCAGCGCGTCGCGCATCTCACCCAACCCCACCTTGAACGTCAGCAGTGTCTCGCGGAGGCGGCCGACGTCCTCGCGCGAGGCGCGTTGGCCACGAGCCGCGAAGAGGCGATCAATCTGGGCCTGAATTTCGTCGAGATCCATGGGCGTGACCGTGGGTAGGGCCGGAATGGTACCCGCCGCACCGCGCGGCGGTCAAGCAATTGGCGCGCATTAGATTGGAGATCGTCGTCGACCAGGACTCCGGCATGCACCGCCGCTCCACCACGCTCCTCCTTGCCATCGCGGCTGCCACCGCGTGCGGCAAGGCGTCGGCGGGCGGATCGGTCTCGTGCGGCATCGCGGCGCTGACCGGCCCGCTCGTGGTGCACGAGGCGTTCGGCCAGGGCCGGGCCCTCGACGCGACGCCGCCCGTGGCGCCGGCCGCGCTCGCCGTCCGCTTCGTGGCCGGACCGGTGCACCACGGCACCGTCGCGACCGCCGGACCGGGGCGCTGGGCTGTAGTGACCAATGGTATAGCGCCGCCCGGCATGCGGCCCGGCTATGGGGTCCTGGTCGTCGATCTCCAGGGCGCCGCGCGCGGCGTGCTGGTCTTCGAAGGCGCGCCGGTCGCGGGCGCGCCGCCGCTGGGCACGGTGGCGATCGGCGACACCACGCTGCCACTGCTCGGCGTGCAACTTGATCCGGCCGACATCGAGCGGCCGGATTGTCCCATCTTCCCGGATTCGTCCCGATGAGTCGTCCCCGTATCGGTATCACCGGCGTCACCCGTCAATGGGACGGCGCCCCCCGCACCGGCGTCAACGTCCCCTACGTCCGCGCGGTCCTGGCGGCGGGCGGGCTGCCCATCCTGCTGGTCCCGGAACTTTCGCCCGAACAGACCACCGAACTGTTCGACGACTGCGACGGCCTGTTGCTGACCGGCGGCGAAGACATCGAACCGTCGCGTTACCAGGCCGCACCCCACCCCCGTCTCGGCGCGGTCGATCCGCGCCGCGACGCCAACGAGCTGGCGCTGGTGGTCGAAGCGCGTGCCCGCGACCTGCCGATTCTCGGTGTCTGCCGCGGGATCCAGCTGGTGAACGTCGCCTTCGGCGGTACGCTGGTGCAGGACCTCTCCACCGAGCGCCCCGGCCCGGTCGATCACGATCCTGCAAAGGCGCGCACTCTCCGCAGCCATGGCATCGCGATCGCCGAGGGTACCCGGCTGGCCGACATTCTCGGCATGGTGGCCTTCAACGCGAATTCGCTGCACCATCAGGCGGTCGATCGCGTGGGTGACGGGCTGATCGTCTCCGCGCGCGCGCCCGACGGCATCGTCGAGGGCGTGGAGAGCGCCGATGCCGACGAGTGGCTGGTGGCCGTGCAATGGCATCCCGAGGAGCTGGCGCTCGAACCGCAGGCGGACGACCTCAAGTTGTTCGCGGCGCTGGTCGCCGCGGCGCGCCGCGCCTGAGCGGGTGCGCATTGTCGCCGTAGCCAGCGGCCGTGAGTGGCGGGGCGGCCAGCACCAGGTCTTGCTGCTGGCCACGGGACTTGCGGCGACCGGCATCGAAATCGTGGTGGTGACCGGTGGCGACACGCTGCTCGCCGAACGCCTGCGGGCCGCGGATGTGG
The DNA here is from genome assembly GCA_963697065.1 of uncultured Gemmatimonadales bacterium. Taxonomy (GTDB): domain Bacteria; phylum Gemmatimonadota; class Gemmatimonadetes; order Gemmatimonadales; family GWC2-71-9; genus Palsa-1233. Next base: position 99,467 of record CAVOMQ010000005.1, read on the forward strand.
CGGTGGAACCGGTGCACTGGTCGGCCGGACTCGACCCGCGGGTCATGCTGCGGCTGATGGCGCGGCTCGACCGTGACACCATCGCCCACGCGCACGATAGCCATGCCCACGCGATGGTGGATGTCGCGGCGCGCTTCCGGCATGCCCCGGTGGTGGTCACGCGCCCGGTGGCGTTACCGATCCGGCATGGGGCACGGTATCGGCGCAGCGCCGCGGTGATTGCCATCTCGGAGGCGGTGCGCACGGAAGTGCTGGCGGCGGGAGTCGCGCCGTCCCGCATCCACGTCATTCCACCTGCCGTCGATCTTGCGCGAATCAGCACGACCCCAGCGCCGGCCGGCACCGCACCCCTGGTGGTGACGGTTGCGGCTCTGACCCCCGAAAAGGGCGTCGACCTGCTGCTGCGCGCCGCCGCCGAATTGCACGGCGCGCGGCGCGACGTGCGGTGGAAGGTGCTCGGGGACGGACCGGAGCGCGGCCGGCTCGAAGCGGAACGGGCGGCCCTGGGACTCGAGCGTGTCGTCGAGTTCGCCGGCTTCGTCACCGAACCGGAACGCATACTGGCCGGCGCCACGATCGCGGTACAACCATCGCGGCAGGAAGGGTTCGGCATGGCGGTACTGATGGCGATGGCGCAGGGTGTGCCGGTGGTGGCGACCGCGGTGGGCGGCCTCCCCGAAGCGCTCAGCGGCGGCGGCGGCGTGCTGGTACAAGGGGATGACCCGTCGGCGCTGGCCGCGGCGATCATGAAACTCCTCGACGACCCGGTCGAACGCACGCGGCTCGGTGCCGCCGCAATTCACGCCGCGCGGCAGTTCGGCGTCGATCGCATGGTGGAGCGCACCGTCGCCGTGTATCGTTCGGTGATGAACACGGACCGGTCGTCATGATCTACTTCTGCATCCCGGCACTCGACGAAGCGCCGACCGTCGGGCTCGTGCTGTGGAAGATCCGACGGGTGCTGGGCGACGTGTCGCGCGAGTATCAGTTGCTGGTCGGCGACGACGCCTCGACCGACGCCACCGCCGAGGTGCTCGAACCGTATACCCGGGTGTTGCCCCTCACCGTGATGCGATCCGAGGGGCGGGTGGGCTATGCGGCGACGGTGCAGCGGTTGCTGGAAGAGGCACTGCGCCGGTCCGATCGCCACAAGCGCGACGTCGCCGTGCTCTTTCCGGCGGATTTCGCCGCCGACCCCGCCGATCTTCCCGAGTTCCTCAAACGGCTCGACAGCGGCGCCGACCTGGTGGTGGGCGAGGCGGTCCTCGATCGCGAACCGGACCGCTGGCGGCGATGGGCACGTCGCCTCGCGCCGCGTGTGCTGGGCCGCAAGGTGCGGGTGAACGGGGTGCGCGACATCGTCTCCGGCGTCGTGGCGTTCCGGTTGATCACGCTGCGCAACGCGTTCGCTGGTGCCGACACGCGCTGGCTGGCCGCCGATGACTGGGCGGCGAACGCACAACTGATCGCATGGGCAGGTGCCGCGTCGCGGCGCATCGAAACGGTGCCGATGGTGGAACGCCCCGACCGACAGATGAGACCTTCACGGCACCGCCCGTGGGTGCGGTTGCGGTCGCTCTGGTCAGCACGAAGCCTGCTCACCGCCCCGGCCGCCGAGAGAGCGGTCGCCACCGGGCGGGAACCCGCCGAACGCCCCGCGTCCCCGGGGCCGCCGCGAGGAAGCCGCGGCGTGATCATTACGCTGGCGCTGTCCGCCGTGATGCAGTCCACCGCGACCTCGCCCCCGCCCCCGCCCCCGCCGGTCCCGTTCACGGTGGGTGAGGCGTTCGAGTACACCGGGAGATGGGGCGTCTTCCATCTTCCCGTGGCGCACGCGCGGCTGGCGGTCGACGCCGTCGACACCGTGCGCGGCGTGCCGGTGTGGCGCTTCAGTTTCATCGGGCATGCCACCGTCCTGCACCTGTTCACCAGCAACGACACGCTGACATCGTGGACGGCGATCGATCCGTTCGAATCACTGCGTTTCGAGAAGCGCGTCCACGACACCGGCTTTCAGCGCTACGACAACTTCAGCATCTATCCCGACTTCGGCCGGTTCCGCAATGTCGGCGATTCGGCCCCGCGCCCCACGTCGCGACGGCCGCTCGACGATGTGGCGTTCTTCTATTTCCTCCGCACCGTGCCCCTCGAGGTCGACTCGACCTACCGGTTCAGTCGCTACTTCGATGCATCGAAGAATCCAGTCGTGGTGCAGGTCGTCGGGCGCGAGATCTGTGACCTCCCCGACCACCGCACCATGTGCCTCGTGCTGCACCCGCTCGTCGAGGAACCGCACGGCATGTTCAACAAGGACGCCAACGCGCGCATCTGGTTCACCGACGACGCGCGCCGCATCCCGGTGGCGATCGAAACCCATGACGCGGGTGGCACGGTGCGGCTGACGATCTCGAAGATCATCGAGCCCGCGAACCGGAACCCGTGACAGGCCGTCTGCGCTGGCTGGTCGGGCTGGCATGCGCCGCCGCCTGCGCCCACCGGCCGATGCGGCCGACACTGTACACGTCGCCCGACGCGATGTTCGCCGATTCGCTCGCCAATCAGCTGATCGCCGCGGCGTTCACCGCCGACCAGAACGACTCCACGCCCGCCGATGTCTACGCATCGCAAGCCCAGGTGATCGCCAACGGCGAAGTGCGCTCGGCGCCGCCGCGCTTTGCCGGCGTGGCGGGAACCGGCATCCTGCAGCTCGGCTCGAGCGACGTGACCGTCACCGGCGGATTCGTGTGGGGGATTTTCGAGTACCGCTGGATTCCGTCAGGAGCGGGCGACACCACGGCGGCCGGCCGCGCCACGATCATCATCGGCCGCGATGCCACCGGGCAATGGCGCATCCTGCATGTGCATTCGTCCACCGTTCCGGTCGCCACGCCGCCGCCGGGTCCGGACACGACCCGGCCGGCGCCGCCCGACACCGTCGAGCACGCCGGCCGGCCGGCAATTCCCTTCGCTCAGGGGGTGGTCGAAGACGAGTTGCCGCGAATCGTATCGCGAATGCGGTTCGCCAATCCGGGGGCGAAGATCCGGAGCAGGGTGTAGATCACGAACCCGATGAACGCCCAGTAGAGCAGCGTGAGCACCAGACCGAGCACGGCGCCGAACAGCCCCATCAGGAGCCGCAGACCGATCATCGCGATGACCGCGACAACCGCGAACCCAGCGATGTTCCGAACCATGTTACTCTCCCGCGGTAACGGCGGGCGCACCCCGTGTGCGCCGACGCGATAAGATACGGCAGCACGACACCGGAGGTTTCAACTCGCACCGTATGTCCAATGGAGCCGAGGTCATCGTCATCGGCGGCGGAGTCGTCGGCTCGGCCTGCGCCTGGGCCCTCGCCCGTCGGGGAGCCGAGGTGCTCGTGCTCGAGCCCGGCGACGCCCCCGGGCAGGGCTGGCAGGCGGCGGCGGGGATGCTCGCGGCCCAGATCGAGGCCGATGCCGACGACCCGCTCCTGCCGCTCGACCTGGCCGGACGGGCCTTCTACCGGCGCGAGGCCGCGGCGCTCCGTGAGGTGGTCGGCATCGATATCGGGCTGGTGAATTGCGGTATCCTCGAAGTCGCGCGTTCGGAGCGCGAGGCGGAAGCCCTCAAGAGTCGGGTGGCGTGGCAGCGCCAGCAGGCGCAGCGCGCCGACTGGCTGGAAGCCGGCGAAGTGCGCGACGGCTGGCCGTGGCTCGCTCCCATCCTCGGCGGGTTCTGGGCTCCCGAGGACGGCGCGCTCGACCCCGCGCGCCTCGTCGAGGCGCTCCGTGCCGCCTCGACGGCGCACGGCGCCGAATGGGTGCGCGACGCGGCAACCGGATTGGATGTTTCCGGCGAGCGCCTCGGTGGCGTGATCGGCCGGGCAACGCGCTACACGGCCGACCGCGTGGTGATTGCCAGCGGTGCCTGGGCGGGACGCTGCGCCAACGTCCCCCGGCCGGTTTCCGTAGAGCCGGTGCGTGGACAGATGGCGGCGTTTTCCTGGCCCGACGGTATTCCCCCGGCTATCGTCTACGGCGCCGGTGGCTACCTCTTGTGGCGCAACGGCGAATTGGTGGCCGGATCGACCATGGAGCACAGCGGATTCGAGATCGACGTCACGGCGCCGGGCATCGCCGGCATCCGGGCGCGGGCAGGCGAGATCTATCCGCCGTTGCGCGACACTCCGCCGATCCGTACCTGGGCGGGACTCCGGCCGATGACGCCGGACGGCAGGCCGATCATCGGACCGGAGCCGCGCCTGGCCGGTCTGTGGTATGCCACCGGACACGGCCGGCGGGGCATCCTGCAAGCCGGCATCACCGGCGAACTGGTCGCACAGGGACTCGAGGGCGGCGTACTGGCGCCCGAGCTACTCCCGGCCGACCCGTCGCGATTCTGGAGTTGGTAGTTCCCCGCTCGAACTTCTCGATGGGACGGGCATGAAACCGCTGTTGCTCAAACTGCACCGCTGGCTCGGACTCGGTGCCGGGCTGATACTGGTCATCGTCTGCCTCACCGGCGCGGTGCTGGTCTTCGAACCACAGGTCACGCGGGCAGAGCATCCGGAGTGGTTCCGGGTGCCGGACCCGGCGGGCGCGGTGCCGATCGCGCTCGACGTGGCGGCTGCCCACGCGGCCCAGGCGACGTCCGCCGTGCCGATAGCCGGCGTCACGGTCTACAGCGATCCGTCGCGTCCGCTGGAGTTCGTCTCGCCCGACAGCGCCATCACGTATGTCAATCCGTACAGTGGCGCGGTGATCGCGGCCGCGGTGCACCGGTCGGCATTCTTCGCCGCCACCGAGCACCTCCACAAGCGGCTGCTCGACGACGAACCGGGGGAATGGCTGGTGCTCGGTTCGACGATCGCCATGCTCGCCATCCTGCTCTTCGGCATCGTCCTGTGGTGGCCCTCGACGCGCGCCGCACTCAAGGCGCGCACCACGCTGGCGAAGGTCGTGGGCCGTATGGTGCCGTGGAAACGCCGCAATTACGACCTGCACGTCGCGGTCGGGCATCTACACGTTGCCATTCCTGTTCGTGCTCGGCTGCACGGGCGTGATGTTCGACGCGGACTGGTTCGATGCCGGCGTCAACGCCGTAACCGGTGTCCACCCGCAACCGGCGCCGCGCAGCACCGCCGGGGCGACGGCAACGACGCATGCGTTCGGTGCGGCGCTGGCCGCGGCGCGCGCGGCCACGGGACCGGCTCGCTGGTTCGAGATCCGCCTGCCGCCCGATTCCGACCCCGGCGCCGCGATCGTGGTCCGCTCGCTCGCGGCGGATGCGCCGCGTGAGACGGCGGTGGACGTGACCTGGCTCGACGCCGCCTCGATGGCGGTGTTGCGCACCGACCGCTATCGCGATGCCGGGGCGGCGGCGCACATCCGCAGCACGTTCCGGCCGCTGCACGTCGGCACCATCGGCGGGCTGCCGACACAGATCGTGGCCTTCGTGGTGTGCATCCTGGGGGCGATCTTTCCCATCACCGGGGTGCTGATGTGGTATCCGCGCTGGAATCGCCAGCGCCGCCGGCAGAGCATCGCCGACATCGAGGCCGTGGTCCCGTCGGTGCTGAGCGAGACCGGGGAATGACCGCCACGATGGTGCACCGACTCTTCTGAAAGGGATGACCATGCTCGCATTCGTGCTGCTCACGTCGTTGACCGGCCAGGTGCCGGCGGCCCAGGGCCCCGGACCGGTCCGGTATCACTTCCAATCGACCGCGGCGACGACCGTGGACATGTCCGCGGCCGGTGGCGGCAGTCAGGACATCAACATCGCCAGCGAAGCGATGCTGTCGGTGTCGTTCAGCGATACCACCGGCGGCCAGCTGGCGCACATCGTCATCGATTCGGTGACCTACGACGGCGGAGCCATGATGGCGCAGGCCGCGGCGATGCTGCCGCCGGAAGCGACCGCCAGCGGCAAGGGCGCCACCTGGCACGTCTACGTGGTGGGCGGGGCGGTCAAGCACGCCGAATCGTCCGCGCCGACCAACCTGCAGGCGGCGACGGTGGCGGCGGCCCTGCCGCTGCTCTTCCCCGGCTTGCACAGCGGCGTCCGGACCGGTGACCACTGGACCGATACCACCACCAGCGACACCACGCTCTCGATCGGAGCGCACGGCAAGGTGACGACGATCACCGCGTGGAGCGTGGCGGTACAGAGCGGCGACAGCACCGTGGTCGATGGTGCCATCACCGGCACCATGAACATGGAAACGGGAATGACCGGGCAGCTGGCGATGGCCAACGCCGGCACGCGGCATGTGGTGGCGCTCGCCTCGGGCATCGCCCGCCAGGCCACCATGACGGTGAACACGACGGGCTCGATGACGATGGGCACCACGATCATCCCGATTCGCGCCACGGTCACGTCGACACTGACGCAGTTGCCGTAGCGGCGGCGCATCCGCACGCCCCGATGGCGGCGCGCGCGCCGCCATTGGACCGGCCCTCGGAGACCGGCTATCTTCTTGTCCTTGCGCCGTTTCCGTATGGTGCCGGACCTGTTTCACCGAGGGAAAGCGTGGCCGTTCCGCTGGTTCAACTGACCCGCCGGACTTCCGGCAGCGCACCTGACGGCGCGGTCGTCGCGCCCACCGTGCTGCCGTTCGTGCGCAAGCCGTCGTGGCTCAAGGTCAAAGCGCCCGGCGGCGCCACCTACCTGCAGGTCCAGCGGATGATGCGCGAGCTGGACCTGCACACCGTCTGCGAAGAAGCCCGCTGCCCCAACATCGGCGAATGCTGGGATCATCGCGCCGCGACGTTCATGATCCTGGGCGACGTCTGCACCCGCAACTGTGCCTACTGTGCCGTGTCTCATGGCACCCCGAACGCGTTCGACCCGGCGGAGCCGGCCCGCCTGGCGGAGGCCGTCGAGCGAATGGGGCTCGAGCACGTCGTGATCACCTCCGTCGACCGCGACGACCTGCCGAATGGCGGCGCCGAAGCGTTCGCCGGTTGCGTCACCGAGATCAAGAAGCGGTTGCCGGCCACGAGCGTCGAGGTCCTCATTCCGGACTTCAAGGGGTCGGATCGCGCGCTCGCGATCGTGATGGACGCCCATCCGGACATTCTCAACCACAATCTCGAGACGGCCGAGCGGCTGTATCGGCTGGCGCGGCCGGGTGGCCGGTACGACCGCGCGCTGCGGCTCCTGGCCCGGGCTCGCGAAATGGATCCGGCGGCATTGACCAAATCGGGGATCATCGTCGGCATGGGTGAAGAGTGGGACGAGCTGATCGAATGCATGCGCGACCTGCGCCGGAGCGACGTGAACATTGTCACCCTCGGCCAGTACCTCCGCCCCAGCGACAGCCACCTGCCGGTGGCGCGCTACTACACCCCCGATGAATTCGACGAGCTGCGGGAAATCGGCCTCGACCTGGGTTTCCGCCACGTTCAGTCGTCGCCGCTGACCCGCTCGTCGTACCACGCCTGGGAGCAGATCGACCACGCCCGACAGGCCGGAACGGGAAGGGACCGCTGATGGCTGTTTCCGCCGACCGCACTCCGAAACCGAAACGCGGCGGCCCCGAGGCCCCGTTCGTCGCCGAATACCACGACTGGCTGCGGATGATGCTGCTGATCCGCGTCTTCGAGGAAAAAGCCGGCGAGGAGTATTCACTGGGCCGCATCGGCGGTTTCTGCCACCTCTACATCGGCCAGGAAGCGATCGCGGTGGGAGCCATTTCGGCCCTCGCGGCGGATGACTACGTCGTCAGCGCCTATCGCGAGCACGGCCAGGCGCTGGCGCGGGGCCTCACCGCGCGTTCGGTGATGGCGGAATTGTTCGGCAAGGCCACCGGGTGCTCGCACGGCAAGGGCGGGTCGATGCACCTGTTCGACTCGTCGCTGCACTTCATGGGTGGCCACGGCATCGTGGGGGGACAGATTCCGCTCGGCACCGGGTTCGCGTTCGCGGCGAAATACCGCAAGACCACGCAGGTTTCGCTCACGTTCCTGGGCGATGCCGCGGTCAACATCGGATCGTTCCACGAATCGCTGAACATCGCCGGCCTGTGGAAACTCCCGGCGATCTATATCATCGAGAACAATGGCTACGGCATGGGCACCGCCGTCAAGCGCGCCGCGGCGGTCCCGGAGCTGTACCAGCACGCCAGCAGCTATGCCATGCCCGGCGTGGTGGTGGACGGCCAGGACGTGGTGGCGGTGCGCGAGGTGGTCGACACCGCCGTCGCCCGGGCCCGCGCCGGCGACGGACCGACCCTGATCGAGGCGCGCACCGCTCGCTACATGGGACATTCCATGTCCGATGCCGCGAGCGGCACGTATCGCTCCAAGGAAGAGCTGGAGGCGGCGCGACACCACGACCCGATCGTGATGCTCGAGACCCGGATGCGCGAGCTGGGCCTGCTGGGCGACGCCGAGCTGGCGGAGATGGAAGCGGCCGTGAAGGCCGAGGTCGACGACGCGGTGAAGTTTGCCGACGAATCGCCGGACCCGGACCCGTCGGAGCTGTTCACCGATGTGTACGCGGCGGGGGGCCGATGAACACCACCCGATCCCTCGCTGCGCTCGGGGCGCGATCCCTCGCTGCGCTCGGGGGCGATCCCTCGCTGCGCTCCGGGGGCGATCCCTCGCTGCGCTCCGGGGGCGATCCCTCGCTGCGCTCCGGGGGCGATCCCTCGCTGCGCTCGGGATGACGACGGCCCTTTCGGCCGGCATCGCGGGGAGACGCTGATGGCCGTCGTCACCTACCGCGATGCGCTCGGCGCGGCGCTGCGCGAAGAGATGCAGCGCGACGGCGACGTCTTCCTCATGGGCGAGGAAGTCGCCGAGTACCATGGCGCGTACAAGGTCTCGCGCGGACTGCTGGAGGAGTTCGGCCCGATGCGCGTGGTCGACACGCCGATCGCGGAACTGGGCTTCACCGGCATCGGCGTGGGCGCGGCCATGGTCGGGCTCCGGCCGGTCATCGAAGTGATGACGTTCAACTTCGCGCTGCTGGCCATCGATCAGATCGTCAACAGCGCCGCCAAGCTCCGTTACATGAGCGGCGGACAGCTCGGCTGCCCCATGGTGATCCGGGGGCCCGGCGGCGCCGCGCTGCAGCTCGCGGCGCAACATTCGCAGGCGTTCGAGAGCTGGTACGCGCACATTCCCGGGCTCAAGGTGGTGATGCCGGCCACGCCGGCCGATGCCAAGGGCCTGCTCAAGTCGGCCATCCGCGACGACAATCCGGTGGTGTTCATCGAGGGTGAGATGCTCTACAACGTCAAGGGCGAAGTACCCGACGACGAATACCTCACCCCCCTCGGCAAGGCCGACATCAAGCGCCCGGGAAAGGACGTCACCATCGTCTGCCATTCCAAGACGGTGGCGCCGGCGCTGGCCGCCGCGAAGACGCTGGCCGACGAAGGCATCGACGCCGAAGTGATCGACCTGCGCACCATCCGCCCGCTCGACCACGAGACGGTGCTCGCGTCGGTCGGCAAGACCAACCGCGCCGTGGTGGCTGAGGAGGGTTGGGGCTTCGCCGGCGTCGGCGCCGAGGTGGTGAACATCATCCAGCGCGACGCGTTCGACGAGCTCGACGCGCCCGTGCTGCGCGTGCACCAGGCCGAAACGCCGATGCCGTACAACAAGCTGCTCGAACGGGCCGCCAAGACCGACGCACCGAAGATCGTCGAAGCCGTTCACCGCGTCTGCTACCGGGACTGACGACATGGCGACCAAGGTGGTGATGGAAGCGCTTTCGCCCACGATGGAAGAAGGGCGCCTGGTGGAGTGGAAGAAGCAGGAAGGCGACACTGTGGCAGTGGGCGACGTGCTGGCGGAGGTCGAGACCGACAAGGCCGTCATGGAACTGGTGGCGCGCGTGGGCGGCACGTTGCTCAAGGAGCTCGTACCCGCTGGCGGCACCGTGCCCGTGGCGGCGACGGTGGCGTGGATCGGCGAGCCGGGGGAACCGATCGACGGCGGTTCGCCAGCGGCGGCCCCCGCACCGGCTACCGCGATACCAGCCGCCGCACCGGCTCCATCTCGCCCTCCGGTGGTGGCTCCGGCATCGGCACCCGCGCCGGCGGCCCCGCCCGTCGCCGCCGCGCCGTCGCGCCCGGCGGCCCCGGCCACCAGCGGCCGCATCAAGGCGTCGCCGCTGGCGCGCCGCATGGCCGCCGAACACGGCGTCGACCTGCAGCAGATCGCCGGTTCGGGGCCGGAAGGACGGATCATCCGTCGGGACGTCGAGCAATGGCAGCCGGGCGTTGCCGCCGCGCTGCCGTCGGAGGGGTTCACCGACGTGGCGCTCTCACCGGTCCGCAAGACGATCGCCCGGCGCCTGGTGCAATCGATCGGACCGATTCCGACCTATTATCTCACCACCGAAGCCGACATGGAGCGGGCGTGGGACGCGCGCGAGTCGCTGCTGGCGCGCGATCAGGGCCGGTTCTCGTTCAACGACCTGCTGATCCGGGCGGCGGCGGCGGCGTTGCGCCAGCACCCGTGGGTGAACGCCTGGTGGATGGACGATCACGTCCGGCAGTGGCACGACATCCACATCGGCGTCGCGGTGGCCATCGAAGACGGGCTGATCACGCCCGTGGTGCGCCACGCCGATCGCAAGACGCTGCGGGACATCAGCGCCGAAGTGCGCGAACTCGCCGGCCGCGCCCGGGAGAAGAAGCTCAAGCCCGAGGAATACACCGGCAGCACCTTTTCGATCTCGAACCTCGGCATGTTCGGCATCGACGAATTCACCGCGGTGATCAATCCCCCCGAAGCCGCCATCCTGGCGGTCGGCCGGATCGAGCCGCGCGCGGTGGTGGTCGACGGGGCGGTCCAGGTGCGCCGCCGGATGCGGATGACGCTCAGCTGCGATCACCGCGTCATCGACGGCGCCACCGGGGCCGCGTTCCTGCAGACGCTGGTCGGCATGCTGGAAAATCCTCTGGCGCTGGTGTGGTGACGCACCGGTCCCGCCGTTCGACTCCTTCTGCGCCTCATCCGGAGTAACACACCGTGGCGAATCAGACGTATGACGTGATCGTCGTCGGCGGCGGACCCGCCGGCTACCCGTGCGCCATTCGGGCGGCCCAACTGGGCATGACCGTGGCGGTGGTCGAGAAGAACAAGCTCGGCGGCGTGTGCGTCAACATCGGCTGCATTCCGACCAAGGCGCTGCTCTACAGCGCCTCGATGGCCAATATCATCCGCAAGGAAGCCGGGGACCTCGGCATCGAGACCGGAGCGGTGAGCGTCGACTACGGCGTGGCGATGAAGCGCTCGCGCAAGGTGGCGGACCAGAACTCCAAGGGCGTGGAGTTCCTGATGCGGAAGCACAAGATCACCGTGGTACATGGCACGGGAATACTGGCATCGGCCACGACGGTGACGGTCGGCGGCGACACACTGACGGCCCGCAAGGGGATCGTGCTCGCCACCGGGTCGCGCAGCAAGGGCATTCCCGCGCTGGGTCTGGGCATCAACGGCAGCACGGTGATCACGTCCGACGAGGCGCTGTTTCTGGAGCGGGCACCGAAGTCGCTGGCGATCGTTGGCGCCGGCGCGGTCGGCACCGAGTTCGCCGACATCTTTGCGTCGTTCGGCACCACGGTGACCCTCATCGAGGCGCTCCCCCGCATGCTGCCGCTGGAGGACGCCGAGGCGTCCGACGCGGTGGCGAAGGTGTACAAGCGGCGCGGCATCACCGTGCTGGCCGGAGTGAAGGTGACAAAGGCCGACGTCGGCAGCGACCAGGTGACCCTGCAGCTCGAAGCGGGGGGCAAGTCCCAGCAGATCACCGCCGAAAGAGTGTTGATGGCGGCGGGACGCGCGGTGAACACCGAGGACATGGGGTTCGACAAGGTCGGCGTCAAGCTGACCGCGCGCGGTTTCATCCAGGTCGATCCGGCCACGCTGCAGACCACGGTCAAGGGGATCTACGCCATCGGCGACGTGGCCGGCCCACCGATGTTGGCGCACAAGGGCACGCGCGAGGGCGTCCATGTTGCCGAGCTGCTCGGCGGACATCCACCCAAGGCGATCGACTACACCAACGTGCCCAGCGTGACCTACTGCCAGCCCGAGGTGGCCAGCGTCGGGCTCACCGAGGATCAGGTCAAGGCACAGGGCATCGAATACCAGGTGGGCCGGTTTCCGTTCTCGGCCAACGGCCGCGCCCGGGCCACCAACGAGACCGACGGCTTCGTCAAGATCATCCGGGGCAAGAAGTACGACGAGATTCTCGGCGCGCACATCGTCTGCGCGCACGCGTCGGAGATGATCGGCGAACTGGTGATGGCACGCACCAACGAATACACGGTGGAGGAAGTCGATCTCGCCATCCATGCCCATCCGACGCTTTCGGAAGCGATCGGCGAAGCGGCGCTCGACTCCTTCGGCCGGGTGCTGCACATCTAGCGCATGACGACGCCGCCGGTTTCCCCCAATCCGCTGGCCGAGCTGGCGCCGAAGGTGGACCTGGTGCCGCTGGCGGGATGGTCGGTGGCGGCGGGGATCGCGGCCGCGGTGGCGTGGTTCGCGGCGCTGACGTATCTCACCAGCCGGATGATCGCCGGATCGAGCATCGCCAGCCCGGCACAGGTCGACCCGAACGCCTTCTCGACCAACTTCCTCGTGTACGGCGCGCTGCTCGGCATGGCCTTCGGCGCGACGGTGAGTTGGACGCTGATGCTGGAAGTCGCGTCGCGCTACCGGCGCGGCGGCCTCTCGCTCGTGGCGGCGTTCGCCGGCGCGGCACTCGGCATCGTGCTGACGGCGGTGGCGGAACACGGGCTGGGGCCCGACGCGTTGCTGGGACTCCTGGTGCTGGCGTTGGCCATTGCCGTGTGGCTCGGCAACAAGGCACGCGCCGCGGGCGCGGTGGCGCGCCAGGCCATGTCGTGAGCGTGCCGTTCGACGTGCTCGACCTTGGCCACCGGCCGTTCGGCGAGGTGCTCGAACTGCAGCGGCGCCTGCGGCTCGAGCGCATCAACGGCTCGGCGCCGCACGACGTGCTGTTGCTTGTCGAACACGACCCGGTTTACACGCTCGGCCGCGGCACCCACGCCTCGTCGTTGCCGCTGCCCGAGGCGATGCTCCGTGCCCGCGGCGCCGACGTGGTGGAAATCGAGCGAGGCGGTGACGTCACCTGGCACGGACCGGGACAGCTGGTGGGCTATCCGATCGTCGACCTGTCCGGACATCGGCCCGATCTGCACTGGTATCTGCGCGCGCTGGAGCAGGTGCTGGTCGATGCCCTCGCGACGCTGCAGATTCCGGCCAGCCGCAACCCGGGAAAGACCGGCGTGTGGGTGCGCGATCGGCGCGCGAAGATTGCCAGCATCGGCATTCATGTCAAACAGTGGGTCACGCTGCACGGCTTCGCGCTCAACGTCGACCCCGATCTGTCGTGGTTCGATCTCATCGTGCCGTGCGGCATCAACGGTGTCGAGATGACGTCGGTGGCGCGGGAACTGGCGTTGGCCGGACAGCCCGTGCCGGCGGATCTCTGGGCCCTCACCCGCGACGCCATCGTGACGGCGTTCGCCGAGACGTTCACGCTCGATCCCGCGCGCCGTTGACTGGCGGCCGTTCGGCGCGGCGCCCGGACGGTGTCCGCACTTGCCATCAGGACCGCGCCGGGCCACCCTTCACCCCATGCCGGACCCGCTCGATTCCGCCAAGATTTCTGCGGCCGCCGATGACAGGATCGCGGCGATTCTCCGCGCCGCCGGATCGTGGGCCTCGGAAGCGCCGCCGCAACTGACGCCGTCGATCCGGGCCGTCTGCGTACGGCTCGCCGAGATGGTGGCCGACCAGCGGCACTATCTCTCGCCGCTTCCCGAACCCCAGGAATCGGAGCGCGCGGCGATGCTCTCGCTGGTGGCGGAGCGCCTGCGGGCCGGCCCGATCGCGAAGGAACTCAAGCCGCAACTCGACGCACTGGCCGAAATGGAACTGCGATCGACCGGGTCGTGGTCGCTGGTGGCGGCCGCCCAGTCGGAATGGGTGCAGACCGCGATCGACTACCTCCAGCAACGCACCGGGGAACTCCCGGAGGCCGAACGGCCCGATCAATACTGGGCCGAAGACGTCGTCGCCGGCGTCATCGCGTCGGTCAAGGGCGTCATCGGCGCCGACGACGTCCACGCGCGAATCGAAGCGCAGTACGCCGGCCAGGGCCGGCGCCCCGCCCCGCCGCAAGAGACCTGACGTCCGGTCTCGCCGGGCCCCGCCGCGGGCCCGTGTGAAGATCTCTTCATCTCCGGTTCACCCTCCGTTCCGTTCCGGGGCGGATATTCCGCCCAGGACGCGACACCGGCCGTCACCGTGGCGGCCCGGAGCATATCGTTTCTCGCGACAATCGAGGGCCACTGATGCCGCGCTGGCCGCCCATGCCGGGGGGCGCTTACGTTCTCGGCGTGAGTGAAATCCCGTCGGAAGCACCGTCGCCCGAAGAGGCGGCACGCGTTCGCGAGCGGTTCGAACACGTGCTGGCCGCCGGGCTGGCCATCTTTTCGGAACATTCGTTGTCGGCGGTGTTGCAGCGCGTCGTCGATTCGGCCCGCGAAGTGGTCGCGGCACGCTACGCGGCGCTTGGCGTGCTCGGCGCCGACGGCGGGTCGCTGGTGGAGTTCGTCACCTCGGGGCTCACCCGTGAAGAGCGGGACGCGATCGGGGCATTGCCGCAAGGCCGCGGGCTGCTGGGGCTGCTGATCCACCAGGCCTATCCGATCCGGGTCGCCGACATCGCCACGCATCCGCAGCGGCACGGCTTTCCCGAAGGCCACCCGCAGATGCGGTCGTTCCTCGGTGTCCCGATCGTGGGACGCGACCGCGTCTACGGCAACCTCTACCTCACCGACAAGATCGGCGCCGCCGAGTTCACCGCGGAAGACGAGCGGATCGCCATGCTGCTGGCGTCGCACACCGCGGTGGCGGTGGACAACGCCCGGCTGTACGAAGAGAGCGAACGGCTGCTGGGCCGGATCACGGAGATGCAACGGCAGCGCGACCTGTTCTTCGCGATGATGAATCACGAGCTGCGGAACGCGCTCACCGGTGTCCATGGGTGGGCGGAGATGCTGATCCGCGGCAGGACACCAGACGCGGTGTCACCCGCGGCGCGCGAGGTGTACGAGGCCTCGGAACACACCATCACGCTACTGAACAACTTCCTCGACCTCACCCGCCTCGATGCCGGCAAGATGGGAACGATCCTGCGCGAGGTCGACGTGCGCCGGATCATCGACCGGGTCTGCGCCGGATCGCAGCCGGCGGCCCAGTCCAAGCGGATCGCGCTGCAGGCGCTGATCTCTCCCCACGATCTGACGCTGCGCACCGACCCCCTGCGCCTCGAGCAGATCCTCGTCAATCTCGTCTCCAACGCGTTGCGGCACAGCCCGATGGACGCACCGGTCACGATCGACGGGCGGTCGACCGACGGATTCGTCGAATTCCGCGTGATCGATCATGGTGACGGGGTGCCGGCGGAGATGTTCGAGCGGATCTTCGAGCCGTTCGAGCGGTTCGATCCGCACTCCGGCCTGGGGACCGGGCTGGGGCTGCCGGTCTCGCGGCGGCTGGCAACGGTGCTTCGGGGAACGTTGGCCGTCGAACGATCCGACGCCACCGGCTCGACCTTCTTGCTTCGGCTCCCGACCAGTGCCTAAGTTGCCGGGTGAAGAATTCTTCACTCTCCTTTCACGCTGGCTGTGAGATCTTCATCTATTCTGGGCATTCATGAAGGTTCTCGTCGTGGAAGACGACCGCAAGGTCGCGGGTTTCATCCAGCAGGGCCTTCGGGAAGAGGGCTACGCCGTTGACGTAGCTCCGGACGGGGCCGAGGCGACCACGCTGGCCCATGTCTACGACTACGATCTGATTCTGCTCGATCTCATGCTCCCGAAGAAGAACGGCCTGCAGGTGGCGGCGGAGCTGCGCCGGGACGGCCGCCGCACGCCCATCCTGATGCTGACGGCGCGGGACGCCACCGAAGACGTGGTCCGCGGACTCGACGCCGGCGCCGACGACTATCTCACCAAGCCGTTCAAGTTCGACGAACTGCTCGCCCGGGTCCGGGCGCTGGTGCGCCGCGGCGGCGCGTCGCGCACCGAGGTGCTGCGGGTCGGCACGGTCGAGCTGGACCGGCTCAAGCACCGCGTGCGCATTGGCGGCCAATCCATCGAACTGACGCCCAAGGAGTTCCAGCTGCTGGAGCACTTCCTGCTCCGCCCCGGCGAGGTGATGCGCCGCACCGAGCTGCTGGAGAAGGTGTGGGACCTGCATTTCGATCCGGAGAGCAACGTCGTCGACGTGCATGTCGGCAACCTCCGCCGCAAGCTGTACCGCGCGGCCGGCGTGGAGCTGATCGAAACAGTCCGGGGAGTCGGCTTCCGCTTCGGAGCGGACGACGGCGGCTCCTGATCCGGGCGGCGCTGTCCCGCCCTGCACCGTTCCGGTTACAATCCACAGCACTGCAATCCCGGGGCAACACATGTCGCCATTTCCCCGCGTCTGGGGTGTATCGTGTGCGGCCGCGATCCTCGCGAGCGCCGCGGTCGGGACCCGCCGCCCGCCAACGCTGCCCCCGCGGGTAACCGCGGGACCGGTTACCGTCTACTACGCCACGCGCCACGACGAGTCGCCGCCGCTGGCTTCGCTTCGCGGCGAACCGGTGCCGATGTCCGTCATCGGCTGCGGTCGGATGGAAGCCGATTGCGGCGTTGCGCCGCCCGAGGACCCTGACGCCGTTGCCGGTACCGACGACGGACGAGTGCCGGCGCGGCCCGGCCCAACCCCGGGTGCCGAGATCGAACAGCGGACCGAGGGGGCCCGCGCACCACTCGAGGCGGTCGCGTCCTTCGATGGTCTGGGCGACGGCTTCCAGGGCCCCGCGGGGAATGCCCCGGTGCGCAACCCATCGGACAACTCGCTGGCGGTCGGTCCGGACCACATCGTGCAGATCGTCAATTCGGTCATGGCCGTCTACACCAAGGCGGGCGCGGAATACGATACCACCGGCAAGGTGCTCTACGGGCCTGTGGTCACCAATGCGATCTTCAAGGGCTTCGGCGGTGCCTGCGAAGAGAGTCGCAGTGGGGACGCGGTGGTCCGCTACGACCAGCTGGCGGGGCGGTGGCTGTACGTGCTGCCGATCTTCCGCAAGCTCCCGGGCGACTCGACCTACGCCATGTGCTATGCGGTGAGCGCGGGCGCTGATCCACTGGGACCGTACTACCGCTATGTCTTCGAACGACCGCTCTTCCCCGATTACCCGCGTCCGGCGGTGTGGCCCGATGGCTACTACATCCCCACCAGCACCGGCGACAATGTCATCCAGAAGCACGCCTGTGTCGCTGACCGCGCGGCGATGCTTCGCGGACTGCCGGCCACCGAACAGTGCGTCATCATCGACGGTGTCAACTTCCTCAACAACGCCGACGTTGATGGTTTCACCCCGCCGCCTCCGGGGGCGCCGGATATCATCATGGCCGCGGGCGGCACGCAGCTCAAAGGCGTATTCGAAGACAATGCGCTCTACGCCTGGCAGTTTCACGTCGACTGGAAGGACACCAGCCGGACGCGTGTGACCGGGCCGCTCCGCATTCCGGTGGCGGCCTACCACTATCTCTGCAACGGGCAACTGTCGAACTGCGTGCCCCAGCCCGACACCGGCGTGCGCCTCGATTCGCAGGGCGACAAGTTGATGCAGCGGCTGGTCTACCGGAACCTGGGCGCGTATCGCTCGATCGTCGCCACTCATTCGGTCAACACCGCTGCCGGCGGCGGCGGCGTGCGCTGGTACGAGTTCCGGGTCGACCGGGCGGACCGGCCGCAATTGTACCAGCAGGGCACCTTCGCGCCCGATTCGTTCTTCCGCTGGATGGCGAGCATCGACATCGACCACCTCGGCGACATCGGCGTGGGGTACTCCTTCGGCGGGACGCCGAATTACGCCGGGCAGCGCTTTGCCGGCCGACTGGCCCACGATTCCCTCGACCGGATGACGTTCCGGGAAAGCATCCTGGCGACCGGCGCCGGGTCGCAACTGCGCGGCAATCGGTGGGAGGATTACACCACCACGGCAATGGATCCGTCCGACGACTGCACCTTCTGGTACGTCGGCGACTACTACCATGCCAGCGGCATCGACTACGCGTCACGGATCGGCGCCTACCGCATACCGGCGTGTCGCGGACGCGTGGTGTCGGGATCGGTCTATCTCGACGTGAATCACGACGGCCGGGACGACCCGGGCGAACCGGGCATCGCCGGTCGCGCCGTCCGGCTGCGGGGTCCCTTCGACAGCACGCTCGTGACCGACGCCTCGGGACGGTTTGCGCTCTGGATCGCACTCGACAGCGGCGGCGCCAATCCGGCCGTGGCGGTGACGGCTCCCGGGGCACAAGGCCATGGATTGCAGGCGAGCGGCGCTCGCGATCGGACCGTGCGGCTGGCGGACCTGCGCAGCAACGCGGTGATCGATTTCGGCGCCACCTGCACCGTCAGGAACCGCGGCGGCGAAACCACGGCATACTGGGCCGGCGCCCGTGGCACCGCGTCCCTGGCGGCGCACGATTCGGTCTGGAGGGAAGTGCTCGATTCGATCGCCCCGGCGGTCAACGCCGACGGATCGCGGTTCCGCCCCACCGCTGACGGCTCCGCGGGCGCCAGCGAACTTTCGGAGTGGCTGTCACGCGCCGATCCGCGCAACATGACCAATGAGTTGTCGGCGGACCTGGTGGCGACGGTGCTCGACATCAGGCTGGGCGGCCAGGCCGGCGACGTGACCGTTGCCGACCCGGTGCACCACGATTGGCCGACGGTCTCGGACCTGATCGGGCGGATCGCTGCGTTCGTCTCGGCCCATCCGACAACGGTCGACAAGGGCCGGGACCGCTCGGACGCCGCCGCGTATCAGAAGGTGCTGCACGACCTCGATCGCAACGCCGCGGCCGTCACGCCCACCGACCCCGCGGCATGCGGCGGGTAGCCGGCGGCCGCGTCACCGGCCGGAGCAGTCGCGTCACACCGGCGTCATGAGGCCGGCGACGTAGCAGATCGGCAGGATCACCGCCACCAATGCATCGCCGGCGATCAACCCCGAGGCGATCGGTATGGCGTAGCGGCGGGCTTGGTCGGGATTGGCGCGGCGCCACACGAAATCGATCACACCGCCGACGAAGATCGTCGCCACCGCACTCGCCGGCACCAGCATGCCGATGCCGATACTCGTCGGCGACGGGACGAACGGCTTCCAGCTCTTGTTCTGTTCCAGGAGCGTGAAGACCACGCCCAGCGCCGCACCGACTGCCAATCCCGCCAGTGCGCCGGGCGGCAGCTTCGAGAACCCCTGTGACAGGATCCGCGCGAACCCCACCCAGCGCACCGACGTCGGGCTGGTGAGCTGTCCCCCTTCGCCGATGCCGTAGGTCTGGCGCAGCAGCGGATAGACCAGCGACAGCGCCATCGC
The DNA here is from genome assembly GCA_963697065.1 of uncultured Gemmatimonadales bacterium. Lineage (GTDB taxonomy): Bacteria > Gemmatimonadota > Gemmatimonadetes > Gemmatimonadales > GWC2-71-9 > Palsa-1233. The sequence continues at coordinate 118,895 of CAVOMQ010000005.1, forward strand.
GCCGACCGGCACGGCGAGGAGCTGCATGTAGGTCAGGTACTTCGGCGTCGAACCGATCATGTACCCGGTGCGGTAGTCCTGCATCAGTCCTTCCGATTCCGCCGCAACCGACCCGGTGATGCCGCTGGAGATCATTCCGGCGTTCAGGTCGCCCGGCGCCAGTCCGCCGAACACCGCCTGCATCACGTTGGTCATCGTCGAGATCGGGCCCCAGTTGGTCTCGCCGAGCACCCGCAACCCCACCAGCATGAGGGGAAACGCGAGGACGATCGCGACCACCGATTGCCAGACAGGGGTCCCGAGCATTGCGCGCTGCAGGATGATCAGCACCGTCGCGGCCACTGCACTGCCCCAGAGGATCCAGCGCATCGGGAAGTCGGATGCGTTCACCGACGCCGTCCGCAGCGTGCGGAACGTCCGCCCCAGCACGCGCCACTTGACCGCGAGCGCGGTGAGGCCGCCGGCAACGAGCAACCCCGTGGCCGGCCACATCACCCACAACAGGATATCGGACTTGGTGGACGCCGCGGTCAGGATGCCGGCCTTGCCCAATTGCACCGGCGCGATGATCCACGAGATGATCATCCCGTACAACATGCTGGTGCACACCCGGATGCCGATGATCATGCCGGTGCCGACGCTGAGCAGGGAGACGCCGAACCCCACGCCGCCCGTGGCGGAGAACCGGTTCAGGTTGGTGCGCACGGTCCCGGCGATCCAGTTCCGGCTGGTCGACAACATCAGCGCGCCCGATATCGCCAGCGCCCAGATCATCGCCAGCGCGGACCGCCGCGCCTGCTCACCCTTGGAGTCGAGCAGTAACAGCGTTTCGCCCGCCGCGATCCCGTCGGGGAACGGCAGCTGCTCGTCGACGATGAAGTGCTGCCGCAACGGGACGGCCAGGAGCACGCCGAGGATTCCCGCCACCGAGAACCACGTGAACGTCTGCAGGCCGGTGAGGTGCACATGGAAACCGCTCGACGGATCGTTGGCCAGCATGTCGAACGCCGCCAGCAGCCAGCAGAGAAACGCGATCTGCCCGGCGGTCGTCCCGGCGGTCTGCACGATGTTGTTCTCCCAGCGATTGTAACTCTTCGAGAACAGCCCGAGCGCCATGAAGCCGAAGAACGCCGAGACGACGGAGATGTTCGGCCCGAACCCGAACTTGAGCACGACGTAGGGGTACGAAGCGCCGATGACGGCGGCCACGATCAGCGCCACCACCACCGACCGCGGGGTCAGTTCTCGTATTCCGGCGGGCTTCTGCGGCGCGGCGACGTCCACGCGTCACTCCTGTCGGGCGGCGGGGGAGATGCGGGCGATCAGTCGATCCGGGGGGAGCGAGGCAAGCATACCGGCCGCCGGGAGATCCGTCCAGCAGGCCGCGCCACTGGCGTCAGCCGCCCTTCCCCGATACCGTACCGATGCACCCGATCACCGTGAGGCAGATGGTGCCGCCATTCCATCCCAGGTCGTTGCTGTTCGTTGCCGGATTCGCCGGGCTGGCCGGCTGCTCGTCGCCGAGCCTGCCGGGCGCGGCCACGGGGCTGATGGGCACGGTGTCCAGAGGTCCGGTGACCCCGGTGTGTCTGGAAGGCGTCCCCTGCGACGCCGGCTTCAGCGCGTCGTTTTCGGTGCTCCGCGGCGGCCGGGGCGTGGCGTCGTTCCGTACCGACAGCGCCGGCGGATTCTCGATCCAGTTGGCGCCCGGTTCGTATCAGGTCGTGCCCGGCAACGATGCACCGATCCTCGATCCCGCATCGCAGGCGCGCATGGTGGTGGTCGACTCCAGCGGCTGGACGATGGTCGCGCTCCATTTCGACACCGGCCTCCGGTAACGGGATGACGGCCGCGCAACGGACGGCATTCACTACCGCATGAAACTGGTCTCGGTCGAGCGCACGCCGTCGCCGCGCGATCCGGCGTGGACCCGACTGACCGGCACGGTAACGCTCCGTGCCGGTCCACCGGTCGCGCTCTGGTTCGAGGTTCCGCCGGAACTGGCCAGCGACCTGAGCGACACCGGCAATCCCTGGTTGGCGCTGCTGCTGCCGTTCGCAACCACCCTCGCCGAACCGCTCGAACTGCCCCTGCCGGTCGACCCGATGCTGTTCGAAGGCGCATTGGCCAGCATGTTGGTCTGGGCCGGCTGGTTTCCTGAGGCGTATCACCCGGTCGAAATTGCCGCCGAGACCTCTCCGCCGGCTTCACCCGATCCCGCGGGGCGCACCGGCGCATTGTTCAGCGCCGGCCTCGATTCGTTCTACACCCTGCACCGCAACGAACCCGGTGGCGATGCCCGGTATCGCACGGAGATCGATGACCTGATGACGGTATGGGGACTCGATATTCCTCTCGCGCAACCTGAAGCGTTCGGTCGCCTTCGCGATCGGGTCGAACGGATCGGCGGTGCATTGGGCAAGACGCCGGTCGTGGTGGCAACGAACTTCCGCGAGACAGCGTGGACCGTCGCCAACTGGGGAAAGATGAGCCAGGGCCCCGCGCTCGCGGCAATCGGGCTCTTCCTGGAACGGCGCTATCGCGGCTTGCTGTTGCCGGCGAGCGTCCCGTTTTCATCCACCCTGCCGTGGGGCACGCATCCGCTGGTCGATCCGTTCATGAGCACGACCCGGATGGCGATCCGGGACGACGGCGCGTTGCTCAACCGCATCGAGAAGTGCGCGGTCATCCGTCATTGGCCATTGGCGATGAACAACCTCCGGGTATGCTGGATCGGCGGCACCGACACGAACTGCGGCCAGTGCGAGAAATGCCTGCGTACCCTGACGCTGTTCGAGCTGACCGGCGGACGGGAAGCCTGCGTCACATTTCCGGCGGGATCATGGAGTCTCGAGGCCCTGAGCGACTTGCGCCTGCGAAACGCACGCGACCGCCGCCAGATCCTGAGGTTGCGGGGATATGCCGAGGGACGCGGGCGGCGTGATATCGCGGCGGCCATCGACCGGTCGGTTCGCCGGTTCGATCTGCGGGTGCTGGCGTCGCGTGTCGCCCGGGGCATCGGGCTCCGGCGCCAGCGGCCGGCTTGAGCACGACCCCGGCCGGCGGGACGGCGGCGGCGCCGGTCGACTTGCCGCGGCGGATCGGCACGGTCGGCCTGTCCGCCACGCTGATCGGCACGGTGATCGGCAGCGGCATCTTCCGGGCACCAAGTTCGGTGGCCCAGCAGGTTCCGACCCTTGGCCCCTTCGTGGCGGTCTGGGTACTCGGCGGTGTACTCGCCGTCGCCGGCGCGATGGTCTTCGGCGAACTGGCGGCGACCTTTCCGGTCACCGGCGGACGCTACATCTACCTGCGTGAGGCATTCGGACCGACGTTCGCGTTCTGCTTCGGGTGGCTCGAGACCGTGTTGCTGTATCCGGTGGCCAACGGCGCGCTGGCGGTGATCTTCGCCACCTATCTGGCAGCCATCGTGCCCGCCCTGCTGCCACACCAGAATGCGGTCGCGGCCACCGTCGTTCTTGGCCTGGCCGCGGTCAATTACCGATCGACGCGCGCCAGCGTCGACCAGATGATCGGCACCACCGCGGTCAAGGTGCTGATTCTGGTCGTGATGGCCGCGTTGTTGCTGGCCATGCCGGGAGCCGGGCCGGGTGTCGCGGCCACGGCGCAGCCGACGTCCTGGCACAGCTTCGGGCTGGCGCTGGTCACCGTGATGTGGGCCTATTCGGGGTGGAGCTCGATGACGTACCTCACCGGCGAGGTGCGCGCGGCCCAACGCACCGTGCCGTTGGTGCTGACCAGCGGACTCGCCGGCGCGACGGTGCTGTTCGTGCTGGTGAACCTGGGCTACGTCCACGCCTTGTCCCTGCCGCGGATGGCCCAGTCACCGGCAGTCGCCGCAGACGCGGTGGGCCTCGCCCTCGGTGGTACCGGCCGGTTGCTGATCGCGGCCGCCGTGGTGGTGTCGACCTTCGGCGCCCTCAATTCGTCGATCCTCACCGCGCCGCGCCTCACATTCGCCATGGCGCACGATGTCCCGCGCCTGCATTGGCTGGCCGGCGTGCATTCCCGATACCAGACGCCCCATGTTGCCGTCGGCGTCACCGCCGCCCTTTCGGCTGCCTATCTCTGGAACCATTCCTTCGAGCAGCTGGCGACCACCTTCATCCTCGGCACGTGGCCATTCGACATCCTCGTGACCATCGGCCTGTTCATGTTTCGCCGCCGCTCCGACCTGCCGCATCCCTTCCGCGGGATCTGGTATCCGCTCTTTCCGGTCCTGTTCGTCTGCGGCGCCACGGCGATGGTCATCAACGGTATCTGGGGTCACCTGCTTCCCGTCCTGGCCGGGACGGCACTGTTCGCGTTGGGGGTACCGATCTATCGCGCTCTGCGTTCGCGCGACGGCGCGGGGTCTCCAGCCGCCTGATGCGCCATTAGGTTCCGGTTCATGCGGGCAAGCGGATACCGTGCTGTCGAGACGGCGCGATGAATCGACGGATATTCGTGCACACGACTGCCGCCGCCTGCGGCGCCGTGCGGTGGGCCGGTCCGATCGTCCAGGGCGCGCGCGCCCGGCCCTCGGCGGCGCAGCTGGCATGGCAGCGCGATGAGCGCGCCATGTTCCTGCATTTCGGCGTCAACACCTTCACCGATCGCGAATGGGGCGACGGCACCGAAGATCCGGCGATTTTCGCGCCGACACAGCTCGACGCCCGGCAGTGGGCCCGCACCGCACGCGCCGCGGGCTTCCGCGCCATGATCCTGACCGCCAAGCACCACGACGGATTCTGTCTCTGGCCCACCGCCACGACCCGCCATTCGGTGGCGGCCAGTCACTGGCGCGACGGCCATGGCGACGTGGTGCACGAATTCACCACCGCGTGCGCCGCCGAGGGACTCCGGGCCGGCGTCTACCTCTCGCCCTGGGATCGCAACAACCCCGCGTACGGGGACTCGCCGAAATACAACGATCTCTACTGTGCACAGTTGACGGAGCTGTTGACCCATTACGGCCGCATCAGCGAGGTCTGGTTCGACGGCGCCAACGGCGAGGGACCCAACGGCAAGCATCAGGTCTACGATTGGCCGCGATTCTTCTCCCTGGTGCACCGGCTGCAACCGGGCGCGGTGATCTTTTCCGACGCCGGCCCGGACGTGCGCTGGTGCGGCAACGAAATGGGTGTCGCCGGCGATCCCGATTGGTCGACGGTCGATCCGGCGCAGGTGCCGTACCCGGGCGCCAGCGGACCGGGCGTGACTGGCGCGCTGCAGCACGGCGCACCCGCCGGATCCGTGTGGCGGCCAGCCGAAGTCGATGTCTCCATCCGTCCCGGCTGGTTCTACCACCCCGCCGACGATGCCCGCGTCCGAACGGCGGAGAACCTCGTCGACCTCTACTTCTCCTCGGTCGGTCGGAACGGCAAACTCCTCCTCAACGTCCCGCCCACCCGAGACGGCGTGCTCGCCGTGACCGACATCGCCCGGCTCAACGAAGCGCAGCAACAGCTCCACGATCTCTTCGCCCACGACCTGCTCGCGGGACGGCATCTGGCCTGGCGGTTGACCGGACCGCGCACCGCCGAAGCGACCGTTGCCCTCCGGCAATCGGAACGGATACGGGTCGTCCGCCTCGAGGAAGACATCGCCCGGGGCCAGGCGGTTGCGCGGTTCACCGTGCTCGGTGGTGACGGCAAACGGTGGAACCCGGTCGCGGCCGGCAGCACGATCGGATATGCGCGACTGCTGCGGATCGATGCCACCGTACGACAGCTGCGGCTCCTGATCGCAGACGCGGTGGCGGTGCCCGATCCGGTGATGATCCGCGCCTACGCCTGACGGGCCTCGCCGCAACGACGGCGCGTGCCCACCACCCACCGGCGCCGCCGCTTAACGATCCGTGCCAGGTCCGTAGATGGCGTGCGACACACCAGCGAGTGTTGTCGTTTCCGGCGACCCGAGGTCGAACACCGCCACCGCATTGCTCCCCCGCTTGAGCCAGACCCCCGGCAGGTACAGCGTCTGCTGCGGACCGATGTCCCAGAACCGGCCCAGTTGGTGGCCGTTCACCCAGACCGTTCCCTTGCCCCAGCCACGCATGTCGAGGAACGTGTCCCCGGGCCGGTCGACGGTGAACCGGCCGGCGTAGAAACCGGGCCCGGTCCAGGTCCCGTTCGTCGTCTTGACGACCGGCGTACCGTCCATCGGCAGCCGATAGATCGCCCATCCATGGAGCGTGGTACCGGCCAGCGTCACCGCACCGGTGATGCCCTTCCGCTCCTGGCGCAGCGCCCTGCCGAAGTTGACCCGGCCGCTGTTCTCGACCAGGATGTCGAGTTGCGCGCCGGGCCGCGCAGCCGGCATTGCGAGACTGTCCTGATCGAGCCGTCGATCGAGCGTACCGGCGAGTTGGCCGTCGAGATAGACGCGGGCGTAGTCCCGCACGCCGCGCACCACCAGCATGCCGCGACCGGGGTTCTGCAACCGCGTGCGGTAGAGGATGTAGCCATACCACTGTCCCACGGCTTCCATGGTGCGCGGATCGCTCGACATGATCGGTCGGGGCAGAGCGTTCCAGAGCGACGAACCGGCCTGAAGACGGAACCGCGGCAGCGTCACCGTCGAATCGGTTGCCGGGAGCGGTGGCGGCGTGACCCCGGTGTGCGCCCGGATGACGTCGCGGAAGGCAAAGAACTTCGCGGTGGGGCGCCCCGATTCGTCGAGCGCCGCATCGTAGTCGTAACTCGACGTCTGCGGACGATAGTGGCCGTTGTCGATGTTGGCGCCGTTCATGAACCCGAACGTGGTGCCGCCGTGGAACATGTACAGGTTGACCGAATACCCCTGCTCCAGCATCCACGTCAGTTCCCGGGTCTGCTGTGCGGCGTTGGTGCTGTTGTGCGGCCGGCCCCACTGATCGAACCATCCCGCCCAGTACTCTCCCGTCATCCTCGGCCCGTCGGGGCGGAACGCCGCCAACTGCGCAAACGCACTCCGCGCCTCGCCGGGACCGAAGTTCACCACGGCCGGTACCCCGGGAATGCTGCCGTTGGGCAACTCGGGCGGCCCGTCGGCGGTGTATAGCAGCACGCTGCCGAATCCCGCGTGCAGCAGCGCGTTCCGTTGCCACGCCAGATAGGCGCTGTCCTTGCCGAACGATCCGAATTCGTTCTCGACCTGGACCGCGATGATCGGCCCACCGTGCGACGCCAGCAGCGGCCGCAACTCGCGGCCCAACCGGTCGAGCCAGCGGGCCGCGGGACCGATAAACGCCGGGTCGGTGCTGCGCAGCACCATGCCGCTGTCGGCCAGCAGCCACGCCGGATAGCCGCCCAGGTCCCACTCGGCGCAGACATACGGGCCGGGACGCAGAATGACGTGCAGCCCGATCTGCTGCGCGGTCCGGATGAAAGCGGCGATGTCGCGCCGTCCGCTGAAATCGAAATGTCCCGGCGCCGTCTCGTGGAAGTTCCAGAAGACATACGTCGTGATGGTGTTGAGCCCCATCGCGCGGGCCATCTCGAGGCGCTGCCGCCAGTCGCCGCGTGGGATACGCGCGTAGTGCATCGACCCCGCGATGATCTGCAGCGGAGCACCATCGAGCAGAAAGCGCCCCGGATCGGCCGTGAGGTTCGTCGATCGCTGGGCCGCGGCGACGGCCGGCGCAACGAGCAGTGCCAGCAACAGGGTACCACGACGGGCGGAGGGCATGGCGGTGTCTGCTACCTTTCACTGGTGGGAGCCGGCGCCGTCGCAGACCGCGCGGCCCTCACGTCCCGGAACCGGAAGGGAATCATGCAGGTCAACGTCAAGGTCCTCAATGCCGAAGGGAAGTTGGTCGGTCCGATCGCCATGGACCGGGTCGTGAAGACCGACGCCGAGTGGCGCGCGCAGCTCACCGAAGAGGAGTACCGGATCGCGCGCGGCAAGAGCACCGAGGCACCGTTCTGCGGGACGCTGCTCGACAACCATCGTGAGGGCGTTTACACCTGCGTGTGCTGCGGGCTGCCGCTCTTCGCGTCGACCGCCAAGTTTCACTCCGGCACCGGCTGGCCATCGTTCTTCCAGCCGATCGCGGCGGAGAACGTGGCCAATCACGAGGACCGGAGCTACGGCATGCGACGCACGGAGATTCTCTGCACTCGCTGCGACGCGCACCTCGGCCATGTCTTTTCTGATGGTCCGCGCCCCACCGGTCTCCGCTTCTGCCTCAACTCGGCGTCGCTCGTCTTCACCGACGACAACGCCCTCGCCACTCTCGCCGACCCCGCGGCCGCAACGGCCTAGCGGCGGACCTGGCGCCTACTGCTTCAACGAATCGAGCAGCTTCGACACCGCGTCCTTGGTGTCGGCGTGCGTGATCGTGGGCAGTGCCGCCGTCAGGCGCGACACCACGCCACTCCGGTCGCGCCCCGCCGCAAGCCGGAACGCCGACACGATCCAGGTCCGCACGCCGGCTCGGGCATCGTCGAGATGTGCCGTCAACGAGTCGTAGGCACGCCCGCTCCCGCGAATCGCCATCACCGCCAGGAGCTGGCTGGGGAACGCATCCTCGTCGAGCACCCCGGTGACGGCCCCGATCGCGGCCGTGTCGTTGATCTGCGCCGCGGCCTGCATGGCGGCGTGGGAGATCACGTCCTGGTACGACGGCGTCGCCAGCGCCTTGCTGATGACGGCGGCAGCGCCCGCGGTGTCGAGGCGGACAATCGCGCCCACCGCTGACGCGCGCACCTCGTAGCTGGCATCGGTGTCGAACACGTGGTGCAGTGCCGCCGCCGCCCCGGCACCGCCAACCCGTCCCAGCGTTGCCGCCGCGGCGCCGCGAACGGCCGACGACGTGTCCTTGAGCGCCGCCAGCAGCGGCGCCTCCGCCTCGGCCTGCGCAAACGCACCCAGCGCGGAGGCGGCCTGCTGCCGGGTGAGGTAATAGTCCGCCGACGTGGCCGCCTGCGCGAGCGACCGCGCCGCACCGGCGTCGGCCGGCCGGCGGGTCAACTGCCCGATGACCCACTGGCGGTCCCACAGATCGGAGTCGCGCGTCAGCTGCGTCGCCAGCCAAGGCGTCGGCTGGTCGAAGGTGAGCGTCTTGAGTATCCGATCGCCGTCGTCGAACACCACCATGGTCGGCGCGCTGCCGACACCCGGCACCGTGATCGTCTGTTGGCGGGCGTCGAGCATCGCGTGCTGCACGATGTCGCCGCCGGCGGTGCCCACCCGGATCGTCACCGGCATCCGGAACGTGTCCGGCACCCGGAACCGGAGACCGGTGCTGTCGGGCTTGAGCGTGTCGGCCTGGGTCTGCGTCACCGTGACCGCCACCGCGTGCGCGGTCGAATCGTACGACGTGGTCACGGTGAACTGGGGCAGCCCGGCGGCGTACACCCATTCATCCCAGAACCAGTCGAGGTTCTCGCCGGTGGCCGTCAGGAACGCCTGGCGCAGGTCGTCGGACGTGGCGTTGCCGAACGCGTGGGCGTCGAGATAGGTATGGATCCCGGCCCAGAACCGATCCGGGCCCAGGTAGTGCTTCAGCATTTCCAGCACCAGCGCGCCCTTCGGGTAGATGTTGTTCGACCCCAGGGAAGCCAGCGGCATCGGCTTGCGCGCGTCGATGCCGCTGAATTGCCGGTACTCGTCCAGGTAGTAGTCCTCTTCGGCATGCTCGCCCAGTTTGCGGCCCCAGTACTGCCCCGGCATGAACTCCGCGAAGCCTTCGTTGAGCCACATGTTGGCCCAGTTGATCGTGGTGACGTAGTCTCCGAACCACTGATGCGCGAGTTCGTGCGGGATCAGGATGTAGCGGTACCAGGGCCGGTCCTGATAGGCGTTGGCGTCGGGAAGCCAGTCGACCAGCGTGGTGGCGCTCACGTTCTCCATGCCGCCGAAGAAATCGGCGACCGTCGTCTCCGAGTATTTCGCCCACGGATACGGCACGCCGGTGAGCTGCGAGTAGGTGTCGATCATGTCGGTGGTGACATGGAACAGCGGCCAGGCGCGGGTGCTGTCGTCATGATACACGAAGTAATCCACCGGTACGCCGTGCCAGCTGTCGTGCAGCTCGGCCAGCGGGGCCACGATGAGCGATACCAGGTACGTCGCCGACGGCGTGTCCTGCCGCCAATCCATCGTGCGGGTGCGTCCGTTGACCACATTCGACGCCAGGCGGCCGTTCGAGACGGCGAGGTCGCCGGCGGGGACCGTCGCCACCATTTCCCACGTCATCTTGTCGTTGGGAAAATCATAGGTCGGAAACCAGTCGTGATTGTTGTGGTCTTCGCCCTGGCTCCAGATCTGCTCCGGCCGGTGCGGCAATCCGTCGGTGGTGATGTAGGTCAGCCCGTTGCCGCTGTTCACCTTCCCGTGGTAGGCGATGGTGAATGTCAGCGTGTCGTGGAACCCCACCGGCGTGCGGGGAAAGACCACCACCGTGTCGCCGTGGCGCGCCGCCCGGAGCACCGCGCCGGCGCGGTCGGTCACGGCGGTGTTGTCGAGCAGCGCCCCCTCGTCGAGTACCACCGAGTCGAGCCCTGGGCGGAGCGCCACCAGGGTGGTGGTCACCCTCCCCTCGAACGCGGTGGAGTCCCAGTCGAAATTCGAGACTTCGATGCGCTGGTGGATCAGGTCATAGTCGTGCGACCGGGTGTAGTGGTCGTTGGCCATCAGCGCCTCGTTGGACTGGGCCACGAGTGCGCCGGCACCGGTGAGTAATCCACCGATGGCACAGCAGAGCGCGAGACGCATGGGAACCGACCGGAGCGAAGGTGAACGGTGTGGCATCACCACAATAGATCGGCCCACCCGCCCGCCGACAAGGGGAGCCACGGGATTTCCCGGTTGCCGCCGCGGGTAGGATTGCGTTACCTTCGCCCGCACTGCTTCCCCGGGCTGGCGCGCCGTGTCGGCTGGTCGGGCGACGCGGCCTTTTCTTGCTTCCGGATGGATACGAGGCAATGATCTCCGTCGAGAACATCACCAAACGATATGGCGCGTTGATTGCTGTCGACGCGCTCTCCTTCCAGATCGACCGTGGCGAAGTGGTCGGCTTTCTCGGCCCGAATGGAGCCGGCAAGACGACCACGATGCGTATGTTGACCGGCACGCTGCAGCCCGACGCCGGGCGCGTGCTCCTCGACGGCCGCTCCATCGGCGACGACCCCGAGGCCGCGAAGCGGCGCATCGGCTACCTCCCCGAGGCCAATCCGCTCTACGAAGAGATGCTGGTGTGCGACTACCTGGAGTACGCCGGGCGGTTGCGCGGCCTCGAGGGCCCGACGCTCCGCGGCGCCATCCGCGCCGCCGCCGACGAAACCGGCCTCGAGGCGGTCTTCTTCCGCCCGGTGTCGGAAGCCTCGAAAGGCTACCGGCAGCGGATCGGCCTCGCCGCGGCGATGCTGCACCGACCCGAAATCCTGGTGCTCGACGAGCCCACCGAAGGGCTCGACCCCAATCAGCGCGTCGAGATCCGGAAGCTGATCAATGCGCTGGGGCGGGAGCGCACCGTTCTCCTCAGCACGCACGTGATGCAGGAAGTCGAGGCCACGTGCACCCGACTGATCATCGTCAGCCACGGCAAGCTCGCCGCCGACGGCACCGTGGGCGACCTGCTGGCGGGACAGGCCGAGCTGGCCAGCTACACCGTCGAAGCACAGGGCGACGGCGTGGCGCAGGCGCTCGCCGCGCTTCCGGGCGTCGAGAATCACAGCACCGAGTCCGTGGAAGGACGGACGCGCGTCAAGCTGATGGCGCGGGGCCCCGCCGATCTCCGGCCCGCCATTTCGGGGCTGGCGCGTGACCGCAACTGGACGCTGTGGGAATTGCATCGCGAACGGGCGTCCCTGGAGCAGCTCTTCCGCCAGCTGACAACCAGCGAAGGCGCGGCGGAGGCCCGGCGATGAGCCAGATCGGAACCGTCTGCCGCCGCGAGATCCGCAGCTACTTCGATTACCCCACCGCGTACATCCTCGTCATCGCGTTCCTCGCGCTGGGACTCTTTCTCACCCTCCGCTCCATTCTCGCCGAGGGCATCGCGTCGCTCCGGCCGTTCTTCGACCTGCTGCCGTGGCTGTTCGCGATCTTCGTGCCGGCGCTGACGATGCGCAGTCTCGCCGAGGAACGCCGCAGCCACACGCTCGAATGGCTGCTGGCCCAGCCGCTCAGCGAGACCGATGTCCTGGTCGGCAAGTTCCTCGGCAACTGGCTGTTCGTGCTGATCGCGCTGTCGGGAACGCTGCCGCTGGCGATCGGCCTGGTCGTCATCGCGCACGCCGACCCCGGCATCTTCGCGGCCCAGTACATCGGTGCGCTGCTGCTGGCGGCACAGTTCGTGGCGATCGGACTCTGGGCGTCGAGCGTCACCCGCAACCAGATCACCGCGTTCATCCTGGCGGTGACGATTTCGATGGTGCTGGTGCTCATCGGGCTCGACATCGTGACCATCGGGTTGCCACCGGTGGTGGGCGGCATGGTGGCGCGCCTGTCGGTGCTGCCGCACTTCGAGAACGTCGCCCGCGGCGCCGTGGATCTCCGCGACGTGCTCTACTTCCTCTCCACGGCCGCCTTCTTCCTGGTGCTCGCGGGAGTCTCGCTGGCACGGCAACGCCTCAGCCGCACCCGCGGTGCGTACCGCCGCCTCCGCACCGGCGCGGCGGTGGTGGCGGCTTCGGTGCTGGTGCTCAATCTGCTGGGCGGCTACCTCCGCGGGCGCCTCGACCTGACCCGCGGACGGGTGTTCACGCTCTCGCCCGCAACCCGGACCCTGCTGCGTCGCCTCGACGACGTGGTCCACATCAAGCTCTACGTCTCCGACAAGATTCCCGCGCAGGCGCAATTGGTGCTCCGCGACGTCCGCGACCTGCTCGCCGACATGAAGAGCGCCTCCGGCGGCAACCTCACCGTCGAAGAAGACAACCCCGACAAGAATGCGGTGATCGCGCAGGAAGCTCAATCGTACGGCGTTCGCCCGGTCAATTTCAGCGTGATGCAGACGTCGGAATTTCAGATGCAGCGCGGCTGGTTCGGTCTCGCGGTGACTTATGCCAACAAGAACCGCGCCATCCCGGTGATCGACGAGACGTCCGATCTCGAATACCAGCTGGCGTCCGACATCTCGGCGCTGACCGCGGCGCACAAACCGACGGTGGCGTTCCTGATGGGGTACGGCTCGCAGACCGGCAGTGACTTCCCGACCTTCCAGCAGGCCATCGGCGATCAGTACAACGTCACGTCCCTCACTCTGCCGTCCGACACCAGCAGCCTCGTGCCCGATTCGATCAAGGTGGCTGTTCTCGCCGGCCCGAAACAACCGCTCGACAGCAGCAGCATCGCGCACCTCGACCGCTTCGTCGATGGCGGCGGCTCGCTGTTCCTGTTGTTGCCACCGGTCACCATCGGCCAGATGCAGCCGACGCCGGTGCCGATGGCGTCAGGGCTCGGACCCTTCCTCGCCCGGCGCGGCGTCGGACTCGGCTCGACGGTGATCTACGACATGCGCGCGCACGCCACGGTCGCGGGGCCGGGCGGCGGCGGCATCTTCCAGTCGCTCATGCCCTACCCCCTCTTCCCGATCGCGCAGCCGGCGGGACAGCAGATCATCACCCGGAATCTCCAGGCATTGACCCTGTCGTACACGGCGCCGCTCCTGGTGCTCGACGCCTCGCGGGCCCAACCACTCTGGGTGACGTCGCAACAGGCGGGCACGCAACCGCCCAACCATCCCCTCGATCCCTCGGCGTTCCTGCCCGGGCCGCGTGACTCGCTCCGCCAGTTCGTGGTGGCGGCCGCCGTCGACCAACCGGCAACCAGGGGCGCGACGACAACGGCCCACACCGGACGGATCATTGTCGTCGGCAACGCCGGCTTTCTCACCGACCAGTTCGTCGGCCAGAACCAGCAGAATCTGGCGTTTGCCGCCAACGCCATCGATTGGCTGGCGCAGGACGAAGCGCTCATCCAGATCCGGGCCAAGCAGCGTACCCCGCCGACGCTCACGTTCAGCTCCACGTTCGCGGCCGGTGCCTTCAAGTGGGGCAACCTGATCGGTGTTCCGCTGGTCTTCGTGCTCGTGGGACTGGTGCGGATTGCCGGACGCGTCGGCCGGGCCAGACGCCGCTGGAACGAAGCGGCCGATGCGGAGGCCGTCGATGAGTGAACACACGCTGCGCCGCTTGCTTGCGTTGCTGGGCGCCCTCGTCGTGCTCTATTCCGGCGTGCGCGTGGTGCGGTACGTCGGTCGCCCCAAGGCGGACACCGGCGGATCGTTCGGCGCGGCCCTTCACCGACTCGATGCCGACACCATCATCAGCGCAACGATCACGGCGCCGTCCGGCAACGCGGTCGAGCTCCGCAAGACAGGCGCGAACTGGACTGCCAACGGATTTCCCGCGGACTCGGCGGCGGTGGCCAGATTCCTCGACGCCGCCAATCACGCCTCCCTGGGCATGCTCGCCGCGCGGTCCAACGCGACCCACGCGGCGCTCGGCGTCACCGACAGCGCCGCCTGGCAAGTGACCGTCCGAACGGCACACGATTCGGTCCGGTTCCTGCTCGGCACCGAGGGACCGCAATACCCGAGTGGTTACGCGCGGCTCCCCGGGCACGACACGGTCTATACCGTCCTCGGCGAGTTCCGCGATGCCACCGCCAATCCGCTCTCCAGCTGGCGCGACCGGATCATCCTGCGGATCGATACCACCGCGATCGGCCGGATCGCCTTCGAGCGCGATCATCAGACCTTCGAGATGCGACGCGGCGACAAGAGCTGGATCGGTGCCGCCGGCCCCACCGACAGCGCCGACCTCACCCATGCGGTTGCCGTCATCTCCGAGCTCTCGCACCTCGAGGCGTCCGGGTTCCCGGCCGACTCCGCGCGTCCGTCGACCAGGGAGACCCGGCGCATCATGGTGTTCGGCAAGAGCGGCGACACGCTCGGCGTGGTGACGCTGGTTGGCGACGGCACGTCCGACTGGAGTGCTGCCGCGCGTGGCAACACGCAGCACTACCTGCTGTCGACGTTCGACGCCGACCGACTGGTTCCGAAGCGGACCGAACTCTTCCCGGGCCAAAAAGGACACTGACATGTCGCGCACCCTCGCCGTTCTCGCCACTGCGTTGGCCACGGTCGGTCTCGGCGCCGCGCCGGCCGTCGCCCAGTTCCCGCGGGGCGGCCGGACCGCCGTCGATCCCACCAGCTTCCAGTTCATGGGGCCTGCGGGCGGCGGTCGCGTGTCGGCCATCGTCGGCGTGCCGGGCGACACCAGCGTCTGGTACATCGGTTCGGCGTCGGGCGGCGTGTGGAAGTCCAGCGACGCCGGCCACAGCTTCGAGCCGGTTTCGGATTCCATCCCGGGTCTGGCCATTGGTGCGCTCGCTGTCGCGCAATCGGAGCCCAACACGGTGTGGGCCGGCACCGGCGAAGCGTGGGCGATCCGCGACGCGGACATCATGGGCACCGGCGTGTACAAGTCGACGGACGCGGGGGCGACGTGGGTGCACATGGGGCTCGACCAGACCGGCCGCATCGGCCGCATCATCGTCAACCCAACCAACGCCAACATCGTGTTCGTCTGCGCGCTGGGCCGCACCACCGGTCCGCAGCAGGAACGAGGCGTGTACCGGACCACGGACGGCGGACTCACCTGGAAGCGGGTGCTCTTCGTCGATCCCAACACCGGCTGTTCCGGCCTCTCCCTCGACGCCGGGAATCCCGACGTGCTCTTCGCCGGCATGTGGCAAGTGGAGATGCACACCTGGGCGATGTTCAGCGGCGGTCCGGGAAGCGGCATCTGGGTCTCGCGCGACGGCGGCGATACCTGGTCGCACCTCACCGATCCGGGCCTGCCGAAATCACCGCTGGGAAAGATTGACGTGGCCGTCGCCCCCAGCGATTCGAACCGGGTCTACGCGCTGATCCAGACCGCCGACCAGGGATCGGTGTGGCGCTCCGACAACAGCGGCAGGACGTGGCGGGTCGTCAACTGGCAACGAACCCTGATCGGCCGCGCCGGGTATTACATCCGCCTCGCCGTCAATCCGCGCGATCCGGATGAGGTGCTGATCGCGAATTCGTCGTTCTTCAAGTCGAACGACGGCGGTGTGACCTTCCAGCAGGTGAACTGGGGCGGCGACAACCACGACATCTGGTACGACCCGACCAATCCCGACCGGATCGGCAACACCGACGACGGCGGCGCGCGGATCAGCACCGATCATGGCCGCACCGGCATCCGGGTGTCGATCCCGAACGGTCAGATGTACCACGTCGCCGTCGACAATCAGATGCCGTATTGGGTCTACACCAACCGTCAGGACGACGGCACGATGCGAGGGCCGAGCGATGCGCCGGAAGCGGCCCCGAACGCCGGGCGCGGGCGCGGCGGGTTCACCCCGCCGCCCGCACCCGTGCCCCAACGGCCGCCGGCTCCGGGAGACACGACGGCCGGCCGGCGCGGCCGGGGCGGCATCGACACCGCGGCCGCGGCGGCGCGGGGACGGGGCTTCGGTCGCGGCGGGCGTGGCGGCGGCTTCAATCCCGGGTTCAACGGCACCAGCACGTGGGACACCGGCCTGGGCGGCTGCGAATCGGGCTTCACCATTCCCGACCCCACCGATCCGAACGTGGTCTGGGCCAGCTGCTACGGCGACGAAGTGACCCGCTACGATGCGCGCACGAAGACGGCCCGCTCGGTCAGTCCGTATCTCCACACGCTCGACGCCGCGCCCGATGACATCAAGTACCGCTGCCACTGGACGCCACCGCTGGCGATCGATCCGTTCGATCACAACACGGTGTACTACGGCTGCCAGGTGATCTTCCGCACCCGCAACGCCGGGCAGACATGGCAGGTGATTCCCCCGACCTCTCGACGCATGACACGTCGAGAATCGTCTCGTCCGGGGGTATCTCGCCCGACAACCTCGGCCAGTTCTACGGCGAGGTGGTGTTCGCGATCGCGCCGTCGAGCGTGCAGCGCGGACTGATCTGGGCAGGGACCAATGACGGCCAGGTCTGGTACACCCGTGATGGCGGCAAACACTGGAACAACGTCACCGCGAACATCAGCGGGCTGCTGGCCTGGGGCACCGTCCGCAAGATCCAGCCGTCGACCTTCGACGCCGGCACCGCCTACCTCGCGATGGACTTCCACCTGATGGACGACCGGCATCCGTACATCTACAAGACAACGGACTACGGGCGCACCTGGGCGAACATCAGCGGCGATCTTCCCGCCGGCGATCCCCTGGGCTACGTCATGGCAGTCACCGAAAACCCCAACCGGCGCGGCATGCTGTTCGCCGGGACCGGCGATGGTTTCTACTACTCCCTGAACGACGGCCAACACTGGATCCACTACCAGAATGGCCTGCCGGCGGCGGAGGTGTCGTGGATCCTGGCACCGAAGCTCTGGCGCGATGTCGTGGTGTCCACCTACGGGCGTGGTATCTACATCCTGCACGACATCACCTGGATGGAACAGTCGGACCACCCCGCTCCGGCGGCCGACGCGGCCCGCTTCTATCCCCCGCGCCCCGGATACCGGAACGCGCGTGAAGGGCACGCCGACTTCCTCTTCTCGCTCCCGTCGGCGCCGCGCGGATCGGTGACCGTCGACATCCTGGATCAGCACGGTCACCTGCTGCGCACCATGTCCGGGGCGGCGCACGCCGGATTCAATCGGGTCAGCTGGGACCTCCGCCTCGACGGTCCGGCGCAGGTTGCGCTGAAGACGCTGGCGCCCGACAATCCGTTCATCTGGGACGATCCGCGGTTCAAGGGACACGACACCCGCCCCATCATCCATTGGGGCATCGAGGGACCGGAACGGACCGGTCCCCTCGCGGCCCCCGGCGGCTATGTGGCGCGCCTCACCGTCGATAGTGTGACGTACACGCAGCCGTTCGACGTGCTGAAGGACCCGGCAGTGTCTGCCACGACCGCCGATCTCGTGGCGTCGTACGACGCCCAGCGTCGCATCGTGACCGACATCGACACCGCGGTGGCGATCATCAATCAGCTCGAAACGCTCCGCAAGGAAGTGGCCGACCGGCGCGAGCGCGCACGCCGGCGATCCGTCGATCACGGCCGCGCTCGACTCGCTCGGAAGCCACCTCTACGACACCGAACTTCTGCTCCTCACGCGGTCCGACCTCGAGAGCGACGACAAGTACTACGTCGAGGCCTACCACACCTATCTCAACCTGATCTGGCTCTATGGCGAGATCGGACCCGGGGCGGGCGACGTCGCCGGGGGGTCGGATTCCCGCCCGACCAGCGCCGAAATGGCCCAACTGGCCACCTTCGAACGTCAATTGTCGGCGGCCCGGAGCCGCTTCGCGTCGCTGCTCGGTCACGATCTCCCCGCATTCAACCGCGCTATGGCGGGCAAATTGCAACCGATCTCGTCGGAGTAGCGCGGCGAATCGCCCCCCGTCGTGACTTGACGGATCCGTGCCCAAGAGGGGACATTCCTGCGGCCCCATCGTGATCGAGGACTCATGACTTCCAGGTACGCCGCGGCGATGTTCGCCGTGGCATTCGTCGCCGTCGCCCCACGACTGCCGGCGCAGTCGACCGGAATGGCCGACATGCCGGGCATGTCCGGCATGACGCAACCGCTGCCCAAGGCCCCCGTCTATATCCGCGTGGACTCGATTCACCACCGGGTCATCGTCACGTCGGGTCCGTATCATCTGCCACCGATGGACATGGACGCGATGATGGACATGGGAATGGACATGGGCGGAGGCCATGCGGCGCACGGCGAGTTGCGGCTGACGCAGTTCCAGTGGCCGACCACCGACTGGTTGCGCGGCTTCAAGGTCGAGATTCTGGACCGTGACGGTCACGAGATGCCGCAGCGCACCATGCACCACATGGAGTTCATCAACTACGATCGTCGCCAGCTCGTCTATCCCCTGGCCGAGCGGGTGCTCGGCGTGGGGGAAGAGACGGCACCGGTGATGCTGCCGCGCACCGTGGGCGTTCCGCTCGACAAGGGGATGCACGTCGCCGTCTATCTGATGTGGAACAACGACACCGGGCACGATCTCGACGGCATCTGGTATCGCCTCACGCTGATCTGCGCGCCGGCCAACCTGACGCCGCGCCCGCTCGCGGCGCTGCCGTTCAAGGTGGACATCAATTCCGACCCCGGCATGCCGGACTCGTACGACGTCCCGCCAGGCGGCAATTCCCGGACGTACAACTTCACCATTCCGGTCAGCGGGCGACTGCTCGGTGTGGGCGGGCACCTGCATGACTTCGGCGCGCAGATCCGTCTCGAGGACGCAAGAACCGGCAAGGTGCTCGCCCACGTCGAAGGGATCATGACCAAGACCGGGCATGAGCTGGGCGTCAGCCACGAACTGCTCGCCGTCAAGGGGCGCGGCCCGCATCTCCGCGCCGGCCATCCGTACCGGCTGGTCGCCGTGTACAAGAACCCCACCTCCGACACACTGCGTGCGGTCATGGCGGTGATGGGTGGCCTGTTCGCGCCCGATGATATCCGGGACTGGCCGAGGATCGACCACACGAATCCCGAATACCTGAAGGACGTGGCCAGCTACTTCCCCGCGCCGGTCGATCTGGGGCTGACCGGTCCGCGGTCGGCGGCGGTCTCGCTGCCCGCGCTGCTGGGCCGGATGGCGGCGCCGACGCCCGGTTACGGCGTCTGGCCGCCCGGAGAGAAGTAGCTCCGCATCGCTTCCTGCCACTGGGGCGAGGCGACGAAGAGGCCGTTCGGATACGTCAACCTGGCGGTGAGCGCCCGGTAGATGTCGGCGTTCTGGTAGCTGTTGTTCGCCAACCCCGCCAGGTATTGCAGGCGCAGATTGCGGTCGCGATTGATCTGCGCCCCCGCCAGCCATGACGCCATGTCCTGGCGGTCGCCGGCGTATGATCCGAACAGGTCCATCAGCGAACTGACTCCCACCTCCTGCATCGACTGGGCGACTCGGGCGTTCGCCGGATCGCCCAGGAACGCGCCCACCGAATCGATGTCGATGTGGGTCGCTCCCGGCTGCCCCAGCGCCACCAGGTCGTATCCGTGGCCGTCTTCGTTGTTGGACCAGATCGTTCCATCCGGGAAGACGTCGAAGAAGGTCGCCAGCTCGCTCTTGACCGCGTCCGGGTGGCTTTCGTACAGCGGCACCCACTCGGTCATCACGCCGCCCGGGTTGAGATGCTCGCGCGCCAGTGTCAGGTATTCCGTCGTGTACAACGTCGCCGCGCCCCGCACCCAGGGATGGATCGGATCCGACGTGATGATGTCGAACTTCTCCTTCGTGGTACGGATGTAATCCCGGGCATCATCGTAGACGATCTGCACACGTGGGTCGTGCAGCACATCGTAGTTCTGCGGCGTGAAGTACGGTCCGATCTTCTTCGGGATCAGCGGCTCGAGCTCGCAGATCACGATGCGCTTGACACTCGGATACAGCACGAACGTTCCCGCCGTCACACCGGCGCCGAAGCCGACCACCAGCACCGACTTCGGCTTTCCCTGCACCAGCGCCGCCATGTCGCCCAGCATGCGTTGCAACCGCATGTCCTGCGGCTCGGTCGACGCCTCGACTTTCCCGCTCACATGGAAGTTGCGATATCCGCCCGGCTCTTCCGACACCGCCACCGACGAATTCATCCCCTCGCCGACGTAGAGGAATTTCGGCAGCGACGTGTAGGTGGCGAGGAACCGGCCGTAGCCGATCAGCCCCGGTGGGACCGGCTTGACGGTTACCACCACCGCCAGCGCCGCCGCCGCGGCCGCCGTCACGCCGACCATCCGGCCGCGCGCCCCCTCCGGGCCGCGGACCGCGGGCAGCAGGAGAATCAGCCCGGAGATGGCGGCCACCACCATCAGCAAGCGCTCACTGTTGGCGGTGCCGATGACGGGAATCGCGATCATGCTGAAGATCAGCGAGCCGACAATGGCCCCGATGGTATTCGCGGCGTACACTCGTCCCACGAGGCGGCCCGCGTCCTGCCCCGGCGTTGCCACACCCGCGATTGCCAGCGGGAACGACGCCCCCCAGAACAACGTCGCCGGCAGCAGCGCCCAGGTGCAGCGCATCAGATCAAATTCGAACAGCAACCACGGATCGGTGACCAGCGACGGATCGATCGGCCAGTACGGCAGCGACCGCGCGATCATGAACGCCGTCCACCCGATCGCCACCGGCAGGGCCATCTGGAACCAGCCCAGTACCACCCGCGGTCGCCGGCTGACGCGCGCCAGCCACGCGCCCGCGGTACTTCCCAATCCCAGCCCCACCAGTACCACCGCCAGGATCAGCGAGAAGGTGTAGACGGTGGCGCCCAGCATCAACGACATCAGTCGCGTCCAGACCACCTCTGCGCCAAGCGCCGTCAGGCCCGACAATGCGATCGCCAGGTATACCCGCTGCGATCCCGGCAAAGGCGCGGTACCGCCCGGCGCCGGCCGTTCCGCCGCCGGCACCGCCGTGCGGCTGGCGAGCAGCAGCGCGACCGCGGCCACCGCCACGTCGATCCCGACCGCCACGAACGTCGCCACACCCATGTCGAAGACGCGCAGGAGGTAGAACCCGGCCAGCAGGCACCCCACCACCGCGCCGGCGATGTTGCCACCGTAGAACAACCCCAACCACGACACGCCGGTCGGCGTCGTCTCCACCCACCGGGCGATCGCCGGCAACGTGGCCCCCATGAGCAGAGTCGGCACCAGCAGGCACACCGCGCTGAGCACGCCGCGCAGCAGAATACTGGCCATTCCCGGCGAAGCCAGCGACCCGTACAGCGCACCGAGCGGCGGCAGGCCGAACAGGATCAGCAGTCCACACGCGCCGATACCGACCTCCAGCGCGGCGTAGACCCGCAACGGATGGGATCGCGGCGACACCCATCGCGGCAGCAGCAGCGACCCGAGGCACATTCCGCCCATGAACGTGCCGAGCAGCACGCCCAACGACACCGCCGACGATCCGATCACCAGCTCCACCAGCTGGAACCACACGATTTCGTAGATCAACGCGGCGCATCCGCTGCCGATGAACAACAACGCCATCAACGGCAGGATCCGGTTCGACACCGGGCGGGCCGCATTGCCGGCGGGCCCGCCCATCACGGTTCTCCCAGAATGCCGGCCCGTACTGCGTCCATCCGCTGGGGCGAACCGGTGAACAACCCTTCAGGATATTGGCGATAGCGGAGCATGTCGGCGTAGATGTCAGCCTGCCGGTATTCGTTGAGGCCGAGCCCCGCCAGGTATTGCAACCGCAGATTGCGGTCGCGGTTGACCTGCGCGTCCGCCAGGTACGGCTTGAGGCCCGGCCCGTTGCCGCCGTAGGTCGAGAAGAGATCTTCCGCCGAGTTGAAGCCGATTTCGCGAAGGGACTGCGCCACCACCTCGTACGCCGGATCGGCCAGCTTCTGGTCGATGGCGTCGAGATCGATCGGCTTCGGATCCATCTCGCCGAGCAGCACCAGATCGTAGCCCTTGCCGTTCTCCGTGTTTCCCCAGACCACGCCGTTCGGGAACGCCTCGAAGAAGGTCGCCAGCTCGCTCTTCACCGTCGCCGGGCTGCTTTCGTAGAGCTGCACGAACAACGTCACCACGCCGCCGGGGTTGAGATGGCGCTTGACCAGCTCGAAGAACTCGCGCGTGTACAGTGTCGCGGCGCCCCGGACCCAGGGATCGAACGGATCGGACGTCACCGCATCGAATTTCTGGTCGGTGGTCAGGATGAAATGCCGGGCATCGTCGATCTGCACGGTGACTTTGGGATTATCGACCACCGCGAAGTTGTACTTGCTGAAATAGCGGGACACCACTCGCGGGACCAGCGGCTCGATTTCCGCGATCGTCTCGTGCTGGACCGCCGGATCGACGCTGACGGCACCCGCCGTCACGCCGGCCCCGCATCCGATCACCAGCACCGACGACGGGTGCGCCGACACCAGCGTGGTGATGTGTCCCAGCATCCGCTGCAGGCGCATGTCCTGCGGTTCGCTCGATGCCTGGATCTTGCCGGCGTTGTGGTAGTTGAGCGTGCCATACGACGTCCGCGACACCGCCATGGACGAGTTCATTCCTTCGCCCACGTAGAACACGTCGGCGTGGTCGGCGACCCAGCTCGCGGTATTGCGGCCGTAGGCCACCAGCAGCGGCGACACCGGCCGCACGGTCACGATCATCAGCGCGGCGACGGCGGTGATCGTCACCGCCTTCAGCAACCCGCTGGCCGACCAGCGTTGCCGCTGCAGGGCCGCGGCAGCGGCCGGAACCAGCATCAGCAGCGCCGCCACCGCGGCCAGCGCGATCAGTACGCGCTGCGACCAGCGGGTGCCGATCGCCGCGATGAAGACCAGGCTGGTCAGTACCGCGCCGATGATGGCGCCCACCGTATTCGCCGCGTATACCGTCCCGACGACGCGCCCCGAGTCGCGCTGGCGCGTCGCCACCGCGGCCAGCGCCAGCGGAAACGACGCCCCCCATAGTACCGCGGCGGGGAACACGGTCCAGAGACAGCGCACCAGATCGACTTCGAACATGAACAGCGGCCGTGAGGCCAGCGTCGGATCGATCGGCCAGAACGGGATGACGCTCGAAAGCGACCACGCCGCCCACGCGATCGCGAGCATCAACAGCAGCTGGCACCACCCCAGCGCGGCGCGGGCGTTGGCGATCGTCCGCGCGCCGACCGACCCGAGCGTGCTGCCGATCCCCAACCCGATCAGGATCGACGCCAGAATCAGCGAGAAGGCGTAGACCGTGCCGCCCAGCACCAGCGTGAGCAGCCGGGTCCACACCACCTCGGCGCCGAGCGCCGTCATCCCCGACAAGGCGATCGCCACGTAGACCGGCCACGCGCCGGTGGCCGGCGGCGACTCGTCAGGCGCCTCGGCAACAGGCGGTGCGGTGTGCGGCGCGAAGCGCGCCAGCGCAACGCTCGCCGCGGCGATCACCACGTTGATCGCCACCGCGACGTAGGTCGCGACCGATACGTCGAACACCCGCAGGAGATAGAAACCGGCGAGAAACGCGCCCAGCACCGCGCCCACGATGTTGCCGCCGTAGAAGAAGCCGAGCCACGACACGCCTCTGGGAGTAGCCTCCACCCAACGCGCCACCGCCGGCAGCGACGCCCCCATCAGCAGCGTCGGTGGCAGCAGGCAGATGGCACAGAACACGCCTCGCAGGAAGAGTCCGGACATGCCGTGGCCGGCGATGTCGACGTACAGTCCGCCGGCGTATGGCAGCCCCCAGAGAATGAGCAGCCCGAAAAGGCCCACGCCCGCTTCGAGCGCGGCGTAGACCCGGAGCGGGTGCCGCGCGGTCGACACCACCCGTGGCAGGTAGAGGCTCCCCAGGCACATCCCGCCCATGAACGTCCCCAGCACCACGCCCATCGAGATGGCCGACGAACCGACGATCAGCTGCAACATCTGGAACCAGACCACCTCATAGATCAGCGCCGCACAGCCGCTGCCGATGAACAGCAACGGCAACCACGGGAGCACGCGCCGCGAGATCGGCATTGCCGCCACCGGCCCGGCATCAGGACGAGTCATTCGAGACCTTGCATTCCGCAATCGGGGTTCGCCGGTCGGGAGGGAGAGAGGAAGTGCCGCCGGCCCTGCTCTAGAACGTACAGCCGGCCGCCGAGGTTGAGTACTTTTTCCGGGCCCCCGAAGGGAAAGTGCTCATGACCTCCTGGACCCGCCGCGAGGTGGTGCAGACCGGGCTCGCGGCAACGCTCGGCCCCCGCTTCGTCCGCTCCCGCCGGGCCCCGTTCGATCCGCCGATCCCGTCGCGGGATCGCCTCCTGCTCGATTTCGGGTGGCGCTTCCACCTGGGACACGCCGACGACCCGGCGCGCGATTTCGGCTTCGGCAAGGACGAGGAGTTCGCCAAGACCGGCGAGCTCTTCGTCCCCGCACGGTCCAATTTCGACGACAGCGGCTGGGACGCCGTAAACCTCCCCCATGACTGGGCGGTCGGTCTCCCCTTCGTCGACGATCCCGCACTCGTGGCGCAAGGGTGCAAGCCGCTGGGCCGCAACTGGCCCGCCACCAGCATCGGGTGGTATCGCCGGGTGTTCTCCCTGCCGGCCACGGACGCCGGCCGCCGCATCTCGCTCGAATTCGACGGCATCTTCCGCGACGCGCTGATTTCCGTCAACGATCACCTTCTCGGCCGGCACCAGAGCGGGTACGCACCAGTGCGCTACGATGTCTCCGACCTGGTCAACGTCGGCGGGCGGAACGTCATCGTGGTCCGCGTCGATGCCAGCGAGCATGAAGGATGGTTCTACGAAGGCGCCGGCATCTACCGGCATGCCTGGCTGGTGAAGACCCATCCGGCGCACGTGGCGCCCTGGGGCGCGTTCGTGACCGCCGCGCTGCAACGCGACACCGCGGTGCTCACCGTGGCCACCGAACTGCTCAACGAGCGCGATACCCGCGGTGTGCTCGGCGTCGTCTCGCGCATCATCGGACCGGACGGCCAGGCGCTGACTGGCACGCGGGCGCCGCCCGGTGGAAGTCGCACCGTGGGACGGAACTGCCGTCACCCAGCAGATCCGCCTCCCGCACGCCACGCTCTGGTCGGTGGACCACCCCGCCCTGCACCACCTCGAGACGACGGTGACGCTGGACGGCAAGGAGGTCGATCGCTGCGTCACCCCGTTCGGCATCAGGTCGGTGCGGTTCGACGCGGACAACGGCATGCTGCTCAACGGCGAACGGGTGGAGGTCAAGGGCACCTGCAATCACCAGGACCACGCCGGTGTCGGTTCGGCCCTGCCCGACCGGCTGCAGTGGTATCGCATCGAGCGGCTCAAGGCGATGGGGTCGAACGCTTACCGGACGTCGCACAACCCGCCCACGCCCGAATTGCTTGCCGCGTGCGACGCCCTCGGCATGCTGGTGCTCGACGAAACGCGCACGATGTCATCCAATCCGCAGGCGCTCGACGACTTCAGCGTCATGATCCGGCGGGACCGGAATCACCCGTGTGTCTTTGCCTGGTCGATCGGCAACGAGGAGCCCGATCAGGGCACGGATCGCGGTGCACGCATTGCCACCACCATGAAGCGCCTTGCCCGCCGCCTCGACCCGAGCCGTGTGGCGACCGAGGCCATGAACGGCTCGTGGGGACGCGGTCTGTCGGCGGTGGTCGACGTCCAGGGCTTCAACTATGGTGACGGCACCCGGATGGACGAGTTCCATGCCCGGTTCCCGCACCAGCCATGCATGGGGACCGAGGTGGCGAGCACCGTGTCCACTCGCGGCATCTACCTCGATGACAAGGACCGGGGCTATCTGTCGGCATACGACGTCCACGCACCGCCGTGGGGTGCCACCGCCGAATCGTGGTGGCCCACCTACGCCGCGCGGCAGTGGCTCGCGGGCGGCTTCGTGTGGACCGGTTTCGACTATCGGGGCGAACCCACTCCGTACGCGTGGCCCTGCATCTCGTCGCACTTCGGCATCATGGACACGTGCGGATTCCCGAAGGACAACTTCTTCTACTATCAGGCGTGGTGGGGCAAGGCGCCGGTCCTGCATCTCTTCCCGCACTGGAACTGGACCGGAAAGGAAGGCACACCGATCGACGTCTGGGTCCACAGCAATCTCGACCGCGTCGAGCTCGTGGTGAATGGCACCAGTGCCGGCAGCAAACCGGTACCGCGGAACGGACATGTCGCGTGGACGGTGCCGTGGGCAGCCGGAGCCATCGAAGCGCGGGGGTTCCGCGGCGACCAGCAGGTCATGACCGATCGTCGCGAGACCACCGGAGCGCCCGCCCGGATCGTGCTCCAGACCGACCGTCCCGGCATCACCGCCGACTCCGAGGACGTCGCCGTGATCACCGTCACCGTGGTCGATGCCAATGGGCGAACGGTCCCCGTCGCGGATAACGAGATCAGCTTCGCGGTCACCGGCGACGGCCGGCTCCTCGGCGTCGGCAACGGCGACCCGAGCAGTCACGAAGCCGACAACGGCGCGGTACGGCGCGCCTTCAACGGCTTCTGCTGTGCCATTGTCCAATCCACGGATCGTGCCGGGGCAATTCGCGTGGATGCGACGGCGCCGGGGCTCGACACCGGCTCGGTTTCGGTCACTACCACCGGCGGGCCGGTCCGGCCCCGGGCCGGGTGAACGCACGTCTCCCGTTGCAACCCCCGACCTGCCGCAACGCCCACGACGGGAGGTGCATCCTAGTGCTGGAGTCCTGGCGGACCGGGGGGCAAAACCTGCCGGCTGAGGACGCCGTATAGATTACGACCTCCGTGGAACACCGGACGGGCGGCGGCCTGGCAGCATCGGCCCCCGCACCGAGGTCCACCCCCTGCGACCGGGACGCGCATGTATCGAAACTCCGTTGGGATCGCCCGACAGGTGTGGGCGCGAGTGGCAGCCGCCACCGCGCTGGTCACCGCCCTGCTGACGCTGGCCCTGCCGCTCCACGCGCAGGGCGGCACCGAAATCCTCCGCGGCAAGGTGACCGATCTCGATGGCAAGCCAGTCGCCGAGGCGTCGGTGCAGGTGACCGGCCTGGTGACCCAGTCCGTGATCACGGCGACCACCAACGACAAGGGACTCTACACGGCGCTGTTCACCAATGGCGAGGGGGATTATCTCCTCACCATCCGGAAGATCGGGTTTGCTCCCGTCACCACGCGGGTGACGCGCACCGGTATTTCCAGCGTGCTCATCACCGATGTCCAGTTGAGTCAGTCGGCGGTGGTCCTCGATTCCATCACCGCCTTGGCGCAGCGGCTCAAGGGTACCGGAGACGCGCCGTCGATCGGCGGTGTCGAACAGAACGCCCTCGCCAACGCGCAGTTTCTGCTCGATCCCACTGATCTGCTGCAGTTGGCGCTGACGGTGCCCGGGGTGACCAGCGTCGGCGACTCCGCCTTCTCCGTGCTCGGCGCGTCGTCCAATCAGAACAACACCACCGTCGATGGAATGAACTCCGGGGCCGCCAACATCCCCCAGGACGCCATCTCGAACGTCAAGGTCATCACCAACTCGGCGGACCCCGGCCGCGGCGGCTTTGCGGGCGCCCAGACGTCGGTGACGCTGGCTGGTGGCAGTGACATCTTCGCCGCGAACATGCGGGCATCTTTCGTCAACCCGACGCTGTCGTGGTCGGACCCCAACTATCCGTCGCCACCGCCGACCATCGGCGACCTGAGCGGCAGCATCGGCGGCGCGATCCGCAAGCGGAAGTCTCACTACAAGATCTCGTTCGACATGAACGACCGTTCGACGAACGCCTATTCGCTGCTCGGTCCGCCCGCAAGCCTGCTGTCGCAGTACGGCATTCTCCCGGACACCGTCGACGCGCTCAACAGCACGCTCACCGGACTGGGCGTGCCGCGCAACGCCGCCGGTATTCCGCTCAGCTCCAGCAGCCCGCGGGTGTCGCTGTCGACGGTGCTCGACTTCACGCCCACCGCGACCACCTCGCTCCGTGTCTCGCATATCGGCAACTGGGGCGGCTTTCACGGCGCGGGGCTGTCGCTGACCTCCTATCCGACCACCGCCTCGAAGCTCAACACCGACTTCCAGCAGGTTCTGGTCAAGGGAACGGGATACGTCTTCGGCCTGCTGGACGAACTCAACGAATCGTTCTTCTACTCCACGTTCGACAACTCGCCGTATCTGAACCTTCCGTCGGCCAGCGTCCGCATCGGGACGCAGTTCTCGAACGGCCAGACCGGGCTGACGTCGCTCCGCTTCGGTGGCGGGTCGGGGGTCAACAACAGCAGCAACTACAGCAACGACGTCCGCAACGAGACGTCGTGGCTGAGCGGCAACAGCCGCCACAAGATCCGTCTCGGCGAAGAATTCGAATACCAGTGGTCGAAGTCGTTCTCCGCCGGGAACCAGTACGGGTCGTACAGCTATCTCACGCTGGCCGATCTCGCCGCCAACACGCCGGCGTCGTACGACCGCACGCTGGACGCCGTGGCCCGCAGCACCAAGGGCAGCACCTCGTCGTTCTGGCTGGACGACGACTGGACCGCGTCGCAGGCGTTGCAATTCCAGGGCGGCCTGCGGGTCGACCTGTCCCACCCCGGCACCATCCCGGCCTACAACCCCGTGGTCGACTCGGTCTTCGGAATCCACACCGACCGGGTCCCCAGCGATTTCGGGCTGGTCCCGAGGCTCGGCTTCTCCTGGACGTCCGGGGCGCGGCGCGGACGGGGCACCGCCGGCGGATCGAGTGGGCCGCTGGCCGGACTCACGCCTGATCAGCTCGCCCGCCTCCCCCCCGAGTTGGCGATGGCGCTGATGGGCAATCAGCGCATGAACACCACCGCGTTGCCGGGCATCTCGGTGACCGGCTCCATCGGCGGCTACAAGGGCGTCACGTCGCCGGGCGAGATCGGCGCACTGGTCGACCGCACCGGACTTCCCGATACCCGGCGCCAGTTGTCGTGCACCGGTGACGCGACCCCGATTCCCGATTGGAGCGCGCTGAACAGCCCCGATGCCTGCCTCGACGGCACTGCGCCGGCGGTGTTCTCCGCCTCCACGCCGGCCGTGCAGGTCTACGATCCCGGGTATCGGTCCCAGCTCAGCTGGCGCGCCAACCTCGGCATCGACGGCATCCGGGTACCCGGCAGCTGGGTGATGGGGCTGTCGGGCATCCTGGCGTACACGCTCGACGGCGCCAGCGGGCTCGACCTCAACCTGAATCGCACGCCGCAATTCCATTTGACCAGCGAAGGCAATCGTCCGGTGTACGTCACGCCGGCGGACATCGTGCCGGCCACCGGTACCGTCGCCCCGGCGGCCAACCGGATCGACCCGGACTTCGGTTCGGTGACCAACACCGTCTCCGATCTGCGCAGCTATACCGAACAGTTGACGGCCACACTGGTGCCGCCACACCCGCTGCTCAACGGCAAGATGTCGTTCAACCTCTCGTACACGCTGAGCCACTCGCAGCAGGAATTGCGCGGCTTCGGCGGCGGCATCGGTGGTTTCAGGGAGATCTCCTTCGGCGGTGGCGACATCGGGGCGGCCAGCTTCGCCTTCGGCGGCGGCGCCGGTACCGCCGGCGATCCGTTCGTCAAGCAATGGGTGCCCGGCAGCGCGCCGACGCACACGTTCATCATGACCGCCGGCGTCCGGGCCTGGTGGTTCAACTTCCAGGTTCGCGCCAACGTCTATTCCGGCACGCCGTTCACCCCCCTGGTGTCGGGTGACGTCAATGGCGACGGCATCGCGGGCAATGACCGGGCCTTCATCCCGAATCCCGCGAACACGTCGGACAGCACCCTCGCGGCGCAGATGCAGCAGCTGTTGAACAGCGGCACAGCGACGGCGCGCAACTGCATCAGGTCGCAGCTGGGGCAGATCGCCGGCGCCAACACCTGCCACACCCCGTGGCAGGCACGGCTCGACCTGGCGATGGATTTCCGTCCGCCGTCCAACTGGGGCTACGGCGACCGGCTCCGCATCACCACCACCATGGTCAACGCCAGCGGCGCGCTGGTCCGGCTGCTGGGCCTCGAGAACACCCCGCTGGGCCAGTACCAGAGCAGCACCACGCCGAACAGCACTCTGCTCTACGTCACCGGGTTCGATCCCGCGACGCAGCAGTTCAAGTACCAGGTCAACCAGCTCTTCGGCGAACCGGCCAATTTCGGCAGCGCGCGTCACAAGTTCCCGCCGTTCCAGATGCAGCTCGGCGTGGAGTACCGCCTCGGCGGGCCGCCGACCTCGCCGCTGGCGCGCGGCATGGGGCTCATTCCGCCCGGACACCAGCCGCCGCTCAGCATGCAGCAGATCCGCCAGCGCTTCGCGAACGTCGCCCGGAATCCGGTGACGGCGATCATGCAGTACAAGGATTCGTTGAACCTGACGGCGGATCAGACGGCGCGGCTCGATTCCATCGACGGGCGGTTCCGCCACACGTCCGATTCCGCGCTCGGGCCGCTGGTCGAGTGGGTCGCCAAGCACGGCAAGCACATCGACGACAACGGGCTCAGCAAGCGGCTCAACAAGGTGCGCCCGGTGCTCGCCACGCTGACCACGACGCTCACGAAGGAGGCCGTCGCGGTACTCACGCCGGAGCAGAAGAAGAAGCTGCCGCTCTCGGCGCTGGGCGTGCCGAACAACCTGCCCGGACTGCGCCCGCAGGGCCCCGTCGCGCCGAACGCGGGTCAGGACGTGATGCCGATGGCGCCGGGCAATGTCATCATCTTGAAGGGGGGCGGCGGAGGCTGAGCCGAATCCGCACCGAGTTCGAGTCGTTGGGCGTGAGTCGTGGCTGAGGGTCGAGGGTCCAAGGGCCGAAGGGTCCGGCCTGGGTCGTGAGGGAGGGGCGGGCGAGAGGGCCTCGCAGCGACGTTCGCGGAGCGTGCCGCACGTTCTCGACCCAGTACCGCCAACGTGGATCGCGGAGAGCGGAGCCAGAGGCCCTCTCGCCCGCCCCGCCGCTCAACCGGGCGCCCCGCCGCTCCGACCCTGCCGCCTCAGCCCTTTCCCCCATGAGCTCGAAGAACCTCCCGAACACATTGATCCCGTCCCAGAGCTGTTGCAGGTCGAGCTTCTCGTTCGGCGAGTGCAGCCCGTCGTCGGGGAGGCCGATGCCGCTCACGATCACCGGTGCGCCGCCCTTGCCGAGCAGTGAGACGATCGGGATCGATCCGCCGGAGCGCACCGCCACGGTCCTGCGGCCGACCACTTCCTCGAAGGCCTTGTCGAGCAACCGGAAGACCGGTGCCGTGACGTCGACCTGCACCGGATCGGCGCCGTGGATGAAGCGCAGTTCCCAATCGGCCCAGGACGGCGCGACGCGCGCGCAAGCCAGCTGCAGCGACCGCTTCATCGACTCGTACTTGAGCCCCGGAACGAGACGCAGCGAGATCTTGGCGGTCGCGGCCGCCGGGATCACCGTCTTGGCCCCTTCGCCCGTGAACCCGCCGATGATGCCGTGGATCTCGAACGTCGGCAGCGCCCAGGTGCGTTCGAATATCGAATGGTCCGCCAGGCCGGTCAGCGCCTTGCCGGTCACCTCGTCGCGCAGGAATTCCCCCTCGTCAAACGGCAGCGTCCCCCATCCCGCTTCTTCTTCGGCGGTGGGCGGCTTGACCCGCGAATAGATCCGCGGCACCCGGATCCTGCCGCTGGCCGACTTGAGGTCCGTCAGCATCCGGCAGAGCGTCTCCAGCGCGTTCGGTGCCACGCCGCCGTAGGTGCCGGAGTGCAGATCGCGCTGCAGCGTGCGCACGTGCAATTCGGCGTAACAGATGCCGCGCAGCGCGGTGTCCACCGAGGGCCACCCCGGCGCATAGTACGACGAGTCGCACACCAGCGCCGCATCCGCCCGGGTCCACTTCCGCTCGGTCCTGAGCAGCGTCTCGATGGCGTGCCCGCCACACTCCTCTTCGCCCTCGAAGATGAAGTGCACATTGAGCGGCGGACGCTGGCTGGCATCGAGCACGGCTTCGTACGCCTTCAGCAGGCAGAACACCTGGCCCTTGTCGTCGGCGGCGCCGCGGGCGTAGAGCTTGCCGTCGCGCACCGTCGGCACGAACGGCGGCGAGCGCCATTCGTCCAGCGGCTCGACCGGCTGCACGTCGTAGTGACCGTAGATCAGCAACGTCGGCGCCCCGGGCACCGCCGGACTCTCACCCCAGACGATCGGATGCCCCTCGCCGGGAAGCAGTTCCGCCCGCGGACACCCCAGGCGCCGTAACTCCGCCACCAGCCAGTCCGCGGCCCGGCGGCAGTCGGCGGCATGCGCCGGCAGCGTGCTGATACTGGGAATGGCGAGCAGCGCGTTCAGCTCGTCCAGCAGCCGCGGGCGCTCCCGGTCCACGAATTGCCGATCCATGTGATCTCCTCCGCAGATGAAGTCGCCGCAACACGCCCGGAACTCCGACCTATCGGCCCTGGACTCCGGGCCCTGGGCCGTGGGCGGCTCCCTGCACCATCGCCGCCAGCCGGCGGAACGCTTCCGGCCCTTCCACACCCTTCAGCGCCTCGCGCAGTCGGTGCACCGCCACCTCCAGGTCGTTGCCGTTGGCGCGGTTCCATGCGTCGAACAGGCGCAGGTTGGTGCGGTAGAGCAGGATACCCACCAGCGCCGCGTTGTTGATCGGACGTTCCTTGTAGGTGCCGATGGTGTAGGTGCGCAGCTCGGCGCCGATCACGCCTTCCAGCGTATCCCGGCTCCACGCCGCGATCGCCGTCCTGCCGCTGTCATTGGCGGCGGGCGGAAGATGCAACGCGTAGAGCGAGTCGAGCCGCACGATCAGCCGGGCGTAGTAGTCACCCAGCACCTCCTCGTCCTGCCACCGCTCCTCGGCGCGTGCCGCTTCCAGCGTGTCGCCCCGCGAGAGGAAGAACTGGTGCGACGCGTTGTAGCCCACCCACTGGGCGAAACTCTCGTTGAAATCGGTGGCGCCCTTCACCCACAGCGAGTTGTGCGCGATCTCGTGAAAGACGGTCTCCGCCATTTCCATCGAATCGGAGGTCACCGCCGTCGACAGCAGCGGATCGTTGAACCATCCCAGCGTCGAGAACGCCGGCGACGGTCGCAGGTACACATCCATCCCCCGGGCGGCGTATCGGGCGGCATCGCGATGCGCCGCCGTGAAATCGAAGTAGCCCTTGTAGGGAATCCGTCCCACGATCGGGTAGTGCCACGTCACCGCGCAGATGCAGTTCTGCGGCGAGGCCGTGAGCACCAGCAGCAACGTGTCCCGTCCCACATCGCTGTAGGTGGTGTAGGTCTGTTTTGCTTCGAGCCCCAGGTGCGCGGCATAGCCGCGCACGTCGAGCACCAGCCGGGCCAGCTGGCGCACCGAATCGGGCGCCGTGGTGTCGAAGGCCAGATGACTGATCGGTTCGCGGCGCGCCAGGATCCGGGTCTCTTCGATCCCGGCCCGCGTCAGGTACCTGATATTGTCCGACGCCATGTAGGCCGTGCCATAGCCTAGCAGCAACGCCGCGGCGGCAATCAACAAGCCCATCCTCCGACGCCTCCGCTTGGTCATGAGATCTTGGGAAGAAGGGGACGTTCCGGGCCTCGGTCACTGATCGTAAGCCTAAGCAGGACAACGACTTTTGACAATCTCCCGCGATCCGGATACGATTCCTCCGTGACCCGGTTCGCTCGCCGCGGCGTCCGCCGCGTGCCCGCCCACGAGAACCTGCCCTCCACCCGTTCGGCCACGCCGCGCTCCGGCGCCGGCCGGGAGTGGTGACGGGTGGCGTTCGCGCATCTCCACACCCACAGCGAATACTCGCTGCTCGACGGCGCCAACCGCCTCCCCGAGCTGGTGCGCCACGTCAAACGCCTCGGCATGGATTCGCTGGCCGTCACCGACCACGGCAACATGCACGCGGCACGGACCTTCTACGACGAGGCGAAACAGCAGGGGATTCGCCCCATCCTCGGCTTCGAGGCGTACCTCGCCTTCGGCGCGCGCAACGATCCCGTCAAGCCGCCGTGGGCGCCGGCACAGTACTCCCACCTGGTGCTGCTCGCGCAGAACCAGACCGGGTACCACAACCTGGTGAAGCTGTCCTCCATCGGGTACGTCGAGGGATTCTACCGGCGGCCGCGCATCGATCGCGAAGTGCTCGAGCGGCACAGCGAGGGAATCGTCAGCCTCGCGGCGTGCCTGTCCGGTGAAATCGCGCTCTGGCTCCGGCAGGGGAAATACGACAAGGCGCGCGAATCGGCACAATGGTTCGCGCGCCTCTTCGGCCCGGAGCGATTCTTCCTCGAAATCCAGGCGCACGGCATCCCCGAGGAAGTGATCGTCACCAAGGGCATGCTCGAACTCGGCGCCGAGCTGGGCCTGGGCGTGGTGGCCACGAACGACGCCCACTATCTCCGCCGGGAAGATGCCGAGGCGCACGACGTGCTGTTGGCCATCGGCACCGGCAGTGATCTCGACGATCCCAAACGCTTCCGCTTCACCGGCAGCGAATCGTACGTGAAGAGCGAGCCGGAGATGCGGGCGCTCTTCCCCGAGCATCTCGACACCCTGGCGCTCACGCAGCAGGTGGCAGACCGCTGCGAGTTCGATTTCGAGAAGCGCTACTTCCTGCCGAACTTTCCGCGCCCGGCCGCGTATGCCACTGACGAGGCGTTGATCAGCGAGCTCGCGGAGCAGGGCGCCAAGGTGCGGTACGGCGATCCGTTGCCCGCGGCCGTCCGGCAGCGCCTGGACTACGAGCTCGGGGTCATCAACCAGGCGGGCTACGCCGGCTACTTCCTCATCGTCGCCGACTTCATCGACGCGGCGCGACAGCGGGGCATTCCGGTCGGACCGGGCCGCGGATCGTCCGCGGGGTCCCTCGTGGCCTACGCGCTCGGCATTACCAAGGTCGATCCCCTCCGGTTCGATCTCCTGTTCGAGCGCTTCCTGAATCCGGCCCGCGTGTCGATGCCCGACATCGACATCGACTTCTGTTTCGAGCGGCGCGGCGAAGTGATCGAGTATGTCCGGCAGCGCTATGGCCGCGACTCGGTCGGACAGATCATCACGTTCGGCACCATGAAGGCACGAGCGGCCATCAAGGACGTGGCGCGCGTGCTCAAGGTCCCGCCGGGTGAAGCCGACAAGCTCACCAAGCTCATTCCATCCAACCCGGGCTTCTCGCTCACCATTCCCGAAGCCCTGGAGAAGGTGGACGAACTGCGCACCGCGGTGCGCGAGAACGAGCTGTACGGCCGGGTATTCCGCTATGCGGAGCGGATCGAGGGGCTGTCGCGCCACGCCTCGGTGCACGCGGCCGGCATTGTGATCGCCCCGGGGCCGATGACCGATTACGTCCCCGTGTGTACCGCGCCGACCAGGGGGTCGGGCGCGGGGCTCGAAGGGGAAGACACCATCATCTGCCAGTACGACATGGGCGCGCTCGAGAAGGTCGGCATGCTCAAGATGGACTTCCTCGGCCTCCGCACCCTGACGGTGATTCACGACGCGGTCGAGATGATCCGCGCGAGGACCGGCACCGCGCCGGACCTCGATCTGCTGGAGCTCGACGACCCCGCCGTGTACGAGATGCTCCGCCAGGGCCGCACCGCCGGCGTCTTCCAGTTCGAATCGGCGCTCGGCACCGACACGCTGCGCAACATGAAGTGCGACCGCTTTGACGACCTTGTGGCCTCGAATGCACTGCTGCGCCCCGGGGTCCTCGACACGGGGAGGCACCTCGTGTTCATCAAGCGCAAGCTGGGGCAGGAGCCGGTCAGCTACCCCCATCCGAGTCTGGCGGAAACCCTCGCCGCCACGTACGGCGTCATCACCTACCAGGAACAGGTGATGCGCATTGCCAACATCATGGCCGGCTTCTCGCTCGCCGAAGCCGACATGCTGCGCAAGGCGGTGGGCAAGAAGGACGCCGATCTCATCAAGCGGGAGCTCGGCCGGTTTGTCGAGCGCGGCATGGCGCTCGGGCATCCGCGGGAGCTGATGGAAGACCTGGCCGCCCAGATGGAATCCTTCGGCCGCTACGGCTTCGTCAAGTCCCACTCCGTGGCGTACTCGATCATCGCCTACCACACCGCGTGGCTCAAGGCGCACCATCCGGCCGAGTTCATGGCGGCCCTGCTTTCGAGCGAAATCGGCAACACCGACAATGTCGTCAAGTACATCAACGCGGCGCGGGAGATGGGTCTCGACGTGCTGCCCCCCGACATCCACGAATCCGGCTTCAAGTTCACCGTCGTGGGCGAGCATCGGATCCGCTTCGGCCTGGGCGCCGTGCGCAACGTCGGCGCCGGCGCCATCGAGTCGATCATCGCGGCGCGCGCCGACGGTGCGTTCAGTTCGCTCGGCGACTTCGCCCGGCGCATCGACACCCGGCTCTGCAACAAGCGGGTGCTCGAGTCACTCGTCGCGGTGGGCGCGTGCGACACGCTCGGGTCCGATCGCGCCCGCCTCGTCGCCGGCCTCGACCAGGCACTGGCCGACGCCCAGCGGCACCAGCAGGACGTCGCCGCCGGCCAGGGCTCGCTCTTCGGCGAGACGCCGACGACCGCCCCCGCCGACCAACCCCTTCCCGACGTCCCGCCGTGGACCGAAGCCGAGCGCCTCGCCCGCGAGAAGGAGTATCTCGGGTTCTTCATTTCCGGACACCCGCTCGACCGCTTCCGCGACGTCGTCGAAGCCACCGGGACGCGCACCACCGCCACCCTTGGCCAGTGGAGCGAGCACAGCGTGGCCGTCGCGGCGGTGGCCACTGCCGTCAAGCGGCAGATCTCCAAGAAGACCGGCAAGGAGTACGCGCGGGTCACCATTGAGGATTTTCACGGGACGGCCGAGGCGTTGGTCTTTCCCGACGCCTGGGCGCGGCTCAACCAGGTCATCCGGACCGACGCCGCCCTGTTGTTCACCGGCGGCTATTCGATTCGGGACCGCGGCGAGGAACAGGCCCCGTTCGTCGTCGAGGCGGCGCGCGATCTCGACGAACTGCTGCAATCGGGCGCGATCGGCGTCGCCATCCGGTGGCAGGCCCCGACCGCGCCGCCGGCGGACGCGTTGCGCGCCCTGGCGCGCGTCTGCGAGACGCACCCCGGCCCCGCGCCGCTCTATATTCAATGGTCAGACGGCAACGGCAGCTCGGCGCGGATGCGTTCGCGCCGTCTCCACGTCGCACCCCGCGAAGAAGCGCTGCGCGCCTTCCGAGAACTGGTCGGCGCCGACGCGGTGTCCCTGGTCCGGTTGGGGTAACCTGCATGGCCATTGCGTACGCACTGGACTTCGAAAAACCGTTGGGCGAGCTGGAACGCCAGGTCGACGAACTCCGCCGCATCGGGTCCGAACGCGGCATCGACGTGGCCCAGGAGATCGCGACGCTGGAGGACAAACTTGCCGTCATGCGCGCCGAGATCTATCGCGGGCTGACGCCGATGCAGCGCGTCCTCGTGGCGCGGCATCCCCGGCGTCCGTATACCCTCGACTACCTGTCGTCGATCTTCACCGACTTCATCGAACTGCACGGCGACCGGCTCTTTCGCGACGATCCCGCGATCGTCGGCGGCTGGGCGCGGCTCGACCGCAAGTCGGTGATGGTGATCGGCCACCAGAAGGGGCGCGACACCAAGGAGAACCTGAAGCGCAACTTCGGCATGCCGCATCCCGAGGGCTATCGCAAGGCGCTCCGCCTGATGCAGCTGGCGGCCCAGTTCCACACGCCGGTCGTCACGTTGATCGACACGCCGGGCGCGTATCCCGGCCTCGGCGCCGAGGAGCGCGGCCAGTCCGAAGCGATGGCCCGCAACATCCTCGAAATGTCGGTACTCCCCACGCCGATCATCTCCGTCGTGATCGGCGAAGGCGGGTCCGGTGGCGCGCTGGCGCTCGGCGTCGCCGACCGGGTGCTGATGCTCGAGAACTCGGTCTATTCGGTGATCTCCCCCGAAGGGTGCGCCGCGATTCTCTGGAAGGACGCCACCCAGCGGGAGCGCGCCGCGGAGGCGCTCAAGATCACCGCCACCGACCTGACCCGCCTCGGCCTGATCGACGAGATCATCCCCGAACCCCTCGGCGGCGCGCACTTCGACCCCGAAGCCGCCGGCGAGGCGCTCCGCGCGTCTCTGATCCGTCACCTCGGCGAACTCCGCCGCTTCCGTCCCGAGAAACTCGTCCGCCGTCGCTCCGAGAAATTCGCCGCGATGGGCGCCTACACCGAAGCCTGATGGCGCAGACGGTCGAAGTCCGGTTCAAGGGCACCCGTCGCGCATTCTTCGACTGGCCCGCCACCGCCACGCCGCTCCGCCTCGACGAGCCGGTGGTGGTCGAAGCCGATCGCGGACTCGATTTCGGCCGGATCAACAGCGTCGGCGACACCGCGCTCCGCAAGTGCAACGGCTGCACCAGCTGCGCCGTGCCCGAACCGGCGTCGGGCGAGACGCCCGCAGCGGAGGCCGCGCCGATCGAGGCCGCCGCGGCGCCGGCAACACCGGTGCTGCCCAGCGTCGTCCGGCGTGCCGAGGCGCGCGACGTCTCGCAACACGAGGAACTCCGGCGCGGCGAGGAGATCGCGCGGCGCCAGGTGATCGAAAAGGCCCGCGCCCACGACCTGCCGATGCGGATCTCCGACACCGAGTGGCAGTGGGATCGCTCGCGACTCACCATCTACTTTACCTCCGAAACCCGCGTCGATTTTCGTGCGCTGGTGCGGGAACTGGCCAGCCACTTCCGGGCGCGGATCGAACTGCGGCAGATCGGCGTGCGCGACGAAGCGGCCCGGCTTGGCGGCATCGGCCGCTGCGGGCGCGAGTTCTGCTGCTCCACCTGGTTGACCGCACCGGGACCGGTCTCGCTGGCACTGGCCAAGGACCAGCACCTCTCGCTCAATCCGGCGCAGATTTCCGGTGGCTGCGGGCGCCTCCTCTGCTGCCTCAAGTACGAGCACGAGTTCTACCTCGCCTCGCGCAAGCGCTTCCCCAAGGAAGGCAAGACGATCCGCACGCTGCGCGGCGACGAAAAAGTGGTGGCGGTCGACATCTTCCGCGAGCGGGTCTTCCTGAAGAGCGAGGAACACGGTCCCCGCGTCCTCGGCGTGATCGAACTGCGGGACGAACAGGAGCGCGCCGCCAGCATGGCGCCGCCCGCACCGGCCGATGCTCCCCCGCCGCCGCGTCCCGACGCGCCGCCGGGACCACGCCGGCCGAGGCGCCGCGGATGAAGCCGTTCTACATCACCACCGCCATCGACTACTCCAACGGCGACCCGCACCTGGGACACGCCCTCGAGAAGGTCGGCGCGGACGCCATCGCGCGCTGGCATCGCCTCAGGAACGAACCGGTCCGCTTCGTCATGGGAATGGACGAGCACGCCCAGAAGGTGGTGCTGGCGGCGGAAGAGGCGGGCGAGACGCCCCACGCCTGGGTCGACACCATGAGCGCCCGCTTCGAGCAGACGTGGCGGCAACTCCACTGCTCCCACGACGACTGGATGCGGACCACCGAGCCGCGTCACGCTCGCGCCGTCACGGCACTCATCGAGCAGATCCGCGCACTCCACCCCGACCACCTCTTCGAGGGCGAGTACGAAGGGTGGTATTGCGTCGGCTGCGAGGAGTTCAAGTCGGAAAGCCAGATCGTCGACGGGCGGTGCATCGAGCACCCCTCGCGCGAGTTGCTGCTGACGCGGGAGCGCAACACGTTCTTCCGCCTCTCGGCGTGGCGCGACGCCGTGCTCGCGGCGATCGGCAGCGGAACGTTCCGTGTCGAGCCGGCCATCCGCCGCCACGAGATCGTCCGCGTGCTCGAGGACGGCCTGCAGGACATCTCCATCTCCCGCAGCCGTCTCCCCTGGGGAATTCCCTTCCCCGGTAGCCCCGACGAAACCGTCTACGTCTGGTTCGACGCGCTGATCAACTACCTCAGCGCCACCGGATATCCGGAACCGGGATGGGATTCGCTCTGGCCCGCGGACGTGCACGTGGTGGGCAAGGGGATCACGCGCTTTCACTGCATCATCTGGCCGGCGATGCTGCTGGCCGCGGGAATCCCGCTGCCACGGATGGTGTGGGCGCATGGCTACGTGCAATGGGGCGGGGCCAAGGTGAGCAAGTCCGAGGGCACCGGCGTGTCGCTGCACGAAGCGATGGCGCGCCACGGCCCGGATCCGCTGCGCTGGTTCCTGCTGCGCGAAGTCGGCTTCGAGAACGACGGTGACTTTTCCTTCGAGCGATTCGACGCCCGCTACCTCGGCGATCTCGCCGACGGTCTTGGCAACCTGGCCGCGCGCTCGGTCGCCATGGTGGAGCGCTATCGCGACGGCGTCGTTCCCGATGCCGCCGAACCACAGCCGCTCGACACCGACGGCGACCGCGCGGTGGCCCGGTATGGTGATGCCATGGACCTGCTCGATCTGAAGGACGCCGCCGAGTCACTGTCGCAGCTCGTCTCCGCGGCCAACAGCTATATCGTCGCGGTGGCGCCCTGGACGCTGGCCAAGGCCGGCGACGCCGCCGCGCTCGACGCCGCGCTGGCGGCCCTGTGTCGAGCGCTGCTGCGCCTGGCGGTCATGGCCTGGCCCATCATGCCCGGGAAGGCCGCCGCACTCTGGAACGCACTCGGCGAGACCGGCGCACCGGAACACGCGTGGGCGCGGGCGGTGCAACCCGCCCTCGCCGGGAACCGGGTGACCCGTCCGGCCATTCTCTTTCCCAAGGCCGGCGCGACGATCTGACGGTCCCGGCTATCTTGAAAGAAACCGCCAACCGGGCGGCAGCTGACGGGAGGATATGTGAAGCAACGGATCACCGCGCGGGGTCTGCGGACGCTCGCGCTGATGGCGGTGTCGGCGGTCACGCCGATCGCTCTTGGCGCCTTCGTCCTGGCACACCGAGGCGGGTCGGACCTCCTCGATCAGGTCTTCTCGATCGTCGCCACCCGCGCCGTCGATTCCCTCCCGCTCGATTCCATCTACGTCAAGGCCGCCCGCGGCCTGGTCGACAACCTCGACGACCCGTATGCGTCGCTGTACAGCCCCAAAGAGCTCGCCGATTTCATGCGCAACTCGATCGGCAACGCCTACGGCGGACTCGGCATGGCCATCGGCATCGAAGACAGTGCGATCGTGGTCACCGACGTCTTCCCCGACGCGCCGGCTTCCCGCGGCGGCGTCGAACGCGGCGACCGCATCCTCGACATCAACGGCACCTCGACCGACGGCTGGAGCACCGACAAGGTGTCGCAGACGCTGACCGGGACGCCCGGCACGTCGGTCACCGTGAGTTTCGGCCGGTTCGGCGCGACGGCGCCGGTCTCCCGGACGTTCGTCCGCGCCGTGGTGCACGCCGCCGCGGTGCCCTACACGCTGCTGATTCATGACAGCATCGGGTACATCCCGCTGCAGCGCTTCAACAACACCGCCGGCTCCGAAGTGGCCAACGCCGTCGGCGAGCTCCATGCCCGCGGCGCGAAGCGTTTCGTGCTCGACCTTCGCGGTAACGGCGGCGGTGACGTCGACGAAGCGGTCAAGGTGGCCAATCTCTTCCTCCAGAACGGGCAGGAAGTCGCGACGCAGCGCGAACGCGGCGCGCCCAACCGGGTGTACGTCGCCAAGGCGCCGCCGCCGTATCCCGACGAGCCGCTGGCGGTCCTGATCGATCAGAACACCGCGTCGGCGTCGGAGATCGTGGCCGGCGCGCTCCAGGATCACGATCGCGCCGTGATCCTCGGCACCACGTCGTTCGGCAAGGGACTGGTACAGGCCGTCTACAATCTCGACGGCGGCTACGCGCTCAAGCTGACCACTGGCAAGTGGTACACGCCGAGCGGCCGCTCGATCCACCGCGACCGGAAGTTGATCGACGGTCAGCTGGTGCTGCTTGATTCCACCCAGGACAGCGCCGCCGTTCCCGGGCCGACCACCCGTTCCGACGCCGGCCGTGTGCTGCAGGCCAACGGCGGTATCACGCCGGACGTGACGGTCCGCGGCACGCCCCTCACGCCGGGTGAGGTGTCGTTCGCCCACGCGCTGGCCCCGACGGGCACGGCGTTCCGCGACGCCCTGTTCGATCTGGCCCGCGAGCAGCACGGCCATGTGACGGGAGACTTCACCGTCACGCCCGAATTGCGGGACAGCGTGTACGATCGGCTGACGGCCGCGGGGCTCAAGGCGAGCCGCGCCACATTCGATTCCGCCGCCCCGATGGTCGACCGCCTGCTGGCGCGACAGACCCTCCAGCTGGCCTTCGGCGATTCCGCCGCGGTGGCCCGGTACACCGGCGACGACCCGGTGCTGACCCGGGCCGTCACCCTGCTGGAGCAGGCTCGCACCGAGCCGGAGATGTTCGCCCGGATCGGCGAGTAACGCGCCCTACTGGAAGTTGACCGTCGGCGCGTTGGCCGCGTTCGCATTCGTCAGGTCGAAGTACGGACGCGCCTTCCCCAGGCCGAACACCTTGGCGGTCAGGTTGGTCGGAAAGCGCCGGATCGTGGCGTTGAATTGCTCCACCGCGGTGTTGTAGTCGGTGCGCGCCGTCGCGATCCGGTTCTCCGTCCCTTCCAGCTGGTCCTGCAGTTCACGGAAATTCTGGCTGCTCTGCAGTTGCGGATAGTTCTCCGAGATTGCCAGCAGCCGCCCCAGCGGCGCGGTCAGCGCCGCGTTCGCCTGTCCCATCTTCTCGACGTCGTTGCTCTGGATCGCGCCGGTCAGGCGCGCGCGCGCATCCGCGATCTGGATGAACACCGTGTCTTCCTGCTTCACGATGCCCTTGACGGTGTTGACCAGATTCGGCACCAGGTCGGCGCGGCGTTGCAGCTGCACCTTGATCTGGCTCTGCGCCTGGTTGACCTGCTCGTCGAGGGTCTGGAGGCGGTTGTAGCCGCACGCTGACACCAGCCCGACCATCATGATCAGTCCAAGACGGGAACGACGCATCTCAATGTTCTCCCTGGTTTGACGAATCGCCCCGGAAGTGGTCGACGATTTCGACCGCCCGGCGAACGACTTCGAGATACCGCACGAATGTCTCCGGCGCGCAACTCCATCCGGTCTCGTGCCGGTGCGCGGCGATCTCCGCCACGACGGGAGCATCCGGCCCGAGTTCCGTTCCGAGCGCGGCGGCCGCCTCGGCCGCGCTCTTCCCCGGATTCCGCCCCAGCAACACGGCAGTACAGCGCAACAGCACCACCACCGACGAGATCGACGCGGCCGCGAATCCCCCCAGCGCCGCCGCCGAGTCGCCGTAGCGGACATACGCCTGCCGGAGCCGCACCAGCCGGCCGCGGAGGTCGGCCTCGAGCGCGCGGCGAAGGTCGGCGGGATCGACCGCCACGCCGCTCACCGGATCGTCGCCGCGCAGCACGCGGTGCGCCAGTTTCATGTCGGTCAGTTCGATGGGGAATGTGTCCGCGGCCGACTCCCATTCCGCCCGGCCGATGATCAGCGGCGGCACCAGCCCCCGTTCGTGCCAGTCCGCG
This sequence comes from uncultured Gemmatimonadales bacterium, assembly GCA_963697065.1. Taxonomy (GTDB): domain Bacteria; phylum Gemmatimonadota; class Gemmatimonadetes; order Gemmatimonadales; family GWC2-71-9; genus Palsa-1233. The sequence continues at coordinate 162,760 of CAVOMQ010000005.1, forward strand.
ACCGGCTTGGCCAGCCGCCGCAACGACGCCGGCGACGGATCGTCGACCACGATCAGCACGTTGACGTCGGAGCGGTCGGCGAGCCAGTCGCCCCGCGCCGCCGACCCGTAGAGCACCACGCTCTCCTTCGGGCCGACGTACTCGTCGAGATCCGACACCAGGGTCGCGATCGCCTGGTCGAGTCCCTTCCGGTCCATCAGAACCCCCTTCCCGCGCCACCGCCACTGAAACCGCCGCCACCACCGAAGCCGCCGAAGCCGCCGCCACCCCCGCCGAAACCGCCCCCGAATCCGCCGCCTCCGCGCCCGCCGAATCCGCCGCCCAGGGCCTGTCCGATCAGGAACGGCACGATCCAGCCGCCGCCCCCGCCGCCCCGCCCGCCGCGTCCCCGGCCGCCACGACTGATCACTCCCATCACCACGAAGAACAGGATGATCAACAGGAACACGATGCCGGGCGGAATGCTGCCGCCGCCGGTGTGCTGCGGCCGTGTCAGCGAACTGTCCTGCACGCCGAGGTTCCGGCTGATCACATCGGCGAGAATCGACGTGCCAAGATCGACCGCGCCGCTGTAGTCGCCGTTCCGCAGATCCGGCAGCATCGAGTCGGCGATCTCTCCCGACCTGGCGTCGGTGATGAATCCCTCGCTGCCGGTGCCCGGGGCAATCTGGACGTGACCACCGTGATCCTTGGTGCGGGGCACCAGCAACACCACCACTCCGGCGTTCCGCCGCTGGTCGCCGATCGGGGCGTTGGCGCCCACGCCCCAGCTCCGCCCGATCCGCACCGCCACGTCGACCGGGGCATAGTCGCCGATCGACGGCAGCGTCACCACCGCCACTTCGGCGCCCGTCACGTCGTGCAGATGCTTGAGCCGGTCTTCCACCCGGGCCGTTACCGCCGGATCGAGGATTCCCGCCACGTCCGTGACGTAGCCCGCCGGCTTGGCCGGAAAGAGCGTGTCGATGCCGTTCTGCTGCGCCGACACGACGTTCGGCAACAGCAGTTGGACCAGCAGCCATGCGCCGATAGCTTTCATCTCTCTTGCGCTGCACTCCCTGGTTATCCGTGATCCTGCTTGCCGCGTGCGGCCCGCGCCGCGTGGTGGTCACCGTCGTCATCCCCGACGGTCACGGCGGCGACGCTCCCCGTTCCGCACCTCGCCGTCGCGGCACCCGCCCTGGACCCCGATTCGGTCCGCGCCATGCTGGCCACGCAGAGCGGACTACGTCCCATCGATCCCCGGCGTTTCGATTCGCTCCGGGCCGACTTCGCCGGGCCGTTCGACGCCTGGCTCGCCGCCTCGGCCGCACTCGGCCAGGCCCGCGGCGCCGGCAGCGATACCACCGCCGCCGCGGCCCTCTTCGCGAGGGCCCGCCAGGCGCTAGATTCCGCCTCGCACCTGGTGCTGCCGGCGCTGCTCGACGAGTCCCGCCGCATCAGCGCCCGCGACAAAGATATGCACCCGGGGTGGGATTCGATCCTGGCGGGCGCGGAACGCTCCCGGTCCGGCGAGCGCCTGGTCGACACGACCGACGCCACCGGAGTGGCCCACCTCGTCGTCGGCTCGGGCCCGCACTGGATCTGGGCGGAAACCGCCGACGCGTCGGATCCGTTTCTCGCCTGGCGCTGGACCGTTCCGGTCGCGGGCGACACGGTCCGGCTGACTCCCTTGAACGCGCGTCGCGTACCGAGGAAGCAATGATCAAGACCCTGTCGATCGCCGCACTCGTCGCGCTCGCCGCTCCGCCGGCGCTTCACGCGCAGGACACGCTGGTCACACCGCGCGCCAGGGGACGACCCGACGCGCCGGTCACCGTCTACGAAATGGCCGACTTCGAGTGCCCCTACTGCCGCGATTTCGCCACCAAGACGCTGCCCACGATCGACCAGCAGTACATCAAGACCGGCAAGGTGTATTGGGTGTTCATCAACTTCCCGCTGACGCAGGTGCACCCGAACGCCGAAGCCGCCGCCGAGTTCGCCGCCTGTGCCGCCAAGCAGGGAAAGTTCTGGGTCACCCACGACCGGCTGTACGCCACGCAGGACCAGTGGGCGCCGCTCAAGGACCCGCGGCAGTTCTTCTCGGAGCAGATCCCGGGCCTGGGACTCAACGACAAGACGGAGATGAGCTGTCTCCGGTCGGGCGCCGGACAGGCGTTCGTCAAGAGCGACGCCCTGCTCGCCGAACGGAGCGGCGCTGGCAGTACGCCGACGTTCTACATCGAGGGCGGCCTGCTGGTGGGCAACCAGCCGTTGAACGTCTTCCAGCACGTGCTCGACTCGATCTACACCGCGAAGACCGCCGGCCGGCACTGACCTACAGCGCCTGCCCCAGCGTGACGATCACGTCGTAGAGCGAGTGGGTCCACGCCGTGATGCCGAAGCCGCGCACCAGGTACAGGATGCTGAAGATCACCCCGGCAAAGAAACGGAAGAGGAAGCTCGACCAGCGCAGCGTGTCGGCGTACGGCCCGATGTAGTGGAACGACGAGAACAGCAGCGCGCCGATGACGCACGCCATCGTCCACGACGCCCCCCGCGACCACCGCAGCACCCGGGTGCCGAGCGCCGCCAGACCCCCCACCACGATCACCCGGAACAGCAGCTCCTCGTAGAGCCCGGCGCCGAGCGACACCATCAGCTGCGTGGGAACGTTCAACCCGTTCGGCACCGACAGCGGCACGTAGTGCAGCACGACGGCGGTGATGCCGCGCAACACGATCCCGACGGCGAGCGCCAGCAGCACCGATTCCAGCGCCATGCCGCCGAAGACCGCGGCCCGCAGCGGACCGGGGTGACGCCGCCAGTCGCGGGTCACCAGCCAGAGGCCGGTGCCGACCAGCAGCGCCTCGAAGACGTAGATCCCCGTGGCACCGCCGAGCCAGTAGAACACCGATTGCAGGATGACGTCGGCGCCGTTGCGGATCTCTGCCGCCCCGGGGCGCGCCAGCGCGAAGGCCAGGCCTTCGTATCCGAGGAGGAGCGGTACGACGAAGAGAATCGCGTAGCGCGGCGAACGACTGTCGCTGGCGTAGCTCGTGACCGGCATGGCGGAAAGCTATCACCGGCCGCGCGCTTGCCCGCCACCGCGACCGCCGCCATCGTTCCCCGGCCGTGACCTCACGCCTTTACCGCGCCGCGGTTGCACTGGCTGTGCCGCTGGTGCCGACGGTGCTCCGCTCACCGCGCCAGCGCGCCGCGCACTTCGCCCGGCTCGCCACCGTTCCACAACTGCAACAGTGGGCGGCGGAGCACCGCAATCGTCACCGGCCGCTGGCATGGTTTCACGCGTCGTCGGTGGGCGAAGGGCTGCAGGCACGTGCGGTGATCGAGGCACTGCGAGCCATCCGCGCCGACGCCCAAGTTGTCTACACGCACTTCTCACCATCCGCCGCCCACTTTGCCGATACCATCGGTGCTGACTGGGCCGGGTATCTGCCGTACGATCGCCACGCCGACGTCACTGCCGCACTCTCGGCGGTGGAACCCGACGTGCTCGTCTTCACCAAGCTCGATCTCTGGCCCGAACTCTCGGTGAATGCCGCCGCGCGCGGCACGGCGGTGGCGATCGTGGCAGGGACCGTCTCGCCCGAGAGCGGTCGGCTGCGCTTCCCCGCCCGGCTGCTGGCCGGTCCCGGCTACCGCGCCGTCGTTCGGGCCGGCGCCATCTCGAAAGACGACGCCACCCGCCTGGTACGGCTCGGGTGTCGCCCCGAAGCCGTCTCCGTCACCGGCGATCCGCGCGCCGACGCCGTCCTCGACATGACAGAGCGGCCGGCAAGTGAGGCGTTGCCGGTGTCGTGGGATCGCTCGGTGGCGCTCATCGCCGGAAGCACGTGGCCGGCAGACGAAGAAATCCTGCTGGAAGCATTCGTCAGGGTGCGACGGGAAGTCCCGCGCGCGGTGCTCGTCGTGGTACCGCACGAACCGTCACCACAGCACCTGGCGGGACTCGTGGCGCGCGCGGAACGACTCGGACTCCCCGCACCCGCCACCGTTGGTGCTGCGGCGTCAGGTGACGCCACGTTCCTGGTGGTCGACCGCGTCGGCATCCTCTCCCGGCTCTATCCGGCGGGGACGTTCGCGTATGTCGGCGGGGGGTGGGGACGAAGTGGAATTCATTCGGTGCTCGAGCCGGCGGCCTGGGCGCGGCCGGTGATCATCGGGCCGCACGACCGCGGCAGCCGCGACGCGGAACTGCTGGCCGCTGCCGGCGGATTGACCCGGCTGCCGCGACGCGGCGCCGTCAACGCGCTGTCGGGGCTATGGACCAGTTGGCTCAGGGATCCCGGCACGGCGGCCGTTGCTGGTGCAGCGGCACGCCAAGCGCTGGAACCGGACCGCGGCGCCGCGGCCCGGAACGCCGCGATGGTCGCGCCACTGCTCGACCGGCGCAGCTCGGCCGGCGGGCGCGGACCCGCGTCCGCCGCGCCCGCCCCACGCACTCAGCGCGAGTAGCCGATCCCCAGGCTGAACACCGACGGATGCGCGCCGTTCTCCGCCCAGAGGCGGTCGTAGGCGGCGCGGAGCGCCATGCCGTTCAGCAGCGAGAGATCGATTCCGCCGCTCAATCCGAAATGATTGGAACTCGACCCGCCGCTCACCGACTCGATATCGAGCCGCGGCGCCACCCAGGGCTTGATCGCGAACGCCGGGTTGGGAATCGTCGCCGCAAATCCGAGCGAGATCGGCACGTGCGTGAAGCCGACGCTGTTCATCGACCAATGCGCCGCACCGCCCTGCAGCGTGATCCGGAACGGCACCAGCGGGCCGCCGAGCAGCCGCAGCGTCACCGCGCCGCCCGGCGACCAGACTCCCGGGCCCGTCTCCGGGGCGAAATGCGACAGCGACGCGGTGGCACCGAAGAAGCCGAATCCCATGGTGACATGGCCGCCAAGCGCCGTACCGCCTCCGGCGGCGTACTCGTCGTTGGCCGAGCCGAAATCCGCTCCGATGTTCAAACCGATCGGAGCGCCGTTGTTGACCACGGGCAATCCGAGCACCTGCGCCGATGCCGGCATTGCCAATCCTGCTGCCAGGACGGCAACCACCGGCCATACGCCGCGACGTCCCATCTGCATCCTCCCCATTGTCGAGCGACTAGTGCAGGAAGGCCACCGTGAATCCGACGCCGTTGACATCGCCGGCCGCCGCACTGAACCGCAGGTCCAGCCGCGGCGACATCCGGGCGTTCAACCCGAATCCGATCGAGACGTCGGTTCCCGAGGCATCTCCCAGGAGCGGCATCACCACCGGTTGCACGTATGGCACCAGCGAGATCGACGACCCCTCGACCAGCACCCGGCGACCCATGGTGAAGCCGATAGGAACATACCCAACCGTCACGTGATTGTGACTCTCCATCCCCAGGCCGATGGTGAGCGACCCGTCCAGCGGAAACGATTCGGTGTGGGTCAATACCCGAGCGCGGAGGTCGGTGCCCAGCAGGAGGGCGTCGTGCCCGGCCCCGAGTCCGGCGTGTACGCCGGCCCTGAGCCCCAGGTCAGTCGAGCCCGCCGGGCTGAAGGCAAAGCGGTACGAGCCTTCGAGGTCGTACCCCGGGCCCGGGTCGGAGAGCGAGATCGCCCACTCGCTCATCTGGAAATCCCGGTACGGAGACGAAAAAACCGGCGAACCGGTTGATTGCGCTGCTGCGGTCGACGCAACCGCGCCCAACAGCAGCACACCCATCGCGGGGGCCGCCCATCGGGCGGCGGGGTTACCCGGCATCGGATTCTCCTTGCACGCGTTCGGCAAGAACACGGACGCTGTTCTTGACGACCTGGAGAAAGCCTCCTTGCACACGATACCGCCGTACCACGCCGGTGCCCCGGATGGTCAGGACACCGGTGCCGAGGATGGTCATCAGCGGCGCGTGGTTGGCGAGGATGCCCAACTCGCCATCGAACGCGGGGGCGACGACCGAGTCGGCCTCGCCGTCGAACAGCGCCGCTTCCGGCGAAATGACCGTGACGCGCATCACCCCTGCAGCTCCTTGGCGCGCTTGACCACGTCGTCGATGCCGCCCTGCATGTAGAACGCCTGTTCCGGCAGGTCGTCGAATTCGCCCGACAGCACCCGCTCGAACGACGCGATGGTGTCCTCGAGCCTGACGTACTTGCCGGGGAAGCCGGTGAACTGCTCGGCCACGTGGAACGGCTGCGACAGGAAACGCTGCATCCGCCGCGCCCGGCCGACGATCTGCTTGTCCTCTTCCGACAGTTCGTCCATGCCGAGGATGGCGATGATGTCCTGCAGCGCCTTGTAGCGCTGCAGCATGCGCTGCAGACCGATGGCGACGTTGTAGTGCCGCTCGCCGATGAACTGCGGCGCCAGAATGCGCGAGTTGGAATCGAGCGGGTCGACCGCGGGGTAGATGCCGAGCTCGGCGATGGCCCGCGACAGCACCACCGTGGCATCGAGATGCGCGAACGCGGTGGCCGGCGCCGGATCGGTCAGGTCGTCGGCGGGCACGTAGATCGCCTGCACCGAGGTGATCGAGCCGTTCCGGGTCGAGGTGATCCGCTCCTGCAGGTCGCCCATCTCCGTCGCCAGCGTCGGCTGGTATCCCACGGCGCTCGGCATCCGGCCCAGCAGCGCCGAGACTTCGGAGCCGGCCTGCGTGAAGCGGAAGATGTTGTCGATGAACAGCAGCACGTCCTGGCCCTCGACGTCGCGGAAGTACTCGGCGACCGTGAGCCCCGACAGCCCGACGCGCAGACGGGCGCCCGGCGGCTCGTTCATCTGGCCGTAGATCAGCGCCGCGCTGTTCAGCACGCCCGATTCCTTCATTTCGAGGTAGAGGTCGTTCCCTTCGCGCGTGCGCTCGCCCACGCCGCAGAACACCGACTTGCCGCCGTGCCCCTTCTGCACGTTGTTGATGAGCTCCATGATGACGACCGTCTTGCCCACGCCGGCGCCGCCGAACAGGCCGATCTTGCCGCCCTTGACGAACGGCGCGATCAGGTCGATCACCTTGATGCCCGTCTCGAGAATCTCGGTCTTGGGCTCGAGGGCCGCGAACTGCGGCGACGTGCGGTGGATCGGCCAGCGCTCCACACTGGCGGGAATCGGCGGGCCGCCGTCGACCGGCTCGCCCAGCACGTTGAGGATGCGGCCCAGTGCCGCGTCGCCCACCGGCACGGTGATCGCCGAGCCGGTGTCCCGGGCACTCATGCCCCGCACGACGCCGTCGGTCGAGCTCATCGCCACGGCGCGCACCTGGTTGCGGCCGATGTGCTGCTGCACTTCGGCCACCAGGTGCACTGGCACCGGGCCGCTGCGGTCGTCGACCGCCAGCGCGTTGTAGATCTCCGGCAGGTGATCGGGCTGGAATTCGACGTCGAGCACCGGGCCGATGACCTGGACGATGGTGCCCGTTGCGGGGCCGGCTGTGGTTGCGGTTGCGGTTGCGGTCATGGTTTGCAAGTCCTCATCATGTTGTCACTCCAGCGCCGCCGCGCCGCCCACGATCTCGGCGATCTCCTGCGTGATCTGCGCCTGCCGCTGCCGGTTGTAGGTCCGCTTCAGCATCTCCAGCATGTCGCCGGCGTTGTCGGTGGCGTTCTTCATTGCGGTGCGCCGCGCCGCCTGCTCGGCCGCCACCGTCTCCACCAGCCCGCGGTACATCGTGTTGCGCACGTAGAGCGGCAGCAGCGCTTCCAGAATCGCCCCCGGCATCGGGAGACAGGATGTAATCCGGCCTGAGCCCGCCCTTTTCCGGCGGCGTCACCGGCAGCACGCGCACCGTGATCGGCGGCGCGTTGAGCACGCTCACGAAATGGGACTGCACCAGCTCGATCACGCCGAGCTTGCCGGCGGCGTAGTCCGCCATCAGCGGATCCATCACCGAGGCGGCGTGCGCGGCCGTGGGCTTGTCGCCGATGTCGGTGACGCTCGCTGCGAACGTGCGCCCGACGTAGCGGAAGAAACCGACGCCCTTCTTGCCGATGACGATGCAGCTCGACCGTCGTAACCCTCGCCCTCGAGCGCCGCGATGCGGCGCGCGCGCTTCCTTGATCAGGTTCGCGTTGAACCCGCCGGCCAGCCCGCGGTTCGACGTGATCAGGATGAGCGCGGCGCGGTCGGGACCCCCTTCGACCGGCGCCGGCTGGCGCAGCAGCGGAAAGCGCTCGGCGAGATCGGGGCGTGAACAGGTCCGCGATCACGTCGCGCGAGCGCGTCGCGCGTACGGCCGCGCCGCGATCACGCGGTCCTGGGCCCGCTTCATCTTCGACGTGGCGACCAGCTCCATCGTCCGCGTGATCTTGCGGGTGTTCTCGACCGAGTTGATGCGCCCCTTGAGCGCTCGCGACTTGGCCATCGTCAGGCCGGCTGGAACATCGGTCTTGAACGCCGCGATCGCCTGCTTGAGCTCGGCCTCAGCTCGTCGTCGAGCACCTTCTTCGGTGCGGATCTGCTCCAGCGACCTGCGGGCGCTGACGCGCGCAATGCACTCGTGGAAATCCGATCTCCCACTGCCGCACGTGCCGCACCTCGACGTCGTCGATGATGGCCGTTGGTGACGGCGTAGATGATCACGATCTGTTCCTCGACCGGCATCGGCTGGTACTGCGGCTGCTTCAGCGCCTCGACCATGCGGGCGCCCGCGCCGAGCTGCCGCTGCGTCGCCGCGTCGAGATCGGAGCCGAACTGCGCAAACGCTTCGAGCTCGCGATACTGCGCCAGCGTCGAGGCGGAGCGCGGCCGGCGACCTGCTTCATCGCCTTCATCTGGGCGTTGCCGCCGACGCGCGACACCGAGATGCCGACGTTGACCGCGGGACGGACGTTCGCGTAGAACAGGTCGGTCTCGAGGAAGATCTGGCCGTCGGTGATCGAGATGACGTTGGTCGGGATGTACGCCGACACGTCGCCGGCCTGGGTCTCGATGATCGGCAGCGCCGTCAGCGATCCGCCCGGCACCTCGATGCGCGGATCGAGCGCCGTGACGCCGGGATCGGTCGAGATCTTCGCGGCGCGCTCGAGCAGGCGCGAGTGGAGATAGAAGACGTCGCCGGGATACGCCTCGCGGCCCGGCGGGCGCCGGAGCACCAGCGAGAGCTGGCGGTACGCCGCGGCCTGCTTCGACAGGTCGTCGTAGACGCGAGCGTCGCCTTCCCTTCCTCGTACATGAAGAACTCGGCCATCGGCGCGCCCGTGTACGGCGCGATGTACTGCATCGGCGCGGGGTCCGACGCCGACGCCGCCGACGACGATCGTGTAGTCCATCGCGCCGGCAGCCTTGAGCTTCTCGACCACCGTCGCCACCGTCGAGCGCTTCTGGCCGATGCCGACGTAGACGCAGACGACGCCGGTGCCCTTCTGATTGATGATGGTGTCGATGGCGATGGCGGTCTTGCCGGTGCCGCGGTCGCCGATGATCAGCTCGCGCTGGCCGCGGCCGATCGGGATCATCGAGTCGATGGCCTTGATGCCGGTCTGCAGCGGCTCTTTCACCGGCTGCCGCACGATGATGCCCGGCGCCATCGATCTCGACCTGCCGCTGGGATTCGCGTTGATCGGGCCGATCCCGTCGATCGGGCGGCCCAGCGCGTCGACCACCCGCCCGAGCATCGTCGGACCGACTGGCACCTCGAGCACGCGGCCGGTGCGGCGGACCTCGTCGCCTTCCTTGAGCTGGAGGTAGTCGCCGAGGATGGCGGCGCCGATGTTGTCCTTCTTCGAGATTGAGCGCCAGGGCGGTGATCGTCTCGCCGGTCTCGGAGGACGGTGAACTCGAGCATCTCGCCGGCCATGGCGTGCTGCAGGCCGTAGATGCGGGCGACGCCGTCCTTCACTTCGAGGACCGTGCCGACTTCGCTCGACATCGAGCGAGCCGAGATCGGCCGCTTCGATTTCCTTGAGCAGGATGTCCTTGATCTCGCCGGGGCGGAGCATCGAATCAGTGGCCATGGCACTCTGCGCTGAGAGAATCGAACCGGTTCCAGAATAGCTTGTGAAAATAATCACAAGGAGAGAGGTCAACAACCCGACGACAGCGCTGGAAAGCTACCCCGGAACCCCGATCCGGAAACCGTCCCCAGCTCCCACGAAGGCGCCTTGCCGCAACGCGTCCGCCACCCGTCCCGCATCGAGGGCGGCCACGCCGCGCGCCGACGTCGCCGAGGGTACGCCGGGCCGTCTGCTGCAGCAGCGAAACCGACGAGAACCTGAGCAGTCGGGCGGCGTCGGCCACCCGGTAGCCGGGTTCCCCAGCAGCTGCCCGGCCGCCACCAGGCGCACCGCGTCGATGGCCCGCTTGAGGGGCGGCGCCATGCCGGCACCGAAGCGCCGCGAGAGCGTCTCCCGCCGCACGCCGAGTTGCCGGGCCAGCGGACCGTGGAAAGTCCTGCCGGAGCCTGGGCCACGATCAATCGCCAGGCCTTCTGCTGGAATCGATCGGTGAGATCCAGCCGCTCGGCCAGCGGCACCAGTTCCGCCAGCCGTCGCGCCGTGAGACTGTGCTCGCGCAGCAAGCGCGGCAGCACCGGCTCGTCGAGCGACTCCACCGCGAGCGCCGCGCCGCGCGCGCGGTGCAGGTGCAGCAGCATCTCGGCGTCGTCGGAGCGGAACGACGCGTAGACCATGAGCGGCATCGCGGGGAACTCGCGGCGGATGGCGTCGAGCACCGGTCCGCGCACCGCTTCGCTTCCCACCATGATGGTGTCGCACAACCGCCGCGACAGCACGGCGCCGAGGTGAGCGGGAGAGCGGGCGGCGAGGATCTTCTGATCAGACCGGGCCAGCGCGCGGCGCACCGCCAGCATCGCCGGGCGGCGCTCCAGCAGCACGGCGCAGACCGGCATGGCGCGTCAGGCCGGCATCTTGACGGGGCGGCCCGACGGCGCGGACGGAGTGAGTGTCTCGGCCGGTGCCGCGCGCTGGCGTCCCTGCCCCACGGCGACCAGCGTGCGCGCCATCTCGCCGGCACGCCGCAACACGCCGCGGGCGTTGTCATAACTCAGCACTTCCAGCGCCTTGTCGAGCAGTTCCCAGCGCACCGCGGTGATGCCTTCGGCCTTCTGCGGCGTGGCGTCGCCCTCGGGCGACTCGAACAGGAAGAAATGGCAGTACTTGTGGATGTAGCGGCCGCGGAAGCGGAAGTGCCAGTCGATCACGCGGATCGGGCCCTGCAGCACCAGCTGGTCGAGCCCGGTTTCTTCGCGCGTCTCACGCGTGGCCGCGAAGGCGGGCGATTCGCCGTCTTCGAGATGGCCCTTCGGAAAGCCCCAGTGGTGGTAGCTGTCCTTGATCAGCAGAAACCGCGGTGCGCCGTCGGCATCACGGCGGAAGACGATGCCACCGGCGGAGACTTCCCTGTCGGCCCGTTTCTTGGACATGGGTCAGGCCGCAAAACTCGCCAGCGCGCGACCCACATCGCCCTCGCGCAGCCGCTCGAAGGCGCGATCGCGCAACTGCCGCACCCGCTCGCGCGTGACCCCGAGCATGCTGCCGATCTCTTCCAGCGTGTGTTCGCGGCCGCCGTCGAGGCCGAAGTAGAGCCGCAGCACCTTGGCGTCGCGGGGCGGCAGGGTGCGCAGCGCGTGATCGACCTCGTCGGCGAGGAAGTGCCGCATCGCTTCCTCTTCGGCGTCGACGCTTTCGTCGCCACTGAAGCGGTCGATGAGCGAGCGGTCGCCGTCGGGATCGAGCGGCGCGTCGAGGCGGACGTCGGCGGTGTTGAGCGCCGCGAGCGACTGCACCACGTCCACGGTGAGGTCGGTGGCGCGGCCGAGTTCTTCCGGCGTCGGCTCCCGCCGCAGTTCCTGCCGCAGCGTTTCGGCGGCCGGGAGATGCGCGACAGGTCGGCGGTGCGGTTGAGCGGCACGCGGACCGTGCGCCCCTGCCGCGCCAGCGACGGCGAGGATGGACTGGCGGATCCACCAGACCGCGTACGAGATGAACTTGACGCCCTGGTCGGGGTCGAATTTCCGGGCCGCCGTCATCAGGCCGACGTTGCCTTCGCCGATCAGGTCGGTGAGCGGCAGGCCGCGGTTCTGGTACTTCTTGGCCACCGAGATCACGAAGCGCAGGTTGCGCTTGACGAGCTCCTGCATGGCGTCTTCGTCGCCGCTGCGCACGCGCCGCGCGATCGCGACTTCCTGGGCCGGCGTCAGCAGCGGGGTGCGCGAGACCTCATAGAGATACTGGTCGAGGATGTCGCGGTCGGAGTCGTAGACGCCGAGCGACCTGGCGGTTTCGCGCTTGCGGGCGCGACGCTTGGGCGCGCTGCCGGCGGCGAGAATATCCGCCAGCGACATGGTGTCGAGCGGAGTGGGCGGTGGCGCCACGGGAATGTGTGGCGGGCGCGAAGCGTCGGAACGCGGCGTGCGCTGTGTCATGGGAATCGCCGTTAGCATAGACACGATCCGCGCCAGAAGAAAGAGCCCGGAAAACGTCCGCAGATTTGCTTGACACCTTTCAACCCGCCGGATAGGTTGCCGGGCCGCCCACGGACCGGTTCGACGTCGCCGGCAAGGCCATGGGGGCGTAGCTCAGTTGGGAGAGCGCGTGAATGGCATTCACGAGGTCAGGGGTTCGATCCCCCTCGCCTCCACTGTTCGTCGCGATTGGTGCGGTCAGTCGAGGTCGACAGCCGACGTCGAAGACGAAGCAGCGATGCCTTCGGATGTGGTGATGCGACCTGGCGCAGGAATCGCGCGATCGATGCCCACGGCCATGACCCGACGCTGCGATGACCAGCCCATCCACGGCGGATAGTTTCGCCCACCGCGCGGGAATAGCTCAGTTGGTAGAGCACAACCTTGCCAAGGTTGGGGTCGCGGGTTCGAGTCCCGTTTCCCGCTCTCGGCGCTCGGGACGTGTCGGGGTGGTAGATTGGAGCATCGAGATCCTTCGGGGCCGATGGCCCCTCAGGACGGATCGACGCGGGGTGGAGCAGTCTGGTAGCTCGCCGGGCTCATAACCCGGAGGTCGTGGGTTCAAATCCCACCCCCGCCATGCAAGTCGCCACGGGCAGCCGGCCCTCGCGGGTTCGACTGCCCGTTGTGCGTGCCGTGTCGCTGGCCGATGGCCGATGCCGGATGCGGATGGACACGGGCGGTTAGCTCAGTTGGTTAGAGCGCTACGTTGACATCGTAGAGGTCACAAGTTCGAGTCTTGTACCGCCCATGGGACCCGCGAACCGCGCGTCCCGTCCCGAGCGAAGCCGCGGCGGTATCGCGGCGCAGTCGAAGGATCGCTGGTCCGAACGAGACGGGTCCATAGCTCAACTGGATAGAGCATCTGACTACGGATCAGAAGGTTGGGGGTTCGACTCCCTCTGGGCCCACTTGGTTACGGGGCGTAGCGCAGCCCGGTTAGCGCGCCTGCTTCGGGAGCAGGAGGTCCGGGGTTCAAATCCCCGCGCCCCGATTTGGTAAGTTATTATGATGATTGATCTTACACCAAACGCTCCGCGAATTCCTCGCGGAGCGTTTTGCTGGCGGTAATCACCCAGTAATCACGCGGAAATAGGTCGACCGCGCATTTCCCTACCTTCCGGCTGGGGGCAGAGAGCGCGGGGATTTCTTCGGAGGGAGGCGTGGGGCACGATCCTGAAATCGAGTCGAGCCTTGTCGAGATTGACGCCGAGTTTTCCGCCGCCGAAGTGCCGCTCGCGGACCGGCCGCTCCAGGCAGCATTGTTCTTCGTTCGAGGAGCGGTTCTTGAGGTGTCCGACGGCAAGGGTGGATCCACACCGGCACCCGAAGACGTCGTGGAGCACTGGTTCGTGCTCCATGGTTCGCCCACTTGTTCAAAATCGTTCATTACTGGTATGCGCAACGATACGGCGAATCCAACCTCTCCCACGGCACTAATTACCTACGTGGCTTTGTCAATATTCAGGGCGCTCCGTTCGCAATTCACGTCCCCGCCGTGACCACACGCGTCGAAGAAGAGGGGCGAACCGCATGGATGACCTATTCCGTTGGGGTGCAGGACGACGAAATACCCCTCGGCTGGATCAAATCGTCGCCCGACCTCAGCCGGTTTTCTGAAGCGGAAATCGAACAGATCCGGCGCGAAGTTGTCGATCAGGCGTCGGAGCTTCGCCGGGTCAATTCTTCGCTAACCGGCACTAGCTCGACCGACGATGTGCTCCACGGGCTGCTCGCCACCTCGCGGAAGGCGATTGAAGATGCCGCGGAAATCGGCGGCACATCGCTCGATGGCGAGGCGCTATCCCATGGATATTGGCACTTGCAGATGGCTTGTGAGTGTGCGCTGAAAGCAGTTCGGCAGGTGAAAGACGGGACGTTTCAACAGACCCACGACCTCGGGCAATTATACGACGCGGTCGCCAACCACGGGATCCATACGAGCGGGCAGCGCTCGACGCACTCCCTCATTGGAAAACGATTGTCAATCTGCGTTACCGCCAAGGCGAGCCGGGGACACGGGACACATACCTTAAGGCATTCCGACTGACGCTGGCGGTAGTGGCTCAAACTCTTGAACCAATTGTCTCGACTAGGCTCGCCGGGGCGGGATTCCTACTGGCGCGACCGCCATGGTTCGCGTCGATCGACAAGGATGCGGAATCGCCGTGAAGATCGAGCAGGCCGTAAGAGCGCGAATCGCGACAGCAGGCGACTGGGCACTCGCCAGGTCAGCGCCGCTCTATTACGAGCCGAATGCGGGTCGCCTATCGTTTCTCGCAAGCTCGACGCTGTTCGCCGTCGCCGGTCGTCATTTCCTCATTACTGCTGGCCACTGTCTGGACGAGTCCCTTGGAAAACCAACATACGCTGGCGGGGAGGGTAAACTCGTCCCGATCCATGGCGAATGGCGGCGAGCCTCGATACCCACCGGGGGGCGCCACGAGGACGATGGAATCGACCTCGCGGTGCTGGCGCTTCCACCGGGGCATGACGGACTCCTCGAAACCTCGTTCCTTCAGCCTGATGACACTGACCCGTCGTTCACGCCCGATCTACGCCCCGTTTTCGGGACCTACTACCTGGCCGTCGGATTCCCAGTCGGACGCCAGTCGACGTTTCTCAGAAGTGGAGCACTGACCGCGAAGCAACTCTACCTCGCAGTTAAGCCGGGACCATCACCCGAGGCCGTCGCACCGAAGTACCGAGCCGACCGAAACATTGTGTTGGATTTTGACAAGAGTCAGGGTGCAGGACTTGGCGGCCAACTCCAGCAGATGCCCAATCCAGTCGGCATGAGTGGCGGCGGGATTTGGGCATACCCCGGCATGGTCGGACCAAGCCCCGGCGCTCCGAAGCTCGTCGGGATTGCAACCACGTGGCACAAGACAGCAAACGCAGTCGTCGGAACGCGCATTGGCCTTTGCTTCAATGCAATGGTTGAGTTGGTCCCGTCGGTTGAAGCTCACCTTCCATGGCCCACTACCTAGTCGATTGCTCACCAGCGAACAGGATGGTGGATTGAACTTCCCGTCACTCCGAGCGGTTCTTGGGCTCGCCGTCGATGCCCCCATCCCTCAGTGGATGCGCCCATCCATTTGCTGCCGACTTGAACGGGATCTGACTGTGCTCGCTCAATTCATTCCGAATGAAACACTTGCCAAACACTACCGTCGACGGCTCGAAACGCATGAAAACGGCGTGCTTCAGGAATTGTTCGCCATCGCCACACTCGCTCTGGGAGCGAGCGAGGTAAGACTTCATCAGCCGGGCCGGGGCAAACGAAACTACGACGCGTCGGTGGCGAGCCACGAGGTGACGCTCGCCGTTGAAGTGAAACACCAGAAGGACGCGTTTCCATTCAACGCCAATGGAATTGAACATGCGGACGGATTCGTCATGTTCGAATCGAGCCGACCTGGCGCAGATCACCGGGCGCTTGACCTCGCACCTCCTGATACAGCTTTCTCGATGCCAGGGTCAAACACCTGGCGTGAAGCCGTAGCCGATGCCGCAAACCAGCTGCCGGATGGATCGCCGGGTGTGGTCGCGCTATCAGTGGACGCGTTCGGTGTCATGACATCGACGTTGAGGATGCGCTTTTCGGAGACCGGGTGATCGTCGCAAAGCCTCACCCGCAGGGGTTTGGATCGATTCACTTCGAAGCTAGAGCGCCGAACGGGATCTTCGCCCAGGATATGGCCACGCACATTGTTGGAGTCTGGTGCTTCAAGCTCGCACCGAATGCCGATGACACCGACCTAATGGCGACATGGACGAAGTGGTTCCCCAATCCACGTCGCTCGGCAACCTTCCCGGATTCCTCAGCTGCTTGGTTGGCGTCCATCGGATCGACAGATGGTGAGTAGCTTTGTGGCGCTGATCGGGCTCCGCGCTCGTTGATCGCAGCGGACTTATTCCGTTGGAACTACAAGGAGTAACCATGACGGAGGAGAATCGCGCTGAACAGTTGGTGAATATGATCTGCGACGATCTCTTCTTCGGGACTTTGTTGCAAGGAATCCTAGTACAAGAAGGTCAACGGGAAGGAGCGCGAAATAGCCGACATTCTCGTCCTTTTTGAGGAACGGGCGATCATCTTCCAGGTGAAGGGCATTCAAGCAACAGCTGCGGCCGATGCGGATCTCTCTGTCATTGAGAGCCGCATCGCCGCCAAAGTCAGCGACGGCGTTCGTCAACTCAAGACGATAAAGCAGGCGCTTCGCACTGGAAAGCCGCTTCGGGTAGTAACCGGCATTGGGCAGGAGATCGTCCTAGATGCTAGGTACAACTACTTCGCTTATCGGTGTCGTGGTCGTTGATCTTCCACACGAAAGTCAGGATCCGTCCGCTGACCGCACCCGTATTGTCAATCCATTTGCCGTAGAGCACGGCATGCCGGTCCACATATTCACCTCCCTCGATCTTCGCTTGGTGGCTTCAGAGTGTGACACGCTTCCAGATTTCCTTGACTACCTGAGCGTTCGAGAATCTCTCTATGGAAAGAGCCTCTATTCCCGCTCACAAACGAAGAGGACTTGCTGGCGGCACACAAGATGGGCGACGAGTCCCTCTGCTGGCGCTTGCCTCGGAGGACATGAAGTTGGCGATCCTACCGGGTCACTGGGCGAATTATCGGCAGCGGTTTGCCCACGAAATCGCTGAGCGTGACGCGGCCAATCGGCCCAGCTACTTGGTTGACGAGGCCATCGCCGCGCTCCACAAAGGCATCGGGTTCGCGCCAAGCGCGGAGGACCATCAATACCGCTCGGTGAACATCAGCAGCCAACGCTTACCGACCACCTGACGATTATCTCCGCGGCCTGAACTACCTCGCATTCACCGTCGTGTACTCGGATGCGTTGTTGAGAAGACCGAGCGAAGACTCAACGCGCGAGTTATGCGACCGTCATCATGGAGGACCGCAAGTCTGCCTTTCTCGTTCTAGCCTCAAAGGCTGCCAGGGGCGAGCGTAGGAGAATGCTAACGAACATCGCGACTGCGGCACTTGCACAGTATGACTTGGATGAGATTGTTGGTATCGCAACGGAGGAGGCGGGTGCCGCCGGGAGATACTTTCGACACCTGCCTGATCCAGCGTGACATGCTCACCGACGAAGGCATAGCGGCAGCCAGGCAGCTCGGCGCAAAGCTATTCAAGTCGCCCGAGCCGCTGTCGATCAGCGAATTTGGATCAGGACTCAGTTGATACTCGCAGACTGTGAGCCCAAGCACTGAGATGAACCAGACGAGCTGTCCCCGGAGGCCCTAGGTCCCGATTGGTTCGGTAACGAGGGATAAGCGAGCCAGGCCAAATTCACCCTCGCCCGAAACGCCGTCGGCCCCGACGATCACTCGCCAAGCAGAACGACCCCAGATTGGATGTATGCCCTGCGCCGTGCACACACCAGCCTACGAAGTTGCCCAGTTCACTGCCCTCGACCGGTTGGCTTGTGAAGCGCCCACACTTTGTCCATGTCAAGCGTCTTCATTGCCTCGAGAACTGATTCGGCGTGCCTTCAAGCTGTAGCGCTTGAAAGACGACTTGCCCACGCGTATCACTTTGAAAAACTCCGTGCTCTCCTGAAGACCGAGGTGCTTCATCACCGCCAGCGCACGGCCCTCAGAAAGGCCGACTCCCTTCGCCAGTTCTCTAAGGCCAAGCGAGTAATAGTCCAATTCATTCACACGCTTCACAGAGACAATCGTCGCTCCGGGTGTGCCCTCAGGGACAAGGTGTACATCTTCACCTTCTTTCTTGGTCAGACGAATCGCGATACCGATGGCATTCGTAGGCTCTGTGGCGATCTTTAGGCTCGCGACGCCCGGGAAAAGATCGTTCCACTGCCTACCAGCCCGCACCTGCTTGAGCAGCTCATTTAGTTCGGCCTCCCCCGGCTGCGACCTAATGCCGTTCAATGACGACTCGACGACCGCGAGAGCCCGAATTCTTGCCCTTGCCTGGAGAAGTCGTCGGGATCTCGGCCCGACCAGCTTCCGAACATCCTCAAAGTCAGCTTTAACAAGCGTTGCAAGGTCGGTCGGTGGCATTGTACAGACGGGAAGGACGCGCTCGGGAATGTGATCACGAAGCTGCTGGGAAAACACCTTCCCCAACACATCCGAATACAACGTGACTCCGGCTTAGCATACATGTACAGCTGCTGCTCAGACACCTCAAGCATGTAGTGCTGAGCAGCATCGCGAAGACTGTTCACAATCTGAATTGTCAATGCCTGCTCAGGCGTCAGACACTGCGTTTCTTGCCGGAAAGACAGACGCGTACACACTTATCATGCCCAATTGTTTCCTTGCCACCTGATTCGCGAATGCGCCCGCCACGGTGCACGATTGCCGCCTCGAGCAGTAACTCAAAAGCCCGGTCGAGAAGTAGTAACATCACCTCCTGACGTCCACGATCCATGGACAATTAAACCGCTCCACGGACAGCACGAGACTGTCGAGCGACCGAGAGAGTAGCATCCTCGCTTCCTTCTTCATCGATTCACCGTGCCGGAAATGGTGTACCGCACGTGAAATGAACCAACACCAACAGGGGTCCGGCGCGTTCACGTCGAGCCCCGATCTGATGTGGACCGCCTCTTCCGCTCGTTGAGCCAGGCATCAAGCTCGTCCCGATCGTACAGAACACGGCGTCCAACCTTGAAGAACGGTGGCGAGTCCCAGTCAGGCGCATCTTTGCGAGCGCCTGACGTCCGAAACCGAGATACACGGCGACATCCTCCGCGATAAGCATCCGCCTTCCGTCCGGAGGGCTACTTCCTGGCTCTTGCCCCGCTGTTCCAGCGCGGACCGGACTCTTTTCCTCCGTCGACTGCTTGGGAGGCTCAAACTCATCTAGAAAGCCGATGAAGCCATCTGGCGAGAGGAATCGCACCCGTTCATCATCAGTGTGCCCGAAAAGCCGACGAGCCTCGGTCAAGGCATCAAACGCCGCGTGGCCTTCGGCCGACTCGGTCACGGCTCGGCGAATGTCCACGACCGCGAAACGCACCTGGGCGTACACCCGCGGCGCAATCACCGCGATGAATACCGCCACCAGCACGGTCACGCCGGCGGTCTGGCGGGAGTTTCGTAAACCAACCGATCGCGTGTTCGAGGACTGGGGTGACAGGGCAGACTCGCTGGTAGGAGGCCGGGCGACAAACGCTCGAGGCGGGCGATCGTTCCCGTGGCACGCGCGGATGATTACGTCAGAGATGCCGTAGGGTCAACGGCTTGTTGACACCTCGCGTTACGCGGTGCGCGTTTCCTGGGCCTTCAACGGTGCTAACAAGCTGCGCGGGGCGCGCAAGGA